>NZ_CP113088.1:3647500-3905328 GCF_026625145.1 Lacinutrix neustonica | reverse complement strand
AAGCAACAAATGCACCATAACCATCGCCGCTTGTAGTCAATCTTAAATCTCCGAACTAGAGTTATTTGGAATAACCGTATTCGAGGGATTGGGCACTAAAACATTATTAATATCTAGCCCTAAGGTGTTTAGACTGGCCGGATTTCTATTGGTGTTTTGAACACCATTCAAACTAATATTTGAATTAAAAAAGTTGTTTGCTGGATTTACTGCATCACTTAATGCCGTATAATTGGCTCCTGGACTAGTGGTCGCTTTAAACCGAAAAGAGTCACCTCTAATTCCTAAATCGCCTTCTAAGGCTCCAACTCCAATATTTGCCTTTACAGGAAAAGGGACAGGCAGCGTTTGATACCCGTAAACAGGAATGTCTAAAACAGTTGAACCTTGTACACCAGCATAACCATCATATGTTGTAATATATTTACTTGGAAGTGTCGGGTCCTCATAAATAACAACAAGCGTCCAACCTGCAGAGCAACCACCTGTTCTTCTGCCTCTTGCAGCTCTAAGGTTAGCAACCGTATAGTCTCCATTCGCATCACCTAAACCTTGTAACAAGTTTGTGACATTCTTATAACAAATGATGGGAGAGTCTTTAAAAGATTGTTGAGGACTTGGTCCATAATATTGAAAACCATCAAAAATAATATCATCTTCTTCGCCAACTGGGTCTACATTATCATCTGCTACTAAATCAATAAAACCACCTGTTGGCAGTTTAAATTTTATTTCATTCCAATCCTCAAATCTTGGTGTCCCGTCAAACTGTGTTCCGGAGTTAGTACTTTCTTCGTAGGGATATACAGATGCCCAATACAAACCCGCATACACAATCTGTTTACAAGAACTAGAAATAGATAATCCTGCACTACTTGAACTAAAGATTGAAGGGTCTCCACCACTTTCAACATTGATATAAATCCCTTCGGTATTATTGTTATTGGCATTGCCATTATAAGGTAAGGTATAGCCTGCTCCAGCAATGATACTGTTTCCTATAAATACAATATCTCCTTTTACCTTGATGTTTCCACCATCTAATCTAGGAGAAAAAGGCACAGCGAGTTGACTAAAGGCATTTGTACTAGCCAATAATATAAAAAACAGGACGCACTTATAAGCTATACTTCTTTGTTTTAAAAGGTAGTTTGAAAGCGTTAACTTTTTTGAATTCCTTAAAATTGAAAATAAAAAAGGAACTATTTTTTTTAAGTGAGTTTCTAAAAAAAAAAAGAGCGAAATGATTAGTTTAGTATAAGTAGGGTTTTTCATTAAGTATTATATTTAATAATTACCTCTTACTTTATTGGGGCTATAGAGTAAAAAGTGTGGTTTTTAAGTTTTCACTTATTAATTAGTTTGCTAAGATACAATAATACACAGACATAAAATTTTCTAATGTCTTACCGTTGATTTTGTACATGGACAGTTACTCATGCCTTGTAGGAAATCGATACCAATGGTAATCATGTGGGTTCCCGAATTATAACCTGATAAATCATTCATGGTCATTTGATATGAGTATGCAAAATAAAATTTATTTTGCATGATCCCTGCCATAGGACCTAGATTTAAAGGTTCGAAAAACTGATCATTAAGGAAACGATACGAGGCACCTATCCAGTAATAATTCTCATTCCTACTAAATTTTCGGTATTTAAAGTTAATGTCTGTACTCGATCGACCATCACTATTATATAATTGAAAATAAGCAGAAGGCTCAAATTGAACGTATTTATTATTCTTACTCTTAATCACATAACCAGTGTATGCTTGGAAGTTTAATAGTAAACTAGGCTCTATGCCTGTAAAATTATCAATGTCTTTTGGTAAAATGTTACTCGCATTTAAACTTAAATAATAGTCTTTGTAGCGGTAGAGTGCCCCCACATCAAAGTTGTGGTTGGATATCGACCGGTCATCAACGATACTAGGGTCTACAAAGGGCATTTCATCGGTACCCTCAAAGTTATTAATGTCTATTTTAAAACTATTCAGGTTATAAGACAGTCCTAAAGACAAGTACTGTTTGGTTTTGTAATCTAAAATGAGATGCTGTGCAAACGAGAATTTCACCCCTTTTTGACGCGTGTTTCCATTCTTATCGTTGTATAACGATAAGCCAATACCCGAACGGTCTGCGATTCTAAAATCGGCATACAATGATTGGTTATCTCGGCGCATCCTTGACACCCACCCATTGGGTTAATCCATTGGCGCGTATTCTTAAATTATCACCAATACCCGCATAAGTGGGTGAGATCACAAAATCGTTATCTGCTAAATATTGTGTCCAAACTGGTAAATTTAATTCCTGAGCATACCCTTTTAGTAATGCCAGTAGAAAGATATATGCTATTAGTTTTTTCATTTGGATTATTTTTTTTAAAGATAACCGCCCTATGGGTTACAATTATCTATATAGTGTGAAATGACCGACAAAATCACGCTCGTTTTCTGAACTATTTAATTTAACTACATACCAGTAATCTCCGAGAAGGTAATTCTTTGTCTTCATACTTACCATCCCAGTATTCTCCTACGCGTAAGACCGCTACTTGACGACCATATCTATCGAAGATGTCTACTTCTAGATTTCTGTAGATGTCTGCACACCCTGGGCCCCAACCATCGGCAACACCATCACCGTTTGGTGTGAAATAGTTTGGTATACACACGTCTATAAACTCCATTGGTATTTCTGCCTCTGCTGTACAACCATTACTATCGGTAACCGTTACAGTGTAGAGTCCAGTGGCATAAATAATAAAGCTACTCGTACTACCATAATTTTCTCCATTTAAGGTGAATTCATAGGGTGCCGCTCCACCATTGGCCGCTGCTAAAATCTCGTTTAACCCGCCTTGACTTAAGCTTAAGGTTAAGGTGTCGAAACCTAAAATATCAAAGGTTTCTGTAGATTGACTACAGCCATTAGGGTGGCTTACAGTTATAAAATAATCAAGTCCTGGAAGTACATTGGTAAACACATTATCCAATTGCCAAGTAGCTCCATCATCTATAGAATACTCTAATCCTGAGTTTGCAACACTATCATCGACAATAACCGTAACGGTATTACCGGGTGCATTATTGTCGCAATTATAATCGACAAGGGCTTCGGATTTATGGTTACCGAATTAAAGGTTCTGCTAACTTCTGCTTCACATCCTTGAGCATCGCGAATATAAACAGTATGCACTCCGCTACTTAAATTTGCGAAAACAACCTGGGTTTGCGTCGCAGTGCCTTGGGTATAGACTGGAGCATTATAATCATCTAAACTCCAACTGTATGGTAGCGTACCTCCTGTAATATTTAAAGTAAACGCTCCGTCTGCATCTCCATTACAATCAACCTCTTGAACAGAGCTCTCATCAATAACAGGTGCTAATATTGCTGGTTCTGATATTGTGAAGTCTAAAAAGAATGAACAACCGTTGGCGTCTATGACATAAACTTCATAGTATCCTGCTGAAAGATCGTTTTGAACAACTCCTATATCAAAAAATTGATTGAGTTGTGGTGAAATAGCATATTTAATAATACCTGTTCCTCCAGTTACTGAAGTGATTTCAAAGAATCCATTGTTACTTCCTGCACAAGTGATGTTTTGTGTATTTGGTGTCGCTACAAGAGCTGCTGTTGGTTCTTGTGTGATTGTGATTGGTTCTCTCACTTCACAATTACCTGCTCCGGATACATAAACAACGTAATCACCGGAAAAGAGGCCTGTAAAGACACCTGGACTACTTTGAGTCGCAGCAATGGTATTACCCATCGTATCCTCTAAGGTATATACATAATTCCCTAAACCACCTTGAGCTGTTGCCTCTATAATTCCTGTATCGTCGCCAAAACAACCAATCACCGTACTACTCTCACTTAAATCAACCGTTAATGCAGGTATTGGCTCTATAATAATATCATTCGATACACTAGAGATACAACCATTAGCATCTTGAATATAATAGGAATAGGTTCCAACAGGCACTGAAATGGTGACTGAGGATGCAAATGGTGCTGACGCTGTGGTGAACGTAATATCATCACTATAAGTATAAGGTCCTGTACCCCCATTAGCATCCAATACTAACGTTGCCGTTGGTGTTGAACAGGTTTGTCTTGTATCCATTATTAAATTAGCATCAACCGGTGTGGGTTGGAATATGTCTATAGGTGACGAAGTCCAAATACAATTATACCCATCAGTAACACTAACACTATACGTGCCTGCGCCTAAGCCTCCAAATACAGGCGAAGACTGAGGCCCTGAAGCGCTCGGTACTGGTGAAGTGGTATTAAGAATGTAAGTATAGTTACCTCCCTGTCCGCCTGAGACTCCTGAGACTGTGATCACTCCATTTTGATCTCCAAAACAAGAGAGGGTCGTATTCATCGGATCTGGTGCTGTTATTGGTGTTGGTGCTGTTAGGATAACAGTATCTGAGGCAATACAACCTGATGCATCTCTAACATTTACCGTGTAGCTACCTGCTGCTAAATCGGTGAAAATACCATTTGTAGAATACGCAACTGTAGCTGTTCCTGTTAATTCATATTCATAACTGCCCCAACCGCCACTGGCAACCGCATTAATAGTGCCTTGATTATTGGTACAGGTCACGTTTGAGGTTTCTGTAGCCACGACATTTAAAGGACTCGCTGGTGAACCAATAGTAACCGTATTGGTCGTTGTGGTACAAAACGGACTGTCGGTTTCTACAACCTCTACGGTATAATTACCGCCTGATAAGCCTGTAATCACTTGTGGGTTTGTAGCTGTGTTAGCCGCAACCACACCGCCTACTGAAGCGCCTGAATCATCAAATACTTCATAAGTGTAGTTCCCTGTATAACCACTTACATTGATTTCTAAGACGCCATTGGTATCTCCAAAACACGTCACGGGTGTCGTCGCTGTTGCCACTACATCTGTGTTATCAAAAGGAGCCACGGTAAAAGGCGCTGTTGCAAAAGTACAACCCGTATCTAAATCGTTTACCTGGAAATAATAAGTACCAGGAGCTGTGATTGTAAAGATGTTAGGGACTTGTGGTGCTCCATTTGGTAACATCTGGTAAGTAAAATTACCTGAACCTCCGGTAACTGTAATTATTACTTCTCCTGAAGTATTACAATCAATAGGGGCATTAATCGCTACTGTAGCATCAATTATTTACGGTAAAGGATTTATGCTAACAGTATTTGTTGCAATACAGCCATTGGCATCTTGTACATAAACGGTAATGTTTTGTACACTTCCGGTATCGATGATATCAAAAGTATTGGTCGTGAAATAATTAGTCCCGTTAATACTATAACTATAAGCGGCTGTTCCGCCTGTTTCTGTGATCGTTATGGTAGAGCTATTCACTGAATTATTTGCTGCACAAGCAAAATCTGTTGCTGTTGCTGAAACGCCTAAAACTGTTGGTTCTCCTATCACTACAGCTTGTGTTAAGAAACACCCTCTGCCTGAATTCACTTGTACGGTATACGTATTGGCTGATAAACCTGCAAAAACATTAGAATTCTGTGGTCCTACAACTATAGGAGCTATAATCTCATAAGTGTACACTGGGTTATCATTGCTCGCTGGTAAAGTAACCGTAATCACACCGTCACTACCGCCATTACAACTAACATCCTCTACCGAGGTGGTAAAAGTTACTGGTGTCGCAGCACCTAATGTTAAGCTAATGTTTTCGCTACACAAGGTATTCGTATCGGTCATCGTTACAGTAAACGTACCTGATGGCACATTTGAAAACACATCACTTGAAAAGGTAATTCCTGTATTTGGACTTATAGAATAACTATAAGTACCGTGAACCTCCTGATCCAGTTACCGTAATTTCCCCGTCATCATTAGAACAGCTTGGTAAAGTCGTGATGTCTGCTGAAAATTGTAATGCTGGTAAAATATCAACAGGTACTGTATTAGTACACCCATTGGCATCTCTTACCGTGACAATATAGCTGCCTGAGGCATTTACTGTAAAGGTTGGACTGCTTTGGAACCCACTACCTATACTATATTCGTAAGGCGATACACCACTGCCAACATTTACTGTAAAGGTATAATCGTTGGTAGCACTTGGACATTGACTTAATCCTGATATGGTAAGCCCTGAAGGAATAGGGTCTGTAGCTATAGTGATGGTCAGTGGTGTGCTAATAACACAACTGTTGCCATCTTGAACATACACATCCCAAGTCGTTGATATGGCTGGATCTAAAACTGCTGAATTAGAAGACGAGTAAGGTCCTGCTGGACTACCGCTTACTACAAAAGAGTATGCATATGGAGTAATACCTCCGAAGCCGTAACACTTACTTGAGCGCCCATATTACAGGTCGCATTAATATTGGTATCTAATGTTAATCCTAAGGCTGCTGGTTGTGAAACATCTACAGAGGTTGTCGCGCTACAACCAGTAGTTTCATCGGTAACCAATATCGTCTGCGTGCTTGGTCCTGTTAATCCTGAGACCGTCACTGTTGGACTTGATTGCCCTGTTACTGTTGGAGCGCCATTTATAGAATAACTATAAGTACCTGCAAAGTTGGAAATAGTAAATAAAACTTCCCCATTCGCCCCTGGATTACATGTCACATCGCTAATTAATGCACCAGTAACTGCAATATTTTCAACGTCTGCAACAGTATATAACTCTTGATAAGTACACCCATTACCATCGGTAACTTGGAACATATAATCGTCTGCTGGTAAGCCTGTGAAAACACCTGTTGTATTACTTGTTATTGCACTGGCTGGTGATAGAATTTCATAACTTAACGGGGCAACACCATTGGTTGCTGTTAAAGTCACATCACTAGTAGTCACTAAACAGGTGATTGCTGTGGCACTAAAGTCTAAGTCTGTAGGTGGATCTAATGGATCTACGTTTACTGAACCTGTTACTTCACAACCATTAGCATCTCTAACAATATAATTAACCGTTTGAATGCTGCCATTATTATTAACCGTGTAGGTATTGGTAGTGGTAAACCCTGTACCATTAAAATTATAATAGTAACCAGTACCACTGCCTGTAGGCGTTCCATCTTGTCCTAATACCGTGATGATCGTCTCTACATCACAAGTTGTATTTACAGATAATGTCTCTGAAGCCGTTAATACGGTTGGTTCACTTATGGTTATTGGTGCACTTGCTAGGGTACATGATTTAGCATCGGTAACAGTTATAATATAGGTCGTCCCTTGTGACAAGCCTGTAAATACATTTGAGTTTTGTAAAGCGCCGCTATCCAATTGGTATTGGAAAGGTCCAACGCCACCAGTGACATTTACAGTAATACTACCATCACTTCCGCCATTACAACTAACGTTAGTTTCAGTGGTGGTAAATACAATGGCTTCTATTGGATCTAGAACATATGTTGTTATGTCTTCACATCCAGCACCATCTGTCACTCTAAAAGTGTAGGTACCCGCAGTAGTAGCGGTATACACATTAGAACCCATTGGGCTATAGGTCGCACCACCATCGGTCGACACTTCATACGTATACGAAGAATCTCCGCCTGTTGCTGTTAATGTAATAGTAGCATCAGGGCTTGCTGTACAATCTAAATCCTTAGTTAAAGCTGCACTTAATATCAGTTGGTCATTAACAACATAAGGTGTTGTTGCCACACATCCATTATCGTCTCGGATGCTAAAGGTATAAGTCCCTGGTGTTGTTATTGTAAAGTTTGGACTGGTTTGAAATGGACCTCCTGTACTATAAGTAGCCGTTCCATTATAAGTCGTCCCTGATAGGGTAACATTTAAAGGGGATCCCACATAACATTGTGAAGCTACTGGATCTATTGTTGGTACTGCATCTTCTGCAATTATTACCGAAAGTGGGAATTCACATCCATTAGCGTCTCTAACGATAATGTCCCAATTGGTCGCTATAGCAGGGTCTAAATTAAGAACATTATTGCCATTGAAAACTGTTGGTACAGTAGGTGAAGGCGCATAAGCGTATTGATAAGGGCCTGTGCCTCCTGTTGCTGTAATAGTCACTTGAGCTCCGGTATTACAATTCGCATTCACATTATCGGTAACCGAAGCACTAAGCGCTTGAATAGGTTCTGTAATTTGGAAAGCCTGTGAGGCCGAACATAAAGTACCATTGGTCTCTTCTACAAACAATGTATAATTACCAGCTGCTAATCCTGTGATAGTTCCACTGGCAGGAGCGCCTGTTAAACCTACAAACGTGCCGTTTACTGGTGGTGCTATTGGAAGGTTCGTTAATTGATCGCGAACTTCATAATATAATGCGGTTACTGAGGCATCATAATCTGAGACCGTAAAATCAACCGCTCCTGTACTATCGCCATTACAAGCAACATCTGTTGTTGTTAAAGCTGAAATATTGATCGCTGATATTGTTGGTGTCGTGACTTCAATTACTGAAAAACAATTTCCTGCATCTTCAACCTGAAACAAATACGTCGTACCATGCTCTAATCCCGTAAAAGTGTGAGATGTCGCTGGTGTTGGTCCAACTGCCGTTAGGGGTTGTCCAAATATAGAATACGTGAAATTAGGTGCTCCAGTAACAACATCAATAGTAACTTCTGCTCCTGTGGCACAAGTTCCTGTACTGGTATTACTCGTTAAACTAATATTTGGTGGTGTCTCTATACGTTGTACACTACTTCTATAATCACAACCATTAGCGTCAACTATAGTCACGTAGTAATCTCCAAAAGATAAACCAGGAGAACGTATGTGTGGTCGAGGCTGTTGTAACGCTAGCTCCTACTTGAGTGTTTGTATTATCGTATAAACTATAAGTATAAGGGGCCACGCCACCTGAATCAATAGTAATATCTAAACTACCCGGTATATTGGCATTACATTGTATTGCATTTCTTACTATGGTAACGCTAATAGGGGCTGGATCTGTTAGAGTAATACTTCCGAATCCTCACATTGTTTATTATCTCTTACTACATAGTTATAAGTGCCTGCACTTAAGCCTCCAAATACATTAGAGGATACAAAAGTAGTACCGCCATCTATACTGTAAGTAAAAGGCGCTTCGCCAGCTGTAGCTGTTAATGTTATAGAGCCATTGGTATCGCCATTACAAGTTGGCTCTACAAAGGTATTTGCCGTGGTTACTGGAACTAGAGCAACTATTGTATTTACAGCCGATTCTGCAGTACATCCATTGGCATCGGTAACTTGAAACTGGTAGGTTCCTGCACTTGATGTATTATAAGTAAATGGAGAACCTGTCGCTCCCTGAGCAGTATAGGCTCCACTATTTATTGATACGGAGTAGGTAAATGGTGCTAAACCTCCGTTAATGGTTCCTGTTATAATGGCATCCGGGGATGCTGTACAATCTAAATCTTTAGTAATAACAGTATTTAAGGTCAACTGAGGACTAACGGTTACCGTATTGCTCACTGCTGTACAGCCATTGGCATCTCTAACCGTCACCGTATACGTTCCTGCCGCTACGGTAAATGTACCACTTGATTGAAAATTAGTGCCATCTATACTATAGGTATATGGTGCTACTCCTGAACCTCCGGAAGCGGTAATGGTATAATTGCTACCGGACGCCGTACATTGGTTATCAACACTAAGGGTCACTGTTGGTGTAGGATCGCTAATAATACTTAGTGGGGTCATAACCACACAGTCGTTAGTGTCTTTTACATACACATCTATAGTTAATCCTAGAACAGAGGTGTCTACTGTGGTACTGTTACTATAAGCCCCTAGCGCTGGAGCTGGACTGCCGGAAGTAACATAAGCATAGGTATATCCTGGAGTTCCTCCTGATAAGGTTGGGAAACTAATTGTTGAAATTGGGTTATTACAGTTTACATTGGTTGCCGAGGCGGTAAAGGTAATTTGTGTGGCTGCAGTAATAGTCACTGACGCTGAATCTACACAACCTGTTGTTATATCTGTAATATTAATCGTATAGGTTCCTCCTGCTAGACTGGTAACAGTAACCACATCTCCTGCTTGAGTGGCTGTGCCTGAAGCGGGTGCAATACTAAATGTATAATTCCCAGGACTACTCACATCGGTGATCGTGAAAATAGCCTGGCCATCTGCTGCTCCAAAACATACTTCATCACTACCTGTGCCGGAAACTACAATGTTTGTTGCTGGTGCAATACTATGAGAGGCACTAATG
Source organism: Lacinutrix neustonica (assembly GCF_026625145.1). GTDB lineage: Bacteria > Bacteroidota > Bacteroidia > Flavobacteriales > Flavobacteriaceae > Lacinutrix > Lacinutrix neustonica. Next base: position 3,895,138 of record NZ_CP113088.1, on the reverse strand, counting down.
GTACAACCATTAGCATCTGTAATCTCAAAGGTATAATTCCCTGGGGTCAATCCTGTGAAAACACCTGTAGTAGCACCAGTGGTATTACCCGTAGCTGCTCCTGGAGCAGTAATTACAAACCCAAAGGGTGCCACGCCTCCTGTAGGCGTTACTGTAACATCTGTTGTGGTGTCATTACAAGTAATCACATTCGAATCTGAAAAACTCATGCCAGTTACTGGATCGTAAGGCGGAATATCTATCGTTTCTGTATCTATACAACCATTAGCATCTCTTACTGAATAGGTAATGGTTTGTGTTGTAGTTGTATTAGTTACTGTATAAGTCGACGTACTAGAATAAGCGCCGCCTTCAAAACTATAGCCATAACTTCCCGTACCACCAGTAGCCGTTACTGTAATAACAGTGGTAGCACTACAGGTCGTATTAGCAGGGATAGACGCGGAAGCCTCTACCTCTGTTGGGTTATTTAAAGTAATAGTATACACAGGTGATAAACACGCATTACTATCTTGTACTTGATACGTATAAGAAACAGTAGCACTTAAATTTGTGTATAACGACTGGCTTGTAAACCCACTGCCATCAAAACTAAAAGTATAACCGCCTGAACCTCCTGATCCAAATAATTGTACTTCCCCATTAGTCCCATTAAAACATAAAGGATCTACCGAAGTCGCTGTGGCTGTTGGATTCGTGATTGGTGCAATAGTCGTGATTCCTGACTCTGCTATACAACCCTGAGCATCTGTTACTTGAAACTGGTACGTCCCTGCCGTACTTGTGGTGTAAGTAAATGGTGAACTGCCTGGTACAAATGTTGTATACCCCCCTCCATTTACATCTACTTCATAAGTATAAGGCGCATACCCTCCTGAAGTGGTTCCTGTGATCACCGCATCCGGTGTCGCCGTACAATCTAAATCTTTCGTTAATACGGTACTTAGAGTTAACTGCGGCTCTATGGTTTGCGTCGCTAAAGTCACTTCACAGCCGTAAGCATCTCTTACTATTATTGTATAGTTTCCTGGTACAACATTCGTAAAAATATTACTCGTTTGAAAGGCGCTGCCATTAATATTGTATTCATAAGGTGTTACACCCCCTGAGGCTGTAACCTCAATGGTTGCTCCATTAGTAGCATCATAACATAAGTCTGATGTGGTATCTATAGACGCTGATAGCGCTGGTGGTGGTATTAAATCAAACGTATCTGTCTCTGTACAACCATTCGCATCTACAACGGTTGCCGTATAAGTCCCTGCTTGGGTTAAATTCGTAAAAGTATTACTGCTTTGCGCTGGTATGGTGCTACTATCCGGTAACGTTAGACTGTACATATAACTGCCCCATCCTCCTGTGGCGTTAATAACAACACTTCCGTTGGCCGAACAAGTGATTGGGCTCGCGGTTGTTGTTACTGCTAAGGCTGCTGCCGGTGCATTTACTGTTAATGTAGTAGTCGCATCACAATTGGTAGCCGTATCGGTAACTACAATAGTGTAAGTGCCGGCACCTAATCCTGTTAAAACTTCGGTGAGGTCCCTGCTGTACTGGTTCCTCCATTTACCGTATAAGTAAATCCTGTAGATCCTGAAACTGTAAATTCAACAGAACCATCTAAATCTCCAAAACAAGTAATGTCATTTAGGGTTTGACCCACGACCGTTAAGGCTGGTAATGCCGTTATAGTATAAGACTCGCTATACGTACAAGCATTCCCATCATTCACCTGAAACGTATAGGTCCCTGGTGCAAGACCTGTGAAAACATTTGAGCTTTGGTAAGGCGTTGCAGCTCCTGCCGGTGCTATAATTTGGTATTCTAATGTTGGGCTACCTCCTGTGGCTGTCAAAGTCACATCTGAGGTGTTCGAAGGACACGTTAAGGCCGTGCTACTAAAGGTTAAATCTGTTGGAGGATCTAAGGGGTCTATGGTGATTGTTCCTACAATTGCCGTACAACTATTTGCATCTTGCACAGTAATGGTATACGTACCAGCTGTTAACCCGGTAAAGGTATTACTGCCTTGAAAGGTCACCCCATCAATACTATAACTATAAGGCGATAATCCTCCGAGAGACACCTGTAACGGTAATTGTACCATTAGTTGTACAAGTATAAGGCGTCGTTAATGTCGCAGTCCCCGTTATTGGGCTCGCGCCAGCGATGGTGATCGTTTGAGGGACCGTAGTACAAGCGGCACTACTTCCCAAAGTATATTCTACTACTACATCATAATTACCTGCGGTAAGACCCGTAAAAACAGGGCTATTTGAAAAAGTTGTTCCCCCATCTATACTATAAGCTAAACTATTTCCGTTCGCATTGGTCACATTAATAGTGATGCTGCCACTATCGGGTGTGTCTGAACATAAAATATCTGTACTGCTTACAGTATACTCCTGGTGCCGGTGTAGCTGATACTGTAATAGAAGTGGTCGCTACACAGTTATTAGAATCCACTACAGTAATGTCATAAACACCTGCTGCTGTAACTACTATTTCTCGGTACCGTTTGAAAATCTGTCGTACTATTGACAAAGTAAAAATAAGGGGCCGTACCTCCTACTGGATAAACCGTAATCTCTCCATCGTTACACGTTAATGGAATGGTAAGAGCAGACGTCGCAGTTAATAAAGGCGGCTCAATAATTTCAACATCGTCTGTAAAAGTACAGCCATCTTCCGTCCCTACATTTACGGTATAAGTGCCTGGGTTTAAATTCCCAAAAGTATAATTGTTCTCGGTTATAGGACCAACACTGTTCACTAAGGTTGCGCCTTGATATATCGAAAAGAAATATTGTGGCTCAACATCATTAGCGGCCAATTGTATGTTCCCTAAATCCCCATTACAAAGGGGTTGGGTAATTATCGTAGAAACTGTAAAATCTCTAACTCTAATTTGAATATCTCGGTACTGTGAAAATACATGGATTTGTGGCAACTCCTGTTTGTCTAATATAAGCCGTATAAGTGCCCGCAGCGGTAATTGAAAAGACATTGCTGCTTTGATAAGTCGTCCCATCTAAACTATATTCATAACCGTTAGGGACTCCTGTAACAGTGATACTCCCTGGTGTGGTACAAATGATATCGGTTGACGTAACAGCGGGTGCTAATAGGTTTTGATAAACATTAAAATAAAACTGATTAAAACAACCTCCGTAATAATTTAATGTTAAACGAAATTGGCCTGAGGTATTGGCCGGAAAATCTGCACCGGTTCCTACTTGGTTCCGGACACAGGTATTATCTTCATTGGCACAATCACTATTTACAACAGCTGTACAACTAGACTCATCTAATTGTTCCCGCATTATTGAAGAGGCATCGGAGATACCGGTTTCTATAAAGGTAGAGTCATTCGCGCCACACAAGTAAATATTTGGCAACTGTTTTCCATCATTAGGGCAGGTAACCACCTCGTCTGCATAAGGAATCACTGGGTTATTTACCGTGTTTCCAAAATTTGAAACTATAAATTCCTGCTCTATGGATTGACAAGGGGCTACGGCGGTATTAAACGAATAATATGTCCCGGGACTCGTTACTGTAATGGTTTGTGTGGTACCAATAACTGGGGTTCCTGAGGGGCTTGTAGACCATGAATAACTATCATAACCACTTCCTGCGGTGATATCTAAGCTCGCACCACATAGAATTTCGTTTTGTGTAAACACACAATCGTCAAGATCTGCTAAAAAGTTTGTCGCTTGAGGGATGATTAAACATCCCGTATTGGTACTAAAACTAGGATCATCTGAAATAGTGAAGTCAGGGTTATCTGTACCTTGATAGGTAACAAACGCCTGATTATTAATCGTGTTTGAACACGCATCGGACAGCAAACTACAGGACTGTACGACTTCTGTCTCTATACGTATTTCGTAAACTGGATCACCTTGCTCTACCAAATAATCTGCAATACTAAGAATAATTTCTCTTGTAGCCGGATTGTAGCTCACCACTGAAACACCTGGTGGTAAAATTAAATCAGTAGGATAATTAAAATTAATATTTATAGGTAATACATCTCGAATGATTGTATTCGTTGCATCATCATTACCTGTATTTTGGAAACCAATGACATAATTTAAGGATTGTCCCAAACCTACCGTCTCGCCACCAACATCATTTCCTAAGTCATCTTCAACAATTTTAGTAAGAACAACATTTGGTTCAATAATTTCAACGGCAAAGGCGAAGAAATATTGAAAATATGTATCACCGGAGGTTTCTAGTGTAACTACTGCAGAGGTATCACCATTATTAATAACCGTATTCCCTGGATTTGGAACAGCAATGATACCGGTATCAAAACCTAAAGTGTTTGAACTGTTTGGTACTCTATTATTAACAGGTAAAGCATTTAATTGAGTAACCGAACTATTAAAGAAATTATTGGCTGGACGATCTACAGTTGATAAACTTGTACCATTAAGTCTTAAACGGTCTCCAACAATTGGACTATCGCCTTCTAGGGCTGCAAAAGCAAAATTAGCTCTTACAGGGCCTGTAGGGATGGTTCTAAATCCATCGACATCGACATCAACATCTCCAGTAACGGCTCGAATAACTTCAAAGCCATTAAAACTTGTAATAGATTTACCAGGAAGTGTTGGATCTTCATACACTACAAAAAGCGACCATCCTGCAGATAGACCAGTACCATTGTAAGGGTTAAATGTGGCAGACTCGCCTTCTCTACTTGACACATTTGCAACCGTATAGGTCCCTAAACTATTTGTGAAACCAGCTACAATTCCAGTGACATCCGCGTAATAAGCGTAAGGAAAACTTTGACCAACTGGCGTGGTTGGTTGATCGTATATTACTGTTCCCGTTATGTCATTATAACCACCAATAGGCCCTTTAAATTTCACAGTGTTACTTGGTGCTGACCCCGCTTCAACGGCGCCCCAATATAATGCGGCATACACAATATCATAACAATTGGGATTAGGAACTTCCAAGTCTGCACTCGATGAGCTAAACGTAGAGGCATCCCCATCAATATCAATATATCGCATATCGACCCTGTGATTGAACACAGTGGGATCATTGAATGCATTATTGTCTCGGTCCTAAAATATTATTTCCTATCAGTAAAATATCTCCTTTTACATCCTGATCAAATTCAGGAACAAAAGGGACACTTTGCGCATAAGACTGGAGTCCTATAAATAGGAATGAAATTGTGAGAGCTAATTTAAAATAAGTAGATCTTTTCATAATGTTAATATTTATAATTCCATTTTACAATTAAGGGGCGTTGTAAAAAAATGGTTATTTGGATTAATCAATTTTTATATTTCTAATTTCTAATTTTCAATTTTAACGATCGACATTTTTCCATTATAAGGCTTACTGCCTTTCGCTTTTAATGCCGTATTGGCTTCCTGTAAACTGTTAAATTTCTGATGATATATATAATACTTATTCGTTTTAACGTCGAAGAAGAAATCAATACTAGACACACCTGCAGCCACTACTGTTTGTAAAAAAGTATCTCTATTGGTATCATCGCCATGAACAGCCAACACCATATAGAATCCATTTTCTTCGTTTTTAATATTTTTTAGAATCTGGATATTATTACTTTGTTCTTCTCCAAAATTAAACATTTCAGCTTTTAAAGGTACACTACTTACTGGTGTCATCTCCTTAATCATCTGCAATGTCTCTTTATCTTCTTTATATCTATCTTCTTCATCATCATACGAGGCACGTTTTATTCTTCTCTTTTTTTCAATTTCTGTGGCTACTTTAATTTCTTCTATTGTAGATAATAGCCTTGCCCGCGATCGTACAGCTTCTGATTGCTCTGCTTTTAATGTTGCAATAGCATTTCTATAGTACTGGTTTGTTGGATCATTTTTATCTTTTACTTTTTTCAGTCTGTCATTATATAATGCTTCTAATTCTGCAATGCGTTTATTTTGATCATTAATAACGTTATCGAGTTCAGACTGTAAAGCTTCTAATTTTCTATTTTCAGCAGAAACACTCTTAAATGGTTTAGGAGCTCTAAAAATTCCTTTTTCACTCAAATCATTTTCTTCTTTTAAATCCTTCAAGTCTTGTTCTTTACTCTCCGTAATGTCATTTAAGCGTGCCAATAAATCTTGTTGAGTTTTCTCAGTTTCTTTAGTAGACTCTGCTAATCGCTTCATTGACTTCGCTATTTCATCTGTGGCATTAGCTGCGAGTTTCTCTTTATCTTCCGCATCTGCTTTGGCCTTAGCTAAAGCTGCTAATCTAGCGTTCTCATCGGCTTCTGCTTTCGCTTTCGCTGCTGCAGCTGCTGCTATTGCTTCTTCTTCAGCTAATTTTGCCAATCTATCTTGCTCTTCGGCATCTGCTTTAGCCCGGGCTTCTGCTTCTGCTTTAGCTATTTCTGCTAATCCGGCTTGTTCTTGCTCATCTGCCTTTGCTTTTGCTATGGCCGCCAATCCGGCCTTTTCATCAGCTTCAGCCTTGGCCTTAGCTTCTGCTGCAGCGATTCGTGCTTGTTCCTCGGCTTCCGCTTTCGCTTGGGCTGCTAATCGTGCTTGCTCTTGTGCGTCTGCATTTGCTTTCGCTTGTGCTGCTAATCGTGCTTGCTCTTCTGCGTCGGCTTTCGCTTGGGCTTCTGCTGCTGCAATTCGTACTTGTTCCTCGGCTTCGGCTTTTGCCAGTGCTGCTAATCGCGCTTGCTCTTGGGCCTCTGCATTTGCTTTGGCTTGGGCTGCTAATCGCGCTTGTTCTTCTGCGTCGGCTTGCGCTTTTGCTTCTGCTGCTGCGATACGTGCTTGCTCATCAGCTTCTGCTTTTGCTAGTGCTGCTAATCGTGCTTGCTCTTGTGCTTCTGCATTTGCTTTGGCTTGTGCTGCCAATCGCGCTTGTTCTTCTGCGTCGGCTTGCGCTTGGGCTTCTGCTGCCGCAATACGTGCTTGCTCATCAGCTTCGGCTTTTGCTAATGCTGCTAATCGTGCTTGTTCTTGAGCCTCTGCATTCGCTTGGGCTTGTGCTGCCAGTCGTGCTTGTTCTTCTGCGTCTGCTTTCGCTTGGGCTTCTGCTGCCGCTATTCGTGCTTGCTCATCGGCTTCGGCTTTTGCTAATGCTGCTAATCGTGCTTGTTCTTGAGACTCTGCATTCGCTTGGGCTTGTGCTGCCAGTCGTGCTTGTTCTTCTGCGTCTGCTTTCGCTTGGGCTTCTGCTGCCGCTATTCGTGCTTGCTCATCGGCTTCCGCTTGCGCTAATGCTGCTAGTCGTGCTTGTTCTTGTGCTTCTGCATTTGCTTTGGCTTGTGCTGCCAATCGTGCTTGTTCTTCTGCATCTGCTTCCGCTTGGGCTTCTGCATTTGCTAATGCGGCTAATCGTGCTTGTTCTTGTGCTTGTGCATTTGCATTCGCTTGGGCTGCTAATCTAGCTTGCTCTTGAGCATCTCCATTCGCTTTGGCTTGTGCTGCTAATCTAGCTTGCTCTTCTGCGTCGGCTTTCGCTTTCGCTTCTGCCGCTGCAATTCGTGCTTGCACATCGGCTTCAGCTTTTGCTAATGCTGCTAAACGGGCTTGTTCTTCAGCATCTGCTTTCGCTTGTGCCTCAATATCGGTTTGTTCGGTGTTTTGTGATAATCTATCTGCTCTCTCTTTCGCTTTTTCCTCAGCAGCCAATCTAATTTTTTCTTTAGCCTCTGCTCTTTCTTGTATTCCGGCTTCGATAGCGAGTTGTGCCTGCGCTCTTTTCTCTGCAATTTCTTGAGCTCTTGCTTCAGCTAATTCTGTTCGGCCTGAGCGTCAAGTCTTGGTTTTGAAACTGCTGCTCTTTTACGTTTTGCTCTTTTAGAGCGCGTAAAAATGGCCACATCATCGTCATCTCCACTATAAAAATAATTCTTTTTACTTTTAAACTTGTAGGCTAATGTAATCTCATGCGAAGTACCAAACAACGCTAAGTCACCAATGGATTTCTCAAAATTATACTCTATAGCTATATTAGTACTTAAATTAACCCCTAACCCAGCAGAAGCTCCATATAAGGTGTTATAACCTACTTGAGCCCAAATACCTTTAGGAACGGTTAACATGGCTATTCCGGATAATACGGTAATGTCTTTTTTAAACTCTGACTTCACTAAACCTGAAAACTTGCTTTCATCAAAAAAGCCACGAGTATCCATATATCCAGTGTACATAATGTGCGCCTGAATGGCTTGCTCTGGATTCTCTTCAATCATTGCTGAAGACGTAATATTATAGAGTACCAAATTATTTACAGATAAACCAAAATCTAAAAATGCAGTACCATAATTTAATCCAGGATTAATGGTGAGCAATGAATTTGAAGGGATGGTCTCTAATGAAGGTTCTCGGATCATTTGTTACTACAGCGCCACTGTTAATACCACTTTTGTAGAACCCAACATTTAAACCAAAAGTTAAATTACTATCTGTTTGAAGGTTCACGTTGTATGCAAAGTTCAAAAGACCACCAAAGGTGTTTAGAACGCCATATTTTTGTTGAAACAGACCAATACCCACTCCAATATTCTCTCTAAATCTCCCGGAGTAACCAACGAGATACGTTTCGGTGCGTTCTCAAATTGAACCCACTCTCTTTTATTAGAGATATTTATATAAGTGTTTTGTTCTCTTACAAAACTAAATGTAGGATTGATTGCGTATCTATTAAATTTTAATGAATTTCTTACTGGGAGAGCAAGCGCTACCACACCATCATCTTGGGCATGGAGGGTCTGTGTAGTACAGATAAGTAGGAGTATGGCTAAAATTAATTTCATTCTATTTGACTATAGATATGGACCCTTTTTCGGGTTCTTTATCCGGGGTAGTAATAATGTAATAGTACACTTTATTTATACTGGTTAAGTTTATTTCTTCTTGAGGCCAATCATTTTGATAATCCTTAGTATTAAAAACGACTTTCCCGTGATTGTTCATTATTGTAATTTCAGAATCTGTTCCACTAACATAATCTTGTGGTATAACCCATTTATCATTAATACCGTCCCCATTTGGGCTTATAAGATTGGGTATGTTTGCCACTTCAGGAAATGGATTAAAGGGGACATTAACCGAAAACACAAATTCGTTTGTCACGACACAGCCTGTTGTTTGCGTAATCTCAACTCTATAATTCCCTAGTTCTGTAGCTTCATAACTATTTGTTGTAGCTCCTGAAATAATTGCATCATTAAAATACCATATAAATTCGGGGTTTGTAGCTGTTGTTGTCACGGTAGCGACTAAGGTCTCTCCCGATTCGATGTCGATTTCATTCTCTTCCAAAACGTCTATACTACTTGTAAAGCCCTGGCTAACTAAATCTATTGAACCCGAAGCTTGACAGTTTCCTAAATCAACTATTACTGAAAACGTTCCAGATTGATCGGTTTGATATGACTGATTTATAGCATCAGGAATAGGTACACCATCCACAAACCATTGGTAACTGTTTCCTGCTATAGTACTTAAAGTTGTTAAGCCTTGATCTGGACAATAGGGATTACCTAGACTTGAAGAGATCGTTGCTGTTGCTTCTCCGGAAACAGCTTCACTCACCGTAACACGATTTGAAAATGAGTTAGAAGTACAGGTACCATAATCTGTCTCTACAAAATAAGTGCCAGGCTGGGTTACGGACAGCGTAGGACCATTACCTCCCACCGGTACCGAAGTCGTAGGACCAGTTTCTCTAAACCACTTAAATGTTAGCGACGGATAATTTAACGGTGAATCATTTTCACCGGTTCCTGGATTATCTATTGATAAAATATATTCTCCTCCATTACAATAGGCGCCAGTAGACACCAAATTATTGATAGAAAACGGACTGTCCTGAATTTTATAATAGGCTGCAAAGGATGCCGAACCCGGACTAGAAGCAACCGGATCTGAACTTTTAATTTTTATTCTGTATCCTTCTCCAGCAGTATCTGTTGGTAAAGAAAAAGTTAAAGTAGCCGAAGAGGTTGTTACTGCTCCTGCTGCCGAAGTAAAAATAGGCGTCGTAGAATTTGTGAAATCGCCGTTCGCATCTGATAAAAAAATCGAAAATTGATTCGTAGGACCTAAATTACCTTCATTTGTAAAGGAGAATGTGGTATTATAAGTATTAAAAGAGTTGCTTGCACATGCCTGAGTAAAACCGTATGTCGGGGTACCTATAGATATTTGAGCTTGTATCTGTTTTGTAAAAAATAGAACAAAAAAACACAATCCTATAAAAACTTTATTTGAAATGGTAATTTTCTGCATACACCATTATTTTGTAGATATTATTTCTATAATGCTTCATTTTATGTTTTATTATAAAATCACCTTCTAATACAAAATAATTAGTATCCTAATGGCTTAATAGAGTAACACCCAAGATTATTATTAATTAAAGAAAAAGAAAAGTTAGTATTCTAATCCTCACTAGAGGCCACGATTTTGTTAATTCTTAATCTAAAATCAGGATTTCTAGAATTGTTAGGGTCTATGAATGTTTCTGAGTCTGAAGTCTTCTCGGTATACATTGAAAAAAGCACTATTACCATACCAGTTCTCTAAATCTTCATTATTTGAATTGTTTTCTGTAAAAATATTTCCATTACAATTATTGAAATACATTTTACTGAATTTTATTTTATCTAAATTTTCACTATTTATAATTATACTTCTATCTAGTAAAACTGCTGGATTATATCCTGAGATCACACTTTGCGTAATATCTAAAGAAGAATTATTAGCGATATATATCGCCTCATCCACTAAACCTATTTTAATGTCTTTTTGTAAATCTTTAGTAATATTAACCAAGGTTAAGTTTTGAGCTTTAACCACGGTTCCTTTTTTACTAAAATCCACTTCTTCTTTTCTTTCATAAGAGGCAACAAACAAAGATCGTGAACCATTAACGCCTGACACATAAGGAGATCGCACCGCTAAGGAGTTTACAATATTACATTGAGCACCATAGTTAAAGGCATAATCATTACCTTTTGATTTATAAGAAACCATTTTTTTCAAATCAACAGCACCACCCAATACCTGTACAGAATTTCCACCACAATAACTTATCATTACGTTCTCAACCACTGTAGCTTTACCTACCCCCGCTAAAGTAAGACCATTAAAATACCCGTGATCTCTAGTTCTTCTGCCTGCATATTCTATTCTTACATACTTTAATACACCGTAATTACTTTTGATATTATCACCACCATAACTTGTATACTGAAAAGAAGCAGGTTTTAAACCATAATCTACCGCAGAGGCATTTCCAAATTTATTTATAGGCGCATCTCCAAGTAAAAACAAACCACCCCAGTCTCCTTCTTTTTTAACACTTCGATTAGAAGTAAAAATAATAGGATCTGTTTCTGAGCCTTCCGCCATTAATGTTGCTCCTTTACTTATGGTTAACGATCCATTAGTAGTGAAATCACCAATAATAACCGTGCCAGGTTCAATAGTAAGTGTTGTACTATCGGTAACAAAAACACTACCTACTAATAAATAGGTGTCTCGCTTTGTTAATTTCATATCTTGAGTAATATTACCCGTTAAGATTTGAGTCGGTTCACCGTAATCCTCGGTTTTAGGTTTAAACTCTGTCCAAGAGTCTAGCCAGTTTTCGTTTCCTGTTATGCCCTTTTCCTGTTGCGCATTCACACTAGTGATTAATAAAAAAGCCAGGCCTATAATTTGGGTTAAATTTTTCATAAGTAATTAAATTCATTCTAATATCTTTCCAAACATATAATAAAATACTATGAAATGCAAATAAAATCGATGAAATCCATCTTTTTATTATGTTTGTAGTATTTTTCGTTCATGTTTGACTTATAAGAGAGGGGGTTATTATTCTATTATTTAATTAAATTACGGGATTAATTTTGTTATTTATATGAGAAATAACATGTTAAACTACATCAAATCAATTATTTAATTATACTATTTATAACTAGTATAACATATTAAAAGTTTATTTGTAGAACTTTTACGATGCGCAAACATCAATACGTTAAAACTAGAGATTAGTTAAACTCTCGGTACGTGTGTAAGGATTTTAAAGTTTCCTCATAAAACAAAATCGCTGCAATTAAATTTGATTTATCAGAATATGGTAAAATTTTATTTTGAAACTCCAGCGTGTTTGTAAAATAATTAGAAGTTGCCTCATGTTGATCCTCTAGCGCCTTCCTATGATCTTTTGTATCCGGAATCCCCAATGAAGACATAGTTACTCCTGGCATAGTAGCAAAGGCGATATTTGGTAGTATCTTAACTATCACTTCTATGCGTTCTATATATAACGTTAACAATTGTCCTTTTTGCATTTGGTCTAATTCGTCGCGGTCGTGATATTTTGAAATACCTACTTTCCCACTAATAATAGACAGCTCATTTTGAGAAAAACCAAAACTGGTTATTAGCAAAAAAACAATAATAAAAAGGGTAGGTTTCATTTTCATAATGTGTAAGTTTTTAATTAATCCTTTAGATAGCAAATCTATACAAATAATTAAGACATACAAATATATTGTTAATATTTTTTGTATTTCACCCCATTTTTTAACATTACAACGAGGTTTTTTATGCTTTTAGTCGATGCTTTGAAATCATTTAACATATTGCATTAGAATAAATTAAGTCGAAATTACATGTTTTTAATGTGAAAAATGAAGGGTTTTAGATAATCCTATAAACAGGTTGTTTCGTCGATATTTACACACCTTTTTAAAACGGCAATTTTGAGTTTTAATACTGTTAATAGAAAATAACATACTCAAAAGGACCTAATGAGTAAATCAAAAAAATATAATCGTCTATAATCAAAGTGTTTGTAAGGATATGGAACAGAAAAAAAAACCATAATAATGACTTCTTTCTACTTCCCGATGCAAAAATTAGCAAAAATATTCCCCAGTAAATCATCACTGGTGATCTCACCAGTAATTTCTCCAAAATGATACAAGGCTTGACGAATATCGATAGCTAGCAAATCACCTGAAATCGCCGTTTGCAACCCATATTTAACCTTAGCAACTTCTTCAAAAGCTTTTAGAAGTGAATCATAATGTCGTGTATTAGTAACGATTGTTTCATTGTTTCTTAACGCTCCTGTATTTACAAACCCTATTAGTTTTTGTTTAAGTGTTTCTACTCCTAATCCCGTTTTGGCAGATAGTAGGTGAAGATTTTCAAATTCAGATTGTAATTTCTTTAATTCGGAATCATTCAAAGTATCCACCTTATTTGCGATAATTACCAAAGGCTTTAATGGAAACCTATTCTTTATCTTTTCAATTTCAATTTTTAGTCTCTCCGATTCAATTTTGAATTCCTCTGCAGAAAATAACAACACAACGACTTGCGCCTGTTCCATTTTCTCAAACGTCCTTTTTATACCAATACTCTCAACAATATCTTTCGTTTCACGAATACCTGCTGTATCTATAAAACGAAAACCAATACCCTCAATCACCAATTCATCTTCAATCGTGTCGCGAGTGGTTCCCGCTATACTGCTTACTATAGCGCGCTCTTCATTTAAAAGCGCATTAAGCAATGTTGACTTTCCAACATTTGGCTCGCCAACTATAGCCACAGGGATTCCATTTTTTATCACATTACCAACGGCGAACGAATCTATTAATCGCTTTAATACAAATGAAATACGTTCTATTAATGCTTTAAACTGAGTGCGATCTGCAAATTCAACATCTTCCTCTGCAAAGTCGAGTTCCAATTCTATTAAAGACGCAAAGTTCATGAGTTCTTCTCTCAACTTTGCTATTTCTGAAGAAAACCCACCTCGCATTTGCTGCATTGCAATTTGATGAGATGCTTCATTATCACTAGATATCAAATCAGCAACCGCTTCTGCCTGACTTAAATCTAGCTTGCCATTTAAAAACGCCCGTAAAGTAAATTCTCCTGCATTGGCCATTCTGCAGCCATTTCTAAGAAATAACTGGATGATTTCCTGTTGGATATATATTGAGCCATGACAAGAAATTTCGATAACATTCTCTCCAGTATAAGAATTGGGGTTTTTAAAAACAGAGACCAGTACCTCATCTATAATCCTTTTGTCATCAACAACATGACCTAAATGTATGGTATGTGTTTTTTGATCTTTAAGAGATTTATTTGATTTTACAGACTTAAAGGTGCTATCTGCAATAGCAATTGCTTCTTTTCCTGATAATCGAATAATCGCAACTGCGCCTGCTCCCGAAGCTGTTGCCAAGGCAACTATGGTATCGTTATAAATCATAGTACAAATGTAATAAAATGAATGTGGATAAAACTCTAAAGGTTATTCCAAAATTAATTCTAAACCAATTTTATCTTTTATATTTGTTGTCAATTAAAATTAAAACCATGATAAAAAAAATTGCTCTAATAAGTATTATTTTATTGGCTTTTGCTTGTAAAAAAGAAAAATCGGCTTATGAATTAATTGCAACGATTGATCCTTCAGCTAATAACAAAAAGGTAGAGGTTTTAAGACGGGAAAATGGAAAGCGAACACTTATCGATTCTACCACTATAATTGATGGGAAGTTTTCATTCACAGGAAGCGTTGAATCCCCCGACATATATTACATTCAAATTCAAGATGTTAATGGCACTCTACCTATAATACTTGAAAATTCCAACATAGCAATAGATGTATACATAGACAGCTTAGCGGCGTCTTCCATTTCCGGAAGTAAAGAAAACGATTTAATTAAGACTTATTTAAAAAGCAGAAAGCCTTTTCGTGATGTTAATGATCGTTTAATGAGTCGTTTTAGACTTAATCAATCAACTACTCAAGACCAATCTATATTAAAAGAAATAAACATCTCTTATGACAGCTTAAAAAAAGCAGCCAATATACATGACGTGAACTTTATAAAAGATCATCCAAATAGTGGTTTTGCTGCCTTCACTTTAGAGCGCTTGACTATTGGTAAAATAATAACTAAAAATGAAGCTAATGAATTGTATCACCTTCTACCGAGATGCCATTAAAAAAACGCGTTCAGCAAAAGCTGTTCTTTATTATATAGAAAATGAAGAGAAAGCCACCACTGCTGTAAACGACATACCACTAGGGCGACAAGCGCCAAATTTCTCCGGACTAACTCCGTAAGGCAAAACCTTATCTCTAAATGATATAAAGGCAAAAGTGACCCTTATAGATTTTTGGGCTTCATGGTGTGGGCCCTGCAGAAAAGAAAATCCTAATTTGGTAAAAATGTATAATAAATACCACAGTAAAGGCTTAGAAATTATTGGTGTCTCACTTGATAAAGAAAATCAAAAAGAACCATGGATAAAGGCCATTGAAAAAGACGAATTGCCGTGGCCTCAAATGTCAAATCTTAAAGGGTGGCAAGATCCTATAGCTTTGCTATATGGTGTTCGCTCTATACCTGCGACCTTTATTTTAGAAGCTAATGGAAAGCTCGTCGCTAAGAATTTAAGAGGAGAGGCATTAGAAGAAAAAATAGCAAAACTACTTAATTAAGAAAGTCTTGAAACATGAAGTTTAGTGGAGATTTTTTATATTTTCCCTGTTTTTCTCATCACAAATAATATGATTATTGGAGCGGCTAGCAAGGCTGTTATTAACAGGTTGTCTGTTAATAACCAAGAAGCCATAGCAATGGTTAAAACATACCCTCCAACAGCTCCTCCAAAGTGTGCATCATGACCAATGTTATCCGATTTCTTTTTCATAGCATAAATGGTATATAGCAAATATCCTATACCTAGGAGATACCCTTTAATTCCTAAATCTATAGTCCCTATATGAGACGGTAAAAACATGAAATAATATTTCAATTCAGGTCCTAATAAAATAGCTGAATACAAAACACCTGTAACAGCCCCACTTGCTCCCACCGCCGTATAGTGGTATTCATTTTTATGAAAATAAAACGACAATAAGCTTCCTGCTATTAAGCTTGCAAAATATACAATTATATAGCCTATTTCTCCCACCCCACTTATTACCTGATTAGAAAACAAATACAATCCAAACATGTTCATAAATAAATGCATCTCGGTTAGTATGCAAAAAACCGGAGGTCAGCATTCTATATTTTTCGCCGCGCGCAATGGCGCCAACATTAAATTTGTATTTTTCAAAAAAAGAAAAGTCATTAAATCCTTTTAATGACATGAGAACATTAGCGATTATTAAAACAATTGTTACCGTATTTACACTACCCATAAATATTAATATTTGGCAGTAAAGGTATTTAAAAAGAAAAGCACACCCCTTTACTTCTTACATTAATTTATAATAATTTTATGCAGTGAAAATATACTATATCTTTGTCGTTTAAAAACATAAAACAAACCATGCAATTTTTAGCTTACATTTTAATTTATCCTTTTTTATGGCTCATTTCTATCCTCCCATTTAGGTTATTATATGCTTTTTCAGATTTTATTTTCATACTTATCTATCGTGTTTTTAAATATAGAAAGCGCGTAGTGAAACAAAATTTAAGATTAGTTTATCCGAGAAAAATCGTCCGAGGAGATACAAGAAATTACCGGAAAATTTTACCATCATTTATGTGATATGGTCGTTGAATCTATAAAATCGATGACCATTTCAGAGGCCGAAATGAAAAAACGCTATGTGTTCACCAATCTTGACATCATACATAATATTGAAGCCAAAAACAGAAGTACTATTTTAATGTGTGCTCATTATGCCAGTTGGGAATGGATTTTTATTCTTCAAACATATATAAAATCTAGAGGAAACGCTGTTTATAAACGTTTATCAAACAAGTACTTTGATGCATTAGTAAAGCGCATTCGCGCGCGATACAATTCGTATTTAATTACGACCAAAGAAACGATCCCGGTGCTTACTGATTTAAAAGAAAAAGATATTTTAACGATTAATGGTTTTATTTCCGATCAATCACCTAAACTCGAGAAAGCGCACCACTGGAATGAATTTATGGGTATTAAGGTACCAATACACACTGGCGCTGAAATGCTCGCTAAAAGATTAGACATGTCTGTCGTTTATTTCGCTGTAAGGAAAGTGAAGCGTGGTTTTTATGAAGTTTCCTTTAAAATGCTATCTGAGTATCCTAATACAGTGAAAAACTATGATATAACTGACGAATTTATAACATTAGTAGAACAACAAATACATGACGCTCCTGAATATTATTTGTGGACGCATAAACGCTGGAAGCATCGGGATAAAATTCCAGCTGAATTTAAATAATGACTGGGTTCAAATAACAAAACCATTAATAATTATTAATAGATTAAAGAGACTATGATTTAATCGATGGTAGTTAATTATGTTGTGTATAATTCTATACGTATCGCGTAACATTATTGAGTTTATTATTGCAACTCGAACCAGTCACTTACACGCATATCATGCTTCGGGATAAAGTGTTTATGTACAAACTCATTATTCGCTTTATTGTAGTCGTAATCTTTAGCCCAGTCTTCATGGTTTACTGCCAAAGCTATTAAACTGTCACAGACATAATCTATTTCGTCACAGGTAGTTGTTGGATGAATTGATAGACGAATCCATCCCGGTTTATGAGTTAAATCGCCCGAGGTGATTTCACAAGTTAAGGCATTCGATTTTTCGCGATCTACATTAAGCAAATAGTGCCCATAAGTACCCGCACAACTACAACCGCCACGTGTTTGTATCCCAAAACGATCGTTCAACAATTTTACACCTAAATTAAAATGTAAGTCTTCAATATAAAAGGAGAGCACCCCTAACCTATCTTTATGATTTGGAGCAAGAATCTTTATATTGTCTACATTCGAAAGATTTTTAAAAATTAAATGTAACAATTCATGCTCACGATCCAGTATGTTTTTTACACACATTTGGTCTTTAAGCTTTATTGCTAAAGCCGTTTTTATGGTTTGTAAAAACCCTGGTGTTCCACCATCTTCACGATCTTCAATACTGTCGATATATTTGTGTTCACCCCATGGATTAGTCCATGAAACGGTACCTCCGCCAGGGCAATCAGGGATCATATTCTTGTACAATTTCTTGTTAAAAACCAACACCCCCGAAGTACCAGGCCCTCCTAAGAATTTATGAGGTGAAAAGAAGATAGCATCTAAAGACTCCTCCTCATTTTCAGGATGCATATTCATATCTACATAAGGTGCAGAACATGCGAAATCCACAAAACAAACCCCTCCATTTTTATGCATGAGTTTTGCAATTTCATGATATGGTGTTTGAATGCCCGTGACATTACTGCCTCCAATTACCGAAGCGATCTTAATAGTACAGTCTTTATATTCTTCTAAAAGAATTTCTAAATTTTTTAAACTAAATAATCCATCCTCCCCTGCTGGAATCACTTCTACTTTTGCCATGGTTTCCAACCAAGAGGTATGGTTCGAGTGGTGTTCCATATGTGTGACAAAAACTACGGGACGAATCTCGTCCGGAATGTTTGCATATTTACGTATGTTTTCGGGAATTTTTAAACCTAGAATACGTTGAAATTTGTTTACAACGCTAGTCATCCCGTTACCTGCTACTATGAGTACATCATCTGCATTAGCATTTACGTGGCCTTTAATAATGTGACGTGCTTTATGATACGCATTGGTCATGGCGGTACCGGAAACGGTTGTTTCTGTATGTGTATTGGCAACAAAAGGCCCGAATTGATTCGTGATTTTATCTTCAATTGGACGGTACAAACGCCCGTAAGCCGTCCAATCTGTATAAATCATTTTTTGCTTCCCATAGGGCGATTCAAACTCCTGATCAATACCTATAATATGCTTTCTAAACTTAGAAAAATACTGTTCTAATTCTGAATGTCTTGCTCGTGCTTTTGATGTAATCATATCGCTATAAGTATGCCAATTAAGTACTAAATGCTCGCTATCTCTTTAATTTCAGAAATTATTTTATCTGCCAAATCATCTGCTAATTCTTGTAATTTCGCTTCTGTATAAATCCTAATGATGGGTTCGGTGTTGCTTTTTCTCAAATGTGCCCAGCTTTCTGCAAAGTCTATTTTAACACCATCAATAGTGGTTAACTTTTCACCTGCATATTTTGCCTCCATCGCTTTTAAAATCGCATCAACATCAATTTCTGGAGTTAATGCAATTTTCTTTTTACTCATAAAGTAGCTGGTATAGGTTTTGCGTAATTCACTAACAGACAGCTGCTTTTCTGCTAACAAGCTCAAAAATAAGGCCACTCCAACTAAAGCATCTCGGCCATAATGCGATGCGGGATAGATAATCCCTCCATTACCCTCTCCTCCTATTACGGCGTTGTTCTTTTTCATCAATGACACTACATTGACTTCTCCAACAGCACTCGCTTCATAGCTTCCTCCATGCTTTTCTGTAACATCTCGTAAGGCTCGCGTGGAACTCATATTGCTCACAGTATTCCCAGGATTCTTACTCAACACGTAATCTGCACAAGCCACTAAAGTATACTCTTCGCCAAACATCTCACCGTTTTCATCCATAAAAGCCAACCGATCAACATCCGGATCGACTACAATTCCAAAATCTGCCTGGTGTTTTTTCACTTCGTTAGATAAGTCGCCTAAATGTTCTTTTAAAGGTTCTGGATTATGTGGGAAATGACCATTCGGTTCACAATATAACTTCACAGGGTGCACACCTAAACGTTCTAACAACAAAGGAATAGCAATACCTCCTGTAGAATTAACACCGTCGACAACCACTTTAAAATTAGCAGCTTCAATTGCTTCTTTGTTTACATATTCTAAACCCATAACATGATCGATATGCAAATCTATGTAGGCTTGATTTTTTGTTATTTTCCCTAAAGCGTCGACGTCTGCAAATTGCATCGCATCACTTTCAGCGATCTCTAAAATTTTAGCACCTTCTTCAGCATCCAAAAACTCCCCTTTTGCATTTAACAACTTTAAAGCATTCCATTGTTTCGGGTTATGACTTGCTGTTAAAATAATACCTCCATCTGCATACTCCATGGGTACTGCAATTTCAACCGTTGGTGTTGTAGACAATCCCGGATCTATAACATGAATACCTAAACCTACGAGCGTATTCATTACTAGATTCTGAATCATTTCGCCGTAAATACGTGCGTCCCGACCAACCACAACACGGTAATCTTGTTTGTTACGTTGTGTTTTAAGCCATGTTCCATAGGCTGAAGCAAATTTTACTGCATCAATTGGAGTTAGGTTTTCTCCCACTGCTCCGCCAATAGTTCCACGGATGCCTGATATAGATTTTATGAGTGTCATTTATCTGTATTTATTTTTTAATTTTAGAAAATAAGTTTCAAAATAATTATAAGAAAAATGTGCTAATAAGATAGTGAAAAATAAGGTCAATACATTCAGTAAAACTATCGTTAAAACATCATTAATTACAATCATTTTCTTCAATTGCAAAAATAAGAAAACCATAGCATTGAGCACTATCACATGATACATATAAATGCCATAAGAAATAGTTCCTAAATAATTAAGCCCCTTATTTTTTATTACAAACCCCTGTGTGTTAAAGCTTATTGTATGAATAAACAAACTAAATACTATGGCAGTAACCAAATTATAAATGATAATAGAATCGAATTGTAACCAATTGGTAAAAAAATAAAAAAGGGTCAATACCACTATTAATAGTGGTATTGCTTTTGATTTTTTTAAAAAGGTTAACTTTTGTTGGGTTTCCAAAAGCGCTATAATACCCCCTGAAAGGATAAAGAAGTAAACGCATTGAAAACGCCTGAGCACATAGAAAAAATCGAAGTGAAAAATTAAAAAATATAAAACGGTAATGAATACCAATACTCGAACTACTCTCGTATTCTTAATGAGCAGCATTAAGGGTGCAATCATGAGGTAGAATTGCTCTTCTATGCCTATAGACCACAAAATTTCTAAAATCCCTCCAGGTTTAAATAGCGTGCTAAAAACATTGGGAAATACTAAAAGGAGTGCCAGATCTTTAACTTCGTAATTAACTTCGAAAGGCATCCCTAAAACTGGCAGCACAATGTTATAAAATAGCAAACCAAAGCTCACAATTAAAAAATATAGCGGAAGAATTCGTAGGGCACGTCGTGCATAGAAATTCTTAACTGAAAAAGTACTGTTTACCTGAGCCTTATAAATTTGACTTATTATCAAAAAACCACTTAAAACAAAGAACATGTACACTGCTTCAGTGCCCTTATGAAAGATGGGAAAGACATTGTAATATGGTAAACCTTGATTTTGAGATAATTGTGGCAAGTGGAAGATTAAAACCAAAAACGCTAAAACAAAGCGCAAGGGGTTTAAATTTGGAAGTCTTTTCAATTAAATAGATTTTAAGCGTTAAAAATACATATATTTATTTTATGAATTTTCTCGCACACATTTATCTTTCTCGGAAATAACAAAAGCGTTACCATTGGCAATTTTATAGCAGATGGTATTCGTGGGAAACGCTACCAAAAGTATCCAAAAGACATTCAAACAGGCATATTATTACATCGTCAAATCGATACGTTTACAGACGCGCATAAAACAGTTAGACTAAGCACAAAAAGACTACATAAGAACTACAGTCATTACTCCGGCGTTATTGTCGATATTCTTTACGACCATTTTTTAGCAAAGAACTGGAGTAACTATTCTAATATCCCTTTGAGCAAATATGTCGATGATTTTTATGATTCGCTTCAGGATCATTTTGAAATTCTGCCTAAACGGATTCAGCACATGATGCCTTATATGATTGCAGACAATTGGTTACTAAGCTACGCTTCAATAGGAGGCATTACTAAAGTATTGGAGGGCATGAACCGTAGAACGCATAATCGGTCTCAAATGAACTTAGCCGTTAACGAACTGGAAGAGTTCTATCAAGACTTTGAAGCCGAGTTTACCAGTTTTTTTGAAGAGCTCATTCGTTTTTCCAATAAAAAATTATTAGAAATAGAAAACAGATAAAACCAATCCATAACGTTAAATATTTCGTCACATGCCGTTTGGAACCTTACCCTCTTTAAATAAAATGAATACCCTATGAAACTAAATTCGCTATATCCTTATTTTTTAATGATTGTCCTTTGCTGTTCATGCAAACAAAACAGGCCTGTTCGTGGACTCATCACACAAAAAGCAATGGTCGTCTCTGCACGTTTGGAAGCCTCCCAAATAGGCAGTGCTATACTCGAGCAAGGTGGAAATGCGTTTGACGCTATGATTGCTACGCAATTAGCATTAGCAGTGGCTTACCCTTATGCAGGGAATATTGGTGGTGGCGGATTTATGGTCTATAGAGAACATGATGGCAGCATTGGGAGTCTCGATTTTAGAGAAAAGGCACCTTCGGCCGCTACAAAAGATATGTATTTAGATTCTTTAGGCTCTGTTATTCCGATTTAAGTACCCGAGGCGCTTTAGCCGTTGGTGTCCCAGGCTCTGTCGCAGGCATTTTTGCAGTGCACGAAAAATTTGGAAGTCTACCTATAAAAGCCTTAATAAAACCTGTGATTGAACTAGCAAAACGAGGTGTTGTCGTTACAAAAAAACAAGAAATACGCACCACCGAAAAGCAAGAAGATTTTAAACTTGCTAATAGAGACACGATTTTATTTTATAAGGCATGGAAAGAAAACGACACGATTAAATATCCAAAATTAGCCAAAACCTTAACACGCATAATGAACAATGGTCTTGATGAGTTTTATGTGGGAGAAACGGCAAAAATTTTAACCCATTTTATTCAAGAAAACGGTGGTGTTTTAAGCTTAGAAGATTTAGCTAATTACGAAGTGAAATGGAGAAGACCTGTCACTTTTGAGTACGAGGGCTTAAACATAATTTCTATGGCACCACCTTCTAGTGGTGGAATCGCACTGGCCCAAATTATGAAATCGGTTGAACCGTATGATCTCGCAAAGTATGGTCATAATTCAGTAGAAACCATTCAAGTTTTAGCCGAAGCCGAACGTCGCGCTTACGCAGATAGAAGCTACTATCTAGGAGACCCGGATTTTATATCTGTACCTCAACATGAATTGTTGAGTGATGACTATTTAAAAAAACGCATGGCAGACTTTTCTTTTGAAAAAGCAACACCTTCCAATGACGTCTCTCATGGAAAAGTGGATATTATTGAAAGCAATGAAACGACTCACTACTCTATCGTGGATCAATTTGGAAATGCCATTGCAGTCACAACAACCTTAAATAGTGGCTTTGGTTCTAAATTATTTTGCTCAGAGTTAGGGTTCTTTTTAAATAATGAAATGGACGATTTTAGCAGTAAGCCTGGTGTACCAAATATCTATGGCTTAATGGGTGCTGAAGCCAATGCTATTCTACCGGAAAAACGCATGCTTAGCTCCATGACACCTACTATTGTTGAGAAAGACGGTCAGTTACTTATGAGTATTGGAACCCCTGGCGGTTCTACCATTATAACCTCTGTATTACAAACCATTTTGAATGTTCATACGTTTAATATGACTATGCAGCAAGCGGTTAATGCACCACGGTTTCATCACCAATGGTTACCCGATGAAATTAGAATGGAACCCCATGTGTTTTCAAAAACAACAATAAAAACTTTAGAAAAGAAAGGGTATATAATCAACGAAGAACGCTCACCGGTTATAGGTCAGGTGGATGCCATTTTAGTATTACCTGATGGTCGTCTCGAAGGGGGTGCCGATTTTCGAGGAGATGATGCTGCAGTAGGCTTTTAAACTAAAATAACTAAAGACAACGCCGCTGCGCATAGTACAATAGGAGACTATTTTAATTGTAAACAATTGACACATGCGCAGGCCTTTGAAGAAAACATCATGATACGTGTGAAGAATGATACAATCCTTTTATCTTTACCTCCTTTTTAATATTAAGTCGACAAAAAAATGTAGGCCTTTTTTCTAATAATAAGGCACAAAATAAGACCACAGATTCCTTTTTAAATGAAAACAAGAAAAAAATTAACGCTTAAAAGAATATTAAAAATCAGCATTGGAATTATTATATTCTTCACTCTACCTACAGTGCTTCTTTATGGTTTCTTATATTTTAAATACAATGAAGCTTTACCAGTAGGAACTCAAGGTAAAGAAGCAGATGCCTTAGCTGTTAAAATGTTGAATGCTTTAGATTATGACGCTTACAAAGCAACTGATTACATAGAATGGACCTTTAAAAAACGTCATCATTATAAATGGAATAAGACCAAAAACACCTGTGAAGTCTATTGGAAAAACTACAAAGTCCTTTTGGATTTAAATAAGCAATCAGAAAGCGTCGCGTTTCAAGATGACATAAAAATTGAATCAGAAAAACAACAACAAACCATACAAAAAGCAATTAATTATTTTAATAACGATTCCTTTTGGCTTGTCGCCCCTTACAAGGTTTTTGATACCGGAGTAGAACGCACTTTAATAACGCTTAACGATGATGAGAAAGCCTTATTAATAACTTATACCTCCGGAGGGTCTACCCCAGGCGATTCTTATTTATGGCATTTAGAGGAAACAGGGCGACCAACAAGCTTTCAAATGTGGGTAGACATCTTACCTATAAACGGCTTAGAGGCGACCTGGAGCGATTGGACGACGACGTCAACTGGCGCCATATTACCAACCTTTCACAAGTTACTATTTACGGGATTAGAGATGGAGGGCATAGAAAGCGCTTACCTCGAGAGTAGTGAACCAATTAAATAATACGGGCATGGTTATTATTTTTATTAGTCTTCGTTAAAAGACATTAAAACTTACTATTTGAATAATAGAATAAGCGTCATTAGAATATATAGAGAAACGACTAAACAGTTGGGGTAATGCTATCCTTTCATATGCTTCACGCCTTCTGTAATTAAGTTTTTTTCTATGTCTCACCATTATCGATTATTACTATTGCTATTCTTTTTTTCGCCAGTCTTATCAATAATTCTTTCATTTAAAAAAGGATGACTACATTATTAAAAGCCTTCACTCTATCTAAATTTAAAAAAAATGCATTGTTTATGTTTCAATTTAATCTCAATACTTATTTGCATATTTTTTCTAAATAATCGATGACGGCTTGCACTTCCTCAAGAATATCATACCATGTAGTTATCTGTCGGATGCGCCTAAATTCGACCCGAACGCTTTCATGCTTTAGAAGATCTTTAGCCTCCTTCAAACTGTCTTTTGCCGATTCACGGTTCGGCATTGTCAGCCGCTGTTTTTGCAGCAGTAATAACTTCTATGACTTGTCTCATTTTTCGTGTACCTGGTGTTGGTGGTACTGGTGGAGGAATAGGTAATCCAGGGCCTGGCATTGGTGGTTGAAGTACATTGAGAACATTCTGAATCTTGGTTTTAATTTTATCCATTTCTGTAATAAAATTGAGATAGGTTATAACCGCACTAAACACACCAGGTAAAGCATATGGTATTTTAGGAGATAAAATTGGTGGATTTTGGAAATCCTTAAACCCACTAAGTCTTATAAACTCACTCAATTTATAATCGAATAATACCGCTGTTTCATAAGTACTAACAGCACTTTCTAAACGCTCTTCGACGAGCTCTAAACGCTCTTTTTCCGATAAACTTCCTTCTTTTTTCATCCGACACTTATTTAATTAATAATTCATTTTAGTTTGTGCTACTAATCAATTATTAAATCAGGGATCAATTCGAAGGGATATAATAAATTAAAATACAAAAAAAAGTCCGTATCTACAAATTTGAAAAAGTTAAAACCCAGTAGACCTAAAAACAATGTGTTACAGATTAAATTTACTTCCTTTTCTACTTCAAAAACAGTACCTTTGCAGCTTTGCTTTTCTATGACAAATTTCGAAGAAAATATAGAGGTACTAGGTGCCGGAGTTCACAATCTCAAAAATATTGATGTCACGATTCCCCGTGAAAAACTGGTGGTCATTACTGGCTTGTCCGGTAGTGGGAAATCGTCACTCGCTTTTGATACTATTTATGCCGAAGGCCAAAGGCGCTACATCGAAACTTTTTCGGCTTACGCCGGACAATTTTTAGGCGGTTTAGAACGACCAGATGTCGATAAAATTGATGGTTTGTCTCCTGTAATCGCCATCGAGCAGAAAACTACTAGTAAATCACCACGGTCTACAGTTGGAACCATAACAGAAATTTATGATTTTTTAAGACTGCTCTTTGCCGGAGCAAGTGACGCTTACAGTTATAATACTGGTGAGAAAATGGTGAGCTACAGTGATGCGCAAATAAAAGCATTGATTATTGAAGATTTCAAAGACAAACGCATAACTATTTTATCTCCTGTTGTGCGCTCACGGAAAGGACATTATCGTGAACTCTTTGAACAAATAGGAAAACAAGGGTTTGTAAAGGTACGTACCGATGGTGAGATTGTAGACATCACAAAAGGCATGAAGCTGGACCGTTATAAGAATCATGATATTGAAATTGTCATCGATCGGCTTAAAATTGACGATACCACAGAAAATAATAAACGTTTAGATGAAACCATTAATACCGCCATGTATCATGGCGAGGATATCTTAATGGTGATAGACCAAGACACACAAGAAGCCCGTTATTTTAGCCGCAGCTTAATGTGTGCTACCTCCGGAATATCATACCCAAATCCAGAACCTAATAATTTTTCTTTTAACTCACCAAAAGGCGCTTGCGATTATTGTAACGGTATTGGCACCTTGTATCAAGTGAATGAGAAAAAAATTATCCCGAGACGATTCGTTATCTATTAAAAATGGCGCCTTAGCACCACACGGACCAGAAAAGAAAAGTTGGATTTTTAAACAGTTGGAATTGATTGCAGAGCGTTATCAATTTAAAATGACCGATGCATACAAATCTATTCCTGCCGAAGCAAAACAAGTGATTTTATATGGGGGAAACGATAAATTTTCTGTTGAAAGCAAAACACTCGGGGTCACCAGAGAATACAAAATTGACTTCGAAGGAGTAGCTACTTTTATTGATAATCAGTATAGAAATGCTGAATCGACCTCTTTACAACGCTGGGCGAAAGATTATATGGATAAAGTAGAATGTCCAGTTTGCGAAGGTTCACGTTTAAGAAAAGAATCGTTATACTTTAAAGTCAACGAAAAAAACATCGCTGAATTAGCCAATAAAGACATTGTTGAGTTGGCCAAATGGTTTGAAGATTTACATAAACACCTTTCAGAAAAACAACTAAAAATAGCTGAAGAAATTATAAAAGAAATTAAGGCTAGACTACAGTTTTTAGTCGATGTTGGTTTAACCTACTTGTCTTTAAATCGAAGTTCAAAGTCACTTTCAGGAGGCGAAGCACAACGCATTCGTTTGGCCACACAAATTGGTTCTCAGTTGGTCGGTGTACTTTATATATTAGACGAACCTAGTATTGGCTTGCATCAACGCGACAATGAAAAATTAATTAATTCCTTAATCGCTTTACGAGATATTGGGAACTCGGTCATTGTGGTTGAGCACGATAAGGACATGATTGAACGTGCCGATCATGTTATTGACATTGGTCCTAGAGCAGGAAAACATGGTGGTGAAATTATTAGCCAAGGCACACCACAGGAACTTCTTAAAGAAAACACACTTACTGCCGAATATTTAAATGGTAAACGAGAAATTGAAGTACCTAAAAAGCGTCGTGAAGGGAATGGCAAGTTTATTGAATTAAAAGGCTGTACTGGAAACAACCTAAAAAACGTTTCGGTAAAAATTCCTGCGGGTAAAATGATTGGTGTTACTGGGGTTTCGGAAGTGGCAAGTCGACTTTAATTAACGAAACACTCTACCCCATTTTAAACGCCTATTATTTTAATGGCGTAAAGAAACCAATGCCTTATAAAAGTATTAAGGGTTTAGAGCATTGCGATAAAGTTATTGATATTAATCAGTCTCCCATTGGTAGAACACCTCGTAGCAATCCAGCAACGTATACCGGAACCTTTGGTGAAATCAGAAGTTTGTTTGCTAAAATTCCTGAAGCGATGATTCGTGGTTACAAACCGGGACGTTTTAGTTTTAATGTTGCAGGCGGTCGATGCGAAACCTGCAAAGGAGGAGGTTTACGCGTTATAGAAATGAATTTCTTGCCGGACGTTTATGTAGAATGTGAAACCTGCCAAGGCAAACGTTTTAATCGTGAAACCTTAGAGATTCGTTATAAAGGAAAAAGCATTAGCGATGTGCTTAACATGACTATGAATGAAGCTGTTGATTTTTTTGAAAACATCCCGAAAATTCATAAAAAACTAAAAACTATTGTCGACGTTGGCTTGGGATATATTACCCTTGGACAACAAAGCACAACGCTTTCCGGTGGTGAAGCCCAACGCATTAAATTAGCTACAGAATTAAGTAAACGCGACACTGGAAACACTTTTTATATCTTAGATGAGCCCACGACAGGCTTACATTTTGAAGACATTCGTGTGCTCATGATTGTATTAAACAAACTCGCTAACAAAGGCAATACGGTATTGATTATTGAACACAACCTAGATGTCATTAAAACAGTAGATCATATTATAGACATTGGATATGAAGGTGGTCAAGGTGGCGGAAAAATAATAGTGGAAGGCACACCGGAAGAAGTTGCCAAACACAAAAAAAGCTATACTGCAAAATTCCTAAAAAAAGAATTAAAGTAAGATAAATACTACATAATAATTCGTTTTTGGTGCATTTACTATAAATATTAACTCTTAAACTTAAATTGTTATTATTAATCGTAGAATTAATTATCTTAGATTCAATTAACCAATAAATTTAAAATTATGAGAAGTATTCTTTGGCTTGTAGCTGTAGTATTAATTATTGTTTGGCTTTTAGGATTATTAGGTGTCGTTCCTGGAATTGCAACAGGTGGTTTAATCCACATACTTTTAGTCATTGCAGTAATAGTGATTCTATATAATATTATTAGCGGACGCAAAGTATTATAATATACTTAAGCATAAATATTACAAAGCAACCTGGAAATGGTTGCTTTTTTTATTTTAATAATTTAGCTGTTACGTCACTATTTCTGTTAAATTTGTCATTCTTAAATAGCATAGAAACGAAACATATCATAATGAAAAAAGAACAACATCATAAAGGGTGGAATGAAAATAAAACAAACGATTCATGGGCGATTTTCAAAATCATGGGTGAGTTTGTTAAGGGCTTTGAAAAAATGAGCGAAATAGGACCTTGTGTTTCTATTTTTGGATCTGCAAGAACTAAGCCTGATCATAAGTATTATAAATTAGCCGAAAGTGTTGCAAAAAGCATTTGCGAAGCAGGTTACGGTGTCATTACTGGTGGTGGTCCTGGTATTATGGAAGCTGGGAATAAAGGCGCTCATTTAGCCGGAGGTACTTCTGTTGGCCTTAATATTGATTTACCTTTTGAACAACACGACAATCCGTATATTGATAATGACAAGAGTTTAGATTTTGATTATTTCTTTGTGCGCAAAGTGATGTTTGTAAAATATTCTCAGGGGTTTGTAGTCATGCCAGGTGGATTTGGAACATTAGATGAGCTTTTTGAAGCGATTACACTTATACAGACCAACAAAATCGAAAAATTCCCTATTATTTTAGTAGGTAAAGACTTTTGGTCGGGCTTAATCGATTGGATAAAAGAGACCATGTTAGATAGATTTACCAATGTAAGTCCTGGAGATCTTGATTTAGTGCATTTAGTAGATACTGAAGATGAAGTCGTCGATATCTTAGATGCCTTTTATAAAGAGTATGGATTGAGTCCAAATTTCTAAAAGTTAAACTCACGTTAATCTCATACTATTCGCTTCAATTTTCACGTTATTAGTAAAAAAAGCGTTGCACACCCTTTGAAAAAAAAGACCTAATACCTTTTCTATGCTTTATTTTAAGTGTTTCGGCGATAAGCCAAAACAGCATTGATATTAAAGCAGAATTTGAAGTAGAAAATAAAAGCATTACTATTGAACAAACCATTCAATATTATAATGATAGTAATGAAGCCCAAGACTTTATTTATTTAAATGACTGGAGTCATAGTTATTCCACAAAAAAAACGCCTCTAGCAGAGCGATTTGCCCAAGAATTTAAAAACACCTTTCATTTTGCAAAAAGTGAAGACCGCGGATTTACAGATATTGCCTCAATACAATCTGATGGTCTTGATTTAAACTTTGAAAGACTAGAAAATCATCCTGATGTTATAAAAGTCGCACTAAAGACCCCTTTTGTTCCCAATGGACACTATAATTTAAAGTTAAAATACACCATACAAGTGCCTGATGATAAGTTTACGCGTTATGGTGTAGACGATTACGGAAATTATTTTTTACGCTATTGGTATATTACACCAGCTTTTTTTGATGGTACATGGCATTATTATAGCAACAAGGATTTAGACGATGCGTTTGTACCAAAAGCAGATATCTCCTTACAAGTAACCTATCCCAAGACATATACTTTAATTAGTGAATTAGATGAACAGCAAACCATAGAAATAGGCAATAACAACGTGCGCACTTCTCTAAAAGGAATAGATCGCGTGAATACCAAGTTGTTTTTAAACAAAGTGAATTTATTCAAACTAGTAGAAACTGATTATTTTACGATTCAATCTAATATTGACGAAGAAGGTTTAAAACCAATAGAAGTTGCACTTATCTCAGATAAAGTGGCCGCATTTATCACAAAAAATCTTGGTAAATATCCGCACAAAAAAATCTTACTCACCAAAATAGACTATAAAAAAGATCCCATTTATGGATTAAACTTACTACCTGATTTTGTAAGACCGTTTTCAGATCATTTTCAATATGAATTAAAGCTTTTAAAAACGACACTCCGCAACTATCTGGAAAACACTTTGCTTATTAATCCAAGAGAAGACCAATGGGTTTTAGATGGCATTCAAACCTATTATTTAATTAAATATGTTGAAGACAATTATCCCGACATGAAAATTTTAGGAAACTTGGCTGATGTATGGGGGGTTAGAGCTTTTCATGCCGCTGATTTAAAATTTAATGATCAATATGGTTTTTTATACATGCACATGGCCCGTTCAAACTTAGATCAGCCTTTAAACATGCCTAAGGATTCGCTTCTTAAATTCAATAAAAATATTGCTAATAAATATAAAGCAG
Organism: Lacinutrix neustonica; assembly: GCF_026625145.1. GTDB lineage: Bacteria > Bacteroidota > Bacteroidia > Flavobacteriales > Flavobacteriaceae > Lacinutrix > Lacinutrix neustonica. The sequence goes on along the minus strand of NZ_CP113088.1, from coordinate 3,863,973 downwards.
GGGTTGGTCTTAATTACTTGGATGCTTATGCCAATGGTGCTGAAATAAAAACGATTATTCACCAATTTTTAATAGATAACAAGTTAAAAAATACTTCTGCCGCGGCATTTGAAAATGCGGTAAAAACCCAAACAAATAAAAATGTAGATTGGTTTTTTAAGGATTATGTGGGTTCAAGCAAAAAAATTGATTTTAAAATTAAAAAAATTGAACAAACTGAAGATTCTTTAAAAGTCACTTTAAAAAATAAGAATGATCATAAAATGCCCGTGTCATTATTTGCCATGAAAGACGACACTGTGGTATCAAAACAATGGGTTGAAGGATTTAAAGACCTTAAGACCATTACAATACCAAGGGATAGCGCAGATAAATTAGTTTTAAATTACGATTCTAAAATCCCTGAGATTAATTTAAGAAATAACTGGAAATCATTAGGAGGATTCTTTTCAAACAATAAGCCCCTCCAATTTAGATTGTTTAAGGACATTGAAGACCCCAATTACAGTCAGGTTTTTTTTATGCCTGAATTTGACTACAATTTTTACGATGGCCTTTCTCCTGGGTTGAAACTTTATAACAAAACCTTATTATCTAAAAATTTTCTATACCGTGTAAGTCCAAAATACGCCATTAAAAGCAAGCAAATTGTAGGTAGTGCTTCGGTAAGCTATGCCGACAGACGTGATGGTGTTTCTAATTATTATACCAAGTATGGTATTAGTGGATCGTACTATAACTATGCTCCAAATTTGTCGTATACGTCATATACCCCTTATATTGATTTCAGATTTAGAAATCCTAATGACTTGAGAGATAACAGGAAAAGCTACTTAAATTTTCGATATGTAAATATTGATCGCGAAGTTGATTTAACTGGCGAATTTGAAACTGATGGAGAGCCTAAATACAGTGTCTTTAATGCGCGATATGGCCAAAGCGATCCCAATTTAAAAAAATTCAGTTCGTGGTTTACCGATCTACAATTGGCTAAACAATTTGGAAAGATCTCTCGGCACACTAGAATTAAGAACACTTACCGAAAATAATAGACAGTATAATCTACGCTTATTTGCTGGTGCCTTTCTTTATAACAACACCTACCAAGACACTGATTTTTTTAGTTTCGCTTTAGATAGACCTACAGATTATCTTTTTGATTATAATTACCTTGGTCGCTCTGAAGAAGCAGGACTATTAAGCCAACAATTAATTGTTGCCGAGGGCGGTTTTAAATCTCAATTAGAGTCGGCTTTTGCAAATCAATGGATAACGACTGCCAATGCAAGTACAACTATTTGGCGTTATATTATGGCTTATGGCGATATGGGACTCGTCGCTAACAGGACCGAAACACCTAAATTTGTTTACGATTCCGGAATTCGCTTGAATTTGGTAGAGGATTATTTTGAGCTTTATTTCCCAATTTACTCAAATAAAGGCTGGGAAATAGCACAACCAAATTACGACCAAAGCATCCGTTTTATTGTCACACTATCTCCCAACACCTTACTAAAATTATTTACAAGACGCTGGTATTAGTCATTGAATTATTTCTAACAAAAATTCAATAATTTAATTTTAATTACACTTTTAACGTATTAACCTCCATTTAATTAAGAATTTAGTAATTATTTAGGATTTAAGGCTCTTGCAAGTCTCATCCCTTTTGACTATTTTTGTTTCAAATACATGACCATTATGCAAGCAAAATCTGACTTAAATAAAGAGCTCTCTTTCGAAGACTTTAAAGCACAAGTTTTAAATGATTATAAGATTGCCGTAACCAGTCGGGAATGTAGTTTGCTTGGGCGTCGTGAAGTATTAACCGGAAAAGCCAAGTTTGGTATTTTTGGTGATGGTAAAGAAGTCCCACAATTAGCTTGGGCTAAAGCCTTTAAGGATGGTGATTTCCGTTCAGGATATTATCGTGACCAAACCTTTATGATGGCCATTGGTGAGTTAACAATACAACAGTTTTTTTCTCGATTATATGCGAACACAGATATCGCTTTAGAACCAATGTCTCGGTGGAAGACAAATGGGAGGTCATTTTTCTACCTTTAGTTTAGATGAAAACGGAGATTGGAATAACCTTACCAAACAAAAAAATTCAAGTGCCGATATTTCACCTACCGCAGGGCAAATGCCTAGATTATTAGGTTTAGCACAGGCCTCTAAAATTTATAGAAATGTTGAAGGTATTGATACCACCAAGTTTTCTGTTGAGGGTAATGAAATTGCATGGGGCACTATTGGAAATGCAAGTACTAGTGAAGGCTTATTTTTTGAAACCATAAATGCTGCTGGTGTTCTACAAGTGCCTATGGTAATAAGTGTTTGGGATGATGAGTATGGTATTTCGGTACACGCCAAATACCAAACCACAAAAGAAAATATCTCTGAAATATTAAGCGGTTTTCAAAGAGAAAAGAATAGTAAGGGGTACGAAATTCTTCGTGTAAAAGGATGGGATTACGTCGCACTCATGGAAACCTATCAAGAGGCTGCAAAGATAGCTAGAGCAGAACATGTTCCAGTATTAATTCATGTTAATGAGTTAACACAACCGCAAGGACACTCGACCTCCTGGTTCACACGAACGGTATAAAAACAAAGAGAGACTCTCGTGGGAAACGGCCAATGACTGTAATGTAAAATTACGAGAATGGATGATAGAAACGAGTATCTCTACCGACGAGGAATTGTCGGAGCTTGAAAAAAGTATTAAAAAAGAGGTTCGAGAAGGAAAAAAAGCAGCATGGGATGCGTATTTAAATCCGCTTTTAGAAGAAAGAAAGGAAGCCTCAAATAGGATTGCTCAAGTGGAAACATCTAGTAGTAACAAAGTGTTTATTGAGAAAATAAACAACGAATTATTGGCTATAAAAGAACCTAACCGTAAAGATGTCGCTTCTGCTTGCAGACGAGTATTGCGCTACGTCATTTCGGAAGAATCTTCAGCTAAAACCGAATTAATACAATGGATTGATGGTTTCTTTAAAAGTGTTCAGCCAAAATACAGTTCTCATTTACATAATGAATCTGCTACTGCTGCCACCAATATAAAAGAAGTAAAACCAACATACACTGCTGAAAAAGAAGAAGTGGATGGCCGTGTAGTGTTACGTGATAATTTTGATAAAATTTTCAGTAAATATCCGCAATCTTTAATTTTTGGAGAAGATTCGGAACGATTGGCGATGTAAATCAAGGTTTAGAGGGCTTACAAGAAAAATATGGCGAGTTACGTGTGTCAGATGCTGGTATTCGTGAAGCGACCATTTTAGGTCAAGGTATAGGTATGGCCATGCGTGGGTTAAGACCCATTGCCGAAATTCAGTACTTAGACTATATCATGTACGCATTGCAAATTATGAGTGATGATCTAGCGACTTTACTGTACAGAACTAAAGGAAGACAAAAAGCGCCACTAATTATTAGAACGCGTGGTCATAGACTGGAAGGTATCCGGCATTCGGTTCACAAATGGGTGGGATTTTAAATCTTATTCGGGGCATTTATGTTCTTGTTCCTAGAAACATGACCAAAGCGGCTGGTTTTTATAATACCTTACTTGAAAGTGATGAACCTGCCTTAGTAGTAGAATGTTTAAACGGCTATCGTTTAAAAGAACAAAAACCAACTAACTTTGGTGAGTTTAAAACACCAATTGGTGTGGTAGAAACAGTTAAAGAAGGCAATGATATTACCTTGTTGTCTTACGGTTCCACATTAAGAATCGTACACGACGTTGCTAAAGAATTACATCAAATAGGGATTGATGCTGAAGTTATTGATGCACAATCATTATTGCCTTTCGATTTAAATCATGACGTGGTAAAAAGTATAGCAAAAACCAATCGTTTGATGATTATAGATGAAGATGTCCCTGGAGGTGCTTCAGCCTATCTTTTAGACAAAGTCTTAAACGAACAAAATGCCTACGAGTATTTAGATAGCAAACCAATGACCTTAACCGCTAAAGCACACAGACCTGCTTATGGAACAGATGGAGATTATTTTTCTAAACCTTCTGCTGAGGATATTTTTGAAGCGGTTTATGGTATCATGCACGAAATGAATCCAAATGACTTTCCTAAGTTGCGATAAAAACAAGAACTTAAAGGTAGCCATTAATAGTGCGCAATTGTATTCATAAAAACAAATATAGCCTAGCCTCTTTATAATTATTGGTATCTAGAAAACCAATAAACAAGCTCACACTGTAATTTTTATTTAAACCTTATTCCATTGAAACAGTCTTAGTAGTATACTAAACCCAACTACTATGAAATATTTTCTTCTTATAATTGCGGCTTTCCTATTGATAGCATGCACTAATGACGACTCAGCAACAGACTCAAGTACCAGTGTTGTAGAAGAGCCCCCTACGATTTCCTTTGATTTTTCTAACCTCTTAGCTATCAATTTTAACTCACTTTTAAATTATAGCGAACAATACAGTCCAGCATATGTTACAAAAGATAATACGCCAGCGGGCAATCCCATAACAAATGAAGGCGCAACATTAGGACGCATTTTATTCTATGATAAAAACTTATCCGTAAACAATACGGTATCCTGTAGCAGTTGCCATAAACAAGAATTAGCCTTTAGTGACGATAATACTTTAAGTACAGGCGTTGATGGTTCGACCGGAAGACACTCGATGCGCTTGATAAACACAAGATTCTCAAATGAGAATAGATTTTTACGGGACGAAAGAGCAAACTCTTTAGAAGAACAAACCACCATGCCCATTCAAGATCATGTAGAAATGGGCTTTAGTGGTGAAAATGGGGATTTAAATTTTGAGGATTTGATAACCGAGACTCGAAAGTACAGAATACTATCCTGACTTATTTAATTTTGCTTTTGGCAGTGAAGATATTTCAAAATTTAGAATCCAAAATGCGCTATCGCAATTTATAAGAAGCATTCAATCTTTTGATAGCAAATATGATGACGGTCGCCTGACTGCTAACAACGACCAACAGCCGTTTTCAAATTTTACAGCTCAAGAGAATCGGGTAAGCAATTATTTATGCAGCCTCCCAATTTTGATAATCAAGGGGTTAGAGTTAACGGTGGTATAGGCTGTGCTGGATGCCATCAAGCCCCCGAATTTAGTATCGATCCCAATAGTTTAAATAATGGCGTAATTGCTAATGCCAATGCACCGGGAACAGATCTATTAGTTACCAGATCGCCAACGTTGCGCGATGTAGTAAAAGTCGATGGCACCAGTAACGGCCCCTTTATGCATATTGGTGTGAGTAATAACTTAACAACCGTATTAAACCATTATGATGCTATAAACCTCGCTGGAAATAATAATATTGATCCAAGGTTAACACCAAATGGATTTGGACAACAATTAAACTTAACACAAGCAGAAAAAGATGCCGTTATTGCTTTTCTAAGAACTTTGGGGGGCAATGATGTGTATACCAATGACAAGTGGAGTGATCCATTTATTCCTTGATTCTTTTTAGAATAATATGTTAACCTAATTTAAAAGCGCTTACTCAAGTACTCGAGTATGCGCTTTTTTTATATCTTTAAATCAAATAAACCAGTATGCTAACCAAACACGATAAAGAACAATTACGTGGCACCATTTTTAGACATCTAGATGGTATCGCGACTGCAACTACGGCCTATGCCCTGCATAAAAAAGGTGTTTTAGAGTTTCTTTTAAACGAGAAAACAACCTCTCTTCAAATTATTATTAAAACTTTTAATGCTAATGAAGGTTACTTAAATGTAGCCTTACGTGTTTTATGCGCTCAAGGTTGGTTGGTTCAGGAGTTAGACAATGAAAAGAATACAGTTGCTTATCATACAAACGAAAAAAGTGCATTAGCTTTTTCTTTAGCTCCGCTTTACGAAGATGCTGTAATGGTATTAAATCATGCCGTGAAGTTTCCCGAAGAACGCATTGGTAGTGATGCTTTTATTGTTTTAGATCGCATTTTTAAAAAATATGAAAATCACTTTGGTATAACTGCGCGTGGCGATGATTCTGTAGAACACCAAATATTAAAACACATAGAAGGTTGTATCGTGGCTCCTATTACCGTATTACTTGGCGTTAATGGTTTGTTTCATAAATATTTCATGGAAGCCTCGTTTTCTGCTGAAGAATACCACAAAGATCCGTGAAAGTTTTAAAAAGATATTAGATTTCCTAGCGTATTTAGGGTGGTTTAAGAAGAAAAATGGTACCTATCAATTTACAGAGGAAGGCCTGTTTTTTGCAAAACGAGCCTCCGCTTATGGAGTAACAGTCTCTTATTTACCCACTTTTTTACAATTAGACGCCTTACTTTTTGGTGATCCATTAGTTTTAGATACTGCCGAGGGAGACACCGAAAAACACGTGCATCGAGAAATGAATGTCCGGGGAAGCGGCGGCGCACATTCCACTTATTTTAAAGTGATCGATCAAGTGATAATAAAACTCTTCAATAAACCTATTGACGAACAACCCAAAGGTATTTTAGATATGGGATGTGGTAATGGCGCCTTTATTCAACATATTTTTGATGTTATTGAGCACCAAACCCTTCGAGGTAATCAACTGGAAGAACACCCGTTGTTATTGGTTGGCGCCGATTTTAATAAAGCAGCATTGAAGGTTACTAGAGCAAATTTAATAAAAGCCGATATTTGGGCCAAAGTGATTTGGGGTGACATAGGAAGACCCGATTTATTAGCAAAAGATCTGCGTGAAGATTACAATATAGAACTCAAAGACTTGCTTAATGTTCGGACGTTTCTCGGATCATAATCGCATGTGGGAAGCACCACAAAAACCAACAGATCGTATAAGTGATTCCTCTGGTGCCTTTGTTCATAAAGGGGAACGCATTAACAATAATTTGGTAGAAGACTCTCTGCTAGAGCATTTAAAAAAATGGAAACCATATGTGGAGCAATTTGGATTATTAATTATAGAATTACATACTATAAACCCACAACTAACAGCAAAAAATATTGGACAAACAGCAGCTACAGCTTATGATGCCACACATGGTTATAGCGACCAATATATTTTGGAAGTAGACGTCTTTAATAAAGTAGCGGAAGAAGCCGGTTTAAAACCCGATCCTAACTATTTTTCGAGATTTCCAAACAATGAACTAGCAACCGTGAGCGTTAATTTATTAAAAGGATCATGAATGAAGAACAGCTCTTAACAACAACAGATTGGTTGGCCATTGAGCGCACCAAATTAGCCAACGAAAGAACTTTTCTAGCTTATTTTAGAACCTTTGTTGTTTTTTTAGGCACAGGAGTGACTATCCTGAAATTAGAATTCTTAACCGAGCTTAAAAGTTTTGGTATTGCTTTAGTAATAATAGCACCAATAATTCTGTTCATCGGTATTTTTAGATTGTTTAGAGTAAAAAACACTATAAAAAAACATTATAAAAGTTGATACATATTATCGTTGGAAATACTGGTTCAGGGAAAACCACCTATTCACATCGCTTAAGAGAACAGACAGGCGGTTGTATTTTTTCAATTGACAAATGGAACAAAGTCTTATTCCTGAAAGACAAAACAAAAAATGATGGTTTAGAATGGATGTTAGAGCGCATCAATCGATCGGAAACATTAATGCAACATTATATACTACAATTAGAACATAATGGTGTCGACTCTATTTTGGACCTGGGTTTTTCTAAGCGAACCCACCGACAAAAATTTGTAAGTTTTGCTACTTTAAACAAGATAGAATATAAAATCCACTATTTGGATATTTCAAAGGAATTGAGGAAAGCGCGTGTAATTCAAAGAAATACCGAAAAGGGGATAACCTATGAGTTTGAAGTAAATCCTAACGATTTTGACTTTATGGAAACTTGGTTTGAAACACCAACAAATGAAGAATTAAAAAATGGGGTCCATATCAAATTATAAAAAAAGCACAGTCACTTCAAAAGTAAATGTGCTTTTTGTACGTTTATAAGGCCTTTTTAAGACTTTAAAAACTTAATTAAAATATCGTTTAACTCTTCTTTGTGAGTTACATTTAGTCCGTGAGGGGCCCCTTTTATTACTTCATAGGTTGCCTTGGCGATACCTTTTGCGGCGAGATTTCCCGAAGTTTCAATAGGCACCGTGCCATCCGCATCCCCATGTACCACTAAAGTAGGCACTTTCACATTTTTTAGTTCTGGTCTAAAATCGGTATGCATCCAAGCCAATGCTGCTTCTATTGTTGCTCTTGGCGAGGCATGAGAAGCCACTATAAAATCATAATCTAAAACAGCTTGACTGATACGTTTGCCTTTATTCTCATCAAAATTATAAAATCCGTTGTGAAACGCTTTTAAGAACCCTACGCGGTCATTTTCTAAGGCCTTTTGAATATCTTTTAAAGCACTTTCAGGTACTCCATCCGGGTTATCGTCTGTTTGTTTTACAAGGGGAATGATGCTTGAAATTAATGCTGCTTTAGCAATTTTAGCATCTCCATAATCTGTTAAGTAACGAACAACTTCTCCTCCTCCCATTGAGAAACCAACAATTACAGCATCTTCTAATTCCAATCCGTTAATAATAGTATCTAAATCACTGGCTAGAGACGAATAATCATAACCATCCCATGGTGCAGACGAAATACCAAAACCTCGCCTATCATATGAAATACACCGGTATCCTGCTTCAACAATTTTCCAAACTTGGTGCTCCCACGATTTCCTGCTTAATGGCCAACCATGAATTAAAATAACAGGTTGTCCTGTTCCGTAATCTTCATAAAAAATATCTACTGTTTCTTTACTTTTTTTGTTTGTTATAAATGGCATTTATATTAGTTTTAGGTTAATAATTATTTACTTTTAGAACACGTTAGGCTCATGAATGAAAAGATACTTATATTAAAAGTCAATTCGTGTTAAAGGAATTTTAATTATGATAACTTTATACTCTTTTATAACGAAAAGTCACCTCTTGTACCGGAGGTTTTATAATTGAATAAATATGAATTGAATTGAAACCATTCATCCACGCAAAGAATAAAAATTAGAATTAATAGTTTTCCATGTTTAGGGAAACACAAAAGACACCCTCCGTTTTCACGGGAAATAAATATGAAAGCAGTTTCTGTTGTTACCATAAGAAAGGAATTAAAACATAAATCTAATGAAGAGTTGGCCGAGCTATGCCTGCGTTTATCCCGGTTTAAAAAGGAAAACAAAGAGCTACTCACCTACTTATTATTTGAAGCCGATAGCGAACAAGGCTATATAGAAACCGTAAAGCAGGAAATTGATGACCAGTTTGATCTTATCAATACCGATAGTTTCTTCTACATTAAAAAAAGTGTCCGCAAAATTCTACGAAATACGAAAAAGTACATTCGCTATTCTCTAAACAAAGAAACCGAAGTCGAACTACTACTCTACTTTTGTAAAAAACTCAAACACATGTCGCCATCAATTAAACGCAACACCACACTACAGAATATCTATGACCGCAATATTGAAGCGGTTACTAAAAAAGTGTTGTCATTGCATGAAGATTTGCAGTATGATTACGCTTTAGCCTTAGAGGATATATAGAATTTAAAAAGCTTTTCATAATGGTAATTTCATTCGTTAAATGACGCTTTTATTATAGAAATAACTTTAGAATGTTATGCTTTATTTTTAAAGTCACAACGCTTCCTGTATTTAAATGGCACCGAAAACTCTCGTTTGTTTTAGTTAATTGTTTGAAAACGGTCACTCATAAAAAATGATTAAAAAAAGAATCGATTAACGTGCTTGTAGGACGTTAAAACGAGCGTAAAGTTTTACTATAATAATTACCAACTTACCTACAATGTACCTCACTAATAACAAAAAAAAAACGACTCTTTCGAGTCGTTTTCTATTAAGGTGTTCAATCTTAAATATATTATGTGGTTTGCATATTGTGCTTACCCTCATAAACTTCTTCTACTAACTTTTTATTAAAGGCTGGTAAATCATCTCGGATTTCTACTGGTTACTAAACCTTCATCTACTACCACTTCACTATCTTCCCATTGGGCTCCAGCGTTAATTATATCCGTTTTAATAGAGTCGTAAGACGTTACCTTTCTGCCTTTCAACACGCCTGCCTCTGCTAATAACCAAGGGGCATGACAAATGGCTCCAACAGGTTTGTGGTTTTCAAAAAACGATTTTACGAAACTTACTGCCTGAGCATTTTTTCTTAAAAGGTCCGGATTAATAACACCACCGGGTAACATTAACGCATTATAATCGCTTTGCGACACTTCATTCAAGGTCTTGTCTACTTTATAAGTATTGCTCCAGTTGCCATCGGCCCAACCTTTAATTTCACCTTTTTCTAGAGAAACTATATGTACAGTTGCTCCAGCTTCTTCCAAGGCCTTTTTTGGTTCTCTTAATTCGCTTTCTTCAAATCCATTAGTTGCTAAAATGGCAACAGATTTTTTATTTAAATTTTCCATTTTTAGGGTTTTTAAGATTAATAATCACTTTAACTAAAGATACAAGGAAAAGCTCTATTACTAGAATTCAAGTCGCTGTTTAACTTGACTTTAGCATGAAGTGTTAAAGGAGAGTAACAGAATGTTAAATGCGGGTTTTGAATGTTAAATAAATTAAGACTTGAGAGTGTTACCTCAAGGTTTTAACCTGTTGCGCAACATTACTTCGCTTCTATAATTAGAAACACAGCAGTACTGTCACCAGTATTTAATACATGGTGCTCACTTAATTCTTTTGTAGACCAGTGTGTTCCGGTTTTCACAGGAACATGCCGTGTACCTGCTTCATTGGTGATTTGAAAAGTGCTTCCTGATACAGTATAACCAAAGTGTGGTTTATGGTAGTGTTTTTCATGACCTACATTTGGAGGAAACGTACACTTTAGAACACGCTGGCTTTTTGTTTCGCTTAAAACAGTGCAAACCTTTTTACCATCCCACCCCGCTTCTAGAGGATCTGGAAGCGTTTGTGACGGTTTACAAGAAGCAGTGATTAATAGAAGTAAAAAACAGTAGTATTTCATTTATTTTTATATTTCAAACGGGATAGTCGTTCCCTTAGCGACTTACCACAAAATAGCTTGTCATTACGGTAATAGGCCATGTGACTTAAATAATAATTAATTTACACTTTTGAGCACGTGCACTATCTCTAATTAATGACACCAAATAGGCCGAGTGGCACGCGCAAATAAGAACTCCAGATCGTTAGACTGTATTTAATTTAGAATTCTAACCAACATCTCTTTTAATAAATCTTTCTGTGGCACCACATTAGAATTCACACCCTTCCCCCTAACATCAAATTCACGAAGCGTACCTATAACACCACTCACCTTTCGCATGGGAAAATTGCGAGCAGCTTCAAGATATTCATTAACAAAATACGGATTTACACGCAGTGCAGCAGCGACACTTCTTGGAGATTTATCCGTCATGCCATGCAATTGTAACAATTGAGAGAAAAAATTAAACAATAAAGAGACGGTAACCACCATTGGATTGTCTTTTGGATTCTCACCAAAATAATTCACGATTTTAAACGCTTTAGCATCATCTCGGGCCCCAATCGCTTTACGAAGTTCAAAGTTGTTATAATCTTTACTAATCCCTATATTTTCTTCAATATGTAGCGGTGTAATTTCGGTGCCTTCGGGCAATATAATTTGAAGCTTTTCTAATTCATTATTTATTTTACTTAAATCGGTACCTAAAAACTCGACCAACATTTGTGAGGCTTTGGGTGCAATTTTATAGCCTTTTGTAGATAAGGTTCTCCGAATCCAATCGGGAACTTGGTTATCATATAGTTTTTTGCTTTCGAAAACAACCCCGGTTTTCTTAATCTTTTTATAAACCGCTTTACGCTTGTCAACACTTTTATATTTATAACAAAGAACTAAAACCGTAGATGGCTGTGGATTTTCGGCATAACTGGCTAATTTATCTATAGTTCTAGCCAAGTCTTGTGCTTCTTTTACAATCACCACCTGCTTGTCTGCCATCATTGGAAAGCGCTTCGCATGACCCACAATGTCCTCAATAGTAACATCTCTTCCGTACAACACCATTTGGTTAAACCCTTTTTCTTCTTCTGCCAATACGTTATCCTCAATAAAATCTGAGATCTTATCAATGTAATAGGCTTCTTCTCCCATTAATAAATATATGGGCTTCAGATTTTTATTTTTTATGTCTGTAACCAGTTGTTTGACTTCTTCCAAAATGTATGCCTTTTACAATCCTAAAAAACTAAATTCAAAGTGGTAAACAATTGGAATTTTGAATTTAGAAATGGGAGTTTTCTTTTTTTGATTTACCTTTGGGGAAAGTCTATTTTCTTAATGCAAGCACTTAATTTCCCAAAGTATTCGTTTCGATTCAAAAATAGCGAAAATAAAGTATCTATATTCGATGCTATTCGTAAAAAATTTGTGATTTTACAACCCGAAGAATGGGTGCGTCAACATTGTGTCCATTACCTAATGGAAGAAAAAAACTATCCAAAATCTTTAATAAACGTTGAAAAGGAACTCGTAATCAACGATTTAAAAAAACGGTATGATATTGTCGTTTTTAATCCAAACGGTAGTATTCATATTATAGTAGAATGCAAAGCACCAAAAATAATCATCAATCAAGATACTTTTGATCAAGTGGCGAGATACAATCTCGCTTTAAATGCCAGTTATTTAATGGTGACTAATGGATTAAATCATTATTATTGTGTGATGGATTTTAATGCTGAAAAGTATGATTTCTTAAAAGATATTCCATCTTATAGTTTGCAGTAGGCGGTCTTTAATATTCAACACGCATTTAAATAAATAAAAAAACACCAGTAATCTCTATTGAAAATAGCTGTAGTCATATTAAATTGGAACGGAAAAAAACTTTTAGAAAAGTTTTTACCATCTGTCGTTGCTTTTTCTCAAGAAGCCACGGTTTATGTGGCAGATAACGCGTCGACTGATGATTCTTTAGCCTTAGTTACATCACAATTTCCTTCTGTTAAAATTATTAAAAACAAAGAAAATGGTGGCTATGCTAAAGGTTACAATGATGCTTTAAAATACATTGATGCGGAAATTATTTGTTTACTAAATAGTGATATTGAAGTGACTGTAAACTGGCTCACCCCTGTTATTGACACCTTCAAAAAAGAGCTGGACACCGCCATTATACAACCCAAAATATTAGATTACAACAAAAAATTACATTTTGAATATGCCGGTGCAGCAGGCGGCTACATAGATCAATATGGTTACCCATTTTGTCGTGGTCGTATCTTTAACACTATAGAAGAAGACCAAGGGCAATACAATGAGAACTCTGAAATATTCGGGCATCAGGGGCTTGTTTTTTTATTAGAACGCATGTTTTTAAAACTTTAGATGGGTTTGACGAATCCTTTTTTGCACACATGGAAGAGATTGATTTATGTTGGCGCGCCTTTAATTTGGGGTATCACGCAAAATATATTTCAGAAAGCAAGGTTTATCACGTGGGGGGCGCCACTTTAAAAGCAACAAATCCTAGAAAAACATACCTCAACTTTAGAAATAGTCTGTTTACATTAACAAAGAATGCAGAAGGACCTGTTTTTATTCTCATTCTTATTCGATTGGTTTTAGACGGGTTAGCTGCATTTAAATTTTTAATAGCATTAACTCCAGCGCATAGCATAGCCATTTTAAAAGCGCATTTTAGTTTTTATTTTAATTTTACAAGGCTTTTGAAACAACGAAAATCTCTACCTAAAAAAAAGAAATATGCCTTCACTAAATCTATCGTCTCGTCCTATTTTATAGACAAAAAGAAGACTTTTAGTCGTCTATAAATTTGTTTAGCAAAAGTTTTGTTAATACTTCTTTTAACATTTATAATTTTTATACTTTTGAATTGTTAAAATTTAATTTTATCTAAAACTATTATGAAAAAACTTATTATTTTAAGTGCTGTTGCACTACTTACTTTAAGCTCATGTGTTTCTAAAAAGGAATATATGGCTCTGGAGGAAAAACAAAAGAATACACAAGACCTATTAAATACTGCTACTGTCAAACTGAACTCTTGTTTAGCAGATGAAGCTGCTTCCGCTGCTAGGTTAAAAGAATTACAAGCACGTTTAGCCGATATGAAAGCCAACAATTTAGCATTAATTGAAAGCACAAAAGACATGACTGTCTTAACAACTCAAGGGGCTAGAAATGTAGAGAAGTCTTTAGAAAGCTTGAAAGAAAAAGACTTACGTATTACTAGATTACAAGATGCATTAACTAAAAAAGATAGTGTAACATTAGCTTTAGTAACGAGTCTTAAAAAAGAAGTGGGACTAAACGATCCGGACATTGAAATTAATGTAGAAAAAAGTGTCGTGTTTATTTCATTATCGGATAAGTTATTATTCAAAAGTGGTAGCTATGATATAACAACTAGAGCTAACGATATCTTAGGAAAAGTAGCAACAGTAATTAATGCTAAGCCTAATTTTGAAGCTATGGTAGAAGGTCATACAGACAATGTACCATACAGTAAGGGTGTTTTAATTGACAATTGGGATTTAAGTGTAAAGCGTAGTACTGCTATTGTTAGAGCATTACAAGGTTTAGGTGTAAAACCGTAACAATTAATTGCTGCTGGACGTGGAGATCATATTCCTTTAGTTCCTAATACTACCGCTGAAAATAAAGCAATAAACCGTAGAACAAAGATTTATATTTTACCAAAAATCGATCAGTTTTATGAAATGATTGAAACTGAAATGAAAAGTTTATCGAAAGAAGGTTAATAATTCTTCCCAAAAAAAAGTAACAAAAGCTCAATCGAAAGATTGGGCTTTTTGTTTTTATATTGGCCCTATTATAGCCCACTCATCTATTTATCTTACATTTAATCTATTAAAACAAATAACTTGAAAATTAAATGGTAGCTTTATTTTAAACTAAATTAACCATGTTTTTCTATAAAATAAAAATAAAGACTGCGGTAATGGGTATGCTTGCGATTTCTTGTTTTTTATTTTCGTGTGTTAATGACTCCTATTATGAGGACGTTTCAGATTTAGATTCTCAATTACTATCCTTAATTGATGAAAAATCTAATGGAATTGGACCCTATTTTTTTCAATTACCAAATACTAACGATTATGCTAGTATCCCTCAAGATCCCTTGAACCCAATTACTTCTCAAAAAGTGGCATTAGGCAAAATGTTAGTTCATGAAACGGCTACAGGAGGCAATGCCAAAATGGAATCGGCCGTAGAAACCTTTTCATGTGCTAGTTGTCATCCAGTTGCTGCTGGATTTTATTCTGAAACTTACAAGGTATTGGTGAAGGCGGTAAAGGTTTTGGCAGTATAGGAGAGAATAGAATTATAGATCAAAGCATGCCTATAGACTCTGTAGATATTGAACCCATAAAAGTGCCAAGTCTTTTAAATTCTGCTTATCAAGAGGTCATGCTCCGGAATGGCGCATTAGGTGGCACGGGGATAAACGCACCCTACATTGCTCAAAATGCGAATAACATTCCTGAAAACTTACTAGGTTATCAAGGATTAGAAACCCAAGGTATGGCGGGACAGACTGCCCATAGATTGAGAATTGATGAAGATTTTGTCGCTAATTACGGATATAGAGCACTATTTGACGCTGCTTTTCCTGATCTGCCGTGAAAATGAACGCTACACACAAATAACAGCAGGCTTGGCCATCGCTGCATATAATAGAACCCTTTTGGCCAATGAGGCCCCTTGGCAAGATTGGTTGAAAGGAGAATATAACCAAATGAGTAAAACGGAAAAAAGAGGTGCTATCTTATTTTTTGATAAAGCGCGATGTGTTAACTGTCATACTGGACCTGCATTAAAATCGAATGCGTTTTACGCATTAGGTATGAGTGACATAGACCAGAGTAATGGTATAATAATCGATCCTGAAGATTTTACTATTAGAAATAAAGGGCGAGGTGGTTTTACAAATAACAGCACCGACGATTATAAATTTAAGGTTCCTAATTTATACAATTTAAAATCAAACAGATTTTATGGACATGGTGGTACTTTTCCCTCATTACAGGAAGTCATTACTTATATTGTTAGTGGTGAAAAGCAAAATAATAATGTTCCGGACACTCAGTTGGCATCAGATTTTGTAGATCTTAATCTATCTCAACAAGAAATTAATGACGTGGTTGCTTTTATAGAGAATGCATTATATGACGCTAATTTAGAGCGTTATGTCCCGACTGAAGTCTTTTCCGGTAACTGCATTCCTAATAGTGATTTACAGTCACAAATAGACTTAGGATGCAACTAAAAAATCCCTAAACTCCCTTTCCCTTCTCGTATCACTATAGGTTCTGCTTCTGTTAAATCAATAATTGTCGAGGCCTCATTACCGCCATATCCCCCATCAATAACCAAATCAACTAGATTAAACCACTTCTCAAAAATCAACTCCGGATCTGTAGTATATTCTAAAATCTCATCCTCATCGCGTATTGAAGTAGACACTAATGGATTCCCTAAAGCTTTTACAATTTCTACTGTAATATTATTGTTTGGAACACGAATACCAACCTGCTTTTTTTTCTTAAAAACACTAGGCAATGATTTTGATCCTGGTAAAATAAAAGTATAAGGTCCAGGCAAGGCGCGTTTTAAAATTTTGAAGGTTGATGAATCAATTTGCTTTACATAATCACTTAAATTACTAAGATCATGACAAATAAAAGAAAGGTTTGCTTTCTCTAATTTCACTCCTTTTATTCTAGCGATTCGTTCTAAAGCTTTTGTATTGGTAATATCGCACCCCAAACCGTACACGGTATCGGTGGGATAGATTATGAGTCCGCCGTTTTTTAGCACATTCACTACCTTCTTGATTTCTTTAGGGTTTGGATTTTCTTCGTAAATTTTAATAAATTCAGCCATAACAAGAATGATTACCTTTCGTGTGATAAAGTAAACACTATTTTTTAGTATGCTAAAATTTTTAAAAGTCTTTTTTACAAGTCAGTCCTTAATAAAGCATTCATTTACGTCCTTAGTATGGCATTTAGAGACTATTTCTATCCTGAAATCATCTTCTTAGCAGTCCATTCCTACAAGTTAGCCTATGAGCTCCAATTTAGCAAAACGCAATAATAATTTCTTAATACCACCAAACTCAAAATTAATTTCGGCTTTTACATCGGTGCCTTTACCTTCTATTTTAAGCACTTCACCTCTTCCAAATTTTAAATGTTTTACTCTATTGCCTACGGTTAGTTCTCCACCAAATAAATTGGCATCCTTAGGACTTGAAATTTCTGATGCTTTTTTAAGTTTTTTAGGCGCGCTAATTTCGAAGTTCACCGGTTCTTTCTTTTTTGCCACTTTCTTTTGGAATTTAGGTTGTATAGGTTTTTTAAATCTAATTTTATTGGGTTCAACATCTCCAAAAATATCCTTGGATAACATGGGATTGATGCGTCTTTCTTCTATTGGTGTGATGATATCTAAAAATTCATCATCTATTTCTTCTATAAAACGGCTGGGCTCAGAATCTACTAGTTTCCCCCAGCGGTAACGTGATAATGCGTAGGTTAGATAGGCCTTCTTTTCAGCTCTTGTTAAAGCGACATAGAACAATCTACGTTCTTCTTCCAATTCGCTACGGGTATTCATACTCATAGCACTTGGGAACAGATCTTCCTCTAAACCCACCACAAATACTTGATTAAACTCCAAGCCTTTAGATGAGTGAATGGTCATTAATGCTACGTGATTTGGATCTCCTTTATCTCCGTCTAGGTCTGTAGCCAAAGCGACATCTTCTAAAAATTCTGCTAAATCGTCTTTAGAATCTGCAATTTCTAATTGGCCTTCAACAAAATCTTTAATACCGTTTAAAAGTTCCTCAACATTTTCAAGCCTCAGGACACCTTCACGGTGTTCCATCTTTATTAAATTCTCTAATTAAACCACTGGTTTTTGTAACGTATTCTGCTAAATCAAAGGCATTTGCTGTTTGATTCATCACTTGATAGCTTTCAATCAAGCTCACAAAATCTCTTAGTTTATTTTTTGTACCTCCATTAATATTGAGGTCTATAGTATCTATGTCTTTTAACAATCCGAAAATCGTTTTTCCTGTAGCATTTGCAGCAACCACTAATCGGTCTATAGTGGTTTGACCAATACCGCGGGCAGGATAATTAATAACACGTTTTAACGCTTCTTCATCTGCAGAATTAAGGATTAATCGCAAATAGGCTATAACATCTTTTATTTCTTTACGTTGGTAGAATGACGTACCTCCATAAATACGATACGGAATATCGCGCTTACGTAAGGCATCTTCCATGGCACGAGACTGCGAATTGGTACGATATAAAATGGCAAAATCACTGTTTGGCAATTGATGGTTCATCTTTTCTTCCCAAATAGCACTAGCGACATAACGCCCTTCGTCACCATCGGTTAAAGCGCGGTGTACTTTCACCTTTTCGCCTTCATCATTTGCTGTCCAAACGACTTTATCTAATTTCGTTTTATTATGTTCTATAACAGAATTTGCGGCACCCACTATATTTTTTGTAGAGCGATAATTCTGCTCTAAGCGATACATTTTAACATCATCATAATCTTTTTGAAAGTTTAAAATATTATTGATGTTTGCGCCACGAAAGGCATAAATACTTTGTGCATCGTCACCAACGACACAAATATTTTGAAAACGATCGGCTAAAGCACGCACAATTAAATACTGTGAATGGTTTGTATCTTGATACTCATCGACGAGTATGTAACGAAACTTGTTTTGATACTGCGCCAAAACAGCTGGAAATCGTGTTAACAGCTCATTGGTTCTTAGTAATAAATCATCAAAATCCATAGCCCCTGCTTTAAAACAGCGGTCTACATATTCTGCATAAATCTCTCCCATTTTAGGACGTCTTGCCATGGCATCGGCTTCCATAAGTTCGGATTTTTGAAATAGGCTTTAACTGTTATTAAGCTATTTTTATAAGAAGAAATCCTGCTATATACCTGCTTTGTTTTATAAATATCTTTTTCTAGTCCCATTTCTTTAATAATGGAACCTAAAAGTTTTTGAGAATCTTGAGTGTCGTAAATGGTGAAATTGCTGGGAAAGCCGAGATGATGGCCTTCAAAACGTAAAATCTTGGCAAAAACAGAGTGAAAGGTTCCCATCCAAAGGTTTTTTGCTTCTCCATCGCCTACAATTTGGGCAATACGCCCTTTCATTTCTTTAGCCGCTTTGTTTGTAAAGGTTAAAGCCAAAATATTAAAGGCATCTACACCTTGACTCATGAGATAAGCAATACGATAGGTTAACACACGTGTTTTACCAGATCCTGCACCAGCGATAATGATCATTGGTCCATCCTTTTGAATAGTAGGCTCTAATTGTGCTTCGTTTAACTGACTTAAATACTTTTCCAAATTGGCTTTGCTTTTAAATGGTAAAAATAAGTATTGTCGTCGTTTAAGCCCTTTAGTTTTATTAAAAATTATAAACATTTTCAATTTAAAAGAGTAATCCCTTCTTATTTAAAATATCATTCTTAGCCCTAAGAATTATAAAATTACAGTAATTTATAACTAAGGATTACTACTAAACACGTCTTATAATTTCGAAATTCTTGAGAAACAAATCTTTAGGGTGGACTCCCTTTTGTTATTAAAAAAACGAAACCAAATAGACTCGAGCAATATTTCCTAGTCGTTTATCAAACGTAAATTTATACTCATGACAATCCACTTGCGTTTTCTTTTTGTAGCAGAAAAAGTTTGTAGCATAAACTTTATATTTGCTTTAAAACCAAAATGTAATGAACACCTTACTTAACTATTTTTTAAATATTTCTTGGTGGCTCTGGATACTCATTGCTATAGTAATTGTTGCGCTTCGAGATATCATTCAACGCAGACACAGCATTAGCCATAATTTCCCGGTTGTTGGGCATTTACGCTATTGGCTTGAAAGTATTGGTCCAGTAAATGAGACAGTATTTTGTTGCTAATAACAGGGAAGAATTGCCTTTCAATCGTATTGAACGCGGTTGGATTTATGCTTCTGCAAAAAAAGAGAACAATTACGAGGGTTTTGGTACCGACAGAGATATTTATGCACACCAGCATGTTTTTATAAATAATGCCATGCTCCCTTTTAAAATAAATGCAGAGCATCCAAATTCTTTAGATAAAACATTTTTACCCTGTGCTAAAGTTATGGGGGCCTATAATAAAAGAAGGAAACCCTATCGTCCAGCTTCAATAATTAATGTATCGGCTATGAGTTTTGGATCGCTTTCTGCAAAAGCCATAGAATCCTTAAACAAAGGCGTTAAAATTGCTGGAGCGTACCACAATACGGGCGAAGGAGGCTTATCTCCCTACCACAAAAATGGTGGAGATGTGGTGTTTCATTTTGGAACGGGTTACTTTGGCGTGCGTGCAGCAGATGGCGGTTTTTCGATGGAAAAAATGGTACAACTCGTTGAAGACAACCCCTTTATTAGAGCCATTGAAGTCAAATTATCACAAGGCGCTAAACCCGGAAAGGGAGGCGTTTTACCCGGCGCAAAAATAACCTCCCAGATTGCTGAAATTCGTGGGGTTGAAGTCGGTAAAGATGTCTTATCGCCTCCCAACCATAAGGCGTTTAGTACTATTCCTGAAATGGTTGATTTTATTGAGGCTATTGCTGAAAAAACAGGATTACCTGTGGGTGTTAAAGCCGCTATTGGTAAATTAGGACAATGGGAAGAATTAGCAGATATCATGGTGAAAACGGGCAAGGGTCCTGATTTTATTACCGTTGATGGTGGCGAAGGAGGAACAGGTGCAGCGCCTCCAAGTTTTGCAGACCACGTGAGTTTACCTTGGGTGTATGGGTTTAGTGATTTGTATAAATTATTTCAATCAAAAGGCTTAACCGAACGCATCGTGTTTATAGGTAGTGGAAAACTAGGCTTTCCAGCTAAAGCAGCAATGGCCTTTGCCATGGGAGCCGATTGTATTAATGTTGCACGAGAAGCCATGATGAGTATTGGGTGTATACAGGCACAAATTTGCCATACCAATCGATGTCCTAGTGGTGTTGCTACGCAAAACAAATGGTTACAAAATGGTATAGATCCCACTTTAAAATCTGAGCGTTTATCACAATATTTTAAAACCTTTAGAAAGGAACTGGTAGAGATTACACATGCAACAGGGTATGAACATCCCTGTCAATTTAAAATGACTGACGTTGATATTAATGTAGATGACCATAATCTTTCTAAAGAATTAGATAAAACCTATGGCTACATTAAAACACCTGTCCCATTTAGTGGTATGCAGGTTTTAAAAGACTGCCAGTATCTAGGAGGAAATAGGTAAATAAAAAAGCCATTTCTCTTTAAGAAATGGCTTATAATTAGAACCTATTTTTAGTTTTTAACTATCTCTTAATACATGTATAGTAACAGAAAGTGTTCTAATATTTCCTGACAAATCTGTGTATGTCCCATTAATAGTAGCATCAATATAATTCCCTACATTACCATAACTGGCCAAGTTTAGCTGTAAATTATTAGACACAGTATAATCCATATCTAAATTTGTGGCTTCCAAGCCAAACTGAGCTAGAGAATAATTACCAGGTGTTACAGCCCCTAATCCAACATAAAACCACTCATTAGCCGCTCCCGAACTTAACTGTGCACTTATTGTAAAGCCTACTCCTTGTTGGTTAGCCTCTGCATCTATACTTGTAATATAATAATCTATTGGATTACTGTCTACCTGAACACTAATGTATTCGGTTACAGCATTACATGCTATGATATTACCAACATTACTATTTGTAAAGTTAAATATTAAATCATTTGTTGTTTGAAAAGTATCGTAGTCTATCCCTTCTAATGTATAATCAAGAACAGCAGGACATTGTAGTACCGAAAATGTAAATGCACCATTTGTTACTGGAGATGTCGCTAATTGATTTCCATAATCTAATACGACATACCCATTGGTTACATTTATGTTAGAACAATCTACCAAATTACCTGTAATAGTAGCAGATACGGCAGAAGACAATACTAAGTCTCCTAAATTGGTGTTCATTGAAAAAGGGCCTATTGTTGTGGTATACTCTATATCTCCACATTGATTAAATGCTTTTAAGGTTAAGGTTTCGTTTTTAGGTATTAAACCACAAATTTCGCCATTACCATTAGAGAAGCCCGTTCTTGGATAAACAGCACCACTCCTCCATAACTCAACTTTCACATTAGAAACTGGACTAGTAGCATTATCTACTAAATTTAGACATAAGGTAACTGTAGGAAATTGTGCATCACAGTTCCACCAAGAAAAGTGTGACACTTCTCCAATATATTTCCCCTCCACTAAAGTAGCTTCTCCATCTTCTACCCAATACCCATAAACCTCATCAAAATGCCATAACGAAATTATTGAGGGTGCAATACCTGTTTGTGCTGGGTCTAATGGCAGTTCAATTTCTGCGACACTGCCGTCTGCAATATTTAACTTTTGTCCCGCATCCCCTTTCAATTCAACATTTATCATCCCATAAGTTTCTAAAACACGTGCTTCTCCATTTGCATTTTCAGCCTGTAAATTTCCTGGCATAAGCGCTTCTACATTTGGGTTTGATGGATCTAGATAATAGATATAAACAGCCACGCTACCAGAGTAAGGGTTATCATTTTCATCTTTAAAGTTACCATCAAAACTTACTTTTGTCCCATTAGGTAAGGTAACCTCACTAGTGCTTCCGAAGCAACTGTACCAGCTAGATTTTCTGTAATCAACATTATTTTAATCCGGTTGACACCTTGTGTCGGTACAACGGAACGCATTCCATTTAAAAAACCTGGTTTTTGGGCTATAATAAATGCTTGTTTTTGTTTTACATCGGTATTATTAATAATAAACATACCGTTTGCATCTGTTGATGCCACTTTTGTTCCTATGGTAACCATAACATTTTCGATAGGCAAATTTGTTTCATCAACAATTCTTCCCATAAAATCGCGTTGGATACTAGAACCTAAATCCAATCCTGTTTCATTATTTTCTCCTGGGTTAAAAGGGTCGCTATTTTCATGAGGTTCACATGACGTAAATAAGGTGCTTAACACCATCATTAGGCTAAGCATAAATCTAAAACTTGTATTTGCAATTTTCATAATTTAAAAATTTTAATTGTTTAACATTCATTGTTTATAGACTTATATACCCTTGCTTTCGTTTTTGTTACCCTAATGATCTCGATAATTTTACAAAATTGAAAACTTGTGTTTACCAACTATCACCCCATCGCTTGTACAATAAAATAAAACGCATTAAGTTTGTCTTATATCTAAAACACAATTTAATGGAAGACCAATTACTAAACTTAATTATGTTCGCCATACCCTCATTAATCGTTGGGGCCATTGCTTTTTTATTCTTTAGAGAGCACATTCAAAACGAAGACAACAGACGTATGTTTTTAATTCATAAACAATTACAGAAAGAGTCTCTACCTCAACGTTTCCAAGCCTACGAGCGTTTTACATTATTTTTAGAGCGTATAAACCCCAATAAGTTATTGTTAAGAATTGCACCAGTTTCAAGCAACAAAAATGACTACGAAACTTTATTAATTAGTAGTATTGAACAGGAATTTGAGCACAATTTATCGCAACAAGTATATATAAGCGATAGTTGTTGGAGTATCATAAACGCCTCTAAAAGCGCAACAATTCAACTGATAAGAAAAGTTGGAATGAGCGACAAAATGGATACGGCAGAGAAACTTAGAGAGGCTATTCTCACTGAAATGATGGATAAAGCGGCACCTAGCAACGCAGCCTTATCCTATATCAAAAAAGAAATAAGCGAACTGTGGTAGTTTAAATTAAACTTTTTTTATCTTTTTTAAAGAATCACTCTCGTCCATAGATTGTCCTTTGTCGTGCTTACTTTGGGCATAATAAAACCCTTCTTGCCACCACTTTTCCATTAAACTTTTATTAAATATTAATGAGTTTTCGGTTAATTTAGAGGGGGTATAGTATAAATTCAATTTGACATTTCTATACTCTGCAGCCAGTTTACCAATAGCGATATCGCCTTTTTCTACCTGATCCAAGAGGTGTCCGAACAAACTAATCATTAAAGAAAACGGATTTTTACCTAGCACTTTATTATAATCCAATTCTTCACTCTCTAAAACAATGGCATCCACTTCGGTTGCACCACGTTTTATAGCTTCACGAATAGGAATAACACAACCTAAACCCCCATCGGCATATTCAAAACCATCTTTTTTCACTAAAGACATAAACGGAATATAATTACAGGAAATCCAGATCCAATCGCAGAACTCTTCATAATCAAAATCATTTATAGACTTATATTCTGTTCTGTTCTTAGATAAATTAGCAACCGTTACTACAACATCTTCCTTTG
This sequence comes from Lacinutrix neustonica, assembly GCF_026625145.1. GTDB lineage: Bacteria > Bacteroidota > Bacteroidia > Flavobacteriales > Flavobacteriaceae > Lacinutrix > Lacinutrix neustonica. The sequence continues at coordinate 3,839,478 of NZ_CP113088.1, read as the reverse complement.
TTGCTCGTATACAATCGAATTCTTCTTTAGTAAAGTTCTTTTTAATATGCCTACGCAAATTTTTGCTTTCGCCAAACGTACGCCGCTTCTTTATAAATTGCAGTGCGGTATTAAAATAATTAATAGACACATATTCACGACCTTTTTTCTTTTTAACCACAAAAGGATTAATACTAAATATGGTATGTTGATTCACATGAGTAAAAATATCATACAATTTACCAATGTCGTGAACAGCCAAATGGGGAATTAACAAACTCCCAGTTGATGTTCCAAGAAACATATCATAATTCTTTCCTTCTTGCTCAATAAGGTATTGGGCCACACCTCCTGCAAATGCGCCTTTACTTCCTCCTCCGAGAAATGACTAGTGCTTTCATTCTATTATTTCTATTTGACTGGTTTTTTTATTGGTGTATTTCGCAAAATTAAAACCGCTTTGCCACCATTTTGCCATTTTTTCTTTATCGAATATTAATGAATTTGTGGTGAGCACTGTGGGGGTGTAATAAAAATTTATAATGACATCATGATTTGAGGCCACAAATTTCCCAATTCGTATGTTCCGGCTCTCAATTCTATCTAACATGAAATTAAACATATTGGTTAATAAAGAAAAGGCGTTTAGAGAAGGCATTCTATTAAGTTGTGACACTTCTGTTTGTAAGATAATCGCATCAATTTCAGTAGCGCCTCGCTTTATAGCTTCCTCTATGGGTACCATAGAGCCCAATCCCCCATCGGCATATTCACAGCCATTTTTCTTTACTAACGACATAAAAGGTGTGTAATTACAAGAAATCCACGTCCAATCGCAAAACTCTTCATAGGTACATTCTTTTATAGATTTGTATTCCACTTGATTTAAGGATAAATTAGAAACCGTCACCACGACTTCAATACCACTCTGTTTTAAGTTTTCAAATTCTGCCTCAGAGGTCGATGCCCTTATTAATGCTCTTAAATTAAAACTCTCCCCAAAGGTTTTACTTCCTTTTATGAAATTTTTTATAATATTTAAATGATGGATCCCAATGGTTTCCACACCTTTTTTTTCTTTATTTTGAACGGACACAGGCTAAATATATTATTTTGAGTGACGTTCGTATAAATGGTTTTAATTTCTTCAACTTTATTTAATGCTAAATGCGACACCAATAAACTTCCTGTAGACGTGCCTATAAAAAGTTCGTATTTATTCTTTTTTTGTTCAATAAGATACTGTGCCACGCCGCCGGCAAATGCGCCTTTACTTCCTCCTCCGGATATAACCAATGCTTTCAATTGCTTCTTTTTTTATTTCTGTCCTATTGTATTGAATATCGTTTAAACTAAGGACATTTTTTGACATTTAATTTTTACCTTCAACCTGCAAATTAGCAATAATCTGCTCATATCTTTCATCTTCTGAAAGTCTTTCTAATAATTCCTGAGCAAAACTTTTAAACCGCCAGTTATGGTGGGCTGAAGCGGTTATTAAGTTCTCTAGAGCTTGAGTATTAAAAACGTTAATGGCTTCTAAATAACTCAATGCTTTCTGACGCACTTGAAAGCCATAGAACGCTGATGTATACTGTACCAATTCATTGTAATATTACGGTTTTTTATCTGGGTTAAAGTCTTCCGTATTCAACGCTAAAACCAACCAAAGGGTTCTCACATTTTTATCGTTAAAACCAATAATGTCTTTTGTTTGATCTAAATATTTTTTTCGTTCTTCCGGAAAATGCGACCATAAATTATACAATGCTGTTTCTACCGTGACATACGATTGATCACTGAGAAGCGATTCGTAATTTGTTTTTAATGCTGCAGGTATAGTAGTGAGATGTTGTGCGATAGCCTGACGAGTTTTAATATCAGTTTTTTGAAATAACTTACTAGTAATAAGTTCGGATTTTGAGCAATTATTTTTTCTTTAATTCTAGAGGGAATGGCTTTTGAAAGCTTTTTTTACAATCGTCAATATTACAATTTATAGCCTCATAATCTTTAATTAACGCATTCTTAAACAAGGAAACATACATGGCGTCTACAGGTAGGACTTTTGAAAGTAACCATTGGTTAATAAAAGCTGTCAAATCTTGACCTGAAACGGTTTCGACTACGGTAATAAAATCTTTTGTTGTTACATTTTTAAAAGCATATTTTTCTAAATAATTTTTTACCGCTTTTTTAAAGCACCTATCTCCTACCTTCTCTTTTAACATGTGTAATGCCCAGGCGCCTTTTTTATAAAACGTTGTACTACTGGCTTTTGGATCTAGTAATGCGGTCGCTTGATTCGCTTTTTCTTGGGCAAGTAACTCTTGCGTATACGTATACAATTGCCAGTAATAATAATCATCACCAAAAATAGCGCGCTCAGCTAGTAATGCATAGTAAGTGGCAAAGCCTTCTTGTAACCAGTGGTGTTTGCCATCGGTTTCGGTTACCAAATTTCCAAACCATTGGTGTGCCAGTTCGTGGGCATTCACATTTACATAATTTTTATCTATAAAAGACATCTTATCAATCATGAAATCATCACTAAAGATCGTGAGACTCGTATTTTCCATCCCTGAATATAAAAAGTCTTTTACAGGAACCTGTTTATAGCTTTGCCAAGGATATGGCACCCCGATTTCTTTTTCGAGGAAATCGAACATCTCTTTTGTATACCGGTAGGTGGGTTCTACTTTACTTGAATCTTCCGGGTAATAATAGAGTTCTATTGGGATACCTCTTGTAGAAGTCAATTCTTTTTTGTTGTATTTTCCAATGGCTAGTGCTACCAAATAGCTAGACATGGGTTTTTGCATATCATAATGCCATTGAACGGTTGAATCGTTTATTTTTTTATGTGTTAATTTCCCATTAGCGATAACCTCATAAGTTTTATCATAGCGTATGGAGAGGTCAAACTCCATTTTATCATTCATGTCATCGATACTTGGTAACCAATGACTAGTATATTTCCCTTGACCCTGTGTCCATATCTGCCAATCGTTATTATGCTTAACAAAATACAGGGCTTTTTTAGGGTAAGCGACGTACTTTAAAGTGAGGTTGTACACCTCATTTTTCTTAAAAGAAGATTTCAACCAAACCTTCTTCAAATCGTTATGGAATGCTACTTTTTTATTATCAATAAAAACCTCTGAAAATTTCATGTTTATAGCGTCAATGTATATGGAATCGGTATTTTTAAGTATTTCAAAGGCATAGTTTACAGTACCGTAAACCTTTGCGGAATCGGGTAAAATAACTAATTGCGTCTGTAAACTTTTAAAATCGACAATATCAATTTGTTGTGCTTCCGAGAGAAAAACACCAAAAAGCAATCACAATAATGAGCCATTTTTTCATAAGTAGAGGTAAACAAGGATACGACCAAAATACAATTTTTATTGTCATTTAAAAATGATGAAGGTTTGAGATAATATATAATTTTTAGTATTAAGCCTCATTTTTACTAAGCTCGTTGAAGCCATTTAAGAGGATAGACCGATTTCACTTTTACAATCAAGAGAAATACAGTAAATTCGTTCTCTTATGGCTACCAATCTGCAAACACCCATTGATTACTTAAAAGGTGTTGGACCAAATCGTGCCGATTTGCTCCGAAAGGAATTGGGTATCCACACCTATCAAGATTTGATTAATCTGTTTCCAAATCGCTATCTCGATCGCACGCAGTATTATAAAATTAATCAATTGAACGCTAATACTGCCGAAGTTCAAGTAATAGGAAAAATTACGGGGTTTAAAGAGATCGCTCAAAAAAGAGGCAAACGTTTGGTGGCTAATTTTCAGGATGAAACGGGCAGTATGGAACTCGTTTGGTTTCGCGGGCAAAAATGGATCAAGGAAGGCTTAAAGGTAAATGTCCCTTATGTTATTTTTGGGAAGGTCAGTGTTTTTGGTGGTAAGTTTAATATGGCTCACCCGGATACCGAATTATTGGTGGAGCATCAACAAAATTTACGTTCTTCGATGCAGCCAATTTATCCGTCAACAGAGAAGTTATCGAATAAGGGCATTACCAATCGCATTATGACCAAAATCATGCAAAACCTCTTCCTAGAAACGGGTGGTAAATTTGCTGAAACGCTACCCGAAAACATGCGTGAGGAATTAAAATTAGTTTCAAAATCTAAAGCCCTATTCAACGTTCATTTCCCGGTCGACTCTGCCTCCCTTTTCAAAGCACAGTTCAGGTTAAAATTTGAAGAATTATTTTACATTCAATTACAATTAATTTTAAAGAATTTAATTCATAAATCTAAAATAAAAGGCTTTCCTTTTGAAAAAGTAGGTCCCTATTTTAATACTTTTTTTAAGGCGCATTTGCCTTTCGAATTAACTGGGGCTCAAAAAAGAGTGTTGAAAGAAATCCGTCAGGATTTAGGAAACAATGCTCAAATGAATCGGTTGTTGCAAGGCGATGTAGGATCCGGAAAAACCATAGTGGCGCTTATGTCGATGCTTATCGCACTGGATAATGGTTTTCAAGCGTGTTTAATGGCACCAACAGAAATCTTGTCCGTACAACATTACAACGGTTTAAAAGCCCTTTGTAACGATTTGGATATCAACATTAAACTCCTCACAGGCTCTAGTAAAACCTCTGAACGTCGTAAGATTCACGACATGCTTGAAAACGGAGAGCTAGACATCTTAATAGGCACGCATGCACTTATAGAGGATAAGGTAAAGTTTAAGAATTTAGGACTAGCGATTATTGATGAGCAACATCGTTTTGGTGTAAAACAACGCTCTAAATTATGGAAAAAAAACAGCTTACCACCCCATGTTTTGGTCATGACTGCTACTCCAATTCCGCGTACCTTGGCCATGTCTGTTTATGGTGATTTAGACATTTCTATCATTGATGAGTTGCCTCCAGGTAGAAAGGCTATAAAAACCGTTCATCGATACGACTCCAATCGCCTTAAAGTGTTTCGCTTTATTAGAGATGAGATTGCTAAAAAAAGGCAGATCTATATAGTCTATCCTCTAATACAGGAAAGTGCGCAAATGGATTACAAAGACTTAATGGATGGCTATGAAAGTATTTCTAGAGAGTTTCCAATGCCGGAGTATCAAATTTCTATTGTTCATGGTAAAATGAAACCTGCAGATAAAGCGTTTGAAATGCAACGTTTTATAAAAGGAGAAACACAAATCATGGTCGCTACTACGGTCATTGAGGTGGGTGTTAATGTCCCCAATGCATCGGTAATGATTATTGAAAGTGCAGAACGTTTTGGCTTATCACAATTGCATCAATTAAGAGGCCGTGTAGGTCGTGGTGCAGAACAAAGTTACTGCATCTTAATGACGAGCCATAAACTTTCAGAAAACAGCAAAACACGTTTACAAACGATGGTAAGCACGAATGATGGTTTTGAAATTGCTGAAGTCGATTTGCGACTGCGTGGCCCAGGAGATATCATGGGCACCCAGCAAAGTGGCGTGTTGAATCTTCGCATTGCAGATATTATAAAAGACAATGACATTTTAAAGCTCGCACGACAACATGCAAAACTACTTTTAGAAAAAGACCCCTCTCTAGGACATGCTGAAAACGCAGTAGTTTTAGAGACTTATAGGCAAATGGGTAAGTATAAAAACATATGGAATTATATTTCGTAAGCTATGAAATCAATTAAAACAGACGTGCTCATTATTGGAGCAGGCTTAACAGGGTTAACACTCGCCTACTACCTTAAAAATAGCAATATCGCTGTTAAAGTTATTGAAGCACGACATGCTCCCGGCGGCCGTATTAAAACGAAGTACCCTGCGCATCAAGCTCCTATTGAGTTAGGAGCAACATGGTTAATGGAACAGCAAACGGCGGCATTATCACTATTAAAAGCACTCCACATTCCCATTTTTGAGCAACAGTATGGCAGAACTGCCATTTATCACCCGAACCATACACAAGGCCGCCAACTTGTAGAACTACCCGAAAACAATTCTGTAAGTTACCGCGTTAAAGGGGGTACCTACTCTATTATAAAAGCTTTAGCAGAAACGCTTTCAGAAGGTACCATTTCTTATAATCAAAGCCTCCACAGCATAACACTGCAGGCTAATGGTCTAAAAGCAATCACTACTGATGTTACTTACCATTGTAATCATGTGGTCTCTACGCTTCCTCCTTTACTATTTTTAAAAACCATAACCACAATACCGTAATTACCAAACCACTTTAAAGAACTATTATTAAAGACACACACGTGGATGCACGATTCCATTAGGATTGGTTTCACCTATAAAACCAACTTTTGGAATAATAAAAAATCTAGTGGCACGATCTACAGTGGTGTTGGTCCCATAAATGAATGCTACGACCATTCCAATGCCAACGGTAATTTGTATGCCTTAAGCGGTTTCATGAATGCCTCTTTTTATAATCACACTAGAGAAGAGCGAAAAACACTGGCATTGAAACAACTTCAAAGTTATTATGGCCCTATTGCCTTAGATTTTGAAAACTATGAAGAATGTGTTTGGAAGCATGAAAAACACACCACCATAGGAGACAGTACTAATAACTTACAGCCACAACAAAACAATGGACATCCCTTATACCGGAAGGCACAGTTAAATAATAGATTATTTATTGCTGGAGCTGAGACCAGTGCTGTATTTCCTGGCAAGATGGAAGGTGCAATTACTAGTGCAGGAAACGTTTATAAGCTGTTAAAAGCAATTTACAAGTGATGCTGCTCCATGATATAAGTCCAGTAAAAATAGTACCAATATCTATTATCTTTATCTTTGGCATATAAATAAAGACTATTATCATGAGTATGCTACATCTTAAACTAGAAACCGATCCCCGTTGGGTAACTATTGTAGAGAGTAATATTGAAGAAATTCTGACCGATCATGCTTGGTGTGAACAAAAAGCAGCTACTAATGCCATTACCATTATTACGCACAATAGCGAACATGAAGAACTGGTAACAGAGTTATTAAAATTGGCCAAGGAAGAATTGGAACATTTTCAAATGGTTCATGATATTATCAAGGCACGTGGTTATACTTTGGGCCGAGAGCGGAAAGATCATTACGTAAATCAATTGTATAAGTTTATGAATAAAGGCGGTAACAGACTCCAGAGTTTTGTCGATCGTTTATTGTTCTCTGCCATGATAGAAGCACGTAGTTGCGAGCGTTTTAAACTCTTATCACAACGTATTAAAGACCCGAGTTGGCAAAATTTTATCATGATTTAATGATAAGTGAAGCCGGACACTACACCACGTTTATCACCTTTGCCCGTAAATACGGAAAAGGTATTGATGTCGATAAGCGTTGGCAAGAACTAGTGGTTTTTGAGGGGGAACTCATTAAAAGCTATGGTAAAAGTGAGACGATTCATGGCTAAGAAAAAATGTTTCGTGTTACAGCATTTACTCATTATTTACCATTTGCACACCGGTTTATTTTACTAAAATTATAAATAGTGAACTCCTGTTTTAACTTTTTATTGAGATAACAACCTAGTAATTAGCCGTAAATTTGAGTAAAAAGAAACGCTATGAAATCATTAGCCTTACTTCTATTAATTATTACAGCTATGGCAACTACAACTACTATTTTCGACTTTACTAAAGATTCAAATATTTCTAATTGGCGTATTGTAGACGATGTGGTCATGGGCGGGCGTTCTAATGGTGTTTTTCATATAAACCAAGACGGTCACGCGGTTTTTAGCGGTACCGTCTCTCCGGAAAATAACGGTGGATTTTCTTCTGTACGTTATGATACCAAAGCAATAAACGTATCTAATCACACCAAGGTATGTATCAAATTAAAAGGTGATGGAAAGCCCTACCAGTTTAGAGTAAAGGCCAATGATCGCCAGCGGTATTCGTATATTACTACTTTTAAAACCTCCGGCGAATGGGAAATCATCACTCTAGATTTAAAAGACTTATACCCTGCCTTTCGAGGCCGAACTTTAGAGTACCCTAATTTTGATAAAGAATTCATTGAAGAGATAGCCTTTTTATTCGGTAATAAAAAAGCAGAAGCTTTTGAATTGTTAATCGATAAGATTGAAATACGCTAAGACCACTACTATATTAAATAAAGTTCTCTTTTATATTATAAATTCAAGGCTTAGAATTTTCAAAACGTACCAAAGTCACTAATCTTTAATAATTTTATGACAAGCTTGCCTTTAACTATCGCCATCATCGGTTCCGGGCCAAGAGGTCTTTCTGCACTAGAAAACATTTTCCAGTCACAAGCGAATAGCTCTATTAAAACTTCAATAAACGTACTGCTATTTGAAAAAACAGAGCAATTGGGGTGTGGGTTTATTTATCGCTCAAATCAACCCGATTCTAACTGGCTGAACATTTCAGAACGCGCTTTAACACTAGCTGAAAGACCAAAAATTCAAGGGAATGCTTTAGAAATAGAAGCTTTTCCTTCGTATCATCAATGGACAGGTAAAACGAAAGACGACATTCTTAACAACAATCACGAAGTGTTTCCGAAGCGCTCAGAAATGGGACAATATCTTAGGGAACGGTATGATTCGATTGCCTCAGCTCTAAAGCCACTTGGTCTGCTTACGGTAATTAATTCGGAGGTTCATGACATAACAAGTAATGAGGAAGACTTCACTATTCTAACGAATACTGAAGAAAAGCACAGTGCAGATGAAGTTGTGCTAACCATTGGACATCAAAACACCAAATTATCTAAGCAACTGGAGACATGGGCTAATTATGCTGAAAATCACCCTGGTATTAAACTCTTTACTAATCCATACCCCATTAAACCCATTTTAGAAGTAGACTTTAAGAATGTGTCACACCGAGTTGGTATTAGAGGCTTTGGGCTAGCTATGATAGATCTTGTAAGAGCAATAACAACAGCCAGTGGTGGCGTTTTTGAAATTACAGATGAATTAACTCACAAAATGGTTTATAAGAGAGGGAGAAAGAAATTAAAGCTTATCCCCTTTTCGTTAGATGGTTTACCAATGGCATGCAAACCATTAAACGCTCAAGTAGATGCTCTTTTTACGCCGCCTGAAGCTAAACTTCTTGCTTTTAAATATGACTTATTACGTGTTCGTGACGATGAAAATTATGACAATGGAAACCGCTTTTTAATAGAGGCCTTTGCAACTATTGCTTCCCATCAATTTTTATCTTTAAAAAACAAAGCCTACAAACACCAGTTTTCTACCCATGAACTGAAAATGATTATAAACAACTATCTTAAAGACGCTGATTTTTCTCATGCACTTATGCTATCTAAGAAGCAAGCACCGGAGAAAATTATTCAATCATTTATTGATATGGCTACAGCTTTCAAACCTATAAGTCTCGATTACTGCATAGGACAAGTTTGGAGACATTGTGAGCCTATAATTTATAAAATGATGTCTCACTCAAATTTAAAAGATGATGTCATTAGTGAGGTCATTAAATTAGATGAGCGTATGAAGCGTTATGCATTTGGCCCACCAATTGAAAGTTTACAACAATTATTAGCCTTAACATATGAGGGCACTTTGGATTTAATTTTCGTAAACAATCCAAAAATCACGTCAACAACAAAAGGATGGTTAATGGAGAAAGATACTCAGAAAGCATGCGTAAATGTTATGATAAATTCAGTTTTGGATAGTCCTCAAATCATTAAGGTGACTTCAAAGATTGTTACTAATTTATTAGAGGATAGAGTTATTCAACCCATTCATAATCAATTGGGTGTAAAAACACAGCCAAATGGCTTAGTGATTTCTAAAAACAGTAAACAAACGCTACACTTAGCACTTTTAGGCCGACTCGCTAAAGGCAGTATTGTTGGTGTAGATGCTATTTTAGAATGCTTTGGATCACGCGTTAAGGATTGGGCTGATGGTGTTATAGAGAGACATGGCAATAATGCCAAATGAACAAATATCATTTTGCGGCAAGATTTTTGATTAAATAGTTATGACTAAACCGTATAATTTGAATTCTAAAGTCTAATTGTTAACAACAATACTTAGCTTAATTCTTCTAACATTTTAAAATTTAGACTTTTACAGTACATTACATTAATGAGCTACTAATTTCTCATTAACACACCAAAAATTATAAAAAAGATCCCTTTATGGATAAAACAGCAAAAATTCTTCGTGAGAATGTATCAAAAATCATGGACATTTGGCAAAATCAGGTAACAAAGGAAGTTCCTGCTAGCAAAGAAGCAAACGCCATATCTCTCTATGACCATTTACCTAATATTATAGAAGACATTGCAGATCTTATGGTACGATTTAATGACATCGAAGACATTAGTAAAGATGAAAAATATAATGAAATTTTGGAAAACAGCAAGCATCATGGCAGACATAGGTCAAGTACAGCGTATTACACTGTTGAGCAGGTGGTACACGAATATATAATTTTTCATCGTACATTAAGTGACTTTCTTATTTCCCGCAATGGTTGTAATGAAAAGGTTTCAGATCTCCTCAAATACGTCATTGAAACGTCTATCTTAAAGTCTGTAGGTTCTTTTTCTCGTGCCATACAAGAGATGCAAGAGAAACTAATTGGCACATTAGCACACGACATACGCAATCCTCTTTCTGCAGCACAATTAGCTTTAGAAATGATGGACAAAGATGAAGACCAGGAATGGAATGATAATTTAATTTTAGCCTCCAAACGCAGTGTTAGTAAGGGATTGAATCTACTTGAAGGATTAATGGATGGCATTACCATAAAAGCAGGCGAAGGTATTTTACTCAACTTTGAAGCTGGCGATGTTTTAGAACATGTAAAATGGGTCGTTACAGAAGCTAAAGAATTTTACACCAATGACATTCTTTTTGAGTGCGATGAAGCACAACTGCTTGGTGTTTTTGATAGTACAGCTGTGAAACGACTTCTTTAAAACCTCATTAGTAATGCTGTAAAATATGGCTCTCCAAGGCATCCCATTACAATTTCTGCCAAAAACACGAATAATGCGGTTGAAATCAGAGTTCATAATCATGGTAACTCGATACCTAAAGGTAAACAAAAGCAAGTGTTTGAATTTTTAGGTCAAGATAATCAGGATAAAAATGCTGTACGAAAAAGTTGGGGAATGGGTCTTGCTTTAGCGCAAATAGTGGCAGAAGCACATGGTGGCAATATATCGCTAAAGAGTGATGAAGCTTCGGGTACATTATTTGTTGTTTCCCTGCTTAAAGATTTTAACCAATCAGGCAAAAGACGTACAAAATTGACATTCGTTGAGGAGAAGGTGCTAACTTAAAAAACAGCACTACTTTATTAGCTTAATCACATGCTTTTTATAGGTTTTACTAATGGGAATTGTAAAAGAACCAATGTTTATCCTATTACCCTCTATTTTATCAATATGTTTTTTAGAAATAACAAAGGATTTATGTACCTGAATGAATTCATTATTGGATAATATTTGTAACATTTCAGAAATTTTTTCTCTTACAAGGATGTTTCTATCGGCAAACACCACCTTAGAATAATTACCTTCCGCTTCAACAAAAAGAATATCGGCAATCTTTACTTGAATGTGGGTTTTGTTAGCATGAAGAAATAGACGTGCTTCTTCTGCATGAGATTGACCGAGACACTACTGGCTGTAAAGGCTCAATGGCTTCTGTTACTTTATTAACTGCTTTTAAAAACCGCTCAAAACTGAAGGGTTTTAAAAGATAATCGGTTATATTTAGTTCATACCCTTCAAGGGCATATTCTTTATAGGCCGTTGTTACAATGACCTTTGGTGGATGGGATAGCGTTTTTAAAAACTCAAACCCCTTTAACTTAGGCATATTGAGATCTAAAAAAATTAAATCGACAGTTGCATCCCTTAAGTAGTCTAAGGCTTCAATAGCATCATAACAGTGCTTCATTAATTCTAGGTTAGGTAATAAATCACCATAGCCTTTAATGATTTCATGAGCCATAGGTTCATCATCTATAATAAGATATTTCATCATGGTTGTAATTGTAATTGTACTTTATACACCTCATTTTGACTAGTAATTATAAGCCTGTGTTTTTTTGGATACGCCAATTCTAATCTACGCTTTAAATTTTTAATCCCGATACCCTGTGTTTCAGGAAGCTCACTGGTATCAAAATTGTTTTCTACGTCAAAATCAATAACACCATCTCCGGCGGTTAAATTAATATGCACGTAGGCATGATCCCTTAAATTCTCAACCCCATGCTTAAAGGCATTTTCTAAAAGGATAATAAATAATAATGGCATGACCATAGCGGTGCTATCTTCCATAGTGATATTGCATTGTATATCAATAGTTTTATGGTAACGCATACGATGCAAGGCCATGTAATTATTTAAATAGTCTGCTTCTTCTTCAAGAGACACCAAAGGCTTTTCTCCTTCATAAATACTATAACGCATCAATTCTGACAATTTTAAAATCAAGGCTTTCGCTTGCGCCGTATCCTTATCAACTAAACCATATAAATTATTAAGCATATTAAAAAAGAAATGCGGATTCACCTGACTTTGTAAATGCAAGAGTTCGTTTTTGGCATTCTCATTTTTAAGCTTTAGTACCGCCTTTAATTGCACCATAATCCACAGGACACCAATCGCTAATAGGAGTAAATAATAGGTTAAAACCAAATTACCCACTAGCGGTGGATAATCGCCCAAAAAGGTTACGGAATCGTTTCCTAACACGAAAAACTCATAGCCTAATATAGCCATTGGAATCGCTAAGGTTATTAAAATAAAGACCTTAATCCACAACCATTTTTTTTGTTCTACTATTGACATCATACCGCAAAATAAGCGTATAAAATGTAATCACAAAAGAAGTTGACCAACAGCCATAAAATAGTGTTGAAATGAGACAAAAGTGTGATAATAGCACGCGGTGTAAACGCCTCTTCCTTGTGTCACTTACTAAGAGGCGTTTATCACAAATGTTTTTATATCCTTACTGTTGAAAGTAGTTTTGTCTGTATCAATTATAAAAAACAACAGAAATGAAAAAAAGAATATTTAGATACCTAAAGCATTTACTTTTAACACTTTTAGTTTTGAGCGCTTTTGGGGTGCTTTTTGGTTTATATCACGGAGCAAGCTTACATTATGGAGATCACCCTTTAATGTACACTATAGGTAATGAAGGTCCTTATGTTTTTTATGAAAATGATAGCACGGTAAGCGTCAACTACATTAAAGGAAATAAAGATGATGGCTTTTATGTTGATAAAAAGGAACATTCAAGTACTTCTGAAGTTTCTGCAACCAGTTATTTTCAAATAGATTCTTCACAATTCAATTTTACAATTAAACATAACATTACAAGTCCAAAGACCACTTATACGGATGGGAATCCTATTATAGCACTCTCGGATATTGAAGGGGGTTATAAAACCTTTCGAGATTTCCTTATTACTAATAAAGTGATTGACACACAATTAAACTGGACTTTTGGTAAGGGCCATTTGGTCTTGGTTGGTGACTTTATGGATAGAGGTTGGTCTGTGACACAGGTGCTGTGGTTTATTTACAAATTGGAGCAAGAGGCTGAAAAACAAGGCGGTTATGTACATTTTATTATTGGAAATCACGAGCTGAAAAACATGCAAGGCAATTTTGATTCTGCAGCAGAAAAATATTTAGCCGCCGCAAGAATATTAGAAAAAAAACAATCAGAATTATACGACACCAACTCATTTATTGGAAAATGGTTGTCTAGTAAAAATGCCATAGAATTAATTAATGGAAATTTATTTGCGCATGGGGGTCTTCACCCGAAGTAGCCGATTTAGATTTAAGTTTGAAGGACATCAATGACATTATTAGAGCCCAGTACTACACCGCCTATTACCCAAAAACAAAGCCATCCAACGCTCAGCTATTAACCTCAAACAAAACGGGGATTTGTTGGTATCGCGGGTATTTTAAGGATGATTTGACACAAGACGTTGTGGAGCTTGGATTAGATAAATTTAAGGCAAAAGCTATAGTGGTTGGGCACACATTGCAATCGAAAGTAAAAAAATTACACCAAGGAAAAGTGATAGGAATTGATGTGCATCATCCAAAAGATTACCATAAAAACTGGCCAAACCAAGATTCTGAAGGTCTGTTAATTTCTAACGGCAACTACTATCGTGTATTTGCCGATGGAGAAACCAGCGTTTTATAAAATGAGTTTGTGGTAAATTAGATTCATACTCATTTCAAGACATGGATCAATATAAATAAGTTGTGCAAGATTCGAGTTAGTTTAAAAGGTAACGCAATCAATAGTAAACAGAATCGACAAGCAAAAAATTTAATAAAAACGATGTACACCATTTTAGGACTTAGAGCATCGATTAAAGTTATACTAAAACACTAGTGTGCTCATGGTCCTAAATCAACGGCTATAGACACCGGTCTACTACAGGAGATTTTATTCTAATAAAAATTCCTTAGCTTCGTGTAAACATATAAAAGATATAATAAACATATGTTCGTTATATCTTAAATTAGCGGTATAATGAACATTATGTTCATTATACCATTGTTAGCCCACATGCCCACTCGGCTCGAAAAAAAATCCTAAAGTTGCTTAAAAGTAAAAAAACAACACTTCTCACCTGCTCACTCAACCTATTTCGGATAAAACACAACGCGACACTGTTGCGACGGACTGATTTACGTTGCGGCAAAACTGTATGCGTAAAAGATTAAAAAATGATTACTCAAGCGTTTTCTGACCTTAGCAAAACGCAACTCTTACGACGGATTGCTATTATAAACGGCATATCTTAACCTTCAAAATATAAAATCAATAGCTATCTTTAAAACAATACTTTGCGAAACTGGAGTTCCAACTGTGATGAAATAAAATAACGTGGGCTAACAAGGTGTATAAAAAATTGCTAATTTGGGCTAGCACAATGGTAGTTGCTTGTTTGCTTGCTTCTGATTTTCCTACGGAAAATCCCCGCACTCAAACTACGCAACTTATCATACACGAACCGTTATGTGCAAATAAAAAAACTATGAAAATAAAGCTTACTATACTTTTTATAATATTTGTTTCAATCCAATTATTCGGACAAAACGAATCCGAAAAAGAAGAAAGTCTTAGAGTTAAAAACCGGATTGGTGAAAAACTGACTTATGAATTTAATTTAGAGACAAATGATAGCATTTTGATTGATCAAGATTTCTATAATAAAAACGGAAAGCATATTAAAGATTTACGATTTAATGAAAAAGGTGAAATAAGATATAGCTATACCATTGAACACAATTCAAAAGGGTTAATGGAAAAACAAACAGGTTATAAATTTGGAGAAATTTCAACTATTCTTACATATAAATACGACGAGAATGGCAATAGAACAGATAACTTCCAACATAAGCGAGATGGAACTTTGTTAATTCATCAAAAACGGACGTATAACAAAAAGAACTTAAATACTGAACTTCATAACAAACGAAAAAACAGCGAAGACTATTTTAGAAGTAGTAAGTACTATTACAATAAAGACGGTAAATATTCAAAAATAAAGTCTTTCAATCCTAACGGTAAATTAATTCGTTTATCAGAATATGAATATGACAAGAAAGGAAATAAGTCAAAAGTTTATAATATTAAGAATGGTAATAAAGATTTAACAGTTTCGTATGAATATGATGATAAAAATAATTTAATTAAAAGATTGTTTATAAAATCAAATAAGCATATTGAATATAAATACGATAATGAAAATAACCTAATCGAAGAAAAAACTTTCGAAAAGAATATATTAACTAAAAAGGTTAGGTTTAGTTACAAAAAAATCAGCACATAACAATTTGTATAATGCATATGCACCCTTCGGGATGCAAACGCACCATACAAGAGCCGTTGTGTGCAATTTGAGAAATTTGGTGATTATACCAATTTTTGGTATATTTGATGTAAATTAGTACTCAAATGAATAAAAACACATCAATATCACTCGGAAATTATTTCGACCAATTTGTGAAAAGTAGCATAAGCGAAGGAAGATTTAAAAACGTTAGCGAAGTTATTCGTGCAGGATTAAGACTTTTAGAAGAGGAAGAAAGTAAAGTCATTGCATTAAAAAAGGCAATTCAAGAAGGAATTGACAGCGGAATAGCTCACGACTTTGACCCAAAAAAACATCTTGAATCTTTAAAAGCGAAAAAGCACTCGAATGGCTGAATATAAGTTAACCAATAAAGCTGTTGAGGATTTATCAAAAATTTGGGATTACACTTTTGAAGTTTGGTCGGAAAAACAAGCTGACAAATATTACGCAGAACTGATTTCTAATTGCCAAGAAATTGCCGAAAACCCGAGACATAGGGAAATTCTACGATGGAATATCAAAGCAACTTCACGGAATGAGTGCAAATCGACATATAATATTCTACAGAACTTTGAACGAAAATTATGTTGAAATAACGAGAATATTGCACGAAAGAATGGATTTGAAGAAAAGAATAGCTGAATAAAAACTGCACACAACACGGTGTATAATTAATTGCTTTGGCAATTGCCTATTTGGAAAATTCCTTCGGAATTTTATCAAATACGTTTAAGTTTACTAAATTAGTTGCTTAACATGCAACTAACCATACACATCAACGTTAGCTTTAATTAACCAATATGACGAAAAATTCCTTTGACTTTGAAAAACTACTAGATTCCGTTAACTCTTGTTACGCAGAATCAGTAAGTGTTTTTCTTCCATCGATTTCAGATTTTCCGAGAAAACACTTTTGATTTTCAAGGGATAAATGAAAATCAATTAAAAATTTTCCAAAAAGCTACTAAAAATTTATATTTAAAATCTGTCTGTAATAGATTAATAGCTATATCTAAAATACAAAATGCAAAAGAACAGAATATTCAATTTGATATTAAAGAAGTTTGGAACCTTCTATACCTTTCTATTTCAAACTTACCTGATGGTAGTATAATTTCTTCAGTTGGTTCTCAAGGCTTTCTATCTATTCCTTTATATAGATATCTAAAAGACATGGCAGAATTTGAATTTATTAGGCTTCATATTTGGGACGACAGTTTAAATCAGCATATCTCAACTGACAATAGAAAAAAATTCAGTATTCACTCACATGCCTTTCATGCGCGTAGTTGGATTTTAGCTGGTTCTATATTAAATGAAAGATATTCAGTTAACACAACATCACATAAAAAAGAAAATTCTCTATTTGAGATAAAATATAACAAAACTGTTCGTAAAGTAAATAAGCACACCTCTAATGCAGTAAATACTAAAACCAACGTAGAAATAAAGAAAATTTCTAAAGAACAATATTTCCCTTTTAGTTCTTATGAAATCAATGCAGGCGATTACCATAAGTCTCGTACATTAAGTGAAGATGGTTTGAGTGCCTCAATATTTTCTTTTACGGCAAAAGATGGAAATGTTCCAAAATCTTTTGTCGTAGGACCTAGCGAAATTGAAAATTCTAAAATCAATAGAAAAACCCAAATTGACCCAACTTATCTATTAGAAAAACTTGACTCAAAGATCAATAATTTAGGCGCAAGTCAAAGACTTATGATTTTGGACTGGATGAGGAAAGTTCATCAATTAGAATATGCACATAGATATGAATCAATAAAATGGTCAAACCGACATTTATGGATTGGTTATCCCGCATTCATAATCTCCTTACTTATCGCATTTTCTTTTAGATTTCCATGGGATACAATAACTCATGACTTTGGTATTCATTGGTATACAAATCATGGATTTTACATTGCTTTTCTAACTTCATTTGTTGCCTTATTTACAGGATATCAAACTTTTGTTCGCCCAAATGAAAAGGCAGTTGTTCATAAGAATACTGGACAGCATCATGAAAAAGTTCGTCATCAACTGGAATATATTTTAACTTCAGAATTGGATAAAAAAACAAGAAATAAAAAACTTGAATTGATAAGGAAAGAATGGGAATCTATTGACTCAATAAATGTTTCTTACAAAAAATTCAAAGAAGGTAAGGATATGGTAAAATCCTTTAAGAAATACCCTGAAGAACTTGGGTTTATAAAAGACAGAATAAAATAACTAAAGCTAACAATGGCTATAAGTAATTGCTTGTTCTCGCCTACTTCTGAAAATCCTCACGGATTTTCAGATTGGTGCGTAGTTGCAAAGTTAAGTACTAAACCACGCAACTACTCATAGCCGGAGACGTTACCTGCAATTTAAAAAAAATGATAGACAGAGAAGAAATTGTTGAATTATTGAGAATTAAAGCAAATGGAAATCTGTATCATCGAGAAGGTCAAACTGTTGAATTTAAAGAACAGTTTAATTTTGCTGGTTTAGCGGATTATTTCAAAGACTTCTCTGCCTTTTCTAATAATAAAGGTGGTTATCTGATTTTTGGGATTACTGATAGTCCAAGAAAAGCAACAGGACTTTCTGACCAATCAGAAAATCAATTTGAAAAAATTGACCCGAAAAAATTAGTGGTTATTTACTTGATATTTTTTCGGGACATATTGAATGGGAACAAGAATTAATGGAAATTAATAATTTAAATTTTGGGGTATTTAAAATTACTGAAGCAAATGTAAAACCCATAATTGCAAAAAAAGATGAAGGGAAAGATAACCATATAAAAAATGGAGAAATTTATTTTAGATATGGTGGTAGAACACAAAAAATAAGATTTCCGAACTTGAATCTATCATTAATCATAGAATTGAAAAAAACAATAATTCTTGGATGGATTTAGTAACTAAAATCGGAAAAGCAGGACCACAAAATGCTGCAATATTAGACACAGAAAAAGCATTAATTGAAAAAGGAAATAATCAATTAATGGTAATAGATGAACGATTAGCGAAGAAATTAACATTCATTAAAGAAGGAGAATTTACTGAGAAAAAAGGAGCGAAAACTCTTCAATTAGTTGGAGACATAACACCAATTGACCAAGTAGATGTCGTTCGTAAGGTTAAAGAAAATTTAATTAAACGTTACCCTTTAACATCGATACAAGTCGCTGACAAAGTTAAAGAAATTTGTCCTGAATGTACTCGTAACGAAGTTTGGAGAATAATAAGAGAGAATAATCTAAAACAGAATTTCGATTATTCAGCGTATAATTTCAGATCAAAAGAACACGAGGATAGATATAAAGAAACCGGAGAAATTCCAAATGGAACAGCAAGCATATTTAATCCAAATTCAATAGAGTTTATAACTAACATTTGGAAACAAGAAAAATAAAAAACTGCAGGTAACACCGTATATAATTTATTGCTGGCTTCTCGCCTACTTACGAAAGTCCTCGCGGACTTTCTTGGTCGGTTATTATTTACTAAATTAGTTGCTTGAAACACGCAACAAACCATATACAATCACGTTAGCTTTAATTAACCAATATGACGAAAAATTCCTTTGACTTTGAAAAACTACTAGATTCCGTTAACTCTTGTTACGCAGAATCAGTAAGTGTTTTTCTTCCATCGATTTCAGATTTTCCGAGAAAACACTTTTGATTTTCAAGGGATAAATGAAAATCAATTAAAAATTTTCCAAAAAGCTACTAAAAATTTATATTTAAAATCTGTCTGTAATAGATTAATAGCTATATCTAAAATACAAAATGCAAAAGAACAGAATATTCAATTTGATATTAAAGAAGTTTGGAACCTTCTATACCTTTCTATTTCAAACTTACCTGATGGTAGTATAATTTCTTCAGTTGGTTCTCAAGGCTTTCTATCTATTCCTTTATATAGATATCTAAAAGACATGGCAGAATTTGAATTTATTAGGCTTCATATTTGGGACGACAGTTTAAATCAGCATATCTCAACTGACAATAGAAAAAAATTCAGTATTCACTCACATGCCTTTCATGCGCGTAGTTGGATTTTAGCTGGTTCTATATTAAATGAAAGATATTCAGTTAACACAACATCACATAAAAAAGAAAATTCTCTATTTGAGATAAAATATAACAAAACTGTTCGTAAAGTAAATAAGCACACCTCTAATGCAGTAAATACTAAAACCAACGTAGAAATAAAGAAAATTTCTAAAGAACAATATTTCCCTTTTAGTTCTTATGAAATCAATGCAGGCGATTACCATAAGTCTCGGTACATTAAGTGAAGATGGTTTGAGTGCCTCAATATTTTCTTTTACGGCAAAAGATGGAAATGTTCCAAAATCTTTTGTCGTAGGACCTAGCGAAATTGAAAATTCTAAAATCAATAGAAAAACCCAAATTGACCCAACTTATCTATTAGAAAAACTTGACTCAAAGATCAATAATTTAGGCGCAAGTCAAAGACTTATGATTTTGGACTGGATGAGGAAAGTTCATCAATTAGAATATGCACATAGATATGAATCAATAAAATGGTCAAACCGACATTTATGGATTGGTTATCCCGCATTCATAATCTCCTTACTTATCGCATTTTCTTTTAGATTTCCATGGGATACAATAACTCATGACTTTGGTATTCATTGGTATACAAATCATGGATTTTACATTGCTTTTCTAACTTCATTTGTTGCCTTATTTACAGGATATCAAACTTTTGTTCGCCCAAATGAAAAGGCAGTTGTTCATAAGAATACTGGACAGCATCATGAAAAAGTTCGTCATCAACTGGAATATATTTTAACTTCAGAATTGGATAAAAAAACAAGAAATAAAAAACTTGAATTGATAAGGAAAGAATGGGAATCTATTGACTCAATAAATGTTTCTTACAAAAAATTCAAAGAAGGTAAGGATATGGTAAAATCCTTTAAGAAATACCCTGAAGAACTTGGGTTTATAAAAGACAGAATAAAATAACTAAAGCTAACAATGGCTATAAGTAATTGCTTGTTCTCGCCTACTTCTGAAAATCCTCACGGATTTTCAGATTGGTGCGTAGTTGCAAAGTTAAGTACTAAACCACGCAACTACTCATAGCCGGAGACGTTGTGGTTAATTAAAAACTGAATGCAAAAGACAAAAAAATATATTAAAATCCTGATTTTTGTGATATCAATTTTAGGTTTTCTTGATTTAATTATAAATCCAAAACCCTTTCATTTTTTAGGAACAAAATTGAATTTTGCAACTTCTCTTTTGTCTATAATCGGACTTCTTATTTTGACCTTAAAAGAGATTTTAAATGATAGATTTCAGATTTCAGAAAAAATCTTGAGTGGAATTAAAATCGGAATTTTGATTCTATTTCTGATTTATCTAAATGTATTTTTAAAATGGTTCACTTTTGTTGGTTATGTGGACTATATTGTCGTGACTTATTTGACTTTACCAATAATATTTATTTTGAGAGACATTATACCCGACACAATAAAATCAAAAAATTTAACATTAATCGGATTTTTATTATTGTTGCCGACATTAATTTATTTTGGGTTATTTTACGAGGCATATGAAGACTACTCAAGTGACGGAATGCCAATAATGTTTGTTCATCAAAGAATTAGAAATTGGATTTGTTACATCGGAATAGCATTAATTTTGACATCTATAATAAGAAAAAAAACTAACCACAACACCGTATAAAATTAATTGCTTGGTACGAGCCTGCTTACGAAAATCCTCGCGGATTTTCTATTCGGTTTGTATTTGCTAAATTAGGTGCTTAACCACGCAACTAATCTTATACAACAACGTTGGCATTCATTACAGAAACTAATCGACCAAATGAAGAACATATTTTTATTATTAATTTTTGTTTTTCTTTTTCTAGTAAGTTGCAAGGAAAAATCAAAAGAAAATAAATCATCCGAAGTAAATGTTGAGCAACCGAAAAGTTTTAACGACTCGGAAAAATATCAAAATTAGAAAATGGTTGCAATTTTAATAATTCTGCAAATGAAGATGAAATCGAAATATTTTTTCCTAACGAAAAAGAACTTGACGAATTAAAAAGTATTACGAGTTTTTCAGGGTTGCCTCTTAACTTTAAAATTTATCGAGCTAACATAAACAATGCTGTCGCAACAATAATTAATGACGAGAGATATATTTTATATGACTCAAAGCTCTTAGACCTTGCAAATAATCAGACTGCTTCATTTTGGAGCTCAATTTCAATATTAGCACACGAAATTGGACATCACCTATCAGGTCATACTTTAAATCAAATGACTGATAATCACACAGCGGAACTTGAAGCAGATAAATTTTACTGGATTCGTACTTTATAAAATGGGAGCTTCTTTGGAACAAGCGACAAAAGCTATTTCAACGATTGGTTCTAATTATGATACCGAAAGCCATCCATCAAAAAGCAGAAGGATTAAAGCTATTTCAAATGGTTGGAATGAAGCATATAAATTAGACTATCGTTCTGCAATTCCACCACCTTTGAAAGACAATCCAAATTCATTCGGAGAATACACAATGGAAATGCTAAATAATGAAGAAAATGTAGCATTTTATAACGGAATAAATAGTGAATACGATTTTATGTATGGTGTAATTACTGACTCTGAAATATCAAATGGACAAGTAAGTAATTTTATTGTAGAAGTTATTAAAACAGGTAAAGAATGGGAAAAGAGTGTTGGCTCATTAAATGGAAGACGAATTACAATAAATCTCGATAATGGATATGGAATTGATATGTGTCGTGCTTGTGAAAGACAATTTAAAGAACTCATTAAAGCTGGGAGAAGAATTAAATTCGCGTTTGAAGAAGGGAGACCGAGATGGTGGTTCAAGTTTAACTGGAGTGTTTTTTGCTTCCTATGTAAAAGCAATAAATGAGGAAGAAATAGATTTTTATTTAAGGAAATCTAACTCTTCCGGAATAAATAAAATCATAAATGACTTCCTAATTGCAGAAGAAAATCGAAATATAGAAAATATCTTGTCCTACTATTCAAATGATACTAAAAGGTATTGGAATATATATAATCCAAGTAAAACTGAAATCGAAAATCAATACAGAAATGCCTGGAAACATACAATAAACGCTCAAAATATAGTTAAGAGTATTTCAAAAGTAAGTGCTAACACATACATATTAAATACAAACTTTAGATTTTATGACCTGAAAAAACAACAGTATAAATCAATAAACAGTAAAGTTCGTTTTGTATTTGACGACAATAACAAAATAGTTGAAACAAGCGGAATATAAAAATAACGAAATGCCAACAATGGCTATAAGTAATTGCTTGTTCTCGCCTACTTCTGAAAATCCTCGCGGATTTTCAGTTTGGCGTGTACTTGCAAAGTTAAGTGCCAACCCACGCAACTACTCATAGCCGAGACCGTTGGCGTGCATTTAAGCAGAACTCAAAAAAACAATGGAAATGGAAAGAATAACTGTAAAAACTTCTGTTAAATCTAACATTGATAAAGTTTGGGAATATTGGACAAAACCCGAACACATCACGAATTGGAATTTCGCAACAGACGAATGGTGTTGCCCAAACGCTGAAAATGACCTAAAACCAAATGGAAATTTCTCTTGGCGAATGGAAGCGAAAGACGGAAGTATTGGATTTGACTTTACAGGAACCTATGACCAAATAGTAGACAAAGAACTGATTTCATACAAAATGTCAGACGGAAGAAAAGTCGACATTGAATTCACGCAAAACGGAAATGAAATTGAAGTCAACGAAACCTTTGATGCGGAGGGAATAAACACGGACGAACAACAACGTGCAGGATGGCAAGCAATACTCGGAAATTTTAAAAAATATGTAGAATCGGAATAAAAAGAAATGAAATCGGAAAGCGTAAAAAATTGGATTGACGGAATTAAGCCTGAACACGGTGCAATGGCACAAAAAGTGGATACTTTAATAAAAGAGCTAATTCCGTGAAATTCAGTTTACTACTAAATGGCATAAACCATCACAACCACTTGGAGTACCTTTCTATGGACTAACTGACAAAGGTTGGATAATTGCAATGTGGTCATTTAAGAATGAATTTGCTCTTGGTTTCATTGCAGGAACACTTTTGGACCCTGAACCGCCAGTAACAAAAATGTCAGGACCTTGGAATCGGAACTCGGAATACAAAGCGAGAAGAATAGATATTAAAAACGAATCGGAATTTGATGAAAAACAAATCCGCTCTTGGATAATGCAAGCTAAAGAACTTCCAGGATGGGCAAAAATTGAATAAAACGACACGCCAACAATGTGTATAAGTAATAGCGGTTTAAGTGATAAAACGAAAGATTAAATATAGAGCAAAGGTCAGTATAAAACCGAAAGGTTTGTGAGTAAAAATCCGCTACTACTCATACACGAGACCGTTATGCACAAGTGAATGACAACACCAATTTACATATCAAAAAAACTTGAAAAACTTGTGTCAAAGTATGTAAGCCAACCAACTATAGAATCGATCTCAAAACTCGGAAAATGGAATGGGACTGTTTTCTATGTCAACCGAAAAAAGTGTTGGCTAATTGTAAACGCTGAAACTAAATTTTCTCTTATAATTCCGGATCTCAAAGCTTCTGACATTAAAAATTTTCAAAATGTATTCCTGGATAACCTATACAGCCAATTTATTTACGAAAATATAATCTTAGATTTTAAAGAATTGAAGAGATATATTGGAGAAATAAATATTTTGCCGACTGATGGTGATCGCAAAACAATTGGAACTCAAAATTATTATCTTGAAAATATTGAATATTGGAAATATGAATATGGAACATTTGAAAATATGCCTTTCCGCGATATAGCCAAAAGATTAAATTTCACGCCAACCGAAGTTTTTAAATGGAAGAATCCACGGGAAGTAATGATTACAAAAATAAAGACCTGTGCATAACAATGTGTAAAAATAATTGCTTGGTTCTCTATTACTCGGAAAATCCTAACGGATTTTCCTCCAGTTCGTTCCATTTTTACTATTTTAGTGGCTTATCAACGCAACTATCCTTACACGTAACGTTGGCGTGCATTTAAGCAGAACTCAAAAAAACAATGGAAATGGAAAGAATAACTGTAAAAACTTCTGTTAAATCTAACATTGATAAAGTTTGGGAATATTGGACAAAACCCGAACACATCACGAATTGGAATTTCGCAACAGACGAATGGTGTTGCCCAAACGCTGAAAATGACCTAAAACCAAATGGAAATTTCTCTTGGCGAATGGAAGCGAAAGACGGAAGTATTGGATTTGACTTTACAGGAACCTATGACCAAATAGTAGACAAAGAACTGATTTCATACAAAATGTCAGACGGAAGAAAAGTCGACATTGAATTCACGCAAAACGGAAATGAAATTGAAGTCAACGAAACCTTTGATGCGGAGGGAATAAACACGGACGAACAACAACGTGCAGGATGGCAAGCAATACTCGGAAATTTTAAAAAATATGTAGAATCGGAATAAAAAGAAATGAAATCGGAAAGCGTAAAAAATTGGATTGACGGAATTAAGCCTGAACACGGTGCAATGGCACAAAAAGTGGATACTTTAATAAAAGAGCTAATTCCGAGAAATTCAGTTTACTACTAAATGGCATAAACCATCACAACCACTTGGAGTACCTTTCTATGGACTAACTGACAAAGGTTGGATAATTGCAATGTGGTCATTTAAGAATGAATTTGCTCTTGGTTTCATTGCAGGAACACTTTTGGACCCTGAACCGCCAGTAACAAAAATGTCAGGACCTTGGAATCGGAACTCGGAATACAAAGCGAGAAGAATAGATATTAAAAACGAATCGGAATTTGATGAAAAACAAATCCGCTCTTGGATAATGCAAGCTAAAGAACTTCCAGGATGGGCAAAAATTGAATAAAACGACACGCCAACAATGTGTATAAGTAATAGCGGTTTAAGTGATAAAACGAAAGATTAAATATA
Organism: Lacinutrix neustonica; assembly: GCF_026625145.1. Lineage (GTDB taxonomy): Bacteria > Bacteroidota > Bacteroidia > Flavobacteriales > Flavobacteriaceae > Lacinutrix > Lacinutrix neustonica. The sequence continues at coordinate 3,813,616 of NZ_CP113088.1, read as the reverse complement.
GAGCAAAGGTCAGTATAAAACCGAAAGGTTTGTGAGTAAAAATCCGCTACTACTCATACACGAGACCGTTGGCAACAAGCTGAAAATGATAAACTCCGGAACATATAAAGATTACTATTGGATTGAAATATTATCCGAAAAGTACGATATGAATTCACTGATTTCTAAATTTCCTGAACTTATTATCGATAAATATCTTTCAATAGTTTCATTCGACAGCGACTCTTTCCTGCCGACCGAATCTGAATTGAAAAGGGGCTGGACTTATGAAAATGAAATTGCTTATTTCGATGAAATGACAGAATTTGAATTATCTCAAAAATCATTGTTTGACATTTATGATCAATGGCTAATTTTTGAGAAAAAGCAAAGGTTTAAAGCAATGGAAATTTTTGTCAATTATGGTGGATTTTCAACCGACTTAAACGAATCTCGGAATGAATTGGAATTGGCGGACACAAAGCGTTTTTGGAATCAAATTGAGGAAATAAAACCTTCAAGATTTATTCTCAATGGAGATAAACTGATTTTTGGAACGATTAAACAAACTGAATTTGAAAAAGTAAAAGCCAGTTGCCAACAATGTATAACCGCAATTACGGCGGATTCGACTACGTCCAAATCCACTCGGAATTGCTAAAGTCAGTGCTAAACCGTAAATAATCGCTAATTTAACCCGTAACTGACGGTTATACGAAACCGTTACCACACATATGACCAATAATAATGTTCGGAATAAAAAGAAAAAATTACCGATTACCAAAGAAGACAAAGTTTGGGTTGACGAAGACCTGAATTGGTTGCGAACTGAATTTGGAGAAGAGCATTTTATGGAAATCCGAACTGTAACACCAACAAAAGATTTCTACGATAGAACTTTTGACGGAACTGAAAAAGATGCAGAATTCATACTCAAACGGACAATGGAACTAATGAATATTCGAGATACTGAAATAAAACTCGAATTCTTCTCAGACCAACCAGTTGAAATGGCGGACGGAACAATATTAACGACACCAGCAGATATAGATGGAAGTTGGGATAGTGCAAGTGGAACTTATCAGCAAACGGAAAACGAAACGATAATATCAATCGAAAGAGGACAATTAAAAAACCCTATTTCATTAATAGCAACGATTTCACACGAATTGTCGCACCAAATTTTATTGGGAGAAAACCGAATAGAAGAAAATGACGAATTTTTGACTGACTTTACAGCAATAACTTATGGATTCGGAATTTTTATTGGCAATTCGCGATTTAGTTTTTCGTCATTTAATACGAATGGCGGATTTGGTTGGCAATCGAGTAGTCAAGGCTATTTACCCGAACAGATAATAGCTTATACTATGGCTTGGTTATCTAAAGAAAGGAGTGAAAAAACTAATTACAGTCAATACTTAAATAAATCAATGAATAAATATTTTGAACAGAGTTTTGAATATTTAACTGAACAAAAAACTGAATAAATACGTGTGGTAACAATGTGTAAATATAATTGCTTGGTTTTCTCTTACTCGGAAAATCCTGCGGATTTTCCTCCGGTTCGTTCCATTTTTACTATTTTAGTGGCTTATAAACGCAACTATCCTTACACGTAACGTTGTGTACAATGGCTCACTCGGCTCAAAAAAAAACCAAATTCGCTAAAACTAATACTCTAAAGCATTAATTTTTATCAAAAAAATTAACACGTAATTATTACGCAAAATAACGGTTTGTAAACGGATTAAATAGCAAAACGGAGCAATACGCAACGGAACTACCACTCAATCGCTTTCTGACAACTTAAATGCGCAACTGTAACGGACTACAGCTCTGCTCCTATTACGTATAAAAACATGACTCTAAAAGTGCTGTTTAAAGCAAAAAGCAATATTGACAACGGATACCACTCGGTGTGATAAATGGAATAAAAAATATAAAGCACTGTACACAACAGTGTGTAAATATAATTGCTTGGTTCTATCTTACTCGGAAAATCCTAGCGGATTTTCCTCCTCGTTCGTTAATATTTACTATTTTAGTGGCTTAATCACGCAACTATCCTTACACTTAACGTTAGCTGCAATTAGAACAACCGAAATACGAATGAACAAAAAAGAATTAAACAAATTAACTGACGAGGATTTATTGAAGGAATCTAAAAAAATTAAAACTACCCAGATTATTGATGCAACCTTAATTGGAGTTTTGATAGGTATTTTAATTTACAGCATTACAGCAGGTAACTTTAGTTACTTTTTTGGCATAATTCTTTTGTATGCAGTTTATAAATTGTCAAACAAGAACGAATACAAGAAATCCGAAATTGATAGCCTTTTAAAAGAACGTAATTTAAAATAAGAATTGTGCGTTTGTGTAAAAAATGTAATATTGAAATAACTCAAAATTATTGCCCGATTTGTGGTAATCCAAATTCACTTAAACGAATTGACGGAAAATACATTGCAACCGAAATAGGAAGTGTTTTAAACTTTGACAAAGGAATACTTTATACCGTTAAGGAATTAATATTGAGACCTGGTAAAGCTGTTAAAGAATTTATTCTTGAAGACAGAAAAAGACTAGTCAAACCAATACTTTTTTTAATAGTCTGTTCAGTGATATATACAATCGCTCAACAGTTCTTGGAATTTGAGGACGGTTATATAAATATGAATTTTGATCATTGGAATGATAGAATTATCGGAAAAATATTCAATTGGATTTCAAAAAATTATGGGTATGCCAATATTTTAATGGCTGTTTTCATAACAATATGGATTAAACTATTTTTTAGAAAATACAAGTATAATCACTATGAGATATTCATTTTACTCTGCTTCACAATGGGAATTTCAATGTTAATATTTGCATTGTTCGGTATTGTTGAAGGGATTATTGATTATCCTGTTTTGCAGTATGGAGCCAACATTGCCATAATTTATACAGCTTGGGCAATAGGACAGTTTTTTGATGGTAAAAAGAAATTGAATTACTTGAAAGGTATCTTGAGCTATTTTTTAGGAATGATAACTTTTATGATAGTGGTTGTTTTAACAGGAATTATTGTGGAAAAAATAATATAACAGCAGCTAACACGGTATAAAAATAATAGCGGTTTAATCGTTTAAACAAAAGAAAGTAAATATAAAAAGGTCTGTGTTTAACAGAAAAGTTAGTGCGTCAAAATCCGCTACTATTCTTATACTAGACCGTTAGCCCACATGCCCACTCGGCTCGAAAAAAAATTCTAAAGTTGCTTAAAAGTGATTTAAAAATAAAAAAAACAACGCTTCTCACCTGCTCACTCAACCTATTTCGGATAAAACACAACGCGACACTGTTGAGACGGACTCTTTAACGTTTCGGCAAAACTGTATGTGAAATAAAATATCATACTCAATCCTTTTCTGACATCAGTAAAACGCAACTCTTGCGGCGGATTTATATAGCAAACGGCAAATCGTAACGCACAAAAGATAAAATCAATAGTAGCACGTAAAACAAAACTCTGCGGAGCTGCAAAGCCATATGGAGAAAAATAAAATAACGTGGGCTAACAATGTGTAAAATAAATACTACTTTTATGGCTTAACCTAAAGGTTGTTCGTGTTAGCTTGCTTCGGATTTTCCTACGGAAAATCCCCGCACACTAACCCGTACTTACCTTACACGAACCGTTAGCCCACATGCCCACTCTGCTCGAAAAAAAATCCTAAAGTTGCTTAAAAGTAAAAAACAACGCTTCTCTCCTACTTACTCAACCGATTTCGGATAAAAGCACAACACGACACTCTTGCGACGGACTGATTTACATTGCTGCAAAACTATATGTGTAAAAGATTAAAAAAGGATTACTCAAGCGTTTTCTGACCATAGCAAAACGCAACTCATACGGCGGATTGATATAGCAAACGGCAAATCGTAACTCACAAAACTTAAAATCGATAAGTACATAAAACAAAACTTTGCGGAGCTGGAAAGCCATCCGGAGAAAAATAAAATAACGTGGGCTAACAATGTGTAAAATAAATACTACTTTTATGGCTTAACCCAAAGGCTGTTCGTGTTAGCTTGCTTCGGATTTTCCTACGGAAAATCCCCGCACACTAACCCGTACTTACCTTACACGAACCGTTGTGTACAATGCCTCACTCGGCCGGAAAAAAAAATAAAAATAATTAAATTTTAGTGGTTTAAGTCCAATAAATTCTAACCCAAGTAAAACGTAATTAGGTGCGCAACTAAACGTGTTTTTATGGATAAAAAAGCGGATTATAAAAGGATATACAAATCGGTGTGCAACTGTTGCGCGGACTTATGCTCTACTCCTATTGCGGATAAAAATAGTCCTCTAAAACTGCTGATTAACGCAAAACGCAACGTTGCGAACGACTGACCTTCTAAACGGCAAAGCAAACCGCAAAAAATAAATAAAGCACTGTACACAACAAGGTGTAAAAGTAATTGCTTGGGCTGTGCTTCTCGGAAAAATCCTGCGGATTTTTCCTCCGGTTCGGTTTTGTTTACTATTTTAGTGGCTTATCAACGCAACTACCCTTACACAAACAGTTGTGTACAATGGCTCACTCGGCTCAAAAAAAAACCAAATTCGCTAAAACTAATACTCTAAAGCATTAATTTTTATCAAAAAAATTAACACGTAATTATTACGCAAAATAACGGTTTGTAAACGGATTAAATAGCAAAACGGAGCAATACGCAACGGATCTACCACTCAATCGCTTTCTGACAACTTAAATGCGCAACTGTAACGGACTACCGCTCTGCTCCTATTACGTATAAAAACATGACTCTAAAAGTGCTGTTTAAAGCAAAAAGCAATATTGACAACGGATAACACTCGGTGTGATAAATGGAATGAAAAATATAAAGCACTGTACACAACAGTGTGTAAAAATAATTGCTTGGTTCTATCTTACTCGGAAAATCCTAGCGGATTTTCCTCCGGTTCGTTAATATTTACTATTTTAGAGGCTTAATCACGCAACTATCCTTACACTTAACGTTGTGTACAATGCCTCACTCGGCCGGAAAAAAAATAAAAATAATTAAATTTTAGTGGTTTAAGTCCAATAAATTCTAACGCAAGTAAAACGTAATAAGGTGCGCAACTAAACGGATTTTTGCGGATAAAAAAGCGGATTATAAACGGATATACAAAACGGTGGGCAACTGTTGCGCGGACTACTGCTCTACTCCTATTGCGGATAAAAATATTACTCTAAAACTGCTGATTAACGCAAAACGAAAAGTTGCGAACGACTGACCTTCTAAACGGCAAAGCAAACCGCAAAAAATAAATAAAGCACTGTACACAACAAGGTGTAAAAGTAATTGCTTGGGCTGTGCTTCTCGGAAAAATCCTGCGGATTTTTCCTCCGGTTCGGTTTTGTTTACTATTTTAGTGGCTTATCAACGCAACTACCCTTACACAAACCGTTGTGTGTAATTTGAGAAATGAGACAAACGATAACCAAAAGTGATAAAAATTTAAAGATTCTGAACAACCTAATTGTGAACGGATTTTACAATGGTTATGTCGGAACTAAAAAGTTCGAATTAATGCGGAATCGTTTTCCTAACAACCATAGAATAATCGGAATTTCAAATGACGGAAAAAATTACGATTTGAAATTTGACTTTAAATCACCATTGAATATTGCAGTAAAATTTTTACTCACACTCGGAATTTTGATTTCAATAATTTCGTTGATTAAAGGAAATTGGATTTTACCAATTGTAGTTGTTATTTTTGGACTGATTATATTAATTGACTTTAAACTAAAAGAGAAAAAAGAAATCAATTTTTTTACAGACAAACTATTAGTATTCCATAAAACTGAATTCGAATAAATGGAAAATCATAAACCTTACGATAAACAAATTGGATACTCTCACGATTTTGAGGTAGAATATCGCATTTTAACGCAATCAGAAGGTGGCAGAAAAACACTTCCTTATCAAGGAATTCGTTGGGATTTTTGGTAAGAATATAATGGGAAACATAAAGACCAGCTTTTTATGATTTGGCCTGAATTTATGGATGAGAATGGACAAGTCATTACTCAAAAAAATAGTCCTGTTCCAACTTCAGGAAAAGCTAAAATGTGGATTATTAATGATGCATTAAGAAAATACCACAAAGATAAAATTAAAATAGGAATGAAAGGTAATGGTCACGAAGGTGGAACAGTAGTTGCCAAGTATGTAGTTTCTAAAATTGTTGGGCTAATGACGAATCCTATAAAAGAAATTGAAAAATAAAAACTACACACAACACGGTGTATAATTAATTGCTTTGGCAAGTGCTTATTTGGAAAATTCCTTCGGAATTTTCTCTGGTACGTTTAAGTTTACTAAATTAGTTGCTTAACACGCAACTAACCATACACATCAACGTTAGCCCACATGCCTACTCGGCTCGAAAAAAAATTCTAAAGTTGCTTAAAAGTGGTTTAAAAATAAAAAAACAACACTTCTCATGTGCTCACTCAACCTATTTCGGATAAAACACAACGCGACACTGTTGCGACGGACTCTTTTACGTTGCGGCAAAACTGTATGCGTAAAAGATTAAAAAATGATTACTCAAGCATTTTCTGACCTTAGAAAAACGCAACTCTTACGACGGATTTATATAGCAAACGGCAAATCGTAACGCACAAAAGATAAAATCAATAGTAGCACGTAAAACAAAACTCTGCGGAGCTGCAAAACCATATGGAGAAAAATAAAATAACGTGGGCTAACAATGTGTAAAATAAATACTACTTTTATGGCTTAACCTAAAGGCAGTTTGTGTTTGCTTGCTTCGGATTTTCCTACGGAAAATCCCCGCATACAAACCCGTACTTACCTTACACGAACCGTTAGCAAACATTAAAAACAACATCAAGAACATATGAAAATAAATCAAGAAATTAAGAATGAAATTGCTGAAAAACTTAACGAAAAAAAAGCAATTTTGCCTTGCGGAAGATGTGGGCAATCGAAATTTAGTGTTTTAGACGGTTTTGTAAATTTACCTTTAAGTGAAGAAATTAATGGGAATATGGTAATTGGAGGACCATCTATTCCGTGCGCAGTAATTGCTTGTAATAATTGCGGAAATTTATCTTATCACGCTTTAGGTGCGATTGGAATGTTGAATAAAGATAAACAGGAATAATTATGACTGGAAAAGCAACACCACAAGTAATTTCGACTGACAATCCAATGGTTGACCAATTCTATGATAATACGCAATCGAATGTCATACGAATTACGGAAGATAAACTTAAAGTCATCCTACTTGAAAATAAGGAACTGATTAATAAAAAAAGTAACTTTTGGACACCATTAGTTTTATTAATAACATTAATATTAGCACTTTGTACAACTGAATTCAAATCTTTCCTTTCAATTCCAAAAGAATATTGGGGAGGATTTTTTATGTTTTGTACATTGGGCTCTGTGGTTTGGCTCGGAATTGAATTGAAAAAGACAAAAAAGATTCTTTCGACAGATGAATTAACCGATAAGATTAGAGCTCAAAATCAACCAAAACCGAGTAAATAACGTTTGCTAACAACGTATAAAAATAATTGCGGCTTAGTGCTTAATCAAAGGTCGTTTTGTGTTTGTTACGTCTGATTTTCCTTCGGAAAATCCTCGCATACAAACCCGCAACTATTCTTATACAACCACGTTGTAACACATTTGACCAAATCAAGAAAATGCAGGAATTCAAAGATTGGAAAGGGTTTATTAATCAAATTTTAGTTGACAGCGGACAATTTAAAAATCCAGTTGCTGAATTTAAAGGAGAAGCGGAAATTGAAACTTATAAAACGACTGACAAAAAATCTCTGACTGAAATAAAAGTTGGATATCTGAAAGACAATTTGCTGATTTATTTGCAAATTTTCAATCCGACAGTTCCAGGTTATAACAAATACGTGGAAGGAGAATATTTCTATCAGCACGATTTTAGTGGTGACGGAAAAACATATGGAAATCCAGCATTGGAATTTAATGAACGTAATCGTAACGGAGTTCTATCAATACTCAAAAACGGATTAAAAGGAAAAGAAGTTCAGTTCTTGAAAAATGGAAAAGTCTTGAAATCGAAACTTTACATTTTGGAATCTGACTTAAATTTTAATTATTCCTATGATTTTTCAACAAGAGATTTTTGGAAGAAAATATTCGGACAGAAAATTGACAAAATGGACGGAATTGAAAAACGAGAAATAGAATTGAAATCAATATTTAGTGGGATATAAAAAACGTGTTACAACAATGTATAACCGCAATTACGGCGGATTCGACTACGTCCGAATCCACTCGGAATTGCGAGCGTCAGTGCTTAACCGAAAATTAACGCATATTAACCCGTAACTGACGGTTATACGAGACCGTTGTACACAATTAAACAAAGCATTTCATAAGCATCAAAATGAAAATATCTAATTTATACTTCATATTCTTAATTATAATGTTTTTTTCATCTTGTGACGATAAAAAAGAAAAATTCAATCAAGAAAAATGGGACAATTATAAAAGCGGAATTGGTGTCGAAGAAAACAGATTGAATATGGTTGATGACTTAATAAAAAACTATATTCAAAAGGGAATGACTTATAAAGAATTAACAAATTTAATTGGACAACCCGAAAACTATGCGAATTTAGAAAAAAATACTATCGGATATGAATTAATAGTCGATTACGGGTGGGATATTGACCCTGTTGAAGACGCTAAACTTTTAATTGAAATATCTCAGGATTCTATTGTAACTAAATTTAAAATTGAATATTGGAATATGCATGGGAATTAAAACTGTGTACAACAACGTGTATAGCTCATTGCGGCTGAAATTCCTCTCGGAATTTCAATCTTATTCGCTATCTTCGTTCCACGTTGGAAAATCATAGCTGATTTTCCGCAACAAGCCATACACACAACCGTTGTGTACAATGGCTCACTCGGCTCAAAAAAAACCAAATTCGCTAAAACTAATACTCTAAAGCATTAATTTTTATCAAAAAAATTAACACGTAATTATTACGCAAAATAACGGTTTGTAAACGGATTAAATAGCAAAACGGAGCAATACGCAACGGATCTACCACTCAATCGCTTTCTGACAACTTAAATGCGCAAATGTAACGGACTACCGCTCTGCTCCTATTACGTATAAAAACATGAATCTAAAAGTGCTATTTAAAGCAAAAAGTAATATTGACAACGGATACCACTCGGTGTGATAAATGGAATGAAAGATATAAAGCACTGTACACAACAGTGTGTAAAAATAATTGCTTGGTTCCTTCTTACTCGGAAAATCCTAACGGATTTTCCTCCAGTTCGTTAATATTTACTATTTTAGAGGCTTAATCACGCAACTATCCTTACACTTAACGTTAGGGCAAATTTGATAAAAACCGAATGTTAGATATAATTGGAGATTTACTTTTATGGCGCGAAGATTATAAATTTGCGAAACGGAAAAAAGCCGGACGTGAATATGAAAAGGAAAATAATCTTCCAAAAAAATTAATGATTCATCCTGTTTGGAAATTATTTGGAATTTTACTGTTATTTATAATTGTCGTAAGGTTTTTCTTCTTTTCTGATTATGGACAGAGGAAAACTGTCGAAAAAATTGACAAAATAGATCAGATTCTTGAAAAAGAAAAAAAAGCACTTGGAATCTATCCTGAAAAACTGAACATTATAATTAGAAATAATCCATTGAGAAAAAAGATAACATTGGATTATTGGAATAATGAGTTCTTTTACGAACAAAAAGAAAACGGACTAAGCTATGTTCTAATTTCGAAAGGTAAAGACGGAATTTTAAAAACAGATGATGATATTGGCAAAGCAAAAAACTTGCCCTAACACCGTGTATAATTAATTGCTTTGGCAAGTGCTTATTTGGAAAATTCCTTCGGAATTTTCTCGGGTTTGTATTTGTTTACTATATTAGTTGCTTAACACGCAACTAACCATACACATCAACGTTATGTACAATGCCTCACTCGGCTCAAAAAAAAACCAAATTCGCTAAAACTAAAACTCTAAAGCATTAATTTTTATCAAAAAAATTAACACGCAATTATTACGTAAAATAACGGTTTGTAAACGGTTTAAATAGCAAAACGGAGCAATACGCAACGGATCTACCACTCAATCGCTTTCTGACAAGTTAAATGCGCAACTCTTGCGGACGATTGCTCTACTCCTATTACGGATAAAAACACGAATTTAAAACTGCTGCTTAAAGCAAAACGAAATGTTGCGAATAGCTGACTTTCAGAGGCGTAAACGCAATAAAAAAATATAAAACACTGTACATAACAATGTATAAAAATAATTGCTTGGTTCTATCTTACTCGGAAAATCCTAGCGGATTTTCCTCCAGTTCGGTAATATTTACTATTTTAGGTGCTTAATCACGCAACTATCCTTACACGAAACGTTACCAACCATGCCACTCGGCTCTAAAAAAAATACTCCTTAAACGATCTCTAAGGATAAAAACTACTAAAGTTAGCAGTCAAAAATTTACAATAACTTTCTCAGCAAATAAGAGCGCAACTCTTAATTCGGGCAATACTCACTCCTACTCTTTTCTAAAAACGGATTTAACTCCGGCTCAACTCATATGGCGGACTGATTAGCATTACGGCTTATCAAATACCAAAATCTGATTTCGGACTGACAAAAGCAATGCGCAATCTTTGCGGCGGATTGATATACGAAACGGCTAACTGGGTAAATTAAAAGAACGGTTGGTAACAATGTGTAAAATAAATACTACTTTTATGGCTTAACCCAAAGGCAGTTCGTGTTAGCTTGCTTCGGATTTTCCTACGGAAAATCCCCGCACACTAACCCGTACTTACCTTACACGAACCGTTAGGGCAAATTTGATAAAAACCGAATGTTAGATATAATTGGAGATTTACTTTTATGGCGCGAAGATTATAAATTTGCGAAACGGAAAAAAGCCGGACGTGAATATGAAAAGGAAAATAATCTTCCAAAAAAATTAATGATTCATCCTGTTTGGAAATTATTTGGAATTTTACTGTTATTTATAATTGTCGTAAGGTTTTTCTTCTTTTCTGATTATGGACAGAGGAAAACTGTCGAAAAAATTGACAAAATAGATCAGATTCTTGAAAAAGAAAAAAAAGCACTTGGAATCTATCCTGAAAAACTGAACATTATAATTAGAAATAATCCATTGAGAAAAAAGATAACATTGGATTATTGGAATAATGAGTTCTTTTACGAACAAAAAGAAAACGGACTAAGCTATGTTCTAATTTCGAAAGGTAAAGACGGAATTTTAAAAACAGATGATGATATTGGCAAAGCAAAAAACTTGCCCTAACACCGTGTATAATTAATTGCTTTGGCAAGTGCTTATTTGGAAAATTCCTTCGGAATTTTCTCGGGTTTGTATTTGTTTACTATATTAGTTGCTTAACACGCAACTAACCATACACATCAACGTTAGCTACAATTTGAAATGACGACATTTATAATCATAATCGGATTAGTTTTAATACTAATTATTTACTTTTTGATTTCGAATAAAATCGGAGTAAAAAAACTGAATGATGAAATAAATGAAATCTGTTTAGCTCACGAAAGACTTAATTACCCTGAACTTGACAAAAAAACGCAATTAGAAATAATGGAAACTGGAAATATGAATGCAATTGCGGAATTAGTTCCTGAATTTAAGGACAAAGGAGTTCCTTTTCGACTTTTGAAAGAATATATAACAATTTCAAAAAATGAACTTAAAGAACACATAAAAATTTCCGGGTTTATTGAAAAGCATAAATTAGAAAACGCACCAAATCCTGAACACGACGGAATTTGGTTATTAAAAGACAAAATTATTGACCAAGAAAGAGGAATTACTCATCGGACTTGGAAAGTAAATAATGAGAGTGAAATAGCAGAAATTTACGCTGATTTGCTTTGGAATAAAATAACCGATTAATAAAAACTGTAGCTAACAACGGCTATAGTTCATTACGGCTGAAATTCCTAATCGGAATTTCAAGCCTTTTTGCTAAATTTATGGTTACGGCGGAATGATACTCGCGTACCATTCCGTAACGAAACCATAGCCAAAACCGTTGTGTGCAATTACTCAACTGACCCGAAAAACTGAATTAATTGAAATATTGACAGAAAAAACACAAAGCCTAAACCTGATTGAATGAAGCGATTTAATATTTTAATTTACTTAACTATAACTGGTTTGTTGGGAATTTATCAATTCTTCCCTTTTTTTGAAACTTATACATTTGGGATAATAAATTCAATATATTTTTTTGGTTTATGTATAATCTATTTTTCTTTGTTAATTTATGAGATATACCTAAATAATCAAGAAGTCAAATATGAGAAAAAGAAATTTGATAAATCATCAATATGGATAACTCTAATTTTATTTTTGACTTTAATTCTCTTTAATAATGTTGACACATTTGAATCCGAAACTATATTAAAAGCTGAAGGAAATTATAATTACACTTTGAATTTAAAAAAAGACGGAAGATTTAAATTGAGACAATGGTCTCGGAGATCATTCAAGTTTTTATAAAGGAAAATATATAATGAGAAACGACACTTTAAAATTATTGAATAACAATGAATTATCAACTCGTTTTTTAATTGACACGGTTTATATTAGAAAAAATGACAGCTTAATACCTGAAAGTCATACCAATAAATTTATTATAACGAATTGATATTTGAAATGGAAGTGAAACAATTTATACAGAAAAATAAAAACTGCACACAACAATGTATAACCGCAATTACGGCGGATTCGACTACGTCCGAATCCACTCGGAATTGCAAGCGTCAGTGCTAAACCGAAAATAATCGCTAATTTAACCCGTAACTGACGGTTATACGAGACCGTTGTACGTAATTTTCGCAAACCGTAAACCGAGAGAAAATCTATGAAAAAATTGACAAATCGGATTTTAATAATCTCAAGCGGATTTTTGATTTTGACAATCGGAATTTCTTACTTTCTGTATAGTTTTAGCAAAGCTCAATATCCTGGTTGTGCGACTGAAATTCCACAGAATTTTTGCGGAACTGTTTCACCAAACTTAACGGATAATGCAACTGAAGGAAAAAAAATATTCAATATTAATTGTGCTGCTTGTCACAAATTAGACAAAAACATGACAGGTCCTGCATTACGCGGAATTCATAGCAGACGTGAATTTCCTTATGAGAATTACTTGTTTGACTTTATAACTAAAGAAGATTCACTGAATAAAATTAATGACAGATATACAAAAATTTTGAACGAAGAATATAATTATAAATTTGACCATAATTTTCATCTGACAAAAATAGAATTTGAATATTTGATGGAATATATAAAATAAAAAACTACGTACAACACCGGCTATAGTTCATTGCTTCTGACTTTCCTCTCGGAAAGTCCTCGCAAATTTGCTATCTTGGGTTTACGGCGGAAAATCCTCGCGGATTTTCACGCAACGAAACCATAGCCAAACACGTTGTGTACAATGGCTCACTCGGCTCAAAAAAAAACCAAATTCGCTAAAACTAATACTCTAAAGCATTAATTTTTATCAAAAAAATTAACAAGTAATTATTGCGCAAAATAACGGTTTGTAAACGGATTAAATAGCAAAACGGAGCAATACGCAACGGATCTACCACTCAATCGCTTTCTGACAAGTTAAATGCGCAACTCTTGCGGACGATTGCTCTGCTCCTATTACGTATAAAAACATGACTCTAAAAGTGCTGTTTAAAGCAAAAAGTAATATTGACAACGGATAACACTCGGTGTGATAAATGGAATAAAAAATATAAAGCACTGTACACAACAGTGTGTAAAAATAATTGCTTGGTTCCTTCTTACTCGGAAAATCCTATCGGATTTTCCTCCTGGTTCGTTAATATTTACTATTTTAGAGGCTTAATCACACAACTATCCTTACACGTAACGTTGTAAACAATTGCCCAAACAAACCCAATAAATGGAAATAAGCCAAAATCAGAATAAAGTAACAGGGGAAATAGTTGACCTAATTGCAAGTGCGATTGGAAAAAATAGGGAAGTACATTCTGCGACCGCAATCGCAACTTCATCAAGATTATCAGGTTCATTTTTATTCAAATCATTCGGACTGAATATTGATGATGCAAAACCTGGAACAGCAGTTCTTTCTCAAGAAGCGAATGAGCAAGGACCTGAACTGATTAATGTGATTGGAGCTGTCTTGGCGAATATGGGAGTAACTGTTGACAATAAAAAAATAAAATCAGCTGAAATCCAAAAAACTGAACTTGACTTTTTACAATCCCTGAACTTGACCCAAGCCAAAGCAAATGAAATAATGAAAAAGCACAAGTTGACCGAAAAGGAAATGTCTGTAGCTTGCGCAATGTCGACAGCTTTCATAATCCAACAATGTCAAAACGACTTGGAAGTTGAATCCGGATTTAATACAGCGGTTTATGGACTAATAGAAGGCTCGAAAACTATTCCACCTGAATTGACTGAACCGACAACTGAACAGAAAAAATGGTATAAATTCCGGTAATCGGAATTATAAAATGAATAAAACAACTGTTTACAACACCGGCTATAGTTCATTGCTTCTGACTTTCCTCTCGGAAAGTCCTCACAAATGTGCTATATTCGGTTTACGGCGGAAAATCCTCGCGGATTTTCACGCAACGAAACCATAGCCCAAACGTTACCAACCATGCCACTCGGCTCTAAAAAAAATACTCCTTAAACGATCTCTAAGGATAAAAACTACTAAAGTTAGCAGTCAAAAATTTACAATAACTTTCTCAGCAAATAAGAGCGCAACTCTTAATTCGGGCAATACTCACTCCTACTCTTTTCTAAAAACGGATTTAACTCCGGCTCAACTCATATGGCGGACTGATTAGCATTACGGCTTATCAAATACCAAAATCTGATTTCGGACTGACAAAAGCAATGCGCAATCTTTGCGGCGGATTGATATACGAAACGGCTAACTGGGTAAATTAAAAGAACGGTTGGTAACAATGTGTAAAATAAATACTACTTTTATGGCTTAACCCAAAGGCAGTTCGTGTTAGCTTGCTTCGGATTTTCCTACGGAAAATCCCCGCACACTAACCCGTACTTACCTTACACGAACCGTTAGCAAATATTAACACAAAAACTATAAAAATGAACAAACAAAACTACTTATTTTTAATTACACTATTTTTAAGCTTAAATTTTGGATACGCTCAAATTTCCGACGTCATTACTGGTTTACAAGAACCTACCGATTTAATAGTAAATGGAAATGATTTATACATTTCTGATAAAGATGTTATTCTAAGGCTTGATATTACTAGTTCATCACCAAGTGCAGTAGATTATATTACTGGTTTAGAAGGTCCATATGGTTTGATAATTAACGGAACAGAATTAATAGTTGCTGAATCAACTCAAGATAAAATTTTTAAAGTTGAATTATCTAATGCGACACCCACTGTAGTAGATATCATTTTAGGTCTTACAGGTCCAACAGGCATTGCTATAAATGGTAACGAATTATTTATTGCAGAAGTTGACGCAAATAAAATATCTAAGATAAATTTAACGGATGCAAATCCAGTTGCAGTTGATGTTGTTTCCGGATTAAGTAGTCCTGCAAAAATATTATTGGACGGAAATAATCTTTATATTTCTGAAGCATCCGGTAACAAAATTTCAAAAATTAATATTACAGACTCGAATCCAACACCCATAGATGTTGTTACTGGATTAAACAGTCCAGTAGGAATGGTCTTAGATAATAATATGTTGTACATAGCAGAACTCGGGGCAAATAAAATATCTAAAGTGGATTTAAGCAATATCAATCCAACTGCCGTAGACTATGTTACTGGACTAAATGGTCCCACAGGCTTGTTCAAGAATGGCAATGACTTCTACATAACTGAATTAAATGGTTTAAAAGTTTCAAAATTCACAGATAATAGCTTGAGTGTAGCTGATTTTAAAAAAGACAGAGAAATATCAGTATATCCAAACCCATCTGATGATTATATAAAAATTTCTAGGCTTAAAGAAAAAGAAAAATATAGTATTTATGATTTATGGGGCAAAATAATTTTAAAAGATTACTTAAATGTAAATGAGAAAATAGATATAAGTAATCTTAATAATGGAGTTTATTTGTTGAAAACAGAAAAAGGAAAAACATTGAAAATTATTAAAAAATAACATTTGCTAACACGGTGTATAATTAATTGCTTTGGCAAGTGCTTATTTAGAAAATTCCTTCGGAATTTTTTCTAGTTCGTATTTGTTTACTAAATTAGTCGCTTAACACGCAACTAACCATACACATCAACGTTAGCAAAAATTAAAAAACACTAGAATGAAAAAAATTAAATTATTCGTAATATTCTCCTTTTTATCATTACTTACTTTTGGACAAAGTGAATTATCATTTAATATAGTTAAAGCTGAATATAAGGCTGACGAACAATATTTAAAAATAGATTTAATAGTAAAGAACAATACCGATAGTACTGCATTTTTTATCAAGCCTAAAAACTACTTTTTCGACAAACACTATGATAAAAGAAATCAACTAGGTTTTCACGGACTTAATGTTGCACCTTATAGTTTGAAAATAACATCAAATAAAAAATGTAAAACTAACGATGAAGGCTATATACAACCAATGCAAGATAATGACCAAACACATTTGAAAAGTGAAATGGTTGAAATAAAACCAAATGAATCTAAAACCTATAAAAACATAAAAATAGAACGTTTCGATGGTAATTTCTGTAAAAAAAGAGAATATAAAATTCAACTAAATTACAAACATAATGTTCAAGTAATGGATGAGAAATTAGTTACAGAAATAAAAGAGAAATATGACTTAATCAAAAAAGAAACAATAGAATTGAATTATATATTATATTACAATGCAAGTAGTTATAGAAGTACTGAGAAAGACAATTTTAAAAAACTAAATGAATTTTTGAATAAGATTCCAAAAATGAAAATGTTAAATAATAAAGAATTTTTATCTAATTCTATTATTGCAACTGAAGTAGAATAACTTTTGCTAACAATGGCTATAATTAATACGGGGTTTGGTGTTCAATCTAAAGTTTAGTGTTTTTTTATAAAGTCCGCCAAATCTTTTGATTTGGCTTTAGTACAAAAAAGATAAAACAAAATAAAAAGTTTTGGCTAAGTGCTTAATCGGAAATTAATTACTTTTAATTCCCGTACTAACCATAGCCGGAACGTTGTACGTAATCCTGACCCGTCCTGAAATAAGGCTACATAATTTTAAACATTATGTATAGAAATGACAAAGTAATCAGACGGTACTCAGAACCTTTTAAATTAAAAATTTTAGCCGAACTTACAATCGGAAAACACACAAAAAGTGAACTTTGCAAACTCTACTCTATTGCACCTACAACGGTCAATGAATGGATTAAAAAGTACAATCGTAAAGACTTAATGAATACCGGAGTAAAAGTGGAAACTAAAGACGAAATATCTAGAATTAAAGCACTTCAAAAAGAGAATGAACAGCTTAAAAAGTTGCTGCTAAAAAAGGATCTCGATGCGATGGTACTGGATTCTTACCTGGAAGTAGCTGCTGAAGATCTAGGCTATAAATCTGTGGTTGATCTAAAAAAAAAGCTAAGTATAAAGCCTTAATCATAGCTAAAAAGAAATCTAAGGGATTTGCTTCTTTACAGGCTATAACCCATTGTTTTGGCCTTAAACGTGATGCCTATTATAAGTACAAAAATAGAGCAGACAAGCGTAAAGAAATAGAACAGCAAGTTATAAACATAGTAAAGAAAAGACGTAAATCCCTTCCAAGAGAAGGTGTGCTTAAGCTAACAAAATCCTTAAAAAAAGACTTTGAAAAACAACAAGTAAAAGTGGGACGAGACTCATTAAATAAGATTCTTAGAGAGCATAAAATGTTAACACTTAGAAAAAAATATAGTATGAAGACTACAAACTCACATCATCGTTTTTATAAGTACAAAAACAGTATTAAAGGTATAGAGATTACAAGACCTAACCAAGTTTGGGCATCAGACATAACCTACATAAGAACAGTAAAAGGATTTTGTTACCTGGCTTTAATAACAGATATGCATTCAAGAAAAATAGTGGGATATGATATTAGTGATAGCTTAGAACTCAAAGGATGTATTAGAGCGCTTAAAAAGGCTATATACCAAGCTAAGAACATTAAGCAGCTCATTCATCACTCAGACAGAGGAATACAGTATTGTAGCAATCAATACACACAGATACTTAAAAGAAAAAAGATAGATATTAGTATGACTCAAGAAAATCATTGCTACGAAAATGCCATGGCAGAACGCATAAACGGCATCTTAAAAGATGAATTTTATCTCGACCAAACCTTTGATAACGTGAACCATGCTAAAACAGCTGCAAAAAATGCAATTAATTTATATAACGAAATAAGATTACACTTATCTTTAGACTATAAAACACCGAATATGGTATATAAATTATCAGCTTAAAAATCAATTTTAACCTGTAGCCGTATTTCAGGACAAGACATCCCTCATAGTGCCCAAAACCCTTCAGTAAGTTTGCTAACGTAAAATTGAGTAGATTGTGGCTAAAAAATTAATAGCAGAATGAGAAATTTGAATATTTTTAAAAAGCTGATTTTCATTAACATAATTTTATGTTAGTCAGAATTTAACAAATCAATCTGGCATATTTTTTTCTAAAAATGTGTTTTTAGATTGCATAAAAAATATATGAAAATAAAATTTTTAATATTTTCTGTAATAATTTTTATACTTTTTCAAAAAGATAAAATTGCAGGAAAGTATAGAGACAATTTTGGAAGTGAATATATCTTTAACACAGACTATACTTATGAATATAATGCTTCTTTCCATTTTATGGGATTCTCGTCTAAAGGAAAGTGGAGAGTTAAGAATGACACTATTTATTACGAAGCTATTCCTTCTTATGATACTTTGAGAATTGCTGGAAAAAGGGACTCCTTAATTTTATCAAGAAATAAAACACCTCAATTGATTTCAGCAAATAGCTATGAAGAAGTATTTTGGCCAAAATCATCCGGAGAACAAGATGTTCATAAAAACAAGTTATTCTTTAAAGATAGAAAACTTTATAAAATAAAAAAGAACGGGAAACTTATAACAAAAAAAAGAACTAAAAGTGATAGAATTGACGGTGAAAAATTTGACCCTTGGTTTAACAAAGTAACTGAATAAAACATATACACAACACCGTCTATAATTAATTGCTAGGTCACTGCCCACTTACGAACATTCCTGCAGAATATTGCTTGCGCCAGTTCGCTTCGCTCGGGTCTATATCTGTGATTTATTTGCTAAATTAGTTGCGTAACACGCAACTACCCATCATACCCATCAACGTTACCAGTAATACGAAAAGTCACTAATCAGATTGAAAAGACAGAAAATTTCTAAATGGCACACATTCAAAAGAACTCCGGGTTTTCCTACTTTACTTTTTTTATTTATTATCTTTGATTTATTATTTCATTCAAGGCAACTTTCCACATTCTAACACTCAATAAAACATTAAATCAAAGATAATATTACATGAAAAACATAACGCTTTTTAGTATTCTAACGATGTGCCTAGCAATTTTTAGTTGCAGTAACGACAACACTAATAATGATGATTCTTCATGCGTAAAACCAACAAATTTCGAGGTTTTAGCATATGACTCTTTATCTGAAGTCGAGATAGGATGGACTGCTGGATCGGATGAAACCGAATGGGAAATAGAATATGGTCCTGCTGGTTTTGACCATATTAATGGTGACTTTACGCTATCAAGTTCTGCAACAATTGAAATTTCAAATTTAGATTCTACTGTTGCTTATGATTTTTATATTAGAAGTATTTGTGATGCAGAGAATTATAGTGAATGGGTAGGTCCTATTTCAAATATTCCGAGACACTAATAATGAAATAGAGCACTTAGCTATTTACTTCTTTAAAGAATATAACCTAAGAAGTTTGAATTTAGATAATGAAGGAGGGTCATCTTTTTCAATTGAAAGTAACAATGAATTAACTGAAGAAATATATAGTATTGCATACGACCCATCAGATAATACATTTTTTGGTACTACTCATTATAATGATTATTTCACAGAATACTCTTCATTTGAAAGTTATAACCCAAATACTAACGAAAGAATTAAAACAGATATATGTGAATGTCGTCACCACTCAGTAACTGTAAATTCTCAAACAAATCAAAAAATTCTTATTAAAGAAGGTCAAACATTAGATAAAGTTGCATTTCAAGAAATCAACTCTCAAGGAATAGTGACTTTTGAATCATCAGAAATTGATTTAGGAGGACAAGTTTCAGATTTTATTTACATTCATTCCCTTGATGCTTTCATTGCCAAAGAAGATGATTATAGTAGCTTAAAAATATCAATAGTCGATGCTAATTCTTATAATCTTGAAACTTTAATTATAGACGTTGATACCCCGGATGATCCTATTGGCAATAGTTTTAATTATAGTAATCTGAATTATGACAAGGAGAATGATCTTTTGTACTACCTTCGATCAAACGGACTTTATATAATTGATATTAATTCGGAACTGCAGAATTAATAGCAACTAATTGGATAGAGTTTTTCCAATCAGAATATGGTACAAATGAAGAACTTAGTCTCGTTGACACTTTATATTATCCTCCTACTAATGAAATAATTATTAAAGGGAGTGGTTCTTTTGGCTCAAGCTCCGGAAATAATAAATTCTTCGCTATTAATCTAACTACAAATCAGGCAAGGGAAATTAATTCAAGTTATCATTTCTTATACCGTGTATATGGTTTTGCAATAAAAAATTAATGGATATGTATATTTCTTAATTTTTAAAACTACTGGTAGCAAAGTGTATAATTAATAGCTATTTCGAGCTTACTTAAGAAAATCCTATCGGATTTCTATTCGGTTTTATTTGCTAAATTAGGTGCTTAAACACGGCACTAATCACACACAATCACGTTGTAAAACATTCTGATAAATAAATAAAACACAGGAAAAAATTATTTTAAAATGAAAAAGGGATTAATATTTTTTATATTAGGAGTAACTTTTTTTAGTTGTTCGTATGAATTTTCACCGGACAACTTCATTGATTTAGAACAATCTACAACCGACACTCAAAACATAGAGCTTCTAGATTTCAACACTATGGATACTATAAATGTCCAAAGGACTTTGAATTACAAATTTAGTGGTCTTGAAAGCCAAAACACAATTACATCTGAAGTTTATATTGATGATGAACAAATTAATGCAAATTGGGAAGGTAACTCGGAACTTTTACTGTAAGTCCGAGAAAACTATGAAGATGGTATATATACCATTCGAATAGAACACACCTTTAATTCAGGCTCGGAAGTATAGCCGATCAGACAGGTTTGGAGACAATAACCGAGATTGCTAAATATGAATTTATCGTTAACCGAGAACCCTCACCTCCACCACCTGTTTTAAGTGCTAACATTATTAATGGTACAATTTTTATAGAATGGTCAACCAATTATGAAATGGACTACACTAATGCATATTTAAGTCTTAAGTTCCGAGACTATAGAAATACAAATACCACTATCAGACAATGACTTGGCACTAGGTAATTATAATGACAACTCAACCGTTTTATATATCGGTAATTCAAATACGCCTAATTTTGATGAGTACTCTTCAGTAACATATTCCATATTGTTTGAAAGTGAATTTGAAGAGAATTATGGTTTGTCCCAATCATTGTCTTATGAATCTAATATGGTGACTACGGAAATTGTATTTGTTGATTTCGATACCTATAAATTTAAATGGTCAGCGCACCCACTATACGCTAACTTTGAAACTTTTCAGTTTAGTTTCGAGGGTGGCCAATTTTTAGGCTCAAGCCTAGGAGGTGAATATTTGGTGCAATCACCTTATGTCTTCGGTCAAGAATACATATTAAATGTCCGTCCGACTAATGTTGATGTTTCACTTCCATTTTTTTCTTACAAAGATGTATCGTTAAATTCTGAAACTTTTGGAGTGTTTGATCTGGATCCTTTATTTGTAAGGGAAATAATATTTAACCCAATCACTAATAATTTCTATGCTCTAATCATTGAAGATAGATTCAGTAATGGTTATGGGTTTAGAATTTATGAATATTCCAGTGAGATGGTGCTCATTCGCACAAGTAACACAATAACTTACGATAATGTTCGCTACGAATATTTGGATATCACCCTCAATCCAACTGATAACCATCTTTACGTAGATGCTCGAGGAAGTGCGTATAAAATTGATACAAACACATTACAAATAATTGAAAATTATAATGATCCTCGATTAACCTCCGAACTTAGATTCAGAGGAGATATTTTGGCTAGGCTTGATTATTTGAATAATCGACTTACAGTAACAAATATAACCACAAACACAGTTTTATACTCAGAATTAACAACCTCTACTGCCCTTAGTTATTTATCACCGAATGGAAATTATATTTTAATTTATGAGGACACTGGCAGTTTTCTTTATCGTATTAATGGCAATCAATTGGTTGAAGTCTTTGATTTTACTTCAATTAATTTGAGTGGTAATATTGAAATATTTGAAAACACCTTATTCTATGCCATTAATGGTGAAATTATAATTTTTGATTTATTAAACAGTACAAGTAAATCTTTCAATTTTGGAAGCACCCAACAATTTATTCAATATGATAGTTATTCACAACGACTTTTAGTGTCCCAAAATGATGGGAACGCAATTTACAACACAGTTACCGAAGAAATCATAAACTTTCAGTCAGAGGACGATAAACAAACTACAGGTTTTTTCAATTCAGAAGACCGAGATTATTTTATGAGATTATGGAACGGTAGATTAATTCATAGTAAAGGAATTTATACAAATTTAGATTAAATGAAGTTAAATCATATATCATTATTTTGTGTTTTTATTATAACACTTTTTTCTCCAATCAAAGCTCAAGATATAGAAGTGTTTGCAGATTTTGAAGCAGGTATCCCTTTGTCTAGTTCGTTAAAGAATTTTCATGAAGAGCTAGCCAATCAAGTAGACTTTGAAAACTTTGAGACAAAAGATAATTTTAACTATAATTATGGGTTTACTTTCGGTTTAAGGATTAATCGCAAGGCCTCCATTTTTTTTAGTAATAAAGTTTCGGGAGCAAAATCCTCAGTTGCAGATTACTCCGGGTTTGTTAGAATAACTAATGAGATAATTGGTTATACGTTCGGGTTAGAATATGAGATTCCTCTAATGGAATCAGAAAAAAAGAATCTCAACTTAGGATTAAAAGGTTTGGTAACTTCTTCGAATTTAAATCTTACTTCTGCAAGCCGAATATTGAGTGCACCTCAAAGTGAAAGTTTAGAATTTAAATCTTTAGATTTTGGAGGAGCAGTAGGTATAAATTATGAGTATTCTATCGGTTTCATAACTTTGAGGGCACATTTAGATTTAAATGTTTACATAGGTGGTAAATTAACCTTAAAAGATGATGACTCAGGTGGTTTCTTAATCGATCAAAGTGGAAATAAAGTTACTACAAGTTGGACTGGACTCACTGGAGGCATTGGCTTAATAGTTCCTCTTTACAAATAAAAGGAATTACTTAAAAACGTTTTACAACAATGCATATAAGTAATTGCTTGTTCTCGCCTACTTCTGAAAATCCAGGCCGATTTTCAGTTTGGTGTATACTTGCAAAGTTAAGTGCTAAACCACGCAACGAAATCATACAAGAACACGTTGTAAAACATTAAAAAAACAAAATGAAGAAAATAATATTGTTTACAATAATACTTATAATAATTAATTCTTGTTGCAATGGAGACGAAGATGTAAGTATAAATACTATAGAATCTGCACGAGGATTTATATATTCTTATGACGAAAACGGAATATATCCGTATTTAGATGAATTTAATCCAAACGAATTAGGAATTGGAGTTTTTGCGGATTCAATAACAAATAGAATAGAATTGGGCGATGGTTGCGGACAAACTGATGTTATATACACCAATAATATAGATTCATTAAATGTAATGACAATTTATGATTTCAATGATATCTATCTTGCTGGTAGTAACGTTAACGACATACTTTTAGGACAAGACGACCTTGGCGGATCATATCCTACTATTATAAACAATAATTCTTCGGTATCTCATACTTACAAATTTTCTGTAGTTCCTGAAAATGACTCTTTGCAATTTGAAATTTCTCGGAAGAATAACTGATAAAAATGTTTTTACGAATTTAACTGATTTGATAATAATCGATTAGCATAACGAAAAAAAACGTTTTACAACACCGTACATAATTAATTGCTATGGCAAGTGCTTATTTGGAAAATTCCGAAGAAATTTTCTCTGGTACGTTTAAGTTGCTTAACACGCAACTAACCATAAACATCAGCGTTAGCAACTATTAAAAACAAGTAATGAATAAAACAACAAAACAAATGAAAATCAAAATGAAAAAATTACTATTTGCGCTTCTAATTATCACACCTTTATTCTCAGCTTTTGGACAAAAAGTTAAAGTAAAAAAAGAAGTGCTTTCAATTAATAAAAAAGAAGTAGGTTTCTTCGTTGAGAAAAAAACATATCAAAAACAAAAACAATTTGCTGTTTTAAACCAACAAAAAGACACCCTCTTTAAAGTAGGTAAAGAAGTTGTCTTTTCAATTCTTGATGGAGAAGATGAAATTTATTTACACGAAATTTTTTCAGTACCTAGTAAAAATATTAAGTTTAATTATCCTATTGGAAATGGGTATTATTTAAATGCAAAATCAATAATCCGTCATTTCATTTCTAAAGGAGTAATTGATGAACAATTAAACCTTGATGAAATTAAATTAAAAGAGTTATCACAAAATTCTATTGAATTACCTAAAGACATCCAAGAAGTTCTTGATAAAGAAAAGGATGAAATGAATGAATTAGATTTTATTTCAGACAAAGTTAAGGACGGCATAATTTCATTAAAAAAAATCAGTTCAACGTCAGAAAAATTAAAATATTTATACAAACCTAACCTTTATTATTTTGACACTTATGAAGTTTACTCTAGTGGTGAAAATAATAAAATACAAATAGGAAAAGTTGTAATTCGCTACCCCCTAAAATCAGCTTCTTTAGGAGATTTAGGCTCACAAGGAGCTCCAACTATATCTCGGAGACTTATCTCAAGGAATTGTTTTAGTATACAACCTGAAAGGCGGAAGAGTTGCTCGATTAGGAGAGGCGCCATTTGGAAAATTAAAAGTATATAGCGGAAGTATCAGTAAAAAGAGAATGGAGCATAAATTATTTGAGCATAAATCAATACTTACAAGAACAAGTAAATTGATTGAATGGTTGATATTGCAAGAAAAAATATAACATTTACCAACACCGTCTATAATTAATTGCTAGGTCACTGCCCACTTACGAACATTCCTGCTGAATATTGCTTGCGCCAGTTCGCTTCGCTCGGGTCTATCTGTGATTTATTTGCTAAATTAGTTGCTTAACCACGCAAGTAACCATGCACATCAACGTTAGCCACTATTTGAGAACGACATTTAGAATAAAAAAAAACTTTTTTATATTAATCGGAATTTTACTTTTTCTATGTTCTTGCGACTGTCAAATTATCGTAAACGAAAAAGTTATTTCATCAGAAACTGGAAAGCCAATAAAAGGAGCGAAAATTGAAATTGTTGGAAAAAATATAATTGCAAAATCCAACCAAAACGGAATTTTTAAAATTGGAGAAATGACTGGTGTTTGTTATGACCCAAAAATAAAAGTAACTTACAAAGGACACAAACCTTTCCTAGTTAAATTGAAGTCTAAATCTTAATCACAAAGCTTTAAACTGAAAAAAGAAGCTGAATTTGTTGAATATGAGGAACCATTTTATCCAAATCCGAACAATAAAAGAACCTTTATAACTGGAACTTGGATTGAAAAATACAGTGGGGATTTTAAAATTAAATCTGATAGCTTAATAATATTTCTTGACGAAAACAATCTGACTAAAGAAATTGAATTAGTAAAACAGAATCTGAACAATAAAAACAGTGGTTAACACCCTGTATAATTAATTGCTTTGGCAAGTGCTTATTTACAAAATTCCCTCGAAATTTCTTCTCGCTCGTGATTGTTTACTAAATTAGTTGCTTAACCACGTCACTATCCTTAAACAAGGTAGGCCTGAACTTAAAAATATGAACATAAAAATAGTATTATTATTTGTCTTCACACTAATATATTTATCTGGGTTTAGCCAAGAAATCAAATTAATTGAAGGAATAGCCTATATAGACAACGCCAAATATATCTCACTTGAAAAAACAAATAAAAAGAAATATATTATTGGTAATACCGATACAAAAGAAGAAATTTTAAAAATAGAACTATTTAAATCATATAATACTATTGATAAGCGAACTCATAAGCTCCCACGCGTATTTTTTATCAGAATTAATGAGACTATGGAGTTCGAAAGTGATATTCAAAGTGAAATAGAACTAGTTAGATTTTTATATAAAAATAAAATTGTTTTTTTTGATGGAAAACCTAATGAAAAAAAAGTATTTGATTATTTAGAGTACCTTAAAAATTATAGAAACTAAAGCCAGTCTTAAAGTCGGTAGAGACACCTTGGTTAATCTCTTGAGAAAACATCAAATACTAATCTTAGAAAGAAATATTGTTCTAGAACAATCAATGTGTTACATCGGTTTTATAAACACAAAAATAGCATTAAAGATGTAGAAGTGAAAATACCAAACCATGTTTGGTTGTGCGAAATCACCTATATCAGGATAGTAAAACGGTTTTGTTATCTCCCTATTATAACCGGTATGTATTCAAGAAAAATTATTGGCCATGACCTGAGTGATAGCTTAAATCTAAACGGATGTGTTAGAGTCCTTAATAAAGTACTATACCAAACTAAAAACACCTGGGCTGAGCGTAGTCGACGTGTTAATAGACTCATACCTCATTGCTGTGCCAGTTAGAGTAAAGCCTGGGGTCAGATAGAGGAATACAGTATTGCAGCAATGTTTAAACGCAAATACTCAAAAGAAATAAGATAGATATTAGTATGACCGAGGAAAACCACTGTTACGAAAATGCCATGGCAGAACTGTAAATGGCATCTTAAAAGATGAGTTTTATCTCGACCGGACCTTTGCTAACGTAGCACACGCTAAAGCAGTAGCAAAATATGCCATTAATTTATACAATGAAATAAGATTACATATATGGTTAGACTTTAAAACACCAAATATGGTATATAAATTAACCGCCTAAATTCAATTTTAACCTGTAGCCATATTTCAAGACAAGACATTTTGAAACCCAAATAATTTACAAAAAACAACATAGGAAACTACAAATGGTGCAGTATTTTCTATTTATCTACTGTTTTATTAATTATTTAATTTTCTCGGTAACATTCTGCTGTTTTCTTGAACAGAACTATTATTAACTTTAAATTTTTATATTATGTTAAAAAACATTTTAAATTTAGGTATAGTCCTAAGTAAAACTGAACAGCAATCTATCAATGGAGGGAAATTAGCCCCTGGAGATTTATGTAATTTTATCTTTTTGTGTCCTATAGGACAAATATGTAGATTTGGTAATAACGAAGGTACTTATGGTAAATGCGAATATGCATAATCATATGATTTAAAGTCGCCTAAAACAAGAAAAATAGGCGACTTTCTTTTGTTTAATTTGGTCTAAACTTTCAGAAATTATTATCTTACCTACGGTTTTGAATGTACAATATACTACTCCTTTTCATTTTAATCTGTTTCTATTTCACAACACCAAACACTATTTAAATTGTGTACTTATACTTTAATTGTTAGTTACTTTTATTATTACCGCACCATAAACCCCAAACAACTTAGTTAAAAATCAAGTCTCTATAAGTTAATTTCGATACATAATTTCCATCATAAAGCAATCCAGATTTAGCCATTGCAGCGACTAGTTTTAATAGTTTATTAGCTACAGCTATAAATGCTAATTTTTTGCTTTTCCCTTATTTACAATTCTATCATAAATAGCATTCCAACTTTATAGTATTTACAGCTTAAAAAAGACATAAAAACAGTAGATTCCTTAGCTTTTAGCTCCCAACTATTCCTTGATAAAAGTAAATAAATTCTTATATTCCCCATTATTCTTAAAATCTACACAGTAATGAAATTAAAATTTACCCTACTACTACTAACGTTTTCTATGTCTCTATCCTTTGCTCAATATAGTTGGACTAAAGGAGAATTGATATTAAAAAACGGAACAACTCTTACAGGACTTATTAAACTGCCAACAGTATCAAAAGACTTGATTGCATTTAACGGGAAAGAAAAAGTAAAGTTCAAAACCGATAAAAAAGCAAAAGCACAAAAATTTGAGGAGACCCAAGTCAATCAAATCGTGTTCAGAAACTCCGATACGGAAACTGCCATCTTTGAATACATCCCTATCTCTAAAAAAAGAACGGGCATTTTTAAAATAATTACAAAAGGTAAAGCCACTCTATATGCTAAAAACGTGAGTGTTAACAACTCCAGCGGACCAGCGTATATGGGAGGCGTCAATGGCGGCACACCTATGTATTATATGTATTCCTATGCAGACTTTGACGAATTTTACGTGTTAAGAGAAAATGAAGAAATCGCCAGCCCATTAATCACCATTAGGCCCTCGCGCTCTTTCAGGCATAGGGCTAAAGAATACTTTGCAGATTGTACCAGTGTCGTTTTAAAACTAAAAAACAAAGACTATCGCAAAGAAGACATCAAAGAAATGGTAGAAGCCTACAATAACTGTCAATAATAAGTCTCGTAATGAAGAAGAAACCCGTCACAGTCAGAGTTAATGCCTTTACTAAAGACTGTTCTATTCAAATCTTGATTAAAAACATCAATCAATTATAAAAACGAAAAAAATATGATGTGAGGTATATCACTCTTCTCAATAAAGTCCATAGCTAAATAACCAACAATCAGAACATTGTGGATAACGTTGAATTGAAATATTATAAGGTAGTGATCGTTATAATTTGAATGCTCTTTTCAGAGTTTCCCTAATTTACCTGCTCGTTACTACATGTGATGGCGTCGCGTTAGCCATAAAAGGCAGTGAATTAAATAGAGGCTGTGTCTCAGACGAAAGGTGTTAAAGAAATATCAAAAATTAACAACTTTAGAAACGCATTTCATGTAAACCCTAATCTTTAACTAGTATAAATGACGTTCCACGTAATGAACATACATTCAGAAAAAACTAAATGAAGAATCACAAAATCACTCCTGAGCAACGCAAAGCATTAATAGATAAGGGCTTTTTACTAATACCCAATGCCATTCCCGTTGGCTTGTTGTCCCAATGGCAAGTTTTGCTAACCGAATTAAATGAGAATGCCCTAAAAGCCTACAGCACATCATCACAGGCACAATATGCCAGTTTTATTGTGGGGCCGAGATAAACCTTTGCTTACCAGGAGTTAACGATCTTTTGGCTTTTTACCCCGATGCGGTATTGGATTTATTGGCGTCTCCAATACTGATGGCAATTGCCCGAGATATTTGTGGTCCCGATGCCGTTCCTTTGCAATGCGATGCATTATTTAAACACAATCACTTAGAATCTGAAATTTCATGGCATCAAGATGCGCTACATGCTCGTAAGTTTCCTTACCTAAATGTGGGTATTTATCTTGATGACGCGCCATTAGGAGACGGGTGCTTACAATACATTACAAAGAGTCAGCATAAAAAGCAAGACATTGGCAAACTGGTTAGTCAATATGGATGGGATCTGCCCGATATGGTAAAAGTCCCCGTGAAAGCTGGAGATATATTAATACAGGACATGATGGTACTGCATGGCTCTCAAATGAAGCGAGATCCAGGTGTTCGAAGAACAATTTATGTCGAAATGAGACCCGCCACTGCTGTGCTAGATCAAGGCGCTCAAAGCCGGGAGTGGATGGCATTGAGAAAACGGTGGATGGGAATTGTGCTGCGCCGGTCAAAGTCTAAATGGCCTGAAGACTCATACACAGCACTTACAAAAGACTTGAAAAGCGACTCTGAAGAGATTGAGAAAATTCTTCGCCTTCGAGAACCACCAATACCCGCCAACTATGGTCTTTAGAACATTAAACTTTTAAAACACAGACAATGAAGCCGCTGGATTTGAATATAGCGAAAGTATTCATAATAGCAGAAAGCCTTTGGACTAATATTTAGATGCATTTTAAAAGAGAAAAAACAGACCTTCAAATAAAATACGGAAAGATATAAAACTTCAGCAGTCTGAATTTAATTGTTGGGATCTTGCCGACTTACTAAATTCCTAATAGATTTTCCATTCCGATTGTATTTACTAAATTAGTATCCAAATTTAAGCGACTCACGGTCTATAACTTGTTAAATTAATTCTTACAGATTGACGCTCTAAAAGATGAGATTAAACATAAACTAAAATGGAATCAAAAAATGCAACAATAACGGTTCAAACTTCTATAAAAGCGGACATGAATACAGTCCGGGAGTTACGGACCAACCCTAAACATATTACGAATTGGAACTTTGCCACAAAGGAATGGTGCTGTCCTGCTGCAACTAATGTTTTAAAACCAGGGGGTGTTTTTTGTTGGCGCATGGAAGCCAAAGACGGAAGTGTGGGGTTTGATTTTACTGGAGCCTATGATAAAGTCATCGAAAAAGAATTAATTACTTATAAAATGTCCTACGGTAGGCTTGTGAAAATTAATTTTTTAGAAAATGGAAATGAAAGCATTGTAAAAGAAACTTTTAATATTGAAGGCATTTATGCAAACGAACAACAACGTGCAGGATGGCAGGCCATTTTAGAAAATTTCAAAACATATGTTGAATCGACAAAACAATAAGCCAGCTATAGCAATATCCAGTGTTAAATGAGAATAAAAACCCCATAAGTTTTATGTAAAGAATGTAATACGTGTTCTAGTATAAACTTTTGAAGAATAAAATCCATAGATTTATAACATTGAAAAACCATCTAAAAACAGTACCGGTAATCATTGATTTTCTTAACGGAATTAATATCAAAGTGATAGAGAAAAAACTACCAAACGACACTTTTTTGCCAGGGTTGGCTATTAGTGGTAACAGTATTTTAATAGACTTGAAGCAATTAAAATATCCTGGCGACTTATTGCATGAAGCGGGACATATCGCTGTCACTGAAGAAAAAGTAAGACCCTTTTTGGGTACCGAAAAAATGGGTGCGCATTGGCCCACAGATGGTGATGAAATTGCAGCTATACTCCGGTCTTATGCAGCTTCTTCCTATTTGAATCTCGATTTGACCGTGGTGTTTCATCAAGACGGATATAAAAACGAATCCGAATGGCTTATTGAACAATTTAAAAACGGAAATTATATGGGGTTACCTCTTTTAGAATGGATGTCACTATGCCGTAAAGAAACATTTCCAGTGATGGAAAAATGGTTGAGATAAAACTTAAGGACAATTAGTTTAAATGAAAACCTACATTAAGATAAAAAAAATTATCATCTATTAATTAACATTTGAAAACATAAATGGTATGCACAAAATGAGTACTACTAAAATAACAGAAGAACATCACAATGAATTATATCGTGCCATGGTAATACTTGAAAACCCCAGTATTGCGGCAAAAATCACCCATTTAATTGGCAAACCTATTGAGAAAGGATTAGAACTTTTACCGGCAAGCTGGCACGAAAAAATTGGAGAAGTAACACGATCTGCTTTGGTAAAAGCAACAGACGCCGCTATTTTTACTATGAAAGACAAACCCAACGCAGCACCTTCAAATTGGTGGCATAAGGTTGGTGTTGCTGTTTCGGTGGTGTTGGAGGCTTTTTTGGATTACCAGCTTTGGCTTTAGAACTCCCCGTGTCTACAACTATAATGTTAAGGTCTATTGCAGATATCGCAAGAGCTGAAGGAGAATCAATACATGATATTCAAACAAAATTAGCCTGTTTAGAAGTGTTTGCTCTAGGCGGAGAAAGTGAGTTAGATGATGCTACCGAAAGCGGTTATTTTGTGGTTAGAGCTGCTTTGGCTAAATCCGTATCAGAAGCTGCCGAATCTATAGCTGCAAAAACGTTAGCAGAAGAAGGCGCACCTGCTTTAATTCGATTCATTGTGAATATTGCTGAAAGATTTAGTATTCAAGTAACAGAAAAAGTTGCCGCTCAAGCGATTCCTGCAATCGGTGCTGCAGGTGGTGTTATTATAAATACCATATTCATAGATCATTTTCAAGACATGGCTAAAGGCCATTTTGTGGTTCGAAGATTAGAAAAAACATACGGGCAAGAAGCAATAAAACAGCTCTATGATGACCTGGTTAAAATGAAAAAAAACAACTCCTAAACAAGGCGCACAGCACACCTTTTCTTTTTAAAATTTTAATATTTTTGTCTCCTGTCAAAACACACAAAAAACAGGTGTTAAAGCGCGCCTGATAATATTTATTTTTAACAAACCACAATGATAATGCCTGCTAAAGATGATAATTGAGGCATATACCTTACTGTAGTAGTAATAAAGTCTTAGGTAAGCTTCAGGCGTCATGTAAGTCTTGTATATTGCATGTATAAAATACTATTATGAAATTACAATTATTATCCTGTGATGCTCAAAAGCCGAGATAGACGAGCGATAGCCAAATGTATTATAGAACTTTCATATAACGTTACTGCGTCCTTGTCTAATGAATTAACAGATATACTTTTAGAAGGAGATTCTGTAGCTATTGAGATCGAAGATAAAAACACGGGGTCGGCACTAAGAGCTTTACGAAAATTAAATATAGACTACGAAATTATAGAATAAACGTAAAAACTACTCGATTTTTTATATAAGATCTCAAAAAAATGCATCCGGTTTGCGTTCCTTTGTTATCTAAGCAGTATAATAAGCCTCGTACACACTCACATTATCTCTTTTTATTAGTATCTTAATAGGCATCATTTGAAAAACAAAATCATATGCAAGTTATTTTAGGAGCAAATGGAATTATAGGAGAAGGTTTGGCAAAAGAATTGCGAACCCATTATACAAGAGAACTAAAATTAGTAGGCAGACATCCTAAAAAAGTTAACAGTGATGACCTTTTGTTCACTGGAGACTTGTTAAATCCTGAAGCTGTAAATAAAGCGTTGAAGTATTGTGAAATTGCCTATTTAACGGTTGGCCTCCCTTACGACTCTGAAGTTTGGTTGAGAGATTGGCCAATAATAATGCAACATGTCATATCAGGATGTAAAGCTAACCATTGCAAACTGGTATACTTTGATAATACTTATGCCTATCCTCAAGACGTCGAAATCCAAACAGAAAACACCCCTTTAAAACCGAATGGAAAAAAAGGGAAAGCAAAAAAAATGGCAGCTAAACTTTTATTAGAAGCCATTAACAAAAAAGAAATTGATGCTGTAATATGCAGAGCTCCCGAATTTTATGGCCCTGGAAAAACAAAGAGCATTACGAACACGCTCCTTTTCGAAAAGCTAAAAGCAAATAAAAAACCAAAAGTGCTTTTAAAAGATGACGTATTAAGAACTTTAATTTACACACCTGACGCCAGTAAAGCAATGGCCTTAATTGGAAACACTCCGGATACTTATGGCCAAACATGGCATCTTCCCTGCTGTGAGGAACGACTCACGTATAAAGGTATCCTGGAAGAAATTTCAAAGGCGTTAGGTAGACCTATAAACTATAGCGTTATGCATCCTTTTATATTAAAAATAGCCTCCCTCTTTAATACCACTATAAAAGAAACTCAAGAATTATTACCACGTTATGCAATCGATAATATTTTTGATTCCTCAAAATTCAAGACTCGATTTCCCGATTTTGGAACAACCTCCTATCCGGAAGGCATTAGACAGGTCCTTGACGACTCTGAAATAACATAATAAAGAGTGGTAACTACGTACTAATCTTTCTGTTATCTTCCAATCCCCAAGCATCCAAAAGTCTTAGAACAGCTTCTAAAGATTGTCCTCTCTTAGTTAATTTATATTCTACTTTTGGGGGAACAACAGGATATATTTTTCTAATAACCGGACCGTCCTTCTCCAATTCCCTCACGGTTTGTGTAAACATTTTGTTAGAAATTTTGGGTATTTTTTTCTGTAATATTCCGAGACCGTAAGGCGCCATCAAGTAAATGGAACAAAATTAATGGTTTCCATTTGGTACCAATTAAATTCATGGTATAATTTAAAGGACAATTAATTTCTTTTTTCAAATTATTAATTATAAATTACTATCAATCAGCATTTAACTCTTTTAATACCCTATGGTACTTTTTAGTAAGTTATTGCCTTTTAAGCAAATATACCTTAATTTCGCAATCTAATGCATCACCTATGGCGACAAATAAAAATTATCCAAAATCTTTTTCTCATATTGGCATTACGGTTCCCAATATAAAGCAAGCCGTCAATTTCTATTCGGAAGTTATGGGATGGTATATCATCATGGAACCCGCTTTAGTTAAAAAAAATAAGGAAACGGCCATTGGACAAATGTGCATAGACGTTTTTGGTGACGATTGGGACACTTTTGAAATTGCGCATCTCTCAACTTCCGATGGTATAGGCATTGAATTATTTTCGTTTCCACAAGGCATTAAAGAAGCACCTGAATTCAATCCGTTCCATACCGGCCTTTTTCACTTTTGTATACAAGACCCTAATATTGAAGCATTAATTGATGAAATAGTGTCTTATGGAGGGAAACAAAGAATGCCTATTAGAGCATATCACCCCAATGAAAAGCCCTTTAAAATGTGCTATGTAGAAGATCCTTTCGGAATTGTTTTTGAAATATACACGCACAGTTATGAATTAACCTATTCTTCACGGAGCCTATTCTAAATAGAAAGAAAGCTTACACTACGGTTCTTTAACACTTATAAAAAAGTATTACAATGAAAAATACCTTCTTATTATTTACCTTAATATTACTTCTTGGATCTTGCAGAGACGGGAGTTCTAATAAATCTCGAGCAGTCGATACCACTCAAACAGATCGAGTTGCTCCACAAATTATAGAAGTTGCTTCATTTAAGGGGCAACAGGTGACTGGAGTTACGGTTTCTAATTCGGGACGAATTTTTGTGAATTTTCCCGAGATGGAGAAAAGGTGTTACCAGTTCTGTAGTTGAAATCAAAGCAGATAATAAAAAAGAAAATTACCCCAATGCGACTTGGAATTCTTGGGAAATTGGACAGCCAGTATTGCCTAATACATTTATTGGGGTACAATCTGTAGTTGCCTTCGAAAACGAGCTCTACGTTCTAGATACTAGAAGTGCGTTATTTGGAACGGTAATAGATGCCCCTCGAGTTTTTATTTTTAATTTAAACACAGACACCTTGATCAAAACTTACATACTCGATAAAAACAGTTTTCATCCGGATTCTTATATCAACGACCTTCGTATTGATAAGAAAAATAACAGCATCTACTTTACTGATTCCGGGCACGCAGGATTAGTAATTCCGGATATAGATACAGGGCAATGGGAGAGAGTATTAAACGACCATACCTCTACCCGTGCTGAAGTCTCTCAACTCACGTTTGGTGAGCAAACATGGGAGAACACCGTACATTCTGATGGTATCGCGTTGGATACTAAAAACAATAAGCTTTATTATCATGCGCTTACAGGGTATAGTTTGTATGCTATTAATACAGAGGTATTGCAAGCAGCAGATAAAACCAACATCGAAGAACAGGTGACTTTTGAAGCTAAAACAGGAGCTCCAGATGGCATGATTTTCGACCAAGCTGGCCGTTTATATTTTGCAGATTTAGAACATCAAAAAATACAATACAGAACACCTGATGGTGGTATTCACAATCTAATTGAAGGCCATGACATTAAATGGGCAGATACCTTTAGTATCTATAATAACTATCTGTATTTTACAAATTCTAGGATAAATGAAGTTAGCGGTGCTATTTCAGAAATGACTTTCACCCTTAATAAAATTGAATTACCTCCTATTGATTAAAAAAAAACAGTAAGGTATTGATAAATTAGCCGCCGTTTAAAAGGTATGGACGCCTCTGTAAGACATTCACTAACATCGAGTCTGTTTTTAGCTCCATTTTATTTACAACATAGCATACATCCAGTCCACTTATGACACCACTTTTAGTGTCTTCTAACAATATGCTGATTATTGAATACCATACAACTAAAATGAACCGCTGCTTATACCCATGTTAAATTACAATAGTTTTACATTAGAAAATTATTCACTTAATAACGTATCAACAAAAGAACGAAACTCCTTCCTAAAGGTTACAAATTTCTCGCCTGTTGCAGGCCCATTAAACCCTGTGTGTATCTTACGTACTTTTCCTTTTTTATCTAAAAAGACAGTGGTGGGATAACTTAATACATGGTTTAACATTGGTAATTTTTCTTGGGCTTTGGCTTTACTTGTTGTTCCTGTTTGGGCCAATAAAATGGGATAGCTTATCCCTACTCTATCTTGCAAACGCTTAATACTGGCAAAAGCTTTTTCGTTGGTTTTGGCATATTCAAAGGCTAAAGCGACTATTTCTAGATCTTGGTCTTTGTATTGTTCATACACCTCAGCATAATATTTACTTTCATCCAAACAGTTAGGACACCAGGTTCCCATAATTTGCACGACCACTACTTTATCTTTAAAACGCGCATCGTTTAATGACACCAAGTGACCTTGCGCGTCAGGAAAACGAAACGCTAGACTGTCGTACCCTTCTTTTAAAAAGGTTAAATCATCTGCACTTGGTAATTCGAAAGCCTCATTGCGCTTCGCTATAAATGGCTCTCTCCAGTGATTACCGGAATAAAAAGTACCATTAATTATAGAGTCGCTCACCGTGCCCGTAAATAAAAAAGCATGTGCCCCATCAAAGGTTGAGAGTTTCAATTCATTTCCGTTGACTACGCCTTCTAAAAAGCGATAATCACCAGTTTCGGTTCTAAAGGTACCGGTCACCTGATTTCCGTTTTGTTTAAAGATGCCTTTGGCGATGTATTTATCCTCTTCTGTATCCGGACTAAAAATGGTTTCCCAGTTTCCAGTGATATTCGTTTCCGCTTTTTTGGTAAGATCAAAACGGTTGTCTTTCTTCTCTGCTTTAAAAGGGATTATTCTATTTTTTCCAGCAACAATAAAATGTCCATTTAGTGTTTCTTTATCCATTTTTGCCGCTAATAGCGCTTCAAATACTGGCATTTCTATAAATACAGAATCATTTCTATACGTGATTTCATCGACTTCAATTTCCTCTTCCGCATTAAATACGGTTAAATTATTGGCGTCTTTTACTTTAAATGTGAAGGGTAGTATTTCTGTAGCGTTAATTTGTAGTTCTGCTCTATAGAGTCCAACACCCAAAGTGGCTTTTTTAGTTTCCGTTTTACAGGATAGAATTATAATAGTTGTAATGGCTATAAGAAGGTGACGCATTTTTTTTATTTAATAATGAAGTGGTAAAGATACTTACAAAAAACATAATTCCTTTTACTGTTCCTTTTTATTCATCTACAACTACTGCTTTAAGAACTCCTGATGTACTACAGCATTTTGGTCACAAACTTTCTACTGTTTCTAAGTTAAAACAAGTAAAAAAGACCATGGTAGAAAAGGTTGCTTTCTAGTTCTACAAAAAACAAAAAACCGAATCCAAAAACTCCATTTCACAGTGCTTACTGCTTTTTTTAGAACCTTTTTAGCCTCTAAACCTAGGCTCTATTTTCAATGTTCAACATATATTTCAAGACCATTTAAAATTGACGAATTAAAAATACTATTCTATATAAATAGAATGAGCACTATCCATTTAAAACTGGGATACAATGTATAAAACAAAAAAGACAGTGCTTTCGCACTGTCTTTTTTTATTGATTTAATCATCAAACGTATCTACTCTTCTTCTACTTGATACACTTGAGAGAGTTTTGCATTTTTCTCTACTAGCTTTTCTTGTGCTTTGTTCACTCTAGCCTCATGTTCGGTTAATAATTGCTGTACTCTTTTAAAACGCTCTTCACGTTGTTGTATTTGCTCTTCTGTTAACTTTTCAGTTTCTTTTTGCAGTTCAAAACGCTCTATAGCTTCAGCCAATTTGTTTCTACCATTATCTATCAGCCTTCTGTTGTCTTCAATCTTAGCTTTACCACGCTCAATTTTTTGTTTTGCTTCAGCCGCTCTATATTGACCAAATTCCTTTCCTTTTAAGCTGCCTTTATTCTTCCCATAGGCATTACCATTATTATCATCATCAAGATCGTCTCCATAATCATCAGACTGATCCTTCATCTCTTCTTTCACCTCCTTGTGGTCTTGCTTCATAGCATCAAGTTCTTCTTTACGTTCCTCTTTAACAGCTTCGCGCATTTCTTTATTTTCTTCCTTGATCTCTTGGCGTTCCTCTTTAATATCTTCCTTTAGATCCTTAAGCTCTTCTTTCTGTGCTTTTTCAACTTTTTCCTTTTTTGCTTTGTCTTTCATATCATTTTGAGCGAAAGATACTGAGCTTACCAACACAAAAAATCCCAGTACTAGTAATTTATAGTTCATAGTTTTCATAATTTATAGGGTATCAAGTTCGTTTAATTCTTCTTTTAGTTCCTCGGCATTTTGATCAACAGATTCCATAATTTCTTCTGTTTCTGCCTCAATGGTTTCTATTTGCTCCACAGCGGCTTCTGTCTCGGCTTCTTCTTGTTTTGTGTCTTTACAAGACGTTACTGCTAAAAGCATAACTACAAATGCTACGTTTAATATTTTTTTCATAACTGTTAAGATTTAAATGATTAGTTGTGGTTAAGGTAATTGAATTTCAATTGGGTTACTCATAATGTTTAAACAAAACAAAAAAAGATATTAAGCACGCTCAATATCTTTTTTGAATAGATCTTTTTATTTAGTTGTTATCATCGTCTTCTAAATCATCGTCTTCTAAATCTTCTTTAGTGCCTTCACCATTCACTTTTGCTGGCATTTCAGACGTTTTATCAACTTCAACCTCAGTCTCCATAGATGTTGTTATTTTTGTAGCCTCCTTATCTGTATCCGCAGTAACTTCCTTTTTTACTTCTACAGATTCTGTTTTAATTACAGTTTCTTCTTTTGCTTCTACTTGAGCAACTGCAAACTGTGTTCCTGCAAAGAATAACCCTACAGCAAACAACAAGACATAATTTAATTTTTTCATAATGGTCTGTAAATTTTTATTTAGTGATTTTATACATTATAATTACGTTTACATGATCCTTTTGGCCTTTCACCTGTTAAAGTTTAACATATCTATAACATTTAAAGATAGCTAAATAAAGGTTGCAATATTTAAATCGTGCTCTTTTTAATACAAAAGGAGTTACTTCTTTAAAAATTTCTTTTGAATAGTACGTTGACCATCGTTAATATGGATGATATATACACCAGATTCTAATGTCTTTAGTTTTAAATGTTCAGAGCGCCCTCCACTGGCAACCAAACGGCCATTTATACTGTAAACATTATAACTTATTGCTCTTTTATCTTTTACTTTGATTTCAATATCTTCATAAGCACTAAAAATAGTCACATCATACAAGGCCCCTTCCGCTTCTAAATCTAAATCTGCTTTTATTGTTTCCATAGCTTTTGAACTACTCCCAATATTTAAAGTATAATCTTCAACTTCACCATAACTAAAAGCTTCACAAGCCGTTGGAGCCGCATTGTATTTCATAGACACCCGCATACGTGTTGTGCCCGATTGAGCTGTTGAAGGTATCGTAAAGCTTGCCGATAAATTATTCGCGCTAGACGATGAGCCAGCGACCACTTCTTCATTACTTTCAAAAGTGCCATTTCTATTAAAATCAATCCATACTTTCCAAAACTCAGTATACGCCTGTCCCGAAAATCCTGTACTAAATACAATGCTGTTAGAACCATAATTGACATAACCAACAAGATGCGTGTTATCTATATAACCCCCATTAGCTCCTGAACTATTTGAAATACCGCCAATACTTACAAAATCGATAAATTCATCTGCAACACTATTCCCTTTTGTACTACAATAAGTAACCGTTGGTGTTGGTGAAGGCGGGGTTGAATCCCCGCCTACACTATGCGAACCTACATTTGTAAATGTGTCTTGATTATAAACGTTCCATTGTGAAGTATTATAACTCCCCGTTGGAGAAACGACACTGGATTTACGTCTCAATGTTTGATCTTTAGCAAAGTTGGCACTGCCGCCATTAAAAGTTCCTACAATATCTATTAAAACGCCATTTTTAAAGAGTCCAACAGGATCGTTTCCATTAAAAGTTAAAGCGGCATTGGAGGTGGTTACTTCTGCATTATTTTTAAGCGTTGTTGAAGCACTGGAATTTGCTACTACAAAAACATCACCATTAGCAACAGAACCGCTTAAAGTATAACCACTACTCCATCCACCTGCACCATTGGTTTGTTTCCTTAGGCTATAGGCTGATAGATTAATGTTGCTTCCTGTAACATTAGCAATTTCAATAGCTTTATTGTTTGACGATCCTTCAACATATTCTGAAATAAACAATTCTGAAGCAGTTCCAGTGCCTCCACCAGTACCCGTTCCAAAACGATCTTCAGCTTGTGGGCCTCCCCAAATTTGAGTGGCGAACGCCGGATTATCAATAAATGGGTTACGATTGCCTTGAATGCCTTGAATGACCTGATTTCTTTGATCTTCGAAGGCGTTTACTGGATCTTCAACATTCCATTCTAAAAATAACATAATCATATTAGCATCACCGAGATACTAAGCTACCTACACCAACATTTTTTGGCAGGCAACGATCCCCATAACGTAAATACATAAACAACATCATTCTTGCGACATCTCCTTTCCATTCATCTCCAGGATAAAAATACCCTTGAGCTGTAATTTTAGCATTGCCATTACCATCTGCATACTTTCTACTACCGCGATCTGCATTGAGTTGTATATCGCTAGCACGTAAATGATGGGCATCACTTCCTGGGCCTGTAGTTCCTAAATTGGGCAGGCCTAAAGACTTAGGATAGGTATGTTCTCTATTCCATAATCCAATACTACCTCCATTACTGTCTTTCCCTCGGGTTCTGTCTGTCTTATAATTATTATCGGTATCATCATATCCATAAATAAGCAACACCTTATTTGCATTGTTCGGGTCTAAATCGGCTTGCTTCAGTGCGTCCCAAACCCCCGGTGTGTAACTCAAAAAGGTGGTGTGCGTACTCGTAATCTTAACTGCTAAATTGTCTTTAAGAGCCGTTCCGCTTTGTGATAAATTAACATCATTGTAATATGATGGCACTTGTGCGAAGGTTATTATAGATAATAACATACAGCAAATAAGTAATTGATTTTTCAT
Source organism: Lacinutrix neustonica (assembly GCF_026625145.1). Taxonomy (GTDB): domain Bacteria; phylum Bacteroidota; class Bacteroidia; order Flavobacteriales; family Flavobacteriaceae; genus Lacinutrix; species Lacinutrix neustonica. The sequence continues at coordinate 3,771,958 of NZ_CP113088.1, read as the reverse complement.
TTTGTAGTTGTGTTTCAGTTGTTTGCACCAAGATATTGCAATATTTAATGTTTACTATTATCTTAATGTTACCAGTTTTACAACTTAGTAACAATTACACGCTAACTAGTTAATAATTATAAAGTTACACCTTAAAAAGTGGTTAATAACTAAATTTTATATAAAAGCCAATTTTAAAATTTTAAGAACCCTCAACTATTATTATCTTTGCGCACTTAATTATGCTATAAATGAAGATTTCATACAACTGGATCAAGCAGTTTTTAAAAATAGATTGGACACGAGAACAAACCAGTGAATTACTTACCGATTTAGGTTTAGAAGTGGAAGGTATAGACACCTACCAAAGTGTTAAAGGCGGTTTAGAAGGTGTTATCATTGGTGAGGTGTTAACGTGCATACCACATGAGAACGCAGACAAGCTTAAAGTAACAACCGTTAATATTGGAACAGAAACCTTACAAATTGTTTGTGGGGCCCCCAATGTTGCTGTTGGACAAATGGTACCTGTAGCCACTATTGGTACCACGTTATATACTGAAGCAGGTGAAGCCTGGACGATAAAGAAAGGTAAAATACGTGGTGAGGAAAGCCATGGGATGATTTGTGCTGAAGATGAGTTAAACTTAGGACAGTCCCATGAGGGTATTATGGTATTACCTAAGGATACCCTAGTAGGAACACCAGCCTCGTCTTTATTTAACATAGAAAACGACCAAGTATTTGAGATTGGCTTAACTCCAAATAGAGCAGACGCCATGAGTCATTTTGGTGTTGCACGTGATTTAAAAGCAGGGTTTCTACATAAGGATGTCAATCTAGAATTAATAACACCATCGGTAAGCGCCTTTAATGTCAATAACAGGACCTTAAAAATAGATGTCCAGGTAGAAGATAAAGCATTAGCACCACGATATTGTGGCGTAACTATATCCGGGGTTAAAGTTGGTGATTCTCCAGCGTGGATTCAACACCGTTTAAAAGCTATTGGCCTATCGCCTAAAAATAATATTGTAGATATTACTAATTATGTTTTACATGAATTGGGCCAACCATTACATGCTTTTGATGCTCACAAAATTACAGGCAATAAAATAGAAGTTAAAACACTTAAAAAGGGTACAAAATTCACCACCTTAGATGGTATTGAAAGAACACTACACGAAGATGATTTAATGATTTGTGATGCCGAAAAACCCCTTTGTATTGCAGGTGTTTTTGGCGGAATACATTCGGGAGTAACAGAAAATACCGTCAATATATTCTTAGAAAGCGCTTATTTTAATCCTGTAAGTGTTCGTAAAACAGCAAAACGTCACGCACTAAACACAGATGCTTCTTTTAGATTTGAACGTGGGATTGATCCTAATATTACTGAATACGCCTTAAAACGAGCGGCTTTATTAATCCAAGATATCGCAGGAGGAGAAATTACCAGTGATATTTTTGATGCTTATCCTACAAAAATTGAAGATTTTCAAGTTCACATTTCTTTTGATAAAGTGACGAAGCTTATCGGCCAAGAAATACCTAAAGAAACCATTAAAAGTATTTTATGGTCTTTAGAAATTAAAGTGAATAATGTCACAGAAACTGGATTAGGCCTAACCATTCCCGCCTATAGAAATGACGTACAGCGTGAGGCAGATGTTATAGAAGAAATACTTCGTGTGTACGGTTACAATAATATTGAAACCACTACTAAATTAAACGCCTCCATTTCTAACGCTTCAAAATTTGAAGATTACAAATTGCAAAACATTGTTGGCAATCAATTCGTTGCCCAAGGATTCTATGAGATCATGGCGAACTCTCTTACCAGTCCAAATTATATTGCACTAAGTGAGCAGTTAAAGGAAGAACACAATGTCTCCATGCTCAACCCATTGAGTAACGATTTATCGGTGATGCGCCAATCGTTACTGTTCTCTGGACTGGAAGCCATTTCTTACAATATTAACCGAAGAAAAACTGATTTAAAGTTTTTTGAATTTGGTAAAACCTATCATGATTATAATGGCACCCGTGAAGAGTATAAGCACCTAACGCTATTTGTTACCGGCAATAAATTGGAAGAGCGCTGGACGGCACCAAGTGAAAACACTTCTTTTTTCTATTTAAAAGGGACTGTTGAAAGTGCTTTAGAACGTTTAGGCATTAGTCGTTTTAAAACGGCTTCTGTAAAGAATGATTTATTTTCTGAAGGCCTCCAATTATCACAAGGCAAACTGGTTTTAGTAGACTTCGGAATTGTAAAACAGAAAGCTTTAAAACATTTTGGTATTTCTCAGGAGGTCTTTTTTGCCGATTTTAATTGGGATAACATTATTGAAGTGGCGAAACGTAATAAAATTAAGTTTACGCCAATTCCTAAATACCCTGAGGTACGTCGTGATTTCGCACTTTTAATAAACGAGACAGTGACTTTTGATGAGATAAATACGATCGCTAAGCAAACTGAAAAGCAACTGCTAAAAAACGTTACGCTGTTTGATGTCTACCAAGGTAAAAATTTACCAGCCGGGAAAAAGAGTTATGCCGTGAGTTTTACGTTTCAAGATGAGCATAAAACATTAACAGATAAAGCGATTGATAAAGTGATGCATAAATTGCAAAGTAATTTTGAAAATAAATTAGGTGCAGAATTAAGGTAAACTGCTGATTCTTAATATTTTGTTAACAAAATGTTAAAGGAAGGTCGCTTTTCGTGAACTTTCTTATTAAAAATCAGCGTCAATGCTGATTTTTTTTTGCCTATTTTTGCCGCTCATTTAAAAAAAACCCAAATCAAAATGAAAAAAGTTCTCTTTTTATTATCCATCATGATCATGATGAATAGTTGTGCATCTATTCTTAATGGTAAAATTCAAAAAAATGTTAGTGTAAATACTAAAGATTCAAAATCTGTAGTTTATGTTGATGGCGAAAAACAAGGAAAAGGTAAGCTTGTTAAGTCCAAATTAGCAAGAGATAAAAAAGTTAAACAACTTAAAATTGAAACTGAAGGCTATAAAGATCAATACGTTGTTCATTACCAAAATCAGAAATCACCACTATATATTATGTCTTGGGTTCCTTTTGGCGTTTTATTGTACCCTCCATTTTATGACTTTGGGCCTAAAAGCTATAATTATAAAAAAGAGGTTAGTGTTAAAGAAAAATTAATTCCTATAGCCATAAAGCAGGAAGATGAAAAATATTTATTTGTAAAAAACACGGAGTTTGATATTAAACAAGAAGATTTAAAAATTAGAAAAATCAAACACCGTTCTCTGAAAAAAAACAAAAAGAACAAGTTTAAAGATATTGATTCTAATTTAGATAAAATTGAGTTTGATAATTCCATTTTTACAGAATCTTTAAACTCTATTTTATTAAAGTACAAATATTCAGATTCGACTAATACAATTTTTAAAAATAAAACAAACTCGGCATACTTAAGTGCTAAAATCACTAAGCTAGATTTACAATATGTATATCAAAGAGCTGCCAAACGGAATATGAGCTTTATGCAAGCTGAAGTAAATATTGCATGGGATTTTCAAGATGTTTATGGACAAACCGTTTTTAGCAAAAACTATAAAGCAATGTCAGGTGAGTTTTCAATTGATTATAATCAAGATGCCACTACATTGTTAGCCGTTGAAGATGCTATTGCGTCATCTTTCTTGAATTTTATTAATAATAAGACAGTAAAAGAACATTTAGCAAAAGATAATATTGCAATACAAAAGACGCTGCCAACAATTACACTATCTAATAGTAATGTCGTTAATGATGTTGATTCTGCTTTAGATGGAACTGTGACTATTAAAGTGAATGAAGGTCACGGCAGTGGTTTTAAAATTAGCAAAGATGGTTACATCTTAACTAACTTTCATGTGGTTGCTAATTCTAAAGATGACATTATGGTTGTAACAAAAGACAGTAAAGAATACAAAGCTACCTTAATTAGACAAAGTGAGAACTTAGATTTAGCCTTGTTAAAGGTAGATGCCTCTTTTAATAATCATTTCTCATTACCGGCAAGTAAAAATTATAAAACTGGTCAAGATATTTTTATTATAGGAACGCCTAAAACAATAGAGCTAGGACAAACATTAACTAAAGGTATTATTTACGGAGACAGAGAAAATGAAGGTGTTAAATTAATTCAAACTGACGCTAGTATTAATAGCGGAAATAGTGGTGGACCAATGATAAATAAAAGCGGAATTTTAGTTGGTGTTATAAATGCCAAATTATCTGGTTTAGGTATCGAAGGTATCGGTTTTGCTATTCCTGCTGAATTAATTAGAGATGCATTATTTTTGAATTAATTACTGCTTAAAGACACTTAAAAGCGACCTCTTGGTCGCTTTTTTTATATTTATAAAAAAACAAAATCATGGAAAGTAATAACATAGAACATAAGCCCAATAGCAAAAATACTTGGAGTTTAATCGCTGGATTATTATTTGTAGCGATTGGGAGCTATCGTCTATACAATCATTTTTTTTTACCGAGAGACTTCCTCTGATAATTTTAGATTATTATTAGCCCTTATCTTTATTGGTTATGGCTTGTATAGACTATTCAACTATTTTAATCATAAATAACCATTTTTTTATTAAAATACTTCAATTGGAAAGCCAACGTTTACGTTGGTTTTTTTGTTTAAAGAAGTAAAAAAAAATGTATTGGAACCTAAAATTAACAAGAATCCTTGAATGAGCATAACAATGAGCACCCTTAAACAAAATCAAAAAATACACATCAGAAATAGCTAATCACTTGTTTTTAAAATCATTATATATTATTTTTAAATAAAAAAATATAATTATGATTTTGAAGTCGACCAACATTGAAGAAAAATTAAGACGTAGACAGTCTTTAGATGGTCAAGAACATTCTATTTTAGAGCAAGTTGAAAACATTTTGGCTTTAGAAAACAAAAAGGAATTTAAAATAGAACTCGAACTACGTTCTAGTAACAACTCACATAGCAATGCTTTTAAATTCGATTTATTAGCATCAGAAAACATCTATCATATAAATACTATTAAAACAATTTGCATCAATTATCGGCTTCGCTTTTTGGATACAAAATATTTTAAAAACGACTTTCCTCAGGAAGCATTTTCAAAAATTAAGGCTTTAGAAAAAGCCCACGACACCATGCTACATGGATTTAAAATTATGGCGCCCTCAAAAGTCTTCAAATTAAAAAACCCTGATGACCCCTTATTATTTGCTCCTATTGGGAATGGATATTATTACCTCATTCATACATGGGGAAACGATTTGCATCCCCTACGAAAATGGCTTATTTGGCCGTTTAAAAATTTAGAAACTCTTGTGTTTACGGCTCTAATAGTGAGTTTTATGACGACCTACATCTTTAATGCTTCACTACTTACAGACGGTATAAACGGTTCTAAATTTTTGATTCTCTTTTTATTTATGTTCAAATCTGTCATTGGAGTTATTATTTTTTATGCGTTCTCTCAAGGTAAAAACTTCAATACGGCGATTTGGGATAGTCAATACGCCAAATAAGGATAGCGGTTAAAACGTAGGAGAAAAGCGACCGAAAGGAGCGCTTTTCCTTCCTTTCAAAGGTGTCACTATAGTCCGGGAGACGTAATATGGGTGTAAAAGAGACGTTATCGTGATGTTCGCTTTTAAATGGGTTTACACTATTATTTTTATATTTAGTTCCCACATAGAAACGGCACTTAAGTTGCAATGAATCATCTATTTAAACAGGCTTAAAATTTCTATCCAAGCTTTTAAAAATAAAATTTAACAGGATTATGGGAATATTTTTATTACCATTATTCGTATCTTAATACTATAAACAAATAATATAAAATTATGCCACATTCAGACTACATAAAAATTTATACCGGAAATACGATACTAGTACAATTAATAGAACAACGATTACAAGACATTGGTATTAACCCTATTATTAAAGACGAAACAGAATCGGGTCGCTTAGCAGGTTTTGGTGCTAGCTTACCAGGTATGCCTGAAATTTATGTACATGAAAATGAACTCGAGCAAGCTGTTAAGATAGTAGAAACGGTACGTTCTGAAATGGAAACCAGTTAGTTTTAAAGTACCCAGCCAAGGAAAACCCTCAAAATCTTAAATTTTGAGGGTTTTGTTATTTATTGCAGTTAATCTACTAATACGACTACGAACGTTTGTTATACGGTTACCGCATACATTTTATCGCGTAACTCTTTCAGTTTCGAATCTTGCATATACTCGTCAAAAGTGGTATGGCGATCTATGACACCATTTGGCGTTAACTCTACTACTCTATTTCCTACCGTTTGTGCAAACTCATGATCATGAGTTGTAAACAACACGGTCCCTTTAAAGTTCTTTAAAGAGTTGTTAAATGCAGTAATACTTTCTAAATCTAAGTGGTTTGTTGGCTCATCTAACTGTAATACATTCGCTCTTGTCATCATCATTCTTGATAACATACAACGTACTTTTTCTCCTCCGAGACAGCACCGAAGATTTTTTAAAAGCTTCCTCGCCGCTAAAAATCATTTTTCCCAGGAAACCACGTATATTAACTTCTTCTCGTTCCTCTTCTGTTTGCGCCCATTGACGTAACCAGTCAATTAAGGTTAAATCATTCTCAAAGAATTTACTATTGTCTAATGGCAAATACGACTGTGTTGTAGTCACACCCCAGGCCAACTGGCCCGCATCTGCTTTTAAATTACCATTTAAAATTTCGTAAAAGGCTGTGGTTGCTCTTGAGTCTCTAGAAAACAAGACTACTTTTTCTCCTTTGTTTAAATTTAAATCGATGTCCTTGAAAAGTACCTCACCATCTAAAGTGGCTGTCAAGCCCTCTACATTTAAAATTTGATCCCCAGCCTCTCTGTCACGTTCAAAAATAATAGCTGGATAACGACGACTGGTTCGTCTAATCCCTTCAATATTAAGCTTGTCTATCATTTTTTTTCTACTCGTAGCTTGCTTACTCTTGGCCACGTTAGCAGAGAAACGACGAATGAATTCTTCTAATTCTTTCTTCTTGTCTTCGGCTTTCTTGTTTTGTTGTGCATGCTGTCTTGCTGCTAATTGAGAAGACTCATACCAAAAGGTATAGTTACCCGAGAAATGAGTAATCTTACTAAAATCGATATCACTAATATGTGTACATACAGCATCTAAAAAGTGTCTGTCGTGAGAGACTACAATGACACAATTGTCGTAATTGGCTAGAAAATTTTCTAACCAACTAATGGTTTCATAATCTAAATCATTGGTAGGCTCATCCATAATCAATACGTCCGGATTACCAAATAAGGCCTGTGCTAAAAGAACACGTACTTTTTGTTTACCATCCAAATCTTTCATTAAGGTGTAATGAAAATCGGCATTAATCCCTAAGTTAGACAACATGGATGCGGCATCACTATCGGCATTCCAACCATTCATTTCTTCAAATTGCACCTGTAACTCACCAATTTTTTCTGCATTTTCATCAGTATAATCTGCATAGAGCGCATCAATTTGAGACTTTAACTTATACAAAGGCTTGTTTCCTTTTAACACCGTTTCTAAAACAGTGTCCTCGTCATGCTTATTATGGTTTTGCTCTAAAACCGACATACGTTTACCAGATTCTAAGTGTACATGACCGAGAATTAGGTTCTTGTTTTCCTGCAATAATGTTTAAAAAAGTCGATTTCCCAGCACCATTGGCACCAATGATTCCGTAACAATTACCATTGTTGAAGGTCGTATTTACTTCATCAAAAAGGATGCGTTTGCCGAACTGGACGGATAAGTTTGAAACTGATAACATGAATCGTGATTTTATTTTTTTGCAAAAGTAAAAAATAATGTTGGTAACCAAAAGTAAAAGCGGCTATATAACGCTTGTAAAAACGTATAAAACTAAAAGTTTAACGCATGTTATGAGCAATTTAACAACGCGTTAACAGGCATAGATGGTTTCAAAACATACATTTGTTAAGATTAATTATGTGCCGCTGTTCCTTATGAAATTAAAACCTATTTATCTCATTCTCTCTATACTCCTACTTATAGTATCCTGTATACCTGATAGTGAAACTAGTATTCAAGATCATCAGGCCTATTTTGGAGGAGAAGTGATAAACCCAAACTCGGATTATATTGTTCTAAGAAAATCCGGAAAGCTTATCGATTCCATTTTTTTAGATAAAAAAAACAAATTCTCTTATAAGTTAGAAGACTTTGAACCAGGACTTTACAATTTTTATGATGGAAAAGAAGCGCAGTCTATCCTAATTCATGATAATGATAGCTTGATGCTGCGTTTAAACACCCTTGAGTTTGACGAATCTCCGGTTTATACTGGTATTGGAGCTAAAGAGAATAATTACTTAATGGACTTATTTCTCGTGAATGAAATTGAAGAAAGCACGACTCTAGGCTCTTGTAAAAAGCTTGATCCAATCGCCTTTGATAAAAAATATAGAACCATTAGAGATTCCAAATTGAGAAAATTAAAAGCGTTTCAAACCAAAAATAAGACCTCTGATTTATTTCAAAAAATAGCAACCGCAAACATTAATTATTTGTACTATTCCCACAAAGAATTATATCCACTGGCTAATTACAGACAGTCTGATACAGACGTCTTTAACTTATTACCAGATAATTTTTATGATTATCGAAAAGATATTGATTACAACAGTGATATTCTAAAAGACTATGGCATCTATTATAACTTTTTAAGATTTCACTTTAATAACATTGCGCTACAAAAACATTTTGAGCATTCTAACGATAAAATTTACGATGAGTTATTAGTAGATTACAATTTAGACAAAATGGCCTTGATCGATGAAAAAATAGAGAATGAAAGCATCAAAAACATACTTTTAAATAATACCATGATGCATTTTATTAGTATTTCTAAAAAAACAGAAGATTACGACGAAATGCTACAATCTTTCAAAACAAAAAGCACTAACAATAACGATATTAATAAAGCCATACGCATTATTGACTCTTACAAGAGATTAAAACCAGGATTAGCAATACCTGAGATTAAGCTACTTGATAAAGATGACAACCACGTTTTTTTGAAAGCTCTTATAAAAAAGCCTACAGTACTCTATTTTTGGTCTAAGGATAATAAATACAGCATAATAAATTCTCATAAACGTGCTAAAGAGTTACATGCTAAATATCCAGAGGTTGATTTTATTTCCATTAACTTAGATAATATCTCTTTTGAAGAACAATTAGCAATCCTTAAACATTATAATGTAGTAAATAACGATGAGTACCGCTTTTTAACTCCTGAGCAATCTAAAGAAACCTTAGCCATAAAACCTATAAATAAAGTTTTTTTAATAGATGGTTCAGGAAAAATTATAAATGCAAAAGCCAACATGTTTACCATTCGTTTTGAACAGGAGTTACTAGGTACTATCAATAAAATTTAGAAAATCTTTTAATAATAATAATAATAATAGATACTACTAATAAAAGAGCCTCAATAATAGAATTACTGAGGCTCTTTTAGATATAAATTAATTCGTTTTAGTTCCCTTTCTTATAATCTTCTAAGAACTTAGCTAAACCACTATCGGTCAATGGGTGTTTTAACAGCCCTTCAATGGAACTTAAAGGCCCTGTCATAACATCTGCACCTAACTTAGCACAATCAATAATGTGCATGGTATGACGCACAGAAGCCGCCAAAATTTGAGTGTCAAAAGCATAATTATCATAGATGTGTCTTATTTCAGCAATAAGATTTAAACCATCGGTAGAAATATCGTCCAGGCGACCAATAAACGGAGAGACATAAGTTGCTCCCGCTTTTGCTGCTAATAAGGCCTGACCAGGAGAAAAAACTAATGTCACATTTGTTTTAATCCCTTTATCACTAAAGTATTTACAGGCTTTAATCCCATCTTTAATCATGGGTAATTTCACAACGATCTGTTCGTGTAAATCTGCTAAAGCTTCTCCTTCTCTTACCATACCATCATAATCAGTAGCAATAACTTCGGCACTCACATCGCCAGCCACCAGATTACAAATAGCGACATAATGTTTTAAAATATTATCTGTCCCTGTAATACCCTCTTTGGCCATTAGAGATGGATTTGTGGTTACCCCATCTAGGATACCCATATCTTCGGCTTCCTTAATTTGTGCAAGATTGGCTGTGTCAATAAAAAATTTCATAAAGAATCGTTTTTTTTTTAATTTCCACGTCTGTGAAAATCTTAATTATAATTAGTTGTGTTTTGTTTTATGCTAATAAAAATATTCTTGTATTTACCTCTGCCCTATTTGTAACTGTTATGAAAATAAACGCTTCACTACTTGTCCTAATTAAACCCAGTAAAAAAAGAATTCCATTTTTAACGTCGCACAAAGTTACGATTAAACTGCAGGCCTCTAAAAAATGATATCAAATAATATTAACATTTAGTACTTATATACGATGTTTTTAAACCTTACAATGACACCCCTTACAGTTTATAATGATTGATTAACATTTTTTCGTATATACGATCTGGTAATAAAAATTTTAATACTATTGAGAACTTTTGCATGAAAGCACCCACTATATAATGTGTTTGTGGCTTTTTAGTACGAATGACTTTGAGCACCATTTTAGAAACCTCTATAGGGTCGCTACTATTATTAACGTGATCATCTATATCATGCAACACACGTCCATATTTTTTATAAGGAGACTCCTCTTTTAACGGAGCATGAAAACGTCCAGCAGCAATATTAGTGGCAAAATCACCCGGCGCAATATTAGTCATGTTAATATTAAAATCTTTTATTTCAATCCTAAAAGCCTCAGTGAGCAATTCCGGAGCACCCTTACTTGCACTGTAAATGCCGCGATAGGGCAATCCCATATAACCGGCAATCGAAGTGATATTAATGATTAAACCTCCCTCTTGTTTTCTCATTTGGGGCAAAACCGCTTTTATCACGTTTATCGGTCCGAAAAAATTAGTATCAAAGTTATGTTGGATCTCTGCTTGAGGGATTTCTTCAATAGGTCCAGTAATACCCACGCCTGCATTATTAATAACAACATCAAGCTGGCCTTCATGCGCAACCACTTTTGCAACAGCGTCATATATAGAACTTACATCTTTTACATCTAAGCCAACCATTTTAAATGGATGATTGACGTACTTCTCCGGATTTCGGCTGGTTCCATAAACTGTGAAACCGTGTTTCGTTAAATATTCACCAATAGACTTCCCTATTCCCGAAGATCCTCCTGTAATTAAAACAACTTTAGACATAAATAGAAATAACTTATTAAAAACGTAAAATTAAAAATGAAATTGATTTAAAGGGTATAAAACAAAAAAGATTTGCCAGTTTTCACTAACAAATCTTGAATATATTATTATCGATTTTGAATTTAAAATCTAATTTTTAGGCATAAAAAAAGGCAAGCTACCTACATCACACCGCTACGACCATTTACCTTTGCTTCGTTCCCGACCTGGAGGATTCAACAGGAGCTGGTTGTGTAGGACTTGCCGATGCAAATATACAATGTTTTAAATTTATCACAATGATTTTTTAAACTGAATTTTAATAAATATCTTGCCTTAAATTATAGCAAAGACCATGAACATGTTTAAATACCTTACACTCATATTTTTAGCCACTTTATTATCGAACTGTGGAGAAGGAGCACTAAAAAAAAACTTCACTATAAAAACAAATACAACGAATAATACCATCGCTTTAAAAGAGCAGTTGGTACTTTCGATCTCTAATCCGAAGCGTTTGGAGATAGAATCTGTAATGTATACCTTAAATGGAGAACCCATTTCCGAAACAGCAACATTAGAACAGGTAAAATTAGGACAGCAGGAAATTAAAGCGCTTGTTAGTTTTGATGGTGAAATCGAAACGGTAACTCACACGATTTCAATTGTAAATAATGACGCCCCTAAAGTGTTCTCCTACGAGATTATAAACACCTACCCTCACGATATAACGTCTTATACACAAGGTTTAGAATTTTACAAGGGTAACTTGTATGAGAGTACTGGTCAAAAAGGAGAATCAAAACTTCGAAAAGTAAATTACAAAACCGGAGAAGTGTTGGAAAATGCGGATTTAGCTAATCCATATTTTGGTGAAGGCTTAACTGTTTTAGATAATAAAATATACCAATTAACCTGGCAAAGCGGCAAAGGTTTTGTTTATAATGCAGATACTTTTGAACGTATCAGTACTTTTAAATATGGTGAAAGCACAGAAGGATGGGGCATCTGTAATGATGGAAAACAACTATACAAAAGTGATGGCACAGAAAAAATCCGGACTTTAAACCCTGAAAATCTAGTAGAAACAGATCACATTCAAGTGTATACAAACAAAGGGAAAATAGGGCAGCTCAACGAATTGGAATGGATTAACGGAAAAATTTACGCCAATATCTACCAAAAAAACGGGGTGGTGATAATCAATCCTAAAAACGGTGCCACTGAGGCGGTCATTGACTTTTCTCCACTAAAAAAAGAAGTGACACAACATAAAGGGTTAGATGTTTTAAACGGTATTGCCTATAATCCACAAACACAAACCATTTTTGTTACTGGAAAACGATGGGATAAGCTCTTTGAGGTTAAAGTGATAGAAAAATAAAGTTTTGAAAACATATACCAAAACAATTATAGTAACAGAAGAAGACCTAGACGAACTCAATCACGTGAACAATGTGCGTTATGTGCAATGGGTGAATGACATCGCCAAAGCACATTGGTTAAAAAACACCTCGAAAGCCATATTTGAAGCCTATTTTTGGGTGCTTTTGTCGCACACGATTAACTACAAAAAGCCCGCACTTCTAGGTGATGAAATACTATTAAAAACATATGTTACAAAAGCCGATGGTGTGACCTCTACACGTAAAGTCGACATCTATAACAAAGCTTCAAACACACTTTTGGCATCTTCCGAAACTAAATGGTGTTTTCTTAGCCATAGCACTCTGAAGCCAACACGTATTACAGAAGATATAAAAGCACGCTTCTAATAACGTTAAAGTATTTCTAACGCCTATTTAAATTGCTTTTAAATCGGTTACTTTTGAATGCTATAAATAAACCAAGCATTGAAAAAAGTACTATACCTCTCTATTCTACTATTCCCGCTCTGCTCTTTTTCGCAAACCCTTAAAGGAATAATATACCACCAAGAAGCGACCGCTGATAATATAAAAATTGAAAATCTATCAAAAAATAGTACCGTTTTCTCTAATGAAAATGGTGAATTTGAAATCGAAGCTACCGTCAATGACTCCATTGTTTTTAGTGCTTTGTTTTATGAAACAAAAACCAAAGTTGTCACACAAAAACAACTTGAAGCACTTACTGTTTTCGAACTAAAACAAACAACAAACCGTTTAGAAGAAGTCATTTTAACAGATGTAGGTAAAGAAAAACCATTTAGTGAAACCCAATACAAAGGAAATCTAAATTTACAAATGCAAAATGACATTAAAAACAATCCGCACCTCTATGGAAAATCCGGCAATGGTAGTTTAGATTTTGTTGCTATTGCGAAACTTATTGGAAAGCTATTTAAACGAAAAAACACCCCTGAAACTAAAGCGTTTATTTCCTATTACGATATTAAAACGCTATTTCAAACCGATGCTTTTTTTAACCATACGTTGTTAACCAAGACTTTAAATATCGTCACAGCTGATTCCAATTTATTCTTTGAATATATAGAAGTGCAAAACATAAACAATAAACTATTGAGTAAAGACAATAAGTTGTTATTATTGGATGCTTTAATCACCTACAGTCATTCTTTTATAGCGATTGTTTCAGAATTTAAAGCGGCTAAAACTAATTAAATCAAATTCATACTAAGATAGTATTTCAAAAGTTATATTTTAGTGGTTTAAAGCGATTTTACTAATAACTTATATGAAACGTACGCTCTATTTTATCTCCTGTTTTGCCTTACTTTTATTGTGGAGTTCTTGCAGAAAAGATTTCGATTTCACCCCAAGTACAGGGAATCTTGAGTTTTCTAAAGACACTGTGTATTTAGATACGGTGTTCACCAATATTGGCTCAAGCACCTATAATTTAAAGGTATACAATCGCAGTAATAATGACATCTCTATTCCAAATATCAGTCTTAATCGTGGGGAAACCTCCGGGTACAGATTGAATGTAGATGGCAATGCTGGAAAGTCTTTTGCAAATGTAGAAATTCAAGCCAAAGACAGTTTGTACATTTTTATAGAAACCACTGTAGATATTGAAGATCAAGTAGCTATTAATAATGAATTTTTATACACAGATAAAATCAACTTTGATGGTGGCAATGCGCTTCAAACTATAGAACTCGTAACCCTTATTAAAGATGCGGTGTTTATTTATCCCGATCGCGACGATACCACCGGTATTATCGAAACACTAACTCTAAATATTAATGGTGAAATAGTAGAAACCGAAATTCAAGGGCGTGAATTACTATCTTCAGAATTAACGTTTACTAACGAAAAGCCGTATGTGATATATGGTTATGCTGCTGTTCCTAATGGAGAAACCTTAACGGTTGATGCCGGTGCTCGTATTCACTTTCATGCGAATTCGGGTTTACTAATCTCTGAAAACGCATCGCTACAAGTGAATGGGGCATTGAGTTCAGACCAAGAGCTGTTAGAAAATGAAGTCATATTTGAAGGAGACAGACTAGAACCCTCGTTTGCTAATGTACCGGGACAATGGGGAACCCTCTCGGTTTTTTGAAAATAGTCTAAATAATGCTATAAATTATGCGACCATTAAAAATGGGACTATCGGTATTTTAAGTGATGGAAATGCCGATGCGGCTATAGATAAGTTAACGATTAAAAATTCACAATTATACAATTTTTCAAATTATGGCGTATTGGGCAGAAACACGTCTATTCTTGCGGAGAACATAGTGATTAACACTGCAGGACAAGTCTCTTTTGCCGCCACTTTAGGTGGTAAGTACAATGTAACGCATTCTACCATTGCCAATTATTGGAACACGAGCTTTAGACAGTTTCCTGCCTTACTCATTAATAATTTTTTAGAAGGAGAAGACACTATTTTACTCGCCGATTTAACGGAAGCCAATTTTAATAATTGCATTGTTTACGGAAACGATAATCCTGAGTTTTTACTAGATGAAATTCAAGACAATGCGGTAGCGTTTAATTTCAAATTCACAAATTGTTTGTTGCGTTTTGAAGACCCATCGAATAACTTTAACGGTAGTAATTACAATTTTAATGAAGTCTCACATTATGAAAACAATGTATTTAATCAGGAGCCGATTTTAAATTCCCCTCTGAAAATGAGCTGATTATTGGAGCAGATTCTAATGCTAATGGAATAGGAAATCCAAGCTTTGCCACTCAAGTTCCACAAGACATATTAGGAGTTAATAGAACCACTTCTTCCGATGCTGGCGCTTATCAACATATTACTTTTGAATAAGTAGAACATCACTTATTTACAACAACAAAGCCCATACTTTCGAATGGGCTTTGTTGTTGTCATGTAATAAATGAGGTTTATATCAAATGATTAGTCATCCTGTCATTGTTTGTATCTTCCAAATTAAATAAACATACATTAAAATGTAAATTACGCTTTGAATAGTGGTAAATCGTGCATCATGGCATTCACTTTAATGGCTACGGATTCTAATATGTCACTATTTTCATAATTCAGTATCACGTCATCAATAAGATCCACAATCACTTGCATATCTTTTTCTTTTAATCCACGCGTTGTAATTGCGGCCGTTCCAATTCTTATTCCGAGACGTTACAAATGGAGATTTATCATCAAAAGGCACCATATTTTTATTCACCGTAATATCTGCCTTAACTAAAGCCTGTTCGGCATCTTTTCCAGTAATGTTTTTATTTCTTAAATCGATAAGCATCATATGATTATCTGTACCTCCTGAAATAATCTTATAGCCTTTTTCAACAAAAGCATAGGCCATGGCTTCAGCATTTTTCTTTACTTGCAGCATATAATGCATAAACTCATCGGAAAGTGCTTCACCAAAGGCAATCGCTTTTGCCGCTATAATATGCTCTAATGGCCCCCCTTGGTTTCCAGGAAAAACACCGAATCCAGTAAAGAAGACATCATTTTTAAGTTGCCATTTTTTAATTTTTGTCCGAAAGGATTTTCAAAATCTTTCCCCATTAAAATCATACCTCCCCTAGGCCCACGTAGGGTCTTGTGTGTTGTTGTTGTAACTATGTGACAATGCGGTATGGGGTCGTTTAAAATGCCCTTAGCAATCAAGCCAGCAGGATGCGAAACATCTGCCAATAAAAGAGCCCCAACGCTATCAGCAATTTTACGAAAACGCTGAAAATCCATATCTCGAGAATATGCAGAGGCTCCAGCAATAATGAGTTGTGGTTTTTCTCTAGTAGCGATCTCTTGAATTTTATCATAATTTAAGACCCCTGTTGCCTCATCCACCCCATAAAATACTGGATTGTACAATTTTCCTGAAAAATTAACTGGTGACCCATGCGTTAAATGGCCTCCGTGCGATAAGTCGAACCCTAAAATTTTATCTCCTGGATTTAAACAAGCATGATAGACTGCCGTATTTGCCTGGCTTCCGAATGGGGTTGAACATTTGCATATGCCGCTCCAAACAAGGTTTTTGCCCGATCTATTGCTATGAGCTCTACTTCATCAACAACTTCACAGCCCCCGTAATAACGCTTTCCAGGATATCCTTCAGCGTATTTATTGGTTAAAACCGACCCTGCAGCTTCCATAACCTGTTCACTTACAAAGTTTTCTGATGCTATGAGTTCTAAACCATTGAGTTGTCGTTCTTTTTCTGCTTGAATAAGTTCAAATATTTGTTCGTCGCGTTGCATAAATTAAAGATTGAAATAATTAGCTTCAAAAATAATAAATGCAGGACTGAAACCATTGGAAAAAAATCAAAATTAAACCAAATGTTATTAACTATTAACGGATAGGTTTTAAACAAAAAAATTTCTATATAATTTAATTTCAAAATCAATTCATTTAAAAAAAAATTATGTAGGTTTGATAAGTCTTTAAACCATAAATCAAAATCATAGTTATGCCGATAATAGCAAATAATCCGGATAGAAAATCGTGGTTACACGTTGATAAATATTCAGATTTCCCAATTCAAAACATTCCTTTTGGTGTTTTTTTAACACGAGATGATATAATCACTATTGGAACAAGAATTGGAGATACAGCTATAGACTTAGGGGCTTTGCATCAATTAGGTTATTTTGAGGGTATTCCTTTAACGGATGATATTTTTCTTCAAGACACGCTTAACGATTTCATAGCAGACGGTCGTAAAACTTGGCGTTTAGTACGAAATCGTATCGCTCAAATTTTTGATGAAGACAATAAAACATTACAAAGTAACAAAAAGCATAAGGAAATTGTTTTATTTCGTTTAGATGAAATTGAAATGCAATTACCTGTTCAAATTGGAGATTATACAGATTTTTATTCAAGCATAGAGCACGCAACTAATGTTGGTACTATGTTTAGAGACCCGGATAATGCATTGCTTCCTAACTGGTTGCATATTCCCGTAGGATATCATGGCAGAAGCTCTTCTATTATCCCTTCAGGCATTCCCGTTCATAGACCACAAGGACAAACCTTACCTGCTGGCGCAACAGAACCTGTATTTGGACCAAGTAAATTGGTGGATTTTGAATTAGAAATGGCTTTTATTACTACCGATGCCAATGATTTAGGTGAGCCAATACCTATTGAAGAAGCTGAAGAATATATCTTTGGATTGGTGTTATTTAACGACTGGAGTGCGAGAGACATTCAAAAATGGGAATACGTCCCATTAGGACCTTTTTTAGCCAAAAATTTCGCCTCATGTATTTCGCCTTGGATCGTCACATTAGATGCTTTAGAGCCGTATCGTGTTGCTGGACCTAAACCCTTAAAAAAACAGCTAGACTACTTACAACAAAAAGGAAAGAAAAGTTTCGATATAAATTTAGAAGTAGCGATTCAGCCAAAAAAAGCCAAAGAAACCATTGTTAGCCGTTCTAATTTTAAATACATGTATTGGTCAATGGCACAGCAGCTCACACATCATACAGTAAATGGATGCCCTGTAAATTCTGGTGACATGATGGGAAGCGGCACGATATCCGGCACAACTCCGCATTCTTATGGTTCCATGCTCGAATTGACCTGGAGAGGAGAAAAGCCTCTTAAAATGGCCGATGGTACAGAGCGCAAATTTATTAATGACAATGACACGGTTATTATGAGAGGATATTGCGAAAAAGAGGGTACCCGAATAGGGTTTGGTGAAGTATCAACAAAATTGCTCCCTGTTTTTAATTCCAAAAAAAATAACTAACGTGACCATTTAACTTCATGATGTGTTGATTTTTTATTCTAGTGTACAACCGTTTTTTTGCCTCTCCTACATGTAGCTTAAAAACAATCTATTGGCTTGTTAAGACCGTAAAACATTCCTTTTTTTGAGGGTCGTTGATCTAGGCTTTTCAGGAAATTAGCACTTTTAACTTACTGAAAATCAATAATTTTTAACATAATTTTAGCTTTTTTGCAGTATTATGTTACTTTTGGCATCGAAATTGGATTGTATTCCCAAATCTAAAGACCTAAATTTATGAAAAACTTTACTCTATTATTTGTTGCTGTTTTATTTTTAAATGCATGCAGCAGCACAAAACGCATTGAAAAAAATCTAAGTTCAGGCCAATATGACTTAGCCATTACAACTGCCTTAAAAAAATTAGATGTTAATCGAGGCGCCAAACGTAAAACAGACTATATCCTTCTGCTGCAAGAAGCTTACAAAAAAGTAGTAGCAAGAGATACAGAGCGGGTAAATTTCTTAAAGAAAGACAATAATCCAGCAAATTTTGAGCAGATTTATACATTGTACAGCAGGCTAAATGCCCGACAAGAGTCTATTAAGCCCATAATGCCCTTATATATTGGTAATAAAGAAGTTAAATTAAGCTTTAAGGATTATTCGTCACAAATAATAAATGCGAAAAATAAAGCATCAGAATATCTTTATGACAACGCGATGCAGCTACTCAGTTCTAATAATAAATTAGATTGCAGAAAAGCATTCAATGATTTTGAATACATAGAACGTATTAATGCAGATTATAAAGATGTACGCGACCGAATAAAAGAAGCGCATAATAAAGGAACTGATTTTGTATTGGTCACCATGAAGAATCAAACGCAACAAGTGATTCCTCAACGACTAGAAGATGACTTATTAAATTTTGGGACTTATGGTTTAAACGATCTATGGACCGTCTACCATAACAATCCGGACAGTAATACAACTTACGATTTTACTATGGCCTTTAATTTACGTGATATTGCTATTTCACGGAACAAATTAAAGAACGAGAGGTTTTTAAAGAAACACAGGTTAAAGACGGTTGGAAATATGCCTTAGACACGGAGGGAAATGTTATAAAAGACAGCCTAGGTAATAGTATAAAAGTTGATAAATTTAAAACAGTAACCTGTGAATACTTTGAAACGAGACAATTTAAAGTCTCTAATATCTTAGGCAATGTTGAATATAAGAACAATAGTACAAAACAACTTATTGAGGCCTTTCCTATTGAAAGCGAATATGTGTTTGAACATTTCTACGCGACATCAAGAGGAGATCGACGAGCTTTAGATTCAAATTTACTTGGTTATTTAAATAACCGCCGCGTTCCATTTCCTAGTAATGAACAGATGATTTATGATACCGGTGAAGATCTCAAATTACAACTCAAACAGATCATTACAGGTAATAATTTTAGAAGATAATAAAAAACCTCCCAAAGTAATTTGGGAGGTTTTTTTCAAAAAAAGGCCGTCAGGGGTTTTATAAAAACCTTCGTAAATCTATCTCATTTATAGCATCATGACTGGCATGAGATACTACTACTCCATTTTTGATAATAATAAGCTGAGGCGATTGATGCATCACTTGAAATTTATATCCCACTTCGTTTGAAACGGTTCTGTAATTTAGCAAATCCAAATAATACAGATCTATATCAAGAGCTGTATCATAACTTGTAACAAATTGATTCATAACCATCCGACTAATACCACAACGTGTCGAATGCTTAAAAATGACTTGCGTTTTCGTTTTAGATTTTTCTTCTATGTCATTTAATTGAATCTCCTGATTTAAAGCTATCCAAGGCAATATTTTTTCTTCTTTTGGCTCATTGGAACCGAATAATTTTTTAAACATCACTTAAATTATTAATTAGATTTCTAAGAGTAGAAAACTATTTTTTTTCTCATCTCTTATTTTTATTTCTTCTACAATAGAAATCCATTTCGTATCTTATAGTCAAAAACTGAATTCACACAAGGCAAAGTGACAAAAAGTCAGCTACATGAAATTAAATTCAGACATTTTGTCTCCCTTTGTGTATTGGTAAGATAATTGAAATACAGCAATCAAACAAGAGAAAAAAAGTCTCTTATTCTTCTTAACAAATTAAAATCTTAAGATGATAAAAAAGACAAGAATAAATATAACAACATTTTCGCCCTTACGAAAACAAATAACATAATTATATGAATTTTAATAATTATACCATTAAATCACAGGAAGCCATACAGCAAGCACAACAACTTGCTCAGAGCTTTGGACATCAACAAATAGAAAATGAGCATATTTTTAAGGCCATTTTTGAGATTGATGAAAACGTGTTACCATTCCTTCTAAAGAAGATGAATGTTAATATCCCTATGCTACAACAAATTTTAGAGAAGCAATTACAAAGTTTCCCCAAGGTTTCTGGTGGAGATATTATGATTTCTCGCGAAACCGGATCAACTTTAAATGAGGCCGCTACGATTGCTAAAAAGATGGATGATGAATATGTTTCTATAGAACATTTAATTGTCGCCATTTTTAAATCTAAAAGTAAAATTGCTCAGGTTTTAAAAGACCAAGGGGTCACTGAAAAAGGCCTAAAAGCATCTATAGATGAACTAAGACAAGGCGATCGCGTAACCTCACAAAGTCAAGAAGAAACCTATAACTCCCTAAATAAATATGCTAAAAATTTAAACAAATTAGCTAAAGACGGTAAGTTAGACCCCGTAATAGGTCGAGATGAAGAAATTAGACGTATTCTTCAAATTTTATCTCGTCGTACTAAAAACAACCCCATTTTAGTTGGGGAACCGGGCACAGGAAAAACGGCAATTGCAGAAGGTTTAGCGCATAGAATAGTTGATGGAGACATCCCGGAAAACTTAATAGACAAGCAAATATTCGCTTTAGATATGGGTGCCTTAATTGCAGGCGCTAAGTTTAAGGGTGAGTTTGAAGAGCGTTTAAAAGCAGTGATTAAGGAAGTGACCAATAGTGATGGAGATATTGTGCTGTTTATAGATGAAATTCACACCTTAGTGGGCGCTGGTGGTGGTCAAGGCGCCATGGATGCGGCAAACATTTTAAAACCAGCACTAGCCGGAGGTGAATTACGAGCTATTGGCGCCACCACATTAGATGAATATCAAAAGTACTTTGAAAAAGACAAAGCTTTAGAGCGTCGTTTTCAAAAAGTCATGGTGAACGAGCCGGACACAGAAAGTGCTATTTCAATTCTTCGTGGTATTAAAGAAAAATATGAAACCCACCATAAAGTACGCATCAAAGACGAAGCGATCATTGGTGCCGTAGAATTATCTCAACGGTACATTACCAATCGGTTTTTACCAGATAAAGCGATTGATTTAATGGATGAAGCAGCTTCAAAACTGAGAATGGAAATCAATAGTAAGCCTGAAGAACTGGATGTCTTAGATCGAAAAATCATGCAGCTTGAAATTGAAATAGAAGCCATAAAGCGTGAAAAAGATGAAGCAAAATTAAAAAGCCTTCGCAATGATTTAGCTAATTTAAAAGAAGAGCGAAACGAATTAAATGCGAAATGGAAAAGTGAGAAAGAAGTGGTCGATAATATCCAGAATAAAAAATCTGAGATTGAAGATTTCAAGCTAGAAGCCGAAAAAGCCGAGCGTGATGGGGACTATGGTAAAGTCGCAGAATTGCGTTACGGAAAAATTAAAGAAGCACAGGAAACACTTGAAGCCCTTCAGAAAAACCTTCAGGAAAATCAATCTGAAAGCTCTTTGATTAAAGAAGAAGTCACCTATGAAGACATTGCAGAAGTCGTGGCAAAATGGACCGGCATCCCCGTGACCAAAATGCTACAAAGTGACCGTGAAAAACTTTTAAAATTAGAAGAGCAGTTGCATAAAAGAGTGGTTGGACAAGAAGAAGCCATTGTTGCTGTAAGTGATGCCGTACGCCGATCTAGAGCAGGCTTACAAAATCCTAAAAAGCCCATCGGTACTTTTCTTTTTTTAGGAACGACTGGTGTGGGTAAAACAGAATTAGCTAAGGCGTTGGCTGAATATTTATTTGATGATGAAAGCGCTCTAACAAGAATCGATATGAGTGAATATCAAGAACGCCATGCAGTAAGTCGTTTGGTTGGTGCACCTCCAGGATATGTTGGATACGAAGAAGGCGGACAATTAACTGAAGCAGTTAGAAGAAAACCCTATTCAGTAGTCTTATTAGATGAAATTGAAAAAGCACATCCGAGACACCTTTAATATTTTATTACAAGTCCTAGATGAAGGGCATTTAACCGACAACAAAGGACGTGTTGCCGATTTTAAAAACACCATCATCATCATGACCTCGAACATGGGAAGCCGGATTATTCAAGAACGTTTTGATGCCATAAAAGATGTTGAAACCGCAATGGAATCAGCGAAAGTAGATGTCTTAGGTTTGTTAAAACAAACGGTGAGACCGGAGTTTTTAAATAGAATAGATGATACTATTTTGTTCACCCCTTTAACAAAAGAAAACATAAAAGAAATTGTTGGATTACAACTCAAAGGCATCACTAAAATGATAGAACAACAAGGCATTACATTTGATGCCACCCCGTAAGCCCTAAATTATTTGGCAGAAAAAGGATATCATCCGAGTATGGTGCTAGACCGGTAAAAAGAGTCATTCAAAAAGAAGTATTAAACCAGTTGAGTAAAGCCATTTTATCCGGTAAAGTAACAACAGATTCCATCATTTTATTAGATGCCTTTGACAACGAGTTGGTCTTTAGAAATCAAGACGACTTAGTTACAAAAGCACTCTAATACAAGTACCATTGTACTTACCAATAACTATTAACATGTTTTCATAATAGTGTGTATTAAAAAAAAGCGCTCGCAATTATTTGCGAGCGCTTTTCATTATCATTAACCAGTTTTTAATTAACAACTAATCTTTTAGTAGCTATTTTTTTACCGTCCACATAAAGTGAATAAAAGTAAACTGCCGATTGTAAATTACTTTTATTTAAAGTAAGTGATCCTTTACCAAACTTAGTGATAGGCATATCGTAAATAACCTCACCCAAAGCGGAAATAACCTTAATGTATGCTTTACTATAGTTCGTTGGTATGTTGTAATTTATAATGGTAGATGAGTTGAATGGATTTGGAATGTTTTGTTCTAATATAATCCCATTGCCATCAGGCTCTTGCTCAAAATCAGTTAGGCCCAAAGTACCATCACAAGCACAAGCATTAATCGCATCAATTTCTGCTTGCTGTGCAGCATTCTCATTCTGTAAATCAGTAATAGCTGTTTGGTGTGCAGTATTTTCATTTTGCAGAGTAGTAATATCCGTTTGTTGTGCAATATTCTCATTCTGTAAATCAGTAATAGAAGTCTGCTGTACTGCATTCTCATTCTGCAAGTCAGTAATAGCCGTTTGTTGTGCAGCATTCTCATTCTGCAAGCCAGTAACAGCCGTTTGTAAAGACACCACCGTTGTTTGCAATGCAGATATTGAAGTCATCACATCGGTCAAGTCTGTTATTTGATTTGCCCATTCTGTTCCGTTATAGAAATAGATTTGACTATCTTCAGTATCATACACTAGCATTCCCGCAACCGCTGTGCTCGCTAAAGTTGTTCTTTCTGCCGTCGTCAGACGGTTTAATAATAGTCCTTTATCTGCCGCTGTAAGATCTAAAGAAGCACTTGCATTTGGAGTCGTTGTACCCACTCCAATTTGAGCGCCAACATATAAATTATCAAGAACATCTGCACTTCCTTCTACATCTAATTTTTGAGAGGGCGCTGCCGTACCTAAACCAATATTACCATTTGCAGCTACGTATAAAGCACTTGTTGGTGCCCCCGGTTGAATTCTAAAAGGTAGCGTACTACCATTAGTCACGTCGCGAACAAAGAAATTCGTTTCATTACCTGCAATATCCCATGTTTGAGGCGTAAAACCGCTAGCGCCATTTTGCTCCAAACGAAAGGCTGGTGAATCGCCATCTGCGACATGCAATTCAACAACTGGAGCATCTGTACCTAAACCAACATTACCCCCAGTTCCACTAACAAATAAGGCATTTGCTCCCGCTCCTGCTCTAAGAGTAAAAGGAATCGTTCCTGCGGTAGCATCTTCTACTGCAAAGTAATTAGCACCACCATTAGCAGCGTCATTAATAGCTATTCTCCAATCATTACTTGGAAAAGTTCCACTTGTAGAGGTGTCATCAAAATGAATTCTTAGATTATTTTCTTTTAACCTGAAGGTATCAAACCCAAAAGACTCACCGCTGATAGCATCTGTACCAACCGCAATACTGCCTTGCACAATTAAATCTTCGGCAATCGTTTGCACTCTAGAATCCGGTACGTCTTGATCTATTTGCGCAAATAAAGAAGAGCTAAATAGAATAAATAATAGTAATAAATAAGGTAGTTGTTTTTTCATATTAAGAATAGTTTGATTAATAGTCCGAAAGTAGTCTATTTATTTAGTTGCAAAATTTATTTTATGTTTTATTCGTCTAAAACATTAAATATAAGGGCACTTGTGCTTGATAACAACTTCTTTTATAATTACAAAATGACTTTATATTTCTTTACATACATTTACACTCCTTAAATAAAACAGGTTAATGAAAAAGCATATCCGTTATACAGTAGTTTTCTTGTCTCTCTTCTTTTTTCGAACAGACGTCTTTTCTCAAGAACATTCTCCCATCTCAGAAATTATCAATAAGATCTATGAATTAGAAAAAGAAAAAGATCCTAAATGCTATGCGACAGCCAATAGGCTTGAAGATTTCATGTATGGCACACCTCTAAATGAAGCCGCTAGAAATTTAAAAATTGAAATTCAGAAAGAAATCATTTATTACCTTAGAAAAAAGGGCTCACAAGAAGCAGAAAAAGATGGTGATAATAGTATTAAAATTAAACATTTAAAAACTATAATTAGTACGCTATCAAACTACAATACAAATGACCTAGGTGATTACGAGTACGAACTAAAAACAGGAACAATTACCATTTCAAAACTTGATTATAACCAATATGCTTCGGTTTCTTATAGCTACCGTTCGTTACTTTCTGTAGAACAAGATGTGCTCTTATTTGTTTCAGATCCCTTATTACCATTTGATTCTGAAGCTATGGTATTAGTGAATGAATATGTTAATATTTTAACGTTGGTTACTTTAAAGAGTGCTGACTCGAAATCAAGAGAAAATAATTTACAGTTTATTACCAAAGCGTTATTATCAAAAAGTTGGGTAGACGTTATAAAGTATTCAGAGCATTTAAAAAGTATAGCTTCGGTAGACTATCCTAACACAACAGAAATTTCTAAATCGCATAAAACCGGCAGCAACTCGGTGGTTAAAGCCATTATAACGCAGAAATTAAAATCATACGAAACCTACAATGACCTGAATGCAAGTGTTTTTCTTAGAAACATACAAGTCTATTTTGCCAAACAAAAATGGCCTACAGACCAAAAACTATCAAACGAACTAAGACACTATTATATGGAGTCCTTAATTCAGTTTACAACAGCGCTTATTAAGGTCTCAAATGACAATGCTACCAATATTATTAGAGTAGAACAGGTGCAAAAAGCATTGTTCAGTTTTCAACCATTAGACATTAATAATTTTGAAGACGTGACTTTTTTTCCTAACAGTAAAAATAATAAGGTCACCATTGAATCGTATGACCTTGACGCGTTCAGGGATAGTGGTTTTCATTGGAATATATTAGACTACACCTTAAACGATTTAACAACGGCTGAAATTAAAAGCATCGATCCAAATGCTGCAGAACTAATAGCCGAAGGCATTGCTCAAATGGGGGTTCTTGTTTTAAGATTAGCGGGAGAATATTCTCATACGGAACAAAAACAGCATTTAGACGTTCAAGATATTTTTCAAGGATTTTCTAGAGTTCAAAACGCTATCGACACTTATAATTTTAATAAAACAGAACAACAGACCACTAAAATACAGTCTTCAAAATCAGTGAGTAACAGCACATCTATTTTTAAGATTGCTAATAAAAAAACCAATATTAATTTCACCCATAAATCGTCAGACTGGTTAAGCAGACACATAAGAAGCTACACGGTTTCAGATTCAGAAAACACAATAAAATTGGCCATCCCTCCTGCTTTTGGAGGCTCCGGTGTAGCTTGTGAAGATATTAACAACGACGGTTTAATAGACATACTTCTCTTGGGTGGTTATGGGAACAAGCTCTTTTTAAATTCAGAATCTGGACTATTTAGAGATATCACAAAAAGGAGTCACATAAATACATGGAATGACGCTCTAAGCTCCTTTGGAGAACCTAGACAGCCTATTATTGCCGATTTTAATAATGATGGTTTTCAAGATATTTTTATAACCTATGTTAATAGGCCTCACAGCATGCTCAAAAACAAAGATGGCCTAAATTTCATAGAGGTCACAGACACAGCAAATCTTGGTGGAGCACATGCCGTTGCTGGACCAGCCACTACTTTCGACTACGATAATGATGGGCTTCTAGATATTTTTATTGGTTATTTTGGTAATTATGTCGACGGACAGTTGCCCACTTTAAGTCGGAACAATCAAAATGGGATGCCAAATAAACTCTTTAAAAATTTAGGTGATTTTAAATTTATTGAAGTCGAATTCACTAAAAATCAAGAATCCAATAAGGGATGGACCCAAGCACTAGGGCATGCAGACATCAATCAAGATGGGTTACAAGACCTCATTGTAGGCAATGATTTTGGAGTTAATCAATACTATTACAACACGCCTTCAGGAGTGTTTAACGAAGTTAGCAAACAACTAAAAACCGACAAACCTTCGTATACCATGAATGTTGGTATAACCGATTTGAATGGTGATCTATTTCCCGATTTTTACATTTCAAACATCGTAGTCATGCAAAAGGATGAAAAGTATGTAAGTCCAAACTCAAACACAACGATGAAATTCGACAGAGATAAAATGACCGAATTAGAACAATTGAGGCTAATGATCTTTTTATTTCCGACGTAGAAAATAACACTTTAAAATCCTTTCGCTTATCTTCAAATATAGGTAGAGGGTATTCCTCAACAGGTTGGTCATGGGATGCTGATTTTTTTGACTTTGATAATGACGGGGATGAAGATTTGTATTGCTTGAATGGTATGAATGATTTTAGTGTTTATTCCATCGAAAACCCTTTTTATTATAATGACAAAGAGCAGTCAAACAGCATCACCTATGCTAAAAGTAACAGAGAAAAAAATGTGTTTTTTGTTAATAATAATGGCCTCTTAACCAATGAAGCCCAAGCTCTAGGAGCCGATTTAGACAGTAATGCTAGGAGCGCCAGCTACTTAGATTATGATAATGATGGCGATTTAGATATCATTATTAACAACTATCATGACCAGGCTACTCTATTAGAAAATGAAACCTCTAAATCCAATCGTTGGATAAAAATAAAACTCGTTGGCAACCCGAGACGTTAAAATAAATAGAGATGCTATTGGCTCTTCATTGGTTTTAAATAGTGACAACCACAAAAACATTTGGCGCGAAATTCATAGCACAACTGGCTATCTCTCTGTACATCCTAAAATTCAGCATTTTGGGCTTGGTAAAGATCTCTCTGTAAATATCACCATAAAATGGAGCAATGGCGAAATCTTTACACTTAATAATGTGAAGACAAATCATGCGTTTCAAATCACTTATCCAAATACCCTATTACAGATTTAATTAGGGCCTAGTAAAACCGTTTCAAAACTCATACAGCATAAAACACATCCCAAAATCATAAAATATTGTTAATTCAAAATAAACTAAGAATTACTGCGTTTTTAAGTTATGGTTAGTTAGTTAGTTTGAAAAAGCGACAGTGTAATTTAATTGCAGTCTGTCGCTTTTTTTATTTCTTATATTTTCATTATCTTACTATAAATAAAACTATTGACCATGGGAATGTTTCATTATTATAATCTAAAAGTCTCTGAAGTCTTTATTTTTGATGATTTTTTAATCAATCAAATAAAAGAAGGTGTGACCATTAAGTCGCATCACAATACCGAACTCAAAACCTTAATTGACACCCATTTTCAGGATAAAAACATCGCTTATATTTCAAATCGAGTGATGTCTTACTCTGTTGATCCTATGACTTATAAAGAAACGGCTCAAATACCTAATTTAGTAGCCATGGCCGTTATTCCTAAAACAGAATCTATGCGTAAAAGCGCCAATTACGAAAAACAGTTTTATAAAAAACCTTATGAAATTTTCGATAATTTATCTGCAGCTATTATTTGGGTACATAGCATCATCGCCTTTGAAAATAGTGTTGTTAAAAACATGTAATTAAAGTTTGTGTAATTTTAAACGTTACCCCATTTACTTTCCATTTTATTTTAAACAGTCTAATATTAACCACAAAAACACTAAACATGGGAATGTTTCATTATTATAACAGTAATTATGCCGAAATTTTTATTTTCGATGACTTCTTAATCAAGCAGATCAAAGAAGGGGTTGTCATTACTCCAGAGCATAATAAAGCATTAAAAAAACTCATATTAAAACATTTTAAAAATAAGAATATCGCTTACATCTCTAACAGAGTCGAGTCCTACACTGTAGACCCTATGGTATATAAAGAAGTTGTGAAAATTCCAAATTTAGTCGCGATGGCTATTATTCCCGCAACTGAAAACATGAGAGCCAATGCTGAGTTTGAAAAAAAATTTTACAACAAGCCCTATGGTATTTTTGATAATTTAACCGATGCCATCAAATGGGTACACAGCATTATTGATATAGAAAACCAAAAAGATAAAATTTCTATGAATTAGTTTTAAAGCTGAAGCGTTTTAGCGGAACGTTCAATCGTTTTTTTAAATAAGGCTTCATTCATTTCGGCCTTCCAAATCGGGACTATCTCTTTCAATTTACGTCTCCCTACTTCAGAATTAGTCACCTCTCGGAAAAGCAATCTCAAAAACATCTAACATCACTTTGGTTGCCGTAGACGCACCTGGCGAGGCCCCCAATAAACAAGTAATACTTCCATCTTTACTTTTTACTACTTCAGTACCAAATTGTAATTCACCATGCTCAAAGTGATTTTTCTTAATTATCTGAACGCGTTGTCCTGCTACTAGAATGTCCCAATCTTCACTTTTGGCATCTTTAACAAAAGTTCTTAAATCATTCATTCGGTCGTCGTGAGTTGCTGTTACCTGCTCTATTAAATATTTTGTTAAGGGTAAATTATCCCAAAAGGCATTAAGCATGGGTTTTATATTATCTAGGGTCACCGATTTAAACAAATCTAAAGGGGAGCCTTCTTTTAAAAACTTCGGACTAAAACCAGCAAAAGGCCCAAACATTAATTGCCGCTTTCCATTAATAAAACGCGTATCTAAATGTGGGGTTGACATAGGCGGATCTTTTGGTCCTGCTTTACTGTATACCTTTCCAAAATGCTGCTTAATAATGGTTTCGTTTTTACAAACCAACCATTCACCACTTACTGGAAACCCACCATAGCCCTCTTTTTCTTCAATCTCTACTTTTTGTAATAAGAGTAAACTTCCTCCCCCTGCACCAATAAATACATGCTTTGCATCTAAAAATTGCCGTTGTCCCGTTTTTAAATTTTGCACCTCTACCGCCCATTCCACATCTTCGTCGGGATCAATATCCACAACCTCCTCATGACAATGTACAGGCGTATTAAATTCCGTTTCAAGAACGGAAAACAGTTTTTTTGTAAGTGCTCCAAAATTCATCTCGGTTCCTCGCTCCATACGCGTGGCCGCCATGAGTTCATCTGACCCCCTATTATTAGCAATTAGAGGAAACCATGCTTTCATCTTTTCAACAGCAGTGGTAAACGCCATCTCCTCAAACATATAATGCACTTTTAAAGCATCGAAACGCTTTTTAAGAAACGTGACATTAGCCTCTCCCGTAACCCAACTGTGGTGCGGTACTGGATTAATAAAATCCTTAGGGGTATCAATGCGTTTTTCTTCAATTAAATAGCTCCAAAACTGCTTTGACAACTCAAATTGCGTGCAAATCTCAAAGGCTTTAGAACACGCTACTGTATTCCCAATTTACGGAGTATAATTTAATTCACACAAAGCAGAATGCCCCGTCCCTGCATTATTCCAAGCGGCCGAACTTTCTAAACCTACGGCGTCTAAACGTTCTAAAATGAGAATACGAAGGTCCGGCTTAACCAATTTTACCGAAGCGCTAGTGTCGCGCTCATTATCCCGCCACCTACACAAATAAGATCATAATCTTTGTTTACAAGGGGTGCTTTTTTTCCCATTACTAAATATTTACGTAAAATTTACATTGAAGATAATAAAAGCCATAAGTATTTAATATCTTTATTGAAGAATTTCTTACAAAAAACTATGAAAAAGTTGTTGTTGTCCCTTGTCATTGTATTATCGGTTTCTTGCGGAAAAGCGCAGTCTGAGACTAACGAAAAAAAGAGAGTACAGCAAAAACAACCTATTATTTTGTGCGCCATGCTGAAAAAGACCTCAGTCGCGGTAACAACCCTAAATTAACCAAGCAAGGACATCAACGTGCAAAAAGACTGGCGAATTATTTTAAAAACAAACCGCTAAGTGCTGTTTATTCTACTAATTTTCATAGAACACTAAATACTGCAAAACCTGCGGCAAATGCTAAAGGATTAAAACCCATTATTTATTCTCCTACAAAGTTTGACTACGACGCTTTTTTAAAGGATACTAAAGGGACAGCGGTTTTAATTGTAGGCCACAGTAATACTATTCCAGATTTTGTAAATAAAATTATTGGAGAAAATAAATATAAAGAGATTGATGAACGTATATACAGCAACCTTTATATTGTTACTATAAAAAATAATGTCATAGAAGATGAATTAATAAGCCAAGATTAATGCGTAACCCTTATATTTTCTAATACGATTTTTGATAGTAATTCTAATTCTCCGGCTTCATAAACACGCTCCAAGCTTTCTAGCTTAACGTCTTTATTTAAAGGTTTATAATTGTTGTAGTCAACAAAGCGAATACCCTCGATAAAGCGTTCATTAAAAGCCGCTCTAAAACGTTGCCCTCCACCATTAACAGCATATGCATAAGCCAAATAGTCCATTTTAAAAGTGCGGGTATTTATCCAATAGACAAAAACATCATCAAAATCATCTCCTCCGTTTTCTTTATCAAAAGTGACTCTAATTTTATAATATTTTTTATTTAATACAGTAACAGTATCTAATAGTGTTTTATTTACTGCTTTTGCATTTAAACCATAAGGCAACAGAGAAAAATAATGTACAGAATTTACAGCATTGCTGTAAAGCTTGGTAGTAGAATCGGAAACCACCACCTTTTTAGAGTTGATATAACGTTTAAATGTAGTATTGTTTAATACGTCTCGTATCGTATCGGTGTCCTCTAAAAACACTCGTTCTAACTCAAAACGCCCCAAGTTTCTAAACGCCTTATACGTTTTATCTCTAAAGGTGAAGTCGATGGTCGCATTTTCTATTTTTTCTCCACCGGAAACGACTATGGCTTTATTAATTATTTCTTCAGCAGTGAGCTGTTTCTCTTCACTATTTCTGCAAGAGATCATCACTAGCGTAAGCAGAAGGATTAAAGCGTGATTGCGTTTCATTCTAATAGATTTTATATCATTTGTAAAAATAAGGGAATTATAGAGTGTTATTATTAAAATAATTCAAAATTATCTACCTTTGATACTTATGCAAAAAAAAATTAACATCCTCAATAAGAAAGCGAAATTCCAATACGAGATATTAGATAGCTATACGGCTGGAATTGTTTTAACTGGAACTGAAATTAAATCCATTCGTTCTAGTAAGGCTTCTATTGCTGAGAGTTTTTGTGAGTTTAATGCGAAAGGAGAGCTCTTTGTTATTAATATGACGGTTCAGGAATATTTGTATGGCAATATTTACAACCATGCACCAAAAGCAGAACGTAAGTTGTTACTCAATAAAAAGGAATTAAAAAAGCTAGAGCGCGAAGTTCAAAACACGGGGCTTACCATCATCCCAACGCGTTTGTATATTAATGACAAAGGCTATGCAAAACTTAATATCGCACTAGCAAAAGGTAAAAAACTTTACGATAAACGGGAAAGCATAAAAGATCGCGATAGTAAACGTGATTTAGATCGTATTAAGAAAAACTTTTAAAGTTTCAACAAAAAACCTCTTTAAAATAAAAGTATCTCTTTCATTTTTCTGCAATACAGTAAGAGTTTTGAAAATTTTATGATTGTTATAACAATAGCGACCATTAAATATTTCTAAGTTTGGTGAATAACAGGCAACCCTTGTACTACAAAATGCGTCTATTATAATACAACCAATAACCAACGAATGAAACAGATATTATCGTTAATAACAGCATCCTTTTTTTTACTTTTTCTTATGCTCAAATTAATGGGCAGATAAACGCATCAACCGGAGAAACACTTCCTTTTGTGAGTGTTTTTATTGATAACACCTATATAGGCACAACAACCAATGAAGAAGGTAATTATGCTTTAGACATCACTAAACCAGGAGACTACACGGTCGTTTTTCAATACTTGGGCTATAAAACACTACGAAAAAAAATTACCATCGATCGCTTTCCATTTCTCTTAAACACAACGTTAGTGGAAGAAGATATTTCGCTTCAAGAAGTGGTTATTAATTCTGAAGAAAATCCTGCCATACAAATTATAAGACATGCAATTGCTAAGCGTGTGGAGCATTTAGAGAAAACTGAAACGTATCTCGCCAATTTTTATTCTCGTGGGTTAATCAAAATTAAAGATGCCCCGTGAAAAAATATTGGGCCAAGAGGTTGGCGATTTAGGTGGCGGATTAGATTCCACAAGAAGTGGTATTATTTATTTATCTGAAACCATTTCTAAACTAGAACACCAAGCTCCAAATCGTTTAAAAGAAAAAATTATAGCCTCAAAAGTAAGTGGTAATGATAATGGGTTTAGCTTTAATAATGCGAGAGACGTGAATTATAACTTTTATGAGAATACTATTGATATCGAGGGCAAAGCAGTCTCTCCCATTGCTTCGAATGCCTTCAATTACTATCGGTACAAACTGGATGGCGTTTTTTACGATGACAAGGGCAACCTCATCAATAAAATTGAATTAACCCCAAAACGAAAGAATGACGCAGCCTTTAGTGGTTACATTTATATTGTAGAAGACCAATGGAATTTATATGCCGTTGATGTTAATATCACAGGCTTGCAAGTCCAAGTCCCGCCAATAGATTTATTTACAATTAAACAAACCTTCTCTTATTCGGAAACCGATAGGCTTTGGGCAAAAATCTCGCAGACTTTAGATTTTAGTCTCGCCATATTTGGTATTAAAGCCAATGGTCGTTTTACTGGGGTCTATAGTGACTATGATTTTAACCCCAAGTTAGAAGCACAAAAGGTGACCCGTGAAATTTTATCTTTCCAAGAGGATTCTAACAAAAAAGACTCCATCTACTGGGAAACAAAAAGACCAGTCCCCTTAACAAAAGAAGAAGTAATAGACTATGTAAAAAAAGACAGTATCCAATTAGTAAAAAATTCACAGCCCTACCTAGATTCTGTAGATCGAGCAAACAACAGCTTTAAATTAGGACATATTTTAGGTGGTTATAGCTATCAGAATTCCACAAAAAAAACACGATTTAATATCACATCTCCTATTTCACAACCCAGTTTTAATACCGTACAAGGTTTTAATGGTACTGTAGAATTAAATTACAGAAAACGTTACGACGAAAATTACGGACGACGTTTTTCTGCCAATACCAACCTTAATTATGGAGAAGCTGATGATAGGTTACGTGTGGATGGTTCCTTACGATATCAGTTTAACAACAAAACAAGACCTGTTTTAAGCCTTTACGGCGGAATAAAAACGGAACAATTTAATCCCGCTCTTAGTGATTTACCATTAATAAACTCCTTTTATTCACTGCTGGCCGAAAAGAATTTTTTAAAAATTTACGATAAATCTTATGCAAAAATCAACTATTCGCAAGAACTATTCAATGGTTTTCAGTTGTCTTCCGAGTTAAGTTATGAACGTAGAAAGGCCCTATTTAATAATACAGATCAAGCATGGAGTCCCAAAGCAGATCGGCAATATTCAAGTAATAATCCTTTAAACCCTGTAGCGAATAATACCGCGCCTTTTATCACCCATAATATTTTAAAACTAAAGGTAGGCACCCGTATTAATTTTGATCAGGATTATCTAAGTTATCCCAATGGAAAATTCAACATCCCTAGTAGCAAATATCCAACGCTGTATCTAGGCTATGAAAAAGGATTTGGTGCAACAACGAGCGATTATAACTTTGATGTATTCAAAGCCCGTTTATACCAAAGCCTATCGCTTGGTGCTAAAGGCCATTTTAAATATCTTACCAAAGCAGGTTTATTTATCAATGCAGATGAGATTGCTTTTATGGATTTCCATCATTTTAATGGAAATCAAACCAACATAACCACAGACGGTAATTATTTGGGGCGTTTTAAGAACCTTTCTTATTACGGGTTAAGTACTAATAATCAGTATACCGAAGTTCATTTGGAACATAGTTTTGATGGTTATATTCTAAATAAAATACCACTACTAAACAAGTTAAATTTCAACTTGGTAGTTGGTGCTAATTTGGCTGCAACACATACTAATAAGCCTTACAATGAGTTTTCAGTGGGAATAGACAATATTGGTTGGGGAAAACTACGCTTTTTAAGGGTCGATTATGTACGCTCCTACCAAAGTGGTTTTTTAAATGATGCCTTTATGTTTGGTTTTAGCTTTTAGAATGACTAGAAACGCAGCTTTAGACTAATTCTTATCCTCTAAAAGTGGCACAAAACGAAACTCTCCAAATTCTGTTTTTTCAAAAGACTTTATTCCCTTTCTAACAAAAAGGGTCATGGTTTGTACTTGGTCTCCCACGGGAATCACCAAGCGCCCACCAATCTCTAATTGCGCTAATAACGGCTTGGGTACAAAAGGTGCTCCAGCGGTAACAATAATACCTTTATACGGTGCTTCTTCCACTAAACCTTTATAACCATCACCAAAAATTAGCTTTTTAGCGCGGTACCCTAACTTGGGTAGAAATTGACTCGTTTTTTTAAACAGCTCTTGTTGTCTTTCTATACTATATACTTTAGCACCTAATTCGCATAACACTGCCGTTTGATATCCACTACCTGTACCAATTTCTAAAACCTTATCCCCTTTCTCTACTTGCAAGAGCTCCGTTTGAAAAGCAACGGTATAGGGCTGTGAAATCGTTTGATCTGCGGCAATAGGAAAGGCTTTGTCTTGATAAGCATGATCTAAAAACCCTGAATCCATAAATAAGTGACGGGGTATTTTCCCAATGGCTCTAAGCACATTTTCGTTGGTAATGCCTTTTGTTTTTAGTACATTAACTAATTGCTGCCGCATGCCTTTATGCTTAAAAGTGTCTTTCAAATTCTGAGAAGTTTAGTGCGATAAAATTAATGAAATGCTTTAAAGCTAAAAAGGAATATCTCAGATTTAATTTTTCACATAGAAACATATAAAAATTCATGTTAATTCATAAAAATCCTATGTTAAATATCTTATTTTTGTTGAAAACGTAATTTAAATGCTAAACGCTGGAGTTTTAGGTGCTGGACACCTTGGAAAGATTCACTTACGACTGCTTAACCAGTCAGAAAAATATAACCTTGTTGGCTTTTATGATGCTGACGATGAAAACGGCAAAAAGGTAGCCGCCGAATTTGGTTATACCTATTTCAATTCTATTGAGGCGCTCATTAATGCTGTTGATATGGTGGACATCGTCACCCCTACACTATCTCACTACGATTGTGCGAGACAAGCCATTGCTAAAGGCAAACATATTTTTATTGAAAAGCCCATTACCAACACTGTAGAAGAAGCAGAAACCTTAAGAGCACTAGTCGCAGAGTATGGTGTAAAAGGTCAAGTAGGTCATGTGGAGCGCTTTAACCCAGCATTTATTGCGGTTAAGGAACAATTGGACAGCCCTATGTTTATTGAATCGCACCGTTTGGCAGAATTTAATCCACGCGGTACAGACGTTCCTGTCGTACTAGATTTGATGATTCATGACATAGATATTATTTTAAGTGTAGTAAAATCTAAAGTCAAAAGTATTTCAGCAAGCGGTGTTTCGGTTATAAGTGATGCGCCTGATATTGCTAATGCACGTATAGAGTTTGTTAACGGTTGTGTTGCTAACTTAACGGCGAGTCGTATTTCTTTAAAGAACATGCGTAAAACCCGTTTCTTTCAAAAAGACGCTTACATCTCTGTAGATTTTTTAGAAAAAAAATGTGAAGTGGTAAAAATGAAAGACGCCCCTCAAAATCCTGGAGATTTTGACATGATTCTTCAAAATGCTGAAGGCATCAAAAAACAAATTTATTTTGATAATCCGGAGATTTCTGATAACAATGCGATTCTAGATGAATTAGAAACGTTTGCAGAGGCTATCAATTCAAACACAAAACCCATTGTGACCCTTCATGATGGCACGGAAGCGTTGCGTGTGGCAACCATGATCATTAATCAATTTTAAAATTAAATGAGCCGTGAACAGTTGCTATTTTTTGTATGAGCCATACAGCAATTGAAGATTAAATAATAAACATAATAATATAAGCGATTCCCTTATGCATGGGGATGAAAAATAAATTTTTAATGAAAAACGTAGCAGTAATTGGAGCAGGAACAATGGGTAATGGTATTGCCCATACCTTTGCACAATCAGGATTTAAAGTACAACTTATAGATATTAGCGAGGAGTCGTTAAAAAAAGGCATCGCCACTATTTCTAAAAATTTAGATAGAATGGTCGCCAAAGAAAATATCACAGAAGCTGATAAAGCAGAAACTTTAGGCAATATCACCACCTTTACCAGTATTAAAGAAGGTGTTGAATATGCTAGCTTAGTTGTAGAAGCGGCCACTGAAAACATTGATTTAAAACTTAACATTTTCAAGCAATTGGATGAAGCGTGTCCAAAAGACACCATCTTAGCAACAAATACTTCCTCGATCTCAATAACACAAATAGGTGCCGTAACGTCCCGACCAGATATGGTCATTGGCATGCATTTTATGAACCCGGTCCCTATTATGAAATTGGTAGAGATTATTCGTGGATACAATACCAGTGATGAAGTGACCAGCACCATTATGGAATTATCAAAAACTTTAGGAAAAACCCCTACTGAAGTTAATGATTACCCTGGTTTTGTGGCGAATCGGATTTTAATGCCAATGCTAAACGAATCTATAGAAACCTTATACAATGGCGTTGCGGGTGTTGAAGAAATTGATACCGTAATGAAATTAGGTATGGCACACCCTATGGGACCATTGCAATTAGCCGATTTTATTGGACTTGATGTGTGTTTGTCTATTTTAAACGTGATGTACGATGGCTTCAAAAACCCTAAATATGCGCCATGCCCCTTATTAGTTAATATGGTACGTGCTGGAAAATTAGGCGTGAAATCTGGAGAAGGCTTTTATGATTATTCAGAAAGTCGCAAAGCAGAGACCGTGGCGAAACAGTTTTTAAAGTAAACCGTGTTCAGAAATTTGTGAATCACAAAAATTAATTTCGAAATAATGTCTGTTACGATTTCAAGATGTATTAGCATATAATTACGGAACATTGAATAATGATGACTAAAATATGGCTAAAATAAAACCTTTTCGCGCCGTAAAACCAACTCGGGACAAAGTAAGTCTTGTGGCTTCGCGTTCCTACCGAGTTATACGCAAGCAGAACGCGAGGCACGATTAAATTACAATCCATTCTCCTTTTTACATATTGTCAACCCTGGTTATAAATACGACAAGGAGATTTCCGGTGAAGCGCGTTATCAATTGGTTAAAAACCGCTATCAGGAATTTAAAGAAGACAGTATTTTTGCTCAAGATGAAAATCCCAGCTATTATATTTATAAAATTGTAGATCGGGATTATCAGGTCTTTAATGGAATTGTTGCTGCTGCCAGTGTTGAAGATTATGAAAACAATATCATTAAAAAACACGAAGACACCATTTCAAGCCGCGAGATTGTATTTAAAGATTATCTCAAAACGGTTGGTTTTAATGCAGAACCGGTACTCCTAACCTATCCCGAAAATGATACCGTTTCAAACATTTTAATAGAAACACAAAAACAACGCGCAGAATTTGAATTTACGACCACGTATAGAGACACGCACTATTTATGGCCCATTGATAAAACCGAAGATATTAAAGCAATAACCGAAGCGTTTGGTAAAATGGAGACCCTTTATATTGCCGATGGTCACCACAGATCTTCATCATCACAATTGTTGTGTGCCGATTTAAGAGCTGAAAACAAAAACCATAACGGGAGTGAAAGCTATAATTACTTTATGAGCTATCTCATTTGTGAATCGGAATTAAGAATTCATGAGTTTAATCGATTGATTAAAGATTTAAACGGATTGACAAAGGAGGAGTTTCTTATTAAATTAGACACCGTCTTTCGTATAGAGAATCGGGGCATCATGCCCTATAAGCCAACAAAACAACATCACTTTAGCATGTATCTCGGAGGGTGAGTTTTATTCGTTGTATTTACGTAAAACCACTTATGAATTTAAAACGTCTTTAGATGCCTTAGATGCAGAACTGCTTTATCAAACCATTTTAAAACCCATTCCGGGCATCATCGATTTACGTCATGATACACGCATTAGTTATCTTAGTGGTAAAAAAGACATTGTTAATTTAAAAAGTGCCATAGATAGCGGTACTTATAAAGTTGGTTTTGGTATGATTCCTGCAACCATAGAACAAATGAAACAGATTGCAGATGATGGCTTAAAAATGCCTCCTAAAAGCACGTATATTGAACCAAAGTTGAGAAGTGGGGTCACTATTTATGAGTTTTAAATATTTTCGAAATTCGTAAATAAATAAAATAATATTTTCCTTCACTATTAAACGAAAAATCTTATAAAAAAATTGAGACGAAATAATGGCGAAATTTTTAACTACAACAGCAAATTCTTACCACATAGAAGACATTATTCTTAATGCTCAAGATACAATAACCTTAGTTACACCATATCTCAAGTTAAGTCAAAATTTAATTGATAGAATTAAAGATGCTGACAGGAAAGACATTAAAATAATATTAATATATGGTAAAGATGAATTGAAAGAAAGTCAACAAAAAGTCTTATACTCCTTAAATAACATAGACATTTATTACTTTCATAACCTGCATGCTAAATGCTATTACAACGAGACTAACATGATTGTTACATCGATGAATTTATATGAGTTCTCGGAGAAAAACAATAGAGAAATGGGAATTTTATTGGATTCAAATTTGGACAGAGATTTATTTCTTGATGCTAAAAACGAAGTTCATTCCATTATTAACAATTCTCAAAATATTTTAAATAAAAATAATTCAAAATCTGAAACAATTGAGAATGCTTATGAGTTAGATTATGATGAATTTGAAAAAATAAAGAATCTGAAATTAACTGAAAATTTAAAAGAAGCCTATTCCGAATTTAAAGTTAAAACTGAAAATGATAAAATTGAAATTGAGAACTTTCCGCTAAAAGGAATAAATCTTGAAATTAATGGAAGAATAGATTTCATTTTTAACGATAACTCATTTTACAGAGACGTAAAAAAACATACTTCAAATAAAATTAATAACTTACCTGAAAGATATTTTTGGAATAGATTGCAAATAAATGCATATCCTGAAAAAAACTTCATAATTGAATACTCCAATAATGGCGTGAACAAATCAATTACAAAAGACTTATCAATCATTAAATCAGTTTACACAATTTTAAATCACACATTTGATTTGAGTTCAAACTGTATTACAATACGCAAATAATGAGCCTAAAACAAAACCTAGAGAACATAAAATCTCAATTACCAAAACACGTGACACTCGTCGCCGTTTCGAAAACCAAACCAGTAAAAGACTTAATGGAAATTTACGAGGCTGGTCAGCGCATTTTTGGAGAAAACAAGATTCAAGAAATGGCTGAGAAATATGACACCATGCCCAAAGATATTGAATGGCACATGATTGGTCATGTTCAAACCAACAAAGTGAAATACATGGCGCCTTTTGTGAGTTTAATTCATGGTGTAGAGCGTTTTAAAGTGTTAAAAGAAATTAATAAACAGGCCTTAAAAAATGACAGAGTGATTGAGTGCCTATTGCAAATAAAAATTGCGGAAGAAGATTCTAAATTTGGAATGTCACCTCAGGAGGCTTCTACTATTTTACAATCTAAAGAATTTTCGTCGTTAAAAAACGTAAAAGTAACGGGTGTTATGGGAATGGCCACTTTTACTGATAACAACTCCCAAGTCTCTCAAGAATTTAAACGCTTAAAAACAGTTTTTGAGGAATTAAAGCTACTTAATGCTCATAATTGCCAGTTAGAAATCGTTTCAATGGGTATGAGTGGTGATTATAAATTGGCTATTGATTGTGGTAGCACTATGGTTCGAATAGGAAGTAGTATCTTTGGCGATAGAAACTAATAGTGAAGTGCTAAAAACAAATAATTCCATGTTATGGAAGTATTCGGTTTAAAGAATAAAAATGGGGCTTTTGCGTGAAGGAGAGATAAAATTGTTACTTTTTAAACTGCAGATATAGAAAAAATAAAATTTGCCCCTCAATCAAAGATTTTATTAGTAAAATGAGCGTGGCTCTAAAACACGATAATGAAAGGAATTGATGGCATTCTTTACAGATATGTTGACCATCATTTAGACAAAGAGACTTGTAAAAACGCATATTTTAACTAATCGCAAAATTAATTCAGTTCTTAGTTTTTACTATAAATACTATGAAACCATAGAATAAGTAACTTTTAGTTTTTAATTATTAACTTTAAACTTTTTAGCATATTTACGCAATTATAGACATAGAAACCACAGGTGGTAAGTATAATGAAGAAGGCATAACAGAAATTGCAATTTATAAGTATGATGGACATGAAGTTGTCGATCAGTTTATTAGTTTGGTTAACCCGAACGGGACATTCAACCCTTCGTAGTAAACTTAACAGGCATCAATAGTCACATGCTTCGCAATGCACCAAAATTCTATGAAGTCGCCAAACGTATCGTTGAAATTACAGAAGATTGTATCTTGGTCGCTCACAATGCACAATTTGACAACCGCATTCTACGTACCGAGTTTAAACGTTTAGGCTTTGAATTTGAAAAGGAAACCTTGTGTACTGTCGAACTTTCAAAAGCCTTAATTCCGATTTACCCTCCTATAGCTTGGGGAAGTTAGTGCGCTCACTAGGCATTCCTGTGACCGATAGGCATCGTGCCTCTGGTGACGCATTAGCAACGGTAAAGCTTTTTAAGTTATTACTTTCTAAAGACACCGGTAAAAGTATCATTCAGGAATCCATAAGAAAAACCCCGAAGCTTCATTTAGAACCCAAACTCGTTGATATTATTGCCGAAACCCCATCAATTACTGGTGTGTATTATATTCATAATGCCGATGGCACTATTATTTATATTGGGAAAAGTAAAAATATAAAAAAGCGTGTCAACCAGCATTTTACTGGTACCGATACCAAGTCTAAAAAAATTCAATTACAAGTAGCTGCTGTAACGTATGAAGCCACAGGAAGTGAATTAGTGGCACTTTTAAAAGAATGCGAAGAAATAAAACGCAACAAACCCGGACACAACCGTACTTTGAAAAAAGCTATTTTCTCACATGGACTTTATAGTTCTGTAGATAATAATGGTTACATCAATTTAAATCTTGAAATTGCCGATGGAAGAAGAAAAGCTATCACCACATTTAATAACAGACAAAGTGGTAAAGATTTTCTAAATCATGCTGTAGAAACATTTGGCTTATGCTTAAAACTTACCGGCTTAGAAAAA
Organism: Lacinutrix neustonica; assembly: GCF_026625145.1. Lineage (GTDB taxonomy): Bacteria > Bacteroidota > Bacteroidia > Flavobacteriales > Flavobacteriaceae > Lacinutrix > Lacinutrix neustonica. The sequence continues at coordinate 3,729,432 of NZ_CP113088.1, read as the reverse complement.
ACCCGGAGCAGCTGTTTTAAATATGACATAAAAGAATGTGAAGGGGCCTGTATGAATGAAGAAAATACAGAGTTATATAATAACCGGGTTAATCAATTCCTCAATAAATACAGCTACCAAAAGCAAAACATGCTTATTATAGATCGTGGTCGAGAAGTCGATGAGCGCAGTGCAATTCTTATAAAAGACGGAGTGTTTAAAGGTTTTGGTTTTTATAACTTAAATTACCGGATTAATAATATTAAAATCTTAGAATCTATAATTACACCCATAGAAAACAATAGAGATACGCAACATATCATCCAAAGTTATCTTCGGAAAAATAAAAGACTAAAAATCATACAATTATAATGAAAACATACCTTGTGCTAATCACACTCTTTTTAACCTACCTAAGCTTCAGTCAAGACACATTCAATGCTGATACCTATGCCGTTACAAAAGGTGATTTGGAAACTACAATTTTCGAAAAAGATAGTACCGCCAATGCTGTCGTTTTATATGAATACGGTAATAGCTACATTGAAGATACTAGCTTTGATCTCATTTTTAATAAAAAAGTAAAACTGAAAATTTTAAATAGAAAGGGATTTGATAAAGCTACTATTTCTATTTTTCTTTATAAAAATAATTCTAAAAAGGAACGTGTTGAAGACATTATAGCAACCACTTACAATAATGATAATGGAGAAAACACACAAACTAAGCTAACAAAAGATCAAATTTTCGAAGAGCGTTATAACGACAATTATACCATTGTGAAATTTACTATGCCAAATGTAAAAGAAGGCTCTGTTATAACATACAGCTATAAGGTAATCTCTCCTTTCATTTACAAATACAAATCATGGCGTTTTCAAGAAGACATTCCAAAACTTTACAGTGAATACAAGACGAGTATACCTGCAAATTATGAATATAATATAAAGCTAGTTGGTGAATTAAAATTAATAATAAATGAAAGCGATATAAAAAAGAAATGTGTAGATGGTGGCAATGGCGCTTATGCAGGTTGTTCTTTAGCGAGATACGCGATAAAGGACATACCCGCATTTATTGATGAAGATCATATGACAACCAGGAGACAACTATTTATCTCGCATAGAATACGAACTCAAAACAATTAAAGGCTTTGATGGGTTAGTAACAAACATTACAAAATCATGGAAGACAACAGATAAAGAACTCAAATATGATGATAATATTGGTAAACAATTAAAGAAAAGAGCATTGGTAAAAAATGTACTGAGTCCTAAAATATCTAACCTCAAAAACCCTTTAGAGAAAGCAAAAGCCATCTATAATTTTGTTCAAAATAACTATACTTGGAATGAAACATATGACATTTATAACGATGTTTCAATAAAGAATCTTATAAAGTCTAAATCTGGAAATGTTTCAGAAATTAATTTTTTACTTTACAATTTGCTGAATGAACATGATATCGAAGTTACACCCATATTAGCATCGACAAGAAATAATGGATTTCCAACAAAAATATACCCTGTGATTTCCGACTTTAATTATGTTTTAATTCAGGCCTCTATAGATGGTAAGGACTATCAATTAGACGCAACCGACCCCTATTTAACTTTTGGTCAAGTTCCTTTTAGAGCGCTTAATCAATATGGAAGACTACTTGATTTTGAAGATGGAAGCTATTGGGTTGATATTAAACCCACTGCTAAATCCTCAAAAATCTACCGTATAGAACTAAACTTAGATAATGAAGGTCTGTTCTCTGGTCATTTAGATTATCAAACTAGTGGCTATCATTCTATATCTAAAAAATCAAGTTATTTTACTAATCCTTTAGAATATAAAAAAAACTACGAAGCTTCTCTTATAGGTGTTCATATAGAGCGTCATGACGTTATTATAGAAAATAAAAGTACCAGCCAGTTTTTAGATAAAATTGATTTTGATTTGGAGACAGAACTTATACAAGATGAATATTATATCAATCCGTTTTTGTCTACCTTTTTCGATAATAATCCACTAAAGCTACAAACGCGTTCTTATCCTATAGATTTTGGTTACCCGAGACACCTATTTTTATTCATATAAATTGAGTTTTGATCCTGATACTTATGAAATTATTGAACTTCCATCAAGTGTCTCTTACAAATTACCAGGCGGTACAGGTACATTAATTTTTAATACAACACAAAACACAGACCATGCAATGGTTTTTCTTAAATTTGATTTTACAGAAGCTATTTATAATTCAAATTTGTATCCTTACTTAAAAGAGTATTTCAATAGAATTGTTGAGATACAAAAAAACTCATTAATTGTATTAAAGAAAAAATAACTTATCTATATTTAGTATTTTAGAAAGCATGAACAGCGATAAAAACAGAGATTGGAAAAATAAACTACATGAAATTATTTATGAGGCAGATACGCCTGTTGGTAAATTATTTGATGTGGTACTTCTAATTTTTATTCTTGCCAGTATTCTGTTGGTGATGCTTGAAAGTGTTAACTGGATTGATGCACGATATCATTATTGGTTAAATCTTGGCGAATGGATAGTCACCATTCTATTTACTTTCGAATATATTGCCCGAATAATCACGGTTAAAAAGCCTTTAAAATATATTTTTAGTTTTTATGGCATTGTCGATTTCTTATCTACAATACCAAAATATTTATCGTTAATATTCATGGGAACTCATGCCCTTGTGGCATTGAGAGCCTTACGTTTATTGCGTGTTTTTAGAATCTTGAAGTTGGCACGTTACCTAGGCGCCTCTAACCAATTGGCAAGCGCCATCAAAGCCAGTCGTGCAAAAATATCGGTATTTTTATTTGCCGTTATCATTGCGGCAATCATTTTTGGGACATTAATGTACTTAATAGAAGGTGAAGAGAATGGTTTTACTAACATTCCTAAAAGTGTCTATTGGTGTATTGTAACATTAACAACAGTTGGATTTGGAGATATTGCACCTCAAACTCCTTTGGGTCAATTTTTAGCATCGATTATCATGGTCATGGGTTACGGAATTATTGCTGTACCCACAGGTATCGTGTCTGCCGAGTATACGAGAAGCGCAAGTGATCGTGAAAAGAAAAAAGAGCCGGAAAAACCACAACTTAATACACAATCCTGTCAAAATTGTTTAGTTGGAAACCACAGAGATCATGCAGAATATTGTTATAACTGTGGCCACAATTTACATCTAGAATAATTATTTTTGAATACGGCTAATAAATACCTGATATCTGTAGTAGGACCAACCGCTATTGGGAAAACCAATTTGGCCATTAAATTGGCCCAACATTTTAATACTGAAGTAATTTCAGCAGACTCCGAGACAATTTTATAAAGAAATGCACATTGGAACGGCAGCTCCAAGCCGAGAAGAATTAGCTCAAGCAAGACATCATTTCATTCAACATAAATCTATTGCAGAGGAATACAATGTGGGTACGTTTGAAAAAGAAGCCCTTGAAATAATAACGCAACTACATAAAAAACATAATAGTGTTATTTTGGTTGGCGGTTCCGGCTTATATGTTGACGCGGTAACCCAAGGCCTAGATTACTTTCCTAAGGTAGATAAAAACATTAGACTACAGCTCAATCTCGATTTAGAAATAAAAGGTTTAGAGGTCCTTCAGATGCAACTCAAACAATTAGATCCTGCAGCTTACAGTTCAATAGCATTAAATAATCCACAACGGGTTATTCGAGCGCTTGAAATTTGCATTGGTACCAACCTACCGTATTCTTCCTTTTTAAATAAAGCTAAAAATAATAGAGCTTTTAAAACAATAACCGTTGGATTAACGGCAGAGCGCTCAATGATTTATAATCGTATTGAAAAACGAGTTGATTTAATGATGGCAGCAGGCCAACTACAAGAAGCTAAATCGTTATACAATAGAAGAGATCTCAATGCTTTAAACACTGTAGGCTACAAAGAGCTCTTCAGTTATTTTGATGGTGATTGGCCCCTTGATTTCGCCGTTTCTGAAATAAAAAAAAACACCGGACGCTTTGCTAAGCGTCAACTCACATGGTTTAAACGTAACGAAAACACCTTTTGGTTTGATTATAACTCTTCAATAGAAAAAATTATTGAAAAAATTGAAGAACATATCGATTAACCTTTCATTTTTATCAAATAAAGTGAAATTTGGATTAAAATATTATACCTAAACTATCTTATCTTTAAGGTGGTAAAAACCAACGCTATGAAAGACAAAGGGCTTTTCTTATTAAGAAAACTATACAGACTAACAGATAACATTGCTTTTTACCCTTCACTTTTAGCGGTGTTGGGTTTCATTTTCACATACATCATGATCTATCTTGAAGAAAAAGGGATCTCTAAGTATCTTTTAGAAACGTTTCCTGCTTTGGTTATTAACAATACAGAAACGGCACGAAGCCTCTTAACCACTTTTATTGGAGGTTTAATATCAATCATGGTTTTTAGTTTTTCTATGGTAATGATCTTGTTAAATCAAGCCTCCAGCAACTTCTCCCCGAGATTATTGCCAGGGCTAATTAGTAACAGAAGACATCAAGTCATCTTGGGCTTCTATATTGCAACCATACTTTATTGCATCTTTATTTTAGTTTACATAGAACCCAATGGGGACAAATATCAACTACCGGGCTTTGCTGTATTATTTGCTATACTTTTTATGGTGAATTGCCTGGCGGCTTTTATTTATTTTATCCATTCTATTTCTCAGGAAATCCAGATTAATAATATTATGGATAAGATTTTTAATATCTCGAAGCGTAGAATGTTATATTTAATTGATCATGAAAAGTATAGTGAAGATGATTTTCCTGATACAAAAAACTGGCACAAATACAACTCTGAAAAATCCGGCTATTTGCAAAATGTGTCTTTAGAAAATATTGCCAAAATCGCGAAAGCACAAGACACTAAAATTGATGTTGTCGTTATCAAAGGCTTGTTCATTTCAGAGAAAAACACCCTTTTCACAAGTGAAACCGCGTTAGACGACGACACGATTAAAAAAATTACGGAGCACTTCGATTTTTCTAAAAGTGAACTTATTGAAGACAACTACGTTTTAGCCTTTAAACAAATTACTGAAGTCGCTGTTAAAGCTATGTCTCCTGGTATTAATGATCCGGGAACAGCTTTAAATGCCATTGATTATTTATCTCAGTTATTTTCTCTACGCATACAAAAAAACGATAAAAGCCAGGCGTATATAGACGACATACCTTACGTCTCTGTGGCCACTGTAAATTTCAAAGTTTTAATTTTTCAGGTGATGGCAGAATTAAGAACCTATTGCAAACATGACGTGGTTATTGTAGAAAAGCTCTTGATTATGTTGTATCATTTAAAAGGCATCGTTAAAGTTGACAATAAAAAATACCTAGAGATTATAAATGATGAAATTGAAAGTTTAATTGTGGATGCAGAGAAAGCCATTACCAATGTTCGCGATTTAGAATACGTCAAATCTATATATTAAATAAAAAAAGCCACAGTGAAACCGCGGCTTTAATAACATTTTAAACGTAATTTATTATTCAGGGCTTACCACTAACCTAAACCCTTCACCGTGAATGTTAAGGATTTCTACCTTATCATCAACCTTAAGGTACTTTCTTAATTTAGCGATGTAAACATCCATACTTCTAGAGGTGAAGTAATTATCGTCCCTCCATATTTTCGTCAATGCTAGTTCTCTAGGCATTAAGTCATTTTCGTGTAAAGCTAACAAGCGTAACAATTCGTTTTCTTTTGGAGATAATTTCGTTGGCTCTCCTCCTTTATAAGTTAAAAAACGAAGTTTAGAATTTAAGTCAAACCCTCCAATTTTAAATTCGAATTGCTTGCTGTCTGCAACAGTTTCTGTTGCTTTACGTTGCATAATTGCTTTAATTTTCATTAATAACACTTCACTATCAAATGGTTTATTTAAATAGTCATCTGCCCCTACTTTATAGCCTTTTAATACATCTTCTTTCATGGCTTTTGCCGTTAAGAAAATAATGGGAACATCGGCATTTTTCTCTCTTATTTCCTTTGCAAGAGTAAAACCATCTTTATAGGGCATCATAACATCTAAGATGCATAAGTCGTAATCATCTTTTTTGAATTTCTCAAAGCCTTCCATACCGTTTTTAGCATGCACGACTTCATAGTCATTCATCATCAAATAATCTTTTAAAACCGTTCCGAAATTTGGATCGTCTTCTACTAATAATATCTTCTTTTGTTGTTCGTCCATAATGTTTATGATATTAATGGAAGTGTTATTGTAAATGTACTTCCCTTGTCTTTTTCACTTTCTACTGATATGTGACCATGATGGTCATCTACTATTCTTTTTACGTACGCCAAGCCTAACCCATGACCTTTAACGTTATGCACATTACCCGTATGTTCTCTATAAAATTTTTCAAACACACGTTTGGAAACCGCCTTATTCATGCCGCATCCTTCATCTTTTATCTTTACTACAATATTATTACCAACATTTATTGTCTCAACCGTAATCTTTGGTTGCTCTGGAGAATACTTAATAGCATTATCAAGAATATTAACTAAAACATTCGTGAAATGCGTTTCATTAGCGAGTACTGAGGACTTCAAAGCTTGTAAATTAGTCTCTATATGTCCTCCCCTGTCTTCAACAATCAACTCTACATGTGAAATAGCATCTTCAACTAAGTCGTGTAATCGTACTCTATCTTTACTAATGTTTAATTCGTTTTTTTCAAGTTTAGATATTCGTAATACATTTTCTACTTGCGCATGCATACGTTTATTTTCCTCACGTATCATATTTAAGTAGCGCATCACTTTTTCCTTATCATCAATTATTTTTGGATTTTTAATCGAGTCTAAGGCAAGATTAATAGTTGCAATAGGCGTTTTAAACTCATGTGTCATATTATTTATGAAATCTGTTTTGATTTCAGAAATTTGACGTTGCTTCATAATTTGTCTCAATGCTGTAACAAAAGCAATAACAATAATGGATGTAAAGACAAATGATAGTGTTAACATTCCAAGAACAGAAGACCAAATAAATTGTTTTCTTTCAGGAAAATTCACCAATAGTTTATAATTATTGATATCTCTATTATTTTGAAACAAATCTACATCAACGGTTGATTTATCTTTTAACTCAAAATCTTCGGTTTTAACTTTTGTTGCTAAACCGTTACTATAAATAGCAAATTCATAGTCTATAACAATATCGTCTTGTAACAACTTAAGTCGTAATAACCGATTTATTTTTTCTATGCTCACCCGTTTGTGAATGGGATTTAAATAGGCATAATTATCGTAATGTGCTTCATACTGTAATTCTTCCAAACGACCTATAGTTCCTAACTCTACTAACTGCGTATCGGATTTACCATCTAATGAAACCGATTTATAGACTTTAGCTTCGTTCTCTCTAATAATATTTTTAATACTTGTGGTATCTAAACCTATGTCAAAGAGCGCTGATGATATTTTATAATTTTCTTCAAAAATACCATTTCTATATGTTGATGTCTGATTGGTTTCACTATTGTACTCTCTTAGATACAAACTGGAAATCGCAGTGGTATCAATCTTAATAACTTTACCGAGACTCTATTTCCCGCTTCAACTTTAAGGCGTGATCTTTAAAATCTTCATCTTCTATATTATCCGCAACATAATTTAAAGCCTTTTTTACATTAAATGTAAATTGATCTTCTTTGGTACTTATAGAATTTTTAATGTAATAGGCTTGCACAAAAATAATACCTATTAGAGATAAACTCATTAGAATAACCAGTACGAAAAAAACTTTCTTACTCATCGCTCAAAATTAAGATTTTAACATTTAGTAGCGTGAGCATTTAACCTTACATTAACAAAAATGTTAAAATTTAATCTGAAGTAGCATTCTTTAAGAGTAGGTTGTGTAATTGAAGCACCTGTTTTTTTGTAGACTCCATATTGGTATTGCTAATCACATAATCTGAAAGTTTAACTTTTTCGGCATCTTTCCATTGGTTATTTATTATGGCTTGAACTTTTTCTTTAGTGGAGTGATCACGTGCTATTACTCCGGAAATTCTCTCTTGTTCCGGTGCGGTTACCGTAATAATGTAATCATAATTTTTATAGGTATCATTCTCAAATACTATGGCCACTTCACTAATAACATAAGGCGCTTTTTGTTTCGCTTTCCATTTTATAAAATGGGCTTTCACTTTAGGATGCACTATAGCATTCATTTGTTGTAGCAGCTTTCGATCATTAAAAATCGCTTCTGCTAAAAGCGGCCTGTTTAATTCATTATTTAAGTACGCTTTTTCACCAAAGAGTTTGATTAGTTTTTTTCGTATAACTTGAGACGTATGCATTAGTCTTTTCGCTTCATGATCTGCAATGTAAACGGGCACACCCAAAGCTTCAAACATTTTAGCAACAGTCGTTTTTCCACTGCCTATTCCTCCTGTAAGTCCAACGGTAATCATTCTATAATTATGAATTCAATTTTTTGTTGATGTAATCGGGTCGTTTTAACATTGCCAGGGATCTTAACCAGCTCAGGTTCTAAGTATTTACTATCTTTATTGATTGCTTTATAGTCACACACAACTTTAAAATCATCAACTGAAATAGTATTAAAAGCATTTAAACTAGTATAAAAGGAGACATTCATGCTTTTAGGAAAATAGTTCAACGTTTTATTCCGGGGTACATGTATCACTTCAATAGGTATGTTTAAAGTACCCTCAGTAAACTTCTCTACCAAAGCACCTATAGAAACCGTTTTAGTCTTTATAATAATCTTGGGGTTTATAGAGTCTGTTCTTAAATCAATGGTTTCACTAAAGGGTTTGTTAACATCGTCTAATTTCAAAACTTTAGTTTCTATTGCATCGATATGGGACAATAGGGTGGCAGGTCCAATGATTTTTATAGAATCTGGTGTTATTTTCATCCCTTCTAAAGTATCATAACCTAAACTATAATGAATATTAATATTACTTTTTACAGGCACGTATTTTACAGCATTGACGTCAAACTTAAAAAACAAAGTGTCCGGAGTAATACTTACAATTTTACTTTCCTTTTTAAACTGATTCAAAACGCCTGCGAACCCATGGGTCTTAGACCAAATATAAACGCTATCTATCTTTCGAACGTCTGTATTGAAATCAATCGTCACCTTAGGTTGTTTAAAGGCATATTTTAGCCACTTAAACCCTGTGGTCGTTAATGTTAAGTTTAAATGATTTAATGTGTCATTAATTAGTATGGTCTCATCTCGGAATATTTTGTAAGTCGATTTTAAATTTAGCTGTATTAGTAGAAACTTCTGTGAGTTTAGATAAAATTAAAATACCAAATGCTAAAATAAAAAACAAAGCAAAAACATTGATTTTTCTACTTTTAAAGAGTGATTTTATTTGAAGGGAAAGCTTGTTCATTGGTTTTCTTTAAAGAATAACTTTGGGAAAGTATCTTCCGGGTTTTTATTCAATATATGAATATAAAATGTTGATTTCAAAAATCCGAAGCCATATCCTAGGAACTGTATGGATAAGGCCATTAAAGATTGAAGCGCAACGCTGATATTTTTGGTTTGTATTAAAGCGAAAATAAAGGTGATACTATAATACAATATAATGCCGTAAAGTGCAAACCAATAACCAAAAGCACCCAAAATCAATGACGCAAGCACTGCGGCTACAAAAAAAGCAGGAAACCAGTACGTGATCTTCTTAGTCTCCGGGTACCACTTATTTAAAATAGGTCTTACCATACCAAACTTATTCACTTGAGTATAAAATTTAGACCAAGAAATTCGCCTTTTATGATAGACATAAGCTTCAGAAAATAAAGCTGTTTCAAAGCCCTCTTGCCATAAACGAATAGATAAATCAGGATCTTCTCCTGGATGGATACGCCCAAAACCACCCGTGGCTTCAAAAGCGAATTTACTTAGCCCCATGTTAAAACTTCGCGGTTGGAATTTATCCACACTTTTTTTATTTCCACGAATACCTCCAGTGGTCATAAACGATGTCATGCTAAAGTTTATCGCCTTTTGTAAATTAGTAAAAGAGTCGTGAGCATTATCAGGACCACCAAAACAATCCACCGATTTTTATTAAGCGCTTTATTAACTTCGTTTAAATAATTTTCAGGTAAAATACAATCACTATCTAGAATAATAAAATAATTCCCTTTGGCATGCTGCATACCATAATTCCTAGAGTCTCCCGGACCAGAATTAGCTTTAAAATAATAGCTTATATTTAATTGAGGTTGGTAGCGCTCTACTGCGGCTTTAGAAGTTACTGTTGAACCATCTTCAACGATAACAATCTCAAAGTCTATAGTTGTTTTTAAACGCGCAAAACTCTCTAAAAGTTCTTGTATTTCGTTTGGACGGTTGTATACAGGAATAATAAAAGAAAAGTGTCTTTGCATAACACAAATGTAATCTAAAACAATAAAAAAAGCCACTCATTGTAGAGTAGCTTTTCACATGTATGTTTTTAATTAGTTTATATTATAATTTTACGAAACGTTTTGTGAGGTGGGCTTCTTGGTTTGAAGAACTTAACCTTACCAAATACAAACCACTATTCCATTTTGCTATGTTTACTTTAGCACTTAGGGCATTTAAGGTTTGTACGTGTACTTTTTTGCCTAAAACATCGTAGACCTCTAATTCCAAACCCTCATTTGTTAATGAAGATACGCTTATGTTCATTTCATTTTTTCCTGGATTCGGAAATATTGAAAATTTAGTGGCACTTTCAAACTGGGATGCATTAGAAGCACGCTCCTTAACCGTTTCTGTCGTTTGTGCGGTCATATTGAATACTGCGAATACAAATAAAATAAAGAGTAGTTTTCTCATCATATAAGTAGATTTTTATTAAAAATACAAAAAAAAAGGCTGGTGTCGATTTATTTTAACATTTTAACGCAAAAAAGCACAAACATTCAACTGAACATTTGTGCTTTTATAAATGACAATTACTACCGTCTTATTTGCTTAGATACATCTTACGACGTGAGTACAGATTATAGAATTCATCGTCTTTTAAGTCGTCAATAAACAAAATACTTTCTCCAGTACTCTTCATCTCTGGTCCTAATTTTTTATTCACATTATGAAACTTATCGAATGAAAACACGGGTTGTTTAATAGCATACCCCTTGAGTTTAGGTTTAAAATCAAAATCGGTCACTTTCTTTTCACCCAACATGACTTTTGTAGCATAATTAACATAAGGTTCACCATATGCTTTTGCAATAAATGGTACCGTACGGGATGCTCTTGGATTCGCTTCTATAATATAGACAATATCGTCTTTAATGGCGAATTGTATGTTTATTAAACCTACTGTATTGAGTGCCAAGGCAATTTTTTTAGTATGGTCTTTTATTTGTTGCATCACTAAATTCCCTAAGTTGAAAGGTGGTAAAGTAGCATTACTGTCACCAGAGTGAATCCCACAAGGCTCTATGTGCTCCATAATGCCAATAATATAGACATTCTCTCCATCGCAAATCGCATCAGCTTCTGCTTCTATTGCGCCATCTAAATAATGGTCTAACAGTAATTTGTTGCCAGGAATACTGCGTAATAAATCGACAACGTGTTCTTCTAACTCTTTTTTGTTAATAACAATCTTCATGCCTTGTCCTCCCAACACGTATGAGGGCCTTACTAGAATTGGGAAATCTAGTTTATCTGCAACCGCCAAAGCTTCTTCGGCTGTTTCTGCGATATCAAATTCGGATACGGAATATTAATGTCTTTCAATATATTAGAAAAACTACCTCTATCTTCAGCTAAATCTAAAGATTCAAAACTGGTGCCTAGAATTTTAACCCCGTAGCGTGATAATTTTTCGGCTAATTTAAGCGCTGTTTGTCCACCAAGTTGTACTATAACACCTTCTCGGTTTTTCGTGCTTGATAATATCGTAAATATGCTCCCAAAACACGGGTTCGAAATACAATTTGTCCGCCGTATCAAAATCGGTAGAAACTGTTTCAGGATTACAGTTAATCATGATGGTTTCGTAACCACATTCCGCAGCGGCTAAAACACCGTGAACACAACAATAATCGAACTCAATACCTTGACCAATACGGTTTGGTCCAGAACCTAGAACAATAATTTTTTTCTTATCTGTAACAATACTTTCATTGTCTGCATAACGCTTTCCATCCGGGGTTTCCACATCATTTTCAAAGGTGGAGTAATAGTACGGTGTTTTTGCCTCAAATTCGGCAGCACAAGTATCCACCAGTTTAAACACGCGATTCACACCAAGTGCTTCTCTTTTATTATAGACTTGACTTTCCAAACAGCCCAACATGTGTGCGATTTGTCTGTCGCCATATCCTTTTTGCTTAGCTTCTAACAATAAGTCTTTTTCAATGGTCTCAATTTTATAGGTAGAAATTTCTTTTTCTATAAAATATAACTCTTCATATTGCTTTAAAAACCACATATCTATTTTTGTGATTTCATGAATACGGCTTAGGGGGATTCCCATTTGTATCGCATCATAAATAACAAACACACGGTCCCAGCTTGCATGGGTTAGCTTTTCAATTATTTGATCGTAATTTTTGTATCCTTTACCATCGGCTCCTAAACCATTACGCTTAATTTCTAGGGATTGTGTGGCTTTGTGTAGTGCCTCTTGAAACGAACGCCCAATCCCCATAACTTCTCCAACAGACTTCATTTGTAATCCTAAAGTACGATCACTACCTTCAAATTTGTCGAAGTTCCATCTTGGAATTTTTACTATCACGTAATCTAAAGTAGGCTCGAATAAAGCTGAAGTTGATTTTGTAATTTGGTTTTGCAATTCGTCCAAGTGATATCCTAAGGCCAACTTGGCTGCGATTTTTGCAATAGGATAGCCCGTTGCTTTACTCGCTAATGCCGAAGAACGTGAGACGCGCGGGTTAATTTCTATAGCAATAATATCTTCATTTTCATCTGGACTCACAGCAAATTGCACATTACATCCGCCTGCAAAATCACCAATACTACGCATCATATGTATGGCCATATCACGCATTCTTTGATAGGTTCTATCACTTAATGTCATTGCGGGTGCCACGGTTATGGAATCTCCTGTATGAATTCCAATAGGATCCATATTTTCTATAGAACAAATGATTACAACATTATCATTTGAGTCTCTAAGCAGTTCTAATTCATACTCTTTCCAGCCTATTAACGCCTTATCGATCATCACTTCATGGATGGGAGAAATTTCCAATCCACGAGTTAATAATTCATCAAAGTCTTCTTCTTTATGCACGAATGAAGCTCCTGCTCCTCCTAAAGTAAACGATGCTCTAATAATTAATGGAAACCCAAATTCTTGAGCAATTTCCTTCCCTTTTAGATAAGAGGTGGCTGTTTCTTGTGGTGCCATTGGAATTCCTATTTTTAGCATCAACTCTCTAAACTGCTCTCTATCTTCTGTAATATTAATCGCATCAATATCGACACCTATGATATCCACATTAAAATCTTCCCAAATTCCTTTTTCGTCAGCTTCAATACAAAGGTTTAAAGCCGTCTGCCCACCCATTGTTGGTAAAACAGCATCAATTTGCGGGTGCTCTTTTAAAATTTTAACAAGCGATTTTGTGTTTAGCGGCAACAAGTATACATGATCGGCCATTGAAGGATCTGTCATGATTGTTGCTGGATTCGAATTAATTAGTATGGTTTCAATTCCATCTTCCCTTAAAGATCTTAGAGCTTGGGTTCCCGAATAATCAAATTCACAGGCTTGCCCAATAACTATTGGACCTGACCCAATAATAAGTATCGATTTTAATTTAGGATTTTTTGGCATTTTCTTCGTTTTTTTCAGTTATCAAAAATAGTCAATCTTAGATATAAAAAAAGGCGTTACACCTAAGTAACGCCTTTAAAATATTAACAATTGTTAATCATTATTTTTTATGTCTAGTTTCAGTTGAAACAGATAATTTTTTTCTTCCTTTTGCTCTTCTACGAGCTAATACCTTTCTACCATTAGCAGAAGCCATTCTTTCTCTAAAACCATGTTTATTTCTTCTCTTTCTTTTTGATGGCTGAAACGTTCTTTTTGGCATTTTCTTATGTTTTTAAAATCTGAATTGTAAATTTTTCTAATTTAGTATTAAGTATCCTCCCTAAAACTGAGCGCAAATATACAACGACTTTTTTATTTCACAAACCTTATTTTAAAAATATTTTATCAAGACTCGTTATACACTTAAAACTATTGCTTTTAACTATAAAATAAGGTTGAATCACATGACAAAACCTGATTTGGACAATTGATATTTCAGAAAAAATGAGTTTCTTTGCACTCTAAAATAACTCATAAAACGCTAGAAGACCACTAAGTGTTTAACTAATTAATAAAAACTTTTAAAATGTATAATAAAATATTTAAACTAATAATCGCAGGCCTAATTGTAGCGCTCGCTATTTGGCAATTTACTGAAGGCAATATTGGCAATGGTATTATGTTTATTTTCTTGTCATTAATCTTTGTGTTTCTATACTTTAAAAACGAATTTATTTTACTCGCTTTTTTGAGGTTAAGAAAACAAGATTTTCACGGTGCACAAAACTGGTTGAATAAAATTAAAAGCCCGAAACAGCATTAGTAACCAAGCAGCAAGGGTATTATAATTATTTACAAGGTATTATGGTCTCTCAAACCGATATGAGTGCTGCCGAAAAATTCTTCAAAAAAGCAGTCACACTTGGTTTAAGTATGGATCAAGATATGGCCATGGCTAAACTCAATTTAGCTGGTATTGCTTTTTCTAAACGTAGAAAGCAAGAAGCCACGCTTCTTATTAAGGACGCCGAAAAGTTAGACAAACAAGGCATGCTTAAAGAACAGATTAAAGAAATGAAAGCGAATATGAAACGTGCTCAAATGCCAAATCAACATTATGGACAAGGGGGTTCTCTGCGCGCACAACGCCGGGGTTCAAAGCGATAAATGAATTTAAAAAACCGAAACTCTGAAGCTCACTACATATGGTGAGCTTTTTTTATTTACTGAAAAACATTTTTATTGCTATGGCAGCCAGTAGCACACTAAAAATCTTCTTTAAGAGCGTTTCATTTATAGACACTGCAATTTTAGTCCCTAAGTAACCCCCAAGAACAAAACAGGCCGCTATTACTAGTGCATATTTAAAATTAATTGGGTGCTCTCCTGTTTTATGGTACGTGTAGGCCGCAAGAAATGTTACTGGTACCGCCAAAACAGCTAAACTCGTCCCTTGGGCTTGATGCTGCGAATAACCCAATGCGAAAACCATTAATGGTACCATAACGACACCTCCACCAATACCGAACATACCACTAAAAATACCTGCTAATAATCCTATGATTATTAGTACGAACACCATTTGTAAATCCATTTTTGTTTTCATTTATATTATAATAAAGGAGCCCACAATTTAGCATAGGCCTCCTTTGTTTTTTCAAAATTTGAACGCTTGCCCCAAGCTTCAGGATCTATTAAAGTTGCATTTTCTAAATCGTCGAGATAAATGGCTTTGAGTTCTTTACTCACTTTGGTATTGTAAAAAACAGCATTAATTTCGAAATTAATATTAAAACTTCTATAATCTAAATTAGAAGTACCTATCGTGGAAAACACATCGTCTACCACCATGGTCTTCGCATGAATAAAACCTTTTGTATAACGATATACCTTTATATTGGCATTAAACAAACGTTGTAAATATGAATTTGTAGCGTGTTTTGCCATCCAAGAATCACTTTTATCCGGAATTAGTAGTCGCACATCCAGGCCACTTTTAGAGGCAATTTGCAAAGCCATTATTATTTCATCATTTGGTATAAAATAAGGTGTTGTAATATAGATATAATCATCTGCCGTGGTAATCGCCGAAAACATGACGTCCATTATATTTGCCCAATCCGTGTCTCGGACCACTAGCAGCTATTTGTACCGCCACGTCACCGTTACATGGATTATTGGGAAAATAGGTTTTCGAAATTTTGGTTTTTGAGTCTGACACAAAATTCCAATTCATTAAAAACTGAACTTGAAGAGTAATAACGGCCTCACCCTCTATACGTGTATGAGTATCTCTCCAATAGTGTTCTCTCTACTGGCTTATTTACGTAATTATCAGAAACATTAATACCTCCCACATACCCAACAGCTCCATCTATTACTGCAATTTTTCTATGGTTTCGGTAATTCATTTTACCTGTAAATTTTGGAAAAAGAACGGGCATAAATGAATTAAACTGAACACCACTCTCTTTGAGCTTTTGTTTCATTTTACCGTAAATACTAGCGCCTACATCATCAACACTCAAACGAACCTCAAGCCCTTCTTTTGCTTTATCGCACAGTATATTCAATAATTCACCACCTATGTCATCATCTTTTATAATGTAGTACTCAATGTGTATGTGCTGTTCTGCTGCTCTTAAATCTTCAAACAAGCGTTTGAATTTTACTTCTCCATTTTTTAAAATCTCAACATGATTACATCGCGTTAACGGCGATTTATCACTTTTCTGAAGTAATTTTACAAGTCTTATTTTGTCATTTAAGAAATCGTCTTCTAATTCCTGTAATTCCTTTTTATCATGCTCAAGTTCATTATTTAGCGATTTTATAATCTTTTCATTGAGGACACTTTTTCTATTAAATATTTTATTCTTTCGGTATTCTTGCCCGAATAAATAATAAACTACTAATCCTAAAAAGGGAAAAAACACCAACACAATAATGTAGGTCAGAATTTTTGTAGGGTTTGTATTCCTAAATAAAATAGTAATAACCGCCGAAATCGCCAATAAATAATTGATTACGATCGCTATATAAAACCAATGGTCCTTTATAAAATCTATCATTAATGCTGCAGAGAATAGTATCCTTTTTTAGGAATATCGATATAATATTGCTTTCTTGATTTATTATTCAATTCGTTTTCACGTAACCAGGGGTTATGAATTTTTAAAATTTTATAATTAATGCCAAAGCTTTTTGCAAATTGAGCGAAATCAGAAACTACTGTATCAACAGGTACTTTGTAGGTTGGTATCGTGGAATATAAATCTTTCTCGCTATAGTTAAACCCATATTTACTCGGGTGTGTTAAGATCTCTTTTAAAGCGACAATCCTAAACACATAGCGTCCCGTTTCCTCTCCTAGTAGCAAATCGTAATACCCTGTTACTTTCTGAGCCTCTAATCGTCTTGAGACACCATAATTTCCGGCGTTATATGCCGCCGCAGCCAAGGTCCATGACCCCAATTCTTCTTTCGATTTTTTAAGGTATTTACAAGCCACTTCTGTGGCCATTTCTAAATGATACCGTTCATCGACATTATCATTGACTTCTAAACCATTTTCTTGCCCAGTCGCTTTCATAATTTGCCAAAAACCACTCGCACCTGCTGGTGACTTTGCATTTGTTAGACCGCTTTCTATTACCGCTAAATATTTAAAATCATCTCGGAATACCTTGTTTTGCCAAAATAGGTTCAATTATTGGAAAATACTTTTGTGCCCGCTTAAACATCAATAAACCATTAGACTGCCAATACGTGTTCACTAACAATTCTTTATCCATGCGTTCTAAAATATCTGGATCTTTTAAAGGCACAGGCTCACCCGCAAAATTCAAATAATCCGGTACTTCAAGCGCATAAACATTATATCCGTTCTCCTTTTTGCTTTCTGTATTTTCGTTTATTTTGTTTTTTGTTGGCGTTTGTTGCAACGCATTTATAAATAAGGCTGCCAAGCAAAGTAAGCCCATCAACATCAATCCTTTCTTTAAAATTTTCATTATCCTGTAGTTTTCTATAAAATTAGAAATAATTTACTGAAAGTCAATAAATTTACTCTAAAATTAATTGTGGTAAATGTGCATTAAACCATTTATATCGGTCTATTATCATAATATGTGTTCCGCCTTTTATAGTGATGCAATCTCCAATACAATGATGCGGAAACACCAAGTCTTTATCACCATGAATATGAATCGCTTCGGCATGATCTCTTTTTGACTCCAATTGATGACTTGCTCTATAGACCAATCTAAATAGTATTTATCATTTACTGAAAGGTATTTTTTATAGAGCTCCACCCGCTTCTTTATGGTCTCTCCAAAAGCAAACTTGGCTAATAAGTCGAGATTACTTGCTAATTGCGTGGGTAGTAGCTTATAAGCTTTAGTCGCTTTTAGAATTTTAAATCGTGTTGGTAGCTCATTTTTTGTTTTGATGCTAGAGACAACAATAAGCTTACGTAATACAATGTGCTTACTCATTTCCTGGACTAATATTCCTCCAAAGGAAACCCCCAATAAAACCACCTGTTCATGTTTTATTTTTTTTGTCATCCTCAATGCGTAATCGGCTAAGGTTTCGTTGTTTACAGGAATTTCCCAGTGCAATTTATGAACCTGAAACTGATTTTTTGGCAACGAAATATTATCAAAAATAGAAGGATTAGCGGCCATTCCTGGCATTAAATAAACGTGTATTACCTCTTGATTCATAAGTATTTAACAGAGTTTTTAAAGTTCTAACTAATAATTTTTCGTACTTTTACAAAGTGTAAAGCTATAAAATAGTTGGCATTATCTTTGAATGTCAATAACAAATTAAAAAATATGATTATGATTGATGCAGCAGAATTAGTTGACAATGAGTTTTTACGTCAATTTGAATTAAAAACCGAAACTCATTTCGCTAAAATTGAATACTCTCTACAAGAGCGAAAAATCTTCTTAACCAAACTTATTATTCCTGAAGGTATTGAAGACGAAAACTTCACAGCAGATTTCCTTAAATTAGTTTTAGAACATATTAAAGAAGGAGACAGTTTAAGCGTGGTGCCTACCAGTCCGAGAAATTGCTAAATTTATTAGACGTAATAGGCAGTATAAAAGCTTACTTCCTGTTGGATTAAGAATCTAAATAGAGTAAAACTAAGAAAAGCTGAAGACTATAGTTTTCAGCTTTTTTTTATGCGAATACTTTAGTAAATTCAAAACGTACCGTTCCATCATCATCAATTTTGGTTAATGTTACCTCTTGTAATGTATTTACCAATTCAGGGTTCCATGGCGCTTTCACTTTGACATAATTTTCTGTAAAACCATGAATATATCCTGATTTATTATCTGCTTCAAAGAGAACCGTTCGAGTACTGCCAATTTGATTTTCATAGAAGGCACGACGTTTTTTGGCACTTAAACCACGTAACATTTTACTGCGTTTCGCTCTGATTTTTTTAGGAACCACACCCTCCATTTCTGTTGCCGCGGTATTCTCTCTTTCAGAATATGTAAACACATGTAAATATGAAATGTCTAAGTTATTTAAAAAGTTATAGGTTGTTAAAAATTCATCCTCTGTTTCTCCTGGAAAACCTACAATGACATCCACCCCAATGCAGGCATGTGGCATAACTTCTTTAATTCTACTCACACGATCCACGTACAATTCGCTCATGTAGCGGCGCTTCATCAGTTTTAAAATAGTATTACTCCCACTTTGTAATGGAATATGAAAATGCGGCACAAAGGTTCTACTTTTTGCCACAAAATCAATGGTCTCATTCTTTAATAAATTGGGTTCTATAGAAGAAATACGTAAACGATCAATACCCTTAACAGTGTCTAACGCCTGTACCAATTCATAAAAGGTATGCTCATGTCTTTTATTACCAAATTCACCTTTACCATAATCACCGATATTTACTCCCGTTAAAACGATCTCTTTTATGCCTTTTTCCGAAATTTCTTTAGCATTCTGTAATACATTTTCTAACGCATCACTTCTTGAAATACCACGAGCTAATGGAATGGTGCAATACGTACATTTATAATCGCAACCATCTTGTACTTTTAAAAATGCGCGCGTTCTATCGCCAATAGAATAACTTCCTACATAAAAATCGGCATCGTTAATATCACAGGAATGTACCTCTCCAAAATCGTTTTTCGATAAATCGTTTAGGTAGCTGGTGATTTTAAATTTTTCTGTAGCGCCAAGTACTAAGTCTACGCCATCCACATCTGCCAATTCTTGTGGTTTTAATTGCGCATAACAGCCTATGGCAGCCACAAACGCTTCGGGTTGGCTTTTTGGGCCTGCTTTACTATGGTTTTAAAACGCTTATCTGCATTTTCAGTTACCGAACAGGTATTAATAACATAAATATCTGCAGGTTCAGAAAAATCCACCCGATCAAAACCTTCGGTTGTAAAACCTCCGGCAATGGTTGATGTTTCAGAAAAATTCAGCTTACAACCCAAAGTATAAAAGGCGACTTTTTTATTCATTTTATAGTTTTATCATTTTCCTACAGGCAGAAATCTCTTTATATTTACCGTAATACAATTTTCTTATGGAAAGGCAAATTTACAATTTAATTATAAAATGGTGAAATTGAAGAACAACGAACATAAACCCCTAAGCTGCTACTATTCAGTAGTTTGCTTTTTAGTTTTACTTTTTTCTTGTGGAAGCGATAACAATTCAACTACAGACAAACAGGTTTTTAGATATAATGAACACAAAAATATTGGGTCTTTAGATCCCGCTTTCGCAAAAGACAATGCTGATATTTGGGCAGTCAATCAACTGTTTAATGGTTTGGTTCAAATGGATGAAGCCCTAAATGTACAACCATCTATAGCAAAAGACTGGACTGTTTCTGAAGACGGTCTCACCTATTCTTTCTCGCTGAGAAATGACGTGTTTTTTCATAAGCATCCATTATTAGGAAAAGATTCTACTAGAACGGTTAGAGCATCCGATTTTGAATATAGTTTGAACCGGCTAATCGATAAAGCCGTGGCTTCTCCTGGACGTTGGGTTATGGATCGCGTTCAAAGTTTTTCGGCAGAAAGCGACTCGGTTTTCAATATAAAATTGAAACAACCTTTTCCTGCTTTTCTAGGGCTTTTAACAATGAAGTACTGCTCGGTTGTTCCCAAAGAAGTTGTAGAACATTACGGCAGTGATTTTAGATCCAATGCTATTGGTACAGGTCCATTTAAATTAAAACGATGGGAAGAAAACATTAAATTAGTACTTCGAAAAAATCATTATTATTTTGAAACAGATGTTAAAGGTAACCATTTGCCTTATTTGGAAGCCATTGCCATTACTTTTTTACCGAGATAAACAAAGTGAATTTTTACAATTTATTCAAGGCAATTTAGATTTTTTAAACTCCTTAGACGCGTCTTATCAAGATGATATTTTAACAACACAAGGTAACTTGCGCGCGAAATATGCCAAAGACATTAACATGATTCGAGGGCCCTATTTAAACACAGAATATCTGGCTTTTTTTATGGATACCCAAGCCAGTGAAATACAATCTAAATTACTAAGACGGGCCATCAATTATGGGTTTGACAGACAAAAAATGATGACGTACTTAAGAAACGGCATTGGCATTCCTGCTACAGGTGGTTTTATACCTAAGGGCTTACCAGGCTATAACGCTACTATCGGTTTTGAGTATAATCCAAAAAAAGCCAAAGCACTAATTGCCCAATACAAGGCCGAGTCTCGGCAATACAAGTCCGAGCTAACCATAACAACCACGAGCAATTACCTTAATTTTTGCGAGTACATTCAACGTGAACTTCAAAAAAAAGGATTGAAAGTAACCGTAGATGTTATACCACCCTCAACACTTAAAAGTGCTAAAGCCAATGGAAAACTAGACTTATTTAGAGCGAGTTGGGTAGCAGACTACCCTGATGCTCAAAATTATTTATCGCTTTATTACAGTGAGAATTTTGCGCCAAATGGACCAAATTATACGCACTTTAAAAATGAATTATTCGATACGCTCTATACACAATCCTTTACAGAAACGAATCCCACAAAAAGAGCTCGTCTTTACACTAAAATGGACAGTTTGATTATGAGTGAAACTCCTATTATACCTTTATATTATGATGAAGTGGTGCGGTTTACACGAAAAGGGATTACAGGCATAGGGAATAACGCCATCAATTTATTGGAATTGAAACACGTTAAGAAGTTATAATCTTTCTTTTTACCTTTACCTCTTCTACAAGACCGTAAACAATGAGGTATTGAGAAACGCCATAGAATAACATAATTAATACATTGTGATAGGGAAAATTTGGATTATAGAAAGACTTTATTAAGACGATTGTTTCTGAAAAAATTGCCACAATCACACCAATTAAAACTAAAATAAAACTTTTATAAATAACTTCTTCTTTTCTGAGAAAGGCAAATAGGACCACAATTAAACTAACAAATAAATAGATTAAAGTTGGCATAAAAAAAGTTCCCAAACTATTTATTACAAGGGCCATAATAACAATCATATATATAAAGCAAATACTAAATAAGGGGAAAAGCGTAACCAAACTAAAATCTCTTTGATTAGAAAATCGAAAAGCATAAAACAACTTCCCTACTATAAATAGTAATGTGGCTGTAATATAGAGAGGGGTTATTTCAGTTTCAATAAATAAAATATCTCCAATTAAAAAACATAATAAGGCCATATAAATAAATCGTTTACGCCATACAGAAGTTTCATTATTATTTAAGACATAATAAATCATTAAAAAAACGACTACCAATGGTTTTGAGAGATACCGGAAAGGCACATCTTCCGCGTAGAGTTTCACAACAATATCAATTAATAGAATTATAAAATAGATTACCGTAAATCCCTTTTTGTCTTTAAATAAGGTTAGCATCATGTCACTGAATCTGTTTTCGAAACATTCGTTTCTTCTAAGATGCCTCTAACTATTAAATATTGTGAAATAGCATAAAACAAAATCAATGTTATTTTGGGATACAAAATTTTAGAAGATTGAAATATTTGCAACACGCTAATACTATCACAAATAAGAGCTGCAATAACACCGTACCAAACAAAATAATAACTTTTTTTATTCACCTCATTTTTTCTTAATAAAGCAAACAACCCCATTAATATGGTTGAGAACAAGTAAATTAGGGTTGGAAAAAACAAATCGCTCAAATTTTTAGTAATTAAATACATGATTCCAATCATATAAAAAAACAAATGATTACAAAAGGGATTAGTCTACTTAAGGTAAAATCTCTTTGATTAGAAAAGCGTAAAATGTAGAAAATTTTGCCCACCACAAAAAACAATAATCCTGAGATATAAACTATTTTTGGTGTATAAATAATTAATAAAACATTCCCGATAGAAAAAACAATAAGTGCAAATGCCATGAAATTAAAGTTTTGTCTACTAGTCTCTTTATTATTAAATATATAGAAAGTTAATAATGAAATAATAATTAGAGGTTTACTTATAAAACGATATGGAACCGTTTCTAAGTTAAGTTTCACATAAACATCAAACAAAATGATGGTTATAAACAAAAGAGAGAAGGCCGTTACGTTTTTAAATAGAAAGCTCATATACGTTAAGATCATTGTTATCAATTTCTATTCGAAAAAGGAGGCATGAAAACGCCGCATCCTTTTGTTATATCCCAATAAACTTATCATTTTAATTATTTGTAATACGTGTTGTTTTAATGGTTTCATTATTTTCCTGTATAATACCAACGATTATAAAATATTGAGATAGTCCGTAAAATAACATGATCGTAATTTGATGATAGGCAATATTAGGACTATAGAACTCCTTTAGCAAAGTAATACTATCTGAAAACATGGAAAACATAATTCCTATTAAAACCAGCCAATAACTTGTTTTATTAACTTCATTTCTTCTCAAATAAGCGAATTGTGCAACAATCAATACTATAAATAAATACCCCAAAGTAGGTAAAAAGTAATCTTCTAAGTTATCATACACTAGAAGCATAACAGAGCACATATAAGCAAAACAAAATAATAAAAATGGGAGCAGTTGGTATATTTTAAAATCACTGTGATTTGAAAACCGGACGGAATACAAAACTTTGGCAATTGCAAAAAAGAAAACACCCCATATAAAAAGCGGCTTAGACTCCATTGTTATTAGAAATAAATCACCAATTATAAAACAACCAAGAGCAGCCACTACCATAATCACTTTTTTTCTACTCGTTTCATTATGATTTATTATAAAGTAAATCAACAATGAAGTGATTAATAAAGTTTTAGTGAGATATCGATATGGGACAGGCTCTAAATATATTTTAACTAAGATATCTAAAACAAGACATAGAAAAAAAAAGATGGTAAAATACCGAGAGGTTAGTTAATAGCGTTTTCATATAGATTCGGATTCTATGAACTGCAAGATAAATCTATTTTTTATATTGGTTTCCAAATGTACTATTATTCTCTCCTATATCGTTTTGTCTCTTCAAAAACATGTTCTAAAATAGATCTATCTTGTTCAGAAAACTCTATCTCTCTTCTTGACATCACGACCTCTGCTACTTCAAAAGCTTTTTTAGTCAGGTAGGTCGTAAAGCCGTAACTACCACCCCAACTGTAACTCGGTACAAAATTTCTTGGAAAACCACTGCCGAAAATATTGGCAAAGACCCCTACCACCGTTCCGGTATTAAACATGGTATTTATTCCACATTTACTATGATCACCCATCATTAGTCCACAAAACTGTAATCCTGTTTTTGCAAAACCTTCGGTTTCATAATCCCAAAGCCGTACTTCGGCATAGTTGTTTTTTAAGTTTGAATTATTAGTGTCTGCTCCTAAATTACACCATTCACCGATAACTGAGTTCCCTAAAAACCCATCATGTCCTTTATTGGAATAACCAAAAAGCACTGAATTATTAACCTCCCCTCCTACTTTACTGTGTGGTCCAACCGTGGTTGGTCCGTAAATTTTAGAGCCTAACTTTACCGTGGCATGTTCACATAATGCAAAAGGCCCACGAATGACACTTCCCTCCATGATTTCTGCCTCTACTCCAATATAAATGGGCCCGAACTGGCATTTAGAGTTACAAATTCTAAGGTGGCACCCGCTTCTATAAAAATGTTTTACGGGGCGATAACGTTGTTTGATTTTGGTATAGGCTGCGACGTTCTCTCTTTAGTTAATAATTCAAAATCCTGAGTAATCGCTGTTCCATTTTTGGCAAAAATATCCCAAGTATGCTCAATAGTAAGAATATCATCTTCAAATTCGATAGCTGTATAGGTAGATAAGTCGATGTCTTCTTGTGCTTCTTTAGTATAAAAAGCAATAACATCTTCCCCTTTAAAAATAGCTTGATTCTCCTTTAAATCTTTAATTTTTTCTACTAACAATTCTGTAGGACAAAACGATGCATTAATCATGACGTTGGTCTCTAGCTCCACCATTGGCCATTTATTAGATAAGTATTCTTCAGTAACCGTTGTGGTAGTAGCCTGTAGAAAATATTCCCATTTTTCGCGAATGGTTAAAATACCTACGCGAATATCTGCAACGGGTCGCGTATAAGTAAAAGGCAGTAATTGTTTGCGTGATGGCCCGTCGAAGAGAATGTAATTCATTTGTAATTTAAAGTTTAAAATGGCTGCGCCAATATTAAGCGCATTTTATATAACGTCAAAAGTAACTTAATTACAGAAAACAAAAAAGCCTTTCAGTAAAACTGAAAGGCTTTAAATATAATATAACGCTAAATTACTTTTTGAATTTCGCGTATTTGTTTTTGAACTTATCAATACGTCCAGCAGTATCAATTAATTTAGATTTCCCTGTGTAAAACGGGTGAGAAGTTCTAGAAATTTCCATTTTTACTAATGGATACTCTACACCTTCAACTTCTAAAGTTTCGTTTGTATTTGCAGTAGATTTTGTTAAAAAAACATCTTCATTAGACATGTCTTTAAATGCTACTACTCTATAATTTTCTCGGATGTATATCTTTTTTCATCGCTAAATGCTTTAAATGTATTCTGTTTTTCGAGGTGCAAATTTAGGTAAATTTTATAAATCACCAATACTTTTTTAATAATTTTTACAGACTCTTTTAAGATTACTATATATCTGCCCTAATTTTCTAGGGCAGATATATAAATTTAATTAATATTGACACACTCTACTTTATCGAAATACCGCTTCCTAAATTAATAAGATTAACACTTTCGTTGAAATAAAATGTAACGTTTTTCTATATTTGGATACTAACCAAGTATCATAAACCAATAATAACTAAACTAAAAAATTATGGAAACTTCTTTTAAATCTTCAGCAACCAATTATGGTCTATACCTAGGAGGCATATTATCTTTGGCCACCATTCTTGCCTATGCTTTAAAATTAGAATTATTTACCAGCATTCCTTTTGGGATACTTCTTTTTGCGATCACAATCACCTTTGGTAT
Organism: Lacinutrix neustonica; assembly: GCF_026625145.1. Taxonomy (GTDB): domain Bacteria; phylum Bacteroidota; class Bacteroidia; order Flavobacteriales; family Flavobacteriaceae; genus Lacinutrix; species Lacinutrix neustonica. The sequence goes on along the minus strand of NZ_CP113088.1, from coordinate 3,703,068 downwards.
TGTCTCAACATACAAGGCGAAAAAAATACAAGAAGGTTTTATTACTTTTAAAGATGCGTTTACAGCGTATTTTATTACTATAATGATAGGTATCGCAATAAGCGCTGTGATTTCATTTGTGATTTTTAATTTTGTAGACCCGAAGCTGCCATACAATTAAAAGAAATGGCTTTAAACTCTCAAGTAGAAATGTTAAGAAATTTCAATGCGCCAGAAGAAAGTATTGCCGCAGTAGTTGAAGCTTCAGAACAACAAGGTAGTTTGTTTTCGATTGGCAATGTTCTAAAGAGTCTTGTAGGCTACGTGATATTTTATAGTATTATAGGTCTTATAATTGCTTTAATCATGAAAAGAAACCCGTGAAAACGCATAATAGTTTTATATTTGAAATATATTTTCAAACATATTTATGGACATATCAGTAGTCATACCACTACTTAACGAACAAGAATCACTCATAGAATTACACGATTGGATTGCAAAGGTTATGCAATCCAATCGTTTTTCTTATGAAATTATATTTATTGACGATGGCTCTACCGATGCGTCATGGACAACCATTGAAACTTTAGCTCAACAAGACCCTAATGTTAAAGGCATTCGTTTGCTCAAAAACTTTGGTAAATCGCAAGCATTACATGCTGGTTTTGCTAAAGCTGAAGGCGATGTTGTTATTACTATGGATGGGGATTTACAAGATAATCCTGAGGAAATTCCATCACTCTATAATAAAATCATGCAAGAGCATTTCGATTTGGTTTCCGGCTGGAAGAAAAAGCGCTACGATAACAAATTCACCAAAAACTTGCCCTCTAAACTTTTTAATTGGGCCGCCCGTAAAACCTCCGGTGTTAAGCTAAACGACTTTAACTGCGGACTCAAAGCGTATAGCAATACTGTGGTGAAAAATATAGATGTTAATGGAGAAATGCATCGTTATATTCCAGTACTAGCAAAAAATGCTGGTTTTACAAATATTGGCGAACAAGTAGTACAACATCAAGCCGGAAAATATGGTGAAACCAAATTTGGAATGGAACGTTTTATCAATGGCTTTTTAGACCTCATTACCATTTGGTTTATCTCACGTTTTGGTAAACGGCCCATGCACTTATTTGGCGCGTTGGGCGTGATCATGTTTGCCATTGGTTTTGCTTTTTCTACTTACTTAGGGATAGACAAAGCTTTTTTTCATCAATCGGGACGATTAATAACACAAAGGCCTCAATTTTATATCGCATTAGCCACAATGATCATAGGCTCTCAATTTTTTATTGCTGGATTTCTAGGTGAAATTATTTTGCGTAGCAGACAAGATAAAAAGAGGTACTTGATTAAAGACGAGTTAAATTTTTCATCAAATTAACAAAGGCTTAATCCCCGCTTTTTATTATTGCGTAAATTTGCACTACTATAGATTATCTCATGATACATATTGAAAAAAAAATATTAGAACGCGTAAATACATGGTTAACCCCTGCGTTTGATAAAGGTACTCAGGATTTTATAAAAGATTCCATTGCAAACAATCCAAAAGCTTTACAAGAAAGTTTTTATAAAGATCTTGAATTTGGAACAGGTGGTATGCGCGGTATTATGGGTATTGGTACCAATAGAATTAATAAATATACCTTAGGAAAAAATACGCAAGGCATAAGCAACTATATGCATAACGTGTTTCCTAATCAAGCATTAAAAGTAGCCATAGCTTTCGATTGCAGACACAACAGTAAATCCTTAGCCAAAATTGTGGCCGATGTGTTTTCTGCGAATGGTATTGAGGTCTACTTATTTGAAGATTTACGTCCTACGCCCGAATTATCATTTGCATTAAAACATTTAAATTGTCACTGCGGCATCGTGCTTACCGCGTCCCACAATCCACCAGAATATAATGGCTATAAAGTGTATTGGCAAGATGGTGGACAGCTGGTTCCGCCTCAAGACATAGAAATCATTACGCTTATTAATGCTGTCGCGTATGCTGAGATTAAATTTGATGCGAATGAAAATCTAATACATCTAATAGGTAAAGCTGTTGATGATGTTTTTATTGATGCATCTGTAAAAAACGGAAGCTTTAACACGACTGCCGAAGCACGGAAAAAATTAAATGTAGTATTCACTTCTTTACATGGTACTTCAATAACTACTATTCCGTAAACCTTAAAACGTGCGGGTTATACAAACGTGAATATTGTTGAAGAACAACGTATTCCTGATGGTGATTTTCCAACGGTTAAATCGCCAAACCCGAAAGAACCTGAAGCGCTTAAAATGGCTATTGCTTTAGCAAATAAAACAGATGGAGACCTAGTGATAGGTACAGACCCAGATAGTGATCGTTTAGGTGTAGCCGTTAGAAATCTGAATCATGAATTGGTTATTTTAAATGGCAATCAAACCATGGTGTTAATGACCGATTTCCTGCTAAGACAATGGAAAGATAGCGGGGAGAATAATGACAACGAGTTTATTGCCTCTACGATTGTTTCTACTCCTATGATGCCTGTTTTAGCCAAAGCCTATGGTGTAGAATGCAAAATAGGCCTTACGGGGTTTAAATGGATTGCAAAAATGATCAAAGATTTTCCAAACCAACATTTTATTGGCGGTGGCGAAGAGAGTTTTGGTTATATGGTAGGTGATTTTGTACGAGACAAGGATGCCAATACCGCCACATTATTGGCCTGTGAAATTGCAGCTCAGGCAAAGGCAAAAGGCAGTTCTATGTATAAAGAACTGATAGCTTTATATGTTGCGCATGGTCTATATAAAGAACGGCTAATTTCTATTACTAAAAAAGGAATTGAAGGGGCGCAGGAGATTAAACAAATGATGATAGATGCACGTAACACTCCTTTATCAGTTGTTAATGGCTCTAAAGTCATTCGTATTGATGACTATCAATTAGCGACCTCTTACAATACAATAACTGGAGAAACTAAAACCATAGATATTCCAAAATCTAACGTATTAATTTACGAAACCGAAGATGGAACTAGAATCGCTTTAAGACCAAGTGGCACTGAACCTAAAATAAAATTTTATATCAGTGTTAATACTTCCTTGAATACTGCAGAAGATTTTCAGAAAACGGAACAACAATTAGAAACTAAAATTGATGCCATATTAAAAGATATGGAACTTAAATAAATGAAAAAAATATTAATTCAGTTATCTCCTTTTATTAAAAAATTTAAAAAACACGTGATTTTAAATGTGTTTTTTAATTTGTTGTATGCCCTTTTTAGCGCACTGGCTTTCGTCTCATTAATACCCATGTTGGATGTTTTATTTGGGACACCCAAAATTGTTAAGGAGCGCCCTATCCGGAATGGAATTGCAGACATAAAATCTTACGGTGAGCAACTATTGAATTATAAAGTGAGTGGTTATTTAGAAAATGGTAACGCTCAAATGGCTTTAGTAATCGTCGTTGCGTTAGTTATCACAACTTTTTTACTAAAAAATCTATTTGGTTATTTTGCAATGCAGCATGTCATGTATCTTAAAAATGGGGTGTTAAACCTTTTAAGAAAAGATATGTATAACAAAATTATTGCACTACCACTTAAATTCTATTCTAAAAGACAAAAAGGGGATGTGATGGCGCGAATTCTAGGAGATGTTAATGAAATGCAAAATTCTTTTTTTATCGTTTTAGAGCTTATTGTGAGAGAACCTGCTACCATCGTTTTCTCATTAATTTTCATGTTTTCATTTAGTTGGAAATTAACTCTCTTTGTCTTGTTTTTTATACCCCTCGCAGGGTTTTTAATTTCTAGAATAGGAAAGAGTTTAAAAAGTAACTCTCTAAAAGCACAGCAAGAATCTGGTAAGTTAATTTCTATCGTTGAAGAATCATTAACTGGTTTGAAAATTGTTAAAGGCTATAATGCTGAACCGTTTTTTAGAAACAACTTTACTAATTCTTCTGATAGAATATTAAGATTGTCTAATAAAATTGGCTTAAAAAATAATCTTGCTGGGCCTGTTAGTGAAGTTCTAGGGATTGTAACCATAGCCGTATTATTGTGGTATGGGGGGCAACTCGTCCTTATTGATAAAGTTATAAAAGGTACAGACTTCTTAGCTTTTATGGGGTTAGCCTATGCCATTTTAACTCCTGCAAAAGCGATAAGTAAAGCTTCATATAGAGTTAAAAACGGAATGGCCGCTGCAGATCGTGTCTTCGAAATTTTACATGAAGATGATACGATGCCGGATGTACCAAATGCCATTGCTCTCAATGAATTTAAAAGCGAGATTGCTATTAATAATATTTCATTTAAATACGATGATGATTTAGTGTTGAAAAACTTCTCAATAAAAGTACCCAAAGGGAAAACGGTAGCATTAGTAGGACAATCTGGTAGCGGTAAAAGTACCATTGCTAATCTATTAACAAGATTTTATGACGTTAATGAAGGCCACATTACTATTGATGGAAACGACATTAAAAATATTACAAAAAAATCGCTCCGTGATCTTATGGGGCTGGTGACCCAGGATTCTATTTTATTCAACGATACTATCAAGAACAATTTACGCATTGGAAAACAAGATGCTAATGAAGATGAAGTTATCGAGGCACTAAAAATTGCAAACGCTTGGGAATTTGTTAAAGATTTACCACTAGGAATCGAAACAAATGTGGGTGATGCTGGAAATAATTTTTCCGGCGGCCAAAAGCAGCGTTTAAGTATTGCTCGTGCGGTGTTAAAAAACCCCCCAATCATGGTGCTCGATGAAGCCACGTCCGCATTGGATACAGAAAGCGAACGCCTGGTTCAATTGGCGTTAGAAAACATGATGAAAAACCGCACCTCTATTGTTATTGCGCATAGACTATCCACCATTCAAAATGCAGATGAAATTATTGTTATGAATAAAGGCACCATTGCAGAACAAGGCAAGCACAGTGAGCTTATTGCTAAAAATGGTATCTATAAGAAACTTGTAGACATGCAAAGCTTTGAATAAGCTTAAATATAAAAAAGGATAAACAATAATGTTTATCCTTTTTTGTTCATTGCTAGACTTGGGGCGACTAACAACATAAGTAATGTATGTTGGTGTAAACTTAGATAAAAAAAAGAGATATACCAAATATTTATTGCTTTTAATCGTTAATAACATACACTTTATCGACAATTTACTGGCTAATCAACACAATATCACTAGGTTAAGTTGTTAATAAGATCTAAAACTATAATATATTGCATATTAAACGTTTTACATTTTAAAGAGTCTTATATGAAATTGAATTTGTGACCACAGAAACCAACCTTTTAAAAGCATTACAGTCTAAAGGGAAAAAAGACAGCGCCTTTAGTGAACTTGTGTCTCTATATAAAGAGCGTTTGTATTGGCACATTAGGCATATAGTAAAATCACATGATGATGCAGATGATGTTTTACAGAATACATTTATTAAAGTGTACCGAAGTATCGATAAATTTAAAGGAGATAGCAAACTCTACTCATGGCTATATCGCATTGCGACAAACGAGGCCATTACCCTATTAAACAAAAATGCCAAACGCCTACAGATTTCAAACGAAGAAGTACAACAACTAGCTATTGACAATATGCAGGCCGATGTATACTTTGAAGGAGATGACATTCAATTAAAATTACAGCGTGCCATTGCTACGCTACCTAAAAAACAACAACTGGTTTTTAACATGAAATATTTTCAAGACTTAAAATACCGTGAGATGTCCGAAATTTTGGAAACTAGCGAAGGGGCATTAAAAGCCTCATATAGTATTGCTACAAAAAAAATTCAAGCTTTTTTAACTGAAAATTAAACTATTTAAGATAATTTTAGTCTTAGTAATAGATACTCACTTGATGAGAAATAAAACATGAAACACAAGCCTTTAAATAAAAATAATCATTCAGGATTCAAAGTACCTAAAAATTACTTTCAAGATTTTGATGCCACTATTTTAGCCGAGGCAAAGCTAAAAAATAGTGTTTCAAATTCTGGTTTCAAAACACCTGATAATTATATCGCGTCCTTTAAAAGCGTAGCCCTAGACTCAAAGCAAAGAGAAGCAAAAGTCATATCCCTTTTTAATAAAAAAAACATGTTACTCTTTACAAGTGTAGCAGCAACGGTTGTCTTATTCTTCAACATTGACTTATTTAACAAGGCGACATTTTCAGTTAGTGATTTAGATACCGACACTGTCGATAATTACATTTTAGATGAAATCGAAATTACAGAATTGGCCGCTTTATTTGCAGAAAACGAATTGAACGAAACCCAATTTATAGATTATAGTATTAGTGATGAAACTTTAGATTCCTATTTAGAATCTGTAGAAGGGAATGAACTTTTTTCAGAATAAAAAATGAGACGAATGAAACAAATATTACTCCCAATGATAGGGCTATTATTATCTATTAACGCGTATTCACAACGCATTGACAAAGAAAAGGTTAAGGTTTTAAAAATTGCGCATATTACCGAACAACTTGATTTGACAGCTCAAGAAGCACAGGCGTTTTGGCCCGTGTACAATGCTAATGAAGATGCTCGAGAAAAACAAAGAGCAGCTTCAAAATTTAGAAGACCGAGAAAATATTGATGCGCTAACTGAAACAGAAGCCAAAGCACATCTTGAACGTTTAATTGCTTCGGAACTGGCAAGACAGCAACTTGATAAAAAGTATTATACGGCACTAAGAGACGTGCTATCGGCAAAAAAAATATTAAAACTCATGGAAGCGGATCGCTCATTTAGAAGAAAATTAATTGAAGAGTTTAAAGAGCGGCATCGTGGAGAACGACCGAGAAAGACGAAAATAGTAAATACAAAAAAGCCTCATTACAAATGTAATGAGGCTTTTTCGTTTCTATGTTTATAATTTTACTTGCCTTGAGACTCTACAAAAGCATCCATTACGGCATCGCTAACTCCCATATTACTAAAACCTCCATCGTTATATAAGTTTTGTAATGTCACGCGTTTAGTTAAATCACTAAATAACGATACGGTGTAATTAGCACAATCTAGAGCCGTAGCGTTACCTAAAGGTGACATTTGCTCTGCATACGCTAAGAAGCCATCAAACCCTTTAACACCACTTCCTGCAGTTGTAGGCGTTGGCGACTGAGAGATGGTATTCACTCTTACTTTTTTATCTCTTCCAAAGAAATAACCAAAGCTACGTGCTATACTTTCTAAGTACGCTTTGTTATCTGCCATATCATTATAATCTGGAAATACACGTTGCGCCGCCATATAAGTTAAGGCTACAATACTTCCCCATTCGTTCATAGCATCTGCCTTGTAAAGTGTTTGCATCACTTTATGAAAAGACATGGCAGAAACGTCTGTTCCTTTTTGTGTCCAAGCATAATTCTGATCGGTATAAGCCTTCCCTTTTCTAACATTAACAGACATTCCTATAGAGTGTAAAACGAAATCTATTTTTCCTCCTAAAATTTCCATGGATTGCTCTACAAGGTTTTGTAAGTCTTCTTCACTTGTTGCATCGGCTGGAATGATTTGAGATCCAGTCTTTTCTGCTAGCGCATTAATTTGCCCCATTCTCATGGCTACTGGTGCATTTGTTAAAACAAATGTCCCGCCTTCTTCATGAACACGCTCTGCCGTTTTCCAGGCAATTGAATTTTCGTCTAGGGCTCCAAATATGATTCCCTTCTTTCCTTTTAGTAAATTGTATGACATAATTTCTTGGTTGATTCGTTGATTTATTTAATTTATTTTTAAAATCTCTAGTGGAGGCTATTTTACAATTCCAAAGTTATAAAACTTAAAACGTTTCCACTTTATTTTTTTAATTTAATAATTCTTTAGCATGGGCTAAGGCAGAATTGCTAAGATCAACACCTCCTAACATCTGAGCTATTTCTACAACACGCTCATCATGGTTTAATTGAATTAGATTTGTTGTAGTAATATTATTAATATCTTCTTTATAGACTTTAAAATGCGTGTGTCCTTTTGCCGCAATTTGTGGTAAATGAGTGATACTGAACACCTGCATTGTTATGCTCATTTGGGCCATAATTTCAGCCATTTTATTTGAAATCTCACCGTAAACGCCAGTATCGATCTCATCAAACATAATGGTTGGTAAATTAATATATTTTGTAAGTACAGATTTTATTGCTAACATGATTCGAGACATCTCACCTCCGGATGCTGCTTTTTTTAAGGAATTAAAGGCACCACCTTTATTTGCTGAAAACAAAAAGGATAATGCTTCTTTTCCATTTTTATAATAAGTATCCCCAAGAGACAACTTAATTTCAAACTGTGCATTGGGCATTCCTAAACTTGATAATATCTGTTCTAATTGTTTAGTTAAGTCAGGAACTGCTTTTGTTCTTTTAGTATGAATGGTTTTGGCAACAGCATCAAGCTTTGTTTTAATAAGCTGCATTTGTGCTTCTTTCTTAGCGATATCGGCATCCACATTTTCCGTTGCTGAAACCTTTTCTTCTAATTGTTCTCTTATTTCTAATAGACTTGTAATATCTGAAACGACATGCTTTTGAAATAAATTATTTAATGTTGCTAGTTTACCATTAACCTCGTCTAATCGTTTTGGATTTACCTCCAGATCTTCTTGAAAACGTTCGACTTCAGAAAACACATCATCTAATTCTATGAGACTGCTGTTTACGCGCTGGTAAAGCTCTTCATATGCATTGGAAATGTTTGTGAGTTGCTTTAAAACGGTTTTTAACTCTGTTAATGCACTAATAACGCCTATTTGTTCGTCGCTAAGTAATTGGTTAGATGCCGTTAATTTTTCTTGAATCGTCTCAATATTATTCAGCATCTCATACTCCTCTTCTAAAGTTTCCAGTTCGCCATCTTTAAGCTTTGCTAAAGTTAATTCATTTAACAAAAAAGTATTATAATCGTGTTCTTTAATAGCTTCTTTTCGGAAAGCTATTAATTGATCTAATTCTCGCTTTAGTGATTTGTAAACTGAAAGTTGGGAGGCATACTCTTGTAGATCTTTATTCGTTTCAGCTAAGGCGTCAATCACTTCAAACTGAAAACGATCATCGACCAATTGTAGTGTTTCGTGTTGCGAGTGAATGTCGATTAATCGTTCACCCAAGGCTTGCAAACTGGATAAATTTGCAGGTGAATCATTTACAAAAGCCCGTGATTTTCCGAGAAGGTAAGATCTCTCGACGAATGATTGTTTTAGGTTCAAAATCTAAATCATTCGCTTCAAAAAGGGGTTTCAAATTATAAGTTGTAACATCAAAATGCGCTTCAATAATACATTTAGCCTCTTTATCTCGTAAACTGTTTAAGTCTGCTCGTTTTCCTAAAATTAAAGATAAACCACCAAGTAAAATGGACTTTCCTGCACCTGTTTCTCCAGTAATTATGGTGAAACCATCATTGAAATCGACGTGTAAATGGTCGATTAATGCGTAGTTTTTTATAGATAATGATGTTAGCATGATATGATCCTTAGGTTAGCTCTTTTCGCTATGTAGTGACTAAAACGTAACGATTCTTAATACTTAATATTTCGCCATTTGCTAGCGTATGTGGGTGCCACTCTATTTAATACATCTATTAAATTTGAAACGTCAACGTTAGGTCCTGAGGAAAAAATTTGTTCTATCTCCTCGGCCTTAGCATCAAAAAAGACTCTAGCTAAATACGAATTGGGCCTGTTAGCATGCATTTGTTTCAAAGATCCTAGAGCCAAAGCTATTTCGCTTTTACCTTCTGTTTTATTCTCACTCATTCTGTCCAAGCCGCCTCTATGATACTTATACATAACCTGCCTAAAGGCTTTAAACGTTGGTGACAAAATATTATCAATTAGAGCAAAACGACTTTGCAAACCATCCTCTAATTTCCAACCTTTAAAACCTTCCTGTTGCGAGTAATTAGTAATGCGTTGTGCCTGTTTGAAATAATCATCTCCGCCCTCTAAAGCAAAAGAGTCTGCATCCATACCTAATACCATATTGATATGATAGGCCAATACCGAAATTAAATTAGATTCAAACTGATTTTCGTTATACACCAAGGTTTGGAACTCGAGATATCTAAAATTAAAATCTTTATCATTTATATTATAAATAGGCGTATTATATGTGGAACCATATACGGGTCTTGAAGATTGTAGCTGTATTCCTGCTTCGAAATTTTCACCGTCCTGACTGGTTACATTAATCACAATATTACAATCAATACGCTCTTGCTGTTTAAATTGCCTTTTAGTCCATTGGGTCTTATTAACAAACTCCGTTAATTGGTTTTCCAATGTCTTGAATATTTGAAAATTCTCGTTACCTGTAAGTTGTGCATTTACCACCACATTACAATTAAGTTCCTGAGAAAAACTAACAACACTAAAAAATAAAAGAAAAACTATAAGAGTATTACGCATTTAATTTTTGGATTATAACGCTTACTAAATCTTTAGCCACCTCGCTTTTAGATTTTAATTCGTAAGCAGTAATGTTATTATTATTATCTATAATAGTCACTTTATTCGTGTCGGTTTTAAAACCAGCACCTTGATCGTTTAACGAATTTAACACAATTAGGTCTAAATTCTTCTTTTTAAGTTTTCCTTTTGCATATTCTAATTCATTATTAGTCTCTAATGCAAAACCTACTAACAGCTGATGTTTTTTAATAGCGCCAAGTGACGCCGAGAATATCCTTTGTTTTTTCTAACTCTAAAGTTAACGTGGCATCATTCTTTTTTATTTTATTGCTTGCCACTTCTTTTGGTTTGTAATCTGCTACGGCTGCCGATAAAATAGCGACATCTACGTTTTCAAAAAACCGGTGTGCCGCTTCGTACATCTCTTGTGCACTCACCACAGGTATAGTTTCAATACTACTATGATTGACTTTACTGGTGCGTTGGTCCAGTAATTAAAATGACTTTAGCCCCAACGCTTGCTGCCGCTTTAGCTATTTCAAAGCCCATTTTTCCACTAGAATGGTTTCCAATAAAACGCACGGGATCTATGGCTTCGTAGGTTGGGCCTGCCGTTAAAAGTACCGTTTTTCCTCGAAGTGGTAGTTTTCCCAAAATGTCGTCTTCCATAAAAGACACAATATCCTCGGGCTCGGCTAAACGCCCTTCCCCAACTAAACCACTAGCCAATTCACCCGAAGTTGCTGGAATTAAAATATTACCATAACGCTTGAGCGTTTCAAAACTATCTAAGGTTGAAGGATGTTTATACATGTCTAGATCCATTGCTGGCGCAAAGTACACAGGACATTTTGCAGAGAGGTACGTTGCTAACAGCAAATTATCACAGGTGCCGTTCGCCATTTTAGACAAGGTATTTGCAGTAGCAGGAGCGACTAAAAAATAATCGGCCCAAAGGCCTAATTCAACGTGATTATTCCATTCTGCATTGTCATCATCTTCATTATAAAATGACGAATATACTGGATTTTTGGAAAGGGTAGATAAGGTAAGTGGGGTAACAAAGTCTTTAGAAGCAGGTGTCATCACCACTTTTACGTGGGCACCTGCTTTTATAAATGCTCTAACCAATGAGGCCGTTTTATAAGCAGCTATACCAGCACTAATGCCTAAAAGTATATTTTTGCCACTTAATATAGACATCGCCTTATTTTTGGTTGTCTTCTTCTGTGTTTCGGTAATAAATTTTAGAATCTAACCATTCTTTAACTGCTAAAGCATGTGGCTTAGGCAATTTTTCGTAGAATTTAGAAACTTCAATTTGCTCTTTATTCTCAAAAACTTCTTCTAAAGAATCGTTATAAGTCGCAAATTCCTCTAACTTTTCAATTAATTCTTTTTTAATTTCAGAATTAATTTGCTCTGCTCTTCGTGATATAATTGAAATCGCCTCATAAATGTTTCCCGTAGGTGCATCTACTGCATTTCTATTATATGTTGTTGTTGTTAAAGGCGCATCAATCTTTTTTAAATCCATAATTTATACTATTAACTTTGTGTACTGTATTGTTCTAATTGCTTTAAAAGGTCTTCATATTTGTCTGTTGCGTCCTCTAAAAACTCAGAATTAGCATAAGACGCTTTAAACTTTTTATAGTTAGAAACTGCTGTCTCTAAACGTGTTTTCTTTTTGTATTCTACACTCTTAGAGGCTAATTGATAAGCAGAGTCAAACTTAATATACATGGCTTCTTCACGTAGCGTTGTTCCTGGGAAATCAATTATAAAATTATCTATTGACGCTATTGACGCTTGATAATCTGAAATTCTGTTATATTGTTTCGCTGTTTCGAAAGCCTTTTTTTCTAATTTGAAGTCTAATTCTCTTACCAAAGCATTAGCCTCAGGAAGATTGTTAGATTCTCGGATGTAAATTAATATACTCCTGAAGTTTCTCAATCGCTACAAATGTATCTGCCTGATCTTTTGAAAATACAGGGGATAATTCATAATAACTTTTTGCACTTTTAAACCGTGCTTCTTCTATCTTCTCACTTTTAGGATAAGCAGAAACAAAACGCTCAAAATGATAGCCGAGAGATATAATACTGCTCCATTTGGTAAGTAGCATCAGCATTAAGGTACATTAACTTTTCTGCCTGTGGTTTCCCTCTGTACTGTGGAATAATTTGCTCAAACAAACGGTTTGCCTTCGCATATTTACCAGCATCATACAACTCTTCTCCCTTTTTAAACTTGAGACCAATATCTTCAGATTTTAAGGCCTTTTGGTATTCATTACAAGAGCTAAAACTCAAAGTTATAATAAGGATGATAATTAATTTTCTCATAATTTTTTAACAAGTTGCAAAAATACGCTATTAATATGGATATTAAAAATATAATTTAAGGCTAAAATAAAGCTTACGTTGAAGTTATAGCTTGCTTTAAGTAATATTTAACGCTACATATTATTTTAATCCCTAACTAACTTTTCGTTTTAGCAAAACCTTAGCGCCAGTATTATTTGTTTAGGAGATGAATTCCTTCTACTTATTTTTAAACCCCGTTAAGAAACTTCTAATTTTTTGTTTTAAAGAGTCTGTAGCTGTAACTAAAGGTAAACGCACGGTGTCATTGCACAAATCTAACGCTTGTAAAACGGCTTTTATTCCGGAAGGATTATTCTCAGAAAAAATTAAACTCGTAATTTCCATTAAATCAAAATGAATAGCATAAGCTTCTTTCGCTTTCCCAGCACGTCCCAAGTCAATCATTTGAGAAAACGCTTTAGGCAAGGCTTGACCTATTACTGAAATCACTCCATCTCCACCAGCTAAAAGGACGCCTAAAACTAAATCGTCATCACCTGAAATAACACCAAAACCATCGGGCTTATCTCTTAGTAACTGTAAATATTGCGACATACTATTTCCTGCCTCTTTAACCGCTACAATATTTTCAAAATCGTTAGCCAACCTTAATGTTGTTTCGGGCGACATGTTTGAAGCCGTTCTACCAGGAACATTATAAAGTATGATCCCTATGGGGCATACCTCAGCAATCGCTTTAAAGTGTTGATAAATACCTTCTTGTGTGGGCTTACTATAGTAGGGAGATACAGACAATATTCCTGCAAACGCAGACAAATCTGTATTTTGTATTTCTTCTATAACTTTAGCCGTATTGTTTCCACCAATGCCTAATACCAAAGGTAATCGTCCTTCATTGGTTTCTGAAATTGTTTTAATAACCGCCTTTTTCTCGTTTGGGGTTACTGTTACGCTTTCTCCGGTGGTCCCTGAAATAACAATATAATTGGTGCCATTTTTTATATTGTATTCAACAATATTTTTTAATGAATCATGATCCACACTTCCATCCTTTTTAAATGGTGTTACGATGGCTATTCCTGTTCCTAAAAAGGGATTATTCATATTTCTATTTTTTTTATCAAATTGGGGTGTTCTTCAGACAAATTTATACTAAACAAATTGAAATAGCCTAAGCTTGATTTACAATTTATTTAGAATCTTTAAATATTTTAAAAGTTCGGTTTCAAAGGTATTATAATCTTTTAAGTCTGTTTTTATAATCAAATCATTTAATCGTTCATCTTCTTGTAAAAGGCCAACCTTAAATTTTGCGTTGGATGCTGTGGTGATTAATTTTAAATGAATGGATTCCTCTGTATAATAACTAATGAGAAGATCAAAATCAGAATTAATAAAACGTTCTAAATCCGGGTGTTTTATTGTACCTCCCCATCCAATATTTTTTTCATTGTAAGTATTATTAAAAGAAACATTCTCTGATCTCTTTTCTTTAGTAAATACTATCAATTGAAAATTATTTGAAGTGACTTTTAAAGCGTCTGCTAAAGTGTCAAACCACTTAACATCTATTGCTTCATCTTTATTAATTAATACACCTACTTTTTTAATCCTCGAGTTATCTTGAGATATGACACGGCTCTTTAATTTTTTATCGATGTATTTTTTATTAGATTTTTCTTTAAATCCTTTTAAAATCATTTATATTTATGCTTTCTACAAAAGTAGCAAAACATAATAAATACAACGCCTTAAAACAATAAGTTTAATTCATGAGATTTAATTGCATTATTACCTGCCTAATAGCATTAAGCATTAGTGCTTGTAAACAGTCCCCCTTAAAATTAATTTCTATTGAAGGCAAGCAAATCCCTGTTAGTGATACCCTTGCTATAGATCAAGAATACGACTCCTTAATCGCACCCTACAGAACACGCTTAAACGAGGATATGAATGCCATACTTTCTTATGCTCCCGAAACTTACACTAAAAGTAATGGCGAGCTAAATACAGCAATTGGCAATTTAATGGCTGATATTGTGTATACAGAAGGAAACCCCATTTTTAATATAAGAACTAACAAAAATATTGATGCTGTCATCTTGAATCATGGGGGCATTCGTGCGATCATTTCAAAAGGAAACATTACAACGAAGACGGCTTTTGAAGTTATGCCGTTTGAAAACAGCATTGTTGTTGTAGCAATAAAAGGTAAGCAAATAGATAGCATGATGCAGTATTTAAGTGAAGCCAAACGCCCCCACCCGGTTCATGGCATTACATTAGCATTAAATAAAGAGTATCAAATAAAAATGGCTTTAGTTAACAATAAACCAATAGATAAAAATAAAACCTATTATGTTGCCACCAACGACTACTTATATAACGGTGGCGACAACATGCGTTTTTTTAAACCAAATGACAGCGTGTACCATTTAGATTATAAAATTAGGAATGCCATGTTAGACTACTTTAAAAAAGTAGACACCATTAGACCAACAATCGACAATAGATTTACCATAAGCAAATAATTCGTAAAATGAAACGCAGAGTATTTATACAACAATCTACAGCAGCTACAGCATTAGTAACACTTGGCGGTTTTGGTTTTCAGTCGTGTGAAATGGCGCCTAAAACGCGTAAAATAACGATTTTACACACAAACGATGTGCATAGCCATATTGATCCATTTGGTCCGAGATGACGCCGTAAACCCGAATCAAGGCGGCGTAGCTAGACGTGCTACTTTAGTAGAATCTATTCGTCATGAAAGCCCTAATACCCTATTATTAGATGCAGGTGACATTTTTCAAGGCACCCCCTATTTTAATTATTATGGTGGCGAATTAGAATTTAAGTTAATGTCTAAAATGAAATATGATGCGGCTACCATAGGAAATCATGATTTTGACAATGGTATTGATGGTTTATATGCTCAGTTTCCACATAAAACCTTTGATTTCCTTTCAGCAAATTACGATTTTAAAAATACTGTTTTAGACACCCATGTTAAACCGTATAAAGTATTTACAAAAGACGGCCTTCGTATTGGGGTTTTCGGACTCGGTATAAAATTAGATGGACTGGTAGATAAAAACATGTACAAAGAAACAGCATATCTTGATCCTATTGAAATGGCTCAGGAAATGACACATATATTGAAAGATGAAGAACGTTGCGACCTCATTATCTGTCTTTCTCATTTAGGGTATTATTATAAGAAAAACCCTAACAAAGTCTCTGATTTATCTTTAGCTAAAGCCACGAAGGATATTGATTTAATTATTGGAGGACACACCCATACGTTTTTACCAAAACCAACGGTTGCACAAAATAGTGAAGGCGATAATGTACTAATAAATCAAGTAGGATGTTATGGTATTAATTTAGGTCGCATTGACTTTTATTTTGATGCGAACAAAAACAAAACAGCAAATGGAGCGTCCATAATGGTGTGATTTGAGATATTTGAAAATGAATGCTTTTGAAGCAATAGTTGTCTAATTGAATTTAAAGGTCGTTTAAGAAAGAATTTTATAGTACGCATTGATTTTAGATACAATGTATACATAGACGATGTAAAAACCAGTAACCAACAATAAGGCATAAACAACATTTAGTAAATAATCTGCCGACACGAAAATATAAGCCACTTGGACCATTTCTGAAAAAACAATACAAACACTAGCTAAAAAGAGTAGTAATCCCCGCTTAGAATCATGATATAAATAATTAAGAAGCGAAATGGACAAGATTAATAAGATACATACATTATAAGTACATTCAAGAAAAAAATTGAGGGTATAGATTTCAATTGCAGAATCCGACAGAATCATTTGATTTAAAAAGAAAATGGTATATAAATTGAAACCAATTAACACCGTTATTGCCATTTTAAAGTTTTTTATAAGCCGATGTATTTTCATGCTTCTTAGCATGTATATTAGCAAGTTTATATAACCATAGATATAGGCAACGTTACTCACTTTAGAGAACAATTCATAATCGAAACTACCAAAAATTTTTGATAGCTCCCCAATAGAACAAGCTATGAGAAAACTCGCAAAGTACTGACTCTTCGTTTCAGACTCCAAAAAATAGAGATATACAAAAAAAGGTAAAATGAATGCCCTCGAATAGTTCGATAACATGTTAATACCAAAGAGCACTCCGCACAGGAACAGACCACATAACATTGCTATAATAGCAGATACTATTTTTAATTTACTCGTTTTCATTTAGCACATTTGGGATTGCAAACATACCACAAATAATGCTATTTAACGTTAAAATACGTATTTAATCGTTAAAATACAGCTTTCTTTATGATAAATAGAAGATTTACGGTATTGAAAACATGGTTTTATCTATTTTAAACGTCCTTTTAGAAATCGCTAAAATAGCCAAGTCATTCAGAAAACACTGATGGAGCATTCGCTTCTTTGATTTGTGTTTGGTAATAAAGTAGCAAAAAACCCAAATTATAAAGTAGGCTAGAAAGATAACTCAACCTTATATCGTCTATCATATAATAATAGCCTATTAGGACTAACTCTGAAAACACCAATACCGCACAACCTATAAAGAATACTAAATTTTTTTTCGAAGTTTCCTGTAGATAATAAAGAAGAGAACTAGTTAACAGAAGGAGCAATACTGAATTATAAATCAATTCTAAAATTTGAATGGGTAGTTTATAATCAGTCACATAGGTCGCGGGTTTAACTATTTCAATTAACACATACATCATGTATATAAATAATATAACCAGTACAAAGAACTCCAAGCGATGAACGGTTAGTACCGTTCTTAAATCGATATTTTTATAAATTTCTGCCAATAAAAATATATACCCTAGAATAAACAGACTGTTAGTCACATAGTAAAAATAGCTATACGTTTCTTCTATACCCGACAACCATACAAAATTACCTAAAGAATAGAACAACATGAAAAGCATAAAATTAATAGCTTTTCTTTTTACTTTCAAAAGATAAATGAAAGTTATTGATGGAACAACAAAAAGCTGAAATGTATTCGAAAAAGACTCCAAACCATAAGCACTACTCACGATAGTGATCAAACTGACTATCGCTCCTATTAGTATAAATTTTAATACCTTGTTCATTATTGCAATAGCTTATAGAAAACGTTTTAACTTAATCACGAATAAACCGGAAGCTTTATATTCATTCTCACCTTTGAGCATTTATTTATTCTAAAATATACTTGTCTTCCTTAATATTAATAAATAAGTAGCTAAAACAGAATCCAAAAATTAACAACAAAGAATACACCGCTTGTACTATTTTGTTTTGATCGGCATAAAAGTATATCACTTGTACTAATTCTGAAAAAACAATACATCCGGTCAACATAAACAATATTAAGTTCTTTTTTGAATCTGTTTGTAAATAGTTTAACAACGCTAAGACGAGCGCGAAAATAAAGGCTAAATTATATATAGAATCTAGAACAAAATCAATCATGCTAAAACCATAAGCGAAGTGTGACACCATAATGCGCTCTAAAGAATAAAAAACATAAGCCCCTAGTAATAGTAGTATTATAATTTGAATATAAAATTTTCTAAACAAAGTTTTAAAATTTATTTGTATACAAACACATACAAGTAAAGCAAAAAAAGCTAATATACTATAGACAATACCTGAATAATAAGAGAAACTCACATAACCCTTATAAAAAAGAGTCGTTTCCGACAACGTATAAAAAAGTATAAATGCTCCGAAGAAAGAAAATTCTAATTCTTTTCTAATAAAATAGTAAAATAGTAAAAACGGAAAAACTAAGGCAAAGCTTAATTCTGAAATATCATGTAAAGATAAAATACCGAGAAATTAAATAAGTAAGACTTAATAGCAATAGAATAATGGTGACTAACCTTAAAACCGTTAATCTCATAGACACTAAATTTGGGTTGCGTAAAAATAATTAAAAAAATACATTTTATCGTAAATAAAAGTATTTAATCGATATATTTTACAATTTTAAGGGTCTATTTAAATCAAAATCGCATAAAACATCACTTAACCATTGCCAAAAACTCACTTTCTGTTATTAATGGGATGTTTAATTTTTCTGCTTTTACCTTTTTACTTGGTCCCATTTTGTCCCCAGCTACAATAAAATCCGTTTTTGAAGAGATAGACGCTACATTTTTACCCCCGTTATTTTCAATGAGCTTTTTTAATGCATCGCGTGAGACAATTTCAAATACCCCGGAAACAACAAAGGATTTACCTAGCAATTTATTGGTTTGATTTGCTAACTGTGCTTCTGAAACAGCTAACTGCACGCCATGGTCTTTGAGACGTTCAATGATAGACTTATTTTCTTCTGAGGAAAAGAAAGCCACGACACTTTCTGCTATTTTAATACCAATTTCATCTACTTTTTCTAAATCTTCTATGGATGCATGTGCTAAAGCCTCAATGCTTTTATAGTGTTTTGCTAGTTTCTTAGCTACCGTTTCACCAACAAAACGAATGCCTATCGCAAACAATACCCGTTCAAATGGAATTTGTTTTGAAGCTTCAATCCCTTGCACTAAATTCTCTGCACTCTTTTCTGCCATGCGCTCCAAAGGCATAACTTGAGCTTTAGTGACGCTGTATAAATCGGCATAATTAGCAATCAAACCTGCATTAACTAAAAGCACCACGGTCTCCCCTCCTAAACCTTCTATATCCATCGCTTTTCGAGAAATAAAATGCTGAATACGCCCAATGATTTGAGGATTGCATCCATTATAATTCGGACAAAAATGTTTTGCTTCTCCTTCTAAGCGCTCCAATGGTGTGTGACATTCGGACACACCGTAATGTATTGCGTGGGCTTAGAATCTGCTGGCCTTTTTGATAAATCTACGGCAATAATCTTCGGGATAATCTCTCCACCCTTTTCAACAAAGACTTCGTCATTAACTCTAATATCGAGTTTCTCTATTTGGTCTGCGTTGTGTAAAGATGCCCGTTTCACAATCGTCCCTGCCAATTCTACAGGTTCCAAATTCGCTACTGGCGTTATGGCTCCTGTCCTACCTACCTGATACGTAATCTCTTTTAATGTGGTAGACACCTGCTCTGCTTTAAACTTATAAGCCATGGCCCATCGTGGTGCTTTTGCCGTATAGCCTAATTCCTCCTGTTGAAACAAACTATTAACTTTTACAACCACGCCATCTGTCTCATAAGGCAAGTGATGACGGGCTTTATCCCAATGGTTTATAAACTGAAAAACGGCGTCGATTGAACGACACAGCTGTGCTTCCTTTGGTGCCTTAAAGCCCATTTCACGTGCTTTCTCAAGGCTTTCAAACTGTGTTGAAAACTTAAAATCACCACCTACTAAGCCATACAACAAACAGTCTAAAGGGCGCTTGGACACCTCTGCACTATCTTGTAGTTTTAGACTTCCGAAGCAGTGTTTCTTGGATTTTTATAAGGCTCTTCACCATTTGCAATACGCGCCTCATTCATTTTATTAAAACCATCAAAAGGCAACACTATTTCACCTCTAATTTCAAACTTTGGTGGGTACTCGCCTTTTAATTGTAATGGGATAGATTTTATTGTTTTTATATTTGCAGTCACTTCATCCCCTTGAAAACCGTCGCCACGAGTTACCGCTCTAATTAAGCGGCCATTTTCATAAGTTAAACTTATGGATGCCCCATCGTATTTTAACTCACAGGTGTAATTAACGTCACCATCGACTAATTTTTTTATTCTAATTTCCCAATCCTTTAAATCCTCCGAGAGAATAAGAGTTATCCAATGAATACATGCGATGCTCATGCACTACGGTTTTAAAGTTCTTAGTAATTTGCCCTCCCACTCTCAAAGTTGGCGAATTAGCATCATAAAATTCAGGATGGGCTTCTTCTAAAGCTTGAAGTTCTTTTAATTTAATATCAAAATCATAATCACTTATGGTAGGGCTGTCAAGGACATAATAGTTATGGTTGTGCTCACGGAGTTCTTGACGCAGCTTATTTATAGCTTCTTTTACACTCATTTTATATTCTTTCTGTATTCAACCATTTTGGGGCAGGTAATGGCTTATAATTCTTCATTTTTTCTAATAACTGATCAATTTCATTTGCAACAACCACAGCCTCTCTATTTTCTTGTGTTAAAAAGCCACGTGACACCATGATTTCAAACTGATGAATTAAAGCATCATAAAAACCATTAGTATTTAAAATGCCAATGGGCTTCTTATGCAAACCTAATTGTCCCCAGGTCGTGATTTCAAAAAACTCATCCATGGTTCCAAAACCGCCAGGCATGATAATAAATCCATCGCTTTTTTCGTACATAACAACTTTGCGATCGTGCATATTTTTAGTGACTACCAACTCCGTTAAAGCAGCGCTAACAATTTCTTTAGTTTTCAAAAAATGCGGGATAACACCTATCACTTTTCCCTTATGATCTATTACACCTTGGGCGACTTCTCCCATAATCCCAATTTTGGCCGCACCATACACCAATGTAATGTCTTGCTCGGCCAAAGTTTTTCCTAACTGGTGTGCTTCAGAAATAATTAGAGCATCGTTCCCTAAACTTGCCCCACAAAATACTGCTATACTTTTCATATTGTTCCGCGACAGCGGTAGGCTTTTACTTTTTATTTATCGGCTGCTAACATCCTATCTTTTCCAAACATATCTTTTATCACTTCTACGTTTTTAAAACCATAGCTTTCTACTAAATGTTTGGTTTCCTTACCAAGGTATTCATTGATTTCAAAAAATAGTTTTCCCCCTACATCTAGATTAACCTTCGCAAACTGAGTAATCGATTTGTAAAATACCAATGGATTGTTATCGTCTACAAACAAAGCCACATGGGGTTCATTGTCTATAACATTGGTGTTCATTTCGGACTTTTCTAAATGACGAACGTATGGCGGATTAGATACTATAACATTGAAAGCCGCTAGTTTTTCCATCTCAGAATTACGAATTCTTAGAATATCTGCTTCTATAAAATTTATTTGAACTCCATTTATTGCGGCATTCTCCTTTGCTATTTTTAAAGCTTCTACAGACACATCAAGGGCGGTAATTTTGGTCTTAGGCAAATGTTTTGCCAATGATATAGCAATACAACCTGTTCCTGTGCCAATGTCTAAAATAGTCGATACATTAAAATCTATGGTTTCTAAAATGAGTTCTACTAACTCCTCTGTTTCCGGTCTTGGAATTAAAGTGTTTTCGTTCACTTTAAATGGCAAGCCATAAAACTCGGTTTCTCCTAAAATATACTGAATCGGTTTTTGAGTTTTTAATGCCTCTAACGCATCAAATATGGGCTGTTGCGCTTCTTTTGCAACCAATAAATCGATATCTAAAGCGAGCTGTAGACGTGAAATATTATAGTAATGCTCGGTACATAAAAAGAAAAAACTAGACACTTCCTCTTTTCCATAAATGGCGTCTAATTCTTTGTGAAATAATTGTTCTAAATCTTTTAATCGCACAGGTCTTGTTTTATAAATCCTTAATCATCCAAATTGAACAAGACGTGTGCCCTGTATTACCTAAAGGGGCATTAAGATGTTTAAATCCAAAGTGCTCATAAATATGAATGGCTGCTTTTAACTGTGGTGCAGATTCTAAATAACATTGTTCGTATCCCAATTTTTTAGCAGCAGTCATGCATTTTTGAAATAACGCTTTCCCATAGCCTTTCCCTCTTATTTTTGGGGAAAAATACATTTTCTGAATCTCACAGACCTTGGTTTCAAAATCCTTTAATGGCTTAACACCGCCACCGCCTAAAAGGGTGCCGTTCTCATCAATTACAAAATAGATCTCATTATCATTTTGATACGATTCAAACATGGCTTTGGTTTCCGGATCTGCATAAGCAGTACCTTCTAATGGAATTTTAAATTCCGGAAAACAACCTCTAATAACGGCCTCAATTTGCGCATTATCACCCGCTTGGATTTCTCTTATTTGGATATTATTATTACTCACTTTATTATACTATTTTTACACCATATTTAGAGGTTGAAGATACATTAATTCTAAAAAATTCAAGATGAAGAAACTTATAATCTTATCAACAATTCTATTGACGATAATAAGTTGTAAGTTTCATGAAGCGCCGTAGTTTTTAAGAATAGAAAACATTCAGGTGGTAGAATCAAATTCAGAGTTCATAATAATGCGAGGTGATGCTTTTTTTAACAACCCTAATCACGTGGGTGGACAGTTAGAAACAGAAGGCCTGAAAATTAGAATAAATGATATTGACATGGGAACGGTTTCCTCCCAAACATTTAAAGTGCCTTCCCATAAAGAATTCTCAATACCTTTGACTGTTAACATTCCTTCTAAAAAATTATTGAATTTAAACACCCTAAGCAGCATTTTAAATAGCGTACTTAATAAAGGTATGCAAGTACAATATAAAGGAGACATTAAATATACCCTGTTCGGTTTTTCACACCAATACCAAATTGATGACATCCAAGATATAAAGATTAAATTATAGCGATTTGACGACTCACGACTATTACATAAAACGTTGCCTTGACATTGCTAAAAATGGTTTAGGCACTACCGCACCCAATCCTATGGTTGGTGCGGTGATTGTTTATCAAGGACTCATCATAGGTGAAGGGTATACCAGTGCCTATGGAGGCCATCACGCCGAAGTGAATGCCATACATGCGGTAAAAGACACCGCCCTTTTAAAAAAAAGTACGCTGTATGTCACGCTCGAGCCATGCTCTCATTATGGAAAAACACCGCCATGTAGTGATTTGATTATTGCGCATCATATTCCAAACGTTGTTATTGGTTGTATTGATGACAACCCTGAGGTCGCCGGCAAAGGCATTAAAAAATTAATACATGCAGGTTGTAAAGTTACCGTAGGTGTTCTAGAAGCAGCATGCAAAGCACACCACAAACGTTTTTTTGCCTTTCATAATAAGCAACGGCCCTATATTATATTAAAATGGGCAGAAAGTAATGATGGCTTTATTGCTCCTAAAACCAAAGAAGAAAATAAACCCGTATGGATTACTAATGCTTTATCCGGACAATTGGTTCATAAATGGCGTGCAGAAGAGCAAGCCATTTTAGTAGGGACTAATACGGTTATAAGTGACAACCCCAGTTTAACGGTTAGAGATTGGACTGGACAAAACCCAATTCGGATCGTATTAGACAAAAATTTAACACTACCAAAAACGGCTTCGGTTTTTAATACAGAGGCCCAAACCATGGTATTAAAAGAAAATACTGCAAAAGATATTTGCAATGCTTTATATAAAAAAAACATCAATTCAGTGATTATTGAAGGTGGAGCAAAAACATTACAGCTTTTTATAGATCAAGGCTTATGGGACGAGGCTCGTGTATTCACAGGCACTATTCGATTAAAAACAGGAATAAAAGCACCAAAGTTTTCGGGAGAATTATTTAATGAAGAGACCATACAAGACGATATTTTAAGAATTTACAACAATAAAACACCAGTGTCAGACTAGGCGCAGTCGAAGGTTTCTAGGAGAAGAACCTCTCCATCAACACACTTCTACCACGTTCAATATGACTAACGAAAAAAGATGACAAAAATAAAAACACTAATATTTGATTTTGGAGATGTATTCATCAATTTAGATAAAGAAGGCGCTATGACCAACGCCTTAGAGCTATTTGAAATGGATGTGTTATCTGAAGAACTTATTGCCATTAACACACTATATGAACAAGGCTTGTTGTCTACCGAAGAATTTTTAGAATTCTACTGCGACAATTTCCCTAAACTTTCAAAAGCAGACATTATCGCGGCCTGGAACTATATCATTTGTGATTTTCCATCAAAACGCCTAAAGTTTATTGAAGCTTTAGCCAAAGAAAAAAATATAAACTCATTCTATTAAGCAATACCAATGAACTACATATCAATTGTATTAAGAAACACATCACCTTCTACGACGATTTCAAAAATTGTTTTGATCGATTCTACTTATCTCACGAAATCAATTTAAGAAAGCCTAATGCTACTATTTTTGAGTATGTGTTAAAACAAAACGCACTCAAACCAGAAGAATGCTTGTTTATAGATGACACCAAAGAAAACATATTGGCTGCACAGCAATTAAACTTCCAGGTTTGGAATAACGACCCGAAAACAGAAGACATTATCGATTTATTCACCATTAAAAGCACGCTTTTTTGATTTATTTACTCCTTAGCATATTAGCCTCTACGTTAATATTCGTTATTTTTAACCTCATTGGTAAATATAAAATCAACACCTTACAAGCTATAGTTTTTAACTATTTTGCAGCATGTATTACGGGTGTTTTAAATACAAATACTGCTTTAAAACCCTTAGAACTGGTTAACCAACAATGGTTTTTTGGCGCTGTTTTTTTAGGTTTTTTATTTATTGCCATTTTTAATGTGATGGCATTAACGGCGCAACGCCATGGCTTGTCGGTGGCCTCGGTTGCTAGTAAAATGAGTGTTGTGATTCCTATTGTATTTGGCCTTTACGTCTACCAAGAAAACTTGGGTTGGCAGAAAGGCATTGGTATCTTTCTGGCTTTAATCGCGGTATATTTAACGTCTATAAAAGCAAGAACAGGAACCATTCGTTTAAAAAACTTATGGCTTCCTATTGTGTTGTTCCTAGGCTCGGGAATTATAGATACCACCATAAAGTATTTAGAAACACGTTATATTCCTAATGACGGTATCCCTCTGTTTTCAGCAACCATCTTTTTTATTGCGGGCTGCATTGGCGTTACTATACTTACCACAAAAGCACTACAAAAAACCTTAGTATTTGATCTAAGAAGTGTTTTTGCCGGCCTCCTCTTAGGTATTGTAAATTATTATTCTATATTCATGCTGCTTAAAGCTTTGCAATTTAAAAATTTTGAAAGCTCCACCATTTTCACGATCAATAACGTTGCTATCGTTATGTTATCTACACTTATTGGACTCGCGTTTTTCAAAGAAAAATTAAGCATTAAAAATTGTAGCGGTATTATCATTGCGGTAATTTCAATAGTACTAATCACGCTATCATAATGGAAGACGACAGCTACAAAACCATTTTAAAACCTTCTGAAGAAGTTCTTTTTAAGGATAAAAACTCAAAGTTTTATGGGTATGCGTTTCCTATTGACACAGAAGACGCCGTAAAAGAACACATTGAGACACTAAAAAAACAACACCACCAAGCAAGACACTGGTGTTATGCCTACCAAATAGGCACAGAAACCATCGCCTATCGTGCCAATGATGATGGTGAACCAAGTAATAGTGCGGGCATGCCTATATACGGACAAATACAATCGTTTGAAGTAACTAATATACTTATCGTAGTTGTCCGCTATTTTGGCGGTGTAAAGCTAGGTGTTGGCGGATTAATTAACGCCTATAGAACTGGAGCGCAACTGGCTTTAGAAGCCTCAAAAATTGTAGAACGCACCATAAACATAGACTATTTAATTACCTGTGAATACGACTTGATGAATAAGGTGATGCGTGTGATAAAAGAAAAAAACTTAAACATCATAAACCAAAAATTAGAATTGGATTGCCGGATTACTATTTCAGTAAGAAAAAAAGAAGCCCAAACTATTCATGATAATTTTGATGGGATTTACAAAGTTAAAATTAAAGAATTAAACGTTTAACTATTTAACACCTCTAAAAAATACTTTGGAGGTCTCGGTGGGTTTATTTGTTTTCAAATTAATAAATGCCAAAACGGTATTTGCCGTTGCCGAAATTTCTCCAAAATCATTCGATATTTCATAGTCAAATTCGACCACTGACCGAGGCCTTTCTTTTAGTTGGGTTTTTACTTTAATAAGGTCATCATAACGTATTGATTTTTTATAATTTACATGGAGCGAAATCACAGGAAGCGCTATACCTTCTTCCTCCATTTTCTTGTAAGATAGACCCAATTTACGCAACCACTCAATACGCCCCATTTCCGAGATATAATGCGTAATTTGCATGGTGTACAACACCCATCCGGTCTGTTTCGGCATATCGTATTCTTATTTCAATTTCATCACTATTCATTGCTATCTTTAATATATTTTTTGTAGTTTCGTTGAGCTATCTAGTATGAGGAAAAAAAACGATAAATTCAATAGTAAATGATTTTTTTTTTACGTTTTTTGTTCACATATTTGCCACGCTATAAAATAGATGATTGTTGTTTCCATACGACATACCAATAACTAACTTTAAGATAAACACTTTAATTCAACAATGAGTATAACTGCGCAATCGGTCCGGAACAATTGTCTCAATTTCATAAAAGACAATATTCAACCTCAAGCATATAAAACCTGGTTCGAGCCAATAATTGCAGTCAAGCTTACTGATAATGCTTTAAGTGTACAGGTCCCTAGTAAGTTTTTTTATGAATGGTTAGAGGAACATTATGTTAAAATTTTAAAAGTAGCGCTCACTAAAGAATTAGGTGAGACTGCTAAGCTTGTTTACATTATTAAAATGGAAAACACGTATGGTAATAAACAGCCCTTTACTGAGAGAATCCCGAGTTCTAATCGGTCTGCAGTTAAGGCTCAAGATGTGGATGTCCCATTTAAAAATAAAGATAGAGAATTACGCAATCCCTTTATTATTCCTGGAATACGTAATGTAAAGATAGAATCTCAACTCAATCCCAATTATAATTTCGATAACTTTTTAGAAGGAGACTCTAACCGTTTAGCACGTAGTGCTGGGTTAGCCGTTTCTGCAAAGCCAGGAGGCACTTCTTTTAACCCGTTATTAATTTTTGGAGGTGTTGGTTTAGGGAAAACACACTTAGCTCATGCTATAGGTGTTGATATTAAAGATAAGTACCCGTAAAAGACTGTATTATATATTTCTGCTGAAAAATTTACGCAACAATATATTGACTCTGTTAAAAAGAATAATAGAAATGATTTTATTCATTTCTATCAATTAATCGATGTACTGGTGATAGATGATGTTCAATTCTTATCTCGGTAAATCCGGAACTCAGGATGTATTCTTTCATATCTTTAATCACTTACATCAAAACGGAAAGCAAGTTATTTTAACCAGTGATAAAGCACCTGTTGATATGCAAGATATCGAACAGCGCCTATTATCGCGCTTTAAATGGGGCCTTTCTGCCGAGTTACAAACACCCGATTTTGAAACGCGTGTTTCTATACTAAAAAACAAACTCTATCGTGATGGTGTTGAAATGCCGGACGATATCATAGAATATGTTGCCAAGAATATCAAATCGAATATTCGCGAACTAGAAGGCGCTATCATTTCTTTAATTGCGCAGTCTTCTTTTAATAAAAAAGAAATCAATATTGAACTAGCAAAGCAAGTTGTAGAAAAGTTTGTAAAAAATACCAAACGCGAAGTGTCTATCGATTATATTCAAAAAATTGTTTCAGATTATTTCCAAATGGATGTCGATACCTTACAGTCTAAAACAAGGAAGCGTCACATTGTTCAAGCCAGGCAATTGGCCATGTTCTTTGCAAAGAAATTTACCAAAGCGTCTTTAGCTAGCATAGGGTCTCAAATTGGTAAACGTGACCATGCCACCGTATTACATGCCTGTAAAACAGTAGACAACTTATCCTCTACAGACAAGCAATTTAGAAAATACGTGGAGGACTTGACTAAAAAACTTTCAGTCTAAAATATTTTAATTATGTCTAAAATTCTCATGGTTTGCCTCGGAAACATCTGCCGCTCTCCATTGGCTCAGGCTATTTTAGAATCTAAACTACCATCCGAATGCTTTGAAGTGGATTCCGCAGGAACAAGCCATTATCACATTGGAAGTTTACCGAGACAAGCGTTCGATTGAAGTGGCTTCAAAAAACGGTATAGATATTACAGGGCAACGTGGCAGACAATTTCAAATTGAAGATTTCGATACTTTTGATCGCATTTATGTCATGGACCAGTCTAATTTCAAGGACATCGTTAAACAAGCTAGAAATGATGCAGACATCGCAAAAGTACAATTGATTCTTAACGAAAGTCATCCCAATAAAAATTTAGAAGTGCCGGACCCTTATCATGGTGGCTACTCCGGTTTTGATAATGTTTATAACATGCTTGATGAAGCTTGTACTATTATTGCAAAAAAACTAAAGCAGTAGATTCATTCGTATTTATAGTATCTGATTTTTAATAATTTTAATAAAACTAAATACTATGAAAACATTCTACTCTTTAGTATTACTATCCCTTTTCACATTTTTAAGTTTTTCTCAAACTATTGCACTCACTTCCTTTGCAACCGGTTTAAATAGTCCAGTCGAGATTGTTAATACAGGAAGTACTGGTGACACTAGATTGTTTGTTGTTGAACAAGCGGGATTAATTAAAATACTTAATTCAGATGGTTCCATAAATCCTACTCCTTTTCTTGACATAAGTAGCTTTGTAGGTTCCGGAGGAGAACGCGGCTTGTTAGGCCTTGCCTTTGCTCCGGATTATGTAACCTCCTGGACGGTTTTATGTGAATTATACAGACAACACAAGCACTAGCCAACCAAATACAATTATTGCACGTTACACGGTTAGCACAAATCCGAGATATAGCGAATACTACGGAAACTGTTTTATTGACCATTAGTCAACCTTTCGCAAACCACAACGGAGGCAAAATAGCTTTTGGTCCTGATGGTTATATATATATCGCAACCGGAGATGGCGGTTCTGCTGGTGATCCGGGTAATCGAGCACAAAGCCCCAATACACTACTTGGAAAAATACTACGTATAGATGTAAGTGGTGCTACTTATACGATTCCCGGAGATAATCCTTACGCAAGTTACGGAGGTTTGCCTGAAATTTATGCCATTGGTTTAAGAAATCCATGGAAATTCTCTTTTGATAAAATGACTGGTGATTTATGGATTGCAGACGTGGGACAAAACGCTTATGAAGAAATAAATAGTGTTAATAGCTCGGAACTCCAGGAGG
This sequence comes from Lacinutrix neustonica, assembly GCF_026625145.1. Taxonomy (GTDB): domain Bacteria; phylum Bacteroidota; class Bacteroidia; order Flavobacteriales; family Flavobacteriaceae; genus Lacinutrix; species Lacinutrix neustonica. Next base: position 3,673,302 of record NZ_CP113088.1, on the reverse strand, counting down.
TAATTACGGTTGGAGATGCTATGAGGGTGACAATCATACTTACGATACAAGCTCAGGAAGCTGTCCTGTATTTAGCAATACGATAGCGCCTGTTTCAGAATACAATCACTCCGGCGGCAGATGTTCTATTACCGGAGGCTATTTATATCGAGGAACAATATATCCGAATTTATTGGTAAATACTTTTTTGCCGATTTTTGCTCTCAAGGGATGGGCCTCTTGACAGACACTGGAAGCAGCTGGTCTTTAACATGGCAAACACCTAATATAACGGCATCATGGACAAGTTTTGGTGAAGATAGCAATGGTGAGTTATACGCTGTTGGCGGTAATACTGTATACAAAATAACAGATCCAAATTTAAATGTTACTGAAGAACAACTCGAGCGTTTTAAATTATTTCCTAATCCTTCTAATAACAAAATTACTATTCATTTTAATGCACATTTGGCAACCGTTCAATCACTTTCAATTATAAATAGTATCGGACAACAAGTAAAAAAAATTAGTACTCTTTCAACAGAAAATATTACTATTGCAACAAAAACTTATGCCGCTGGTTTATATTTCGTTGAAATAACAGACAATACAGGGGTGAAATATATTAAAAAATTCATTGTTAACTAAATGAGCGAATACACTGGAAAGCTTTATCTTATTCCTACAACCTTAGGAGATACCGAACCGTTAAATGTACTACCGTTAAGCGTTAAAAAAACGATTGAACGTATTGACACTTATATCGTTGAAAACGAAAAAACAGCAAGACGCTTTATCAAAAAAATCAGCTCTAGTAAAAAGCAATCGGCATTGCAGCTCTTTCCTTTGAATAAGTTTACAGATGCCAACGCGTTACCTAGCTATCTCGGAACCTTGTAAAAAAGGCTTCGATATTGGTTTAATTTCAGAAGCGGGTTGTCCAGGTGTGGCAGATCCAGGTGCAGAAATTGTGAAATTGGCACATGAAAACAATATTACAGTCGTGCCTCTTGTTGGCCCCTCTTCTATTTTAATGGCGATGATGAGTAGTGGCATGAACGGACAGAGTTTTGCTTTTAATGGGTACTTACCTATAGATAAAGGGGAAAGAAAACAGGAGTTGAAGCGATTAGAAAAATTATCATTAGACTATAACCAATCACAACTATTTATTGAAACGCCCTATAGAAACAATAAATTGTTAGAAGATTTATGTAATATTTTAAATGGCCACACAGATATTTGTGTGGCCTGTGATATTACATTACCCACAGAATACATCAAAACCATGACCGCAAATGAGTGGAAAAAAAATAACGTTGATCTTCACAAAAGACCAACGTTATTTATCATCCATAAAAAATAAAAAGCTCATTTACGCATCCATAGACACTTTAGCTCTCTTTTTAGGTTTAATGTTCGATGTGTCAAAACCTGAAAACCGTTTCATATAAGAGCGAATAGATGTCCCATAGCCATCTTCAAAACCTTCCGCTCCATAACTCCTTAAGTATTTTTTTACACTCCCAGGTCCCGCCAGGTGTGCTGCAGCTAAAATACCTGATTCTGTAACTTTGATACCATTAATATATTTTCCGAGAAAAACGCTTGATGTCTCTTCTTAATACCCACTTATTACGTTCTGTGTTAGCAATAAAGGCTTTTTCTTGTAACTCAGGAGTGTTTAAAAATAATTTTGCGTCATTAATACCTATAAGCTCTAAAGTACTTCTACCAAATTGGTATTTCCCTAAGTAACCATAAGTATTCACTGAAAAATAATTGTTTTGAGATTCTTTAAACCCAAGCTCCTCTTTGAAGCCAAGAAACGTTTTACCTAAATGAAGATTGAAAGGGGTTTCCGTTTCATCAAAACTAAAATCGTAAGTTTTGTCTAAAGACATAGAATAGTCTAAATCTAAACCTTTTGTTGAATAGTTAGCCATAAAATCATAGCTCACTTCAGATTTATTTGTTGATAGCGATACAACAATTAAAACACAAATTGTACACGCTAAAGCTAAAACACTTGCAATACTCTTTTTGTTCATAATTTTCAATTTTTTAAAGCAGCTTATATTCAAAAAGCATGCCTAAAATTTTTGCCGTGCAAATATACAACAATTTTGTTAATACTGAAAATCAATCGTTTAACGACCTTTAAAAGTAGATAGCGTGTAGCTTTATGCCTTTTTTATCGTTGAACTCCACCGTAGGAAACGGCAGTTTAATGGTGTTGAAAACGCTTAAAATTGATTTTAGTAGCATAGAATTGGTTTTTATCCTCCTCAAATCTACGTCTAAACTCAAATAGAATTGCCGTTGTCTATTTTGTTTTATCAACGTGTTATTAACAATAAGCACCTCATTACCGAGACAATAAACCCTCTCCACCGTATCCAATTGCGAAATTGAGCCATTTGGGAACGTTATTGGTTTTAAAGAATGCATGCAAGTTGGCTGAAAGCCAATAGGTTTGTCCGTTATAATCTTTTAATGCCTCTTCGAAAAAGCCTTGGCCTAATTTTTCTCGGACGTTGTGAAGCGTATTTGGTATTATGGAAGGAATATTTGATTAGAACGCGCTGTTCTTTCCATAATAATTGCTGCCCGATATATAATCCGGAACCAGCAGCATTGGCCGTAAAATCTCCCCAACTGAATCCCCATTCTTTAGAAAAACCATCCAATACTTCAACTGCTGTTAAAAAAGAAAAACCTAAGGTGCCCCCATATAACAATTGGTCTTTTTCATTTACTCCTGTCCAGTTTAACGTTTGAGCCCCAATACGACCCAATTGATAGGACGAGAATACATGACCTAATTTATCTAGTTGCTGCCATTCACTATTATCGTTAATGGTATGGAATTTAGACCGCTCATAATCTGCATACCATATTTGATTTAGACCGATGAGCGTTAAACCGCCAATAGTTGCTTCCGAAATAACCACCGCATTTCTGCGTTTTATATTTAAGGTATCACTAGGCTTGAAAAAAGTTTGCTGTGCTATAGCAATTTCGCTAATACACCGAAGCAAAGAAAGAGGGCAAGTGGCTTCACTTCTATTTATAGATGTTTTGCGAATTCAAATAGTTATGATAGACGCGCGCATTAGCATTATGTTGTGTTAAGGTTTTTGCGAATTTATGGAATCCAATGTTTTGTGCATCGGCTACAAAATAAAGATACTTATGGTTTTCGGCGTTTAATACCCCTTCAATAGCAGAAACATCTCGGCATAGCAATTAACCCAGGGGGCAACCCTAAATATTTATAGGTATTATACGGTGACTCCGTTTCTTTATGAACATTTAAAACGCGCTTAATAATCCGCCATCGTGATTTGGAGATTGATAAGCAGCATACCGAATCGTTGGGTCTGCCTGTAGCGGCATACCAATTTTTAAACGGTTTAAATAAACACCAGCTATCCTTGGTTGCTCGCTGGCTTGTTTTGATTCTTCATGAACAATAGAAGCCAACGTCATCACTTGATCTGGTGTTAAATTTAATTGTGCCGCTTTTTCTCTACGTGAAGCATTCCAAAACCGATCATATTCTTTTAACATTTTATCACGAAAGGCTTCTGCAGAGGTGTTCCAATACACTTCATAACTGTTAGGGATATACATCCCTAAAGCCGTTTGTTTTGTGAAATTGTTTTGGCTTAAAAAGTTTTCATCGGTCATCGCATGTATTAGCGATATACTATCTGCTTCTATTTGAATGGCAATACGCCCAGCTAATTTTTGTATCGTTTCTTGATTGTTAAACGCCACACGAATGGGCTTGTTCTGACTACGAATGGTATTAATAATATCATTATTACTCATGCCTTTTTTAATAATATAACGGCCTGCTTTTATATTCGTGGTATATCTTTTTTGTTTTGCCAAAGCATCAAATTTATCTATATTTAATAATAGCGGCTCCAACTGCGCTCTTACTTCACTATAATTCGCATGAGTAGGAATAAATATATACGCTTCATCGTTATTAAAAGCGGTATTTGGTTTAAGCATCACGCCATAAATAAAATAAGCAAAGTAGGCGGCTACCGCTAATCCAATAGTGGCAATCGCCACAAGTATTTTTTTAATGTACATTATTAATAAGTTGAAATAAATATTCGTTTTTATATTCTCCGTTGTTAAAACTCCAATCTTTTTTTAATCCAATGGTTTGAAAGCCTTGATTTAAAAACAACTTGATGCTGTTTTCGTTGTCTTCAGAAATATTACAATATAGTTGATGTAAATTTAAATGACTAAAGCAATAATTTGTAAGTAGCTTTAGCGCTTCACGCCCATGCCCTTTGTTTCTATCCTTACCGTCTTTTATTAAGATGCCAATACCTGCCCGTTTATTTGTCACATCGAAATCGAAAACATCTATCATCCCTAAGCACTCATTATTATAACTAGAAATAACCAATCGCAATTGTTTTATCTCGTAAATATCTGCCTGTGCGTTTTCTAAATATTGTTTGATTAGGTATTTAGAATATGGCGTTATAGTACTACTCAACTCCCAAATGGACTCGTCATTTTCAATATTGTAAACGAACTCTAAATCTTCAGGTTCTAGAGCTCTTAAATAAATGTGTTCTCCTTTTAATGTTACCATTCTATTTCACCTTTAAAAACTAGTATTGCTGGACCTTGAAGCCATATGTTTTTATAACCATATTGTGACTCCTCAAAGGATACTGTTAATACGCCTCCCTCAACATTTAGGTGTATTTCTTTGCTTTGCGTTTTATTCAAACGGTGCATAGCTAAAGCCACGGCTGTTACTCCTGTACCGCAAGATAAAGTTTCATCTTCTACGCCTCTTTCATACGTTCTAACAGCAAAAGCACTCTTGTCTATTTGCTCCACAAAATTTACATTACTTCCTGCTTCGTTGTAAGGTTCTCCATATCTAATTTTTGAACCTTGCGTTTTTACGTCAATCGCTTTTAATTGAGTAACCAAAGCAACATGATGTGGTGACCCCGTATTTAAAAAGACATGGTTTTCAAAGGTCTCAATGGTGTTCACATCTTGCATTTTAAGTTTTACAAAGCCCTCATGAATGTAAGCATCATGTAACCCATCAATAGCATTAAATGTTGTTTTATTAGTAATGATGTTTAGTTGTTCTGCGAAAGCAACAATACAGCGCCCTCCATTACCACACATGGTACTCTCATGCCCATCGGCATTGAAATAGACCATTTTAAAGTCTGCAATTTTGTCATTTTCTAATAGTATCAATCCATCTGCCCCAATGCCAAAGCGACGGTCACACAAATGTGCAATTAACTTGGCATCTTTTTTGTTAAATAACTCTTGACGATTATCTATAAAAACGAAGTCGTTTCCTGTGCCTTGATATTTATAAAAGGTATGTCTCATTTACTTGGAGTTACTCGAGACAAATATAGTGTTTTCACACATTATTTTGGATGTTAAATCGTCGTTAAAGTTGAATTTTCGACGCAATAAAAAAATTAATTTTATAGTTATTCTATTAATTCTAAACTAAATAATTTTAAATGAAAAAGATAGCAACGCTGGTTTTAGTTTCAGTTTTAGGAGGCGCCATTACTCTAGGAGCATACAAAACCATTTTAGAAAAAGACGAACCCATTGTTTTTAACGAGCAACAAACGCCCAGCCTGTTTACTCCGGTAAATTTAAAAACAACAAATACGGCTCGGCTGCTGCAGAAGGTATTGATTTTACTGTTGCTGCAGAAAAAACATTAGATGCTGTAGTACACGTAAAAAACATTTCTATTAGTACGGCACAACCCACCATGCAAGATTTGTTAATGGGTCGCGTGCCCCAACGCAGACAATTGGGTACTGGAAGTGGCGTCATTATTTCTCCGAGACGGTTATATTATTACCAACAATCATGTTATTGATGGCTCTCAAAAACTAAGCGTTACGCTTAATGATAACAGAACACTTGAAGCAAAAATTATAGGTACAGACACTAAAACGGATATCGCCTTATTAAAAATTGAGGCCGATGATGACCTCCCGTATACCACCTTTGGGGATAGCGATCAAGCTAAAATTGGAGAATGGGTGTTAGCCGTAGGCAATCCTTTTAATTTAACATCGACTGTTACTGCCGGTATCATTAGTGCTAAGTCTAGAGATTTATCGGGTTTAAGCAATCAATCGTTTATACAGACTGATGCTGCTGTAAATCCAGGAAATTCGGGTGGTGCTTTAGTGAATACTAATGGGGATTTAATAGGAATTAATACAGCCATTACCTCACAAACAGGTTCTTATATAGGTTATTCGTTTGCAGTACCAAGTAATATTGCACGAAAAGTGGTTGAGGACATTATGGAATTTGGAAATGTCCAGTAATGGTATTTTAGGCGTTCGTGGTGGCTCTTTAAATAGTACAGAAGCTGAAAAACTAGGTGTTGGAGAAACGGAGGGCTTTTATATAGATGGTGTAGAAGAAGATATGGGGGCTGAAGCTGCTGGATTACAAAGGGGTGATATTATTAAAAAAATTGATAATGTGAAGATTAACAAATTTTCAGACCTGCGTGGGTACTTGGATACTAAGCGCCCTAATGACATTATTACAGTGTTCTTTTTAAGAAATGGTTTACAGAAAGAAGCTCAAGTCACTTTATTTAAAAACAATACCCTAGTTATTCCGAGTATTGCGGTTATAAAAAACACGAAACCCAATGATTTAAAAAAATACAAAGTAAAGCATGGAGTTAAAATCATGAAAATCATTGGACGTCATGCCGATTACCTTATACAAGAAGGTATTGAGCCTGGTAATATCATTACTAAAATTAATGGTGTCGATGTCAATTCAGTCGAACAAGTTAGAGAAATTATTAAAAATAAAGATCCTTATAGTCCTTTAGCTATTGAGCTAATTAATTCTAAAGGTCAAAATTTACGATACGGATTTAGATAAAATTAATCCGACGTCCTTTTAAAAGCACTTTAGCACCCCTCTAAAGTGCTTTTATTTTTTAATACAAAAAATTTTACGAAAACGTTTGAAAACTATACTTTTGCAAAAAAATTAACAACACACTAAAACATTTAAAATGTCTACTAACGAAACCTATGAAAGCGAATTAGCTTTTCAAGCCGACAGACGTCGTGCTACTGTTGAGTTCATTAAAATTGTAAGCGACTTATGGTATGATAAATCTATTGAACTGGTCCTTTTTAGAAACCAGCTGATTGATAGAAATGTCAGCGAAATTTTAAATCTTCATGAATATGCTGGTGCCTTTGTTCAAAAACCAATTTCTATTTTTGACTCTGTAGAAATAGCGCAAGCTATTAAAACCTTAGACATTCCACCAGCAAAACTCGACATTGGGAAACTAACCTACGAGTACCATTTAGAAGAACAAAAATATAGTAATGCCATTTCTTTTGTTGCCGAGAAATTAAAAGGCGCAAGTAAAAATGAAGATATTACACCTAAAGATGTTGTTTTATACGGTTTTGGTCGTATTGGACGTTTAGTAGCTCGTGAATTAATGACACGTATGGGTAAAGGAAGCCAACTGCGTTTACGCGCTATTGTTACCCGTGGTAAGGTAGATGCTACTGTTTTAGAAAAAAGAGCCTCTTTGTTACGTAATGATTCTGTGCATGGTGATTTTTCCGGCACTGTAGCAATTGATCTTGAGAATGAAGCCCTAATTATTAATGGGACTACGGTAAATATCATATCAGCAAATCAGCCGGAAGATATTGATTACACAAAATATGGAATCAATAATGCTTTAATTATTGATAATACTGGTGTGTTTAGAGACAAAGAAGCGTTAAGCAGATTATTGAGTTCTAAAGGCGCTCATAAGGTATTATTAACGGCACCAGGAAAGGGCGTTCCAAATATCGTTCATGGTGTAAACCACTTAGAGAACGATCCGGACAAAATTGATATTTTCTCTGCAGCCTCTTGTACAACCAATGCTATAACTCCCGTTTTAAAAGCCATTGAAGACACGTATGGTGTGAAAAGTGGTCATTTAGAAACCATTCATGCCTATACAAACGACCAGAATTTGGTGGATAATTTTCACAGTAAATACCGTCGTGGTCGTGCGGCCGCATTAAATATGGTTATTACTGAAACTGGAGCAGGTGCTGCGGTTTCAAAAGCCTTACCTGTTTTTGAAGGAAAACTAACCTCTAATGCCATTCGTGTTCCTGTTCCTAATGGATCTTTAGCCATTTTGAACTTAGAATTAGAGTCTACAACAAGTGTTGATAGCATGAATGCCACTATGAAGAAGTATGCTTTAGAAGGGGATTTAGTAGAGCAAATTAAATATGAAATGAGCGATGAGCTAGTATCTAGCGATATTGTGGGCAGCTCTGCTCCTTCCATTTATGATAGCAAAGCAACAATTGTACGTAAAGATGGCAAAAACGTTATTCTTTATGTATGGTATGATAACGAGTATGGCTACAGTCATCAAGTCATTCGCTTAGCAAAGTATATTGCTAAAGTGAGACGCTTTACTTATTATTAATAAGACATGTTTTTTGGCCAATAATACACAATCGCATGGACACCTAAAATGGTGGCGGACTTGACCAAAAAGCAAAGGGTTATTTAATTATTTTAGCTCATAGTCCAAACAGAAGACCTCATACGTATATATAAAAGCCTTACATTTAGTGAGGCTTTTTGTTATATCATGCATTCAGAATGAACAATATTTTTTACTTTAGCAGTAAATGATTTCAAACTAATTTTAAAAAATGAATTTTAATAAACCTACCCTACTTTTATTTTTAGCCTTTTTTTCGCTTCAACTACAAGCGCAAACAAACACGCAAACGGATGAGGACAAGCTATCATTAGATAGTGGTTCTATAGAAAGTCAGTTCGAATATTTAACCAAAAAATCTACAAACTGGAGAGACGCTCGAGGTCAAAATTATGAAGTGATTAGAGTGAATTGGGTTGAAAAAATAAAAGCAAACACCTTAGATTCTTTAAATGCCGTACACAAAACGCTTAATGACACCAAAGTCGTTGTTACAAAACAAAATGAAGAAATCTCAAAATTAAAATCGAGTTTATCTGCTACACAAAGCACTTTAGATGAAACCAATACAGAGAAAGACAGCATGTCTTTGTTTGGGATACAAATGAGTAAAGGAAGTTACAATGCTTTAATGTGGAGTATCATTGCTGGCCTTTTAGCCTTGTCTTTATTATTTATATATAAGTTTAAGAATAGTAATACCATTACACGAGATGCTAAAAAAGCATTATTGGAAACCGAAGAAGAATTTGAAGAACACCGCCGTATAGCACTAGAACGCGAACAGAAAGTGAGACGTCAATTACAAGATGAAATCATTAAACATAAAAATAGTTAGAAAGAAAAACATCCACTCAAACTGCTAATCTTTCTTTTAAAAAAAAAGATACTAAAATTAAAATCTGTAACTTCGGTTATAGATTTTTTTGTTTACAGCCTACATAAAGTTCAGCCCATAATATGAACACGCATCCGGCAGAATCATTTCACTAGACAGGGTAATTGTTATTTTTAGTTATGATTATAATAAGAGCCCAAATGCAACCTCTACACTGTTACAACAATTACGCTGTACCACTATCTTAAGGGCATCGGCTATTTCACACACAAAGAAAGGCTTCTGAAACCGATTTTTTTAATTATATGATTCGTCTATAGATCGTAAGATTAGAAAACGAGACATTGGAGTAGTATTATAGGGTAAATCTAAATTAAAAGTGAGCCACATCATTATAGCGGCATTGGTCTACAAACCAAAATCACTAATCTACCCAGCATTTATACAAGCATATGAGTTGGGAAAAGAATTTGTATCTGCAGTGTTTTAGGAGTGCGAACGTATGAAGTATAATATCTCGTAGTAATAAGCTACTCCTTTTTTTATTTTGCTTTTCTATAATCACCTCCTTTCAAATAATTTGTCATACATTTAAGTAAGACAAATCAAAATTATTAATCTCTAATCCAAACTTTATGAAAACAAACAAACTACTCTTATTCTTAACTCCGGTATTCTATTTGGGAATTTCCAAATCCCATGCCCAACAGACACTAACATCTTCCGGTGGTGATATCATGGGAACGACGGGTTCTATTTCTTATTCCGTTGGTCAACTCGCTTATGTAACCAATTTTGGAACTACGGGTGCTGTTGCACAAGGGGTACAACAAGCCAATGAATATAATGAGACATTGTCTTCTGTAGACTTTACAGAACTACTACAAGAATTAAAAGTTTTCCCAAATCCTACAACCGATGTGCTAACTTTAAATTTTAATAATAAAACAGATACCCAATTAGATTATCAAATTAGAGATATCAACGGTAGAATACTAAAAAGTGAAACAAATATTGCTAGTAGATTAAGCATAAATATCTCGGAGTTACAATCTGCCATTTATTTCTTAGAAATAAAAAATAACAACAAAAAAGTTAAAATATTTAAAATCATTAAAAACTAAACCTTATGAAAAAACTTTACACATTATTAGCTGCAATTATATTCTCCCTTGGAGCACTTGCCCAAGCACCGGAAAAAATGACATATCAAGCCGTTGTAAGAGATGCCTCAGATAATTTATTAATTTCTTCACCAGTAGGAATGCAAATTAGTATTTTACAAGACACCTCTACGGGAACCGCTGTGTATGTAGAAACGCAAACACCTACTACAAATGCTAATGGGCTCGTGTCTATTGAGATAGGTAGTGGTACGGTTGTTTCACGGAACGTTTAGTACAATCGACTGGTCAACAGGCTTATACTTTATACAAACCGAGGTGGACCCTACTGGGGGAACGGCTTACACTATTACTGGGGCCAGCCAGCTGTTAAGTGTGCCTTATGCGCTCTACGCTAAAAACTCAGGAGGCGTTGCAGGTGCTGAGTGGACTACAAATGGCACAAATATTAACAATACAAATGCAGGAAGTGTTATTGTAGGCCCAACCTTATCTAATTCTAACTTAAATTTTCTTGTTACAAATAATGCAGCTCCTAAAGCAGCCATTGGAAATGTTGGCGGGTTTAACAACGTTGATTACGGAGAATTGCATTTTGCCGAAGACACAAATTACAATGGCGAATGTGGTATTAAATTTCAACACAATGGAGCCGCTAATAGCTTGTATTTAGTAGGTGGTTGTTCTGCACCAGATACCATTGCTAGATTTAATAGAAGTGGTTATACTAATATTAGACAATTAAGATTAGGGTTAGACTACAATACGAATGCTTTAAGTCAACTTTCTGTAGATGGAAATTCAGATTTTACTGGAAATATGACTATCACAGGAGATCTAAATGTAACAGGTAACATTGCAAAAGGCGGTGGTACTTTTAAAATTGATCATCCTTTAGACCCAAAAAATAAATATTTAGTACATAGTTTTGTGGAATCTCCGGAAATGATGAATATTTATTCACGGTAATGCAAAAACAGACAGCAAGGGCTATGCTACTGTTACCTTACCAAAATACTTTGAAGCGGCCAATAAAGATTTTAGATATCAACTAACAACCATTGGAACTTTTGCTCAAGCCATTATTAAAGAAAAAATTGCCGATAATACATTTATAATTCAAACAAATGAAGCAAATATAGAAGTGAGTTGGCAAGTAACTGCTGTAAGAGCAGACAAATTTGCTAATAATAATAGAGTGGTTCCGGAAAAAGAAAAAGAATTTAAAAATTCTTATTTACACCCGTAATTATATGGTGCTGGATACGAAGCTTCAGAAACACATGCTAGAAATTTAAAAGCAAAAGTAACAGCTCGGGAGCTAGAGCAAAAGAAACAAATAGATGCTGATCAACAGTAACTAACTATTTTATTATTACAACCTTTTTTATTAAGTTGTAAATCATATGAGGGTCGAATTTTACTTAAAAATTCGACCCTTATTTATGTTTTAATATTTCATTTGAATTATCTTAGCATTCCTTTAATAAAGCATCATGAGAATTGACATCATCACGGTATTACCGGAATTATTAAAAAGTCCGTTTGAAGCCTCCATTTTAAAACGCGCCATAGAGGCGCAATTGGTTTCTGTACATTTTCATAATCTGCGTGATTATACAACCGACAATTATAAGTCTGTAGACGACACGCAATTTGGCGGCGGTGCTGGTATGGTGATGACCTGCGAACCTATAGACAAATGTATCTCTAAATTAAAAGAATCACGCGACTATGACGAAGTGATCTATATGACGCCGAGACGGAGAAACTTTAAACCAAGGCATTGCAAACACCCTCTCTTTAAAGGAAAACATCATTATTCTCTGTGGGCATTATAAAGGTGTAGACCAACGGGTACGGGATATGTTTATAACCAAAGAAATCTCTATTGGCGATTATGTCCTTTCGGGAGGCGAATTAGGTGCTGCGGTGTTGTGTGATGCTGTAATTCGTTTAATTCCAGGAGTATTAGGTAATGAAACCTCTGCTCTAACCGATTCGTTTCAGGATAACTTATTAGCCCCTCCTATTTATACTAAACCAAGAGACTACAAAGGACATCAAGTGCCGGACGTATTGTTAAGTGGGCATGCTGCTAATATAGAATCCTGGCGTGAAGAGCAAGCGCTAAAAAGAACACAAGAGCGCCGTCCCGATTTGTTAAAAGACTAAAGTGATCATTAAAGGAGTACACCATTACATCATGAATACCTATCCAAAACCTCAAACTATCACCCTTCAAGAGAAAAAACTCGTGGGACAATCGATAGACATGTCTTTGATAGAAAATAAAACGTTTGAATTATTTTCAGACTTTATGCCAAAGAGACGACACATTAAAAACGGGTTGGATACTCTTATATATGAAGTTCTAGTGTACGATTCCATGACCTATTTTTCTGAGTTCAACCCGAATACCCTCTTTAAAAAATGGGCGGCTATAGAAGTTTCTCAATACGAATCTATTCCGAGAAAACATGACCTGTTATAATTTACAAGGTGGTTTGTATGCCGTGTTTAGGTATAAAGGTTTGGTACAAGACTTTTCAAAACTCCTGCAGTATATTTTTACAGAATGGATGCCAAAATCTCAATATACTTTAGACCATAGAGCACATTTTCAGGTCCTGGGTGAGCACTATAAAAAAGATAGTCCGGATTCTCAAGAAGATGTTTATATTCCTATTCGGCTTAAGTAACTAGGAGACCGTCCTGTGGTACTGCCGTTTAGTTCAAAAGGCCTACTCATTAAAAATCACCTAAGGTATTGGTATGCTTTCTTTCTAAGTAGAGGATTAAAATGCTTTTAGTTTTTTAAAAATACGAACGTATTTAAAAGAGAAACAACGGTTTGTTTTTAGAGTAGATGTGTAAAATCAAAAAAAGAATATTATTGATTGGTAATTATTAAGTATTAACTATATTTGCACCCAATTTCGGGTTAACCTCCGGCGATATACGTGAATGTTGTTCTGAATTAATAAACTAAAAAATTATAAAGATGGAATCTTTAATAAAATTTGTACAAGACGAATTTGTAACAACAAAAGACTTTCCTGAATTTTCTGCTGGGGATACAATTACTGTATACTACGAAATTCGTGAAGGTGAAAAAAGTAGAACACAGTTCTTTAGAGGTGTGGTATTACAAAGAAGAGGCTCCGGGTCATCAGAAACTTTTACTATTAGAAAAATGTCAGGAACTGTTGGTGTAGAGCGTATCTTCCCAGTTAATTTACCGGCATTACAAAAAATTGAAATCAATAAAAAAGGTAGTGTACGTCGCGCTAGAATCTTTTACTTTAGAGGTCTTACTGGTAAGAAAGCTAGAATTAAAGAAGCAAGAAGATAATAATTTCTTCTTTTTTATAGAATTGGAAAAGCCTGGTTTCATGAAGCCAGGCTTTTTGCATTTCATACGTTATCAACAAATGTTAATAACCCCTACTCATAACTAGTTGATAAATAAGATGTTAATTTTGTTGGTTTTTTAAAACTTAAGATGTATCTTAGTTGAACAGTTAATAACAACTTTTGTTGGTTGCGAACTAAAATTCGAATTTGTATTAATTGATTAAAGACTCGTTCTTTAAAATAATTGTTTTTTGAGATTTTTAAATACCATATGTAGATATGACTATTGACAAAATCATGACGTTCGTAAAGTTAGAATATGTATTTGCAGATTCTAATTTGAAAAACTGAAAGTTTCTGAAAAAGTAATAAGATCGAAAGTGATTATGAATGGAAGAAACAATATTCTATTATAAAATAGAGTATCAAGAAAAACAACAACCGGTACATGGCAGTAAAAGTTCTATACATTTAGAAAATTACCCAAATGTACTATTGATTTAACTACTCTTGAATTGAAGAGATATAAAACTTCGGTTTTATGTTGTGTTAGCGAGAGCTAACTAGGTCACGAGGATGTTAATTCGAAGAAAGCCATAATGTTAATAGTTTAATCTATTATGTTATGGCTTTTGTTTTTAGTATAATCCCCATTTTTGCTAAAAACAAACCATTATTCAAAACAGTAAATAAATAAAAGAATCGTCTATACTATTTAGTACGTAAAACAATGATACTAACCGTATGCCCCAATCATTATCTAAACAAGTGTTTATGAAATAGCAATCTTATTAAGTTGATTTGATAGAAAAAAAATCATAACATTTAAAGTATAAAACTTGTGATTGCCGCAGTGACCTATGTATGAAACAACAATGTCTTTCATCCTTTCTTTTACAAAAACAAGTCGCTTTTAAATATTTGTAACCCCTATAAAGTGTATAGAATTTAAAGGAAATGAAACGTCTATTGACATCGTGGGACTAACAACAGTAGAAAAATGAATGGGTTCGTTACTAAGCGTCTTTCAAAAAACCACCAAATAAGAGGTGTGGTGCATTATATTTGGAATGAGACGGAGAGAGACCACATGAACACAGATTGACCATGAGTAAATAACATGTGATACTTTTATAATGCCACCGAAATAAATACTATGAGCCTTCCCTTTATCACAGATAAAACATTCAAAACACAAGACTATACCCTTAATAGCCTACCAAAGGCTGAGTATGCCAATTGTACCTTTATTCACTGTGATTTTAGTAACAGCTATGTCTCCGGCATGTCCTTTTTAGAATGCGAATTTATAGACTGCAACCTAAGCTTAGTAAAAGCTAAAACGGCTACCTTAAATGATATTGTTTTTACTAATTGCAAGTTATTAGGATTTCCCTTTCATGAGTGTAATCCATTTTTACTAACCGTTACTTTCAATAATTGTATCCTAAGCTTTTCGTCCTTCTATAACTTAAAATTAAAGCAGACCATTTTTGCAAACTGTCAACTGCAACAAACCGATTTTACAAACACAGATTTAACCGAGTCGGTTTTTGATAACTGCAATTTATCCCAAACCATTTTTGATCATTCTATTTTAGAAAAAGTCGATTTTACAAATGCCCGAAACATTAGAATAAACCCGGAGAAAAACAGAATTAAAGGCTCAAAATTTTCTAAAGAAAATGCCCTGGGGCTTCTTACTCACTACTTTATTAATATAAATTAAAAATAGAGCACAGAGGAACCATTTTGTCTACCCCTGAAACTTTAAATCAAACTGTGTAGGCTTTAAAATGGTTTTGATTTTTTGTATATTCGCAGTCCCGAAATGCTTCGGGTTTTACAAATTAAAATACACTAATTATATATGTCAGCAACACCTAAAATCATTTATACAAAAACTGATGAAGCTCCTGCTTTAGCAACACGTTCATTTTTGCCTATTGTAAAAGCTTTTGTGGAATCTTCAGGAATTAATATTGAAACAAAAGATATTTCTCTAGCAGCCGAATACTAGCCGTGTTTCCAGAATTTTTGGAAGATGACCAACAAGTGTCAGACGATCTCGCTTTTTTAGGAGAACTTGTAAAAAAACCTGAGGCTAACATTATAAAACTACCCAATATATCAGCCTCTATTCCTCAATTAAAAGCTGCTATAGCCGAATTACAAGAACAAGGTTTTGGTATTCCAAACTATCCGAGATGAGGCTCAAAATGATGTAGAAAAGGATATTAAAGCACGATACGAAAAAATTAAAGGTAGTGCTGTAAACCCAGTATTACGGGAAGGAAACTCCGACCGCCGTGCACCAAAAGCAGTAAAAAACTACGCAAAGAAGCACCCACATTCTATGGGAAAATGGTCTAGCACCTCTAAAACTCATGTATCTACTATGACTTCGGAGATTTTGCTCATAATGAAAAGTCTCTAACGCTTCCTGCAGCGACGTCGGTAGATATTAAATTTACAGGCGAAAATGGAACTACTGTACTATTAAAAAAAGGAATTGCATTGCTAGAAGGTGAAATTATTGATGCCACGGTAATGAGTAAAAAGGCCTTGATTGAATTTTTAGAAGAACAAGTTGAGGATGCTTTAGATAAAGGGGTATTGTTTTCACTACACATGAAAGCAACCATGATGAAGGTAAGTGATCCAATCATTTTTGGTCATGCCGTTCGTGTTTTCTTTGCTGATTTATTTGAAAATCATGGGAAAGCTTTTGAAAAAATTGGTGTTGATGTAAATAATGGTTTTGGAAATCTATTGAGTAAATTAAGCCAATTACCGGAAGCGAAACGTGATGCCATTAGAGAAGATATTCGCTACGCTTTAGAGCATGGGCGGAATTAGCCATGGTTAATAGTGATAGAGGTATTACGAATTTACATGTACCAAGTGATGTCATTATTGATGCCTCTATGCCAGCAATGATTCGTACTTCGGGACAAATGTGGAATGCTGAAGGAAAACTTCAGGATACAAAAGCGGTGATTCCGGACAGTAGTTACGCTGGTATTTATGCGGCTACGATTGACTTCTGTAAAAAACATGGTGCTTTCGATCCAACCACAATGGGGACGGTTCCGAATGTTGGATTGATGGCTCAAAAAGCTGAAGAATATGGTTCTCACGATAAGACTTTCGAAATTACGGGTAATGGAAAAGTAGAAGTCATAGACGAAAACGGAAAAACGCTAATTAAACATACCGTAGAAGCCGGCGATATTTGGAGAATGTGCCAAGTTAAAGATTTACCTATTCAAGACTGGGTAAAGTTAGCTGTAACACGTGCACGCGCTTCTCAAACCCCAGCTGTTTTTTGGTTAGACAAAAACAGAGCACACGATGCTCAACTTATTAAAAAAGTCAACACCTATTTAAAAGATCATGACACTACTGGTTTAGATATTAGAATTTTATCTCCTATTAAAGCCACTGAATTTACGTTAATACGCCTTAAAGATGGAAAAGACACCATTTCAGTATCTGGTAATGTATTACGTGATTATTTAACCGATTTGTTTCCCATATTAGAAGTAGGAACGAGTGCAAAAATGTTATCTATCGTTCCATTAATGAATGGTGGTGGTTTATTTGAAACTGGAGCGGGAGGTTCTGCGCCTAAACACGTACAGCAATTTACTCAAGAAAATCATTTGCGTTGGGATTCTTTAGGGGAGTTTTTGGCATTAGCCGTTTCCTTAGAACATTTTAGTACTGTAAATAACAATCCTAAAGCAAAGATATTAGGTGATGCTTTAGATCGTGCGACTGAGAAATTATTGGATAATAGTAAGGGACCTTCGCGAAAATCTGGTGAGTTAGACAATAGAGGAAGCCATTTCTATTTAGCTTTATATTGGGCACAGGAGTTAGCAGAACAAAATGAAGATGCTGCATTGAAAGCTGAATTTGAGGTCATAAAAAAGCAATTAGAAGATAATGAATCAACCATAGTTAATGAGTTAAATGATGTTCAAGGTCATCCTGTTGATATTGGTGGGTACTATGAACCCAAAGAAGGGTTAATAAACGCTGCGATGCGACCAAGTAAAACATTAAACACCCTTTTAAACAACTAACTGGGTTAAATTAAGATTATGTTAAAAGCTCCTGTGTCGGGAGCTTTTTTTATATTTTTACTTGCCAAAATTGCTGTAAATGAATCCATTAAAACTAATGTTACTCATCGGTCTTTGTTTGAGTAGTACCTTTCTATTCGCTCAGGATAAATTCACCTTGAGTGGCACCATTCAAGAAGAAAAAAGTAACGAAACTTTAATTGGGGTAAATATTTTGTTTCCAGATCAAAAAACAGGAACAACTACTAACGAATACGGGTTCTACTCTATCACCTTACCTAAAGGAACATACAACATTGTTTTAAGCTATGTGGGATACGGGGAAAGAACCGAAACGATAGTCCTTAATCAAGACACGAAAAAAGATTTTACACTGGTGGAGTCTGCTGAAAGTTTAGAAGAAGTCATTTTAACCGAAAATGTTGAAAAACTAAATATTAGAAAACCGCAAATGAGTGTCAACGCATTAAGTTCTACAACCATAAAAGAAATTCCTGTAGTGCTAGGCGAAGCAGATGTTTTAAAAGCAATCACTTTATTGCCTGGGGTTACAAACGCAGGAGAAAGTTCTTACGGGTTTAATGTTCGGGGAGGCGCTTCAGATCAAAATTTAATTTTATTAGATGAAGCTACTGTGTTTAATTCTTCACATTTATTTGGTTTATTTTCTGTATTTAATCCGGATGCCATAAAAGATTTAAAGTTATACAAAGGTGGAATTCCCGCACGCTACGGTGGTCGCGTATCTTCTGTTTTAGACATTTATCAAAAAGAAGGAAATAGCAAAGACTTCCATATGAATGGTGGTATTGGTATAGTAGCTAGTCGATTATTAGCAGAAGGGCCTATAAAAAAAGATAAAGGCTCTTTTCTTTTAGGAGGTAGAAGTAGCTACGCACATCTGTTTTTACCACTATTTGATTTAGATAATGTGGCCTATTTTTATGATTTAAATACGAAACTGAGTTATACACTTAATGAAAAGGACAACATTTACTTATCGGGTTATTTTGGTCGTGATGTTTTTAATTTAACCGATAGCTTTAAAAATACGTATGGAAATACCATTGTGAATTTTAGATGGAATCATTTATTTTCCAACAAGTTGTTTTCTAATATGTCTCTTATCTACTCGGACTACTACTATGGGTTAAGTTTAGATTTCGTAGAATTTAATTGGAACTACGGAATACAGAACTTCAATTTTAAATACGATTTAAAACACTATATCAGTGATACTTTTAAATTGCAATATGGTTTGAATAGCATTTATTATACATTTAATCCTGGAGAAATTGAACCATCGACTCCCACTACGGTATTAATTCGAGAAAATTAATAGATAAATATGCTTTTGAAAATGCTGTTTATGTTGATGCAGAGCATAAAGTTTCAGACAAACTCACCCTAGCTTATGGGTTACGACTAAGTACCTTTTTAAGACTCGGTCAAAAAGAGTTAAACCTTTACGAAAATGATCAGGCCGTTATTTTTAATGATGATTTTCAAATTTACCAAAGTGCAGATCCCATTGGTACCGAATCAACCAGCAGAAAAGAAGCCGATAAATCGTTTATTAATCTTGAACCACGCTTTTCGGCAGCTTACCAAGTATCAGAACGTTCTTCCATAAAAGCAAGCTATAATAGAATGAGTCAGTACTTACACCTTTTGTCTAATACCAGTTCACCAACCCCACTTGACGTTTGGGCCCCTAGTGGAAAGTATATTAAACCACAGGTGTTAGATCAATATGCCGTAGGGTATTTTAAAAATTTGAAAGATGGAGACTATTCTTTGGAGGTTGAAAGTTATTATAAATCAGTAAAAAATAGAATTGACTACATAGATGGTGCTAATTTGATTGCTAATGATGCCATCGAACGCGTTATTTTAAATGGAAAAGCCGGAGCTTATGGTTTTGAATTATTATTTAGAAAAAATGAAGGGCGATTAAAAGGCTGGCTAGCGTATACGCTATCTAAATCTGAACAAAAAACAGAAGGCCGATCACCAAACGAAACAGGTATTAATAATAATAGTTGGTATAATACAGCTTATGATAAAACCCATGATATTTCTGTGACCAGTAGTTATGATGTCTCAAATAAATGGAAAGCCAATGCCAATTTTATATTTCAAACAGGTCAACCTACCACATATCCAAATGGCCAGTACGTCTATAACGGGATCGTTATACCTAATTATAGTGATCGCAATTCTACACGATTAACAAGCTACAACCGCTTAGATGTGTCTGCGACGTACACTCCAAAACCGAGAAAAAAAGAAGGTTGGCAAAGCTATTGGGTCTTTAGTATTTATAATCTCTATAATCGTAAGAATGCCACCTCCATATCTTTTGCACAGAATGAAGACACGGGACGCAATGAAGCTACCCGTTTAGCCATTTTTGGAATTATTCCTTCAGTATCTTATAATTTTAAATTCTAAAAAAATGAAAAAAATACTCTATATGTTAACGTTAAGTATCTTCATTTTTTCTTGTGAAGATGTTGTTGAAGTTACTGTACCTAACGCCCCACCGCGATTGGTTATAGAAGCTTCATTAAACTGGTTTGATGGTACTTCAGGAGAAAATCAAACCATAAAACTAACACAATCTGCTCCGTTTTTTAATAACCAAGTGTCACCAGCTACCGGGGCTACAGTGACAGTAAGTAATGAAAGTAACATTGTTTTTAGCTTTGTTGATAACAATTTAGACGGAAACTATGAATGCACTAATTTTGCACCAAATCTTAATGAAACGTATACCTTAAACATTATATATAATAACGAAACCTATGTAGGGAGCGAAACCATGACTTCTGTAACCCCTATCGATTTTATCGAGCAAAAGAATGACGGTGGCTTTTCAGGAGAAGCTATAGAAATAAAAGCTTACTATACAGATCCCGCAGAGGAAGAAAATTATTATTTCTTTGAATTTAAAGAGGAGCATGAGACCAATCCGTTTTTAAATGTCTATGATGATGAATTCATTAATGGCAATCAAATTTTCGCCTTCTATTCCAACGAAGACACAGCACCAGGACATGAATTGATAATAAAAAACTATGGGGTTTCAGAACAATTCTATGACTTTATGTTTTTATTACTGCAGCAAAGTGACAGTGCTGGTGGAGGCCCTTTCGAAGTGCAACCAGCCACGGTTCGTGGTAATTGTATAAATGTAACCAACCCAGATCATTTTCCTTTTGGTTATTTTAGAGCATCACAGGCTACAGAATTTATATATATTATAGAATAATACCTGCAGCATTATGGTACAGCTCGTGCTACCCACTATACCTTTTTACCATAGAAGTGAAGATAAAAAAGGATACTTGTGTTATCGCTAGCGCAAATCGAAACCTGAATTAAGCACAATTATTGTATTTTTGATTTATGAGCTTTGAAAAAACAACAGAAAAAGAATCCCATTATAACCATCTAGAAAAGATGGGCATACAAGAACTTCTTAAAAACATAAATAAAGAGGATCAAACAGTCCCTTTGGCAGTTGAAAAAGCCATACCTCAGATTGAAAAATTAGTGGAGCAAATTGTAAGCAAATTGAAGTCTCGGAGGAAGGTTATTCTATATCGGTGCAGGTACCAGTGGTCGTTTGGGTATTGTTGATGCTTCAGAATGCCCACCAACATTTGGAGTTTCACATGATTTAGTCATTGGCTTGATTGCTGGGGGAGATATTGCCATAAGAAAAGCCGTAGAATTTGCTGAAGATTCCACCACTCAAGGTTGGAAAGATTTACTAGCCCATTCTATTTCAGATAAAGATGTCGTAGTAGGTATTGCAGCATCCGGAACGACACCTTACGTTATACATGCGTTAAAAACATGTCATGCAAATAATATAACAACAGGTTCTATAAGCTGCAACGCACACAGTCCTTTATCGCTAACCGCTGCATTCCCAATCGACGTTGTGGTTGGGCGGAATTCGTTACAGGAAGTTCTAGAATGAAGGCTGGAACCGCACAAAAATTAGTGCTTAATATGATAACCACGTCGGTGATGATTCAAATGGGCAAAGTTAAGGGTAACAAAATGGTAGACATGCAACTAAGTAATAACAAACTGGTAGCTAGAGGTGTAAAAATACTGATGTCTGAATTGAATATAGACAACGTATTAGCAAAAAAATTATTACAAGAACACCACAATGTAAGATCAGCAATAAAAGCCTATCATAGTCATGGAAACTAAACGAACAGACAAAGAAGTTCTAACAAAAGGTTTAAAAAAAATGGGGATCTCATTAATACTCATGTTTTTAGGTCCTACTTTAATCTATATTGCTTTTAGCAATCCGAGAAAAATCATTATACATCCCTTTGTTAACTTTAGGCATCCAGGGCTGTGCATTGGCCATATACTTCGCTTTTAAAGGGTTAAATACGATTCTTGACAGTATGTTTAAAAACAATAAAACTAATTGAGAGTCGTCACTTTTTTAGGCGTTGTAGGGTTATATCCAAAATCAGAATCCTCTATTGTAATATTCAAACGATCTAAAATATAATTAATGATCGCATAATGATGAATGGTATGACTATTTCCCTGAGCCAATAACGCTTCATACGTATAATTAATTTCTAGCTTTCCCATTCCTAAATCGTCAATAACAACGATTTTTTTACTATTTAAAGTATCCAACAGTTTTAAGCGATGAATTATAGTTGCAAAGGCCTCGATTGCAGAATCGCAAGAATTCTCAATGGCCGTTATGCGTTTTCTAGCCGTTAAATCAACACACCCATCGGTGACCGTTAAGGCACAATCATAAAAGTCATAGATATGTCTTATATGCGAGCCTATACTCGAATAATATGGCGAAACAGAGGCATTACCAAACTGGTCGTCATTAAGAGTGGTTAAGAGCTCATGTGACTTTTTAAGCGTTTGTATAGTAGATTGGATAATACGATTCATAAACAAAAGAAGGAATTTAACGAGAACAATTTTAATAGTCTCATTAGTCTAAATATAACTAAGGCCTTACATTTAAAACTATTTTATAATATAGAAAAAGATTTTATAGTAAATAATAAAGAGACCCTCTTTTTTCATCGTAAATCCTTTTGAACATAAAATAGGAAGCAACAAAGTTAACTTTCAAGAAAGAGATGTATGCCTTATACACTTACTCACACATAAATGTATCAACCCAAAAAATCCTAAACACATACCTGTTTAGGATTCTGTAAAAAAGGCGACGACTTACTCTCCCACAAGTGTAGTACCATTGGCGCAAATAGGCTTAACGTCTCTGTTCGAAATGGTAAGAGGTGTGCCCTATCGCTATAATCACCTTAAGTCTTTCGGTGTGTGTGGTTTGATTCACGTAACCATATAAAATAGTATATTATAAAAATGGAGTATAAACTAAAGCATTAGAAGGACGCTGTCCCAGTGCTTTTAACATGAATAATGCACTGTTTTTATTCTATTGGGGCTTTCACAACGTGATTTAAAACCCTCTTGTCTACACTAGAAAAGTATAAAACAAAAAAAAGTCCTAAACAAATACATGTTTAGGACTCTCTAAAAAAGGCGACGACCTACTCTCCCACAAATGTAGTACCATCGGCGCAAATGGGCTTAACTTCTCTGTTCGAAATGGTAAGAGGTGAGCCCCATCGCTATAATCACCTTAAATCTTTCGGCGTGTGTAGTTATATTAAATAATCTACTTACCGTATAAAATAACATATTGAAAAAAGCACGTTATACGTGATTTACATGAAAAGTATAATAATTGTATTGCACTCCACTTCTTAGCACTGAGCTTGTTGAAGTGTATAAAAAAAACAGGCGTACAATAAGCCTATGGGTTATTAGTATCACTCGGCTATGACATTACTGCCTTTACACCTATGACCTATCAACGTAGTAATCTCCTACGACCCTTTAAAGAAATCTCATCTTGTGGTGGGTTTCGCGCTTATATGCTTTCAGCGCTTATCCCTTCCCAACGTAGCTACTCTGCAATGCTCCTGGCGGAACAACAGATACACCGGAGGTTAGTCCAACTCGGTCCTCTCGTACTAGAGTCAGATCCACTCAAATTTCTAACGCCCACTGTAGATAGAGACCGAACTGTCTCACGACGTTCTGAACCCAGCTCGCGTGCCACTTTAATGGGCGAACAGCCCAACCCTTGGGACCTTCTCCAGCCCCAGGATGTGACGAGCCGACATCGAGGTGCCAAACCCCCCCGTCGATGTGAGCTCTTGGGGGAGATCAGCCTGTTATCCCCGGCGTACCTTTTATCCTTTGAGCGATGGCCCTTCCATGCGGAACCACCGGATCACTATGCTCTACTTTCGTACCTGATCGACTTGTAGGTCTCTCAGTCAAGCTCCCTTATGCCATTGCACTCTACGCACGATTACCAACCGTGCTGAGGGAACCTTTAGAAGCCTCCGTTACTCTTTTGGAGGCGACCACCCCAGTCAAACTACCCACCAAGCACTGTCCTTTCATTGAAAGTTAGACTCTAGATAAGCAAAGGGTGGTATTTCAACAATGACTCCACAACGCCTAGCGACGCCGCTTCAAAGTCTCCCACCTATCCTACACATTACTTATCCAAAACCAATACTAAGCTATAGTAAAGGTGCACGGGGTCTTTTCGTCCCACAGCGGGTAATCGGCATCTTCACCGATACTACAATTTCACCGAGCTCATGGCTGAGACAGTGTCCGAGATCGTTGCACCATTCGTGCAGGTCGGAACTTACCCGACAAGGAATTTCGCTACCTTAGGACCGTTATAGTTACGGCCGCCGTTTACTGGGGCTTCATTTGATTGCTTCGCCGAAGCTAACAACTCCACTTAACCTTCCAGCACCGGGCAGGTGTCAGGCCATATACGTCATCTTTCAATTTAGCATAGCCCTGTGTTTTTGATAAACAGTCGCCTGGACCTTTTCACTGCGGCCCATCCGAAGATGGGCGACCCTTCTCCCGAAGTTACGGGTCTATTTTGCCTAGTTCCTTAGCCATGAATCTCTCGAGCTCCTTAGAATTCTCATCCCAACTACCTGTGTCGGTTTAGGGTACGGGCTGCTTCTCTTGCTTTTCTTGGAAGTCGATTTGCTAGATTATCACCGCGACCGTAGTCTTAGTGTACTATCGAGGTGTTACCACTCTCTTCAACGCACAATTCCGTCTGTGCGCACTAACTTTTCGCCTCCGTCACTTTTAATGAGAGCAGGTACAGGAATATTAACCTGTTGTCCATCCACTACCCCTTTCGGGTTCGCGTTAGGTCCCGACTAACCCTCAGCTGATTAGCATAGCTGAGGAAACCTTAGTCTTTCGGAGTGCGGGTTTCTCGCCCGCATTATCGTTACTTATGCCTACATTTTCTTTTGTAGCTACTCCAGCATGCCTCACAGCACACCTTCAACGCCACTACAATGCTCCCCTACCACTTTTTCAAGTCCATAGCTTCGGTAATATGTTTATGCCCGATTATTATCCATGCCGAACCGCTCGACTAGTGAGCTGTTACGCACTCTTTAAATGAATGGCTGCTTCCAAGCCAACATCCTAGCTGTCAAAGCAGTTCAACCTCGTTTTTTCAACTTAACATATATTTGGGGACCTTAGCTGATGGTCCGGGTTCTTTCCCTTTCGGACATGGACCTTAGCACCCATGCCCTCACTGCTGATTAACATTTTATAGCATTCGGAGTTTGTCAGGAATTGGTAGGCGGTGAAGCCCCCGCATCCAATCAGTAGCTCTACCTCTATAAAACTATAAATCAACGCTGCACCTAAATGCATTTCGGGGAGTACGAGCTATTTCCGAGTTTGAT
>NZ_CP113088.1:1467500-3645000 GCF_026625145.1 Lacinutrix neustonica | reverse complement strand
GGAGTTAGCCGATCCTTATTCTTACAGTACCGTCAAGCTCGGACACGTCCGAGTGTTTCTTCCTGTATAAAAGCAGTTTACAACCCATAGGGCAGTCATCCTGCACGCGGCATGGCTGGATCAGAGTTGCCTCCATTGTCCAATATTCCTCACTGCTGCCTCCCGTAGGAGTCCGGTCCGTGTCTCAGTACCAGTGTGGGGGATCCCCCTCTCAGGGCCCCTATCTATCGTTGCCATGGTAAGCCGTTACCTTACCATCTAGCTAATAGAACGCATAGTCATCTTGTACCGTAATCTTTAATGAAATCTTGATGCCAAGGCTTCATACTATGAGGTGTTAATCTTCGTTTCCAAAGGCTATCCCTCAGTACAAGGTAGATTCTATACGCGTTACGCACCCGTGCGCCGGTCGTCGGCGGTGCAAGCACCCCGTTACCCCTCGACTTGCATGTGTTAGGCCTGCCGCTAGCGTTCATCCTGAGCCAGGATCAAACTCTTCATCGTTAAATTTTTAAGTGTTTCCACTAATATGCTTAACAACCAAAGAAATTAATTTTAGTACTCAAAATGGCTTATTCTCTTGTTTGAAAATTATCGTTTCCAATAACTTTCTTACGCTGTCAATTCAATATGTGTATGAACTTTTTTCTGTTTCTCTAAGACCTTTATTGCTTAGCGGGTGCAAATATATAACTTATTTCTAACCCCGCAATACTTTTTGAAAAAAAAATTAATCTTTTTTTTTAATCCGTATTTCAATAAATTTCTGTTGAACGTTTTGAAAAAACATTGCTGTTTTTTCGGATTGCAAACTTACAACCTTTTTTTGTTATCTCAATGCTTATTATTGTAAAAATTTAAATCTTTTTTATAAGCCTTTTAATGAACGTTGCTTTACTTCCCAAGTGTGTACCTGTTTCGCTTAGCGGGTGCAAATATAGATTCCTTTTTAGATATAACCATGACTTTTTTTGCCTTTTTTTAATCTTTTTTAATCCCCTCATCTTAGCCCTTTATTTTTAGGTACTTACAGCCGCAAAAACAACCCGTTTTTTTTGTCGCCTTGTCCTTAATATATACACGCTTTTTATCGCGCTTTAAAAAACACCTTAATCCCTAAACTGAAAAAGAACAGACCACATTACAATCTAATAAAAAACCTCTTGCTATTAACACGCCCCTTTTTGCCCGCATTAGGGATTAATCATCCCTATTCTGTAGAAAGAAATCGTGAATCCTTCGGAATTGCAGCGTCATCCTTTTGCTTTTTTTTGCGAAAAGAGATAGCGAAAACCACACCCGTTAGGGAACGCCCCTTTTCTTATTTTGAGATTTCATATATATGTATTGTCTGTGAATGGGTAAGGTATTATCTTTGCGTCTTTAATTATTATAATATATGATACAAATTACTTTACCCGATGGAAGTGTCAAGCCTTTTGAGGTTAATACAACTCCAATGGATGTGGCCAAAAGCATTAGTGAAGGCTTAGCTAGAAATGTTATTTCTGCTCGTTTTAATGATACAACCGTTGAAACCACGACCCCTTTAACCACTGACGGTAGTTTAATATTGTATACTTGGAATACAGACGAAGGCAAGACCGCCTTTTGGCATTCCAGTGCTCATGTTTTGGCTCAGGCTATTGAAGAATTGTATCCTAATGCTAAATTAACTATTGGTCCTGCCATCGAACGTGGTTTTTACTATGATGTTGATTTTGGAGACACGACCATCTCGGAAAGGGACTTCAAAGCCATTGAAGATAAAATGCTCGAAATCGCTCGTGGAAAACACAACTTTACCATGCGAAGCGCGTCTAAAGCTGAGGCTTTAGAATTATATAAAGACAACCCTTTTAAAACGGAACTCATTGAGAATTTAGAGGATGGCACCATTACTTTTTGTGACCACGCTACCTTTACTGATTTGTGTCGTGGTGGCCATATTCCAAATACTGGAATTATAAAAGCTGCTAAAGTTCTTTCTGTTGCAGGTGCTTACTGGCGGGGTGATGAAAACAAACCACAGTTAACACGCGTTTACGGCATTACCTTCCCTAAGCAAAAAGAACTGACGGAATATTTAGCCCTTTTAGAAGAAGCTAAAAAACGAGATCACAGAAAACTGGGCAAAGAATTAGAACTTTTTACATTTTCTCAAAAAGTTGGTGCTGGTTTGCCGCTATGGTTACCAAAAGGCACCGCGTTACGAGAACGTTTAGAGAATTTTTTAAAGGCCGCACAGAAAAAAGCTGGTTATGAAATGGTTATGACCCCACATATTGGGCAAAAGGAATTGTATGTTACTTCGGTCATTATGAGAAATATGGTGAAGACAGCTTTCAGTCTATAAAAACACCTAAAGAAGGGGAAGAGTTTTTATTGAAACCCATGAATTGCCCGCACCACTGTGAGATTTATAATGCAACACAATGGTCTTACAAAGATTTACCAAAACGTTTTGCTGAATTTGGAACGGTTTATAGATATGAACAAAGTGGTGAATTACATGGTTTAACCCGTGTTCGTGGTTTTACCCAAGATGATGCGCATATCTTTTGTACTCCGCGACCAGTTGGATGCCGAATTTAAAAATGTAATAGACTTAGTTCTATATGTCTTTGGCTCCTTAGGGTTCGAAAACTTTACTGCTCAAGTGTCACTAAGAGATCCTGAAAATCCGAGACAAATATATTGGAAGTGATGAAAATTGGGAAAAAGCTGAACAAGCGATTTTAAATGCCGCCATAGATAAAGGTTTAAATTATGTTGTAGAAACTGGCGAAGCTGCTTTTTACGGTCCGAAATTAGACTTTATGGTAAAAGACGCTTTGGGAAGACAATGGCAACTTGGAACGATTCAAGTAGACTACAACTTACCGTAACGTTTTGACCTTACCTATAAAGGCAGTGATAATGAATTGCACAGACCAGTAATGATTCACCGCGCTCCTTTTGGAAGTATGGAACGTTTTATTGCTATTTTGTTAGAGCATACGGGGGGTAATTTCCCGCTTTGGCTCATGCCAATTCAGGTTTCTATATTAACTCTTAGTGAGAAATATGAGAAATACGGTGAAAAAGTTTTAAATTTGCTAGAAAATCACGAAATTCGCGCTCTTGTAGATAACCGCAGTGAGACTATTGGCAAGAAAATTAGAGAGGCCGAAATGAACAAAACGCCTTATATGATTATCATTGGCGAGAATGAAGAGCAAGAAAACATGATATCTGTAAGACAACATGGCGGGGAAGATTTAGGCACGATTAGTGTAGAAGTCTTTTCAGAAATTGTTAAAACAGAGATAAATAAAACATTGAAACAATTTTAAAATTAACGTTTAACTAAAATACATAAGTCATAGCAATACGTAGAAAAAGATCGAAAGGGCCTTTAAGAGTCATTAAAGAAGACCAACACAGAATTAATTCAAAAATTAGGGCAGAAAAAGTGCGTCTAGTTGGAGAAAACATCGAAGTTGGTATTTACACCATTAAAGAAGCTTTAGGCTTTGCAGAAGAACAAGAGTTAGATCTTGTAGAAATCTCACCAAAAGCCGATCCGCCAGTATGTAAAGTCATGGACTATAAAAAGTTTCTTTACGAGCAGAAAAAGCGAGATAAGGCTTTAAAGTCTAAGGCTACTAAGGTAATAATTAAAGAAATTCGTTTTGGTCCTCAAACAGATGACCACGATTATGAATTCAAAAGAAAACATGCCGAGAAGTTTTTAAAGGATGGCGCCAAGCTTAAGGCTTTCGTTTTCTTTAAAGGACGTTCAATCGTGTTTAAAGAACAAGGTCAAATATTATTATTGCGTTTAGCGCAAGATCTTGAAGAACTTGGTAAGGTGGAGCAAATGCCAAGATTAGAAGGTAAACGTATGACGATGTTTATCGCTCCAAAAAAATAGATAATACTCCTTTTAAGGATTGAGATATTATAAGTGAAATCATTAAAAAACTAGGAAACAAGATGCCTAAAATGAAAACAAAATCTAGTGCTAAAAAGCGTTTTAAGCTTACAGGTACTGGGAAGATTAAAAGAAAGCACGCGTTTAAGAGTCACATCTTAACAAAGAAGTCTAAAAAACGTAAGCTTGCTCTAACGCATAGTACATTAGTACACCCTGCAGATGAGAATAATATTAAAATAATGATGCGTTTAAAGTAACATTATCTTAATAGGTTACAAATTATTTATAAACCCTGGAGTTAGGCAAACTCAGATTTAGCAAAGTGTCAAGAATGGACCGCCTACTACAAAACACAATTAAATTATGCCAAGATCAGTAAATTCTGTTGCCAAAAGAGCCAGGAAGAAAAAAAGTGCTTAAACAAGCCAAAGGTTACTTCGGACGTCGTAAAAACGTTTGGACAGTAGCAAAAAATGCGGTTGATAAAGCGATGCAATATTCGTATAGAGATCGTAGAGTAAAAAAGAGAACATTCCGTGCCTTATGGATTACGCGTATTAACGCAGGAGCCCGTTTACATGGTATGACTTACTCACAATTTATGGGAAAATTAAAAGCTAACAACATCGAATTAAACCGTAAGGTTTTAGCTGATTTAGCAATGAACAGCCCTGTAGCTTTTGAAGCTATTGTGAACAAAGTAAAATAAGGGCATTTTGCCAATTGAATAATATTATTTCACTTATATAATTAAAATCCGATTCACTTGAATCGGATTTTTTTGTTCTTAGTACTTTTATTTTAATAAGAGACCATCGAGAGGTGTTAAAAGGGAAACGGAACGTACGCCCTACGCTCTTTAAACAGAATGCTTTACTTTTAAACCCTAAACCTAATCACCTTTTGAAAGATATAAAATTAGTTGTAACCGATATGGATGGCACTTTATTAAACTCTAAAAATGAAGTAAGCTCGTCTTTTTTTGAGTTATATAGAACCTTAAAAAAGCTTGATGTAAAATTTGTTGCCGCCAGTGGCAGACAGCACAGCAGCATCATTAGTAAATTGCATGCTATAAAAGATGACATCACCATAGTTTCAGAAAATGGTGCGCTCATTCGTGAAGCTGAAAAGGAATTACTTTTTACTAAATTCCCCATGGAAGCTATTCGGAAACTGATTCCGACACTTAGAAAAATCCCAAATACACAAATCATTTTATGCGGAAAAGATGCGGCATATATAGACTCTAATGATGTTCATTTTAATTCTGTTTTCAAAGAATACTATAAAACTCATAAAAAAGTTTCGGATTTAACCACAATTGAAGCCGATGATTTTATGAAAATTGCCCTTTATCACCCTCTTAATTCAGAAAAATACATTTACCCTGCACTGCAACATTTAAAACAAGAGATTACCGTAAAAATATCCGGAACCCATTGGGTCGACTTATCTGTACCCACAGCCAATAAAGGTTATGCTTTAGATTTCCTTCAAAACAAATGGAATATCCAACCAAAACATACTATGGCATTTGGAGATTTTAATAACGATCTAGAAATGTTGGAATTGGCTGATTTTAGTTATGCTATGGCTAATGCGCATCCCAATGTTAAAGCGTTGGCCAATTTTTCAACGAAAAGCAATGATGATTTAGGGGTGGAACATATTTTAAAACAACTTATTGCCGCTAAATCTTAACGGTCATGTTCTGCTTATGGCAGAAATGTTGAGCGTTTCTTCTTTCCCTTTTAAACTTAAATCGCCTATGGCTTTCGTTTTGTATTTACTGGATAAACTTAATTGATTCAACAATTCATCAGAAATTAAGAACCATTCGTTGTATTTATTACACTCGCCTTGAATTCTAGCGGTGGTATTAATGACATCGCCATGGTAAGCAATCTCTTTTTTTACTGTACCAACTTCAGTTACTATAAGTTTACCACCATGGACACCCGCTTTAAATTTAGGCACTAAACCATACTTCTTCTTGTAAATTTTAGATTTTCGTTTGATGGTGTGCTGAAAATGATAATACAAATCGACACAATTATTATTGTGTAACCCTTTTTTAAAAGACCAACTTAATACGGCTTCATCGCCAACATACTGATAAATATCTGCATCATACCTCCTCACGATACGATTTAAATCATTGAAACATTCCTGTATTAAACTGCTGTATTGATAATGACCCAAATCTTCGGCTATTGTTGTGGAGGCTTGTAAATCTACAAACATAAAAATGCGCTTTTCTTCTGTAGGCTTTCGGTATTTTCCAATTAAAAAATTGAAGAAGACCCCTCGCCCAAATTTTTCGTTAGCAATTCTAATAAAAGAATAGATTAAAGAACAAATAATAAAATAACACACAAGGAGCCAGTAAAATCTTACTGTTCTTCCACCACCCTTCTTCCGTGGTAAGGTTTAGTTCTAGTGCAGCCTCAGCTAGTGTGAAAATATAATTTACCGATAAAATGATCCCTAAAAAGTAAATAACAAATTTCTCTATTAAGACTAAGCCCAATGATAAATTCTTAGATAACAATTTATCAAACAGAAATTCAATGATGGCGAACAAGGTTCCTATAAATAACCCCAACAAAACACCATAGTATAAAATTTCGGAAATCGAATAATCGGTAACGATAATTCCCTCTTCTGCACCAATGGCATAGTAACGTATAAAAATAAAAACACAAAAAGCGAGTGACCAAAAAATACAAGTAGAAAGTAAAAGTCGGATAAATTGGAGTGTAGTTGTTTTCAATGTTAAGGATTAAATTAGATATTTAGAAACCGTCTCCGGAGGGACTCTTTTACTCATTACAACAGTTAATTACCGACTACTCTTTATTAAAAATATATAGAAGCGATGTAATGGCGTTGACAATTATAATTAGGTATTGGTATTTAATCTGGGTTGTTTTTCTATATGCCATTAAAATGTATTATGCACTAAGTTAAGAAAAAAGAAATAACTTTTAGTTACATCAAACGAAGTACTAGTACGTGACAGACCTACTGCTTTAAATATAATAATACCCTGTTCTAATTAATTAAAGGGTAATATGATATGTATTCATACTTCTAAATTACTCCTAGTAGTTCCAGTAAACAACAACATTTATGTCTTTTGTTTTTTCTTTTTAGCAGCAGGAAATAAAACATTATTCAAAATAAGTCTATACCCCGGAGACGTTGGATGTAAATCCAGTTCCGTTTTAGGGTCGCCTACTTTGTGTGTATAATCTTCCGGATCGTGACCACCGTAAAAGGTAAAAAACCCTTTGCCCTTGATTCCATGAATATACTTCGCTTCTCCATTGGTTCTGTTTTCTCCCAAAACGAGCACATTACTTTTAATTTGTTCTCTCGTAAAGGATGTGGTTTGGCCCATAAATCCTTTCACAAGTGCTGTATGATTTTGACACAGCATCGTAGGAATTGGATCCCATTTGGCAGAAAAATCCATGAGTGTGAAATAATCTGTTTGTTTTGGTATTTGTCGTTTGGGTGTCATGTCTATACTAGAAAACTCATAAACTAAAGGACTTCGCTCCAAAGTAAAGGCTTTAAATGCAAAAGTTTTGTCAAAGTTGATTTGTGATTGATAATTAGCATCGCTTGCATCTCCATCAAACATGGGTTCACAGATATCAACATTTTCAGCAGATAATGCAATATCAAAACTATCGGTAGCACTACACATGGCGAACATGAACCCCCCGCCTACAACATAATCTCTAATTTTAAGAGCTACGGCTCTTTTCTCTTCAGAAACTTTGGAGAATCCCAGTTTGGTAGCCAAAGCTTCTGCCTCTTTTTTCTCTTCAATATACCACGACGCAGTACGATAGCGGGCATAAAACTTACCATATTGACCTGTAAAATCTTCATGATGTAGGTGTAACCAGTCGTATAATACCAGTTCATCTTTTAAAACATTTTCGTCGTAAATGGTTTCGTATGGAATTTCAGCATAAGTTAACACCATGGTAACCGCGTCATCCCAAGGGAGCTTCCCTTTTGGAGTATACACGGCGATTTTTGGAGCCTTTTCAAGCACAATGGCCTCCATGTTTTTACTTGGGCTGCTAATCTCTTCTAAAATACTTTCTGTTTTACTATCACTGAGCACCTCAAAACTAACGCCTCTAATTTGACATTCTCGCCGTATTCTTTCGGTATCCGGTACTAAGAAGGAGCCGCCTTTATAATTAAGCAGCCATTTCACTTTGGTTCCCTTTTCCGAAGCCAATAGGTTATTCCGTAAGCTTTTAAGTGATTTTTTTGTGCTTCAGCATCCATCGGAATAATAATATACGATGCAAAAGCTTGTGCAAAACACAAAAATAATATAACGGTGATAAGACACTTTTTCAAAAGGATACGATTTAGAAACTAGATTGAAAGATAATCAAAAATTGTTCCTTTTTTAATTCCTTAAGCAATAATATTAGGCAGAAATGACCTTTGCAATGCCGCGAGTACTATCAAATTGTTCGAAAATAATTTTTAGAAAGACGGTAATTGGGATAGCCATGACTAAACCAGACACCCCCCAAATAAAACCCCAAAACATAAGCATCACTAAAACGGTTATGACATTAATAGAAAATGATTTTCCCATAAAAATAGGTTCCAGAATACTGCCGTATAAAATTTGAGTTCCAGTTATGGCAATAATAAAAAACAGTAAAGTGCTTGACGTCTCCAATTCTACAAAAGCGAAAATAGATAACAAAATAACGGTTACAAAAGAACCTACCATTTGAACGAAGTTAATTAAAAAGGCAAATAATCCCCAAAATACAGGAAAGCTTACATCGAATAAATAACAGGCTAATCCAGTAAATACACCTGTTAGAAAACTAACCAAAAATTTAACCTTAATAAAAGTAATCAAGTCATTTTCAATTTTAATAAAAGTTCGAATTGACTGGTGACGTTTCTTTAATATGGTTTTATTAAGAACGTTTTCGATATTAATAGATTCGGCGAGCCAAAGCACAACAAAAAAAACAGTCATTAAAACAGCCGTCAATGTTTTACTTATAAAACTTAACGTGCTTCCAAAATTTTTAAATAGGGCCTCCTTATTTAAAAAGCGTGATAATTTTGTGTTTTCCGGATTTGCATTTTTAATACCAAATATAGATTCGACTTCATAAACCAAGTCATTAATCTTTGACTCCGCTTGTAAAAAAAGTTCGGAATCATTTTCCATGATTTGTTTACTCGAGAGTTTCACTAACTCTATCCCTAATTTAATACCTAAAAAGATAATTAAAATAACGATAAAAATACTAATGATTTTATGGACGCCTCTTCTTTTCAAAAATCGCATCAAAGGTAAAAACAACAATGCAATAAACATTGAAAATACCAATGGAATAAAGATAAAAGACAGTATTTTAAGCAAATAAAAGACTATCGGAATGACAATAATTAGCAATAAATAATTCGTAGTACGGATTTTATCCATTAGAGCATAATTTATAGGGTACAAAAGTAAACTATCGTTGCGTTTCTATGAAGAAGTTTAACAAGAGATTGATTAAAACGGCACGTCATCATCTTCTCGTGCATCAAAGGCATCTTGTGGAGACGCTGTAAAACCGTCTGATTTTAAGGTGTCGTCATTGGCAGAAGCATTCATTTTAGAATGAAATTCTTGACCAAACGGCGTATCAAAATCATCTAGATTGTCAAATTTACCTAAGTTTCCAATAAATTTTAAACGAATGTTTTCCGAGACCTCCATTTCTATGTTTTGCAACAATAAATTCTGCTTGTCCCGCTGTAGGTGAGTGTTCATCATCATCCCACTCGTCAATTTTATAATATTCAGGACGGTAGATAAAGGAAACAATATCGGCATCTTGCTCAATGGCTCCGGATTCACGTAAATCTGAAAGTAATGGTCTTTTACTTCCTCCACGCGTTTCTACAGCACGCGATAATTGAGAAAGCGCTATCACGGGTACCGATAATTCTTTGGCTAATGCTTTTAAGTTACGAGAAATAGTGGAAATTTCCTGTTCACGATTTCCTCCGAACCTGCGGCAGTCATTAACTGTAAATAATCAATAATGATCATTTTAATGCCGTGTTGTGAAGCCAAACGTCTTGCTTTTGCCCGTAAGTCGAAAATAGAAAGCGAAGGGGTATCATCGATAAACAATGGGGCTTTCTCTAAAGCTTTTACTTTTACATTAAGCTGTTCCCATTCGTGTTTTTCTAATTTACCTGTTCTCAATTTTTCAGAAGACAATCCGGTTTCACTTGAAATAAGACGGGTAATCAATTGAACAGACGCCATCTCCAAAGAGAAAAAAGCTACAGGAATGTTGTGATTCACTGCAATATTTCGAGCCATTGATAAGGTTAAAGCCGTTTTACCCATACCAGGACGTGCAGCAACAATTATTAAATCACTTTCCTGCCACCCGCAGGTTAATTTGTCAAGTTTATCAAAACCGAAGGAATCCCACTCATGCCTTCTTTCTTAGAAATTTCTTCTATCTTCTTTTTGGCCTGGATGACTAAATCCTGGGCCGTTTCACTGGATTTTTTAATATTCCCTTGTGTAACTTCGTATAATTTAGATTCTGCTCTGTCTAATAAATCGAAAACATCTTGAGTTTCATCATAAGAATCTTCAATAATTTCACTAGATATTTTGATTAAACTACGCTGAATGAATTTTTGAAGTATAATACGCGCATGAAACTCAATATGTGCAGAAGAAGAGACTTTTTGTGTTAAAGAAATAAGATAAAAATCACCGCCTGCTAAATCTAGCTTCGCATTGGTTTTTAATTGTGTGGAAACAGTTAATAAGTCAATAGGTTGGCTCTCTTGAAACAACATAAAGATAGCTTCAAAGATGTGTTGGTGTGATTCTTTATAGAAAGCATCTGGGCTTAAAATATCGATTACTTCATCAACTCCTTTTTTATCAATCATCATCGCGCCAAGCACAACTTCTTCTAAATCAATAGCTTGTGGTGGTATCTTACCTCTTTCAAGGTTGATGATAGTACTTTTATCGACTTTATAGCCTTGTATTTGGTTGGGTTGTTTCATCTATGACGAAAGTAAAAAATTTGTGGAAAAAAAGCGCTGAATAAAGATACTCAATCTTAACACTTCATCAACAATTTAACTGTTAATAACTTCATTTTATTGTTAATAAGCATAAAAAAAACTGAAAGCGATACTTTCAGTTTTAAGGACATGCTTCTTAATCGCTGCTAACCTTTAAAAACTCCCATTTGAGAATATTTATCCATTCGCATATCGACTAATTCTTTTGGTGATAAGTTTTTAAACTCATCAAAAGATTTCAATATCGCTTCTCGAACTATTGAAAATGTTTTTTCACGATCGGTATGTGCGCCACCTAATGGTTCTTTTACAATTTCATCTACTAATTTCATTCTTTTCATATCGCTGGCTGTTAGTTTTAAAGCTTCTGCAGCTTGTTCTTTAAACTCCCAACTGCGCCATAAAATAGACGAGCATGATTCAGGTGAAATTACCGAATACCAAGTGTTTTCAAGCATTAGCACTTTATCTCCTACTCCAATACCCAAAGCACCTCCTGAGGCACCCTCTCCAATGACCACGGTTATTATAGGTACTTTTAAGCGCGTCATCTCTAAAATATTTCTAGCGATGGCTTCCCCTTGTCCGCGTTCTTCTGCTTCCAAACCAGGATACGCTCCTGGAGTATCTAATAAGGTAATCA
Source organism: Lacinutrix neustonica (assembly GCF_026625145.1). Taxonomy (GTDB): domain Bacteria; phylum Bacteroidota; class Bacteroidia; order Flavobacteriales; family Flavobacteriaceae; genus Lacinutrix; species Lacinutrix neustonica. Next base: position 3,633,319 of record NZ_CP113088.1, on the reverse strand, counting down.
CAGGAATTCCAAATTTTTCTGCTGACTTCATTAAACGTAACGCTTTGCGATAGCCTTCAGGATTGGCCATCCCAAAATTTCTATATTGTCCGGTTTTGGTATTGTACCCTTTTTGCTGGCCAATAATCATAAAACTTTGATCACCAATTTTCCCCAAACCGCCAATCATAGCTTTGTCATCTTTAAAATTGCGATCACCATGTAACTCTAAAAACGAATCTCCACATATGGATTTGATGTAATCTAAAGTGTAAGGTCTATTGGGGTGACGTGACAATTGTACCCGTTGCCACGGCGTCAAATTTTTATAAATTTCCTTTTTAGTAGCAATTAATTTTTTTTCGATTTGCTTACAAGTTTCAGTGACATCGACATCACTTTCTTCTCCAATAACCTGACACTTGTCTAGCTGATCTTCCAGTTCTTTAATAGGTAATTCAAATTCTAAATATTCCATAGGGAATGTTTTTATAATATTTAGTTAGCGTACAAAATTACACTTTTTTTTGGTTTTGATTTTGCCATTTAACACTAAATCCAAAATTCTATGGTGTTGTCTTTTTTAAACGTTTTAGTTTGAACGCTTTTCGGTTTTTTAAAACCCCATTTAAAAGGACTGTGCCTAAAATTATAAAAGCCCCATAGTAAAAATTCGGAGCCATTTTTTCTGATTCCGGAAAAATTATAAGCGCCAATATGATACCATAGATTGGCTCTAGATTATACGTTAACACCACCGTATACGGGCTTATATGCCGCATCACATATATAGAAGCAATAAAGGCGTAGGTGGTACAGACAGACGCTAAAATAAAAAGGTAACCAAAGTCACTACCACTTAGATTGAAAAAATTTTCAGAAAAACCATTTCCAAAAAGCGCAATGAAGAGTGAAATGAAAATGACGCCACTTAAAAATTCGTAAAAAGAAATCTTGGTTGCTGAATGTTTTTCTAGAAATTTTCCATTAAGCACTGCGAATAGTGAAGAAAAAAACGCAGATGAAATTCCTAAAAGAATGCCGTAAATGTATTTCATTTCACTTTGAAGAATAATATAAATCCCAGCAATAACGATAACGCCGAAAATAATTTCGTACCAAATGATCTTCCGCTTATAAATAATGGGCTCTATTAAAGAGGCAAAAAACGCACCGGTGGAAAACATTGCTAAAGCAATGGAAACGTTAGACACATCTATAGACCCAAAGAACGTGATCCAATGCAAAGCAATTATGACACCGGCAGCTGCAAACCTACTCAGGGATTTCCGATCAACTGAAATATTTATCTTGGCTATTTTAATGTAGATAAACATTAAAAATGAAGCGATTAGCATTCGGTACCGAGACCAGGGCTACGGCATCGATACTAATAAGCTTCCCCAATATAGCGGTGAAACCCGCAATAAAAACTAAAATATGTAAGTGAAAATAGTTTTTAAGTTTATCGTTTAGCATGATATAAAAGAATGATAGCTAAAATACCAAATATAAAATTAGGAAACCAAACAGCGATTAAAGGTGAAAAATCAGACTGTGATGCCAACGTACCAAAAATCTTATCAAAAAACACGAAAATCATGGCCGTACATATCCCAAAAGCAAGATTTACCCCCATCCCACCACGTCTTTTAATGGAAGAAACAGCAACCGCGATAATGGTCAAAATGAACACGGAAACAGGCAAACTCCATTTACGATACAATTCTAATTTGTAGCGCCCTATATTAGAAGACCCCCTTTTTTCTTCTTTCTTTATAAAGTTTCTTAATTCCAAATAAGGTAAGGTCTCTGCAATATATTCATCAGGCACTAAATCTTCCAAGTCGAATGCAAATAGTGTATCTTTCTTACGCTCGTTAATGATAACATCATGAGTATCTGTAATGTATCTTTTTTCATAATTACGTAGGCTATACACAGAATCTTCTTCAATATAGCTTATACTACTAGCACTTATTTTATAAGACATTTTATCGTCTTCAAAGTGCTCTAAAGTAAAGTTAAACCCTTGGCTTCGTTTAACATCAAAGCTACTTACATAAATAATATCGTTATCATTAATTTGTTTAAGCAACTTTTGATTACCGGTATTCTTCCTTCCCTTTAAATATTTATACTGAAAATCATTAAAACCTTCACTCGCCTTTGGTGCTAAGTATAAGCCTAAAACAATAGAAACGATACCAACAATTACAGCTCCTATAATATAGGGTCTTAAAAATCTTGAAAAGGATACTCCTGAACTTAAAAAAGCAACAATCTCTGTATTGTTAGCTAATTTAGAAGTAAACCATATGACCGATAGAAACAAAAATAGAGGAAATAATAAGTGCGCAAAATAGATCGTAAAATCTAAAAGATAGAGCATCACTTCATTAAACGGAACTTCTTTCTCTAGAATTTTTCCAATTTTTTCAGCGAGATGTACTGTTATCCCAATAGGAATAAACAGTAAAATCATCATCAAAAAAGTGAGGAGATAGCGCTTTAATATATACCAATCGAGAATTTTCACTAGTTATAATCTGTTATCCATTTGTTTAACCATTTTATCTTTCCACGTTCTAAAATCTCCTGCTATAATGTGCTTTCTAGCTTCACGAACCAACCATAAATAAAACCCTAAATTATGTATGGTTGCAATTTGTTTGCCGAGTAGTTCATTGACAGAAAACAGGTGACGCAAATACGCTTTTGAATATTCTGTATCCACCCAAGTCATAGCCATCTCGTCTATAGGCGAAAAATCGTCACGCCATTTCAGGTTTTTAATATTTATGCTACCGTATGCAGTAAATAACATGCCATTACGTGCATTACGTGTAGGCATAACACAATCGAACATATCGACACCTAATGCAATGTTTTCTAAAATATTTATGGGTGTTCCAACGCCCATTAAATATCGCGGCTTATCTTCCTGGTAAAATATCTGTAACCACTTCTGTCATGGCATACATTTCTTCAGCGGGTTCTCCAACGGAAAGTCCTCCTATGGCATTACCCTGTGCTCCTGCATTGGCAATATACTCCGCAGATTGTTTACGTAAATCTTTATATGTGCTACCTTGAACAATAGGAAAAAATGTTTGTTCATAATCGTACATAAACGGTGTCTTGTCTAGATGGGTCAAACATCGCTCTAACCAACGGTGCGTCATATGCATAGAACGTCTCGCATAGTTGTAATCGCAGGGGTATGGTGTACATTCGTCGAAAGCCATAATGATATCTGCGCCAATACTGCGCTGAATTTCCATGACATTTTCCGGTGTAAACACGTGATAACTCCCATCAATGTGCGATTTGAATTTCACCCCTTCTTCTTTAATTTTTCGTCTTGAAGACAAAGAATAAACTTGGTAGCCTCCAGAATCGGTTAAAATATTACGATCCCAATTCATGAACTTATGTAATCCACCCGCTTTTTCCAATACATCTATTTGTGGTCTTAAGTAGAGGTGGTAGGTGTTTCCTAATATAATATCTCGGGTTTATTTCTTCTTTTAACTCTCGTTGGTGTACCCCTTTTACCGTTCCAACGGTTCCAACAGGCATGAAAATTGGTGTTTCAATAACACCATGATCTGTAGTTAATACTCCTGCTCTAGCGTTACTTTGGGTGTCTTTAGCTTTTATGTCGAATGTCATTCTTACTTATAAATTCAGTGCGTAAAGATAAATAACAAAATCACAATGGTTCTTAAACATTTAATAAAATTGAAAGGATTCTAAATATTGTTAGTAAATCATGGTAATTCGTTAATAAGTGAAGCCCTATGCGTTTTGCAGATGCACCTCAAAAAGTTACTTTTGATGCGATATAAATCAAGCTAAATACAATGGCAAACACACAACAACTAGAAAATATTACAACACAAGTTCGTAGAGATATTTTACGAATGGTACACAAAGTAAATTCGGGGCATCCTGGTGGTTCTTTAGGCTGTGCAGAATTCTTTGTAACCCTGTACAATGAGATTATGGATAGAAAAGAGGGCTTTGATATGGATGGTATTGGAGAAGATCTATTTTTTCTTTCAAACGGTCATATCTCACCTGTATATTATAGTGTTTTGGCTAGAGTTGGTTATTTCCCTGTAGAAGAATTAAATACGTTTCGTTTAATAAATTCCGGATTACAAGGGCATCCAACGACGCACGAAGGTTTACCAGGTATTCGTATAGCCTCCGGCTCTTTAGGTCAAGGCATGAGTGTTGCTCTTGGTGCAGCTCAAGCTAAAAAACTAAATGGTTGTAAGCATTTAATTTACAGTTTACATGGTGATGGTGAATTACAAGAAGGTCAAAATTGGGAAGCTATCATGTATGCCGCTGGAAAAAAAGTTGATAATATCATCTCAACTATAGATTTAAACGGACAGCAAATTGATGGTTCTACAGATACTGTTTTACCAATGGGAGATATTAAACTAAAATTTGAAGCTTTTGGCTGGACTGTTATCGATATTGAAGAAGGGAATAATATAGAGGCTATTTTAAAAGGTATGGCTAAGGCCAAAGCTGAAACCGGTAAAGGAAAACCCGTTTGTGTATTATTAAATACAGTTATGGGTAATGGCGTCGATTTTATGATGCATACGCACGCCTGGCATGGTAAGGCTCCTAATGATGAACAATTAGCAATAGGCTTGGCGCAAAATCCTGAAACTTTAGGAGACTATTAACCCTTCAATTAAAACAAGAGATGAAAACATACACATATACAGAAAAAAAAGATACCCGTTCAGGCTTTGGAGATGGTTTGACAGCATTGGGAAGAACGAACCCCAACGTGGTTGCCCTTTGTGCCGATTTAATTGGTTCTTTAAAAATGGATCAGTTTATTAAAGAAAATCCGAACGCTTTTTTCAAATTGGAATTGCTGAAGCCAACATGATGGGAATAGCAGCAGGTTTAACTATTGGAGGCAAGATTCCGTTTACGGGTACTTTTGCGAACTTCTCTACGGGTCGTGTTTATGATCAAATACGACAAAGTATTGCTTATTCAGACAAGAATGTAAAAATTTGCGCGTCACACGCCGGTTTAACATTAGGAGAAGATGGTGCAACCCACCAAATACTTGAAGACATTGGATTGATGAAAATGCTACCTGGCATGACCGTTATAAACCCTTGTGATTATAATCAAACGAAAGCAGCAACTATAGCCATTGCAGAACATGTTGGTCCGGTGTATTTACGCTTTGGACGCCCTTCGGTTCCAATTTTCACTCCTGACAACCAAAAATTTGAAATCGGGAAAGCCATTCATTTTACTGAAGGCAGCGATGTTACGATTGTGGCAACGGGACACTTAGTCCGGGAAGCTTTAGAAGCTTCAAAAGCCTTGTATGAAAAAGGGATAACTGCTGAAGTAATAAATATTCATACCATAAAACCTTTAGATGCCAAAGCCATTATAGATTCGGTAAGCAAAACCAAATGTATTGTTACTGCTGAAGAACACAACCATTTAGGTGGTCTTGGGGAAAGTGTTGCCCGCGTTTTGTCGCAGCATCAACCAACTCCTCAGGAATTTGTTGCTACTAATGACACTTTTGGCGAATCCGGAACTCCAGCACAGCTAATGGAGAAGTACGGCTTAAATAGCGCCTCTATCGTTAAAGCCTGTGAAAGGGTTATTAAACGGAAATAGTACGTTTATAAATGTAGTTAAAAGGATGAAAAGCTAAATGCTTTCCATCCTTTTTTTGCTTATAACATATTTTGAATCAAGAGTTAAAAAATATATGCCCATTATTTTCGTTTGATAGTACAAAACCATTAAATCGAATAATTATGAGCATTTTACTACATTTTCATCGCGGCTTAGATTATAAAAGTGACGTGAGTAAACACTTCTGTTTTTCATTACTATTTATAATTTCTATAGTCTCATTAACTATGGCACAGGATGGTAGTGGCCTAGGTATTAAAGGAGGTATAAACTATAATGGTAATGGCGATTATTTTAATTCCATTTCTAATACTAGCGAAGACCCTATGCGGGCTGTAGGATATCACTTTGGTCTATTTGGTAAAATTGGAAACATACTGTATTTGAAGCCGGAATTAATATACACCAAAACTAAAAGTGACTATAGTCGGGGTGAGTTAAACTTACAGCGTATTGATGCCCCTATATTATTAGGTCTTAAGGTTTTGGGGCCTTTTAGTGTTTTTGCTGGCCCAGCGTTTCAGTACATTTTAGATTCAGAATTAGTAGGAGCTAATCTTGAGTCGATAGAAAACGATTTTACTATTGGTCTTAATTTTGGGATTGGATTTAATTTAAATAACATAGGCATTGACTTAAGATATGAGCGTAGTTTTAATGAGAACGAAGCTAAGATTGTAACCACTAACAATTCTATAGCTATAGGAAGACTAGATATCCGACCAGAACAATTAATATTAAGTTTTTCTGTAAAACTATAGTGCAAATAAAAAGCCCAACTTAGATTAAGTTGGGCTTTTAAAACTATAATTTTAAATCAATTATTCTAAAACAGTAGTGATATTAGAATTTAAATAGTTAGAAACCAATACTCCATCAACCAGCGTTTGTGGTATCACAGTTGTGTGTAGGGTATACGTTCCATCTAATTTTAATTCCGTTCTTATAAATAATTCATTTTCTCCGTTATTAGCAATATTAGCATCGTAATAGGCTACAGCCTCTGCTTTAGTCATGAACGCATTAGCACCATCATCTTCATACTCTTTTTGTTTCACCTCATCCTCAGTTAATACACCGTCCCCATCATCATCACTGTCAACAAAATTAACAAAAGAATCCCCATCAGTATCGTCATCAGATCCGGAATAGTCACCATCTGGATGCTCCATATGAGAAGGTATTCCGTCTTCGTCCCAATCTGTGTTACTCCTAGAGACCACTCTTAATGTAAAAATTAATGGTGAATATTGAGGTATAACAGTAGATGGTGGTACAGCAAAATAACCCAATCCTGAAGGTATAAAGACAGCACCAATGCCGTGATCGTCGTAAGTAATTTCATTATTTCCATTTTCGGTAAAACCGGTAGAAGCGTTAAACTCAACAATACCTTCTCTAAATCCTGAAACTACCCCAAAAGTAGACCCTACTGTAGTCAAATTTAACGGCTGTCCGGCTCCAATGGTAACCGCACTATCAAAAGATGCGCCTTCAGGAATAGTCCCATTGTATAACACGGCTGCTCTATCTAAGGCGTTTACAGGTTTCCCCAATCCTTGTCTCACCTTTAAAAAATATAATTTATAGTCTACGTCATCCTCCGTAACCGTTTTGAAATCTACTTGATCCATCAATGGTGTTTTATCACTGTTAACTCCCGAAATGGTATCGAAAACGATACTGAAGGTGTCATTCGCTTGAGAATAAGGATCTGCAAAATCAAAGGCCTCATAGTTATAAAAATGAGTTTCTAAATAAGTTTCTATTTCTACAAGATTCTCATCATATACTTCTTGTCTATCACGCAATGCAGGAGCTTCAATAGGAGCATCATCATCTTTTTTACAAGATAAAACTACAAGGCATAGTGATAAAATTGGAAGGATTAACTTTCTTAAATTCATTTTTGCTTATTTTTGGGTGCAAGATAACTTATAATCTAATATTGCACAATATCATTAACGTAGATTTTACAATTATATGCGAATAGACAAGTACTTATGGTGTACCCGATATTTTAAAACTAGAAATATAGCAACTACTGCTTGTAAAAAAGGACACATTAAAGTTAATGATCAAGTCGTTAAACCGAGCAGAGAAGTCTATGCAACAGATAAAATTAGTGTGCGTAAAGATCAAGTAAATTACAGCTTAACCATTTTAGATATCCCTCCCAATAGAATTGGTGCCAAGTTAGTCGACATCTATCGGGTGGATACCACCCCAAAATCTGCGTTTGAAGCGCAGGAATTATTAAAATATTCTAAAGATTATTACCGAAAAAAGGGTACAGGAAGACCAACGAAAAAAGACCGAAGGGATATAGATGATATCTATTTAGAAAATGAAATATAACTTATGACTCCACCAAAAAACAGCATTCTTACGCACGACGAAATAAAACATAAAATTAAGCGTATTGCGTATCAGATTTATGAAAGTAATAGTGATGAAAATGAAGTGATTTTAGCTGGAATTGATAGTAATGGATACTTATTAGCTAAAAAACTAAAAACTATTCTGACCAAAATCTCACCTATTAAACCCATTCTTTGTAAGGTTTCTATAAATAAGAAAAACCCGAGAGCACCAATTACAACCTCTTTAACCGTTGAAGAATACACCAATAAGTCTATTGTTTTAATTGATGATGTATTAAATTCTGGAACCACCTTAGTGTATGGTGTGAAACACTTTTTAGATGTGCCCCTGAAACAGTTTAAAACAGCCGTTTTAGTGAATAGAAACCATAAGAAATATCCCGTAAAAGCCGATTTTAAGGGCATTTCATTGTCGACCTCCTTGCACGAGCACGTCGATGTGGTGTTAGAAGGACATACCTTTGAAGCTTTTTTAAAATAACTTGGCAACAATGTCTTCTAAAATGATATCTGCTGGCTGGTTAGCATCGATGACATAATGCGCTTTATTATAAAAATAAGAGCGCTCAAAGAGGTGTTTACTTACAAACTCTACTAGGGCTTCCTCTGTGACTAAATGTGCAATTAAGGGGCGCTTAGCCGTCTCCTTAGTTACTCTTTTTATTATTTCTTTTATAGATACTTTTAAATACAAGGTTTCTACTGCGCGGTTATTAACTAATTCGTCCATGGTGTCATAGTAACAAGGTGTTCCTCCCCCTAAAGCGATCACTACCTTTTCATCGCGACTTAAAAGCGTGGCTAAGTATTTTTTTTCTGCTTTTCTAAAATACAACTCACCTTTTTCGTCAAACAACTGCTTTACAGTCTTTTGCTCCTTTTTTTCAACATAAGCGTCCAAATCAATAAAATTATAAGATATTCTTTTTGCTAATTTTTTACCAATAAAAGACTTCCCGGAAGCCATGTATCCTAATAAAATTAAATTTTTCATTACTGTTAATGTTTGATTATTAAACGCCTACGTGAAAGCAAGACAAAAAAACAAAAATTTTTTCAAAAACATGCTTGTATTATTAATAAAAGGAATTATATTTGCACCCGCAATAAGACATGACCTGGTAGCTCAGTTGGTAGAGCATCTCCCTTTTAAGGAGAGGGTCCTGGGTTCGAGCCCCAGCCCGGTCACTAAAAAAAAGTTAAGCTATGAATGCTTAACTTTTTTTTTTATCTTTACTTTAAATGCGCACGTGGCGAAATTGGTAGACGCGCTGGCTTGAGGGGCCAGTGACCGCTTTAGGTCGTGGAAGTTCGAGTCTTCTCGTGCGCACTTTTATTAATTATATTAGCTTCTTCAATTTTAATACTTTGTTAAAATTTCAGTTATTAATATTTGTTTAACTATTTTAGCAGAATAATGAACAATATTAAAACGAAATTTAGCATTAGAGATCTTGAAAACCTATCGGGTATCAAGGCGCATACTATTAGGATATGGGAAAAAAGATACAATCTCTTTGAGCCCAATAGGACAGACACCAATATTAGATATTATAGTCTTTCTAGTCTTCAAAAACTTTTAAACATTTCCTTTTTAAATAAAAACGGATATAAAGTCTCCAAGATCGCCAGTCTTGAAAGCCAAGAAATTCCAACTTTAGTCAAGGAAATAGCTTTGAACAAAGATTCTAGTAATCATGCCATTAATTTGTTTAAAGTGGCCATGCTTAATTTCGATAAAGGATTATTCTTAAGTACTTTTAATAATTTAGTACAGAGTAAAAGCATTAGTGAGATATTTTATACCGTCTTTGTGCCTTTGTTAGAAGATATAGGGATTTTATGGCAGACAGACACCATTACTCCTGCCCATGAACACTTTATTTTTGAACTTATAAAGCAGAAAATTCTAGTACATACCGATAACATTTCGAATGCTTCACAAGATAAACATACTGGTGACATTTATGTTTTATTTCTTCCTGATAATGAAATCCATGAATTGGGTCTGCTTTTCATAAATTACGAACTTACATTGAGAGGTCTACATAGTATTTATTTAGGCCAAAGTGTCCCCATAGATAGTTTAAAATATATCACTGATTACTACAATAAAATTATTTATATCTCTTCATTCACCATAAAACCGGAGAAAGAAATTATTAATGACTATTTAATTGAGTTTTCGGAAAAAATTCTTCAAGACTCAAATCATTCATTACATATCTCTCGGTAGGCAAACCACTCATATAGAAATAGCACCTCTCGATGACCGAATACTAATACTAAACTCAGTAAAAGAGATCATGGAAAATCTTGACAATGATAAACAACATGTAGATTACAATGAATAAAAAAATAGCCATTATAGGTTCCGGGTTTTCAGCACTAGCCGCTTCTTGTTATTTAGCAAAGGACGGAAACCAGGTTACTATTTATGAAAAAAACGATACTATAGGAGGACGGGCAAGACAATTAAAAAAGCAGGGCTTTACTTTTGATATCGGACCAACATGGTATTGGATGCCTGATGTTTTTGAACGTTTTTTTGCTGATTTTAATAAAACACCGTCAGACTTCTATACGCTTGAAAAATTAAACCCTGCCTACTCGGTTTACTTTGGTAAAGATGACTACATTACTATTGAAGATACCATTGATAAAATTTATGCTGCTTTTGAAGCCGAAGAACCAGGAAGTTCGGAAAGTTTGAAAACATTCATCGATAATGCAAAGAACAATTATGATGTCGCCATAAAAGATCTGGTGTATAGACCAGGTGTCTCACCATTAGAACTAATCACTCCAGTAACCATAAAAAAGATTAATCAATTTTTAAGTACCATAAAACGGGATGTGAGGAAAGCTTTTAAAAATGACCGGTTGGCTCAGATTTTAGAGTTTCCAGTCCTATTCCTAGGTGCCAAACCCAGCAACACCCCTTCTTTTTATAGTTTTATGAATTATGCCGATTTTGGTATTGGTACCTTTCATCCAAAACAAGGGATGTACGAGGTGATACTGGCCATAGAAAACCTAGCGCTATCTCCGGGAGTTGAAATAAAAACAAATGCTGCTGTAAAGAAAATTAACGTTGATACTAAAGGGACCGCCACCAATTTGCTTATTAATGGAGAATCTGTGCCCTGTGACATTATTTTAAGTGGAGCAGACTACCACCACAGTGAAACGCTTTTAGATATAAAACACAGACAATATTCTGAAAAATACTGGAGTAAAAAGACTTTTGCCCCCTCCTCCTTGCTCTTTTATGTTGGTTTTGATAAAAAATTAAAAAATGTAAATCATCACACATTATTTTTTGATGTCGATTTTGAGGCGCATGCGAAGGACATTTACGATAACCCACAGTGGCCGGAAAACCCATTATTTTACGCGAGTTTCCCAAGTATAACGGATGATAGTGCGGCGCCCTCAGGAAAAGAAGCGGGTATTTTTTTAATACCTTTAGCTCCAGGTATAGAAGATACCGAGGAAATAAGAGTGCAATACTTTGAAAAAATTATTAAGAGATTTGAAAATTTAACCTCACAAAATGTTGAAGAATCTATTATCTTTAAAGAGTCTTTTTGTGTCAACGATTTCATTAAGGATTATAATTCTTATAAAGGCAACGCTTATGGTATGGCTAATACCTTACTGCAAACGGCTTTTTTAAGACCAAAACTAAAAAGTAAAAAAGTAGAAAATTTGTATTTTACAGGACAATTAACTGTTCCTGGCCCTGGTGTTCCGCCAGCGTTAATATCAGGAAAACTAGTCGCAGGATTAATAAAAAAACACCATAGTAACTAATGAAGGCATTATTTGATTCGGTTTCTTATAATTGTAGTAAGCTTGTAACACAATCTTATAGCACCTCTTTTTCAATGGCAACTAAAATGCTAGCGGAAACCATTAGACAGGACATCTATAATATTTATGGATTTGTACGTTTTGCAGATGAGATTGTTGACTCCTTTCATGACTATAATAAAAAAGAATTATTTGAAGCTTTTGAAAAAGATTTAGAATTTGCATTAGAACAAAAAATTAGCTTAAACCCTATTCTAAACTCATTTCAGCACACCTACCATAAGTACCATTTAGAAAAACATATGGTTACCGCGTTTATGAAAAGCATGCGATTAGACCTTCATAAAACGACGTATTTAACCGAGACTGAATATAAAGATTATATTTATGGCTCGGCAGACGTTGTAGGTCTGATGTGCTTAAAGGTCTTTGTTAAAGGAGATCAAGTTAAATATGATGCTTTAAAAGCGTCTGCTATGTCATTAGGATCTGCATTTCAAAAAGTAAATTTTCTAAGAGATTTGAAAGCAGACTTCGACGAATTAGAACGTACCTATTTTCCAAATACAGATTTAAATAATCTAAATGAAGAAGCTAAACAACTCATTATTCAAGACATTGAACATGATTTTGCTGAAGGCTTAAAAGGAATTAAATTACTACCTATAGAAGCCAAATTTGGTGTTTTTATGGCGTATAGATATTATAGTCAGCTACTTAAAAAGCTTAAAAAGACACCCGCTTTAGATATTAAGTCTACTAGAATTAGGGTCCCTAATTATAAAAAAGTAGAACTCTTAACCGAAGCTACGTAAAATATCAACTTAACTTATTATAATGCAAACGATATACTGGATTTTTGTTTTTTTAGGCACGTTCTCCATTATGGAGTTCATGGCCTGGTTCACTCACAAATATGTAATGCATGGTTTTTTATGGTCACTACATAAAGATCACCATCATAAAGATCATGATAGTTGGTTTGAACGCAATGATGCCTTTTTTATATTTTACGCTGTGGTAAGCATGACTTGTTTTTATTTATGGAGCTACGAAGGTGTGTGGTATTGTTTACCAATTGGTTTAGGCATTATGGCTTACGGTGCTGCCTATTTTATAGTACATGATATTTTTATACACCAACGTTTTAAAATTTTTCGCAATGCTAATAATTGGTATGCAAAAGGGGTTAGACGTGCACACAAAATACACCACAAACATTTAGGTAAAGGCGATGGCGAATGCTTTGGAATGTTATTCGTCCCTTTTAAATACTTTAAACGCTCATAAATTTCTTAAAAAGAAATGGTCCTAAATTCACATTTCGATTACATTATTATAGGAAATGGATTGGCAGGATTTCAATTGGCCTTGGCTCTAGCTGAAGACCCTTATTTTGATACCAAACAAATTGCCCTCATCGACAAAGATGATAAAACTCATAATGACAAAACTTGGAGTTTTTGGGAAAGAGGGTCGGGAAAATGGGATAACATCGTTAATCACGTTTGGACGAAGGCCTTATTTTATTCTTCAAATAAAAAATGTGAACTAGACTTAAAGCCTTACACTTATAAGTCTATTCATGCTATTGATTTTTATAATGAAGCCAAAAGACAACTAGCCGCGCAATCCAATATTCATTTTATTTTAGAGGAAGTCCTTTCTGTTGAGGATTGTGGCAATCCTGTAGTGAGAACGGAGACTCGTGAGCTCACTTCAAATCATGTTTTTGACAGTAGGATTGCGCCTGAATTCTACTCGGAAATGGATAACTACACCGGAGTCATTCAACACTTTAAAGGTTGGATTATTGAAACGGATAGCCCTACTTTTAATACAGAAGAATTCACTATGATGGATTATCGATTAAAAGATGGAAATCAAACCACGTTCACCTATGTTCTGCCTTTTTCTCAAACCAAAGCTTTAGTGGAATTTACTTATTTTACACCACATGCGGTTGTAGAATTGGTTTATGATCATTATATCGAGCGGTATATTAAAGAGGTGCTAAAACTCTCTAACTATCGTATTTCCGAAACAGAAAAAGGAAGTATCCCCATGACTAATTTTCCGTTTCAGCAGTATTCTACTAAAAACATTACAAAAATAGGGACTGCTGGCGGTTGGGTTAAAGGAAGTACTGGCTATTCCTTTAAGCATACCGAAAAAAAGGTTGCAAAAATTCTTTTAAATTTAAAACAGAATAAACCCCCTTCAAAAGACCTGTTCAAAACTAAATATGCTTTTTATGACAAAATATTTCTAAAGGTACTCCATGACGAAAATGCCAAAGGAGAATGGATTTTTGAGCAATTCTACACCAAAAATTCTGCCGAAAGCATGTTTAAATTTTTAGACGAAACCTCCTCGTTGAAGGAAGAACTACAAATCATGGGCTCTCTTTTTTCGACCGCTTTTATAAAAGCTTTTTTTAAAACATTATAGTTTTAATAATTGATCTATGGTGGTCCTAACCTTTTCACTATTCCAGTTTGCTGCACCAGATTCGTCTATAATAATATTCCCTAGTTTATCCAATAAAAACGTTCTCGGAATACTGTTCACTTGAAAGGTTTGGGGCGCCTGTGTTTTAGGGGTATAAACTTTCAAATTATAATTTTTCTTCTTCAAAAAGGCCGCAATAATCTCAGGATTTTCATTAGACACTAAAACAATGGATATTTTACCATCATAATCGTTACTTAAAGCTTGAATAGAAGGCATTTCAGCAATACAAGGTGGGCACCAGGTGGCCCGTGAGGTTTATTAAAGTAACTTTACCTTTACTATTATTAAAATCAAAAGAATGGCCCTCTAAATCGGTAAGCATCCAATTGTAATCGCTTACCTTTTCTAAACGATCATCCTTCTCAATACTAGGACTGAACAAAGCAACTCCTTTATGGAGAACAATTTGTATTTGCTGTCTGCTTTGGGGAATCATTAAGAGCACAATGACAAGTAACAGAATACTATTTTTTACAGATAGTCTTTTCATAACAATTTAAAATGAGGATGCGCCAATAAAATAATTGACACTTCAAATCTAATAAAAACAATGGATACGACTCTGCTTCTATAGTCTAATTATTTGGGGCATCTATTCCTTTTAAAAAATTACAGCTTCAGTTTATTAAAAGGAATGCAAATTTACAAGACCAAAAACGCCATAGACCGCAATGAACAAGCATAAAAAAACTCCTGATCATTATATCAGGAGTTCTTCATTTATAGAATAAAAAGTATGTGTTATGCGTTTTCTTTTTTAATCAAATTCAACGCCGATCCTTCGTTATACCAGTCAATTTGAGCCTGATTATAAGTGTGATTCAATGTAATAACGTCTTTACTACCATCTGCATGTACCAGTTCAAGAGTCAATGGCTTATCCGGGGCAAACGCATTTAAATCTAAGAAATTAAAGGTATCATCTTCCTGAATTAAATCGTAATCACTTTCGTTGGCAAAAGTCAACCCTAACATCCCTTGCTTTTTCAAGTTTGTTTCATGAATACGCGCAAATGATTTTACAATGACTGCGGCCACCCCCAAATGTCTTGGTTCCATTGCTGCGTGTTCTCTAGACGAGCCTTCTCCATAGTTATGATCACCAACGACCACTGTTTTAACGCCAGCGGCTTTGTAAGCTCTTGCGGTATCCGGCACCCCTCCAAACTCACCATTTAATTGGTTTTTAACAAAATTAGTCTTCTTTCCAAAGGCATTGACAGCCCCAATTAAACAGTTATTAGAGATGTTATCTAAATGTCCACGGAAACGCAGCCAAGGTCCAGCCATAGAAATATGATCTGTAGTACATTTTCCAAAGGCTTTAATCAATAATTTAGCGCCTTTAATATCACTTCCAATAGGTTCGAAAGGTGTTAATAATTGAATGCGTTCAGAATCTTCATTTACCACGACACTTACACCTGTACCATCTTCAATAGGCTCAACATAACCAGCATCTTCTACCTCAAAGCCTTTAGGTGGCAATTCCCATCCTGTTGGCTCATCGAACATGACCTCTTCTCCATTTTCATTAAGTAAGGTATCTGTCATCGGATTGAAATCTAAGCGACCTGCAATAGCAATTGCTGCAGTAATTTCCGGAGACGCTACAAAAGCATGCGTATTTGGGTTTCCATCTGCGCGCTTGGCGAAGTTTCTATTAAATGAATGCACGATACTGTTTTTTGGCGCATTTTTAGGATCACTATATCTTGCCCATTGCCCAATACATGGTCCACAAGCGTTGGTGAATAGTTTCGCATTTAAATTTTCAAAAATTTGCAACAAACCATCTCGTTCTGCTGTGTAACGTACTTGTTCAGAACCTGGATTAATACCCAATTCAGATTTCATTTTTAAGCCTTTATCAATAGCCTGTTGTGCAATAGATGAGGCGCGTGATAAATCTTCATAAGACGAGTTTGTACAAGACCCTATTAACCCCCATTCTACTTGAATTGGCCACTCATTAGCTTTCGCTTTTTCTGTCATTTTCGCACCAACTGGTGTCGATAAATCGGCGTGAAAGGCCCATTTAACAAAGGTCCCAATTCTGATAGGTTTATTTCTATGACTTGATCGAAATACTCTTCCGGATTAGCATAAACCTCTGCATCACCAGTTAAATATTCCTTTACTTTATTTGCTGCATCTGCAACGTCTGCCCTATCCGTCGCGCGTAAATACCGTTCCATAGATTCGTCGTAACCAAACGTTGAAGTTGTTGCTCCAATTTCGGCTCCCATATTACAAATCGTACCTTTTCCTGTACACGACATTGCGGTTGCTCCAGGACCAAAATATTCAACAATAGCTCCTGTTCCTCCCTTAACGGTCAAAATATCTGCTACTTTTAAAATCACATCTTTAGGAGCTGTCCAACCCGATAATTTTCCTGTTAATTTGACACCAATTAATTTAGGGAATTTCAATTCCCAAGCCATACCAGCCATAACATCTACCGCATCTGCTCCACCAACTCCAATAGCGACCATTCCCAATCCACCAGCATTTACTGTATGAGAATCTGTCCCTATCATCATTCCACCTGGAAAGGCATAATTTTCTAAAACCACTTGATGAATAATACCCGCTCCTGGTTTCCAAAATCCAATACCATATTTATTTGATACAGAGGCCAAGAAGTCGAACACTTCGCTACTCACATCATTGGCACGTTTTAAGTCTGTTGATGCCCCATCTTTTGCTTGAATCAAGTGATCACAGTGCACTGTTGTTGGGACAGCTACTTTGCTTTTACCTGCTTGCATAAATTGCAATAAAGCCATTTGTGCTGTAGCATCCTGACAAGCGATACGATCTGGTGCAAAATCAACATAATCTTTACCTCTAGTAAACGCTTTGGTTGCTTTTCCATCCCAAAGGTGATTATAAAGAATTTTCTCTGAAAGTGTTAATGGTTTACCAACGACTTCACGAGCTGTATCCACGCGTTCTGCCATTTGTGCATAAACCTTTTTGATCATATCAATATCGAATGCCATAAATAATAGTTTAAGGTTGTGTGTTTAATTTAAGTTTTTACCGAAGTTTCGGTCTGCAAATTTACAAAATTCCGAAGTACTTTAAAAATATATAGAGAATGTCTGTAATCTTTGAATTATACTCATTAAAACAACACTAATTCATTTGCAATTTATTAAAATGATAATTTAAATATTGAAAAAACAGTAAATTAACAAGTGATTATGCTCCGTAATAGTTTAAAACTGAAAAAACAAAATAGAATTATCATTAAAAACGATAGCGTTTGCGCAGAAATACGCTAATATCTTAAACTTTTATTTTCTTGCTTATCAAGCTTCAAAAGAAAGATAATAGATACCACAATTGCTAAGTATTGAAACAACATTCCAACAGACCAATGTTGAATTTTTAAAAGTGCTCCAACTATAGTTGCTCTAAACAAATTAGAATTAAAATGAGTGGAATGCCTTAGTTTTGCATTTTTATTCAGAACAGTGATGCGATAATTTGCTCTTCTGTTACGCCTTCTGCTTCAGCCTTATAATTTTTAATAATTCGATGTCTAAGAATGCTTGTTGCTACCGCTTGTACATTCTCTATATCTCGGTGAGAATTTCCCGTTTATGGCCGCATGTGTTTTAGCGGCTAGAATTAAGTTTTGTGACGCTCTTGGTCCCGCGCCCCAATCGATATATTTGTTAACCAGGATCTGCAGCGGCATCTGTATTTGGTCTCGTTTTAGACACTATTGTCACCGCGTATTCAATAACATTATCTGCCACTGGAATTCTTCTAATGAGGTGTTGAAACTCTATAATTTCCTGAGCCGAAAATAACACATTTACAGAAGCCATAACATCTGTCGTTGTTGCTTTAACCACTTGTACTTCTTCATCAAAAGTTGGGTAATCTAAATTAATAGCAAACATAAATCGGTCGAGTTGGGCTTCAGGCAACGGATAAGTACCTTCTTGTTCAATGGGATTTTGGGTTGCTAAAACAAAATAAGGCAAGTCTAATTTATAATGGTGTCCAGCCACCGTCACTGCTCTTTCTTGCATGGCTTCTAATAATGCCGCTTGAGTTTTTGGAGGCGTACGATTGATTTCATCTGCTAAAATAATGTTGGCAAAAATGGGTCCCTTAATAAACTTAAAATTTCGGCTTTCATCGAGAATTTCACTCCCTAAAATATCGCTAGGCATTAAATCCGGTGTAAATTGAATGCGTTTAAAATTTAATCCTAACGTTTGTGCTATGGTATTTACCATTAAGGTCTTTGCCAACCCTGGGACACCTATTAACAAAGCATGTCCGCCGGAAAATATAGAAATCAATATTTGGTTAACGACTTCATCCTGACCAACAATAACTTTAGCTATTTCTTGCCTTAATGCTTTATACTTAGTTACCAGTTGGTTGATAGCGTTTACGTCTGACATGCTTTAAACTATATTATTTTTTTAACCAATTACTATTGAAATCGCAATCTTTGTAGACATCACTAATTTTAATGTAAGTATCCATTATTTTTTCTTCTTGCCATTTTGCAATAACATCAAGTCGTTTTTCACTTAAAGCCAATTCTTTAACTTTCAAATAATCTCTTGAATAATTTGCTTCGTGCTCATCAATCCTGTCGGTAACTGTCATAATTTTAAATTTGACATTTCCTGTTCTATCACGGTCTACAATGATTTCAGAAATCTCATTATTCTCTAAATTTTGCAGATGACCGTATAGTTCCGGATCTATTTTGGTTAACTCAAAATTATAGTCTTGAGTCGCTGGGTTTATTAACTGCCCCCCTTGAAACTTGGTTTCCAATTCATCACTGGATTCTCTTGCCGCCTCTGCAAAAGTAATATGTCCTTCTTCAATATTCTTCTTAACGGCTTCTATGCGGTCTTTAGCGCTCTTTACTGCTTCTTGAGAGACCTCCGGAATTAAGAGAATGTGTCTTACATCGTACTCTTGGCCTCTAATTTTTTCCGGATAAAGAATATGATATCCAAAGTCAGTTTTAAAAGGTTCAGAGATTTCGCCTTCCTGCATAGAAAAAGCAACTTCTCTAAACTCCTTAACCATTTGCGGTTTTTTCCTGTTTAACGTGTATAAGCCTCCATTCTTTTTTGAAGCCATATCGTCTGTATACAATACCACTTTAGAACGAAAATTCGCTCCATTCTCTTGAACATCGCGTTTAAAATCCTTAAGCTGATTAATGACTTTCTGTATGCCTTCCTCTGCCACTTCAGGCTCGATAACAATTTGCGCCACTTTTAATTCTGTACCAAAAGTAGGACGCTGCTCTTTAGTGATTTTATTAAAAAACTGACGCACTTCTTCAGGAGTCACTTCGACATCTTCTATTATTTTCTTTTGCATTTCTGCAGCTAATTTGTTCGCTTTGTTAATTTCGAACATTTCATCCTTAAGGCTTTGTTCGTTCTCTTTTTTATAAAATGTGAGGACTTCTTCTAACGAACCATTAAATTCTTGTTTAAATTGTTCCACCTGTTGATTAACATACGAGCGAATTTCAGCATCGTTAATAACGATACTATCTTGTATGGCATGATGGGCATACAATTTATCTTCTAAAAGTCTTCCAAATAATTCACATCTTGTATAAGTTTCAGCATCTATCCCTTGAGATTTTAATAATCTTGATGTTTTTTCAATATCAGATTCTAAAATAATGTAGTCTCCAATGACTGCAGACACACCATCAATTTTTACATTTACCAATGGCATAACAGAGTCCTTTTCTACTACTTTTGGTGTTTCGTCTATAATTTCTTGCGCTAACATTCCGGTAGCTACAAAAAGTATTAAGCATACTGCTATTAAGTGTTTCAAATTAATTATAAGTTTCAAATTGTTTATTTTTAATTGCATCTGTTGTGATGTCTTTTTCTAATTGTCTTATGAGCTCCAGTTTTCTTTTGTTGATCACGATTTGATCAATTGTGGGCTTTACATACTCTAAAGGCGCTGTTTCGTTTCTTAAAAGCACCTCGTTAATTTGCATCAAATATAGTCCTAATGAATCTTTACGTTGTATAAAATTAGATTTTTTTAACAGTTCATTTTTGTTCTCTGCCGTAATTACAGGAATTTTATTAACCGCTTGGCCTAATCGTATCCATACAGAGTCTTTAAGTGAGTAAGACTTAAACTGAATAGCTATAGAGTCTAACTCATGCTTGTCCTGTGCGGAGTAACGTTTAAATTTCATGGTGATATCCTCTAAATCCGGACGGTTTTCATCCACGTTAATATATCTGAATTTAATTAACTCTTCATTCAATTTAAAGGCTTCCTTATTCTCTTCATAATAAGCAGATGCCTCTTCAAGTGAGACCAAAGTATCTAAACTTTTATACACCAAAGCCTCCAAGTACGTTTTGCTATATAGATCGCTTTTATATTGCTCGACTAATCTGTCGAATTCTTCCTGCGTAGATTCTTCTAAATTTAACTCGGCACCTTGAACTAACAATTGTCGCGTAGCCCAGCGATTTATATAATCGTTTACTAAAATAGTACTATCGGCTTTTGTATAATTTTCCGGAAGAATTTTCAGGATGTCGGCTTCGTACAAATACGTTTCATTGACTCTTGCAACAGCGGCTTCGTCTTGAGCCGGACGAAAATAATCGCATGAAACAAAACTAATAAGCAATAGGATATATAAACTTAAATACTTCACCATTAGTTAAGCCTTCTTTTTACTGATTCTAAAACCTCTTGATTTACTTTAACAGCATATTTAGAAGCCAATTCTTTTAACCAATGCGCTTCTTTATATTCCTGATAATCACTAATAACCTTTCCTTTAGCTTCTTTAAATGTTTTTTGTGTTTTTGGAAGCACCTCCTCCACCTTAACTACAACATAAGCGTCATTGTGCTTATATATTTTAGACATCCCTGGCTTAAACGCTACAGCATCCGGGAGGGCCTGATGAGACGCTTCCATTTCACCTGTGGTAAAACTAACATGTATAATATTGTTGGTGTTTATTACATTTTTTATCTCTTCTATACTTTTATTTTCATCAAAAAGTTTGATTACTTTTTTAAGCGCTCCTTTTTTTGCTGAGGAAGCCACAATGGCCTTCACACGTTCTTTAAAAAAATAATTCGTCTCATGAGCGTGAAAAAAATCTTCTAACGCTAGGCTGTCTTTTTTGGCGGCATTCCAAATTTCACTTTCCATTAAATCAAATATTAGCAAACCATCTCTATACTCCTCAACAATTTGAGAAAATGCTTTATTCTCTATGATTAAGTTATCTTCTTGATATCTCAATAATTCATTATCTAAAAACGCCTTATATTCATTCTCAACTATAGCATCCACTGTATTTGCTGAATTGTTATTGCGCTGACTTTTCATTAAATAATTACCAAAATCTTCATAATACAATTGTTTGTCTTGGATTTTTACTAAGGGTTTTTTAGCTTCAAAACCTGAAGGCAAATTCCATCGCCTATTTAAATAATCTAAAGTCACAATGGTCTTAAAATAATTCAAGCCTTCACTATTTTCAACAATGGAGTAACGCGCTTTCAAATCATTTACTCGAGAATCATTTATAATTTTTGAACGTGAATCTCTTTTAATTTTGGATTCTAATTCTGCCCTCATATCTTTATAAGTCGGCATCGGTTTTTTGTCTATTAATTTAATAATGTGCCATCCAAAATTTGTCTTAAAAGGCTTTGAAATGGCACCAATTGCATTTAAACCAAAGGCCATCTCTTCAAATTCCAATGAACTTAACTCTCCGCCTGAAAAGGGTTTTAGCATTCCCCCCTTGGCAGATGAACTTTTATCTTGGGAAAACTGTTTAGCCAAAGCATCAAAAGCCTCTCCTTGTTTTAAACGTTGGTAAATTTCGTTTATTTTTATTTCGTCATTTGCATCGCTAGATGGGTTGTCTTTTAGCATGATATGGGCTACAGAAACTTCACCTCTCGAGGCTCTCTTGTCTATAACTTTAACAACATGGTATCCAAACCGCGTTCTAAACGGCATTGAAACTTCACCTATTTCTGTGTTATAGGCTGCGTTCTCGAATGGATACACCATTTTAAATGCAGTAAAATAACCCAGGTTTTCTGCAAAAAGGGTTTTACCGTTATGAACATCTTGTTGGACGGCTTCATAACCTTCTTCTAAAACGCGCTTTCTTAATTTCAAGATTTCATTATAAGCCGCTAAAGTATCTTTTGCCATCGCATTTTCATCAACTCTCACTAAAATATGGTCCGCATTTACTTCTAGCTTTAACCTTTCGTAAGCTTCCCTAATCAAAGTATCTGTTACTTTGCTGTCTGTTAAATAATTTTTAGACAATTGCTTTTTATAACTTTCCAGCTCTCTAATATAAGACTGCTTTTGATCTAACTTCATTCGCCTTGCCTCTGTTAGTTTGAGCTTATAATTTATAAACAGTTTTAGATAAGCATCCATCTCTTTTTGGGAGTCGTCCTTTACTAGGTCTAAATTCTTATTATAAACACGGAGAAATTCGTTGGCATAAACGGGTACGTTCTCAACGGTAAATAACACTTGATCTTCCTGGGCTTGCGTAATAAAAAACAGCCCGAAAAATAATGTAAAAAGGAATCCTTTCAATTGCAAATTCATAGATATCTCTCTGTTTAGTCAACATGCTGACCTTAAATAATCATGTATTTCATGTGATTACATGGTTAACATCTTGTTTATAGTGAATTATTTTTCAATGATGCAAAAATAACAATATTAGTCTAGAATACAAGTGTTATGCCAAACGATAAATAATACATTTTATTACTCAAATAATTCCTAAAGGACCGTCTTTATCACTTAATAAAAAAGAAAAGGAAACCACACCACATAACGTTTAATACATTTGGTCCCTAAATAGTGAAAAAACAATTGTTTATTGAAGTCGAGAAAGCTAAAGGTTATTCTCAATTACCCTGGAACTGTTGGAGATCAATTATTAAAAAAGAAGAACAAATTTATAGTGTATCTCTTTTTTTATATATTGCAAAAAAGCGATTATTTCATGAAATACACCTTAGAGATATTAGTTGAAATTCCATTACATGAATTTATTAAAAAATTTGATAATCACACCAACATGAAATATTGGCAACGTGGCTTAGAAAGTTTTGAACATTTACATGGAAATCCAGGACAAGTAGGCGCTCAAATGATTTTGAATTATAAATTTGGAAATCGCAAAATTGCTTTAACCGAAACTATTACTAAATCTAAATTTCCAAATGTGTTTCACGTTAATTATGATACTAAAGGTCTTCACAACATACAGCGAAATTATTTTAAAACAACGCCGGAAAATCATACGCAATGGATTAGTGAAAATGAATTTATACCCATAAGCTTTGCGATGCGTATGATGACCTTAATTATGCCTAGTGCCTTTAAAAAACAGTCCATGACCTATTTAACCGATTTTAAAAACTTTGCCGAGAAAGGCATTACCGTAAAGCATGCGTAAAATTAAACTGATTTGGGATTTTCGCGGGCCGGATGCCCTAAAAATTGCGGAGCATCATGACATTCACTTAAAACAATTTGTTGCAAGTCAAAATCTTGCAGTAGCTATCACTGGCTTTGAGATCATTAACGAACACCACGCCATTGCTTATCTCGTGGTAGAGGAAGCCGAAATGAAGTCTGTTAGAGACATTTTAAAACCTCACAGAGGCACCGTTTATCTTGATTCTTGAAGTACTATTCAACCTGTGTTTTTTAACCATTAAATTTACTTTTTATCGGTTTAATTTGCCTTTTGAAGAAAATTTTGACAAAACAGGTCTTTTATTTTGTTAATCATCCTAAATTAATGTATTTTTAACGAGCTATTTAAACCTAAATCTCATGAACAATTTCATTACACTACCACTTGCTGTATTGTACAGTTTAAGCATTAGTTTTCAGGCAGAATCTAATATTCGTTTAGAAAACAGCTCTTCTTTTGATGATATCAGCATTAATACTACCATCGACATTCCCGTTTGTGTAGAATCTTTTACCGACCCTGTAATTATTCATAATGCCGATATCGGTATTTTTCCAGGAGAATCTAATTCAGGAAAAACGTTTATACCAAGGACTAGAATAAGCCCAATTGCAATTCAGGAAAACATGGTTGTGACTGGTATAAAAGCTGCCGATGATGGTAAGCAGATACTAATCTATGCTAACCAAGGAAACATTATATTATTACCAAATAATTTAAATTCTTCTTTTGGCAATAGGATAGAGCAACATTCAAACATGATAATACAACGTGGTCAAGTGTTTGAACTCACCTATCGTGCCTCGATGAATAAGTGGGTAATAACTAACGATAATTTCTAAAAATATTTTAAACCTATAAAGTAAAAAAAATCAAGCTTAACGCTTGATTTTTTTTTTGCCGTATTTTTGGTTGGACTTTAATTTAACAGAATGTAATTGATAGATTAGAAAGCGCGTCCGCTCTAGACTTAATTATTAGCGTCCTTTCCTAATTATAGGTTCTCTAAATTAAAATGCATGCCCTGTGGGTAGCAATATAAATAAAATAGTGTCAACCTGCGCTAATATAATTACAGAAATCACCCCACAGAAAACACGCTTATCTGATAGTGAATTAATAATTTTATTATATACCCTTATACGCATTCTAATTGTCAATGACGCCGAGTTACCCCAAACAAAAAGAGAGAATAGTGAGATAATACTTTTAATATAAATTATACCCAAGCAGTAATAAATTGTTTAGCGTCATACCATTGATTTTTATTTTATTCTATTCATTCCATGAATACAACGACTTCAAATAAAGTGAACTGCGACCACCATGTGCGCTCCAATGAATGACATTTGATGAGCATTAATTATAAATTCATGCGACACTAAGTTCCTGCTATTTGCAATAAAACAGTAGTGTAAAACAGCGTCCAGATATAAACAGATAAACAATAATCTATAGGTAACTATGTATTAAATTTAAGGAATAATTAATGAGGAAAGTGCTTTATTAAAAACAGGGGTTTCATGCATATACACCAATAAAATTTAGTGTTTCAAATACTCATGAGCCTTAGAAACTCATATCTGATTCTAAACTAATTAAATATGTTTTAAAATGGTTTCGACAAAAACCAATTCATCATAGGGTTTTATAATAATATCACAAATTGTAGAATTTTGAATCGTGTCGCGCATTTCTTCAATTTCTACAGCTGTTAAAGCTATCACAGGAATAGTCGAATTAAACTGTCTTATGGCCTCTGTAGCTTCCAAACCATTCATTCCTGGCATATTGATGTCCATTAAAATTAAATCAATTTTTTCTTTCTTTACTATTTCAATAGCACTTTCACCACTTTCAGCCACTAAAGGTTTTGCCTTATATTTCTCAAGCATTTTTCGGGTAACAATTCTATTTATTCGATTATCGTCTACCACCAAAATAGTCTTGCTATTAATAGAGATTCTAGGTTGAAGCACCATCTCTTTAATAGATTTATAATTATCTTCGGAAATATCGTAGGTAAGCGAAAAACTCACCTGTGTCCCTTTGCCTTCCTCACTATTTAAAAAGATTTCAGAATCGTGTAACTCAATAAGTTTTTTAACAATTGACAAACCTAAACCTGTTCCATGATATTCCCCATCATTTGAAACTTGTGTAAACTCATCAAATATTACTTTTTGCTTGCTTACTGGAATCCCTATACCTGTGTCTATAATTTTAAAATTAAGTTGAGCACAATCACCTTCAACACTACTGGAGTCTATGTCTAAAGTTATGGTGCCGTTTTCGGTGAACTTACAAGCATTTCCTATTAAGTTGATTAGAATTTGAGATAATTTAACATCATCACCAATAATTATATTTGGAGTGTTTTTTGAAATATTCACCTTAAAGGTATTCGTGTTTTGAACCTTTAAAAACTCAAAAGATTTCATGATACCCAAAACAAGATCCTTTAGATTAAAAGTCACTTTGTTTAAGCTGTTTTCTCTTTTAGCATCGAGTTTACTTATTTGTAACACATCATTAATTAATGACAACAAATAATCGGCTGAAAATTTTAGAGATTTAACATCTTCCTTATGTTTATATAAGTCCTCATCATCCATTAATATTGATGATAATCCTATGATACCATAAAGCGGCGTTCGTAATTCATGACTAATATTTGTAAAGAATAAACTCTTAGCATTGGCTAATTCTTCACTTTTCTCTTTAGCTATTAAATATTTAACATTTTCTGATTTTAAATCATTCAATAGTTTCTTTCTTTTAAAGTAAGACACTAACAAAGACATTAAAAGTAAAATTAACGCACTGGACCCAATGAGCACCCACATTAATATCTTTTCATTCTTTACCGCTTCCTGTTCAATTAACAGCGTTTGTAGCTCGCCTGCTTTTAACTCCTGTTTATATTGTTCAATATTAAATTTAGCTGTTACCGTTTCTACCGCTTCAATCTTATCTATGTCGTATTTTTCTGTCTTGTATTGGTCTAGGTCTTGTTGAAGATCAAAAGCCTTCTTATAGTTTCCTAATTTATACTCAGACAGAGCATAATAAGTATACGCCTCTATTAATCCGTCTGTATAGTTAATTTTTGCAGAAATCTCAATCGCTTTTTTAAGATGGTCGATCGCCAATTCCGGTTTGTTTTTGAGATATAAAAAGCGTCCGTAAATTTGCTCATAACCCGCTCTATAGGGTTCTGCCTTCAGAGTCTGAACGTATATTCCAGTTTCTGATACATGTTGTTCTGCTTTATCAACCGACTCTTTATCTAAGTACAATTCTGAGATATTATAATTTAAAATAAATAATCTTATGGTATCTTTTAATTTTTTAGCATAGGGTATAACTGTTTTGTATGATGAAATAGCCCTGTCATAATCTTCTTGATAGATATAAACATTCGCTAAGTCAATACTAGCACCTAAATAACTTGACGAGTCTTTTCGGATTCGAGATTGATACAGTTGTTTTATAAATATTTTTTTTGCAGCTACTGTATCATTTATTTCAAGAAAGGCATTTCCTAAAATACTTGATATGCTTGCAATACCCGAGTAATATTGTATTTGTTCTGCTTTTTTTATAAGGGCATTACCTTCATCAATCGTTGTCGCATAATCTTTTGCGTAATAACTCTTTCGCAAAACATGTTTTATAAGAGAATCAATTGATACCGGACTCACGTTGGTTTCAATTTCAGCAAATTGTTTTGTTTTTGAATATTCGTAATCCGTTTGGGCGAAATAAATAACAAACTGAAAAATTAGCGATATTGTCAGTACAGTTCTTTTACTCAAGGTAATTGGTTTATAAGTAGGTTAGCGATTACAATAATAAAAATATATTTCGTAACTAACTAAAAATTAAGCGTCTAAATAACAAAATTTATTGTTGTTTTTTGAATGCACCTTTACTAAACCATTTTAGTACATGTCTGATATACAGTATTATATTTTTTAAATACCCGATATTTTTACCATAACAAAAGTCTTTTACAGAGTTTCAGCATCTTTAACTCAAGAGCCTTAAAGTGGTTTAATTTATCACTTCAGAGAGATTTAGTGTGATGCTTTTAAAAGCCAGCAAATTTTTAACCCACTAAACGTTACTCTAAAAATCTCCGGAAATTACAGGGGTCTTTTCATCGTTTATAAAGTAAAGTAAGGACCATTTATAAAACAGGGCTCAATAGAAGCTAAAAAACAACTGCTTTAGACAAACAAAACAATTAGAAAGACTTATATCTACCGCTCATATACACTTTTATTTAGACATTCTTTACCAGTACAAAAAAAAGGATGTTATATAGCCCTTCGTGGCACAGGTTGCGACCTTATATCCCATTGAGGAGGTAGCTACTATTTAATACCAAAGTATCTATTTACAGCTTGATTCCTGCATATAGTTTTACTATGTATGTTAAATTATTTTGCTAAATAGTTAAATAGTTTCCCAAGTGACACTGATTTATTAAATTATGGACGATGAGACTCATACTAACACTATATTTATTAATGACAACTACTGCCTACACACAAAACAAAATCCCGAATCTATAGAAAATGAAGTGAAAATCGCACTTTCATACTATCCCGAATTGGAAAATACAACAATACGTTTTGAATTTAAGAAGGAGATTAAAAAGTCGACTATGCAGGCACAACCAGCATTTAGTAGTTTTTTTAAAAGAAAAAACAAACGTAAATACAACATTTTCATTAGTGAAACAGTTAAAATATCCGGCGAAACGTACCTAACTAAAAAGCTACCTACCGAGGTGCTAATAGGCTGGTTAGGCCATGAATTAGGCCACATCATGGATTATAGAAACCGTAGTAATTTGAACTTAGTCTGGTTTGGAATTAAATATTTATTTTCAAAAAACCACATCATTGAAGCCGAAAGAGCAGCAGACACTTTTGCTGTTAAATGCGGAATGGAGCATTATATTTTAAAAACCAAAGACTTTATACTAAACCAATCTGATATAGATGAAAAATATATTGCCCGCATTAAAAAATTCTATTTGTCACCGGAGGAAATAATGGAAATAATTAAGCAACGGGATTTAAAATTAGCTAAAGTTTTGAATTAACAAAATCTTCCCACGCTTTAAATTTATCTTCCCCCATAACGCGTTCCATTTTAACTTGTCCTCCTTTTTTCTTGTTGGCTCCGTTCCAATCGTAGAAAATAGCAGGTGTTATCACAGTTACTTTAACGCCTTCTAATGCTTTCCCTCTTGCTACTTTATAATTTTTATTAGCGCTTTTTAGAAAATCATCTAAAGCCGCAACAAGCCTGTCATTACTTACTTTTAAATCCTCTGAACCTAAGTACCAAGTATGATAGAACCCATCGTCAAAACGTTTGGCGCAAAGGGTATACTCCGGAATGGTCGTATTAAATTGTTCCTCCGGATGCCGAATGGCTTCATCTAGTTTGTTAACCGATAATTGTGAACCCACCGTATTTAAAAAGAATTTTGTTCTCCCAGTAATCTTGATTTCGGCACGTGCAACATCGGTAAACTCAATAGTGTCTCCTATTAAATAACGCCAGGCACCACTAACTGTACTAATAATAAGCACATAGTCTTGATTTAATTGAACGTCCTTAAGTGTTATACTAGGCGCATCAGGAATTAACGAACCGTCTTGATTAATATACTCTGGTTTAAAAGGCACAAATTCGAAATAAATGCCACCATCTGTAACCAATTTCATCGCGTCAGTTTCTCGGTCTGCTTTGAAAGGCTATAAAGCCTTCAGACGCTAAATACGTATCGATAACAGTCACTGGTTTTCCTAAAAGCGCATTAAAACTCTTTTCATAGGGACCAAATGCCACGCCTCCCGACGTATACACTTGCAAATTAGGCCATACGTCATGAATATGATCTACTTTATGATAACTTATAACTGCTTTGAGCATTAATTCCATCCAAGAAGGAATTCCGCTTAGGGCGCCAATATCCCACTCTTTTGCGCGCTTCGCAATGGTTGCCACGCGTTCATCCCAATCTCCAATTCTAGCAATATCTTCACCAGGCTTGTAAAACCCTTTAAACCAAAAAGGAATGTTGCTAGCCGTTATTCCGCTAATTTCACCTTCTAAATGATCATCCTTCTCTATTAAATCTGTAGAACTCCCCAACATCATGGCTTCTTTACTGAAAAAATCGGCGGGTAAATCAAAATTACTAAGCGCTGTAACCTGGCTTATTCCCGCTTCCTTAATAGCAGCGATCATGGCATCCGTAACAGGAATACGCTTACTCGTCTTTCCTGTTGTTCCGGAACTCAAGGCAAAGTAAGACGGACTTCCTGGCCACGTGACGTCTGTTGCTCCTCGATGTAGCTTGCTCCACCATTTCTCGTTAATTTCATTATAATCAAAATAGGGTATCCGCTTTGCGAATGCCTCTGATGGAATCTCTGATTCGAGTAGTGCTGAAAAGTCATACGCTTCGCCAAATTTTGTGTTTTTAGCTGTTTCTAATAACGTCAATAACAGCTTTTCTTGAGCCTCTACAGGATTGACTTACGGTGTTAAAGTGTCTTTTAGATTAATTGCGCCTTTAATTATATTTCCTAATATTTCCATTTCAATATTTTTTTTGCTCTAAAAATAATAAGTCTTAACTTCTCTGCCTTAAAGCCTATATTTGATGAGACGTCATAAATATAACAATAAAAATAGTAACCAATGAAATTAAAATTAATATTACAAATCTTTGGATTGATAACAGTCATTTTAACGTTGTTACCCATTATAGATCTAGATTACTGGTTTATTAGAATGTTGGATTTCCCGCATGTTCAACTCACATTTTTAACATTAATTTCTGCTATTTTATTTTATATAAAATTCGAAGTAAAAGATTATCGTGATACTCTTTTTCTAATAACTCTTGTTTGTTGTTTTATATTTCAAGCCTACAAAATACACCCTTTTACACCTTTAGTTAAAACCGAATTATTAGAATATTCTAAAACGGGTAAAGACTCTTTGACCCTATTTACGGCGAATTTATTGCAGAAAAATGAAAATGCCAATAAAATTAAGAATGCCATTAAAACCATAGATGCCGATGTCCTCGTTTTTACTGAAGCCAATGCCCGTTGGAAAAATAATCTTGAAAGCGTCACCCTAACTAAGTATCCGTATAAAGTTGAAATCCCATTACCAAATACTTATGGCATGTTATTTTACTCTAAACATGAGTTAAGAGATTCGCAGGTTAAGTATTTAGTAGACGACAGTATTCCCTCAATACATACCAAACTAGTGCTTCCAAATCAAGATATTGTGCAGTTTTATGCCATACACCCCACACCGCCAATGCCTCAGGAAAACCCGATGTCTACAGATCGTGATGCGGAATTAATGCTAGTCGCTAAATTGGCTAAA
The DNA here is from genome assembly GCF_026625145.1 of Lacinutrix neustonica. Taxonomy (GTDB): domain Bacteria; phylum Bacteroidota; class Bacteroidia; order Flavobacteriales; family Flavobacteriaceae; genus Lacinutrix; species Lacinutrix neustonica. The sequence continues at coordinate 3,601,948 of NZ_CP113088.1, read as the reverse complement.
GAATCGAAATACCCCGTGATTGTATTAGGTGACTTAAATGATGTGGCTTGGTCTGAAACGTCTAATCTCTTCAAGAGTGTCAGTGGCCTTTTAGATGCTCGAGTTGGGAGAGGCTTTTTTAATACCTACAACGCCGAAAAATATCTATTGCGCTGGCCGTTAGACCATATCTTTGTTTCTGAGGAATTCAGATATAAAGACATGAGGCTTTGCGACGCTATAGATTCCGATCATTTTCCCTTATTCATGTCCTTAAGCTACGAACCTAACATTGCTAAAGAACAAGAGAAAAACCCACCTACAAAAGAGGAGATGGAGAATGCCAATCAGCAAATAGAAAATTTTTACGAAAGTAAAACTACCTCGAATAATTAGGGGATTCTTTGGTAATGGTGACATCATGCGGATGACTTTCATTAATTCCGAAGCCGTGATTTTCACAAAGCGTCCGGTTTCTTTTAAAGTCGGGATATCTTTTGCACCGCAATAGCCCATACCTGCTCTTAAGCCTCCAATAAACTGGTGAATGCTTTCGTACAACTCTCCTTTATAGGGCACACGACCAACAATACCTTCGGGCACTAATTTTTTGATATCGTCTTCAACATCTTGAAAATAACGGTCTTTACTTCCTTCTTTCATAGCTTCTACAGAGCCCATTCCCCTGTAAGACTTGAATTTCCGGCCTTCATAAATTATCGTTTCTCCAGGACTTTCTTTTGTTCCTGCCAATAATGAACCTAACATCACGGTATCCGCTCCGGCAGCAATCGCTTTAGGAATATCACCGGTATAACGTATACCTCCATCGGCAATTACAGGAACGCCTGAACCTTTAATAGCATTTGCAACTTCTAAAACAGCTGAAAACTGTGGGAATCCTACACCAGCAACCACTCGTGTTGTACATATAGAACCCGGGCCGATACCTACTTTTACAGCATCTGCACCAGCTTCTACTAAATATTTAGCAGCCTCAGCAGTCGCTATATTACCAACCACGACTTCTAATTTTGGGAATTTCTTTTTGATCTCTTTTAACACCGTTACCACGCCTTTGGTATGCCCATGCGCTGTATCAATAACAATAGCATCAACACCCGCATTTACCAAAGCTTCGGCTCTATCAACAGCATCACCTGTTACGCCTATAGCAGCAGCAACACGCAATCTACCATAGGTATCTTTGTTGGCAATTGGTTTTTGTGTCACTTTAGTAATATCCCTAAAGGTGATTAACCCAACCAAGGTATCCCCTTTAACAATTAAAAGTTTTTCGATTTTATTTTTTTGAAGAATTTTTTCAGCGTCCTTTAAAGAGGTTCCCACTGGGGCAGTTACTAAGTTTTCACTGGTCATTACCTCAACAATGGGTCTGCTATTTTCATGCTCGAAACGCAAATCACGATTGGTTACAATACCCTTTAGCTTTCCAGCTTCATCTACAATTGGAATACCACCAATACTGTGCTCACGCATGGCACTTTTAGCATCTGCCACGATAGCCGTCATTGGAAGCGTCACGGGATCTATAATCATGCCACTTTCGGCACGCTTTACTTTACGTACTTTTTGAGCTTGCTGTTCAATGGTCATGTTTTTATGCAGCACCCCAATACCACCTTCTCGAGCCATGGCAATAGCCATTTGACTTTCGGTTACGGTATCCATCGCTGCAGAAACAATGGGTACATTGATAGTAATATTTCGCGTAAATTTTGATTGAATGTTGACTTCGCGTGGAAGTACTTCAGAAAAAGCTGGGACTAATAAAACGTCGTCGTAAGTTAAACCTTCTCCAACAATTTTGTTCTCGTGTGCTGTCATGATGCAATTGCAATTAATTGCATGCAAATATAAACGTTTTTACCGAATCTATTGTTAAGAATTTGTTTTCTTCGGAAAGATCAATTGTTTTATTATTATTAATGCCGAAGCTGTGTAACTCAAGGTCATGAATGTTCCGGAAATCATTACAACGTATTTCATCCATGTCATCCCCTTCCACAACAGGTATAAGCCACCAAATGTTAAAATCACCGATAAAAAAGGCTCAACCATTAAAAAGATTTTCCATTTGTAATGAAGTTGAGTGGTACTCAAAATGAGTCCGAGTAAGAAAAAAATTAAAGACATCGATAATATGTGACTGTGCACAATATTAAGCATTTGCTTATCCGTCTTTTTAAATTTCATCTCTGTAGCGACTTCATCACTTTCATTTCCTAAATATTGTTCTTCGATTCCTTTTGGGTTTGCTGTCGAGGTTTCGTTAACAAATAGCAATCCGAGAAAAATAGCCAATACTTAAAACAACGACGAAGGCTCCTATGAGCATTTTTATTTCTTTAGGAAACGTGTAAAGACGACCGTTTAATTCCATTACAAGATGGCTTTTTGGTTGAGAATTTTTAAAGACGCCAACAGATCATTTACGGCATTAGTCATGGACCGTACAGAAATAGTCGCACCGTGAAATAGCCATGATATTATCGTTATAACGTAAGTCGTCATTTTTAGTTTTACCTATAAATTGTTGCAACCAACGCCTGCTTCCTATTTCACCGCCATATTCTTCTCTATAGATTAATACTTTGGCTTTTTTAACGATTAAATTTTCGTCTAATAATACTAGGTAATCAAATTTGGCGGTTTTGCTTGGCGCTTTAGCCACATACGCATAACCGAGTAATTTAGAGTTAACCTTTATTTCGAAAAAATTATCGCTTTCAAATTTAGACGGCAGTGTTTTTGCTGTTTCTAAAGGAATCACTTTTTCTTCAAAGGAAAAGGTTTCAATCTCGAAAGTGGACCTGATTTCGTTGTCTACCTTTTTCTCGGATCTTTTTAGAAAGTCCAAATGACAGACATATAAACGATATTAATAACAGTGAAATTCCTTTGATGTGCATCTTACAAAAGTATTGATTATTTATTCTTTTATGCAATTTAGATGCCAAATAGCTAATAAGAACATTTAAGTTCCATATTAGCCACAAGGCATTTAAAAAATGAGTGCTTATATTAATTCAAGAGATTGCGACGTCGCGCACGTCTTGCCGTGAAAATCGGGTTTTAAAACCAAACCCCAATACCAAAGTTTAATTGGTTATTCACGTCGCTGTTTTCCATGGCATTACTCTTAAACTGGTAATCGCCCTTCAAGACAACTCCTGGCGCTATGTGGTAACTTAAACCGCTCGTAATATCTGTTCTGTTATAAGCATCGTTTCTTACCGGAGCACCCGCTGTATCTGCATGCGTATCGTAATTTTCGTAACGTGTAAAAGCAAATAAACGTTGTTCATTATTTTGTGGTAATAAGTTATAAGACACCTCAGCATAATAGCCCATTAGTGCACTCCCTAGATCCCTATTTGTTAAAGTATTGTATGCTTCTGTATCGCTTAACGACGCGTAGACAAATTGCCCTCTTGCTGCGAAACGTTTGTACGCATAACGTGCATCTAAACCTACCATTGAAATACCAATATTAGCGCCATCAATCTCTTCTATATCATCTGCCGCTTGTGTTTTTCCAAAATAACCTGATAGCCCTAAACGCAATCCTGGCAAACCATAATATTCAATTTTAGTAGATAGCGTTGGACTATCGATTGTAGATTTAATCGCTTTTTGTCTTCCACCTCTTAATCCATCGCTTCCTTTTAAGAAACCGGTAATTTCTCCGTCGGCATTCACTGTAGATTTAAAACCATTAAAAACATAAGCCTGATAACCTATTGACGCTTCAGATAAGCGACCGGTAACCCCTACTCCTATTTCTCTCCAGGTCGTAGGTACAATAGCGTTATCCATTGCTGGGCGCTCTACTCCATTGAAGGTTGTTGGTTCGTGATATTCGTTCACAATACCCATGGGTACTAACATTAATCCTCCACGTAAACTTACATTATCACCCACTGAGTAATTAACAAAGGCTTGCTCCACAAAAATCTCATCGACGTGCTCTAACTCTATTTCTGTTACAAATTGGGCTTTGTCATTAAAACGATAACCGAATAATAAGACCAAACGTTGTACATCTAGTTCTCCATTATCCCCTTCTGGCTGGTTGTATGTGGTTTCACCATAAGCCCCTACCGTAACCGATTTTCCATAATTTCCGGATAAAATACGTTGTGCAGAATTTATCTGTTGCTGTGGATTAAAGGTTATACTATCCTGTGGAGTAATTTGTGCAAAAGCAAAAGCACTCATTAAAATTGTTACAATTGATACTACTTTTTTCATTGGTTTTTCCTTTATTCTTATTTAGACTAATTATAAATAGATTGTTTATTTCGAGTGCAAAAATAGAATTGATAAGTAGTTTGTGCAAGTTTTATTTAGAATTATTTTAAATAGAGAGAGGACTACGTACATACACCCCTGAATTACAAGATATTGCGTAGTGTTAAAATTCTTTCAATTAAGTTGAAACTAAAAACTGGAGTTTTATGCTAATGGTATTGAGAAAATATTTTCGTCGCCTCATTATAGGCGCTCTCAAAGGCCATAGCGTTTAAGCTAGATGCTTTTTTTGTAGTTAAATAAGACAACACTTTTTCTGTGGGCATATTACCCGTTAGCTCATCTTTTGCCATTGGGCAGCCACCAAAACCTTGAATTGCACCATCAAAACGATTACAACCGGCCTGATATGCCGCATCTACCTTTTCAAACCACGTGCTTGGCGTGGTATGTAAGTGTGCGCCAAATTCAATATTAGCATACTCCGGAATTAAATGAGAGAACAAATAATCGATATTTTCCGGATTCGAGGTCCCTACGGTATCACTTAACGACAGAATTTTTACGCCCATTTTACTCAAGCGTTCGGTCCATTCGCCCACAATATCCACGTTCCATGGATCTCCATAAGGATTTCCAAATCCCATAGAAATATAAACCACGACTTCTTTATTAACTTGATCTGCTTTATTGAGAATTTCTTGAAGGGTCACTACTGATTGTGCAATTGTTTTATGCGTGTTCCGCATTTGAAAATTTTCGGAAATTGAAAATGGGTAACCTAGATAATCAATAGCTTTATGTTCGCAGGCTGAATCAGCACCTCGGGTATTGGCCACTATTGCTAATAATTTACTTTGTGTTTTAGACAAATCTAATTGTGCTAATACCTCGGCTGAGTCTACCATTTGAGGAATGGCTTTAGGAGACACAAAGCTGCCAAAGTCAATAGTATCAAATCCAACTCTTAAAAGTGATTGAATATACTGTACTTTTTCAGCAGTAGGAATAAATTGCTTAATGCCTTGCATGGCATCTCGCGGACATTCAATAACTTTTACGGGTTGGCTTTTCATTTGACCCAAAGATAGAAAAGATTTATAGTTTCGAAAACGTTTTTTTAAATTATGGTATTACTAATTATTTTACAAACTTAAAACGAGGTGAGATAGTACAACTCTTCTTCTGTTTAGCTCTGAAAAAAATGATAAAAATCGAAAGGTATTGTACCCTGTGATTGCCTTCATGAGATAAAACGGCTTCAGCAAGTGAGATTATAAAAGCAACATGATCATTTTAAGGTATTGTTAATAGTATACCACTAAGTGAGTGCGTGATTTATTTTTCTGAAAACAAAATAAAGACCGCAATACCAACAAATACAATAATCTGAAGCCATTTTAAAAACACCCCCGTATTTTTATGAGACTTTAAATAATTAGAAATATAGCCTGCTAAAATGGCTATTGTAGAGAATATAATAAATGAGGTCATCATAAATAACAGTCCTAACACATAAAACTGAGTTACTGTACTTAATGTTTTACTAAACAAATACGCAGGAAAAAAGGCTAAAAAGAAAAGGGACACTTTGGGGTTAAGTACATTCATAATCACCCCTTGCTTAAAGAGTTGCCACATCGTTTTTTGGGGCACATGCTCTCGACTTAACGTCACTTCTGCATCGCTTTCATATACTTTATATGCCAAATATAATAAATACAGGGCACCAAATAATTTGATAATAAAAAACAAGGTATCATTGCCTTTAATGAGTGCAGAAACACCAAACGCCACTAACGTCGTATGCACTAAGCAGCCGTGAAATAAGTCCGCAAACAGTAGCTAAACCATACTTTTGCCCGTTGGTAATGCTTTGCATTAACACATAAATATTATCAGGCCCTGGTGAAATTGCCAAGGCAGAAGTGGCCGCTACAAACAATAAAAGCGTTTCGTATTGCATTAGGTTTTTGTTAAGAGCGCCTTATTTATTTGTCTAATAAGTCCAGGACCTTCATAAATAAAACCCGTATAAATTTGTATCAAATCTGCACCGGCCTCTAATTTGTCTAAAGCATCCTGAGCAGAATGTATGCCTCCTACTCCAATAATAGGAAACGCTTTATTGCTCTTATGAGACAGATATTTGATGACACGTGTCGATTTTGCTTTTATAGGTTGCCCACTTAATCCGCCATTTCCTATTTCAGCAAGTCGTTCTCGGAGATGCTTTTAAACCCGTTCTATCGGTTGACGTATTACTGGCAATCACACCGTCTAAATTAGTTTCTGCTATGAGTTCAATGATTTCATCCAGTTGATTATCATTTAAATCGGAGCAATTTTAAGTAATATTGGTTTTTGTTTTTCAAAGGTTTTATTTGCTTTTTGTACCGCTCCAATCAATTCTAACAAATAGTCTTTGTCATTTAATTTGGCATGACTCCCCACGTTGGGACAACTCACATTAAGTACAAAATAATCAACAAAAGGATGTAAGGCATTAAAACAAGTGAGGTAATCTTTGGTATAGTCTTCCGGCTGGGTTTGTGTGTTCTTGCCTATGTTACCGCCAATAATTAATTGGCCTTTATTCTTTTTAAGCTGAACAATGGCTGCGTCAAGACCTTCATTGTTAAAGCCCATGCGATTGATAATCCCTTTATCGTCTTTTAATCTGAAAAGCCGTTGTTTCGGGTTCCCCTCCTGTGCTTTTGGTGTTACGGTACCTATTTCTATAAAACCAAAACCAAAATTTGCCAATTCATTATATAGTACGGCATTTTTATCAAAACCTGCCGCTAATCCTACTGGATTTTTAAAAGTTAGACCGAAAAGCGTTCGCTCTAGCTTAGGATGCTCCATAGTATACAAACTTCTAAAAATAGCTGCTATTCCTGGGATTTTAGAGGTGTATTTAATAAGAGCAAAAGTAAAATGATGGATTTTTTCAGGATCGAAAAGAAAAAATAAGGGTCTTAGGAGTAATTTGTACATCTATCAATGTTTGCACAAAAGTACTTCTAAAAAAAAAGATGAACAATTCAAAAGTCAAAAAACTTAATAATCGTAACTTTATGCCCTTAATACAGGATAAGAATACTAACCCTTAAAAGATCCCTGCTTACGCAGGAAACAACTATGATTTCAAAAGAAGATATTATAAAACGTTTTGTAAGTTACGTGACTGTTGATACAGAATCTGATCCAGAAAGCGACACCACACCCAGTACAGCTAAACAATGGGATCTAGCAAATATTTTAGTCGGCGAGTTAAAATCCATAGGGATGCATGACGTAACCATTGACGACAACGCCTATATCATGGCTACTTTACCAAGTAATGTAGACCATGACGTGCCTGTTATTGGTTTTATCTCTCATTTTGATACCACTCCGCATTTTACAGGAGCCAATGTAAATCCTCAAATTATTGAAAATTATGACGGCAAGGATATTGTTCTTAATGCGGCTGAAGACATTATACTCTCTCCAGATTATTTTGATGATTTATTATTATATAAAGGTCAAACCTTAATTACTACAGATGGCACGACCCTTTTGGGTGCTGATGATAAGGCAGGTATAACAGAAATTGTTTCAGCCATGGAATATCTTATTGCCAATCCGCAAATAAAACACGGCACTATAAAGGTAGGATTTACTCCCGATGAAGAAATAGGTCGCGGGGCTCACAAATTTGATGTTAAAACATTTGGAGCAGATTGGGCGTATACTATGGATGGCAGCCAGATTGGTGAATTAGAATACGAGAACTTTAATGCTGCGGGTGCTAAAGTAAAGGTCAAAGGAAAAATAGTACACCCCGGTTATGCTAAAGGCAAGATGGTGAATTCTATGTATATCGCCACAGAATTTATAAACTCTTTGTCACGTATGGAAACTCCAGAGCATACCGAAGGGTATGAAGGCTTCTTCCACCTCTATTCTATTTCTCGGTGAAGTAGAAGAAACAAAGCTAGAATATATTATTCGTGATCATGATCGGGGGCATTTTGAAGCCCGAAAAGAAGTGATGCAGAAAATTACCAATGAAATTAATGCACAATATGGACGTGAAGTCATCGTCATTGAAATAAAAGACCAGTATTTCAATATGAAAGAAAAAGTAGAACCTGTTATGCATATTGTAGATATTGCTGAAGAAGCCATGAAACAATTAGGCATAAAACCATTAATTAAAGCGATTCGTGGCGGTACTGATGGGTCTCAATTAAGTTATATGGGCTTACCTTGTCCTAATGTTTTTGCTGGTGGACACAATTTCCATGGGCGCTATGAGTACGTGCCTGTGGAGAGTATGATAAAAGCCACTGAAGTAATTTGTAAAATTGCTGAATTGACAGCGCAAAAGAAATAGAGCGATTTAACATTTAAAAACTTTAGAGATACCCAGTTTTCATTTGGATATACTCAAAAGTGATTTTTAGTTCGAATATCATCCGTAAACGATTTTAGTAAACAAATAAACGACATGACTATCATTTAAACTTTGTGTTTAAATGTTTATCTCAGCATTTATTCTTTGAAACCTATATCCTTAAAAACGAGGTATAATGAAGTGATAAACTAAAATAACACATGGCAGCTCTATATAAGAATGATTAGCACAATCACTACTTGACTATTTTAAGCTAAGCACCTATAACAGCGGCTAAGTTTTTTTCATTAAGATGGACTTAGATCAGGTTAAATAAATAAGAAGTGAGAGAAATAAAAAATGAACAGGCTAGCTGGACCATTTGTCTAGAATGTCAAGGACGTGGCAAAAAAAGTAAAAAGCTTAGCAAGAAAGTACGACTGCGTTACCAAATAGCTTTGACTGCGTTTGAAAACGCGAAAGATGAAAGGAGCGTACCTGTTCGTCCCAAGAGACCCCAAAACGCATGTTTGAACTGTTCCGGATCTGGATTAATCTCTGCGACTAATCCTCCTAAGGCTGATAAAGAAAATTACCCACATGTTGCCATTATTGGCGCTGGTATAGCCGGAGTCGCTTTGGCTGTTGCTTGTTTGCATCGCGGTATTCCTTTTACACTATATGAGCGTGATAGTAGCTTCGATGCTCGATCTCAAGGCTATGGTCTCACTTTACAACAAGCTAGTAAAGCCATTGAGGGATTGGGTCTTTTCACTTTAGAAGCTGGCATAATTTCGACAAAACATATCGTTCATACCACAACAGGTAAAGTCATTAGTGAATGGGGCATGAGAACGTGGAAAGCATTGGGAGAAAAAACCTCTAAAAAACGCACAAATGTGCACATCGCACGACAGTCTTTACGTTTAGCCTTACTTGAACAACTCGGTGGACAGGAGGCCGTACAATGGGGACACCAGTTATTAGATTTTAAAACTAATGAAGGTGAAACTGTTGCTTTGAACTTTGACGTCGATGGCGAGGTAAAGAATGCTAAGGCCGATCTTGTGGTGGGTGCCGATGGCATTCGCAGTGTGATGCGGCGCTTACTGATTGGCGAACACATGACCCCATTACGTTATTTGGGTTGTATTGTGATATTAGGCATTTGTCGTTTGCGTGATCTCCAAGGTCTTAATAGTGCATTATTAGATTCGGCTACGGTATTTCAAACCGCCAATGGCCATGAACGCATTTACATAATGCCCTATGCTTTAGACTCCGTGATGTGGCAACTAAGTTTCCCCCTGTCAGAAAAAAAAGCTAAGGCGTTGAGTGCTCAAGGCCCTCAAAATCTTAAGGAAGAAGCGTGCCGTAGAACGCAATGGCATGATCCCATTCCTCAAATTTTAAAAGCGACCTCAGAAGCTCAGATTACGGGCTATCCTGTGTATGACCGCGAATTACTTAATTCAGAATTGTTGGAAAAAGGAAAACAAATGACACTAATTGGCGATGCGGCTCACCCCATGAGTCCATTTAAAGGACAAGGTGCCAATCAAGCATTGTTAGATGCACTCGCACTAGCACGTGGAATCTCAAATGGCTGTAAACCCCAATCACAATGGAGAGAATCCGAGTGAGAAAAAGGGTATTAAAAGCGTTTGAAATAGAAATGCTAGAGCGTAGTGCTGTTAAAGTAAAAGCTTCAGCTCAAGCTGTACATGTTTTACATTCAGAAATGGTGCTCCACGAGTCTGACGAACCTAGAGGGAGCTGCCTGAAAAAAGATAACATCATATATTAGTCATTGCTTTTGTTATTTTTATTTGTATTCTTCTAAACATCAAAAGACTGAACACTGATTAAATATTAAAGGCCTATCATTAAGAACATTTGTTTTCTAATGTTCTGAAAATACTTTTAAAAATATTAGAAATGTAATTTATAAAATATTTTGTAAAAATGGATTTATAGATGTCTTTGATTAGTGACATCAAAAAAAAAAAACAATCGACAAGGTTAGAATCTAGTATGACCAAGACTTATTGTAAACTTGTGCAAACTATATACTTTAATGCATCCTACCAAAAATTTAAAAACTATTGACACTAACACCCAATACATAGAAACGAATACCATTGAGGCGCCGAGAATCGGATTATTTATACGTCAAAAAATCGCAAATAGAGTATGCTGGTGATGGTCTCTATACGGCGATAGACATTTATAAAAATGAAATCATATCTCGTTTTAAAGGAGAAAGGATTACTAATGAGGAAGCTAAAAAAAGAGCCCAAGAAAACAAAGATCGCTATTTCATTAATTTATTAGATAGTAGTATCATGGACAGTATGAATACAGAGTGCTATGCTAAATATGCTAATGACGTTGAAATTTTATCTAAAAGTCATTATAAAAGCAATGCACAAATAACTTTAGATGACGATGATAATGTTTGTATTAAAGCGATAAGAAAAATTAATTCGGAGAAGAAATATTTTGCAGTTACGGCGAGTCGTATTGGAAGAAACACCTTTGATTTTTTTTTTAAAACAATGCTTTAAGGTATATACCATGTAGAAAGTTTGGTCAGTAGAAGAAGACTTCGAAAATGACACGAAGTACATCAAGTAATTCGATTTGCGTCGGCACTTAATTAATATCACTGCCCTAGAAGAGACTTTAAAAATGGAGTTGTAAAAGGTGTTTTAGCAATTCAATCAAAAATCGAAGAGTCAAGAAGCAAGAATAGAATACAACGAATGAGTTAAGAAAACGGAATTAAACAATTGCAACAATAGGTACAACCCCTTAAATAAAAAAATAACGTAAATCAGGAAGCGTAAAATACAATAATTGAAAAAATTAGAAGTCTAATGATATGAAAAAATTATTACAGATAATAAACAAGACAAACCAACAAGAATAAATCTTTGAGTTTATTCTGTCTCCAGCTAGCATATGCTCTCTACTGGCATTGAATAAACTCAAAGAAAATAAACACGCCCATTTTATAGCACACGGCAAAATCGTGTTTTCTAATTAATTTTCATCTTCAGGCTTCATAAAATTGGAATGATACTTTTCTAAAAATCGCTTCTGTCTTGCCAGCATTTGTTGTCTTATTTTATCAATATCCATAACGTCTTTACCAAAATCACTTCTAAAAAAATCGTCATTGAAGAAATGTTTAGTAAAGAGCGAGTCCGGTGAAAAAATAGTATCAAAACCTTGGTTTTTAAACGCTGAGAAATTGGTGAAAAATCCGGATTTAAAAGCGTGCATCATACTGTCTTTTTCTACTGTTGACAGATCATCAATCTTAGTACCAGGACGACCACGAATAAATACTATCATACCTAATTAAATTCCCCTGGTCATCAAATTCTTTATCCACTTTCCAAGACCCTTTAGGCTGTTCAACTACAGTATTTTCAATGTCTTTTGCCTTTCTTTTTTGTCCATTGCAACTCATACTCAATAACGCTGTTATTGCAACTAATACATACTTTTTCATTGTTCAATTGTTTTGTGTGTCTTCTATAAAAGTCAAGCCAATAACCTAGATTAAACTTTATACAAGCCACTGTTTCTATTCATTTTATCAATCTGTTTTGGTTAAATCCATCTCAATATTGTTCCCCATTATAATCTCCTAATAGCTCTAGAAGGCTTTGGCTCAATCATTTCTTCTTTTGGTAAATGAACACTTAAAAAACTCGTAAGTGTCATTGAATTTTTCGGCTGGGTCATTTGATTTAAATAGTAATGGTCGATCTCTATTAAATAGTTCATATAACCACGTAGATCAAGTTGGGAAGAATGCCTTTGAATTCGTGTTTGCTAAACTTCCGGTTTTAAGAACATGTAAAACATGTGTTCATAAATTGAAAATTTTAAATTATACATTGTTTCAAATTGAAATCCTATTAATTTTTGATTTCGGTATGTTATTTACAAATAAAATACCAAAAAGAATCTATTATCCATCTGCCGAGATATTGCCTATAAAAAATATCAGTAATACCATCAAACGACAGAATAATTGTCGTAGTTTACATTAAATAAATGCCATTTTGACATTTTAAAGCGTATGTTTCTGTTTATACTATATATAACTGAATGACTGAATTAAAACCTCAATACCTGTTACCTAATACACAATACGAAGTCTTCAAAAATACACGAGACGATTTCTTTTTTGTTTTTATCACCTGGTTATAAACCTTTTGACATGGGAATCACTTCAATCTGATTCTAACGCCTTACCCCCTAGCTAACTCCTGTACCTGATGCGAAACACGCTCTAAATTGGGTATCCCTTAATCCCGATACAGTCTTAAAGCTGTTCCACAAAAACCATTATTAAACATAACGAAGGACTTCTGTACCAAAATTAAATGTAACGTCTCAGCTCTACAGTCGCCTTATCAATAATTCCATTCACCAATCTAGACCCATATGAATACAAAAACAACAGATCACAAAGGGATTTTATTAGACCTCATTATTTACTTAACTCTCATGTTTTTAATCAGAGAAATAACCCTTCCAAACACTCATTTTTTGGTTACTGGCCTTTTTTGGTCATTTACATGTTTGATAATAGCTAGTTGGAGAATGAAAGTTCGAGGCGTTACCTGGAAAGATTTAGGATTAACAAAGCCTAAAAGCATAAAAAGAATACTACTAGTAACTGCATTGATTTTAGTCCTTATCATTATTTGCCTCATGGCATTCAATATTATAAAAGATCAAATACCTTTTTTTACTGAACAAGCTTTAGAACCGAGAAAACACCTCAGAGTCTGCGACATCCAAATTTGGAAACCTTAAGGGCAATTGGATGCTGTTCTTTACCATAATACCAATGGTTTTAATGGAGTCATTCTTAGAGGAGTTGTTGGATAGAGGCTTTTTAATGAATTGGTTTGAAAAATTATTTTCTAAGACTTCGTTTGCAACGGTTCTAGCTGTGATATTCCAAGCTATAATTTTTGGCTTTAGGCATACGTATGATTTATCTGAGAGATCCATAACCGTTGGAATTATAGGGTTAATTATGGGCATCGCTTATGTAAAGTTTGGTCGAAATTTATGGCCTCTAATTCTCGCGCATTGTATACTCAATACCCTATCAATGCTTGACAGAGTGTAGTGATTTGAAAGAAAATCGTATATAAAGTACTTGCCAATTACTCACAAGCGAGTCTATTATTTTATAATGACCTTATAACTTCGTTTGGATACCAATATACTCTAATGGCATAATGCGCTCCATTCTACATTTATATAAACGCGTTAAATGAAAGGAACACTATGGGTAGACGTTTGCATTTGGAATACTCAAAATAATTCATTTCATTTTTTTATTGATTTTAAGACAGTATTAATAAAGTTTAAGTATAAAACCAATATTCTGCCAGTGAACATTTAAAACATTACTATATGAGTATAACATACTTGAACACCAAGTCTAGAGGAATAACCAAGACAGTGGCTGAGTTCTCCAAACAGGATGGGCAGAGCAACAAAGAGTTCCGAGAATTTATCAAAGAACAAGTTGTAGAGCATAGAAAAGTGGGTATGGACGTCTTCAAGTCCCCGAGACCTGGAGATGATCGAAATAAAGAATAACTCACTTTACAGATCATACAAAGGATTAAATAAAAAAGATTTTAATGGCTATTTAGGTTTTCTAAATAGCCCTTATTAATTCACATCCCAAAATTTCTTACCAATTCCATACACCTCACTGGGTTCTAAATACATGCGATATGATATAAGGGACGCCAATAAAATCCCATAGACGGTGTTTTACTAATTGCCAATGTCCTAGACGTTAAATGAATGGCTGCTTTTATACTTTACAGCCATCCCTTGTTTTCTATAATAGTACTGCATTATAAAGTTAGTATTATAGACTAATGGAAGATTTCTAAAAATGAATTACAAAAACACTAATAATGTTTACAATGGCATAAAAAATGACAGGCAGGAAATTGAACAACATTTATGTTATTAAATGGCAATAATTATTCCCGAAACTTAGAGATGGGCGACATCTGAGTTTCTCAGTTTTAATTACCTTTATACTCATTTTTGTTCTTAGTGTTTATATACTAAGTTGATAACTTTACTATTAATGACAAAGAGCAAACAAAAAATCATGTAAACACAGGTGTGTGCACCTCAAGTTATCTTAACAATTACATCAAATACCATGAAAAAAGTCTACTCGGTTGAAGAATACATAGAAACGAATGCACATTTTGAAGACGCATTACTTACACTAAGACACCTCATACATACTACAGAACTTCAGGAAACCATAAAGTGGTCTGCTCCTGTATATACTATAAAAGATAAAAATGTTATCGGACTTGGCGCTTTTAAAAACCACTTTGGAATTTGGTTTTTTAATGGGGTCTTCTTGAAAGACAACCACAATCTACTGGTTAATGCCCAGGATGGAAAAACGAAAGCCTTACGGCAAATGCGATTTGAATCGCTCGAAGAGATAGATAAAGATTTAGTCTTGGCTTACATAAAAGAAGCCATTGAAAACCAAAAATTAGGGAAGGAAATTAAGCCTGTTCGCAACGTGAAGAAAGCGCTTTGTATTCCCAATGAACTTCAAAATCTACTTGATAACGCTTCTGCGTTTCGTTTGGCTTATGAAAAACTCACGCCTGGGAAGCAACGGGAATATTGCGAATATATTATTGAAGCAAAAAGAGAGGCCACCAAACAATCGCGATTAGAAAAAATTATTCCTATGATTGTAGCGGGTGTTGGACTCCATGATAAATACAAATAATCTTCTCGAACGCTTTCCTTGAAACAAGTCGTGTTTTGGAAAGCTACACCGAGATATTATAAAGTGGTCCCTCGTAAATTTAAACTAAAATCAATTGTTTTTGTGAGCACCTCTAATGGCTCCTTCGTTTCTATGCGATTAACCAATAACTGCACCGACGCCTCTCCTATGCTGTCTGAATTTTGAGTAACTGTAGACAATTTGGGATTCGTAAACGGTAGCACATTATCATCAGAGAACCCAATAACACTAAGATCTCTTGGGATAGCATAGCCATACTTTTGGGCTGTATTAAGGGCAATAACTCCGGACAAATTGTCTATTGCGATAATGCCATCAATCCCTTTCTGTGTCACAAATAGGGTATCGATATCGGTTTCCAAGTTGTTAATCTTATCAATTTTTAGTTCTATAATATCATTTTTATAATACGCTGCATCGGCGATGGCCTGCTTACATCCTTGAGCCCTTAATTTACCAACGCTTAGATCTTCAATATTATTGATTAATACAATATGTTGCCGCCCTTCGTTTAGCAAATGCTGGGTGGCCTTATATGCCGCTTGAAAATCATCTATGATAACCTTATCACAATTGATACTTTCTGCCACACGATCAAACATTAGAATAGGAATGTTCTGATCTAACACATCTTGAAAATGACTGGATTCATTATTCTTTTGGGTTTCTTCTGAAATAGACATTATAAAGCCATCAACACTTCCATTGGCTAATAGATCAAGGCTCTGTCGTTCCTTCTCATAAATTTCATTACTCAAACACGTGATAATGGTGTAACCCTGCTTTGCCGATTCTCGCTCAATACCATACAAAACTTTGGCAAAGAAGTGGTTAAGAATATTGGGTATAATAACACCAATAGTTTTGGTTTTACTATTCTTTAAGCTTAAAGCCACACGATTGGGCTTATAATTATACTCTTTTGCAGCTGCTTTGACACGTGCAATCGTTTTTCCACCAATTTCACTGCTTCCATTTAATGCTTTTGAAACGGTTGAAATGGATACGCCTAATGTTTCGGCTAATTCTTTTAATGTGATCATAAAAAACGCAGGCTATAATTTATAACAAGGTATAAAACTTTTATTAAACTGAAATAAAAATAATTCGAAGTCTGCAAAAGGGAATTAATATCCTACTTTAAGAAGTCCTGTTGTTTTTTACGCTCTACACTTGTAGCGCAGAAAAACAAATTTCGCTCACTTAAAAACAATAGTATAGAAACTTAAATATTATGTATAAAAAAACCCCAAGTAGCACTTGAGGTTTTTGTTAAAATTTGTCTTGTATTTACTTTTTTGGTGGCTCGTTTAATGACTTGCTCATTTCCATAGAAATGGCCGAACGGTCAAACTTTAATTTTCCGGACATCGTTTCTATCACACAACTTCTGTCTTTATCATTAAGCTCTACAATTCTACCATGTAGACCACTTTTAGTAATCACTTTATCGCCCCGTTTTAACTCCGCAGCGAATTTTTTTTCGTTTTTAGCACGTTTCATTTGTGGTGCAATCATAAAGAAATACACAACCGCGAACATGGCCAATATTGGCAAAAAGCTTGAAATATCTCCCATTATTTTATAACTGGAGATAATGGTGTCGCTTGAGCAGGTGCGTTAGGATCTGGCTTTACAAAAGCGGTGATCTTTACTACTTCTCTCCCTTTTTCTGTATTTGCTGTTACCGTAATGGCTTTAGATACTTTGTTCGTACCGGAACCGTTAAACTTTACAGTAAACTGTCCTTCTTCTCCAGGAGCTAAAGGTTCTCTTGACCAATCTTGTGGTACTGTACAGCCACAAGTACTTTTAATATCGGTGATCACTAGAGGTGCTTCACCAGTATTAGTATACTTAAATACGGTTTCTACAGGCGTTTTAGCGATAATCTCACCAAAATCATGCTCTGATTTATTAAAGGTTAACACTGGATATACAGAAGAAGCGGCATCTCTATCTGCTGCTGCTGCTACCTTACTATCGTCAATTTTTTGTGCTGCATCTTCTTTACAAGATGTAAATGCAATTAAACATACTGTGCTTAATGCTAATACTACTTTTTTCATAATTATTTTAGTTTTGCTATTATTCAATGGGTAAAAATAAGAATATTTTTTGTTTACATCAATCCTCTACCCATTTTATTTAAATTTCCATTGTCCTGATATTCCTTAATAATTTTATCTAAAATACCATTAATAAAGACACTACTCTTGGGTGTTGAATACTCTTTAGAAATTTCTAAATATTCATTTATAGTTACCTTAGTTGGTATAGACGGGAATTTTTGAATCTCACAAACACCCATTTTTAGTAACAAGTGATCAATAGTAGCAATACGATCTGAGTCCCAATTGGTTGTCTTTTTTGAGATTTCTTGGGTTATAGCGTTTTGATTTAATAGCGTTTTTCTAAATAAATCGATTGCAAATTGCTTATCGTCTAAGTCCTTGTATAGTTTTGGGAGAAAATGAAAGGCGTTAGCGTCTTTTTTAACTTTACGCAATAGCTTAACTATAGAGGTATTTACCGTAGGCAAATCGTCTAACCACGTTAAATTCTTATCTTCTATATAGTCGTAAAGCTTATCGTTAGGTGCTATTATTTCTTTAAAAACATCCACAATAAAGTCTCTATCTTCTTTAAAATCTGACGTTTTAGTTTTAAGGTAATCGGCATACAAATCACTCGCTAATATGTCTTTGAAAATAATTTCAACATATTCACTATCTAATTCCCAGTTGTTAATATGAGCATCGTCAAACTTAGCCTGTAATTGCTCATTGTTTTTAAGCAAAGCCAGTACTTGATTATTAACAAACTTTCGATTTGGATTTTTCTCTTCTGCAGTAGGCAAGTGCTTTTTACTAGACTTCTCTAGGTGGCTCTCCGCCCGTTTTTGAACTTCAATTAATAAAGACAACAGTAGTAAGTATAAATTATACATATTATCTATACTGTTGAGTAAAAACCGTTGATCTTTGGAAAAATCATCACTTTCTGTGCCTTTAAAGGCATAAAGGACCTGCATTACTTTTATTCTAATATGTCTTCTACTTAGCATCTTTACAAAGAACTTGGTGTTAAAAAAGGCGAAAATGATAGTTTATCATTTTCGCCTGCAAAAATAGTATATTTTACTAATAACTAGCTATTCAAATTTTCTTTTTTTCTAGCATCGATTCTGCTTTGTGCAATATTTAAAGCCGCTTGGTGTGTTGTGATGTTATTTGTATCGGCGTGAGTTAAAATTTCTAAGGTTGTATTATAGATGTTTTCTGTTTTACGCATGATTTCGGCTTTACCATAATTTTCTAATTCGGCATACACATTAATAATTCCACCGGCATTAATTAAAAAATCGGAGCATATACAATGCCTTTATCCTGAAGCATTTGTCCGTGAATTGTCTCATTAGCCAATTGGTTATTGGCGGCACCTGCAATAACTTTAGCTTGAATTTTAATAATCGTACTATTATTAATTGTTGCGCCTAACGCACAAGGGGCATAAATATCTACGGGTTCGCTATACAAGTCTTTCCCTCTGTAAATAGTTGCCGCATATTTTTTGCTAACTTCTTCTAAACGGGCTTCATTTATATCACTAATAATAACTTTAGCGCCTTCATTTGTTAAATGCTCCACTAAACTTTCACCTACGTGACCAATACCCTGTACTATTACCGATTTACCTTCTAAAACGTCTGTTCCAAATTTGAACTTTGCAGCGGCTTTCATTCCCATAAAAACGCCATAAGCTGTTATGGGCGATGGATTTCCTGCACCTCCGTTACTTTCAGAAATACCAGTAACATAAGGAGTCACCGTACGTACTAAATCCATATCGCTAGTTTCCATACCCACATCTTCTGCAGTGATATACTTTCCGCTTAAAGAATGTACAAACTCACCAAAACGCAACATTAATTCAGGCGTTTTTTGAGTTTTCGCATCTCCAATAATAACGGCTTTACCACCACCAAGGTTTAAACCCGTAATGGCAGATTTATAGGTCATGCCTCGAGACAAGCGCAATGCATCATTTAAGGCTTCCCACTCATTGTCATAATTCCACATTCTTGTGCCTCCTAATGCAGGTCCCAATACTGTATTATGAATACCAATTATTGCTTTTAATCCTGTATCTTTGTCGTTGCAAAAAACAATTTGCTCGTGATCATCGAAAGATAATTGACCAAACACGGGATCAATTTTGTGTAATTCGTTTGCGTTTATTACTTGTTGAACCATTAACTATTTAGTTTAAGTTATTAAGTTGTAATACATATTATGTAAAAACAAGGTGCAAAAATAATCTAATATTAGTATTATTTCAAAAATATAAGCGTTAAAATAAGAAATTGCTAAAAACTTAAAAAACAACCTACTCTGTAAATGAAAGAATTACAGCATCTTAATAAGTATTTCTTAAAATACAAAACCCAAGTTCTTATTGGTATCCTTATTACTATAGTTTCTAATTTGTTCAGCGTATTTGTTCCTAACCTAATAGGCCAAACCGTAGATATTGTAAACAATCAAATGGAGCATCCGGAAAGGAGTCTTGCCATTTTTAAAGCGGAGTTGTTAGAAATTATCCTTTATGTTATTGGCACGGCAGTAGCTGCTGGGGTTCTTACGTTTTTTATGAGACAAACCATCATCAATGTGTCGCGCTATGTTGAATTTGATCTTAAAAATGAAATTTATCAACAATATCAAAAACTATCTTTAAATTTTTACAAAAAAAATAGGACTGGGGATTTAATGAACCGTATTAGTGAAGACGTGGGTAAAGTACGTATGTATGCGGGACCTGCAATCATGTACAGTTTTAATACCATTACCTTATTTGTGGTCGCCTTAATATTTATGTTCAGGCAAGCCCCTCTTTTAACCCTTTACACCATTATTCCATTACCTATTCTATCTTTAATTATTTATAAGATAAGTAAGGAGATTCATAAACGCAGTACCGCTGTACAGTTAAATTTATCAAAATTATCAGAATTTACACAGGAAGCTTTTAGCGGTATTTCTATAATTAAAGCCTATGGAATAGAGCCTCAAACTCAAAAAAACTTTCATCATTTAGCAGAACAAAGCAAAGCAAAACACGTGCACTTAGAAAGAATTCATGCCTTCTTTTTTCCAATGATGATTTTATTAATAGGCATTAGTAATGTGATTGTCATCTATGTTGGAGGCAAGCAATATATAAATGGAGACATTTCCTTAGGAAACATTTTGGAGTTTATAATTTATGTCAATATGTTAACCTGGCCAGTAGCGACTGTAGGTTGGGTCACCTCGATAATACAGCAAGCTGAAGCATCCCAAAAACGAATAAATGAGTTTTTAAAAGTAGTTCCTGAAATTCGGAATACGGTTGAAACTCCCTCAAAAATAAAGGGGCAGATTGAATTTAAAGAGGTGCATTTCACTTACGATGACACCAACATTAAGGCATTACAAGGTATTAGTTTTAAAGTTAATTTCGGTGAAACCTTGGCCATTATAGGTAAAACAGGCTCGGAAAGTCTACAATTTTAGACCTTATTGGTCGATTGTATGATATTGATCAAGGCGCGCTCCTTATCGACGGGAAACCTATAGATCAACTTAATTTAACGAGCCTGAGGGATGCCATTGGTTATGTGCCGCAAGAGGCCTTTTTATTTAGTGACACAATAAACAATAACATCAAATTTGGGAAAGAAAATGCGACAGATGAAGAAGTTATAAGTGCAGCCAAAAATGCCCAAGTACATAAAAACATTAGCGAATTTACTAACGGCTACGAAACGATTTTAGGTGAGCGCGGGATTACCCTTTCCGGAGGTCAAAAACAGCGCGTGTCTATAGCCGGAGCGATTATAAAAGCTCCAAAAATCTTATTGTTTGACGACTGCTTGTCTGCCGTTGACACAGAAACCGAAGAGAAAATACTCAAAAACCTCAGCCAAGTGTCTGCTGGAAAAACAACGATTATTGTAAGTCACAGAATTTCTTCAGCGAAAAACGCCGATCAAATTATTGTTTTAGATGACGGGAAGATTGTACAACAAGGAACGCACAACCAACTTATTGAAACCCAAGGTTACTATAAGTCGCTTTATAATAAGCAACTAAGCGAGAATACGTCACATGAGTAATGACCACCTGTATTAAAAGAAAACAGGAAAATGTTGCACGGTATTATATTTTTTATATTTTTGAAAGACAAATAACAACATAAAGCATTATGCATAATAACGAGATGATGGAGAAAGAGGAAATTTACTCTAAGGTTTTAAGAGCTGGAAGACGTACATATTTTTTTGATGTTCGCGCTACTAAAGCAGAAGATTACTATTTAACGATCACAGAAAGTAAAAAATTCACAAACGATGATGGGTCGTTTCATTACAAAAAACATAAAATCTATTTATACAAAGAGGATTTTTCTGAATTCAATAGTATTTTAAAGGAAATGACCGATTACGTGATTAATGAAAAGGGAGATGAAGTCATTAGTGATCGCCATCAAAAAGATTTTAAAAAGGAGTACGACACTACTAACGATGCTCATGTGACCGATACCCCTGAAGCAGAAGATAGCACAAAGGCCGAAAGCCGTTTTACAGATATTGATTTTGATGACATATAGACGTTTATTTTTCTAGATTGTTATCTACAATTTCAAAAGCCAATTCTATTAGGGAATTGGCTTTTTTAATATCTAATCATTTAGTTACCCCCGGACTAAAACAGCACACTAGCTCACTACACTCCCATTTGGTACATTACTTTCTGGATGTAATAAAATAACCGCTTTACCTTTAACTGCTCCAAGTACTAAACATTCGCTCATAAAATTAGCGATTTGTTTTTTAGGGAAATTCACTACGGCCAATACTTGCCTGTTTATCAATTCGTCTTTATTATACAGTGTCGTAATTTGAGCCGAGGTTTTCTTTATACCTAAAGCTCCAAAATCAATCGTTAATTGATAGGCTGGATTTCCGGCTCTTGGAAAATCGTTAACGGCTATTATTGTTCCTACACGAATATCTGTTTTTATAAAGTCTTCAAATGAAATGGCTTGGCTCATGTTTTAAAGATATAAAAGTGCGTTTTATGGTGAAAGTAAAATTGAAACAAAGTTCTATATTTGACTCTAATGCAACCAATCACGACTAAAAAAACTTAGCTTAATTACCAGCGAAACTACTTTAAAAACCAATGTTATAAAAATAGCGTAACTGGTCGTAACCATATATCACTTTTCTCAATGAGCATAATCGTTGATTTCTGAAGTAAAAAACAAGAGCATGTGTAAAACGTCTAACTCTAATGAAATCAATAAATATAAAATTCAAAACACAAGGTTAAAGTAGGATTGCTTTTTTAACGCCAGCCTTCGCGTAGCATTAAGCGCTCGATATGCGCATAATGATGTTGACTATGCCAAGCATACATCCCTAAGTTTTCTTTTAAAGAAACGACTTTGTTTCCTTCGGGATGCACATACGTGCGTTCTAAATCTCGAGAACTCAATCCTTTTAGAAAATAAACCAGCTTCGCATGAGTCATTGCGAGGTGAACTAATGAGTGGTCTATAGGCTGTTCGGAATCGTGTAAGGTCGACCAAGCCTTTTCATCATAAGCTTTAATCTTAGGATGCTCCTCCGTCATCGCCCATTTAAAGCGAATGTAACTGTGAAGATGACTATCACTCACATGATGTACCACTTGCCTCACCGTCCAGCCTTCTGGTCGGTACGGTGTATCGAGTTGCGCATCACTTAGGTTTTTAACCAGCTGTTCTAATCGTTGTGGAAAATATTCTAGACATTCAATCCATGCTTCAATATGGGTGTTTGAGATTTGTTTTGGGTAAACGAGTTTACCTATAGGGTATTTAAGCTGTTCTAATTCTAGATCGGTCATGCTATAAAATTAATAAATTTAGTTAGCACCACCACTCTTTAGCTACGAAAATCAAAGACTATAGCTCATTAAATAATGAAAAACCCTACGGAAATTAAAAATGTATCCACTGACATTGAATATTAATGCACAGACAACACAGACCGAGGATGTCTTAACATTTTATCGCTTTAATAACTATACCCCCACCCCTTTATTCCATACCGGAACTCTAAACAAACGACTCAGTTTGACCATATCACTTAAGAGATACTCTTTATCTCCATGATTTAATAAATTATGGCGCGCTCCCTGTTTTGTAATTAGATTTAATTCATAACTAAAATAACTTCCGGATGACTGACCTTCGACAAATTTTTCTAATAATTGTAAGGCATATATTTGATGAAAAGATAGGATTTTTCCATCAATACTAATGTTCCTTTTTCGCACATTCATCTGTGCTTTTGGCGAAAACATAAGAATCAGAATAACACCTATTAATAAGAACGGGCCACCGAGACGTAAAAAAGATTTTACCTAATTTCATGAGGTTAAATGACACCTCAGAAATTTGATAGTATTTTACATATGAAAGCACTACGTAATTAAGTCCTATTAGGAAAAAACTCCAAGCGAAAACCCGTGTTAAAGCACTTGAAGTTATCTTATAACCATGTCTCGTTTTCTTCAATGTTTCGCTAGCAAAATTGCTGGCAGATCCCTCGATACCAACCCAAGATATGCGTTGTCCAATGGCATCGTTATCAGGGTCGTCAAAAGTGAAATCGACCTTTTTGTTTTTAGAATCTAATTTCCTTTTATTAGAGATATAGTTAAAGAGAACCATACTGCTCCCCATAAAAAATAAAACAAGCAACATGCCTCCTGTTTTATAATATAAGAAAACCGTTCTCTCATATGCTGCTTTATGAATAGGTACCGTAATCTCTAATTTTTTTATCGTGTGTGTATCTTTAATTTGAGGGGCTGTTAGTTGTTTTAGTGAGTCTAAGGTAAAAATGTCTTGTTCTAGAGCTACCATATGACTCTGATGCCTTACATATTTTGTTTGCACTTCGGAATGATTACAAAAATAAAAAGGCCAATGGGGATGATAAAGAAAAGCCACGATGGCTTAATACTTAGAAACTTCATTATATTTTTTTAATTTTAATGATAGGGCTTAGAAGTGTTTTAATAATTGATCTACTTTTAATGAAAACTCAAAATTTGATATAAAGCATAACTTATTTATTCATAACCTGGTCTCATACTTGAGCCCTCGTGTAAATTTAATATTTGTAGTTCAAAGTATGCTCATCAGCATAGAAAAATCACAAGTCAGCACTCCCCTAATTAAAAGCAAAATTAGAACACGCGTTCCATTTCACAGCTCTACGTTTTATGTATGGCTAAAAAGACAAGCGTTACTTTTTATCGTATGCTTCAACAAATCGCTTGGCTCTTGTATTTCCTGTATTATAGTCTAAAGCTTTTTTATAATTTTCATAGGCTTGCAAACTATCACCACTACGGGCATAAGCATCTGCTAAACTATCATAGACATTATCACTTGTAGGATGTAATGCCACATTTATTTTAAAAATTTCTATGGCATCCTTATAATGCGCTTCACGCAGTTGTTGATATCCAAATCTATTAAAGGCATGCTCATTTAAAAAGGTACTGGTGGAGTCTTCTTTTTGAATATTTAAGTACCCTTTTAGAGCCTCGTCATACTGTTTATTCTTTAAGTATACACTTGGTACTTGGACAGAATCGGCTAATTTAATATAATCGTAAGTAATTGTTTTCTCGTCTTCTGAAATAACAGAAAGGTAGTGTGACCGCGTTTCCGGATGGGTCACAAAATGCATTTTCTTATTAAGTTCTTTTACAAAAAACACATTCGCTCCTAACAGTATTGGCTCTATCTTTTCATTACCCCGCCATATTAAAAACAGTGTTTCATTTTTAAAATAGACTTCTATAACTTCGTCCGGAGTAAATAGATAACGCCCGGTAGTTTCTTTAATAAACTCCGGCGTATATTCCACATTTTTGGAACAGCTAAAAAAGACAAATAAGAAAGTGAAAAGTAAAACAAAATTGGTTTTCATAATGATTTTGGTTGATGATTAAGATACTAAAATGGCAAAAAAAAACGCCTCATAAATATGAGACGTTTTAAACTTATTTTTGTTACACTAGGGATCACTTTAAGTCAGTGACACTCCTTTTTGTGAGAATGAAGTACCCTTGTCGATTTACTTTTCATAGAAAATGGTTCTACTAGTAACCTTTATAAGGATACCCACCTGCGTGGGCATAAGCGATTCACACATTTCTTTAATAAAAAATGGTTCTCTCAATAGCCTTTGTTGGGATACCCACCTGCGTGGGCATAAGCGATTCACACATTTCTTTAATAAAAAATGGTTCTCTCAATAGCCTTTGTTGGGATACCCACCTGCGTGGGCATAAGCGATTCACACATTTCTTTAATAAAAAATGGTTCTCTCAATAGCCTTTGTTGGGATACCCACCTGCGTGGGCATAAGCGATTCACACATTTTTTTAATAAAAAATGGTTCTCTCAATAGCCTTTGTTGGGATACCCACCTGCGTGGGCATAAGCGATTCACACATTTTTTTAATAAAAAATGGTTCTCTCAATAGCCTTTGTTGGGATACCCACCTGCGTGGGCATAAGCGATTCACACATTTTTTTAATAAAAAATGGTTCTCTCAATAGCCTTTGTTGGGATACCCACCTGCGTGGGCATAAGCGATTCACACATTTTTTTAATAAAAAATGGTTCTCTCAATAGCCTTTGTTGGGATACCCACCTGCGTGGGCATAAGCGATTCACACATTTTTTTAATAAAAAATGGTTCTCTCAATAGCCTTTGTTGGGATACCCACCTGCGTGGGCATAAGCGATTCACACATTTTTTTAATAAAAAATGGTTCTCTGCTTACTTTACATCGACCAATTCAACATCAAATATAAGTGTTGCATCTGCAGGAATGACACCACCTGCTCCTCTAGACCCATATCCTAACTCACTAGGTATCACAAAACGTGCTTTGTCACCTACTTTTAATAAGGCGACGCCTTCATCCCATCCAGCGATCACTTGTCCCATACCCAATGGGAAATCAATTGGCGCATTACGCTTGTATGATGAATCGAAAACGGTACCATCGGTTAACGTTCCTTTATAGTGTACAGATACAGTTTTTCCCTTTTCTGCTTTTACACCATCTCCTTTTTGAATAATTTGATAACGCAAACCACTTTCTGTTTGCTCAAATCCTGCAGCATATTTATCAAGTTCAGCAGCTTTTGCTGCTTTTTCCTCTGCCATTCTCTTTTCTCTCGCCCCTTCAAAAGCTCTAAAAGCTTCTATGGCATTAAATTTTTTGGCTGCTTCTCCTTCTCTAACGATTTCTAAAGTTTTAATTTCATCGCCTTGTGCAATAGCATCAACAACCTCTTGTCCTTCAATTACCTGACCAAAAACAGTGTGATTGCCATCTAACCAATCTGTCGCAATATGCGTGATAAAAAATTGACTTCCATTAGTTCCTGGTCCTGCATTTGCCATAGACAAAACACCTGGTCCGTCATGCTTTAAATCAGGATGAAATTCATCATCAAATTTGTACCCTGGATCTCCTGTTCCCGTACCTTGAGGACACCCCCCTTGAATCATAAAATCTGGAATAACTCTATGAAATTTTAATCCATCATAATAAGGCGTCCCCTGTGATTTTACTGAATTTTCCATGTTGCCTTCTGCTAAAGCAACAAAATTACCCACTGTTCCTGGTGCTTTTTCAAATTCTAAATTAACTAAAATAGTCCCTTTATTAGTGTTGAATTTTGCGTATAAACCGTCTTGCATTGTCTTGTTTTTTAATGAGGTGCAAAGATAGTGAACTCTATTAAAATGTTAGAAGTTTGATGCTAGAAGTTTTTTACGGTGCTTATATTAAATTGTATTCAATATTATTTTCATAGATTTGAGCAACTTTTAAAAAACCTATGGGCATATTTACTAACCTTTTTGGCACCACTAAAGATCAGGCGCAGGAACCACTTGACGCTAATTATATTGAAACCATTATTAATGAAAGTGACGATGAACCTTTTGGGGTTTCAGAACGCAACATCATTTATGTTGGATATAACGAGCTTGGCGGCTACTACTTTCTTCAAACGTTAATTGTTGGCGCGTTCAAAATTAAAACTAAAGCGGGTGCTTCATTACTTATTGAAGGTCAAGATTACACGTTTGATTTAGATGTGGATATGCCGGAGTTTGAATCAGAGGCTGCTACCAGTTTTAAAGGCTTCGTGACAAAAATCGATTTTGAAATTGACCAAGCGACTGTTGAAAAAATTAAGAAATCAACCATCGACCAACTCACGTTAACTGTTAAGAACCATAAAATTATTTTTTCAGTTTATAATAGCGAAGGCTAATTGGCCACTTCGCTAATGAACTTTATACGATATAAACGCAATTCCTCGTCATCATAATCCCCGTCAAACTCATCAATAGCAACATCTATTTTATCGGTTTCACTTTCCATAAAATAATCATGAAGCTCTTCTTGTTGGTCTTCATCTAAAAGCTCATCAACAGAATAGTTGATATCCAGTTTAGTCCCGTAAAACACAATCGCCTCCATTTCTTTAATGAGCTGTGGCATTTCCATGCCTTTAGACGCAGCAATATCAGAAAGGGGTAACTTTCTATCTACATTCTGAATGATGTATAATTTTAAACCGAATTGGTTCCTGTAGATTTTACAATATAATCATCTGGTCTAATGATTTCGTTTTCCTCTACATACTTAGCAATTAAAGCTGCAAAATCCTTTCCGTACTTTTTCGCTTTACCTTCTCCAACTCCATGAATATTATAGAGTTCCTCAATAGAAACTGGATATTTTAAGGCCATATCCTCTAGCGAAGGGTCTTGAAAAATAACAAATGGTGGGATCCCTAATTTCTTTGCATTAGACTTCCGTAAATCTTTTAATAATTTCATTAACGTTTTATCAACGACAGCACCGCCTTTAGAGGCTGAAACAATGCTATCATCTTGTACGCCATCAAAGGCATGATCTTCGGTCATCATAAATGATGTTGGCTTTTTAAGATAGCCTTTTCCAGCAGCAGTCAATTTAACCACACCATAAGTTTCAATGTCTTTTTTTAAATAACCCGCAACTAATACTTGGCGCAATAATGCCATCCAATAGCGCTTATCCTTAGCTTTCCCTTTTCCAAAAAAGGGCTGCTCGTCTGTTTTGTGGGAGCTAATCATGGCGTTTACATTACCAGTTATTACGCTTACTAAATCTTTAGACTTATACTTCTCATTCGTTAGATTAACAATATCTATTAGAAGGTATGCATCGTCTTGAGCTTCATGTTGTTTTTTAGGGTAACGCATGTTATCATCCATATCACCACCATCACCCGTTTCATTATCAAATGCTTCACCAAAATAATGTAAAATAAATTTACGTCGGGACATGGATGTTTCGCAAAAAGCAACAACTTCTTGCAATAAAGCTTGGCCTATTTCCTGTTCTGCAACAGGCTTTCCGGACATAAATTTTTCTAATTTTTCTATATCTTTATAAGCGTAGTAAGCCAAACAATGCCCTTCACCGCCATCCCTTCCTGCACGGCCGGTTTCCTGATAATAACTCTCTATACTTTTTGGAATATCATGGTGAATAACAAAACGAACATCTGGTTTATCTATTCCCATACCAAAAGCAATAGTTGCCACTACAACATCAATATCTTCCATAAGAAACATGTCTTGATGTTTTGCTCTCGGTTTTTGAGTCTAGACCCGCATGATAGGGTAAGGCTTTTATGCCATTGACCTGTAACACCTGAGAGAGTTCTTCCACACGTTTGCGGCTTAAACAATATACAATACCTGTTTTGCCCTCATTTTGTTTGATAAAACGAATAATATCAGAATCGACATCTTTTGTTTTCGAACGAATTTCATAGTATAAATTAGGTCGATTAAAAGAAGCCTTAAAGGTGGTTGCATCAGTGATCCCAAGATTCTTCAAAATATCCTCCTGTACTTTTGGAGTCGCTGTCGCTGTTAAACCAATAATGGGAATATCATCTCCAATACGTTTAATAATCGTTCTTAAGTTTCTATACTCGGGTCTAAAATCATGACCCCATTCACTAATACAGTGAGCCTCATCTACAGCCATAAAAGAAATGGTGACGGTTCTTAAAAACTCAACATTTTCTTCTTTAGTTAATGATTACGGAGCGACATATAATAGTTTGGTAATACCATTGGTGATATCTTCTTTAACTTGTTTTATTTCTGTTTTATTTAATGAAGAATTCAGCACGTGAGCAATACCATTTTCATTAGAGACACCACGAATAGCATCGACCTGATTTTTCATTAATGCAATTAATGGAGACACCACAATAGCCGTACCTTCCTGCATTAAAGCAGGCAATTGATAGCACATGGATTTTCCGCCTCCAGTAGGCATGATAACAAAGGTATTTTGTTTCGCTAAAATACTTTCTATGACAGGTTCTTGTAGGCCTTTGAATTCGCTAAATCCAAAATATTTTTTTAGGGCAGCACTTATATTACTTTTCACTTTATGATAAAGGAGATTAGTTATTTACTTCTTCTTTTAAATGCACGTTTAAAATCATCAACAATATTTAAAGGCGTAATCCTTATTTCCGTTTTATTTTTTAGTTAAATTTGCAGTAATGCAAAAACAATAACACAGAAGGATTTTTGTGCAATATTTAAAGATAACAAATTCTTTTAAATGCATCCTAATTAATAAATGATATATTTTGAATACTAAAGATTCTATTTTAAATATTGCAAGAGAAACCATAGCCCTAGAAAGTGTTTCTATTGGAAACTTAGCCACATTACTTGATGCCGATTTTGCTGACGCTGTTGAACTTATCTACCATTCTAAAGGGAGGGTCATCATTACCGGTATTGGTAAAAGTGCCATTATTGCCACTAAAATTGTCGCCACTTTAAATTCCACTGGAACTCCAGCAGTATTTATGCACGCCGCAGATGCCATTCACGGTGATTTGGGTTTGATTTTAGAAGATGACGTCGTTATTTGTATCTCTAAAAGTGGAAATACTCCTGAGATTAAAGTACTTGTTCCGCTAATTAAAAGTGCAAAAAACAAAATGATTGCCATTACGGGTAGCAAGGATTCTTTTTTAGGGACACAAGCAGATTATGTGTTAAATACCTATGTTGCTAAAGAAGCCTGCCCAAATAATTTAGCGCCTACTACGAGCACGACCGCTCAATTAGTCATTGGTGATGCATTAGCCGTTTGCCTTTTAGATTTACGTGGTTTTTCAAGTAAAGATTTTGCTAAGTACCATCCTGGAGGCGCTTTAGGCAAAAAATTATATTTACGAGTACAAGACATGTCTTCGGTAAATAAAAAACCGAAAGTACACTTAGAAACAGATGTAAAGCAGGTCATCATGGAGATTACTGAAAGCATGTTAGGCGTAACAGCTGTTGTAGAAAACAATAAAATTGTAGGTATCATCACAGATGGTGACTTAAGGCGTATGCTATCTAAAGCAGATAGTTTTTCGGGCTTAAAAGCCAAAGATATTATGAGTAGTAACCCTAAAAGTATTGCTGAAGATGCCATGGCTGTTGATGCTATGGAAGTTATGGAGAAATTTGGCATATCTCAACTATTGGTTGAAAAAGACGGGGACTACGCAGGCGTTGTTCACTTACACGATTTAATTAAAGAAGGCATTATTTAATGGCAAAAAAGAATTTAAATGAGATGTCTTTTTTAGATCATCTAGAAGATTTAAGGTGGCATTTAATACGTTCGACACTCGCCATTGTTATTGTGGGGACTATCGCTTTTATATTTAGTAGAACACTTTTTAGACTCATTATTTTTGCGCCTCTAGACATGAGTTTTCCCACGTATCGGTTCTTATGCAAAACGGCTCAGTTTTTTGATATTGATAGTACGTTTTGTGGAGAAGAATTGCCTATGATTATTCAAAGTAGAACAATGGCGGGACAATTCTCGGCAGATATTTGGACTTCGATAACTGCAGGGTTTGTTATTGCCTTTCCATACGTTATTTATCAATTCGGAAATTTATTAGTCCTGGATTACACGACGATGAACGTAAACATTCTCGCGGATTTATTATCGCTTCATCCCTCTTATTCTTTATTGGTGTTCTTTTTGGTTATTATGTTATCTGTCCCTTGTCCATAAACTTTTTAGCGAACTATAACATCTCCGAAGTGGTAGACAATCAAATTGATATTAGTTCATACATTGGCTTAGTGCGTTCCACAGCCTTAGCGTCTCGGTTTTATTTTTGAGCTCCCTATAGTCATCTACTTTTTAACTAAGATAGGGTTGGTAACACCACACACTCTAAGAAAATACAGAAAATTTGCTTTGGTAATTGTACTTATTCTTTCAGCCATTATTACACCTCCGGATGTTGCCAGTCAGATTATAGTCGCTATTCCAGTGCTTCTACTATATGAAATTAGTATTCATATTTCAAAAATTGTAATTAAAAATCAAGAACGCAAACTAAAAAAAGATGTCAGAACTCGTTAAAGAATTTAATGACTACCGTTCAAAAATGAACGATAAAATATTAGCAGATAATAACAAAATCATTAAACGAATTTTTAATTTGGATACGAACGCCTTTGCTGCAGGTGCTTTGGATGTAAAAACTAAGGAGTTACTTGGTTTGGTAGCCTCTACCGTACTGAGGTGTGATGATTGTATAAAATACCACTTAGAAGCGTCTTATAAGGCGGGAGTACCTAAGGAACAGGTTGTTGAAACCCTTGGTATTGCTACTTTAATTGGTGGTACCATTGTGATTCCTCATTTACGTCGTGCTTATGAATATTGGGACGCATTAGAAACTCAAAGTTAAACTTTCTATAAATTAATGGCTTAATTCTAGAAGTACTGGCAATTTTACTATTTTTAAGCCTCATCATAATATACCAATGAAACTCAAAGCCGAACATTTAATGAAGTCCTATAACGGACGAAAAGTTGTAAAAGACGTGTCTCTAGAAGTTAACACTGGAGAAATTGTTGGTTTACTGGGACCAAATGGTGCAGGTAAAACCACGTCGTTTTACATGATTGTAGGCTTAATAAAACCTAATGGAGGTACGATTCATTTAGAGGGGACTAATATTACGAAATATCCCATGTACAAGCGTGCTCAAAACGGTATTGGCTATTTGGCACAAGAAGCTTCAGTGTTTAGAAAACTGAGTATTGAAGATAATATTTTGAGTGTCCTCCAATTAACAAAACTGAGTAAAAAAGAGCAATTGCATAAAATGGAAACGCTTATTGAAGAATTCAGTTTAGGGCACATACGAAAAAACCGTGGAGATTTACTTTCCGGTGGAGAGCGCCGGCGTACTGAAATAGCACGTGCCCTGGCAACAGATCCAAACTTTATTTTATTAGACGAACCCTTTGCAGGAGTAGATCCTGTGGCAGTAGAAGATATCCAGCGCATTATTGCCCGTTTAGCAAAAAAGAACATTGGTATTTTAATTACAGATCATAATGTACAGGAGACTTTAGCCATTACAGACCGCACGTACTTAATGTTTGAAGGTGGTATTTTAAAAGCGGGTGTTCCTGAAGAATTGGCTGAAGATGAAATGGTACGTAAGGTTTATTTAGGGCAGAACTTTGAGCTTAGGAAGAAAAAAATAGATTTCTAATAGCCTGTAAGTAACGTAGTCATCTCTTTTTATTCCTGACACCTATAGATATCGATTGACGGAAACTTTTACTATTTTAGCTGTTTGAATTTCTGTACGATAAGAAAAACACCGCCTTTTTGTTTGCTTAATTAACCTCTTCGTCTCTCTAATAAAATCAACATCATTAAACCTAATATAATGCGTTCATCATCATTATTATCGATGGGTTTTACTAATTCGAGTTTGAACTCTTTACCAAAAAAAGAAGGTTGCTTTTTGAGTTTTACAATCGCTTCGCCTCTTAGATTCGTGACATTATACGTGGGATGAAACATATAGCCTGTAAAAAAACCTAAAATAGGTATTTCGCCCACTACAGAATCTAGTA
Source organism: Lacinutrix neustonica (assembly GCF_026625145.1). Lineage (GTDB taxonomy): Bacteria > Bacteroidota > Bacteroidia > Flavobacteriales > Flavobacteriaceae > Lacinutrix > Lacinutrix neustonica. The sequence goes on along the minus strand of NZ_CP113088.1, from coordinate 3,568,343 downwards.
CTTTAACCCAAGGATTATTTTCACTAACTCGATATTGTAATTTATCGTTTTGATCTATAATTTCGTAATTCGCTTTCCAAATAGAAGACCAACCTTTTCCGGCTACTTTACCAATATTCGTCCCTCCGGCATCTTTAAACGCATAGGCTGCAGAAAAATCCAGCCATTGATTTGCTGCAATCGTATAATCTACACGTGTTTTATTTTCATCAGAATAAATTGTGATCGCTTCCTTGAGTTTAAATAGTTTTTGTTTGACGTAGGCTACGGTCCTTCCATTAGCGTCCTTAGCTGTAAAATCGTTCGCTAAAGTGTTAATTTTAAAACTAAAGTGGATGGGAAATTTGAGGTCTTTCATCTAATATTTTTTACCTGCTTTTATATGACATCGCTCTTTTTTGTATTGTCTAGCGCCTCTTTACTTTCGGCTATCAATTTCCTTTGATAACGGCCTTGAACAATGTCTGTAATAACTAATATTACAATAACGAAATAAAATGTTGTTTTGCTCATGGGTACAATTTCGTTACCGAAAATTCTTAAATGTGCTAAATGCCCACCTTCGGTGATTAACATAATGCCTACAATAAATAGAATAAACAGCCCTAACACTTCATACATTCTATTTTTAGCTAAGAATACCGAAATTTTATCTGCCATTAACAACATGAATAATCCGCTAAGAACAATAGCAATAGCCATAACAATAAAGGCTGTTGTCTCATTTTCAATTTCACTGGTTAAGCCTATTGCTGCCAAGATAGAATCGAAAGAAAACACTAAATTCATGACTACAATACTTGTAATTACCGCATTCGCAGATTTGGTTCTTTTTGCATCTCCTGCTACATTATGATCTAAATTTGGAACAGCAATCATATGCCATATCTCTTTAATTGCAGTATAAATAATAAAAGCGCCACCAGCTAAAACAATTAAGCTGTGCCCGTTAAATGCAAATTCAAAGACATCCTCTATTTTACCCGTTAACCAGGAGAAAGGTTCTTGAAAAAAATCAATGACAGAAACTAAAACGAATAAAAGTATAATTCTTAAAACAATAGCAATGAGTATGCCTACTTTCCTTACCCTTTTTTGTTCAGATTGTGGTGCTTTTTTAGATTCTAAGGAAATGTATAACAGGTTATCAAATCCTAAAACTGCTTGTAACATCACGAGCATTAAAAGAGTGAAAATGATTTCAGCCATGGGTATAAATTATTTGAAATTATGAATTATTTTGAAAGTAGTGAGAGTAAAATATAAACTAAAATAATAACAGGAATTGCCGCAAATTGAAGGACAATTAAAAGCACGACACTTAGCATAATAAAGACATATCGCATCGCATTATTTTTAAAACTATAGTCTTTAAACTTGAGTGCAAATAATTTGATATTGGCATTTAGTAAATAACAACTTAAAATAGTTAAGGCAATTAAAAACCATTGGTTTAAAATAATCTGATTAATGATATCATTGTTCTGAAACTCCAATATCAAGGGCAATGACATAATAAGTAAGGTGTTTGCTGGTGTTGGTAAACCTTTAAAATAGGTTTGCTGCTCTTCATCCAGATTAAACTTAGCTAATCGATAAGCAGAGGCTAAAGTGACAAACAACCCGATAATAGGTAGCCATGAGATTTCAAATCCGAGACCACTCCATGGTTTCACTCCATTCTGTAGTACTGCCAATGGCAGGAGAATCACTAGATAAGGCCAATAGTTTGTACAGGATTATTCCAGGAACCAGGCCACTAGTAACCATATCTGCCAAAGAGTCTAATTGCAAACCTAGATCACTTTGCACATCCAATTTACGTGCTAAAAGCCCATCAAAAAAATCAAAGAAAATTCCAAAAAAAACAAATAACGCAGCGGTCACGAAATGATTGTTTACTGCAAAAATAACGGCGATACTCCCACACAACAAGTTAAGTAGGGTAATCCCATTTGGAATGTATTTTTTTATTTGCATGCCTAAGTTTTTTTTGTAAAAATAACAAAGTATTTTCGTCTAATCCTAATATTAAACAATATTGTATTTCAATTGCAGTTTAATATATAGAAAAATTATATCATCTTTGTAAAAAAATTGCCTTTGAGACTACTTTTTACACTAGCTTTCACCGCTGTGTCACTCACGCTTGCCGCACAAACGAAATATTCTAATGAATTTATGAATATAGGTGTTGATGCTGCCGCGTTGGGGATGAGTAATGCCGTAAGCGCTAGCTCGAATGATGTTAACGCTGGGTATTGGAACCCTGCAGGACTAGTACATGTAGAAGACAAACAACTCGCCTTAATGCACTCCAGTTATTTTGCTAATATTGCGAATTACGATTATGCAGCCTACGCCATGCCTCTAGACGACAGAAGCGCTATTGGCTTGTCCTTAATACGTTTTGCAGTTGATGATATTTTAGACACCACCGAGCTCATTGACGACCAGGGGAATGTGAATTACGATCGTATTCGATTATTTTCGACAGCAGATTATGGTTTAACCTTTTCTTATGCCGAAAGCTACCGCTACAAGGTTTAAATTATGGGGTAAATGCCAAAGTTATTCGACGTATTATTGGTGATTTTGCTAATTCTTGGGGGTTTGGTTTAGATGCTGCGATACAATTTGAAACAAAGAATAACTGGAAGTTTGGTTTGATGGCTCGCGACATTACCACGACTTTTAATTCCTGGAGTTATGACAAAACCGCTTTTGCCGAATTCAAAATGCTATAGAAGGGCAAAATCAAGAATTACGAGAATCATCCGAAATTACGATTCCTAAACTACAATTAGGTCTTTCTAAAAGTTACACTTTTCATTATGATTATGCGCTACGTGCTGAATTAGATTTAAACGTCCGTTTTGAACAAAATAACGATTTAATATCAACCGCTTCTGCAAGTATCAATCCCGCTTTAGGCTTTGAATTTGCCTATATAGATATGATATTTCTTAGAACTGGGGTAGGGAATTTTCAAAATGAACTACAAATTGATAATTCAGAACGTTTGAGCTTTCAGCCTAGTTTTGGTGTTGGTTTTAAATACAATGGCATTCAAATAGACTATGCCTTTACAGATATTGGAGACCAGAGCATCGCTTTGTATTCCAATGTGTTTTCGGTAAAACTTGATTTTAGCGCATTCAGATAAACTCTTTTTTAACTTATGAAGTTTTATTTATTCCTGTTCTCTTTCTTAATGTTACTTTCTGTATCTGCCCGAACCCAAATTTATCTGAGGATGCTGAGATAAGTGTGCTTACCATGGGACCTGGGAAATTATTAAATGATTCCTTTGGTCATAGTGCTTTTAGAGTACGTACCGGCACTATAGACATCGTTTACAATTATGGTATGTTTGACTTTAACGCCCCTAATTTTTATTTAAATTTCGCGAAAGGTAAATTAGATTATTATTTAGGTAGCAATACGTATAAACGCTTTGTTGACCTGTATATTTGGCAAAATAGAAGTATTAAAGAGCAAGTTTTAAACTTAACAAAAGACCAAAAACGGGCCTTATTTAGCTTTCTCATTAATAATGCTAAGCCCGAAAATAAAATTTACGCTTATGATTTTTTCTACGATAATTGTGCTACAAAAATGCGCGATGTTACTGAAGCCGTTTTACATTCTAATATAAATTACAAAACACCTAAAACTTATAAAGCCGAAAGTTTTAGACAGCTTATTAACACTAATATTCATTGGAACTCCTGGGGGCATTTTGGTATTAATGTGGCCTTAGGCTCTGTTATAGATCAAAAAGCAGAACCAAGAAACTACATGTTTTTACCGAATACATCTTTCAGTTTTTTGAAGAAGCAAGCTTTACAGATTCGGAAAACCTTTAGTTAAGAACACTCATACCATTTATGAGGCGAGACCGGAGACGACAAAAAACAGCTTTTTCTTAAGCCCATTATTTGCCTTCACTGTCATAGGATTATTGATCCTTTGGATAACCTATAACGATTATAAAAAAGATACCCGTACAAAATGGTTGGATGTAGCTATTTATACCATTACAGGAAGCATAGGAACTTTACTATTTTTACTTTGGTTTGCTACAGATCACACGGCTACCGCCAATAATTATAATGTACTTTGGGCCTTTCCTTTAAATCTAATTATCATTTATCAAGCGACTAAAACAGTGCCAAAACGGTGGTACATTGGATTTATAAAATTATTAATAATCTTGTTGGTTTTAATGACGCTACACTGGATTGTTGGTGTACAAGGCTTTTCTTTTGCCTTGATTCCTTTCTTGATTGCGTTATTCTTTAGATACTTATATCTCCTGCGGTTTGATAAAAAGGTATACAGCGCTTAAAAAGATACTATACATACCGTAACGCTGTCACACAAAAGACTTAAAACTAAAGACCGGAGACTAAATTACTGGCCTCGAAAGAAAATAATCGTGCTTAAGGTTTTTATAATAATATTAAAGTCCAATATAAAACTGCGGTGTTTAATATAATATAAATCATATTGAAGTTTCACTAAGCTATCATCCACACTAGAACCGTAACGCGCTTTTACCTGGGCCCAACCTGTTAATCCCGGTTTTACAATATGCCTGGTATGATAAAAAGGAATAATTTGTGATAGCTCATTTACAAATACAGGCCGCTCTGGTCTTGGCCCAATAAGACTCATTTCTCCTTTAAGAATATTAATAAACTGAGGTAATTCATCGAGTCTAGAGACTCTTAAAAAGCGTCCAAATTTAGTAACACGACTATCATTTTTTTCTGCCCAAACAGCGCCATGCGCTTCGGCATTGGTAACCATGCTTCTATATTTATAGATGGTGAACGTGTTTCCGTTTTTACCAACCCTTTGCTGTGTATATAAAAGGGCGCCTCTATTTCCTAAAAGATTACCAATTAAAATGAATGGTAAGAGTAATAGCCCTACCAGTATACCGAAAAGCGATAATATGACATCAAAAATTCTTCTGTAAGCTAAATACAGCTTATTTTTATTTTGCTTACTAAAAGGGAAGAATTTATAAAAATCTTTACCAATAAACTGCACCGGAACACGATAAGCCATCTCTTCATAAACTTGTGTATACTCTCGAATAGTAACACCACGCTCTAATAACGAAATTAAATTTACATAAACAGAAGAGGTAATGGGATCAGAGTTATATAGGGCAACGACAATTTCATTAATACTCTCGGTTTGAATCACATGATATATGTCGTCTTGTTCAAATTTTTTAACGGATTTTAAATTTACAGGGGCTTCTTTTTCATCTTCACAATTAATAAAACCAATGATTTGATAATTAGGGTCTGCCAGTTTTAAGGAGGCGATTATAGTCTCAATATTTGAGGTTTCTCCAATTAATAACACCCTTTTGTAAAACCTTGGGGAGGCTATCACATTAATATAGGTTATACGCCATACCAATAAACCCACCAATATTGCTAAATAAAAATAGAGAATTTGGATACGATTTTCAGGTAAAGAAGGTGTATAATAGGGTGTTAATAGATAAACCAAAACCGTCACAGATACCGTAAGAATAATAGTCCCTGTAACGGTTTCTAACTTACTTGATTTTTGTAAATCATACAATTCAAAAATGGTTCCAAAAACCATAATATAAATGACTAAAACCACGAACCATCTCCAATTTTGTTCATCAATTCTAAAATAATCAAAGCCTGAGATATGACTTAAACCATAGAGCGCCAAGCCAATAAACAACAAATCGAAAAGCCGTAAAAGAACTTTTCGTTCTGAAATTTCAAAATGAATTTTTGAGTTAGACATGCTTTGTTAGTTTGTTACTCATACCGTAAAGATAGCAACTAATCTAGGTTTTGCAAGATATTATTTTAAGACACTAATCCACAAGGTCTTAACAGAATTCCAATCAAAACGTTGCACCTCACGTTTTGCATTTATAACTAATTTGTTGGTTTCCTTAGGATTATTTTTAAGTTCCATTATGGCCTCTATAAAGGCCGTCGCATTATTTGGTTCCACTAAAATTCCAGTTTTACGATCATCAATTAAATAAGGTAACCCGCCAACCTGAGTAGAAATTACGGGTAATCCTAAAGCCATGGCTTCAATAACGCTAACAGGCATATTATCAAAATTGGTTGTATTAATAAAATAAGTGTAGTTTTTAGCTAAGGTTATCCATTCTATTTTAGATAACTTCCCAGTGAATGTAACATCTACTCCTAAGCTGAAGGCATAGTGTTTTGTTTTTTCTAAGCTTCCATCATTGTCAGGACCAACCATACAAAGCGTGGCATTTACACCCTTTTTCCTTAAACCGTAAAGCACGTCTACAGCCAATTGGGGGTGGTATATTTTGGAAAACGAACGAACCCAAAGCAACTTGACCTTTTCGAATTGGCGCTCCTCAAAGGCATAAGTATCTATTGTGATCGCATTGGGTATGATTTTAATATTATGGAATCCGAAGGCTTCAAAATGAGATTTTGTATAGTTAGAAGGCGCTATGTTAATATGTGCATTTTTAAAAATGGCTGTGCTTAATTTCGGATTGTTTTTTAAGCGATTTGGCAGATTCCCACCATGCAGTATGGGAATGTATTTCAAATTCAGAAAACGACATAATTGACTACATAGATAGGCATAGTAAAAATTTTGGGTGCTATAGGTATCTATTAAAACATAATCTGTTTTTCCTGTGGCTTTCAAAATAGCAAATAGCATTTCTAATAAACGTAATACTTTATTCGATTGCCTAGACACCGATGTTACCTGAAATCCTTCGGCTAATAATGCCACGCTAAGGGTTTCAATAGTAGTTACCGTTTTCCCTGTTTGCGAAAGCATATTCCCTATATACAGCAGATTTTTCATTTCGTGTATTTACAATTTATAAAGTGACAAACTGCCTTCGGTATGTACTGGTGTTAATTGTGAAGCATAACCAACATGTCTGGTTACCACATAATTGACCCCTAAAGCTTTAAGAACATGAATTTTATCGGGTATTGTTTTCGCATTGGCTAATTTTTTCTGATGAGCTCGGCTTCAATAAATTGTAGTGGATTCCCTTCAATAAGCATCGAGGCTCCTTTTGAATCTAATATCACGGATCGTTTTGAAGCGCCTCTGTAGTGATGACTGCCATAGATGAGTGCGTTTTGTGGTGTATTTACTGCAATATAATCTGCCATATAATCGACGTCTAATTTTTTAGGGTAATTAAGACTTCCAAAACTTAAATTATTAGGAAGCACAAACCTGGTAATATCGTCACCAATATAAGGGATAGAATTAAAAACAGGCTGTTTACTAATCACCAATATAGAGACCTGAACAGAAACCAGTACTGGTAAAACCCATTTGCTTTTTAGCCTCTCATTGACGTATTCAAGCAAATAGGCCATAGCAAAAAAGGACGGTACAATAGCCATTTTTTGAGCTCTAATCAATTGAAAAGACAGACGTAAATTTAACTTTAGACTACTATTAATAAAGCGTTCGATGTAAACACTAATAGCGGGTAACAGTATTAAAATTAAGGTGAGTAAAATTATAATTTTCGCACGTTTATGAGCAGCTTCATCCCTTCGGGAAACACCATAATAAAGGATAATTGGAACGACATATAATAAGGTTTTAAAATGCAACCATTGTTTTAAAAAAGTCATGGGCTCAGAAAAATACTGTGGTATTCTTGTATTAAACGCTTGTGTAAAAGCACTTATGTCATACGTTATACTGCTCGAGGTTTTACTAAAGTATGTTATAATAAAAGGCAGCATGCCCAACAACAACGCCAGTAGAACACCCATACTATTTTTAAGGGTTATTTCCTTTTTTTGCTTATAAAGAATTACGTATAAAATAATAAACGACAGATATAGTAGTATCCCGCCTAATCCAGTTATGGGATGAAAATTAAAGACTAAACCTATTAAAAAAGCAGATAAAATAAGTCTGCGAAATGAGGGTTTTAAAATTAAAAAGGGAATAGGCAAAAAAGTAAGATACAAGGTTACGGGCATCATGGCCCAAAGCTCTGCAATGCCCCATATCTCTAAACCTGGCAGCCGGACGACCCCTCTTACCAAGAGTGACATGAGCAAGGCAATCCGGAAATTAGGGACCAGTTTATAGATAAGAAAAAACCGAGAAAACGCCAAAGAAAAAATGACAGACAAGATTCATGACATTGACCGCTTGTACATACTCCTGATTCGTAAATTTCGAAAGCAAACGCAACGACTGTACATAGAAAGGCGTGTAATACCTAACATTATCTATAGTATTGAGATAAAGGTCATTTTTAAATAACTCAGGATTGTCAAATTTCTGAGCGATCGGTATAATATTTTGAATATCAGAAGACAAACTACTATAATTCGTATTTAGATTCCCCAAAAAGAACCCAAGTGCGATTGTTATATTTATTGCACAAACTACAATGAGTTGTCTCGGTTTCCGTTTTTAGCATTTAATTTGCTTTAGGAGCTTTGGTAATGTCGTAATGCACGGCTTGTAATAGCAATTGAAAACCAATAATAATGGTTAAAGTCACCAACATGATGGTTCCTGTTGGCGCAAAAATGGATTGACTGGAATAATACCACCAGTTATACACCCCATAGAATACTCCGAAAGTAAACAAAGGGGTTCCTATTAATATATAAATAGACGATATATTAAAATCGTAAAGAAAATAAGATTTAACAATGCGCTTAATAAAGGTGTTTATCAATTTAGGTAAGAAAATAAATGGCATTTTCCACACGGTCATACTAGACGTTTCATCTCCATAAATAGCCGGCATCGACACATCTTTAATAATGGCGTCTTGAAAGTACAATTGGGCGATTAACGAGGTTTCAAAATAATAACGATTAGATATGGACTTAAAATCAAGCTGTTTTAAGAGGTCTACTTTAATCGCAAAAAAACCATTGGTGGGATCGAAATTATTCCAATAACCCGTGGCCGCTTTCGTTAAAAAAGACAAGCCTAAATTGCCCATTTTCCTAACAAAAGGCATTTGTCTTAAGGCTTTAAAATCTCTAAATCGATTGCCTTTGGCGTAACCTGCTTTATTTTCGATTAAAGGCGTTACCAAATCTTTAATATAAGAGGTATCCATTTGATCATCGGCATCTACTTTTACAACAATAGTCATGCCCTCGGTAATCGCTTTTTTAAATCCTAATTTTGTAGCACCACCTACACCCAAATTGAGGTCACTCTTTATATATTCTACATTTTTAAAAGCTTGTAGTGCGAGCTCAGGAAAAAGCTGAGTACTACAGTCATCTATAATATAGACTTTTGTCACCAAATCGGGTAGCTTATTTAATACAGCAACAATATGTTTTGATGCATTATAATAAGGAATGACCACGGCTATGTTATTTCGGTTTTGCATGATTAAAATAATATCGAGGCGCAATTAATAATACGGTTACGAGTATAAAATACCCTAAAATAGTAAATACAGACCTATAAAGGTATAAATGTTCGCCAAAATACAAAGTCACAATCATGGCAAAGACTAAGCCGCTTAAAACATTTTTAAGTCCGGTAGCTTTTCCAAATTTAACATATAAAAAAGACGTGAGCCATTTTATATAAATAAACAACCCAACAAGTCCAACTTCATTAATTAAACTAAGGTAAATATTATGAGCAGAAGCCCCAATTAATAATCTATTATTGACCCCAATTCCTATTGGTATGACATACGGATTTTCAGCAATATATTTTAAGTACAAAATGACTATTCTGTCTCTGCCTGCACCCAAATCCTCATATAACTGTCCCACATCAACATTACCAGGATTAAAGGCTTCGGACTGGAAACTTTATTAAGCACGCGGTTTTCTATGGTTGTCGTAATGGTTTCTATAAGTTCTAAATTCAAAAAAAATGCTATAATTACCACTAATGACAAGACTACAGACAGCGCCAAGAATTTACGGGTTCTCATGATAAAAATATAACAGGTAAATATTATTAATGCCGAGATAAGTGGTTCTAGATCCGTGAAATACCAATAACAGCTAAACTGGTTGCCATACAAGTTATGATGAGTATCCTGTTTACTTTGAGTTGTTTTTGCATAAATAAAGCAATGGCGTAAACTAAGGAGATAAACATGGTCATGCCTAAAACAATTTTGTTAGGCCCCAGCGTACCGAGATAAAAACCCGCCATACGCCTCTTTATAGACTGCATTCCACAAAAATGGTATAAAGCCGTAATGTTGTAAGAATACGACAACAGCTTCTAATATGGCCAAGATTAAAACCATGGAGGCCACCCCTTTATATTTTGATTGGTCTCTTAAATACATGGCAATTAAAACACCAGTATAAAAGAAAACCACCATATGATAATAATACAAAACAGATTTAATAAACCATAATGGTCTGCCTTTAAACAGGCTGAACAACAGCGTGAAAATTAAAGTAAAAGCACACCATAGAATAAAGGTATGCATGTGTTTTAGGTAGGTTTTTGAACGAATATAAAAAGAAATAAGCGTCCAGTTATTATACAAAATATAAAGCACAACAAAACCCGCAACATCATACAATCTCAATTCATTATCACCCTGCACACTGTATTTTATAACTGGTAAATTATAGAAATAAGAGATTATCATAAACAGCAATGCCAACCTAACATATAATGGTTTGAACAATTGTTTTATTTGTTTATTGATGTACTCTGTTCTTGTCATTTATTTTATTTTCTGATACTGATCTATAATTATTTTGGACACCACTTGTTCTGAAAAACGCGTCGTAACATGTGCTTTTAATTGTAGTCCTCTTATTTTTGCTGATTCTAAATCGCAAATATAATTGATTATTGCCTGGCTTAAGGCAGAGGAGTCTCCGGCAGGAATTAATTGTCCTAAACCCGCATTTTCAATAACCTGTTTGCAATCGCCAACATCGCTTGCCACTACAGGCATACCTGCTAACCCATATTCTAATAAAGCGATGGGTAGCCCTTCTGATTTTGAAGGCAAAACGCCAATAGTGCCTTGATTTAAAACCTGAGAAATATCTCGGTAAGCTACCATAAACAAACACGTGATTCTCTAATGCTAAATCTTTTATTTTATGATGAATCGCAGAAGCATAGGCGTCTCCAAAATCTTTCCCTACGCAATGTAACGACCAGTTGGGATATTGTGTATGAACGGTTTTAAAAGCCTCTAATAAGGTCATGTGATCTTTTTGTGCTCTTAGGTTTGCGAGATGAATGATTTGTTTCCCGGGAGTTCCCTTTAATTTTGTAATCGCTTTACTAGTCTCTTGGATCGCGAAATTTTGCACATACATGACTTCTTTACACTTTAAATGTTCTTTTGCCCAAGATGCCAAAGCCCTATTCACACTAAAAATTTGAGAAAAATACGCAGAACAGGTTTTTAATATTTTAAACGGTCGTTTTTCTAAAAACTCACTATCTCCATAATGGTCATGCCATACTATCTTAAGACGTTTATTAGCTAATTTAAGTAATACCGCTAGAAAAAAAGAGGTAGAATGTGCATGAATAATGTCTATGTTATTATGATTTATAAAATCATTAAGTTTTCTAATGGCTTTAAAATCTAGCGTTTTTGTTTTGTTTAAAAAGAGATACCCTACGGCTTCACTTATACTTGCCTTCAACAATCCTTCCTCTCGAGTCGCACATAAATAAGAAGCATTAATCTTTGTGGCCAAAGCATTTGCAATGTTCACTGCCACGCGTTCTGCGCCTCCGGGATGTAATGAATCTATTAATTGTAAAACTCTCAATGTACCGCTTGTTTTAGTTATTGGTTGTTGGTTGTTGGTTGTTTATATCAAATCTATGTCTTTTCACGCCCTACCTTTCACTACTCACTTCTCACTTCTCACTAATCACACTATTCACTACTCACCCTCCAAAAGTGTCGCTATTTCATATTCAAAGGTATCTAAGGTATACTTCTGTGACCAAGTTAGCGCTGCTTCAGACATCTTTTTTAATGTCTCTGCATTTTCTAAAGCTTGATTGATTTTATCTACGGCCTCCTGTAATTCCGGTTCGATTAATACTCCCCGAGTTCCTCCGTCTAACATAAAAGGTAAGCACGAGATTTTGGTAACAATAGGTATGGCTCCAAAAAACATGGCTTCTGCAATGGCTTTGGGCCAACCTTCAGATTTTGATGGTAGTATAGAAAAATGAGCATCCTTATAGGCTTGCTTTAAAACGGCTTTTGTTTGGTTTCCTTTCAATGTCACCAAAGCATTCAAATTGTTTGCCTCAAGATACTGCTCCAGTTCCGGTCTTAAAACACCTTCTCCATATAAATCTAAAGCTACTTTTCTTCCTTGCTTGTGTAGTTGCTCTATAATTTCAATCGCTAATTTTGGGCGTTTTCCAATAACTAAACTACCGACAAACACAAATTTTAAAAGTCCCTTATAATCTCGTGTCCTATGGGATTCTATTTCTATCGTTCTATAGGTCGCTGTAAAAAAGGGCTTGATGTTTTTTGTTTGATTCGGCCAATCGCCATAAACCAATACCTGCATGTTTTTAGTAAGTCTCGTATTGCTTAATAACCACTTTTGAATACGATAGCTTAAGGGCTGCCGTGCGCCTGGATCCCAATTTCCTGCATATTTTGCAGTTTTAGGTGTATTAGGAAAGCCCACCTGTAGCACACAGCCTAATAATCCTATATTTCCTGGACATCTCAAATGAATGTGGTCAGCCCACAACATTGCTTTATACAGTTTAAAAATTATCATCGGAATTTTAAAAACACTCAACAAAATGTGTTTCACAGTGCTAAACTGCAAACTAGGAATAGCTACCAATTCGGTTGCTTTTTAAATGGTAGCGTTAGTAACTCTTGCGAATACTGGTTAGGAGACACCAGTTTATATGCTTTAACATAATCTGTCCAAACATCCATTTCCCTAACATAAGGTGCATAGGCACAATAGTGTCCCTTTTGTATTAATGTAGGTGCGTTAGTGACAACTAAAAACTTCATTAGATATAGCCTTTAGACGAGTTATTACTAATCACTTTTGCCGGAACACCCAGCACCGTAACACCACTCTCAACAGAATCTATTACTAAAGAATTTGCTCCAACAAGCGCTGCATCACCAACAGTTATTTTTCCAGCGATGACCGCATTGGCACCAATATACACATGATTTCCTATAATAGGAACGCCTCGCTTCTCATCACGCCCACTAACACCAATGGTGACGCCTTGAGATATATTACAATTATTTCCAATGACACTATTAGAATTAATAATAATGCCTCCAAAATGTCCGATATAAAAGGAATGCCCTATAGTGACGGAATAAGGTATAGAAATACCTGTTAACATTTCAATGCATTTTTGCCAAAACAAGCAGACTAATAAAAGCACCTGTTTTACAACTGGAACTTTCAATGTATAACACCAGTGCGCCACTCTATATTGAAACACCGCCCAAAACCCTTGAGTAAAAAAGAAAATGGAAAAAAAATGACCACCGTAAGTGCTGTATTTTTTATAATCTGACGCGATAAGAGAGAACAAGTTCATGGCATGCAATATTAATCTAATTTTGGTGGATTAAAAACTAAAGATAACCATCCTACGACTCTCCCGAAACTTTCGGTAAGGGCTTCTCGTTTTTTATTTGAAGTCAACCCATTTACAAACCGGATTAGGGTTAACAGATAAGCGGTAGCATGCCATTTCATTCGCGCTTTATAATTAGGGTTTGGATATTTCACTTTCCAAACATACCAGCCATTGCGTAGTACCATTTTTCCGTAATGGTACTGATTAGGTCTTCCGAAGCCTCGTGGTAGTGGGCTAACTGCGCATTCGTGTTTAAATAAACACTTCCATGCTTTGCTAATCTTAAGGAGAAATCAGCATCTTCATATAAACCATACCCTTGAAAATAGGTTGAGAAACGGAGTTCCTCGAATATTTTTTTTCTGTAAGACGAAGTCCCTCCCATCAATTGCTCTATTTTATAAATCTTACCGGATGGCGGTAAAAAACTCACGGGTCTGCCATGTGAAAAATCAGGCATCATTCCTGGTGGTGCATTAGGGTTCAGACCGAGCTTTTTTCTTAGCTTAAATCGAGAAGGTTCAGGACGCATCCAACCATCATAATAAAACCTGGATGGATCTTGTAATCCGTCAGTCTTCTCCCATTGGACGTCATTGGTAATGTAACCTCCAACCGCTAATGCCATGGGATGTGTTTCGTAGGTTCCAATTAAATTCTCAAAATAAGTTGGAGTTAATACAATGTCATCATCCAAAAAACAAACGATTTCAGAGGCCCCATCTACTTTACTTATTCCAAAATTACGTTGTTTTGTTAAACCTCGGTTCTTCTCATCTACTTTAAAATATTTTAAATTTTTAAATGGATGGTCATTCAAAAGCTTTTGAGTGTCTCCATTAGTCGAGCCATCAACAATCAAAATGTCATTAGGATATACCGTTTGATTATGGACCGATTCCAGCAATTTAAGCAACGCATTTGGTCGCATATAGGTACACACAATCAATGTAAAGGATTTACTCATGAACTCCTAATTTAGTCATAAACACCTCATGAATTGCAATAAAATAGGCATGCCGCATCAACTTTGTTTCCCATAATTTGCGATTATTAAGTTGCAGATTCTCAAAAGCTTCATTTGACAAGCGCTCATGAAAGGCTACTATTTTTTCAGGCATGGTTTTAACCTCGGCCTCCTTAATAATGACACAATGGTTTTTCCAATCGATTTCAGAATCCAACGGTAATTTACAATCTGTATTTAATAAAACAGGAATACGTCCCATGGCAAGGGTTTCATAAAAACGCACTGAAAAATTACCAACACCACGACTGCAAAAGGTATACGCGTTATTAAATATATTTTCATAAAATTCATCCATTGATTTTTGTTTTCCCGAAGTGGAAGTTGTTCCTGCTCTGTACTTATCCCGCAAAATAAAATGGGTGTCCAGTCGGTTATCTTTTGATAGCATCGATAAGTATCCAGCCCTTTTTATACTTGAAGGATAAAAGGTTTGTCCATCGATATATACGTTATTCAATTTCCGTTTTATACTCGTTTTTAAATGCCCTAAAATCTCTTTTATATATTTTGAAGGCCCTGACGCTGCATGACCAACAAAACCAATCGTAGGCTTCGCTGTTTTTTTTAAAGTCGAAAAACCGTCTCGGAATTTGCGTTTCATAAGGATCATTTATAAAAGAAGGCAGGATCACATTTGATTGACTTAATTTGCTTTCAAATCCGCCTAGTCTAAAGGTATAACTGTTTTTAATATAATTGGTAAAGCCAAAATCGCCTGCCGTATAGATCCATAAGGGTTTATGATGTGCTTTTGAAGCCATTAAAAGGGCGTCGAACGCCTTTTTATGTTTTATAAAACGAGTGTAATCAATAGGAAATACAATAATATCACAGGCTGTAATACTATTTACCAATTGATAATCCTGTAATAGTCTTGGGTCGGGTTTAAAATGCAGGTCAAACAACAACGGAAACACTGTCCTACGATGTGTTTCGCATAAAAACTCAGTATTGGTATACAGTTTAAGCATGTTATTGTTGTTTTAGCTTTAAGCTCCATAGGACACTTTGGTGCCATTGGTTTTTAAATCGTCTCTTAAAAGCCACGGGGTTTTTAAATCCGTTAGCTTTTAACAACTTTAAAAATAGTAATAATTTATAGCCTAAAAGTTGCTGTTTGGTAAAATAGGTGCGATAAAGTAATTGTATTGTTGGCGACGGTTTTGGTTGTATCTCATCATTTTCCCACCGTTGTTCTATTTTTGTTCTATACCCACCTATAGGGGCTTTAAGATGCGTAATTTTTAAATGCGGAATAAACACAACATCATAACCACGTTGTCTTAATTGCATTCCAAAATCGGAGTCTTCACCAAAGCCAAACTCATAAGCCGTGTTAAATGTCAAGTCTTTTAAGGCTTCAGATTTCACCATACTAGACCCTGAACTAAAGATGGTTGTTTGATGTGATTTGAAATAAGTTTGTTCTTGTCCTGGCTGCAAACACAGGTAGTTTAAAACGGCTAAACCCCCTGTTTTAATTTCTTTAAAAGATTGATCAAAAAAATCATTTTCAAATCTAATGTCATCATCGGCCGAGAAGGTCCACTCGCTTTCTATTTGGGATAGTGCTATATTTCTAGCGTTACACACTCCAGGTTGATGTGTAAAGGTATGCTTAATGGTAAAAGGCCAATCCACTGTGTGTATATAATCCAGTTCTGAAACGGCTTGGAGATTTGGGTTTTGCTCAACAATTATAACATTTTTTGGAAGATGGGTTTGTTTTGCCAAATCCTGCAGCACGTTATATAAATATGTTTTTCTACCAATGGTTGGTATAACAACATCAATGGACCGCTCTTCTACTTGCTTTTTAGTAGATGTCATTGGTATCGCTTCTAATTCAAAATTGGTTTTTAATCGCTTATAAAAAAGACTTCTCACAACACTGTACACAGAAAGTTGACGCTCAAATATGCTATAGCTCCACGCTAAAAAAAGCACCCATACCCATTTATAATGTTGTCTCACAAATTTAAAAAGCTCCCGTTTAGAGGCTTGCGGTGATGGCAGTACTGGAATGGGTTTTGCATTGAGTAACGCAGGTTCTGAATAACAAAACAGGCCTTCCCCCATACCCCGTTTCGCGAGTGAGAGTAAAAAGTAGTCAAAGGATTCATTGACATTTAAATGTTGTCCTAAATGGAGAAATACTTCGGTACTTATACCCCCTATGTGATTACTCATTAACCATGTGGGATAGCTTACCTTTTTATTCACCTTCAAAAAAAATGAGCGTTCAACATACCCTATTTGTTTGGGTAAATAGTCTGTTACTGTGGGATTGTAAGCTGCAAAAATACGGTCGTGGTGAAAAATAGTCTCAAACGCTTCAATATTTAAGTGCTCCTTTAACCGTTCATGACACCGGACCAACAACGTTTTTCTATTTTTATTGGCTATCGTTTTTAATGTTATGGGTACCGATTCTCCGGTCTCAAAATTTGAGGTCGCTTGAAAAGCTTCATCTAAAATCGAAGTCACAACACCTTCCTTATGTAAAACAATGAACATCACTAATTGGTTATGGTTTTAAATGGTTTATTTCCAATAATTGCGGCATATTTTGAAAAACTGCTGTGATACATGTTGCCACATTTCAAGAAATAAACCGCTTCACTTTCTACGATCATAAAAAAATCTAAAAGTGTTTTTAAATGGGCAGCAATAGCCGTATTTCCAGCAAAATCATCCATATGAAACGGGTGTCCTTCCAGTACACAGACTGGTTCTTTGTCTTTAATGTACTCTAAAAAACGAATGCTATCTGAAAAAACATAACATTTAAATGGTGTGGCTTCTAAAATACCTGTTATTTTTTGTCTTAGCGCATCCATGAGGGTCTCACGTTCTTCTGTGTCTAAAATTAGCGTTGTTGTATCTTTAAAATCTCCCATTAAAGACGTAAATCGGGTATGCAGAGCTATATATTTCTCATCCTCTATGCCTTTTAACTGATGGTTTAAAAAAGCTGATTTTTTAAATAAGGCGTTAAAGTTTCTTCTCCAATGCGCTTCCTTCTCTTGCGTGGTCCATTCCGGATACATGGCACTAGAATAATCAATGTTCGCATAAACTATATAAGTCTCTGCTTTAGAGCTTTGAATTAGTTGTAACGGATTACATGAAAAGTCATTCACCAGATACACCACTTTTGTTTTTAATGGATGGTACTTAATAGCCTCTCTATTCATTTGCCAGGGCACTTCATTTGGTTCTAAAAACATTGCCAATTTAAAAGGCGTATCAAACTGAATAAAAAAATCATAATCTAATATTTTGGCAATATCATAAAAGGATATGATTCCTTTTAAACGATCTACCATACCGCCATGAGGCAAAAGCCCGTTGAAGCAAATAATGATACGCTTTTTAGGACTACTTTTAAAGCTGAGTTGTTTACTATGAAACACCAACAATTTTAAATGTTTAATGCGTTTACTTAGTGTTCTTTTTATGTTTTGTGATACACTCAATGGATTACTTTTGAAGTTAACTCCTTATAATAAGCGATATTTATATCGGCTTGCTTTTCGATATCAAAAACCGTCTCTACTTTTCGTCTAGCTGCTTTTCCAATGGTGCGACACAAGTCAACATCATTTAAGAGTAGGGTGATTTTATTAGCATATCCTTGAATATCTGAAGGATGGACTAAATAGCCATTTTCACCATCATCAATTAATTCCTGAGCCCAGCCCATGCTTGTATTCACTACAGGCTTTTGTAGTGCCATGGATTCTATGGTTACCATACCTAAGGTTTCAGCAAAGGAAGGAAACACGCAAACATGGGCTTTTTCTATTTGCGATTTCACCTCTGAATACGCAATTTTACCTAAATAATCAACCCGTGCTTTTGCTGCTTCAGAAAACACCTTAGTCATTAGATTGTAGGTAGAAGTATGCCCTGATTTAACATCCGGAGCATCCCCTCCTATTAAAAGTAATTTTGCTTCCGGATGGGTCTCCAATACTTTATTAAAAATTTGAGCCAATTCTAACACCCCTTTTTTTCTTATAATCGTCCCAATATATAGAATGGTATTGACTTCAAAATCTTGAGGTGTTTCATTCACAAAACGCTCCAATTGCAATCCGTAGTAAATGGTTTTAATCTTACTTTTATTTAGACCAAAAATTTTTTGAGTTTCCTGGCCTGCAAAGGTCGTTGGTGCGATGTAAGCCTGAGCCCCTTTTAAAGCTATTTTTTCAAACACGAAATTTTTAAATTTTTGTTTTCTATGCTCCAATTTACAAAAGTAAGCATCGCTTCCATGAAACCTGATGACGACAGGCACTTTAAAGCGCATAAATGCCGTAATACCCGTCCAATCCGGTGCTTCCAACAAATCAATCGCTTCCTGTTTTACGATGGTATTGATATAATTACGGAGGTGTTTACGATAATAATACCAGGTCCATATCTTATAGTTTTTCTTTTGAATTAAATGAATGGTCACCCCTTCATCATCAAAAATATCATTGAAATCTTGATGATATACAAACACCGTTACCTGCACGCCCTTCTGTACCAAAGTAATCGCCAAATTTTTAATACTTGTAGCAATCCCTGCTGCATAATTAACTTTAGGGTGTGGGTATTCGGGAGTGATTAGTCCAATGTTCATGAGATCTCTAAATTATTTAAGCATGGCATTTATTCTTAAAAACAAGTCTTTTGTAAATTTTTGTGCTCCTTTATGATTAAGATGACCGCAATTGTAAAACAAATCATCTGCATAACCTCTAGAGAAATCTATTACCTCCGGACATCTTTGTTTTAACTTATCAATATATTCTATGTTTTTTATACTACTACAATAGGGCGCCACAAACATGATCAGGTTTATATTATGTTCCTCACATAAATCTGCAATCTTATCAAAGACCGGATTTTTACCTACTAATTCTTTTGGTAACGATAATGGTTGTTCAAGGTTATTACCGTACATAGGATAATATCCAATTTTAGGATCAATTTTCGGTTTTCTATTTATCAAAGAAAAAAAACTTTCTCTAAATCCAATTTTATGGGCATTTACAGCATAGCGATAATAGGGTAAATAATATAACTTATTAAAGTTATCCAGATTGTCTTTAATATGTTCTTTTATAATGTCATTTCTTAAAAATGGAACTGCTCCGGCAGTGACCATCGTTGTAGAATTCGTGCGTTGGTAACTATCATCTAATTGCAATACGAGGTTTTTAATTCTATTAGAGTGCACCAGTAGTTTTAATTCTAAAAGATTGTCATTTAAACTAGCACCTAAAACTCCTAAATTAATCGTTTTTCTGCTAGAAAGCGTATCAAATATTTTAGTATCAATATGGTTGGCAACGCGAGACGAACCCAAGAATACGAGATCATAATCTTGATTTTCTACCTTTAAAATATATTGAAGTTTATTTCTAGGTTTACTGTTTTGATATATAAAGGTGTAGGCAAAGTCGCTTACATATAATATTAGTATAAATAAAATTAATATTGAAATGCTATGTAATATAAAGTTCTTCAAAATTTATTTTTAAAACTGAAAGTAAATAAAGTCGTTAACATTTGAAAAATTACCAAGTAATACAATACCCATAATTATAATTCCCAATTTAAAATAGAGATGATTGCCATAAAATGGATGCTCTCTTTGTCTAATATACCACTCAATACATATAAAACTAAGAATTAAAAGTATTAATTCGGAGCATAACGTTCAATAGACAAATATTGGAAGCCTCCATTAAAATTAAATGAAAATAGTCTCTTTATGTAAAACCCTGCTTCAGCAAGGGTATCTGCTCTAAAGAACACCCAACCTAAAGTCGTGAGGAAAAAGGTGGACAGCATGGCTATAAACTCTCTAAAATTTGGTATTGAACTTGCGTCTGCCACCGCATTTAGATAGCGTCTATTTTTATTATTTAATAATAGTGGTAAAAAGTAAAGCGCGTTTAGAGCACCCCAAACCAAAAAAGTCCAATTTGCGCCATGCCACAACCCACTAACCAAAAAAATAACAAAGACATTTCTAACATTAAGCCATTGAGATCCTTTACTGCCTCCTAAGGGAATGTACAAATAATCTCTAAACCATGTCGACAACGAGATGTGCCAACGTCTCCAAAATTCAGCAATATCTCTTGAAAAATAGGGGTATTTGAAATTTTTCATTAAATCAATACCAAATAATTTAGAAGTTCCTACAGCGATATCTGAATACCCACTGAAATCGCCATAAATTTGAAATGCAAAATAGACAGCGCCCAATAAAAGACTTAATGAGTTCATACTATCAGACTTCGAAAAGATTTCATTGACATAGATCGCACACGAATCTGCAACAACCACCTTTTTAAAGAGGCCCCAAATAATGAGATACAGGCCCTCTTTTGCTTGTTTATAATCAAAACTTCTTTTACTATAAAATTGAGGTAACAACTGTGTAGCTCTTTCAATAGGTCCCGCTACCAATTGAGGAAAAAAGCTTACAAACACAGAAAAGGCCACAAAATCTTTTGTAGGCGCCAGTTTGTTTTTATAGACATCTATGGTATAGCTTAAAGTTTGAAAGGTATAAAAACTTATTCCTACCGGCAAAATGATATCTAGCGATTGCCATGTGATGTCGTTTCCAAAAAATGAAAAAGCCGTTATAAAATTCTCAGTAAAAAAGTTGTAGTATTTAAAAAATCCGAGAAGCCCCAAATTAACCAAGACACTAACAAAAAGCAAAAACCGTCTTTTCTTTAAGCGCTTTCTTTGTGTAGCACTAGGCCAATACTATAGTCGACCAAAGTGCTAAGCACTATTAGTATTAAAAAACGCCAATCCCACCAACCGTAGAAGACATAACTAGCTAATACTAGTAAAATATTTTGATAATTACCACTTGCTTTCGAAAAGAACCAATGCAATACAAACACTAGCGGTAAGAATATTGCAAAATCTATTGAGTTAAAAAGCATTTAGGGTAATTATCTTTTAGAAAATTAAATAAAGATTCACTTCAATTCCAAGCTGATCTCGATACATTTAGGAAGCCCATTTACAAATCCACCGGCAGGATTTATATTAGAATGAATCAATTTGAATTCGGATGACACTGATCTATAAACCGATGCACCAACTCATGCTTTTTATCTAAATCATGAAATTCGAAAACCATGGCTCTAAACGCCTTTTTATTTCTAACAATTTCATCTAAAAATGCATACTCACTGCCTTCAATGTCTAACTTTAAAAGGATGTTTTTTTGAGTTTTAAAGTTTGTTTTTAATAAATCTAAAATAGACTGTTCTTTAGTTAACCATAAAGGTAAATGCTTACAACGTTTAGTCCTAATTAAATAATTAAACAACAAGGCATTATAGAGATATCTCAGTTTATCTCGTTTTTTAAAGAACATCCTTGCCAGTCCCTTAATTAACAGTTTTGAACCGTGAAATAGTAGGGTCGATCATTAAAATTTTCATTTCCGGATTAAAACGAAAGGCATCGTATTCAAATTCTAAATTTGAAGAAATGCCTCCACTAAATAAAACTTCTGATTTATGCATTGTTGATGGTCTTAAATAATACCCCCCATCCCCTATGCTTCCAAATCGAAACACGTGAGATTCTTCTTCAAGAAAATCATCATTTAAGGTTTTATAGTAATCGATGGTTTTCGCTTTCATTTAATTCGAGTTTAAAATTGACTGTATCGACTCCCAAATATGCTTAGAAGCTTTTGTTGGTTGTTTTCCTACTACAATCTCAAACCATTTTAAGCCTTCGGTAACGTTAGACGTTTTTCCAACTAATATATTTTTTACGATGGTTTTCAAATCTTTTTTATCGGTACAAAAAACGGCCGCATGGTTACTAGGCATCGATCTAAAATGCACATAGTTGTAATTTTGACCGATATCACGAATCCCCTTTTTTAATTGCGGTTGCTCGTAATTATAGTAAATGCACGGTTTGTTATGTGTAACGAAATCGAACACGGTAGAGGAACAAACGTTGGTCACAAATTCACTGTGCTCACAAATATTATACAACAATTTAAAATCTTCTTTTGCTGGTAAAACTTGATTCCATTGGTCTCCAACGGGCTTCCGGATGGGATCCATCACTGCAATAACATCTTGGTTTGCTTTAATAATGGCATCATAACGCGTGGTAAAATCTACAGGACACTTTCTATAAATAATGCCTAGATTTTCGCCTTCATTATTTAGGCTTCTCACAGCCTGTGCCAAATCTTCTAAATAGTATTGATCTAAAGGAGAGGTGGTTTCATCATCTCCGAGAAAAACAAATATATTTCTTATTCTCATCCGGATTATATGCTTTAAAAAAGGCTTCTCGCGATTGTTTTAAACTGTGATCAAAATGCGGTTCAAACTGGGGTGTTCCAGTAACATAGACCTGTTCTTCTTTTACAAAAGGATAGTATTTCAAGACTTCTCCTTTCATTAAATCACTCCATACAAAATAGTAATCGGTTTCGACGACTTGCATGGCTTTTGGCACATTATCCCAAGAATACACAAAGGCAACGGTTGGGATTCCTAAATCTTTAGCCGCTAATAAGGCACTAATAGATTGTGTTGAACGCTGAGTTGTACAGAATATTAAATCTGGTTTATGCTGTTCTAATTGTGCTTTACAATACTCATATTTTGAAGTAGACCGCTCTAATGCATTTATTTTATTGCGGAGTTTAACCACACCTTCTTCTGAGGAATACAAACCAATAAGGATTTTGGTATACAGACTTTTAAACACATTTTTCAACCCCTTAAAACTAAACGGGAACTTATAGGTTGGATACACCGCATCATTAAACTTATCACGAGACACATTGAGTTCCGCCCGTTTTCGGGCTCGGAGTAGATGGATAATAGCTTATGACTACTATGGTCTTCAATAGTAACCTCCTGAAAACCCAGCTCCTCTTTTAAAGAAAATACCGTATTATTCCAATAGGTAATATCGAAGCCCATTTGCTCGCCAATGGTTTTAAAATTGGTAAAGGCAAAGTTTCTTAAACCCACGCCATCTCGGAAAAAAAACAAATACTTTTTTACTCATGCTTTATTTCCTTTTTAAACGGGCATACCGCCATTAATCCATCGCATAAGTCGTCTATCACTTTTTGCTTAGGAAGTGATTCAGTCGCATTTAACACCTGTTGTAAGGTCTCTAAAGTCATCTTTTCTTCGATGACTTTTGATTGATAAGGTTGTAACTGAACAGATTCAAAATAGTCCTGATATTTTATATCATCCCCAAAAACGGCCTCAGAAAACTTTTGCCAAACGGCAGGAATGCCATACGCATGCGCGACAATAATGCCATGCAAAGAGGAGGATACAATGGTGTCGCATTTTAGAAATTGATTAGTTGTTGCTTCAATATTGGTCGTCATTAAATCAATAATCAAAACACTTTTATCCTCGCTAAATGTTTCTGAAATGAATTTAAAATCTTGATAATGTGGCACAATACCTAAGCGGTATGTTTTTTCAATTTTAGGATGATAAAATCGCGGTAATAGCAGTGCGGGATCGCCATAAACTACGGAACCTCATAGCCTTGATTAAGTAAATGCGCTCTGGTTTGCGGTCCGCGAACGGCTAGAAACGTAGCTTTTTTAATACTATATTCTTTAGATATGATGCCACTTCCCCAAACAATACAATTGGTAGTTACTTGGGCTAGTATACTCCCAATGGTGACATAGATGGGACTAAAGAAATTAGCAATTGATTTTTTTGAAGGATTGGCCCATACCACACGTTTCCCTGATATTTTTTCAACCAAATAACACCCTAAAAGGTCGCCATAATTTTCTTTGGCCTTGCCTTGTAGTTTTTTTTCATTCCACCAGAAAAGCCTCATGGTTTGGGTTGAAAACATACTATCCTTTTTGATTTTTTAATTTGTCGCGCTGCACTTGTTCAATGGGCAAAATATCCTGACTCTTAAAAGATAAGGCCTTGTAAACAGCATGTACATCTCTTGATAATTTTCGCAAGCCCATAGGCTCTAAAGAGGCGGCATGGTCTGTTCCTTTCCAAGTTCTATCAATCGTATAATGCCGTTCTATGATGTTAGCTCCTAAAGTGTAGGCGGCAACATCTACCGCAATCCCTAAATGATGGCGAGAAAAACCAATATGTTTTACCTCATCTTTATATTTATCCATTAGTAGATTAATATCTAACAAACAAACATCTTCAAAAGGCACGGGATATCCTGAGGTACAATTGTAAAGTACTAAATCTTTATTTCTGTTGTGCTTTTTAAACAACATCACCAACGCGTCTATCTCTGTTTTGGTGGTCATTCCTGTTGAAACATGAATCTCTCCGCTGTAGTTTTTACATAACCACTCCAACATGACTACGTTATTATTACAGGCTGAAGGAATTTTTATAAACTCAGGGTTAAGTGAAGCGATTTCTTGTGCTGACGTGACATCCCATACAGAAGTGGAATAGGTAATGCCTATGTCTTCACAATACGTTTTTAATTCGCGATGTTGTTGTACATCAAACTCTAAAAATTCCCGATGTTCCCCATAGGTATTGCCATAAGAATTTGCAGGATTAGGGTGCGGGCTGTTGTATTGTTCTTCTGTCAACAATTCTTTATTATGACGCTTTTGAAATTTCACCGCATCCACATTACAAAATATTTTCGCTACTTTAATTAGTTCTTTTGCAATGGTCATGTCCCCTTTATGGTTACATCCAATTTCGGCAATAATATATGGTTTCTTGTAAATATTCATCTGTTTAGAATCTCTTATTATAATTCATAATAAACGCACAGGCTTCTCTAATCGCTCCAGCTCCGGAGGGTTTCGACAAAACGATGTCGGCATGCTGCTTTACAATAGCTGTCGCATTATTAGGGGCTAAAGACCAGCCCACGCTACAGATATTTGTTAAATCGTTAACATCATCACCTATATACGCAAAATTAGTGATGGCTAGTTTTTGTTCTTTTATAATATGTTGAAGCAAGCTGTATTTATCTTTCACCCCCAAATACACCTGTTCAATATTTAATTTCTGCATGCGTTTGGCCACAAGCTCAGAGTTTTCTGAAGTCATCACTAGCACTTTAACATCAAATTGCCTTAATATCTCTAAGCCCATGCCATCGCGCATATCGAAGCTTTTTGTATGTTCTCCGTCTTTTGTATAGGTTATGGTACCATCTGTAAACACACCATCAACATCTAAAACCACATGTGTGATTTTCGAGGCTATTTTAGCCCTCTTTTGCCGCTCGATGAGCAATTGCTCAACCGAAATCCAATCGTTTTCTGAATCTATTTCCAATAGAGATGCTTCAGGCATTTTTACAATAGCTGTTTTTTCGCCTAGTCTGTTTTTATTTTTTTTAAGCGCCACTTTTGTTGTGGTATATACCGCTCCATTTTCTATGAGTACCCCTTCAAAATCTTGTCGTCTTGGTCGTTGTAGTGGATTATAATTTACAGGCGTCCCATTTTCATTCCACAAAAAGCGGTGCGTATTTACTACCGTTAGTGCAGAATCGTACCCTTCATTTAATTTTGATAAACAGGCGTTAATGTCTGCTCTTGTAGTAAACGGAGAGGTGGCTTGCAACAAACAAAAGGCGTCAAAATCATAAGCAATACTATCACAATATTCTAACATAGCCATTTCTGTCGTTGCTGTATCACTAGCGCTTTCGTCGCTTCTCAATTGTGCTTTTACTTTAGTGGTCCACTGGTATTCTTTAGAAATAAAATTGATAATGGCTTCATCATCTGTATAAATAATAATTTCATCTAAGTCTGAAAAAATAGCTTCGCCCAAAACCCAGGTAAATAAAGGTCTTCCCACCATTTTTCGTTTATTTTTACCAGGGATGCCTTTAGAGCCTTTTCTTAGTGGTATAAATCCTATTTTTTTCATTAAATGCCAATCGATTAGTTAACGCATTACTTCTGCTAAAATACATTTTTTAACGTTGAAACAGTAAAAATTAGGATAAAAGGTCATTGTGTAGGTGTTGTAATTAAAACACTCCCTTAAGTCTAAAAATTAATAGACAACACTTTTGTAAGCCTTCAAAACCTTTGCTTTTATAAGAGTGATTTCCAACTGAGGCTTCACTATATTCTGATTATAATGATAGGCCTGTTCAATTAAGTCTGGTGTTTCTAACGCTTTTTTAATTTGTTGTGTTATGGTTTCAATATGACTGCACTCTTGAATAAGTAACCCGTTTTTTTCTGTTGTAATAATATCTTCAGAAGCCCCTCCAGGATTAGACTGTATAGGAAACGCACCACATACTATAGCTTCTAGCAGCGTATTTGGCAAACCATCACTCGCACTATTTCCTATATATAGTAATGCAGTGCCCATTAGTTTTAAAATAGTCTCGGTGGGACAGTATTTTTGATTTTGAATATACGCGCATATCTAAATGTTTAAACCATGTATGGTTCTCTATATATGATAGTACTTCAGGATCTGCCCCAAAAATTACAAGTTGATACTTTTTTAATTCCCTTTTCAAGGGTTCTAAAGCTTTCAATACCTCAATCGCTCTTCCAGAACGTCCTTGATACCCCTTTATTAAAATAATTTTACGCGCTAAAACAGGTGTTTTTATTAAGGTGTTCGCTATTGAAAAATCATAGCCTCCCCCACCAGGAAAAGTGCCTAAGACCGTTCCATTAAACCCCATGTCTTTTGCTAGTTGCACATCTCTTTTACAATCTGTAAACAAATAATTGACGCGCTGTAAAACGGCTTCAATGTCTTTTCTGTATGCTGGAAATTCTTTAAAATAGTACAAATCACTTCCCCAAGACGAATAGATCCATTTTAGGTTACTATGTTTTTGCATAACTTTTAAAATAGGGACGCAGGATAGGTAAAGCACAAAACTGTGCACCGCGTCTCGCTTCACCTCTAATAATGCATCTTCAAAAGCTTTAGCGGTATCTTTTTCTAGAACTTTATACACGTTCGGCCATTTCTTTTTTATAAAATAACGCCCGCTCCAATGAGGCCACCTGAATTTCCAATTTTGAAAGGCTGTTAACCACGACAAGCTGGGAACTGTTGCTCCATCTTTAATATCGAACCAAAACACCTCATGTCCGAGTCTTTAAGTTGATTGGTCCAGCGTTGAAAATGAATAGAATTCATAGAAACCATTAATATTCGCATGACTTATAATTTAATGATTAATGTGATGGTCTCATCATTTCTATTATATTGATATTTATAAGGCTGGTTTCTCAAGTTTCTTATAATACACTCTAATAATTGATCATTGATCTCTTGCATACTATCAAAGGCCATGGTTTTCTTTCCTAGTCGTTTTTTTATCGTTTGTTTAAAGGATTTGTAATCCTTGTGTACATTTACTTGGAGGTGAATGACTTTGTTAGTCGCGGGCAACAAGACCCCATTTATAAAAGCAGTAATTGTGCCTCCCCTATTCGTAATATTATACGTTTCATCACTATGTTGTAGTTGCTTATAGTCTTCTGCATGATACACTCCCCATTCTTGGTCTGTATTTGCTTTCATTCTATTGGTTGACGCAACGAGATCCAAATAGGCCGCATTTATTTGCTCTAAACGAGAATGAAGCGGTGAATTATCATTATTCATTCTATAGTGCTTGGCATGCCATTGATGAAGTATTAGCAGTGCATCTGAATAAAAGCGCACAGTATGTCCCGCATTTTTCAAGCGCACATGCACATCGGTATCTTCACTTCCCCAGCCATTGTAGAATTCGTCGTAACCTCCTATAGACTTTAAAAGTTCTGTATTGTATACGGTCATCCCTGTGGCTTGATTATTAGATTTAAAAGCCACCTTATAGGCTCCAAAAGGTTTTGTTTTTTTAGATTCTGTTTCACTTAAAAAACCCACTTGAAAATAGGTAGCCACCCGTTCTTTAGCCACCTGCTCTAATACCGTAATAAACTCCTGGATGATACAACATATCGACATCGCCAATAAAACAATAGGGGCTTTCAATGGTTTTTAACGCGATGTTAATGGCTCTAGATTTACACCATAACTGTTGTTCTGTTTCACAACGAATGAGTTTTACAAAACTGTATGCATCTATTAAAACGCACAATTCATTTTTGTAATTAGAGGTACTTCCATAATCTACTAAAATGACATCAAAGTTTTTAGTCACTTGATTGGCGAGAGTGGCTAAACAATTTTTTAATATGTTTATATTTCTGTCTCTATATGTTAAGATTATAGTTATCAATCCTCTTTTTTTTATTAATGGTTACCTAAAGATTAAAATCTTAAATAGATATATATGCGATTTAAACTTTGTAATAAAACCAATGTCTTTATTCAAATATACAATATTCAGCTTGCTGTAATATTTACGAAGATCTTTAAATCGTTCCATGCGATTACTTTCACATTGTAACGCCGTGTAGAATGCCCAAAGCATTTTTTTTGCGACATGTTGGATCAACTCATTTTTCTTTATCACATTTTGATGCTCTGCCAATTTCAATGTTTGATATCTAAAATAGAAAATATCGTATAGTTTTTTTTTAGAGACATTAGCGCGGGAACTAATTTGATCAACCGCTCCATCACCCCCTCTAATAGTGGCTAAAACGTGATCTATGATGACTACATTTGGTCTTAGTGCCAACATCCTTATATGAAACTCGTTATCTTGATAGCGTTCTATCGTATCATTAAATAATGCTTTATCTTCAAGATATACTTTTCGCCACATGAAACCACAGGTTTGAATTTCAATAGCATCCATGGCATAATTATAAAATAAGCTTTGCGTATGCTTGTATACAAATTTACTTGTTCTGTAGCGTGTTAATTGGTAATTCGCATAGTCATTTCTATGAAGCACAGCCTCTGTATCGCCTGCAAAAGCGGCTAGCTTTTTAGCAATAAAATCAGGTTTCATAACATCATCGCTATCAAACCAATTAATAAATTCACCTTGTGCTAAGGTAAACCCGTAATTTCTGCAGCCATTAGCGCCTTTTACAATAGTATCGGGTCTATTATAATATTGAAACCGAGGGTCCTGAGCTACTATATTATTTATGATGACAGCTGTCGTATCTGTACTGCCATCATCTATTAGTATACATTCCCAATGGGTATAGGTTTGTACCCTAATAGTCTCAAGCGTTGCTTGAATTAAGGCGGCACGATTATACACGGGCATGACTATAGACACTAAAGGTTTTGACATCGGGTTATATTAAATCTTGATAATACCTGGCAATCATTTTAGGCAATCCAAACGTGGCATGGGCCCATATTTTGGCCTCTAAGCTCATGGTATAATACATTTCTTTATCTTCTAAAAGCGTGCTGACTGCTTTCGCTAAAGCGTCACTGTTTTTTTGCGCTACTAAAATACTTGTTTTGTCTGTAACGGTATGCGGTATCCCACCACTATTAAATCCAACTACTGGCAACCCCATAGCTTGCGCTTCTGCCGTCACAACGCCCTGCGTTTCTTCTCTTCCAGTAGCATCCTTTATGGAGGTCATTAAAAAAAGGTGAGCCTGTTCTAACTCCTGTTTTATTTCTTCCTGAGTGGCTTGACCATACAAAAAGACATGCTGCTCTAAATTTAAAGCTTTAATTTGTGATGCCAATGCCTCATGTAAAAAGCCATACCCAAGAATCGTATATTTAATATCATAACCATTATCCACCAATTTTTTTACCGCCTCAATACCATATTGGTGTCCTTTAACAGGCACCAGTCTTCCAACACTAATCAAGCGGTACGTTTCTCTGTTATTAATAGTCTTAGGATAGATAATAGGCGAATAAAATTCTAAATCTATGGCCATAGGCACTACAGATATTCCTGTTTCCGGATACCCTAAACTGAGGACCTGTTGTTTTAAAAATAAGGTATTAACAGTGACTTTATCCCAAACGGAATACCATGGTTTATAGCGATTAATCACCGCCTCCTTTTCTAAGTCATTGTTGTAATGCGCATCAAACCCATGAAAGGTAACCAACACCTTAGCACGGAGGTATCCAATACGTTTAAGAATAGAAATATCTGTCGCATTAGTCGCAAAATGAATGTGAAAAACGTCGGTATTTCTATAGTTGGAATAAAACTTTAAAATAAAGAGATAACTGAGTGATACTTTTGAAACGGTAGCACAATATTTTATGAAATAATAAAGCAACATGGGGTGTAACACATATTGAAACGCTTTAAAAAGACGTTTCAATTTATGTTGAGGGGGCGTTATTGTCGCTACGAAACGCATAACCTCATGTTTCTCTAGAAGCGCTGCCTGAGATCCTTCTTGAATGGGATTAATACGATCTGCAATTATTTTAACATCGTACCCCATGGTAATCGCTGCCACCACATTAGAGACCACAAACGTTTCTGAAGCTGTAGGAAATAGGTGGGTTTTAAAAACAAGGGTCGGTTTCAATAGTTATAGTTTTTTTAATAAGAAATGTCCTTTTTTAAATGACAGATAAAAGCCAACAATGGCAAAGGTTTTAACGGCATCTACGATTCTAAATAACGATAATTGTTTTATTACTAAGCGTTTTAATATGGTTTTACTAAAATTATTATTAGCATAAAGCAATGCTTTTAAATGCTTCTTGTATTGCTGTATAATATAGGTGTTGAATGGCTTTAACGCCTCATGTTTTTTAGCTTTTAATAAGGCCACATGTTTTTCTCTCGGCATAAAATGCTGAACGGATTTCGGCATCGTTATGATGCACCAGTGCTTTAGACAACGACCAATGAAATTTGCGATACCGAATTAAAGCTTGGTCTAAATACACGATGTGAGGCTTTTGATATAACATTCTCAAATTAAAATCCCAATCGTCTAAATTTCTAATATATGGATCAAATAAATCCTGTTGTTGTTCTAAAAAGGAACGTGTCCAAAATGGTCCGCAAACATAGAAGGTGATCTTACCTGTTAAATAATCTTCAATAAGGGTGTTAGATTGTATGGTATTGTAGTCTACTGTTTTCCCGGTCTCTGAATTAAAACGTTCTACTTTCACGACCACGGCATCGACGCCCTCTTGCCAATGGGTAACAACCTCAGCTAGCGCATGGGGCTGGTAAAGATCATCACTATCGAACCAATTGATAATGTCGCCTCGACTTTTTTCAAATCCATAGTTTCTGCAACTGTTTGGCCCCTTTTTTAAGTGGTCTCGGCCGTTGGTAAATTTTAAATCTATGGTCTTTGGCCGCATAGGTATTGAGTACATCAAGCGTATGGTCGGTACTGCCATCATCTACAATAATACATTCCCAATGGTCATGGGTTTGTGCTCTTATCGACTCTAAGGTTTCACCTACAATGAGTGCACGATTGTAGGTTGGTATAATTATAGAAACTAAAGCGACTGGTGTTTGCATTTAATTTCTTTTGTAGAGTTTCACAAGTAGGCGCAGTACCAAAGACATTATTTTTTTTGGGACCGTGTATTGTTCCAGTTCTAACAGCATTTTAAACCTGTTGGAGGTTAACCATTGCGAATCTGTATTAAACTGTATATAATCTTCATAAATAGGTAAAGGAATTAAAGCTTTTAAAACAGAATCACGCTCGGCTTGTCTTAGTTCTAGATTACTATTGCTAATGCCATCCATATAAAAGGTGGACACCAAAATATTGATATATTTATAAGTGTTTGCGTTTAGGCCTAAAACGATTAAAAAAAACTTCCAATCGGCTACTATTTTTAGGTCTTCATCATAAACCCCATACTGCTGAAAGAGTGTTCTTTTAATAAAGGTTGACGGATGATTGATGGTCGAAAAAAAGAAAGTTTTTAAGGTGAGTTTAGCATTTCTGTGTCCGTAATCGATTGTGGTTTCACCCTGCATATCCACTTTAACTAAATTACCAAACACAATGCTTGTTGTACTTAAATGACCAGCACAAGCTTTTAAAACGGTGGGGTCATATAGGGCGTCACCACTATTTAAAAAAAGCACATAGTCGCCTTGCGCGCGATCAATCCCCTTATTCATAGCATGGTAAATACCTCCATCTGGCTCACTAATACTATAACCAATATGGTTTTTATATTTTTCAATGATGCTTTTGCTTCCATCATAACTATTGCCATCGATAATAATATGTTCGAAATCTTCGAAGTCCTGTTGCTTAACACTGGTAATGGTGCGTTCTAAACCAACAACATCGTTATAATTAATAGTAATGATTGAAATTAGCACAAGCTCTAATTTAAAAATTTATTTATATACACGGCTTTTATACCCGCTTCTAAATCGATACTATGGCGCCAACCTAAACTGTGCATTAAAGACACATCTAGCAATTTTCGAGGTGTGCCGTCCGGCTTATCGCTATTCCAAACAATCGTTCCCGCGTATCCCACTGTTTTTTTAATTAACTCTGCCAAAGCTTTTATGGATAAATCTTCCCCCGTCCCTACATTTACAGACACATTACCCTGGTACGTCTCCATCAAATGAAAGCAAGCATTGGCCAAATCGTCCACATGCAAGAACTCCCGTTTTGGTGTGCCGCTCCCCCAAACCTCAACCGTTGGTAGATTATTCACTTTCGCTTCATGAAATTTTCGTAATAAAGCAGGTAGTACGTGTGCGTTTTTTAGGTCGTAATTGTCGTTAGGGCCATATAAATTGGTGGGCATCACCGAAATGAAATCACAACCATATTGTCGGTTGTAACTCTCACATAATTTGATACCAGCAATTTTTGCAATGGCATAAGGCTCGTTTGTGGGTTCCAATGTACCAGTTAACAAATAGTTTTCTTTTATAGGTTGCGCTGCTAATTTAGGATAGATACAAGAGGACGCTAGAAACAACAATTTCTTCACCTGATGCACATAACTTTGATGAATCACGTTATTCTGAATCATTAAATTTTCGTACAAAAACTGTGCTCTATAGGTGTTATTTGCTTCTATACCACCCACTTTTGCCGCCGCCAAAAACACGAATTCAGGTTGTTCTTTTTTAAAGAACTCAGCGACACTTTGTTGGTTGGTTAAATCTAATTCTGACGAAGCACGTAATAAAAAATTAGTATAGCCTTTTGCTTTTAATAGGCGCAAAAGTGCAGACCCCACCATACCCTTATGTCCAGCGATGTATATTTTAGCGTGTAATTCCATTATTCGTGATAGTTAAGGGTTTCATGACCACCTTCTTTTAAATATTTTTCTTTTTTAAACAATTTCACATCGGCAGTCATCATATCGTCTACCAAGTCTGCCAAGGCATACTTGGGTTTCCATTTTAATTTTTCTTTACATTTAGTAGCATCCCCAATCAACAAGTCGACTTCTGTTGGTCGGTAATAGGTGGGATCAATTTTAACCACCGTTTTGCCTATAGGCAGTTGGTATTCGGATGCGCACAGGTTTTTATTTTACCCACTTCCTGTTCCCCTTTACCAGTAAACTCTAGCGTAATACCAACATGATTAAACGCCATAATAACAAAATCTCTAACGGTGGTGGTGACACCTGTGGCGATTACAAAATCTTCTGCCTCGTCTTGTTGCAAGATTAACCACATGGCTTCTACATAATCTTTAGCATGCCCCCAATCGCGTTTCGCGTCTAGATTTCCTAAATACAAGGTGTCTTGAAGTTTAAGGGCAATTTTTGAAGTGGCACGCGTAATCTTTCGCGTCACAAAGGTCTCGCCTCGTAATGGCGATTCGTGATTAAATAAAATACCATTACAGGCATACATATTATAGGCCTCTCGGTAATTGACCGTAATCCAATAGGCATACAATTTGGCTACGCCATAGGGGCTTCTTGGATAAAATGGTGTGGTTTCTTTTTGTGGTACTTCTTGCACCAAGCCGTATAACTCTGAGGTTGAGGCTTGATAAATTCTCGTTTTTTGGGTTAAACCTAATAGTCGCACAGCTTCTAAAATACGAAGCGTCCCTAAGCCATCGATATTGGCAGTATATTCTGGTGTATCGAAACTCACTTTTACATGAGACATGGCCCCCAGGTTATAAATTTCGTCGGGTTGCACTTCTTTTATGATGCGTGTTAAATTCATGGCATCACTTAAATCCCCATAGTGTAATTTAAAACGCACATCTGCTTCATGTTTGTCTTGATAGAGGTGATCGATGCGTTCGGTATTAAACGAAGAGGCCCTCCGCTTGATACCATGTACTATATAATTTTTAGACAATAACAATTCGGCTAAATAGGCGCCATCTTGTCCTGTAATTCCAGTGATTAATGCTATTTTCATCTTTAAAATCTTATAAATCTAAAATTAAGGTTTTTTTAAAATCTTTTTAAACAATTCGATATAGTTGTTCGCTTGAATTTTTTGATCATATTTAGTAAGCGCATCCTGTCGTATTTCTTCAGAGGTTAATTGAACACCTGTTTTAAAAAAAGCATTAATGGCTTGAGACAAAGCGGCTACACTAATCGTATTGGTTATCAAACCATTTTTACCGTTTTGAATCATATCTCGAATGCCTCCTACAGGAAACCCTATCACTGGGGTACCACACAAAAGTGCTTCTAAAACCGTATTTGGTAAGTTATCCATTAATGAAGGAATGACAAAAACATCGGCAGCCGAATACGCGACACTTAATAGCTGCTCATTCTTAATATGCCCTAATTCAACCACCTTATTGTTGTTCATTAGCAGATTCGTTTTTGCTCCAATAGCTAGTAAAATAATATTTTCATCTTCTATAAGGTTAAACGCTCTTTTTAAAAAAGCGTATCCCTTTCTATGATTTGAAATGGAATCGGCAACAAATAATACCACTTTCTTAGAACATGACAACTGCAACAAGTCTCTAGAGTATTCTTTATGTCTTGGTTTAAAAATAGTCGTGTTGATTCCATTTGGAATACAAGTCACCGGAAACTTACTAAAAAAGCCACTCTGTTTTATTTCGTTGGTCATCCAATGACATAAAGTTACAAAATGAAGATTTTCTACTGGCTCTAAAGCCTCTGTTTTTATTTTTAAAATGCTTTTAAATTGTTCTTTCTCTAGTGTACTAAGTTGCCTATTTATTGGTTTTCCTTGATCATTAATACCTAAAAACGTTTCTTTATAATGTTCGCCACCCGAGAATGGATTCATATCATGCAAGGTCCAAACGACAGGTTTTGTGTTTTTTGTAAAAAACTGTTTGTAATCTAAGAAATTGGAGACCCAGTGTAAATTAATGAGGTCGGCTTCCTTGTACAGATCTGATGCTGTGATATCAAAATTAGAATCTGGATACGTATATAACTCTAAACCAGTACTTCGTTTAGCAACAAAACGCTCTTTTTTATTCTTTCTTCTTGTCTTTACAATTTTAAATTCTTTGAGAATTTTAAACAGTTTATTTTCGATTTTTTGAATGAAGGTCTTCCGGCCTTTGGGCCTTAAAAGAAAGGACTCCGGAAAATCATTATTTTTAACGGCCAATAGTAGTTTTGAATCTATATTAGCGTCTAATAAACCCATATGTAATCTTGCAGATGCTTTACCTGCGCCTCCCGTATCATAAGTATTTACTATTAAAACCTTCATTATATTTTTTCGTAAACTGCCAAAATGGAATGTCCCTTAATATTTGCACTATTAACCTTGGTGTAATATCGTATAAGATTAGACAGTGACAAAACTTTAGCAACTCCTCTCATAAATTTATACTTTTGTAAATACGTTGTCATTGATTTTATATACCATTCTTTATGGTAACTCTGCAAAGGCTCATAGGCAAAGGTCACTAATTTTAAATCAAATACTTTTTCTAATGCCTTCAATGAACTCGGGCGCCATCTCCCCATATGATGCGGCGGGAAATTTAAAACGCCTCCTTCTGAATGTTTAATAAACGCATCGTTATTTGGAACGCAAATAACGAGTTTACCTCCTGGTTTTAAACACTCAATTTGTGCTTTTACAAAGGACTGCACATCAGAGATATGCTCTAACACTTGAAAGGAACAAACCACATCAAAAGCTTGCTCATGCGTCTTGGCAAACGCTTGTATGGGTTCTGCATAAACCTTTAGCTTCTGTTTTTTAGCTTTTACAATACTGTGTTCATTAAGCTCCAGTCCGGTAATGTTATAACCTTCACGACTTAATTTTTGCACAAAGCCCAAGCCGCCACTGCCTACTTCTAAAATGTTGTCCTCTTTTTTAAACATTTTTTTAGTCTGCTCATGTTCCCATTTCCATGGCATATAATACCAATCAAAATGCTCCGAGCCTCGTAAAAGGGACCATCCCCGTAAAGCCCATGAGGCCTGTAGTATTGATATCCCGTAAACTTACACTCAAACAATTGGATGTTCTCAATGCCCTTAAAAAAAGAGGCAACATCCATATTTAATTCCCGCTTGTATCTACTAATAATATCTGCTACCGGATACGATTTTATAAGTACGGCTTTTGATTTATCATGGGTATGTGTTGACGTTAACTCCATTTTAATTTATTTTTTATTTTGCGATACAACCTATAAACCAACCCTTTATCTTCTTTAGCGCTTGTACTTTTATTAAATTTAATCACCTTTCTCAAGATTCTTTTATTCTCTTTCAATGTAGTAACAGCACTAAATTTGTTAGTATTTAGTTGCGTCACTGTATAGGTATCATCAACACTGCAATGGGTTCCGGAACCATCCATCCCAATGTTTTGTGTATATGAAATATTTGGATGCAGACACAATCCTTTTAATAAAAACACAGACGCATGCCACTTGATGGCCCAAGTATTCCAGGTACCATCGATATTATTTTTTAAATGCTGCAAAAACGGATAACTGTTTTCTAAATTAAACTCACGGTCTCTTTTAGTCTTTAAAATGTTATGATATAAAATAGCTGCCTCCGGCTGGTAAAAACGCCAAGCGCGTTTCCAAGTGGCCCAACCCCAGCACGAGGTTTGATTATAAAAGAAAAATGGTGGTGTAATGCCATCTATGGGTTGCATATATCCGAGAAATGTGCATGACTTTTTCTTCCTTTTCATAATAATTAAGGGCGGCATTCATATAGGTTAAAAACTGAGGCGAGGTTATGATATCATCTTCTAAGACAATAATTTTACCGTGTTTTTCTATAATTTGAGTGACACCCTCAACAATATTTAAGGCCGAGACCTTTATTAGTGTCATGCGTAATGATATGCACGTCTTGGCACCACTGTTGTTTTTTTAAAACACGTCTCGGTTTCTTCAATATTAGTCTTATCGGTAGCCGACGCATTGGCTTTAGGACCATCGGCATGAATATACAGTACAGATTTAGAAGCGTATGCATTCGCTTTTAACGCTTCGAGCGTTTGCAACGTGTGCCACGGCCGATTGTATACAAATAGAACGATGGGTGCTAAATTCATTTAATAATTTAAAGTATTACTATTTTTAAATACATCTTATAATTATGGATACTAAAGTTCTAGCTTGCATAGGTAGACAATAACTTCTTTAAATGATTTAAACGCAACTCATCTGATATAACATGCTCTAACTTATCTCTATTGTTATACATCTTTAACTGCTCCTCATTAATTAATGTATTTAAATTAAATGCTAATATATCATTGGCATTGTATGTTGCAATGCCAATAGCATTAATATACTCTTTTATAGGATTATTTCTTTTTAAAAACACAGGTTTACCCAGGGCTAATGCTGTTGCTATATTGCCCCATGCTTGCGAACGATTATGATACATATACACAACATCCATATTTGCTATAAATTCCACAAAACGAGCACGATCCATATATTCAGTGATAGGAATAAAATTTTCACCAAATAATTTCAACCCGCTTTTAATAATTTCTTTTTTATACCATTCTTGACCATAACTTAAAAAACAATATACGTTAACATTTTTGATGTGCTTTACCTTTTCAAAAGCTTCTAAATGATTGTTTGAGGGTGTAGCCGAATTACCTATTAAAATTTTAAATCTATCGTTATCAGTCTTTTTTTTTGTTAGAGTTGAGGTTAAATTGAAATTAAGATTGTAAAACCCAGCAATATGCTTAGCTTTTAAACTGGGGTACAATCTTCTAAGTAAACTAATTTCTACCACATTTAATTCACCACAAATGATATAGTCTATTCTACCCATTTGAATTAAACGCCTTTGATACTCTTTCTTAGTGTGATTCTTTTGTCTTACTCTTTTTTTTAATGTCTTGATAAACTTTTTTAAGCCATTGTCAAAATTAATTTTTGGGTATAATTCTTTCTTTACTCTAGCATAGGTCTTCTTATCATAATTTCGTTTGGCATGCTCCCAAAAAGGATATTCATAAAATTCGCCACCCCGTAAATATACGATTAACGTATTAGTATAATGGGCTAGAATTTCAGCTATCTTATAATCGTACCAATGCACAATTATAGTATCGTTTTGATTTATTTTATTTAACTCATGAGTAATTTTTCTATGATCATAACCAAGGTACACCACCTCTTTATTTGTATTAATATAGTTGGTTTCATTTGGCTCCCCTCTAATTAAAAAAACATTATTATCATTTTCCTCTACAGAATAGATGTCTTCTATATAGGAATCTATAAATTTATCTTGTGCCATTATATGGTAATTCATCCTACTGCTTTTTTTATTGCCTCGATAACATAATCCACTTGCTTTAGAGATAATTCAAAATAAAACGGCAACCTTAACAAGGTTTCCGAATACTTGTCTGAAAAAGGCAAGTCGCGTCCATCGTGTTTGTCTTGGTAAAAACTACTGTTATGCAAACTTAAATAATGGAAAACCGCGTTAATCTCTTTTTCTTTTAAATAGTTCAAACAGGCCGTTCTGTCTTCATTTGTATTAAACACTAAATAAAACATATGAGCATTATTAGTTGCGTTTTCGGGGATTGTTGGTAATTTAATCAACCCTTTTTCTTCTAAGGGTTTTAATCCATCATAATACCAATTCCAAATGGATTTTCTTTGCTTTTGTATAGCACTTAGTGTTTCCAGTTGCGCCCATAGAAAAGCTGCTGTTATTTCTGAAGGCAAAAAAGAAGAGCCGATATCTACCCAACCGTATTTATCGACTTCGCCTCTAAAAAAAGCGGATCGGTTTGTGCCTTTCTCCCAAATAATTTCTGCTCTTTCGCTAAATCGGTCATCATTAATAGCCAATAAGCCACCTTCCCCGTAAATAATATTCTTAGTTTCATGAAAAGAAAATGCAGCCAAATGACCAATACTACCCAAAGGTCTATTTTTATAATAACTATCTATAGCCTGTGCAGCATCTTCAACAACAAACAAATTGTGAGCATTTGCTATTTTCATAATAGTATCCATATGGCATGCCATACCTGCATAATGTACTACAACTAAAGCTTTGGTTTTTGGTGTTATTAGGGCTTCAAGCTTAGTTTCATCAATATTTGGATGCTCGGGTTGAGAATCTGCAAATATAATTTTACCACCGCGCAGCACAAATGCATTGGCTGTTGACACAAAAGTGAAAGAAGGCATTATAATTTCATCTCCTTCTTTAATATCTAATAAAATAGCCGCCATCTCTAAAGCATCTGTACAACTAGTGGTGAGCAGTGCTTTTTTAATATCAAAATTAGTCTCAAAAAATGTTTGACACTTTTTTGTGAAATCACCATTCCCTGATATCTTACCGAAGCTACCGCCTGTTCAATATACAAAGTTTCTTTCCCAGTTAAATAGGGCTTATTAAATGGTATCATTCACGTATAAATTTAGCAGGATTACCAACATACACTCCCTTTTTTGAAATAGTATTTATAACAACCGCACCTCCACCGATCTGGATTTCTTTCCCTATGGTTATGTTATCGATAATAGTGGCGTTTATTCCTATTACACATTGTTCTTTTATAGTTACAAAACCAGCCATAGCAATACAAGGAGATAAAAAACAATGTGCTCCAACTTGAGTGTCATGAGCGATTATACAACTGATATTTATTAGTGTGTTTTCTTTTATAATTACGTTGGCATCTAAAACAGATTTAGGATAAATTACACATCCATGCCCTATCTTAGCAGTAGGATCTAAATAACACGTGGAATGAATTATCTTACCAAATGGAATTCTGTTTACAAATTTTTCATATAAAACTTTCTTGGTTTTTAAATGTTTATAACCTATTGCAATAATTAATTCGTCAAATTCTTTATTAGCAAATGAATTGTCTATAGATTCAATTGTTCCTCTAATCAAAAAACCATTCACTGAAGTTTCTTTTGAGTAGTCATCAAAAAAAACAACATCATTATAATGATTATCATTTATGGCATAATTTGCAATTTGCTTGCCTAGATCACCACAACCAATAATTCCTAAAATTTTCATTAATTAATTATTATTTTTTTTTAAATAATTGAAACTATCAGAACCTTGATTAAAAAGTAAATCTAAAATACTCACTCCATGTTCAAAGGGTTCGTTTAATTGTTTATACTCCGGGTAACCTGAATAATCCATAAACT
Organism: Lacinutrix neustonica; assembly: GCF_026625145.1. Classification (GTDB taxonomy): domain Bacteria; phylum Bacteroidota; class Bacteroidia; order Flavobacteriales; family Flavobacteriaceae; genus Lacinutrix; species Lacinutrix neustonica. The sequence continues at coordinate 3,527,124 of NZ_CP113088.1, read as the reverse complement.
CAACAGAGATATTATTCTTTTCAAATAAACTTAGGTCCATATAAGCTTTTGCAGCTGGTCCTGAAATATAATGATTACAATTTAATTGTTTACAAATTTGAATAAGCTTTTCATTTTTATCTCCTGAAAAAATAAGGTCTTTACTTCTAACTATTTTCGTGGTAATGCCTAAGTATTGATTTATTGTTTTTATGAAAGTCAGATTAATATCAGTCAAATTATTTGAAATTGGCTCATTATATAACGGCAACAACAATTGCTCTATTTCTTTAAAATGTGACGCTTTATTATAATTTTGCACTAACGTTTTCCAATGTTTTTTATACCAAAGTTGTTGACTTATTTTTGCCTCATTTATTTTTTGCCCAAAATTTAGCTTTACAGGTATTGTTAACCACTGCAAACCTTGCTTAGTTTTTATTAAGTTTCTGTTTCTCCAATCGTTTTTAGTATACTGCATTTCATCATACAAAACGAAAACATCGGCTCTGTTAATAGCATCAAAATACCCCTTCCAAGGTATATAGTTCGATTGTAATATTAATATACTATTTTTCATTAGCATTTAATTTTGGATTAATCTTAACTGTGGCAAAACTATCTTTAAATTTCAAAAAATAGTTTTCAAAGTACTTATAAGATAAATGGCTAACTAACAAAGTTAAAAATGTGGTTATAAAATAAAGTAAGATATTGTAAAGAATTACATGCTCACTTTCTTGCATAAGGTTATTTAAGCAAGCAAACACAACAAACATAACCAAAGGATGATACATGTAGACACCATACGATATCACTCCTAAATAAGATAGTCTTGTTTCTTTCAACTTTCCTTGGTTAACAAATATGATACTTAAAATTGAGACAAAAACAAAACCTAATACAATTCCCGATAAATTAAAAGCCAATAAAACAAGAAGTACTAGTATCACTATGAGAGCAATCCGTTTATCTTTAAATAGTATATAAAAGAGTTTCTCTTTTTTAAAGGCATAAAACGCTCCTAAAGCCCCAATTGCCATATACTCTATCGGAATAAAATTACAGATTTCTGTTAATTTGTTTATTATAAAATTATCTCCTCTCGGAACTTGATTAAGTACTAATACTTTTATAAGTATGAAAGGTATTAAGAATTTAGGCAAAATTTTATAAAATACTTTTATTACCCACGGCCAAAAAACATAAAATTGTTCTTCTACACTGACACTCCAGCTATGTGATGCTCCAACTATTCTGTACCCAAAAATCAAGGCAACATTTGATAGAAAAAACAAAAAAAGTGGCAATGCCGTTGAATAATCTGTGTTAAGTATAAGGTTATAATAAAAATCTTCCTTAATAAAAAATTGATTATCAATAATAAATATTGGGACTAAAAAAAAGATATGATTGTAATTAAATAATACAATGGCCAAATTCTTAAAACGCGCCTTATATAGAACTTCTTAATATCGATTTTATTCGTATTATTCTTTTCTTTAAGTAGTAATAATGTAATTAAAAAGCCACTTAAAACAAAGAACAAATACACCATATTTAGTCCCAATCCATCAATGAAATCTTTTAAAAAACTATCATACAGCGATAGCATCTTCCCTCTTTTCTTATATAACTCTAAATGATGTACGACTACCCCAAATGCTGCAATAAACCGTAATTCATTAAATCCTTTTATAAGCTTCATTTTAAAAGGATTCAATAGGTTTTACTAGACTCAATTCAGCCTTATCATCAATCCAAATTAGCGCTCCTGCTTCTAACCATTTTTTTTCTAATTGATTACTTAAATAATCCTTTTTCCATTCCCAATCTAAAAAGTCTAACTTCTTTACCTTTATTTTAAATTCTGTATGGTTTAAATTTATTCCCCTCTCATAAGCCCAATAAGCTGTATAGCGTTGTAATCCAATTTTCAATATATCTTGATTTACATTCGGACTATTTACACGCCAACTCCAGTTCACCCATAACGCACCTTGCAAATAATCTCCAACCATTCCTTTGTCATTAATAATTGGTAAAAAAACCTCTTCTCCGATTCTTTTATATAAGAGACAGCAATTATGTGATTATAATCTTCAAAATGACTATCCATAAAAACGGGGTGTTTGGTAACCCCAAAAGCTTTAGTTGATAAAATCATTAAACCATCTACTGTCTTATTTACTATACTTTTAATACCCAACCTATCTATTAATATATCTAAACTGGGCTTTAGAAATGGAGATTGCATTGTTACATTTACTTGAAGCGTTAGTAATACACATGCTATTAATAGTATGCCTTTTTTATGAAAGTTATTTACCGCTGACGGGTTTTGATAATCAATATTTAAGTTTTTCTTAAATAGTAACAGTATTACTCTATCCCAAATGCTTACTGGAACTAATAGAAAATAAATAGCAACCACTCCAATCGCAAAATATGGAATTGGAAATTCTAAAAAGATCCCCAAATGCAACCCTAAACCTATAATTACTATAGGTAATCTCATTTTTTTCATCCAAAAAACAAATAAGAAAAATGCTTCAAAAACAAATGTGAAATAGCCTAAAAATAACATAAACCACTTTTGGTTTAATAACCATTGATCATTTAAAATAGTTATTTGGGGCAAAGAAGCGGGAAACCGAGACCCCTAAGCCATGAGTCCAAATTTCGGAAGTTATTTTATGAAAAATAGAATCAAAATAAACAAAACCAATCCCCACCACGACCGGTAAATAATAATATATGACTGAAACCGCTGATTTTTTCTTTTTCAAATATGCTACATCCAAAGACAGGATATTTGATAGAGGCATAAATGTGGTTAAAAAACTAATACCTACATAAACGTAATGCATATGGTATTCAAAATCTGTAAAAAAGGACAAAAAGAATACACAAAAGACATAGTTTATTATGGTCATAATCTGTGTTAAAAAACCAAATACCAAACAAACCAAAACTATGAGCCAAGTAATAAGTAAAATAGAATTATCAAAAGCTGGCACTTCAATAAAAGGAATTTCATCGAAGTACAAATGTCTATACTTAAATATATGAAGTACTTCAAAAAATAGATTTAAAAAAAAGGCTATCCTAAATATTGCCAATCCGGATGGAGATATTTTTTTTTCATACAACTTATCAAACCACTTCATAAACCTTTATTTGTTTAGCGTACAATTTATTTTTGGACGGTCCATTTTAACTGCGGTCTAATAAAACCATTCACTTTACCTAGATACCCGCAGTCGCGTTTAACATCCTTAACTTCAAAAGTTAATAACTCTTTATCGTCAAACAAGCCACTCATACTATTCGTATGTACATAAAAATGAATCTGATAAATTTCTGTATTTAATAAATTGGCAGGGATTTCACAAACCAACTCCGTTTCTTTATTGATGCCACATTCAAATTTTCCGCCCGTTCCAAAAACCACATCGCCTTTAAAGGTGCGCAAATCGAAACCTACCGAAATAAGAGCTTCTTGTGTTAAATTAATCATTTTAACTTTAAAATGCACTGTAGAAGTAACATCAATAACGTCACGTTTGTCGCTACTGGTCGCATTTTCTATGGCTGCGTAATTTAGAGTAATGTATTCATTTCCCTTCCTCAGGTTTAAGGCCTCCGCACTGTAAACTTGATTGATATGTGTTTCGTGTTGCAGGTACTGCTCAATCATTTCTTTTGGATGCCCTGAACCAATTATTTTTCCATTTTTAAGACTTATCACCCGAGTACACAAGGTTTCTACTGCCGCCATATTATGACTTACAAATAAGACGGTACGTCCTTCTCCTTTAGAGATATCCTGCATTTTACCTATAGCCTTTTTTTGAAACTCTGCATCCCCAACGGCCAATACCTCATCAATCACTAAAATCTCCTGGTTCTAAAAAAGCCGCCACGGCAAAAGCCAAACGTACAGTCATTCCGAGAACTATAGCGTTTTACGGGTGTATCTATATACCGTTCACAACCCGAAAAGTCTATAATCTCGTCTATTTTAGACGTGATTTCTTTTTTGGTCATCCCTAAAATAGCGCCGTTTAGATAAATATTTTCACGCCCGGTCATCTCCCCGTGAAACCCAGTACCCACTTCTAATAACGAGGCTATACGCCCTCTCGGTTTTAATTTCACCTGTGGTGGGACCAGTAACTTTAGATAATATTTTAAGTAATGTCGATTTCCCAGCACCATTTTTACCAATAATTCCTAAAACTTCTCCACGTTCCACTTCAAAATTAATATCCTGCAAGGCCCACACATAATTAGAATCGCCTTTGGTACTGCGGTCATTACTTTCGCCAATTTTTAAAAACGGATCCTCTTTACCACGCACGTTATACCACCAACGTTTTAAATCGTCGGCAATCGTTCCCGTACCCACCAAACCTAAACGGTATTGTTTAGAAATGTTTTCGGCCTTTAATATGATGTCTTTATCTGCCATTTTAAACCGTATCAATAAATGTTTTTTCTGTTCTGTTAAAGACGATTAGTCCCAATAAAAAGAACACAATGCTTATGCTTCCTGCATATAAAAAAGAGGTCCAAGAAAACTGCTCTGTCCCTAAAGTCATGTGTCTAAACAGCTCTATAAAGGTGGTCATGGGGTTATATTCTACTAACCACGAATACTCCGGTAACTTTTCTTTAAAATAGGATAATGGATACATGACTGCCGAGCCATACATGAGGAGTTGCACACCAAAGCCAACTAAATATGTTAAATCACGATATTTTGTCGTCATCGAAGAGATGAGCATGCCAAACCCTAAGCCAAAAAGTGCCATTAAAAATATTAAAACGGGTAATAGTACTAAGCTTAACGTTGGTGTTGCCTGAGAGGCGGCTTCAGTGAAATATTTAAAATATATGTAAAACCCCACGAACAACAGCATGCGAATCCCGAAATTAATCAAATTTGTAATGACAGTAGATAGCGGCATGATCACTCCGGGAAAATAGACTTTACCAAAAAGCCCTTGATTGGATTTAAACGTACTACTGGTCCCTGTTAAACAACTACTAAAATAATTCCAACAACTCAGTCCGGCCGGATTAAACAAAAAAGCAGGAATCCCGTCTCCAGTTGGAATATTAGCCGATTATTAAAGATCAAGGTAAAGGTTAAAGTGGTAAATAGGGGTTGTATAAAATACCAAAGCGGCCCTAAAATGGTTTGCTTGTATACCGTGATTACATTTCGCTTCACAAATAAAAATAGCAAATCCCGATAGCGCCAAATCTCTTTAAAATTAAGGTCTATTAGTTTCCTTTTGGGTGAAATGGTATACAACCAGTCGTCTGTTTTCACTTTACTCATGTGTGTGTGCTTTAAAATACTGCCAAGTTTTTTCAAGACCTTCTTCGACTAAAACTAACGGTTTATACCCCAAAAGTGTTTGGGCCTTCGTAATATCGGCTAACGAATCTTTAACATCACCCGGACGATTTGGTCCGTGACTTGCTTTTATATTTTTTTTTGCTGCTGCATTTAAGGTGTTCCATAGGGTATTGACACTAATACGCTCATGACAAGCAATATTAAATACCTGATTCTTTGCCGCAGCAGACGCAAAAAAGCCTTTCACATTCGCTTGTACGGCATTATCCACATAGGTGAAATCGCGGGTTTGTTCACCATTACCATGTATTGTGGCTGGCTCATTATTTTTTATGGCATTCATAAACAAGGGAATCACTGCGGCATAAGCGCCATTGGGACTTTGTTTTGGTCCATAAATATTAAAATAACGCAAGCCTATCGCGTCTGTGTTATAGGTTTTTCCAAATACGTCTGCATACAATTCGTTCACATACTTTGTTACCGCATAAGGTGATAAAGGCTTGCCTATAGTCTCTTCAACTTTGGGTAGCGCGGCACTATCACCGTAAGTAGAACTGGAAGCCGCATATACCATGCGTTTTACTGTGGTACTTTCTTTTAAGGCCACCATCATGTTTAAAAAACCAGTGATATTGACCACATTGGTCGTTATCGGGTCATTTATAGATCGTGGTACAGAACCCAAGGCTGCCTGATGACTAACATAGTCTATATCTACCATGGCCTTCTTGCAAGTCTCTAAGTCGCGAATATCACCTGTTATCAATTCAAAATTAGGGAGTGACAAAAATTCTTCAATATTAGCGCGATGCCCATTTGAAAAATCATCCAGTACCCGTACTTTCTTCGCCTGATGTTTTAATAAATAGGCGACTAAATTTGAACCTATAAAACCAGCGCCTCCAGTGACTAGAAAAGCGTATTTACTTAAATCGTTGGTATGATGTGTTTGTGTTTTCATTTATAATCTGCCATCAATTTGATTGATTTTGAGCTGTCCTTTTACATCGAAAACAACGGCCTTGTCCCCCTTTACAGCGTCTAGATCGAAGTCTAAAAATTGATCATGCGCTACCGCTAAAACCACTGCATGGTAATCCTTTTTTAAGTGCGCCACCTCTGTAAGCAACTCTAAACCATATTCTTTTTTCACAGCTTCCTTGGAAGCCCATGGATCGTAAACCTCAACATGTATTGAAAAGCTTTTAAATTCATTTATAATATCTATCACTCTAGAGTTTCTAATATCTCGGGCAGTTTTCTTTAAAGGTCATCCCCAAAATCAAAACCTTAGCTTTGTTAATAACCGTTCCTTTAGCCACCATTAATTTAACAGTTTCCTGGGCCACATAAGCCCCCATACTATCATTCATACGTCTACCCGCTAAAATAATTTCGGGTGTATAGCCAGATTGCATAGCTTTTTCTGCCAAATAATAGGGATCAACCCCTATACAATGCCCACCCACCAAACCTGGTGTGAATTTTAAAAAATTCCATTTGGTGCCCGCCGCTTCTAATACGGCTTGAGTATCGAGGTCTAAACGCCTAAAGATTTTTGATAATTCATTTACAAAAGCTATGTTAATATCACGCTGCGAATTCTCTATCACTTTCGCCGCTTCTGCCACTTTTATTGAGGGCGCCAAATAGGTTCCTGCCACAATAATAGAACGGTATAAGGCATCTATTTCTTGAGCGATGTCTCGCGTAGACCCGGAGGTGACTTTTAAAATTTTAGTTAGGGTATGTTTTTTATCACCTGGATTAATACGCTCTGGCGAATACCCTACAAAAAAACCAGTATTGAATTTTAGTCCGAATGTTGTTCTAAAATAGGCACACAAATGTCTTCAGTCACCCCTGGGTAGACCGTAGATTCAAAGATAACAATACCTCCTGGTTTTAGCACCCGACCAACCGTTTCGCACGCGTTTAAAAGGGGGCGGAAATCGGTTTATTATCGGGAGTAATGGGCGTGGGTACGGTAACAATATAAATAGCGGCTCCCGTTAACTCTTTAGGATTGATACTAATACGTAAACCTATCTTTTTATTAGGCTTCAAGGCCACTTGCAACTCCCGAAGAGAGATTTCCTGCGTGTCATCTTGGCCCTGTTTTAGGGCATTCACGCGTTGCGGGTTGCTATCGAAACCCAATACCTGATATTTTGTAGCAAACGCAACAGCCAGGGGTAAGCCAACATACCCTAATCCTATAATGGCTATTTTTTTTGTTTGCGTCATGGCTTCTGTTTGTACTTAACGAATCTTTAAAATAGCTTTTATCCTATCGAATACTGATTTTTTAGCCGTTTCATTCTCATGATACCCATTACCATAAGCACCATAGCCATAACTATAGCCATAACCATAGCCATATTTTCCTTTTTGGTCGTAGCCGTTATAGAGTAAACTGATGTTTTTAATTTCACCACGTTTATATTTGTCATTAATAAAATTCAGCATGTCTTTTTTAGTATATTCCTGTCTCGCCACATATAACGACGCATCCACATACTCGGTTAATTCTAAAGCATCAGACACCAAACCTACAGGAGGTGTATCTAGAACGACATAATCATACTTTTCTTTTAGGGCCGCCATGAAGGCATCCATTTTGTCTCCTATCAATAGTTCTGAAGGATTTGGTGGAATGGGCCCCGAGGTAATCACATCTAAGTTTTCGATGCTTGTGCTCCGGGTTACCGCAGCTAAGTCTTTTTGACCTATTAAATAATTAACCGCACCAATCTCATTTTTAATATTAAAGTCTCCAAAGATTTTTGGTTGTCTTAAATCTAAGCCCACCAATACTGTTTTCTTACCACTTAAGGCGAATACGGTTGCAATATTAATGGCACAAAATGTTTTCCCTTCTCCACTAACAGAAGAGGTAAGCATCACCGTTTTAGAGCCTTCTAAGTCATGTTTTTTGTACATGAATTGCAAACTGGATCGAATCCCTCTAAAGGCCTCTGCTACTGCCGATTTAGGTTTGCGGTGTACAATTAAATTATTATCAATGGTGTTTTTACCAATCACCCCCAAAAGAGGGATTTTTGAAATGGCTTCTAATTGTTTTGGACTATGGAGTTTATTATCAAAGAACGTTACTAGAAAAGCAAGTAATAATGGCGGTATAAACCCGACTACAACGGCCGTAAAATAGGCCGATTGCGTGTTTAAATCTATGGCTTTGGCACCCGTGTCTTTGGCCTTGTCTATAATTAACACATCAGACACGGTAGCGGCTTTTAATATATCGGCTTCCCCGCGTTTTGACAAAAACATATTATACGTTTGTTCATCTAAAGCATATTGGCGTTGAAACCCCAACATGTTTTGTTGGTCTTTTGGTAATTTGCGTAGTTTATAATCGACTTCTGCCTTTTTAGAACTAATAAAACTGAGTTCTCTATTCAATCCTTTTTTTGCCGAGCTAATGGTTTCTAACAGTACCCGTTTTATAGCCTCTATTTGGCTGTTAATATCGGCAAAGATGGCGGCATCACTTCTAATGGTTTCCTCATACTTTGCCTTTTGTACCGATAAGGCATTAATTTTAGCAATATTAGATAAAATACTAGTATCCTCCACTCCTGCAGTGGCTGGTGCTGGTAATTTGGTAAATGTATTACTGGTTTCTAGGTAGGTTTTTAACTGCTCGTAATAGTCTATCTGCCTTTTTACAGCATCTTTTTTAAATTCTAAATCAATTAAATTTTGATTAATTTGCGCACTCTCGGCATCTAAATTAAAAATGCTATTGCGTTGCCTGTAGTCGTTTAAAGAATCTTTATTTAACGTTATTTTATCTTTATAACGGTCCAACTGGCTATCAATAAATTGAATGGTATTGGTTACAAATTGATTTTTACGTGTTAATTGATCTGCACTTACAACGGTTACCGTAGTATTTAAATAATCTACAATTTTGTCCTTGTTGAAGTCTGTCATCGCCAAGTTGAGAATAGCCGAGCCTCTAGGATTACTAACACTTAGTTTATTCCTATAGGTCGCCACAACACTATTAAAATCTGAAAATTGAATGTAGTAGTCTTCCTTAGGCTGGACTACCGCATGTGCTTTGTAGGTGATAATACCATTGATAAATGGTGTGCGTATGGTATCTCCCGAAACAAATTGTTGTTTAAATCCTACGGATTAATGGTCAACTGGCCTTTAGTTTTATCTGAAAAATTTTGAGCATCTAACACCTTGGTAGTCCCATTATCGTTCACCACATGCAACTCGTAAACGCCTTCACCCAAGTAGGAGACTTTTATAGGCATATTTAACATTTGATACGCGTTAGGCGTTAATTCAAATTTAAAAGGAGCCGCCTTGTAAATATCATCTTTTCTAAAACGAGATTGCTTGAGGTAGGTGACGTAATATTCTAAACTATCTACCACCTTCTCGTGAATAGAACGTGATCTTAAGGTGGTAATTATTGTTCTTATTTTACCGTAAACACCTCCCCAATTAAAGGTCAAACTGGTGTTCGAGGAAAACAATGGATTTGTATTATCTTCTATTGAAATTTGAGTATTTAAACTGTAAGACTGTTGTTTTCTAATGTTTTGTTGGTAGGCAAAAAACAGACCGATACCAATACAAAGTAAAAACAACTTCCAGTACCTTAAGGTTCTAAATAAAAACGCCTTTATATCGAAAGCAGGCGTTGAAGACTCTAATAAATCAAATTCATCATTCATACACTATCATTTATAGATTCTTTGCCAAAAAATAAGTAGACACCACAACAGAAAATATAGAGGCAATGGTGGTAAAGGTTTGCGAGGCTGTTTCCCCAGCACCTAAGGCCTTGCGCTTCAGCGGCTTCACCATGATAATATCATTGGGCTGAATGTAATAATAAGGCGATTTCATAGCTGCTAAATCTGTTAAATCGATACTGTGAATTTTTTGTCCGTACGGGTATTGGCGAATAATTTTAATGTCGCGTCGGTCGGCTACATTCGACAATCCTCCCGCATTGGCTATGGCTTCTATAATGTTTACCCGGTCCTGAAATAAAGTATACACTCCTGAACCGCCTTCGCCCGTCATGGTATATCGTAATCCTGCTAGTTTTATTGTCACAAATATTTGTGTGGTTTCTTTTAAATATTGAGCCAATATCTCCTTTTTAACCTTATCTTCTATCTCGTCTGTGGTAAAGCCCAATACATTAATATCCCCCAGTATAGGAAACTCTATGTTTCCATGTAAATCTACGGTAAACCCATTAAAATATAAGGAGCCTTGACCTCCCGCGGCACTGCCTGCTGGTTGAAACACTTCAATTAATTTTTTGACTTCAGAATCAATGGCTTTAATATTAACACTTAAAATATCGTTTACCTGAACACGGTAGGGTTTTGACAATTCTACAATTTGTAAAGAATCATCTACTACAGTCCCCTTATCTTGAAGATAAACGACGTCTTTATTAGTAATACAAGAGGAACATAAGACACTGATTAGCATGATAATACCGAGTAGCAATCGATTCATTTTGAGCACATTGATTTAAGACAAATATAGCTTTTCATCGTGAATAATAAAACATTTGTCGGATTTTTTGGTTTTTTATCCGTTATTTGTAAAAAAACTGATCCTTGAATTATCTCAACGTTGAAAATATATCGAAATCTTATGGAGAGCTCACGCTTTTCGAAGGCCTATCCTTTAGTATCCATAAGGATCAAAAAGTTGCTTTTGTAGCTAAAAATGGCACCGGAAAGACCTCCATTTTAAACATACTCGCCAACACAGATACCCCGAGATACGGGACAGGTGATTTTTAGAAAAAATATTAAAGTCTCCTTTTTACCTCAAGAACCCTATTTAGATAGTAGTCTAACGGTAGAACAGACCATATTTAATAGCGACAATCCCATTTTAGATGTCATCAAAAATTATGAAATCGCCTTATTAAACCCTGAAGATTCTGAAGCGTACCAAAAAGCCTTTGAGCAAATGGATGCCTTTAATGCTTGGGATTTTGAAACCCAATACAAACAAATTCTATTTAAATTAAAGCTCGACGACTTGCATCAAAAAGTGAGTAGCATGTCCGGTGGCCAAAAAAAACGCCTGTCTTTAGCCAATGCTTTAATTAATAAACCCGATTTATTAATTCTCGATGAGCCTACCAATCATTTAGATTTAGAAATGATTGAATGGTTAGAAGCCTTCTTTGCCAAAGAAAACATCACCCTGTTTATGGTGACACACGACCGGTATTTTCTAGAACGGGTGTGTAATGAAATTATAGAGCTTGATCAAGGCCAGTTGTACAATTATAAAGGGAACTACTCTTATTATTTAGAGAAAAAAGAAGCCCGTATCGAGCAAGAAACAACAGAAACCGGTAAGGCGAAACAATTGTACAAAAAAGAGCTCACTTGGATGCGTCGCCAGCCCAAAGCACGAACTACAAAATCGAAATCGCGAATTGATGATTTTGCAGACATCAAACACCGGGCACACCAGCGTCGAAAAGATCACGAAGTGCAGTTAGAACTTAATATGGAGCGTTTAGGAAGCAAAATTCGGAGCTTAAAAAAGTATCGAAAGCCTACAAAGATAAGGTCATTTTAGATCAATTTGATTACATGTTCCAAAAAGGGGAGCGTGTGGGAATTATTGGTAAAAACGGCACAGGAAAATCAACCTTTTTAAATATTATTACCCAGTTAACCGAACCAGACTACTGGAAAGATTGTTATTGGTGAAACCGTAAAATTTGGCTATTATACACAAACGGGAATCACCCCTAAACCCGATCAAAAAGTGATTGATGTGGTACGCGAATTTGGTGACTATATTCCTTTAAAAAAAGGCCGCCAAATTAGTGCGCAGCAATTATTAGAACGCTTTTTGTTTGACCGGAAAAAACAATATGATTTTGTGGAAAAATTGAGTGGTGGCGAGCGTAAACGACTATACCTATGCACCGTTCTCATTCAAAATCCAAACTTTTTAATTTTAGATGAGCCTACAAACGATTTAGATATTGTTACCCTTAACGTGCTTGAAAGTTTTCTGTTAGATTTCCCTGGCTGCTTGTTAGTCGTTTCACACGACCGGTATTTTATGGATAAGATTGTAGACCACCTATTTGTTTTTAGAGGTGCTGGTGTTGTTGAAGATTTTCCTGGAAACTATAGTGATTTTAGAGCGTATGATGATAGTAAACCGGTAGCTATTGAAGCTGTCGAGGATAAAAAAGAAAATAAAAGCTGGAAGAAAGATAGTAAAACAACGCTCTCTTATAACGAACAAAAAGAATACAAAAACTTAGAGAGTAAAATAAAATCTTTAGAGTTTGATAAAACGGAATTAGAACAAAAATTTCTAAACCCGGACCTTTCTCAAGATGAGATTAATGCACTATCCAATACCCTCCAAAAGATTATTGACAGTATTGAAGAAAAGGAAATGCGTTGGTTAGAGCTTACTGAGAAGTTGGAAGGCTAAACGAGTACTCTATGTGTCATGAATAGTGATCTCCAAAAGAGCACTGTTGGGATTGTTAAATTTAAAACAAATAAAAGTGTACCGCTTTCGCGGAAAAGAACGATGCGAAAACTCATTATTGCCTACTTCAAATTCACGGTTACGTTCCAAAAACCAACATGGTGTGCAATCCCCTTTTGTTTATGATCTGGTAACCCAATGTTTTTACGACCGAAAAAAGCACCCTGCTTACGCCCAATTAAAAGCGTATAGAACGTATTTGCGCTCTAACACTACGACGCTTACCGTCACCGATTTAGGTGTTGGGTCTCGAGTAAAAAACGGAACGTCCCGCAGGGTTTCAGAACTCGCTAAAAATGCAGGAACAACAAAACATCGTGCAAAATTACTGTACCGTTTAGTACACTATTTTCAGTTTAAAAACAGTTTAGAATTAGGAACCTCACTAGGCATTGCTACCCAGGCGATCCATTTAGGCAATCCTAAAGGCAACATCACCAGCATTGAAGGCTGCCCTAATATTTCTGAATTTACTCTAAACACCTGGCGCGCTTTTAACATAACAAACAGTCAACTTATAAATGGCAACTTCGATGACCTTACAAAAACACTCACGACGAATACTTACGATTTAATATACTTTGATGGGAATCATCAAAAAGAAGCCACTTTAAATTATTTTGAAACCTTGCTCCCTACAACGACCAATACGTCTGTTTTTATTTTTGATGACATCTACTGGAGCAAAGGCATGACCGAAGCTTGGCAGCTTATAAAACAACACCCTAAAGTCACCGTGACCATTGATACGTTTTTTTGGGGGATTGTTTTTTTTAGAAAAGAACAAGCCAAAGAACATTTTACAATACGCGTTTAATCGCTTAGTTTATAAAATTTAAAAAAAATGATCTTAATATTTATAATTTCAATAGTCCTTATTGGTCTTTTTGTTGGTATTCCTAGAAAGAGAAATACTTCTTATAAAGAGCGCTATGACACAAAGAAAACGAGTAGAAAATTCAAGTAGGTTTTTATAGTAACAAAAAATCGCTAAAGCTCTTTTTCGTCAAACCTTCCCGATTCTAAATAAGCAGAATCCACCTTCCTACAGCTGAAGGAAGGCGTTAAAAATGTATTTTATTTTAATAAATAGAATTGAAACTTATAAATTGCGACTTATAACTCTAGAAAAATGAAAGTATATACAAAAACCGGAGATAAAGGCACGACCGCATTATTTGGCGGGACGCGTGTCCCTAAACACCACATTCGCATTGATAGTTATGGCACTGTCGATGAATTAAATTCTCATATAGGACTCATTCGAGATCAGGACATCAACCCCGCATACCAAGCTGTTTTAATAAGCATCCAAAACAAACTCTTTACCGTTGGCGCCATTCTCGCGACCGACCCTGAGAAAATGATACTTAAAAACGGCAAAGAAAGGCTTAACATTAATAAAATTTCAGAACAAGACATCACTTTACTAGAACAGGAAATGGATGTCATGAATGAAGCCTTACCCCCAATGACACACTTTGTACTCCCTGGCGGACATCAAACCGTGTCATTCTGTCATATTGCCCGCTGCGTGTGTCGCCGAGCCGAACGTTTAGCCTCCCAACTTAATGATTTAGAACCCTTTTTACCGAAGCACTCATGTATTTGAACCGTCTTTCTGACTATCTTTTTGTGTTGGCACGAAAGTTGTCATTTGACTTGGACGCAGATGAAGTAAAATGGATTCCTGAAAAGCATTAATGCCCAACAGAAAAACGGCTTAAGACACGCTGTGATTAAATAACACTGCAAATAATTTACTGTTAGATAGTTTCAGTGAAAAATGACGTTCTTTTTTATTATTGAAAATAATTCACTTTTTTCTTGACTATTAAAACTAAAAAATTATTTTTGCAAAAAAATAAACCCATAAAGAAATGTATTGGACATTAGAATTAGCATCTTATTTAAGTGATGCCCCTTGGCCAGCAACTAAAGATGAGCTTATAGATTACGCTATTAGAACTGGCGCACCTTTAGAAGTTGTTGAAAATTTACAAGCCATTGAAGATGAGGGAGATTCCTACGATTCTATCGAAGAAATCCGGCCTGATTACCCAACAGATGAAGATTACCTCCGGAACGAGGACGAATATTAATATAAAGGTTGTAGCAACCTTTCGATAAAAAACAAAGAAAAAGTCTCTATTCGAGGCTTTTTTTGTGCTTTAATTTTTAGAAATGAAGCACACAAAACGTATCTTTAAGCCCTATTTAAAAGTGTAATAAAACACAAAGCACACTTCGACTGCGCTCTGTGGGACAATGCAAAATAAATAAAAACAATGCACGAAAGGATCTCAACATCCGGAGAGCATTTAATCTGTTTACGTTGGCATTGTCATCCTCAAAATGATAGAGCTAAGAAACCAAATTAAAAATAATGTCACCTTGAGCACAGTCGAAGGGCTCGCAGACATAAAAATATAATAACACTATGAATTTTATAAATTCCGTACTAAAAGTCTTTGTTGGCGACAAATCGAAACAAGATGTCAAAGCCATCTCGCCTTTAGTAGATAAAATCAAAACCTTTGAAGCCGCTTTAGAAGCCTTGTCTCATGATGAGTTAAGAGCTAAAACGGCTGAGTTTAAAGCCATTATTGCTGAGACGCGAAAACCGTTTAACGAACGTAAAGACAAGCTACGCATTGAAGCCGAAGCGATTGATGATATTGACAGACGTGAAGACATTTATCAAGAGATTGATAAAATTGAAGATGAGTCTTATGCCGCTGTAGAAGATACTTTAAATACCATTTTACCGAAGCGTTCGCAGTTGTAAAAGAAACAGCGAAGCGCTTTACACATAACACCGAAATTACAGTAACCGCAACGCCATTTGATAGGGAGGTTTACGGTATGGGCGATTATGTGACCCTTGATGGTGAGCAAGCGACCTGGTCGAACTCATGGGATGCTGTTGGAAAAGCCATTACTTGGGACATGATTCATTATGATGTACAGCTTATTGGTGGTGTCGCGTTACACGAAGGTAAAATTGCCGAAATGCAAACGGGTGAAGGTAAAACCTTAGTGGCAACCCTACCCGTTTACTTAAATGCCCTAGCCGAAAAAGGCGTGCATTTAGTGACCGTTAACGACTACTTAGCAAAACGTGATATGGCGTGGATGGCGCCTATTTTTCAATTCCACGGCATGAGTATCGATTGTATTGATAACCACAGACCAAACTCTGAAGGCCGTCGTAAAGCCTATAACTCAGACATCACCTATGGTACAAACAACGAATTTGGTTTTGACTATTTACGTGATAACATGGCCAATTCGCCGAGACGATTTAGTACAACGCCCACACCATTATGCCATTGTAGATGAGGTCGATTCTGTATTAGTCGATGATGCCGAGAACACCATTAATTATATCGGGGCCTATTCCTCAAGGGGACCGCCACGAATTTACAGAGTTAAAACCAAAAGTAGACGATATTGTTGCCGTACAACGCAAATATTTAACCCAGGTTTTGGTTGAGGCCAAAAAGTTAATTGCAGAAGGGGATACTAAAGAAGGTGGTTTTCAACTCTTAAGAGTGTATAGAGGAATTCCAAAGAATAAAGCTTTAATTAAATTCTTAAGTGAAGAAGGCATTAAACAATTACTTCAAAAAACAGAAAACACTTATATGGCCGATAACAACCGGGAGATGCCAAAGGTTGACGCGGAATTGTATTATGTTATTGAAGAAAAGAACAATCAAATTGAATTAACCGATAAAGGGGTGGAGTACATTTCAGGAAAAGACAATCCTGACTTTTTTGTCATGCCGGAAATTGGTATTGAAATTGCCAAAATTGAATCGCAAGGGCTATCCTCGGAAGAAGAAGCCAACTTAAAAGAAGATTTATTTAGAGAGTTTGGTGTGAAATCTGAACGCATTCATACGCTAAATCAATTATTAAAAGCCTATGCTTTATTTGAAAAAGACAACCAATATGTTGTTATGGATAATAAAGTTATGATCGTCGATGAGCAAACAGGACGTATTATGGATGGGCGACGTTACAGCGATGGTTTACACCAAGCCATAGAAGCCAAAGAAAATGTAAAAATTGAAGATGCCACGCAAACCTTTGCTACTGTAACCCTTCAAAATTACTTTAGAATGTATCGCAAACTGTCCGGTATGACAGGTACTGCCGTTACAGAAGCTGGTGAATTGTGGGAGATCTATAAATTGGATGTGGTTGAAATTCCAACCAACAGACCTATTGCACGTCATGATAGAGAAGATTTAGTTTACAAAACGAAGCGTGAAAAATATAACGCCGTTATTGATGAAGTCACGAACTTATCGCAACAAGGGCGTCCCGTTTTAATTGGTACTACTAACGTTGAAATCTCTGAGTTACTTGGAAAAATGCTTAGCATTAGAAAAGTACCCCACAACGTGTTAAACGCAAAACTTCATAAAAAAGAAGCCGATATTGTAGAACAAGCGGGACAGCCTGGTCAAGTTACCATTGCCACTAACATGGCGGGTCGTGGTACAGATATTAAGTTAAGTGACGCCGTTAAAAAAGCTGGCGGTTTAGCGATTGTTGGTACAGAACGTCACGATTCGCGTCGTGTAGACAGACAATTACGTGGTCGTGCTGGTCGTCAAGGAGATCCGGGAAGTTCACAATTCTATGTTTCATTAGAAGATAATTTAATGCGATTGTTTGGTAGTGAACGTATTGCCAAAATGATGGACCGCATGGGACTTCAAGAAGGTGAAGTGATTCAGCATTCTATGATTTCTAAATCTATTGAACGTGCGCAGAAAAAGGTTGAAGAAAATAACTTTGGGGTGCGTAAGCGTTTATTAGAATATGATGATGTCATGAATTCGCAACGTGAAGTGGTTTACAAACGCCGTCACCATGCTTTATTTGGAGAACGTTTACGCGTGGATTTAGCCAATATGATTTACGACACCTCGGAAGGTATTGCTGAAACCAATAAAGATGCCAGTGATTTTAAGAATTTCGAATTTGAATTGATTCGTTACTTCTCGATGCCGTCACCAGTAACAGAGGCAGAATTCAATAAACTCTCTGCTACAGAATTAGCAAAACGCATTTACCATGCTGCTTTTGATCACTACAAAGCAAAAATGGCTCGTAATGCTGAAGTAGCTTATCCTGTAATTAAAGATGTGTTTGAAAATCAAGGCGATAAGTACAAACGTATTGTGGTGCCCTTTACAGATGGTAAGAAAACATTACAGGTGGTCACCGATTTAGAATCGGCTTACCACTCAGAAGGAAAGCAATTGGTTACCGATTTTGAAAAGAACATCACGTTAGCCATTATTGACGACGCCTGGAAAACGCATTTACGTAAAATGGACGAATTAAAACAGTCTGTTCAACTCGCGGTTCATGAACAAAAAGATCCACTATTAATTTATAAATTTGAAGCTTTTGAATTATTTAAAGGCATGATCGATCAAGTGAATAAAGAAGTGATTTCGTTTTTATTTAAAGGAGAATTACAAGCCAATCAAGGCACTCAAATAAGTGAAGCAAAACAAACCCGTAAAAAGGAAAATCTAAAAACACAAAAAGACGAAATCCCTAATTTAGATGAGCGTTCTGCGCAAAACAGAGCGGCAGGGAATACACAACAACAGCAACAAGTGACCGAAACTATTGTACGTGATCAACCAAAAATTGGTCGTAACGATCGTGTCACTATTAAACATGTTATGAGTGGTGAAAATAAAACCATGAAATATAAACAAGCTGAACCTTTAATTGCCAAAGGTGAATGGGTGTTAGTAGAAGAATAAAACACCCCTCAAAAGACTATTAAATAAAAAACCTGAAGCTGTGCTTCAGGTTTTTTATTATTATGTAATTCTAAACTATAGACTACAATGGTATTGAAATATAAATCTTAGCACCTAACTGTTTTGTTGCTCTAATCGTTCGACGGCGGCTACCTTTGTTTTTTGAATTTGAGAATACAGTTTCATTAATATTTCATAATCATCCTTCACCCAATCTCCAGTAGACACAGCTCTTAACACGCCTTGTTTATCCAGGTAGCTACTGTACAAATTAAAGGCTTTCATAGCATCTGCGTCATTATAAAAATAATTTTTCCAAGTTTGGTTAATTTTGTTTTTCTTAACGACTCCTATGCCTCCCTTAAAAACTTTAATAACGCCTCTCGAGTACTCAAAAGAAACGGTAACATCATTTCTCTCATAGGCCGCTTTTAAAAGATATGCATTGTGTAAAATATAATTTGATAAGCGGGCCACAATTTCCTCATTGGTCTCTTTTTTAAGCGGTCGTTCTCTCCATTTATTATTGCCAGGATAAAAGGGATCTTCCTTATAATTCTTTAACTTTTTTATTTCTTCAACAAATTTAACTGCTGATTCCACACCTTTGTCGTTATTTCGAATACTTGCCAATAAGCCTGTCATCTGTCCCACTTCATCAAACCGATCAATTTTAAGTATATTTTGTCCATAGCTAAGGGCTTTATCATTAACATAAGTCCAGTTTCCATGTTTAATATTACCGCCCTCGAACATAGTATAAGAGGAATCAGGAAAAAATTGTAGTGTCAATCCTTTCGTTAGTTTCTCATTGGCTAATGCTGTCCTTTCCGCGTCGTTAATGTCTGCATTTTCTTTATCAAAAGTTATGACTTCTGTTAAGGTCCAGGATCCAATGATTTCATCATCCACTAATTTTTCTTCCAATTTTTCAGTGGAATTACAACTGCTAAAAAAAATAATAAATGTTAATGGTAGTAGGTAATTAATCTTCATAATAGGTTTGGTTTATAGATTATAACTAAATAACGTTATGTGAATTACAAGTTTTAATTGGAACTCACGCGTGTAAATCTACTCATTTTTTTAATAAGGAAATTATTTATTTCTAAACTTGAGATTGCATCATTATGAGAGTCATCGTTTGAATACAGGTCACAGGATATCAAGACAAAACCAATGCCTGTTACCCGTTTTGCGGCATTGAATTTCTTAAATATTCAATTTCCCACCACCCCATGGTATTAGTAATTTAAAAATTACAAAAAAAAGCGTACCTTTAAATAGCCCTACAAAATGCAGTATTAAGTTTTAAACCGAGACGGATTTGATTAGGAATATATTAGCTACATTTTTAGGTTTCATAGCTGCATCCATAATTGTTTATGTATTTGAAACCCTGATTGGTCACAACCTTTTTCCATTACCTTCAGATGCCAGTCCTACAGATATGGATTGGATAAAAAGCAATATGAATAAAATTCCTTTAGGTGCTAAAGCCTTTGTGGTTATTGGACATTTTATGGGTATTATTGTTGGTATGTTTATCGCGGGACTTATCTCTAAAACCAGTATGCTTCCAGCTTATATTGTGGCAAGTATCCTAATTTTGGCTACTGCTTTTGTTACCTTCACTTTACCTAAAGGCCTATGGTTTATCCTTGCAGAAGGGGTTGCCGTTTTTGCTGGATTTTCCTTTGGAAAAACACTCGCTCAAAAAAACGTCTATAATTAGCGATCCAGCATCCCGTTAATACCAAGCATTTCTTCAGAATTAAGTCTGATAAACATTCAAAAACCATGAATTACTATTCTAAACTCAATGATTATATATGAAGTAAATGAATGCAATGGCCATTAAACCTGATGCCTTATTAAGAATACCCTAATTATTATTTATCACCAAACTCATTAAAAGTACTGTTTCACTCATTGAAAAGCACCGTTTACTAATTTCCTGTTTTGTAGTCCCTTATTGATGTATAGGTTTGGAGTATCATAACATTTAAAACGTACACCATGAAAAATCAATTTAACTTAAACATCAAGACACCGTGTTCAGAACATTTTAATCAATTTACTCCAACTTCAACTGGTGGCTTTTGTGGGTCTTGTGAAAAAGAAGTGATAGACTTTACAAAAATGACCACACAGGAGATCATTAATTATTTTGAAACGCACCATAACAAAAATACTTGTGGCAGGTTTAAAAGTCAGCAATTAGAGACCAGGTATCGCAAACCGATAGTAAAAACAAGAATAAGTCTATTAAGTGGCATCAGCTTAGCCATTTTATCGTTTTTCTCAATAACAGCGACACAGGCACAAAACACAACAAAAAAAGTAGACGCTAATAACAATACTTCAGAAGTTGAAGCCTCAAAAGCCGAAAAAAATATTATTGTCAAAGGCTATGTAACGGAACAATCTCTTGCCCTACCCAGTGTAAATGTAGTCTTAGAAGGTACAGCCATAGGAGTACAAACAGATTTTGATGGCTATTTTGAGTTTCGGAAAAAGTAAAAAAGGGAGATGTATTGGTTTTTAGTACAATAGGTATGCAATCACAGAAAGTGATTATTAATAATGAAAATTCTGCTTCGACCGTAGAATTAAAAGTAGATATGAACATGGATTCCTGTATTCTTATGGGTAAAGTTGCTGTTAAATCTGTTTACAAATCGAAAAGAGATTAATAAATCTATGCATAATATACTCCTACTCGCTATAATAGTCGCCTTTAATATTTCTAATGCACAAGTATCAGATTTTAAAACTATAGATTTTACTAAAGCCGATAATACTGCTAAAATAAATCAAGGTCATAGTTTAGAAAACCTACCGCTGCTGGCATACAAGCTAACGCACAATCTTACAACAGACGTCGAAAAGTTAAGAGCTATTTATACCTGGGTGTCTACTAATATAAAAGGCGATTCTAATCAAGACGAGAAGGTGATTAGAAAACGAAAAAAACTTCAAAATGATAGTATTGGTTATATGAAGTGGAATAATCAATATAAAAAAATAACGTTCAAAAAATTACTAAAACATAAGAAAACAATCTGTACTGGTTATGCCTACTTAATGAAAGAATTATGTTTTACGGCCCATATACAATGTAAAATAATAAATGGATATGGAAGAACCGTGGCATCCAATATTGAAGCCTTAGAATTAGCTAATCATTCGTGGAACGCTATAAAACTGAATAACAAATGGTACCTCTGTGATGCCACGTGGTCCAGCGGATATATGGTCTCCGGTGCTTTTTTTGTAAGAGATTATAATGATGGTTATTTTTTAACAGAACCGCTTCTCTTTGGCAGAAATCACTATCCGTTAGAAAAAAAATGGTTTCTAAATGACACTTTAATTCAGTCTGAATTTATTGCAGCACCACTCATTTACGGTGAAACTTTTAAACACAAAATAATCCCTATCTATCCTGAGACATTAAATACCATCATTAAAAAAGACGATGAGATTAGCTTTCGTTTTAAAGCGCTCAACGCCGTTTCTGAAGGTAATATTTCATTGATTCAGTTTTACGGAGTATCCGCAATCCCTTTCAAAGTTTATGATTTAAAAAATGAAAACGGATGGATCTCCTTTAAATACCGTTTTAAACACAAGGGATTTTACGACGTACACTTAAAAATTGGGGATGATATTGTAGCCACTTATACCATAGAGGTAACTAAAGGTTAAATAAAAACCCGTTTTTGCATTTAACTTTTTTAATAAAATAAAAAGCGTGACAAAAAAACTACCTTTGCAGTAAACAATTTGCACATGTCATTTAAAGACCTAAAACTTAACAGACCATTATTACGTGCCATTGCCGAAAAAGGCTATGACCATCCAACGCTTATTCAAGAGCGCACCATTCCGTTAGTTTTGGCTAAAAAAGACATTATAGCTTCGGCGCAAACCGGGACCGGTAAAACGGCTGCCTTTGCCTTGCCTATTTTACAATTGTTGTATGATAAGCAAGTGGCTCCAAAAAATGGAAAAAAAATACGCGCCATTGTTGTGAGTCCTACTCGGGAATTGGCTATTCAAATTCAGGAAAACTTTCAGGCTTATGCCACGCATACCAATTTAACCTCAGCTGTTATTTATGGGGGCACTGCTATTGATCCTCAAAAAGAGGTTTTAAAAAAAGGCGTTGATATTTTAATTGCAACCCCTGGCCGTTTGCTGGATTTACACAAACAAGACCATATCAATTTAGATTATGTTGAAATTCTGGTTTTAGATGAAGCCGATTTGATGTTAGACATGGGCTTTATTGATGATGTTAAAAAAATTGAAAGACTCTGTCCTAAAGAAAAACAGACACTCTTATTTTCTGCCACCATACCCTACAAAGTAGAACAACTGGCTAACGGCATTTTAAAAACACCAACACGTGTTGAAGTCTCTCAAAATTCTTCCACCTCTAAAAATGTTGTACAAGCGCTGTATTTCGTACCAAAACCACAAAAAATAGAATTGTGTTTACATCTACTTCGCGATACCATAAAAGGCCGTATTATTATTTTTCGTAGAACAAAATATGGTGTTGATAAATTAGAACAAACACTCCTTAAAAACAACTACAAAGTAGATAGTATTCATGGAGATAAAAGCCGGACCCTACGCCAAGACGCCTTAAGTAATTTTAAGAAAAATAAGGTTGACATCTTAATTGCTACTGATGTTGCCGCAAGGGGTATTGATGTGGATGACGTAGATGCCGTCATTAATTTTGATATGCCAAATGTGCCCGAAACTTACGTGCACCGTATTGGAAGAACGGCACGTGCTGGCAATACTGGAGCGTCTTATTCTTTTTGTTCTGCCGATGAAAAAGACTATGTAAAAGCAATACAACAACTTATTAACCTTCAGTTAGATGTCGTAGACACCCATCCGTATCCCTTAGATCCTAAAGCTAAAAAAGAAGTTCATACTTCTAATAAAAGCGGAAGTAAGCATCGAAAAGGACGCAAAAGTGAAGGTTCGAAAAAAAGAAGAAACGCTGGTACTAATGGCCTAAGCGCTTATTAAAATAATGTTTTAGCAGTGGCACTTGTATGAATAACATGATGCCAAATAAAACAATAGCGTATACTGTGGTTTTAGAAACACTAAAATTAGGAACCCAGGCTGTCATTTTAATAGTAGACCATGTATGAAACCAACTGTCTGTTCTTAACGCTTCTCCAAATACGGCAAACCCTAACAACCCACTGAATGCCGCACCAATTATAAGCCGAGACTGTTTTAGAAATGAGCGGCGTATTCTCTACTATTATTGTTTTAGTCGCCGATAGCTTAACCACTTCCTTCATTACCGCTGCAGTAAAATCACCCGAAGGAGACGCTAAAGGCTGCGTTTCAAATAGTTTCTTAGACAAGATATCTAATGGCTTTTGTTTACTATCGTTCATAATGTTGTAGTATTTCCGGTTCTAATTGTGATCTTAATATAGTCGCTAATTTTTTCCGACTTCTAAATAACTTCACCTTAACATGGTTAGGTTTTATATCCATCACCTTCGCGATTTCATCTAAAGATTGGTCCTCATAATAAAACCAGGTGAGCATAAAACGATCCTCGGCGGGCAAGGCGTTTAAACAGTTTTGTATGGTGTCATTGCGTTCTTTAATTTCCATGGCAAACAATGCATTGTCTATGGTTTTAATTTCATGTTCTGTAAAAGCATCTATAGCAATAGTATTTTGGAGCCGCTTTAATTTTTTAATGCGATCTAAACACGTATTATAAGTCACCTTATAAATCCACGTAGAAAATTTAGAATCCCCTTTAAAGGTTGCTAAATGCTTGTATATTTTTATAAATACATCTTGCGCGACTTCTTCAGCTTCTTCCCTATTCTTCGTCATGGTTAAGGCTAAGGTAAACACCAAATCTTTATAACGGTCCACTAGCACGGCAAAGGCATGGCTGTCGCCTTCTAAAACTTTAGTAATATAATGTTGGTCGTTGATGGTCATCTGCTCATTGGACGACCAAGGGAACCCTTCGGTTACAGAATAAAAGAAAAAATATTTGGAAAAAGTTGTAACCATCAGTTAAAAGCTATCGTCTTAAGCTAAGAACAGATTAAATTAATCAATTAAAAAACAACACTCATTATGGGATCAGAAGTCATTATTATGCCAATTATCATTGGATCAATTTTTGGAATATTCTATTTGTATTTTTCCACAAGAAATAAAGAACGCTTAGCATTAATAGAAAAAGGTGCAGACGCCAGTATTTTTGTAAAAGGCAGAGAGCATACTGCTCCCATATGGAAAGTACTTATTTTAAATATCGCATTACTTTTAATGGGTATTGGCGTAGGTATCTTTATCGCCATGCTATTAGAAACCTACACCACAATAAATGCAGATTCGATTTATCCTGCTTGCATCTTTTTAATGTCTCGGACTCGCCTTATTTGCTGGCTTCACCATGACAAAACAATTAGACAAATAATCACATACGCTTTGTCCTAATTCAACCGCTTTATTTAGAATAAAGCGGTTTTTTTATTTTAAAAGTGGTAACACGTGAAACCTAGTTCACTAATTTCATAGTGGGCATCCTCTAACCTTAGCCATCCCTTTAAAGGTCACTACAAATGAAAGGATTTTTTACGCAATAGATAAAATGGGGTTACACGACTTCATGTTAGTTTTAAATAGTATTTTAGTCTTTCAAAATGACGTAAACATGAAAAATTATCTCATCCTCCTTTCTACAATCGTATTATTCGCTTCTTGTAAAGACCACACCAGTTCCAAAACTCAAGACATAAACTCAGAAAAAAACACGACGTTTAGTAATATGCTCGACAACTTTTATGAGGAAGGCTTAAAACTAAACCCTCTAAATGCCACAGCTGCTGGTGATAACAGATATAATAATAGTTTGCCAAATACACTTACAGAAGCCTATGTTACAAAAGAAAAGGCCTATTACCAAGACTTTAAAACAAAGGCAGAAAGCTATCCTAATGACGCCCTTAATAAGAGTGAGCAACTCAGTCGTGACATTCTTATTTGGGACTGCGAAGTTAATTTAGAGCGTTTCAATTTTAGAGAAGATTATACTCCAATCAACCAAATGTGGACCAAACAATTAACTATTGGTCAATTAGCAAGTGGTGCCGGTTCTCAGCCTTTTAAAACGGTTGAAGATTATAATAACTGGTTACAACGTGTGGATCACTATTTAGAATGGGTGGCCTCTGCCGAGGAAAGAATGAAAGCAGGCATGGCCGCAAATCACGTCTTACCCAAAAGCCTAATTGTTAAAGTGCTGCCACAACTACAAACCATTGCAGAAACGAAATTAGAAGACCATTTATTCTACCAGCCAATTAAAAATTTACCGAGACAGCTTTTCTGCTGAAGCTAAAGAACAGATCACCGAAGCCTATACAACGATGGTTGAAAACAAAGTCATTCCTGCTTACGCCAAACTGTACAACTTTATGAATACCGATTATATGGCTGCTGGTAGAGCAACCAGTGGTATTGATGACACACCAGATGGAGCGGCTTATTATAAGCATCAAATAAAATTATACACCACAACAAACATGACAGCAGACGATATCCATGATCTTGGTTTAAAAGAAGTAAAACGCATTCTTGCTGAAATGGAAAAGGTAAAAACCGAAGTGGGTTATACCGGTGATATTATTTCATTTTTCGATCATGTTAGAAATAACAAAGATTTGATGCCTTATAAAACACCTGAAGCCATTATAGCCCATTTTAATGCCATTCACGAGCGCATGAAACCTCAAATTGAAAAACTTTTTGATGTTAAGCCAAAAACTGGATTCGAAGTACGTAGAACAGAAGCCTTTCGTGAAGCCTCTGCCAGCGCAGAGTACAATCCAGGCTCTTTAGATGGTACCCGCCCAGGTATTTTTTACACACCCATCCCGAGACGCTACAAAATATAATGTCTTTAGTGATGAAGCCTTATTTTTACACGAAGCCATCCCGGGACACCATTACCAAATTTCATTACAACAAGAAGATACCGATTTACCAAAGTTTAGAAAAACATTATGGTACAGTGCTTATGGTGAAGGTTGGGCACTTTACAGTGAGTCTTTAGGGAAAGAATTAGGGCTATATACAGACCCATACCAGTATTTTGGCATGTTAGGCATGGAGATGCATAGAGCCATTCGCCTAGTTGTAGATACAGGTTTACACGCGAAAGGCTGGACAAGAGAACAAGCCATAAACTATTCATTAGAACATGAAGCAGAAAGCGAAGCAAGTATCATTTCTGAAATTGAAAGGTATATGGCGAATCCGGGACAAGCCTTGTCTTATAAAATAGGGCAATTAAAGATTAGAGAATTACGTGCAAAAGCTGAAAAGGCTATGGGAACAGCGTTTGACATTAAGCAGTTTCACAACGAGGTTTTAGAACCCGGCTGTGTCCCGTTAGCATTATTAGAAACTAAAATTGAGTATTGGATTGCCCACTCTAAAAACGAATTATAGAGACTTGGAATAATTTTTGAAGAGATAGATGAGTGGTACGTCATATTATAAATGTAATCTATGTTAAAAAAACAAATCACCATACTTCTACTGTTAGTAGTCTCACTTTTTAGTCCGGCTCAAAACACGACTTTAATCTCTGAAAACCAAGACCCTATTTCCTATGCTACCATCTCTTTTGGTAACGGCAATGGTCTTTTTGCAGATGATGCCGGTCAATTTTACTTTACAAAAAAGCTTTATAGTGATATCGACTCGATACACATATCGGCCTTAGGCTACAAAAAAGTATCGCTTTCTACCGAAAATTTACCAAGCACTATTGTTTTAGAATCTAAAGTCAACACGCTTCAGGAAATAATTATTCGAGGCCTCCCAAAAGGCAAATTTAAAATCGAAACATTAAAGCCCACCACACATGACGATTATTTTAAATGTTGGTTACCAACCATTGAAAGTGAAATCGCCGTGTTTTTCCCCAATGAATCCGAACACATTAAACGTTTAAAAACCATTGAAATCCCAATAAAAGTAGAAGCGAAAAACTGGGAGAAACGCAAGCAAAAAACCAAAGAAAAGCGACCGTTTTCAACTCTTTTTAAAGTGAATTTCTATGAAAATAATAACGGTTATCCTGGTGAGGTCTTGACCTATGACAAAATTACTTTTATAGCGACCGAAGCGAATGAGGCTATTTACGAATTAGAGGTTTTAGATCACAACCTTATCATACCTAAAGAAGGCTTCTTTATTTCATTACAAGTGTTGGGCTATACAGATAACAACGGGAAATTGTTACCCAATAAAAAATATCAAGAAGTAAAAACAAAGCGTGGTCTTGTAAAAGTATCAACCACCTTCAGACCGCTTTTACCATTTACAGGAGATATATTAGAAAAAAGAACCTTTGTAAAACGTGTGTTTTTGAATGATGGCGCCTGGGTACTTTATGACAAAGAGGCGATTGATAACTCTAACTTATTAAAAGCAGGGCTAAACAACTACGGCTTGGGGTATACCATGGAGGTCTATAAAACGAAAGAATAGAAAGATATAAAATACAGCCCGTCCGGGTCTAATATAGACTTAAAACACCTGGCAAGCGCTTCCTTGGCACAAACTAAAAGTAAAACCTATGAGCACCGGTGATTGCTCTCGATGTTTTAGGATAAAAATCATCACGTTTTTAAAGGTCTCAAATGTTATTTGTGTTTTATTTCCGGTAGGCATGCGTCCTTGAATACTTCAACTAAAAAACGACAAAACATCTTGCTCATTAATATTTTTATCTTATTTTTAATACTATGACAGAAGTGGAAATTGAAAATGAAAATGCTGCTATTGCAAAAGCCTACAAAAACCTTCTAAAAGTTAGTTACACAACACTAACCACTGAAGACAAAAAATTGATTCGTAAAGCCTTTGAGGTTGCTGTTGATGCGCATAAAGAACAACGTAGAAAAAGCGGAGAAGCTTATATTTTCCATCCCATAGCTGTAGCCCGAATTGTGGCTTCAGAAATTGGTTTGGACGCCACTTCTAT
This sequence comes from Lacinutrix neustonica, assembly GCF_026625145.1. GTDB lineage: Bacteria > Bacteroidota > Bacteroidia > Flavobacteriales > Flavobacteriaceae > Lacinutrix > Lacinutrix neustonica. The sequence goes on along the minus strand of NZ_CP113088.1, from coordinate 3,498,350 downwards.
TGCTGCTGCCCTACTTCACGATGTCGTTGAAGATAACGAAGATTATTCTATTAAAGATATTGAACGCCTGTTTGGTGAAACAGTTGCCGAATTGTAGATGGGCTAACTAAAATTGCCTCCATGAGCAAAGAGAAAGAAATGGACATTTCTTTGCAAGCCGAAAATTTTAGAAAAATGTTACTCACGCTCAACGATGACGTGCGTGTGATCATCATAAAAATTGCCGATAGGCTTCACAACATGCAGACCATGGACTCTATGAGTCCGAGATAAGCAAGTAAAAATAGCGAGTGAAACCCTTTATATTTATGCCCCCTTAGCGCATAGAATTGGCTTATATAATATAAAGACGGAACTGGAGGATTTAAGTTTAAAATATACCGAACCTGAGGTTTATAACGACATATTATTCAAAATGAAAGAGAGTAAGCAACAACAAGATGCTTACATAAAAGAGTTTAATGATGTTATTAAAACCGCTTTAGATCGAGAAGGTTTAAATTACACCATAAAGGGGCGGCCTAAATCTATTTTTTCTATTAAACGAAAAATGGATAAACAAGGCGTTACTTTTGATGAAGTCTATGATAAGTTTGCTGTTCGAATTATATACAAAACAGAAACGGAGAATGAAAAGTTTATCGCTTGGAAAATTTATTCTGTGGTTACCGATCATTTCCGGCCAAACCCTATTCGCTTGCGCGATTGGATTTCTTCTCCAAAATCAACGGGATACGAAGCACTGCATATTACTGTAATGGGTCCTAAAGGCCGTTGGGTAGAAGTACAAATTCGTAGTGAACGAATGAATGAAATTGCCGAAAAAGGCTATGCGGCGCACTACAAATACAAAAATGCAGAGGCTAAAGAAGACAATCTCGACATGTGGATCAATCGCTTACAGGAGGCTCTTGAAAATCCTGAAACGAATGCAGTAGATTTTGTAGAACAGTTTAAACTCAATTTATACTCTAAGGAAATTTTTGTATTTACCCCTAAAGGTGATTTAAAATCACTACCCAAAGGAGCGACACCCCTAGATTTTGCTTTTAACATCCATACCGAAGTAGGTATGAAAACACGCGGAGCGAAAGTCAATGGTAAATTGGTGCCTTTAAGTCATGAATTGCAAAGTGGTGATCAGGTAGATATTTTAACCTCTGAAAACATAAAACCGAATCCCAACTGGTTAGACTACGCGACCACCTCGCGTGCGCGCGCTAAAATTAAATCGCTGCTTCGTGAAGAAAAGAAAGACATTGCCGAAGATGGTAAAGAAATTTTACGTCGAAAATTAAAGCAATTAAAAATCACGCTCAACGAGAAATCAGTTAATGAAATGGTGAGTCATTTCAAGTTAAAAACGAGTCTCGATTTATTCTATCGCATCGGTATTGGCACTATAACAAACCCCATGCTAAAAGAGTATGCGGCGTCTCGTAGCAATGCTTTAATGACCTTCTTTAAGAGCAAGATTAACCGGAAAAACACCATTTCTAAAGAAGACATAGAAAAAGAAGAGATCACCAACAAATACGACATGTTGGTATTTGGCAAAGAGGAAGAGCATTTGGATTATAAATTAGCCACCTGTTGTAATCCCATTCCAGGAGATCCTGTTTTTGGTTTCTTAACCGTCTCTGAAGGTCTTAAAGTGCATAAGAAAAATTGCCCTAATGCCCTAAGTTTGCAATCTAATTACGCGTATAGAATCATGCAGGCCAAATGGATTGATTCTTCACAAGAAGAGTACCATGCCAATATTATCCTTTCAGGAATCGACAATTTAGGCCTGGTAAATGATATTACAAAAGTCATTTCAGGAAATATGCACGTCAACATGTCAAGCATTAGCTTTCAAAGTGACGACGGTATTTTCTCAGGTAAAATTAATGTGAGTGTTAAAAACAAAACCTTACTTAAAAAAGTAATGGATAACCTCAAGAAAATTAACGGCATTGAGAAAGTAACCCGGGTTTAGAACTAGGGTTGTTAATAACTGTCTAATAACCCCTCCTCAAAACACATCCTTTTTTAATAGTACACCTCAAAAAAATACGTAAATTTGTTCCGTTATTATGAGCGCAAATACAGATAGTAAAAATCAAGAGATTGTAAAAAACGTTTTTACAGCTTTCTTAGAAAGCAATGGCCACCGCAAAACGCCGGAACGTTACGCTATACTTCAAGAAATCTACAATAATACAGAACATTTTGATATCGAATCTTTGTATTTAAATATGAAGAACAAAAAGTATCGCGTAAGTCGTGCCACACTTTATAATACCATCGAACTGTTACTAGATTGTGGTTTAGTACGCAAACATCAGTTTGGTCAAAACCAAGCACACTACGAAAAATCCTATTTCGATAAGCAACACGACCACGTTATTTTAACCGATACTGGCGAAGTGATTGAATTTTGTGACCCTAGAATACAATCTATAAAAAAGACTATCGAAGAGGTTTTTGATATTAAAATAAACAACCATTCACTTTATTTTTACGGCACAAAAAATACAACAGACAACTAACACTACAAATATTATTACACATGGCAGTAGATTTACTACTAGGTTTACAATGGGGAGACGAAGGCAAAGGAAAAATTGTCGATGTTTTAACCGCTAATTACAATATTATTGCTCGTTTTCAAGGTGGTCCAAATGCAGGTCACACACTAAAATTTGATGGCATAAAACACGTTTTAAGAACCATTCCCTCCGGGATCTTTCATAAAGATGCTATGAACGTTATTGGAAATGGCGTTGTGGTCGATCCCGTAGTTTTTATTAAAGAACTAGAAGGTTTAGACCAATTTGACATCGATTATAAAGCGAAATTAATTGTATCGCGTAAAGCGCATTTAATTTTACCAACACACCGTTTATTAGATGCAGCTAGTGAAGCCTCTAAAGGAAAAGCCAAAATTGGCTCAACCCTAAAAGGTATTGGTCCAACATATATGGATAAAACTGGCCGAAATGGTATTCGAGTAGGTGATTTAGAAATGCCGGATTGGAAAGAAAAATACAGAGCTTTAGCAAACAAGCACGAAGCTATGATTGCTTTCTATAATGTGGATGTACAGTATGATTTGGCAGAAATGGAAATTGAATTTTTCGAATCTGTTGAACGATTAAAAGAATTACAATTTATAGATAGTGAAGCCTATTTACACCAGGCGTTAAAAGATAATAAAACCATTTTAGCCGAAGGTGCTCAAGGGTCGCTTTTAGACATCGATTTTGGAACCTATCCCTTTGTAACGTCAAGTAATACTACTGCTGCAGGTGCTTGTACTGGCTTGGGTATTGCGCCAAACCAAATAAAAGAGGTGTTTGGTATTTTTAAAGCCTATACCACTCGTGTAGGTTCCGCCCATTTCCAACCGAATTATTTGACGAAGTTGGTGCCGAAATGGCTAAAGTAGGTCAGGAATTTGGCGCGGTTACAGGAAGACCAAGACGTTGTGGTTGGTTAGATTTAGTCGCCTTAAAATACACGTGTCGCATTAATGGTGTGACCCAACTCATGATGATGAAAAGTGATGTGCTTTACGGTTTCAAAACCTTAAAAGTAGCGACCGCTTATAAATATAAAGGGGAAACCATTACGCATTTACCATTTAACATTGAGCCTGAAAATGTAGAACCTATTTATACCGATTTTAAAGGTTGGGCTGCAGATTTAACCGAAATGAGCGAAGCCTCTCAGTTACCGAGAGGCGCTTAATGATTATATCGCGTTTTTAGAAAAAGAACTAGAAATCCCAATTACCATTGTTTCTGTTGGACCCGATAGAAAGCAAACGATTTTTAGGTAATTGATTATTCTTATTAGTTATAAAACCTGCCTAACCTAAATGTTAGACAGGTTTTTTTGCTATTAAATATATCTTAATACCTAATCACAACTCAGATTAATCGTTATTTTTGCTCAAACACGATAATAAAAAATGCTTAAAAATTTATTTGTTATAGTATTCCTAAGCCTAATCACTCTCAACGCTTTTGCACAAGAACGCAAAAACATTGAGATTAAAGAGTCTCGGTGCATTTGGTGACATAGATGAAGAAAGATATCCTGGTGCTCGTATTTTGACCGGAAGTGATGCCGGACAAGTACATGTCTATCATGATGGAATTGATATGTGGTGCGATCAGGCCGTTTTATATGGTAAAGAGAATTTTGTTGAAGCCTACGGCAATGTCTTAATGAAGCAAGGTGACACCATACAAATGGTTGCTAAATATGCCGAATATAGCGGAAAAACACAATTAGCAGTCGCTAAAGGCGATGTGGTGCTTACAGAACCAAGTTCCGTCTTAACCACTCAAAAACTATTTTTCGATCGTATAAAACAACAGGCCTTTTATAATAATGAAGGCCAAGTGGTTCGAGATTCCTCTCGGCACTATTACGAGCACCGTGGGACGCTATTACATGCAAGAAAGCAAATACCGTTTTTTAAATACGGTAAAACTGGTCAACCCGAATATGTGTTAACAACCAACCAGCTTGACTTTTATTCTGAAAGTGGCCACGCCTACATGTACGGCCCTTCAAGAATTGTTGGAGAAACCAGTACCATCTACTGCGAACGTGGTTTCTACGATACCAATGCCGATACGGGCTACTTTATTAAGAACTCTAAAATAGATTATGACAACCGTGAGGTTATTGGTGACAGCATGTATTTTGACAGGAAACTCGATTTTGCCTCTGCAACAAACAACATCAAAATTACAGATACTATAAATAACAGTATCATCAAAGGCCATTATGCTGAAGTCTACAAATCTAAAGATTCTGCTTTTGTCACGAAACACGCATTGGCGATTTCAGTTCAGGAAAAAGATTCTGTTTATATTCATGCTGATACGTTGATGGTCACAGGAAAAGAAGGCAACCGAATTACAAGAGCTTTTAGAAATGCTAAAATTTTTAAATCAGATTTAAGTGGAAAATCAGATTCCATTCATGTGAATCATCAATCGGGTTTAACCCAATTAATAAACTTGTCCCGCTTATCCCCTAAAGATCCTTTTGCCGTAAAACGCAGACCCATTCTTTGGAACTTAAATAACCAAATGACTGGTGATACGATTCACATAAAATCCAATCCCAAAACCGAAAAATTAGACTCATTACGCCTGTTTGAAAATGCCTTTTTAATTAGTAAAGATTCTTTAGGTTTAGCAGACTATAGTCAGGTTAAAGGCAAACGTTTAGTGGGCTTATTTGACGATAACAACCAGTTAAAACAAGTGAATATCTTTAAAAATTCGGAATCTATTTTCGTTCTAAGAAACGAAGACGATGAATTGATAGGTTACGACAAAGCCCGTTCTGCAAATATTGAAATGTTTTTTGAAGCGGGTGACATTACTATTTACAAGCGTCTTATTCAACCGGAAGCTAAAACCTATCCCGAAGAAGATTTTCCTGAAAATTTGAGAAAATTAAAAGACTTCGATTGGCGCGAAGAAGAGAGACCGTTAAGTGTTGAAGACCTATTTAAAGACGATTTACCACTGGATTTACCTAAAATTAAAGGCCTAGAACCCTTTGTTTCAGAAGAGGAATTTTTTGATGATAACTTGCTCGATCGTGTTGAAGATGCCGATAATTCTGCAAAACCTAAAATACGCTTTGATGGTAAAATTCAAGCCCTTCCCAAAGCCTCTAGAGAACTTCCAAAATCATTAAATACTGAGGCGAAAGGAACGAATCGCAGACCTAATCCCGCAAAAAAAACAATACTAAGCAAGGCACCCCTTAAAAAAAGGAAGAGTAGTGAAAAGCGATTTCTTTAAATACCAAGCGCAAACCACACCACATCCTTTAGCGATGGAAATTTCTCATGCCGAAGGCTCCTATATTTATGATTCCAACAAAAAAGCGTATTTAGATTTTGTCGCTGGTGTTTCTGCCTGCAGTCTTGGCCATAGGCATCCACGAGTTATCTCTGCTATAAAAGACCAACTTGATAAGTATTTACATGTTATGGTTTACGGCGAATACATTCAAAGTCCTGCCGTGGCGCTTACCAAACTATTAGCACATCATTTACCGGGCCCACTAGAAAAAACGTATTTGGTTAATTCGCGTACAGAAGCCATAGAAGGCGCCATTAAGTTAGCGCGACGCGCAACAGGCAGAAGCCAAATAATCGCTGCCCACAACGCCTATCATGGTAACACCATGGGATCCCTTAGTTTAATGGATTATGAAGAACGCAAGGCCCCTTTTAGACCATTATTACCCGATGTAAGTCATATTACGTTTAATTACGAACCCCATTTAAAACACATCACTAATAAAACAGCCTGTGTCATTTTAGAAACGATTCAAGGAGGAGCAGGTTTCATTGAACCACAAAATGGATTTCTTACTAAAGTAAAAGCACGCTGTGAGGCTGTTGGCGCCCTGTTAATTTTAGATGAAATTCAACCCGGAATAGGCCGCACTGGTAAACTTTTTGGGTTTCAACACTACCATTGCATTCCCGATATTTTAGTAACTGGAAAGGGACTAGGCGGCGGCATGCCCATTGGAGCGTTTACTGCCTCTACAAAATTAATGGACATGATACATCATGCGCCTAAATTAGGACACATCACAACTTTTGGTGGTCATCCCGTAATCGCCGCCGCCGCGTTAGCCACACTACAAGAAGTTACAGAAAGTGACTTAATGGCACGAACCCTTGAAAAAGAAACACTTGTTCGTAAGCATTTAAAACATCCCTTAATTACTGAAATTCGTGGTCGTGGCTTAATGCTTGCTGCCCTATTACCCTCAGAAGAAATCACCAATCAGTTGGTTTTAAAGGCCCAAGATGAAGGATTAATCTTATTTTGGTTATTGTTTGAACCCAAGGCCATTCGTATTACACCGCCGTTAACCATCTCAAATGCCGAAATAATTAAGGGCTGTGGCATTATAATTGCTATATTAAACAGTATACAGAGTGATTAATACAGTCCCAAGGTATTAATTTTCAGTTCTTAAGTGCCCTGAATTAGTAAGCAGACTAACAGTTGTTCATTACTTTGTTAAAAACATTTGGGTATATAGACCTGAAAAAAAGAATTGAGCGTTACATTTAGAGTAACGCAACGCTAAACAATAGCCTATGGAATTTAGCCAAGAAGACTACGAAAACAAATCACTCACTAAGTTTGAATCGATGCTAAAAACAAATAATATTTTGTTTTTTGATTCGAATGAATTTGAAAATATTATACACTACTATCTTAATCAAGGCAAAGTGGCTTTGGCAAAGAAAGCAATAAAATTAGGATTAGAACAGCATCCTGCTTCTATCAATTTAAAATTATTTAAGGTTGAAGTTTTTGTTTTTGAAAACGAGCTGGAAAAAGCGAATGCGCTTTTAGATAGTCTTTATGTTTTAGAACCATCAAACGAAGAAATTTATATTCAAAAAGCCAATATTCTATCTAAAGCTGATAAACACGAAGAAGCTATTTCTGTATTGCAACGTGCTTTAGAATTAGCAGAAGATACGGCAGATCTCTATTCTTTAATTGGTATGGAGTATTTATTTTTAGATCAATTTGAAGCCGCAAAAAAGAGCTTCATGAAATGTCTTGAGGAAGATCCGAGAGGACTATGCCTCGCTATACAATATCATTTATTGCTTTGATTTTTTAGACCAAAACGAAGCGGCTATCACTTTTTTAAACCACTATTTAGATAGTAATCCTTATTGTGAAGTCGCTTGGCATCAATTAGGGAGACAGTATTATGAGATGAAAGATTTCATTAGAGCATTAAGCGCTTATGATTTCGCGATCATTTCAGATGATACGTTTGTTGGAGCTTACCTTGAAAAAGGAAAAGTGTTAGAAAAATTAAAACGCTATAATGAAGCCATTGAAAATTATAGCATTACCCTCACTTTAGATGACCCCACCTCCTTTGCTTTATTGCGTATTGGGAGTTGTCATGAAAAACTCGGTCAAGAGGAGTTAGCAGTACAATATTATTATAAAGCAGTACACGAAGATCCCTTATTGGATAAAGGTTGGATTGCCATTACAAAGTTATATGTCAAGCAAAAAAATGCACAAAAAGCATTATACTACATCAATAAAGCGATAAATATCGATAGTGAAAATGTGATTTACTGGAAATTATATGCCAAAATTAATCACAGGTTAAATTTACTTGAAGAAGCCGAGCGGGGTTATAAACGCGCTATAGAGTTGGGCAATTACGAATTGGAAACCTGGTTGCTCCGTAGTGATTTGTTAACACAATTAGGAGAACCTGAAGCGGCCAGTTTTAATTTAATTCAAGCGGCCGAATTTTATCCAGAACATGCTGAAATAGAGTTTCGCTTGGCGGGAATATATTATACCCTTTTAGAAACGGAGAAAGCAAGCTATCATTTAAAAAACGCCATGCGTTTTGATGCCGAACACATTATTATTTTAGAGGAATTGTTCCCTGAAGTGTATGACTCTCTGCTAGTGAATAGTGTGATAAGGAGGTAAACTGCTGTTCATATCAAAACGCGAGCATATCCTCCTTATAGAAATAATGAAAATCACAAAAAATATATACAATAAGAATGGAATACTTTCATGATTATGAAACAATCTCGATCAATAAAAGGAATACAATCTTCTTAAAAATACATACCTTTGGTTTAGTAAAAAACTAAAGTATGCTAAGACCATTTAAAGACTACTTACTCATTTCGCTTAAAGGCATCGCCATGGGTGCGGCAGATGCTGTTCCGGGTGTTTCCGGTGGCACAATTGCCTTCATCTCCGGGATTTACGAAGAATTAATCACCACCATTAGTAACGTCAACCTTACTTTATTTAAGACAATAAAAACCGAGGGATTGAAAGCCTTTTGGGTAAAAGCCAATGGCCCTTTTGTACTCGCTTTATTAGTGGGTATTCTTATTAGCTTTGTCTCTTTTATGAGCTTGGCAAAATATTTAATGGAGCAACACCCTGTGTTGATTTGGTCTTTCTTTTTTGGTCTCATCGTTGTTAGTATTTACTTTGTGGGTAAACAAATTACCTCGTGGAAACCTTTAACCATTATTGCTGTTATTATTGGTGCTGCCATCGCTTATTATGTCACCAGTCTACCCAGTCTGACAGCCAATAACAATCCTTGGTTTTTATTTCTAGCAGGCGCTATCGCCATTTGTGCGATGATTTTACCCGGTATTTACGGGTCTTTCATTCTTGTTATTTTAGGCGCATACAAAGCATTGAGCAATGCGATAAATGATTTCGATTTAAAAAAAATCGCCATTTTTGCTTTGGGCGCTATCGTGGGCTTACTTAGTTTCAGTAAGCTGCTAAAATGGCTTTTTAAAAACTATCACAATACGACCTTAGCCTTACTTACGGGTTTTATTTTAGGCTCTTTAAACAAGATGTGGCCATGGAAACAAACACTTACTGTAATGAATGAAGACAATGGAAAAGAAGTCCCCTTCCATGTGGTCTCAGACTTGGGGACGCTCTCTGTTTTTCAAAAAAACGAAAACGATTTTGACAGCTACAAAACCGTTATTGAACAGAGTATTTCTCCGTTTCGATATGCAGAAATTAATAACACAGACCACCAAATATATTTAGCCATTGCGCTTATGATTGCTGGATTTTTAACCATCTTTATTTTAGAAAAAGTAGGCGCTAAAAAAGTATAAATGCAAAGTACACGAACCTTAAGCGATAAATTTTTTCTAGTTTTAAAAGGATTAGGAATGGGTGCTGCCAATAAAGTGCCTGGCGTTTACGGTGGTGTTGTTGCTTTTGTTGCTGGATTTTATGAGGAATTTATTTATTCTCTTAAACGCTGCAATCTTATTGCATTACGGTTATTACTCGCAGGTCGGTTTACCTCTTTTTTCCATTATGTTAACGGACGGTTTCTAAGCTTACTGTTTTTTGGGATGCTCGTTAGCTATTTTAGTGTCTCCCAAATTTTAGATTTTGCTATTAAGCACTACGAACTCTATGTGTGGAGTGTGTTTTTTGGAATGATTGTAGGTTCAATATATTACATCAGTAAAGATTTTGAAGATTGGAAGTTAACCACCTACTTGGCACTATTAATTGGTGCCGCCATTGGTATAGGTATTAGCTTTTTAGACCCTGCGACCGAGAACGATAATTTATGGTTCGTTTTTTTCTGTGGTATTATTAGCGTGTCAGGCATGACCTTACCTGGTTTTTCAGGCTCCTTCATTCTTATCTTATTAGGAAATTATGTCTTGTTACTAGTCGATTCTGTAAATGCCTTATACGATACGTTCTATGAGCTATTGGGTGGGAATTTTAGCTTTACCCAAAATGTCGAGCGTCTTCGAATGCTAAAGGTGTTGGCTGTGTTTACCCTAGGCTCTGTATTTGGTTTAGTCACCTTCTCTCACGCCCTTAGCTATATTCTAAAACACTATAAAAGCGTGACTACGGCTTCTATAATTGGTTTTATTGTAGGATCGCTCGGTGTCGTTTGGCCTTGGAAAGAGACCATCTATAAAAAAGATGCTCAAGGCACCTTTTTATTTGATTACGGTGGAACCTATATTGTTGAAAATTACAAACGCTTTATCCCTGAATTAAATACAGAAACATGTATAGCCATTGCTTTTGTGATTTTTGGAATTGCCATTGTATTAGGTTTAGAATATTACGATAAAAAAACAAGGAAGGTCAATGCGTAGATTTGGATTAATAGGAAAAAATATTTCATACTCGTTTTCTCGAAATTACTTTAAGAATAAATTTGAGTCAGAGCTAATAAAAGAGGCAACGTATGATAATTTTGATATTGACGAAATTGAAGCCTTTAATTCCCAATTAAAACAGTTACCCAACATTGCGGGTTTTAACGTCACCATTCCTTACAAAGAAACCATTATTCCTTATTTAACGAAACTGCATCGAACAGCAAAAGCTATTGGCGCCGTAAACACCATTAAAATCAATAAAAAAGGACAATGGATTGGTTACAACACAGATTATTACGGCTTTAAAAAAGCATTAAAACCACAACTTCAGCCGCATCATAAAACCGCACTAATATTAGGTACTGGTGGGGCGAGCAAGGCGATTGCTTACGCTTTAAAATCTTTAGACATCAGGTTTGAATTTGTCTCACGAAGCGCTGCCAAAGGGCTTCACTTTACGTATGACACGCTTTCAGTAGAAGACATTAGAGCCCATTCCATCATTATTAACTGTACGCCCTTAGGCACTTTTCCGGAAATTGAGCGCTGTCCCTCTATTCCTTACGAAGGCATTAGTAGTAAACACCTACTCTTCGATTTAATTTATAATCCGAGAGCAAACCAAGTTCCTCAAATATGGACACGACAAAGGCGCTATAACAATAAATGGCTATAAGATGTTAGAGTTTCAAGCCGAAAAAGCGTGGCGCATTTGGAATAAATGAGTGCTTGAAAAAAATGGTAGCACCTATTAATGGCTAACTTTTACTATCTTTAAAGTCAAATTTTTTACTAGAACCATAACATTTTATAAAATGTCAGAGCAAGATAACCTGCAAAACGCAGACGGAGAAAAGGACCTAAATCCTACAGAAAACACATCAGTACAAGAAGAAACAACAGAAACGCCTAAGGGGGAACAAAATGCGCAAGCGCCTGTTAATGAATCGAATGAAGATGATGTCATCAACGAAATAGACGAATCTAATGCTGAAGATGCTGAGGATACAAGCAACAGTGAAAGGCACACTATTGAAGAAAAAGATTACCATGCCATGTCGTTAGATGAATTGGTAATTGAGCTGGAAAAGCTAGTAAAAAAAGAGAAAGTACAAGCTATAAAGAAGCAAGTTGATACCATTAAAGAAGAGTTTACTGATAAATTTAACGCCCTTTTAGACGATAAAAAAGAAGACTTTTTAAGTAAAGGGGGCAACGAAATAGACTTTCAATATAATAGTCCGCTACAACGTAGTTTTAAAGATTCTTATAAAGAATACCGCTCTAAACTCACTGCACATTACAAAGGTTTAGAAAAAGGTTTAAAAGACAACTTATCCACGCGTTTGAAAATCATTGAAGACATTAAGGCTTTAACAGACCTTGATGAAACCATGAATACAAAATACAAGCAATTTAAGGAGTTACAAGAACGTTGGAAACACGCAGGATCTATTCCGCGTGACAAATATAACAATGCATGGAACAGCTATCATTTTAATGTAGAGCGGTTTTATGATTTGTTACATTTAGATCGTGACTTACGCGATAAAGACTTCGAATATAATCTAGAGCAAAAAACAAAAATTATTGAACGCGCCGAAGAGTTAGCCAAAGACGATAACACCAACCGCGCATTTAGAGAATTACAGAACCTCCATAAACTTTGGAAAGAGGATTTAGGACCTGTTGCAAAAGAACATCGTGATATTATTTGGGAACGCTTTAAGCAAGCTACAAAAGTAATTAATGACAAACGTCAAGTTTATTTTGCGCATTTAGATGAATTATACGAAAAGAATTTAGAGTTCAAGCAAGCGATTATAGCCGAAATTGAATTGATCACTAACGACATTAAGAATAATTCTCACAAAGCATGGCAAGACAAAATAAAAGAAGTTGAGGCGTTACGTGAAGGTTTTTTTAAAGCTGGAAAAGTGCCCATTAAGGTCAATGAAGCTACTTGGGCCAAGTTTAAGGAAGTGGTTAAAAATTTCAATCATAAAAAGAATGATTTTTACAAGTCATTAAAAAATGAGCAATATGAAAATTTAAAAAAGAAGCAAGCACTTGTAGACATCGCAGAGGCTAATAAAGACAGCGAAGATTTTGACGCGACCACGCCGTTAATGAAAAAAATTCAAGGAGATTGGAAACATATTGGTCATGTCCCACGAAAAGATAGCGACAAAATCCGGAAAAAATTTAAGGCTGCCTGTAATCATTATTTCGATCGTGTTCATAACCAACGCAATGCCGCAAGTGAAGAAGAGGAAAAGGCTTTAATAGAAAAAGAAGCCCTTTTAAAAACAGTGAAAGACACGACTCTTCTCGGTGAACAGAAAGCAGATCTCGCTAAAATTAAAGACTATATTTCCAAATGGAAAGCCATTGGACGCGTTCCTGGCAAGAAACGTAAAATTGAGAACGATTTTAATACGGTTTTAGACGGCTTATTCAAATCTTTAGATATGAATAAGACAGAAGTGGAAATGATTAAATTTGAAAACAAGCTTCAAGATTTATCAAGCGCGACCGACCCAAGAGTACTAGATAATGAACGTGTTTTTATCAGAAAAAAAGTAAGCGAAATCAAAGCCGAAATCAATCAATTGCAAAACAATTTATTATTTTTCAAACATGCCGATGAAAAGAATCCGCTAGTAAAATCGGTACACGATAACATTAAAAAACATCAAGACGAATTAGCGGTTTGGAAAGCGAAACTTAAAAAAATAAAAGTAATTTACAATGCCGAAGCAAAAGCAGAAGCTGAGGCTAAGGCCGAAGCGATAGCGGCAAAGACTTCAGAGGAGGCTTCAGGGACAGAATAATTGTCTCCTTTTAGATATTTATAGTTTATAAAAGTGCTCGCTTATCGGCGAGCATTTTTTTTGTAAAGCCCTGTCACTGGATAACGCACGTAGACTTGAACTCACCGCATAAAGGGATTTAAGATCCTTATATTGGCTACTCTTTATTTTAACGGCATATACGTTTAGAATTAAATAGAGAGAAAAGGCTTATAAAAACAGGAGACTTATATTATGCCTTCATTCCTACGACACTGTTCCTTTGTCATTTTATTTTGTAACTCTCGCGTTCCCTAAAAAACCAAATCCTGTTCGTTTTTGACAACAAACAGGATTTTGGCTCCTAACTAAACTAACCAATTATTTCTATTTCGCTTACTAGAAATAATCTATTTTTATAAAATGACATACTAAAAAGTTTACGCTATTAACCAATTTCCTATGAAGAATGATGTCATTTGTTAGTATATACGCAGCAAACATTCATTTGGATCACGAAGATTAAAAAAAAACAAAAATTTTATTTTACGCACTGTATTTTGTGATTGGAAACCGCCCCTTTTTCCAACGACTGTGTTTTGGCTTCCTCCCAAACTAGAGTGTATTTGAAAATCAGAGATTTTCCAACGACTGCGTTTTGGCTTCCTCCCAAAATAGGGTGTATTTGAAAATTAGAGATTTTCCAACGACTGCGTTTTGGCTTCCTCCCAAAATAGGGTGTAATTGAAAATCAGAGATTTTCCAACGACTGCGTTTTGGCTTCCTCCCAAACTAGGGTGTAATTGAAAATCAGAGATTTTCCAACGACTGCGTTTTGGCTTCCTCCCAAACTAGGGTGTAATTGAAAATCAGAGATTTTCCAATGACTGTGTTTTGGCTTCCTCCCAAACTAGGGTGTATTTGAAAATCAGAGATTTTCCAATGACTGCGTTTTGGCTTCCTCCCAAACTAGGGTGTATTTGAAAATCAGAGATTTTCCAACGACTGCGTTTTGGCTTCCTCCCAAAATAGGGTGTATTTGAAAATCAGAGATTTTCCAACGACTGCGTTTTGGCTTCCTCCTAAACTAGAGTGTATTTGAAAATCAGAGATTTTCCAATGACTGTGTTTTGGCTTCCTCCCAAACTAGGGTGTATTTGAAAATCAGAGATTTTCCAACGACTGCGTTTTGGCTTCCTCCCAAACTAGGGTGCATTTGAAAATCAGAGATTTTCCAACGACTGCGTTTTGGCTTCCTCCCAAAATAGGGTGTATTTGAAAATCAGAGATTTTCCAACGACTGCGTTTTGGCTTCCTCCCAAAATAGGGTGTATTTGAAAATCAGAGATTTTCCAACGACTGCGTTTTGGCTTCCTCCCAAAACACATCCATTTCACCAAGGGTCATGTCTTTTAACTCTTTGTTTAAGCCTTTTGCTTTAGCTTCCAAATACTGGAAACGCTTAGTGAATTTTTTATTGGTACGCTCTAAGGCGTTCTCCGGATTAATATTTAAAAAACGTGCATAATTAACCATAGAAAAGAGTACATCACCAAATTCACTTTCCATTTTATCGCGATCCTTTTTAGCCACTTCCACTTTAAATTCTTCCAGCTCCTCCTCTACTTTCTCCCAAACTTGTTCCGGACGCTCCCAGTCGAAACCTACGCCCGAAACTTTATCTTGTATGCGGCTCGCTTTCACTAATGCTGGTAAGCTTACAGGCACCCCTTCAAGCACACTAGTTTTTCCTTCTTTTAGTTTTAGTTTTTCCCAATTGCGCTTCACCTCTTCTTCATCTTTCACTTTCACATCGCCATAAATATGCGGATGCCTATGAATGAGTTTCTCGCAAATACCATGACACACATCTGCGATATCAAAACTATTCGTCTCACTTCCTATTTTGGCATAAAACACCAAATGCAATAGTAAATCACCCACTTCATTTTTTATTTCTTCTAAATCATTCTCTAAAATGGCATCCCCTAACTCATAGGTTTCTTCAATAGTTAAGTGCCGTAAACTTTCCATGGTTTGCTTTTTATCCCAAGGACATTGCGCACGCAACTCGTCCATGATAGTTAGCAAACGGTCAAAAGCTTTTAATTGGTTTTCTCTCGGAATTCATAGATTATTGGTGTTTTGGTAAAAATACGATTATTGTAATTTATCTATGAGATAAAAACGTGTTCTACATTAATTACGGTTTTTACCGTAATTAAAAACATAAAACTGTAGAATTATATTTGGGTTTTCGATGAACGCCCTTTTTTAAGGATTAATTTTGCTTTACCTCTACATATATTCGCACAGAAATTAATGAACTAATCTTTTTAAATGAAAACACCTTTTAAACTAATTACAAAAATCGCAGTCATCTGTTTTGCGCTATTTCTTTACAATTGTGAAAGTGACAACGCTATAGACCATGAAAAAACAAGCAATAAAAACAAACCTTCTTCATACATTAAATCTAAGGCAACCTATGAAGAGGTATCAAAAAATACCAAATTAATTAACCAGCTTGAGACTATAAATCAAAATGATTCTGATAGTGCCTCTAAAATGGTTTTTTTATCTAATTATGATTTTTATGTTGATACTGATGAATCCAATTATTTAGAAAGTTTAGACGGAACTTATCACTCTTACACGTTCCCAATCTATAAAACAAATAACCGGAAAGATAATGAAGTTCAAAATCTATTCTTATCTTACAATGCACTACATGACAATTACGATACCTTCATTGTAACGTACAATCTAACACCCACAGAACGGGAAAATTTCGCCAATAATCATTCTATTAATCTACAAGGCAAAGTTTCTTTGGAGTATTTAAGTGATTTTGTGCCCGATGTGATTTTTAACTCCTCTTTGGTCTATATTAATTTAGAAACTAATTCTATAACCTGTTGGGAAGAAATTTATGGCACAAGTCAAGGTACAGGTTGGCAAGACATCGTGGGCTGGGAACAGACTCCATGTCCTTGGCACACTAGCAACTCCGGCGGCGGCGAAACCTCTTCATCACCTTCTCGTTCAGGAAGTAATACTACAAGTGAAATTCCTTCGGCTATAGTGGCGAAGTTGTAAACTGGAATCCTGGAGGACCATCCGGTGGAGGTACTTCAAGTACAGATACCACCTCTGAAGCCTCACCGTCTAGCACGCCTCCTGCCACTGCAACCTATATTCTATCTTTAGAGGCTCAAAGAAAAAAAAACCTTTAGACGCATACAATTAACACCTGAGCAGAATACAGTATTTGGTGGGTTTGTTCCGGATGTTCAAGATGCGATTTTCGATTATCTTGAAAGTCAATTAGGTGAAGATGTAGCAAATATTTCATTAGCGGAGTATTCTGAAGAGGCTGTTGTGTTTGTACAAGAGCTAATAGCTATTGGTTCTGAAAACGCTATTATTGAGATTTTACAATTTTTAAATGAGAACCCAACACCGGAGGCTAAGGAATTCATAAATTGGGCAATAGAAATTAAAATGTTACCTACAGATCCTTGTGGTGTTAACCATAATTGTATACAATCAATACAAACAATGGCTAATGGTCTGAGAAGTTTTCATGGTGAGCAAGGAGTTTTAATGGCTGATTATTTTGAAAGTGTTATTAATGATAGTAATTCTTTTGAAACAATGGGAGATTTACAGGATTTTTATGACAATGCATCATTAATTACAGAAGAGTACAATAATTATATGTTTAATAGCATCTTATTTGCTTTTGGAGATGGTGTGAGACCGATTGTTGAAATGGCTCTATTTGAAGTAGGTGGAGCATTTGCATTAAAATTGTTACAAAAAATTCCTGCAAATTATATAACCACTCCTATTGCAAATATTATTAATAAATTATTAGTTATTGGTTCTGATGCTTATGCAAGTCTAAAGCATGCAAAAAAATTTGGAATTAAAAGCTATTTACAATTAGAAATCGAGTTTGCTACATTAGGAACGACTAGATTAGCGGAAGGTGTTCAATTCCACCACCTCATAGAACAACGATTTGCAAGTATCCCGGCTGTAGCAAATTGGATAGGCTCAAATACAAATAATTGGAAATCTATAGTATTAACCGTTGAGGAGCACCAAGTCTTTACTAACGCTTGGAAAAATGCTATTTCAAGAAATAATCAACTAAACCCTGGATGGACAGGTGCCCATACCAGCACAGCTACACTGCAACAAATTAAACAAGCTGCAACACAAATTTATGCAGAATATCCGGAAATTTTACAAATATTAGGATTATGATAAAGCGTTATTCCTTTTTTGCAAAATGGAGAAAAAAAGATGTAATTTTTTTAAATAATTTAAATATAAATAAAACTATTACGGAAGGTTATGATGGTTTTTGGATTGAAAATAAGGATACGTATATTAAAATAATAGACCATTTTTCAAAAAAGAACTCTTTATTCGAAAAAACAGAACCTCCGAAATTTTCAACAAGTCTTATAGGAGTCTCTTTTTCGAAAAAAGAATTAGATGAAGCCAAATATTATAATTTAGTAGGTACAGGCACTCCTAAAGGCTACCCGCAACCTAAAGAGGGTTATAAAAAAATCGTGTTTACCAGCGAATGTGGAAACTACAGAGTAAATAGAAAGCAAATTGCTCCTTTTAGAATCAACAAACCTAAATGGAATATAAATCAAGTTAATTTTTCAATGGAATGGGAATGGGACTGTATGTTTTTTAAAAAGGAATTTTATCCGGAAGTTTTAGCACCTCTTGGAATAATGTCTAGAGAGGTATTACTGCATAGTACTGGTAAGCCTATAGAAGACACTATCCAGCTTGATATCCCGATAGCAGAAAGTAAATTATTAATAGAAAATTCTGAGTATGATGTCTATACTCCTGAACAAAGTTGTGGTAAAAAACAATATTCACAACAAAATTTAGATTTTTTTCCGCCATTTGAGAAAGAGTTTGATTTTCATATCTGTTATACACAAGAAGAATTTTACGGTGGATTTAAAAGAATTATTATTTCTAAAGAGTTATGCCAAATTCTAGTCAAACATCAGGTAATAAAATATCATTCAGCTCACTTAATACCAATGAAAAGTATATGAAAAAGTCAATAGCAACAATTTTTGTATTGCTTTTCACATTATTTATTCATTCTCAATCCAAAAGAATTGAAAGTAAATTAATGGATTGCTACTATCAATCATTTTCTGACGATGGTGTTGAATTAAAACATCTTATTTCCAACTATGAAAACCTTTTAATTAATGAAGGGTTTTTAGAAGACAATAGCGGAAATAGTTATCTAAGATTTTTACAAAATTTTGCAAATCAAAAGTATTCTGTTAATCCGTCTAAGCTTTTTTCCGTTGAAGAGCAGAAAATAATAAAAATAGACGAGAATGAATTTCCGGAATGTAGAAAAATCATATTAGCTGATTCCACAACTCTTTATAATTTTAAATCAAAAGGTATAAGTGATGCGGTAATTAATAATGCTAAACCTTATAATACGGTTAAAGACATGCTAAAAGTATGGTCTGTAGATGATTTTGAAATCGATTATTACAAGCGACAAGCTTTTTTAGTTTTCTTACTAATAGATACAGAATCAGGACTTAAGAAAATAAACATAGAGGATTTAGATATTGAAAATGCATTAAAAATGTATTTAGATTCAAAAAATACTTTTTATTTAGGTGAAGTAGAGAAAACAAAAGAAGAATTAAAAAAAATAGTTAGAAATCATATACAAAATAACAAATATAAGTATGCAATATCCTTTAAAGCGGATAGAAAAAGTTTATATCTAGAATATATTATTTACCAAAATATAATTTTACAAGAAATTCATTCTTTAAGGCAGGAATATGCACTAGAGAAATACAATACTGAATACGAAAATCTTTTAGAAAAACAGAGAGAGGAAGTGAATAAGACCTATCCCGAAAATTTTTTGACTTTAGATTGAATAATTCAAGAAAAAATAAAATATTTCTTAGAGAACGACTGGTATAAGGCATTGGAATAACAAATGGTCAAGCAGCTAATCTCACCGCTATAGCTGTAACAGCAGCAGTAAAAGCAACTGACTTGTATTTTGCATCTAACCCAACTATCTCTACATTTGCTCTTGGTCAGTATTTTAAAAATAGAATAAATTTAGCATTAGCAGCAGTTGAAGGTAGTGTTAATAATAGTTCGCCGCCATTTGCAATCCCTAGCCCAGCCCCATATATTCAAAGTGTTCCTGGAATTAGTAATCCCTACGATTGTAATTAATTATGAATATTATTAAAATACTTTTATGCCTAATTTTATTAAACTTTAATCCCATGCCATCTGAAAAATTTGAATCTATGATAGGAAAGGATATTTCTGTTGTAAAAAAAGCACTAGGGAATAATTTTTCTAATGAACTATTCGGGAAGGATTATTATTACACACGTAATTTTGCCAGTAAAAATTATTTTGGGATGACATATAATGCTGTAGGCTTCCCTATTTTAGAACTGTTTGTTAATCCAAATATATGGTTTTTCCGTTTTAAAATAGATTGGCTTTCCTTTCATATTATTGCTTAAAAGCCAATTTATTTTAAAATGAGCCTAGCGGCAGCGACATGCTGCTTTTGAGCATATTTTACAGGTGGAATTTTACCCAAAGAATCGTGTGGCCTATGATTGTTATAATCATCCATCCATATCTGTGTTTGTTCTCTTACTTGATCTATATTCTCAAAAATATACTTATTGAGTACACCTCTTCGATAGGAACCGTTGAATCGCTCCACAAATGCATTTTGAGTTGGTTTTCCAGGCTGTATGTATTTAAATTCAATATCGTGCATCCTACTCCAGTCATTGGTTATATGTGCGATAAATTCAGGACCATTATCCATTCTGATCTTTGTAGGTTTTCCTTTTTTATTGATAAGATGATTAAGTACCCATACAATACGATTACTGGTTAAGGAAAAGTCGATCTCTATATGCAGCGCTTCTCTGTTATAATCATCGATAATATTAAATGCCCTAAAACGTCTTTTATTTTCTAAAACGTCTGTTACGAAGTCCATACTCCACGTATGGTTGATTTGTTGAGGAACTTCAAGTGGTTCTTTTATTCTTGCTGGTAATCGTTTCTTTGCTTTTTATCCCAAGGACATTGCGCGCGCAACTCGTCCATAATAGTTAATAAGCGATCGAAAGCTTTTAGTTGGTTTTCTCTCGGAATGCATAGATTATTGGTGTTTTGGTAAAAATACGATTATTGTAATTTATCTATGAGATAAAAACGTGTTCTACATTAATTACGGTTTTTACCGTAATTAAAAACATAAAACTGTTGAATTATATTTGGGTTTTCGATGAACGCCCTTTTTTACGGTTTAATTTTGTTTTACCCTACATATATTCGCACAGAAATTAATGAACTAATATTTTTAAATGAAAACCCCTTTTAAACTAATTACAAAAATCGCAGTCATCTGTTTTGCGCTATTTCTTTACAATTGTGAAAGTGACAACGCTATAGACCATGAAAAAACAAGCAATAAAAACAAACCTTCTTCATACATTAAATCTAAGGTAACCTATGAAGAGGTATCAAAAAACACCAAATTAATTAATCAGCTTGAGACTATAAATCAAAATGATTCTGACAGTGCCTCTAAGATGGTTTTTTTATCTAATTATGCTTTTTATGTGGACACTGATGAATCCAATTATTTAGAAAGTTTAGACGGGACTTATCACTCTTACACGTTCCCAATCTATAAAACAAATAACCGAGAAAGATAATGAAGTTCAAAATCTATTCTTATCTTATAATGCACTACATGACAATTACGATACCTTCATTGTAACGTACAATCTAACACCCACAGAACGGGAAAATTTCGCCAATAATCATTCTATTAATCTACAAGGCAAAGTTTCTTTGGAGTATTTAAGTGATTTTGTGCCCGATGTGATTTTTAACTCCTCTTTGGTCTATATTAATTTAGAAACTAATTCTATAACCTGTTGGGAAGAAATTTATGGCACAAGTCAAGGTACAGGTTGGCAAGACATCGTGGGCTGGGAACAGACTCCATGTCCTTGGCACACTAGCAACTCCGGCGGCGGCGAAACCTCTTCATCACCTTCTCGTTCAGGAAGTGATACTACAAGTGAAATTCCTTCGGCTATAGTGGCGAAGTTGTAAACTGGAATCCTGGAGGACCATCTCGGTGGAGGTACTTCAAGTACAGATACCACCTCTGAAGCCTCTCCGTCTAGCACGCCTCCTGCCACTGCAACCTATATTCTATCTTTAGAAGCTCAAAGAAAAAAAACCTTTAGACGCATACAGTTAACAACTGAGCAGAATACACTATTTGGTGGGTTTGTTCCGGATGTTCAAGATGCGATTTTCGATTATCTTGAAAGTCAATTAGGTGAAGATGTAGCAAATATTTCATTAGCGGAGTATTCTGAAGAGGCTGTTGTGTTTGTACAAGAGCTAATAGCTATTGGTTCTGAAAACGCTATTATTGAGATTTTACAATTTTTAAATGAGAACCCAACACCGGAGGGTATGGCAGAAGCTAAATTAATGGTGTTAGAAAAATTTGTAAATAATCCAATGGATCCTAAATGGGATACAACGCAGTCTCGGAATTTATCAAAATAATCCTGCATTGGCTTATGATGCAACTTATGTCGTTTACGGCGCAAGTGGTTACGGTGTAATGTATAGATTACTAAATCATAAACAATCATTCTTTGCTTCACAAAATACTTTAATAATTAATGGAAATATCCCTGCGAGTATTCCAACTACAGAAATACCAATGGGTGCG
The DNA here is from genome assembly GCF_026625145.1 of Lacinutrix neustonica. Lineage (GTDB taxonomy): Bacteria > Bacteroidota > Bacteroidia > Flavobacteriales > Flavobacteriaceae > Lacinutrix > Lacinutrix neustonica. Next base: position 3,475,984 of record NZ_CP113088.1, on the reverse strand, counting down.
GGTCTTTATTATTATTTACATGATCAGGATTCTAATAGATGGTTTGAATATGGACTACCAGTTGAGGTAGCCGTAAATACCAGCTGTCTTTCATGTAGCTTAGAAAACATGTGGCAGGCATTTGTAAGTGAATCACTGTTTATAGCTGGAAGATATTTTTTACCTGTAGAAGATGTTGTGATTTTGATTACAGGAGAGGATTTTGATGGAGTGCAATCTAGTCGAGCCGTAGCAGCAGGATTTATATTAGTTGATTTAATACCCGGTGCAACAGCAATTAAAGCAATAAAATTAGTAAAATATGGTGATGAAGCATTAGAATTGGCCACCGTTGCGATTAGATACATTGACAATATATATAGAGAACAGACAATAATCATTGAGAATGTCCTAAATGGTATAGAACTCTTAACTAATAATACAAGGAGAGGAAATTTTGGGGAAATTGTAGTAGATGTTGATATTTATGAAAAAGGCTATGAATCCTTAAATAGAACACCTGGAATAACAAACTTAAATGATACCGCTATACATAGTAATGGTATAGATAATATAATTAGAAACCCGTAAACTGGAGAATATATATTGATCGAAACTAAATATAATACTGCTACTTTAAGTCAAGGCACTCAAAATGGAAATCAAATGAGCGCCGAATGGATTATTAATCATCTAGAAAATCTTCCGTCTCAGTTTGGAGATTTAGGTTTAGATATTATAGATGATGGATATACAAGTGTTTTAGCTCAGGTAGCAACTGATGGTACAATTACGTATTCAGTTTTAAACGATTTAGGTCAGATTATTGGATCTTGGGTACCATAATTTGTTATAATACTTAAAATGGATAGCATGCGAGACACTTTAAAAAATAAAGAATATTTTGACGAATTTATAGATATTCTTTATCAAAGAATAGAAAAAAGAATATCTAAAATTAATAATTCTGAAATTAAATTAGAAAGAATTGATATTGTCAAAGGTAGTATGAGTTACGGGTTTTTATCTATTCTTAGAGCTAAGTATTCAAGAGGAGACGAAATGTTTAGCGAGGATGTCAGAAGAGATTGTGAAAACGCTATAACCTTGATGTATGAAGCTTCAAATAGTAAAAGTCAAAATATTTTACATTATATTGAAGAGAAAGAAGTTAAATATCTCAAACAGTATACTCTTCAATTTCATATTGATATGATTGATATGTTATCTTTTGGAGTTCTTTTAAACATATCAATTGATTGTTTTCAACTGATAATGAATAAAATTGATAAAGATGGCATTAAAGACTTCTTATATGAATTTTTAATTCAAAGCAGAATAACAAATAGAAAAAAAATTGAAAAGGAAAATTTTCAAGAGTTCTCTTGGTATAGAGATAGATTTAAAAAGTTGAAAGACATCATTAACATAGATGACAAAAATACTGCTCAAACTATGTTAAAATCTTTTTTAGAAACAAGTTGGTATGACTCTTTAAAAGATTCTAATCTATATAATCAACATATGAGAGTAGGTGGTAACTACTTAGGTTATTATTGTTACATAGCAGCAGCAATAGTTAAAATCAAAAATCTCGACGATAGTAGCTTTAGAGATAATCGATATTACCCAAAAGATTTAATAAAATTTTGATATGAGATTAAGCTATTCCTTATTTTATATTTTATCTCTATCCATTTTCTGTTGTTCTTCGGTAAAAGTTTCAAACAAAAAAAATTTAGCTTCGGTAAAATAATTTATACCGAGATATGAAGTAATAACGGAGGACGCAGCGAAAAAAACAAACGAAGATTTTAAAGGGGCTTTATTATGGCTTTCAAAAGATAAAGACTCGTTAGATAGAGAACAGTTTATTAATAGTGAAAACCATGATGTTATGATGCTTACAGTTAAGCAAGATACTTTTAAACTTAAATTGATTATAGAGCCAAATTATTATACGCAACCACGAAAAAATTATAATAATGAAGATTCGGGGAATATAATATATACAGATAGAGATAGTTTATATCAATGCCTTAAAAAAAAGAATGAGATCTCTAAGCCATGCAAATCTAAGAGTGATTTACAATACTTTGATGAAGCAAATTATAAAATAGAAGAATTCCCAAAAGACAAAAAAAATATTTTAGGCTATAAATGTTTTAAAATAATTGCCAAAAGAAATGATGAATATCTAAAACATACTTACGAAATGTATGTTACAGATAAAATAAAATTAGACTTCAATTATTTAATAAATTTTAAAAGTTTAAATTCAAAATATTTAATATTAGAGTTAAAAAGAACGACACCAATGGAAGGCAATTATTATGGTTACATTACTAATTCTATAAAACTAGACTAGAAAAAAAGGGTACATGACTTTACAAATATCCTTTTTTAAAATATGCACGACATGAAGCAGTGGATAACTGGAATTACCAAAAGTGAAATTCCTTCGGCTATAGTGGCGAAGTTGTAAACTGGAATCCTGGAGGACCATCTCGGTGGAGGTACTTCAAATACAGATACCACCTCTGAAGCCTCACCGTCTAGCACGCCTCCTGCCACTGCAACCTATATTCTATCTTTAGAAGCTCAAAGAAAAAAAACCTTTAGACGCATACAATTAACAACTGAGCAGAATACACTATTTGGTGGGTTTGTTCCGGATGTTCAAGATGCGATTTTCGATTATCTTGAAAATCAATTAGGTGAAGATGTAGCAAATATTTCATTAGCGGAGTATTCTGAAGAGGCTGTTGCGTTTGTACAAGAAGCAATCGAAATACTAAGTCAAGAAACGATAGTTGATCAAAATGCATTAAATTTTATCCTAGAAGCCAAGAGTCAAGATAAATTATATAATGCGTTTGATTCTAATTTTATGCTGTCTGTAAATCAGTACATGGATATCGATACATCAGACCGAGACAAGTACCGATCCTTTATATATACATTTTGTAATGAAATGTATAGCATTAAGAGCTGCAAATCCTGACTGGTCTGATATTAAAATCTATTGGGAAGCATCAAAGGATTTTGTGCATATAACACTTGATGTATTAGGTTTAGTTCCAGTGTTTGGTGAACCAGCAGATATTATCAATGGTGTTATATATACTTTTGAGGGTGATGCCTTAAATGCTTCCTTAAGCTATGCAGGTGCAATACCCTTTGTAGGTTGGTTAAGCACTGGAGCAAAAATTTCCATCAAAGTCATTAATCAAACAACAGGAGGTCTTATCGCGCTTGTTTGGAAAGTTAGTGATAGTGGGTTGGTTACTTTTGGTAACAGAAACATACTTAAACACGTTATTGGCTCTGCTGGCACAGGTTTACATGCTCATCATATTGTCCCGTGGGCTAAATTCGACCACGAAATAGTACAAAAAGCAGCCAATTCAACGAATGCCTTTAATATGAATAGTGCTCTAAACGGAATTCCAATACCACCAAGTCAACATTTAACAGGGCACAATATATATAGTTCAAAAATAGATGAAATACTTGAATCATTAGATGATACATTTCCGAGATATGACTCCAAATGAGGCCTTCATGCATTTAGAAAGCCTTACAATTCAAATAAAAAATTTATTTGCAAACAACTTAACGTTTAACTCCTGGACAATTAGCAGATTTAATCGTTTATCCATAAAAATTTATGAAATATTATTGGCTAACAAATACTATTGATACTGAAGTTATAGGAAGATATCCGCAATGTGACTCACCAAAAAGCATCGGTAATTTAAGAGAGTTAGATTATTCAAAACCTATTGAAAATTTAGCCCCCCTGAACTTATAATTAATTCAAAAGCTATCCCCACATCCTACTTAAAAGGAAGTTTCATTAATTCCGGAAGATTATTAATTATAAAAGATGATTTTCTTGAATTTATAAAAGATTTTTGTGATGAAAGATATCAATGCTGGAACATTAAAGTAAACCATAAAAGCAATATCTTAAATGATTATTATTTGTTTTATATAACAAATCCAAGTAGTGAGAATTATATTGAGTTTTCTAGAAGTGAATTTTCAATAAAAAAAATTCAAGATCAACAAAATAAAGGAGAAAAAATAGGTATTCCGGATTACTCAAGTTTTGTAAATACAATTGATGTTTTACCGGAATTCACAACGATTGCGTGCAATAAGCTTGTTGTTAATTTTAAGGAAACAAAAACAGATTTTTTTAAAATTTCTAGGGTTCCATATATTAGTGGCTATTTTGTATCTGAAAGATTAAAAAATGCTATTGAAGAAAAAGGATTTACAGGTATGGCATTTAAAGAAATTGGTGAAATTGATAAAAGAATTGAAGTAATCTATTAAATGAATGATCTAGAAAGAAACCGAGACAAAAAAAACCTTTAGACGCATACAGTTAACACCTGAGCAGAATACAATGTTTGGGAATCTTGGAGCTGAAGCTCAAGACACTATTTAAGAATTTCTTGAAAGTCAATTAGAATTGAGTAGTTCACTTTCTGAATATTCTGAAGAGGCTGTTGATTTGATTGTGAATGCAATTGATAATTTGATTAATTTTACTGAAACAGATTATCCTATTAATATGAATGGATATCCTTTTGAATGGTGGTTAGATAATGATTTTATTTTAAATTCCGGTAATTTTGATATGCCATCTGATAATCCTCTTGAAGTTGACGAAAGCCCTAATGCGAAAGAGGTTGCCCTATTTTCTATTTTCCCATTAGAGGCAGCAATTCATATAGACAATTCTTATGATGCCTTAAGTAAAGCTGAGGCTCTAGTTTTAAGTGGACAATTAACAGGAATCACAGACGTTAAAGCTGATGCTTTTCGACACGCTTTTTGGAATGCACTAGGTTCTGCAGCTTTCAGTGTACATATAATGAAATTATTTGCTGATGCTCATGAATTGGGAGAATCTGGATTAGCTGCAGATATGGACTTTCATAATAATGATAAAGGAAGGGCAATTGGTATTAATTACAATGCTTTTACAGGTAACCTTATTATTGTAAATCATGTGCTTCAAGATTTGTATAATGGTAATTTAAAATATATTTTAAATGGGAATCTAGTATTTACTAATCAATAAAATGATAATTATGAATGATTTAATTATAGCAATATTGCCAGTTTTATTAGTAATATTTATTCTATTTATATTGGGTATAGTAATACTTGGTAAATTTCGGCTTTTTAAAGAAAAAAGACCTCTAAAAATAGTAACTAGTATTATTTTATCGATATTTATTTATTTTTTAATATCGACAGTTTATTTATCTTTTTTAACGAAGCAACCAGAGGTTGAATTTAATGAAAAAATTTGGATCGAAAAACCGGAAGAAAGATACAAAATGATAGATGATTTACTAGATTCAGATTATTTAAGAGGAAAACAAAAAAACAATATCAAAGATGTATTTGGTGAACCTAAAATTAAGAAAGAAGAAAATTGGACTTATGAATTGATAGGTCGTACATGGGGTGATTTCAAAGTTTTTGAGCTTAATCTTCAATTTGAAAACAATATTGTAAATCATTTTAGTTTTAAAGAAAAATAAGAATATCGATGATGTCTTTTTAGATAAATCATGGCGTAATATCATAAAAATAACAATTTATAATTATCATAATTCTAAGTTTAATATCTAAAAAGTATATTGGTGTTTTGTTACTTCTAAAATTTTAAAAACAAAAACTCTCACAATCATATATGATTCGAATTTAGTGTGTTTATCTCCTTTAGGACCAAATGGTTAGATTTCACCAAATACACAGATAATACATACTAATTAATAAAATTATATGAAATTACTTTTTTTTTCTATCCTTTTTACATTATTATGTAATTCATGCCAAGCTCAACGAGACTTTAATAAAGAGTTATGGTCTGAAAATAGTGAGCTTATAAAAGAGGGAAACACTAGACTAGAGATGGTTAATGATTTAATGCAAAACTATTTAAAAATAGGTATGGATAAAAAACAGGTTATTAATCTTTTAGGAGAACCAAATTCTGATACCATAGGAGTTATTTTGCCTAAAGGAAAAAGCCTGCCTGATTCTTTAAAAATTAATTATAATATAAAGCAAGCTGATTCTGCAAGATTAAAAATTACACAAAAAATAAATGAATGGTACAATAAAAATTACCAACCAGCGAAACTAATGTCATATAATTTGGGTTGGACATTGGTAGATCCAATTTTTCTTAAAATTCACATCAATGAGGAAAATAAAGTGATTGGTTTTTGGACAAAAGAATATTGATTTATAATTAAAAATAAGTCATTTAAAAATTGTATTGTAAGTTTCCTGTATTAATTAAAAGAAAGAGCTCTATTTTTTGAATTAACTTCATTAAATAGAATACATGCACTAAAACAAAAATTAAAATCTATGGTTGATTCAAACAAAAAAATCCAGCAACTCTGCTGGATTTTTTAATCTATATAAAGAAAAACTATTCTTCTTCCTCTTGAGACGCTTTTGGCGCTTCAAAGTCCATCAAATCATTTTTTTGAAGCATATTATACCACTGCACGACCTTTTTTATATCACTAGCATATACGCGATCCTCATCATAATCCGGCAATACTTCAAAGAAATACTCTTCTAGTTTGTCTTTACTATCTTTATGGCTAATCGCTGTTGGCGCACCATTTTCTTTCGCTTTAATTTTCTTTAACACCTCACGTAAAGGCACTTCTGCGGTTAACGTATAAATAGCTATTTCACTTAAAACGCTAACGTTTTGTTGAATCCCAACAGTGATTTTACGATTATCAATTAACGATTCGGCTACAAAGCCACCACGCGTTTGTGTCACTAATTTATACAATCCCGGTTTTCCTGAAATTGCCAATATTTTATCTAATGCCATGCTTCTATTTTTTTCAATGGAGCGCAAATATCTTGTACGCTTTTTTGTTTTGCAAGTTTTTAACGCTTCTTTTTCATATTAGGAAATCGCATGCGGTAATCCACACTAATTTTACCTTTAGAAATGTTAGTTAGTTTACTTTTAATTAAACGTTTTTTCAATGCCGACAGTTTATCGGTAAACAACACACCTTCAACATGGTCATACTCGTGTTGAAACACACGTGCGGCCGCACTCACTTAAAGCTAACGTATGTTTTTTAAAATCTTCATCTAAATATTCAATTTTAATATTAGGTTTTCTAAACACATCTTCCCGAACATCTGGAATGCTTAAACAGCCTTCATTAAACGCCCACTCATCGCCAGTCTCTTCCAAAATTACAGGATTAATAAAAGTGTGTTTAAAGGTTTCTAAAAACGCTCTTTCTTCATCATCTAAGACATCGTCTTCTGCAAAAGGAGAGGCATCTATTAAAAACATACGTATGGGCAGACCTACTTGTGGCGCCGCCAATCCAACACCAAAAGCGTTGTGCATGGTCTCCTTCATATTTGAAATAAGTGTTTTTAAATCAGGATACTCAGCGGTTATTTCTTTTGCTTTTACTTTTAAAACGGGATCGCCATAGGCTACAATTGGTAATATCATTCTTTCTGTATTATACTATTTATTATACAAATAACTTTGTAAAATTATGGTGGCGCTTATTTCATCTACAAGCGCCTTATTTTGACGTTGTTTTTTATTAAGCCCACTATCAATCATGGTTTGTACTGCCATTTTTGAGGTAAACCGCTCATCGACACGTTTTACCGGTATTTCTCGGAAAAAAAGTACGTAACCGACTTATAAATGGCGCTATTAACGCTTCGCTCTCACTGGCTTCATTATTCATTTGCTTGGGTTCACCAACCAAAAATAATGCTACTTGCTCTTTTTTTGTATAGGCTTTTAAAAAATCTAATAGTTCTTTAGTGGCAACAGTAGTAAGTCCGAAGCAATAATTTGCATATCGTCTGTGACCGCCAATCCGGTTCTTACTTTACCATAATCTATTGCAAGAATTTGAGCCATTATTATTTTTTGTGCAAATTTAAGGTTTATATCTTAATACTATAAATTATTGTGTCCTATTTAAATTGAATTTATATTTGCGTGAAGGATGGAAGCGGCATCCTTTTTTACATGCGTTTCCTTTTTTTACTCATGCCTTATAAATAAGCAAACGCATGTAAAAAAGATATAGCAGACAGCCTGACCTTTAGGGCACGCCAAAGCAACTGAGATACTAAATGTGATACTCCCAGCTTCACGGGACGAACAAAATAAATTTTATAATGAAAGAATTACAACTGACTATAGAGAATGCTTGGAACGATCGCGCATTACTAACCGAAGAAACCACACAAACGGCTATTAGAAAAGTAGTGGATCTATTAGATGAAGGCAAACTTCGTGTTGCCGAGCCAACAAGCCATGGGTGGCAAGTAAACGAATGGGTGAAAAAAGCGGTGGTCTTATACTTCCCCATTCAAAAGATGGAAACTATTGAAGTGGGTGTTTTTGAATTTCATGATAAAATTCCGTTAAAAACAGGCTATGCAGCAAAAGGCATTCGCGTAGTGCCTCATGCCGTTGCGCGCCATGGGGCCTATATTAGTGCGGGGACCATTTTAATGCCCAGTTATATAAATATTGGGGCATATGTAGACGAAGGGACTATGGTCGACACTTGGGCTACGGTAGGCAGTTGTGCACAAATAGGTAAAAACGTACACTTATCTCGGCGGCGTTGGTATTGGTGGTGTTTTAGAACCTCTACAAGCGGCACCAGTAATTATTGAGGACGGAGCCTTTATTGGTTCTCGCTGTATTGTTGTGGAAGGTGTACACGTAGAAAAAGAAGCTGTTCCGGGCGCTAATGTGGTGTTAACCATGAGTACTAAAATTATCGATGTTACCGGACCGGAACCTATTGAAATGAGAGGCCGTGTTCCGGAACGTTCGGTAGTGATTCCTGGTAGTTATACAAAAGCGTTTCCTGCTGGAGACTACAATGTGCCCTGTGCCCTAATTATAGGGAAACGTAAAGAAAGCACAAATAAAAAAACCTCTTTAAATGATGCGCTTCGTGAGCATAATGTAGCGGTATAAGACCAAATGAAAATATTAATAATACAACAAAAAATGATTGGAGACGTACTAACGTCCAGTATATTATTTGAAGCATTACGCGCAAAATATCCAAATGCTACCTTGTATTTTTTAATCAATTCACATACCTATCCGGTGGTTGAAAATCATCCGTTTATAGATGAATATATTTTATACACCAAGCAAATAGAAGCCTCAAAAATTAAATTTATAAGGTTTGTAAAACAAATTAGAGCGGTGAATTATGATGCCATTATTGACGTCTACGGTTCCACCACGACAGCTTTAATTTGTTTGTTTGGCAAGAGTAAAATGAAAGTGGCTTACCATAAAAATTATACGGCTTTTGTGTACTCTCACACAATAAAACGTCTTAAAAAACCTTTACATAACTCCAGCTTAGCAATAGAGAACAGATTAAAATTATTAGAACCTCTAGGGGTGGAATTTAAACCCTATACCCCAAAAATATATTTAACAGAGCAAGAAATCACCAATGCTAAACAGTTTTTGTCTGATGCTAATATTAATTTGAATGCTGATTTATTTATGATAGGCGTTACGGGAGTAGTCTTGAAAAAACCTACCCTTTTAAATATATGGCGGCGCTATTAGATAACATTATAACTCATAATCCTAAGGCACAATTATTATTTAACTATATTCCTGCACAAGAAGAAGACGCTAGAGCCATTTTAAATTTATGTCGTTCGAAGACTAAGAAAAACATTTTCTTTAATGTTTTTGGTTCCAGTTTAAGAGACTTTTTGGCCCTTACCTATCATTGCCATGCATTTATAGGTAACGAAGGTGGTGCTAACAATATGGCAAAGGCCTTGGGAGTCCCAACCTTTACCATTTTCTCTCCATATTTAAATAAAGCGAATTGGTTTGGTAATGATGAATCGATAAGACATGTAGCGATCCATTTAGCCGATTATATCACCGTATCAGAAAAGATGAGAATAGAGGCCAAGGAAAATCCGAACCTTTCTATTTAAAACTCAAGCCCAAGTATTTAAAACCTCAACTGATTGCCTTTCTAAATAGCTTATCGTAATGAATTACAAATTTCTTATTTACATATCATACAGTTACTCGGTGCCTATTGGGCTACCACTAGAAGCTGAAATATTAAAGAGAGGGTATACCGTACACTGGTTTAGCGATGAAGCGGATGGAAAAAAAGCATTAATTAAAAAAGAAAACGTGCTACCCACCATTCACGACGTTCTGAACTATAAACCTGACATCGTTTTAACGGCCACAGATGATGTTCCTGATTTTATAACAGGGGTTAAAGCTCAGGTTTTTCATGGTTTTTTAGCTCAAAAAAGACCGGAAAATAAAAATGATTTTTCGCATTTTAGAATACGCGGATTTTTTGACTTGTATTGTACTCAAGGCCCAAGCACTACAACAGGGTTTCTAAAAAAACAAAAGAAAAAAAAGAGTTTTGAAGTGGTAGAAACAGGATGGAGCAAAGTAGACCCTTTATTTCCTTTAGAAAAGAAAAAACGAAGTACTATACCCACCATTCTAATCGCTTCCACCTTTACCAAACGCTTAAGTTTAGCCTTTAACCCAACAGTTTTTAACGAAATAAAACGACTAGCTCTTTTAGGGACTTACGATTTTAAGATGGTATTACATCCAAAATTGCCGGAAGACATAAAACAAAAATGGGAAAACTTAAATGGGGTGAATTTTGAGTATATTAATACAACCAATCTCGTGCCTTTGCTTAAAACTGCTGATGTCTTATTTGCCGACACCACGTCTGTTATACAAGAATTTTTACTTCAAAAAAAACCAGTGGTTACTTTTAATCATACCTTCCAACACAATTATTTAATTCATGTAAATGCTGCCAAAAATATCGAAGAAGCTCTCAATGAAGCTCTAAAATACCCGAAAACACTACTTGAAAACATAGACATCTTTATAGCTGAATTACACCCGTATTATGATGGTGCGTCCTCAAAAAGAGTCATTGATGCCACCATAGCATTTTTACATAAAGACAAAAGCTATTTAAAAAGCAAGCCTTTAAATTTAATTCGCAAATATAAAATGAGAAAACGTTTAAATTATTTTACTTTTAAAAGTTACCATAGGCCTTATACCCTTAAATTAGATGATTAAGCTTACCGCAATTATTCCTACTAAAAATGAAATTGACCACATCGCATCTGTTATCGCCTCAGTTGATTTTGCCGATGAAATATTGGTAATTGATAGTTTTAGTACGGATGGTACTTTTGAAAAAGCACAAAGCTTAGCTACTAAAGTCTTACAACGTGAATTTGATTTTTATGGTGTTCAAAAAAATTATGCTATTTCACAAGCAAAACATGAATGGATCCTTTTACTAGATGCCGATGAACGGGTGACTCGGACTTAAAAACCGAAATTCTTACTATTTTAAATAGCGAAAAAATACTTTACGATGCGTTTAGAATAAAACGTATTAATCATTTTATGGGGCAACGTGTTAATTACAGCGGGTGGCGAAATGACAGTGTGATTAGACTGTTTAAAAGAGATCTTTGTCTATATGACGATCGCCATGTTCATGAATCTCTTCACGTTAATGGTGTTACCTCTCAATTGAAACAGAGCCTATTACATTATTCGTATAGAAGTTTTGATAAGTACATGCAAAAAATGAATCACTATGCTAATTTACAAGCGAAAGATTATGACAATAAAACAGGGCCCTTAACGGCGTATCATTTTATTATTAAACCTTTTTGGGGCTTTTTTAAGCATTACATTGTACAAAGTGGTTTTCGTGATGGTGTTGTTGGTTTAACGATTGGCTATATACAAGGGTATGTGGTATTTATGCGTTATGTGAAACTCCGGTTACTGCGTAAAAATAGACGCTAATCATAATGCTTCCAAAACTTAAGCTTCCGCTTTAAACGTCTCCGTCTGTGATATGCTTCTTGAAATGCCTGAGTTTCCTGCCACATTAAGTTAAATACTTTTGTATAGGCTTCATTTATTAATTTAGCATATTCATCACTCATTACTGAAACCATATCTTTATGAATGGTCAGTTTAGCGAAATTTTTAATACGCTTTTCAAAGGTCATTTTTTCAAAATTCATACGATTTAAATCCACTAAAGAAAATTTATAATCCCCATTATTGAATTCAATGAGGGTATTTCCTGGTGAGTGATCAAGAAAATTAACCTGTTTTTCGTGCAACTGAAAGGTAAACCTAGTAAACGCTCTTAAAATCGCTTCATGATTAGGAACATTAAAATCTGTCGTTAACTCGCGAAACGTAATATCATAATCTAAATGTTCGCTTATATAGTAACTCTTGCCAAAAAGCAACCCCGCATTGATCTCATAAAAGGCGACTGGCTCTGGAGTATTGATTCCGAATGCTATTAATTTGTTGGCATAATCGAAGGAACGTTGTGCTTTGCTTTTTCTGAAGCATTTGTAAACAATTTTATTGATGACATTTGGCTTCTTAAAAGACTTGACGTTCAGCACCTTATCGCCTAATTGAAATAATCGCAAACTGTTTCTATCCTGATTTCCATAGGCCTTTCCTTCTGTCTCATAGTTTAATATAAGATGGTCTAACGTTTTAGAATGCCTTTGATAGGGTGGGTTGATGTCTTTACGCATGTTTTATAAGTTTGTCCAAATATTGACTATTTGGACCTTCAAAAAAATATTATTAATTCCTACCCCTGGTAATTCGTGATTAAAATGTCCTTCCAAAACGCTTTAACTTTAGGCTTATCAAAACCATGACATCCAAATGGTAGCTTATTCGCGTTTAGTTTTAATGCTAATTTTGGTTTTCTGTCGATTGCAAAACCCAACGCCTCTTGGTACTCGGAATTTTAAAGTCTGAGTAATGCTTTGGAACTATTATGGACCAAAAGACGTCTTCCATAATATAAAAATCATTTTTCTCTCGTTTTAAATTGGTCGCAATTTCGCTTTTCATTTCTTGAGCAATTTGATAACACTTCGCAATGTTACGTAAAGAAAACCCGCCATTACCAACTTTAAAAAATATTTTCTGACGTTCTCTTTTCCGTTTAGAATTGAAAATACTCAACATTTTTTTTAGCAAGGTATCTGGTGAAGCGATCCATGGTGCTCCAATATAATCATAGTCTTTTTCGCACCACTGAAGCAGTTCATTTTTAAAAACAAAGGCATCTAATTGATAAATGAGCAGATACTTGAAGTTTAAAAAGCGCTCATAAAAAGCATCAGATAACATCAAACTATTATATCCATAAACAGTTTCAAAATAATGCTTTGGAAAAACCTCACTCCTAATTTTACCATTAGCGTTCAATGGGGAAACATCCAGTTTTTCTCGGATGAACAAAAACGATATCAAAACCTCCTAATAGTTTTAAACATTGCCCTAACGACATTTGCTCTGTTAGCGATAGATTGACTTTATAAATGGGTATTATAATGGTAACCAACTTAATCTGCATACAATAGTTTTAATTGTTTTAACAACTCACAAATTGTAAATTTATTTATCTTCGTTGCACAAACAAAGACAAAGTTAATGAAAATAAATGTTGGTTTCTTAGTTGCTTACGATTACGAACTTTTAAAAATTTCTATCCCTTTAGTTTACAAACATGCCACAACAATTACATTAGCGATTGATAGTAGTAGACAAACCTGGTCCCGCAACACTTTTCAGATAAATGCGCTTTTTTTTGAATGGCTAAAAGCATACGATATTGATAATAAAATCGACATCTATGAAGATGATTTTTATGACGCTACTATTAATGCCATGCAAAATGAAACTAGAGAACGTAATATGCTCGCTAAACGCATGGGTGATGGCATTTGTATACAAATTGATGCCGATGAGTATTTTGTAGATTTTGAGGGTTTTACCAAATATTTAAAAAAGAACGACCATCTCCTTTCTAGAAAGAAACCCATTCAAATATGCGCCTTCATGATTGATGTTTACAAAATACTTGAAGATGGTATTTTATACTGTCCAACTTACACGAACTACTATTTAGGTAGCACGAAGGCTAATTATGTAAGAGGGCGGAAAAATAAAAATCAGCAAAAATGGTACGTTCCTTTTATATCCGTTCATCAATCTTGGGGTAGAGATGAAGAAGAACTAAAATTCAAATTGAACAATTGGGGGCACAAAGAAGATTTTGATGTAGATACCTTTTTTGAATTCCGAAATCTATAAATAAAGAAAATTATAAGGCACACAAAAACTTCCATCCCTTTGATAAAAACGAATGGCCAACATTAGAATATATTAAAGGAAAAGACTTTAATGAAATAGTCACTAATTTTAAAACCAAAAAGGTTTCCAAACCTTTTATTTTAGGGAAAAACATTTCTCAAGAAATAAAATTTCTACTCAAATAATTTTTATAAAACAAACAAAAACATGTCTGAAATCACTGTAATAATGCCGGTATATAATGGTGCTGAATTTCGCGAAGCGTCTATAGATAGTGTGCTAAATCAGACTTTTAAAAATTTCAAATTTTTAATTTTAAATGACAACTCAACAGATAAAACAGCAGACATTTTAGATGATTATCAAAAAAAAGATTCTAGAATACAAGTAATTCATAAAACAGAGAACAAGGGTCCTGCCCATTTGAGAAATGAAGGTATTGCTTTAGCAAAAACAGAATTCATAGCTTTGATTGATGCCGATGATATTGCCCTACCGTCTCGATTTGAGAAGCAGGTATCCTTTTTAATAAACAACCCTGATTACGGGGTTTGCGGCACTTGGTTTACTTTTTTTGGTGATAAGAAAAACAGAACCGTTAAGCACCAAGCTTCCCATGAAGGCTTAAAGGTGCAAATGCTTAAAAATTGCTGTATTGGTAATCCAACCGTCATGCTTCGGAAATCACACTTAGGTGACTTGCGTTTTGAAAATGAATACGTCCCAGCTGAAGATTATAGACTATGGAGTCAATTAATTGCCGTAACAAAATTTCATAACATACAGGAGTCATTACTACTTTACAGATGGCATCCTAATAACATTAGCCAGACTAAGATTGAGAACCTAAAAAAAGTTGAAGTTATCATTAAAGAACAGCAGCTTCAAAACTTAGGTATATCTCTCGGACCACCCTAATCTTAAGTTTTATTTAAACGCTGTTAATTTACATCGGCAACTTTCTAAAACTGCGATTATAAAAACGATTGAATCTTCAAAGGAATTGAAAGCCTTAAATTCTAAAACCAACTTCTATAACCCATCCATTTTTGAAGCTCACATTGATAAAATAATTGTTAGAACCATTAGAAATGCTAAAGCATATGATTATTCTTTTTACCAATATATAAAGAACGATTCTCGTTACTTTATTAAAATACCTACGATTGATAAGTTGGTATTATTTTTTAAATGTTTATTTTAAAAACTTATATTTAAAGAGTCTCTTATAATATTTAAATTTTGTTTTAAAAGAGGCTTGATTAAAATGGTTTGTCATAAATCGCACCTGAACTTGATCCATTTTTTCACCTGAATGTTTTGATTTTAATGATGAAAACGCAGCCCCATTAGCCAAAGATTTTAAAATTTTATTAATGTTTTTTGTCCTCGATTCTGCCACAATTGTGGTTACTTCTTGGAGATTTAAATAAGAAGAATAATGCTTAAAAAAATCAGATTGTAAAGAATACGCGCCACCTTCATGAATTCTGTATACGGCAGAAATAAAATTCATAAAAACACCTTTACCTTTCTGTAACAACATGACATAAAGCGAATTATCCTTCGAGTGCTTGAGTGTTTTATATAATTCTATATTTAGTGCCTGCTTTTTAAAAACCGCTGTTAAAGTATAAGTAGAGTACGGTGTAAATAAATTATTAAAATCGATAGTTACAATATCTGTCGTATAGGTGAAATCATTTTTTGAAAGGCCTTCTCTTTTTAGAATCTCAAAATTAGTCCAGGATACGGTGTATTCAGGATTAGCTTCTAAAAAATCGACTTGCTTTTGTAATTTTAAAGGATCAACCCAATAATCATCTCCTTCGCATAATGCGATGTATTTACCTTGTGCTTTAGGAAAGCAGAAATGTGCCCAAGGTTTAATATTTTGTGAGTATTGATTTTCCTGTTGCAAAATTAATTTGACCCTCGAATCCTTCTCAGCATAGACTTTAAGCAAATCTTGTGTGCCATCGGTTGAAGCGTCATCATGGATTATAATTTCTATTGGAAAATTAGTTTCCTGTAATAAAAAACCATCTAATGTCTGCTTAACAAATTTAACATGATTATATGTTGTACAACAAATACTTAATAATGGTTTCATTTAATTTATTTCTTTTATTTTTCTAGCTGGATTACCTACAAGTAAACAATTATTTGGAAACGATTTTGTAACATTTGCTTTACCCCCAACAACACAGTCATCGCCTACAGATAATCGCAATGGTAAAACAAGAGCATTCATACCTAATAACACGCGCTTCCCTATAGTACAATAAGATCCTACCATTGCAATGGAAGACATATAACAGGCGTCTCCTAACGTTGCATGGTGCGCGACTAAACTATTAAAATCTACCACACAATCATTACCTAATGTGCTCCCGGTACTTATCTTTGCTTGTTGGTGAATAAAACAACCTTGACCCAAAGTTGCTGATGCGCTCACTATTGCTCTCGGGTGGATCAGGTTTGGGGTTACACCTCCTAAACCTCTTATTTTTTCAGCTATTTCATTGCGCAATCTATTTTCACCCATTGTGACTGCAAATAGCTTTCCTGCTAGGTTGCTTTTATACAAATCTTCGGTACTGCCAAGAATGGTAATACCCAAAACCTCTTCCCCAATGCGATCTTTATTATAATGGTATAACCCTTTAATATTATAACCACAATCGATGGCTAATTCAATAATAACTTCGGTATAATTACCTACTCCAATTAAATTGATGTCGTTTTTATTCATTAGAAATACAATTACGTATTAAATTGCTTATTAATAAAACCTGCGCTTCTGCAAGATCAAAATATAGAGGTAAGCATAAAACTCTACTAGAAATAGATTCTGAAACAGGCATAACGTCACCATTAATATACGCTATAGTATTTAATGAAGGGTTGAAGTATTGCCTAGGATAAATATGATTATTATTTAATAGATTTACAACGTCTTGTAATTGCTTTTCAGTCTTGAAAACAACCGGTATATACGAATAATTATAGTCACAATTACTTTCTATTTTTTGAAATTGCACGCTCCCTTTCAATTCCTTTTGATACCGTTTGTAAAGGCTTTCTCGTCTCTCAAAAATAGCCTCTAAATAAGGAAAAACAGCTAAACCCATAGCAGCTTGCAACTCGCTAATTTTAGCGTTTATTCCCAAACCATGAAAATCTAAGGCCCCTTTGTGACCAAAATTATGATGATAGTATAATTTATTATACAACTCTTTATCCTTTGTAAACAAGGCACCACCCTCTCCTGTATGAAATATTTTAGTCGCGTGAAAACTACACGTACTTACATCTCCATACTCGAAAATGGATTGGTTATTATAGCTCACCCCAAAAGAATGTGCAGCGTCGTAAATGACTTTTAAATTGTGTTTTTTTGCGATTTTAGCTATGGCATCAATTTTACAAGGATTTCCAAAAACATGTGTTGCTAATATTGCAGAGGTTTTAGGGGTAATGGCGCGTTCTATTTTTAATGGATCTATATTAAAAGTCTCTTCATCAATATCAACAAAAACAGGATGACAACCTTCCCATATAATACTAGAAGTAGTCGCTATATAACTAAAAGGTGTCGTGATTATCTCTCCTTTTAACTCAAGACATTTAATGGCTATTTGAAGTGGTAATGTTCCATTCGTTGTGGCTAGGATATTAGAAATATGGTACTTGTTTTTTATCTTATCCTCTAATTCTAAAACAAGCTCTCCTCTATTAGTCAACCATTTTTTTTCCCAAGCCCTTTTTAAAATGGCATTATATTCTTCTATAGGAGGTAAAAAAGTTTGAGTTACATTAATCATATAAACAATTTTGACTTCTTTTCTAGTCGTTTAAGCCGCTAATTTATAGCTTTAATATTGATTCTATTAACTTAAAATTACTAATATATTGTATCAAACTTAGAATACGTTTCAAGAAGTATAGAAAAATAAATAAAAGAAGTACTCGGGCAAGTCTTAATAGGCCTGAAAAATTAGTTTTTATGGTATATAATAAATCCGGTTTTGAGTATTTCCACCTTAATCCCATTGATGCGATTAAAAAGATTTACAGTAAAATATAATTGCTTCCTTTCTTAACGCCGAAAATTCAATTAATTTTGCAGAAGAATAAAAAGCAATGCGAGAAGAAATAGAAAAAGCACTGGACGTTTTAAAAAGAGGCGGCCTTATTTTGTACCCCACAGATACCGTTTGGGGTATTGGTTGTGATGCTGCTAATGCCGCAGCGGTGCAAAAAATATATACCTTAAAAAAACGCGACGACTCAAAAGCACTTATTTGCTTGGTCAACAATTATGGTATGCTGGAAAAGCATGTGGACAATGTACCCAAAATGGCCTATACTATTTTGGATATCGCCGTTAACCCTACTACCATTATTTACGATGCCCCCGCTGGAATCGCTGAAAATTTAGTAGCCAATGATAACACACTAGCGATCCGTATTGTAGACCATGAATTCTGTAAAAAACTCATTAGATATCTAGGGAGACCTCTTGTGTCTACCTCAGCCAATTTTGCGGGAAAACCTACACCAAAATCCTTTAAAGAAATAGATGAGGCAATTTTAAAAGGTGTGGATTATGTCGTAAATTTGCAAAAAGAAACCATCGCTAAGAACCCATCTACCATAATTAAATTAGGGAGTGATGGGGGAGTGAAAATTATTCGCGAATAATATTTAAATTCCAAAATAAAAATTCCAAAACCCCAATGGGAACGATATGGAATTTGGGATTTAGAAATTGGAATTTGATACATGAATTACAAAGAAGCCCTTCAGCATACTATTTTTAAAATCATTTCAAAATCTGCAAAAGAATTAGGCGTAGACGCTTATGTCATTGGTGGCTTTGTGCGTGATTACCTGTTAAAAAGAGGCGATGCCAAAGATATCGATGTCGTTGCCATTGGAAATGGTATTGCCTTAGCCAAACAGGTCGCTAACAACTTACCAAACAAACCAAAGGTTCAGGTTTTTAAAACCTACGGAACGGCCATGCTGAGATATGATGATATCGAGATAGAATTTGTTGGCGCGCGAAAAGAATCATACAACGAAAATAGTCGTAACCCCGTGGTTGAAAACGGCTCCTTACAAGATGACCAAAACCGACGTGATTTTAGTATTAATGCACTGGCTTTAGATTTATCTGAAGCGCATTATGGCGAATTGCTAGATCCTTTTAATGGTGTTCAGGATTTAAAAAACAAAATCATTCGTACACCTTTAGATCCTAATATTACCTATAGTGATGATCCTTTACGCATGATGCGTGCCATTCGTTTTGCTACCCAATTAGGCTTTACTATAGAGAAAGCATCGCTAGAGGCGATTGCACAAAATAATCATCGCATTAAAATCATTACCAATGAGCGCATTGTTGTTGAACTGAACAAAATTCTAGAAAGCAATATCCCTTCCGTTGGGTTTTTATTATTAGAAAACACAGGATTACTACAATACATTTTACCTGAATTGACCGCTTTAAAAGGGATCGATGAAGTAGAAGGACAAAAGCATAAAGACAATTTTTACCACACACTAGAGGTCGTAGATAACATTTCCAAACATACCGATGATGTCCGGCTACGTTGGGCTGCCCTACTCCATGATATTGGTAAAGCACCGACTAAAAAATTTAGCAAAAAAGTAGGCTGGACCTTTCATGCCCATGAGTTTGAGGGCTCTAAAATGGTCTATCACTTATTTAAGCGTTTAAAAATGCCCCTGAATGAGAAAATGAAGTTTGTACAAAAACTAGTCTTTATGAGTTCACGACCTATTGTTCTCGGCTCAAGATATTGTTACCGATTCGGCTGTTCGCCGTTTAGTCTTCGATGCGGGAGAATATGTGGATGATTTAATGACGCTTTGCGAAGCAGATATCACCACTAAAAACCCAAAAAAATTCAATAAATACCATGACAATTTTAAAATTGTTAGAGAAAAAATTATTGAAGTTGAAGAAAAGGATCACGTTCGTAATTTTCAACCACCAGTATCTCGGAGAAGAGATTATGGAGACCTTTAATTTAAAACCTTCCAAAGAAATAGGGATTATTAAAGAAGCGATTAAAGAAGCCATTTTAGAAGGTGAAATACCCAATGAACATGAAGCCGCCTTTAATTTAATGTTAAAAAAAGGAAAAACTTTAGGCTTAAAAACGAAGGTTAACGATGCTGAAAATAGTTAGAACAGACGCTAATAATCCAGATTTTATTGCCTTGATCACATCGCTTGACAACTATTTAAAAATCACCGATGGTGACGAGCATGCCTTCTATAATCAATTCAATGCTATAGCGGTTATAAAACATGTTGTTGTTGGCTATTTAAATGGTATCCCAGTGGCTTGCGGCGCCTTTAAATCTTCTAATACCACTACTATAGAAATCAAACGTATGTTTACTAAACCAGACGTTAGAGGCAAAGGAATTGCTAGCGGTATTTTAACAGCCTTAGAAATTTGGGCCAAAGAATTGGGCTACACCTCTGCTATTTTAGAAACAGGTACACGACAGGTGGAAGCCGTTTCGTTTTATAAAAAATGCGGGTATCGTGTTATTGCTAACTACGGACAATATAAAAATATGGAGCATAGCGTTTGCTATAAAAAAGAAATAGATGAAAAAACACTTTAGAACCCTCGCCAAAATAGCGCTTGTTTTAGTTTATTTAGTGATTATCGCTGGTGCCGTCGTGCGCATGACAGGATCAGGAATGGGCTGTCCAGACTGGCCAAAATGTTTCGGATATTATATTCCACCCACACAGGCTTCAGACTTAGAATTTAAGCCCAATCACAACTACAAGAAAGGGATCGTTATTATAAAAGAAGAAGGACTGCTTGTTGCTAAAAATGAATTCACCTCTTCTCATGCGCTTAACATAAACAACTGGAAACCTTATACCGAACACGATTACGCCACCTTTAACGCGACGCATACTTGGGTAGAATACATCAATCGCTTATTTGGTGCTTTATCCGGAATTCCCATTCTAATTTTTACGATTATTTCCTTTTGGTTCGGCGAAAAAACAAGTGGATAACTATCCTGTCCATTTTAACACTTTTCGGCATGGCTTTTCAAGCTTGGTTAGGAAAAACAGTGGTAGACTCCAACCTATCGCCTTATAAAATTACCATTCATATGGTTATGGCCTTGGTGATCGTGGCATTTATTTTATATATTATATTTGCGTCTAAAATCAGCTTTAAAGCGCATATTCCTGACGCCACATTTAAAAAGATGCTCTTGTTTGCAATTTTTCTTACGCTCATTCAAGTCGTTTTAGGCACACAAGTTAGGGAGCACGTGGATGAACAAGTGAAAGCGGTAGGCTATGTGAAATCACTTTGGCTACAAAACCCAACGCTCCATTTTTATGTGCACCGTACGTTTTCAATTTTTGTTTTTGGTTTAAATGGTTGGCTTTTATTTAGAAACAGAACATTACAACTAGGCTATAGAAAGATGGATTTGGTTATGCTTTGTATTGTTTTTGAAATATTAACTGGTATTGCCATGTATTATTTCGATTTTCCATTTTTATCGCAAACCTTACATTTAGTTATTGCCACGATACTCTTCGGTATTCAATTTTATGTATATTTAGAAAACCGAAAAGATTTTATTCATAATCATGCAAACAACTCAGAAGAGATTGTATCTTCGCCAACCAAAAAAATAGGTTTATGATTTATAGATTTAGAGTCATTCTTGACAATGATACCGAAGAGGATGTGTTTCGCGATTTAGAAATTAGAGAAAGCGACACGATGGAGGATCTACACAACATTATCACGCAATCTTTTGGTTTTGATGGGACTGAAATGGCCTCTTTTTATTTAAGTAATGACACATGGGATCAAGGTGAAGAAATTTCATTGTTTGATATGAGTGATGGCTTAAATGAGGTCCGATTAATGAATGAAACAGCATTAAGTGATACGGTACATGAAGCACAAACCAAACTCATATATGTTTACGACTTTTTTAGTATGTGGACCTTTTATGTAGAACTTGCCGAAATTGTTGAAGAACTGGAAGGTTTGGACTATCCTAATTTAATGTTTGTCAAGGGACAAGTACCTGACAGTGCTCCCGAAAAAGTATTTGAGGCTGAAACGGATGAGGAGAGTGAATTTGATGACGATTACAACATTGATGATTATGAAGATCTAGACTTTGAAGAACATTGGAATTAAAACCAATAATGGTAATTATATTCGGCCGTTCGTTTAAAATATGAGTAATAAAAAAAGCATTTCTAAGAAATGCTTTTTTTATTAAAAGCCTTTAGTATTCACATCCTCATAATTTCGCTTCACATAATCTAAAGCATTTTTTAATATTTCGCCCATATTTTTACTGCGTTTAAATTTCAAATCCAGTGTATACTCATAGATTTTAGATTTTAATAACTTGATATGTTCGGTTGGGAAATGGTATCATGAATCATACAGTTTAATAATTCTGAAATACGGTCATGATAGCTAATCATTCGCTTCGCAATAATAGAGCGTTCCTCCACTTTATATTGATCGATGGATTCTTTTTGAAATTTCTTAGCCACTAAATTAACCATCGTTGCATTTTCCTTAAAGAATTGAGGCCTGTACACATTAAACTTCCCTTCGTAAGATTGTTGATCAAAATCTATCGCTCTAATTTTAAAGACCACATGATCAAAATCGTGTGTCGGAACAATAACATAATTATAGCTTCGCATGTCACCCAAAAGTCGAATCATACACCGCTCATTGAACTTCACAAATTCTTTAGCTATCTGTGATTTTTCAGAATCTGAACAATCATCGAGCATATTTTCAATAAACTCATCCCCTGGAATTCCGGCAATATGCTCCTCTATTAACGTATCCTTATAGACCATAAAGTTTAAGTTATAGGGCGATAGCATATGCTCTAGTTCTAATCCATAGATTCTAGAAGCATCGGCTTTTTTTACATAAAAATAGGTGTAGTTGTCATTTAAAACATTTCTAACTTTTACGCGAAAGGGTTTTGAATTCCCAAACGTGCAGTAATCTACGGCATCAACATTTAAAAAAGGAATGATTTTCTCATTCCCATCAGAATGTAAATTATTATAGACCCTTTTTAAACTTAAGTCAATTTCTTCCCGTTCGTAATCATTATAGTATACCCGAATCCATAACGTATCGTTATCATCCTTATCGTAAACCGTCACAGAACCTTGAAACCGCAATAAGTCATCATATAATACTGATATTCTAGTGTTTCTATTGTACTCCGTTAGATATTTATGCAATCTCTCATTTACAGGATAAGAAGGTTTTTTCTTGGAAATTTTTAAATCTTTCATAACATGATATGTCATCCAAATTTAAAACTTTATTTTCACAGTGTAACAAAAAACGCTAGACATCGTCTTACTTTTAAACCAACCATAAATTCACAGACTATTGGAAACTATTCTCAAAATAAGTAATCTTACTAAAAAATTCGGCTATTTAACGGCTGTTGATGATTTATCTTTTACCATAAACAAAGGCAACGTCTATGGCATTTTAGGTCCAAACGGTAGTGGCAAATCTACCACGCTGGGCATTGTTTTAAATGTAGTTAATAAAACGAGTGGTACGTTTAGCTGGTTCGACGGCACCGTTTCTACACATCATGCATTAAAGAAAGTGGGGGCCATAATTGAGCGTCCTAATTTCTACCCATATATGTCTGCTTACAAAAATCTAAAGCTGGTTTGTAAAATTAAAGACATTGATTATTCTAAAATTGAAGAAAAATTAGAAGTCGTAGGCTTACTAGAAAGAAAAGACAGTAAGTTCAGTACTTTTTCCCTAGGCATGAAGCAACGGTTGGCTATTGCCTCGGCATTATTAAATGATCCTGAAATATTAATTCTTGATGAGCCAACCAATGGTTTAGACCCACAAGGCATCCATAAAATACGAGACATTATAAGATACATCGCTAGCCAGGGCACTACTATTTTGTTAGCCTCTCACCTATTAGATGAAGTAGAAAAAGTGTGCAGTCATGTGGTTGTGCTTAGAAAAGGTAAAAAATTGTATTCAGGTCGGGTAGATGAAATGATTTCGAGTAATGGTTTTTTCGAACTCAAAAGCGATGACTCTAACGCATTAGTAGGCTTTTTAGAATCGCATGCTAATATTGAACGCATTACCAAAAATGGGGATTTAATAACGGCTTTTTTAAAGGCGCCTATTTCTGCTTCAGACTTTAATAAGCAGCTTTTCGACAAAGGCATTTCATTATCCCATTTAGTGATGCGAAAAGAAAGCTTGGAAGAGCAATTTCTTCAACTTACTGACAACTAAAACGCATCAATCCAAAAAAATAATCTGAGTCACCTCAGGACAAAATCAAACCATCATGTTAAGACTTTTAAATATAGAATTCATTAAATTATGGAATAATAAAGCCAGTAAAGTATTGATTCTTGCTTACTTTATTCTTTTAGCTTTTATTGCATTAATTGCAGCTATAAAATTTAATATTGGCCCCATAAAATTTCATCTAGCAGAATTAGGGATTTTCAATTTTCCATATATCTCGGCATTTCAATACCTACGTCGCCGCAGGTCTCAAATTTTTCCTGTCTATTGTCATTGTATCTATGGTTGCTAATGAATATAGTAACAAAACGATTAAACAAAATTTAATTGACGGTTTAAGTAAAAAAGAGTTTATTCTGTCTAAGGTATATATGGTTGTTGTGTTTTCGTTTATATCAACCCTTTTTATATTTGTATTATCGCTAATTTTAGGATTTGCTTTTTCAAGTTTTACTGAATCTTATATCGTTTTTTCAGATTTAGAATATCTGTTTGCCTTTTTTATAAAACTATTGGGGTTCTTTTCTTTTTGTTTATTTGCAGGCATGCTTATCAAACGATCCGCTTTTGCTTTAGGATTTTTATTGGTATGGTATATGTTTGAGGGCTTGATTCGAATTGTATTAAACGTGGTAGAAAGCACTAAAGAATATGCAGACACGATCACTCAATTCTTACCTTTAAATTCTATGTCTAATTTAATTAAACAACCATTTTCTAGACTTGGTGCCGTTAAGGAAGTAGCGAGTCAAGTTGGTGAACAATTTGATTTTGATTATGCCGTACATTGGTACGACGTTATCATTGTTTTGGCTTGGTCTTCATTGTTTATCTTTTTATCTTATAGGTTACTATTAAAACGGGATTTATAATAAAAAAGAACGCCACAAACACTTCAATACTTTTTTAACAGTTTTCCAATAATAAAGTTAGCAATTTATAATATCTTTGATAGCTATGCTATTAATGATTAAGAAAATACTGTTCCCGCTTTGTGTGATTTTTACAGTTGGAGTTAACGCTCAAAAAGAAGCTTCTAACTGGTATTTTGGCAGTAATGCCGGAGTCCATTTTGATACTGATGCCGGTACCGTTACTCCTTTAAGCAATGGGGCCTTATCGACCGAAGAAGGCTGTACAAGCATCTCTGATACTGATGGGAATTTATTGTTTTACACCGATGGTAGAACCGTTTATAACGCCAACCATAATGTGATGCTAAATGGGACTGGATTAAAAGGAGATGCCTCAAGTACACAGTCTGCTATAATTATCCCTAAACCAAATAACACTGACATTTATTATATTTTTACCGTAGATACTCCTGCTATAGATTTTATTGATACAGGGTTTAATTATTTTGAAGTTGATATGACTCTTGATGGAGGTTTAGGTGGCGTTATTGATAACACTGGAACACAATTACTCTCGAACACTTCTGAAAAGTTAAGTGCCGTTTTAAAAGATTGTGACTCTCAGGATATTTGGGTCATAACTTTTGCTGATATCAACGGTGGTGAAAGTAACAATTCTTTTTTTGCTTATAGGGTTACAGAGTTCGGTGTGAACCCAACACCAGTGATCTCTACCTTTAATCTTAATATTGCCGAAATTAGAGGCTATTTAAAATTCTCTCCTTCACGGTGAACAAATAGCATGTGCCAATGTGGGGCAAGGAGTATTACTTTTAGATTTTGATTTAGAGACTGGCATTGCCAGTAATTTGCAGAATATCACACCCAATGTAACTTCTCCTAGTGGCGCACCACAACAAGCCTATGGTGTGGAGTTTTCGCCTAATAATGAATTATTATATGTGTCTACCTATTTTACAACAGGCGGGAATAGCAACGATCCAAATAATCAATATGGCGCCCTTTTACAATTTAACTTGAAGGCCTCAAACATTGATGCTTCTGAGGTTGTTATCGATGAAAGACAAACCTATAGAGGGGGGTTGCAACTGGGTCCAGATGGCAAACTATACCGTGCCATGAGCGCTTCTTATAGCATTGGCTCTCCCTTTTTATCTGTTGTAAATGCGCCAAACAATATAGGCATCAATTGTGATTACCAACATAATGCCATTGCTTTAACTGGAGATAGTAGACAAGGACTTCCCCCTTTTATAACCTCCTTTTTTAGCGAAGACATAGATATCATTCAAAATGGTGCCAGTAGCACAACCCTCGCTTTATGTGCTGGTGATGTTTACACGCTAATGGCGGAGGATATTACTGATGCTGTTTACACCTGGTATGGAGATGGTGTTCTATTATCAGAATCTGATTTTGACTTAGAGGTAACATCCCCTGGTTTTTATGAAGTTTTTATTGAATTGAGTGGCGATGATTGTGGCACTTTAGAAGGCGAAGCTAATGTTATTTATTATGACATTCCTTTTGCCAACCAACCTAATGATGTAGAGGTTTGTGGTGATAGCGAAACCGTTACGTTTGATCTTACGTTACAAACAACAGCTATTATGGGAACGCAAAATCCAAGTCTGTTTGATGTTAATTACTATCTTTCTTTACAAGATGCTATGAATAATCAGAATGCGATTTCAGGAGGCTATCAAAATGTAAGTAATCCACAGACCATATACGCCGGAATTAATAATGTGAATAATACCGCTTGCTTTGACATCACCAGTTTTGAACTAGTCATTTTTATTAATCCCGTTATAAATAATGTCATCAGCATTAGTGAATGTGACTCTGATGCTAATCCTATGGATGGCTTTACTGCTTTAACGCTTTCCAATTATAATTCAGTCTTTTTGGGTACTCAAGATCCCTTGCAGTATACCGTGACCTACCATGATACAAGTACAAATGCCGAGTTGGGAACCAGTGCCCTTCCTGACAATTATACAAATCAAACCGCTTTTACTGATCCTATTTTTATTAGAATTGAGAATAATGCTAATACCGCTTGTTACGAGACAGAAAGTATCAACATTGTTATCAATCCAGTCCCCGACGTATTTAATTCAGAGATTTATCAATGTGATGACCAGGCGATGATTGATGGTTTTACAACCTTTAATTTAACTGAGGCGAATGCCACTTTAACAGGAAACGCCGCAAACAGGTCCACACAGTTTTTTTTAACTTTAAACGACGCGCAAAATAACACTAACGCCATTAATGGAAATGCATACAATAACCTATCAAATCCACAAACAGTGTTTGTGAGAGTGACTAATGATATTACAGGCTGTTTTAATTTTACATCACTGACCCTTGAGACAAGCAACACACAAATTAATGACTACATAGCTGCTCCCGTTTGTGATGAATTGGGTAGTGAAGACGGTAGAAACACTTTCAATCTAGATACTTATTCAAGTGATATCTTAAACGGATTACCCGACGGATTAACCATTGATTATTACGAAACCGCTAATGAAGCATTACTAGAAAATAATGCATTACCAACTATTTTTGAAAACACAACACCCTATTCTCAAACCATTTATGTCCGTGTTGAAAATGATAATGCCTGTTATGGCATAAATGAAGTGTTACTCACAATTCATCCGTTGCCCGAAATACCGTGAAAATGAGACCCGCTTCTATTGTCTAAACGAATTTCCACAAACCATAACAGTAGATAGCGGATTAAATGATACTAATTCGGGAAATTACAGTTTTGAATGGTCCACTTCTGAAAATACGGAAACTATTGAAGTAAACGCAGCAGGAACTTACACCGTTGTGGTAACGAACAACGGAACGGGTTGTGAGAAAACAAAAACGATAATCATTGAACCTTCAAATATTGCGACTATTGAAAACGTCGAAATCACAGATGGTAGTTTAAACAACAATCAAATCACGATATTAACAAGTGGTGAAGGGAATTATTTATATGCGCTAATTGATTCGGCGGGTATTCAAAGTGCTTTTCAAGAAAGTAATACATTTTCTCAACTTCAACCTGGTATCTATTCTATCTTAATTAGAGATATAAAAAACAATTGTGGCATTACCAATGATATGGTTTCCCTTATTGGCTTCCCTCTATATTTTACACCTAATAATGATGGGAAAAATGACACATGGCAAGTATACGGTGTATCCAAAAACTTCCAACCCAATTCCGAAATTTTAATTTTTGACCGTTATGGTAAATTAATAGCTCAAATACTGGCCTCTCGGTCTAGGTTGGGATGGGACATTCAATGGTAACCCAATGCCCACAAACGACTATTGGTTTACGATTAAACTACAAGATGGACGCTTGTACAGAAATCATTTCACTTTAAAACGCTAACAAAAACGGTTAATAAGATTTTATATGATAAAAAAAATAATCATAATTATATGCTTTTTACTAACAGCATTTGTTAACGCTCAAAATGAAACTGCAAATTGGTTTTTTGGTGAAAAAGCTGGATTAAATTTCAATAATGGTTTTGCAAGTGCTAACTTAGATGGTGAATTAGTAACGACTGAAGGTTGCTCGACGATTTCTAATAGACAAGGCGATTTACTATTTTATTCTGATGGCATAACCGTTTGGAACAAAAATCACGAAATCATGCAAAATGGTACTGGTCTTGCGGGTGATGATTCCAGCACACAATCGGCCATAATTATTCCCGACACCGGGAGCAACTCTGTGTATTATATTTTTACAGTCGATTCACGAGCCGGCCCCGATGGATTACGATATTCTCGAGTAGATATGAATTTGGACGCTGGACTTGGGGCAGTTACTACAGCTAAAAACGTACTATTAGTAACACCAACCACAGAAAAAATCACGGCGGTAGAAAGTTCAGATGGAGAAAGTATTTGGGTCATTAGTCATAAATGGGAAAGCAATGAATTTGTAGCTTACCTCGTTAGTGCTTCCGGTGTTAATCCCGTGCCAGTTGTTAGTGCTGTTGGTTCTGTGCATGGTGGAGACCTGAATAATTCAATAGGCTATTTAAAGGCCTCACCAGATCGGGAGAAAATTGCTAGTGTCAAATCATTCACCAATAATGAAACGCAGATTTTTGATTTTAATGCAGCCACTGGGGAGATTACGAACCCCATTACAATTTCTAATTATATTTCAGAAGATATAGGCCCGTATGGTTGTGAGTTCTCTCCGGACAGTAAATTACTCTATGTTTCTGAAATTATTAGAGATGCACCTGTAGCATTCTCAAAAATCCATCAATATGATTTAACACTAAATACACAACAACAAATACTTGATTCAGATATTATCGTTGGGCAGGAAGAAGGCCTTCTCGGAGCGATACAACAAGCCTTAGATGGGAAAATTTATATTGCTAAATTCAATTCGTCTCAAATTAGTATCATAAAAAAACCAAATGATTTGGGCCTCGATTGTGCTTACGGCGCAGAAGCGGTTAATCTTGGCAGTAGAATATCCCGATTAGGCTTACCCCCTTTTATTCAGTCGTATTTCTTTGCGACCAATATTTTTGAAAACACCTGTTTTGGTGATACCACTTCCTTTAACATTGAAACCTCATCAACCATAGATAGTATTCTCTCGGGATTTTGGAGACCCTAGTTCTGGTGTTAATAATACGTCTACAAGCACCAACCCAACTCATGTTTTTTCTTCAGCAGGTAATTATGATATTACAATAACTATTCAAACGGAAGGCGAAACACAATTGGTCTATAGAAATTTAACTATTGCTGACAAACCTGCTGTTTTAGATTTAGAACCTTTAGCGACGTGTGAAAGTTTTGACGGTGAAATAATATACAATTTAGTCAATGCTATACCACAAGCTATTCTCGATAGTACAGAATTGCTAATTTCATTTTATAACACTCTTGATGACGCTAATCTTAGAGAGAATACCATTGTTTCTCCTACAAATTACAATACGACGAGCTCTAATGAAACTATTTTTATCCGCTTAGATAATAGTAATGGAAACTGTTTTAGCGTGAGTGAATTAGAACTCACGATAATAGACCCTCCTGCCATTGATGAATTTGAAGAATATTTCTTTTGTAATAATGATGCTACTGCACAAATTACAATAGATGTTGGAAATTTACCACTTCCTTTAGATGATTATAATTTTTTATGGTTGGACTCGAATGAAACCACACCAGAAATTCAAGTCAATCAAGAAGGCACTTACTATGTTAGGGTGATTTTTGCAGCCTCTGTAACGCCTGAAAATCCGAAGGATGCTATACTGAAAGAATTGTCGAAGTAAACGCTTCGAGTATTCCAACAATAGTAAATATAGAAATTACAGATACAACAGCTGAAGTTTTTGTAACGGGACTTGGAGATTATGAATATACCATAGACGACCCAAATAACGCCTACCAAACTAGCAATATATTTACAAATAACACGGCAGGTACACATACGATGTATGTACGAGATATTAACGGCTGCGGTGTCTCTGAAGCAGAATTCTCTATAATTGATTTTCCGAGTTTTTTACTCCAAATGGAGACACCGTAAACGATTATTGGCAAGTATATGGGTTATCTAGAAACTTTCAAACTAGCGCTATCATTTATATTTACGACCGTTATGGCAAACTCATCACGCAACTAAAACCGAGATGGCCCTGGTTGGGATGGCACATTTAATGGCAAACCCCTACCTCAAAGTGACTATTGGTTTTCGGTAACGTTGGATGATGGTAGACAGTTTAAAGATCACTTTACCCTCAAACGATAGTCACAGCAATTTCTATAGGTGAGTAGTAATACTACTATTGCCTTTGCTTTTTTAATTTTGAGTGGTTTTGCCTCTCTAAAACTTAATTACCAATTAGATGTACCTTTACGGAACATATGAAAAATGCTTTTTTCGTTCAAAACTATTCATAACAAAATGCAAAATCCTGTTTCGAAGTTTTTAATTATTACTGTTGCCCTGCTTTACTCATTCCAACTGCATGCACAATTACCAAATGATTGTGTAAATGCCGTTACGGTTTGCGGTGATTCAGATGTTGTTTTAGACGTTAGTGGTAGTGGTACAAATGAATTTCCGAGACTCCTGTCAAAGTAATGAAAACAATAGCTTATGGCTTGAAGTAACCGTTACAACAGCTGGAATTCTAGCATTTACCATAACTCCAAATAGCACTTCAATTTCTGAAGACTATGATTTCTTTATTTTTGGCCCAAACACAACATGTGGTAATTTAGGACCTACTATTCGATGCTCTACTACCAATCCGTCGTCTTCGGGTCAAGCTAATAATTTAACAGGCTTAAGCACCACTGAAACTGATAATTTTGAAGGTCCCGGGCCCGCGGGAAACAGCTTTGTAAGTGCCATTAATGCAGCAGCAGGAGACACTTATTTTATAGTCATCGATAGACCAATCGGCAATAGTCCTTTTAGCTTAACTTGGACTGGAAATGCCCAATTTGCTGAGGCTCCTGAAAGTGACACCAATAATAATGGTCAGGTACTCGATTTAACAGACTGTGATTCCTTGGCTCCTTTTAATGATGGGCAAACACCTTTCGATCTAGATGTAAATACACCATTAATGATTGGTTCACAAAATAATGTTGCAGTAGCCTATTATGAATCAGAAAGTGATGCCAATATTGCCGTAAATGCACTAAGCAGCCCTTATATAAGTACAGCAAATGGGCAAACCATTTATGCTACGATTACTAATACGACTACTGGTTGTTTTAGCATTCAGGAATTTCAATTATTCATAACCAGTCAACCAACAATTAGTGCATCACCAAACTTGGTGGCTTGTGATGACAGCTCCAACAATGGTATAGAAACATTTAATTTAAATGCTCAAAACAATACAGTACTAGGATCTCAAAATCCTACAGATTTTAATATTACCTATCATGTAAATCAACTAGATGCTGATGGTAACTTGAATCCATTAGCAAGTCCATACACAAACACTTCAAATCCACAAACCATATTTGTTAGGATGGAAGATGCTATAAACTCGGCTTGTTACGCAACTGCTCCATTTGATTTAATAGTCAATAACCTACCAATTATAACTTCAATCCCTGATTACCCGATATGTGATGATAATACTGATGGTTTTTATGTTTTTAATTTAACGTCGCAAGATGGAAATATTATTAATGGACAAGCGAATGTATCCGTCTCATATTATGAATCAGACGCGGATGCTAATTCAAACATAAATGCTATAGCTAACCCGACAAACTATACAAATATAACGGCAAGCACACAAGTTATTTACGTACGATTGGGGAGTACAATTTCAAGCTGTTTTTCAATTTCTAGCTTTGAAATTATTGTGAATCCCTTACCACTAGTTACACCAATTCCGAGACTACGAAGTTTGTGATGATGCTACTGATGGAGATAGCGCCAATGGCTTTGCTTCATTTGACCTAAGCACTCAAAACACGGCACTAATAAATGGTCAAAATGTAACCATTACTTATTTTGAATCACAGAGCGATGCAGAGGCTAACATAAATAGTATTCCAAATCCCTCTACGTACACGAATATGAGCACAAATTCGCAAACAATCTATTATCGTTTAGAAAACACAGCGACACTTTGTACCGAAACGGGCTCCTTTAATATTGTCGTGCATGCGTTACCGAAGTACAAAACGCCATATTAGTACAGTGTGATGAGGATGGTACACCAGATGGTTTTACAGAATATAATCTAAATGAAGCTAATGAAAATGTGATGATTAGTGGTGACACCACGGGTTTCAATTACACACATTATTTAACTCTTGCTGAAGCTCAAAGCGGCATGAATCCAGTAACCCCCTTTCCTTTTACAAATACGTCAAATCCACAAACGATATACGTTCGTATTGAAAACCAAACCACAGGTTGTTTTATAACTGCTGAATATACCCTTGAAGTGACTGCAACAGACATAGGGAATACGGATTTAAGTGAATGTGACAATGATTATGATGGCTTGACAGCGTTTACACTTTCTGATGCTGACCCATTAATATTAACTAACGTTCCTCAAGGGTCAACAGTTGCCTATTACGAAACCGCTTCGGATGCTCAATTTGAAATCAATCAATTGCCGAGACAACTATACCAATTCAACACCTTTCTTGCAAACTATTTTTATTCGTGTGGAAAATGCAAACGACTGTTTTGGTATTGCTAACATGGATTTAATCGTGCATCCTTTACCACAAAACAATGTAGTTACTAATTTTGTTTCATGCAGTGATACCCCCAATAGTCCGAAATCGATTTATCACAATTTGATATTGAAGTATTAGGGACCCAAAACCCTGCTGATTTTACGCTCAGCTACCACGAAACCCAACTGGATGCAGATAATAATATTGCTGCTTTGATGAGTCCATACAGCACCGCAAATAACCCACAGACCGTTTATGTACGGGTTGAGAATAACACCACAGGGTGCTCAATCACGACTATAAATTTTAACATCGTTGTTGTTGATGCAAACCCTATAGTTACTGCTGAACTAACAACATTAGCTTTTTCAGAGCAACATAACATCTTAGTAACAGTGAATACCGCAATGACCAATGACGTTGCAGGTTACGAATTTAGTCCGGATGGAGGGCCATGGCAGTCTAATGCCTCAAACGCCTTTATGTATACTTTTACAAATGTATCAGCTGGAGAACACATCGTAAGGGTGCGTGATGCATACAGCTGTAGTGAGAATAGTCTCACGGTTTTAGTTATTGACTACCCCTTATTTTTTACCCCAAACGGCGACGAATATAACAATAACTGGAATATCTATGCTATAGACAATCAGCCCGATGCGGTGATTTATATTTATGACCGCTATGGTAAATTACTCAAACAACTCAGTCCAACGGGTCAAGGATGGGACGGTACTTATAATGGCAATCCCATGCCAACCAGTGATTACTGGTTTACCGTAGAATATAGAGAACCTAAAACAGATAAAAAAATGACTTTTACAGCGCATTTTACCCTAAAACGATAAAAAAAACCCTTCTAAAAATAAAATTCGGAGGTCTCGTATCTTTTCTTTGATTTTATATAGGATTTTAGTTATATAAAATGATTTATATAAATAGATCTTTTTATCATTGTATTAGCTTTGAATTAGAATAACTAAATTTAAGTGTATTTGCACTTTAAACAGATCAAAAATATAACACCTCATTATGAAAAGACTTATTCTCTTTATTTTTCTTACCCTATGTTTCAAAGGATTTTCTCAAGAAGAAAAATCGGAGTTAACAACGTAGTAAAAATATATATTAGAACATTAGAACTAAATGCAGATACTTCTATAAAATTTCAAGCTATAATTAAATCCTATAAAGAAAAGCTTACTGATACGACACTTACCCCTAATAAATTCAACACTCTTCTGAAATCTCAGACATTAGAAATTTACGAGATACTTACCAAAGATGAATTTAAAAGATTCAAGGCATTACGTGCAAAGCACCAACCTGAACTAACTTTCAGGTTCAATTAATTGAAAAAAGACAAAATGAAATTATATTTGCAATATTTAATTCTAATATTAACATTATTATTCTCAGGTTTATCAATAGCACAAGGATCGTTCTGTGATCAAGCCGAGCCTTTCTGTGCTGGAGATTCCTCTTTAGTTTTCTCCAACACTTCTGATACAGGCGAGGCAGAGATAGGTCCCAATTATGGCTGTCTCGGTAGTCAACCAAATCCAGCTTGGTATTTTATTCAAATTGACCAATCCGGAGAATTAAATTTTAATATCATCCAAAACACAGAGCCTGATTTTACGGGAACAGGTCTTGACGTAGACTTCATAACATATGGCCCCTTTACAACAACAAATGTTTGTGATCAATTATCTGCTATCAATACCATTGCTTGCAGTTACTCGCCTTCATCTGTAGAAAATTTCACTATAACTAACGGCATACCCGGAGAAATATATGTGTTACTTATTACGAATTATGACAATTTGCCAGGGTATATTCAATTAGAACAAACAAACAGTGGCACTAGTGGGTCAGGCTCTACAGACTGTTCAATTATAAACACCTTTAACTATTGTGATGGCGACGTTGTCGCTCTCGACGCTACAACTACTGATGCCACTTCTTATTCATGGAGTAAAGACGGTTCGCCATTGTCAGAAACTGGACCAGTTTTAAGTAATGTTGTCGCTCCGGATGCTACTTATAGTGCTGAAGCTATTGATGCTGATGGAGCCGTTATCTCTATTATCGAGTTTATTATAGACTTCCATGAAGTACCAACTGTAAATTCTATTCCTGATCAAGCTCTTTGTGACAATAATGATAATGGATTTAGAATATTTGACCTGAACGCCCTAAACGCAATAGCTTTAGGAAGTCAGTCTGCAACTAACTACACAGTAACATATCACACGAATCAAGTAGATGCAGACAATGATACTAATGCATTACCTAGTTCATACATGAATCAAATAGCTTATGCTGTTGAATCTATTTTTGTAAGGATTGATAACAATAATAACACGGCATGCTATAGTACTGAAGTTTTCAGTATAGAAGTTCTTCCAAACCCAACCATCACAAGCGTTCCGGACTACGGCGTCTGTGATGATGCTACTGATGGAGATAGCGCCAATGGCTTTGCTTCATTTGACCTAAGCACTCAAGACACGGCACTAATAAATGGTCAAAATGTAACCATTACTTATTTTGAATCACAGAGCGATGCAGAGGCTAACATAAATAGTATACCCAATCCCTCTACGTACACGAATATGAGTACAAATTCGCAAACAATCTATTATCGTTTAGAAAACACAGCGACACTTTGTACCGAAACGGGCTCCTTTAATATTGTCGTGCATGCGTTACCGGAAGTACAAAACGCCATATTAGTGCAGTGTGATGAGGATGGTACACCAGATGGTTTTACAGAATATAATCTAAATGAAGCTAATGAAAATGTGATGATTAGTGGTGACACCACGGGTTTCAATTACACACATTATTTAACTCTTGCTGAAGCTCAAAGCGGCATGAATCCAGTAACCCCCTTTCCTTTTACAAATACGTCAAATCCACAAACGATATACGTTCGTATTGAAAACCAAACCACAGGTTGTTTTATAACTGCTGAATATACCCTTGAAGTGACTGCAACAGACATAGGGAATACGGATTTAAGTGAATGTGACAATGATTATGATGGCTTGACAGCGTTTACACTTTCTGATGCTGACCCATTAATATTAACTAACGTTCCTCAAGGGTCAACAGTTGCCTATTACGAAACCGCTTCGGATGCTCAATTTGAAATCAATCAATTGCCGGACAACTATACCAATTCAACACCTTTCTTGCAAACTATTTTTATTCGTGTGGAAAATGCAAACGACTGTTTTGGTATTGCTAACATGGATTTAATCGTGCATCCTTTACCACAAAACAATGTAGTTACTAATTTTGTTTCATGCAGTGATACCCCCAATAGTCCAGAAATCGATTTATCACAATTTGATGCTGAAGTATTAGGAACTCAAAACCCTGCTGATTTTACGCTCAGCTACCACGAAACCCAACTGGATGCAGATAATAATATTGCTGCTTTGATGAGTCCATACAGCACTGCAAATAACCCACAGACCGTTTATGTACGGGTTGAGAATAACACCACAGGGTGCTCAATCACTACTATAAATTTTGAAATCGTTGTTGTTGATGCAAACCCTATAGTTACTGCTGAACTAACAACATTAGCTTTTTCAGAGCAACATAACATCTTAGTAACAGTGAATACAGCAATGACCAATGATGTTGCTGGTTACGAATTTAGTCCGGATGGAGGGCCATGGCAGTCTAATGCCGCAAATCCCTTTATGTATACTTTTACAAATGTATCAGCTGGAGAACACATCGTAAGGGTGCGTGATGCATACAGCTGTAGTGAGAATAGTCTCACGGTTTTAGTTATTGACTACCCCTTATTTTTTACCCCAAACGGCGACGAATATAACAATAACTGGAATATCTATGCTATAGACAATCAGCCCGATGCGGTGATTTACATTTACGACCGCTATGGTAAATTACTCAAACAACTCAGCCCAACGGGTCAAGGATGGGACGGTACTTATAATGGCAATCCCATGCCAACCAGTGATTACTGGTTTACTGTAGAATATAGAGAACCAAAAACAGATAAAAAAATGACTTTTACAGCGCATTTTACTCTAAAACGATAGAAAAAAAGGAATCGAACTTACCTTGATTTAGGTCACAACATCCAACATTAGGCATTTCTTATCTTTGCCTACCCTCATAAGGTGGAGTGAAACAGACCATTGGCATACCATTAATAAAAAGGTTTAACATTATTTTTATTTTTATTATCTGTCTTCTTATATATCTTTGCCCGTTGCTGCTATGATAAGAAAAGGCCTTATAATATTATCGTTTCTGTTTGTGATGTCTGCACAATCTCAAAATATTACTGTAGATAGCCGGACCTACTCCTCTCAAGAACTTATTGAAAACATATTAATTGATAGTAACTGTATTTCTAATGTTACTGTTACAAATACCGTTGGAGGGGACTTTAATGGTACTGACCGGAGTTATGGTTTTTTTGACGCTACAGGAACGACTTTCCCTTTTCAATCCGGCCTTGTTTTAAGCACAGGAAGATTAACTAATGTGCAAGGTCCAAATACGTCATTAAGTGATGACGATGCTCCCAACTGGACTGGAGATCCCGATTTAGAAATGGCCCTTCAAGAATCGAATACTATAAATGCAACCATTCTTGAATTTGATTTTACTTCCGTTGCAAACCAAATAAGTTTTAGATATATTTTTGCTTCGGAAGAATACCAAGAAGGGGATCCAAATACCTGTCAGTATTCAGATTTGTTTGGCTTTCTTATCCGCCCCGTTTCACAAACAGATTATACCAATATTGCCCTTGTTCCTGGGACGCAAACCCCAGTAAAGGTAACTACGGTTCATCCGTGAAATACCAAATGGTTGTGCTGCGCAAAACGAGGCTTATTTCGAAAGTTTTAATGGGGCCACTGCGCCCATTAACTTTAATGGACAAACTACCGTATTGACGGCAACGGCAAACACCATTCCTAACGAAACGTACCATGTGAAATTAGTAATTGCCGATGAGCAAAACTACAGGTTCGATTCTGCGGTGTTTTTGGAAGCTGGTAGTTTTAAATTGACCACCGATTTAGGTCCGAGATAAATTGGTTGCCACAAACACGAGTGTCTGTGAAAATGACCGAATAACATTAGATGCTTTCCAACCCGGTATAAATACTTATAAGTGGTTTATAGACGGTGTTGAGCAACTCACACAAATCAGTAGTACTTTTGAGGTCACTGCCAGTGGCACCTATACTGTGGAGGTTACTTTAGAAAATGGTTGTATCTCTGTTGGAGAAATTGTGATAGAATACTCCCCTAATCCTACCGTGACAAATTCTAGCCTGATTGCTTGTGATGACAATCAAGATGGTTTAACGTCTTATAATTTGTTTAACGCTTTAGATGCGGTCACTCAAAATAATCCTGATTTAGGAATTATGGCTTTTTATACGAGCATGGTGGATGCCGAAATGCAAATCAACCCCATCCAAAATCCTAATAACTATAATAATATCAGTCCCATGCAAACTGTTTTTGCTGAGGTATTTGATCTCAACACCGGGTGTTTAGCAATAGCAGAGATCATGCTAGACCGTTCAACAAACACTTTGAATCTGCCGGATTTTAATACCTGCGATGATGCTACTATAGATGGTTTTACAACTTTTAATTTATATGACATTCGCTCTGAAATTGAACCCTTAGTACCTGCAAACTATAACATCACATTTTACACTTCTATTACTGACGCCTTCGCGGAAAACAATAGTATAGATGGCAACTTTGATAATACAATTCAGCAGAGTCAAACTATTGCTGTAAAAGTGACTACAGATACCAATCAATGTTATGCCATTACAGAGCTCACATTAAGGGTATTATCTACCCCCAAATTAATGCCCGATCAAACTTTTATTTATTGCATAAATCGCTTTCCTGAAACCGTGACTTTAGAAAGCGGCATCACTAATGGCATGCCTAGCAGTTATTCTTTCCAATGGTTTCTTAACGGGACTGACACCGGAATGACATCGGCTACTATTGAAGCTAATGACATTGGAATCTACACGGTAATAGTAATGTCTCCTAATGGCTGCTCAAACACAAGAGAGGTCACCTTAACTCCTTCCAACGCACCCACTATTGAAAGTATAGCATTTACAGAATTAACGACAAACAATACGGTAACAGTGACTGTTTCGGGTGACGGTGATTATGAGTTTGCTCTGGATACGGAATCAGATATTTATCAACATGCCAACACCTTTTTGGGGATAGAACCTGGTTTTCACACACTTTTCGTAAGAGATAAAAAGGGTTGTGGTAGCGCATCAGTCGAATTTTCCATATTAGGCTTCCCAAAATTCTTCACACCCAATGGTGATGGTTATCATGACATCTCGGCAACCTTTAGGAGTCAGCGAGCGCTTTAATACCGATTTAAGAATTCTGATTTTTGATCGCTATGGTAAATTATTATCTCAAGTCAATCCACTTACAGGCTGGAATGGTACTTTTAACGGGGCTGCATTACCAACTAACGATTATTGGTTTCTTATAAGTCGTCCAAACGGCAAACAATACACAGGCCATTTTACATTAAAACGCTAAGTATTTTATTTTTATTGATTCCATTGCATAACAATAAATGGGTGAAACACCCATTTTAAAAATACAAGACAGAACTAATGAATAATAAATTCTTGGCTCTGTGGCATGGTTATAAATAGCCCTCCATCTTTCATCCTGACAAAAAGATTTCTCCGATACCTGTTTTTTTTTTAGTAGTTATTCATGATAAAAATCATAGGAAATGTCTAAAATGCAAAAAACATAAAGTTTTCCTAAACTATTTTTTGTATTTAGTAGGTCATTGATCTACAATCTATGTTTTCCTTCAACCATCATGTGATTTTGCCGGATTAAAGTAACAAAATGAATAATCAAGACAAATCAAAAGAGGTCATACGTGATGAGTTAAAAGAATTACAACAAGAATTTTTAATATCCATAAAGGACATTGATGATAAAAAACGGGTGCTACTTATGCAAGAGCTCGCTATTGCCCTCCAAGGCATTTCATTAGAAAACCAAGAAAAAGCAAAACGCGCAGCCCAATTAATAATTGCTAATTTGGAAGTCAAATTTCTTAATGAAGAAAAAGCAAAGCGTGCAGCAGAACTAGTTATCGCAAATATTGAGCTCGTCTTCCAAAATAATGAGAAATCAAAACGGGCCGCCGAATTGATCATTGCCAATAAAGAGCTCATCTTTCAAAACGAAGAAAAAGCAAAGCGTGCAGCAGAACTGGTTGTCGCGAATATAGAACTTGCCTTTCAAAATAATGAGAAAGCAAAACGTGCAGCAGAATTAGTGGTTGCAAATACGGAGCTTGTTTTCCAAAATAATGAGAAATCAAAGCGTGCAGCAGAATTGATTACTGCCAATAAAGAGCTTATCTTTCAAAACGAAGAAAAAGAAAAACGGGCAGCAGAGTTAATTTTAGCAAAGGAAAATGCTGAAGAAAGCGATCGACTAAAATCAGCATTTTTAGCCAATAT
The DNA here is from genome assembly GCF_026625145.1 of Lacinutrix neustonica. Lineage (GTDB taxonomy): Bacteria > Bacteroidota > Bacteroidia > Flavobacteriales > Flavobacteriaceae > Lacinutrix > Lacinutrix neustonica. Next base: position 3,434,676 of record NZ_CP113088.1, on the reverse strand, counting down.
GAGTCATGAAATAAGAACACCCATGAATGGCATTCTTGGTTTTGCTGATCTTCTAGAAGAACCTGAATTGACAGGGGACGTACAGAAAAAATATATCAGAATCATAAGAAAAAGTGGTACAAGAATGCTTAATATCATTAATGACATTGTTAACATTTCTAAAATAGAATCTGGACTTATGGAAGCGAATATCCATGTTTTGGATATCAATGATAAAATGGAATTTATCTATAACTTTTTTAAACCCGAGATAGAAAGAAAAGGCGTGGATTTTTCATTTAAAAACACCTTATCTAATACCGAAATATTTATTCATTCCGACGGAGAAAAAGTGTATTCCATTCTTACCAACCTGTCAAGAACGCTATTAAACATACCGAAAAAGGCGCGATCGAAATAGGTTATGATTTAAAAAAAGAGAACCATGCTGAGGTACTGGAATTTTATGTGAAAGATACAGGGATTGAGATACCAAAAGGGAGGCAGACAGAGATTTTTAAACGTTTTGCACAAGCCGATATTTCAAATAGAATGGCCTTTCAAGGTGCTGGATTAGGCTTATCTATTTCCAAAGCCTATGTTGAAATGCTTGGCGGTAAAATTTGGATTGAAAGTGAAGAAGGGAAAGGATCTGTATTTTACTTCACCTTACCTTATAACACACCTCATAAAGAAAAAACCTTTAAACTAAAAGAAAACTTCTCTAAAAAAACTTCGGCGAAGGGAACTCTAAACCACTAAAATTAAAAATATTAATTGTCGAGGACAATACTATATCACGACTGTTAATAACCGCAATAGCTAAAAATTATAGTTCAGTTATATTAGAGGCCGTAACAGGTATAGAAGCGGTTGCTATATTTCAAAAAAATCCCGATATTGATTTAATTTTAATGGATATTCAAATGCCTGAACTAAATGGTTATGAAGCCACTCGACAAATTCGAGAACTAAACAAAGACGTTATAATTATAGCCCGGACGGCTTCGGACTTTCCGGGGATAGAGAAAAAACAATAGGAGTGGGATGTAACGATTATATTTCAAAACCAATTAATAAAGAAGAGCTGCTCCAGTTAATACCACAATATTTCAAAAACTAATGATCCTTTTAATTTACTTATTACGTTTTAGTTTAAAATTATATAACTAAATATTAGCCAGTAGTTTATTCCAATATTATAACTATGATACTATCAATTACTAAATGGATTGTAATACTATTCGGGCTATTTATAATCTTCATTGGCTTTGTCATGTTATTTGCTCCTAATAAAGCTAGAGCCACTTTAAGAAAAGCGGGAAGCACAAACGTTATTAATTATACAGAAATAACCCTCCGTTTAATTCCAGCAATAGCATTAATTATACATTCTGAAGCCTCCAAAATACCAGAAGCATTTCAGCTATTTGGGTGGATCATGGTAGTGACATCCTTGATCCTTTACTTTATTCCAAGAAAAGCACACCACCGCTTCTCAATGAAAAGTTCCGACGTATTGAAACCCCTATATATAAGACGCATTGCTCCTTTTGCTTTTATTTTAGGTGGCGTCATTCTTTATAATGCCCTTTAATATTTAAAGCGTTGAGCCCCACACGCAAAACCTTAACTTTTTCTTCAAATAATTACTGCTGGATATTCCTTAATTTAGCGACATGAAATTCAAAATTGAATCCGAATTTAGTCCAACTGGTGATCAACCTTCAGCCATTCAACAATTGACTGATGGTCTAAACGCTAGCGAAAAATATCAAACGTTGCTTGGTGTTACCGGTTCCGGTAAAACGTTCACTATGGCTAATGTTATAGAGCGTGTACAAAAACCCACGTTGGTTTTAGCACATAATAAAACATTGGCTGCCCAATTATACTCAGAATTCAAACAATTTTTCCCTGAAAATGCAGTAGAGTATTTCGTGTCTTACTACGATTACTATCAACCCGAAGCTTACATCCCAACCTCTGGTGTTTATATAGAAAAAGATTTATCAATAAATGAAGAGATAGAAAAGATGCGTTTGAGCACCACATCTTCCCTCCTCTCTCGGCCGTCGTGATGTCTTGGTGGTAGCCTCTGTGTCTTGTTTGTATGGTATTGGAAACCCTGTTGAGTTTCAAAAAAATGTGATTACCATTAAACGCGATCAGCAAATTTCAAGAACCAAATTATTACACCAATTAGTACAAAGTCTATACTCCCGTACAGAAGCCGATTTTAAACATGGTAATTTCAGAATAAAAGGGGATACTGTAGATATTTTTCCGAGTTATGCAGACGATGCCTTTCGCATACATTTTTTCGGTGATGAAATTGAAACGATTGAGCAGTTCAATATTCAAACCAATAAAGTTATTGAAGAATATGACCGATTAAACATCTATCCTGCTAATATGTTTGTAACATCACCAGATGTGCTTCAAGGCGCCATAAAAGACATTCAAGATGATTTAGTCAAACAGCACGATTATTTTAAAGACATCGGCAAACATTTAGAGGCAAAACGCCTCAAGGAACGTACAGAATTCGATTTGGAAATGATTCGCGAATTAGGCTACTGTTCCGGTATTGAAAACTATTCTCGTTATTTAGATGGTAGATTACCCGGCACAAGACCGTTTTGTTTATTAGACTATTTTCCGAGACGATTACTTAATGGTTGTTGATGAAAGTCACGTGACCATTTCTCAAGTACATGCCATGTATGGTGGCGATCGAAGCCGGAAAGAAAATTTGGTGGAATATGGGTTTCGATTGCCTGCAGCAATGGACAACAGACCCTTAAAATTCGAAGAGTTTGAAGCCCTTCAGAATCAGGTAGTTTACGTTAGTGCTACTCCTGCCGATTATGAATTACAAAAAACAGATGGCGTTTATGTGGAGCAGGTTATTCGTCCTACCGGGTTATTAGACCCTATAATAGAAGTCCGACCAAGCTTAAACCAAATCGATGATTTAATTGAAGAAATTCAAGTACGTACAGAAAAAGATGAGCGGACTTTAGTCACCACATTAACTAAAAGAATGGCTGAAGAATTAACAAAATACCTCAGTCGAATTAGTATTCGTGTACGCTACATTCATAGTGATGTAGACACCTTAGAACGCGTTCAAATCATGCAAGATTTGCGTGCTGGGATCTTTGATGTGTTAGTGGGTGTGAACTTATTACGTGAAGGTTTGGATCTTCCGTAAGTCTCCCTGGTCGCTATTCTAGATGCAGACAAAGAAGGTTTTTTACGCTCCAACAGGTCTTTAACGCAAACCGTTGGTCGCGCCGCCGGACATTTAAATGGAAAAGCGATAATGTATGCAGATAAAATAACGAACAGCATGCAAAAAACAATTGACGACACGGAGTACAGACGTGAAAAGCAAATCGCTTACAACACAGAAAACAACATCACGCCCACGGCTTTAAATAAAAGTTTAAACAGTGCCCTGAGTAAAAATTCGGTGAGCACCTACAGTTATGAATTGGAAGCCGCAAGAGCTGCAGAGCCGTAAAGCGCGTATTTAAGCAAACCTGAATTAGAAAAGAAAATTCGTGAAAAACGCAAGATGATGGAACAAGCAGCTAAGCAATTGGACTTTATAATTGCAGCAAAATTACGGGATGAGATTAAAGCATATCAAGGGAAATTAGAAGCTCTAAAAGTGTAATCAAGACTGTTTTTTGTCACCGTTCTTGCAATGGTAGTCCTAAATCGTTAGTAAAAAACATGCGGTAGAAAACCAAACGTCTAACTAGTTCACCGCTACTCTCCAGCCAAAGGGGTCTTCAGCTTTATTGGTTTGAATATCTATGATTCGTTTTTTCAATCGGTCTGCAAACGTGTGTTCTAATGTTGGTAATTCAAAATCTTCATCTCTAAATCCAAAACCAGTAAATAGGAGAAATTACCGCTGCCGTTCCAGCGCCAAATAATTCTTTAAGACTTCCATTTTTAGAGGCTTCGATTAATTCCTTCACGCTAATTTTTCTTACCTCCGTTTGTATCCCTTCAGCTTTGGCAATATCTAATATACTTTTTCGGGTCACTCCATCTAAAATACGGTCACTTACAGGCGCAGTCACTAAGGTGTCATTAATTCGAACAAAAATATTCATTGCCCCCGCTTCTTCAATATATTCGTGAGACGTATCGTCTGTCCAAATGATTTGATGATACCCTTTATCCTTAGCTAATTGAGTAGGATAAAATTGACCAGCATAGTTACCGCCCGCCTTAGCGAAACCAACACCACCATTAGCAGAACGCGAATATTTCTCTTCTATTAAAACCTTTACTTTTCCTGAAAAATAAGCACCAGATGGCGCACAAGCAATAATAAACTTATAAGCATTCGCTGGAGACGCATGAAAACCGGCACCAGTCGCAAAAATATAGGGTCTTATGTATAACGAACTTCCCTCTGCCGTTGGAATCCAATCTTTTTCAACATGTAATAACGTTTTTAATCCTTCAAAAAAATAATCTTCAGGTAATTCCGGAATGGCTAAACGTTTCGCTGAAATATTTAAGCGTTTAATATTTTCCATGGGTCTAAACAAAAACACCTCACCATTAGCATCCTTATACGCCTTCATTCCTTCAAAAATAGATTGACCATAATGAAAAATTTTAGACGCAGGATCTAAAGTAATTGGACCATAAGGGACAATTTCACGAGTATGCCACTTCCCATCCTTATAATCACACACCAACATATGATCTGAAAACACCTGACCAAATGCTAAGTTATTAAAGTCAGTATTCTTAATTTTAGATGTGTTAGTTTTAGTTATCTTGATGTCGTTTTTCGTCATGGTTTTCATAAAATCTGGTTAACTTTAGGATGCAAAAATACAGAATTAAGCGTTAGAAAATATAAATTTAACCTTTAAATACTATCTTTGAAAGATAGAATCAAAAATGATAAACATGAAAAATCACATATTAACCTTGGCTCTAGCAATCACTGTTTTTGCTTGTAAAGGAGAAAAAAAGACAAACCTAGAAGAAACCTCTAAAGAAATAACTCAAGTGGAGTACCAATCTTTCGGAGATGCAATTATCGCAGACGATGCGGTAGCAGTACAATCCATGGCTGAACATTATAAGAGCATGCAAGTAGGTGATAGTATTCCTGCTAAAATGATCGCCAAGGTAAATGAAGTATGTAAAGCGAAAGGGTGTTGGATGACCTTAGATTTAGGAAATGATGACGAGGTCATGGTTAAATTTAAAGATTACGCCTTTTTTATGCCAAAAGACATCGACGGTAAAGAAGTCATCATTAACGGAAAAGCTTACGTTAAAGAAGTTTCTGTAGATGAACAAAAACATTATGCTGAAGACAAAGGGGCCTCGCAAGAAGAAATCGCAGCCATTACTGCTCCAAAACGCACCTACTCTTTTGAGGCGGATGGCGTCTTATTAAAGGAATAATTTGAAACGCGAAATCATTACCACTAATGATGGTTCAAAAACCATACATATTCCCGAGTGGAATGAGCAATACCATTCCATCCATGGAGCCATTCAAGAAGCGCTACACGTCTATTTAAAAGAAGGTTTAGCGTTTTTTTTAGCTTCTGAAAGCTTTGACAAAAAGTCCAATACGACAACCCTTTTAGAAATTGGTTTTGGTACTGGGTTGAATGCTTTACTCACTTTAGCCGAAGCCGAAAAGCAGCAAATACAAATTAGCTACACAGGCATTGAAGGCTTTCCTATTGCGTTATCAGAACTTAAACAGCTTAATTATGCGGAAGCTGTTGACCTTACTAACAGTGCTGCATTATTTGACAAACTTCACCGTTGTGACTGGGAAAAAGCCTGTGCCTTTTCAGAATACTTTCAGCTAAAAAAAGAACTACGTCCATTTTCGGAAATTAATTATACCAATCAGTTTAACCTCATCTATTTTGACGCTTTTGGTCCTCGAGTACAACCGAATTATGGACGGAAGTGATGTTCAACACTATGTACAAAGCATTGAAACCAAAGGGTGTTTTAGTTACTTATTGTGCACAAGGTCATGCCGAGACGCGCCATGATGTCTGCTGGTTTTACTGTCGAGAAAGTAAATGGCCCACCTGGAAAACGGCATATGCTAAGAGCGATAAAGAAATAGATCACTTTAATGTCATACCATTTCAGGTTTTTTATATCCCATCCCCTATTTGTGTTAAACCTTACTTAAAGCCATGACTATTACGTCAATCAAATCGTATTTTTATAAAAAAACAAGATGCGCGTATTAATTACAGGAGCTACAGGTTTGGTGGGCAGTGCCATCGTAAAATTATGTCATACGAAAGCGATAGATGTTAATTATCTAACCACAAGCAAATCTAAAATTTCTAACGAAGAGAACTATAAAGGCTATTATTGGAATCCGAGATAACAGTGAAATAGATTCTAATTGTGTTAAAGATGTCGATGCCATAATTCATTTGGTAGGCGCTAGTATTTCTAAGCGTTGGACAAAAAAGCACAAGCAGGCCATTTTAGATAGCCGACTTAAAACGACGGCATTACTTCACCAAACAGTAAAAAATAATCCGAATAATATAACACAAATCGTTTCTGCCAGTGCTATTGGATTCTATCCAGATTCAATCACTAATTATTATACCGAAGACCAAACTGAAGTCAATGATTCTTTTTTAGGACACGTCGTGGAAGCTTGGGAACAAGTGGTAGACACCTTTAAAACCTTAGATATTACCGTGTCTAAAGTGCGAATAGGATTAGTCTTTTCTGAGCACGGTGGAGCCTTTCCACAGATAATAAAACCAATTAAAATTGGAGCTGGAGCGCCATTAGGTTCGGAGAGCAATGGATGAGTTGGATTCATCTTGATGATTTGTCGAGACTTTTCCTTCACCTTATAGAAAAAAAACGAGAAGGTGTTTATAACGGTGTCTCCCCAAACCCAGTTACGAACACAGAACTCACTAAAGCCGTCGCTAACAAAATGAATATGCCACTTTTTCTACCCAATGTGCCAAAAATTATTATGAAATGGACCTTAGGTGACATGCATATCATTCTATTTGAAAGTCAGCGTGTAAGTTCTAAGAAAATTGAGAATACAGGTTTTCACTTTGAATATGTAACATTGGATCAGGCGTTGGAGGAGTTAATTTAAAACCTGAAAAAAATAATATAAAAAAAGCCATGTCTATCGACATGGCTCTTTATATTAAATTTTAAAATTTTTAATTAAGCTTTCTTTGCTTTAATAGACACTTTTAATTCAATAGCATCTTTAATCATATAATCTCCTAATTTTGCAGGATCTGCAAATTTCCCGAGTTATATTTGATATCCCATTCTGTTCTGTCAATAGTAAAGACATCACTAGTAATAGTCATCATATCACCATTCATCCCCACTTTAACTGGAAAACTTATATTCTTCTTAATGCCTTTCATCATTAAATTACCACTTACAGTGTTACCTTCTACGTTAGTAATTTCAAAAGAGGCATTTGGGAATTCTTCCGCATTAAAAAAGTCGGCACTTTTTAAATGCCCTTCCAATTTCGCTTTATCTGTAGCATCTTCTATATCTGTGTTTTCTAATGTAGAAATATCAAAAATGAAATTACCCCCTACTAATTCATTACCTTTAGTTTGTACGACTCCATTAGAAACATTAATGGTACCCGAATGACCACCAACCACTTTATTAGCCGTCCACACAATCATAGACGCTTCAGGAATGGCCTTAAACTTCGACTCTACCTCCATTTCTTTCACCACTTCTGCGTCACCTGTTTTGGCTTTTTCTGCTCCATCTTTACAGCCTGTCACAGCAGCACCTAAAGCCACTACTGTGAAAATATTTAATACAATGTTTTTCATTTTAAGTTTTAATTTTTGATTAAGTATCAAAGATAAATAAATATTCCTAGGGAAATACTTAAATGTTTCATAAAAAAAAGTGATGACATTTTGACACTTTTACAATACTGGCAATACTTTTGCCAAACTTTAATCGTATTAAAAAGATACAGAAATGAGTAAAGCAAAAGATAAAAAAGAAACCTCCCTTGACAATCAGGTAGAGACTAATGAGACACAACAAACCGTTGAAGTTCAAGAATTATCTATAGGAGACAGACTAAAGGAAGAATTAGACCAGGAGAAAGACAAGTTTTTACGCCTGTTCGCCGAGTTTGAAAATTATAAAAAAAGAACCTCTAAAGAACGTATAGAGCTTTTTAAAACAGCAAGTAAAGATGTTATGATTTCTATGCTGCCCGTTTTAGATGATTTTGAACGTGCTTTAATGCACATTGAAGAAGACAAAGAAGCAGAAGAAATGCGAAAAGGTGTGGTATTAATTTACCAAAAGCTTTTAAATACCTTAGAGCAAAAAGGACTATCTAAAATGGAAGTGCAATCGGGTGATGTCTTTGATGCTGAGATTCATCAAGCTATTACGCAAACACCGGCACCAACTGATGATTTAAAAGGTAAAATTATTGACGTTTTAGAAAAAGGCTACAAGCTTGGGGACACCGTAATTCGTTTCCCAAAGGTCGTTATTGGTCAATAAAAATTAATAATTTCTCTCATACTGAAGAAATAACATAGGAATGGCAAAAACAGATTATTACGAAATACTTGGTATTAGCAGAAATGCGAGTCCCGCAGAAATCAAAAAAGCATATCGAAAAAAAGCGATAGAGTTCCATCCGAGATAAAAATCCGGACGACAAAACTGCTGAAGCTAAATTTAAAGAAGCTGCTGAAGCATATGAAGTGCTAAGCGACGACAACAAAAAAGCACGCTACGACCAGTTTGGTCATCAAGCCTTTGAAGGCGGCGGCGGATTTGGCGGCGGGAGCATGAATATGGATGATATCTTCAGCCAGTTTGGAGACATCTTTGGCGGTGCTTTTGGTGGGAATGGCGGATTTTCCGGGTTTAGCGGTGGATTTGGCGGTGGCCAACAACGTCGAGTAAAAGGCAGTAACTTGCGTATTCGTGTGAAATTAACACTAGAGGAAATTGCTAATGGTGTAGAAAAGAAAATTAAAGTTAAGCGTAAAGTTCAAGCAGAAGGAACAACTTATAAAACCTGCTCCACTTGTAATGGTTCTGGTCAAGTCACACGTATTACCAATACCATCTTAGGTCGCATGCAAACGGCTTCTACTTGTACGACTTGTGGGGGTGCTGGACAAATGATTGACAAAAAACCAGCCGATGCAGATGCTCAAGGCTTGATTAACAAAGACGAAACAATTTCAGTTAAAATTCCAGCTGGAGTTGTAGATGGCATGCAACTTAAGGTTTCAGGAAAAGGTAATGATGCCCCAGGACATGGTATTCCAGGTGATTTGTTGGTTGCCATTGAAGAACTGAATCATGACACCCTACAGCGAGAAGGTGATAATTTACATTATGATTTATATGTCAGTATTAGTGATGCTGTTTTAGGAACGTCAAAGGAGATTGATACCGTTACTGGTAAAGTACGCATTAAAATAGATGCAGGAATGCAGTCTGGTAAGATTTTACGATTACGCGGTAAAGGAATTCCAAGTATTAATGGTTATGGTAAAGGAGATTTATTAGTACATGTGAATGTATGGACGCCAAAAACATTAAATAAAATTCAAAAAGAATTTTTTGAAGACATGAAGGATGATGAGCATTTTGCCCCAAAACCAGAAGAGAGTGACAAGTCTTTCTTCGAAAAGGTTAAAGATATGTTCTCATAATAATAGAACGAATGACACACAAAGCCCATTTAATTAAATGGGCTTTTTTAGTTATAAAACACAACTAATTACCTGTTTTCTACCCTAATTAAACAAAAAATAGTATATTTGATTTATCATTGGCGCAAGCCAGTGGTAATTTTTCTTTTTCATAGCAATTTTTTCCCATCCTTAATTTGCGTTAAGGGTGGGTTTTGTTTTTTTAAGCTCAACTGTTTCTGTACCGCTTTAAATACTACTTATTAATAGACTTCATTACACTCATTACAACCTGCAATAGAAGTAATAGCAAACCCACTATTTATTAAATTATTTCTTCTGCAAAGCGTTAAAATAAATGTAAAGCATCCTACTTCTGTTTTAACATTTTCTATATTTACCGGTATAATACCATTTAAACTTCACAACATCTATGAGCAACCTATTGGAAGCACACGCCGTTTCTAAAACATTTGGTGATTTCAAAGCCCTTAACCATGTTTCTATTGCCGTTGAAAAAGGCAGTATCTTTGGCCTTCTTGGTCCAAACGGCGCTGGAAAAACAACCTTAATTCGCATTATTAACCAAATTACAATGCCGAGATACGGGTCATGTGATATTAGATGGGGAACCACTGCAGCGACATCATATTCAAAACATAGGGTATTTGCCGGAAGAGCGTGGTTTATATAAATCGATGAAAGTTGGAGAACAAGCATTATATCTTGCTCAACTTAAAGGTTTGGAAAAATCGGAAGCTAAAAAAAGACTACTCATGTGGTTTGAACGTTTAGAAATTGGGGATTGGTGGAATAAGAAAATACAAGAGCTCTCTAAAGGAATGGCTCAAAAAATTCAATTTGTGGTTACCGTTTTACACCAACCTAAATTGTTGATTTTTGATGAGCCCTTTTCAGGCTTTGATCCTATAAATGCCGATATCATAAAAAATGAAATTTTAAGATTGCGAGACGAAGGTGCCACGGTTATTTTTTCGACACACCGTATGGAATCGGTTGAAGAAATGTGTGATCATATTGCTTTAATTCATAAATCTAATAAAATTTTAGATGGCAATTTAGATACCATTAAAAGAAACTATAAATCGAACACCTTTGAAGTAGGTATGGTAGCAGAAAGCCATTCCATATTGCAACAAACTTTAGCTGATAAATTTTCGATAATTCCAGCACATTTCAAATCCTTAGACAACGAGTTAAAACTAAATATTAAACTTAAAGACCACGAGACAGCTAATAATTTACTAAGCTATTTAATCACCCAAGGAGAAGTGTCTCACTTCGTAGAAGTGATACCAAGTGTTAGCGATATATTTATTCAAACCGTTAAGGACAATTAAATTATGAATCATTTACCACTTATCATTAAAAGAGAATATCTTACTAAAGTGAGAAATAAGGCTTTTATCGTTATGACGTTTGTTAGTCCTTTAATTTTTATTGCACTCTTCACGGTAGTAGGCTATTTGTCACAAATAAACAATAATACAGAACGAACGATTTATGTCTTAGATGAATCGGGTTATTTTGGCCAATCTTTTGAAAATGCAGAATCCATAACCTATCATTTTTTAAACGGAATACCTTTAGAAGCTGCAAAAAAACAAGTAGAAGCGGAAAACAACTATGGTTTGCTATATATTTCAAAGTTTGATAGTGTTTCTAAAGCTGTAAAAAGTATTGCTTTTTATTCTTCAGATTCACCATCGCTATCCATTATTGGCGCATTAGAATCTAAAATTGAAAAACGACTCACCAATCTTAATTTGGAAAGTAAAAATGTAGACGTCGCCATGATTAACGATGCACAAGTCACGGTAGAAATTAATCAGGAAAATTTTAGTGGTGAAAAATCTTCAAAACTGGATAGTTTAGTAAAACTCATCTTTGGTGGTGCCGCTGGTTATTTACTTTTCATGTTTATCATCATTTATGGTAATATGATCATGCGTTCTGTCATTGAAGAAAAAACCAGTCGCATTATCGAGGTCATTATATCCTCAGTAAAACCAATACAATTAATGCTGGGTAAGATTATAGGTACCTCTCTCGGCTGGTGTCACACAATTTATGATTTGGCTCATTGTGGGTGGGGTATTAATGGTTATAGCTTCCATTATGTTTGGAATCGATTTTGCAGCCGTGCAAACGCCACAACAAGAAATGATGGAACAAGCGATGCAAAACCAAAACGTTACCATGGAGGTTCAACAATTTGTGACCGCCTTTCAACATTTGCCTTTATTAAATCTCATCATTGCCTTTTTACTGTTCTTTATTAGTGGTTATTTACTCTACAGTTCGCTGTATGCTGCTATTGGGGCTGCTGTTGATAACGAAACAGACACACAGCAATTCATGCTGCCTATAATCATGCCACTCGTTCTAGCGGTATATGTGGGGATTTTTACGGTGATTGAAGATCCGCATGGTACAATTTCAACCATATTTTCGTTTATACCATTAACATCTCCAGTAGTAATGCTAATGCGTATTCCTTTTGGAGTGCCTTTATGGCAGCAGGCCTTATCATTGTTAATTTTAATTGGTACATTTATGTTCACCGTTTGGTTTGCTTCAAAAATATACCGTGTAGGCATTTTGATGTATGGAAAAAAGCCTAGTTACAAAGAATTAATTAAGTGGATTAAATACTAATGATGCAAGAGAACGTAACAGACAAGATTGAAAAAGAAGTGGAAAAAGTAAGCGATGTCATTACTGAAAGTAACCTTTGGGAAAAATTTATTGATTTTTTAAATTTTAAAATTTATACTTTCACAAATGATGATGGTGATTTTCAAGCCGCAATCAAAATTAAATATATCTTATTAGTCATTGCTATTTTAATAGTAACCACCTACATCTTAAGATGGGTAAAGAGACTATTGACCCGGAATATGCCAACTGAGGATGCCGCTAAATTTACCACGGTATTCTCATTTGCCGGATGGCTAATATACATGATTGTTTTTCTTATAGTTATAGATTCTATAGGCATCGATGTTACTGCCGTTTTTGCGGCATCCGCAGCCTTATTAATTGGTATTGGTCTCGCCTTACAAACACTTTTTCAAGATATTATATCAGGGGTATTCATACTTGTTGACCAATCGGTTCATGTTGGTGATATAATAGAACTTGAAGGTAAGGTAGGACGTGTGGTAGAAATTAAGTTACGTACTACAAGAGCGGTAACCATTGATAATAAAGTACTCGTTATTCCTAATCATTTATATTTAACCAATAGTTTATACAACTGGACGCAAAATGGCACGTCTACAAGGGAAACGGTAGATGTTGGTGTGGCCTATGGAAGCGATGTCCAGCTCGTTAAAAAATTATTAATAGAAGCCGCACAATCTTGCAAACTTGTTTTTAAACAACCTGCCCCAACGGTAATCTTCAATGACTTTGGAGAGAGTTCACTAGATTTTAGGGTGGCTTTTACGGTAGAAGACAGTTTTAACTCAAGAATTCCAAAAAGTGAAATTCGGTTTGCTATCGATAAATTATTTAGAGAAAACAATATAAGCATTCCGTTTCCTCAACGTGATATTCATATTATTCAGAAACCAGATCAAGACATTCAATTACAGATGAAAACCAATAACAATTCAAATTCTAACACAAACAACTAGTTTACTTACATGAACCCTAAAATTAGTATTACCAAATTAGGAATAACCTCATTGTTCATAGGGTTTTCCTTGATGAGTTTTTCTCAAACTTCTGATTTGTTAAGAATAGAATACCTCAATATCCCTAATAGTGATTCAAAGAATAGTATTGAGCGGTTCCGAGCATTTTTTCAACTACCCCTCAAGATAGATGAACAGAATTATATAGTTGTTGGAGGTGATTATAGAACCATACATTTTGACTGGCAAAATCTGCCTTTTTCAACAGACGAGATCAATTCTGTTCAAACCTTAGAAGCAACATTAGGCTATGTTTATAAAACGGAGGGCGATTGGATTTATGCTGCCAATGGAGGGTTGAGATTAGCTTCTAATTTTGCAGGTAAAATGGTATCCGATGATTACCTCTATGTTGGGAATGTATATGCCATTCGCGATCGTACTAAAACCCCTCAAGAAGGAAGTAGACCTAACCGATTAATTTTAGGACTCAGCTATTCAACGACACCAGGTAGAGATTATCCACTTCCTATTATTAATTACTACAGGGAGTTTCATCTAAACTGGACCTATACCTTAGGTGTACCAAAAACCAATATTCGTTATAAATTTGATAAGAACAATCATGTTCAAGCTTTCGTGACTTTGGACAATTTCTTTGCGAATATTCAGAAAAACAAAGTAGTAGAGGGAAAATTAGCTGAAAACATTTCCATGACAACGGTTTTAGGTGGCTTAGGCTACGAGCATTATTTTACAGATCATTTATTATATTACGGTTACATTGCGTATACTCTTTCAAATGATTTTAGGTTGAGAGATAATGAAAGGAATGACATTTATACTATTGATGAGCAACCCACAATCTATTTTAGAACAGGAATTAAATTTAAAATATAATGCCAAAAATATTAGTAATAGAAGACGAAGCAGCAATTAGAAGGGTTTTAATAAAAATTCTTTCTGAAGAAAACGACAAATACGAAGTAGATGAAGCAGAAGATGGTCTAGCGGGAATAGAAAAAATTAAAAAGGAAGACTTCGATTTGATCCTCTGCGATATAAAAATGCCAAAGATGGATGGTGTTGAAGTATTAGAAGCGGTCAAAAAGATTAAACCCGAAATACCCATTGTTATGATTTACGGTCATGGCGATCTAGATACGGCTGTAAACACCATGCGTTTAGGGGCTTTTGATTACATCTCAAAGCCACCAGATTTAAACCGTTTATTAAATACCGTCCGTAATGCTTTAGACCGAAAAGAACTGGTTGTAGAAAATAAAATCCTTAAGAAAAAAGTTAGTAAAAAATACGAAATGATTGGTGCGAGTGATGCCATTTCTCAAATTAAAGATATTATTGACAAGGTAGCACCTACCGATGCTCGAGTTTTAATTACAGGACCAAATGGTACGGGTAAAGAGCTCGTAGCACATTGGCTACATGAAAAAAGTGAACGTGTTAAAGGCCCCATGATTGAAGTTAACTGTGCCGCCATTCCAAGTGAACTCATAGAGAGCGAGTTATTTGGCCATGTTAAAGGCGCTTTTACAAGTGCAGTTAAAGACAGAGCTGGGAAATTTGAAGCCGCCAATGGAGGTACTATTTTTTTAGATGAAATTGGAGACATGAGCCTGTCTGCACAAGCCAAAGTTTTACGTGCATTACAAGAAAGTCGTATTCAACGTGTGGGGAGTGATAAAGACATTAAAGTAGATGTTCGTATCATCGCAGCAACCAATAAAAACCTTAAAAAAGAAATTGAGTCAGGTAAATTCCGGGAAGATTTATATCATAGACTCGCAGTCATTTTAATTAATGTCCCTGCTTTAAACGACAGACGTGATGACATCCCATTATTGATAAATCACTTTGCTAATAAAATATCTGAAGAACAAGGCACTGCCAAAAAAAGTTTTTCGGCTAAGGCAATAAAACTCCTACAAGAATATGATTGGACAGGCAATATTCGTGAACTACGAAATGTTGTAGAACGATTAATTATTTTGGGGAGTACCGAAGTTAGTGAAACCGATGTGAAACTATTTGCAAGTAAATAATATGAAGTTATTAAACCTATCTATTTATAACAAACGTGCGCTTTTTGGTGGTCTATTGGCAACTATTATCATAGGTCTTGGAGCCTACGGTTTAGGAAATATTAGTGGTTATGAAGCCAAATCATTAATAACAACATCACTTCCTGGTATCAATGCCTTATGTAATACTATTGTTTTAGGCTCAGCAACCATTTTAGCATTACTTTTAACACTATTAAGTATTAGTTCCAGTTCGAAATCAAAACTTACGGAAGAACACTACAAACATGTGTTATTAATAGCAAAAATTGATACCATTGTATTTGTCTCTGCTATGATTGTATTTCAACTTATGAATATACCAGTAACTGAAGCTGAAAATGTACCCAATTCCTGGTTTACTTCTATTTACTATATCAGTCTTGGTCTATCGGCCATACTTAGTGGAGGTTTAATAACAGTCGTTTTAATGCTTTATAATACCGTAGCCAGTATAATTAAAATTGTGGGATTAGGCATTAAAGACCACCCATTATTAACGAAAGAAGATGAGAATGAGGGATAGTACGATTGTGGAAAAGTAGAATAATAAAAAAGGCTCAACTGTAAAAGTTGAGCCTTTTTATATGCTTAAAAACTAATTCAAATTATTCTTTACACGCTTTCAATTTAGCACCAAAATTTTGAGAAATAGTAATGCTCTTATCTAAGTAAAAAGTTTTAATTTCCTGAATAGTTTTGGTCGATAAATCGGATACGCTTTCTTGAGAAGGTGCTAGGGAAGTCCGGCATTCACAAGACTTTAAAACATCATTATACGCATTGATACTACTCGTCATCGCTCTTTCATTTGAAGTGACAAACTGTTGTTTTTTTAAAATAGTTTCTTGTCTTTCTTGTTCTGCCAATTGCAGTTTAATGTCTTTTGCTTTCTGCTCTAACGCTGCCTGCTGTGCCTTTAACTCTGCTTGTTGTTGTTGTAAATCGGTTAATGCATTTTCACCGTAATTACTACTTACAGCATTGGCTTCTTCATTACTACAAACATCATATTCGTAAAACGCTTTAAGAATTAAATCTTCTGTTTTATTTAAATACGTTCTAGCAGTAACCAATTCTTCCGCCAATAAAGCAGTCTCTAGATAAATAGCTATACTATTCGATATATCAAGGGTATTATAGCACTGCTCAGATTCTGTTAATTTTTCTACGATTTCTATGGATTCTTTAGATAATCTAGCATGATATTTTAAATCTTCTAAATTATACGATTCTATACCAGCAATTACATTTTTACTCACTTTACCGAGATTAAATCGCACGTTCGTAGCATTAGACTGCTGACCATAAGACGCAGTTAAAATGAAAGTAAATAGAAAAAATAATAAGTAATTTTTTTTCATAATTTGGGAATGTATATTAAAAGTTAATTCGAAACACAAAAATATAAAAAAGGAGCATTTAATCGGAGTTAAAGTATATTTAATCGATGAAATTCATCGATTTTTATCAATTCAATATTTATTTATGCCATTCTTTGCGTATAAAGACACCTAAACCCTTGATCTATGGCACTAAAATCATTTCATCACGATGTAAAATAGCATTAATTATCACATAAGTTTTAAACGCAAAATTAGTATTCAGTGTAAAATCCTTTGCTACAGAAGTAGTGACCCTAAACTAATACGCCCTTTTTCTCTATAATAAAACTAACCATAGACTCACTCCTATAAATAGGATAAGGAAAAACCATCAAAAATAAACTTCTGATGGTTTTAAGGTTAGTAAGTATTAGAAAAACTCAAAAATAGGCCAATGACATCTTCTTAGTTATTTTTTACAACTATTTAGACTAGTCATATATATTTTTGTAATATTAATGTTCTTTTCAATAAAATAAGTTCTTATTTCTAAAACAGTCATTTTGGCTAACTCTCTTTCGTCATTAGGATCTGATATTTCCTTTCCACATCTACAAGCCTCCAGTGAAGCGTTAAAGTTATTTACTTGAGCCGTAAACGCATTTTGATTGGTTTCAATAAAACTAAGTTTTTTTAAGACCGCTTGTCTCGCTGCATAAAGTTTAGCTTCTCGTTCTAATTGATCTTTTTCAGCTAACTCCTGTTCCGTTAACACTTTATCCGTTGCGCTTTTTGTCGCTCCGGATAACTCATTTTCATCATTGTAGGCAACAACATCGGCGCTTGTGTCTTCAGTTTGTGCTTGTATGTTAAATTGCATAAATACAATAAACATGAATAAAAGTAGGTTGTTCTTTGCCATAATTTGAGAGTTTTGTTGATTAATTTTAATCTAATATAGTAAAATAAATACAGTACATCGTTTTTTTTTGCGTTTAATCGATGAAATGCATAAAATTTAACATTTTAAATAATGCCCTCATTTTACAAAAAACAAAGAAAATACTAATATCGGTAGTGATATCGGCTATTTCAAAGGTTATTAACACTTTACGTGTAAAATACTTTATAGGCATCTATTACATTAAAATTTAAGGCAAAAATAGAACACTTCAGTCATAAAAATGGAAATAATAACTATATTTATTAAGTAAGAAAGATACTATGAAAAAAATAGATATTGAAGAATTTAAAATTACTTCACCAATTAAAATTGAATCACTTCCAACATTGGTGAATTTAAAAACGGATGAAGAGACTATAAAAGATGAATTACGAAAAGTAAGACGTAAGTTGGGAAACCTTCAAGACACGATGTATGCTCATGGAAAATACGCCGTTTTAGTTTGTCTTCAAGGCATGGATACTTCGGAAAAGACAGTTTAATTCGTGAGGTCTTCAAAGATTTCAATGCCCGGGGTGTTGAAGTGATGAGCTTTAAAGTCCCTACGCCATTGGAGCTAAGACATGATTATTTATGGCGCCATTATTTGGCATTACCAGCACGTGGTAAATTTGGTGTTCATAATAGAACACATTATGAAAATGTTCTTGTTACACGAGTACACCCCAATTATATTTTAGGAGAAAAATTACCCAACATAAAAACAGTGGCCGATATAGATGATGCCTTTTGGGAGACACGTTTTAATCAAATCTTAAATTTTGAAAAGCATCTTGCTCAAAATGGAACCATTATCTTTAAATTTTTTATGAATTTATCGAAAGAAGAACAGAAAAACAGGTTATTGCGCCGTTTAGATTTAAAAGAGAAAAACTGGAAATTTTCTGCAGGTGATTTAGTAGAGCGTAAACTTTGGACAGATTATATGGCTTGCTACGAAGATGCCATTAATCGCACCTCTAAGGCGCATGCCCCTTGGTACAATATTCCTGCAGATAGTAAACCTGCTGCGCGGTTAATTGTTGCACAAATTTTATACAATACACTTAAAGAATATAAGGATATTAAAGAGCCTGAACTAGATAATAAAACAAAGGCAAATATCGATTTATACCGCCAAGAATTAAATAATGAATAACTAAAATAAAACATTCATTTAGAATTTAAAAAACCGAAAAATGAAAAATATCCTATTACTAATAATCTTAACTTTTACCTCTATGGTATTCTCTCAAACTGATGAAGAGGTGCTTAAAACCATTTACACACAATCCTTAACCAACGGAAAGGCATACGAGTGGCTTGACCACTTATCTAATACTATTGGCGGCCGTTTATCCGGCTCCGAGAATGCAGAAAAAGCAGTGGCATGGGGCAAAACTGAATTAGAAAATTTAGGGTTAGACAACGTGTGGTTACAAGAAGTTATGGTCCCAAAATGGATAAGAGGCGAAAAAGAATCAGCGTATTTTATAACAGGTTCCGGGACATCTGTACCGGTAGCTATCTGTGCACTTGGGGGCTCTATAGCCACTTCAAATTCAGGTCTAAAAGCTAAAGTGATTGAAGTCCAAAATTTTGAAGAACTTAGTACCTTAGGCAAAGACGCCATTAAAGGTAAAATTGTTTTTTTTAATCGGCCCATGCAAGCCGATTTGATTACTACGTTCTCGGCTTATGGTGGTTGTGTTAATCAACGTTATGCTGGTGCGATGGAAGCAGCCAAGTTTGAGGCTGCTGGCGTTATTGTACGTTCTATGAATTTACGATTAGACGATTTTCCGCATACAGGCAGTATGAGTTATGGCGATTTACCGAACGACCAGCGTATTCCATCTGCGGCCATAAGTACTATTGCTGCAGAAAAACTATCAGAAGCCTTAAAAAATGATACGAATTTAGAATTCTTCTTTAAACAAAGCTGTGAACAATTAGCGGATGTAAAATCCTATAATGTTATAGGAGAAATCACTGGTAGTGAATTCCCCAATGAGTATATGATTGTTGGGGGCCATTTAGATTCATGGGATTTAGGTGATGGCTCACACGATGATGGCGCAGGTGTCGTTCAGTCCATGGATGTTCTTAGACTTCTAAAAGAAAGTGGCATTACACCAAAAAGAAGCCTTCGTGTCGTTTTGTTTATGAATGAAGAAAATGGCTTAAGAGGTGGTAATAAATATGCGGAGGAAGCTAAGAAAAACAAGGAAACCCATGTATTTGCTCCGGAAAGCGATTCTGGAGGGTTCACGCCCGGAGGCTTTAGTTTTGATTGTAGTGATGCGAATTTTGAACAGGTATTAAGTTGGAAGGCTCTATTCAAGCCTTATTTAATTCACTATTTTGAAAAAGGTGGTAGTGGTGCCGATGTGGGCCCTTTAAAAAATGACAGTAACGTGTTAGCAGGTTTACGTCCGGATTCTCAACGTTACTTTGATTACCATCATGCTAGTAATGATACTTTTGATGCTGTAAACAAAAGAGAACTAGAACTGGGCGCTGCTACCATGACAAGCTTAGTGTATTTATTTGACAAGTATGGAACAAACCCGTTAACTTCATCTAAAGCATTGAAAAATTAGTATTACCGTGATTTTGTAGCGGTCTTTAAACAAAAACGATAGATCTGACTACAATTACAGTTTTGAAGAAAGCCACAAGAAAGCTCATAAGATAAAAGGACTATACATTTGCAAAAGCACATGTCTACAACCTCTAAAGAGCAGCTAATAATAGGATTATGTAGAAAAAACATAAATGAGACCTAAAAAAAATGTAATGATATATAAAATAACAGGTATTGTATTGCTATTCTCATCAGTTATATTCGCACAACAACCGGAAAAACCACTTCCTTATTATGAACTTCCCCAAGTTTCAGAAAAATATACTGCAGGAACTGTAGCGGCCGGACAAGTAGACGCTTTAGGATTTAGGTTTTTCTCGGTCTAGTGAAGGCTTAACTGAAAAAGATCTCGCTTATAAACCAACAGATTCTGTAAGGACTTCTTTGGAAACCATAGAACATATTTATGACCTTTCATACATTATTGCAAATGCCGCCTTAAAAAAAGCAAATTCTAAAAATGATAAGCCATTAGAAAATCTATTTGAATTAAGAAAACAAACCCTCTTAAATTTAAAACAAGCGGCTGATATTTTTAGAGTTAGTGCTGACATGTCACAATACAAACTCATATTTGGGTCTAAAGAAGTTCCCTTTTGGAATGCTATTAATGGCCCCATAAGTGATGCCATTTGGCATTGCGGACAATTGGCTTCCTTTAGAAGAATAACAGGAAATCCCATCAACCCAAAAGTAAATCATTTTAATGGAACCGTTAGAAAGTAATGCCTAAGCCAATACTGCATCAAATCCATCCTATTCTTCCCGTTGAAAATGTGGTTGACGCACTCACCTATTATGTGAAAAAATTAGGTTTTACCATTGCCTTTGCCGACGACAGCAAATTGCCAACTTACGCGGGGGTGCGTCGTGATGGTATTGAAATACATCTAGAACAGCATCAAGCAACACCCTTAGAAGTGGAGTTCCCAAAACCAATGCTACGCATAGTCACCGAGCATGTTGAAAGTTTGTACGAAGAATATAAATATAAAAAAGCGTTTCATGAGAACATCAAATTGAGAGCTACGGCCTGGCAAACTCGGGAATTCACCTTCAACGATTTGTATGAAAACAGATTAACGTTTTACCAAAATTTATAGTTGCTTTTTTATTGATTTTTTAGTCTTCGTCCCATACTCTTTTCTGTAAATTTTTGCTAATATAATGAACAAGCTAACTAGTAATGGCCCAAAAATCAAGCCTATAAAACCAAATAATGGCACACCAATAATAACGCCTATAAGTGTAATTAAAGGGTGTACCTTATCTAACTTTTGAAGCACATAAAGGCGTATTATATTATCTGTTGAGCCAACAACAACAAGGCCATAAATTAAAATGCCCCACGCTTGAAAGTTATGACCCGAGGATAAGGCCGTAACAAAAACAGGAAGAATCCCAAGTAGCGTGCCAATAAAAGGAACCATAGAACCGATTGTGACAATAACAAACCAGAAAAAAGGATCTTTAATCCCAAAAATTAAAAAACCAACCAAGGCTATAACACCCTGAGCCAAAGCAACTAATGGAATTCCAAGCGCATTGGCGCGAACCATAGATTTTATTTCATTACCAATTTCACTCATATTATCTTCTGCCAAAGGAATATATTTTAAAAGTGAATCTTTCATCAGCTGACTATTAGTGAGCATGTAATAAAATATGAAGGCCATCACACCAACAGAAATAAAAACAGTAAAAGTACCACCCGCGAGGCTTTCTAGATTTTTGGTCAGCCACCCTGTGATACTGCTTGTGTTTATCTGAGAATTTAAATCAAAACCTACAAATTGCTCTACTTTTTCTAATTGACCTTTAATAGCTTTAATGACTTTTTCACTATTATCCACAAAGCCACTAATTTTGTTTCCTAGCATTAAAAGAGTTCCTACAACAGGAATAATAATAACTATAAAAGAAAATAGAAGCAAAAGAATTGCAGAAAGGCTGGTACTCCACTTTTTAGTATTCACCATTTTTTGCATCCATTTATGCAGAAGTACATATAAGGTAATAGCGCCAAGGACACCACCAAGGTAAGGAAGCATTTCTGTAAAAATAAGGCTACCTACCAAAAGAATCAATGAGATTATAAAGATTTGACGTATTAGGATTGGTGATATTTTTTCCATTTTTATACTGTTTTACTGCGTCGTTAAATTTACATTAAAATATAACGAACTAATAAAAATATGACGCCTAAAAAATAAAATCTTTACTACAAAAAACTACGGCCGACCCAATACCATAGGTAGAATGTATTGAGTATTCACAAGAATGATTTAATTAATTAAAAATTTTATATGTGCAAAAAAAAACATCCAAGACGTGTTATTCTTGGATGCTATTCGTATTAAAATCACATATGAACTTGAGCCTTAATACTTTTTTTTTGTGGTAGTATGTCTATTTCAATTTGATTTCTTAAGATATCATCAAAAATTTCTCGTTTTCTAATTAAATGTGCTTTCCCATTATGCCACATCACCTCAGCAGGACGATACCGTGAATTATAATTACTAGCCATGCTAAAACAATACGCACCAGCATTTTTAAAGGCTAAAAGATCACCTTCATTAATTTCAGCAATACGCCTGTTATTAGCAAAAGTATCTGTCTCACATATATACCCCACAACAGTGTAAAACCGTTCTCTACCTGTAGGGTTGGATATATTTTGAATGTCATGCTGAGAACCATATAACATGGGTCTAATAAGGTGGTTAAAACCGGAATCGATTTGTGCAAACACCGTAGAAGTTGTCTGTTTTACAACATTAACTTTTGCTAAAAATTGTCCTGCGGCACTCACTAAAAACTTCCCAGGTTCAAAGGCAATGGTGAGCTCTTTTCCATATGTTTTACAAAAAGTATTAAATCGCTCACTTAATTTTTCGCCAAATTCTTCAATATTTGTTTCAATATCATCAGACTTATAAGGGACTTTAAAACCGGAACCAAAATCCATGAAATCTAAGTTTTTAAAATTTTTAGCGGTTTCAAATAAAATTTCACTAGCATACAGAAATACATCAATATCTAAAATATCACTTCCTGTATGCATGTGAATGCCGTTAATAGTCATGTTTGTATTCTCAACAATTCTTAGAATGTGTGGAATTTGATGTATCGAAATTCCAAATTTACTATCTATATGCCCCACTGAAATATTAGTATGACCACCCGCCATGACATGTGGGTTAATCCTAATACACACAGGGACATGAGGGTGTTTTGTACCAAACTGTTCTAGAATCGATAAATTATCAATATTAATCCGGCAGCCTAATGCCGCTACCGTTTCAATCTCTTCTAAGGAAACGCCATTTGGTGTGTAAATGATACTTTCTGCTGGAAAACCAGCAGCCAAGCCCAATTTCACCTCTTGTATCGATACCGTATCTAAACCAGCACCAAGCGTATGCATTAATTTTAAAATGGAAATATTAGATAAAGCCTTAACCGCATAGTTAATTTTCACACGCTTTACCTTATTAAAAGCAGACATTAACCGTTGATATTGAGTCGTAATAATTTCGGAATCATAGATATAAACAGGGCTTCCAAAGTCCTCTGCTATTTTAAGTAATTGGCTGTTTTTCATAAGTTATTTTTCACAAAGTTGCTTCTATTTAAAATACCAAAAAATAAATAACTACTAATATTACACATTTCAAACATTTTGTTAATTATTTAACATAACGTGTAACGGTAGTACGCGCTATTTTTCATAATTAAATATTAGGGTAAGTTATTGTGATTATTTACTTTTGTGGCTCTAAAATTTTACAGATTACCTCTTTTGGGGCAATAGAAAAAATAAATCTATCAAGGATGAATTTACACGAATATCAAGGAAAAGAATTACTAAGCACATTTGGCGTACGTATACAACGCGGTATTGTTGCTAAAAATGCTGCCGAAGCAGTAACTGCTGCCAAGCGTTTAACGGCTGAAACTGGAACAGGATGGCATGTTATAAAAGCTCAAGTTCATGCAGGTGGCCGTGGAAAAGGAGGTGGTGTAAAACTAGCCAAGAGTCTACAGGAAGTTGAAAGCATTGCAGAGCAAATCATAGGAATGGATTTAGTAACACCACAAACTTCTGCTGAAGGAAAGCGTGTTCACCAAGTTTTAGTTGCTGAAGATGTATACTATCCAGGAGCCTCTGAGCCTAACGAATTTTACATGTCTGTTTTATTAAATCGTAGTACAGGACGTAATATGATTATGTATTCTACCGAAGGTGGAATGGATATTGAAACGGTAGCTGAAGAAACGCCGCATTTAATTTTTACCGAAGAAATAGATCCTGCAACGGGTATTTTACCTTTTCAGGCGCGTCGTGTTGCCTTTAATTTAGGATTATCTGGTGCTGCTTTTAAAGACATGACCAAGTTTGTTACTGCTTTATATACAGCTTATGATAAATCTGATGCCTCTTTATTTGAAATCAACCCGGTTTTAAAAACCAGTGATGATAAAATAATGGCAGTTGATGCTAAGGTTACCTTAGATGATAATGCATTATACAGACATAAAGACTTAGCTGAATTGCGTGATTTACGTGAAGAGAGCCCGATAGAGGTCGAAGCTGGAAAGCTAGGCCTTAACTATGTTGACCTTGATGGCAACGTGGGTTGTATGGTGAATGGTGCTGGTTTAGCAATGGCTACAATGGATTTAATCAAGCAAGCCGGTGGAGAGCCAGCAAACTTTTTAGATGTTGGAGGTACCGCAGACGCTAAACGTGTTGAAGCTGCTTTTAGAATTATATTAAAAGACACGGCTGTTAAAGCAATCTTAATTAATATTTTTGGTGGTATTGTACGTTGTGACCGTGTGGCCCAAGGCGTTGTAGATGCCTATAAAAATATGGGAGACGCTATTAATGTTCCTATTATTGTACGTTTACAAGGAACCAATGCAGACATCGCAAAAGAATTAATTGATAATTCGGATTAGATGTTATGAGTGCAACCGAATTTCAGGAAGCAGCAGATAAAGTTCAAGCTGTCTTAGCTTAAATAAGTTAAATGCTATCAAACTGATGCTTATTGCAAGCACATTAATAAAAAAAAGAGCAACGATTAGTTGCTCTTTTTTTATGTTTTTGATGCATTGAAGTCTTATTTATTATCCAGTTTCTTAGTCTTTCCTTTTTCAGAAAGTGGCTTTTCCAAGGTTTCCCCTTTTTTCGGCATTGGTCCTCGCAGATGAATAATTAAAGCATTTAAAAAATTTCGCAAAATCTGATCTCCACATTCTACATAATTAGGATGCTCTTCTCGTCTAAAAAAAGCACTTAATTCTGACTTTGTAATTCTAAAATCTACCAGTTCTAATATCTTAATGATGTCTGTGTCTCTTAACTTATGTGCTACTCTTAGCTTTTTAAAAATATCGTTATTTGTCATGTCTTAAAATAGTGATTTTTAGATGTTTAAATACTGTATTTATGTTTCTAAAGGCGGGGTTTTTGATAAAAAGCATTTAAAATCGGTGTAAAGCTACTCATTTTTCGACAACCGACGTGCTTTCAACGTTTATTAATTAGTTTTAATGCTTAATTTTATAACATGTAATTTAATTCACTGATAACATGCCTAATAGAGTAGAAAAGCTAAGTTTATTATCTGAGATGATAGCTTTTGCAAAAGCAGACAAAGAGATTAAGAATATGGAATATAATTTTCTTATAGGGGTCTCTAGGCAACTTGAAATTTCTCGTGAGGATTTCGATTATTTAATAGAGCATCCGACCAACTACTATGTCAATTTAAAATCACATAGTGAGCGCATTGTACAATTTCATCGTTTAGTGCTCTTAATGCATATTGATAATGAACGTACTCATGCCGAAGTTGTAAAACTCTACAATTATGGCTTAAGAATGGGGCTCAATCACGAATCAATTACCAAGGTATTATATTTAATGGAAGGCTTTCCGGATATGATTGTGCCTGCCGATGTTTTAATCGACATCTTTAAGGTGCAGTACAATTAAGATTCTAAAATTTTTGCGATGTCAGGCTTAAAGTAATTTGGTCCTTTCAGGACTTTTCCATCGGCTCTGTATATAGGCTCTCCATTTTCGCCTAACTTACTCATATTACTGCGTTGTATTTCATTAAAAACCTCCTCTATTTTATGCTGCATGCCGTGCTCAATAATAGTACCGCACAAAATGTACAACATATCGCCCAAGGCATCAGCAACCTCAACCAAATCATTATTGTTTGCGGCTTCATAATACTCCTCGTTTTCTTCCTTCATTAAGTTGTAACGCAAAGTATTCTTCGAATGCCCTAAATCTCCTTTTGGATCTTCTAAATGCCCTATTTTAAATGCTGTATGAAAGGCTTTTACTGCTTCAATTTTATTTTTCATTCTCAATTTATTTTGATTTTCGTAATAATGGAAATCTGTATTATTCTGTTTTTTATCAATGCTCGCTCGCCTATATAAACTTTAGGCGAGATAAAAACAAAATATCATTTTTCTAACAGTTTCTAACAGCATGACTTGCTTCCTGAACAATACATTTCTTTATTCAACCCCTAGACAATAAGACGACTCAAAACTAGAAAAACGCGTTGATTTTTTTTTTAGTTATTAATCACACTCGTGGACAACCTTACTTAAAATGTCATCCAGTAAACGATTGGTCTCTATGATATTTACAAAATCAAGCCTATGCCAAGACTAGAAAAAATCACTCCTAATTCTTCTTATACATTTTTCAAATATAAAGATTATAACGCGTTTACATGCTACAGGATCTACATAAACTACTTCGGCATTCCTAATATTTCATATGAAAGACATCATACAAAAAACAGGAGATACCTGTGCCTATTTTTGTTGTTCTATGCGTTTTAATAAAGGCCTTAAAACAGTGTGTTTATATTTAGAAAACGCACTATATCCTTTCTTATAACAGTAACAAATACAGAACCATGATAGTGAATCGTGTTATTCTCTTTTTAAGAAGAGAGGGCTATAAATTATGGCCTTTGGCATTTTAATAGTATTTTTGACGAGTTGTAATGTAATCATTTTATATAAATTTAAAAGTAGGGATATGTTTAGTACAGGACAATTAATTTTTGCCATTTGTTTTGCCGTAGTCTTTATTACTGCACTAATCTATACTTATAGAAAAGACTTAAGACTACACAAGATGTATTACAAAGGCACAATCTGGGTTCTTTTAGCTTTTATTGCATTTATAGGCTTGATCGCTGCTATTAAGTTCTTTTTTAAATAGCATGTTTTTAAAAATAGGTATTGATAATTGTATATTATTATTTTAGTAACTTTGATAAACTAACAAATACCTCAAACCAAATGAAAGCCTTAAAATACATTTTCTTCCTTTTACTTATTACAATCATCGCTTTAGCACTTTATATTGCCGTGCAACCCAATGATTATGAAGTGACGCGAACAAGAACAATCAAAGCACCCGCGGCAGTAATTTATGACCATGTTAATGATTATAAAAACTGGTCTTCCTGGTCGTCTTGGGTAGAAAACAATCCGAATATGAAAATCACACTTCCCGAAAACACAAGCGGTGTTGGCGGCTCTTATTCCTGGGAAGATGCTGACGGCGTGGGTACAATGAAAACGGTTGAAGTGAACCCTAACAGCGCCATAGAACAGGAAATGCAAATAAATGATTACCCTAAGTCTGAGGTGTCATGGAAATTCAGTTCGAATGAAGATGGTTCTACAGATGTCACTTGGACCATTTCGGCAAAGATTTGCCTTTCGATTTTAAGGCATATACAGCATTTATGGGGGACATGGAAAAACAAATTGGCCCTGAATATGAGCGTAGCTTAGAGAAACTTGATAGTGTCATTCAAGTGGACATGAAAAAATACAGTATTGTCGTTGATAAAGAAACAACACAACACAGTGGTGGTTTTTATATCTATAATTCTACAGCAACAACCTTTGAAGATTTTCCATCTAAAATGGAACAAATGCTTCCTGAAATCATGAGTTATGCCCAAAAGAACAACATCAGCATTGCTGGTGCTCCTTTTGTCCTCTATCATAAATGGGATGAAGCTAATAATGCGGTTATGTTCTCTTGCTGTATACCTACAGCAGCCCGTGTCATTACAACTGGCAGCACTATTCTTACTGGCCAAATAGAGCCTTTTAAGGCCCTAAAAATAACATTAAATGGAAATTATAGTCATTTAAAAGAAGCCTGGGATACAGGTATGAAAGCCATTGCCGATAGTGGCTTAGAACAAGAAAAAGATGGACCAATGCTTGAAGCGTATTTAAATTCGCCAATGAACACACCAAATCCAGCGCACCTTAAGACAGAAATATATATTGCCGTACAATAAATTGGCATAAGTTGTAATTAATAAAAAAGCAGTTCTAAAGTTTAGAACTGCTTTTATTTTAAAAAAAATATAGTTGTTTAGGTCTTTTAGCCTATAATTTTTCGTTCTGGATCAGGATTAAATATCGCTGCACTATTGCTAACCGTTCTCGTTATTGCAGATAATGAAATTTCTTCACTATTTTTTGATGAAGATGATGCTATTGTATATACTCTAGGCGATAAAACAACTTTGCTCTCTACAATTCAATCATCCAGGTCTCATACTGTAATATTTAAACAAAATCACAAAAGTGATACATCGTACATAAGGCATTCACTCCAATCTATTAAATGGCTACGTAATAAAAAAAGTTAACGTCTTAACTGTTAAAATTGAAATGCATATTTTTAGGATTTATCAGGATACCCAGTAAAAAAAGAGATAATATTGTAACCTCAACTGTTTTTAAGTAAGTATGAAAAACCTTTTACTCGTATTTTTTGGTGGTGGCTTTGGGAGTGTCCTGCGCTATATTATAGGGAAGTATTTAAACAGTACTGAAACAGGAATTCCGTATGGTACTTTTGCTGCTAATATGTTAGGAAGCTTATTAATTGGTGTCATTTTAGGAATCGCACTAAAAAATAACGCACTAACTCATAGCCACACGCTATTGTTAGCCACAGGGTTCTGTGGTGGTTTTACAACTTTTTCTACCTTCGCTTATGAAAATCATGTATTTTTAAAAGCTGGCGATTTTACAAGTTTTGCGCTTTATACAGTTGCGAGTTTTGTCGTAGGTTTTTTAGCTGTTTTTGCAGGAATGTACTTGGTCAAGTGACCTCTATTTAATGTTTTTTGAAAGCTTTCACTCCGGCTTCTACTCGAGTTGCTAGGTAATTATCTCTTGGCACTATTGGACAAGAATATTTCTCATTATACGCACAATAGGGATTGTATGCAGTATTAAAATCTATAATTATGCTATCGCCTTTAGGAATTGTTAGATCAATATAACGCCCGCCAGCATAACTTCCGTCTCCATTACTATCATCTAAAAATGGTAGAAAAAGATAGTCTTTGTATTCTTCCTGCTTTGTTAATTCTTTTCCCTGATAAACATTTAGTTTATAATTAACATCTTTTATATCAAAAGTTAAGACACCATAAATTCTTTCTAAAGACACTCTACTTGTCGTTGTTTTCATCTTAAAGTATTTCGTGTTTGGTGTTCTTTCTAACTTCGCTCTGACCACTAAAGTAGCATCAAACTTAAAAAAATCGAGTCCTTCAAAATCCTTTAAGTCTTTAGCTTTAAGGGGCGATTTCGTCGCATCCTTATATTCTGAGTTCATCTCTCTTTGGAATTGTGTTTCTCCCAATAAAGGTTCTTTATCTTGAGCACAACTTAATAATGACACACATAGGAATACTAAGCAGCAAATATTCTTCATTATAATTTTTATTTGCTTCAAAAATACAACTAATACCAGTTTAATCGTCTTCGACCCGTTTAAAAATTACTTTCAAATTTTCTCGGATACATGGTGAAATCAAAACGTTCTTTAATATCCGTTACATCCGATTGTAAGCTAAAATCGAAATGCTTACATAAAACAGAGATGAGGACCACCATTTCACTTTTTGCCAAAAACATACCCGGACAAAAACGCGGACCACCACCAAAGACGCGCATCACATTAGGTGAGTGGTTTTCATGCATGGGACACGCATTTACCAGCCATCTTTCAGGAGAAAAGGTATTGGCATTCGAGAAATAGTGTTCTTGAGTTTGAGGTACTTTATTTTGAAGAATAATATTTGTGCCTTTAGGAAGTGAAAGATTATTAATAACGACATCCGTTTTCGACTCCATGTACATTTGTGGCGTTGTTGGTTTTAGTCGCATCGCTTCCTGAGCCACTGCATCGGCATATTTTAAAAACTCCAGCTGCTCATAATGAAGAGGCACTTCTTCTTGAGGATATACGTTATAAGCTTCTGTTCTTACTTTTTTAACAACTTCGGGTGTTGTACCAAATAATATACCGCCCATGACAATGAATTTGATGTCGTATCTTCTCCAGCCAACAAGAGGGTGAAAATGTTTCCATAAATTTCTTCATCATTAAAAGTTCCTGCTTTATTTTCGCCCAATAACGCTTCTAAAAAGTGTTCGGAGGACGATTTAAATCGGAAGTGGCGGGCATTTTACTTTTTGCAGTAGCGATACCGTCATAAATGATTTTTTCTATGGCTTTTAAAGAGCGGTCTAGTAATCTATCCTGTTTACTTTTAAAAAAACGCCATATTGGTATTGGCGCTGTCAATCGGGCATTAATAATAGGAAAAATAACTTCAAGATGTTCTTGAAACCCATTAGACTGATTATTAATGGTGTCTAATTTAAGACCGAAAGCAATTTCTGTGGTGATATCAATCGTAAATGCTATAAATTCCTTTTGAACATCAACTTCCGTTCCCGTACTGGCATGGGTTTTAAATTTCGAGAGGATGCTTTTTGTTTTATCAAAAAGGATAGGATAAAATGCTTTTACGTTTTTCACGTTCAAAGCATCTGCTATTGGTTTTCGGTGCCGTTTCCACCGGTCTCCCTCTGCATTAAAAACGCCGTCGATTCCTATTTCTCTTAGTACTTCATCAATTTTAGAAAAGCGAATAAAATGTTCGGTCTTTGTCTCAATATTTTATTATTAATCTCCGGGTTCGCAGAGACAACAAAGGCCTTTCCTAAGAAATGTATTT
This sequence comes from Lacinutrix neustonica, assembly GCF_026625145.1. Taxonomy (GTDB): domain Bacteria; phylum Bacteroidota; class Bacteroidia; order Flavobacteriales; family Flavobacteriaceae; genus Lacinutrix; species Lacinutrix neustonica. Next base: position 3,403,188 of record NZ_CP113088.1, on the reverse strand, counting down.
TAAATAAATCACCGAGACTCTTCAACCCATCGCTCCAGTACTTGATGTTTATTACTGACATTAAACTGTGGTAAGTGCCCCAGTAAAAATGTCCCTTTTGGAGATTTCAAATCTTTAATTGTCTTTGGTTTTTGATCTAACATAATTGGTGGCTATGGCACTTTTAAAGCGGTCCCGTTTTTATTTAAAAAAAATATCCTCTTTCAAAAATACGACATAAAACTTTTTTTGTTTAGCTTTGAAGCATCAAAAGGAAAAACATGAATTCAGTCATTAGAAATTATAAGCAAAAAACCACTTGTAGAGTTACAAGATGGACTTCTTATATTTTATGATGATTTAAATATCAACGAATACAATATTAAAAAGTCCAACTTCACCGTTGGACTTTTTACATTTATATAACCAACCAAACCAATACACCCTTTTGTGGAAACCTTATGAAAAAATTATTTAACAACTATATAGATGCCTTTAATGGACTATCAAAAGAAATATGGTGGCTAGCATTAATTACGTTAATTAATCGTGCGGGCACAATGGTTATCCCTTTTTTATCTATTTATCTAACAGAGGATTTAGATATTTCCATGTCAAATGTGGGCTGGATAATGACCTGTTTTGGTGTTGGCTCTTTAGTAGGCACCTGGCTCGGTGGAAAACTAACAGATAGCATTGGCTACTATAAAATCATGGTATTTAGTTTACTTGCGACTGGCTTTTTATTTATTGGATTACAATATTTAACAACTTTTAAATCGCTTTGTATTGGTATCTTTTTAACCATGTGTGTTGCTGATATGTTTCGGCCTGCCTCCTTTGTTGCCATGAGTGCTTATAGTAAGCCTGAAAATAAAACACGCAGCGTGACACTTATTCGTTTAGCTATAAACCTTGGTTTTTCGGCTGGACCAGCTATTGGGGGCTTAATTATTACCCATTTAAATTACGCGGGGTTATTTTGGGTAGATGGCATTACATGTATCTTAGCTACGCTTGTTTTATTTTATGTATTAAATCCAAAAACTGCAAAAATACAAGATGATGTGATTGCCATTCATCCCGAATCGGCTTACAAAGACAAACCTTTTTTAATTTTCTTTGTCGCTATGGTTCTCTTCTCTATCGTGTTTTTTCAATACTTCTCTGTGATGCCTATTTATTATAGAGAGGCTCATGACTTGAGTGAACTACAAGTAGGGCTGATTTTAGGTGCAAACGGATTGTTTATTTTTCTGTTTGAAATGCCTTTAATTAAATGGTTGGAAAAAACCAATAATACTAAAATTGGACTCATTTTATTTGGGGCCTTTTTAACGGGGTTGAGTTTATTGGTACTCAACCTCACCAGTTGGTCCGGCATTCTTATCATTGGCATGCTATTAATGACCGTGGGGGAAATGATTGCTTTTCCTTTTGCTAATGGTTTTGCATTAGATAGAGCGAAACGAGGCAAACAAGGGGAATTTATGGCCATGTATGCCATGGCCTTTTCTGTAGGTAGTATTTTTGGTCATAATATTGGTTTGCAATTAGCAGAAACATTAGGCTTTGATAATACTTGGACTATTATGACTGTTCTCGCTGGATTATGTGTTTTTTTACTCTACCTGTTAAAGTTATATCTGAAGAAAAACACAGTGCAAATGCCGTTGAGATGAAGGACTATAGCATCCTTAAGAAACAACTAGAAATGTAGACTGGTCAAGATTACACAGTAAAATACAGAATACAGAGGGCAATACGAGAACCTTTTCTAAGGGATAAAAAAGAAATGTCAGACAAAAAAAAAGCCTAAAAAGCATTTTTGGTTTAGTATTTATCCTAAGACAATAATTAAGCTCAAGATAAAATGCCTTCTATTTTCTTCTTAATCCAACAATTAGATACTAATTAAAATAAGTATCTTAACCTTAAAAAAGAGACTTTGACACAAAATAAAGATATCATCATAATTGGTGCAGGACCTATTGGCATTGCTTGTGCTTTAGAGTTCAAGAAAAGGCAATGGGATTATTTGGTTTTAGACAAAGGAGCACTTACCAACTCTCTTTTCAATTACCCTAGAAACATGACCTTCTTTTCTACTTCTGAAAAATTAGAAATTGATGCTATTCCATTTATTAGCAATAAACCAAAACCCACCCGAGATGAAGCTTTAGAATATTATAGGCGTGTGGTAACGTCTAATACTCTAAATATTGCTCTATATGAAACTGTAGAATCCATAGATAAGGTGGATAATCACTTTCATGTAAAAACGAATAAAGCAGACTATAACAGTAAACATGTTATTATTGCTACGGGTTTCTACGACATCCCAAATGTTTTAAATGTCCCTGGTGAACAACTACCAAAAGTGACGCATTACTATAAAGAAGCGCATAACTATGCCTTACAAGAGGTCATTATTGTGGGGGCTAGCAATTCGGCAGTAGACGCCGCTTTAGAAATCGGCGTAAAGGTGGAAAAGTAACCATGATTATTAGAGGAAAACAAATTGGTGATCGGGTTAAATATTGGGTTCGCCCGAGATATCATTAACCGTATTGAAGAAGGCAGCATCACCGCGTATTTCAATTCTGAAATTAGCGAAATAAATCCCGATAGTGTCATGATTAAAACCAAAAATAAAAAAATCACTCTTTCCAATGATTACGTAATCGCACTTACAGGATATCTTCCTGATTTCGATTTTCTAGAACAATGTGGCATTACCCTCTCTAATGATGACAAAAAAATCCCCTCCTACAATCCTGTAACCATGGAATCGAATATCAAAGGCTTGTACCTTGCGGGAGTTATCTGTGGTGGTAAAGAAACCCACAAATGGTTTATTGAAAACTCGAGAATACACGCAAAAAAAATTGCAGTAGCTATTGAGAATAGCATTTAAACTTTTTCAAGAAATCTCAATAATTATCCTTGTTAATCCATTCGTTTATTTCTGCACCTGTTGACCGTCTTTTAATTTTAGATGCCGTTATCCCTGCTAATCTAAAATAGTAAATTCAACATTAGAATCGTTAAACACTGTGTGTGTCTGATTCTTAAAATCTTCAGCTTTTGCTTTATAAATGTTAGGCACAAAGGTTTGGGGATTTAAATCAATAAGTGGAAACCACGTGCTTTGAATTTGCACTTGTAATTTATGTCCTGCTTTAATGGTATGAAACACATCTTGTAACTTAATGGTGACCTCTGTTTTCTTGTTAGGCACAAACGGCTCTGGTGTTTCGAAACTATTTCTAAAACGCCCTCGCATGACCTCACTGCGCACCATCATATGATAATTACTCAGTTTCAAATGATCCTGCATCCCTGCCTCTTGCTCCTCAATACTTGCTGGATGCACATCAATAATTTTCACAACCCAATCGGCATCGGTACCTGTCGTGGCCACCTTTAGATGGGCGATAATATCTCCAGCTAATGTTAAATCGGTATCTAGCACCTGGGTTTCAAAACCGTGAACATCCGGGCGTCTTGCAGCAAAACGCTGATCGTCTGTCATATATTTTCCGGGCGTAAACACTGTCTTTATATCTTCAGAATAAGGGACTGGTCGTTTTAAGTCACTAACAAAAACCTCTTTGGTATTACCCCTTTTCGATAAGGCTAATTCTTGGTTAGTATTGAGATACCTTTTTTGATTCGAAATCGCTTTTGGTGGCCAGGTCTCAAAACTACCCCACGTTTTTTTTCCCGAATCGAAAACGTAAGCTTCGGTAATCCTGAGTTTTTACTCCCATCACCTTTTAAGAAATGATTAAAGAATTTAGTCTCAACATCCCTTTGAAATTTTAATGATATCGAATCACCAAAAAAGTAATTTCCTACATAATTCTTCACATCGGTCTTCGCCCAACGTCCATGACCCCAAGGGCCAAAAACAAGGGTGTTGTAATTATCTGGATTGTTTTTTTCAATGGTTTTATAAGTTTCTAAAGGCCCATATAAATCTTCCGCATCATAAAAACCACCAACAATCATAGTGGCTACCGAGGATTTTATATGTTTTAAATTCTGAATTAACCCTTTTGGTTTCCAAACACTATCGTAGTTTGGATGGTCTATAATTTCTTTCCAGAATACATCATCTATTTTATCAGATTTTGAAGCAGAAACATCGTCTCGGTTTTTCATATTGAAAATAGCTATTTAAATTACTTAAGGGTCCAGCATCTAAAAAGAATTGGTATTGATCTTGGGTTCCTAACTCCGGCGTTTTATACCAGGAAGAATCGGTAGGCTTATTTTTCTCCGTTCCAAATAAAGATATGGCTCTAAAATAGCTTAATAAGAAAGCCCCGTTATGATGAAAATCATCAAAAAAGAAATCACCAATACACGCTTGAGGGGATGCGGCCTTTAACGCAGGATGTGCGTCTATTGTTGAATACGTCGCGTAAAACCCGGGATAACTAATCCCCCAAGTCCCTACCCGTCCGTTATTATTTTTAACATTGTTTACCAACCATTCTATGGTATCGAAGGTATCAGACGATTCGTCAATATCCTTTTTGTCCTTTTTATTTGGAATGTAAGCGCGCATATTATCGTACACTCCTTCACTCATCCAACGCCCGCGCACATCTTGATAAACGATAATATTACCTTCTTTCATTAAGTGGGTATTGGGTCCAATTTTATCTTTAAATTCACTATCACCGTAAGGCAAACTCCCATATGGCGTACGCATCATAATCATGGGATACGTTTCAGTGGTATCACGTGGTGAGTAAATCGTAGTATGCAGTTTGACACCATCACGCATAGGTATTGTTACCTCCTGTTTGCTGTAATGTTCGTGAACATAAGAGTCTATTACTTGTATTTCTGTAGTTTCGGCTTTCTTGTCTTTTGTACAAGAGGTTAAAAGTAAGATTAAAATGAAGGAGCACTTGAAAAGGTTTTTCATGAAAGTGGTTAGTTATTTTTGATTCAATAAATTTACAAAACAATTGTCTGCTATTGTTAAGTACTCCTTGTTTTATAATCTTATTCTCCTGAAGAAATAAAAAAAGAAAAACAAACCAATCAATTCTTTTTTGAAAAAAAAAACGACAAAGACCAATGAAAAGAAAAAGCATAAACTCTTGTTTTTAGAATACCCCCTTTGGAAACAGCTATCACAAATGAGCTAATGATTTCAACAGCCTCTTGGATAAGGGAAGCCTGTTATTTAAAAATTGAGCACACTGCCTTTTGTAGTGAAACTGAAAATAAATTATTACTGATACTTGTGGAACGCAGACAATTGACCCTGAATGCATTTGACATCTGCATATGTTGATGAGAAATTATTTAATCTTCCAAAAATAGCGTATAACGACATTGATTCACGATGAGTCTTTCTTTAAATTAAACGTCTTTTTTACAATATTTAAAGCTAGTGTTTGGCAAGCGAGAGAAATATTAACAAGATTACAAAAACACGAGAGGTAGTCAAGGCTTTTTTATTGCCTTATTTTTAACAACATGAGATAATACTATTTGTGTTTTTGTTTCTCCATAAACTATTAATTGATCTATAAAGTTTTCTAAATGTTTTTGATTTCTCAAAACCACTTCCATAACTATATTTTCGTTTCCAGTAATGCGATAACAATTAACCACTTCGTCATAGGTTTTTACTTTTTCTAAAAACGGTTTGAGTTTACCCATAAAAGCTCTTAAAGTAATTAATGCTTTCAATTGATAACCAGCTTCAAAGGATGAAATTGTGGTATGATAATTTTCTATAACCCCTAAATCTTCCATTTTTTTTATTCGTTCGGAAACGGCAGGTGAACTGATACCAACTTTACGCCCAATTTCGGCATTTGAAGCTCGGCATTATCTTGTAAACAGCTTAAAATCTTCCAGTTAAGAGTGTCTATGATCATTATAAATAAAATAGGTGTAAAAAAATCAAAATTTAAAGTAAATATACGGTTTTACTTTAATATCTAAAGTATAAACTCGTGTCTTGTCGCTACTTTTGAGTAAAACCTAAATAAAATGTCTACAAATATGTCTTCACATTTTTCTGAATTGCCTATCTACAGAAAGGCCATGGAAATTTTTGTGTTATCTCGAAGTATTTGTACGTACTTAAATCAAGATCTCGCGTGCTTAAAACCGAGATGGTTCTGAAGATGAACACATTTATTTTTCGGGAGATATTGTACAGCAATCGGTGTCTCCGGCTCCGGAAATTCTTAGTGCCGTGTCTGAGCATTGCTACCATAAGAAACAAAAACATATTGCTGCTTTAGAACGTTTAACCAATGCTTTACATCGCAATTGCAATCGTTTAGAGAAGTCTAGAAGTAATGGAAGAGATTATTTTCCCATTTTGAGAAAAGAGCTCAATAAGTTTAATAAAATTAAGCGCCATTGGGTTTTAACACTTTAATTGAAGTCTGTTTTCAAAAAATCAACATAAAATCCGCATAAATACTCTTAACATACCCAAATAAACCCTGGAGCGTATTCTTCATATTTACTTGAGGTAAAGCAGAAATACCAATTCATTTTTTTGATAAAATAGTATTTTAGTTTGAGTTAAAGCCTCATGACCCTAACAACCCAATGACGTTCAAAAAAAAGCTTAATAAAAGGTTTTCTCTGATGGCTTATATAAATTTCAAAGAAATACGCTAGAATAAAAAAGCAAAACCAAAATTGGTTATGCTTTTTTATTCATAGTAGCTGTTCTTAATTAAGTACTATATTATTCATATTCTTAATTAAACTAATATGTCTAAAATCCGGAGTATATTTCATCTTTGGATTTATGAAAAAATCATCAATTTTTTCATCTGTAACTCTCACATTATGCATTGAATAATTATAATTCTTTACTGGTAAGTCCAATATTAGATCCTCAAAATTAAGACTAAAATCCTTTTTACAATGACTTATTCTAACGTCCTTTAATTTTACATACTCTTCGAACTCCTCTAAAATAAAAATATCATTAACTACTATAAAATCTTTAAAGCCATATACATTGCTATTAATAAGATTTAAATAACTGTCTTTTTCTAGGTAAATAGCCTCCTTAACTAAACCTTGATCATTATCTTGTATATTAACCAATGTTACATTATTCCCTTTTACATTCGTTTTTTTTCTTGAAGGATCAAAATTCTTAGGTTCATCATAACTATCAATCTCAATAGCTCTAGGTGAGTCGTTTCCTGAGGCATATGGACTTCTAATAGCGATACTATTATTTATGATCGATTGAGTTCCTTTAGTGAAATCAAAATCATCATCTGAGGCTTTGTAGGACACTAAGTTATTCACTTTTATATTACCACCATAAAACTCAAAAGAATCATCACTGGCAAAACTTACTTGAATATTTTCTATAATTGTTTTACTTCCAACACCTGCAAACAGAATACCACTTAATTTTTTATCTGAACTCGCACTTCGTCCACTATATTCTATTCGTATATACTTTAGAATACCGGATGAACTCTCTGCATTTTCTCCACCATAAATAGAAAATTTTGGTTGTATACCGAAATCCAGTCCACTAACACCTCCAAACGTATTAATTGGAGCATCACCCATAACTATAAGGCCACCCCAATCTCCTGGTTTCCTCCGGGAACGTTCCTTATTGGAAGTAAAGACAATAGGGTTTAAATGTGTTCCTTCAGAAATTATTTTTGCTCCTTTAGTAATTACCAATGTTCCATAGGACTCATAATCCCCTCTTATTACTGTTCCAGGCTCTATTGTTAAAGTAGCATTATTGGTTACATAAACACTCCCTTTTAATAAATAAGTATGTCTATTTGACAAGGTTGTATTGTCTGTAATTAATCCAAGGAGTATTTTATCAGCTTTTCTATACTCTTCCTTTGCGGGTTTAAAGTTCGTCCAATTTTCAAGCCAGTTTGCTTCTTCTAATATTTCTGAACCTGTTTGACTATAGCTATTTAAACTAAGTAAGCTAATGATAATTAATAAAACGTTTTTTTTCATGATTGTTAATTTTAGTAGGGATTATATTTTAAGTAAGTCTATGTTTCTATGTTTTTTTACTATTTTTTTATACAAATCTGTGTTTGTATTATTATCATGCATCACTACTAAATCGCTATTAAATAACACAAGTCGCCTTGTCCATTTAATAAATTAAATAGTAATAAAGTTGTAATTAAATAGCGGGGGTTCGTGTAGTATTATTAGTAATACACATTTAGGAACAGTAAATTTATTTTAATGAATGAAGGTTTGATATAAGAGCATTTTTATTTCATTTGTGCTCTTATATTATTTAAAATAAGAATGTTGTAGATTGTTTATTCTTTTTTTAAACTAATATCCTTATTCGATTTACTCTCAAATTTTAATAAATAAAATCTTAATTTTTTACTTGTTATTCACGAATTAGATAGCACTAATTAATTGTAACAAACAAAAAATAAAATGATATCATGTTTTTATTGAGTAAAGGGATAACAAAAAGGGAGTGTTGAGGTGGTAATAAGTAGGATTAATCATTGTGATAAGGGTTTTAATTTATTTAAAGATACATAATAATATTTATTATAGACTTTTTTTTTAAAAATAAATTTGCTTTTATGTTAAAACACCATAAATAATGCAATAAAATATATAAAATTCAAATGACCTCATTTTCAATTATAAATCGAAAAGCAACATTTCACCTTAGACAATAAACTATTGACGAAGCATTCTAAATTTTATAATTTTTTTCACAAATTACTGCTCTAAAACTATGTTATTACTCGTAATTCTGTATAATAATTTTTCTAATTCGTAAGTGCTGCCTTTTCGGAAAAGGTTTTAGCAAACCAATAAGCATTCTAAAATTCGCAAGCCACATCTATTTTAACGATTACAACCGTTGTGATTTTGTAGCATTCTTTGATATTTCATTTTTAGGCATTTTGAAACGGCCACCAATGGCGGACTTACTTATCTTTAAATTTCAATAGCAGATTTGCATGATGGTGTTGTAGATTGTTTTAAAATCTTCTCATTAATAAGTGATGGAAATAATTTTAAAGCATTGAGTCAAATACTTTCAAACATTAATGGAATGCCTACTTTATTTCATTTAAAACAAAAAAGCTGACACGTTTAGGATCAGCTTTTTATGCATATCATCATTTGATATTATAAGGTAAATCAAAACACTTTAAAACATTTTCTATAATAAACTCTATTATAAGATCCCAAAATCAATTCAGCATAAGCGATTCACACACGTTTTGGGAAAGCAAAAAGTGGTTCTCTGAGATACTTTCGTCTGCGCTCAGCATAAGCGATTCACACACGTTTTGCGAAAAGCAAAAAGTGGTTCTCTGAGATACTTTCGTCTGCGCTCAGCATAAGCGATTCACACACGTTTTGCGAAAAGCAAAAAGTGGTTCTCTGAGATACTTTCGTCTGCGCTCAGCATAAGCGATTCACACACGTTTTGCGAAAAGCAAAAAGTGGTTCTCTGAGATACTTTCGTCTGCGCTCAGCATAAGCGATTCACACACGTTTTGCGAAAAGCAAAAAGTGGTTCTCTGAGATACTTTCGTCTGCGCTCAGCATAAGCGATTCACACACGTTTTGCGAAAAGCAAAAAGTGGTTCTCTGAGATACTTTCGTCTGCGCTCAGCATAAGCGATTCACACACGTTTTGCGAAAAGCAAAAAGTGGTTCTCTGAGATACTTTCGTCTGCGCTCAGCATAAGCGATTCACACACGTTTTGCGAAAAGCAAAAAGTGGTTCTCTGAGATACTTTCGTCTGCGCTCAGCATAAGCGATTCACACACGTTTTGCGAAAAGCAAAAAGTGGTTCTCTGAGATACTTCGTCTGCGCTCAGCATAAGCGATTCACACACGTTTTGCGAAAAGCAAAAAGTGGTTCTCTGAGATACTTTCGTCTGCGCTCAGCATAAGCGATTCACACACGTTTTGCGAAAAGCAAAAAGTGGTTCTCTGAGATACTTCGTCTGCGCTCAGCATAAGCGATTCACACACGTTTTGCGAAAAGCAAAAAGTGGTTCTCTGAGATACTTTCGTCTGCGCTCAGCATAAGCGATTCACACACGTTTTGCGAAAAGCAAAAAGTGGTTCTCTGCTTACATATTTCTCCTATACTGTCCTCCTACTTCGAATAATGCGTTTGTAATTTCTCCCAAGGAACACACTTTACAAACCTCCATTAAAGCTTCAAAGATATTTTCATTGTTAATGGCCTTTTGCTGCAGGTTTTTTAACAAGGCCTCGGTGTCATGAAACTGATGTAAATTTTGAAGCGTTTTAATTTGAAATTCCTTTTCTTCCTCAGTAGCACGAATCACTTCCTTAGGGATTACCGTTGGCGATCCTTTTGAACTTAAGAAGGTATTCACACCTATAATAGGAAACTCACCGTTATGTTTTAACGTTTCGTAATACAAACTTTCTTCTTGGATTTTAGAGCGTTGGTACATGGTTTCCATAGCACCCAAAACGCCACCTCTTTCTGTTATTCTATCAAATTCTGTTAATACTGCCGCTTCCACTAAATCGGTTAACTCTTCAATAATAAAAGACCCTTGAATTGGATTTTCATTTTTAGCCAATCCTAATTCTTTATTAATAATCAATTGAATGGCCATGGCGCGACGTACAGACTCTTCTGTTGGTGTTGTAATCGCTTCATCGTAAGCATTAGTATGTAACGAATTACAATTGTCGTATATCGCATACAAGGCTTGTAAGGTTGTACGGATGTCATTAAAATCGATTTCCTGAGCATGCAAACTTCGTCCGGAGGTTTGAATGTGATACTTTAACATCTGGGCTCTCGCGTTTGCACCATATTTATGCTTCATGGCTTTTGCCCATATTTTTCGAGCAACACGACCAATAACTGCATATTCCGGATCAATACCGTTAGAGAAAAAGAACGATAAATTTGGACCAAACTTATTAATGTCCATACCACGGCTTAAGTAATACTCAACATAGGTAAATCCATTAGATAATGTAAGTGCTAACTGCGTTATGGGATTGGCTCCTGCTTCAGCGATATGGTATCCCGAAATAGATACCGAATAAAAATTACGCACATTATTTTCAATGAAATATTCTTGCACATCACCCATTAAACGTAAGGCAAATTCAGTCGAAAAAATACAAGTATTTTGTGCTTGATCTTCCTTTAAAATATCGGCTTGTACCGTACCACGAACCTGAGCTATGGTATTCTTTTTAATTTCAGCATAAACCGCTGCCGGTAATACTTGATCTCCAGTCACTCCCAATAACATCAAGCCTAAACCATCATTACTTTCTCGGAAGATCTCCATTATATTTTGGACGCTCTTGACCTTTATAAAGCGTTGCTATTTTAGCCTCTACTTCTTTTTCTAGTCCGTTTTCTTTAATATAAAGCTCACATTGTTGATCTATAGCGGCATTCATAAAAAAGCCTAATAACATTGGCGCAGGCCCATTAATAGTCATACTTACCGAGGTCAACACATGTGCTAAATTAAATCCGGAATACAGTTTTTTAGCATCATCCAAACAGCAAATCGACACCCCTGCATTTCCAATTTTACCATAAATATCTGGTCTATAATCCGGATCATTTCCGTAAAGGGTAACACTATCAAACGCGGTTGATAAGCGTTTCGCTGGCAATCCAGCACTCACGTAATGAAAACGCCTGTTAGTACGTTCTCGGTCCACCTTCACCTGCAAACATACGTGCTGGATCTTCACCGGTTCTTTTAAAAGGGTATAGTCCTGAGGTATACGGAAATTCTCCTGGCACATTCTCTTGTAAACACCATTTTAAAAGATCTCCCCAAGCTTCATACTTTGGTAATGCCACCTTTGGAATATCGGTTTGAGAGAGTGATTTTGTATGGGTTTCTATTTTTATTTCTTTATCTCTAACTTTAAACGAATAGATTGGGTTTTTATATTTATTCACTTTTTCATCCCAACCGGTAATCACTTCCCAATTGTAAGGATCTAAATTTAGTTTTACCCGGTCAAACTCACCCACTAAAAGTTTAATAAAATCTTGGTTCTCTCCTTTCGTCGTTATAGATTCTGAAGCAATCCCTGCTTTATCCAATTCCGGTTTAACTTCTAAAACAGATTCTATTGTTTTATAAATTCCGAAAAGTTTTTGCGCGACTTCCACTTGTGCGGTTGCCGTTTTATCATAGGCGCGATTACTTTCAGCGATTTCAGACAAATAGCGTGTTCTACTTGGCGGAATTACAAAGATTTTTTCGCTCATTTCCTTAGAAATTTCGAACGTTGACTTTAAATCACTCTCTGTTTTCTCCACTAATTTGTCCATAATCGCCTTATAAAGCGTATTCATTCCTGGATCGTTAAATTGAGAGGCTATGGTGCCATATACAGGTAATTTTTCTTGTGGTACATCCCATAAATTATTATTACGCATGTATTGCTTTTTCACATCGCGCAACGCATCTAAAGAACCACGTTTATCGAATTTATTAATAGCCACTAAATCTGCAAAATCAAGCATGTCTATTTTTTCCAATTGAGTTGCTGCACCAAATTCAGGAGTCATGACATAAAGTGCGACATCACTATGCTCAATAATTTCAGTATCACTCGGCCAATACCGAGACGTTTCCAAAATAATTAAATCATACTCGGCCGCTTTTAAAACTTCAACGGCTTCATTTACATATTTAGATAAGGCTAAATTAGATTGTCGCGTTGCTAAACTACGCATGTATACCCTTGGAGAATTAATGGCGTTCATACGAATACGATCGCCTAACAATGCCCCACCAGTTTTACGTTTTGAAGGATCGACCGAGACTAAACCTACCGTTTTCTCAGGGAAATCTATTAAAAAACGACGCACCAGTTCATCAACTAAAGAGGACTTACCGAGAACCTCCTGTTCCTGTAATGCCTAAGACTGGAGTTTTAGAATTTTTATTTTTTATATGAATCTTTTCTAACGTGCCTTTAGCTACTTCAGGAAGTTTTCCGCTGAAGAAATAATTCGAGCGATGGCTTTTGGATTTTTAGTTGGCAAACGATCGATTTCGCCATTTAAGGTATCGCCCACAGCAAAATCTGATTGTTCCACTAAATCATTAATCATGCCTTGTAACCCCATTTCACGACCATCATCTCGGTGAATATATTCGTGAAATCCCATAATCCATTAACGCCTTAATTTCTGAAGGCAAAATAACGCCACCGCCGCCGCCAAAGATTTTAATATGCTCCGCGCCACGCTCCTTAAGTAAATCATACATATACTTAAAGTACTCATTGTGACCGCCCTGATAGGAAGTTAAACAAATAGCATTTGCATCTTCTTGAATCGCAGTATTTACAACCTCATCCACACTACGATCGTGCCCCGGATGGATGACTTCCACTCCTGTAGATTGGATAATACGTCGCATGATATTTATTGAGGCATCATGCCCATCAAATAAAGCTGCTGCGGTTACAATTCTTACTTTATGTTTTGGCTTATAAGGTGTTGCTTGTGTCATTCTTAAAATGTAATCTATTTTGAGCTTGCAATTTACGGAATATTCAAAAATTATGAGTATTTATCTCAAATTATATAAAACTTTCATTGCATAAAAATAGGTTCTGCTTTTAGTTTAACTTAGTCTTAAGCTAATAAGCCCCATTTACCTTTTTAATTTTAAAAAAGGACATGAAGCACGCCACATAAAAGCCGAAGCCAAAGAAAAAAAACTGTTCGATGAAAAACATCACCTTATTAATACATTGTCCCGATCAAGCTGGTATTATAGCTGCGGTCACCAATTTTATAGCCAACACAAATGGAAACATTGTTTACATCGATCAGCATGTGGATAGAGACCGAGAATATTTTCTTTATGCGTTTAGAAAGTGAATTTCATTCCTTTACCATGGAGGCCTTTAAAGCTGATTTCAATAGTGTATTGGCTGAAAAATTTAAAATGAAATGGCGTATCTATGATATTGATTACAAGCCAAAAATGGCGCTATTTGTTTCAAAATACGACCATTGTTTGTTTGATATTCTTGGGCGGCATAACTCCGGTGAGCTCCATGCCGAGATCCCTTTTATTATAAGTAACCACAATGATTTAAAACCGATTGCAGCCCGTTTTAACATTCCATTCTATCACATTCCTGTAACCAAAGACAGCAAACCGTGAAGCTGAAGCCCAACAACTTAGGCTTTGCGAAACACACAACATTGACTTTATCGTTTTAGCTCGTTATATGCAGATTGTATCAACCAACGTGATTCATAAATTTCCCAATAAAGTGATTAACATTCACCATTCATTTCTACCTGCATTTGTGGGCGCAAAACCTTACCATTCGGCTTATAAACGTGGGGTGAAAATCATTGGAGCCACGAGTCATTACGTCACGGAAGCTCTTGACGCTGGACCAATAATTGAACAAGATGTCGCAAGGGTGTCACATACACATGCTATAAAAGATCTAATTTCTAAAGGGCGTGATCTTGAAAAAATTGTTCTCTCCAATGCTATAAAACTCCACATCGCAAGAAAAGTGATGGTATTTAATAATAAAACCGTGATTTTTTCTTGATATTGAGGTTCGAAAATAATGGCTAGCAATTGACTCTGTTTTTGAAAAGCGCTTCTTTTTTTTGTGGAATTATAGATAAAAGAGCTAGCGAGCGCCATTGTTTTTTATTTTAAAAAAAACACATCCAAAATAGTGTTATCTTAGACTTCAATATTTCCAATTTAAAACAAAATCATCATGAAAAAAATTTTATTAATATTTACTGTTTTCATCTTTACCGCTTGCGCAGAACTTCAGGACGTTGTTAACCAATTACCACAAGCTGGTGGCGTTTCTCAATTAGATATTGCCAATGGGTTACGTCAGGCCTTAGATTTGGGTATTGATAAGCAAGTGAGTACACTAACGCTTGAAGATGGTTTTTATAGAAATGAATTGGTAAAAATTCTATTGCCTCAAGAACTACAAAAGGTAGACAAAGCCCTTCGTGACATTGGTTTAGGAAACCTAGCTGACGAAGGATTAAAAGTTTTAAATCGTGCTGCAGAAGATGCTGTTGGAGAAGCCACTCCTATTTTTATTGATGCTGTTAAAGGCATCACCTTTTATGATGCTAAAAACATTTTATTAGGAAGTAACGATGCGGCAACACAGTATTTAAGTAACAGAACGCAAACCGCATTATACAACAAATTCAATCCTGTCATTAAAACGAGTTTCGCCAAAGTTGGTGCAGACCAAATTTGGGAGAACCTCATTAATAAATATAATGCGATCCCTTTTACAAGCAATGTCAATCCTGACTTAACCGATTATGTAACTACCGAAGCATTAAAAGGCGTCTATACCATGATTGCTGTTGAAGAGTTACAAATTAGAGAACGGGTAAGCGCTCGTACTACAGAACTACTAAGAAAAGTCTTTGCTTTACAGGATTAGATATAAAATCTAAATTTGTTTGATTTTTTTGGTAAGAGCACTGATAGCCTTATATAACTAAATCCTCTTATACCATCCGTCAAAGGCTATGCTGATGTCTTTTCCGTTGGTTATCGTTTCCCAAAGCTGCTGTACAGAACCATCCGGATTAAGCGTCCAGGTGATACGATGAATATACGGTTCTCCATTGGCATTGTTTTCTTCATCGGTTTGTAAAATCATTTGATTTCCTTTCTTACTACCTTTTAGTTTTAAACTTTCACCTTTGTTATCTATCCGGAGTTGCTCCCACTGCTTTGTTTTATGGTTATAAAAATTAGTACTCGACCCCGTATAATTCCCTGTGGCACTCGTCCACCGTTCTCTTAATCCACACTTATCCTGAATTTTTTCTATTACATTTTTACCAGCCATTGAGCCATCAGGGTTCCTGACCTCCCAAGTTCCAATCCGAAGTCGAATGCTGCATGTTGCTCTGTACAGCAAGGGCATTGTTCCTGAGCCACTATGGTATTAAAAAGGAACAACGTAAAACAAAAAACAATGAGTTTCATAACACGAACATTTAAATGACATCCTTTAGATAATATAAATGTAATATTCCCATAACATTAAAAACTAACCTATACAGTACTTTTGGAAAACAAGTAGTTTTCTCACACGACTTGAGTTAGTTAATTTATTATTATCGTTTAAAAAACCAATCTTTAAACTCATAAAGGCTGGTTTTTTTTATTAATATCCAAAAAAAGTAAAGTAATATAGCAAAATAAATAATTATAAGTTGCTAATTATCAATATTTAATGTACATTTAAAAGACTTAAAATCAGCATCATGAGTCGCAAAGATCTTTTAACAAGTCATCAACAAAAACTCAACAAACGTTACAAGCAATTGGTTGAGCAGGCCTATAATTTAAGCCAAACAGATCATGCCCTTAGTGATCATTCTGAATTTAAAGCAATGAAATTACTTCATAAATTAAATCAGATTAAGTTTTTATCTAGAGACCACTCACAACCTATTTCTTAGTGCTTTGAAATAATTGAAAGCTTTAACTAATCTTGAGCCATACCAAGAAAAATACTCCCCATCGACAAAGACAGTTTTTGCATGATGCGAATGCCTGTCTATTTCAAAAGCATGTTCTTCTTTAAACGGATAAGGTTCACTTGATAACAGAATAAGTTCCGGATCCCCCTCTTGCTGTATTTTTTGGAGTTCTACTTCGGGATAGCGCTCTAGATTCGCGTAAATATTTTCAAAATTATTGAGTTGCAATAAGTGGTTTATAAAGGTATTGCTACCTACCGCCATCCAGGGTTCTCTCCGGATAAAATAGGCCACTTTTAATAGGGGCTTTTCTTTGATATAAGCTTGAAAATCACTTAAATTAAATTCAATTTTATCACTAATTTTTTTAGCATGAGTTCTTTTATTAAAAAGCACACCATACCGGTTAATGAGCGCAATACAATCTCTTATCGTGACAATATCTGAAACATGGGTGGCACAAATTTGTTCGCAGGCTTCCACAATGGCTTTCGTGTTTTCCTCTTTATTACACAGAATAATATCTGGCTGTAATGCTTTTATTTTATCTATATTGATGTTTTTAGTGCCCCCTACAACCGTTTTGGTACTCTTGAAATGAAACGGATGTACACAAAATTTGGTAATACCTACAATAGCCTCCTCAAGGCCTAAATCGTAAAGTAATTCGGTTTGAGACGGCACCAGTGAGACGATTCGTTTTGGTGTGTTCTCGATAGTTATTGGTCTTCCTATTTGATCTTTTATATCCATTAAAACACTATTAACAAGAAGCCTATCTACTATTAAGACTAATAAAGGCTATTAGCGCTTTAAAATCACTTCCATTTGATGTTGCAATTCTTTAGCTTTATGTGCTGCAGCATCGGCAAAGTTTGTTTCATTCGAAGCGTAAATAATTCCTCTTGAGGAATTAATTAGTAATCCTACATGGTCGCTCATTCCATATTTACAAACCTCTTGCAAGTTTCCTCCTTGTGCGCCAACTCCTGGTACCAATAGAAAACTATTAGGTACTATTTTTCTAATATCTGCGAAGTACTCCGCTTTTGTCGCACCAACGACGTACATTAAATTTTCTGAATTTTTGTAGTTTTTTGACGTTTCTAATACTAGTTTATAGAGTTCCTTTCCATCAAGAGCTTTGGTTTGAAAATCGAAAGCACCGGCATTCGAAGTCAACGCCAACAAGATGGTGTGCTTCTCTTTAAAGGCTAAAAAAGGCTCCACCGAATCTTTTCCCATATAAGGTGCCACCGTAACACTATCGAATGCTAAGTCCTCAAAAAAAGCTTTGGCATACATCGTACTGGTATTCCCTATGTCTCCGCGTTTCGCATCTGCAATTGTGAAGATTTCCGGATGATTTTGATTTAAATAGTGTATCGTTTTCTCTAGTGATTGCCAGCCCTTAATACCATAAGCTTCATAAAAAGCGGTGTTTGGCTTATAGGCGACACAAAGGTGATGTGTGGCATCTATAATCGCTTTATTAAATTCGAAGATTGGATCTTCCAGTTCCAACAAATGATGGGGTATTTTATTTAAATCGACATCCAATCCTATACATAGAAAGGATTTTTTTTTATGAATTTGTGTAATGAGTTGCTGTGTTGTCATTTTTACCGCCTTATCCTCCAAATGAGGAAACTGTTTTGTATTTAGGATTTTGGTTTAGGATTCCGCGTCAGGCACGGAATGACAAAATTAAAAATTTTATTAAAAAAAAGCCTCATGAAGAGGCTTATAAACTACATAATATCACTGTTAGCTTTTAACTTTTCAGTATTATCAGCCAACATCAATTCATCTATGATTCTTTGAATGTCTCCATTTACAATGTTTGATAGATCGTATAATGTTAAACCAATTCTATGATCTGTTACACGGCCTTGCGAATAGTTATAGGTTCTAATTTTTGCACTTCGATCACCACTGGTTACCATGGTACCCCGTAACGCCGAATCTTCTTCCATCTTTTTAGCTAACTCCATATCATACAAGCGAGAACGTAATACTTTAAAGGCTTTCTCTTTGTTTTTATGTTGCGATTTTTGATCTTGACACTGGGCTACTAAACCTGTTGGAATGTGTGTTAATCGCACTGCCGAATAGGTCGTGTTAACCGATTGCCCACCTGGTCCTGACGAACAAAAGAAATCTACTCTCACATCTCTAGGGTTAATTTCAACGTCAAATTCTTCTGCTTCCGGAAAAACCATAACGGTTGCAGCACTAGTATGCACACGGCCTTGTGTTTCTGTTTGTGGTACTCGTTGTACACGGTGCACACCGGCTTCAAACTTTAAAGTGCCGTAAACATCGTCACCTGAGACTTCGAATTGAATTTCTTTAAACCCGCCGTTTGTACCTTCACTATAATCCACCGTATCCACTTTCCAACCTCTACCTTCACAGTATTTGGTATACATTCTAAATAAATCTCCTGCGAAGATACTAGCTTCATCCCCCCTGTTCCTGCACGTAATTCTACTACTGCATTTTTAGCATCCTGAGGATCTTTGGGTATTAATAGCAGTTTTATTTCTTCCTCTAACTTAGGAATCCCCACTTTAGCTTCTTCATACTGCATTTTGGCCATTTCTACCATCTCGGCATCGCTTCCGTCTGCAATTATTTCTTCAGCTTCCGCTAAATTATTAGTAAATTCTAAGTAGAGTTCCCGCTTATCCATAAGCGTTCTCAAGTCTTTATATTCCCTATTTAGTTCAACATAACGCTTTTGATCTGTAATTATATCAGGCTGAATGATTAAATCACTAACCTCATCAAAGCGTTGTTTTACTATTTGTAATTTCTCTAACATCTATTTTAAAAATTGTGAAACAAAAATACGATAATTTATGAACTTGCAATAGTTTCTAACCTGTTTCAATTTTTGAAAAATATTCCTGTTGTTTTAACGTTATAAAAATAGATGTTACACCAATTTCGCGCCATACTATTTTATTATAGACCTCTTACCTTATGGTCTTTTATTACGACAATTATATTACTAATATTTAGTCCGGAAATTATCCCTGCACTATTAACAAAATTTTTTCTGATTGCTATCTTTTCACTCATGATTAGTGACAGAGGCATTCGTAAAAAATTAGGGTTTTATAAAATGGTTGGTATTTCCAATTTCAAACTCTTGATGGCGCTCTACCTCATAGACTGCATTCTAACATGTAGCTTTTTATTATTGATTAAAGGATTTATATAAGTGCTATTCCTCTAAGAGAACCTCCTCATTTTTGTTTGTGTCTAATGCATAAATTATTAAAAAGCAAGACGCTAAAAGGTAAAATAACACATCAAAATAAAAGGCGTTTGTATAATTTAGATAATAGCCAATAAACCAAGAAGCATCTGATAATATTAAAGAAAAAACAAGATATAAATAATATATGGAGTGCCTAGTACCGTAAATAAAATTATAGTTTAAGGCAACAATGCAAGCCGCAACATTTACAGCACCGTAAAATAGATACACGACACTTTCGGCGTAATCCTCCATCCTTAAAAAAGTAGCCCATACCGTTTGAAAAACAAGTAAGACATTGAGTAGAACTACGATAATAAAAAACAGAGTAACAGGCTTATTAATGTTCTTAATTTTGACTTTTTTTATCACTTCACTGATTATTAAGAGGTAGGCAGTTAATTTTACAACAGGACCAATAATATCAATTAAGCCATATTCGTAAAACAGCCCTAACACATCAACTGTTGATAAAAGAAGTAATATTATTCCTATTTTTTTTTCTTTATAACCTTTAAAAATAAAAAAAACGAAAACATAACATCCTATTGAAATTAATCGAATCCATCGTCTCTCAAAATAACCAAAAGAATTAATTATATAGAAATTAATAAGTACTAATATTACTGTAAGAATAATAAGCACTTTTTTTAACACTGGCGTTAGTTTAGCTATTAATGTATTTAAATGTAATAAAATAAAAATGAATACTCAAAAAACTGGCACTTACTTTTTATTTCTATGTTCACGAACACTGACTCAGCAATTTATCACATTTTAAGAAACAAACACATAAAAATAGAAATAGCTTTTTTTTGTTTTCCTTTAAGATAAAACCTGTATTTATAATACGGTTTATTTTTTATTTTATATTAATGTTACAGTGAGCCAAAGAAAATTATAAGAGATACCAAACATTACATCCGCCATCAATATAGTTCCTAAGCGTTTTCACGAACACTGCTATTTTATTTCGTTTACACTTGAATCGCAAACAAGTAATAAACTGCTTAAATCTTATATCAATATTTATAACCTAAAATGTATAATACCACTTCAGTCACTGACATAAATAAGTCAATTAAAAAGTATCAGGATTTGTGTACTATTCCGGAGCTAACTAAACTCTATAATGACACCAACACCTAAAAGCTGTTTCCATTGTAATTTTGCACCACGCTCTACAAATACATCCTTAACTTCTGTTTCCTCCTGCACCTTTATGTCATTATCATATTTTATATGAGAGCCCAAAGTGGCGCGAACATAATGGTTTACTTTTAAATTTAAAACCAATTCCCAGTCGATATCTATATTTCCAAAATCTTTAAGATAGTCGGTATATGAACTAAAAACATTTTTAATTTGAATATTTTCAAACACTTCTGTTTCAAAAGTACTAGTAAACAAAATTCCCATTTCTGTTCGTACCCGTTCTCCTTCTTTCAAAACATGACCTTCTGCGTCATAAACGGCCGGCGTAACACCAAATGCTCCCGTATTAGACAATGTTTTATCCAGAACAAATGTGCCTTTAATAGTAAGTGGTGAAATATAAAGCGATAATTTTTCTAGGTTCTTACCGTATTCTGCACCGCCTCCAATAAACAAATACCCTGGCGCCATTAATCTAGAAATTTCATTCTCTCGATCTGGATATTTATAACCATTTGTAAGCTGTGTTTTAAAATTAAATCGCGCAGAATAATACCAATTCGTTATGGTATCTTTTCTGTAACCCAATGTAGAACTGAGTTCAAACTCGTCTTCGGTCTTTCTTAGTCTTTGGTTTTCCTGCTTATTAACGCCATAACGCACCCGCATTAAATTATTCCAATTCAAATGCTTGTACTTGTATTTTAAATTTGAAACCAAACCTGTTAAAGCAGAAATAGAATTACTTCCTCCTGCATTCCAATTTACAAAAGTAACTTCGTTAATATCCAAGCTTCCTACATTGGTTTGCTTCCATGGAGAAGTCGTTTTTACTGTATCTTTAGATGTTAAATTTACTGTATCGTTCTTTACAGTAACTATTGGAGCTTGTGCTAGGCTTAATTGGGCAAAAGTAATTGCCATTACTAATACTACTTTGTTCATGATACTAAAAGAAAGTCAATATCGCGCTTAAAAAGTGGGGCTATTGAAATTAAAAATAATAAAAATTGGTTATTAGACATTCTTCTTCAAAACTCATAAATTAACAGTTTTTGACTCAAAAAACAGCCTTAATTAAAAAAGGGTTTTATTCATATTCAAAAACACCAAATTCACTTTTTATTGTTAGTTTTTTGGTCTTGGAAGCTTCCACCCTACCTACGACTTTCGCATCAACATGATAGCTTTTTGATATTTCAATAATGGCATCTGCCACTTCAGATGAAGTATATAGCTCCATTCGGTGTCCGCAATTAAACACTTGATACATTTCCTTCCAGTCTGTTTTCGACTGCTCTTGAATTAATTTAAACAAGGGGGGCACAGGAAACATATTATCTTTTACTATATGAAGATTGTCAATAAAATGAAGAATCTTTGTCCGGGCGCCACCGGAACAGTGGACCATACCGTGAATGGTATCACTTGAATATTTTGAAAGTATTTCTTTAATTATAGGTGCATAGGTTCGTGTAGGAGACAGCACTAATTTCCCTGCATTTATAGGACTATTTTCAATGGCATCTGTTAATTTCATTTGACCTGAATATACCAAATCTTCCGGCACAGCAGCATCAAAGCTTTCCGGATATTTTTCAGCTAAATATTTATGAAACACGTCATGTCGTGCAGAAGTTAAACCATTACTTCCCATGCCACCATTGTATTCCTTTTCGTAGGTTGCCTTTCCAAAACTTTCTAAACCAACAATAACGTCTCCCGATTTGATGTTTGAGTTATCAATTACATCGCTTCGTTTCATTCTAGCGGTTACTGTTGAATCAACAATAATAGTGCGCACCAAATCACCAACGTCTGCCGTCTCTCCTCCTGTGGAATGGATGGTGACCCCGTGCTTTTTCAAATCGGCAATTAATTCTTCGGTTCCATTAATTATGGCTGCAATAACCTCGCCCGTAATCAGGTTTTTATTTCGGCCTATGGTTGAAGATAGCATTATATTATCAGTAGCACCCACGCATAATAAATCGTCAATATTCATTATTAAAGCATCTTGAGCAATCCCTTTCCACACAGAAACATCGCCGGTTTCTTTCCAGTACATATAAGCTAAAGCACTTTTTGTACCGGCACCATCAGCATGCATAATAAGACAATACGCATTGTCATTCGTTAAATAATCTGGAACGATTTTACAAAAGGCTTTAGGAAACAACCCTTTATCTATGGTTTTAATGGCATTATGAACATCTTCTTTCGATGCTGAAACACCTCTTTGACTATAACGTTTACTTATTTCCGAACTCATAATTGTCTATTGAGTTGCAAAGATAACTGTAAAAAAAAAGCACACAAATATTATTGTACCCTTCTTTGTAATTAAGTTTATCATTGGTGTAGACCTACTTTTTTAATCCCAATCGGCATTGAGCCTTCACTAAATTGCAGACTTTCCTCTGTAACGGCACCAAATTGATAGGTGAATACGCTTGGTGTTGCCAATGGAGCATTAGAAACTCGTGTAAATATCACAGACCCTTCATCTGGTGAGTACTTCACATCCAAATCATTATCACCTAATATAACATTAGTAGGTAATTGAGTACTGGTTAAACTTAGGACATCAAATATAAAAATTCTACTTTGAAATTGTCGGTAATCTACATTCTCTGAACCTGAGATATCTCGAGTATAAACAATTTGATTTCCATTAGCCGTAATGTCAATACCACCTAAAGCTCCAGAAAAATTTTCAGCTACTACTGTTTCTTCTACTCCTGTAGATAACCTAAAAGTAAATATTCGTGCATTATAACCATCAAATGTATTTGTTTTCAATAATAACAAATCGGTATCAAATAACGTTTCTTGAACTTCTGAGACAAAGGAACCATCAGTGGTTTGATAAATTTGAGACACCCCACTGCCATCTATATTAATTTGATATAACTTATCAAAATTAGGATAATACAGTTTACTGGCATTTTGTGCCCAACAAAAATCAAGATGTTCTGCTCGAAATCCTGATACAGGAATCGCCGAGGTCACTTGTCGTTTATTGGAGCCGTCACTATTCATTACAAATAGATGTGTACTCCCACCAACACTTCTTAAATAAGCCACTTTATTTAATAATGAACTCCCTCTTGGTCTAAAGCTATTGTTGTTCTCACTCGTGAGTTTTAAAACATCGACATCTATTACAGTGGTTGCGCCATCATCAAAACTTTCTTTACCGGAATAAATCACACTGTTCCCATTTTCCTCCCTAACAAAATACAAGGGGTTCTCCGGATCTGTTATGGTTGTAAACTGGCTAACAGAAGACACCACCTCATCATTAATACCATCACTAACTTTTACTTGCCAAAAATAAGTTGTTGATAATTGTAAATTAGTCGCTAAATAAAAGGTGTCCTGAGCGGTTTCATACAATTCTATTTCATTCGTATTACCATTTCTTAATTCTAATACATACGATAACTCATCATTAGAATCGGATCTGACGCCTCCCATGTAAACTCCACATCCAAAGCGACTTCGGTGGATAAATCTTCCGGAAACACGAGATTAGGCGCTGTTGGTGGCTGATTATTTGCATTAGAAGTTATCAATTCGAATGCAACCGTTGCGGCGGCATCCTCTATTACAGTAACGGATTCAAAAGAAGTTACATAACCACTAAGTTCTGCCTGGACAGAATAGGTTTGAACCTCAATATTATCTAAAACAAAATTACCTTCAGCATCAGTAAACACCGTACTTGAAGAAGGGTTGGTTGAAATTTTTACGTTTTCTAAAGCAATGTTAGTTCCTGAGCTTACAACCCTACCATTTATAGAACCAACTATAACGCCATCAATTTGATCTTCACTACAAGTCGCAAACAGTAGCATAGCAATAGAAAGAAATAGTATCTTTTTAATTGTTTTCATTTTTTCCTTTTTATTAATTCTGACTATCATTTTTAAATTCTACTTCACCCTGTCTAGACTTTGAATTATTTAATGCTTTTTCGATATTTTCTCTTTTAATTCTCTTGAGTTCTTTTTTTCTTACTTTTTCCGCTGCACGCTCTCTATCTTTTTTGGTATTATAATTACCAACGTAAAAATTTAAGCCAAAACCTACACGCATAAACATGTCATCACGTTTCCCCCTCTTCAGTCCATCTACTAAGTCACTAAAAACAAGATTATTTTCTCCGTACAACGTGAGCCCAATTCTATCGGTAATTAAATACTCCGGACCTGCACCAAACTGAATTTTTGGATTTATATTATTAAAGTCGTTTGAAACACTTGTTCCCCCTCCGGCGTAAATATAAGGAGACAGCTTATCCAAGGGTATCACATTATACTCAACGTTGGCATCTATAGACACGAAACTTTTATTAAAAAGGTTTTTATTCGCAAGGTTAAATGTATTGGCATTTAAATTGAGATTAAAATGAGAATTGATATATCTTTTATAACCCAGTCTAGTGTTTAATTTATACTCTGCATTTGTATAATCACCATTAATTAATGCAGCGCCAAAAGATACATGCATTACATTCTCTGTTCGTCTTTTAAAAGTAAATCTATTATATAAATGTGTCAGGTTAGCCCTTTCCTCTTCTGCATTATACTGGTCGACTATTTGTTTATCTTTTTCTTCTCCATCCTTTGTAGACCAATACCCATCTCTTATACCTTCAACAATCAAGTCGTGCACCGCTTTCTCAACGGCATCTTTTACGGCGAGTTGTACTGGTTCATTTTGTGTAAATCCCGTTTCTGCCTCCAGTAATCTTTGAAATTTTACAAAACGAAATAAACTCACATCAACAGCTTGAGATAAAATAGTTTTAGAGACATAAATTGTTTTCAATATTTCACCACTACTGGTGGATACTGCTCTTAAGTAAACCGTAATTCTATCTTGTCTATATTTTGCAGATCCGCCAACACCAAAGTATCTTGCTCCTGCACCCCCTGTAACAATATTAGTATCATAAGAAATGATACCCCCTTCTAACATTAATCCCGCATACAACAACGCTGGTAGCGGCGGTTCATTGGGATTTAAGCCTTTCATGTATTCTTGTTTGGTATTTCTAATAATATTTCTTTCTGTAGAAAGATTATTAAAATTTTCTCTTTCTACTGGAATAAACCACCCCGAATCTCCTAAGGCTTTTATTAAAATTGTGGTCGCGCCTTGAGTTACGGCTGTACTAAACGTGCTTCCGGATTCAACCGCTTTATATTGCCCTGTTTGATCACTAAAGTTATAGACTGCAATTTCGACTGGATCCTTGGCTGGTGGTAAATCTAAAAGAATATTTGTAGATTTGGAAAGCTCTCCTATTCGAGCCGGTTCCTGGGTAAATGGCTGATTAAAATAGGTGCCACATGAGCTTAAAAATAAACAAATAATTAAGTAGGTTGCACATTTGTGGAAGTTTGTCATAAAGATAAATTCTATTAAGGATTTGGAACAATGACCTGAGTTTCTTCTCCATTAGAAGTATCTAAGATATTAATGACCAAGCCTTCATTCGAGTCAAATATTTCAACATTCAAAGATCCAAAGGTAAAGGAGCCTTCCTGACTAAAATTTCCAACACTTTCTAATTGTTGCGCTAGTAATGATCTTGAAATTTGACTTAATACTTGTTGATTTAAAGTGGCTCCAAATCTATCTAGAGCAGATTGGGTTGTTCTTGGAGTTGTAGCTTCTTTAAATCCGTTTTGGGAAGTCGCAGAACTTAACAACCAATTATAATTAAAGGTATCTCCTCCAAAGGCTGGATTCGTTGGTTTATAACTAAATTGCTGTGCTATAACCCCAGTTGTGGATATAAAAAAAAGCAATATAAATACTTTCAGTTTCATTATTAATAGCGTTTTAAGGTTTCTTTTTGTTTTTCTAATTGCTGTAAATAACGTAGGCTTCTTTGCAAGCCAGTTATTGCCATTTCTTTTAAAAATTCTTTTTTTGGTCTAGAAAAAAATTGCCGGACGATTTGCCCATCTATTTTTACAGATATTCGCGTACTTCTTCTTTGCCCTGGAACTTCTTGGATGACAATATTTTTTGTTGTTTTTATTTGTCGATTATAATATTCTGAATAAAAATACCTGTAGAAATCTCGACCAGATTTCGTTAATGTTTTTTGTATGACCAAACCTTCTAAGAAAACCCCATCATTCGAAACCATGTCTTGATCTTCGGAATTGTTTTCTGCTTTTAGTTCCGCTTCTCTTTCTTTACTTAATTCAATATTTAGTCCCACTCCATTCTCATTACCTGTGACTACTATACGATCCTTTCCAATAGCCCCCTGTTTTTCATCATTACTAATAGGATATACTAATAATAATATGATGATTTTCTCTTTCAAATTCGAGTTTATATCAACTGAAGATAATACTTTCTTATCACTCCCTTTTAAAAAAAACCGATTTTCCTGTCTAGAATTAGACGTATTACCGTTAGTATCGGTTTTATAAACCGTAAATTCATAGCGCAAACTTAAATCTGAAAGTGTTAAATTCTCAACTGTTGCTGAAAATGTCACAAATTCACTGGTTTGATCTATTTTAATCACCGCCTTAACTTCCTTATTAAAATACTTTTGAGTAAAACCATGGTTACTCAAAAGAAGAAATACAAGAATAAATAACGTTTGTTTCGAATTCATTTTTTATTTAAAACTCCTAATAATAATCGTGGGAGACGCTGCGGTTTGAGTGAATTTAATGTTTTTTGATATTTCATTGGTTCCAAACCTTTCAAAATTTAAATTATCTCCATTCTGCTTTAAATTTAATGAAATATCCTGATTTGTTTCTATAGAATAATCCGTAATGTAATTGTTATTACCATTTTGATACAAATCTGTAAACACAGATTTTACTTGGTATTTCAAATTAACATCATTGTCATTCCCGTTTTGCACAATATTGATGTCTGAAGCTTGAGCTACAACCTGTACTCTTGCATTATTATCCTCTCCTATTTGTGTTAAAAACACAGCACTCCCTGGTCTTGTAGTTGGTGCACTATTTGTATCGAAAAAAGAATTAAACACTCCTTCCGAAACATTTGTACCGTTTAATGTTACTGTTTCATTAGTATTTGGATCTTCTGACGAATATGTCTGCCCGACACTGATCTGCATTACTAAAAAGCAAAACACTAACCCGCATATTACTTTATTTGTTTTTTGGTTCATAATCTTCCGTTTCTATTATAATGAAAGCGATATTCTGATTCATTTTTATATATTAAACTAAAAAAGGAGAGTGCTTGCTATATAGTCACCCTCCTTTTTTTTATTTAATGTACTGTGATTTATTTTTAAAATCTATACGTACTCTAATGGTCCTTGACAGATATCTAAAATTAGATACATGGTGCTGGACACGGAGCTCCTATTGTGATTTCCGGTAAAGGTGTTGGACAGTTTAATTCCACTCGCTCTTGGAAATCACAACCTTCAGCATCAGCAGCAAAATCACCACCTGGACCTAATTGTAATACATCAGCCATGTTACCATTACCATTTTGATAAATTCCAGCGTTATGACCTGCGCCACCTTGAGATTTTTGAACTAACAACGCTTGGTTATCATTTCCTGTTTGTTGTGTTATACCAGTATTGTTATCGTCTTGGTAGCTACTAGCAATGTTTCCATCTCCAGCAAATTGCCCCATAATCATGCTGTTATTGTTTCCTAGTTGTCTTACATAACCTTTACTATTTGTTCCATACTGTCCAAAAGACGTGTAGTTATCATCCCCTGTTTGATCGATACGCCCGTAGTTATCACCACCTTGCTGACCTTTAAAGATCTCATTTCCGTTACCATATTGGTTGTCCTCTGAATAATTATTATTACCCGTTTGGAACACAAGATTATTTATGTTGTTATCGCCAACTTGGATTTGTTTAACTTTACCATTGGTACCCGATTGCGTTGAATTAGCCGTGTTACCATTACCATTTTGGTATTGATCTGCTTTATTATTTTCTCCTGATTGTGTCGCAGATAACGAATTGTTATCCCCATCTTGAGAGGCCCAACTTTTGTTATCAGTCCCCGTTTGGTTAATCGTTGCAGAATTCCCTACAGCTGCATAACTAAGAAGGCTTTGTAACACCGCCGATTTGTTTGCCGTACCATCTTGAGTGATGTCTACTGTACCTGATGTGCCATCTTGATGTGTAAACGCTTCGTTAAGATCGCCATCTTGATTTAAAGTAGCCACACTACCTGTCCCTCCATGTTGTCTTACTCGCGCTTTATTATCAGCACTAGCGGTATTATTTTTACCTTGATTAATTGTGGAAGAAGCACTTGTTGGAGGCGTGAAATCAGACTGGTCTACATACGCTTGGTTATTAGTACCTTCTTGATCAATAGCAGAAGAACTACCGTCTCCTCGTTGCCATACTATAGCTCGGTTCGAGCCTAAAGCACTCCCGTTACCTTGCGTAATAGCCGAAGATAAATTAGTTCCAGCTTGTCTAACATATACCCTCTGATCGTCGCCGATTGAGTAGAAGTTGATGTGTTCTGCGCAAACATTGCGCCCGTGAATAATAGTGCCGCAGCACCAAAAAATAATTTTTTCATGTTAAATATAAATTGATTAATAGCAATTCAAAGATAAAGAATTAAATCAATACTCCTTTTGAAGATTCGTTAAAATTTTAACATTTTAACAGTATTTTCGACTAGCTTATGACTATGTTCGTTGAAATGCATTTTAGCGTCAGAAAAAACCTATAAATTGAATTTTATAATCCTTGATGCACATACGTAATTTTACGTACTTTTGAGTAAACACAAGCCTTTTCAATGCTATTTCTGAATTTTTAAAAGGAATAAAATCCATAAGTTTACCCAATAAAAAGAGCGACTTGTCATAGCCGCTCCTTTTAATATCATATCAGTTGTTTTTTACTTTTGTCTTTGTCCTGTATAATCCATTAGATACAAGGTGCTGGACATGGCGCATCAATAACAATTTCTCGGCAATGGTGTTGGACAATTTAATTCTTTAGGCGCTTGGAAATCACAGCCTTCAGCGTCATCTACAAAATCTCCACCTGGACCTAATTGCAATACATTTGCCATATTACCAGTACCACTTTGAGAAATAGAAGCAAAGTGACCTGCACCTCCCTGAGATTTTTGAACCAATAACGCTTGATTATTATCTCCCGATTGCGTTGTAAACCCTGTGTTTAAATCATCTTGATACGTACTTACGATATTGTCACTTCCACCATATTGACCAGAGCTAATAGAGTTATCACTACCCAACTGTCTTTGATAAACAATATTACCCGTACCAGCAGCCCATTGATTTACGGTTGCATTGTTATTATCTCCAATTTGATCTTGGCGCACTATGCCTCCGTCGCCATCTTGGTCTGAAAACGCTGAATTGTTGTCACCATATTGATTTTGCTCAACATAATTATCAACACCAGGCCCAGTAATAGCATGTTGTACTGCCGTAGCGCTATTCCCGCCTCCAACTTGACGTTGTCTCGCTTTGTTACCGGAAGAGGATTGACTCACCGATGCATAATTACCAGCGGCGGCACCTGTAGAATTTTGAATTTGATCTGCCTTGTTGTCATCACCCGATTGGTTAGCCAACAACGTATTGTTTTCTCCATCCTGAGCAGCATAACTCTTGTTATTGGTTCCGCATTGATTAATAGTTGCTGCATTTCCAACCGCCGCATAACTACTAAGACTCTGCAAAACTACAGATTTATTAGCCGTCCCATTCTGAGTGATAGCCACTGAACCCAGTGTACCATCTTGATGCGTTGCCGCTTCGTTGAGATCTCCATCCTGATTCAAAGTAGCTACACTCCCTGTTCCTCCATGTTGTCTCACGCTCGCTTTATTGTCGGCACTAGCAGTATTGTTTTTACCTTGATTAATAGTAGAAGAAGCACCAGTTGGAGGAGTAAACTGCGCCTGATCTACATACGCCTGATTGTTAGTGCCTTCCTGATCAATAGCCGAAGAACTGCCATCGCCTCTTTGCCATACCATAGCTCTATTAGAGCCTAAAGCTGTACCGTTGCTCTGAGTAATATCAGATGATAAATTTGTTCCTGCTTGTCTGACATACACTCTTTGGTCGTCGCCGATTGCGTAGAAGTTGATGTGTTTTGCGCAAAAATTGCGCCTGTGAATAATAGTGCCGCAGCACCGAAAAATACTTTTTTCATGTTAAATATAAATTGATTAATAGCAGTTTAAAGATATAGAATTATTCCTATAACAATTTTGTACGCCATTAAAATTTTAACATTTTTAGCATTTTTTCGATTACCTCAATAAAAATACCGTTAAACTGTTTAAAAAAGAAAGAAAAAAGCTACAGTTAAAAATTTTAGCAAATTATTCTTCTACGTCATTTTACTTAGAACACTACGTAGTAAAAAGGAGCTCCCTGTATTTTGTAAGTGGCCAAAGTTCATCATCGACCAATAACTCCAATTTATCACAATGGTATCTTATATCTTCTAACATGGGTTTTATTTTATTACAATAGGCATTCGCCTTCGCTTCAATCTCTACAATTTCGTTCGCTTTTTTACGGTTGTTTGTCATTTTTGTCACCATATTATTAATAGATTCAATATGGATAGAAATTTCTTCAATTAAGTCTAACTGGGCTTTACCCACTTTTTTAAACCGCTCTCCATAAATTTCTTTTAAACCTTTTACATTCTCAATAAGGATGTTTTGATATTTTACTGCGGTAGGCACAATATGGTTTCTTGCCAAATCACCCAAAACGCGTCCTTCAATTTGAATACGCATGATATACTCTTCCATTTCTATCTCGTAGCGTGCTTCAACTTCTATAGCATTCATAACGCCCAACTCCTCATATAGCGCCAATGCTTTTTTGGAAGTTTTAACTTTTAATGCTTCAGGTGTTGATTTATTATTACTTAACCCGCGTTTTTTTGCTTCTTTCTCCCACGCTTCACCATAACCATTGCCTTCAAACAGAATATTTTTTGATTGCTTAATATACTCTCTTAACACATTAAAAACCGCTTCGTCCTTCTTCAGGTCTTTCTTTTCGATTAGTTTATCCACTTCAATTTTAAACGCCATCAATTGCTTGGCAACGATTGAATTTAATACCGTCATTGGATTGGCACAATTTGCTTTTGAGCCTACTGCTCTAAATTCGAATTTATTTCCAGTAAAAGCAAAAGGCGAAGTTCGGTTTCTGTCGGTGTTATCTAAAAGTATTTCTCGGAATTTTCCCTACCACATTTAATTTTAAATCTGTTTTTTCTTGTGGTGATAACTTTCCGTCGGTCACATTTTCCAACTCATTTAAAACGCGTGTAAGCTGTTCTCCTATAAATACAGATATAACCGCTGGAGGCGCTTCATTTGCTCCCAACCTATGATCATTACTTGCCGAGGCTATGGCCGCGCGAAGTAATTCCTCATAATCGTAAACCGCTTTAATCGTATTAATAAAAAAGGTTAAAAACTGTAAATTGCTCATGGGTGTTTTTCCGGGACTTAACAAGTTCACCCCCGTATCTGTACTCAAACTCCAATTGTTATGTTTTCCTGAGCCATTAATTCCCTTAAAAGGCTTTTCATGAAACAGCACTTTAAAGTTGTGCCGCTGCGCAACGCGATCCATCACATCCATTAATAAAGCATTATGATCTACAGCCAAATTCGCCTCTTCATAAATAGGCGCTAATTCAAATTGATTAGGAGCCACCTCATTATGTCTTGTTTTAACAGGGATGCCTAATAGCATGCATTCAATCTCCAAATCCCGCATATAGGCCATCGCGCGATTAGGAATGGTTCCAAAATAGTGGTCATCTAATTGCTGACCTTTAGCAGACGCGTGACCTAACAATGTTCTTCCCGTTAATAATATGTCTCGTCCGGATGACACGAGCGCACTGTCTATTAAAAAATATTCCTGTTCCCAGCCCAAAGACGCATTTACCTTACGTACATTTTTATCAAAATATTTACAGACAGCAACGGAGGCCGTATCTACTGCTTGCAAGGCTCGTAATAGGGGTGTTTTATAATCTAAAGCCTCTCCCGTATAAGACACGAAAACGGTGGGAATACATAAGGTCGTTCCATATATAAAAGCTGGGGAAGTAGGATCCCAGGCCGTATATCCTCTTGCTTCAAAGGTATTTCGAATACCGCCGTTTGGAAAACTTGAAGCATCCGGTTCCTGCTGAACCAATTGGCTGCCTCCAAATTTTTCGATAGCACCATTATTTTCAATAGTTTCAAAAAAAGCATCATGCTTTTCGGCTGTCGCACCTGTTAATGGCTGAAACCAATGGGTATAGTGGGTGACCCCTTTTGAAAGCGCCCAATCTTTCATAGCTGAAGCAATTTGATCGGCGATGTTCCGATCAATCTTTGAGCCTTTTTCAATGGCATTGGTCACACTTTCGAAAGCATCTGAAGTAAGTGTCTGACGCATTTTAGAATGATTATAAACGTTTTGACCAAAGAGCTCTGAGCGTCTTTTTTTCTCAACGATTTTTATGGGTTTTCTATTTAAAGTCTCCTTTATAGCGAAAAATCTTAATGTAGACATAAATGTAATTTTTTACAAATATATCAATTTAACCCTACTATTTTGCACAAAAACAATTACACCCTAAAAAAAACAGGGTTATCAACACACTATTAATAAAATTTATATTTTTTACCATCATTTTTTATAGGTTATTTTAAAATTGATTTATATTTGCATCTTAAAATCAATATTTAAAACCTATGAGTAAATCTAAACTAGAGTATATTTGGTTGGACGGCTACAAACCGACACAAAATATGAGAAGTAAAACTAAAGTTGAAGACAACTTTAGTGGCAAATTAGAGGATTGTCCAATTTGGTCATTCGACGGAAGTTCTACAAGACAAGCCGAAGGTGGTTCATCAGATTGTTTATTAAAGCCTGTTGCCATATATCCAGATCCCGCTAGAAAAGACGGTTACCTAGTAATGACTGAAGTTTTAAATGCTGATGGTACACCACATATATCTAACGGTCGAGCGACTATTGAAGATGAGGACAATGACTTTTGGTTTGGTTTTGAACAAGAGTATTTTATCATGGATACGGCAACGCAACTCCCCTTAGGCTTTCCTATTGGTGGTTATCCAGCACCTCAAGGTATGTATTATTGTTCTGTAGGAGGAAGACACACACATGGAAGAGGACTTGTTGAAGAACATGCCGATCTGTGTATTGCTGCTGGACTTAATTTTGAAGGCATCAACCAAGAAGTGGCTTACGGACAATGGGAATTTCAATTATTTGCTAAAGGCGCTAAAAAAGCGGGAGATGAAATTTGGGTTGCCGAGATACTTATTAGATCGATTAACTGAGCAATACGGCTACTATATTGAATACCACCCTAAACCACTTGGTAAAGATATGGATTGGAATGGTTCTCGGAATGCACGCCAACTTTTCTAACACCACATTAAGAACTTGTGGCTCTAGAGAAATTTACGAAAAAATATGTGAAGCCTTTAGACCTGTTGTAAAAGAACACATTGCCGTTTATGGCGAGTTTAATGACCAACGTTTAACTGGAGAGCATGAAACAGCTTCTATCGATGATTTTAGCTATGGCATATCCGATCGTGGCGCTTCGATAAGAATCCCAATTATAACTGTAGAAAAAGGCTGGAAAGGCTGGTTAGAAGACAGAAGACCTGCCTCTAACGGAGACCCTTACAAAATCGCTGGTCGTATAGTAAAAACAGTGAAATCTGCTAAAATCGATTAGATTAGATAATAGTTAAATCCATAAAAAGCGATTTTCCAAAATTTTGGAAAATCGCTTTTTTTATGTAATAGTATAATATAAAAATAAGCCATAGCCGGCAATTAAGATTAAGCCATCTTTCCAATCCAAACGCATTTTGCTAGGAATAAAAACTAAGGGTAAAATAACTAAAGAAAAACCTAACATCCGAGAAAATATCATTGGTTAACAAGCCCTGATCTGTTACCGAGACAGGCGTTATCATAGAAGTAATACCCAATACAGCAAGGATATTAAAAATATTAGAACCAATTAAATTACCCAACGAGATGCCTTTTTCCTTTTTAATCACTGCAATTACAGAGGCGGCTAACTCAGGTATA
Source organism: Lacinutrix neustonica (assembly GCF_026625145.1). Classification (GTDB taxonomy): domain Bacteria; phylum Bacteroidota; class Bacteroidia; order Flavobacteriales; family Flavobacteriaceae; genus Lacinutrix; species Lacinutrix neustonica. The sequence goes on along the minus strand of NZ_CP113088.1, from coordinate 3,368,070 downwards.
CTGGTGCCTACTGAAATAATAGTGACCCCAATAATGCGTTCACTAATACCAAAATCTTGAGCCACCGCAACCGAGCCTTTAATCAATAATTCTGAACCTCCCCATAAACAAAGGCCTCCCAATGACAAAAATGCCACAGACTTCCATAGTGGCAATGGTATTTCTTCTAGAACTTCATCTACCACGACTGCTGGTTTTTGAAAACGCAACAAATAGATAAGAAAAAACACTAGTAAACCAAACAACACCATGCCTTCTGAAGAAGAGATCACTTGATCTTCTACAACAAAAAAATACAAAACTGCCGAGGCAATCATCATCACAGGCCAGTCCGTTTTATAAAAACTTTTTTCTACATCTATTTTTGACAACATCAATGTAATAGCCAATACCAAGCCTAAATTCGCGATGTTTGAACCTACTACATTCCCCAAGGCCAAATCTGATGCCCCACTTAAAGCCGCATTAATACTCACGATGAGTTCGGAGCAGAGGTCGCAAAAGATACGACCGTCATACCAATAACAATTTTTGGTATTTCTAATTTTAAAGACAGCGCAACAGCAGCTTTTAGTAACCAATTTCCACCTAAAATTAAGACAACGAGTCCTGCAATAATTAATATAAAGTTCATTTCTAGATTTTAAGTGGCGAAGATACTATTTAACAAGGAATTTTTTTATTTGTGTTCTACCCTGAGATGAAATTTTAGCAAAATACATACCACTAGCCAATTGCAAATCTATAGGTGTATTGTATTCACTCGTATAGGCTTGTAATTGTCGTCCTTCAGAAGAAAAAATATCTATAGTATAGCTCCCTTTTAAACCAGAAACAAATAAACGGTTAGTCACAGGGTTAGGATAAAGCCTAATGGCTTCAGTTAAAAATTCTTCAGTACTTAACGTATTATTCCACACCTCACCGATTTTATTCCCCCGGATGTATTCCACTAAATCAGGCATATCTATTACTGGATTTCGATTTAGCTGCCACGTGTAAACCACATTATTTCTATTCATCTCAAAATCATCCGGCGGATCATTTCTATGCCAATCCAGCAACGTAGCCAAATCCCCCATTTGACCAGTTGTACTAGGAAAACCATTTTCTATACTTAAACCGTTATATCTCAATTGCAAATAAAATACGCTTCTTGCTACATCGCCTTTAAAACTCCCAGCAGTTCCTGTAGGACCATTGTATTGGCCATAATGCTGGTTTCCTCTTGAGCTATTTTCAGGACCATCGGCGGCGCGCAATGCATGTCCATCACTATTTCCATGACGCAGTGAGTCTGCATTGGTCGTCCAAAACACGTCCTTTCCATCCCTAAAATCATCCAAATCAATACTTTGATACCCTGCAAGTGACCGTGGAAACGTGTGCTCGCGATTCCATGTTCCTGTATTATTGGAGGTGGTTTGAAAATCTAATTTAGCACGTCCCTGCTCGGTATACACTAACCAAACCTGATTAGAATTGGCGGGGTTTTGATCTGCTTCTTCTAAAATATCAATAATATCACTATAGGTTTGAGCTCTTACACTATTAGGATCTGAAATTATATCTTGTATGGCCTGTTCTAAATTTGATCCGGACAACCCATCTAAACTATCGTAGTAGTTTGTGGGTTGCGTACTTTGTACAACTCCAAAAGTAGGGTTTAAAGGTGTACCAAAGGGAGCTACAGTAAAGTCGTTATCCACGACTCTAATTTTTATATTATTATTTAACAGTAAATAACCGTGAAGGAACAGTAGGAAGATTTATTTTTAATTCTTCATCGCCTTCATCTGCCGTATCATCAATGAGAGTGATAGTTGTAGCACTTATATTTTGGTTTGTTGGTATCGTTACCGAAGTGTTTCCTGTAAAATCTGAAGTATTAAAACCTCCATTATTCAATATAAAATTTAAATTTAGATCTGAAGTTACATTCTGTTCTGTAGAAAAGGTAATATCAAAAATAGCACCTTCATTATATTGTGTTTGGGACACTGTAATTAAAATTCCGTTTAATGCCACACCACTTCCATCGTTTAAAGCTCTTGGTGTTGGTGTTGTTGCAGTATAGCTTATGTTCCCCGCACTGTCATCAAAACGTTGAATGGAATTGGTATTATTCCCAGGGCCTTCACTAATTTGTTCTGTAACTCCTAATAATGCCATTAAGGTGGTATCTTCAGCATCATCTGTACTATATACCAACGCATCAATAAGATTGGTTTCTGTTGCTAGAGTTCCCTCCGGGAAATCAGTAGGGTTCCCTTGATAAATGGCCACGGCATCGGCGCCATTCTGTATCACGTTTGCTGGCATTATTAGCTGAGGAAAAGGTGTTACAGTGTTACTTCCAACTAATAGTAAACCATTGACATCTGTAATATAATTATCTAAATCTATGGCAAGATAACTCGAATCTCCTCCGAATTCGAACCATTAAAAAACACCAACACATATCCGTCTAAAGAAAAATTAGGAGCGCTAGACAACAACTCAACGAACTCTTTATCATCAATTCCAGGCGTATCGCAATCTAATTCATTTATAACCACTGCTTGGGACCAGCAGTATGAGGCAAAAAGAAATGAAATTATAAAAGGCAGATTTTTCATATCATATTTTTTTTTGCAAATATACAACTTAATGCAAGTCGAATTTTTATACGCTAAACAATTAACATCTAAAGATTAAAATCAACGAAACCTTAAAAAAAAGCGCTTTTTTAAATCAAATGCCCCTTGGTTAAAAAAAACAGTTCAAAAATCACCCTATAATTGTTTTAATTATTAATGATAATGCGTTATTATAATTACTAATTATAACTTACTACAAGGCAAAATATTAATTATTAAAACATAAATGATTTATTTACTTATATAAGTAAAGTCAAATCTATTGATTTATGCATTTTTGTTTGGTAGATACTGCTCAAAAAATATATCTTCAAAAAACAATCCTAAAAATGATTACAATTATTAACCTTTAAAACCAAAATTATGATTGCATTAGCCAAAATCACTATCGATATCATTATATGGATATTGTTGTGAGCATAAAAAGTAAAACTTAGTCTAGAATAAGTTTTACTATTTTAAAACACACTTATAAATTTGGCAATCCATGATTAAAACTATAATTTTGAGTCATTACTTTAATAAAGGGTACTAAGTTGTCATTTTAAAGGGCACTACACATGAAAAAACAACTATTTAGAACATTAGCTAAACTCAATAAAACCATTTTACCGAGCTACACTAAACGTGGCTTAGACTTGAGTAAAGCCTCCAAACTTCAGATGGCAATATTTGGCTGGAAGCTCTATGTGACAAAAAAAGCATTAGATTAATTTATTTTCTGTTTTTATTTTGAAGAATATATAAAAAAAGAATATATTTGCACCCACAAAAAAGGCCTCGTGGCGCAACTGAATAGCGCACTTGATTACGGCTCAAGAGGTTACTGGTTTGAATCCAGTCGAGGTCACTTTAAAGAATTACAATTCTTACTAAAACCACTCAATCACTATGATTTGAGTGGTTTTCACGTTTTTAGTACAACATTTAATTTGATACTATTTGAATTTAAATGTCTGCTATTCGGTTATCTCCAGTTCAAAGTGTCTGCTAAGCAGACACTTTGAAAAATAACAGTTTTGAAAAGAGTACAGTTGATTTGACTTTCGTCCTAACGATGTTTAATATCTAAAGACGACAACTATGCGCACAAAACACACGTTTTCAACATTCTTCACGGTTACAAACCACAAGAGCAATTAACAATGAAGCACTACTCTACATTAGAATTACTGTAGATGGAAAAAGAGTGAACCTTAGTTTAAAAAAGCGAGTTCCAGTTTCCTTATGGGATGCTAAAAAGAAAAAAGCAAAAGGCACCTCTTCGCAATCGAAACAAATTAACCTTTATATTGAAGAAGTTAGCACAAAACTCTTTCAAATCTATCAAGACCTAAAATTCAAAGGAGAACTTATCACCGCTCAATTAATTAAAGCAGAGTATACAGGAGAGAACGACCAGGATGGAAAAACGCTGAACAATATCATAGAGTATCACAATCAAAAAATCAGAAATACCCTCGCAGCTGGTTCTATTAGAAACTTTGGCATTACACAAAATTATGTATTTAAGTTCCTGCAGAAGAAAAAAAACACCACAGACATTTACCTCAACCAACTCAATTTTGAATTCCTAAGTCATTTTGAATTATTTCTATGTGAAATATGGCCAGTAGGCCATCCCAAAGCGCTAAGTAATAATACGAGAATGAAACACATACAACGCTTACGAAAGATAGTAACCCTAGCCTATCATTTAGAGTGGATTGATAGAGATCCATTTGTAAGATGGAAAATGACTTATGACAAGACAAGTCGAGAATTTCTAACCGAACTAGAACTAAAAAATCTTGAAGACAAAGTTTTCGTTTCAAAGCGTCTAGATCGCGTACGCGACCTATTCGTTTTTAGCTGCTACACCGGTATTAGTTATGTAGATATAGTGAATCTAAAACCTACCAATTTAGTAATAAGTATCGATGGCGGTCATTGGATAATGACCAAAAGGCAAAAGACAAATACAACAGTTAAAGTACCCTTGTTAGGACAAGCATTAGATATTGTAAATAAATACAAAGACCATCCAAGTACAGCTGTAAACGATTCTCTATTACCAGTATTAACAAACGAGAAACTAAACGTATTTCTAAAAGAAGTCGCCAACTTCGTTGGCATCCGAGAAAAACTTAACGTTTCATATGGCACGACACACATTTGCGACTACCGTTACTTTATCTAATGGCGTTCCTATAGAAACGGTTTCTAAGTTGTTGGGCCATACAAAAATTGCAACAACACAAATCTATGCACGCGTACTAGAAAACAAAATAAGTGCAGACATGAATACTTTAAAAGATGATTTACTAAATAAAGAGAAAGAAGCTGAGAAGAAAAAGAATTTAAACAGCAGTAGTTAGACTTTTTCGTAAATTAATATTACTAAAACCACTTCATTTATGAAGAAAGAAACAATCTATATTTTTGTATAATAGAATACTAAATTCCAAGAATCATTTTATTTAGTTTTCGATATGCTATCTGCCATTATTAATGCATTAATCTTTCCATATTTAGAGAGTTCATTAAATGGCGTCATTTTATCCTTATTTGCTTAGTTAGTTTTTTAACAGGAAACTCTATTTTTTTAATTGATAATCAGGATGTCCAGTTTGCCATAATACAAAAGAAAAAATATTAGCCCACTCTTCGTATAGTTTTAGCTGATCGTTAGAACCATCATGACCGAATTAAAATCTACATTAAGCATCACAGGCCTTTTAAGCGTAGTTGCATTTTGTAATTTAGCAGCAAATTTTCCTGTCATCCATGGATTAACCAATGGATCATTAATACCAATGGTTAAATAGGTTGCAGGATAATCAACGCTATCCTTAATGCTTAAATAAGAATCCATAGTTATTAACCCTATAGATTCAGTAGAATCTTTTACAGTACCAAATTCTTTATAGTTAGAACCTCCAGCACCAGTTTCCATTCTTAATGGATTTAATAAACCGGCTTCAGATATAGCTACAGCAAACAAGTCCGGCCTTTCTGTCATCGCTCTTCCTATTGTTATACCTCCAGCACTACCACCATAAATTGCTGTATGATTAGATGAGGTAAATTGCTCATTAATTAAATACTCAGTACAAGAGATTAGGTCTTTCCAAGAATTTGGTTTTGTTGTTTTAAACCCGCCATTGTGCCACTCTTCTCCTTTTTCGCCACCACCTCTTACATGTGCAATACCAAAAACACCACCATTTGCAACAAAGTTCAACATTAATGGTGAAAAATAAGGGCTTTCTATATCTCCGTACGCACCGTATGAATAAATGAAAACAGGGTTTTTACTATTCTTTTTTATGTTTTTATCGTATATGATTGATAAAGGAATTTTTTCACCATCGTGGGCAGTTACTAGAACTTCATCTGCAATTAAATTTTTAAATTCGGGAAATTCATCTTTGGTAATAAATTATCTTCAATGAACGTATTCGTTTCATAATGATATTTATAGCGAATGTTTGAGTTAACCCACCCGCGAGTAGTTACCCATAAATCATTACTATTAATGGATTTTGTGTAAAGGCTAATTTCACCTGCTTTTTTGGGAGTTTCTATCATTTTTTCCCCACTACTATCAATTTTGTATAAATTAGCCTCTACCCCATGTTTAGTAGTAGTGTAGTAGATCACATCCTTCGTAATTTCAAAATTATTAATAATTTCTGAAACTTTTTCCTTTGCAACTATTTTTGGCTTTTCAAAATCTAAAGAATCCATTGTCACGGAAAGAATATTTCTATTGATAGTGTTTTTAGCAGATAAGAAAATGAATTGGTCACCCTTAAAGAAACCATTATTATGAACTACTTTCTCCTTTTTTGAATGCAGTAGTTTCCAATTAAGACGACCTAATTTAATGTCATCTATTTTGGCATAATAAGCGTCCCAATAAGTATCTACCCCAGCAATATAGCCTATAATATATTTATCTTCAGCAGATTTTATCACAGGAATAGGATATTCGTTTTCATTAATATTAAATTTTGAATGTGTTTTATTTCCGAAGATTGATTTTAGGTCTTTAGGGTCTTCATTAAGAAAATAGATTACCGCTTGTGAGTTTTGCTTGAATTTAGTTTCTGAAGTATCACCATTAGGGAAGTGAAGGAACGTTATACCGGAGTTATCGGGAAGCCAGTTCACACCTAAAAAATTTGAAGGCCAAGCATTATCTATTGTTTGAGATTTCGGTTTTTTAGTCTCCATGTCTATAACAATCAGTTCGGACAACTCTCTTCCGAATGTGATAGTGAAACAATAATGTATTTAGAATCCCAACTAGGATTTATGTAATTTATAATATAATCATTGCCTGCTTCTGGTTTGAAGGATATAGGGTCATATAGTAAAAACTCTTCACCATCTTCGGTGTTTTTATAGTAGAGCTTGTAATAGCTTTCATCAATATTTTTTTTTAAATAAAACCATGTATCATTTTCGGTAATCCTTACTTTACTAATTTTATAAGATTTCCTATTATCAATCTCAAATAATGTTCTAACTAGACTGTCTCTTCCAGCTATTTTATTCAAGTAATTTTCAGCATATTTATCTTGAGCTTCGTACCAAACAATAATTGTAGAATCTTTCGTGTTTTCAATGTTTCTAAATAAGTCTTCGACTTCTTTACCAAAATAATTATCAACAGCCCTTATACCCTCTATAGCAGGAGGGGTTAAAACTTTGTCAATTTTATTTTTTTCTGAACAATTAAAAAACAAAAACAGGAACAGTGTAACTAAAATTTTATTAATCATTATTTAAAAACTATGGTATGGTTATATAAAAACAGTTCTAATATAACATTATAATTAGAACTGTTTCGTACATGCAAAAATTAATCCTCAGTATTACCTTGGCCAGGCTTTTTAAGTTTGTTCTTATCTATAATAATATCACCACCATTAGTACCCCCAATAACAGTTAACATGTTCTTTAAAGATAACTCGGGAAAGTTGCAAATTTTTGATTTTTGATTTTTTTTATGTTTTTGTTAATTACAATTTTATGAATTTATTTTTAATGAGCTATTGTAATAAGCATTGAATGAGTCGAAATTTATTAATTTCGAGTTAATTTGTTTAATTCTGTTACATAGAATGAAGGCTTGATTCCCGTTTTGTTATAAAAAGCTTTAGAGAAAGATTCTGAATTACTAAATCCAACCTCGCTAGAAATTGCTTTTATTGTATACGCTCTTAATTGATGGTTAGAGTTTAATTGTTCCAAACAATATTCTAGCCTTAAATCATTTAAATAATTAGAAAATGAAAGTCCTTTGTAATGGTTAACTATTTTTGAAAGATAAACACTATTAGTATTAAAATCTTTAGCTAAATTATTTAATGATAAATCCTTTCGAAGGAATTTGTTTTTGTTCTCAAAGTCTTTCAATTCATTTAAAATTCGCTTTATAACGTCATCTGCTATATCAAATGACTTTACCTTTGTTATATTGGTGGCGCCTAAATCTTTTTGAATATTATTTCTCGAGATCAAATCGTTAAACCGGTTTTTATATTTTTTTTGATTTGAATAGGTAATAACTAAAAATATAGTAATAATAAGGCTTATTTAATTTTTCTAATTCAATTTTCCAGCTGTCATAGATTTTTTCCAGTCCTTTCAAGATCTCTCTTTTAGCCTTTCCTTTGGGTTCGCGTATGTGGCTATTCGTAAAATTTAAATTATCCCATGGGTCAACATATACTTTCGCCTTATTATATTTATATTCAATTAAATGTTCATGATGGAATTCTAAATACCCTTCAATCCATTTTGGGATATTAGCAACCTTCCTTTTTAAACCTCTAATTTTCTTGTATCTCATGGTTTTGTTAAATGATGACCAACGTACTTGTATAAGATCGTTTGCGTGTTTTAAGCTTTAAAGTTAGTAAATTTGAACTATTAACTGTCCTATTTATGGGGAAGCTACAATAATGACTAATTTCTAATTTTCAAACACCGAGGGCTTCCTTATCCTTTAACTATTTATATTATTCATTGTCTTTACTTCTAAAATTTCAATTTTTTTTTAATCGTTAACAAACCCCAAATAATTATACCGTTTTATAAGGAATTTGAATCGTAACTTGAGTGCCTTTAGAGTTCTGTTCGTCACCAATATTTTCCAAAAAAAGATCATAGTTTTCATTGCACTTCTGAGCAAAAAGCTTTAATCTTTCTCTAGTGATATCAATCCCCATCGATTTGTGATTGATACTTTTTTTACGCTTTATTTCCAACGATTTTAAAATGCCAATACCATTATCCCTTACCTTAATTAACAAATACTTGTCTTGTTTTTCTATACTAAGATTGAGCTTTCTATCTTCTTCCTTATTGGCTAATCCGTGCCAAATGGCATTTTCAATAAAAGGCTGAATAATAAACGGAGGCACCATAATAAGCTCCGGCGAGTTAATGCGATTGTGTAGTGTTACGCTAAATTTAATTTGATTGTTAAACCTTTGATTTTCTAAAGCAAAATAAAGCTGTGTAATTTCAATTTCCTTTTCCAAGGAGATTTCTTCTTCCCAAGAATGATTGAGGATACTTCTTATCAACTTTGAAAAATTATTGATTTGTTCAATTGATTTTTCTTTTTCATCATTGATTATTGTCCCTTTAATAGAGTTTAAAATGTTAAAGATAAAATGAGAGTGGGCCTGACTTCTAAATACCTTAGATTTTAATACGCTGATACTATGTTTCAATTCAAGCTCTATTTCCTTTTCAGCAAACAATTCAATACGCTCTAAAAGGATCTCATTATTATACTCAATAAGTTTTTTATTTTCTTTTAACTGCGTTATTAATTGTTTTTGAAACTTGTTTTTTTCCTTAAATATGCCATAAACTTTTATACCTAGTGCAATAATAAAAAATAGAAATTCAACCTGAACTCCAATCATAAAGAAAAATATTGGAAAATCAAACCCGTCATTTACAGAGAAATACATAGAAACAAGTGCAGATACAACGTAACTAGTGCCTCCTAAAATTATATAGTATTTTGCTGGGTTTTTTGTTTGGAGGATTTTATAGATAATATATACCACAAAAGGCAGAAATGTAGGGATATAGAAATATATTATAAATTCACTAAAATAGTAAGGCAAATCTGTATTAGTATTTGAGAGAAAGAAGACATTAATTAGGGTAAACCCAAAACACGCCAATCCTAAGATCCAAAGAAATTTAATGATAAGTGTATCAACTTTAGGTTGGGTTATTTTAAAATTAAAAAAGGAACGTATAAAAAGAAGATATAGGGTATAATAAACAAATTGAAGCGGCCAGTTGACATACAAATTAATTTCCATTACAGTGCTACTTGCACTATGCGATATTACATCTAGGGCACGTATACCAATGTAAATATTTAAGCAAAAAGCATATAGTGAATAGAATAGAAAACTTCTTTCTTTTATTTTAAGATAAATAAAAAATGTAATTAAGGAAAGTATAAAAATACTTCCTAGCGTACATCCATAAAACAGCGTATAAAAATTGTCATTAAAAAAATTCAATGATTTATTTAATTTGTAATGAGTTGTAACAATTCATTTTTCTTACTTCTAGACACAGGTAAGTTCTTGCCATTGGTTAAAATTATTTCTCCACCATCACCTCTATAATATTCTACAATATATTTTCGATTCACTAAATACGACTGGTGAATCCTTAAAAACTCCTTTTGGTCAAGGCTTAAAAATAACTGTTTCAAGTTTTTAGAGATAAGATGTTTTGGTCCATTATGCATAAAAACATACGTGTAACTTCCTTGAGATTTACAATACAGTATTTCATTTTGCTCCACAAGAATTATTTTTTTCTCCATATGAAGGGCTATTTTGGAATGCTTTATTTCATTGTTACTTCTCGAGTTTCTTAATATTTCTCTTAAATTTTCTCCTAAAGTTTCTTCTTTTTGGTGTTTAATAACTTTTTTGATGGCAATACCTAATTCCTCTTTGTCGATGGGTTTCAATAAATAATCTATAGCATTTACCTTCAGCGCCTTAATCGCATACCGGTCAAAAGCTGTAATAAAAATAATGTCAAAGTCCCTAAATTCAAGTTGATTTAATAACTGAAATCCATCCATATCAGGCATTTGGATGTCTATGAAAAGTAAATTTGGTTGCAAAACATTTATGGCTTTTATAGCTTCGCTGCTGTTTTTTGTAGAAAAAACCACTTCAATTTCTCGGAAAATGTGTGCTAAGCTCCCATTTTAAACTCTCTATGGAGAGTTGTTCATCGTCTACTATAATTGCCCTCAGCATTTTTGTTGATTTGTATGTGTAATACTAAGTTATAAAATTTATATAATACTAAGGTCATCGTTTACACTAAATAATTGTGAATCATATAAATATATCTGTTTTTTTTACATAATATTAAAAATATACTACGTTCGTATAGAACGTCATTAATATGAATAAAAAGAAAAAATGAAATTCTTTTATTTTGGCAAATGCGTGATCTCTAAACCAGATAAAGATTGCTTCAAAACATCTTCACAGCCTAATGTTTTAGTGATTAACACATCGTTAGATGCTAACTGTTCTGTTAGAAAACTCATTAATAATAACACGAAAATGATAAAAAGGTGAATGAACTTTTTTATTACTCATCTATTTTTAATTGTGGCCCTTTAAGGGGTAGAACGTTACATCATAGCGCTAGAAAACCAATGAGTAACTTAACCCCTAAAGTAGAGCGACTGGTATTTATTTTGGAAAAACATAAATGAAGTGTTATCCTTTATTACAGTCATTACAATCACCCTAAGCAAATAAACAAAACCAGCAACTCCACCTTTTTTCAAGACACTTAATAGTAACGTGAAAAATAAAAGACACCCCTCTAATCTGTCATCATCCCTTTTCAGTAACATTTGTTTTTATACGCTGTTTTTCCGGATATTTTTTCCACTTAAAAAAAGAAAACACTTGGTTTTCTCTTTTATCATTTCGTATTCTAAAAGGTATTGGTTTTAGTTTTAATACCGGCGGGGGTGTCTCTGAAGGAATTAAATATAGAATGAGTCCGCCTAACATAGCAAAGAAAAAACTAACCAATCCCAAGAATAGGATAATAAAAAAATGAAACATAACGCCCGGAGGAAATACTAAAAGTTTGGTTTTTTTATTAGAAAAAATTACAGCAAATAATACGAGTTCTAACAAAAGGGTCCCCCAAGTCGCTGCTGAGACAAATATGGAACTGTTTAATAAATTCATCATAAATGGGTCCATCCACTCGGGTAGCTAAAGAAGGCATCATTAACATAATAGTAAAATGCGCTGCCTACCTTCCATTCCTCAGACACATATATTTTATCTGTTACTGCATTGAGATACAAGAGTGACATCTGAATGGCAACCAATACAAACATCAAATTTCCAACAAACTTTTTATATTCAGAAAACTTATCGCATGCCTGCCAGTGCCACTTTCTATGATCTAATAGGGTAACAGGAATTAATAACAAGGTAAGAATCATTGCTATTTGATCTCCGCCCTCTAACAAACTGGAAGCGTGAAAAAAACTAGCTGTAACCCACCAATGCAATATTCCAGTAAATCTTGGCCGCCATCCGGAGGCAACAATTAGTAAAATGACAATTGCAATCGCTTTAGAGTACCCTAGATCCTCCCAACCAAACACATAAAATAAGTTATAGTTGCTAAATAATTTCTCTCCTAATTGACCGTTGTACATCCCTTGGTCAAATAATACAAGTGTATCACTAAATGAAAGAATAATTAAGACACACAATGCAAGTATTGTTACGGATAATCCATACACCCAGGTAAATGGATTATTAGAAAACATGTGATTACTTATAGTATTATAAGCTTTTTTATAGTGTTGTATCATGATTTAACCAATTGAAATGGAATGTATTTAAAGTTTTTAGAATAAGGCCCCTGATACTTTGCCCAAGACCAAGGAGTGGTTTGATATTCTTTGAGTATATAATTTCCTTCTTCTATATATAATAAACCGGGTACGGGTTCTATACACTCATAAGCCAGTTTGTTCAGTTGCATATTTTTAAGGGGAATCGCAGAAGGTTCCCAGGCCTCTGTTTGAGGCAATTTATTTTTAATACGAAGCACTTCCAGCCCGATGCGGCTGCCTTTGCGTGAGAGTCCGAAATAATTATCTGAGGAAGTAATACGGAAGTTTACTAAATGTAGTTCTCCCGCTACAATTTTGTACAGTCTATATTTTGGCTCCCGAGGGTCTCCGGTAAAAAATCCCCAGCCCTGTGGAAAGAAGGTCTGAATTGTTTTTGTTTCCGATGTGGAGACATTCATGACATTATCACCTAAACTGGTGATAAAATTAATATGTAAATATCCAAATACTATTACAAATCCAAACAAAAGAAGTACATGTTTCATAAGATTATTTTTTTTACAATTGTCTAGTGCTTTTAAAGAACCCCTTGAGCTATTACTAGACTCAAGGGATTTGAGTATTTCTGCTATTGTTCAAAAGCCATTACAATTTCTTTAATTAGTTTTTCTCCGAATAATTATCATAATCTGAATGCATTATAGGTGCTTTTTTCACCTGAACACGAGGTAAACACAAATAATTACTAGGTAAAGCCCTAGGTGATGCAAAAGGAAAAGTAGGATTATATGGGTAAATAAGTACTCTAGCAAAATTGTTAGTCACCTCAATCAATTTAAGGCTATAATTATATGCTAATTGATAACGTAATAAATCAGGATGAGGGCTAGGATCTGGCCTATTTTGTTCATCACTAAAATTAAATTCACTTACAATAGTTATTAATTTCTTATTTAATGCTTCTAATTCTTTAATATCAGTAAAATTATAGTGTTCAACATCAAGATTAGTGAGTTGCTCTACTAATATTGTGTCTCTTGCTGACTCCGGAAGGTCTATGTAAATAATTGCCATCAGCAAGCCACGCCCATAGACCAATTCTTCTTTTACTTGCTCAAAATCTTTGTTTTGAACAGCATGGGCCAATTGCTTCAAGAAACTAGGATTTTTTTCCTTTACTTCATTTAAATAGTCTTCAGCAGCTGCTGTATAATGATTAAAAAATTTGTTATCTTCCTTTTTAGTATCGTTCAATAGCGTCACTTGCTGATCAAACGTAGGAATAGATTTTGCCTCTTCTCCTAAATAGAAAAATAAGGATTTAAAAACAGCTTCGCTGTCAAGCTCCTTTTTATCCAATGGATCCTCAGACGATACATTTTCTGTTTCACAACTCATAAATAACAGCATTACTATTACTAAAAGATTAATGGATTTTTTCATAATTTGTTGGTTTTTATTGTTAATAATCGATAATTAAAAAAATGCTATACTTGGGTTAGAATTTATAGTAAACATTAAGTTTTTTCTCTATTCTCTTTTTTAGGCGTCTCTAATAAGAATCATGAATAGACCAAATAGACCTAACCCAAAACTCTTAAAAACAAGACTTTACACCTATTTTGTAAAAAGATATCGTGAAAGTAATCATTAAACTAAGACGTTTGCTACAAGGATTTATAGCTTGTACAATTGAGTTTATAACAAGTAGATAATTGCAGTAATTTCGAAAATGAACCCATCTATTTTGAGATTTTTGATAGTATCATTTTTTAAAAACAATCACATTGTACTAAAAAAGGACATACAGCTCCTCCGCTAGTGCAACTGTCTCACTCGTGCCTACAAAACTTATATCGTGACTTAATCAATCCATCATTCTCTAAGGTATCCCTTCAATATCTTTTTTTTGTACAGTTTCATCTTTAGCACAATTTCTACCACTGTTATACGTACTCTATTCTTCCTCAATTTTCTTTTTAATTACCTACCCTCTCCGGAGTTCAATTGGTTTACTGTATTGTTGTCAAAACCCGTTTTAAGTTATATTACCATTTTTATTCCCCACAACTTCCCTCATTCCCAGCAACCATCATCTTGTACTTTCTTGAGGGTTTTACTCCATGACTTTAATCGTTTGTATTGCCGTAAATCCTTTGAAATTCATTAATAAAACCGAGGTGTTATTATTTTCGGATCTAAATAGTAAATGCCAATGACTTCACGTAAAGTATTAAACAAATACTTCCATACTCATCTCGCCACGACAATATGTTATACTCACTTCTAAACCGAAAAACAATCTTGCTTTGAATTAAATCAATTTCATTCAAAGCAGCACACAAGCGAAGTGTATGATCGAGTTCCTCTTAAAAATTAGATACAACGCAAGAAAACTTATAAAGTAAGGTGCTATTGGATGTTTGAATGTGTATTTTCTACTCGTTTCTAAACTTCAATATTATTTGAATAATATGTTACTTTTACTCGTGTTTTTAAATTTTATAGACCCTAAAACGCTCATGCTAGATGTGGCTTAAAGGTTGCCTAGCTGCGACTCACATGGTTAATGGTAAATCCATTCGAGGTCACAAAAAAAAAGCTCACCGATTGGTGAGCTTTTTTTTTATTTTTAAGCTATTTTCAAGAAATAAATGAATCTATTCGTCTAATAATAAATTTAATGTTACTGTAATATTATCCCGTGTTGCTTTACTAAATGGGCACACTTCATGAGCCTTTTCTACTAAATCTTCACCTGTTTTAATATCCACTCCTGGAATATAACAATCTAAGGTTGCCTCTAAAAAGAAACCATCCCCGTCTTTACAAAACCCTATAATAGCGGTCACGTTTAACTTTTCGTCGTCAATAGCAACGCCACCCTCTTTAGCTACTGCTTGAATAGCGCCACCAAAACAGGCGGCGTAAGCGGCTCCAAAAAGTTGCTCGGGATTTGTACCTGAACCTCCATCACCTCCCATAGATTTAGGAACTGACAAATTTAGATTTATCGGTCCATCATCCTCAGACTTAACATGTCCTTTTCTTCCGCCTAAAGCATTCGTTGTTGCCTCATATAATGTTTTCATCTTTTTATTTTTTTTATGATTAATGAATTAAAGATACTACCCTACACGTTTCTAATAAAATGAACGGTCTTAAAATTCTCATAAATAAACAAAGAGATGTTTTTTTCTTTATTGATTTAAGCAAAGAATAAAAGATAACACTATAGTATAGTAACAAAAAAAAGCATCAATCATCTAACGTAACTCCATCTACATATTTTGGAAACTGCTGTAGTAGCATTTTCAATTTTGGCTCAATGAACGTTCTACAAAATGGTTTTTTTGGATTATTAAAATAATAATTTTTGAATTGCTCTTCAGAAGGTTTAAAAGCCTTAAAAAATAAAACTTCAGTAATTATTGGTTCATTAAATTGACTCTGAAGCTTTTTAAAGATTACTTTAACTTTTCTAATTTCAATCCCTGAATACACATACACTGCTGAACGGTATTTTTTCCGCATAGAATGCTGTGAAGTACTATTGTGGGTCAATAAATGAACCTCTGTAAGAATTGGCAATGATATTACATCAGGATCGTAATGTACAATAACAGCTTCTGAGAATGAGCTGTTTTCATTTACGGAAGCCACAAAACCTTGTTCAACTACTATAACGCCCTTTAAGGATTGAAACACAGCTTCTGTACACCAATGACAACCTCCTCCAAAAGCCATTTTAGATAGCATTTATGCCTGAATTAGATGTTGGGTGAAAAGAAGAAAAAACTACGCATTAGCAATTGGTTTGTCTTCATAAAAGTCTTCAAATGTTTTACCTGTAATATAATCATCTTTTAAGACTTTAAAGACCGTGAATATTAATGAACCTTGACCTATTACTACTAAGTAAAACACCCAAGTGAAAGCAATGTTTAGTGAAGCAAAGAGGACCAAAGTAATTAAAATTAAGGTCGTAAAACCTAACCATTGCATAGCAGAAACCTTTAACTTTATCATTTTCATTCAATTAAAGCAATTCATTTACTCCTTTAATAACGCGAATAATTACAATTCACGTTTATACTTTTTTAAAATAAGTACAGGAATAAAAACTCAACATAAGCACTTTTCATATTAAAAAGTGATTTTTATATAATTTCAGCATTTATACCTGCCTCTAAAATCCTTGAGCACCTAGGTTTTAAATCTTTTAATGCCCCTGTTTTTACAGTGCACTTCCCTTTATAATGCACTAAAATAGTACATTGTTCTGCTTGTTCCGGAGTATGATCGCAAGCCTTTATCAATGTTTCAATAACATGATCAAACGTATTGATATCGTCGTTATAAACAACAATCTCATTATTTTTCATTTCTTTAGAAGCACTTTCAACCTGCTCTAATACCTTTTCTTTGGTACTCATTTTCAATATTTTAAACTAAAATAATTTTTTAAAATGAATTATTATAAAAAGGACGCCAAAAATTGGCGTCCTTTATCTAAAATTTAACTTTTCGTTAGATATTTAGTACATATATTGCAGACCAATTATGTCATCGTTATCAAATTCTCCATTTTCACCGCAGCTAAAGCAAGCCACCATAATTGAATTAGGATTGTATCCTGAAGAAGTCCCTGGAATAGCAATAGCACCTACTCCTGCAGTACCCTCATTAGAATTTTGACCACAACTTTGTCTCGTTTCCCAATCGGTATGTCTAAACCCAACTGAGTGACCAATTTCGTGTGTAATAACATGCTCTATTACATTGGTGTCGTAATTATTTAGACCATAGATTTGCACGTATTTGTTTGGCAATCCTCCACTAGGAAAACCAGCAGATCCTCCTGCTCCACCACCGCTGCCACGGTAAACCACCATGTCTTTGTTTTGGTAATCTGTACCAAACGTTAATGTGAATGAAATAGAAACACCGCTCAAACGATTGTAATTAGCAACGGCCCATTGTAATGCTGTTCTTTCTTTACTCGATAGCGCTTGACTGCCACCAGTATAACCGATGATAGATATATTTCTTCCTTGTGACACTAAATTATTGGTACGATAATTTCTATCTGTTATCCCCATACCGATCTCCAAGTCCATGATCTGCTTTTCGCTCATAATGATATCTTCCTCCACTTGGTACATTTCTTTTGTTGTACCATCTCGGCAACAGAAAATCAATGGGCTTAACACCGTCTGTGTTTAAATAAAACTCGGCAAGCTTGTTTACTATAGCTTCCGGAACATCATTAGTATTAGAATCCGGAAGGGCTTTAGATTCTCGGTTGAGATTCATTAATCTCTTCTTTTTGACAAGATTGGAAAAAGAACGCTAATGAAATAATCGCTATTAAAAATATTCTAAAATTTTTCATTTGTTTAAAGTAATTGTGATTAATTAATAATTTAAGTATCTACGTAAACAATGCGCATAGCATGGCAGGTATCAGTTTTTTTAATTAAATACTGACAAACTATGGTTTTAAAATAAATTTATTTCTTAGGCAAATGTAAGTAATTGAAAATGAAAATATTACGGGTTTTACCGTAAAATTCATAATTTTTATTAAAATTTTGAATTATAATTAACTTTTAGGCCAAAATATTAAACATAATTAATTTTTAAACTGTAGTGCGACCCAGTTATTCCTTTCCAGTTTAGACTGAAATACGAGTCCATTTTTAGTGCATTCTTCTTCAATCATAGGAATGTCATCGTTATAAAAACCACTTAAATACAAGATTCCATTTTTATTTAAACAAGAGGCATACACTGAAATGTCTTGTAACAGGATGTTCCTATTAATGTTGGCAATAATAACATCGTATGTTTTACCTGTTAACAAACTGGCATCTCCTTCAAAAACTTGAACATGAGGTGTATTATTACGTTCGGCATTTTCGACACTATTTAAATAGCACCAATTATCGATGTCAATGGCATCAATAGACGCAGCGCCTTTCATAGCCGCAAGAATAGCCAAAACCCCGGTCCCACACCCCATATCTAAAACCGATTTTCCTTGAAAATCATTTTTTAAAAGATGCTGAATCATCATATGTGTTGTTTCGTGGTGTCCTGTACCAAAACTCATCTTAGGCTCAATAATAATATCGAACTTCGTATTTGGTTTTTCATGAAAGGGTGCTCTTACAGAACATAAATCGTCCACAATTATTGGGTTGAAATTCTTTTCCCATTCACTATTCCAATTCACTTGTTCAATTTCATCAAAGGTATAAGTGATTTCAAATTCGTCATTAGAGAGCACAAAGATATCTTCTAAAATACCCTCAAACCATTCTTCCTTTTGAATGTAAGCGGTGACCCCTGTTTCGGTTTCCACAAAACTTTCAAAACCGGCGTAACCCAGTTCTGCAATTAAAATTTCAGTTGCTGGTTGTAATGGTGCTACTTTAAAGTAATAGCCTAAATAGATAGTGTTTGACATGTTTTAATTTACGAATTATAGCTTTTTTATTACGCCTTGCGTTATTCCCTAATTTGCGTTAGGGATTGAAATATTTGTTGGAGCTCCTCGCAGAGAGCGACTATTGAAAGCCCGCCCCTTGTGGTAACGCCATTTCTAAAAATTTTCTGTTCTCTTATTATTTAATTAAAACGCATTTACAATAGCATAGAAGTCTTCTGCATTAAGGGCTGCACCTCCAATTAAACCACCATCCACATCTGGTTTAGAAAAAATTTCTTTTGCATTTGATGGTTTTACACTACCGCCATACAGGATTGACATGTTATCTCCTACACCATTACCGTATTTATTAGACAGTGTTTTTCTAATAAATTGATGCATGTCCTGTGCCTGCTCCGGGCTTGCCGTTTCACCTGTACCAATTGCCCAAACGGGCTCATAAGCCAAAACTATATTTTTAAAAGCTATGGATTCTAAGTGAAACAAAGCCTTTCTAATTTGACGCTCTACTACGGCTTCTTCATTTCCGGATTTTCTATCGGCTAATTCTTCTCCAAAACAGAAAATAATACGCATATCGTTCGCTAAAGCCGCATCTACTTTTTTAGCTAAAATAGCATCCTCTTCATTAAAATAAGCACGACGCTCTGAATGCCCTAATATTACGGTTTGTATGCCTATACTTTTTAACATCCCTGCACTTATTTCTCCAGTATAAGCACCGTTTTCTGCAAAGTGCATGTTTTGCGCAATCACTTCTATATCACTTTGTCTTAAAGCTTCAAAAGCATTCCACAAATTAGTAAAGGGTGGTGCAATCATCACCTCCGCATTGGACGTATGCTGTTGCTCTTTTAACGCAGTGATTAACGTTTCTGTTTGTGCTAAATCGTTATTCATCTTCCAATTTCCTGCTACTATATTTTGTCTCATAATTAAAACCGGCCTAAGCAGGTGTCTTTTAATTTATACTTATTTTTAAACGTTCCCATTTTAATACTTAAAAAGTAGTCATTTTTACTCAAAATAAAATTGACTCGACCACACTATTATTGAAAATCTGACTATTTATTTGTGCAGAGATTCCTGTTTAAGCAGAAATTTATTCCAGCGTTACCTTGGGATCTAACCACGCATAAATAATATCTACAAAAATATTAATTATAATGAAAAGTACTGCTATAATCAATACAGATCCCATGATAACGGGTAAATCTAATGTATTTAGTGCATTCACTATTTCCTTGCCTAGCCCATTCCAACCAAAAATATACTCTACAAATACAGCGCCAGCTAACATACTGGCAAACCAACCTGAGATTGCGGTGACCACAGGATTCATTGCGTTTTTAAGTGCATGATTTTTAATGATTTGAAATTCAGACAAGCCCTTCGCTCGAGCCGTACGAATGTAATCTTGATTAAAAACCTCTAATAAAGAATTCCGCATTAATTGAATAACGACTGCCAAGGGGCGGATACCTAAAACGATGCTTGGAAGAATTAAATTCTTCCATTTTATATTCATTTTTTCCCCGAAATCATCGAGTTCATAAAGGCTACCGGTCATTTCTAAATTCGTGTATTTATGGAGTACGAACCCGAAAAACCAGGCAAACAAGATGGCACTAAAAAAGGAAGGCACACTCATTCCTATGGTACTCAATATCCGGATAGACTTATCTAAAACCGTGTCTTTTTTTAATGCAGAGACCACACCTAAACTTATCCCTAGCAACAAGGCTATGAGTATTGCGGTGATGGCCAACACAAAAGTATTGGGTAATGTTTCTCCTAAAACCTGACTTACTTTTTTTCCTTGTTTTGTAAAGGATTCCCTCAAATAAGGAAGCTTCACCACGGTTGTGGTTTCTCCTATAGTAAAAAGTGCTGCGGCTGTATATTTCTGGTCTCGCAAAAAGGTATAGTGGTCTCTTGAAGTGGCATGAAACGAAACGGGAGATAAATCGTTTAAATAGTATAAATACTGCGTGCCAATGGGTTTATCGAAGCCATACTTTGCCTTAATTATGGCTAACTGCTCACTGTCTTCATTTTGCCCCAACATCATGAGTGCCGGATCACCGGGTAAAACGTTAAATAAAAAGAATATGACTGTAACTACTCCAAATAATGTGAGTAATGCATAAACGGTTTTATTTAAAAAATAGGAAATCAGGCTATTGCTTTTTTAAAGTAATTTTAATGATAGAATCTAAATCGATAATTCCTATTTTAGTTAAGGCTAACGAATCTTTTATAATATCTACAGACTCAATCCTCTCTGGATCGATTTGATCTATATACGTTTTGTCGTACTGAACACCATCAATGAGATAGAGTCTTTTCTCTTCAACAACAGGTTCTCGCTTGCGCGGGACTTCGGCAAATCTAAATCATCCACATCATTAAAATGTACCTTTTGGATCACGGTACCTTTTTCCAATTTGACGATGCCTGGATTGGAGCGAATTACTGTTTTTAAGGCTTTTTCATCGCATAGATAAAAATCGAAATTCAAATCGTAAATCTGTTTTGTACTTGCTTTAGCATCTGCTCCGGACGCGGTTAAACCTATTACGGTATACCCTCTTTTTATGGCTAAATCTGTGATATCTTTAACGTTATTAAAGCCTTCAGCATTTGCTGTTTCTAAACTGTAAGAAACGACCATAATAAGATGGTCTTCAGCTAAAAAGGCATCGGTAAGATTGTCATCTTCTGTTTCAATTGAGAAATCTTTTATTGGCGGATCGTAGCCTGCTCTAATAACTTTCGTTTCCACCCCTACATAGGCCCCACCCGCAACCGTTGGGTAACTACCATCTGTTACTATTTCTTTTTCTTCACCATTCACTTTAAAAGTCCATGTGAATTCTTGTATGGGTTTTGGCGCATCCTCAGGTACGATCATACCGTCTGCTATATTTGCCCCAACTTTATAGGCTCTAAAATCCCAAGTTGGCAAATGCATTAATACGTGATAACCAAACCACAAACTTCCAATAAAGCCTAATAAGGCCAAAAGGGTTGTCGGGAATTTGCCGAATATAGGTTTGATATACTTTAAACCATAGACTAAAACGAGTATTAAAATTAAAAGAATCAAATCTTTAGAGAAGCTTTCCCAAGGATCCATTTTTAGGAAATCTCCAAAACAGCCACAATCTTTAACTTTCTCAAAATAGGCCGCATAAAAGGTTAAGAAAGTAAAGAACACAATCATAGCTAATAAGCTCCATACCGTAAATTTTGGTTTATAACCAATTAATAAGAAAACACCTAGTACAACTTCTAAAACCACGACAAACACAGCAATTCCTAGAGCATAGGGTTCAAAAACTGGCAAATTGAGAACGTCTGCACTAAAATACTCTTGTAATTTATAGGAGAAACCTATGGGGTCGTTTAGTTTTATTAATCCTGAAAAGATGAATAATGCTCCAACGAGTATTCTACAAATGTGTATAATGTCTTTCATAAAATTTTATTTAAATTTTAAAATTCTAAATCACAAAAACTAAATTCCAAAAAGCCCTCAGTTTTTAATTAAAATTTCTCAAATTATCTTAACTTATTTACTATTGATGATCGTGTTTTTCTTAATTCGTTTGCTTCAATTAGTAGCTTATAAATTCTTTCTGATTCATTTTCATTTAATTCCTTCAGAAGTTTTAACCAATACTCACTTTCCTTTGCTTCTTTTCTCGATATTCTCAATCTAAACAATAAATCTTTATCACCTAGCGTTTCATTTCCTTCAATGTAGCTTGCACCAACAGAGCCTGAAGACCTAACCAATTGCTTACCCTCTTCTATATTTGAAATTGTATTTTTTAATTCTTAAACTAACAATCTACAGTCGCTTGCGAATTCAAAAGTTCGTCGTTCAAGATCATTTGTTTTTTCTTCTCCCAATAGCTTTAGAATTTCGTATTTATTGTTTGGAATTTGAACTAGCCGGATGAATCATGGCAAAAATGGCATAATTAATCATGTCTTGATAATTAGCCGCAATGCCTTCACTTACAAGCGTTTTACCCGAATTATCCTCAATTTGCTTCACGCGAAGTAGTTTCTGTAAGATTAAATCTGTTAGCGAGCTTACACGCATCTCTCTCCAGGCTTCCCCGTAGTCATGATTTTTGTCTTGCATTAATTTTTTAGTAGTACTCACTTTTTCATCGTAAAGCGCCGTTGCCTTATCTGTAGACAAATCGGGCTGTTCCACCACGCCTAACTCTAATTGGATAAGTGCCATAATACAATAGTTGATAATCCCAATAAACTCACTCTGAATGCCTTCATCAATTTTTCTAACGTCAGTTTGTTGTAAACTCCTAATGCGTTGCGCTTTAATAAAAATCTGATCGGTAAGCGATGGCAATCTTAAAATGCGCCAAGCACTTCCATAATCGCTCATTTTATTAATAAACAAACTACGACACGTTTCTATTACGGCATCATATTGTTTTGAAGTATCTTGCATAAATTGAATGAATTTTGTGTAAATTTCGCATAAAATTGTTTAAAATTCAAGGTTTCGCGTTTATACTTTACAAATGCTTGACAAACAGCAAACACAGCGCTATCTATGACTATTAATTGTAACGGATCACTTATTGATTTGACGTCTCCAAAAGTAATGGGCATTTTAAACATCACTCCGCATTCTTTTTATGACGGTGGCCTCTACAAAGACACCGCTGTTATTTTAAATCAAGTAGAAAAAATGCTTACAGCTGGCGCCACATTTATAGATATTGGTGCCTACAGTTCAAAGCCAAAGGCTGAGGATGTCTCTCAAGAAGAAGAGCTAAAACGCGTCCTTCCTATTATTGATTTATTAGTAAAACAGTTCCCCAATAGTATTATTTCTATAGATACTTTTCGTGCGGAAGTGGCAAAACAAGCCATTGAACATGGGGCTGCCATGGTAAATGATATTTCTGCAGGGCAATTAGATGATAAAATGATGCAAACCGTTGCTCACCTAAACGTTCCTTATATTATGATGCATATGAAAGGTACGCCACAAACCATGCAACAACACACCCACTACAAGGCGCTTTTAAAAGAAACGCTCTTTTATTTTTCTGAAAAAATAGCACTAGCCGAGCGTTAGGGATTACAGATCTTATTATTGATCCTGGTTTTGGGTTTGCTAAAACACGTGAACAGAATTTTGAATTACTCAATAGCTTAGAAAGCTTCAAAATTATTGGATTACCTGTACTAGCAGGCCTTTCAAGAAAATCTATGATTTATAAAACACTACAAACTACTCCAGATGAAGCACTTAACGGCACCACAGCGTTAAACATGGTAGCCTTAGAAAAAGGCGCCACGATTTTGCGGGTTCATGATGTAAAAGAAGCTGTAGAATGCGTTAAACTATACAAACAACTACATGCCTAATATGAGATTATTTTACCTATTGCCGATGCTATGCCTGTTCTCCTGTGGCAATGAAAAAGCCGTACAATTACCCGAAATACAAAATGCAAAAATAACAACGGTTCAAGACATATCTCCTGCTTATATTTTTTATGATGAAACAAAACCCGACAGTGTTGAATTGAATAGAAAAAACCTGATAATTTCTACCAATTGGCTCTTTAATGTAGATAAACGCTTAACTTTAAGACAGGCAGTGCCTTCAATAAAAAAATTACAAAAAAAAAGCGTAATGCTACCCTACATAAAAATGAAAATGCACGAAACTACTTTACCTGCAATGATACCAGCATTAAAAACTTAGGCTTTATTGATTTTACAGATGTATTTTATGTCGATGATCCCGTTGATCTCGCTACAGTCACTTTTCATATCATGTTTACCTCACTTGATGAAATACAGATTACGACGGACCGCGAAAAAATAATTAAAACTAATATCTTAGATTTAAGTAAAGACTTATTTCAAAACAAAAGTTCAGAAAAAGAAAAACCCATTCTATTCTTAGAATTTAACGACCAAATATCATTTCAAGATTATGTTACATTCAAATCCATTCTATCCCACTTATCGAATACTGATTTTAGAATAAGTCCAATAGAATTCATTTCTAGTTAACTCAATTTTACTAAATTTACCCAAACACGTAGCCATTGGAAATTTTTAACACTGTATTTAATTTTGGAATAAAAGACTTTATTGACGTCTTTTTAGTCGCTTTACTTTTGTTCTATGCGTACCGACTTGTTCGTGGCACAGTAGCCATTAACATATTTATAGGTATTGTTGTTGTTTATTTCATCTATTTAATAGTTGAGGCACTCCAAATGGTGCTGCTTACCAAAATTTTAGGTGGTTTTATTAGCGTTGGTTTTATTGCTTTAATCGTGGTATTCCAGCAAGAAGTGCGAAAGTTTTTATTAATGATTGGTTCTACAAATTTCGCCTCTAAACGCGGCTTTCTTAAACATTTAAAATTCTTAAAAACAGAAGGCATCACCAAATCTTTGACGGATATTGACACCATCATTGCGGCTTGTAATAAAATGTCTACTACAAAAACAGGGGCGTTAATAGTCTTAGAACGCAATAACAATCTGGACTTTTTAGTGCAAACGGGAGACGAAATGAACATCAAGGTGACACAACCCATTATAGAAAGTATTTTCTTTAAAAACAGCCCCTTGCATGATGGTGCCATTATTATTTCAGACAATATTGTAAAAGCGACCCGTGTTATTTTACCTGTAAATAACGAAAAAACCATCCCACAGCGCTTTGGTTTGCGCCACAGAGCAGCCGTTGGCATCACAGAACGCACCGATGCTATTGCCATTGCTGTAAGTGAAGAAACGGGACAAATTTCGTGTTTTAAAAACGGAACCTTTGTGGATTTTAAAGATTCTACAGAATTGATTGAAATTATTAAAGAGGACTTGGATTAATGATTTGTAAAAACTGTAAAACATTATTGCCTCAACAAATTAATTATTGCAACGGCTGTGGAGCAAAAGTGATAAAGAATAGGTTAACCATGCGGAATCTATTTGAGGATTTCACCTATAATTATTTAAACTATGATAATAAATTTTTAAGAACTTTTCTAAATTTATTTACCAAACCCGAAGCTGTTATTACAAGTTATATTGATGGCACTCGAAAAAAATACGTCAACGTGATAAGTTATTTTGCAATAGCCTTAACCCTATCTCGGTTTGCAAATGTTTGTCATGAATAAGTTCTTTCCTGATGCTATAAATTTTACAAATTTTGAGCAACAAGGCATGGAAAATTTTCAGAAAAGCAACATGGCTTTTGTTCAAGAATACCAATCTCTAATAGCGATGTTATTTGTTCCCGTTTACGCACTAATGTCTAAATTGGTGTTTATAAATTATAAAAACTATAATTTTACCGAGCATTTAGTTATCAATATGTACCTCTTCGCCCACATGTCTATAGCATCAGCTGTTATGGCTATATTGGCATTGCTCTTGGGAATTAACTTTATGGTGTTCAGCACGGCCATCATGCTTCCGCTTCAGGTCTTATATGCCGCTTACGCATTTAAAAGACTATTTAAATTAAGCGTTAAGAACATCATTATTAAAACCCTACTCTTTTCGTTGGTGTTAATGATTCTTTCGGTCCTTCTAATAATTACAGTTGTCTTTATGATGTATATAACTGGAGGCATGGACGAAATTATGGAAGCTGCAACAACGCGTCAGAAATTAAACTAAGCCACTTCAGCCTTTAAGAACTGAACTTCATATAAGTTTCTATAATAGCCATTCTTCTTTCTAAGTAATTCATCATGTGTCCCTATTTCGACAATTTCACCGGCATCCATAACAATAATTTGATCTGCTTTTTGAACCGTTGCCAATCTGTGAGCAATAACTATTGACGTTCTGTCTTTCGTAATTTTATCGGTTGCCGTTTGAATGAGCTGCTCAGAATAGGAATCGACAGAAGACGTGGCCTCATCTAAAACTAAAATACTAGGATTCGTGACATAAGCCCGTAAAAAAGAAATTAATTGACGCTGTCCAGAAGATAACATCACACCGCGTTCTTTTACATTATAGTGGTACCCATTAGGTAAACTCATAATAAAATCATGGAGACCAATATCTTGAGCCGCTTGGATGACTTGTGCTTCAGTAATTTTAGGATTATTAAGCGTAATATTATTTAAAATGGTATCTGCAAACAAGAATACATCCTGTAAAACAACCGCAATATGGTTGCGTAATGATGCTAATCTCACTGTTGTGATGTCGATATTATCAATACATATGCTGCCGCTATTGATTTGATAAAAACGATTTAGCAAATTAATAATGGTAGATTTCCCTGCTCCAGTTGCGCCCACAATAGCCACTGTTTGTGCAGCCTTCACACTAAAAGAGACATCTTTAAGCACATCTTCATCATCGACATAACTAAAACGAACATTCTTAAAAGTAATATCACCATTAAACTGAGAGACCTCGAGAGTTCCAAGGTCATCAATTTGAGAATTCGTATCAATAATTTTAAACACACGCTTGGCCGCTACCATTCCCATCTGTAACGTATTAAACTTATCTGCAATTTGACGTAAGGGTCTAAACAGTTTTGGAATAAGCATAATGAACATAAATAATTCACTCACACTTGCTGTAGCGTATAAAACAACCATTAAACCACCAACATAAGCAACTAACCCGGAGGTTATGGAAGATAAAAAGTCGGCGATAGGAAAAAAGATCGAATTGTACCAAATGGTTTTTAACCATCCTTTTTTATGGCGCTCGTTTATCGCTTTAAAGTTTTTATATTCGGTAGCTTCACGTGTAAAGAGTTGAAGGATTTTCATGCCAGTCACCCGTTCTTGTACAAAAGAATTAAGGTTTGAAACTTCTGCACGCACTTGCTCAAAAGCCTTCTTCATATACCGCTGAAATACCCTTGTAGCATACAATACAATAGGCATGGTTACAAATACAATTAAACTGAGTTTAATATTTGTAAAAAGCATGACGGTTGCAATAGCTAACATGACAGCCGTATCACGCGCAATCATAAATAACCCTTGGCCAAAAATATCAGCGATACGCTCCATATCTGTAACAGCACGCGTAATAAGCGCACCAACAGAGGAAGTGTCATAATACTTCATCTTAAACTTGAGCATATGATTAAAGAGCTTGACACGAATATCTTTAACCACACTTTGCCCTAACCATGCCGCATAAAAGGTAAATAGAAATTGGAAAACCGTTTCTAAAAGCAGCATCCCAATCATCAATATAATGTAAAACAAAAAGCCGTCTTCTTTTTGTAACTTTATGTTGTTATCTATAGCAATTTTTAAAATATAAGGCACAGAAATACTTAAACCAGCAATTAAAATTACTGAGATTAACACGCCGTAAAAAACCTTTCTATAGGGTTTTGTATAGGTAAACAGACGTTTAAATAAGTCTAAATCGAATATATTTTCTTTATTTTTAGTCATCTTGAATTCCCGATAAATACAGGAAAGTTTAATTATTCTTTAAATTTTTATTCGCTGTGGATAAGCCACTTCGGTTAAATAAAGGGCATGTGCAGGCACCGAAAAACCAGCTTCACTCCTGTCTTTAGACTTAATAATATCATGTAATGCTGCGACTTCAAGTTTTCCTAAGCCTATATTTATCAATGTACCCACTATGGCGCGCACCATATTGCGTAGAAAGCGATCTGCTTTAATAGTAAATTGTAGTTCACCTCCAGCGATTACCCATTCGGCTTTCATAATAATACAATTATACGTTTTTACATCTGTATTAGTTTTAGAAAAGCATTGAAAATCTTTATACGTCAATAGAATATCGGTCGCCTCCTTTAATTTGTCAATATCAATTTTGTGTTTTAAATAAAACGCTTGATCTGTATTAAATGGATTTTTCTCTACCGAAATTCTATATAAATACATTCTACTTAAAGCATCAAATCTCGCATGTGCGTCTTGTTTTACTTTAAAGAGGTCTTTAATTGCGATATCACTAGGCAAAAAAGAATTGAGTTTAAAAATAAGGGTTTGGACTTCAAAATCGGCAAGTGTATCAAAATGAGCAAACATTTGCGTGGCATGCACCCCAGCATCCGTTCGTCCTGCACCCATTGTTGAAATTTTCTCTTTAAGCAACGTAGACAACGCTTTTTCTAAAACTTCTTGTACAGACAATGCGTTGGGCTGAATTTGCCAGCCGTGGTATGCCTTTCCATTGTAAGATAATTCTATAAAATAGCGCAATAATGTGGTATTTTTGTTTTAAGATTGACAAAGATAAATGTTTTTCTTCCTAAAGAAATCCTAAATTACTATTAATAAAAGACGCTTTTTAAAGACTAATACAAATGAGATTACCACTTTTGCGGAAGTCATAAAGAATACTAACAGTAGAAAAAGATTTTCGCCTTCACGGAAGTCATGAACACTATAGATTCCCTTTTTCAAGGGAATAAATTTAAAGAAATTCAATGAAAAAAATACTCCTGCTCTCAGATACACATAGTTTTATAGACGAAGACATATTAAAATACGTAAGGTTGGCAGACGAAGTATGGCATGCGGGAGACATTGGAGATTTAAAAGTAACAGATGCTATTAAAAACCTAAAGCCTCTAAAAGGCGTTTATGGCAATATTGACGATGCTAAAGCACGGTTAGAGTTTCCGAACACAATCGTTTTATGTGTGAAGGCGTCGATGTGTGGATCACGCATATTGGTGGCTATCCCAATAAATATAGTCCACGAGTTCGTGAAGCCATTTATAGGAATCCCCCGCGTCTTTTTATTTGCGGTCATTCTCACATTCTAAAAGTCATGCCGGACAAAAAATTAAATCTTATCCACATGAATCCGGGTGCTGCAGGCACTCATGGGTTTCACAAAGTAAGAACGATGCTTCGGTTCACTATTGACGGTAAAACTATCGACAATCTAGAAGTTATCGAATTTCCAAGACGGTATTAAAAAAAAAGCCCAAGATCTTCATCTTGGGCTCACGCACTAATACTACTAAGATGTTAGGTTTATCGTAATCGATCTACAGATTTTACAAGATCTTCATCCTTTTTGATGGCCTTATTAGCTAAAACTAATAACACGATAGACACAATAGGAAGAAAAACCCCAATACCTTTCTCAGAAAAATTAATTTCTCCGAGATACCTTTAGAGATTGATATACAAGTAATCCTAGTAAAATAAAGTTTAATATGATGTTAAGTCGCCCCAAAACAAATTGTGACTTCCTGTTTTTAAACATAAAAATAGATAACAACGACAGTGCTGCAGAAGCTAAAAATAAGCCAAAATAAACGAGTTCATTTTGTGCAAATACTTTAGAGTTTTCAGTAATCCATAATGGAAATACAAATATCAGTCCTCCGTAAACGCCTGCCGCTAAGAGTAAATAGATAGATTGTATGCGTTGTATCATGTATTCTTTTCAAAAAATTAAAGTACAAAAATATAACTTCTTTTATAATTTTTAACTTAAAAACTTAAAATAAAGTTGTATTATTGCAGTAACGTGATGCAACAACCACATTCGCAATACGTTAAATCTTCAGAATTACATTATTATTTTCTACGGAAAAATTTCAACAAATATATTTCACAAAAAATATCCAATTCAACTTATTACATGTTTGAAATCACACAATTAAAAGAAATGAAACTTCCTGAGTTGCAGGAAATGGCGAAAAAATTAAACATCTCAAAATTTCGTACATTAAAAAAATTAGACCTTGTTTACCAAATTTTGGATAAGCAAGCTGCTAACCCTCAAGCTATTGCAGTGGTCAAAAAGGAAGAACCAAAAGCAGACAAACCAACACCTCAAAAACAAAAAAGAGAGCGTGTACAGCGGTCAGATGCTAAAAAACCAGCAGCGAAACCTCAGCAAGAAACCTTAGCTTTTAAAGATAAGGCCGAAGAAAAAGCACCGGTTAAACCAGCTAATAAACCACAGGCAAAAACAGATAATAATCCTAAGGTTAAGCCAGAAAAAAGAACTGAGGCTAAGCAAGACATAAAAACTGAAAAAAAGCCACAACAACCAAAACCGCAGCATAAAAAGCCGGTTCATAGCCATAAAAAAGACGACAGCACGACAAACAATCCCAATCAAAATCGTCAAAAAAACAGCAAGCCTAATCCGAGTAGAAGCCAAGATAAAAACGGTAATACGCATGGCAATAACGGCAACAAAGACAATCGTAACCGTTACCGCGAACCCGATTTTGAATTCGATGCGATTATAGAAAGTGAAGGGGTACTAGACATCATGCAAGATGGTTATGGTTTTCTTCGCTCATCAGATTACAATTATTTATCATCACCAGATGACATCTATGTATCACAATCACAAATTCGTTTATTTGGATTAAAAGTTGGAGATACAGTCTTAGGGAATGTAAGACCTCCAAAAGAAGGTGAAAAATATTTCCCGCTTATTAGAGTCAATAAAATTAATGGTCAAAGTCCCGATGTTGTTAGAGATCGCGTGTCTTTTGAGCACTTGACTCCATTGTTTCCTCAAGAGAAATTCAACATTGCCGAAAAGCAAAGCACGATTTCTACACGAATCATGGATTTGTTTTCTCCTATAGGAAAAGGGCAACGTGGTATGATTGTATCACAGCCTAAAACAGGTAAAACCATGCTTTTAAAGGATGTTGCCAATGCGATAGCAGCCAATCATCCTGAAGTGTATCAAATGATTTTGTTAATTGATGAACGTCCTGAAGAAGTGACGGATATGCAACGTAATGTTCGCGGAGAAGTTATTGCTTCTACTTTCGATAAAGAAGCGCATGAGCATGTAAAAATTGCTAATATTGTATTAGAAAAAGCAAAACGATTAGTAGAGTGCGGCCATGATGTTGTTATTTTACTAGATTCTATAACACGTTTAGCCGGAGCTTATAATTCTGTACAACCCGCTTCGGAAAAATTCTTTCGGGTGGTGTTGATGCCAATGCTTTACACAAACCAAAACGTTTCTTTGGGGCTGCTCGTAATATTGAAAATGGTGGATCATTAACTATTATTGCTACAGCGCTTACAGAAACAGGTTCTAAAATGGACGAAGTAATTTTTGAGGAATTTAAAGGAACCGGTAATATGGAGCTTCAATTAGATCGTAAGATTTCTAACCGCCGCATATTCCCAGCCATTGATTTAACCTCTTCTAGCACACGTAGAGATGACATTCTTTTAGATGATGTCACTATTCAACGTATGTGGGTGATGCGTAAGTATCTTGCAGATATGAATCCTGTGGAAGCTATGGAATTTATAAACGATCGTTTCAAGAAAACCGTGAAATAATGAAGAGTTTTTAATTTCAATGAATGGTTAAAAACCTAATGTACACTTATAAAAAAGCCTTGAACTAATTAGTTCAAGGCTTTTTTTTATACTTTAATCGCATTTTAATGCTCAAATTAATAGGCCATTAAAAGCTCTTTATATTCTTTTAAGTCTGAAATATTACCCTTATTATTAAGGTTTGCCGTAAGCGCTATTAAATATTTAAGACTCTCTACAGGAGAAGCCTCTTCGTTTTGTTCTATAGCATTTTCTTCGTCTATAGCTTCATCATCAAGAAGCGGGATAAGAAAAGAATTATGTTTCTCAATATGCTCATACGTATATCTAAGAACCTTTACCACTAGTGGCTGTTCTGCTTCTAAAGCATAGGTCCGTAATTCTTTAATATCATCTATTAACGTATCTGTATTAATACCCGTTTCATCAAGATTCTTAAGAATTTTATTGATCGATTTAATTGCTTTTGTGTTTTTCAAAGGAGTGAGGTTATATATGAAGTTAACTTTTATAATTGCAAATTTATATTTTTAGAAATCAAATACAGATACTTTTTAAAGATTTTTATTCCTAAACAGTAACCTTAAACCAGATTTGTAGTACAACATCCCAAAACAGAAGCTGGGATTTTCAATCTCACGTAAAACAAAAAAGCCTACCGATATAATCGATAGGCTTTACTGTTTATTATTTAATTCTAAAGCTTATATCGCTGCTACATGCTTCGTTAAACCCGACTTAAGATTTGCCGCTTTATTAGCATGAATAATATTTTTCTTAGCTAATTTATCTAACATCATGTAAACTGAAGGCAATAATGCTTCTGCTTCTTTCTTATCCGTTAACTCACGTAATTTCTTAATTGCATTACGAGTCGTTTTGTGCTGATATTTATTTCTTGTGCGCTTAGATTCGTTCTGTCTGATTCTTTTTAACGCTGACTTATGATTTGCCATTTGTGCTTTTTTTTCTTTTTTACTTAATTAAAAAATAGTAGCCCGTAGGGGAATCGAACCCCTCTTACCAGGATGAAAACCTGGCGTCCTAGCCGATAGACGAACGGGCCATTTATTTTTGAGTGTGCAAATATATATTATATATTTTATTCCTGCAATACTTTTCAAATAACTTTACAACGTTTCCATTGCGGTGGCAAAAATACAACTATTTTCTACTTTTGCAAGAGCTAATTAAACTTTTTTAAAAAAAAATTTAATTAATACGCTTTTGCAAACAATACCCGCCGTTTTGAAGGCTTTCCGTAATACACGCAAACCCCGTCCTCAAAGGCGCCATCTAGAGGAAGACATCTTATTGTCGCCTTAGTGATTTCTTTGATTTTTTCTTCTGTTTCTGCTGTGCCATCCCAATGTGCCGAGATAAACCCACCCTTTTCCTCTAAAACGCTTTTAAACATGTCAAAGGTTTCTACTTCTGTAATATGCGCATTTCTATAGTTTAAAGCTTTATTAAAGAGCGCCTCTTGAATTTCTGTCATCAACCCTTCTACTTTATCTGTGATGCTATCTAATGCAATGACTTCTTTTGTTAACGTGTCTCTTCTAGCTAATTCTACTGTTCCATTTTCTAAATCTCTAGCTCCAATAGCGATACGCAAAGGCACGCCTTGTAACTCGTGCTGAGCAAATTTTGCCCCTGGACGATACGTCGTTCTATTATCAAATTTCACGGTGATTTGCTTTGCGCGCAAATCTTTTATAATACCATCAACCACTATGGTGATTTTTTCCAATTCCTCATCCGTTTTATAGATAGGCACGATAACCACTTGATTTGGTGCTAAATTAGGTGGCAAGACTAAGCCTTTATCATCACTGTGTGTCATTATTAAGGCCCCCATTAATCGAGTGGATACACCCCAAGAAGTGGCCCAAACATAGTCTTGCTTACCCTCTTTAGACGTGAATTTCACATCAAAGGCTTTAGCGAAATTCTGACCTAAAAAATGTGAGGTTCCTGCTTGCAATGCTTTTCCATCCTGCATTAGTGCTTCAATACAGTAGGTTTCGTCTGCCCCTGCAAAACGCTCACTTTCAGATTTCACTCCTTGAACCACTGGAATTGCCATAAAGTTTTCGGCAAAAGTGGCATAGACGTTATTCATTAATTTTGCCTCAGCCAAGGCCTCTGCTTTTGTTTCATGGGCGGTATGCCCTTCTTGCCATAAAAATTCTGCAGTACGCAAAAATAAGCGCGTGCGCATCTCCCAACGTACCACATTTGCCCATTGGTTTATGAGTAAAGGTAGGTCTCTATAAGATTGAACCCACCCCTTAAAGGTGTTCCATATAATCGCTTCACTGGTTGGTCTAACAACGAGCTCTTCTTCCAATTTCGCATTAGGATCTACTCTTAGTTTCCCAGGATTATCTGGATCACTCTCGAGTCTATAATGTGTGACTACCGCACACTCTTTTGCGAAACCTTCAGCGTTTTTTTCTTCCGCTTCGAACAAACTTTTCGGTACAAAAAGCGGGAAATAAGCGTTTTGATGGCCGGTTTCCTTAAACATGCGATCTAATTCCGCTTGCATTTTTTCCCAAATAGCGTAACCGTACGGCTTAATAACCATGCATCCTCTAACTGCCGAATTTTCAGCCAAATCGGCTTTGACAACCAGTTCGTTATACCATTTTGAGTAATCTTCTGCTCTACTCGTGAGTTTTTTGCTCATACTTAATGTTTTGGCACAAATATTGTGACTATGTTAAATGAAAGAAATAGTTGGACAAAACTAACTATTTTTGTTATGTTCAACAATAAAAATAGCAGTTATGAAATTAAAAAATTACTTACGGACAAAATTACCAACACTAATCCTTTTAGGCTTAGCATTAGGGATGACATCCTGTGGTTCATATCAATATGTTGGTCAAGACACCGATGGTGTTTATGGTGAAGATACTGAACAAGTAGTGATCGTTGAACAAGAAAATAACGAATCGACTGCTGATAGTAATTATTACAAAGACTACTTCAAAGCAAAATCTATTGAGATGGAAGCCGTAACTCAAGATAATGAGGCCGAAGAAGAAGAAGAAGAGGTTTTTGTTGATATCGATTCTTATGAAAGTAATTATGTTAATGAAAACGCACAAGCTCAAGGTTACGGTGCTTGGGGAGATAATGGGACTGAAGTTTCTATAAACGTTTATAACAATGGTTTTGGTTTCAATAATTATTGGAACAGCCCTTATTATGGTTGGAATACTTGGGGCTGGAATAGACCCTATTGGAATGTTGGATTTGGCTTTGGGTACGGCAATTATTATTACGGATACGGTTATGGCGGTTTTTACGACCCTTTCCGGTACGCTCCATATGGTGCCTATGGTGGGTATGGCTATGGATTTCCTTATCACAATGGATATTATGGAAGAAACGGATATTATGGTCGTGGCTTAGTTTATAATTCTACGAGACGCGGCGCGATATATGGTAGAACCTCTGCCTTAAACAGAAGAGTCGATGCCAGTAGAATTAGAAACAACGCAACGTCCACTCGTACAAACACAAATACAAGACCACGCGTAAGAACAACGACAACACCTAGAACAAATTCTTCAACTAGAGTTAAAACGAGAACAAGACAGCAGTCTACATCCCCTAGAGTAAGAACTACAACACCGCGAACAAGAACGTCGACTCCCGAACAAGAACATCGACGCCAAGAAGTAATACAAGAGCTACAACACCTAGATCGAATAGCTCAACAAGAAGTTCGGATCTTCTACAAGAAGTTCGGCTCCTCTACAAGAAGCTCCGGTTCTTCATCAAGATCAACTGGTGGTTCAAGAATAAGAGGATAATCGCGAAATACATATAATAAAATTATAATATGAAAAAGTTACTATTACTATTCATAGGTGTATTAACTATGACTACTTTAAATGCTCAGAACATTAATGATGCCTTGCGGTACAGCCATGGAGAAATCATGGGCTCCGCGCGCTACAGAGCCCTAAGTGGTGCTTTTGGAGCATTAGGAGGTGATTTGAGTGCTATTAATGTGAATCCTGCTGGTTCTGCAATTTTCACGAATAGTTTCGCCGCTTTCTCCTTAGCGACACAAAACACAGATAATGAAACCTTTTACTTTAGTGGGAGACATGCGTCTTCTGATTCAGACATATCACTAAATCAAGGGGGTGGTGTTTTTGTTTTTGAAAATAGGAATGGAACTTCGCCTTGGAAAAAATTTGCTTTAAGTATTGCCTACGATAACAGTAAAAACTACGAGGACAAGTGGTTTTCCAATGGAACCAATACTAATTCTATTGATGCTTATTTTTTGAACAATGCTCAAGGTTTACGCTTAGATCAAATTTCTGCTTTATCCGGAGAATCTACTTCTGATGCCTATTCAGGAATAGGAAGTGCTTACGGCTACGTACATCAACAAGCTTATTTAGGTTACGATTCTTTTATTTTAGAGCCGAGACAGTACTGATGACGATAATACAAGCTACAGTTCTAATTTAGGTGTGGGGACTTTTGATCAGGAGTATTCATATGCCGCTACTGGTTACAATGGGAAAGTCGCATTTAACATAGGCGCTCAATATGGTGAAAAAGCCTATTTTGGTTTGAATTTAAATTCGCACTTTTTAAACTACGAACGATCTACATTTTTATATGAACGTAATAATAATGCAACGTCGATTGTCAATCAAGTCGGATTTGAAAATAACATTTCTACTATTGGTAGCGGATTCTCTTTTCAATTGGGCAGTATTTTTAAATTGTCGGATGCGCTTAGAGTAGGGCTCACTTATGATTCTCCTACTTGGATGACGATACAAGAAGAAACCACTCAATATATTGAAACGGTTCGCACGGAAGCTGGAGAGAACATTAGGCAAATTGTCAATCCTCAAGTTGTGAACGTGTTTCCGAATACACATTACAATCACCAGGAAAAGTGACCGGAAGTTTAGCCTATATTTTTGGAACCAATGGCTTGGTAAGCTTTGATTATTCTAGAAAAGATTATAGTAACACAAAATTCAAACCCACTTCTGATGCTCACTTTTCAGAACAAAACCGCCTCATGTCAAATCAATTAGTTGCTGCCGCAACATACAAACTTGGTGGTGAATACAAATACAATCAATTTAGTTTTAGAGGAGGCTATCGTTTTGAAGAAAGTCCATACAAAAATGGAACAACCGTTGGAGATCTATCAGGTTATTCCCTTGGCTTAGGTTATAATTTTGGTAATACCAAATTAGATTTAACGTATGACCAAGCGAAACAGACAAATACCCATCAATTATATAACACGGGATTGACCGATGCGACGATTATTGATGCCTTACACTCTAACGTGACACTATCTTTAGGCTTTCAATTATAAAGTCATTACGATAAAACAATGCCTACTAGCCTAAGTTTTTCTTAGGCTTTTTTTAACTAAAACAAACCCACTCAGAGGTATGATTTTAATAGACGCAAAGACTATTTACGATCCAATACCCCACTTTCAGGTGAAACAATTGAAATTAAAAAACGGTGATACTTAACTCTAATTTTTTTATTACTTATCTTTGCAGACTAATGTTTTAATGAATATATGAAAATTGAAAATATAGAAAATATTCACGATGATTTAGGCGAAAATCATGTGGGA
This sequence comes from Lacinutrix neustonica, assembly GCF_026625145.1. Lineage (GTDB taxonomy): Bacteria > Bacteroidota > Bacteroidia > Flavobacteriales > Flavobacteriaceae > Lacinutrix > Lacinutrix neustonica. Next base: position 3,330,102 of record NZ_CP113088.1, on the reverse strand, counting down.
ACATCTTCTCAAACACCAATGAAAGCAGATGCTTTCAAACTTTCTGATAAAGAAAAAATAGAAAGTATCCAAGACGACGTCCGTAGTATTATGGAAACTCTTGGTTTAGATTTGACAGATGACAGTTTGAATGGCACCCCTAAACGTGTAGCCAAAATGTTTGTTAACGAAATATTCGGTGGTTTAAATCCGGATAAAAAACCTAGTGCTTCAACCTTTGACAATAAGTATAAGTATGGAGAAATGTTAGTGGAGAAAAACATTACGGTCTACTCCACTTGTGAACACCATTTATTACCTATTGTTGGAAAAGCACATATTGCTTACATATCAAACGGTACCGTCGTTGGCCTTTCTAAAATGAATCGCATTGTAGACTATTTTGCAAAACGCCCTCAAGTACAAGAGCGCTTAACCATTCAGGTGGTTAAAGAGCTTCAACAGGTGTTAAATACAGAAGATGTAGCCTGTGTTATTGATGCCAAACATTTATGTGTCAATTCTCGTGGTATTCGCGATATTGAGAGTAGTACGGTCACTTCAGAATTTGGTGGACAATTCAAAAACAAAGAAACCAAACGCGAATTTTTGGATTACATTAAATTAGATACTAAATTTTAAATTTTTAGTTTCCGTTTTCTAAACTACGACTATTACTATAACAAATAATACCCATGCAGCTTTACCAAGATCAGCAAATACATATTTATAATTCTTTAACTGGAAAAAAGGAAGCTTTTAAGAGCATTCATGAAGGGTATGTAGGCATGTATGTTTGCGGCCCAACAGTTTACAGTAACGTTCATTTAGGTAACGTAAGAACATTTATGTCTTTTGATATGATTTTTCGTTATTTGAAGCATTTAGGATATAAAGTGCGTTATGTTAGAAATATTACGGATGCAGGGCATTTAGAGAATGATGCCGATATTGGCGAAGATAAGATTACTAAAAAAGCACGATTAGAAGAGATTGAGCCCATGGAAGTCGTGCAGCGTTACACTGTAGATTTCCATAATGTCATTAATACTTTTAATTTATTACCTCCAAGTATTGAACCTACGGCTACTGGCCATATTATTGAACAAATTGAGCTTATCAAAACCATCATTAAGAATGGCTTTGGGTATGAAGTGAATGGCTCTGTTTATTTTGATGTACACAAATACAATGAAACCAATGATTATGGTATTTTAAGTAAACGAAAATTAGAGGATTTAATCCACAACACGCGCGCCCTAGACGGTCAAAGCGACAAAAAAAATCCCCAAGATTTTGCCTTATGGAAAAAAGCAGAACCGACTCATATTATGCGTTGGCCATCACCATGGAGTGACGGCTTTCCTGGTTGGCATTTAGAATGTACAGCCATGAGCACTAAATACCTAGGGGATCAGTTTGATATTCATGGGGGCGGAATGGATTTGAAATTCCCACACCATGAGTGTGAAATTGCACAAAACCAAGCGGCTATAGGAAAAGCCCCAGTAAATTACTGGATGCATGCTAACATGCTTGAACTAAATGGTGCCCGCATGTCTAAATCTACGGGAAACATAATAAACCCTTCAGAATTGCTTTCACGGTAAGAATGATATCATGTCTAAAGCATACAATCCTAATGTAGTGCGCTTTTTCATGATGCAATCTGCTTACAGAAGTGTTTTAGATTTAACAAACAATGGCCTTTTGGCAAGTGAAAAAGGTTTTCATCGATTAATGCATGCAGTGGACGATTTAGAAAACTTAAAGACCTCTAACACGACCTCCTTCGATATTCAAGATTGGAAGCAAAAATGTTATGATGCGATGAATGACGATTTCAATACTCCCATTCTGATTGCGAATTTATTTGAAGCCGTAAATTACATTAATGCTATAAAGGAAGGTCATACAACCATCACTAAAGAAGATTTAAACCTTTTTAAAACGACCATACACAATTTTGTATTTGATGTTTTAGGGCTGAAAAGTACTGCTGAAGATAGTATAATTGGTACCGATAAATTATCCGGAGCGGTTGAATTACTCATTACATTGAGACAGGAAGCCCGAGCCAATAAAGACTTTGCATTATCTGATAAAATACGCAATGAACTTGAAGCGGTGGGCATACAATTAAATGATGGTCGTGAGGGAACGACGTTTTCCACTAATTAAATCCTCCGGTTAAGTCTCTTCAAGCAAACAGACTTATGGATTATGAAAAAACTATTAATAACGCCTTTTCTTTTTGTTATAAAGATTTACCAAACCTTTATATCTCCTTTTACACCGGCGACATGCCGCTACCAACCCACGTGTTCCCATTACGCTAAAGAAGCATTAGAAAAACATGGGTTTTTAAAAGGTATGAAATTAAGCATTAAGAGAATATTGAGTTGTCATCCCTGGGGAGGCAAAGGTTACGACCCTGTTCCATAAGGGATGACAACTCGCCAGCACACCAGCTCACTATTTCGCTAAAAATGTACACCGTACATTTTCTTCTTCGCTCAGATGCCCTGGGGAGGTAAAGGTTATGACCCCGTTCCATAAAGGATGACAACTCGCCAGCGCACCAGCTCACTCTTTCGCTAAAACTATACACCGTACATTTTCTTTTTCGCTCAGATGCCCTGGGGAGGTAAAGGTTATGACCCCGTTCCATAAGGGATGACAACTCGCCAGCGCACCAGCTCACTCTTTCGCTAAAACTATACACCGTACATTTTCTTTTTCGCTCAGATGCCCTGGGGAGGCAAAGGTTACGCCCCTGTTACATAAGGGATGACGGTGCTACAGTTGTATCAAGCGCTAAAACTATACACCATATATACTTTTAGTACTCAGCAGAGGTGAGCCTCAAGAATGCTACTCAAAATGGGTTGATAATTGCATTGTTAAATCGTCGTTTAGTTCACGACGGTCTACGAGCTACTCGCTCATTACAATTAATATGACTCCTGAGATTTATCAAAATAAATTTTGCTCCCCTTTAAATTATATTAATCATTTAAGTTAAGCTCTAATAAATTGATGATTAATATTATATTTACAGTCATAAAAACAAATCTATGCACTTTTTAGAATTCGATTGGAACCCCTTAACAGGAATCGACATCGTTGGAAATTTCAAAATTCATTTTTACAGTTTAATGTGGGTTTTAGCCTTTGTCATTGGCTGGAACATCATGAAACGTATTTTTATAAGAGAGGATGTCAAGATAGAATATTTAGATCCGCTGTTTATCTATACCGTTTTAGCCACGATGCTTGGTGCCCGTTTGGGACATGTGATTTTTTACCAACCGTAACTGTTTTCAGAAGACTTCTTTAGTGTCTTTTTACCCTTTAGTTTTAAGAATGGTTTTGAGTTCACTGGTTTTCAAGGTCCGGCGAGTCATGGTGCTGCTATTGGGATTGTGGTTGCTATGTATTTTTACCGTAAAAAATACCATTACAAATCCCTCATGTGGATTTTAGATCGTATTGTAATTCCCGTGGCTTCCGGTGCTGTTTTTATACGTATCGGTAACTTCATTAATTCAGAAATAAATGGCATAGAAACCGATTCTGTTTTTGGCGTTCGTTTTATCCAAGATTATTACAATAAATATAGGATTGTAAAAGAAACAGGAATTGCCAATTATAAAGAAGCCTATCAAGCCGTAACGAATAATCCTCAGTTTCAAAACCTTTTAGACGCAGTACCTTACAGACATCCCGCGCAATTATATGAAGCCTTTAGTTATATTTTTGTGTTTCTTATATTACTATACTTCTATTTAAAAACAAACAAAGGAGAGCAACCTGGTTTTCTTTTTGGTTTGTTTTTAGTCTTATTATGGACCGTCCGCTTCTTTGTAGAATTTGTAAAAATCCCTCAAGGTGTTGAATACATTGATTGGTTTGGCTTAAAAACGGGACAATGGTTGAGTATTCCATTTATAATTATTGGGCTTTATTTCATGTTTATATACAAACAAAAAGCATCTACTAAATAATGCGGTTTATTAAACACCTATTTGTGATTGCACTTTGTGTTTCTACACTTTGTTTTACATCGTGTAAAGACACTCCAAAAAGTATTGGACAACCTGTAGTGACTTTTACTAAAGAAGGAGAACTCACCTTATACAAAGCCACCACAGATACAGTGATAACCACATTGGATATTGAACTGGCCAAAACTGATTTTGAAATACAAACAGGTTTGATGTTTAGAGAAAAAATGAAAGACCACCAAGCCATGTTGTTTGTATTCGACGATATAAGAGAACGTAATTTCTATATGAAAAACACCCGCTTCCCTTTAGATTTAATCTTTTTAGACCATAATAAAACCGTCGTTAGCTTTCAAGAAAATGCACAACCTTTAGATGAGTCTTCATTGCCATCACATGCATTAGCGCAATTTGTATTAGAAGTCAATGGTGGATTAGCTGAAAAATGGCTCCTTGAAGTGGGCGATAAAATGGATTACTTTGAGTATAAGCTTATAAAATAACCTTTTATGTCTGTTGAACATCTTGAAATAAAAACAACCCCTACAAGATGTCTCTCGGTTTCTAAATTCAATCCGCAACAGTCCAACGCTAAAACCATTGTCATCTCCTCTGCCACAGGCGTTTTAAAAAAATATTACGCCAAATTTGCTCATCACTTTTCTACTTTAGGGTTTACGGTATATACTTTTGATTATTATGGCATTGGAAAATCTAAAACGCTTCCAATTAAGAAGAATAACTCCAACTTAAACGATTGGGCGAATGATCAGGCTGAAGTATTGGCTCTTGCTAAAACAGACAGTCCGAACATAAATTAATTCTTTTAACACACAGTATTGGCGGACAATTAATTGGTCTCAATTCAAAAATCGGTTTGGCCGATGCCATAATAATGGTGTGCTCTCAAAGCGGCTACTGGAAACTCTATAAAGGTTTTAACCGATTGAGAATGTATGCCTTTTGGAACGTTATGATCCCTATCACGACACCTTTATTTGGGTATTTCCCAGCTAAAAAACTGGGCCTTTTTGAAAATCTTCCAAAGCATGTGACCTACCAATGGAGAAAATGGGGCATACAAAGCGATTACATGCTGTCGGAATTTAGTGCATCAGATTTATATTTCAAAACCGTGACTTGTAACATGTTATCCCTAAGCTTTCCAAGAGATAAATTTGCTCCTAAACTAGCGGTGGATTGGTTAGCGCACAGATTTGAAAATGCCGCTATGGACCGGCAACACATTATTCCGAAGCATTTAATATTGAAGATGTTCAACATTTTGGTTTTTTTAGAACACTGTATAAAGCATCACTTTGGAAACTCACTGAAGATTGGATTGAAAAGAATACTTAGGTGCCTATATTAAGAATCTTAGCGGTATCCCTTTGCTTTTTGCAAAGAACTTCAGTAGAAGCTACTTGACTTCTTCTCTTGCATAATTATATCGCATGCCATGAGATTAGAATACTTCCCTAAGCACTAAAACAAAGAAATTTTCTGAAAATATATGGCTCTTTTTAAGATGCTTTTTATTTAATAACACATGCCTTTTATTCAATAGCACGCTGTATTTTTTTTAAAGATTTGTAAATTAAATGTTCATTTAAAATATTTTTATTATGGATTCTAAAAACAAAATACCCAAGCAAGAACAACAAAATAAGCAAGAACAAGCGATTAACAAGAAGGGGGTACCTACTGACGGTGAGGAAATTAATCATCAAGTTAAGGATAAAAAGGAGGTGCACCAGCCAAGAGACAATGCTTAAACCTTTTTCGAGTAACTCTACTAAACAAAAAAGCCTTTCAGCTAATTAGCTGAAAGGCTTTTTAAATATTAAAACTATTTAGACTAAGCTTTCGCTTCTTCTGATTCTTCTTCTTTTACTTTGTTTTTAAGTGCTTCTGTAGCGCCTCCCTTTTTCACTGAATCGTACATGATTGGTGTTGCGATAAATAATGAAGAGTATGTCCCCACAATCACACCTACTATTAGGGCGAACATGAAACCTCTAATAGATTCACCTCCAAAAATAAAGATGGCTAATAACACGATTAATGTCGTTAAAGACGTGTTTAATGTTCTACTTAGTGTAGAGCTTAAAGACTTATCAATAACCTTATCAAACGGCCATGTTGTATGCTCGTTAAAGAATTCACGAATTCTATCAAATACAACCACGGTATCATTTAATGAGTAACCTATTACGGTTAGAATCGCTGCAATAAATGCTTGGTCGATTTCTAAAGAGAATGGCATAAACTTGTAAGTAAGAGAAAATACACCTAATACAATTAATACATCATGGAAAACGGCAGCAACCGCTCCCAATGAGAATTGCCATCTTTTAAAACGCAATAAGATATATAAGAACACCACTATTAATGAACCCAATACGGCCCGTAGAAGAGGCCGATTTAATATCATCTGCAATGGTTGGGCTTACTTTATATTTTTTCATTAACCCTGCTGTTTTACCTTCTGAATTATTAATAAAACTCGCATAATCCATCCCGTTTAAATGCGGCTGTAAGGCCTCAAACAAGGTTTTTCTTATTTCCTCATCTGCTTCTTCTGAGGCTTCATTAATTCTATACTTCGTTGTAATTTTTAACTGATTGTCTTCACCAAACGTTTTAGCATCTGCACTACCAAATACTGCTGGATCTGATAATGTTTTTGTTATTTCTGAAGCACTTACTGGTTGATCAAAACGCACTTGGTAGGTTCTACCCCCAACAAAATCGACACCTTCATCTAAACCATTCGTCGCTAATGACGCTAAACTTCCTGCAATTAAAATTCCGTAAATAATGTAAGATACTTTTCTCTTTTTAAGAAACGTAATGTCAATGTTTCTAAACAAGTTTTTAGTCATCCCCGTAGAGAACTCTAATTTTCCACCTCTTCCAACATACCAGTCTACTAATAATCTAGTAATAAAGATGGCTGTAAATAATGAGGTTGCAATACCTATTAATAGGGTAGTTGCAAAACCTTTAATAGGTCCTGTACCAAATAAAAATAAGATTAATGCGGTTAAGCCCGTAGTAATGTTTGCATCTAAAATAGAAGATAAAGCATTACTAAATCCATCTTTAATCGCTATTTTTTGATCTTTTCCTTTGGCGATCTCCTCTCGAATCCTTTCGAAAATAAGTACGTTCGCATCGACGGACATACCAATGGTTAACACAATACCGGCAATACCAGGTAAGGTTAATACTGCTTTAAAGGCACCAACGAGAATACCAAAAATTAACAAGATGTTTAATAACATCGCAATGTCAGCAAATAAACCAGCCTTACCATAATAGAACACCATCCGAGATAAGCACTAATGCCAATGCAATTAAAAAGGACATGGTACCACTATCTATAGCTTCTTGTCCTAATGTTGGACCTACTTCATCACTTTGAATGATGGTTGCTTTAGCTGGCAACTTACCGGCACGTAATACGTTCGCTAAATCGACTGCTTCATTGACGCTAAAACTACCCGATATTTGAGAGTTTCCGCCTGCAATTGGTCCATTATTAATACCTGGTGCAGAATATACTAAACTATCTAAAACAATGGCAATTTGAAGCTGCTCTTTGAAAGCTCTTGTGGTCATTTCTTCCCAAACTTTTGCCCCTTGAGCATCCATTTGCATGTTTACAATAACTTCATTTTTTAGGTCATAATCCTGTCTTGCATCATCAATACTACCTCTTAAAGGCGCTATATTTTCTCGGTTACCTTCTAACGAATATAAGGCCACTTGTTCGCTTCCTTTTTACGGCTTTCCGAATAAGAATTTTACGTTTTTAGCATCTGCAGGTAATAATGCCTTTGCTTCTTTAGAAGATAACATCTCCAATACCAGCTTCATATCTGAAACATTAAAAGTACCTACTGTTGAACCAAAACCTGGTCCCTTTACTAAATCTAAAAACGGATTAGCAACCACCTCAACTTCATTATCTTCTCCTGTTAATTCAGAAATAACATCAGACTCTTCAGTATCTTCTTCTTGGTCTGCATCTACTAGCTCACCTTCTACGGTTTCCTCTGTAGCCTCTTCTGCACTGTCTTTTACTTTTAACGATTCATTTAGCGCTTGAAAGAATGTGCCTAATTTTGCTGAGTCATAGCCAAACCAAAACTCTAACTCTGCAGTACCTGTAATTAAGGCTTTTGCACGCTCAATATCTTTAACCCCTGGTAATTCTACTAAAATTTTTCCGAGACGTTCCTAAACGCTGTATGTTTGGTGATGCTACACCAAACTGGTCAATACGTGTACGTAATACTTGTAATGCTGAAACAATAGATTCATCAATTTTTTTAGATAACGCTTCTTTTACTTCATCATCAGACATTCCTGTGGTCACAATATTGGCTTCAGATAAAGAGCGGGTTGCAAAAATATCCGGTGACGCCAATTTTTTATCGCCTTTTATTTTATCGAACTCATCGTAAAAATCATCGATATAATCATTTTGACTGCTCTTTTGAAGTTCATCTGTCGCATCCAATGCCTTATTAAAGGTTGGATCTGTAGAATTATTTGCTAATCCTTTTAAGATGTCTTTCACAGAGACTTGAAGAATGGCTTCTAAACCTCCTTTTAAATCCAGTCCTAATTTTAATGAGTTATCTTTTACTTTGGCATACGTTTCTCCTAAGAAAACGTTTTCTTTAGAGTTAGATAATGAGTCTAAGTAACTCACTTCAAACGCTTTTCTTTTCGTTTTGTAATCTTCAACAGACGTATCGTATTTTGCGATAGCCATGTCTTCTACACTATTCTCTATACTACTGTTTTTTAGCGAGAATGATAGTTGGTAAATACTTACCAATCCAAATAAAACTGCAAAGAGTTTTACTAATCCTTTGTTTTGCATTTTGATTTTTTTTTGTGTCAAATGTGTTTAAGAGATGCTTATTATATCCCTTTTTTCATTTAACAATTAATGGTTGTGATTAATGTAATATTTAGGATAGCTTTTCTAACAATGAAACAAGCTACCATTAAAGATTTTGAATACCCCTAGCTGTTGGGTCCTGCCCTAACCTCAGGTATCTTATGCGAAGTATTATCTATGGCGATAGCAATCGATCTATTTAATAAGTAGGCTACTTTTACAGCCTGATCACTTTCATGAACCGCAATAGTTTCAATAATTGAAAACACATTAGGGTTAGAAAACCGATCGTTTTCTTGTTTTGACTCAAGACTACATTTTCCACCAACATCTGAAAGCAGCGTGTTTCCGTTTTGAATTTCATAAACATCGACTTTGTAGATTTTTATATGTTCTTCAAACGGAATTTTATTTTTCTTCTGATCTGGTCTATTAGAAACATAGCCTAGCGCACTATCGCTTGTAAGTATTTCTTTTATACGCTTAACATCCGTAGAACTATAATACTTAATTTTTAACTTTCCACCGGCTACAGTAATAACCTCTACAGTTTCAATTCCTAATGTTAATAATTGCTTTTTTACAGTTGCAATAGCATCCTGTGCGTCTTTTGAAGTGTTATCTTTACCTATGAATTCAAGAACAATTTCCTGATTAGGAACAGCAAGTTGCTCCCTACAAATACCTAATGTAGCGAGAATAATAATTAAAGCACTAAAGTACCATTTGGCGTTCATGCGTTTATACCTACTGTTTTTAATGGTTATTTAAAATAAACCAAAAAAAAATCTTCTCATAAGAAGAGAATAAATTATGATTATTTTGTGCGCCAAATATATGGTTTACATAGAGAAATGCCAATAATATATTAGGTTATTATATAAAAAAGAGCCACTCTTTAAAGTGGCTCTTTTACAAGGTATCGTATTATAAACACTTTCGAAGACTACTGTCCTTCGATTTTAGTATATCCCGAAGGAGGTACCATCACAAATTTATCATCTGAAACACCTTCCTTACGAATGGCTGTCACTTGTGACGTCACAGTCATATCCATCCCGTTTTGATTGATATCCATACTTGAATACAATGGAAACCCCTCAATTTTATCTTTATAAAGACTGGAATCTGCGGAGAAGGCTTGAATTTTATCGGTAACAAAAAGCTCTATATTCATTTCATTATCGCCGTCTTTAATAGTGACAAAGTACTGTTGGCAATTGTAATCTAAAATAGTTTTACTTTCTTCCCCTTTAGTAACTATTATTTCTTTAGAAGCTAGTTCTGCATCATTAATACTTTTAGTATTGTACATTTTACCTGCTTGAGGATTATCCATTAGCACGCGAACCTCTTTTGAGTCGCCATCTGAAATCGTTGTGATATCACCAGTCATGGGATTAGACATCTCAGCACGCGATTTTGAACCTTTAAAATACGTTTCAGATACCATGTCGCCCATCATGGCAAGTTGCGCCTGTACTTGTTCGTTCTTACTCGTTATGGTTTGCTTAGAAACTAAAACACCTTCATTTAATTTGTCTTGAGCATTTACTGCAAAACCAATGGCAAATGCTACCAATATTAGAATTTTTTTCATAATCATTATCCCGAGAAAGCGGAGGCTTTATTGCTATTTGTATTTTAATTAAGCGCCTAAAGTAATAAAAATAAATAGAATATAATTTCGATTTTTTTAACCACACAGATGTAACTGTGCATATATTTAGCACTTTAAAACCTCAATTAGGAAAACCATTATCTTATGAATTTTATCAAATTAGGGTAAAACGCTCCGGTTTTGCCATTATTGGTTTTTAAAGCAAATACAATTGGTAAGGTAATATTCAAGGCATAAAGTGCGAAGAATATATATAACAAAAAAGCAGGACTTTCATAATGTTGAATTTTAGATATTGCGGCAACTGTAATTGAGGCGAAAGCCAACACAGACCATACAATTTGAAAATTTAAAAGGTTGGCTCCTATTTCTTTTAGTCCGATAATTTTATCTTTTTTATTGAACCATAAAATGAAGGGGAGAATAATATTCCCCATGGGAATAGCTAAAAATAAGAGCACTGAAAGTTGAAAAATAATAAGATAACTTTTATCGTTATGTTTTCCATAATCTAAAAGACCTTCTGTATTTATCTCAAGAACATTACATATTAAATGCAGGGTTTTTCCTCGAGGTTCGCTTTCACTATTCTCAATACGTTGGATGGTTCTTAAATTAACTTTAGCCGATTCGGCTAACGCTTCTTGAGACAAACCTTTTTTCTTTCTTACTTCTTTAATCTTTTCGCCAACTTCTTTCATAATTAATTTCGTTTATATTTTTTTTACAAAACTATTTATACAACGCATGTTTTGATAACGGTTTGTTTGCGACATTTTAATGACATACTTGTCAAAACCTTTAATTTTATCAGGTCTAAATAAGTCTCAATATCTTTGGCTAACGCATTTGTAGTGCTTACCTACTAATCTAAAACATAAAAAACCCCATATATTAAAAAATATATGAGGTTTACCTTATATGTTATTTAGTATGTACTAGAATTCTAATAAACTGTTGGTTTTCTTAACACCTTCAGCAGACTCCGCTAATTTTGTTTTTTCAACATCACTTAAACTAATTTCTACTATTTTTTCAATACCATTAGCACCTAGAACACATGGTACTCCGATCGCTAAATCACTTAACCCAAATTCACCTGCTAATAAAGCTGAACAAGGAAATATTTTCTTAGTATCACAAGCAATGGCTTGAACCATTGCAGACACTGCTGCACCAGGAGCATACCATGCTGAAGTTCCTAATAATTTGGTTAGTGTTGCGCCTCCAACTTTAGTCTCTTCTACGACTTGTTGCATACGCTCCTCAGATAAAAACTCTGAAACAGAAACACTATTTCTTACTGCTTTCCCTATTAATGGCACCATACCTGTATCGCTATGACCACCAATGACCATGCCTTCTACATCTGAAATTGGAGCCCCTAAAGCTTCGGCTAATCGGTACTTAAAACGCGCTGAGTCTAAAGCGCCTCCCATACCAATAATTCTATTTTTTGGTAATCCTGTGGTTTTATGCACTAAATAGGTCATGGTATCCATAGGATTTGAAACCACAATAATGATTGTATTTGGAGAGTGTTTAATTAAATTAGCCGATACGGTTTTAACGATTCCTGCATTAATACCAATGAGTTCTTCGCGAGTCATGCCTGGTTTCCTAGGAATTCCGAAGTAATCACACAAATATTAGAATCTGCTGTTTTACTGTAATCATTAGTCGTTCCTGTTATTTTTGTATCAAAACTATTTAATGAAGCCGTTTGCATTAAATCCATAGCTTTACCTTCAGCAAAACCTTCTTTAATATCTAGGATGACTACTTCGCTAGCAAAATCTTTAATAGCAATATATTCCGCACAACTTGCGCCTACTGCTCCTGCTCCAACTACTGTTACTTTCATTTGATTTTTTGTGTTTTAAGTTAATGATCTGCACGTTATGAGACATCCAAGAAAGCGGATGCTTCAAATTTAGCGCCTTTCACTTTAATTAATTTTAGTTTGTGTTTGTTTTTTCTAATAGCAAATTTAACAATTTTAAGTCAGAAAAACCGCTATATAAGTAATTTCTAAAACGTAAAATTCATCCCTAAAGAGGCACTATTAAAATCACCAATGGTATAATTAGCATTTAAACCGAAAAAACCCAAACTCAAATTGGCCCCAACGGTCGCCATGACGCCTTTGGTTTCTGAGGTGATTGAAAATGGATTTTCAATTTCTTCTGAAAAAAACACCCCATCTGAAACCCGGTAAGTCCCTAATAAATCGGTTTGATTCTTACCATCTAGATACCCTACCGCGCCATAAAAATTAACAATATTAAGCTTAGTACCAACGATTAACTGGTACAGCATGGTATTGGTTTCTGTACTAATTTGTTGATTGTCTCCATCAACAATGCCCGTGTCTGTAAAATCATAGCTTCCATCTAAATGGGTGTACGCTATTAAACCGAGAAATGGTCACTGGAAGCAATTTATCTGCTGGCAAAAATGCCGTAAAGTCTTGCTGAAGGCCTAAGCCATACAATCCCACTTTAGCATCTTCTCTATCCACTTTTGGAAAATAACGTCCTTTGAGCTGAGTGCCTTTAAAAGGCGAAAAACTGGCTTGTAAAAATACCGTTGGAATGATGTTTACATTTGCCGACCCTATACCTGTGGGTAACTCCAATTCGGTTTCTTGATTTCCAAAGATGGGATCGTCGTAAGTGATAATAACCGTCTGAACCGGGTCGTTATGACCTAAAGCAGAAGCCACTGCTTTGCTTGGTGCATTATCTCGGAAATCGAATATTTTCATAATCTGAAACATCTAAGATAAACTGTTTGTCTTCATCATTGATAAAGGTCGCATTTCCTATGACCGACAATTCAAAACCAAAGCGTTTGGGTGTTTTTGCATTATTAAACCACCCCGTATTTATTCCATACGCTAAACCATCATTTGCAGGCTTAATATAGTCTTTAGAAAAACGCTGGGCATCAGCCACACCAGCCGCTAACAACTCTTCTAAATTTTCTTGAGCTGAAACAGTTACTATTAAAAGTAATGTAACAAGTATTGAAAGTGTCTTTTTCATAGTTAATATGGATTTGGATTATACTTAAATAAACGAAAAAAAAGAGAGTTTAGTTTTCATTTATAGTGTAAAGTTAAAAAATTGGATACAAAAGGCTCTTAATTAAAAGCAAAAACGCACCACTATTACAGCGTGCGTTTTTTTTTAATTACCCTAAAGCTTAGAAAAATTATATTAAAATTTATAAGAAGAGATTAAATGATTGTTCTCATTTACGAAAACCACATTATCAATTTCATCAATTAAATAATTAGGGGTTTTATCTAAAAGTTCAATTTCCGCATCCGGGTTTCCAGTGGTCTTATTTACCATGTAGATCTTATGCACAGTAGGGGCATTATCTGCTTTTATTTTCGTTACTATAAACTTGTGATCTTTAATGGTTTTTGAATTAAAGAACCTGGTTTTAGTCACTTCAAAAATCGTAGCCATATTCCCTTTAGTTCCTGCGTACAATCCTGCAACCATCGCCGTTTCTGTTTTAGCTCCGGTTTGATCTAAAGAGGTTCTATAGGCCCCACTTGAAAGTGATGATAAGGCATTGATGTTATCCATCGATCCCTTGATATCTAGGTCAACACCAGCGATATTAAGTCCTAACTGAGCGACACCCGCTAGTCCATTAATACTCGATGCAGGCTCAAAATATTTAGTATATTTAACTTCACCTTTAGGAGACAGTAAAGACATGTGTTGGTCTGTATTGATTAAGTACCCCGCTCCTTTAACATACTCTGCAACCAAGGGTGTTTTTCTTTTAACTTCTTCCAATTCTACATCTTCTGCAAAAAGAGTTACTGCGCCTGTTGTTAAATCGAACTTATAGGCGTTCTCATTTTCAAATAAAACAACCTTATTTTCATCTTCATCAAAGGTTACGGCCGGAATAGATTTAAATTTAACATCTTTATCCCAAACATCTTTTCCTTTTTCAAAATCTAAAATATTAGAGCGTTCGGTTGATATATAAATAACGCCTTTGGGAATAACTGCTGTATAATAGGAATAGCCTTTTACTTTACTGGTCCAAATTTTGTCTCCATTATTATCCACTAAAGAGATGGTACCATCATCTTCGTTTTTACCAATAGCCACAAATCCGTTTTCATGTGGAATGACCTCATCCAAGAATTCCACTTTAAAACTTTTTTTCCATTTGAATTCATTCGTTGCTGGATCAATAATATTAAAACCTTCTGTTTCTACTAAGATTAAATTATTATTGTTATCTCGGTCTAATATCAATTAAAGTCCCTCTAAGTTTAAGTTTACCTGGAGTAATATCATTACCTGTACTCGGGTCTAAAACCAATAATTTATTAGATTTCCTCACACCAACATACAGACTATTATTGTTTTCCGAATACACCAAAGCTTTAACATCTTTGTCTGTTTTATGCTCCCAAAGAATACTTCCATTGGTTGCATCTACGGCATAAATTTGATCCTCTATACTCATTAATAAATTGCCTTTCTTATTAAAATAAGGCCCCTGATCTATAAAAGAATCACTTAATAGTTTTTGAAACAACCCACCAACTTCACCTAGACTTGTAAGCCATTGTTGTTCCCAGGTTTTAAGACTAAAACTCATAAGAACTCTTTCTTTATTTTTTAAAAGCTCGAATAAAATAATTCCGTGTTCGGAAACGTCATGAAATTCTTAATTCTGTAGCCTTCCTCTTTTGTATCGAATAAGATATCACCATTACTGGAATTCACAATGATCCCTCTAGTCTTACCTGCTATTGGACTGTATTCTGCATAAAATAATGGAAGGCCATCAATATTTAAATAGCTATTTTTATCGACCGCTTTTAACTCGGTATTGTGCCATAGAGTCTCTCCCGTCACATTATCCATAGCCAACAATCCTTTGGCTCCGGAGGCAATAATAACACCACTATTGGCTTGCTCAATCCAACCCACTTGGTATAAATCTTCTTTAAGGTCTACTTCCCATATTTTTTCTTGGGCTGACATGGTGCTAAATAAAAATAATAGTAGCACGACTACCATACTGTCTTGTTTTCTCATTTTGATAAAAGGTTAAAATAGGTAATTAATTAAAGGCGCGAATGTAGTGTATTTTGAATTTATAAAATAAAATAAGGTCGCCAAAAGCGACCTTATAACTAACAGAAATGGAGTTAAATATTATGCGTCAATGTTTGCATAAATGGCATTTTTCTCGATAAACTCTCGTCTTGGCGGCACTTCGTCCCCCATCAACATAGAGAATACGCGATCTGCCTCAACACCGTTATCAATTTGAATTTGACGTAAGGTTCTAAATTCGGATTCATCGTGGTATCCCAAAGTTGCTCGGCGTTCATTTCCCCAAGACCTTTATATCTTTGAATTTTTGCACCATCACCATATTGTTCCATTAATGCTTTACGCTCTTCATCATTCCAAGCATATTCTTTTTTCGCTCCTTTCTTAACTAAGAATAGAGGTGGTGTTGCAATATAAATGTGACCGTTTTCAATCAATTCTTTCATGTAACGGAAAAAGAATGTTAAGATGAGGGTTTCAATGTGCGAACCATCAATATCGGCATCACACATGATTACTATTTTATGATATCTTAGTTTTGAAAGGTTAAGCGCTTTACTATCTTCTTCGGTTCCAATAGTAACCCCTAAAGCAGTAAAAATATTTTTAATTTCCTCATTTTCAAACACTTTATGTGTCATAGCCTTTTCAACATTTAAAATCTTACCTCTTAAAGGTAGAATAGCTTGAAATGCTCTATCACGTCCTTGTTTGGCTGTTCCACCTGCCGAATCTCCCTCTACCAAATACACTTCGCATTTAGCAGGATCTTGTTCAGAACAATCAGACAACTTTCCTGGTAAGCCACCAATACTCATCACTGTTTTACGCTGTACCATTTCACGCGCTTTTTGTGCGGCATGACGCGCTTGAGCGGCTAAAATCACTTTTTGAACAATAATTTTAGCATCGTCTGGATGCTCTTCTAAATAATTCGAAAGCATTTCAGAAACGGCCTGACTTACAGAAGCAGACACTTCACGGTTCCCTAGTTTTGTTTTGGTTTGCCCTTCAAATTGTGGCTCTTGTACTTTTACTGAAATAATAGCCGTTAAGCCTTCACGAAAATCATCTCCAGCAATGTCAAACTTCAATTTGTCTAACATCCCGGACTCATCGGCATACTTCTTAAGGGTATGGGTTAATCCACGACGGAAACCGGACAAGTGTGTACCTCCTTCATGGGTATTAATATTATTTACATAGGAATGCAAATTCTCTGCATAGGAAGTATTATAAACCATAGCCACCTCTACAGGTACGCCATTTTTTTCGCCTTCAAAAGAAATAACATCTTTCATTAAAGGCTCACGATTACCATCTAAGAATTTGATAAACTCTTTAAGACCCTCTTCTGAATGAAACGTTTCCCCTTCAAACGAACCATCTTCTTTGGTTGCTCGTTTATCGACTAAATGAATAGTAATGCCTTTATTTAAATACGCTAATTCACGCATTCTACTCGCTAAAGTATCATAACTATATTCTAAAGTTTGAGTAAATATTGTAGCATCTCGGCTTGAAAGTTACTGTGGTTCCCCTTTTATCGGTTTCACCAATCGCCTTTACAGGATACAACGATTTTCCTCGCTCGTATTCTTGCTCCCAAATGGTACCATCTCTAAAAACGGTAGCTCTTAAATGCTGAGATAAGGCATTCACACAACTGACACCCACACCGTGTAATCCACCGGATACTTTATAAGAGTCCTTATCGAATTTTCCTCCAGCACCAATTTTAGTCATCACCACCTCAAGTGCCGAGATACCTTCTTTTTTATGTAAATCTACTGGAATACCACGACCATCATCTTCTGTTGTAATCGAATTATCTTCATTAATAGTCACCGTAATGTTATTACAATGTCCTGCTAAAGCTTCATCAATAGAGTTATCGACAACCTCGTATACTAAGTGGTGCAAACCACGCGTTCCCACGTCTCCAATATACATGGATGGACGCATACGCACGTGTTCCATACCTTCTAGCGCTTGAATACTATCCGCCGAATAATTATGCTTGTTAAACTCTTCTTTTTTATCGCTCATAAATATGTATTATTTATTTCTATTATGCTTTAATTGCTGTTCAATTTTTGACTTTCGACAACAAACAAATATACGAAAACATGACGCTATTAAAAGGCTTTTTATCTAAAGACAGTTGTTTTTATTAACAATTGTTAATTACCTAAAAGCCTCTTAAACGTGCTAAAAAAGACCTTAGAATTGATTTTGGTTACTTTTTTATTCGTTTATAAAGCACCAAAACCTGAAACGGTCTTAGAACTTAAAATACGCCTTTTAGCTTTCTTTAAAATTATAGAAAAATGAGTAGCATCTAGCCCTTTTTATCGAATGGAAAGCCTTTCCATTTCCAAATTAAAAATGTCATTAACAAAAAGACTCCATTAAAAATAAGTATGAAACCTATAAATGAGGGCCAAGTATCAAACGAGGCATTATTTTCAGTATACAAAATACTATTTCCAGTATTACTACTGGTTATTAAATGTCGAGTCGCCCAATTGTTTCCGAGATGGAGACCTATTGGAAATAAAAGTGTTTTCGATTTTAGTAAAGCAGTAGCAAAAAACAAATGAGCAACCGGAATGCTTATGATTAAAAATACCATCATTCCTATATTATTCATCACGTTTTCATCAAAAACATGAATTAGCATAAATAGCATAGAAAATATAATGTTTGCGATAATGACATTAGAAATCTCTATGGCTTTTTTAAACAAATAGCCTCTAAACAAAAATTCTTCCACTGCTACGGTTGGTAAAATAACATACAGAGCATAAAAAATGTTTGAATAATCTATGGCGTCACTTATAGCAAAAGATTCGCCTGTATATAATGCTCTCGCATATTTAGCTGCTAATAATGCTAGTGCACCAATTAGCAAACCAAGAGGTAAAAAAGACAGATGTCTTAAACTTAAGCTTAGTCCAATAGCGCTTAATGATTTATTCTCGGTTTTATATAATAACCAAGTTGCAATACCCAACAGTATCGCTGATGTATAAGGGAAATACGCTTTTAAAAGACCTTTGTTTATTAAACCACTAAAAAACAGTGCTAATCCAAAAAGAATTAGAGCTAATAGAATACGTAATCCTATTGGGTGTTTTTTTAGTAGCATTTTCATTCTAAAATAAATTTAATTGTTTTTAAAAAATTTAAAATATGATTTTAATAAGAGTTTTAAAAAAATCAAGGTTACGACAGAAGGAAACAAACCTTTAATTAATACAAAGTATAATTCATTCCACTCAGAAAAATTCACTTTAGATATTTCCTTAACAAGCAATTCTCCATAAGGTTGTGACGGATAAAAACACACCCTCACCAAATTAATCCCCAAGTGAAGGCCTAAGCCCAAAGCTATCGATTTAGTCTTCTCAAAGACACATGCCCATACATATCCTGCAAATCCCGTTACCGTAATAACATATAGGATCGGTATAATTGCACCTCCCGTTATTCCATATGAAAAAACATGGTAGACTCCAAAAAACGAAGCAGATATAAAAATCGCCCATTTAGCGCCTAGTCTGTTAATAAGTATATACAGAATAGCCCCTCTAAAAACCAAATCTTCAGTTAAAGCAGATTTAAGGTGATACATAAGTGCTTTATAGATTAATCTATAATCAATAGGTTTCTGTTCCCATATAACTGACTTAACTAGTGTTTCAATATAAATCCATAAAACACTTAAAACGACTATAAATAGGAAACCGATAAAAAATTGTATGACGTGTTTTTTAATAGGAAGGATCCCTAAAACTTTCAAGTTCTTTTTCTCAAAAAAATGCAAAAGCATCCATGAGACTACTATTATTACTAATAATCCTAACATAAATAATAAAAATTAAAAAAGACTAAACTGCCTTAGGCTTCAAAAAAGGAATGGATAATGGGTAGAAATACGTATGCGAACTTAAAGCAGACATTAAGTTCTTAATACTGAATATAATGCCAAACAGAAACACTGCGCCAGTGCCAAAAAAATTAATTCCAGGAAACGGAAAAAATAGCAGTAATGAAAGTATTAATAAAAGATTAAGCGTGCAATGAAAGTTAATGACTGCCCGACCGTGAGCATCGTAAATTTTGTTATCCTCCGCTTTACTAATCCATAAAAACAATGGAAATAACACATTGCCTAAAGGAATAATTAATCCGAAAAATGGTGATCCGTGGAGTAATAGCATCCACTTTCTTTTAATCACTTCCTCATTAGGGTTATCTATTATTAACAAGTCTTCAACTTTCACCTCTAAACCTTCAGCTAATAATTTCAAGGTTTGTAAATGCGGCTGTACGTTTCCTTTTTCAATACGTTGAATCGTTCGTACTGCAACATTTGATCGCTCTGAAAGCTCATCCTGAGTATACCCTTTTAACTTGCGATTATACACTAAATTCTCTTTAAGCGTTTGTTGTTTCATTTATATAATTTTTAATACCACAAATCTATCAAATTATCTTGGTTTTTAACACGACACATAAATGTCACCTCTCTGTCATTTCCTTACTTTGTTGTGTTTTTGAAAAGTTATCTCTCAACTTTCTCACATGTTAACACTTGACGTTCATCAACATTATTATATTTTACTTTAATCCAGTTATTAAGAAATCCTCTTTAAAAACCAAGTCCTTGTCATTTAATTTATTACATTTACTTTCCCAAACCTACTGGAATACAATATGAAGGATTATTTTTCTACGACCTACAGAAGAATGCTAGCACTAATAGCTATTGCAGGTATTATATTCTTATCTATGTGTTTTTTTGCTTTCTATTTCATTGGAGATCAAGACAAAAGAATTATAGCTTTCCTAATTATTGGATTTATTATCACCATGGGGTCCTATGTTTTTTTCTATAGAAAACTGATTGAAAAACCACTAAATTTAATCACAAACGTCCTTGAAAAAAACGATACTTCTGCGATAATTCAGCTTCAAAAATCATCAAAAGAATTTTCTTATATCGGTGATTTATTTTTAAGTAGTAATCAACAAAAAGAAGAGCTTAAACAAGCTAAAGAAAAAGCGGAGGAAAGTGAATTGTTAAAAGCTTCCTTTTTAACGAACCTCTCTCATGAAATTAGAACGCCCATGAATGCTATTTTGGGTTTTTCAGATTTACTAAATTCTCAAAAATTAACCGATTCTGAAAAAATAGAATACATAGACATCATTAGGCGAAGTGGGAAAAACTTAGTTTCTATTATTGACGATCTCATTGAAATGTCTAAAATAGATACCAATCAAGTGACACCAAATCATGTTCCCTTTAATTTGAATGCGGTGTTGAATGACATCAAACAAACCATAGATATTACGATACCAAAAGACAAACCCCTAAAAGTGTTTTTAGATGAACCTAAACACCCTGTGGTTTTTCAACTTATTAGTGATGAAACAAAACTAAGGCAAGTTATTGTCAACTTAATTAATAACGCTGTTAAGTATACCGAGCACGGCACGGTAAATTTTGGTTATAAAATAAATCCTGAAGACAACGCTCTTGAATTTTTTGTTAAAGATACTGGCATTGGCATATCGGAAGGAGAGTTCACCAATATCTTTAGCCGCTTTAACCGAATTCAGAACGATAAAACCATTAAACTGAGTGGTCTTGGTTTGGGGCTATCCATCTCAAAAGCCTATATAGAAATGTTAGGCGGTAAAATTTGGCTGGAATCTACCGAAAATATTGGAACGACGTTTTCCTTTACCATCCCTTTAAAACTGGATGGATTACCGGTCGTGGAACAAATGGAAAAAGCAATCAATACCGTCGACAAAGCAAAACCCTTAAACATCCTTATAGCTGAAGATAATGACATCAATTTTATGCTCATTAAGCGGGTGTTAAGTATTCGAAAATACACGGTTATTAGAGCTAAAAACGGTGAAGAAGCGGTTGCTGTATGCAGAGAAGACAATAGCATACAATTAATAATAATGGATTTAAAAATGCCTAAAATGGGCGGATTTGAAGCACGTAAAATTATTAAAACCTTTAAGCCTTATCTTCCCGTAATTGCACACACGGCTTATTCATCTACAGAAATCAACAATGAAGTGTTTGACGCTGGATTTATTGATTGCATTACAAAACCACTGGATAAAACGGAACTCTTTAAAGTTATAGACAGAATAGAACACTTAACCCCTAATCCTGTTTTGGTTTAAAATAAAAAGACCACCCAATACATCAATACGGGTGGTCTTTTTATCTATAATCAGCAAAAGGTATTAATACGCTTTATCATGTACGTTTGCAATGGCTCTTCCGGAGGGTTCATTCATGTTTTTAAAGGCTATATCCCATTCTAAAGCTATTTTAGTACTACATGCGACACTGGGCTCTTGCGGCACACTGCGGGCGGCAGCATCGCTTGGAAAATGGTCTTCAAAAATAGAACGATAATAAAACTCTTCTTTGTTTTGTGGTGTCCGGATTGGAAATCTAAACTTAGCGTTAGTCATTTGTTCATCGGTTACTGCAGCATCAACAACCTCTTTAAGAGTGTCAATCCAACTGTAGCCCACGCCATCGCTAAATTGTTCTTTTTGTCTCCAAGCCACACTTTCCGGTAGCATGTCTTCAAAAGCTTTTCTTACCACCCATTTTTCCATACGTTCCCCATTAATCATTTTATCTTGTGGATTAATACGCATAGCCACATCCATAAACTCTTTATCTAAAAAGGGCACACGCCCCTCAATACCCCACGCCGCCAAACTTTTATTAGCTCTCAAACAATCATACATATGTAACTTCTCTAATTTACGCACCGTTTCTTCATGAAACTCTTTAGCATTTGGGGCCTTATGAAAGTATAAATATCCTCCAAAAATCTCATCGGCACCTTCTCCCGATAAGACCATTTTTATGCCCATTGATTTAATAACTCTTGCCATTAAATACATGGGTGTTGAAGATCGTATCGTAGTAATATCATAGGTTTCAATATTATAAATGACATCTTTTATAGCATCCAAACCTTCTTGAATCGTGAATTTAATTTCATGGTGTACCGTACCAATGAAATCTGCAACTTTTTGTGCTGCGGCTAAATCGGAGACCCCTCTAACCCAACAGAAAAAGAATGTAGTTGGGGATACCAAGCCGTTTGCGTGTCGTTTGATTCGATTCTTTTCTCTGCATATTTCTTCGCAATGGCTGAAGTTACTGAAGAATCCAACCCCCGCATAATAGTACCCCGTATGGGACATCACTCATTAACTGCCGGTGTACTGCCGCCTCAAGCGCTTCCTTAATTTTAGCTATACTGGTTTCATTATCTTTTACCGCCTCATAATCACTCCAATCTCTATGATACCACTTCACAAAGGCGCCATCTCTGCTTGACAGGTAATGCCCTGGAGGGAATAATTCAATTTTGGTACAAACGCCTTCTAAAGCTTTTAACTCTGAAGCAACATAGAAAGTCCCATTTTGATCCCATCCAATGTATAACGGAATAATTCCCATATGATCACGAGCAATGAAGTATTCATCTTTTTCAGTATCATAAATAGCAAAACCAAAAATACCATTCATATCATCTATAAACTCAACACCCTTTTCTTGGTATAAGGCTAGAATAACTTCGCAATCGCTTTGGGTTTGAAAATCATACCGCCCTTCAAATTGCTTACGTAGTTCTCTGTGATTGTATATTTCACCATTAGCCGCTAAAATCAATTTTTTATCTCGGACTAAACAATGGCTGTTTACCTGAAGCTGGATCGACAATCGCTAAACGTTCATGAGCCAAAATAGCCCTATCATCACTATAAATCCCACTCCAATCGGGTCCACGGTGACGAATGGTTTTAGACATTTCTAATACCTGAGGCCTTAACTCTTCAGATTTTTGTTTAAGGTCGAAAGCACATACTATTCCACACATAAGCTTTATTTATTAAATTTTATATTTGTAATGTTATAGCAAATATGCCATTAAAGCATTAAATTATAAATAGCAAAGAGCAAATCAATTACACATTTCAACTATAATGTAATTATTATACAAAAAATGAAACTTTAAAATAAAAATATAAAAAGAAATCAATAAAAATGTTAAGTTTAACGATCTTTCACGACTTTAAACCTAATAAATAGTACTTTTAACTCTTATCTTAAAAACAAATACGCTTATGAAAAAATCAACGTTATTTACCTCTATCACTTTTGCACTAATAACACTCTTATCTTTTAGTGTTACGGCACAAGATTTTTCAGGGTTAGATAAAAGTCCAATGGACGTCGCTGCATACCCAAGTGACTACAAAGACGCTAATAAACTTGTAAAGATCACCTACAGTAGACCACAGCTAAAAGGAAGAACTTTAGAAAAATTAACTCCTAACGGAGACGTTTGGAGAACTGGAGCGAATGAGGCCGCTGAAATTACGTTTTATGAAAACATGAAAATGGGAGACCAAACTATTACGGCTGGTACTTATACCTTTTATGTGATCCCTGGGGCAGAAGAATGGACTGCAATTATTAACACAGATCTAAATGTTTGGGGTAGTTATTTTTATAACAAAGCCAATGATGTTGCAAGACTTTCAGTACCCGCTAAAGAAGCCGATGAATCTTTAGAAGCCTTTTCTATTGCTTTTAAAAAATCTGATGACGGTGTAGATATGCATTTAGGCTGGGACAAAACGAGAGTTACCGTACCCTTTACAAAGTAATTTCGTTTCAAATTTAAAAAAGACTGCTCGTAACACTTTACGAGCAGTCTTTTTTTTATGGTATATTTAAATACTTATGTGTTTGTAATGACACCTTCCATTTCGGGTGAGCCATAACATAATCTACTATTTGCGGAATCATGATATCACGTTTACTCCATTCTCGTTGCATATAAAGAATACAGTCGGGCCCCACTCTTTCCGCTTGCTCTTCTGCAAAACGAAAATCGTCTTTATTATATATAATGGTTTTTAACTCGTTCGCTTTTTTGTAAACACCCTCAGTTGGGAGCTTCATTTTTTTAGGTGATAAACAAATCCAATCCCAAGTACCGCGACAACTCATAAGCACCGAAGTTTCAATATGGACTTGCATCCCTTCTGCTTTTAATTGGTTAGTAAGTTCTGTCATGTCCCACATGAGCGGCTCACCACCAGTAACCACAATCGTATCACTATACGTTTTTGCATTGGCAACGATTTTTTCAATTTCTGTAGGAGGATGCAAGTCTGCAATCCAACTCTCTTTAACGTCACACCAGTGGCAACCCACGTCACACCCTCCTATTCGAATAAAATAAGCGGCAGTACCTTTGTGAAAACCTTCGCCTTGAATGGTGTAAAACTCCTCCATTAACGGCAACATTTTACCTTGATTTACTAAATCTTGAATCTCTTGTTTCATAATTGTTGGCAAAAATACAGCAAATAATCTATTAAATAAACGATTAACGCACACGTTTCCTTGTCCTTTTACAAAAATATATACGAAAAAACTTGTTAAATTACTAAAACGGTCTTAAGTTTGCCCCAACCTATTTAATTATAACCATGAAAAGTTTCTCCCAAATTTTCATAGCTACATTTGCTATTTTTACTATTAGTACGACACATGCTCAAATTGGCATCAACACTTCATCCCCTGACCCATCATCCATCTTAGATATTGCAAGCTCCGATAAAGGCGTGCTCTTACCAAGAATGACGACATCAGAAATTGCGCTCATTCCAAATCCAGCTAACGGTCTTTTAATATTTAATACCGACACCAATAACTTTATTTACAATATTGGCAGTACAACCACACCTGTATGGTCTTCCATTAACAAAGATGCTACCGTAAGTACCGATGCGAATAATCAAATTACCACTGGAACCGATGGAGGCGCTTTCTTAGATCGCTCTTTACATATGGGTAAATTTATTATTTCTTCCACTGGTACGACTACCATTAGTGGCTTGCCGTTTCAACCCTCACAAATTAAATTTACTGGTTATGCCAATGTGGAGACCTACAATTTAAACGCAGATAATGGTGTTGGCAATAACAACACTGGTATCGCAAATGCCTTTGGATCGATGTCTCGGTTTTGCTACCAACTATGGTGGTACCATAGACCAACAGACGATTTACGTGGGTGGGTCTCGGAAATTCAATCAATGATATTTCTAGATACGCGTCAAACAGTCACTGTATTGGTCTACGTTATTCTAATCAAAATGGCGACAATTTAGGTATTACTTCTGCTATACTAACCAGTTTTCATTCCAATGGTTTCACTTTAAACGTTGACAGCCATGCAGACAATGTGGTGGTCCTTTTTGAAGCCTATAAATAATCCTTTTCCTCATACGTTTTAAAATATTCCCTAACCATTGATTAATCGTAATCATTAGAAATTATTTTTTAACTGGGTTTGCTTATATCCTAACAAGCCCTCTATTTTCCACATCCCTCAACTACAAGCCCAAATTAAACCGCTTGTTCATTTTTTTAAAATTGTAAAAAACGCTGTTATAAAAATTTATTAATCGTAACCCCTGATTCATAACCATGAAAAATTTCTCCCAAATTTTCTTAGTGTTTGTTGTTGTTTTCGCTATCCATACAACACATGCTCAAGTAGGTATAAACACAGATTCACCTCATGCTTCCTCCATTTTAGATATTGAAAGTTCAAACAAAGGTGTGCTACTTCCAAGAATGACCACCTTAGAAATAGGCGCCATACCCAATCCCGCCAATGGCCTTTTAATTTATAATATAGACACGAATAATTTCATATACAATACGGGCAGTAGTATCGTGCCAGCATGGTCATCTATTAATAAAAATGTTACCGTTAGTACAGACTCTGATAACCAAATCACAACAGGTACAGATGGCGGTGCCTATTTAAATAGAGGCATTCACATGGGGAAGTTCACCATTTACGGCACAGGCACTCTAAACGTTAGCGGATTACCATTTGAGCCTTCTCAAATTAAATTTACAGCATACGCTAACGTTGAGACCTACAATTTGAACTCAGACAATGGACTAGGCAATAACAACAACACTATCGCCAACGCCTTTGGTTCCATGAGTGGATATGCCACCAATTACAGCAGTGCTTTATCACAACAAGTGATCTATGTTGGCGGGTCGGGAAGATCTATTAATGACATCTCCGAGATATGCTTCTAATACACATTGTGTTGGCATTCGTTATTCTAATGATAATGGTGATAATTTAGGAATAACATCAGCTACAATATCCAGCTTTAACTCCAACGGTTTTACTTTAAATATAGACAGCCATGCCGATGATGTGGTCATCCTTTTTGAAGCCTACAGATAAAGTCATTCCCATAGCTTTAAACACGATGCCTCAACTGGCTAAGGTGCTCTCCATTAAAATTAATCTTTTACCATGGTTTAAGAGGTTTTGAATGTATCGCTTCTGCTTCCATAAAACTATGAATCTTTAAGACCTCTACATATTTTAATACTACTATTGAATAAATAAATTGCTCAATAGTATCATTTGCGTTGATTAAAAGTATAATTTATGTACCTTAAGGTATACGTTATACCTATGAAAAACACAATATACTATTTCCTTTTAGTCCTTTTCGTTTTTAATCTGTCTGTTGTTTTTGGTCAGGTGGGTATTAATACAACCTCGCCGGACGCCTCATCAGCTTTAGATATAACCAGTGCTAGTAAAGGTGTCTTGTTACCCGGACTAACGACTCTTGAAAGAAATGCAATTATAAATGCTGCAAATGGACTATTAATTTACAATACAGATACCGGAGAATTTCAGTTTAACTCCAGTACGACCACAACGCCTTTTTGGGAAGCCTTTAACTCAACACCTACAGTGACAGCTTCCCCTGGCGAATCTGTAAAATACAGTAACACCGATGTTGCTACTAATGTTAATCAAGACACAGCAATAAACTTACCCGTCTTTGGGGCTGTAAACTGGAATGATAACACATCCCTATATACTGTAAACACGACGGCGCACACGCTCACTATTAACGAAACTGGCAGGTATAGACTCGTCATTAACAGCTCTTTATTTACTAATAGTAATGAGAATAGATTAGCTCCACAAATGCGAATTACAGTAAATGGGGTTCAAGTCGGCACCTTTGGTTCAACAGGTTACATTAGAATAAATAATGGGCATCAAGAAAGCTCTTTACATATTAATGAAGTATTGGAACTCACCATAGGAGATGTAATAGCTGTTGACATCGCCGGAGAAGCCGAGCGGGTGTGGTTAATTTAAAGAGTGCTGGATCTTCAAACATTTATATTGAAAAACTCAAATAACGCTTAGCCTAAAAGAATCATAAACCAATCGTTTTATACCTTTTTTCGTGATAACATCGATCTTGCTTTTATTCATATAATACAGGAATAAGGGTTCAATTTCAATGTTTTAAGACTACCTAGAAACTAAAATTACTAGAAAATCCATTTTAACCTACATAAATTCCACTTTGTTTGATAGAGAAATTATAAAAATCACCTTCTCAAAAACACCATACATTTATTATATCTTATCGTTTAAGTGTAAGCACCGAGTCTTAAAAATAAAAAGAAAAAACGTTTACAAAGGCTCTAGTTTATTCCCTTTCGTCCGATATTTTACCCTGTTTATCGTTGATTTTTTTTTAAATATTTCTTTTTTTTTAAATAAAATAGTATTTTAGCCTTAAATCAATTTACTATGAAGCCCCCCATTTCTTAATAATACTATTATGTGTTATCAATTTCTCTTATGCTCAAGTTGGTATTGGAACAACCACGCCTGATGATGGTTCTATATTAGAAATAGAAAGTACTGTTGGGGCACTTGTTCCGCCTAGGATGAACGAGACGCAAATGAATGCCATTCCAACGCCGTTGGAAGGTGCTATTGTATACAACACCACAAGTAAGTCCTTAAACATTAGAACCAACGCGCTCCGGGAACCCCTATCTACAGGCAAAAATAAAACCGTTGTATTAAATAAAAATTATGGTAACGGCAATAATACCATTGTTTCGAACAATAACAACTACCAAAATTTCCCTTTAAACGCCGCCGATATTCTCACTAACGATCCTTCTACATTTGAAGTTGTAGGTAATGGCAAAATTAAAGTGAAGACTAATGGCATCTATTTAATGTCTGCTGAGATTTCTGTTTCAAATATGCCTCCTGGAAACACAAAATATGTTCTTGCTGCAGAAAAAAACGGCACCTTAATTGGTTATTTATCTCGCGGAAACACTAATGGTTCAGGAGTAGATTATTGGGGAGCAACAGGTGTATTAATGTATGTCCTACAAACAGACGACATCATTACATTTCGTTATGTTATAAATAATGGCGTGTCTACTTTGGATGCCAAGTTCTTAAATATTGGAATAACAAGATTAAACTAAATATCCTAAAAAAATACTTTTAAAATTTTAAACTCTTTAAAACTCTAAAGCTTTATTACATTTCATTATTTTTGAATAAATTTTCAAAAGTATGTCAAACACATCCATTTTTTTAGATCATATTACTAAAGGATATCAAACCAAAGGGGATTTTATAACCTTAGGTTCTGCTATGCTTGACGGCAATACCATAAAAAATGCTTTTGTAAAAATCCCGCTTAAAACAATGAATCGTCATGGTTTAATTGCTGGGGCAACAGGTACCGGAAAAACAAAAACACTTCAAGTATTAGCAGAAAACTTAAGCAACAAAGGCATTCCTGTGCTTCTTATGGATATTAAAGGTGATTTAAGTGGCTTGGCACAGCCAAGTCCTGGCCATGTTAAAATTACTGAGCGTCACGAAGCCATTGGACTTCCCTTTGAAGCCCAAGGTTTTCCCGTAGAAATCCTGTCACTATCGGAACAAAAAGGGGTGCGCTTACGCGCTACAGTAAGTGAATTTGGACCGGTTTTATTATCTCGTATTTTAGATTTAAGTGACACACAATCTGGTGTTATCGCGGTGATTTTTAAATATTGTGATGACCATAAATTACCACTTTTAGACATAAAAGATTTTAAAAAAATATTGCAATACGCTACCAATGAAGGCAAGGAAGAATTTGAAGCGGAATATGGAAGAATTTCAAGCGCTTCCACTGGTGCTATTTTACGAAAAATTGTAGAAATTGAGCAACAAGGCGGGGATCTATTCTTTGGAGAAAAAAGCTTTGAAGTTGAAGATTTACTGCGTAAGACAAGAGATGGGAAAGGCTACATCAACATTATTCGTCTTACCGACATTCAAGATAGACCAAAATTATTTTCAACCTTTATGTTGAGCTTATTAGCTGAAATCTATGAAACTTTGCCGGAGCAAGGCGACGCTGACAAACCAGAATTGGTTCTTTTTATTGATGAAGCCCATTTGATTTTTAACCAAGCGTCTAAAGCCCTACTCAATCAAATAGAAAGTATTGTTAAATTAATTCGTAGCAAAGGTGTTGGGTTGTACTTCGTGACCCAAAACCCAACGGACGTTCCTGAAGGTGTATTAAGTCAGTTAGGATTGAAAATACAGCATGCACTCCGTGCGTTTACGGCCAAAGACCGAAAAGCCATTAAATTGGCAGCTCAAAATTATCCAGACACAGACTATTATGACACGGCAGAAATTCTAACGGCATTAGGAACAGGAGAGGCCTTAATTTCTGCCTTAGATGAGAAAGGAAGACCTACTCCTCTAGCAGCAACCATGATGCGTGCCCCAATGAGTCGTATGGACATTTTAACATCAAACGAATTACAGGCCTTACTCGATGACTCAAAACTCGTTTTAAAGTACAACGAAACTATAGATAGAGCAAGTGCTTACGAACTGTTAAACGACAAAATTGACAAAGCTGAAGCCGCCAAAGTAATAGCCGATGCTAAAGCTGAAAAAGAAAAAGAGGCTACTAAAGAGAGAAAAGCTAATAGTAGAACAACGCGACGCAGAAGCACTGCGCAAAACCCGATAATTAAAGTATTAACAAGTGCGACCTTTATTCGCAGTGTTTTTGGTATCTTGAAAAAAATGATTTAGCCTAATACCAAGAGTAGCGGCTTACTAGTATTGCCCGATTTTTTGATATTTAATTCATAGTGTCTGCTTAAATTTATAATAAATAAACAAAATAATAACATCAAGCATCCGAAGCTTCGGAACAAAAGAAAAAAACATGAAACAAACACTATTTACTCTACTCGTGATTTCTATTATTATGACGTCATGTCAAAAAGAAATAGATCCATTTCTAATCTCAACACAAAGTGTTGGCTTACTTACAGATTCTACTCAAGTTAAAGATATAAAAACCATTTTCGCAAAGGATTCTGTAGTTACTAAAATAGCTGGGGATGAATTTTTAGGCAACGTTAATGATATTGAAATATATGAAAAAGGAGGCAAACACCTCCTGTCATTATCCCCAAAACAAGCTTTAGACTCCACAGCAACTATTGGAACGGTAAAAATAATTGACAGCCGTTATAAAACAGAGAAAGGACTTAATACCCTAAGTACTTTTAGTGATATCAAAACAGATTACAAAATTTCGAATATTGAAAACACACTTCGAAATGTGGTTGTTTTTGTAAATGACAACAATATGTATTTCACGATTGCAAAACAAGAGCTGCCAGCTAATTTGCGCTTCGATATGACTCAAGATATTGAAGCCATTCAAATTCCTGGTGCTGCAAAAATTAAATTTTTTATGGTGGGGTGGTAGCTATCCAATTATAGTAAAACACTGCTATATTCTGACTCTAAGATTATAATAAATAGAATTTTAATGGAGGTTTCATATACTAGTATAAAACGTTTAAAGCTCAAATACAAAACTCATGAATCCACTTTTTTCTAAATTCTTAATTGATGTTGCTCGCAAAAGAATTGAAGCGAAACAATTAAAAAAACAGCCTGTTACACCATTGCAGATTGCGCCAGTTCTTAACAATATAAAAGTTGAATTAAGTCATGCCATAAAAGAGTTTATTTTTATTGTTATTGGTGTTTGCTCTGCAGGATTTGGACTCAAAGGTTTTTTACTCCCCAACCATTTTATCGATGGTGGCGCCACAGGTATTTCGCTACTATTAAAAAATATCACATCGCTTCCATTAAGTCTTTTATTACTACTTGTTAATATTCCTTTTTTAATTTTAGCCACACAAACCATTGGTAAAAAATTTGCCATAAAAAGTGTTTTTGCTATTATGTTATTAGCTTTAGCTGTTTATTTTATTGATTACCCAATAATTACCCAAGACAAGCTACTCATTTCAATTTTTGGTGGATTCTTTTTAGGTTTAGGTATTGGTTTAGCCATGCGTGGCGGTAGTGTTATTGATGGCACTGAAGTCTTAGCCATTTATTTAAGTCAAAGACTGTCATTAACCATTGGGGATGTACTCCTGTTGATCAACATTGTCATTTTTTCGGTTGGCGCTTATCTTCTATCCATCGAAACGGCCTTATATGCGATTTTAACCTATCTCGCTGCCGCAAAGACCGTAGATTTTGTAGTGGACGGCGTTGAAGAATATATAGGTGTCACGATAATCTCTAAAGAGCACGAAGCCATTAGACTACTCCTCACTGAAAAATTAAGACGTGCCTGCACCGTATATGCTGGGAAAGGCGGTTTTGGAAAACCAAACAGTACATTCGATAAAGAAATAATTTACATTATTATTACTAGGCTAGAACTCGCAAGATTCCAAACAGAAATAGATAAAGTGGATAAAAATGCTTTTATAATTATGAATGTTGTTAAAGATTTAAAAGGAGGGATGATTAAAAGAAAACCTTTAAAATAGATACTATGAAAAAATATAAAATTCAGAACACACCTTTCGTTGTACCTACCTCAGATGGAAAGTTAATAGAAGAGCATTTTGGACACGCTACAGATGGCAACAAAGCCATTAGTATTGCACATATGATAGCTCCTGCAGGCTGGAGCGAACCATTTCAAACCCCTGAGTTCGATGAATACACTTATATTATAAGTGGCAAAAAACAATTCATCATTGAAGGAGAAGAAATTATTCTTGAAGCGGGCCAATCCATAAAAATAGAACGAAATACCGCAGTACAATACTCGAATCCTTTTACCATTGCTTGCGAATATATCGCCATTTGCACACCTGCCTTTTCAATGGACAAAGTAAATAGAGAAGTATAAATGTCGAACTCCATAATTAAACTTATTGGCAGTGCCTTCAACCTAATAAGCTATTTTTCTCCAAGATATGCTTCGGTAAAAGCATTAGATTTATTTGCTACACCACGACAAGGTCGCATTTTAGACAGTCAGAAAGCCTTTTTAGACACAGCGGAAACCGTTCGTTTAAAATATGAAGATCTTAAAATTACAACGTATCAATGGAAGGGTACCGATAAAACGATTCTCTTAGCTCATGGTTGGGAAAGTAACACACACCGCTGGGAAGATTTAATCCTTCTTTTAAAAGATTTAGATTATAACGTGGTGTCTCTAGATGCTCCTGCCCATGGTGCTTCCAGTGGCACACAATTTAATGCTGTGGTGTATTCTGAATGTATCCATGTTGCAGCAGAGCATTTCAATCCACAAATTATTATTGGACATTCGGTTGGCGGTATGTCTACAGGATTTTATCAATACACCTATCAAAATAAGTCCTTAGAAAAACTTATTTTATTGGGAGCCCCGTCAGAATTCACAGGGGTTTTTAAACGCTACGTTGAGATGTTGGGCTATAATAAGCGTATTGAAAGAGGGCTTAACAAACTTGTTGTTGAGCGATTTAACAAAGCCCCCTCCTATTTTTCATTAGCGAACTTTGCGAAAACAATACATACCAAAACACTTATAATTCATGATATTCAGGATAAAATCATCCCATATAACGATGCTGAACAAATTGCAAAAAATCACAATAATGTAGAATTTATTACCACCGATGGTTTTGGGCACGGATTAAGAAATGACACGGTTTACAAACATGTTTTAGACTTCATTGCCAGTTAAATTGTAACTTTGCAAAAAGAGATCCTCATAATGAAGGCATTCATAACAGTTTCTATTTTAAAAAACCCTTTGATTTAAATCAATTTACTTATTAAAATGTAATGGATATTAAACTCACCAGACTTAACAAATACCTTAGCGAAGTGGGCTATTGCTCACGTCGTGAAGCAGACCGCTTAATTGATGCTGGACGTGTAACCATTAATGGTATTGTACCGGAAATGGGAACAAAAGTGACCGAAAATGATGACGTAGAAGTTGACGGCAAACCCATTACCGACAGGAAATCTGATTTCGTTTACCTAGCCTTTAATAAACCTGTTGGTATTGTATGTACAACAGATACGCGAGTAGAAAAAGACAACATTATTGACTTTTTAAAATACCCTAAGCGTATTTTTCCTATCGGGCGTTTAGACAAGCCCAGCGAAGGATTAATATTTTTGACCGATGATGGCGATATTGTAAATAAAATACTACGGGCGAGTAACAATCACGAAAAAGAATATATAGTCACTGTTGACAAACCTATTTCTCAAACCTTTATAAAAAGAATGGCTGGTGGTATCTATTTAGAAGATTTAGATAAGACGACAAAAAAATGT
The DNA here is from genome assembly GCF_026625145.1 of Lacinutrix neustonica. GTDB lineage: Bacteria > Bacteroidota > Bacteroidia > Flavobacteriales > Flavobacteriaceae > Lacinutrix > Lacinutrix neustonica. The sequence continues at coordinate 3,295,819 of NZ_CP113088.1, read as the reverse complement.
GCCGTAAAAAAAGTAGATTCACATACCTTTAAAATCATTTTAACACAAGGTCTAAATCGCCAAATTCGCCGGATGTGTGAGTACTTAACCTATGAAGTGACGTCGCTTAGGCGCACGCGGATTATGAATGTTAAATTAGACGTTCCCGTTGGGGAATATCGTGAATTTACTGCTGGGGAATTAAAAACACTCTACTTCCTTTTGGAAGATTCTGATAAAAATTTTAAGCAAAATATAGAAACTGAAAAAATTAAAACGATTAGCAGAAGAAAATAGGAAGGTGTGATACTTATTAATAAATAAATTACTATTTGTAGCCTTTCAAGCCCTCGATTGTCTTTTTATTCTTGGTTTCAACATTTCAAAAATAGTAACGCTATGAAAAAATTAACATTCCCCTTTTTTTTGATCCTATGTTCGTTTTCATTAATTGCTCAAAACGAATATAGCCCTTCCAAATCTTTTCCTTTCGGAAAAGCAAATCCTGATGCACCAGGAAGAGATTAAAGATTATGAAGCTATGATTGGTTTATGCCATTGCAAGTCTACAACAAGAAATCAAGAGGGCACTTGGAATGATCCTCAAGACATAACGTGGGAATGGAAATATATTATGAACGGTACAGCCGTTCAAGACGAAACGCTAAAAGCCGATGGCTCACATTCAGGGAGTATACGTCAATTTATTAAGGACAGCAGTCGTTGGTATGTACATTGGTATAACTCAAAATCTCCAGCTACCACATTTCCAGTTTGGGAAGGCCGTAAAGCCAAAGATAGAATCATACTATACAAAGAACAAAAGGCTCCAAATGGCACAGCGGGGTATTCCCGTTTAAGCTTTTATGATTTCAAGAAAACAGGCTATAAATGGATTGGAGAATGGGTAAATAGAGACGAGACCATAGTATATCCTACATGGAAAATTGTATGCCTTCGCCGAACTGAGTAAACGTTTTTCTTTTTTCTAGCAAATAATGTGTTAACAATCTTTTATCATTTATTGTTTATTTTTTTTCTAAATTTATATCCTAACCAAAAAATAAAATTATGATTAAAGTTTTAGCCTTAGTGTTAACCGTTGGAGGGATGATAGCATTAATATTAGGTGTATTAGGCATCTTTGGAAATAATATGGTCAGCTTAAGTCCTTGGGCACTCACCATTTTAGGCGTTGTTTTTTTTATAGCAGGTGTCTCTATGCTTAAATATAGAAAGGATGATCCGGCTCCTAAAGAATAAATATCAATGACTACTAAAACCCTCGCCCCTTTTCATATCGCGATCCCTGTTCATAATTTAGAGGCCTGCAGAACCTTTTATAGAGACACTTTAAACTGTGAAGAAGGAAGGAGTAGCGACCATTGGGTAGATTTTAATTTTTTTGGCCACCAATTGGTTATTCATTTTAAAGAAAAACCTCAAGAAGAAGCCCTTACAAATCCTGTAGATGGTAAAAACGTACCAGTACCGCATTACGGTGTGGTATTACCATGGGAAACCTTTCATGCTTTTGCCGAAGATTTAAAATTGAAAAGCATTCCCTTTATTATAGAACCTTATATTCGTTTTGAAGGCTTGGTTGGTGAACAAGCCACCATGTTTTTTAAAGACCCCGCTGGTAATGCACTAGAATTTAAAGCGTTTAAAGAGGTATCTCAGTTATTTGCTAAGTAATCTTTTTGGGTTTACTTGAAATATAAAAAGGAAAGTAGATGAGTAAGAAATAAAGAATTAATACCAGTTCTATCACAAAAATATAATGCGGCCAATCACCCAAATAATCTAAAATTGATATTGAAGCAGGCTTTTTATTGCAAATAAATCACATAAAACTAATTCATTTTTCTTATTATCACCATAATAGTTCTATGGGTTCATTTTTCAATTCATTTTTCAATTCCATAACTAAATTAGCTTCGTTTATATTTAAATAAATCATAACTTCTTGTAAATTTTTTGCATAAAAAATATCTAAAAATGAACTTCTACCATATAATCTTAACGACCGTTCACACAGAATTGCGCCTATTGTATAAGCTATTTCATTCCTCATTTCATCATTAGAATATGGGTAGAGATAACCATTAACATCTATTGATTCTTTTTCTAAAAACAGCATTAGCTTCTTCCTTAGCACTGAATATGATGCTTCACCACTTCCACCTATAAAAGTAGCAAGACCTTCATTTATAAGTGATAAATTTCCAATTGTTGAATAGTATTTTTCATAGGTATAAAAATGAACGATTTCATGATTATAGGTATCTGAATCATTTCCTGAAAAAAGGATATTAGAGGTAACCTCACTCAATCCTCCTTTATCTGACATATACATATTGTGTATGTAATCAAACCCTTTAATCTCAAAGAGCTCTACGGGTGATATACAAGAATAATATTTCACTGATTTTGATTCCATTTCAAATAATTGCGCTATTTTCTTGTTAGCATAATCAAATTCTAAGGCTTCCGTTATATTAAATTCTCTTAACGGCGAAATATAGTACTCAATATCTCCAACATCAATTTTTTTCCAGTTTCTAGTGTTATAATTCAAAATTCTTTTGAATTTTTGTTCTTTAATATCAAATATCAAATTATAAATACATTTGATACCTAACTCCTGATTTGAGTATTTTAAGAATGCTATTTTAACTATGTATTCATTTGTGCCTTCTATGTGTAATAATTCCAAAACTTTAGGTTCATAAATAGATTCTCCTTCTTTTGACATTTCAATGTTAACTATATCATTATATGGGAATATATAGTGTTCAAAATCTAAATCACTCCAATATTTCGAAGATCTAAAATCTTGATTTTTAATTAAAAGGAATTCCTCTAGTTTTTCAAAAACTAATGTGCTAACAGAGTCCTGTTTGATATAATTACTGATTTTGAGTTTAGGAGTAATTACTTTTTCATTCTCAATTTTAGACTTTTTACAAGAGAAAAATATAATTATTATAGATAAGACTACTATTTTATTGAAAAAATAAAAGCTTGTTTTATTACAGGTCATTAAGTTCTATTTTATACTGAATTTTATCTTTCAAATTTGTTATATCCGTCATTGAAATTTGATAAGGGTAGTTTACATAAATCTCATTACTTTCATTTATTACAAAACCTTTGTTAAACATCGTCATGGCTTTTTCAGACAACCTATAAGCCTCGCTGAATAATTTCTTTTCATCCATAATTTTTGCTTTAAGATAAATAGCATTCGCGAAATTTGGATATATCTTTAAGCACCTATCAAGAGTGATTAATGATTCATCATAATCTTTGACTTTATATTTTACGATGGCATAGTAATATAAGTTTGAATAATGAATCCAATCTTCTCCATGTTTAGAATCATTTAATAATGATGAATTAAGATAATCTTCTGCTATAGTATATTCTTTTTTCATTAAAAAGCATAGTCCTAAAAAAAAATCTACATCATGATCCATAATATACTCTCCTGGGGATATATTTTTTGTTTCCAAAAAGTCAAGAATGGCACCATCATAATCTTTCATAAAAATAACCTTCATGAATCCTCTATATGAACAATATTCATTAGGTGATAAACGTACTGCAATATCCAAATTTTTCATGCCGTTATAATAATCGCCTGTTTTGAGGTATGGCATTGCTTTTTGTTGATATAAATACGCTATATTACTATTTTTAGAGATTGCTGAATCAATACAGACTTGCCATTTTTCAGAATGAAGATTATTTTGCCAAGCACAATTTTTAAGATACTTCTCACTTATTTCATCATTATTAAGCTGGGTCTTTTTGATGCTCTCATCACTACAGGAACATATAATCAAAATTAAGCTAAGGTAATATATCTTTGATTTTGCCATTTTCAATCTTGAAAGTAAGGTAATAATAATAATTAAATTCTTTATATGCCTTGAAATCGGCAACTCTAAAATAAGCTTTTTTAACTCTTCGATAACCTGAGGACTAAATTTTTTGGGTTGAAAATCACTATCTAGTTGATGCACTACGAAACTCCCTGGTTGGCCTTCACAATTTACAATAAAACAGAAAGTAATAATTCCGTTTAAGTTCTTTACAAATTTAATATTTTCATACAAAGGTGTATCATCAAAATTTTGGAATACTAAAGGGTACTTGCCATTAATATCGTAGTAATTTTCTATTCTTTTATTACAGTTTTGTAATAAGTCGAGTTTCAAAATATTATCTCTGTGAAAAGTATATTCAATATTATTCTCATGACAAGAACAAAGTGAAATTAAAAATATAAGGACTAGGAGATTTTTCAATTTACAAAGACATCTCTAAATTTATTAAATATCCGTTCTAAAATACTCATATCTTCTGTTATAATTTCAGCCTTTCCAATAAGACTTGATTTAAATTCTATTTTAGTATTGAATGAAGTAACAAGGTTTTGCGGTAAATCAATTTTAGCTAGATAACCATCGTTGCTTTGAATTCTTGAAATATTGGATACCTTCCCTTTTAAAACACCATATTCAATTGCAGGAAAATTATCTAAAAATATATTTACATTTTGCCCAATTTCTACTTTACCTGATTTATTAAACGGAACAAACAAGACACCAAATAATTGACCAAACTCATCGGGTACAATTGAAAAAACGTCTTCGCCATCTAAAACATTTTTGTTTTCTGTAATTAAATAATTATGAAAATTTACAACTCCATTAATTGGAGATTTGAGTAAATAAGTCTCCTCCCATTGTTTAATTTTCTCTAATAATAATATTTTAGAATTTTCTATTGTTGCCTGCTGAATTAAGTCATATTCGGCAGTCTCAATCTGAGCTTTATCAATAACCCTATTAATATTAAGAATTTCAATTCTTGAATTTGAAAGCGTCACTTTAGAATCCTCTATTAGTTGTATTTTCTGTAATACGTAAACGCAAAAATAAAAAGCGCCATAAAGCTACAGAGAAACAGCGGTAAATCTGTTTGAATACTATAACTTCCTCCCATTATAAAGTATAAGTGGTAAAATAAAATAGACAGTGAGACCGAAGTCCCAACCATTAAAAATCTGTTGTTGTCTTTTTAATTCGCACGTTTTCTTAGCCCTATATATAATAAAAACCCCGAAAAAGACACCTAAAAATATGGGCACCCCATATTGCAAACTTCCAATCGCAAATGCAACATTGTTAATGGTTTGAATAAAATTCATACCCGTAATATAGTGAAATACAGTCTATGAGAGTCTGTGACGTTCTCTAGCTAAAAGCGTGTTTTTAAGAAGCATCGCAATAGTCATTGGCCCGACACCTCCAGGAACTGGTGTGATAAAACTTGCTTTTTTACTCACATTTTCAAAATCTACGTCCCCTGTAATAATATACCCTTTTGGAGAACTTTCATCCGGAACTCCTGGTAATTCCAACATCTATTATAACGGCATCATCTTTTACCATTTCTGCCTTTAAAAAATTAGGCACACCTAATGCAGAAATAATAATATCTGCCTGAGACGTTATTTGCGTAATGTTTTTAGTGTGGCTATGTGTTAGTGTCACTGTAGAGTTCCCAGGAAACCCTTTGCGTCCCATTAAAATACTCATGGGTCTACCCACAATATGCGAGCGCCCAATAACCACGGTATGCTTTCCTTTGGTTGACACATCGTAACGATCTAACAATTCTAAAATACCAAAGGGTGTTGCAGGAATAAAAGTAGACATGTCTAATGCCATTTTCCCGAAATTCATAGGGTGAAAACCATCCACATCTTTATCTCGGATGCACCGCCATTAATACTTTTTGGGTATCAATCTGTGGTGGCAATGGTAATTGAATAATGAAACCATCAATATCATCATTATTGTTTAAGGCTTCAATTTTATCTAATAATTCAATCTCGCTAGTCGTGTTTGATAAACGCACCATAGTCGATTCGAAACCAACACGTTCACAAGCTCTTACTTTACTGCCAACATACGTCAGACTCGCACCATCATTCCCTACAATAACAGCGGCCAAATGGGGCACTTTCTCTCCATTGGCTTTCATTTTATCAACTTCAGCTTTGATTTCGTTTTTGATGTCGTTGCTAACTTTTTTTCCGTCGAGTATGGTCATTTTTTTTATCTTCAGTGAGCAGTCTTCAGTGTGCAGTCTGCAATTTCTATTGTGTTAAAATTGGCTAACATAAGAGTAAACTGCCTACTGTGGACGGTTTACGACTTACTCATCTACCCCATATTTTTCATGGCTTGCATCATGGCTTTACCTTTCCCTCCCTGCATCATCTTCATCATTTTGCTCATCTGATCAAACTGTTTTAGTAATTGATTCACTTGTTGCACCGATGTTCCCGATCCTTTTCCTATACGTTTTTTTCGACTCGCATTAATGACTGAAGGGTTGGTTCTTTCCTGTTCTGTCATAGAATGAATGATGGCTTCAATATGTTTAAAGGCATCGTCATCTATGTCGACATCTTTCATCATTTTACCTGCTCCAGGAATCATCCCAACCAGGTCCTTCATATTCCCCATTTTCTTAATTTGTTGAATCTGTTTTAAGAAATCATCAAACCCGAATTGGTTCTTGGCTATTTTTTTCTGAAGCTTTCTTGCTTCGTCTTCATCAAACTGCTCTTGTGCTCTTTCTACTAATGACACCACATCACCCATTCCAAGGATACGATCTGCCATACGTGAAGGATAGAAGACATCTATCGCTTCCATTTTTTCGCCAGTACCAATAAATTTAATGGGTTTATTGACTACCGATTTAATGGAAATAGCAGCTCCACCACGCGTATCACCATCTAATTTTGTTAAAATGACACCGTCAAAATTCAACACATCATTAAAAGCTTTTGCTGTATTTACGGCATCTTGACCAGTCATAGCATCAACAACAAACAATGTCTCTTGCGGCGCAATGGCTTTATGAATGTTTGAAATCTCGGACATCATGGCTTCATCTACAGCTAAACGACCAGCAGTATCAATGATTACCACGTTATGTCCGTTTTGTTTAGCATGCGCAATACCTGCTTGTGCAATAGCCACAGGATCCGTATTCCCTTTATCGCTGTAAACATCAATTTTAAGTTGCTCTCCAACAACATGTAATTGATCAATAGCAGCAGGACGATACACATCACAAGCCACTAATAAAGGTTTCTTAGTTTTTTTAGTTTTAAGATAATTTGCTAATTTCCCTGAAAAAGTCGTTTTACCGGAACCCTGTAACCCGGACATTAAAATAACCGTAGGTGCACCGAGACAAGTTTAGACCTTCTGCATCGCCTCCCATTAATTCGGTTAACTCGTCTTTTACGATTTTAACCATTAACTGCCCCGGCTGTAATGTGGTTAACACGTTTTGACCTAAAGCTCTTTCTTTGACGCGGTTGGTAAAATCTTTAGCAATTTTAAAGTTAACATCGGCATCCAAAAGGGCACGGCGTACTTCTTTTAAAGTTTCGGCAACATTAACTTCTGTAATGCTTCCGTGACCTTTTAATACGTGTAGCGCTTTATCTAACTTCTCACTTAAATTATTGAACATGATTCTATATCTTTTAAAGAAAAGCAAATTTAGGAATTTGAAGCGTATTTATAAAGTTTAAGCTGTATAATTTAAAACAAAAAAAGAGTGCTTAAAACGGGCAGCCCTTTCCTGAAGAATGCCCCTCTAAAAAAAGAAATTACTGCACTACTTTATATTTATCCATTTTTTCTAAAGCAACACTAGCCGCAGTAAATGTCACATTATCAGGAATCAATAGCTTTTAGGCACACTACGAGATCGGTTTAGTCCTGCTATTACTGTTTAAATTCTAAGCAATTATCCTTTGGTTCGGTTTCTTTTACTAATTTAGAGCAAATCCATACACACCAACTTGCACACAACCGTAAAACACGACTAAATCATACCCCAAATGGAAATGAGTTTATTGCAGTATATCAAAAAAAGAAATGGTGTCTCTATTGGTAGTCCTCGATCTTTAAGAAACAATCTGTACCGTTCATTAGGCGCGAGAAACTTCTCTACTTTTTGGAATTATTGGAATCCCATTTTTGGGTATTATTTAGGGAAATGTATATTTAAACCACTTAATCGTATGATTAAAGCTGAATTGGCTTTGCTATTTACCTTCATTTTCTGTGGAATGATACACGATGCTGTGACCACTATTTTTCGTGGAAAAATATCATTTTTCTTTTCCATTTGGTTTTTCATTATGGGATTAGCTGTGATTCTATCTAGACTTTTAAAGCACGATTTCTCTAAATTATTATGGATGAAACGGGCCGTTATTAATTTGAGTATCATTAGTATTTGTTTAATAATAACCATTGCTATTAACAACTATTTGAGGATTGGATTTTGAATTATAGGTCATACAAAAGGAACACGAAACCCCTTATTCTATAAAATGAAGCCCTACTACTGTATCCAAATAGGTTTTGCATCAATATTTATAGAGAAAAGCTATTTTTAAATGGTACTTCAAGCTATCAACTAAAATAACGATAGGAGACCATACTTCAACGCAATTGTTCTAACTTTACATTTAAATTGAACCGCCTTGAAAGAAAAACTCAAACAACTAGAATTATTTCTAAAAAGCTCCAGTTTTGACAGAGGCATTAGGCTGGGAGTGGGTATTATTGTCCCCTTTGCTGTATTGCACATTTTAGGATATTTTGAATATGCTCCAGCGCTTGTCATTGGTACTTTTTTAAATGCACCAGGCGATATTCCAGGAAGTTTTAAACGTAAGGTCAATGCCATTTTAGTAAGTATTGTATTAACCATGGTTATTACGGTCATCATCCTTTTCTCAAAACCGTTTCTCCCGCTTTTATTGATTGTACTTACAGCGGTTTCATTTATTGTATCCCTCATTTCGGTGTATGGCTTTAGAGCCTCTTTAGTGTCCTTTTCGGCTTGTTAGCCATGGTTTTGGCGTTTGCCGTTCCCATAGAAACACCGCATGAAATTTTAGTGCAAGTCTCCCTTATGGGGCTTGGTGGTCTTTGGTATTTGGTGGTGTCCTATATTTTTGAAAAACTGGCTCCTAAAAAGGATCAAAACCAGCTCTTATCAGACACCCTTCATCTTATTGGTGCGTATCTAAAATTACGCGCCAAGTTACTAACGAAGAAAACAAAACGTGACACACTACTAAAACAAACCTTCGTGCTTCAACATCAAATTAACGAGAAACACGAAACCCTTCGAGAAACTCTGCTAACCGAACGTAAACGTTCCGGTCGTTCGCGTTATGAAGAAAAGCAACTCCTTATTTTCATCTCCTCCATCAATATTTTTGAATTAATAGAAGCAAAACATTTGGACTACAACATGATCGATGGCATTTTTGGTGAACGAAAGGAGTTCCTGAAGGCCTCTAAAAAGCTCAACAAAATCATGGGGAACCACCTCATCCGTTTGTCTGAATTACTGATTCAAAAGGATAAAATACCAAATAAAAACAGCTTATTAAAAGCATTATCAGAAGCCAACGCCTCCATTACAAATTACATTGACACGGTTAAATTACCGGAAGCCCGTGAAGGTGCGTTGGTTCTGAAAAACCTATACGATTACCAAGAACAACTGCTTCAAGAAATAAGAGCTATTAGACGGGCGATGGCCAATGTAAAAGAGGCCTCCAAAATATCCTTAAAAAGACAAGATTCGAGTCAGTTTTTAACACTCCAAGAATACCGCCTCAATGTCCTTATTCAAAATTTGAGCTTAGATTCTACACTATTTAGACATGCCTTACGGTTTGCCATTGCGATTGTATTTGCCTACCTGTTAGGCTTTCTCCTTGACATTCAAAACACCTATTGGATTCTACTGACCATCGTGGTTATTATGAGGCCTAGTTATGGACTTACCAAAGAACGCTCCAAAGACCGTATCATTGGAACACTCATTGGCGCTGCAGTGGCTGTTGGTATTGTTTTGTTGACTCAAAATGTCGTGGTTTATGCCATATTGGCCATTGTTTCATTAATATTAGCGTTTGCGTTAATCCAGCAAAATTACAAGTCTGCTGCTGCACTAATCACCATTAGTATCGTGTTTGTGTATTCTTTAATCAACCCCAATGCTTTTGAAGTCATACAATTTCGTGTCATAGATACCATTATTGGATGTGCCATCGCAGTTCTTGCTAATTATTTGCTATTTCCAAGCTGGGAGGTCAACAACCTCACAAAGGTTCTACTTAATGCATTAAACATGAATAAAAATTACCTCTTGGCCACACAACAGTTGTATCAAGACACATCACAACATAGGCTATCCTACAATTTGGCTCGCAAAGAGGCTTTTCCGCCATTGGTAATTTAAATGCGGCTTTTCAACGATTGACTCAAGATCCAAAATCTAAACAGAAAGAATATCCACTTATTTATGAAATTGTAACACTTAATCAAACCATGATCTCTGCCATTGCATCTATAGGTAATTTCATCGTTAATCATAAAACCACCCCTGCTTCAAAAGAATTTGATGTCCTAATAAAAAAAATATCTAATACCCTACAGATGTCGGTTGATAGTTTAGACCATTCACAAATCAAGCAGAAAATAGCCGAAGACCTTGCTGAAGATGCGCAAGAGAAGTTGTTAGGAAAATATCAAGAATTATCAAATCTACGAGATGAAAACATTAGAAAAGGAAATACCGAATTAGACACCGAAACCCTTCATGGGCTTCAGGAAGCCTATTTGATTTCCAATCACATGAGTTGGCTAAAATCACTATCAGAAAACCTGAAAAAGGCCACTGAGCGCTATCGTTCATCCATTGAAGATGCCCAATAGCTCTCTTATAATTTTTATCATACGTCTACCCCACTAATTCTTAGTTAACATAAATCGCTTCAGCATTGCTACTTATATCTAAACCATATCATCCCATATTAAAATTAAGTCGTAAAAAGAGTTTAAAACACAGCAGTTACAAGGCTTATGCAGAATCTAATTAGGCAAACCATAGTGTCTTATATCTTAAAAAATGGATGACGGACAATGATTTGATTTATTTTAAAACTAAAAAACTAGTTTAAACTATATTTTTAGTTATATTTGAGAACTATAACTTAAAGGCTATGACAATCAAAACCATTAAAAAAATAAGCTTTACTATTTTAATACTTCTTGTCGTGGATAGCTGTATGCATAATGACCACATTGGTGTATTCAATTACGACAATAAACAAGAACTATCTCAATACAATACGTTGCATTTAGATGCAACACATCCCAATTTATTAAACCCTAAAATCTCAACATCTGACTACAATTTAGTGGTCAAATCTTGGAGTAATTTGCACCAACGCATAGGTGATTTTCTATCTAAAAACAATTTTGATTGGGAAGTAGAAGATCATTCCATCGCCATTGTTCATAAAATATATTTTAGTGCCGAAGGAAAAATAAAAAATTATTTCTTTAAAGTCTTGACTGAGAATGTATCTGAAGAAAAAAAAGAGCAGTTTGCTAGTTTGATTTTAAAGTTTTCAAAAGACAACCCAATAAACTTCAAAAAAGAGGGGCCATTCGCCCAATGTGGAAAAACAAAGTACCTGACTGAATGAATCCCATGGTGGGATGGGAACCTATAATTTTAATCACTACATTAGGCACATAAAACGTCTATTAAAATGTCACTATCACAATCGAAAAAAGTAGCCCTCTTGCTTTCGTTTTTTTCCATCTCATTAATTGTGAGCACACAAGAATCCATGAAAAAAATAGCAGTAGTTGAAGGATTAAGTAAGTGTTCAAAATATAACGAGCTCAATATAGAGACTTTGCTTCAGGTCTACGACAACAATACTTCCAACCACCTTATTGGAGATATGTATCTTAGAGTTGACAATCAGGGCCTACCAATACTCGATTTTTTTTGTGATACTAATCCAATAACAAAAGAGTATAACACCAAAGCTTATAAAAATTACTTTTTTACGTTTAAGATTGAAAATAACAACAAATACCTCATCATTGAACAGGCACAATTTGGGAAACCCTTTGCACTTTCAAGCAAACAAGGTGTAACCATAGATAAAAACGGCAAACCCCTAGTAATAGAAATCACGGAATATATACATGAGTGGGGATACGACGGTCCACCGGAAGATAGCAACCGGACCTACTTTAGTGACATCAATTATACCTTAACGGTGAAAGAAAAAGAGTTTGTTAAGCACTATAGTTTCTCTAGCTCTGAAATTAAAAACAATTATACCATTAATTTAGAACGGTATACTATTTCAATTCTAAATGATCTCTTTAGTGAATCTTCTTGTTTAATTGAGATGATTGTTACCGATAAATTATAAGGCTAGCTTATACAAGTTTTCTATTTTTAAAAAATATGAGTCTAAATTGGCAAGCATTCGAAACCTATTCTAAAGTACTACACGAACCAAAAATGAGGTTATTTAGCTGCAATTGATAAATATTTTGTTATGATTCGTCCTAATTTATTAATAGCTAGACAATTTCATAAGTTGTTTCCACTAAAAAAAAACATTAACAAGCAGTCGTTATCTGGATTAAATCAAGAAATCGTTTACATTTTAAAATATTCTCATGTGAGCTTGCCCTAACCCACTCATTAGATCCTAATTTTTAAAAGAACGTCAAAACTATGCTACTCACATAATAATCAAGTAGTTATACTCTGTTTTGAGTTGCGGTATTAATACGGGTAATTAAACATCTCAAGCAACATACCTTTACAGTGTTATTAATCTAAAATATTTTATTATGGCGTACACTTTTAATATGGAAAACACTTTAAACGAAGAGGTAATTGTGAAATGGTATGATTGGAATGACGACACTCATGGTATATCAGCTGCAAATTATAACATTTCTGCAAATGGTCACAAATCAATTGATGCTAAAAACAATGTGGTCATTCAAATTAGTGTTTTTAAAGCTAATAACAATCCGTTATTAGATGGTAAATCAATGAATTTTTATGCAACTAAAAGAAACATGAAAATTGTGGAGAACAACGGTGTTACCTCAATAGCTTATACGGATTAATCTCAAAAAACAATCCGTATCGATTCTATTGTAGTCGTTTAATTTCTAAACATTTAGAAAAGAAGATTGATTATATATCAATCTTCTTTTAGTTTTAGTGTATTCATAAGAGAACATTTAAGAAGCTATACTTATACTCTATTTTATGCAAACTATCGTTATACTTTCTTGATTGCTAGAAAGACAAACATAATATTTAGCAACACAGCACATCGCGTGATTAAGACCAACTTTTTTGCTGATATATTGTTACTTTATTCAGCACAGCAAATTCTAAAAACGCTTTTTGGCTACAGGTAACACTTTTTCTTACGATCCCCTATTCTTCCTTAGGTCAAATTTGAATAGTAAACGTATTACAATAGATGGCGTGCGCTCTAGAAATTATTTAACACATACTCCAGCAATTAAGAATTAAAACACAAGTGTCTTTCTACTTGATGAGACCAACCATAAAAGCGATATTACGCGACCTTATTTGACATGACTAAAAAGTAAAACACAAATAGAGTTAGAACCAATTATAAGTGTAATGACAAAATGTTAATCTGTTAATTTGCTGTTAAAGCAGAAATACCCTTAAACCTTTTCATTTTTTAGAAGTCCTAGAGCAATAATAACAATAAATAAAATCTACTATGAAAAAATTAATAATTATGGCACTAGCCTTAGCTTCCTTTAACATGCAGGCACAAGACAAAAAAGAGGACCGCATGGCTATTAAAAAAGAGCGCTTAAATAAAATGAATGCCGAAGACATGGCTCAAATACAAACTAAAAAAATGGTTTTAGCTCTAGATCTTTCTGATGCGCAACAAAAGCAAGTGGAGCAAGTAGAACTTAAAACAGCTAAACGTCGTTTAGAACACATGAAGAAAAAAGCAACTATGGCCGAAAAAGGCGAAAAACCTTCTGAAGATGCGCGTTTAAAAATGCAGAACGATAAATTAGATAACAGGATTGCTACTAAAAGGGAAATGAAGAAAATCCTTAATGAATCGCAGTATGAAAAATGGAACACAATGCATGAAAGAAAGCATAAGATGGGCAGACCAAGAAAAATGGAAAGAAAAAGAGGAACAGCCCCTAGCGACCGTGATGGCGATAGAAGAAAACACTAAATCCTTTCGAGTGCTCTTATGCTCTAAAAAGAAATCCACTAAATTATCGTTTAGATATTCTATAATTTATGAGCACTATAAAAGGATAGCTCCTCATTCCAATAAAAAAAAAGCGATTACAAAATGTGTAATCGCTTTTTTTAATTGGACATTTTTTGTTTTTTTTTAAGCAAACACCTTATCACACGCGGCAATAGTGAAATCTAAATCTTCGTATGTTAATGCATCGGTAATAAACCAAGTTTCAAAAGCACTTGGCGCTATATAAACACCCGCTTCCAACATGCCGTGAAAGAACCTTTTAAAGGTCTCATTATTACCTTCAGCAGCGCTATCAAAATCGACAACTTCAGTAGCACAAAAATGTACAGAAATCATAGAGCCCACTCTATTTATAGTATGTGTGATGTCGTGTTTTTTTAAAACCTTAGTTAATCCCTTATGTAAATATTCCGTTTTTTCTGCTAAACGATTAAACAGTTCTTTATCAGCATCTAATGCCGTTAACATAGCCAATCCCGCTGCCATAGCCAATGGATTCCCACTTAAGGTCCCTGCCTGGTAAACAGCTCCTAAGGGCGCCGAGATGATTCATGATTTCATTTCTAGCAGCAAACGCCCCCACAGGTAATCCTCCACCTATCACTTTACCAAAGCAAATAATATCTGCATGAACGCCATAAAGTTCTTGCACGCCTCCTTTTGCCAAACGGAATCCAGTCATCACCTCATCGAAAACCAGTAAAATATTATAGGTATCGCACAATTGCCTTAATCCTTGTAAAAAGCCTTCTTTTGGGGGAATACAGCCCATGTTACCCGCAACTGGTTCAACAATAACACAAGCTATCTCATTTATATTAGCGTTGATAATGCTTTCCACATTCTCCAAATCATTATATCTAGCTAACAAAGTATCTTGTGCGGTGCCTTTAGTCACGCCTGGACTATTAGGTGAACCAAAAGTAACAGCCCCGCTACCCGCTTGAATTAAAAACGAGTCACTATGTCCATGATAACACCCCGCAAACTTTATAATTTTATCTTTTGCAGTAAACCCTCTTGCTAAACGCACAGCGCTCATACACGCTTCGGTTCCTGAATTTACAAAACGAATTTTATCAACATTAGGCACCATAGCAACGGCTAATTCAGCAATCTGGGTTTCAATTTCAGTTGGCATACCAAAAGACGTTCCTTTTTTAGCCTTATCTATAATGGCATTGACAACAGGTTCGTATGCATGCCCTAAAATCATGGGCCCCCAAGAATTTATATAATCTATTAATTGGTTTCCATCTTCATCATATAAATAGGCCCCTTTTGCTTCCTTTACAAAAATTGGGGTGCCTCCAACCGCCTTAAAAGCGCGAACCGGTGAGTTTACACCTCCAGGAATAACTTGCTCTGCTTGGGTAAATAATACACTACTTCTTTTATATCTCATTATTTTTTTAATCTTTTGGTAAGGGTTTTACAAATAATATTTGTCCAACATATAGGTCATTGGATTCTAAACCATTTAGTTCTTTTAGTGTTTGAATTGAAATATTATATTTTTTAGATAACGAATACAACGTGTCACCGGCCATAATAATATGTCTATCATTAAAATCTAATGTTTTACCTAATACTTCGTCATCAAAACGGTATAATTGATAGCGTTCTATTAAACTAATTAATTTTTCCGGATACTTTCTGTCTGTAGCATAACCAGCTGCCCGTAGTCCCCTCGCCCATGCTTTGTAATCGTCTTTTTGAAGTTTGAACAGCTCTGAGTAGCGCTTCCGTTCTTTTAAAAACAAAGAGTGGTCTCTAAAAGAATATTTTGAATTTTTATATTTTCGGAAACACTCTTGTGAGGCATCATCATCGTGATAAATTTTAGCACCCGTCCAACCAGTATGACATTTAATACCAAAATGATTATTCGCTTCCATAGACAACCGCCCTTTTCCTGAAGCAGACTCCAAGATCCCTTGTGCTAAAGTGATGCTTGCCGGCACACCATAGTTGCGCATTTCGTCTTGAGCGATATCGCTGTAAATAGCAATGTACTCTTGAGTAGGAGAAGCATAACGTTCGGAGTATCAACAATAGGAATATCTCCTTGTGGACGCTCAGGAATAATCACTTTAATCTCGTTTTTTGAAGTGCTCTCAGATCCTTTAACCACCCTGGTCGTTTTATTTTTAGATTTTTGCGTGGTCACTTTCTTCTGTGAGCCACAACTACTTAATAAAACAAGCACGCATAAAACACTAATTATTTTATTCATTAATCATTGTATTACTGGTAAATTTTTCTTTTTTAATCGGCATTCATGCCTTCAATACCCTGTAAACCGCCGGTGTGAATGGCTAATATTTTAGAGTCACTTTTAAAATACCCTGTATCAACCATATCAAAAATGCCATACATCATTTTTCCTGTATACACTGGATCTAATGCTACTTGGTGCACCTTCTTAAACTGGTTTATAAACGTTATCAATTCCGTATTTATTTTGGCATAACCCCCAAAATGGTACGCGTTTATTAATTGCCAATTATTCTGTTTTGCAAATTTACTAATATCTTGTTTTAAAAAGTCCCCTTTTAATGCTGAAAATCCTAAAACTTGTTGACTCGATTTTGAACTATTAATCAAGCCCGCTAATGTACCTCCAGTACCAACAGAAGCACAAATGTAATCGAAATGTTCATCAGCAGTGGTTAAAATTTCTTCGCATCCTTTAACAGCCAAAGCGTTAGTCCCGCCTTCTCGGAATAAGATAAAAGTCTCCATATTCATTTTTAAGTTGTTCAATAAAAGAGGGGGCTTCTTTAGTTCTAAACGCTGTTCTAGAAATGAATTTAAAAGTCATACCACAGTCTTGAGCATACTTTAAAGTTGGGTTGTCTTTAATTTTGCTACTTAACTCTTCGCCTCTTATAATCCCAATGGTTTTTAATCCACACATTTTCCCAGCAGACGCCGTAGCAGCTATATGATTTGAAAACGCTCCTCCAAAAGTGAGTAAGGTGTTTTTTTCTTCCTTGATTGCCGTAATTAAATTGTACTTTAGTTTTCTAAACTTGTTTCCCGAGACGGCCGCATGCAGTTGATCTTCACGTTTTACATGTAACGTTATTCTTTTATCTCCCAAATACTGAGAGTAAATGGAGTGAATGTGTTGATTATTGGACTCCATATTTAAACCTAAACTACTATTATTGAACAATTGAGATTGATTTTTCGTTTAACAACTCACGAAACGTTAAAAAAACCCGCTCTTTATCGAAAGCATCTACTTTTCATGGATTTAAAACGTATATTTGTGACGTAAATGTAATTGATATTTATAGAAAATTTTAACGATATGAAACGATTATTTAACAATAGGTCAGTTGTATTATTTCTGTTCTTAAGTATCATCAGCGTAAATCAAACTTTTTCACAGGTTGGCATAGGAACGACAAACCCTAATCCAAGTGCGGCGTTAGACATTGAATCCACTCAAGGCGGATTATTAATACCTAGAATGACCCTAGCACAAATTAGTGCCCTAACAGTTGATGCGTCTACTTCAGGCTTACTCGTTTACCGAACGGACACTAGTCCAGGTTTTTATTTCTTCAATGGAACTTCTTGGAGTACGTTTTCAGGAAGCGTAGATAACGATTGGACGATTGTTGGTAATAATATGTATAACGCAAATTCGGGTAATGTAGGTGTTGGAACCGGAGCCACAGCTCCTGCTAATAAGCTGCACGTACAACACAATCAAGATGGTGCTGGTGTTATGAGAATTCAAAACAATAGTGATGGCGGTTTTGCTGGAATTTATTTTAATCAAAACGATAGTTATAGAGGACACATTGGCTATGTTAATACTGGAGGTGCTTCAACTTTTGGAGGAAAAGGAGCTTTTCAAATTGCTGCTGGGAATAGACCTTTTGTAATTACTAATGGCACAACCGAACTTTATTCTGAAAGTTTAAGAATTACACAGGACAAAAAATTAAGAATTTTTAGAAACGCGAGCGCGAGTTATTGGGATACTTATATTGATACCTATAATGACTATAATTTTGCTTTTAACGGAGTTGCAGAATCATATATAGAAGACGGTACTGGAGCATATGTACAATATTCTGACAGAAGGCTTAAAAACAATATTTCCCCGATGGAAATGAATACTTTAGAAAAGTTTTTAGCCTTAAATCCTGTAAATTACCACTATAAAAAGGATAAGAACAAGCGCATGCAAAATGGACTTATCGCACAAGAAGTACAGCAGTTATTTCCGGAGTTAGTAGGCGAAAAAAATGGCTACTTAACTGTCAATTACAATGCCTTCGGTGTACTTGCAATAAAAGCCATCCAAGAACAACAAAAGATCATTACGCTTCAAGAAAAAAAAATTAAGCGCATGGAAGAGGATATTTCAGCCATTAAACAAATGCTTTTAGATAAAAAATAAGAACCTATCAAAAACGTCCTACTTGCACGTTTTTTTTGAAGTACTACAATGTCTTTCTTAGTTAACGCCCTTTATTTCAAAATAAAATGACGCTATGGCGCCCCATTATTTTTATAAAAAGTACTAATCGCATTAAAAATTAAATCCTCCCATTTACCAAAGGCATAACCCCTAGTTGTAAAGGCAAAAAAACACCTATATTAAGCTGTTTTTAAGATTGATAACCACATAAGTTATAGGATCAAATTATTTGCGCTTTATCGAAAAAAAAGCATTTAATAGTGTTATTTTATTGAAAATCACTAGTTTTACACTGCTTTTAATTCATTTTGTAACCTATAATGAATGTAATGCATGCTAAAACCTTAGCAGTTTATTGCACTGTTTTAGCATTTAAGTTTTTTTAATACCCGCTCCCAATGATCAAAAAACAACCTACAACCCAAGGTGCCGTTTATTGTAACACTTTATGCACCTACAAAAAAAACACGATTTTATTAATTTTTACGTTCTTAAGTCTTTCTATTTTTAATAGTGGTGCTCAAAATGTAAACACTACATCCAAAGGTGACACACCTCTTCTAATTCAGAATCGTGGTAGTCGTGATAGGCATGTGACCACGTTTATTAAGCCAACCGTTTCAAATAAACGCAACCTGCTAAAAGGCGAGACTCCGAGAGACTACATTAGACTATTCCACTCATAATAAAAATAATAATGAATCCAACGGACCGTCTCTAATGGCTTGTGATGGAAGTTATTGTGTTCCTACTTTTACCGATCAGGTTTATCCAATTACCAATATAAGCTTTGCTGGTATTAATAGAACGACCACTAATACAACCCCTGGAGGCGCAAGTACACAAGGCTTTTGTAATACCGCCAATGTACAACAAGGTGACACATACACCTTAACAATGCAAGCAAACTGTGGTGGAAACAATAGATTCTATGAGAAAGCCTATTTTGATTGGAACCAAAATGGCACTTTTGGTGATGCGGCTAATGAAATTTATTACATGGGCAGTCTCTATGGTACTTATGGGAATGATGGCGTAACCTTGTCTTACCCCATAGATGTCCCTGTTGGCGCTTCTACAGGAAACACCCGAATGCGTGTGATGCACCGTTTTAATGGGTATTCGGCGAATGCATGTCAAACAGGTGCTGGATATGGCCAAGCAGAGGACTACAATGTTTCAGTTACTGCTCTTACTAATTATTGTATTCGAGAATCTTTAAATGACGAAACAGTATTATATTTCAATAATGTAGAGTTTATAGGCACTCTAAATGATGTGTCTAACTTGAACAACAGCTATTCCACAAGTCCTCAAGGCTACCAAGATCACACCGCTATAACCAATAGCGTACAAGCACAAGGAGAAGGCATGAATGTTTTTGTGGAATCTAATGCCACAGGACGAATTAAAGCATGGATAGACTGGAATAAGGATTTTGTTTTTGATGAAGCTACTGAAAAAGTGTACGATACTGGAATAGCAGCCTCCAGTACCACCTTTGGGTTTATCATTCCACCTGGTCAAGCTGTTGGCGATTATAGAATTCGTATACGAACCTATAGCAGTTATCACTATTACTACGGCACATCGAATAACACTTATGATTATACCGCTTGTGAAACCTTTTACCAAAATGGCAACTACAATGAATATGGAGAAACTGAAGATTATACCTTCACCGTCGTAGAAAGTTGTGATGCCACTATTACCAGTCTTACTGAAGCTAATACGTGTGGTCCAGGAACAGTAACATTAGGTGTTACTGGAAGCCCGAGCACCACCTCTTTTAATTGGTATGCTAACAGTACAGATACCACACCATTAGCAACAACGAACACTGGATCCTGGACAACACCTTCTATAAGTGCTACAACAGATTATTATGTTACTGCAGTAAATGGTACTTGTGAGTCTTTAGTAAAAACCAAAATAACAGCCACCATTTTAACCATTACGACCTTAACCTTTACCCCTAGTGTTCCTGAAGTTTGTGGAGAAGATGACATTATTGAACTTGCCGCTTCTGCTGAAAATGAAATTATATACTTAATAGATGAAGATTTTGAAGGCGCTGGGTTAGGCTCCTTTTCAAATAACAACATTGCAGACAATGGTGCTTCTGAGAATGCCGCCACGATGTGGCAACAACGCACCAGTACATTTGTCCCTTCAGAACAAGTTTGGTTTCCGGCTATTGCTTCCGGTTTTAAATCTAATAAATTCGTGATGGCAACTTCTGATGTTGGTACTTCTAATATTAAAGAAAATGCTTTAGAATCTGCACTATTAGATGCATCAAATTTTCTAGATTTAACACTAAGCTTTGATATGTACTTCTCAAGGTACAAGAATAGTAATCCGGAATACGTCTCTGTTGACGTGTCTACAGACAGTGGAACGACATGGACCACGGTACAACAATACAATAACGATATTGGTTATGGTACTAATTTTGCCAACCTCTCATTAGATTTATCCTCTTATATAGCTGAACCAACGTTAAAGGTTAGAATTCGTTATTTTGCCGATGCCTGGTGTGATGGTGTAGCCGTCGATAATATACAATTGTATGGATCAAAACCATTGGCCTCTTCATTTACTTGGACCAGCAGCACACCTATAGACGCTTACTTAGACGCCGCAGCAACCAATCCGTATACGGCCGGAACGGCAGCGAGCCTTGTCTATGTAAAACCCACAACGATTCAACTACAATCGCCAACATTCTCATTCACAGCAACTGCATCCTTATCAAATGGTTGCACGGTGAGTGAAACCATTTCTATAAATAATAAAACACTCTTTTGGACTGGAGGAAGTTCTACCGATTGGAACGACCCATCAAACTGGTCTCAAAATAACATTCCAACAGCGAACAGTTGTGTAATCATTCCGAGATAACACCATTATTACCGGATCTGCCTATGATGCTTATGCTAAAAATGTAACCGTAAGAGCAACAGGTAATTTAGAATTACAATCCGGAAACAACCTTATTGTTAGCGACTGGGTTACCGTAGAACCCAACGGTATTTTTAATATACAAGATAGTGCCAGCTTGGTGCAAATAGGTAATGATGCCAATACTGGAACTGTAACCATTGAAAGAGATTCTCAACCCATGTATCGA
This sequence comes from Lacinutrix neustonica, assembly GCF_026625145.1. Taxonomy (GTDB): domain Bacteria; phylum Bacteroidota; class Bacteroidia; order Flavobacteriales; family Flavobacteriaceae; genus Lacinutrix; species Lacinutrix neustonica. Next base: position 3,274,012 of record NZ_CP113088.1, on the reverse strand, counting down.
TATGATTATACATATTGGAGTTCTCCTTTAACAACCGTTTACGGGTATCTTCTTAAAGACCTCTCTCCCGATACGCTAGGAGATAAATTCTATTCCTGGTTGCCTACACAATCGGCGGTAACGGCAATTGGGTTTTTAACAATCCCAACTCGACAATAATGACCCCTGCTGTTGGCTATGCCGTTAGAGCGCCACAAACGTTTAGCACAAACACTAGTACTAAAACAGTATATACTGCACGTTATGAAGGCGTGCCTAACAATGGCGCTATCACCATCCCTATTACTGTGGGTACAGATGCTAATGTTGGCACATCCATTGGAGATACTGCCGTCACTGCCGACGACGATCAATGGAATTTAATTGGAAACCCTTATCCTTCAGCAATTGATGTTATGAGCTTTTTAAATGAAGCTAATAATTCCACGCTTTTAGATGGCACGGTTTACATATGGACCCACAACACACCTCCTAATAGCGCCTATCCAGATCCCTTTTATGCTGACTATGGTGCTAATTACACATCTAGTGATTATGCTTCTATAAACGCATTGGGCTCAACAAATACTGCTGCCACAGGCGGTGCGGCTCCTACACAATACATCGCTTCGGTCAAGCCTTCTTTGTATTAGGTTTAAATAACGGCAATGCAAATTTTAATAACAGCATGCGTGTTAAAAATGAAAACAACAATTTCTTTAAAACGAGCAACACTAGTACACCAAAAAACAAGAAATTCACCGCTTTTGAAAAACACAGGTTGTGGTTAAATTTAAGTAATGATACTGGTGCTTTTAGTCAAATTTTAATTGGATACGCAGAAGGCGCGACTTCAGGATGGGATCGTGGTTTAGATGGAAAAAGTTTTGGTGGTAATGATGTGACGTTCTATTCTATAGCTTCTGAAGATAAATTAACGATTCAAGCAAAACCTTTACCGTTCACAGAGTCTGATGTTATCCCTTTAGGTTTCAAGGCCATTAGTCAAAACGCTTACAGAATAGGGATTGATCACTTTGATGCACTATTCGAAAATCAGCAAATATATTTAAAAGATAACGACCTTAATATTATACATGATCTAAAGGCGAATCCGTATTCGTTTAGTTCTGATGCAGGAACGTTTAACGAAAGGTTTGAAATCGTTTTTACTACGCAAACGCTATCTGTAGAAAACTACTCGATTACAGAAGATGATACTTTAAAAATTATTTCGAATAATCAATTGACCGTTTTGTCTGAAAACAAAACGATAAACAAAATTATTGTATCTGATGTTTTAGGCAGATTACTAAAAACTTACAAAGGTTTGAATACAAAAAAAATAGCGCTAGTGGCCATTGAAAAAGCAAATAGAGGACTAATAATACAAGTTATATTCTCTGATGATGCCTCGATATTTAAAAAAGTGATTTACTAATACTATAAAGTGCTCATTACCAAAAACGACCCTAATTAGCTTTTAATATTAAGGTCGTTTTTATTTTTATATGTAACTAAAGAACATCCAAAAGGTCCTGGTATTCAAATACTCAAGATTGTTTTCATTGGTATAAGCTTCTCGTTCAAAAGATATATTTTTATAGGCCATATTCCAATTTTTATATTTTATCAGCCTTACCATGAATTCAATGCCATAAAACACATAAAAGAGAATAACTAATAACTCTATTTGTTGTTTCAGATGAATTTTCTCATGATTAACTAATACACGATTACCTTTTAAGGCGTGGTGTTTTAAAACAACAAAAGGAAAGATCGTTATACCTACATAGCCTTTTGGCACTAAATATTTAGAAAATAAAATCACTAATTACCGCGTTAAAATTTCACTTCAATTTACATTATCTTTGTGACAAATGAAGAAATATATTCCCATAGAAGCAGGCGATTTCTACCTCACCCCAGAAGGTTACAAGTGTTTTACAGAACAATATCACCTTAAAAGAGGTTACTGTTGTGAAAGTGGATGTAGACATTGCCCTTATGGGTATAATAAAAATACTTTAAAAAAAAACTAATGTCAGTAAACAGCATAGCATTTAAAGAACAGGTTTTAGAAGGGATTCCTTTAAAATTACCTCCGAAGAGGCCATACGATAGCTCTATAAATCATGCACCAAAACGCAAAGCCATTCTTTCTAAAGAAGAAGAAAAGCTCGCACTAAGAAATGCATTAAGATATTTTGATAAAAAGGATCATCCCGTTTTAATAAAAGAGTTTAAAGAAGAATTAGAACGTTACGGTCGTATTTACATGTACCGTTTTCGTCCAGATTACAAAATATATGCGAGACCCATCCATGAGTATCCAGCGCAATCAAAACAAGCGGCAGCCATCATGCTCATGATACAGAACAATTTAGATTACGCTGTTGCACAACATCCCCATGAACTGATAACTTATGGTGGAAATGGTGGCGTGTTTTCTAACTGGGCACAATACCGATTAACAATGAAGTACTTGGCTGAAATGAACGACGAGCAAACACTCGTGATGTACTCCGGCCACCCTATGGGTGTATTTCCATCACACAAAGAAGCGCCAAGAGTGGTCGTTACCAATGGCATGATGATTCCCAATTACTCACAACCCGATGACTGGGAAAAATTTAATGCTCTTGGGGTCACACAGTACGGACAAATGACCGCGGGTAGCTATATGTATATTGGACCTCAGGGGATAGTGCACGGCACAACCATTACAGTTTTAAATGCGTTTAGAAAAATTAATAAATCTCCAAAAGGAGGCTTATTTGTAACCTCCGGATTGGGAGGCATGTCCGGTGCACAACCTAAAGCTGGAAACATTGCCGGTTGTATAACGGTTTGTGCTGAAGTGAATCCAAAAATTACTCAAGTGCGTTTGGACCAAGGTTGGATCGATGAAAAAATAACCACTATACCCGCATTAACGCAGCGCGTTACCGCAGCCATTATAAACAAAGAAACGGTTTCTATTGCGTATTTAGGAAATATTGTTGACGTCCGGGAAGCTTTCGATAAAGAAAGCATTACAATAGATATAGGTAGCGACCAAACCTCACTTCACAACCCTTGGGCAGGCGGCTATTACCCTGTAGATATTACCTTTGAAGAAGCTAATGATATGATGGCTAATGCCCCTGAACTTTTTAAAGGCAAGGTTAAAGAAACACTTTGTCGCCACACAGCTGCCATAAATAAACACACTGAAAAAGGTACCTATTTTTTTGATTACGGAAATGCCTTTTTGTTAGAAGCGTCAAGAGCGGGAGCCGATATTATGGCTGAAAATGGAATAGACTTCAAATACCCAAGTTATGTTCAAGACATAATGGGACCTATGTGTTTCGATTATGGCTTTGGTCCATTCCGTTGGGTTTGCGCCTCGGGAAAGCCTGAAGATTTAGAAAAAACAGACCACATCGCGTGTCAAGTTTTAGAGGACATCATGAAAGATGCACCTCAAGAAATTCAGCAGCAAATGGCCGATAATATTCAATGGATTAAAGGCGCACAAAACAACAAATTAGTGGTAGGCTCACAAGCCGGAATTCTCTATGCCGATGCCGAAGGTCGTGCTAAAATAGCCGAAGCCTTTAATCAAGCGATTGCAAAAGGAGAGATTGACACGGTGATTTTAGGTCGTGACCACCATGATGTTTACGGAACAGATTCTCCATACCGCGAAACTTCAAACATCTATGATGGATCACGTTTCACCGCAGATATGGCCATCCAAAATGTAATTGGAGATAGTTTTCGGGGGGCTACTTGGGTTAGTATACACAACGGCGGTGGTGTTGGTTGGGGAGAAGTAATTAATGGCGGTTTTGGTATGGTTCTTGATGGTAGTAAAGAGGCTTCTAAACGGGTAAAATCAATGTTGTTTTGGGATGTTAATAATGGCATTTCTCGACGCAGTTGGGCACGAAATGAAGGGGCTATTTTTGCAATAAAACGCGCTATGGAGGCCGAACCTAATTTGAAAGTCACATTACCTAATCGTGTAGATGATACATTAATTGATTCCATATAACCATTAATCTAATTATTATGAAAAAAATCATACTAAAAACAATACCACTAATAGCGTTGCTACTATTCGTTTTTTCATGCACAAGTGTACGGGTCGTTTCAGATTACGATAAAAGTGTAAACTTTGATTCGTATAAAACGTTTGCTTTCTTTAAAACAGGTATCGATAAAGCAGAGATTAGTGATTTGGATAAACGAAGAATTCTAAGAGCCATCGAAACAGAAATGCTAGCTAAAGGCTTTACTAAATCAGAAAATCCGGATGTATTGGTGAGTATTTTTACTAAATCTAGGCAAGAAGTTAACGTTTGGAATAACGGTTTTGGCCCCTATGGCTATGGATGGGGATGGAGTCCTTTTTATTGGAACAGTTTTAACAACGTAAGCGCCTCAACCCAAGGCAGTTTGTACATTGATCTCATTGATACTGAGAAAAAAGAATTAATATGGCAAGGTAAAGGCTCAGGTTATTTAACAAGCTCTTCAAATATTGAAAAGAAAGAAGCTAGGATAAAAGAATTCGTTGCCGAAATTATGAAAGCGTATCCTCCTGAAGGACGGCCATAGAATATACAAAATCATGAGCGGCTTTTTAAGTCGCTTTTTTTTGAACATAAATACTTACCCACAAAACAGTTGAAGCTGTACCCACCAAACACCCCTAGTTTTAATTTTTAAAACACTAAAGGCTTTAATTAACCTCATGTAAACAAATAAAAAAAAGCGACTCAGAGAGTCGCTTTTTTTATAATTGTCATTAAAAATTAATCTTCATCAACCTTAATTTTTGTGTCACCACCATCGGTTTTTATTTTCACCTCTTTATCTTCGGTTTCCATTTTTATTTTGGTTTCGTCCCCGTCAACTTTAGTTTCAATATCTGCACCTTCAGCTTCCATTTCTTCAATCAACTCTTGAGTTTCTGTTTTCTTTTCTTCTTCTCTACATGATGTAAAAGAGAAAGACATAAATGCTACTGCTAATACAGTAAATATTACTTTTTTCATGTTTAAATATTTTAATTAGTTATCCGTCTAAAGTACAGCAAATTAAATAAAGTGACAAATAAATGTTAAAATACCTCTAATATTAGTAATCCATTAGCTCCTTTATTTTCATTTTCACTTTTTCAGTTGAAGGAATCATGGTTTGCTCTAAAGTTGCGTTTAACGGAATGGCTGGCATGTTTTCACTACCAATAGTCATTACTGGCGCATCTAAATATTTAAAACAGTCTTCTTGAATTTTTCCCGCTAGTGCTCTTGCAAAACTATTATTTGAAGGCTCTTCAGTGACCACTAAACATTTGCCTGTTTTCTTAACCGATTTCATAACCGTGTCTTCGTCTAAAGGAAATAAGGTACGTAAATCGATCACCTCAATTTGATCTTTCATATCCAATGCTTCAGAAGCATTCATTGCCCAATGTACGCCCATTCCATAAGTAACTATGGTTAAGGTCTCTACATTTTCCTGTTTCCGCATTTCTTGAAGTACCCAGGCTTTGCCAAACGGCAACACATAGTCTTCACTGGGCTCTACAGATGTTGCGCCTTGTGTTCCTGGCACTTTAGACCAATACAATCCTTTATGCTCTAATATAACCACTGGATTTGGATCATAATAAGCGGCTTTAATTAATCCTTTTAAATCGGCACCATTACTTGGATACGCAATTTTTATTCCTCTAATGTTTGTTATCACACTTTCTACAGACGACGAATGGTATGGCCCACCACTTCCATAAGCACCAATAGGCACTCTAAGAATCATACTTACCGGCCATTTACCATTACTCAAATAGCAACTGCGGCTTACTTCTGTAAACAACTGATTTAAACCAGGCCAAATATAATCGGCAAACTGAACCTCGACAATTGGTTTCAACCCTACGGCACTCATACCTACCGTTGAGCCTACAATAAACGCTTCTTGAATAGGCGTATTAAACACACGATCATCTCCAAATTTTTGCGCTAAGGTCGCCGCTTCTCTAAAAACACCTCCTAATCGCCCACCCACATCTTGACCGTAAAGCAAGCATTCTTTATGCTTTTTCATAAGCTCTTCTACAGCAAATAGGGCACAATCTACCATGACTACTTTATCAACGCCTTCAGGTGACCGTATGCCTTTTTCCTCGGTAATTGGTGTCGGTGCAAAATCGTTAGTAAATAAATCTTACTGGTTTTGGATCTTCTGCTTTTAATGCTTTCTCAAAATCAGATTGTACTTTTTCTTTCGCACTATTTTCTATGTTTTCAAGATCTTCACGAGAACACCCTTGATCAATCAACTGCTTTTTCAATACAGGATAGGGATCTCGTGATCGCGCCTCGTCTAAATCATCACGATACCATTCCATACGTACGCCGAAGTATGATGATTTAACAGAGGTACTTTTGCATGCACTAAAAAGGGTCTGCGTTCTTTCCTAATCGTATGAATCACTTGCTCTAAAGCGTCATAACTTTCTGTGAAATTTGCACCATCAATTGAAATGGCTTCTAATCCATTAAACCCTTTAGCGTATTCAAAGGCATTCTGTGCTCTAGTCTCTGCTGCATTGGCTGAAATATCCCAACCATTATCTTGTATTAAATATAAGATGGGCAATTGCTTTAAGGCAGCCATTTGGAAGGCTTCTGCGATTTCCCCTTCGGTTACAGACGCGTCGCCTAAAGAACAGACCACAAAGGGCAACGCCTTAAGCGCTTTATCATCTAATCCTTGTAATTCTTTATACTGCATCCCCATGGCAACGCCAGTTGCAGGAATGGCTTGCATACCGGTGGCGGAAGATTGATGTGGGATTTTTGGCTTATCATCGTCCTTTAAACTGGGGTGCGAATAATAGGTTCTACCTGCAGAAAAGGGATCGTCTTTTTTTGCTAGTAACTGCAACATCAAATCATATGGCTCTAGTCCAAACGACAATAACATGGCATCATCTCTGTAATATGGAAAGGCGTAATCTTGAGGTAATAATTGCAATCCTAATGCAATTTGAATGGCTTCATGACCTCGTGAGGTGGCATGTACATATTTTGAAACCTGTTTAAAATTCGCTTCATACAATTCTGTCATAGCCTTGGCTGTACACAGTTTTGAAAACCCGTTTTCTAGTATGCTTTTTTTCATATCTATCATTCCTGCGTAGGCAGAAATCTATTTATTTTATTTACTTCCGTATGGATTCTTACTTCATTTCGAATGAGAAGACCGTATTTTAAACCAATTCCTTTTCAATCTTGATCATCCAATTGAATTTATCTTCAATTTTGCCTGTTTTTATAGCATCCAATGTATTATTAACCTCTAATCCTACAGGGCTTTCATTAGAAACATGAATGGTTTGGTCATCTACTCCAATCTCTTGAATGTATGCAATACCAACCGCCGTTCCTGTTCCAAACGCTTCCTCTAACTTACCCGCTTTTGAAGCGGCCTTAATTTCATCTATCGTAATGGCCCGTTCAATAACCTCGTAGCCTTTGTCTCTTAAAATTGTAATCACACTCATTCGTGTGATACCGTCTAGAATAGAACCATCTCGTTTTGGTGTGATGAATTGTCCATCAATTTTGAAGAAAATATTCATGGTCCCTACTTCCTGAATATATTTATGTTCTACAGCATCTAACCACAATACTTGATCATACCCTTTCGCTTTTGCCAATTCTGTTGGGCGAATGGCTGCTGCATAATTACCAGCTGCTTTGGCTTCTCCTGTCCCTCCTGCTGCTGCCCGAATGTATTGTTTTTCAGCCCATAATTTTATGCGCTTACTAAAAAAGGGACCTGCTGGTGATGCCATTATAATAAATTTATAATGGGTTGCAGCACGCATCCCTATAAAGGGTTCATCGGCATACATAAATGGCCTTAAATATAATGCACTACCCGCTTTTGGCGGAATCCAATTGTGCTCTAGAGCCACTAATTGTTTCAATCCTTCTACAAATAAGTCTTCCGGAAAATTTGGCATACCCATGCGTTCTGCACTCGTGTTTAATCGTGCTGCATTTCTATCGGCACGAAACAACATAGGGTTTCCATGAGTATCTAGCGTCGCTTTCATCCCCTCAAAAATAGCTTGCCCATAATGCAACGCCATGGCCGCGGGATGCGTAGGAATAAGGTGCAACGGTTCTATTCTAGGATTCACCCATTGCCCGTTGTCATAATCACAAACAAACATGTGGTCTGTAAAGGTGGTACCTAGTGGAATGTTGTTAAAATCTAAAGTATTCACTTTAGATGCTTTTACTTTTGTTGTGGTAATGCTGTATTTCATCGATAATTATTTGTCGTTTCACGCGATCTGGAAACGGTATTCATTGCTGCTTGTATTACAATGGCACTCAACGTGATGGTTGTAATAACAAATGCTCTATATTTTTCTATTAACATCAAATTGCTCAAAATAATCTGCAACACGACGTACAAATGAACCTCCTAAAAAGCCATCAACTACACGATGATCAAAGGATAGTGACAAGTACATCATGCTTCTAATCGCAATTTCATCACCGGCTTCTGAGCTTATGACTTCGGTCTTTTTTTAATGATTCCTAACGCTAAAATGGCGACTTCTGGTTGATTAATTATGGGGGTCCCCATCACACTTCCAAAGGTACCTACATTAGAAATCGTAAACGTACTTCCTTTTATATCATCGCCGGCTAACTTATTGTCCCTCGCTTTTTTTGCGAGTTCATTTACGTTTGCCGCTAATGCTTTTAAGTCTTTGGTATCTGCATTTTTTACAACGGGAACAATGAGATTTCCACTTGGCAAAGCAGTTGCCATACCAATATTAATTGCTTCTTTTACAATAATGGTATTGCCATCAACAGAAGCATTGATGTTAGGGAAATCTTTAACCGCTTTTGCTACAGCTTCTACAAATAATGGCGTAAACGTTAAGCGTTCTCCATATTTCTCTTCGAAAGCTTTTTTATTAGCATTTCGCCAGTTTACCATATGGGTTAAATCGGCTTCCACATAAGCGGTCACATGTGGAGCGGTATGTTTTGAGTACACCATATGATCTGCAATCATTTGACGCATGCGATCCATTTCAATCACTTTTCCTTGACCTTTATCAAAGCTTAATTGTGGTATTCTGTAAGCGGTTGGGTCTTTTTCAACAACTGGTTGCGCGCCTTTAAAAGGCCGGCCTTCCTCTATATACTGAAAGACATCACTTTTACGCAGCCTCCCTTCGCCTCCAGTTGCTGGAATGCGCGCTAGTTCTTCAAAACTAATATGATGTGTTTTTGCTATTTCTATAATTAATGGCGAAAAGAATGTGTTTGAATTAGAGGTACTAAAAGCTTTTGAAGTTTCAGTTGCTCCTGAAAGCAACCTTGGTCGCTTCAGCTCTTTTTTCTTAGCTAAGTTGGTTGGTTTTTCTGCTTCTTCTGTTACTTTCTTTTCAGACTTAGCTTCGGTTGAAACCTCCGGAATAGCCATAACTCCCCCCACAGGCACAACATCTTTGGCTTGAAATAATGTTTTCAATAAGGTGCCTGCTGCGGGTGCCGGTACTTCATTATCTACTTTATCTGTGGCCACTTCTAAAATGATGTCTCCTTCATTGAAGCTTTCACCTTCAGAAATTAACCAATTGATAATAGTTCCTTCAGTAATACTTTCACCCATTTTGGGCATTTTAAGTTGAAATTCTGCCAATGCTATATGTTATTAGTTTTAAAGAAATAAAATTAATTATTTTCTTCATTTAAATATGTTAAAATCTTTGTTTTAAACCATATTAAGAATAACATTCTTATTTATACCTCACATTAAGTTTTTAATTCTTTAAAACTTATATTTACAGCCTTATAAATAACATTTTTCTTATGCAGCATCACTTGGACAAAATAGACACTAAAATTCTGTCTCTGCTTCAGCAGAATAGTAACAGGACGACTAAAAGTATTGCTACCGAATTAGGAATGACCACCACTCCTGTTTTTGAACGCATTAAAAAATTAGAAAAACAAGGATATATTAAAAAGTATGTGGCCCTTTTAAACAATAAAAAAATAGGCCTAAAACAAACCGTTTTTATCGGCATTACCTTGCAGGGCCATACTAGGAGTTATTTAGAAAAATTTGTAACCCAAATCAATAACTTCCCCGAAGTTATTGAGTGCCACAGAGTCAGTGGAAACTTTGATTATTTACTAAAATTGGTTGTTGAAGACATTGAGGCTTACGAAACTTTTATTATTACGAAGCTAACCTTGCTCCCGTATTTAGGAAACGTACAGAGTTTGATCACCTTATCGACAGGAAAAGAAACTAATGAGATTGATTTGAGTCGGGTTTAATGAGGCCTACCCTTTATGTATTCAATGGTTACACATACGATCAGTACAAATTTGCGCAACTAGATTAGTAAAAATAGAAAACATCATAGAAAATCCCTTCGAAACTACTAAACAGGTCACAACCAAACACTAAATTCTATAAGCCTTAGCTTAACTTTTTAGTTAAATGGGTTATAAATTATTTTTGTTATACCATCAGGGAATTCACGAACTAATCTGTCTCCTTCTTTAGAAAACTTATAATATGTTCCCTCTTCTTCCATATACCGTATTTCGTAGATTCCATTGCCTCTATTTACCCAATTCCAGCCAAATTCATACACCGATAATCCGCAACTAATTGGATAATTATCAGGATCAAAATTAAAACCGCCAACAGATTTATTGACATTATACTCGGTAATAAAAAAACTCCCACAGAATTCAATTTCAACTTCTATATTTGATTCAAAGTGTTTATAGGTTTTCCATTTTCCAATAATTATAGCATCATCACTAACATTAACACTTGAGTCATCATCACTCGAACAAGCCGAGAAAATCATAACTCCAATTAAAATACTATAAAATAGTTTGCTTTTTGTCATTCGTTACGTTTTGTTTAATTCTAATTGACTTTTTTATTCGTATTCTAGAATTCATTTGTTAATCGTTTTGATTCTCTTTGGTTTTTTCCCATGTCAAAAAAAGAGGTAGTTTAAATTGACTATTAGTACTCCAAAATAAGAAGATTGTAAAAACTATTAAATATAATTATTTTTTAAACGCATCTCTCAACGTTTTATAGACTTCGTCTTGTGCAGGTCGATCTTTTGGAACCGCTCTTAATGGTTCTACTTCTTTTAGTGTTTCGTGACAATCCGCAGGCAATTGTTGATAGAGTGCTGTCCCTTTCGTTTTCCAAGCAATCATCTCGTCACTCACTTGCTTAATTACTTTTGCTGGGTTTCCCACCACCAAACTACGCTTAGGAATTTTAGTTTCTGCCTTTACAAATGTCATAGCACCTACGATACTCTCATCTCCAATTTCGGCATCGTCCATGATAACCGAATTCATCCCAATCAAACAATTTCTACCTAAATTAGCCCCATGAATAATAGCGCCATGACCTACATGTGCGCTTTCTTTGAGCGTGATGGATTTCCCTGGAAACATATGTATGGTACAATTTTCCTGAACATTAACGCCATCTTCTAAAATAATTTGACCCCAATCAGCACGAATGGCTGCTCCTGGTCCAATATAGCACTGTTTCCCAATAATAACGTTGCCTGTTACTGCAGCCAAAGGATGCACAAAACTAGATTCGTGAACGACGGGAATGAAGCCTTTGAATGAATAAGTCATAAATTATTTTCTTAAGTTAATTCGTTATGTAAACATATTATAATTATATTTAAGCATGATACATTATATCAAACCTACCTACTAATCTCATAAAGCCCCAAAATTATGACCGTATTAACCCCCTCTTCTAGTATTGAAAAAGAAGCTATTCCACAATTAAAATTCTCAAACTTAGAAACATTACAGTCTACTAGAGCTCGCGTATTGAGATCACATTACCTTAATCGTGCCACTCAATTAGGGAATTTATCTAAAGGTAAAGTTCGCATTTATTTTAAAGATGAGAATAACAACTTGCGGCACGTTAATACAACCATCCGGGCTTTAACTACAGACTTTGTTGTACTAAAACAAGGGGTAACCCTACCTATAAAATCGGTCGTTTACATAGCATAAATATAGGCTTATTTAAAGCCTTTTAATTTTTCTTTTGTAAACGCTGAAAGCACTAATCGTCCACTGGTTTTGGCACGTTCTGCTAGGAGTTGATCCCAATCGTCTGTCCCTGACCAAAAGACTCTTTTCATTTCTAGCATGGCTTCTGTATTATAGGTGCATAGATGTTCGGCTGTTGCTTTTACTGCGTCATCAAGTGCCTCTGTACTTTCATACACTTGAGTAAATAAGCCTTTCTCTTTAGCCCATTCTGCGGAGTAAAACGTATTGGCATCAATAGCGATTTGTGACATGGCACTCAATCCCATTTTACGTTCTATTGCTGGTCCAACCACAAACGGTCCAATACCAATATTTAACTCACTTAATTTAATAGCTGCAAATTTTGTAGCCATACAGTAATCCGTGGACGCCGCTAATCCAACACCGCCGCCTACAGTTTTACCTTGAATACGCCCAATAATAAACTTAGGACATTTACGCATGGCATTAATAACATTTGCAAAACCGAAAAGAAGACTTTTCCAGTAGCCTCGTCATTAATATTAATCAATTCTTTAAAGCTAGCCCCCGCACAAAAGGTTCTGTCTTTCCCACTTTTTAGAACAATAACTTTTATGTCATTGTTATGGCCTGCTTCTGTAATGGTTTGTGCCAATTTTGCTAATATATCGCCTGGTAGCGAATTATGTGCCGGATGAAAAAATTCTATGTATCCTACTTCGTTTTCTATGTTTATTTTTACGTATGGTTCTGTCATCACGCTTGCGTGTTCCCGTGAAAACGGGAATCTGTTTTTATGTGTTAAACTTATATTTCTGTATGTAAATCCGTCCAATTAGGATTCAATTTCTCTATCAATTCAATTTTCCAATCTCTATTCCACTTTTTCATTTGCTTTTCTCTTAATTTAGCTTTTGCTTCTGTTTCAAATTCTTCTGAATATATAAGTTTGTCTAAATTATATCTTGCTGAAAACGTCGTTGGGTGGACTTTATTTTTATGTTGATATATTCTTTTCTTTAAATCTTTTGTTTCTCCAATATACAAAACGCCATCTTTTTTATTGGTGATTATGTAGACGTAATGTTTCATCTTTTGAAGTCTTATTTATGAGACTTCCGATTTCTCGGAAGCTTCGACCAGTTTGGACTTACAAAAGCCCAAACTGTTCAAAGTGATGATTTAAATGCTTTCGTTCTAGTAAATACGATTCATATCTGTTCAATTCTCCGAAGACTAAATTTTTCAACTTAGCGTCCGGATATTCTTTAAAATACTCGATATACCTTTCTCTTTGTCCTTTAAATTTTTCTATAGCTGTTTCTAAATCTGGATGCTTTAATACCTCTAAAGTATCTTTTTCTAACAACGGGAACCTTGAATTTTTCGGGAATTTCTCATAATTATAAAGGCTATGATGAACCTTCTCTAAAATTTTCTCCGGGGTTGCTATTTCAAAATCCTGAAGGTCTCCTGAGGCAATTTTATAAGTATATTCTAAATGCTCAATCATATGTTGTGGCGTCATGATTCCCCATTTTGGTTTCGCATCTGCTTTTAAATTATTTAAACAGGCATCGATTTTTTCTGAAGTCATTTCAACAAAAGTTTCCTGCTTTTTCTCAACCATAGTTAGAATCGTTGCCACAGCAACCAAAGGACTATCTTTTTCTGTTTTATTCTTTTCCGGTCTATTTTCAAAATTAGCATCAAACACTTCTACATGCCATTTTACAATACCGCTTGGATGCTCTGCTGATGTGACATCACGATCTACTTTTTCCTTACAAGTCAATCTTACATATATGGTATCGTTATGATATAATGGTCGTAAAAACCGAATACTATCTAACCCATAATTTGCTGCAACAGGTCCTTTGTTTGGATACACAAATAAACCAGCTGCTGCTGAAATAATGAAATAACCATGGGCCGTTCTTTTCTCGAAAATACTTCCATCTAAAGACGTAATATCAGTATGTGCATAGAAATGATCCCAAGTTAAATTGGCAAAGTTCATGATATCTGTATCAGTAAATGTACGTTTATGTGTCTTTAGCGACATTCCTGGTTGAATGTCTTCCCAATGGTATTTAAAGGGATGTTGTTCTGCTTCCTTATATTTTGCGTTTTGCTGATAAATTCCTGTGATTTCCGTAATGGTGGTTGGTGAACCTTGAATAGCGGTACGCTGTAAGTAATGCTTAATACCACGCATGCCTCCCATTTCCTCACCACCTCCGGCACGTCCGGGACCACCATGAACCAAGTATGGTAATGGAGAGCCATGACCTGTACTTTCTTTGGCACTTTCTCTATTAATAACTAGTATTCTTCCGTGGTGACTTGCGGCATTAACGACATAGTCTTTCGCAATTTTATCATCATTTGTTGCAATAGATGATACTAAAGAGCCCTTACCCATTTGTGCAAGCGTAATGGCTTCATCTAAGTTCTTATATGGCATAATGGTACTCACTGGTCCGAAAGCTTCACGCTCATGAATAACAGTATTCTGAAACGGATGGTCTGCTCTTAATAAAATCGGACTAATGAAAGCGCCTTTCTTGGCATCTGCCCCAATAGTTTCTATTGTATCTAAATTACCATACACAATCTGAGCTTCTTTTGCCAAATCGTTTACCGAGTCTCTAACGGCTTGCACCTGTTGATGACTTACTAAAGACCCCATGCGTACTTCTTTAAGTCCGGGATCACCTATGGTAACTTTATCTAAGGCTTTGCCTAATGCGACTTGAACCTCTTCAACTACATTTTCACGGAACGATAATACGTCTAATGGCTGTACATTTTTGTCCAGCCTTGGCGGTCATTTCATTTCTCACTTCTTTGATAAACAAATCAAACTCCGGTGTTCCAGGCACCGCATCCTCACCTAAAATAGAAGCATTTAAAGAATCGGCCTCCATTGTGAAGGGTACAGATTCCTGAATGAGCCTTGGGTGTGCTTTTAATAAACGTCCTGTTTGTGCAGAACCGGTGAAGGTCACAACATCTTGAGATTCTACCGTATCTAAAATATTTTTTACGGTTCCGTTTATAATCTGTAATGCCCCTTCAGGTAAAATCCCTGAAGCAATAATTTCTTTAGCAACAGCTTCTGCCGAGATATGAAGATGATGGCGCTGGTAAAACTATTGCTGGTACTCCAGCCATCCAATTGACTGCACATTTTTCTAGCATGCCCCAAACTGGAAAATTAAAAGCATTGATATGCACGGCCACGCCTTTTTTGGGCACCATGATATGATGTGCCATAAAACGTCCGCCACGTGAAAGATCAATAGGTTCTCCTTCCACATGATAGGGTTGGTTAGGAAATAATTTTCTTAAAGACGCATTGGCAAATAAGTTTCCAAATCCCCCTTCAATATCAATCCAACTATCCACACGCGTTGCCCCAGTTCTATAACTGAGTTCGTAAAACTGTTCTTTACGTTTAGTAAGATATAATGCCAAACTTTTAAGCATGTTCCCACGTTCTTGAAAGGTCATTTTCCGAAGGACTTCGCCTCCTTTTGTTCTCCCGTAGTTAAGAATTTCAGGAATGTCAAGCCCTTCAATAGCAATGCTGGTAAACGCATCGCCTGTGATCGCATCTAAAATGGGTGTGCCTTCTTCTTTTCCGCTTGTCCATTGTCCTTGGACATAGTGTTGTATTTTATTCATGTTTTTACTTTATTGTAGATTCCGCATCAACTGCGGAATGACAAATCTTTATTATTCACTAAGTTTTAATATTAAAAAACTTAGTTGATACGTACCTTAACAATTCATATCTCTATTATTTGTGAAGACAGCTAATGGCTACGACGTTAAACGGTCTGTTAGACCTTTTCGTAACGCGCGAGCAGTGAAACGTAACCCTAGCGATAACGCCCATACCTTATTTATTTACATTTTCAATAATAGCTGCATAGCCTTGTCCCACACCAATACACATGGTAATTAATGCAAAACGTTTGTTTTGCTCTATCAATTCTAAAGCTGCAGAATAGGCGATTCTCGTGCCTGTAACGCCTAACGGGTGACCAATTGCTATAGCGCCTCCATTTGGATTTAATCTTGGATCATCGTCTGCTAACCCCCAAGCTCTCGTGCACGCTAATGCTTGCGCTGCAAAGGCTTCGTTAAGCTCAATAATATCCATATCATCCATGGTCAATCCTGCTTTCGCTAGTGCTTTATTTGAAGCTTCCACAGGACCAATACCCATAATTCTTGGCTCCACGCCCACGACAGCAGAACTCACTATTACGGCTAAGGGTTTTAAATTGTATTTTTTTACGGCCGCTTCGGAAGCAATTATTGTAGCCGCAGCACCATCATTTAAGCCTGAAGCATTTCCTGCCGTCACACTTCCGCCTTCTTTTTTAAAGGCTGGACGTAGTTTTCCTAAAACGTCTAAAGTAGTGGTTGGTTTTACAAACTCATCTTTTGAAAACTTAATGGGGTCTTTTTTTCGTTGTGGTATTTCAACAGTAACGATCTCTTTTGCCAAGCGTCCATTTTCTTGTGCTTTGGTAGCCTTCATTTGGCTCCAATTCGCAAACTTATCTTGGTCTTCACGAGAAATATTATATTTCTCCACTAGATTTTCAGCGGTATTCCCCATCCCATCTGTGCCATATAACGCTTGCATTTTAGGGTTTACAAAACGCCATCCAAACGTTGAATCGTAAAGTTTTGAATCTCCTCCAAATGCCGATGATGGTTTTGCCATAACATAGGGACCTCGTGTCATGTTTTCAACACCTCCGGAAATAAAAAGATCGCCGTCTCCTGCTTTTATAGCGCGATTGGCATGAATTATTGCCGATAATCCCGAACTACATAAGCGATTTACGGTTTCTCCTGGCACTGTAAATGGTAATCCTGCTAACAATGATGACATACGAGCGACATTACGATTGTCTTCTCCTGCTTGATTGGCACACCCCATAATGACATCGTCATAAGCGTCTTTTGGAATGCTTGGATTACGTTTTACAATTTCTTCAATCACTAGTGCGCCTAAATCATCTGTACGAACAGCCGATAATGTGCCTTTGTAATTTCCTATTGGCGTTCTAATGCCGTCTATTATATATGCTTCTTTCATAAGTTTGTGTCATTCGCGCTAAGGCACGAATCTTATTGTTTTCATTTTATCACCTGTAAGCTGTGAAAAGATTACGAGATTACTTCTATTTCCTTTTTAATCTATAAGTACTAAAAAGGTATCGCCATTTCTAATATCACCTGTATTATACCCTTTCATGAACCACTCCATACGTTGTCTTGAGGTACCATGGGTAAAGCTATCAGAATTCACACTTCCTCTTGTTCTTTTTTGAATAGCATCATCACCAACAGCATTGGCAGCACTCATGGCTTCTTCAATATCTCCAGCTTCTAAATACTCTTTATTGTAGTGCGCCCAAAGTCCAGCATAAAAATCTGCTTGCAGCTCTTGAGCTACAGATAATTTATTAGCCTCCGTTTTGCTCGTTTGCGCTTGTAATTGTCTCACTTTATTAGATGTTCCTAAAAGTGTTTGAACGTGATGTCCTACTTCATGAGCGGTAACATACGCGATAGCAAAATCGCCGCCTTTAGCACCAAAACGTGTTTTTAACTCATCAAAAAATGCCAAATCCATATACACTTTTTGACCTGCAGGACAGTAAAATGGTCCTGATGCAGCAGTGGCATTACCACAACCTGTACTTACCGCATCTGTAAACAACACCATGGTTGGCTCTTTATAATTACCAAGATTATTTTCCCTGAAAATCTGATTCCAAACATCCTCGGTATCTGCTAAAACAGTTGCCATAAAGTTCCCCATTACCTTTTCATCATTGGTCAACTCACGCTGTTCTACTTGCTGTGTCACTTGGCCATTTCCTATTTGCTCAATCATAGGCGCTAATTGCTGTCCTGTTTCACCTCCAAAAAGTTGCAAAAGAATAACTATAACAGCAACAAGACCTCCTCCTGCTGCCAGTTTACCTTTACCACTCATGCCACGTCGATCTTCAACGTTACCACTCTGTCTTCTACCTTGCCATTTCATGTTTTCTGAATTTAATTTTCTTCCCAATCCTTTTGAGTGCGATAGACAACACCTTTAAAAAGTGCTACTAATTCGTCTCCTCGTTTGACTTCAATAATATTAAAACCTAACTTATTATTTACTTTTTCTATTACAGATTCTGCGACGATATAATCCCCTTCGTTTAATGCTTCAATATGATTGATAGACGTTTCTATGGACACTGCATACTTACCATGTGTATTGGCTGCAAATCCAAAAGCGGTATCCGCTAATGAATAACTTATACCGCCATGAGCTTTGTTCATACTGTTGAGCATGTCCTTTCTAATGGTCATTGCTACTTTACAGTGACCGATGGTGCATTCTAAAATCTCTATTCCTAACCAAGTGCTATAGGCATCAAGCGAAAGCATTCGCTTTGGTATGAGGTGTGGGGCTATAGGTTTGCTTTTTGCTGACATTTCTATTTATTTGATTCTTTGTAAAATCTTATTTCTCAAGGAAGTTATCATTTTAGATAATTCAGTTATTAATCTACGATTTTCTTCATCTTCTTCAACAGAAATATAGTTTCTCATTTGAGCTTTCGAACTACACGAAATACATTCGTGAGCACTATACCATGCATTTCCTAAATAATTGTGAAATTGCTTATCAGTTCCTGCTGAACCTTCAGCAATATTTAAGGCTATTGAATCTGCTGCACGTTTAAATTGAGAAGTCAATTCAAAACGTTCTTGTTTTGGGAATTTATTCCCTAAACCATTTACTACTTCTCCAAATTCCATTGCTTTGGAATATATCCCTAACTCTTCAAATTTAAAATGATACTTCGATTTCCTCATACCTCAAACCTAGTTTTCAAAAAACCTAATCCCTTTCTTATTCATTTTACGTAATAATGGACTGCAACGGTATCGGTCTTCGTGATACTCATCATATAGTTCATCCATTTTTGAAACACACCAGTCGATTCCTTTTTCGTCTGCCCAGGCCAACAAGCCTTTAGGATAATTCACCCCTTTGGTCATGGCATTATCAATATCTTTGGCTGACGCAATGTTTAAAAATAGCGCATCTGCTGCCTCATTGATTAGCATGACTAAAACGCGATTGAAAATTAGACTTGCTAATGCCTTATCATGAGATGCTTCGTTTTCACTCTCGGTGACACGTCTCCCATTTTCATCATATTCATAGTAACCTATTCCGATTTACGCCCTAAATATCCGGCTTCTGCAAAGCGTTTTTGCGTAAATGCTGGTTTGTATCTGGGATCGAAGTAGAAGGCGGCAAATACGGTTTCAGTAACCGTATAATTAACATCATTTCCTATAAAATCCATCAATTCAAATGGCCCCATACGGAACCCTCCTAAAGTTTTTAAACTGTGATCAATGGTTGCAAAATCTGCTAAACCTTCTTCATAAATTCGTAGCGCTTCGCCGTAAAATGGACGCGCCACGCGATTAACAATAAAACCTGGTGTATCTTTGGCTACGGCTACTGTTTTTTTCCAACTCGTAATAATATCTATAGCTTTTTCTAATGTTTCATAGGAAGTCTGAATGGCTGGAATGACCTCAACTAACCTCATTAAAGGTGCTGGGTTGAAAAAATGAATGCCTACGCAACGTTTCGGTTTTTTAAGTGATGCTGCAATGGATGCAATTGACAAACTCGAGGTGTTTGAAGCGATAATACAATCTTCAGCAACATAATTCTCCAATTCTGAAAATACCTTTTTCTTTATGTCTAAATTCTCAATAATCGCTTCAATCGTTAAATTTGAATCTGCTAACGCTTTTAAGTTGTCGACATAAGAGATATTATCTTGAATTCTTGATTTCTCTGCTGTATCGATTCTTCCTTTTTCTACTAATCGGTTTAATATTTTTTCTAAGGCCAATTTTGCGATGTCTAAAGCGGCTTGATTGGTATCGTATAATTTTACTTTACAACCGGCAGTTGCTGCGACCTGCGCGATGCCACTTCCCATTGTACCACTCCCTATGATTCCTACGTTCATTTCCATCTTCGGTCTTCCCTAAGGAAGCTCTTTTTTAATTTTTGTTTGACTACTCTACCTGTCAGGTTTTAAAACCCTTGTCGGTAGCCTTTTTTATCTTCCTTTAAATTCTGGTTTTCTTTTTTCAACAAATGCAGCCACGCCTTCTGTATAATCCTCACTTTGTGCGGCTTCTATTTGTAATTTAGATTCTAAGGCTAATTGTGATTCTAAATCGTTAGTCATAGACTGATTGTATAATTCTTTAATAAGCCCTAATGCTTTAGTAGGCATGTTTGCCAATTTAATAGCTAATTTAGTTATAGTGGTTTCAAACGCTTCTGTTGGAACACATTTATAAATCATTCCCATTTTATCTGCTTCTTCTGCCGTAATTTTATCGCCTAACATGGCCAAGGCCAAGGCCTTTTGAAACCCGATAAGTCGTGGTAAAAAGAAAGTACCAGCACTATCTCGGCACTAAACCAATGAGGCTAAAGGCTTGTATAAAACTCACCTTTTCATGCGCTACGACAATATCACAGGCTAACGCAATATTTGCGCCCGCTCCTGCCGCTACACCATTTACTGCCGCGATGATTGGTTTTTTAATCGCACGAATTCTTGTGATAATGGGATTGTAATGCTCCTCTAATATTTTTTTAAATCCAGGATTTAACTCCGGATTTGTCACTTCTTTTAAGTCCTGACCAGCACAAAATGCTTTTCCATTTCCAGTAATTACTAGTGCTCTAACGGCATCGTCCTGTTCACAATCATCTAATATTCCTTGAAGTCGCATCGCCATCTCGCGATTAAAACTATTGAATACTTCGGTCTGTTAAGCGTTATGTACGCCACTTTGTTTTCAACTTTTAATAGAATAGAACTCATATATTATTTAAGGTAGTTTAAAATCTGGGTTATAAATTATTCCTATAATGTTTTTCCAAGGATCGTAGACACTAGCAACCATTATATCTTCTCCTACATTATTAGGTCTCTCATGCTCTGTAGCTCCTAACGCTATTAGCGTGTTGTAGACTTCATGGATATCTTCGACACCCCAATAGGATAATACCGTTCCTTGATCTGTTCCGGCTACTTTTTCTTTTGGATGCAACCCCAATTCGAAGCCTCCAATATCAAAGCCTATATAATATGGCGTATCAAAATAAGGTTCTGCATTGAACGCTTTCATATACCATACTTTTGCCTTAACTAAGTCATCAACCATATAAACAATGGTCCGAAGTCCAAGCATTGGTGATTCGTTTATATTCATATTCGTTTATTTAACCATCCTGAAACAGCCCTTACGCCGGATCGGGATGAGACATTGTTATCATTTTAAACATTTAAAATAATCAAATGGCTCCTGACAATCATCACATTGAAACTGTGCTTTGCAAGCCGTTGATCCAAACTGACTCACCAAGCGCGTGTTTTGTGACCCACAATTAGTACATTTTACTATGCGTTTTCCATTAAGCAGAACATCTTTATCTGCTTCCGGCCCCAAAGGTGCTGCGATACCATAATCTTCTAAAGCCTTTCTTCCTCGTGGTGTAATCCAATCTGTGGTCCAGGCTGGGGAAAGAATTAATTCGATTTCAGACGCGTATCCTGCCGCTTTCAATGCCGCTTTAATGTCATCACCAATAACATCCATTGCGGGACAGCCACTATAGGTTGGTGTGATTTCAACTTTAACAACATCATTACTAATGACTGCCGAACGCACCACGCCCATATCCATGATTGATAATACAGGAATTTCTCGGATCTGAAACTTTTTCCAGTATTGGAATTAGTTTTTGGTCTATATTTTGTTCTGTGGTTGTCATATTTTATTGAAATCAGATTTTTTGTTTGCTCTTAACTCGCTTCGCTAATTTTTTTCAAACAAAATATACTTGTTTTCGTTAATGCGCCATGCAATCCATTGTAAATAACATTTCTGAATTTTTATGAGACGCCTTATTTTAAGGGAATTCTATTACCATTCCATCTTTGGATACGTGCGTTGCATGTATTGTAATTCGGTTAACAAATACCCCATATGTTCAGTATGAATCCCTTCTTTTCCACCTTTTTGAAACCATTTTGATTCGGAATCTCTAAGGTCGCTTCTGCTAAAATCGCATTTACTTTAGAGTAGTACTCCGTCTTCAATAACGTAACATCCACTCCAATACTTTCTAAAACCATTGCTTTATCGGCTTCCGTTTGATGAAACAACTCATCGGTGTAGGTCCACAAAGCATTAATCGCTGTTTGCATCTTGGCTTTGCTCTCATCAGTCCCATCTCCTAGACGCTTTATCCAGTCTGAAGAAAAACGTTGATGATAACTCACCTCTTTAATGGACTTCTTTGCAATAGCTGACAGGGTTACGTCATGACTTTTTTGCAATTCAGTTAACAACAGAAAGTGATACACATCAAACAAAAACTGCCGTGCCATGGTATAGGCAAAATCGGTGTTAGGTTGTTCTACTAAAAGTACATTTAAGTATTCTCGCTCTTTACGAAGCATTGCAATATCATCTTCACTTCTTTCATCTCCTGCAATTTTAGCGGCATATTGATAGTAACTTCGTACTTGCCCAAACAGATCTAAAGAAATATTTGTACACGCAATATCGGTCTCTAAGGTAGGGCCATGCCCTGTTAATTCGCCCAGTCTTTGACCAAGAATCAAGGAATTATCGGCAATACCGAGAATGTATTTGTATAGATTTTCGTTTTTCATGTTTACTTCCCACCAAAGCGGGAATCTTTTTAATTAAACATTTATTCTATTTAAGTGCCCACTGTTGTGAGCCTTGCAATTTGAGCGCTACTCAGATTACATATGTTTTACCTCATCCGGCAAATCGTAAAACGTGGGATGCCGGTATACCTTATCTTGAGCAGGCTCGAATAATTCACCATTATTTTCAGGATTCGAGGCTGTAATATGCTTTGATTCTACAACCCAAATACTCACACCTTCATTTCTTCTTGTGTAAACATCACGTGCATTTTCTAAGGCCATTTCTTCATCTGCAGCATGCAAACTACCAAAGTGCCTGTGTTCTAATCCGTTTTTACTTCTAACGAATATTTCCCATAGGGGCCAGTTTTTTTTAGACATAATATATATTTATTGTTTCCTATTGTTAGTAATAACGCTGCTCTTGAATATCAAAGTTCTCTATCTAAAAGAAAATGACTCCGATTGACAACGCTATTTAAACAGCTTGTTTTCTTTCTTGTTTCTTTTCAGCATATGCCATGGCAGCATCTCTCACCCATTCACCTTCTTCCCACGCCCCTACTCGAGCTTTCATTCGCTCTTTATTACAGGGACCATGCCCTTTAACCACTTGCCGGAATTCATCCCAGTTAATCTCTCCAAAATCATAACTCTGTCGTGCTTCATTCCATTTTAAATCAGGTTCGGAATCGTCAAACCTATTAAATCGGCTTGTGGTACGGTTTGATCTATAAATTGTTGACGCAAATCATCGTTAGACTTACGTTTTAGTTTCCATTTCATCGATTGCTCTGTATGAATGGACTCGGCATCTGTTGGGCCCAACATCATTAAACTTGGCCACCACCAACGGTTAAGCGCATCTTGAGCCATTTCTTTTTGTTCTGCTGTTCCGTTTGCCAATTTTATCATGATTTCATACCCTTGACGTTGGTGAAAGCTTTCTTCTTTACACACACGAATCATTGCTCCGGCATAAGGACCATATGAGGTGTTACATAATGGCACCTGATTAATAATCGCCGCGCCGTCAACTAACCAGCCAATCGCACCCATATCTGCCCAAGTCACTGTTGGGTAGTTAAAGATGCTTGAATACTTTGCTTTTCCTGTATGCAGTTGCTCATATAACTCTTCTCTTGAGACTCCTAAGGTTTCGCAAGCACTATAAAGGTACAAACCATGACCTGCCTCATCTTGAACTTTAGCCAATAAAGCCACTTTTCGTCTTAACGATGGCGCTCGCGTGATCCAATTGCCTTCACGGAAGCATACCAACAATTTCGGAATGCGCATGTTGAGACATTTGCCTAATATGCGTTTTACGATATTTTTCCGGCATCCAATCTTTAGGCTCGATTTTCTCGTCTCTCGCAATTCTTTCTTCGAATTGCTTTTCTAAACTTCTTATTTGTTCTTCACTCATTGTTCTAAGCTTTTTGCTAATGGTTTTTACTCTTTAGCTAGTTGAACTTGTTTTATTTTTTTCTTTTAAACAGTGGTTCGCTCTGTCTCTATACATCAAAATTAACAACCACGCTTTCTGTTGTTGGTACGGACTGACAGCTTAACACTAAGTTTTGAGCCACCTCCTTGTCATCAAGTGCGTAATTCACTTTCATTTCTACGTTTCCTTCTAGCACTTCACATTTACAGGTACTGCAAACACCACCCTTACACGCAAATGGCAAATCGGCACCAGCACCTAATGCAGCATCTAAAATATTATCGTATTCCTTACTCATTGTGAAAGTGAACTCTTTTCCTCCATCAACTATTGTCACTTGTGTGCCTTCAACATTTTGTTTGGATAAGCGTTCTGCACGTTTAATATCCTCTTCGGAAAGCCCGGTTACAAACAACTCATAATGCACCAACTCTTTTGGAAGCCCAGCGGCTATTAAATAGTTACTTACGTAATGAACCATGTGTTACGGCCCGCAAAGAAAAACTTCACCCGTGTCTCGGAATATCAATAAACGTTTTTGTAAGCACCTTCATTTTATCATCATCAAATCTGCCATTAAACAACTCGATATCCCGGCGTTCTTTGGTTAGAAAATAATAGATTTCTAATCTCCCAAAATAAATGTTTCTAAGCTGCTCTAATTCCTCCTTAAAGATAATGGATTTTGCTGTTTTATTTACATAAAAAAGCTTGCATGTTGCATGCGGTTCTTGAGCCGGATGTGTTTTCACCATAGACAAAACGGGTGTTATTCCACTTCCAGCAGCAAAAAACAAATAATTCTTTTCTTTTTCCGGCTGAACAGGAACACCAAACATGCCGGTTGGAGCCATTACTTCAATCTCATCTCCCGTTTGCAGCGTTTCATTAATATACGTTGAAAATTTACCGCCTGGAATTTGCTTTACAGCAACGGTCCATTGCTTATCAATAGGACTAGAGCATAAGGAATATGAGCGCCGCAAATCTTCACCGTTTATATCTTTTTTAAGCGTTAAATGCTGTCCTTGTCGGAATTTAAATACGCTATGCAATGTTGAAGGGACTTCGAAAGTGACTACTGCCGTGTCTTCTGTTTCCTTATAAATATCTGCAACTTTTAGTTTGTAAAACTCTGCCATAAAAATATTAAATCACAAAACTAACACTTGTTAGTCTGAAAAGCAAAGGTACAAAATATTTTAATTCCTATTTGTTAAATCCATGGATTAGAACATTGCTGAGACTTGTATTTAAGTTTTGAATGTTTAAATCTTCTTTTTTAGGAATCCAAAGATAGAGGGAGCGCAAAGTAGACAGCATAGAAAAGAGCATGACTTCTACATTCTCATCCTTTAGTTCTTTGTTGGCTATTCCCGATGTAATGATATGTCTAAAATTTTCTTCATATTCGCTACGCAGCTGCAAATAATAGTGCCGTTGCTCTTCTAAGTGCATCCAATCGTTATTTAATGCTGCCATTTCGTAAGTATTCTCACTAGCCGTTTTTACATGAAGCGCCACAATTTTGTTTAATTTATCCAAACTTGAACCTTCTGAAGCTATAATGATATTCATTTCACTAGTAAACGCTTCTGCTAAAGAAATAATGATGATTTTTAAGATTTCCTGTTTAGAACTAATGTGATTGTACAGACTCGCCGCTTTTATACCCATTTCGGTGGCAAGATCCCGCATAGTTACCGCACTATACCCTTTCTTTTTGAATAGTTTAGCGGCTGTGTTGATGATTTGTGATTTTCTCGGTTTCTTTAGTCATAAATTACTCCAATATACAATATCAATTTCGACTACAATAAACAAAAATTGAAGTTCTATAAAAAACGTTTTTTTAATTCATAACTTTGAACTTATATAAGTTTAAAGAGTTGACTATTTCTTATGAACACATCCATTGAAACCAATCCGCTAATAGACAGGCTACCTCCACATTTAAAGCAATTTATAAAGCCTCAAAATTATACGGATTACACACCTATTAATCAAGCTGTTTGGCGGTATGTTATGCGTAAAAACATATCCTATTTGAGTAAAGTGGCTCATGAATCTTACGGTAATGGTCTAAAAATGACAGGTATTTCTTTAGATAAAATCCCAAGCATGTATGGCATGAATCGTATCCTTAAAAATATTGGATGGGCAGCTGTTGCTGTGGATGGTTTTATTCCTCCTAATGCTTTTATGGAGTTTCAAGCGTATAAAGTTTTGGTCATTGCTAGCGATATTCGCCAATTGGAAAATATGGAATACACTCCTGCACCGGATATTATCCATGAAGCTGCAGGTCATGCTCCCATAATAGCTAATCCAGATTATGCTGAATACTTAAGACGTTTTGGAGAAGTTGGTGCCAAAGCCATTTTATCTTCACATGATAACGACATGTATGAAGCCGTTAGACAACTTTCTATTATAAAAGAAGCCGCTGATTCTAAAATTGAAGATATTAATGCGGCTGAAGACTTAGTAAATACACTTCAAAATAAAAAGGTACCACGCTCTGAGATGGCAAAAATTAGAAACTTACATTGGTGGACTGTTGAGTACGGATTAATTGGCACAGAAGAAAAACCTAAAATCTATGGGGCTGGGCTACTATCTTCTATTGGAGAAAGTAAATGGTGCATGACAAGTGAGGTGAAAAAAATACGCTATAGCATTGACGCTGCAGCGCAGGACTTTGATATTACAAAACCACAACCTCAACTCTATGTCACTCCGCATTTCGCCTATTTAATGCAAGTTCTAGAAGAATTCTCTAACACTATGGCTCTAAGAAAAGGTGGGTTTAGAGGGCTACAAAAACTAATAGATTCTAAAAAAATTGGTAGTATTGAGCTCAATACTGGCTTACAAATTTCAGGCGTTTTTACTAAAATGATTACCGATGAAGACAACAATGTCGTGTTTTTTAAAACTGAAGGCCCCACAGCATTGGCGAATAGAGAAAAAGAACTTATCGGTCATGGTACAGAGGCTAACCCGGATGGTATTAGTTCTCCAATTGGTAAACTTAAAGGTATTAGTTTAGCTATTGAAGACATGGGACCTCGAGATTTAAAGGCATATAACTTTTATGATGGCAAACGTATCGCTTTAGAATATGAAAGCGGCATTACCATTGAAGGCTTAAACATAACAGGGATTCGCAACATTTATGGCAAACTTATTCTTATTGAATTTGAAGATTGCACTGTGGTGTATAAAAATAAAAAAATATTTTCTCCGGAGCAGGGCATATTTAGATTAGCTGTTGGCTCTACTATTGTTTCTGCCTTTGCAGGAGCAGCAGATTACCGTTCTTTTGACAACCTATATCAGGTCTCTTCTACAGATACCGTAAAAATACAAAGAAGTGCTAATGCCTTAGAACTTGAAAATTTATACCAGCAGGTAAATGATTTAAAAACTAGTGAAATAATTGATACTGATATCCTCTCGGACATATTTACTATTTTACAAAAAAACCACCCTAAAGACTGGTTATTATCAGTAGAAATTTATGAAATATTGTCTACTACTAACAATAATTCACTAACTAAGAAAGTACTGGAACACTTAGAAAGTATCAAAGTCAAATATCCAAGCATTGCGCATCTAATTACAGATGGCATCTTACTTACTCAAGAACAAATTTTAATATAATTATGGGATTTTTAGATTTTATTTTTGGTTCAAAAAAACGCCAAGTTCAAGATTTTTTAGATAATGACGCCATCATTCTCGACGTTAGAACGGCGCGTGAATGGGAAAATGGCCATATTGAAAATGCTTTACATATTCCACTTAATGAATTGAATTCCCGAATTGACGAGGTGAAAAAACTTAACAAACCTATTATTACGTGTTGTGAAAGTGGTGTACGTTCTGCTAAAGCCGCTAAGTTTTTAAATCTAAATAATATAGAAGCCACCAATGGCGGCGGTTGGCTTAAGCTCTCCCTTTTATAACTTTATATCTTGAAGCGTATTGAGTTCTGTAATTGGTGTTGCGTTATATTGTAATGTCCATCCTAAAGAATTGGTAAGAATATAGAATTTTGACAATTCACTTAGCAATCTGTTTTTTGCGTTCGATTTTAATTCTGAAGCTTCTATTTTCTTCATCAAGGAAGCGTTTACTGTTTTCTTAATGGCATTGTAATCCTTGGCTTCAAAAGGATTAAGAAAATCTGCTTGAATATCATAATATTCAAAATCGGGACTGATTTTTATTTCTTCTTTAGGAATACTTAATAAGGTCAGCGTTTTTGATTCCGCATCTATTTTGTATTTCAATTTACTTAAATCATATGCTACGGTAACATCCGCATTAACCACTACCAATGCTTTTTTTTCAGCCGAAATATAATTTGTAAAAATAGCTTTTGAGTTTTTATAAGTAAAAACTTCACTAAAATGCCCTTCTGTAACAACCAACTTCCCAACATTTTTGAGCGATTCCTGAATTAATGCGGAGTTCTCCTGAAGTGTAATTTTGTCTTTATTTTTGTTGGCACAGTGTTTAAAAGCAAATAAAATGACAAGCGTTATAATGATACCAAAAAGTATTTTTCTCATATTCTAAATGTACAGAAAATAGTGCAATAATATTAAAATAGAGAAATAAAAAACACCAGAAACAGCTGTCAATATGACTAACAATCGTGTTACTGATGTTTTAAATATATAAATGATTAATAGCCTTATAAAGATAAAATATTAATTGATTTACAGTGCGAAAAATCGTTTAAATTCCCATTATGTTAGACGAACGCTTTTAATGTGTGTATTACCTTATAAAACTGATTAAAATTTAAGCCTTGGGAATTGCAACTGCAGTGCTTTTTGTTTCATTTTTATGTTTTCCGGAAAGCGTTTATGGGCAACAGAGTCTTCATTAAATGGTTTATGCGCCAACCCTTTTTGTATGTCGCTAACAGCTTTACTTACTAACATGGTTTTTGAATCCATCCAAGCCATTTGAAACTTTTGCCGGATATATTCTATAGCTGTATCGTTAGGGTGTAGCATATCTGCATTGTAAAAGCGATATTCACGCAGTTCGTCCATCATAATTTCGTAGGCGGGAAAATAGAACACTTGAAGCCCATGTTTGGACGGGCTTTGATTGACACATTGATGTATGGCAGTGATTAAATGCGCCTTACTTAAAGTGTTCTCAACAAATCCGTCTTTAATATGTCTTACTGGCGATACGGTGAAAATGAGTGATACTTTTTCATTTACCGAATGTATAAGCGCTTCCGTTTTCTTTAAACTACTACTGATTTCTTTGACCAGTAGCAATTTTTTATTGAAGTGCTTTTGAGGGACTTTATGACAATTTGCGACCGTTTGATTCGATTCAACTAAATTGTAGACCCAAGCAGTACCCAATGTTATAATAACATGAGTGGCTTCCTTTATTTGCTTATTTAATAGCCGAAGATTAGAATTTAAAGCGATCACTAATGCGTCTTTAGAAACAGCACTTAATTTTGAATGTGCATCGTAACAATGCCAACGTTCATTATGAAAAAAGACATCCGCTTCGGTGTATTCCATTTCCCTAACAGCCCTAAAAACAAAGGTTTCAATCGCTTTTGGATGAAATAAAATTCCGAAGGGATTGGACAGGCTTTGAAATTTAAAACAACTGAGTTTAGTACCGATATTTTCTGAAAAACACGACCCTAAAAGCACTAGCTTAGAGTCATAATCTATTTGACTATGCTCTTGCTTTTTTACTTTTATTTCGGTTTGTAGTTTCATAAGTTATTCCACAAAAAGCGCATAAACACTTTATTCTACGTACTTTTTAGCCTGATTTAAAGCCGCTTCAATACCTGCTGGATTTTTTCCGCCTGCGGTTGCGAAAAAGGGTTGACCACCGCCGCCGCCATGTATTAGTTTTCCTAATTCTCTAACAACCGTTCCTGCATTTAAATCGCGTTCTGCTACTAATTCTTTTGAAATATAACAGGTTAGCATGGCTTTGTCTCCCACAGCAGAGCCAAATAACAGAAATAAATTGTCATGTTTACTTCCTAAATCGAAAGCCACATCTTTAATACCACCAGCATCTAAATCTACTTTTTGAGCAAGAAACTGAACGCCATTAATCTCGGTTAACTTGTTAGCCAATTCCCCTTTCATATTTTTAGCCTTATCCTTAAGCAAGCCTTCGATGTGCTTTTTTAAATCACTATTTTCATTTTGAAGTTTCAAAACCGCTTCTTTTGGGTCCTTAGTATTGTTAAGCAATGTTTTTATTTCAGAGAATGTCGTGCTCGTTTCCACGTAAAAATCTTTTACAGCGTCATTAGTAATCGCTTCAATTCGCCTAATACCAGCAGCCACAGCACCTTCTGAGACTATTTTAAAATGCCAAATATCTCCTGTGTTATTAACGTGTGTGCCTCCACACAACTCCATAGATTGACCAAAACGAATGGTTCTTACGGCGTCACCATATTTCTCACCAAATAAAGCGAGTGCGCCATCTGCAAGCGCCTGTTCCATAGGTACGCTTCTGTGTTCTTCTAAAGGTAATTTCCCTTCTATTCGGCATTCACAAAATCTTCTACTTCCTGCAACTGTTCAGCAGTCACTTTTGAGAAATGAGAAAAATCGAAACGTAAATATTTTGAGTGCACCGCACTACCCTTTTGCTCAACATGGGTCCCTAAAACCTCACGCAAGCCTTGATGCAATAAATGTGTTGCCGTATGATTACATTCCGTTCTGTAACGCTGTTTAGAATCTACAACAGCTTTTAAAGGTTCGTTTAAATACTTAGGAAGGTTTTTTGTAAAATGAATGATTACATTATTTTCTTTCTTAGTATCTAAGATATACACGACGTCACCATGTGCATCTTCTAAATAGCCCTTATCCCCAACTTGCCCGCCTCCTTCTGCATAAAAGGGTGTTAAGCTGAACACTAATTGATACATTTCACCATCCTTTTTCGAGGTTACTTTTCTATATCGTGTAATCTTCACGCGTGCTTCTAAGGTGTCATACCCCACAAATTCTTGTTCTGCATCTTCTACTAAAACGGTCCAATCCTCAGATTTTAAAGCAGAAGACGCCCTCCCTCTACGCTTTTGCTTTTCAAGCTCTGCATTAAACTCCTCTACATTATAAGTGAACCCTTTTTCACGAAGAATAAGCTCTGTTAAATCTTCTCGGAAAACCATAAGTATCTTTTAATTCAAAAACTTTCGCGCCTAAAACTTGTTTGCCCTTTGTGGTTTCAACAATACGATCCAACAACAGCAACCCCTGATCTAAGGTTCGTAAAAAAGAAGCCTCCTCTTCTTTAATTACATTTTCAATCAATTGTTTCTGTGACTTTAATTCGAAATGCAGCGCCCATCTTTTTGGACAAAACATCTACTAAGCGATATATAAAAGGTTCTTTTTTATCCAAAAAAGTAAACCCATAGCGCACGGCACGGCGTAAGATCCTTCTAATAACATAACCAGCACCCGTATTACTAGGTAATTGTCCATCGGCTATAGAAAATGCAACAGCACGCACATGATCACTAATCACACGAATGGCGATATCTATTTTTTCGTCTTGCCCATAGTTTTTGTCCGTGATGGTTTCAATTTCACGTATAATAGGTGTAAAAACATCGGTATCGTAGTTGGACTTTACGTCTTGCAACACCATACACAAACGTTCAAAGCCCATTCCCGTATCAATATGCTTATTGGGAAGATTTTCTAGAGAACCATCGGCTTTTCGGTTGTATTGCATGAATACCAAATTCCGATTTCCACCACTTGTGGATGGTCCATATTCACCAAGTCTTTTCCTGGAATCAAGGCTTTTTCTTCCGGTGTACGAATATCTACGTGAATTTCACTACACGGTCCACAAGGCCCCTGCTCTCCCATTTCCCGTAAATTGTCTTTTTTATTTCCTTTTAAAATACGGTCCTCAGCGATGTATTGTTTCCATATATCATACGCTTCAGTATCTATTTTAAGATTATCTGCATCATCACTCCCTTCAAACACCGTGACATAGAGGATATCCTTATCGATTTTGTAAACTTCTGTAAGAAGTTCCCAAGCCCATGCGATTGCTTCCGTTTTAAAGTAATCACCAAAGGACCAATTGCCTAACATTTCGAATAAGGTATGGTGGTAGGTATCGTATCCCACTTCCTCTAAATCGTTATGTTTTCCTGAAACACGCAAGCATTTTTGAGAGTCTGTCAATCGTGTGTTTTTTGGTTGCGCATTTCCTAAAAAGAATTCTTTAAATGGAGCCATACCGGAATTTACAAACATTAAAGTAGGATCATCCTTTAAAACCATGGAAGCAGAAGGGACGATACTATGTTTCTTTTTTTCGAAAAAACTTAAAAATGTTGAGCGAATATCTTGAGATTTCATCTATTATGTGTCTTTATTTTATGGGTTAAATGAAAGGCGCAGTGAACATTTAAATTCAGGCAAACCTTATTGTTCTAAAGCGTTTCAAAGCTTATTGTTAATAATCTTGTTTTACTAAACTTGAGCGTTAAAAAACAATTTATATATTTGTTTTACGTTTTTGATTCATGTTGCTACTTTTTTAAGCTACATTTAACTGCAAAAATAGTATAAATTAGATAATGAGTAAGGTAAAATATTATTATGATTCAGATACGCTGTCGTATCGCAAAATAACACGTAAAAAGCGTCGCACGTTTAAATACATCATTGCGTTTTTATTCTCCACAGCTCTATTTGCTATACTCACTGTTTTTATCGCTAGCCAATTTTTAGAATCCCCTAAAGAAAAAGCCTTAAAGCGCGAATTAAGTAATATGGAGTTACAGTTTGATTTACTTAATAAAAAAATGGAGGAAGCCGAAGCCGTTTTGGCGAATGTAGAAGATCGTGATAACAATATTTATCGTTTATATTTTGAATCAAATCCCATACCGAGAAGAACAGCGTAAAGCGGGATATGGCGGCATCAATAGATACAGAACTTTTGAAGGTTTCAATAATTCAAAACTTATCATTGAAAGTAATAAACGGATAGATATTTTACAAAAACGTATCGTTGTTCAGTCTAAATCTTTAGATGAAATTGCGATTTTAGCTGAAGAAAAAGAAAAATTATTAGCCTCTATTCCAGCGATACAACCCGTGACCAATGAAGATTTGACACGTATGGCTTCGGGGTATGGTATACGAACAGACCCTTTTAATAAAACTAGAAAAATGCATTGGGGTATGGACTTTACCGCACCTCGAGGCACTCCTATTTATGCTGCTGGTGATGGTGTTATTTTACGAGCAGACAGTAATTCATCCGGCTATGGAAACCACATACGTATAGATCATGGTTATGGCTATGTCTCATTATATGCCCACCTGTACAAGTATAATGTTGGTAAAAACCAAAAAGTAAAACGGGGTGATTTAATTGGGTTTGTTGGGAGCACAGGACGCTCTGAAGCCCCACATTTACACTATGAAATTTTTAAAGATGGCGATCGCATAAACCCTATAAACTTCTATTACGGCAGTTTAACTGCCGAAGAGTTTAGTAAGTTGCTGGACCGTTCGTCATTAGAAAACCAATCATTAGATTAATGCAAATTGAGCTTCCGAGAAAAACGTTATTATTCTATTGGAGAGGTTGCTAAAGCTTTCCAAGTCAACACCTCTTTAATTCGCTTTTGGGAAAAAGAATTTGATATTTTAAAGCCAAAAAAAATGCTAAAGGGAACCGTAAGTTTACTCCCGAAGACATCAATAATCTTAAGTTTATCTACCATTTAGTTAAAGAACGGGGGTTTACTTTAGAAGGCGCAAAAGTACATTTAAAAGAAGAAAAGAAGAAAAGCCTTAGTAATTTTGAAATTATTAGTAAATTGGAAGGTGTAAAAGCGCAACTTATAAAATTAAAAGATCAACTCTAAATACTACATATTATGAAAAAATGGATAGTACCTATATTATTAGTAGCCCTTTTTGCGCTATTTGGAATGAAAGTATACAACTCAACTATTAAATTAGATGAAAATGTAAATGAAGCTTGGGGTCAAGTCGAAAGCTCATACCAGAGAAGAAATGACCTTATTGGTAACTTAGTAAAAACCGTTCAAGGGGCGGCCGATTTTGAAAAAGGCACTTTAGAATCTGTCATTAACGCCGGAGCGAAAGCGACCGCTGTAAATATTGACCCTTCAAATATCACCCCTGAGCAATTACAAGAGTACAACAAAGCTCAAGGCAATGTGACGAGTGCGCTCTCTAGACTTTTAGTTACTGTTGAACGGTATCCCGAATTAAAAGCGAATCAAAATTTCTTAGAATTACAGTCTCAATTGGAAGGCACTGAAAATAGGATTATGGTCGCGAGAAATCGTTTTAATATGGCTGTAAAACCCTATAATGAACATATTCGGAAATTCCCAAACAATCTTTTAGCCGGTCTCTTTGGCTTCGATAAAAGAGTCTATTTTGAATCTGATGAAGGTAGCGAAAAAGCGCCTGACGTCGATTTTGATTTTGAATAAAATGGCACATAATCCCGTTGAAGCATTTTTAACCACTATTGAAGAGCAAGAGGTCGTCGCAGCCATACGCGAAGCAGAAGACCATACCTCCGGTGAAATTCGTGTACATATTGAAAACACTTCTAATGCGCCCATTGACGTGCGCGCATTAGAAGTGTTTTCTATGTTAAAGATGCATAATACTGAACTGCATAATGCGGTTTTAATTTACGTTGCTGTTCAAGATAAAGCTTTTGCTATTTATGGGGATAAAGGCATTAATGCCGTTGTTTCTGATACGTTTTGGGATGAAACAAAAAGCACCATTCAAGCCCATTTTAAACAAGGCCATTTCAAACAAGGTCTCGGTTGATGGTATTTTATCAGCGGGACAACAATTAAAGACTTATTTCCCATATAAAGCGACGGATACCGACGAATTACCTAATACCCTATCGAAAGGATGAAAAAATCAGGCTTTAGTCGCAGTTTTCAGATTTTAATCGCGCTTAAAAAATGGGCACCCGTTTTAATAACAGGATGCTTCTTCTTGTGTAGTCACTTCTCCTTTGCTCAATTTGATATTCCAGCTAAACCTTCAAAAGCAGGTGGCCGTCAAACGAGTGTCTATGATTATATCAATTTGCTTTCTAAAACCCAAAAGAACACCCTTGAGGATAAGCTAATAAAATATTCTGATACAACATCAACACAGATTGTAGTTGCCATTATTAATTCTACCAATGGAGAATACATCAACTATTTAGGAACTGAATGGGCTCAAAAATGGGGTATTGGAGATAAAGACAAAGATAATGGCATCTTTATACTCCTGGCTAAAGACGACAGAAAGATTGGTATTAATGCAGGGTATGGTACAGAACATTTATTAACCGATGCTATGTCTCGTCGAATTATAGAACGTGACATCATCCCTTATTTTAAACAAAACGATTACTACGGTGGACTCAACCGTGGTGCAGACGCTATTTTTGAAGTCATGCAAGGCGAATACCAGGGCAGTAGAACGTCGAGTCCTAACGGGGCTCCATCTCGGTGTCTTCTTTTTTCTGTTTATAGTTTTCATTATTATCCTAATTTCTATTGCTAAAAACAGACGAAGTGGAGGTAATAATGGTCGTGGCTTAAGGAAACGTTCTGTAGCAGGCAGCATTTTACAAGCTATTATTTTAAGTAATATTGGCCGTGGGGGCTACAGCAGTGGCTCCGGAGGTTTCGGAGGTGGCTCTAGTGGCGGCTTTGGTGGCGGCTTTGGTGGTGGTGGATTTGGAGGCGGTGGTGCTTCCGGTGGTTGGTAAGTATTCGCTTACAAGCCTTAGGCTTCAATTTTTAATCGTTCATCCTTAATTACTCCACAGCGAAACCTAACTTTGAAAACGCCATGAATCACGCGACATAAATAGCTTCAAACAAGGTTTCAGCAAAAAAAAAGAAGCCTTAAATTTACATTTCACTTTAACACAGACAAGACACTGTAGCCATTGGCTACGAAATAGAAAAACAATTTCTTGATTCTATAAACAATCTATTTCGCACACTATATTACATCCCAAAGTTTGAAGTAGCTCTTTATTACAAAAGCATTGGAAATGCATTAGATGTCTTTTGTGAGCTACAATTAATGAATCCACATGTTGCGATCATTACTTTCTCCTTTAGACCCAAGGCTATTAAACTTCCAGCTAAGACTTAGCATAAAATACTGCTTTAAAACAATACTTTGAGAATCCTCAATATAATCTTGTGTAGCATTACGAATAGCATTGGTGTTTTGATTTAACAAATCATACACTTTTAGGGTAATTGCACCTTGGTCTTTTAGCACCGAATAGGCCAATGTCGAGTTCCGTAACCAAGCGGTATTTTGAAACCCCTGGGCCACATCAGGATTATAGTTAAAACTAATATCATTACGCCATTCTAGTTTTTTAGGCATAAAAGTAGCGGTTCTTAACCCAGCCGCATGTCTAGTAAACGTTCTGTCTTCAAACGCATTAATATCATAAGCATTATTAGTAAACGTTATTCTATAATAGGGTTTAAATTCAAATACCTTATCCCATATAAAATCAACACCAACATTTGGTGACAAGGAGGTCACCTTACTCGCGTATTGTACCTCATTATTAAAGTTTATATTTTTAGAGAAATTAGTAGAGCCGCCAATATTCATCTTAACATTTCTAAGCGAATCTATTTTAAATTTTTTACTATAATTTCCGAGACACACCAAAATTATAATTGCCATTAACATTGACATAAGTGGTTGTTCTTTTTAAGGTTTCAGGATCGACAATCGTTTTAGATACAATTTGATTGTTCGTCACATTTGCACTTATATTTGCATAAACGCCTGTTCTTTTTTGCCAATCGAAACCATTATAACCGGCGTAAAGGAAATGCCTGTTTGACGGCTCTAAGTTAGAGTTACCCGTCACGGTGTTTAATGGGTTGGAAACATCGGCAAACGCCTGTAACTGTCTTAACGGCGGTGTGTCATTACTTAACCTATAACCCATGTAAATGGAGGATTTTGGACTAAAACGATAGTTAAGGTTGTAACGCATTTGAATATTTTTAAAATCGCGCTCTACATTAAACTGAGGCCTCAATAAGTCTTCGTTTTTTAGGGTTCTAAAATTATAACTTAGGTTAAAACGCGTGGACCATTTTTCGCCTCTATACGTCAAACCAATTCCCGGAATCACCTGAGCATCTGTATACTCAAAATCGGTACTTAAATCGACGTTAAAATCTGTAAAGTTTTGATCGGTTGTATTAAAATCGAAAGTGCTTTGTCTATTTTCGTCTTGACTTAATGCATACTCATATTCAAAATTAACGAATAACTTATTTGGTAGTATAGGTAGTCGGTAGGTTATTTCAGAACTCAATCCGTTCCTTGCATTATCGCCTATTGTGAGTTGATCTCTGTTTATCGTTTCAGGAGAGGCACCAAAAATTTCTGTCACTGAATTTAAAAAATCTTCTTTTTCATCTTGACTGGTGTTATTTTTTAATTCTAAACGCAGAAAAGACCCTTTACTGCCAAAACGTTTTGTAACACTGATTTCGTTAGAAAATTCTTTAGCAAAACTCTCCACGTTAGACCCAACAGAAGATTGATTGGTCAAACCACGTTCACCATCCAAAGTCTCTATGTTATTGTTAAAGATCGTATTTGATGAGGAATAACTAAACGAAGGTACTATATTAATTTGCAGGGTTGAATCCATTTCAATTTCAAACTCTAAATTAGCTTGGTGACTCTCTGTATCATTAACTGACTGCGTATTCGAATTAGTAAAAAAACGAGAATCAGACAATATGGTTTCTCTTTGAGAAGCCGACTCGTTTCCTGAACTACTTGACGCAAAAAAATAATCTCCGGAAACGTCTGTAAACTCCCCTATTTTATCGGCATAATTAACACCCGCATTTTGTGAGGTTGTAATGCCCTCTCCTCCTCCAAAGGATCGGCCTCCAATAGAAAACGACCCATTACTATTAAAATTCATGCCGCCGCCTCTACCGAACATTTTTGAAATCTCACCAAAACTAAAGCCCGGTGAATTGGTATTATTCCCTCCTGCAAGTACGCTTATGCGTTGGTCGTTATCAAAAACGTTTAACATCCCCGCAAATTCATAGCGCTCATTAGTTCCAGCCCCGGCAGAAACTCTACCAAAAACCCCTTTATTATTTTCTTCCTTAATGGTTAAATTAATGGTCTTATTTTCTTTATCCCCAACCTCACCTGTAAAGGCTTCAGATTTGGTTTTTGTATCCACAATCTGAATTTTCTCAATGATATCTTTAGTTAAATTTTTTGTGGTAATCGTAGGGTCATTCCCAAAGAAGGGCTTACCATTCACCAAAATTTTGTTAACCTCTTTACCATTAACTGTAATTTTTCCTTCTGCATCTATTTCAACACCTGGTAGTGCCTTTAATAAATCTTCAACGTTGGCATCTTTACGCGTTTTAAAGGAACTCACATTGAACTC
Organism: Lacinutrix neustonica; assembly: GCF_026625145.1. Classification (GTDB taxonomy): domain Bacteria; phylum Bacteroidota; class Bacteroidia; order Flavobacteriales; family Flavobacteriaceae; genus Lacinutrix; species Lacinutrix neustonica. Next base: position 3,235,079 of record NZ_CP113088.1, on the reverse strand, counting down.
TAAAGTATCTTTTTTAATGGTTACCGGTGCAGTAGATTGTAATACTATCTCACCCAACACATTAGAATTAACTTCTAATGCAATGGTGCCAAGATTAAATTCGCCTTTATCCATTTTCAAAGCCTTGAAAAATGTTTTATAGCCAACGTAAGAAACAAAGAGGTTTAAGTCGGCATCTGCTGTTTCACCTTTTAAAGAAAATACACCGTTTCTATCAGAAATGGTATAAGTTACTAACGAACTATCTTTGACACGCTGCAAATAGATTGTTGCAGCTTCTAGAGGTACGTTGTCTACCTCATCGATTAATTTACCTGTTACTTTGAATTCTTTGGCTTGAGAAAATGATAAAGAGACACATAATAGTGTCGCAAGTAATAATATTTGGCGCATAATAAAGATTAGGTAAATTTGAAGTTTTAGTCTAGCATACTTTTGTTAGTCAACGAAAATAGAACCTCAAATTTACGCTTTTCTTAAAATAATGGTAAAGTTTCCATAATTATTCTAATTACGATCTAAATCACAGTGTCTTTTTAAGCATTAAACACCAATCTAACACTGTTGATAAGACTCAAATCGATTTACCATGTTTAGGATTTTAGTAAATTTCACCAACCAATTAACAACTTAAAATATTACCAAAAAAAAACTAGTGTTTCTTGCAATATTTTGATTACTCCCAAGTGTGAACACTCTAAGCCGTAATAGTTTAGAACCTACTACATCTAAGCGTATAGGGTTAGAAACCGATTTGCTTGGCCAATTAAAAATTACTTTTTACGCATATAAACACTAACGGGAACACCATTAAAGTCAAAAATCTCTCGTAATTTGTTTTCTAGAAAACGTTTGTAAGGATCACGAACATATTGTGGAAGGTTACAAAAAAATGCAAATTGCGGTTGTGGTGTTGGCAGCTGCATAATATATTTAATTTTTACAAATTTACCTTTATATGCTGGTGGGGGATAGTTCTCAATAATAGGCAACATCGTGTCATTAAGAACACTTGTTTTAATTTTCTTACTTCTGTTTTTATAAACTTCAACAGCGGTTTCAATAGCCTTGTAAATACGTTGTTTTGTTAATGCTGAAATAAACACAATAGGCACATCTGTAAACGGTTCCATTTGCGAACGAATGTATTTCTCTACCTCATTAGTTGTTTTATGATCCTTTTCTACTAAATCCCATTTATTCACTAAGATCACGATCCCTTTACGGTTTCTTTCCGCCAACCAAAAAATGTTTTGTACTTGACCATCGAATCCCCGATTAGCGTCAACAACGATTAAACACACGTCACTATGCTCTATGGCACGTACGCTTCGCATTACAGAATAAAATTCTAAATCTTCTTTTACTTTAGATTTTTTTCGAATCCCAGCAGTATCTACTAAATTAAAATCAAAACCAAAGCGATTGTATTTAGTATCTATAGAATCTCGGGTTGTACCAGCAATATCTGTAACGATGTATCTGTCTTTACCTATAAGTGCATTAATAAAAGACGATTTTCCTGCGTTTGGCCTACCAACGACTGCAAAACGTGGCAATATTTCCTCCTCTTCATCACGAGGTTCTACCTCCGGCAAAGCTTTTACCAAGGCATCTAATAAATCTCCTGTCCCACTACCATTTATACTAGCAATAGTAAAATAATCTCCTAAACCTAGGTTATAAAACTCAACAGCATCTTCTTCTCGTTTTCCGTTATCTACTTTATTAACGACAAGGAACACTGGTTTGGTCACTTTACGTAATAATCGGGCCACATCTTCATCCATTCCTGTGACACCGTCTTCCACATTCACCATGAAAATAATGGCATCGGCTTCTTCAATGGCTAATACTACTTGTTTATCTATTTCTGCCTCAAAAACATCATCACTCCCTTTAACATAACCTCCGGTATCAATCAATGAGAATTCTCTACCATTCCAATCACTTTTTCCATAATGACGGTCACGAGTTACGCCACTCACTGCATCTACAATGGCTTCTCGGCGTTGAATTAAACGGTTAAAAAATGTTGATTTTCCTACGTTTGGTCTTCCTACTATGGCTACTATACTATTCATATCTTATCTTTTTATCTGCTTTACATATCCTGTAAGCGAGCGCAAAGGTAGTGTTTAGTTTGAGAAAAAATAGTATTTTACATTCATTATGAGATAATTATGAACGAAACATTAAACGACGTGGTACTGCGTCCCCGATTTAAAATAACATTAAACAAAAATAACGAACACGTCTTGAGCGCTTTTGATTCTAAAAAACAGAATCAAGAACAATTTATAGTCTCCGGAGTTGATGACCACATTTTTATAAAATTACCTAAAAAGAAACAGAAATTTTGGTCACCACAATTGCATTTAGAAATCAATGAAACGGCATCTAATAAAAGCATTGTGTATGGTTTATTTGGACCCAACCCAACGGTTTGGACGCTCTTTATTTTTCTCCATTTCGCTGTTGCTGGACTATTTACAGCATTCGCCATATGGACCTATTCCAACTGGGCTTTAAAAGAAGCGTATGCCCTGCAAGTTTGGGGAATGGTTTTAATGATTATTATCTGGTTTGTATTATATATTGCTGGCCGGGTAAGCAAGACCTCTAATCAAAAAGAAATGAACGCTTTATACCATTTCATGACTACTGTAATAAAACAGTAATGGCGTTTACTGATTGTATCCAAAGCGTCTTAACTGGCGCTGATCACTTCTCCAATTCTTGTTGACTTTTACATAAAGTTCTAAATGCATCTGTTTGCCAAAAAATTTCTCTAAATCTTTTCTTGCTTCAACGCCTACACGCTTTAACGCACTGCCTTTATGACCGATTATAATCCCTTTTTGGGTTTCACGCTCTACCATAATAACAGACCGCACTCTTATGATGTTTTCTTCTTCAAAGAACTCTTCAGTATCTATTTCTACAGCATAAGGAATTTCCTTTTTATAATGCATTAAGATTTTTTCGCGTATGGTTTCGTTTATAAAAAAACGCTCCGGTTTATCTGTTAATTGATCCTTAGGGTAATAGGCAGGAGACTCCGGTAGCAATTCTATTATTCTATCGAAAACAGCTCTAACATTAAAACCTTCTAGAGCAGAAATGGCTATTATTTCGGCGTTTGGGACTTTTTCTGCCCATAATTGCACTTGCGTTTCCAGCTGTTCTTGATTGGATTTATCTATTTTATTTAATAATAATAACACTGGAATTTTCGCGTTAGTTATTTTTTTAAAAAAGGCTTCGTCCTTTAATTCTTGTTCTCCAATTTCAACCATGTAGATTAATACATCGGCGTCATCAAAAGCCGATTTTACAAAATCCATCATTGAGGCTTGTAATTCGTATGCGGGTTTAATAATTCCTGGTGTATCACTCAAAATAACCTGAAAATCTTCACCATTTACAATCCCTAAGATACGATGACGTGTCGTTTGTGCTTTTGAGGTGATAATGGATAATTTTTCACCAACAAAGGCATTCATTAATGTTGATTTACCAACATTTGGATTCCCTATTATATTTACAAAACCTGCTTTATGAGCCATCTTCAACTTTTTTTATAGTGCAAATTTACAATCTTAATCCCTAAGTAGGAGAATATCCGGAAACAATGTTGAGACTGGAGCTAGAAAAAGACCTTTTATAATTAACCAAGTAAAGGGTGGTCGTATAAAATAGTATTGAGTAATAGAACCCAATACTATTCCTATGACCTGGTGCAGAAAGCTATTTCTTTCAAACTTTTTTACCACCTACAAAACTCACCACAAGCGCTGCTAGACCCAAAGCTATAGTAATATAAGCGTTCGTATTGTCCTGAGCCTCCATGCTTAACGGTCCAATGCTCACTGAAGCTTCGGCATGATTAAGGTGTAAACCCCATATCCTAATAAAATAATTCCGACTATTAAAAGCACACTTTTTATTGTTTTATTCATAATTTAATTAATTGATTTAGATAAATGTAACTATTAATTGTGATCCATTTCAACTAAAATCGCATGTATTTAACAAACTTTTAAAAAAAGTAAATAAATTAATGATTTATATTTACAAAATAATTTTAACCAATGAAAAATATAATTATTACTGCGGAGAACACTGCCGATACAGTAAAACAACTTCAAGAAGTGATTGGAGGTCATCTTGTTGAACGCTGGGGTGAGTTTACTTTAAGTGTTGACAATGACATTGCTAAAGGCAGTATACGTTTTATTACTTTCGATTGGGGAGGAAGTCTTTTAGAGTATGATATTATATTTTTTGAGGAGGTCGTTCTAAAATTGGATACTTCTCAGTATAACCCCATTCACTTTACCTATTGCCTAAATGGATTTTGTGAACACAGATTTGAAATGCATGATCAAAATAAGCGTTTGGAACAATTTCAGTCTGTAATTATCACCAGTAAAGATGGAGGGTATAATTATAATTATTTTCCAAAAGCGGTTAAATTGGAAATCAATGTCATTCAAATAAACAGAGTAAAATTTATCAATAAACGTTTAAATGACGCTTCTCAGCTGAATAAAAAATTATATGAAGTTTTTCATGACACCGATCATGAAAATACATTTTCTTATTTTGGGACTTATAATTTAAAACTTGCCGATAGAATTTCGGCATTAAGAAAGATTAAGCAGAGAGGCATAATGCGCTTGTTATTAATTGAAGGTCAGGTCTATCAAATTTTAGCCTTACATATGACTCAGCATAATAAAGATACTAGTAACAAAAACCATAAATCGTCCCTAACAAAAAGAGAGCTCAATACCGTGAGAACCATTGCTCAAAATATAGCCACTCATGTATCAAAAGATTATAATTTAGACGATTTATCCTATGAGTCCGGTTTATCTCAAGCCAAGCTTCAAGAGGGCTTTAAATTATTATACACAAGAACAGTTACAGAATATATAAGACATGCCCGATTAGAAGAAGCTCGAGATTTAATGAACACAACAGATATGAATATCTCTGAAATTGTTTACACGATTGGGTTTAGCAGTAGAAGTTATTTTTCTAAGATCTTTAAGAAAAAATACAAAATAAGTCCGAGTAAATTTTTAAAAAGCAAACAGATGGTTTTAAGCTAGTACCAATTGCATATCCTCACAATTCAACGTGCTATTCCCTAAAATAATTTTAAGATCTGCTTGATCTGTATTAGGATTCAGCCACGTGTTATAAAAATTTCGATTTAATATAATTGGGGCACTGTCATTCAAATTTTTAATTCTAGCGTCATGAGCCCATTGTTTATTCGTGACTATAGAACACGTTATAAAGCCGTCTTTCGTTTTATTATAAATTCCAGCGATATAAAGCAAGGTATTATCCGGGTTTTTTACGAGATATGATTTTAATTTCCCATGGTCTAAGTAAGAGGTATAAAATCCTGTCGCTAAAACTATACAGCGCCGCTCCATAATCGCTTCTTCGTACAAAATGTGATCATACAGCTTATTATCTTCTACAGTTAGTGTATTAATCCTATTTTGAAATTTTGACCATTTTCCAGTATAATTATTGGGTAATATGCCCCGGATGGCGTGGCTTATTTCTGAATCGTTTTCCATCGTTATAATTGGAATGGACACTTCCTTTAATCCATCAATTATAGTTTTAGGCTTATAGAGATAGGGATATTTAAATTTAAGATTTAACGCCCGCTCTATTGTCTCTTTACCAGCCGTATTTGAAAGTCTGTAATTCATAGGTAGGTTTTTTTTACAAATCTAATTTTTACTTCGGTAGTATCTGTGTTCATTTGCTATTGTCATTGACTTAAATCGCAAAATAAATTTTTAATTTTCACAAAACTACTATTCTTTTTTCTGTTAAATTAACTTAAATAAATCTTGGTATCTGTTAAAAATTCATAAAAATACGTGGCGTTTATCAAATGAGTTAAGCCAGATTTTTTTTGAGCCAATGTAATGGTTGCTCTCGATGTAATTTTGATTGAAACTAACAATGTAAATCTCTTGTATGGAGCATACCTGTACAGAGTATTTCAGTTTACTAAAATTTTATTAACCTTTAAAAACTTAAAAAAATGAAAAATTTATTATACACTTTTGCGATCTTAGTAGGCACTACTGCATATGCACAAGACAGCGATGCCCCAGTAGACCATATGGAAAGCACAAAAATAAAAACGGAGCGAGTAAAGGAAAACGGGAAAACGGTAGAAACTAAAGTGAAAGTGGTTACCAAAAAAGAACAAGAAGTTAAAACCGACCCAAGACAAGCAAATCAGCGTGATGCCAATCAAATTATAGCCCCAACAAAAGTAACCCAAACAGTGTTGGTGGACAGCGATCAGGATAATAATTATGAAGCTGAAAGCATTATCTCTTATTACGAATACGATGATATGAAATATGCTTTTAAGACAAACAAAAATGGGTTTGTAGTCTCTACAATGGATGGCGATAATGAAATTATTTTTGGTAAAGCCGGACAATCCTCTAAAGAAGATTTATATATTTTTAATACCACCACGTATTACGGTGTTGGCTATTTTGAGGGCAATTACTTTGTAGTAGATTATTACAACAAAGACAATAATGTTTTGATGACTCAAAAATTCGAACAAAGTAAGTTCTAAAACCTGTTTTTAAAGAATTAAAAAAACCTATTATTAACTTAATAGGTTTTTTTATGCAAATAACAAAGTCTTTTAGTTAATCCTATGAAAGGCTTTCACCAATAGTCATTGCGAGAAAGACTACACGGCAAATATTAGATTAATTAGTGAGTGCCTAATATTATTTATCTTCCATAGTCTGATTCATCATCATATCGTGGTCGTATTTACAACAGCCTGGTAAATTTTCATAGGCTTCTTCACTTCCTGCAACTTTATCAGTATCATATCCGGATGCTGCGATGGCATTATGAATAGCCATGACATTCGTTTTAGTATCGTCAAAAGACACCTCTATTTTCTTTTTATCTACATCCCAAGATGCCATTGTTACCCCTTCAACTGTATGAGCGGCTTTTTCAATAGTGCTTTTACACATACCACAGTTGCCTCTTACACCAAAAGCCATGGTCTGCATCGCTATTTCATTCGATGTATCGCTAGTCATTTCGGTTGTTGACGTTTCAGCTTCTTGTTTAGTTTCATTTTTACAACTATTTAAGCTTATAAGCGCCATTACAGCGACACTCAAAATCACTGTTTTACTCACTTTCTTTAAATTGTCGTTTTTGTGTTCTTGTTTTCTGTTTAAAAAATTCATTGTTTTATATTTAATGGTTATTACTGGACTATTTTTTACTCTATCACTTGTTTTACTTCACCACAGGTGAGCATTGCTTTTCCAAAATAAGGATTTATTACTTTTTTTTCTTTACTCAACCAATAGGCTCCCTTATTATTATCTGCCATGGGACAGAATTGATGATATACTTTTTCATTGATGCCAAATACTTCAATCGCAATTGATAAATAGGAAGACAGAATTTTAAAATATTCTCTTTGCGTTTTGATCTGTCTTGTTTTTGAAATTGACGTGATTGAAGTTTTCATTTCCTTTTCTAAATCCATCCAATGGCTGTGTGCGTCTTGATTTGTTAATTGTTCCATATCAACCCTAAGTAATTGAGCTAACAGTCTTTTTGATTCGGCCTGTACCTTTTTTGAATCATCCTTTACTAAAGCATCTTTTAATTGAATATATTGATAGAACACCGCCTTTAATTGCGCTTGGAAATCTTTTGAAGCAACAATCCTCTCATTCTTATTGGACGGATTTTCTTTAGTTCTTGAAGTCGTTTCTTCCATGCCGAGATGTCCTTCCTGCTCGGGTGTTGATTGCTCACTTTTGTTATTCATCATTGATTTTTTGCCATGCAATTGCGCAGCGGCATCCACCGTAAATGTGCCATTAGTGACTATTTCATTGCCAACAAATAAACCTTCTACTACTTCGTAGTCATTACCCACTTGATGGCCTAAAACGATTTCCTGCATCTCAAAAACAGGTTGGTCCGGATGCGTTTTTAAATACACCACAGAGCGCTCACCCGTCCACAATACTGCAGAAGACGGAATCGTTAACACGTGTTCTTTACTAGTAATAGCGCCCAGTATATGCCCTTCAATAAACATTCCTGGTTTAAACAAATTGTTCTCATTATCCAACACCACACGTAAGGTGACCGTGCGTGTTCGTGAATTTAAAACCGGATCTATAAAAGCTACTTTTCCCTTAAATTCTTTATTTGGATAAGCTTTTGTCGACACAATAACCTCCTGCCCTTTTTTAAAAAGGTCTATTTGATTTTCGTACACATCAAAATTTCCCCAAACCGTATTCAGGTTGGCAATTTTTAATAATGGTTGTCCTTGTTTGACATAATCCCCTTGTTCTACTAATTTTTCGGTCACTGTTCCGTAAACGGTGGCATACACAGGGACATTTTCCTTTACTTTTCCGGAGGTTTCAATTTGATTGATTTGGTTTTCAGAAAGCTTCCATAATTTCAGTTTATTACGTACCGCTTGGTATAATGCGGGTTGTGATTCTTTTAGGCTTGAAGCCGTAATTAACTCCTGTTGTGCCGCATAAAGCTCGGCGAATAAATGGTTGCTAAGATCTGCCCTTTGCGCACCTGTTCACCTGTAAAATTCACATTCAACCGTTCTAGTCGTCCTGGAAAATAACTCACTTGTACCGCATTAGATGCCTCATTTTCAATAATCTTACCTGATAATTTAATACTATTATCTGCCACCATGCCTTTACCTACAACAGTCGTTTGAATGTTGGCCAATGCCATGGCATTTTCGGTCAATTTGAATTGGTCTGCTAACAAGCCATCACTCCCCCTTTCAGCAGGAATTAATTCCATACCACAAATAGGACAATCTCCAGGTTCGGGTTGCATAATCTGTGGGTGCATGGAGCAGGTCCACATTTGATTCGTTTCTGTCACGGCTTCGTGATTGTGTTCTGCTTCTTTCTTTGATGAACTACCAAAAAGCAACCACCCTAGAAGTAGTCCTATGACTAATACAGCCATATAAATCATGTATTTTTTCATCGTTCTTTTATTTAATTTTAAACTACTCGGCAGTCCCTTCAACCGCGTTACAACCTCGTTGCTGGGTTACCTATTTATTTTTCACTTTCCAATCGTTTAATCATGGCTTTCATTTCGCCAATTTCTTTACGTTGGGCTTTAATAATGTCTTCTGCTAATTTTTTTATTACTGGGTCTTCAATAGCTGCTCTTTCACTGGTTAATATCGCTATTGAATGATGAGGAATCATGGCTTTCATCCGGAGCACGTCTCCAATTATTGGCGCTTGTGCTCTAACTAATCCCAACGCCGCAGCGAACAGTATAAAGCTGCCTGCGAGTATGGCGATGTTCTTTTTTTTGTTTTTATACATATGTTGCATGAAAAACCACATGATGACTGCCATTGTTGAAATACCTAAACAGGTCATATAAAATCGTGTTAAACTAAAGTAAACGTGGTCTATGGCGTATGTATTGAGATACATGGTGATGTACATGGCTACAAATGAGCAAGCCAACATGATAAAAAATGTTTTGTAGTTTCCGTTGTTTGAGTGTTTGTTTGAATTTTCCATAATTATTTGATTTAATAGTTACACTTTAATAGTTCTTAATCGTAAGGCGTTTGCAATCACCGAAACCGAGCTAAAACTCATGGCCAATGCGGCAATCATAGGGGAAAGTAAAATTCCGAAAAAAGGAAATAACACACCTGCTGCAATGGGCACACCTAAGGTGTTATAAATAAGTGCGAAAAATAGATTTTGCTTAATATTTCTCATCACTGCATGACTTAAATTCCTTGCTTTTACAATGCCGTGTAAATCGCCTTTTACCAAGGTAATCATGGCACTTTCTATCGCCACATCAGTTCCTGTTCCCATGGCAATACCAACGTCGCTTTTTGCCAATGCTGGCGCATCGTTAATACCATCGCCTGCCATGGCAACGACTTTGCCTTGCGCTTGAAGTTTCTCAACCACTTTCATTTTGTCTTCGGGCAGCATACTGGCCTTAAAACCGGTAAGTTGAAGTGCTGTAGCTACCGCCTGTGCGGTGTCGTGATTATCTCCTGTTAACATGATAACAGCAATGCCTTTATCTTGAAGTACTTTAATCGCTTTTGCACTCGTTTCTTTTATTTTATCCCCAATAACAACGTAACCCACCACTGCTTTATCTATTGATAGATAAGATACGGTTTTACCCTGTTTTTGATAGGCTTTAGCTTCTTCCTGCATAGCGATTGTTAGGTCTGCTTTCGCATAATCCATCATTTTAGGGTTACCTAAAGCTACTTTTTTATTGTTAATCGTGGCTTCTACACCTTTTCCTGTAACCGCACTAAAGTTGTTTGATTTTAATAGTTCAGCATGATGTTCTTTCCCATATTTTACGGTGGCTTCCGCTAAAGGATGTTCACTGTTTGTGTTTAACGAAACAATGTATTGTAGCACCTCTTTTTCATTTAAGGCATCGCCAAAAGCACCTACCGTTTCTACCGTTGGTTTTCCTTCGGTAATCGTTCCCGTTTTATCAATAATTAATGTATCTACTTTATCTAATTTTTCTAGTGCTTCGGCATTTTTAATCAATACACCATTTTGAGCCCCTTTACCTACACCGACCATTACAGACATGGGGGTCGCCAAACCTAATGCACATGGACAGGCAATGATTAATACGGCGATAGCATTTACAAAGGCATATACATAAACAGGCTCCGGCCCCCAAATGGCCCAAATAGCAAAGGTTACCAATGAGATTAATACCACTATGGGCACGAAGTATCCCGAGACTTTATCTGCTAAATTTTGAATGGGTGCCCGACTTCTACTCGCATCGTTCACCATATGAATGATTTGAGATAACAAGGTATCACTACCCACCTTTTCGGCTTTCATTAAGAAAGATTGATTGCCATTGATGGTACCACTGCTCACGTTATCATCCACAGCCTTGTTTACAGGAATGGGCTCTCCCGTAATCATAGATTCGTCAATAGTTGTTTCGCCTTCGGTGATGATGCCATCCACAGGAATTTTATCGCCTGGTTTTACTTTTAATATATCATTAAGTAGTATTTTATCAATGCTTACTTCAATTTCTTCGCCATCTACTATTTTTATAGCTTTATTAGGCGCTAGTTTCAGCAGTTCTTTGACTGCTGAATTGGTTTTGCTGTGCGCACGCGCCTCTAATAACTGACCTAATAAAACCAGGGTTAAAATAACCGTTGCGGCTTCAAAATATACGTGAACTGCCCCTGATTCGGTTTTAAATTGTGCTGGAAATATATTTGGAAACAGCATCCCAAACACACTAAATAACCACGCGACTCCTGCACCTATTCCAATAAGGGTAAACATGTTGAGATTCCATGTTTTAATACTTCTATAGGCACGTTCAAAAAACATCCAGGTGGCGTAAAAAACTACTGGAATGGATAACACGAACTGAATCCAATTCCATTGTTTTTGCTCCAATATATCGTACAATGGATTGTTAGTCAGCATTTCACTCATAGCGATTAAAAAAATAGGCAAAGTGAATATGGATGCCATCCAAAATTTCTTTAACAGTTTATTATAGGTTTTTTCTTCGGCCGAAGCGTCTGCTTCCATAGGCACTAAATCCATGCCGCATATAGGACACGAACCCGCTTCGTCTTTTACAATTTCTCGGATGCATTGGGCAGGTCCATTGTTCGATTGGAGTGGTTGATAGATTTTGTTCTTCGACTAAATCCATGCCACAAACAGGACAATCCCCTGGTTTGTCGTAGGTTTTATCGCCTTCGCAATGCATCGGACAATAAAATGTACCTGTACCTTTCCCTTTAGGTTCTCTTACCTTTTTTTCTTCGTGATGATGTTCTCCCGGATGATGAATACTATAGCTTCCACCATCCTTTTTTAAGGCTTCTTGAAAGGTTTCTATCGCAACATGTGAGTCCATCTCGATAGTAGCTTCAGCCTTTTCTAAATTGACAGAAGCTTTTGTAACCCCTTTCACTTTAGATAAGGTTTCTTCCACGTGATTTCTACAACCATTGCAGGTCATTCCTTTAATGTGATAGGTATGTTTCATTATTGCTGTGTTAAATAATTTATTAATGCTGTTTGCACATAATATGTTTTAACCGATTCTATTTGGTTCATTTGAAATTTTAGCTGCAATTCTTGAATGTCTAGTACATCATTAAAATCAATAGTTCCTGTTTCGTAATTTTTGATGAGAATGTCTTCGGCATCTTTGGCGTGTTTCAGATTTTTTGATTGCGTATTGAATTTGATACGCGACTGATTTCTCATGGCTATCGCTTTCGCCAAATCGGACTCCAAACTGTTCAAGCGCTCATCTTTTTGAGATTGTATTTCTTGTTGGCGCAACTCATTCTGTTTGGTGATAGACTTATATCGGTTATTAAAAATGGGTATTGTAATGGAGACCATAGGCATGAAAACATCCTTACCGTTATCCATGGGGTTCAAATCTGTTCGCTGTGAAACTGGAGTGTAATCCAATCCAAAACCAAACATAGGTTGGGCTTCACGTAGATTGAGGCGTTCTAATAGTGATACTGACGCGTAGAGTTTATCATACTTAAGTAGTTCGGGTTTAAAGAAAGGGCTTCAAATGAAAATTGCACCTCTTCCTTGGATATTTTCAAGGTGTCAACCACTATAATCTCCATATCATACTCTCGATTCAACAAACTATTTATTGCCGCTTCAATACCCTTTGATTGTTGCGCCAACACCTCTTTGTCCTGTTGCAGTTCATTCTGTCGCATCTGCAATCGCAATACATCTACTGCAGACGCTTTACCTACCGCAACTGATGTCAGGGCAAGGCGTTCATAAGTTTGCAACAATTGGATGTTTTCATCAAGCACCCTTTGTTTTGCTTGTATTTCATATAATTGATAATACAATTGGGACACAGAAAGCGCCAATTTTCGTTTTGCAATGGTAATTTCCACATCATCGGCATCTGCCATAGCGGTGGCGTAATTTTCTCGTGCGGTAATGGTACCAAACCATGGCAGCATTTGTTTTACCGAAAAGCGGGCACGCTGCGCGCCTACTCGAGTTTCAGGTTCACTAACAAAATACCCTACGCTCAATTCGGTATTGGGAATCCAATGAGCCTCGTTCACCTTTTCTGAAGTGATGTCATAACGCAACTCGTATTTCTTTATTTCCGGGCTGTTGGCATAGGCTTCCGTAATGTAAGTTTGTAAATCTTGACTTTGTGCAAAAAGAACAAAAAATAAAGAACAGAGAACAAAGACGCTTCTGAAATTCATTTGATAACTATATTTTTTCTTTTGTTTCATATCTGTCTCTTTTCTCTTGTCTATTCTCTCTTATCTATTCTCTCTTGTCTATTTTCTCTTGTCTATTTTCTCTTGTCTCTTTTCTCTTGTCTATTTTCTATCCTCCACTGTTTAATCTTTTTTTAGCTAGCCGTTCCTTTCTCCAACTAAATAGAACTGGAACAAGGAAATAGGAAGTCGTATCCAGCAACATGCCGCCAAAAATAGGTATAGACATCGGTATCATAATGTCACTCCCTTTTCCTGTTGACGTTAACACTGGTAACAATGCTAAAATGGTGGTTACCGTTGTCATTAAACAAGGGCGAATACGCTTAGATGCTGCCTCCAATGTCGATTGGCGAATTTCTTTTATATCTGTTGGGTCATTTTTATCAAAGGTCTGTGTGAGATAGGTTGCCATCACCACACCATCATCTGTGGCAATACCGAACAAGGCGATAAAGCCTACCCAAACCGCGACACTTAAATTGATGGTTTGGATATTGAAGAGGTCGCGCAGGTTTTCGCCAAAGAAGCCAAAATTCAAGAACCAATCCTGTCCATACAGCCAAATCATGACAAATCCGCCTGCAAATGCCACCATGATACCCGTAAATACCATAAAGGTGGTAGAAACCGAACGGAATTGAAAATACAGAATGATGAAAATAACGAACAACGCCAATGGCACAATGACAGATAAAGTTTTTTCGGCTCGTAATTGATTCTCATAGGTTCCAGTAAACTTGTAACTGATGCCTTTAGGAACAATTAAATCCCCAGTATCGATTTTTTGTTGGATAAGTGCCTGTGCGGTTTCTACCACATTCACCTCAGCAAAACCATCCAATTTGTCGAACAAGACATAGCCTACCAAAAAGGTGTCTTCACTTTTTATAACTTGCGGGCCTTGCTCATAGCGAATGCTTGCCAACTCACTTAACGGCACGGGACTCCCTTTCTCTACCGGGACGTAAATATCCTGCAAATCGGAAGGGTTACCTCTTAATTCCCGAGGATAGCGTACACGAATGCCATATCGCTCCCTGCCTTCCACTGTTTTTGTTAATACCATTCCACCGACAGCTACTTGCAACACATTTTGAACATCTTCTATTGAAATACCGTATCGGGATAATCGTTCCCTATTGATATCTATAAGAAGGTACGGCTTACCTACTATACGGTCTGCAAAAACAGCTTCCGTTTTTACACCTTCAGCTTGTTTTAAAATTCCTTCAAGTTGCACACCAAAGGCTTCTATTTGTTTTAAATCTTGACCTTTTACTTTAATACCCATGGGCGCCCGCATGCCTGTTTGCAGCATAACCAAACGGGTTTCTATGGGTTGTAGTTTTGGCGCAGAAGTAACGCCTGGTAATTTAGTGACCCTTACAATTTCGTTCCGGATATCCTCCGGAGAATTAATTTCTGGTCGCCAGTTTCTGAAAAACGCGCCATCACCATCAGGAATTAACTTTTCTGAAGATTCATCAACCGTGAATGACACTTTTTTTCCGTTTTGACGATAGTTCGCGACGGCACTCGAGGTGACATCATTATTCGGATTGGCAATAAAGGTGTTATCTTTCAAAACAAAGAAACCTTCGTCATCCACTTTAAAGCGTTGACGTTTGCCTTCTTTCAACATATATTCAGGTTTGTACTGAATCATGTTTTCATACATAGACAATGGCGCTGGGTCGAGCGCAGATTCTGTTCTACCCGCTTTTCCTACGACGGTTTCTATTTCAGGAATGCTAGCAACTGCCATATCCAACTGCTGCAACACACGCTTGTTTTCTCCCACACCGGCGTGTGGCATAGAGGTTGGCATCAAGAGAAACGACCCTTCATTAAGCGAGGGCATAAATTCTTTTCCTGTATTCTTAAAAATGAAAAAACCAAAAATCAACAAGGTTGCAGGAATTGTCAGAAATACAAGTCGATTCTCCAATGCCCATTTTAAAATTATGGTGTAATATGTTTTGAAGAACATAAAACTTGCGAGCAATCCGAAACAGATAATGCCCACAAAAATAAGATTCCAAAAGATGCTTTTATCCACGCCCAGTGGTCGCCAGTATTCTGCCAACAGAAAAACAATGGCAGCTGCAGATAGGTATATATTGAACAAATTAGAACGTTCTTTTGAGAGCTTTTCACGTAACACAGAAATGGCCACAAAGCCAAACGCAATCAGGATAAGACCAATCCAATATCCAAAGATCACGGCGATGAATCCGGCGGAATCAATAAGCTACTAATCCCATAATTTGCCGCCTTACGGATGTTTCTACTTTTGAAGAAGAATGCCGCAAATGGAGGAATCAAAAAGAGTGCGATGATAATAGAGGCTGTCAAAGCAAAGGTCTTGGTAAATGCCAAGGGTCTGAACAATTTCCCTTCGGCACCTATCATCGTGAATACCGGAATAAAACTGATAATAGTCGTTAAAACTGCTGTGACTATAGCCCCTGACACTTCTGCTGTAGCGTTATAAACTACTGTATTGATGGGTAAATTTCTATCGTCCTCATCTAAATGCCGAATGATATTTTCAGAGAGGATAATCCCCACATCTACCATGGTTCCAATGGCGATGGCAATCCCGGAAAGCGCAACGATATTGGCATCCACCTCAAAGAATTTCATTGCAATGAACACCATAAGTATAGCCACAGGCAAGAGCCCCGAAATAAGGATAGAGGCCCGGAGATTAAACACCATAACGAGGATAACCAAAATGGTTATTAGTATTTCGAGCGTTAAGGCTTCGTTGAGCGTCTCCAAGGTTTCTTGTATCAACTCCGTACGGTCGTAAAAAGGTACAATAGTCGCTTGTGATGTTCTGCCATCACTCAACACTTTAGTAGGCAATCCTTTGCTCAATTCCTCTATTTTTTCTTTGACGTTGGTGATGACTTCCGGAGGATTTGCACCATAACGTGCCACCACTACGGCTCCAACAACTTCAGCGCCTTCTTTGTCCAAAATTCCTCGACGGGCTGCTGGACCCATGGATACTTTGGCAATATCACTGACTTTAATGGCTGTATAATTTTCGGTATGCACTACGGCATTTTCAATATCGGCGATGGATTTTACATAGCCTAAACCACGCACTAAATATTCGACTTTATTGATTTCTAAGGTTTGTGCACCAATGTCTTTATTGCTTTCCTTGACCGCCTTTACCACTTGATTTAAACCAATATTGTATTGGCGCATCAATTCCGGATTCACATCTATTTGATATTCCTTTACATAACCACCAATGGATGCTACTTCAGAAACCCCACTTGCAGAAGCCAGTGCATATTTCACATAATAATCCTGAATGCTTCGCATTTCCTGCAAGTCCCATCCTCCAGTGACATTGCCATCTTTGTCACGACCTTCCAAGGTATACCAAAATATTTGTCCCAAGCCCGTAGCATCGGGCCCCAAAGCTGGGTTGACACCATCCGGCAATAGGTTGGCAGGGAGTGAATTCAGTTTTTCAAGGATGCGGCTACGACTCCAGTAAAACTCGACATCTTCTTCAAAAATGATATAAATGCTAGAAAACCCGAACATGGACGAGCTACGAATGGTTTTTACCCCTGGAACCCCCAACAGCGTGGTGGTCAATGGATAGGTAATTTGATCCTCGATGTCCTGTGGAGAACGTCCATCCCATTTGGTGAACACGATCTGTTGGTTTTCTCCAATATCAGGAATGGCATCCACGGCAACCGGGTCGGTAGGCAACAGCCCTGTATCCCAATTAAAAGGAGCGTAAACGGTTCCGAAACCAACAAATGCAACGAGCATTAGTACAGCAACGAGTTTATTCTCTATTAAAAATTTGATGCTTTTATTGAGCATTAGTTTTGATTATTAAACGGTTAGACATGATGTTAAGAAAACACCGAATACAGCAAACTATCCTTAGGACATAACGTCATAGGATAATACAGTCTATTGTTTAAAAATCAAATTAAATAGGTCTCGTCAATCTTGTAGAGTTGCCTTATGACGAGTGGTGGTTTGTAATCTTGATAGGATGAGACGTTGGTTTCTACACCTTCGAAAAGATTACTGTAGGCGTAAACAAATGCCGTTATAAAGAGCTCCTGATTTATAGAAAGGGTATCCCATGAGATTTGTAATTCATCTTGACCATCAATCACGAATTGCTTATCATCACAGCAGTTCTTTTTTGTGATTACGCAACCTTTAGGGGTCATGCCTGAAGGCGTGCCCATGTCCATCCCACAACCTTTTGCTTTATGAAAAAGAGCCGTTTCCACTAAAGTATCACCACAATAATGTTTGTTAACAGTAAAAGACAGCGTAGAGCATAACACTACCCAAACCATTACCATTGACATTATTTTATGGAATACTTGTTTCATACTAATTGCTAAGTTACGAAAATTTAAAATACGTTTAATTAAAAACGAACCTTGTTAAGTAAAAGTGCCAATAAATACCGAGGAGAAATTAAACACTTCCCTTGTATCAATGAGCCTCCTAAAATCTACACCAAAAGATTTTTAGCAAGCATTAGAACCGCCCTTAGTTATTATAATTGACCATCCAGCCAATACCATACTTATCTGTGCAACGTCCAAAATACCCCCATTCTCTTTCGCGATACTCATGATGTATCCGCCACCGCTTGACAATTTCTCAAAAAGCGCTTTTCCTTCATTTTTACTGGAAGCCTCAATACTCATATGAATTTGATTTCCACTATTTAGTGGCGTATCCGGTGATACATCGTAAGCCATAAAATGGAGGCCATCTCCCTTTAATTCTGCATGCTGTAGTTTCTCCCTATACGACGATGGGACATCTACTTTTTTATCTTCATAAGTTTGCCGATTGATAACCTTGGCGTTAAATAAGTCACTATAATAATTTAATGCTTCTTGGCAATTTCCACTAAAGGATAAATAGGCTTGTACCTTCATGATATGTCATTTTTAAATTCAACAATTAATAAATCTAAATGTATATCAATAAGGCTTTATTCTTTAACTTATTCCATTTTTTTCATAGCTCTATACCAAATTTTGACACTCCTTTTGGGTAATGACTCACAAAAAACAATGGCCTAAATTATTTCAAATACGGTTTGAGCATTTTTTTTAGGAGCGCTACGTCTTTTGCCTTATCGCGAACTAAACGCTTCTTATTATCACATTCAAATAACGAATAATCAATTTCAACTAAATTTATATCCTTTTTTTGAAGCACATCTCTGCGCCTTTTATTGTACTTTATGAGTTGTTCTCTTCTCGTTGAATCACTTAGAGTCGCCTCATCTGTTTTGTCCAAATGCTGATCCGTATTTGTTTGCTTTTCTAAAAACTCAATCACTAAATTAGCGTCTTTGTAAAAAGCCGCTAAAGGCAACGGCGTTCTTGTCTTTCCTTTTTTATGCATATCCCCCAACAAAAAAGAAAAGGTGTGTTTACGGGATGCTTTTTCTTTAAGCAATTCGTCGCAAAGGTTTAAAATGTAAAATTCATCACTATTTTCTCTAATCGCTTGCGCTCTTTCTTTTTTAGAAACACTACTTATAGGTTCATTTGGTGAGAACTTAGCGCCCTCTCTTACCAAATACCAATACACACTGGTTTCTTTGCGTTCTGTGTGCACAGAAGGTATGCGGCTTAAAAGATTCTCCTGATCTAAAGCACGTAATACTTTTCGAAGTGGTAAACCTTTTTTTGATCTTTTGTAAAAACCCCCGCCTTAATTAAATCCGGCATGATGTCCTTTGCGGGAATCCAATCTTTATCAGTATTTGTGCTAAAGTAACTTTCTATTACTTCATTTATTTGAGTTACTGTATCTTTTTTGTTGTTATTATTATCCATGATTATGTGTTCTTATATTACTGGCATGTACTACCACTAAAACGGCTGCAAGATAAGTCAATATTATTATGAAATAATTATACGCCTTATTTAATTAACAACTTCAAGATAAGGTGCTTGGTTTCTCAGACAAAATTACCAAACACACTACTAGCCATGTCTAATGGAATACAGCAACTCCTATGTACTAAGAGTGTCGTATTGCAGGCCCTAAAAAAGCAAATAGATCCTGTTAGTTAAAAGCTAACTATAATTTGAGTTATAATTGTTTAGAGGGAAGACAATTAGTGTTTTTCTAACCTTACCTCTTATTACCGGGAACTTGACTCCCTTCGACTGCGCTCAGGATAAAGGTCTCGTTCACTTTAATTTGAGTTTATTGCAAAAAAAAAGACTAAAGGATTAACTTTAGTCTTTTTACCTAGTAGCGGGAACTGGACTCGAACCAGTGACCATTAAATACTCAGCTTCAATATGTTATGATTTTTTTTTGTTTTGGATGTCTAAAAGTGAGCCTTTAGATTTAAATTTGTGGTGTATTTTTGAAATCATAGCCCTTAAGAGTATCTTTAATAAAAACCTTTAGGTTATTCTTTAATCCTTCAATTTCTCGTTCTGACATATGTTTTTTTAAACTAGGGTGATGAATTATTCTTAATACTTTATAGAAAGCAAATATTCTTTTAATTGTCACTTCTACTTTATAATATTCATGCTCACTTACTATTTTTGAAGGCTCTAACAGTTCATTATAATAGTCTACGTAAAAACCACCGTTCTTTAGATTATCAAATATTTGTAAATGCTCAATGTGGGAAATGCTATCTAGGATAGGTTGAGCTAGTTTAGATATATTTAGAATTCCGTTTGCAATTTCATTAAACCAATTCAGCCTAGTGCTAAATAATTTTTCGTCTTTAACTTCATCCCATTTAATTGTGCTTTCTAATAAACCGGAGCCAGTTTCAATTAACTTTGATATTTCATGTCTAATTTTATGATCTAAAAAAAACTTTTTTGCGTCTTTTAATAGATATACTTTATACCCTTCTGAGTGCAACAATACCAAAATTGCTTTAATAACTTCTTCTGAACTTAATATAAGTAATGAAGTCGCTGAGCAATATGATTTATTAATTTCTTTAATCGTATTTGCATCTTTCTTTAGATTTAAGGCATTACGATAAACAGCCTTATGAAGCGTTATAGACTCTTCAGGGTTCAAGTTTAAAAAAGATTTCATTTAATTTATTTGGGGGAATTATTATTTCTGTTTTGAGAATTTAAATTAAAGTGAAAATATTTTTTATCAGTCAAATATTTTACTTCAAAATTCCATTCTCTAAACACTTCTTTGCCATCTACAACAAATATACTTCTCAATAAATCATTATCATATGTAAAATAGAAATTGTATTTAATATTAAAATCTCTATTCTCATTTAATATTATTCTAACAAGAGATTCCTTTTTAGGCAAAAAATGTTTGTTTTCACCATTTGCACTCACTAAATAATTTGTGCAATCTATTAAACTATATAATTCATTACTATTATTTCCCGAACTACCGTGATGTGAAACTTTCACCCAATTACATTTAACTTTGTTTTTCTTTGAGTAGCCTAATTTCTTTAAAGAATTCACCACGTCACTAGGGTGAGAATCTGCAAGCCACAACACTTTAATTCCCCCATATTCTGTTAGTATCGTTATACTGCTTCCATTTTCAATGGACTCATCTTGTTTCCAAATATCTAATTTAAAGTTACTTATTTTAGTTGAATAATCAAATTCTTTAGCTGATACGGCCTCACTAATAGAATCTTCTTCTATTGTTTCTAAAAAAGTATATTTAGATTTATACTTCTTCCTTAATGACTTTAATTTCTCTCTTGGCGGAGACAAAATAGTCATCTTTAAATTTTCACATTCAAGTGATTTTAGTTCATCTGATATGTCATAACTCAATAATTTGCCTTTTGAATTAATGTAATGGAACAAATCATCTCCTTGACTTATACTCGCTGGAGAGCTAATTAACTCTTCATATACTATTTTAGTAGGTTTATAATTTACGGGAGGATTGTATAACCATTTATTAACTATATCTTCTAACTCTTTATTCTTAATAGTTTTAATGTATTTAATTATTCCTCCAATATGATCATCATGGATATGAGATACAACACATATATCCAATCTTTCATCATTATCTATTAGCCTTCTAATTTCTTCTTTTAGTATGTGCCTAAATGTTCTCTCATATCCGAGAATCAATTAATATATTTCTAAAACGCCCCTTTGGATCTTTAAATCTGATTACGGCTGAATCTCCACACTCAGCTTGATAAAAAAATAATTCCATACTAATCGTCTCTATTATACATATTAATTTTTCCCGTTAATTTATTCTTCTCAAAATAAAAAACACCACTTGGTACTCCAAAATGATAAAATCTATCTTCAGACTTAGCTATCTTCTGTCCATATACAGTCCAAATTATTGATAAATTATTTTCATTAAGGTATTTCATAAGATTACTCTTTTTGACAAGTGTTCCTTTAGGGTTAATATTTGTTACAATAACTTCATCACATTCATTATTAAAGTCACCATCTTTCGAAGAATATTTTAAATTTAAACCTTCAAATAAAGTCCTACATGGTATATCATAATTAAAATTTGCGCCAGATTTATCATTTTCAATACCTCCTTTAGCGTTAGTCGTTGTAACTATTACTTTGTGACCTGTATAGACTCTAGTCTTTTTATCTATTATTTCACTCCATATTGGTTCTTTTTCCACTGAAAGGAACGCTGGCGACGAAATTTTTCTCTATTGAACAACTTACCATAATGTCCTTGATTTCGAGGCATCCAATCTCCATCCAAATTCTTGTTTTCTAAATAACTTAATAAACTAATTTTAGTTTTATCAGTTACTAAATATGCCCTAACTGAAAAACTTAAGCGTTTCCCATCACTCAAGTACTTTTCTTCACCCAATCTTTTAGGTTCTTCCCATTCGGAAAATATTCTAAGTAAAACCAATCAATACCATTATTATCTTTTTTGAATAATAAATCTTCAATATTTGGCAAATCTTCTAAACTTTCAGACCATTCTAAATTAGGTTTATCCCAAAAATTGTATTCCACGTCTGACCACCATTTTTTATGATTTAATAAATCTTGTTCAAATACATCTTCATACCTCTTATCCAAATCTACTCTCGTTGTTAAAACGGGATCAATATCGCGAGTATAAAGTTGCCAAGGACCATCATAATAGTCATAGTTATTACCATTAGAATATTCATTCTTTATTTTAAAATTATCAGCTACTATTGCTAAAATTTCATGAAGTGCAATCCATTGGTATTTTTTACCTATTCTTTCTGTTTCATCTGAATAACTATTACCGTATTTTGAGAAATTTTTATCATAATTTCCATGGAGATTAATATCGTAACCTAATTCAAAAACTCTTTTAACTATCCATCTTCTATACGGCATACTACTTAATCTATACCATATTCTATCTAACTGCATTTCTGCTTTATCAAACAAGTAGGGGATTAAAGTATTAGTTATAAACTCTAATTCTCCATTTTTAAATTCTTCTTGTATAAGTTCTAAACTTTTTTCAAGAAGTGAGTCTAATGTTTGGATGTGTACGTCATACTGTTCTTTAGTAAACACCTTTGAAAATCGATTCTTATCCTTCTCATAGCGAATTTTAGTTTTAAGTATTGACTTATATGATATTATCAATTTTTTTCTCTTTTTACCCAACTCTTTCACAAAGGTTTTACATTCTTTTTTAGCCTTGAAGCTAATAGGGTAGAAATGATTAAGTTCTCGGTTCAATAGTTTTTGTGCCAAAATCCCATTCAATTACCTGAAAATAAATATGATTTAGTACATGCCCGTATTCTTTATCAAAGTCTTTACTATCATTATCTTTTTTAAATTCAGCTATATCTTGACTTGTTGGTAATTTTGGCAAACAAGTATTATAAGGTGGACGAACAAGGTTTAAATCAAAATTTAAATTTAAATTTTTATAGACACTGTACTCAATAATGTTTCTAGCATAGTCTCGTAATAAAATATGCACTGGTGGATTACCTTCTTTAAATACTGATTCATAAACATATTGAGCGATATCTTTAATACCATTATTATCTTTAATTCTTAGTGTGCATCCATAAGCCACAGCATATAATCTTTCCCTAATATATAAATCATCATTAGTTTCAAACGCCTTTAAAATTTCAATTAACGCATTAGGTTGATCTTCTAGTAGATTAACTAAAGCTTTTGTTGTTTGATCCCTCAAAATCCTATTAGTAGTAGATAAAACCCAAGCTAAAGTCTGCCCACATAACCTAGCTGTTTCCTCATCTATCAATCCACTTATTTTTTCACTCCAAGCCCAATCTATTAATCTTCTTATAGGAAATCCATTATTATTATCATCATATCCATTACTCCATCTAATATGAGTTTGCCAAAAGTTATCTCTTTCAGCCATAGAGTGCCTACTCAATACACCATGTAATCTATCACTATTAAATGGGTGGTTTTTTAGAGCAGTTAATTCTACTAGTTTCATAAACCATTCTCCATCTCCCAAACTAGCTTTATCACTTGTTAGCCAAGAAGTTATTTTCTGATCATCTACACTATTAATTGTTCTCCAGTTTAGACTATTTAAAAAGAAGCCTTGAATCCAAGACGCAAGGTTATCATATAAATGATAATCACGATTAGATTGTCTTTCATCAAAACTCAATTCATTCAAAACCTTAACCTTTTCAAATACCCAGTCAAAAACCTCAAATATTTCTAGACTATACTTCTCGGGTAAAATTGTTGCTAAGGCTTCTAAAATACCATTATATATATAATACTTATGTTCTAATAGTTCCCCTAATTCAGATTCTTTTTTAAATGCAAAACTTATCTCTTCTTTAGAATTGTATTTATTCAATAGTTCATTTGCTAAATAGAAATCTCCAAATCGCTCATAGGAAAAATAGACTACTTCAATTTCTTCGCGGAAGAATAATCTTCATATATATTTTTAATTAAAATACTTTCTTCTATTAAATCACTTAGCAGATATGGGTGTCTTGAAAATTTATCATCCATTATTTGAGTAGCTTCTTCTATTGTAACCCTTTTGTAATCACTTTCAAAAATTTTAAAAGCTAATTCTTTAATTACTTTGTCAGTTATATTTCTATTCTTGTAATCCTCTCTTTTTTCTTCTAATTTGGAATCAATTGACTTTAAGAATAAGTCAAAAATTTTTTTTACACCTTGAAACCCCTGAGGAAACTCTTTTGGTGTAGAATTTTTAACACCTTCACAAATAATTTTTAAAAATAGAGGATTGGTGAATTCCAGCGACAGAATGGGAAAGCTAGGTTGTTTCAAATCGTGGAAATCACAAAACATTCTAAGTGCTGCATATTCATTTCCTTTAAATCCTGAATGCTTAACAAAATTAATCCTATCATCATTTTTTAGTTCATCCGTAATAATAGATTTAATATATGTTGTCCTAATTGAAACACATAGTCCTAGATAGGGTCTTTTAAGTATCTCAGCTATAAAACCTTGTATCTGATCTCTCCATAACTTACCCCCTGGACCTTCATTAATTGCATCAATTAAAACAATTACTCTATCACCTATTTGTTTTCCAATGTCATTTAGACCATCTAATAATTCAGAAAATGAACAATTAACATCTAAAGATTGTATAATATTAGTCTCAACATTACTTACTGAATTAAAATTTTGTCCCAAAAAAAGAAGTGTTGGCAAACCATATTCAACTCTTCTATTAGCTATATCTCCTAAAAGATGTGATTTACGTGAACCAGCTTCGCCATCAAGAATAAGAATTGGGCTATTTGCAACTGAAATATTTATCTTTTCATCAAGATTATTTAATAAATCACGATTAACTCTCTGAATCTTTTTTAATCTATTGATTGAACTTTCAAAAGGTTTTCTGTAAATATGTGATTTCTTATCTTTTAATTTATTGTCCTTTTCTTTCTCATATTGCAAATCATAAAGTTTACGTTCTTCTTCATATAATCTTGTGTTAAACTTATTAATTTCATCCTCAATCCATTTATAATCTATTGTTTCACCAACAGAGAAGGCATTTTGTATAACCCAATCTTTCACCCTGTTTTTAATATCAAAGAATTGATCATCTAAATATTTAAGATTACTTTCATCTGAAAATGAACTATAAATACTTTCCAATAACCACACATCAAAAACTTTTTGAAAGCGAAATTTAAAATTACTATCAAATGCAAGATCATTGAATAGCTTTGCAATTGGAAGTTTAAAATTTAATTGTTTGCTAAACCTAGGACCAAGATTAGCAACTGCTTTATCTATATGATTTTTAAAAAAAATTTCAGCCAAATTATTCTTTCCGATGTAATCAAATGAGATAGTAGGAAAATATTTAGTTTGTAAGAATTCATTTAATGAATATATATACTGACTATAAATAACATTCCCCTTTTCTTCTTCCCTAAACCTTGCAAAAACACCATATAAATAGATGGTTTCATTTGCAACCATAAAAATTCCACCACCGAGAAAAACCTTTCATATTAAACTCAGTATATGTCTCAGTTAGTTCTAGCTGAAACTTATCGACTTCTGTCATTCTTTGTTTCCAAATTGGATATATTACATCAAGTTCCTTGCCCATAGTTGCCATTGGAAACCCTTTGCAAACAAATTTGGAAAAATCCAATCTTTCTTTTGCTACTTTTATTTTTGGTATCTCACCAACTAAATTTTCTATTAATTCTTTTTCAATAATAATTATAGCAAAATCACTGTCCTTATCTTTTGAAATAAGACGCTCGTCTATATTATTAACAGTGATAGTCTCATATCTGTTAGAATTGTCATTAAAAACATCAATATCTATAGAATCTAATTTTTCTTTAAACTCATCTGAGTCATTAAATAAAGAATGGGCTGTAGTAAAAATGTATATTTTATCTTTAAGGCTATCTTGATAGTATAATATCCCTGTTCCTATTACTGTATTATTATCAGTTCTTTTAAGTCTAACAGTAACTTTGGATATTAATTTATCATCATTTTCTAAAATCATTTAATCATCATTTTGGTTCTCTAAAATAGAAATAAAATATGAGTATAATTTCTAGCTTCTAGTTTTATTCACTAAAAAAAGACACCCGAAGATGTCTTATATGTTTCAATTATAGGTCCAGCAAAACCCTCCAGCAGTTTTGCGTTCTCTTCTGCATACTTTTGCTATTGAAGTTTTATTATAACCAGTTACTTCTGAAGCCTCATTAATCGATTTATATTCCCTTATAAATTCACCATCTAAACCTAGTTGTGTTACCCCTTTCTTTCGCTCATCAATTTCAGGCTCAAAAGGTTCTTTAAATTCATAACTCCAGTAAAATCCACGGTAAACTTTATTAACACTTAAACACGCTCTAGAAATGTCTTGTTTCTTTGAATTGACAACTTTACCAGCTTCTTCCAATGATTTACAGCTACCTATTAAGCTTCCATCTTCCAAACTATATTGATACACTGTTTTTTTAAAACCTCCGCCGGAATCTGAATTATAACCTTCGTTTTTTGCATTATATTCTAATATATAAGCTTTTTCTTTTTGCGCTAACTCATCATTAGAATTTGCGGTATCTGTTTCTTGCCATTCAAAAGCGTCAATACCGTATGTTGCTATTGCTTCATGAAATGGCAAGCTACTATTGTTATTAGATTTATTAATGTGGTCTACTTTCCTTTCTTTAAGACTTTTTTTTGTTGCTCCAATATAATATTTGCCAGTTTCTTTGTTTTTTGAAGTATATATTATTCCAAATATCTTAGACTTTTTCATAATACTATGATTTAGGGATTAATCTGAAAAAATAGTTTCCTCCTGAAGATCTATTCTCATAGATTAAATCTTTCTGCGCTGCCAAGGCCCTCATCATTCTAGAAAACTTATTAGAACTTATCTTTTCTTTATCTTCTGCTAAAACATGATATTTATCTAAGAGATTTCTGTTGTCAATCCAATCGTTTTGTTCTACAAATTCATTAAAAAATTCTACAAAAAATGGTGAAGTATCATTTATCATCCTGTTTTTATCTAGATTAATAGGTTCTGCTACAATTAATCCATTTGCTAAATATTCTTTAATACAATTTGCCATAAAAGAATAGAATAAACTCCATTCATTATCGTCCCAATCTGTAAAAAATCGATTTTTAAATTCATCTAAAGGAGAGAACTCTTCTGAATAATATGAAGCTACTTCAAACTCACATCTACGTGCTCTATCTGACGAACCGCCGGTACCTTTAACAACATAGTTACTACTTATTATTGTCTTTGGTGCATCTTACTGGTTTAATATAAAACTCATCTTTGTGCTTTTTTTCAACTACCACACCAGATGTAATGGTGTCATATAGGTCTTCAAAATCAAAGTCTTTCTTCACATCGTCATACCAAACAATGTCAGTTGTTCTAGTTATTCTTTGATTTTTAAACCAATTGCCTTTTTTAATAGATTTGCCACTCATATTAACAACATCTCTACACATGGTTATAGCCATACACAAAAGACTTTTTCCGCGTCTTCCATTTGCAGTAGAGTCAAAAGAAATATCCTCATCTACTAGAATAATGGCCCTGGTGTTTGCCGGATCTTGATATCTATGCAACAAATAACCTATAATTGTTTTTAAGGCTTTAAACCTATTTTCATCTTGCTTAGAAATGTTAAAACAAAATTGGTAGAACTGTCCTTTTTCATTTGGTATGTAATCTGCTTTCCTTTTAATGATTCTTTTTCGCCATATAGCACCATTAAAATCTAACCAATCTTGAGTGCTAACTTTATTTTTATCAATAATAAAAATTCTATTTTCAAAATACATGAATGAGTTGTGTTTAGTGTCCCTATCATTTAAAGGCTTTTCTGATTTAAGCATTTCAAATAGTCTAATATTAACATAATTCCCAACACTACTTGCGAAAAGCTTTATTACTTCTATCTCTTTTTTATATTCTAGAAACTTTCGTATTAGTTCAGTTATATTATGATTCTGCATTTCATCAATTATACCTCCGAATTTTTTATTAATATGTAATTTCCACTTGTACTGTCTTTCACTTTTTTAATTCCTTTACCTTCTAAAAATTTCACTAATAGATAATGATCAATTTTAAGTTTCGGCTCATTCAACCAGAATTTAAAATCTTTAATTTTTTCTTCAGCATTAACAGAATTTTCATCTCGGAAGAATATTTTTAATTGTGCTTTGTTTAACATTGACCTCGACTGTTTTGTCTGTTCTCAATTCTCTTAATTTTTTCATAATTTTAATAATAAACACCTCTTTCAATTGTTAGTAGATATTATATAAGAAGCTTAATTCCAACATCTGACATCAAAATTATGAGTAATCATAGGGTAAATAAGGACTTGATTCTTGGGTGTAGAGTGCTCTAGCTTAAGAAAGCTAGTCTTCATGCATTAAAAAAGTATAAAAAATATTTAGGGTGTAGAGTAGTAATGTAGAGTTTGATTACACTTCAAGGATTTCATCTAGAACAGCCTTAACTTTTTTTGATGGATCTTTCTGAGTTCTAAATTTAGAGACCTCATAATCAACGTTATCACTATTAAGAATATAAAAACATTTATTGGCTACACCCCATTTATTACCCTTTAAATCCTTTATAAAACTGAGCTTATTTAGTTTTTTATTAAAGTAATAGAATGAGCTTAATGATCCCGACCACCTCATTTTACTATCCACTATATTTCCGAGAAAACAGCTTCAGAAAATCTTTGCTCTCGGCATGTAAAGGAATAAAATCATTGATTTTTAATTTGCTAAAAATGCGCTCTAATTTATAGCTTATATCTTGTTGGGTCATTCGATTTGTTACTAAGGTTTCAAAGCTATGTTCCAACTGTCTTTGATAAGTTGCTCTTTGTGTTGAAGTAGAACCAAATGTTCTTTTGAATAAATCTATTCCATTTTTAAAATATATTAGATATATAGTTATAAAGTCCTGTTTTTTTAATTGCTTATATAATTCATTTAATTGATTATAAATTAAATTATAATAAGCTGCTTTTTTTACAGGTTCAGACTCATATCTAATAGTGTCATAATATTCTGAAATTAACCTGTCAAAGGTGTCATTTATTTTGTTTTTAACGAAGCCCTCTATTGTGCGATTATACTCGTGTTTATTAGTAACACCTGTGTTAGGGTTTGTATCATATATAGTTATTTTATATTCGGTAAATAATGGAGCATTATTCGGTTTTGGTATTCCATAAAAATCATACCACCCCTCTATAAATTCAATTATTAAAGTCTTGTTAATATATTTAATGTCATTAAATTTATACAAGTCTTCTAGTTTAGGATCAATCATGCGTTATTAATATAATAGTATTAAGCGCATTAAATATAATGGTTTTTTCAAAACACTTAATACTATATATATTCTGATTGCTTTTCAGTATTTTTAAATTTAAGGACAAAAAAAGTCTCAAAAGAATCTAGTAAAGAAAATACAACATAAAAGTCCAATCAAATTTGATGTATTATATCTAAAACTTAGTTATCTAATATTATATCAAAATGATAGTAGTAGAAAGCCTTGTTTTTAATGATATAAACTGTTTGTAATTCTTGGGTAACCTTAACTTCATCTACCATAACTTTCTGTCCCTTTTTAAGCACTCCAATATTATGATTTGTTTTAACTTTAAAGGGACAAAAAAGGAGTTTAAGCAGATTGTTCCATGTTACAATATAAAGCTCCTTAGAAGAGCTATATTTAAGTAATTCTGCTAATTCTTTATCATCCATTTATAATACATTTATGTGTTTCAGGCCATGCTGAATTACACGAGTTAGCTATATATTAATTATGAAGGTACCAGCTCATTGTGTCATTTTTAATCGATTCTACTAGGTGATTTACGAAGTCGTAGCAATTTACATTACGCTCAAAATTTGAATCTATGTAAGAACTCTTATTAGATTCTGTGAATAAGTTATATAAATTCCACATGTTAATGCTCCCATCCTCATTTCTTCTAAAGTTTGAACAACTATAGTAATCTTTAACTACGTTATTAATTTGCGAATCATTTAAATTGGTTAAAAATTTCCCTTGCTGTTCTCCTTTATCTAGATGTTGAAACATTCTTGTCTTTCCAACCAAATTAGCAAATTGATTTTCGGTTAAACTATAATTAGACATTGATTCCATAGCACTTAGATGAGAATTCCTATCATAATTACTCAATAAATTTTGAATGTTTTGATTTAAATCTAAAATAGAACCTATTCTAATCTCATTGGTAAAACCATCACTACTCACACATAGGTTAGTACAAACCTTATTTTGGAAACCTACAAACATTTTAAATTTCTCTAAACTCTTTTTACTGTAGAGATTTTCTTGGTTGTATGCTCTAACTCCACCTACACATAACGATAGTTCATTGCCATTAATAACTTCTTTAAACTCGGAATTTCAATTACAAAAGCACAGCGCTCGTAATAAATCGTTTTCTCATTCTCCAATAATTCCTTTGCAGGTTTACCTATAGCTGCTGGAACTCTTCCCTTTACCACGTGGCTTACTCTAATATCGGGAGCTTTAGGATTAGTATTAGGAAATTGAGACTTAATCATTTCTAAAGTTTCATTAATAAACTGAAAATGACTTATTGTTGTCTCGTTGTCCTTAGCAAATACAGGAATTGTACATTTTTCCTTTAAATGCAGTAAACTTACTTTTTCTGTATTAGCTTCTATAAAATTATTTGAAGTATTATCTATTACTTCTGAATGGTTTAGAACCATACTTTGAGTGTTGTTATTAGCTATCAATTCCATTGTTTTCTATTTTTAATGGGTTTACAATTTCTTTTTGGTCAATTAGCTGACTATCTATAGCCTCTAATTCTTCTTTACGTTTTACAATTAGTGGTTTAATCTCTGATTGAACACTTGAATATTTAGTGTAAATTCGTTTTAAATCTTCGATAGAAACGCAGCTTTCAATTTCGTTATTAATCTCTACTATTGATATACCTTCGTTACACCAAGCAATTAATTTCTCACCTGTAGAGGCATTAATTACAAATTCAGGTTTATCAGAAGAGAACAATCCGGTTCTATCTTTTGATGCTTTAGCTAAATGCTTATCATTAATTAATTCAAAATTTACAGTTAGTTCATATTCAAATCCTTCTCTAGTAATTTCTTTTGTGCCATGTTTGACAACTTTTGTACGTCCATTCTGTGAGGTGTCTAATGAATAATCTACTTTACGTCTAGTCGTTGTAATTACATGACAATTGGAGTGTAATATTGCGTCTATAAAAGCCTGATGTCTTGGGGTTAATTTTGCCCAATCCTGAAATCTACCTCCTAATTGCTCATGAATTTGTAAGCATCCCCCTTTCCCATTCCATTCATGAGTTATACTATCGACTATAATTACCTCAATTGAAGCATTTTCACAAGCTTTAATAGCTTCAATATAACGCTCAGGGCTATAAGGAGCTTCTAATGACAATACGTTATAATCTCCTAAATGTGAGTACAAACTAGCACTACCGTTTTCTGTATCTATAATTGCAATTTTAGACCAATCATTTGTAATTCCAAATGCTAGTAATAGTGCACTATAAGATTTACCAAATCCACTTGCACCACTTAATCCAAGTCGTAATTTAACTTGATGCCTTTTGGCTTGTTGTAGTTTCATATATATTATATTTAATAAAATTTGAGCTTATATAATCTTTTTATATAGCCATAAAAAAAGGCCCTAACCTAAGCTAGAACCTTTAAATTTGAATTATCAAAGAAGCTTAAAACACTTCTTCCTCTTTGAAAACATTCTCCTTGACAATGCTTTCCTCCTCTCCCAAAAACTCATAGCGGTGAGATAATGTAATAATTTCTCCAGATCCTTTAATAGTGTACTCATAAGGGTCAACTTCTACTTTTTGAATAGTGCCTGGAAAGTCTGATCCAATTAATGATTTACACACTGCTTCATTAAACGTACAAGATACTCTTGCTGTTCTTGCAGTTAAGTAAGTTCTGTTTTTTTCTTGGCTTTTTACAGCCTCAAGTCCTCCTTGTACAATTAGGGTACAAAAGTCTTTCCCATCTTCGGCTTGATAGGTTTTAAAATCTACAATTTTAACCATAGTCTTTTTAATTTTTAGATTTAACAATTAGGTACGGAGTATCCGCCCAAACTGGACAAAGCGTGGGGGTGATCTCTAGGTTCCTCATCACTGAGAAACTCTCAGATAAAAAAATAAAAAAATTTCAAAAAAAATAATTAGAAAATTGCTCTCTCCTTTCCTAAAGGCAATGAACTACTATCACAGAGCCTGACAGTACATTTTTTATTAAACTGAAAGTGAATTATATATCTTGTAATAAATGATCCGCTAATAAAATCAAAAAAGCTAAAAATTTCAGCATCTGAATAGCAATGCTTGCAAATTGATCGCTCATAAGTCAACTTTAGAACACCTTGAGATTTATAGCTATTAAAAACAAACGTAAACTCGTCTATTATCTCTCCTTTTGTTAAATTAGAATACATAAAACTTTCACTCAAATTATTCAAAGGGTTCACATCTAAATTACAAATAGCATTAATCATTATTCTTTCTAAGATATCTTGAGTCATTATAATTTTGTTTTATTATATCTAAAATTTTTTAGTGTGATTAAATAATTTCGCTTTGAGGAATAACATCTCCAATTACTATATCATCATAATCTAAAATGCCATATACACTAGCTAATTTAAATTTATCCAATTTAATTCCTAACTCATTACTTACATACTTTTTCATTAATGCATCAACTGCATTGTCAAATTCTCCCGAGGAAAAATGTGATTCAGCTTTTTTTTTACAATAAACATTCATAAGATGAAAAGTTACTAATGCTTCTCCTGAAAAATTATTAAACTCCACTTTAGAGATAACAATATTGTGATTAATGCCTTCATTTATAAAAGGCACCTTTCGTAATATATTCATACAATCCTTTTTACTCATTTTCTTTTCTTTAGAAACTGTAAGAGGTTGCATTAATTTATCTAATGAATTTAATTTGTCTAAAAATCTATTTATCTTACTTGTATATAGCGCTCCGTCTACATCATAATCGCTATTATAATTTGACAACTCAACAAGGTTATGGTTTCTGATTTTTATGTATTTAGTGATGTTTTCTTTATTATTTGAATATAACAAACCTTCTAATTCTTCTAAAACATATTCAAAATGAATTAAATGGTACTCCAAAGCTTCTTGAACTTTTATAATTTTAGATCTATAAATATTATTAGATTGATTTAATTTATTTATTTCATAAAACATTCTAGTTAATTCATTAAAACCTAAATCTATTTCATCTTCAATTTTATTTCGTTCTGATGCTTTTATGATTGACTTGTGCTCTACCCATCTTTCATTAGTATTATTCGTTATGTAAGAATCATAAATAAACTTACCAATCACTATTAATACTATAATAATAATTACTGTTGTCATTTTTATAAATTTAGTTTTTAAATATAGGCAAATTTGCCTACTAATTAATATTAAGACTACACGAGTTTTATGGCGTGGAGTATTCAAGAAATCAAGCGTTTTTAATAGAATTTGGTAAAAATCTTAGAAAGATTAGAAAATTTAAAGATTTAACACAAGCTGAACTTGCTAATGATTTAGGTATAGAAATATCTCAAATTAGTAGAATTGAAAGAGGTATAATAAATACATCTATTAGCACAGCCAATGAAATTGCTATTGTATTAGATATAAATATTAGTGACCTCTTTAATTTTGATAAAAAAAGTTGACAAGTTGGCTTTCCTCTTGCTACTTCAACTTTATTTCTAAATCTAACATCACTGAACTAACGCTCTTTTGCACCACCTTAGCATAATGCTTTTGTGTAATTTGCATCTTAGAATGTCCAAGTAATTCAGATACAATTTCCATTGGTACATCATTATAAAGTAATACGGTAGTTGCAAAAGTTTTTCTTGCTATATGATGTGTAAGTCTTTTATCTATATTAACAATCTCGGCTATCTCTTTAAGATATGAATTAAACTTTTGATTACTAATTACGGGTAAAAGATTGTCATCATTTTTATATTTAGCTAAAACCTCTTTTGCCCTTGACAGTAGTGGAACAGAAACTACTCCATTAGTCTTTTGCCTATACATTTGTATCCGAGATATTACCATCAAATCCAATAATCAAATGCTCTTTAGAAAGGTTACTCATTTCTGCATAAGCTAGTCCTGTGTAACAGCAAAATATAAACATATCTCTAACTTGCGATAATCTCTTTTGAGAAAACCTATACTTCTCTAAATCCTTTAACTCCTCTTGATTCAGGTACACCACTTTAGTTTCGTAGCGCTTTGGTTTATACAATAAAAAAGGATCTTTTTGTAAATAACCTTCTGCTAAGGCAAGTTTGATGATTTTTCGTACTCTTTGTATACTTTTGTTTATAGTAATCTGCTTATGATTTAATTCAGTCTTTAGGTAGAAATCAAAATCTTTTAGAAAATTCATTTTAATAGATTCTAACAAAATGTCAGTTTTATTATATTGATATTTAATAAAGTTAGCAGTATGCTTATTAGCCTCAATAAACTTCCTATAAGTTGACTTTGTGCAATCCACATCAATTAACTTAAACATACGCTCATTATGCAATTTAAACACCTCTAAAAGCGTTTTACGAGTCTTTACATTCTCTCCTTTATACTGTAGATAGATATCCTCAACATCAAAGGCTTTGTCATTAACTTGTAGAAACAAAAAAGCCTCATTAATCTTTTGACTAATAAGGCTTAATTGAGTATTGATATAATTGTTATCTGGATTAGGTGGTTTAGCTTTTTGTCTTTTACTATCCCAATAATCTGAGTTTAAAAATAGTCCTAAAGAGAATTCTTTACGTTTTTTTAAATAGGTAATTCTGCACCTTACTGGGCATTTTCCTTTTTTATTTACTTTCACTTTTTGCAAAAGAAATAATATAGTTAATTTGTTATTATTCATAGTTTTATGTTTTTAAAAAATGGTAGACCTAGAATTAAAAATGGTACACCGAATTGTACACCTAATTTGAGTGTGAATTAAGAAATATTTGAATATGTATAATTTGAAGAAACACAGTAAAACATTAAGTTTACTGCAAAAAAAAAGAGTAACCATTTCTGATTACTCTTACTTAGTAGCGGGAACTGGACTCGAACCAGTGACCTTCGGGTTATGAGCTTAGTCTTCACTATGAGTTATTTAACATAAAACACCTTAAAATCAATTGATTACAAATTTTTAATATTATTTAATAGCGTTTATATTCATTTGAATTCAAATTATTCTGTACTTATTCTGTACTAGTTTTTACTATCTTTGTATTTGTAAATCAATAAGCTATGGCTAATATTAAAATTGTTCTTCGTAAAAATATGATTAAAAAGGATGGTACAATTCCTTTGGCTATAAGAATAAGTGCAAACTATAAAACTAATTATAAGTGGCTTGGTCAATATATACTTGAAAAAGATTGGGATAAAGTTGCTGGTAAAGCAAAGAGAAGTCATCCTAATTATAAAAGACTAAATAACTTTTTGTTGAAAAAACTAACAGAGGCGAACGATGTTTATTTAGATAATAGTGACGAAAATATTACCCCAAAACAAGTAAAACAAAAACTGAAAGGCCCTGGTGGCTCGAAGTCATTTTTTGTAGTTGCTGCTGAACGTGTGAAAACAAAGTACGACCGTAAAATTTTTTCTGTAGCTAAGTCAGAGTTATCTATTCTGTACAATATTGAAGAGTTTTTAAACTTAAAAACTTCACTGCCAAAAAAGCAAGTAATTGACGCTATTGTTCAAAGAAGGAAAAATAGGATTAGTAAGGCTAGAAAATCCGAATATTCTTTTAGTGATGGCATCTTACATTTCCAAAAAAACACAAAATTGAAATTCCGGGACATTGACCAGGCATTTTTAGAACGATATAAAACCTTTTGTTCGGCTTATCTAAATCAGAAAACTAGAACTATTACAAACCAATTAATATTTATAAGAACACTTTTTAATATTGCAATTACAGATGGCGTCGTTGCTGCCAAATATTATCCGTTTGCGGGGGAAAAAGAGAAAATTAGAATTGGAACGAGCAACAAATTGGGCCTCACTTCTGAAGAGGTCGAGCGTATAGAAGCATTACAATTAGAACCCTATTCATCAATTTGGCATACCCACAATGTTTGGTTAATTTCCTTTTATTTTGCAGGCATACGTATTTCAGATATTGTGAAATTGAAGTGGTCCGATTTTAAGGATAACAGATTATACTATGTGATGAATAAAAATGAAAAGCCTTTAAGTCTCAAAGTGCGAGAAAAAGGAATAACGATTTTGAATTATTATAAAAAACATAAAATTGAAAACCGCGGTTATGTGTTTCCCTTTTTGAAAAACGTTCGACCAAATGATGATGAAGATTTTTTTACAAAAACCGGAAATGCCACTAAACTTTTCAATAAATACTTGAATAGAATCGCTTCTCAATGTAATATTGATAAAAGTTTATCAAATCATATTGCGCGTCACACCTTCGGAAATATTGCTGGCGATAAAATTCATCCTTTAATGCTACAAAAACTTTATAGACATAGTGATTTGAAAACTACTTTGAATTACCAAGCGAATTTTATTCATAAAGATGCGGACGATGCCTTGGATCAGGTTATTAATTTTTGATTGAAACTTTTTACCATCATTTTATATAAGTCAGGGTGTTTCTTTTTGAATAAATCTGGACGTTCAAAAAAATATTCTGATGCAACGGCAAAGAATTCAGCTTGATTGATGCCTCCGCATTTTCTGATATCAGAGTGGTTATCATTTATTACTTTTATTTTGAATTAATATGTTCAAAAAAGGAATTGAAAATTGAAATTTTTACTATTATTTTTTAGTTTATTTAATCTGTAACTCTTCCATAGGCAAATTAATCCCACCCAAAATACAATTGTTCATTTTTAATATTTCATAATATGTTCAAATGTTTTAATATCTCGGGCAGGACTTTTACTTAACTATTTACACTGCGTCTTTTTTTGTTATTAATTGATACACACAAGGAATCACCACCAAGTTCAAAATAGTAGCTGAAAGCAAACCACCCAAAATAACTACAGCCATTGGGCTCTGAATTTCACTTCCGGGTTCACCACCTTTTAAGGCTAACGGTATCAATGCTAAACCTGTTGTAAAGGCTGTCATTAAAATCGGGTTTAGCCTGTCCAAAGCACCTTTTTTAATTAACTCGAAACCATTAATTCCCTCTTTCCGTAAATCTTCATATCTCGGAAACCAATAATATTCCGTTACGTGTAGCAATACCAAATAAGCTAATAAAACCTATGGTTGCTGCAATGCTGATAATTCCGAAGTGAAATACACAATTAAGATACCACCTATTAACGCCAATGGTAAATTAATGAGTACCACAAACGCCAATTGCACATTTTTAAATTCATAATAGAGCAACAGAAAAATAATACCTATAGCAACAATGGCTGTTGCTAAAAGTAATTGCGATGCTTTGGATTCACTTTCAAATTGTCCCCCATATTGCACGCGGTAGCCTTCGGCATATTAACATTGTTTGCAACCACTTCCTTTATTTCGTTTACCGCACCACGTAAATCTCTGCCTTGAACATTGGCGGCAACAACAATCTTACGTTGCACATCTTCACGGTTAATGGTATTTGGACTACTTACGGATTGAATGGTTGCCAATTCACCTAATATGGTTTGACCACCATTTGGCAAACTGATTAAGGCATTACTGATATTTTCAATATCATCTCTAAATGGTTTCTCATAGCGCACAACCAAATCAAAATATTGTTGTCCTTCGTAAATTTCACCTGCTTCTTCTCCTGCAAAAGCAATATCTACTTGTTCCATTAAATTACCTACGGTCATTCCATAAGCGGAAAGGATTTGGCGTTTGGGTTTGATACGTATTTGCGGTACTTCAATTTGTTGGTCAACTGCAACATCTGCCAATCCATCAATATCCTTAATGTTCTGCTCTACGCTTTTACCAACTTCAAACAAGCGTTGCAAATCTGAACCAAAGATTTTAATAGCAATATTGGCACGTGTTCCGAGAAAGCATATGGTCAATTCGGTGTGCGATTGGTTGACCCAAAGTAATATTTACTCCTGGTGCAATGCTTAATTTGTTTCGGACTTCTTCAAAAAATTCTTCTTTGGTTTTGTCTTTCAAAATAAAAGGCACATCTATTTCTGATGCATTTACGCCTTGTGCATGTTCATCTAATTCAGCTCTTCCTTGTCTTCGGGTAACAACTTCTACTTCGGTAAATCCAATAAAATTGTCTCTATTAATTTCCCTGTTTTATTGCTTTCTTCTAAAGACATTCCTGGTGGTCCAACGACACTAATTACTAAAGACCCTTCATTAAATTCGGGTAAAAAGCTTCTTCCCAGTTGCGTTAAGACAACAAGACTTATGATAAATGCAATTACTGTAGTTCCAATAATGGTTTTTGGAATATTTGTGGCACGCTCTAAGAGGTTACCATAATGTTTCTGTAACCATCGTTCCACACGTGTTCCTTCTGCTTGCTTGTTTAAGAGCTTTTCGTTATCTAATAAATAGGAACATAAAATAGGTGTTACCGTTACTGCAACTATCAATGATGTTAAAACAGACGTTACAAACGCAATACCTAATGGTTTCAGCAATCGACCTTCCATACCACTTAAAAAGAATAATGGAATAAATGATACAATAATAATTAGGGTTGCGATAATGATGGAACTTCTAATTTCTACAGATGCATCACGAACAACTGTAATTGTCGATTGTCGTTCTGCTTTCGGCTTTTTGATATTCTCTCGTAACCGTTTATACACATTCTCCACATCAATAATGGCATCATCTACCAATGCACCAATAGCTATTGCCATACCACCTAAACTCATTGTATTAATAGTATAACCCAACCATTTTAAAATGATGATGGACACCAATAAAGAAATAGGAATTGCTAATAAAGAGATTAAAGTTGTTCTCCAATTCATTAAAAAGATGAAAAGTATAATCATTACAAAGAATGCACCTTCTAATAGCGTTTGATTCAAATTACTAATGGAAGCATCAATAAAATCGGATTGCCTAAAAATGTGACTTTTAATGTTGACACCTTTTGGCAAGGTTTTTTCCAAGTCTGCAATGGCTTCATCCAATCGGTCTGTCAGTTCCAAAGTGTTTACATCGGGTTGTTTTGAAATGGTCAGAATAACCGCAGGTTTTGCATTTAATGAACCATCGCCAATTTTATCGGCAGCACCAATTTGAACCGTTGCCACATCTTTTATTTTGATGGTCTGACCGTTTACTTGCTTAAGAACCGCTTCTTGCAAATCTTCCAACGCATAAGCTCTACCGCTTCCCTTTATGATGTATTGATTACCATATTGATTTATTACGCCACCCGGTGCGTTTTTGTTTGCTTCCCTAACGTGCTCTACTAATTCAGTAAGACTTACGTTGTAATGCTTCATCTTTTCAGGATTGGCAAATACTTGGTATTGCTTGTAATCGCCACCTATGACGACAACATTTGCAATACCACCAATCGCTTTTATGCGTGGGCGAATTGTCCAATCTGATAAGGTTCGTAATTCCATTGCCGATAAACTATCTGAAGTTACACCCAAGAGCATTATTTCACCCATAATTGATGAAATAGGTGCCATAGTTGGTGCTCCAATACCTTCCGGCAAATTCTCCCGTACCATAGGTATGCGTTCGCTTACAACTTGACGTGCACGATAAATATCGGTTCCCCATTCAAATTCTACCCAAACAATGGAAATCCCTGCTGCTGATGACGAACGGATTCGTCTCACATTGGGCGAACCATTTAAGGCTGTTTCCAATTGATAGGTTACTAATTTTTCTACTTCTTCAGATTCCATGCCGTGTGCTTCGGTAAGAATGGTTACCGTTGGTGCTGTAAGGTCAGGGAATACATCGACGTTCATTGTACGTGCATAATACACGCCCAATACACTCAATGCAAGTGCTCCTAACAGGATGAGCAATCTGTTTTGAAGTGAAATTGATAATATTTTGTTTAACATTTCTCTTCGTTTTTAATGTTCGTGGCCGTGTGCAGGTGTAGAACCGTGACATTGACGCCATTTTAACTTGATATGCGCCTGTGGTTACTACCACTTCACCCACTTGTAAACCTTGAAGTATTTCTACATTTTCGCCGTTACGTTTTCCGATTTTGATAGGTCGTCTTTCGAAACTTTCTCCTGAAAGTTGTACCATAACGGAATAACTTCCATAGTCCTCCAATAAAGCATTTACAGGAATCATTGTCTTTTGGGTTGCGTTACCCATTGCAATTTGTACCTGTGTTAAACTACCTTCCGGCATATTCACCTCTGCATTTACTTGGGCAAAAACTGAAATCAGAGGTTGTTCACGCACCACATCTTTACCAATAGAAAGGATTTTGCCTTCGGCATCTGTTACATCTGCCCATTGTCCGTCTTTAGTTTGATACCAAATACCCTGTACATTCTCCATTGTAAGTCCGTAATTGGGTGCTAATTGGGTTTTCAATACTTTGGATTGATGTGTTCCAATAGTTACCAATGCCAGGCCTTGGTCTACATAATCGCCGTTGGAAACTATAATGGATTTGATAAAACCATCAAATGGTGCACGAATTTGTTTGCTTCCTCCGGCAACACCTGACACCAATGATTGATAGTTGGTTTTGGCTATCTCAAAACTGCTCTCCACTTTTTCAAATTCAGATTTGGGGACAATTTTGGATTCGTATAGCTCCTTCTTTCTTTCATATTCAGATTTGGCTTGTTGGTATTTCGCTTTCGCGGAAGCGATATCTGTACTCAAATTGTTTGAAGCCAAACCTTGACTATTCAAGCTCATTAACAACTGACCTTGTTTAACCGCTGTGCCTTCCGTGAGGTTATCCTCCTTAAAGTTCACCACACCATTGGATTTTGCCGCCAACGACTTTGTTGAGCCTAATGATGGCATCCAAACACCGGACGTATTAATGACATCGTAAATTTTATCCGAAACAACAGGTGCGGTCTGAAAATCGATTTTCCAAGCCTGCTCTTTTAAGAACGAGATACTTCCATCATCTTCGGCAGTACCCAAAGCTTTTATGGCTTCGTCCGTACTGGCATATACCACCACATTATCAATTGAAATTTTATCTGAATAATCTGGTGTTGTCAATTCAAAAACCAATTGATAGTTACCAGCTTCTTTCGGTTGAATAGCAGGCGAAAAAATACCTGGTGATGACGGTGCATCCACCGTATTTCTGATTCCTTTTCCGCCTTTTATCAAACTGACCGTAACAGAACCTTCCCGAACGGGCTGGTGTTTATCCAAAACCGTAAAGTGGGCTGCGAATCTGCTTCCATTGCCCACTATAAGCGCAGGAAACTCAACAAACAGCTCTGTTTTATCCGTCCGAGATAGTATGGCTCAATCGTGGAATTTCTTCGCCCACGTGACTACCATCTTCGTTATGGGCGTGTGCGTCTTCTGCCTTGTTATTACAGGACATTGCCAAAAAGGCGAGCACTATTATTATATATTTCATATGTTATATATTTTTTAATGGTCGTGGTGTTCAGCGCCATCAACGTGTGTATGGGTTTCAGTCTTTACAGAATCTTTTTCTACTTGAAACTCTTCTTGTTCTATGGTTTCATCGTGCATATGATTGCCGTCCGCATCGTGTTCGTGACCGTGTTCTTCTGTAGTTTCTGTCTTTGCTTTTGTATCTCTACAAGAGGTTATAGTAATCATTGAACCTATGGCTATGGCTAATATTATTTTTGAAATTTTACTCATTGCTAAATATTTGTTTTGGTATTCGTGAATCTTCGATTTCATAATTGTATGTTTAAAAATTTATAACTGATGTTTTAATAATTGTGCTTGAAGCAGTTGCAGTTCCTTTTCCATTTGCAGCATTTTATCTGATGCATTCCGATAAAACTGAAGCTCCACGTAATAATCCATAAACGAATACTCGCCCAACATATAAGCCTTAAAAAGCAGTTGCTCGCTATTTAAATTGCCCATAGTGTTTTGATACTCATTAAATTT
This sequence comes from Lacinutrix neustonica, assembly GCF_026625145.1. Lineage (GTDB taxonomy): Bacteria > Bacteroidota > Bacteroidia > Flavobacteriales > Flavobacteriaceae > Lacinutrix > Lacinutrix neustonica. The sequence goes on along the minus strand of NZ_CP113088.1, from coordinate 3,192,435 downwards.
TTCAAGCATCAATTCGTATCGATAATAGGTTTCTTGAAATTGTGTATAAAGCGAAGTGGTAACTACCTGCGTGTTGGACTGTTGATATTCAAAATTTGCTTCGGCAGCTTTTACTTTGTTCTTGCTATTCCAAAGGGGAATCGAAACACCGCCATAAAAACCGGAATAATGACTACCGCTAACGCCTTGATAATTGTAACCAAGTGCTACGTTTGGTAGTACTTTGTTTTTTTCCAGTTTTACTTTTTGAAGTGAAGATGTCTCAATAGCCTTTAATTCTTGCAGTAAAGGGTCATTTGATAATTTTTCCTGCCAAAGAGTTTCTACCGAAGCAACTTCGATAGATAAATCAATACTTGGCGTAAAACCAGCGATGGCGTTCCCTCCATTCAAGGTTTTGAGTTTGGACAGTAAAATTTGTATATCGCTTTCAATCTGTTCAACAACAAACTGCTCTTGAATCCAAGCAATTTTCGCTTTGTTTAAATCTAAAATACCAACTTGTTCCTTATCAAAAAGCTCTTGAATTTGGTCGAAAACTTGTTTGCTCTGAGTTCTTCTTTCGGTTTCAATACCTTTCTGTTTTTGAAGAAAAGCAAGTTCAATCAGTAAGGTTTTCGCTTTCAACAAAACTTCCTGTCTCTTTTGAGCATAGGACGTTTGCAGTTCCATCGACTTTAGGTCATTCCATTTACTGCGTGAACTATATACCGTCGGAAATTCGAAGGATTGTGCTATTTGATATTCGGAATAGGCATCGGTTGTATTGTCGCCAAATGGTAAATAAAAGCCGGAAAGCTGTGGGTCGGGCAAATTATTGTTGCTCCTGTTTTCGAGTTGCTGACTTTCAATGAACGATTGATAGCCTTTTAACTCTGTGTTATTCTGTTCTATTTCATTAAGTAGTTGCTCTATATTTTTATCCTGTGAGAAACCATTAACAAAGAACAGGCATCCGCAAATTGCGAATACGATGTGTTTATTCATTGTTTGTAATTTTTAGGTTTAATCTGAATTTATAAAAAGGTCTACTACCATAGAGGGAAGTATTCCTAAACGATTAACCTAAAGAAGGTGGACCTCGTGAATCGAGGGATGAGAGATATGCGTTAAAATAATTATTGGGTGGATGATAAACCTTTATTTTTTCGGCCTCATCATAGTTCATAGTACTATGAAAATGTACAACTGAAATAGGCGCACATATATCTTTTTTAACTTCGAGGTGCTTTATACTGCTTTCGTGTGCTAACAGTATCTCATTAGATACGACTGAATGCACGTGCATTTCCAAAAACAAATCTAAAAACCCTTTGTTAGGACTTTCTTTTTCGGATCATCGTGATGGTGGCTGTGTGTGTCGCTATTCGCAACAGCTTTATGTGAATGCTCAACGTCGTGTTCGTGATGCCAATGAGGCAAGAGCTGATGCAATAGCAGCATAGAGAATACCCCTAAAAAGAAAAGTGCTTTTATGTTGTTGTGTTTTTGCATCAATTGCTAAAATAAAAAAATTAAAGGGTAAAAAGTAGCTTTATATCCTATTTCGCACATATCACTACCAAAAGATAATATTCCCCAGCCAAAACAAGAGTTCCATATTAATCAAAGCCTTTAGTATAAGCTCATTTTTGATTAAAGCATTTAACCAACATTTTATAGAGTTCGGATGCTTCTTTTTAAGCAAATCTGGACGTTCAAAAAAGTATTCTGAAGCAACGGCAAAGAATTCAGCTTGGTTTGTGCCACCATATTTCCGGATATCAGAATGGCTATCATTTATCGCTTCCATTTCTTTATGGATTAAATTTAACCAAGGTATTGCATATTGATGTTCTAATAGCCGCTCTGGAACACCATCTGTTCTATCATCGAGCTTATCTATAAGATGTACAAATTCGTGAATACCCGTATTACTTTTATCACTAGTATTATTAAAACCGTGATATAAGGCTTTTTTGGATAAAATCATTTGTTTCTCAAAACGACCATTTCCGACTAAACCGCCGATATTTCGTGAGTTATCTTTACTGCTAAATCCCATATCCTCATTAAAATTATCTGGATATAAGAGGATGCCACTTAAATTGGTGTAGTGCCATTCTTTAAAGCCAAAAACAGGGATTACTGCACTTGCTGCAATTAAAATTTTGTCTAATTCTTCTAATTCAAACTGCACACCATCTATATAAACTTCACTTAAAAATTGCATCATTCGTTGCTGAAAAACAAGTTGCCTTTCTTCTGAAAGATTTCGGTAATAGAGAACATTTTCCATTAACAATTTGTGCCAGTGCTCCGGAAAAGGCTTTACGCTTTGTCTTTTTGCTTTTCGATAAAAATGAATAGCAAACAGAAGCATCACCACAAAAATTAAAATATAGACCATATTATAACGAAAGTATTAATCTACAGGTTCAGCCTTGAACCCTACTCTTTGCAATGTAGCCTTTACATCTTCTTCGGTAGCACCATCGCTTTCAATAGTTAGAATTTTATCAGGATTAGCGGTATCCACTTCCCAACTTTCTACACCCTCTTGTTTGTTTAAAAAGGGTGTTACTTTTGATATACACCCACCACAATTGATATTTGTTTTAAATTTTAAAGTTTTCATTGAATTTGAATTTACAATTAATATTAAAGTTTTATTTGTTTAAGTCTTAAACTATTTGCAACTACAGATACGCTGCTGAATGCCATTGCCATTCCTGCAATCATTGGGTCTAATAAAAAACCATTTATAGGATACAAAACGCCTGCTGCAATTGGAATACCAATGAGATTATAAATGAATGCCCAAAATAGATTCTGCCGTATGCCCAAAACGGTTCTTTTTGACAGTTCCAATGCTTTTGGAATGGATTGTAAATCTGATGTTATCAAGGTCATTTTTGCTACGTCCATCGCTATATCTGAACCTTTTCCCATTGCAATACTCACATTGGCTTGCGCCAAAGCCTGGGAATCATTAATACCATCGCCAACCATTGCGACTATCTTTCCGTCCGCCTGCAATTTTTCAACAAAAGCTGCCTTGTCCGAAGGCATTACTTCGCCTTGGTAATTTGTTATTCCTACTTGTTTTGCGACAGCAGCTGCGGTTTTATTATTATCTCCTGTAAGCATATAAACCTCAATACCTCTTTCTTGAAGCGTTGCTATAGCCTTTTTTGAAGTTTCCTTAATCTTGTCTGCAATGGCGAGTATCGCCAGCACTTCTTTTTCGTTACCAAAGAATATAACCGTTTTAGCCTGCTCTTCGAGACTTTCTGCCGTTTGCATTAGGGAAGCGTCGATTTGAATATTTTTCTCAACCATTAATTTATGGTTACCTACATAGTATTTTGAACCGTTTCTATTTTCAGCTTGAACACCTTTACCTGTAATACTTTCAAAAGAAGCAATTTCAGCTTGCTCAACCTTTTCATCTTTTAAATGGTTGACTACTGCTTCCGCCAAAGGGTGTTCTGATTGCGCTTCAATAGCTAAAAGAACCTTTTTATATTCATTCTTATTTTCAAGTTTATCCTTCCAAAGGATATCAGTTACTAATGGTTTTCCTTCTGTAATTGTGCCCGTTTTATCAAGAATGACTGCATTTACTTTATGACCGAGCTCTAAACTTTCAGCATCTTTAATAAGAATATTATTTTCAGCTCCTTTGCCAATACCCACCATTATGGCAGTAGGTGTTGCCAATCCTAATGCACAAGGACAAGCGATAACCAATACTGCTACGGAAGTTAATAAGGCTTGCGAAAAAGCATTATCCCCTCCAACCAACATCCATACAATGAAAGTAACAATGGAAATACCCAACACCACCGGAACGAAAATACCAGCAATTTTATCAACCAGTTTTTGAACTGGTGCCTTACTCCCTTGTGCTTGTTGAACCATTTTTATGATTTGGGACAACAAGGTTTCACCTCCTACTTTTTCGGCAGTAAATTGAAAACTCCCTTTTTGGTTTACCGTACCTGCAAATACTTTTCCATCCTTTGTTTTTTCAACAGGAACAGGTTCTCCCGTAATCATACTTTCATCTACAAATGAGCTTCCCTTGGAAACTACGCCATCTACGGGAATCTTTTCTCCTGGACGTACTAAAATAGTTTGACCTACTTGCACGGATGAAATAGGAATTTCTTTTTCTTCTCCGTTCTCAATAATTTTCAGCGTTTTAGGCTGCAGTCCCATTAGTTTTTTAATGGCCGAAGAAGTATTTGATTTTGCCTTTTCTTCCAATAGTTTTCCCAAGGAAATAAAGGTTATAATTACCGTAGCTGCCTCGTAATAAACGTGTGGCTCGATACCGCGACTTACCCGTAATTCAGGAAAAAAGGTATTGAATACACTAAAGATAAAAGCGATTCCGGTACTCAAAGCGACCAAGGTATCCATATTCGCTTTACCGTATTTGGTTTGCTTATAAGCATTGACGAAAAAACTTCGCCCAAACCAAAATAGGATTGGAAAGGTCAATACCAAAGAAATCCACTTCCCTGGCTCCCATTGCATAAAAAACATTCCTAACACAAAAATGGGAAGCGTAAGAATTGCCGACCAAATGGTACGGTTCTTTATATCTTCGTAGTGTTTTTGTTGAAGTTCTTGCTGTACTTCCGAAGGATTTTCTGCATCTATGATAATGTCATAACCTACTTCACGAAGTGCATTTTGAAGTTGATTAGGACTCAACTCCTTATCATATTCCACAAGAACAGAACTATTTGCGAAATTGACGCTTGCATCAAATACACCTTCTGTATGTTTTAATACTGATTCAACGCTCGCTGCACAAGATGCACAGGTCATTCCTGTAACAGGAAATGATTCTTTTATACTCTCTTTACGGTTCTTTTCTTTGGTTGCAAATACGTTAATTGTCTCCATAATCCTATTCTTATTTGTAGACTACAAATTTCAGAATTAAAGGACTTTAGTATGTTACGTTTTAGGCTGAATGATTTGTAGAATTTGCTCATTTACCTTCTTTTGTTCAGAAAAATTTAATGGTAATTATTTTAGTGATTATGTTATTTTCTTAAACCAGCAAAACACGAAATTTTGATTTGTATCAAAGGGCGTTTTATGGTCAATTTTAATGCATTTAATTTTTTCAAAATGTGTTTTGAATTGATTGGTCATTGTGGTTTCTGAATATTGTTTTATCTCTAACCCACTGCACTTTTTAGGACCGTTTTCAGAAAAAGTACCAATAACTAAATTACCGTTCTTATTAAGATGTTTTTGGACTGTTTCAATATAATTTCTTATACTTTGTTCATTAGTTAAAAAGTGAAATGCTGCTCTATCGTGCCAAAAATCATAATGTTCTGGTGCTGAAAAATCAGCAGCGTCAGCTACTATCCATTTTACTTTCTTTGATTGGTCTTTTAATCGTTGCTTTGCTCTATCCAATGCAGCTCCGAGATATATCTAACACTGTAATATCTTTGTATCCTAACTTTAAAAGATTATCTACCAAAAAGCTATCACCTCCTCCAATATCGATGATTTTTGAAGATTTAGAGATATTAGATTCCTTAAAAAAGGATAAAGATGTTTCCGGCACAACTTCATACCAACTCACTTCATCTAAAGATTTTGTTTTAAAAACGTTTTCCCAATGCTCTTTTCTATTCATAATATTATGCTTTAACTCCAAGTCATTCTTTGCAATCTAACCGCGTTCAATATGGCTAATAAAGCTACTCCGACATCTGCAAATACCGCTTCCCACATTGTCGCCGGACCGCCTGCTCCCAAAACAAGTACTACAGCTTTTACTCCAAAAGCAAGCGTAATATTTTGATATACAATACGTCCGGTTGAACGACCTATTTTAATAGCTTTTGCAATTTTGCTCGGTTGGTCTGTTTGGATAATGACATCTGCGGTTTCAATAGCCACATCACTACCTAAACCACCCATTGCAATACCTACATCACTTACTGCCAAAACTGGCGCATCGTTTATGCCATCGCCAATAAAAGCCACTTTATTATCGTTTTCGGACATCAGTTTTTCAACTTCGGCTAATTTATCTTCCGGCAACAATCCACCTTTTGCCCAATCTACACCCATTTCTTTTGCCACTTGTTGCGTAATTGAATCCTTATCGCCCGAAAGCATTATGATTTTTGAAATACCAGATTCCCGAATTTGTTTAATGGCTTCGTGTGCATCATCCTTTAACTCGTCTGCAATGATTACATAGCCTGCAAATTTGCCTTCAATGGAAACCATTACGATAGATTCTACAATGTTGTCGGTTTCAGATGGAACTTCGATATTGTTTGAAGTCATCAATGGTTTATTCCCAACCAATACGGTTTTGCCGTTTACAGTTCCCTTCAATCCCTTTCCTGCTATTTCACTTACTTCGGATGCTTGAAAATCTTCGCCATCGGCTTTATATTCCATAATTGCCTTGGCAATGGGATGAGTGGATTGTTCTTCCATCGCCATTAGGTATTTCATCATTTCGGCTTCGCTCAATGCCCCATTGTTTACAACAACATTTTTGATTTTAAATACCCCTTTGGTCACGGTTCCGGTTTTGTCCATTACAACCGTAGTTACCTTTGTCATTTCGTCCAAAAAGGAAGCTCCCTTAAAGAGAATTCCATTTTTTGAAGCTGCGCCCAATCCACCGAAATAACCCAACGGAATAGAGATAACCAATGCACAAGGACAGGAAATAACCAAGAAAATCAAGGCTCTATACAACCAATCGCTAAAGACATAATCGTCCACAAAAAAGTAGGGTATAAACGTCAATCCAATCGCAAGAAAGACAACGATTGGTGTATAGATTCTTGCGAACTTTCTAATGAACAATTCGGTTTTTGATTTCCGTGCGGTGGCGTTTTGCACCATATCGAGAATACGTGCAATGGAACTATCCTTAAATTCTTTGGTCGTTTCAATTTCAATAACGCCATCCGGATTGATGCTTCCTGCAAATACCTTTTCTCCTTTTGCAATGGTGTCAGGTTTGCTTTCGCCCGTTAATGCTGCGGTATTGAACGAGCCTTTTTCGGACAATAAAATACCATCCAAAGGAATTTTTTCGCCCACACGGACTTGCACTTTTTCGCCAATAGCAACGATTTCGGGATTTACAGAAACATAATTGTTGTTCCTATAGACCAAGGCTTCATTAGGTCTTACATCCAGTAATGCCTTGATGCTTCCCTTGGCTCTTTTAACGGCGGCACTTTGGAACAATTCGCCTACCGCATAAAACAACATTACTGCCACACCTTCGGGATATTCGCCAATGGCGAATGCACCTATGGTTGCGATGGACATCAATAAAAACTCGGTAAAGAAATCGCCATTTTTGATGCTGTTCCAACCTTCCTTTATCACAGGAAAACCTACTGGAAGATATGCGACTGCATACCGGACAATACGTATCCAATCTTTAAAAAAAGCTACGTCAAAATAATCCATCGCGATACCAATAATCAGCATTACAAAGCTGAAAATTGCTGGTACATAAATTTTAAATTTCCCTATACTTTCCGGACTGCTATGGTTGTGGCCAGCATTGCGCTTGTGATTATCGGATGAAGTTTTATTTAAATCTCTTAAATTCAATTTCTTTTTTTTCATTAATTCGATTATAATTTCATTTAAATTTATAGTTATTCCAATCTCAACACCATTTGGGCAAACTGCACCTCTATGGTATCATCGATACCCTCTATTAAGGAATCCAAACCAGTATTTGAAACCAATAATTGTCCGGTTGCGCTTATCAGGCAGGACATACTTACTCCTTGTTCTATATGGGTAATGGTTGCTTTAAATTGTGATTTAAAAGATTTTCCTTGATAAGTAACATCTATCAGCCAATTAAAGTTGATAGGGTCGTGCCGTTTTGATAAAAAATCCTGTGATGGAATAGTGCCCGTGAACCGAAGCATTAAAGGGTCTTCCCGCTGTTGTAAAGTGGCATTGATTTCAGGACTATCTGTTGATAAAGTCTTAAGGTCGAGTACACCATTAACCACTTTGGAATCATAATCAAGATATAAGGCCAATTTATGGCTTTCTGCCTTGATGGGTTTATCATCAACCAAAGTCATCATCATAATATGACCTTCTTCAGTTGTATAAATTTTTTGGGCGTTTGCCCTATAATAACAAACCAATAAGGTTATTAAAATACAATGTTTAACATTCATAATATCCATCTTTAATTGTATAATTAAAAAAAGCAGCTTCTACTTTTGCTTTTAATGCTATTAATCATTTTGCTTTAAAAAGCATCATAAAAGCTGCCTGCTATTAATTAAGTTTTCACTTAATTAATTTTAAATAAAAAATTTCACTCTTTCACATAACCAGTTACCGCTACTTATTATCTATATCCTTTTCTCTGTTACCTAAATAATACATCAGCGCAACACTAGCACCTAATAATCCAAACAGAATATTCTCAAAAATTTGATTCCCATTGATATTCAAAATTTCAATGAAATTATTTATTAAATATTGCCACCAATTGATTTCGTAATTACGGCTGCTAAACGTGAAAATTGTTATCCCCAAAGGTTGAAGGATAAAAACACCTATGGCAAACCCAATTAGTATGGTAATAAAAATATTCTTTTTATTCATCGTCTGTCTTTTATGGAAGTAAGCTTACTGGCTCTCAATCCAACTTTTGGCATCTTCCTTTTGGTCTATATTGAAATACTTAATTTCGGCGTTCGTAAAAGGCTTCATAAATTGGGTTATCCATTCCTGCCATTTTTTATCTCCTACCATTGCTATTTTTTCATAGTCCTTGGCGTGGGCCGTGTCCATTTTCAGGTCTTCCCATAAACCGGACAAGTCCCAACCCGTAAAATTGTCCATCTCAAAATACCAACGAACTTTCATCCCCTTGTCCAGTATGGCGTGGATAAGTGGGTGGATTTTTTCTATATCTTCTTTTCTCAATTTGCCTGAAGCTTTTGTAGCAATAGTATTTTTATTTGTTAATTCGATTATCCGTAACATTTTGTTTGGTTTTTAATTAATTATTATCCTTCTAAATCGTAAAACCATTCTCCAGCCATTACAACTGCTTTTTTGATGGTCTTTTCTTTTGAAAAGTTTTCTTTTTCGATTAAATGTCCATTCCTGCCTGTCCAGCTGCCGCGCCAATCACGGTATAGATTCCTCCGCCCACAATCGTGCCAACGCCATAAAAGGTAAGTCGAAGCGTACCCAAGGTTTTTTTTAGTTCTGCCATTATATTTTTTAAGTTAAAGAAGGCGGAAGAAACCTGAACCTGACCATTGGGCGCAAGGGTTCAGAGTTCGGAACTCCCACCTGTTATTTTTGCCTACATTTTTCACATATTCCTTTCAATACCAGGTTCACATCGTTCACTTCATAATCGTCTCGGCAAGCTCTCTTCCGATATTTTATTTGGTAAGCAGATTGTTTTCCTACAATCGGTACAATGAAAGTGCATATGTAAATCTGTACCGTATTTACCTTTGGCGTTTTCATCAGAAATCGCATATTTTGCGACTCCGACCCCATCATTAATCTGATGAATCAGCCCTTTATCCTCGAAAATCTTGAGGTTTCGATAAAAGGTCGTTCTGTTTGCTGTTTTATTGGTTTTGCTCTTTTGAACAAAGGCCTTTTTCAAATCGGAAAAGGACACGGCACTTTGTTTCCTTTTTAGGAACTTGTATATCTGCGACCTCATTTTAGTAGGTCGAATCCCTTTAGCCAATAATGTTTTTTCCGTCTTTGTCATTTAATATTCTTTCAAAAAACCAGGTTCTTCTATGTCCCAATTTTTCTAATCTTTTTTATAAGCCAAAAGGCGCAGAGCATTGGCCACGACTACCAAGGTAGACCCCTCGTGAAACGCAACGGCAACCCCTATATTTGCCCAACTCAAAATGGTAGCTGGTATCAGAAGTGCCACAACCCCAAGGCTTACCCAAAGGTTCTGCTTGATTATGGCCTTTGCTTTCCTACTTAAGCCAATGGCAAAAGGCAGGGTTTCCAACTTATCGGCCATTAGGGCAACATCCGCCGTTTCCAAGGCCACATCGCTTCCAGCCGCTCCCATTGCTATGCCCACGGTACTGTTTGCCATCGCGGGCGCATCGTTTACACCATCTCCCACCATTGCCACCTTGGATTCCTTTTCCTTTAATTCTTTTATGGCATCCACTTTTTCCTCCGGCAACAGGCTTCCCCAAGCATCGGTCAATCCAATTTCTTTAGCAACGGCGTCGGCAACCTTTTGATTATCCCCGGTTAGCATTATCATCCGCTTGATACCGATTTCCTTTAATTTTTTCAGTGTTTCCTTGGCCGCTTCCCGTGGGGTGTCCATCAGGGCGATGATACCGATATATTCTTTGTTCCTTCTTATAAGCATCGTCGTGTTTCCGCCGCTTTCAAGTTCTTTTACTTTATTCGATATTTCTTCGGATGGTTTTGCTTCATCGAGGTCTTCGTACAAGTCAAGGTTTCCAATATAGATTTTATCCTTGCCCAAGGACGCTTTGATACCTTTTCCGAGAACCGCTTCCAAATCTGACGCATCGTTAATATCAGTCCCTTTCAGACGCTCTTTCCCATCCCTTACGACAGCTTTGGCCAAAGGGTGGTCGCTCAATTTTTCAACAGCAACAGCTATCTTTAACAGTTCATTTTCTTCAATATCCCCTAATGGTACTACTTCGGTAAGTTTGGGCTTGCCTTCTGTAAGCGTGCCCGTTTTATCAAAAGCCAAAGCCGTAATGACACCTAAATCCTCAAGTGGTCGCCCACCTTTGATAAGCACGCCACCACGTGCTGCCCTTGCCACACCGCTCAATACGGCACTTGGTGTTGAAATGGCCAGTGCACAGGGACTAGCGGCTACCAATACCGCCATTGCACGGTAAAAACTGGCACTAAACGGTTCATCAATGACCGGAAAGGCAAAGAGCAGGATACCAACCAGTATCAGTACGGATGGTACAAAGTATCTTTCAAACTTATCGGTCAACAGTTGGGTAGGGGATTTACGGGTCTGAGCCTCGTTGACCAGTTTGACGAGTCGGGACAGCGTAGAGTCTTTGGCTTCTTTGATTACCTTTATTTCCGCAGTATTATTACCGTTGATAGTTCCAGCGAACACGCGATTTTCGTCCTTGATATCATCGTCTGCCGAATAGTCCCTGCTCGTATCTTCCACGGGAAGTTTGTCCACGGGTACACTTTCCCCCGTAATAGGTGCTTGGTTTACGCTGCTTTTTCCGTTGACCACAACACCATCGGCAGATATTTTACTGTTGGGCTTGACCACGATTATATCGCCAATGTCCAATTTTTCAATCCCGACTTCTTCTGTCTTGCCATCTTTTTTAAGCAAGGCTGTTTTTGGCGCAAGGTCTGCCAGTGCCGCAATGGACTTTCGGGCCTTTTCCATTGCATAATGTTCAAGGGCGTGCCCAAGACTAAACAGGAACAGCAACAAGGCACCTTCTGCCCATTCGCCCGCAGCAGCGGCACCAATGGCAGCGACTAGCATCAAGAAGTCGATTTCAAAACCACCTTTGGCCACGGTCTGTATGGCCTCTTTCGCCGTAAAGTACCCTCCAAAAAAGTAAGCACCAATGTATAAAGTAAGACTGACCCAATCGGGATGGATGCAACATAGGAAAGTCCGAAACCTATCCCGAGAAGTGCCCCACAGATAATAGAAAAAATAAGCTCCGTATTTTTACCGAAAATCCCACCGTGGGCGTGCCCTTCTCCTTCCTCGTGGGTCTCGCCCTCTTTGTGCTCGTGCCCCTCGGTGGAAGTTTGCTCTTTAGTATCTTCCTTCTTTGAACGCTGCTGTTTTTTTCTCGGATGCTTCGGTGTAATCATTTTCGTTTGAAGCACTCCGCTGAACCTGAAGGTCTTCCTTTTCAATTTGTTTGCTTATTTTATCAAAATTAGTTTGCTTTTTATCAAACTCAAGTCGTACCATTCCGAGAGGCCGAAACGGAAGCCTCCAAAACCCCATTGATTGCCAAAAGGCTTTTCTCGATGGAACGAGCTTGTCTTGTATGTCTGATTCCTTTAACCTCAATGAGCAAATGCCCGTATTTTTCGGTAATCTCGGCACCTGTCCGTTCGGCGAGGGATTGAATGCGGTCAATAGAAATGATATCGGGGTCATAATGAAAACAGAGCTGTGGCACATCATCTCCGTTTGCATCGGCAACGTGCACTTTTTCGATGCCCTCTTTAGCCTGTAGTTCTTGAATAAGCCTTTCAACACAAGTATCTTTTTCGTTTGGAACTTGCGGAAGAATAATTGGTAATCTAATTTGTGTTTTTTTCATCCTTATATGAGTTTTCTATCCATTTTTTAGCATTGTCTTTTTCTTCGGGATTGAAAAATTTGATATGAGCCTTGGAAAAAGGCAACAACATTTCTGTGAACTGCTCTTGCCATTTAACACTTCCTACTAATGCGACACGCTTTAAATGCGTTTCATTCGAAAGATTTAATTCAATTCCCTTCCAATATGCACTTGCCGTCCAGCCTTCAAAATTTTTCATTTCAATGTACCAGGAAACTTCCTGATATGCAGTTATATGTTCTGTTAAGACCGGTATCAAGTTTTCATAATCCTTGGCATCCAGCTTATTCTCTGCCACCATATATACAGTAGCCTCTTTTTTATAGATTGTTATCATTGCTCACTATTTTTAAATGATAATTGAATTTAAAAACCAAACGTTTAATGCAGATTGTCGCTGCATTTTTCGCAAATGCCCTTTACCACCAAGTTGATATCCTCGGTAATATAGCCATCAGGTAAGTTGATATGGGGGATTTTATGGTCTGTTAAACAGACCGTTTCATTACAATTGTTGCAATGAAAGTGTAAATGAAGGTCGTTGCCGACCTCGCACTCACAATTTTCTTCGCACAGGGCGTATTTTATAACTCCTGTCCCATCCTCGATTTGATGCACAATATCTTTTTCTTCAAACGCTTTCATAGTCCTAAATAGGGTACTTCTTTCACTGACCTTAAAATCTTTTTCCAAGTCGCCAAGGCTGATGGCCACATTCAACTCTGCCAACCGCTTAAAGGTCATAAGGCGCATAGCCGTAGGTCGTATTCCTTTGCTTTCTAAAAATTGAACTATTTTTTCCATTCGCAACAAAGTGTTCTATAGGTCGTACCGTTTTAAGGATTCTCCTGTTTTAATCTGAAAGGCATCCTCAATATTGCTTAAATAAATAATACCGTCAGCCGGCTCTTCCGTTCTTCCATTGGCTAAAATTATTTCTATGGCAGCTTGGGCTTCCTCATTTTGACAGACCAATTCCAGCTTAACTACAGGACTATCGGTAATACGAAAATCCAACGAAGGTCTTGCTCTTTTTGCCTTAAACGCCCCAGTGCCTTCTCCATGTGAAAGGGTCATACTTTCAAAGCCGTTATCTGTTAAGGCTTCTATAATTCTTTGTATCCTGTTCGGTTTTACAAATGCTTTTATTTCTTTCATAATTATTTATTTTTAATCGATTTTGAACCGAGCCTGTTCTTTAATTTTAACTAACTAATTAAGACGATAAACGGACTCGGAATCAAAACTTTTGATTGTTATTGGATTAATGCCCGTGTTCCAGTTCACCCTTGACCATTTCCGAAGAAAGGGTGTAGGCTCCAACTGTGACAACCCTAATATTTTTTGCCATTTCTGAAGGAATATTGATTTCCACAAAGCCAAGGTCATTGACGCCTGTACTTACGGGGATTCTTCTAAATTTCACCGTGTTTTCTTCGGTTTCCTCATCCTCATCCACAATGAAAATATAGGATTGTTCGCCTTCCTTGACAATGGCATCTTCTCGAACGGCATATCCTGATTTTTGTCCTTCCGCAATCCTGCCTTCAACATACATACCGGGAAGCAATTCGCCATTTTTATTATCTATATCGGCGTGCACGTGCAAGGCCTTAGGGTCTTCCTCAAAGGTTTTACCGATGGAATGTACTTCTGCGGTCAACAATTCATCGGGTTTAGAAGCTACCGTAAAGATTATTTTCTGTCCTTCCTTTACCTTTGGAATATCCTTTTCGTAAACTTTTAAGTCTAAATGAATTTTAGAATTATCGCTCACGGCGAACATCTTGGTCTGCGGTGCCACATAGTCCCCAAGACTTACCATTACCTCGTCTACGTAGCCCGATATTGGTGTAGTTATAGGTATTGCAGAGTAGATTTCTCCTTGTTCTACCTTGGATGCGTTAATCCCCAACAAACGTAGTTTTGACCTTAAACCGTTTACACTTGAGGTCGTGGAACGAAATTTTGATTGTGCCATTTGGAATTCCTTGCCTGAGGAAACACCTTTGTCGAACAATATCTTTTTTCGCTCAAAATCCTGCTTTAGGAATACGAGTTCGTCGTTTTTTTCCTGATATTCCTGCTGCATACTTATAATATCCGGATGTTCAAGATATGCAAGCACTTCACCCTTGCGTACTTTATCTCCTTCTATAACCTTAATGGACCTAACGTTACCACCCATAAATGGACTGATATTGGCCTTGTCCTGAGGAAAAAGTTCGAGTCTTCCTGTAACCTTGATATTGTTACCGAGATTACGTTTTTCCAACAATTTGGTCTTAAGACCAACGGTTTCGATTTGGTCGTTGGAAAGCATTACCACGCCTTCCTCGCCTTCTTCTTCATTATGACCGCCTTCTTCTTCTTCATTATGTTCACCGTGTGCATCTCCTTCACTTTCCATTTTTTCGGTAGTTGTGTTTTCTTCGTTATGTCCCAATTCTGAATCGGGCTTGTCATTGCAGCCAACCATAAAGAAGGTCATTAATGCTACAGTTACTATTGCTATATTTTTCATTTCTTATTCTTTTTTAGATTATAGGTTACCCAGTTGGTATTGCAACTCAATGAACTGCTGGTTATATTGATTTATAAACTGTATATGATTTTGTTTTATCCTGATGGCGCTGTTGAGTATTGTGATATAGTTCACATAATCAATTTCACCTTCCTTAGAAGCCAGTTCTGCCGTAGTAATTTGTTCCTCGGCCAAAAGCAATGCACCTTCCTGATAATAGTTAAGTGTTTTTTGGGTCTTTTCCAATGATTTTAATAGTTGGGAAACCCTACTTTCGGTCATTGCTTTTTGTTCGAGATATTGGTTCTCGGCAACCATAGCATCTGCCTTAGCAGCCTTTACCCTTGATTTCTGTGGAAAGAACCAAAGCGGTATACTAATACCGGCCTGATAGGTATTGAAACCCGACACATCATCCACAATCTGCCTGCCGTAGGTCAAGTTGAACTTGGGTAGGAACTGTGCTTTTTCTACACCGATATTGGCTTTGCTTACTTCCGCATTTTGCATAGCATATTGAAGCAAAGGATTATTGGCTGCGGAAGCCGAATCCAAATTGGCCAAAAAATCCATCGGTTCATAGAGCTGACCAACCGTTTCTATTTCTTGGTCAATGCCCAAATACTGCTTCAATGCCCTTTTTGCAATTTCAATGTCATCATAGGCTTGCTGTCGTAAAACCTGAATCTGTTGATATTCAGAAGAAGCGGCAATAAATTCCAGCTTGCCAGTTTCCCCTGTATCATAGCGCAACTCGGCAGCGGTCCTAAAGTTGGCATAAACACTATCTAACTGTTCCGCAAACCGCAATTGTGCCTTGTTATAATTGATACGGTCGTAAGCCTGCATCACATTGCGAATCAATTGCTGTTCGTTGACGGCGTAGAACTTTTCGCCCAGTTCGACCCGTTCTTTGTAGAACTTGGATTTTGAAAAACCGGAAAGCAAATCAATATTTCCCTGTTGTACCCCAATTGTGGTCTGTACACCGGGAAAGTCATTGCCGGCTTCTTCCTTCCCCGTAAATATCTGCGTATTCCCCAAATCGAAACTGGTGCCTTTCATCGCCTGTTCACGCTCAATAAAGGCTTGACTTTCCTTTAGGGAAGGGTAATTCTCCTTGGCCGGAGCGATGGCTTCTTCCAAAGTGAGTACCTGGCTCATCTCGGCCGTCCTGTGCATTTGCTGCATTTGGGGTTAAAAACCCTCCCAAACTCAATAACACAATAATAACCGTTGTGTTATTCTTGATGTAACTTGCGCCACCACCATTGTTTTTCTTTCCTTTTCGTGATTCCAACCAATAATACAGGACAGGAACGACGACTAATGTCAAGAAGGTAGCCGTTATAAGTCCACCGATTACTACTGTCGCCAAAGGACGTTGTACTTCCGCACCACCAGTAGGTAGAAACCGCCATTGGTATAAAGCCCATAATGGCTGCGGTAGCCGTCAGTAAAATTGGGCGTAAACGCTCGTGGGTTGCCTCGTATATTCGTTTTTTTAAGTCTGTCATTCCACTTTCTTTTAGTTCATTGAATTTGTTTATCAGTACCAATCCGTTTAAAACCGCAACTCCAAAGAGCACTATAAAACCTACTCCCGCAGAAATACTAAATGGCATTCCCCTTATCCAAAGTGCAAACACGCCACCAATGGCCGCCAATGGCACTGCCATATAAATCATTAAGGACTGCGAGAACGAACTCAAGGCAAAATAGAGCAATATGAATATTAGGAAAAGTGCAATAGGCACTACAATCATTAATCGGTCTGAAGCTCGTTGAAGGTTTTCGAACGAACCTCCATAGGTTACAAAATAACCAGGTGGCAATTTCACGTCCGTTTCCAATTTTTGCTGAATTTCCTCGACCATCGATTTTACATCGCGCCCACGAACATTGACCCCTACCGAAATACGACGAGAGGTATTGTCCCTTGAAATCTGCATTGGCCCGGGCTTATAGCTGATATCTGCCACTTCCTTTAAAGGCACTTGCGCTCCGTTTGGCAAATCGATATAAAGATTTTTAAGGCTGTTGATGTCTTGTCTAAATTCCTTTGCCAAACGAATGACCACATCGAACCGTTTTTCGCCTTCAAAAATCACACTTGCCTTTTCTCCTGCAAATGACGCACTCACATAATCGTTCAGCTTGTCAACGGTTACACCGTATTGTGCCATTTTTGCGCGGTTATACACCACTGTCATTTGTGGCAAACCACTTGTAGCCTCCACATTAAGGTCAGCAGCTCCAGGAACGGTTCTGATGACTGCTGCGATTTCCTGTACCTTGTCTGCCAACACGCCCAAATCTTCTCCGTACAGTTTGATTGCTACGTCCTCACGGACACCTGTAAGCAATTCATTAAAACGAAGTTCTACAGGTTGGGTAAACACAAAATTTACGCCGGGAACTACTGAAATTTTTTCTTGGATTTTTTCTATGAGTTCTTCCTTACTATCTGCAGAAGTCCATTTGCTCTTATCTTTTTCAAGAATAATGTAACTATCGGCAATGTCCATTGGCATTGGGTCTGTTGGTATTTCAGCAACACCAATCCTTGAAACTACCGTTTTTACTTCCGGAAATTCATTGATTAAATTTTGAAGTTTTTTTGAAGCCTCAATGGATTCGGTAAGACTGCTCCCCGGTTTTATCAAAGCCTGAAACGCAATATCGCCCTCATCAAATTTAGGTATGAATTCGCCACCCATATTGCTGAAAATAAACCCTGCAATTAGTAATAGAGCAACTGCGCCAATCACGACACCAGCCCGAAAGCGCAGTGCGAAATTGAGCAAAGGAAGGTAAGCTCGATTTAGGCCCGCCATTATTTTATCACTGAACCTATCTATCTTGTTTTCAAATTTTGCAAACCAACTATTCTGATTTTTAGTAGGTTTAAGGAACATTGCAGAAATCATTGGGACGTAAGTAAGACAAAGGATAATTGCTCCTAAAACGGCAAATCCAAAAGTAAACGCCATTGGACGGAACATTTTTCCTTCTACACCCGTCAAAAATAGAATTGGTGTAAATACAATAAGGATAATAAGTTGTCCGAAAAACGCCGAATTCATCATCGTACTGGCAGATTCATAAGCAATTTCGTCCATTTCAGCCTGCTCGATGACCTTAGTTGATTTTTTCATCCGTTGATGAATGTGAAACACCATTCCTTCTACAATGATTACTGCACCATCTACGATGATTCCAAAGTCGATTGCACCCAATGACATTAGGTTAGCCCATACACCGAATTGTTTCATCAAAATAAATGCGAAGAGCAATGATAAAGGGATTACCGAAGCGGTAATCAAGCCACCACGGAAACTTCCCAAAAGCAAGACCAAAACAAAAATCACAATGAGGGAACCTTCTATGAGGTTTTTTTCAACGGTGCTTGTGGTTCTTCCTATCAATTCACTTCGGCTTAAAAATGTATCTATATAAACGCCTTCGGGTAGGGATTTTTGTATTTCTACAATGCGCTTCTCCACATTTTCGACTACGTTGCCTGGGCTTTCGCCTTTCAGCATTAAAATTTGTCCACCAACAGTTTCGTGTCCATCTTGGGTAAACGCACCATAACGCACTTGATTACCATAGCCTACTTTTTCGGCGACATCCCGTATTAAAACAGGGCTTCCGTTTTGTGTGGTTACAACCGTATTTTCCAAATCGGCGATACTTCGTGCCAATCCTTCGCCACGGATAAAATTGGCTTGGTGGTTTTTTTCGATATAAGCACCACCAGTATTGGCATTGTTCACCTTAAGGGCTTCAAAGACCTGATTCATTGTAATACCGAAACTTTTCAGCTTATTAGGGTTTATGGCAACTTCATACTGCTTTACATAACCACCAAAAGCATTTACCTCTACGACTCCAGGTACTAATGCCATTTGACGTTTTACAATCCAATCCTGAATGGTACGAAGCTCCATAGCATCGTATTTATCTTCGTAGCCCTCTTTTAATTTTAAGGTGTATTGGTAGATTTCGCCCGCACCTGTTGTTATGGGTGCCATAAATGGCGTGCCGAAGCCTTCGGGGATTTCTCCAGCAACTTCGGTTAATTTCTCTTGTACCAATTGCCGGGGAAGATAAGTGCCTGCCTCATCCTTAAAGACAATTGTAACTACGGACAGCCCAAAACGGGATACTGAACGCAGTTCGATAACGTCAGGAAGATTGGCCATTGCCAATTCTACGGGATAGGTAACAAATTGCTCAATATCTTCTGTCCCCAAATTTGGGGCCACGGTTATTACCTGCACTTGGTTGTTTGTTATGTCGGGTACAGAACCCAAGTTTATAGTGGCCATAGACCAAATGCCCGTACCAACCAATGTCACTATAAATAAGCCAATAATAAATTTATTATTAATGGAAAATGAAATGATTTTGTTAATCATAGAAAATGTATTAATTCAGTTTAAAACTTACGTTGCGAATAGGTGCAACGCATTTATATAGCAATGCCTATCTTGAGAAGCATCACGTTAGGATATAGCTACCCTTAAAAAAACTGAATTATACTTGAGGGGGTTGGAAAAGGGATTCCGGATATCCGGAATTGAAGTTGACGGTATATGAATTAAAGTGCTCTTTATCTTCAAACTTAAATCGATTGATAAGAGGTGTTGCGGTGTTTGCTATAAAAACTACAGGATGACAACATTGATGATGAGAATGGACAGGTACGTTATCCTTATCTGAATTATTATGATGCCCTTCGCTTTTTGCATCGTTTGCGATGTAATCTTCTACTATATATTCAAAGAAAGAGTCGCCATATACTTTATGGTCTTGATAATGGGAAATTAAGTTTGAAATTTCTTTAATTGGCCCACATAAGTCCATATCTACGCTGATTCCTTGAAAAAAGAGTAAAATAGACATTGATATAGAAAAGAATATTTTCATAAAGTTTTACAAAGATACAAATTAATCGATGCACAGGTTGTGCAAAGAAATTATCATCAACTTTTATTTTCTTGAATAGGCGGGCAGGGAACTGTTCCGTATGAACAATACACACAACAATCTCCATTTTTTGGTTTCAAAACTGTTTTACAGTTCTCACACTCGTAGAAGAATTGACAAGTGTTTGTTGGCATATCTTCTACTTTTTTATGTTCGCATTTTGGACAGGTAATTTCTGATTTTAATTGAACTTCCATTAGTATTCCTTTTGTGGCACATCTTATTTCACTTTAATAGAAAAATTATCGACAAATAATTCAATATTACCAGCAGTAGGATTAGCTGTTGCTCCAATTTGTACCCGTTCGTAAAAGGTAGGTTCTTGTAAAGTGAAATCAATTCCTTGATTTGTAAATACATCACTAAAAACCTGCGCATTTGGCATATTCATAGCACTCTCATTCAGAACTTCTGTTCCGTTAATGAGTAATCTATTAAGTCCGTTTTCAGTATCAGACATAGTCATTTCCCATTGTACCGAGACCCATTGGTTTCTTGGAAAAACAAAATTAGTTTGTTGTAAGGTTGTTCCTGATATTTTTCCTCTTTCTACGGAAAGATAATCATTATCTCCGGACATCATAAGCCTCACTCCAGGACATTGATTTTCCGAACCATAATTGTCACCAACCGAAGGGTCCCAACAAGAACAACATTCTAAATCAATGAGCAATAAATTTTCCAAAGATTCAGTTCCGGTTATGTAAAAATCAGCTGTTATTGTGACCTCATCTCCTGATTTTATATTTAATCCGTTCTTCTCAATATCTATTTTTGATAATTGCGAATCCGATTGATATGCAAGAAAACGAAGTGCATTTTGTCCCTCAGTAAATTCTGCATTCGTTATAGAAATTTCATTAATAGCATTTGAAGGGTCGGTTTGTTGTATTGTGGACCATCTGTTACCGTTTGAAGGAAACAGTTCATCTAACAGGTCATTTTGAGTTTCAAATCCATCTTCGAAAATGAAGTTTTCAGTCGTCGGTTCTTCTTCAGTGTTATTATCATCTGTACCACAAGCCACAAAAATTGACAAGCTGATAACAAAGAATAATATTTTATATTTTTTCATAATAAATTAACGTCTTAATTATTAAGTTGTTGTGATTGCTTTGCTCATTTATCTTGTATATGTTAAGTAGTTCGAATGTTATTTTCATTTTAAATTGTGTTATTTTTTCAAATTACCACCAACTATTAATAATATAATCGATATGGCTAACAACAAAAAGCGCATTAATATTTTACACTTGCCACTATATTGTATAGAGCTAATTAAAATTCAAAAAATCACATTATATCTCATCTAAAGATTTACGGTTCTTATCTAATATTTTCTTGAATTGAGTAGGTGTCATTCCCGTTACTTTTTTGAATTGATTGCTTAAGTATGCAACGCTACTATAATGTAGTTGAAAAGCTATCTCACTCAAGGTTAATTCATCGTAAACTATAAGTTCTTTAACACGTTCAATCTTCTCGGTTGATAATGTATTGCTCAAACGTGATACTTTCTACCGACGAGAATAGAGAACTTAAATATTTATAATCCAAGTTAAGTTCGCCTGTAACAATATCTGCCCATTTGAAATCGGTCTCTTGATTGGAATGATGTACTTTCTCCACAACCAAAGTTTTCATTTGCTCGATAAGCTGACTTTTACGGTCGTCAATCAAACTAAATCCTGCATTCCGTAGCTTTTTTGATAAAGATTTTTTTTCAGACTCATTGAGTATTGAAACCAATTCTACTTCTCCTAACTTGACAGCTTTGTAATCAATATTCAAGCCTACCAAAATTTGGGAAACTGCCGATATACATCTCGGACAGACCATATTTTTTATGTAGATTGTATTATTCATATATGAAACAGCTGCTTGATAAACTCTAAATTTAGATATATGATTAATATTACTGCAGCAATAAATAATCCTATCATAGCTGAAATTCCAATAACCTTATCTTTTTTTGTAATCGGATTTTTCTGCTTATATGTATTTTTCTTGTTTTTTCTTCTATTTCTTCTACTTTCACTCATCATCTTTCTTCTCTTTAAAAATATCAAAGTCTGAAGAATCCGCTTTTTACCAATTAACTCTAAACCTGATTATTTTAATGTATCCCTAACCTCGCCACAGGTTAACATTGCTTCACCATAATATGGGTTTCGGACTTCTTCCTCTAAACTTATCCAGTACGCTCCCTTGTTGTTGTCTGCCATTGGACAAAACTGGATATATACATTTTCGTTAACCCCAAAAAGTTGCACGCTACTTATCATATGCGCAGAAAGATGTTTAAAATGTGCTCTTTGTGTTGCTATATCTGACTCGTTCTCAATAGAATTAGCCGAGGTCTTTAGTTCTTTCTGAATCGTCATCCAATGGTTATGTGCTTTTTCATCAGATAATAATTTCATATCCACTTTTTTCAAGGATTGGTTTATTTGTTTTCCTGCCTGTTGAGCGCCCTTGGCATCATCATTTACCAAAGCATCTTTTAAAAGGATATAATCATCAAAAACCTGTTTTAACTGATTCTGAAATTTGTTTGAAACTTCAATCCTTTCTTTCATTTGAGAATGGTTGGCTTCATTTGTATTTTCTCCGAATTATCTTCTTGCATTCCCAAATGCCCTTCGTGGCCTGTCATTGTTTTACCACCAGATGCATTCATCATACTTTTTTTTCCCTGTAATTGTGCAGCGGCATCTACGGTAAACGTTCCGTTAGTTACGACTTCATCTCCATTCTTTAAACCTTCAAGAATGGTATAACTATCGCCATTGGCATTGCCCAATAAAACTTCCCTCATTTCAAAAATAGCTTCATTAGGGTTTGTTTTGACATAGACTACAGAGCGTTCTCCCGTCCACATAACAGCGGTTGACGGTACGGAAACGGTATTCTCGGTGCTTGTTTGCGTACCCTCAATTACCCCTTCCACAAACATTCCCGGTTTAAAGAGGTCTTTCTTATTTTGCAAGACCGCTCTTACAACCACCGTTCTAGTCGCAGAATTTAATAAGGGGTCGATGAATGAGACTTTTGCATCAAAAACCTCATTGCGATAAGCATTTGTGGTCAATTTAATAGTCTGTCCTTCTTTTAAGGATGAAATTTGATTTTCATAAGCATCAAATTCTGCCCATACTGTATTGAGATTCGCAATTTTATATAAGGGTTGTCCTTGCTTTAAATAATCCCCTTCTTCTACCATTTTCATTGTTACCGTTCCTGAAACGGTTGCAAAAACCGGAAAGTTTTCTTGCACTTTCCCAGCAGTTTCTATGGCGTTGATTTGCTTTTCTGAAAGTTTCCAAAGTTTAAGTTTGTTCCTAACAGCCTTATACAATTCAGTTTGCGATTCTTTTAATGATGAAGCGGTAAGCAGTTCTTGCTGTGCCGCAACCAATTCGGCGAATAAATAGTTGCCAAGCGTTGTCCTGCTCCAACACGTTCTCCTGTAGAATTAACGTACAGTTTTTCTATTCTTCCTCCAAAATATGTAACCTGTACGGCATTTGACTCTTCGTTGGCTTTAATCTTACCGGATAACTTAAGAGAATTATTTCCCATTTGTCCTTTTCCTACAAGTGATGTTTGGATATTGGCCGAGCCATTGCGTTATCGGTCATTTTTATTTCATTGGCATTGAGGCCATCTGCACCAGATTCGGCTGGAATTAAATCCATTCCACAAATGGGACAATCCCCAGGTTCTCGTTGCATAATCTGTGGATGCATAGAACACGTCCACATTTGATTAGAAGCAATTTCTTCTGAATGGTCGTGGGTGTCTTTCACATTATTTGTTGCCTTGTCCGCAGAACCTCCACCGAATAGTAGAAAGCCGCCTAACAGGCCAACAATCAAGGCAACACCTATATAAATGATGTTTTTATTCATTTTAATTTTATTTATTTGTTATTTTCCAATCGTTTTATCATTGCTTTCATTTCTGCAATTTCCTTTTCTTGTGCCTTGATAATATCTTCAGCTAACTTTTTAACTTCACGGATCTTGGATATCAGCACGCTCACTTGTTAAAATCGCAATAGAGTGGTGAGGTATCATTGCTTTCATCCATAATATGTCTCCTACCGTTGATTTCTGGTCGCGTACCAATCCTAATGCACCAACAAATAGCACAATGCTACCCAAAACAATGGCGATATTCTTCTTTTTGTTTTGGTACATATTACGCATCGCCACAAACATTATAATGGCCATAGCAGCAATACCCAAGCAACTCATATAAAAACGAGTAAGGCTAAAATAGACGTGATCTAATTGATAAGAGTTTAGGTACATTGTAATGTACATTGCCACAAATGATGCCGCCAGCATACCTACAAATTTTGTGTAATTGTTTTTTTTTGAATTTTCCATTATATATTGATTTTAGTGTTACTTATTTTCGTTTCTTTTTAATTATTTTTCTAATGGTTGGGGATGACGTGTACCAAAGTAAAAAACCACTTAATACAGTAATCAACCCTAATAGTGAAAACCCTCGCAATACTAATGTGTTAAAATTGTCTCTACCTTGATAATCCATAGTGTGTGTCATCCAAAGGAAATCGAACCAACGCCAATCCCTGTGTCTTACCGTTTGAAATGCGCCATTTTCAATGGCCACGTAGGCCTTTAAATTTTGAGGTGTTTCATACGAAATTTCATACGCCGGAAGTGGACGACCACGATATTCGTGATGGTCTCCAACTTCATCAATAAGTTCAATACCTGATATTTTGAGGTCTGATAACATATATCTAGTAGCCACTTGTTTTGCTTCATCTCTAGTAATACCATTTTTTATATCTCCAGTACTTGCGTTGAAAAGTGTGGTCTCATTAATCCAATAATAAGGTTTACCAGCTATTTCCAGTAATTCCAAAGTTTGAATGGGTTGCTCTTTTTTTAGTTTATTCGTACCCAACAAATTGTTGAAAGATTCCTGTTTAGGTTCTTCTTTCTTAAATTGGTCTCCGTGTATTTCATCAATATCCGTCCAACTGAAATACATTCCGCTAATGGTCCACATCAAGAACTGGATACCTAAAAAGATACCCAAGTAGCGGTGCGTTTTTCTAATCCATTTCGCTGTTTTTCTGTTGACCATATTACTTTATTTCAAAAGGAAATTCAACCGTGACTTTTTCCCAACTCATTGAGATTGTTCCTGATTTCTCTGTTGTTTTGTTTACTTTATACTCTAAATGTTCCTTGATTTCATTGGAAATTTTAGGCGTAACTTTAAACCTTAATACATCATCATTTTCGTTATAGTCGTCCTTACCGTGTTGATTCCAATTCCTGTTGAAAATAATTGTCCATTCTTCCTGATTTGGAATTACAAAAAACCCATATTTCCCAGCTATCAATTCTTTACCATCAACTTTTAAGTCCTTATTTGTTTCCAGCCAAGTAGCCATATGAGCACCAGCCTGCCGAGACTTGGTCATAGGCCAGCAATCCACCGAAAATAATTCTATTTCTTACGCCTGGTGATGAATAATCTATATGGATATGGGCATCGCCTATCATTGCCATTGCCGATGTATGTGGGCTTAATGGCTTTTTCTTGTCGGGTTCAGCGGTTTGAGAAGCTGTTTCTACCTCTTTCGCCTCAACTTCTTTGGTCTCTTTACCTTCTTGTTTACAGGAAGCGAAAAGGATAATACCGAGTACTACTATGATTTTTTTCATTTGTGATAGTTTTATTTTGTGTATTAAAGTATTCTTGTTAACATAACGACTGCCATCACAATCATAATGGTGTTTTCTATAAAGGTAGCTTCGGTCATAGGTAGTTTGAGTGCTGTACCCGGACAAGCGCATTGTATCGATTTTTTGTCCAGCAATATTTTGGTTACGCCCACGGTTGTAATCCCCAAAATGATTAGGGTTGCGATTAATGCGATGGGTATTTCAAAACGCATCAAGAACATCAATCCAAGAGCTGTTTCTATAAATGGATATACCCAAGCATAGGCTGGTACTATTTTGGCAAGTGGGTCATACATTCTAAAACTATCTCGGAAAGCCTTTCAAGTCTAAAATTTTAAAGAAGCTAAAAACAATAAAGAACAACCCCATAAAGTCGAGCATCGCACTATTCCAATTTTCCCGTTGATAATTGAGTAACACCGTTGCGATAGCGATATATCCCAAAATAATGAGCAAAGGTTTCAGCTGTTGTAGTTTTGATTTTTCAGTTTCCGCTTTTGAGAAAACGTTATCTTCATCGTTACCATTACCAGTACTCGCAAAAACATTTTGCTCGGATTTCTTTTCTGAAATGGTGTATTTTTCTCGGAAGTGCTTTTTGAAATATTGCGGCATCTATATGGCCTTGCATTTGTATGATGGCTTCTTCCTTTTCAAGATTTACAGATGCATTTGTGACACCGCTTACTTCCGAAAGCTTCTGCTCGACGCTGGTACGACAACCATTGCAGGTCATCCCTTGTATGTGGTAAGTGTGTTTCATAATTATGGTATAAAGAATTTTACAATCAGTCCACCTGCCAACCATATATAACAGATATAGGCTGCATATTTTAAAACACTCTCAAGGAATGGACTTTTCGGTGCCATTTCGCTCATTGAGTGCTCTACATCCTTTCTCTTGAAAAACCCTAAGTATATGAGATATCCTGAAATTGCGAGAAAAGCCATATTCAAATAGAAGGTATAGTCAATTTTGAAATGCTCTTTGTCCTGTATTTTAACTTGTGATGTGTCAGGCAACATACCCAACAAATCGAAAGAGTAATGCAGAGCCAAAGCTGTTCCTATTAATGCCGTAAACAGTAAGAATAAAATGAACAGCGACATTTTCCACCCATAATACTTGGCGTTAATACGAAGTACAGGAAAGACTACCAAATCACTAAAAATAAAAGCCATAACCCCTGCAAAACTCACGCCCTTTCCAAAAAGCAATGCCGCCAACGGAATATTACCCATTGAGCCAATAAAAGTCAAAAATGCGGCAATAGGTCCTACAACGATATGTTCCAATATTTCAAGAAAGGTAAAGTCTGTATTGCCCTGACCACTATTGATAAATAGTGTCCGGAAGAAAGAATCGGGAACGAAGGCTGCGACGATACCTGCAATGGTAAAGCCAACGGTAACGTCCTTCCATACCATCTGCCATTCCATCTTATATTTTTTGGCAACTCTTGCCCAACTATCTTCTTTCTTGATTTGTTTTTTCCAATCTTGGGAATCATCCATTGAATCGTCATCTTCGTTCTCTAAATTCTTGCGCGCTTTTTCTATGAGCTTTTTAGGATTGATTATTCGTATCAAAATCCACGAAATAAGAATTAAAAGGATTCCACCTACATATTCGCCGACTACAAACTGCCATCCCAAAAATATGGAAATGATGATTCCAAGCTCAATTACGAGATTGGTCGATGCAAGAAGAAAAGCAATGGAAGACACAAAGCTTGCACCTTTTTTAAAGATAGATTTTGTGCCCGCTAAAGCCGAAAAACTACACGAGCTGCTTATAAAGCCGAAAAACGTGCCTAAGAGTACACTTTTACCTTCACTCTCGTTCATTGTTTTTTGCATCCTTTTTTCAGTCACAAAAATCTGTATCATACTACTGATGATATAGCCCAAAATGAAAGCCCAAAGTGCCATCCGAGAAAAATCCAGTGGTCGTATAGGCTGCTTCGCCCCATTGTTTTAAAAATTCGCTCACAGTTTAAATTTTATTTTACATTTCTTGACGAAGAATGTGTTTTAATAATCTTCCATTTACCATCCATCTTTTTTAAGATTGACGTTGCTACTCCTTTTTTCTTTATTGTTCTACTTTCGCTTTTTTCATCCGGGTTGAGCACGATAGTGTAGATGTAGGTTTCGGTTGTAAATGCATAGGGCAAATCTACTTCCGCATCAATTTCATAATCTGAAAATTCAAATTTTTTGAAATGCCCCAACTCAGGTCCCAAATGGTGTTCTATATAGTGCGCATACGAGCCTTCTACACCACCAGATTCAAATACTTTGGAATCTTCGGTAAATAATTCAAAAGTACCTTCTGTCGTTAGGTTTTGAAGTGCATCTTTGTAAGCTTTCATTACTGCGATAACATCTTTTTTATCTTTAGAATCTTTATCATTCTGTGCATTGGTAATGCTGACTGTTGAAATGAGAACAGTTACGAGTGTAATAATTTTAAGTACTTTCATATTTATAGTTTTAAAGGGGTTATTTGTTAACGTGAATTCTATTAATGTTTGCAATACCAAATACCAATACCAAAAAGCTCAAGAAAACTTCCATCATTACCAATAGTTTACCTGCAATATTCAATGGCACAATATCTCCGAAGCCAACCGATGAAAAAGTAATTAAGCTGAAATATAAAAACTCAAAAAACTGTAATGAAAATGAGCCATTGAGCGCTGTACTCGATTTAAAATTTTCAGGGTTCAAAGTATATAAAGCGTGATAATCTGCTGAAAACGAAAGGACAATCAAAATAATCAATACCCCAAATAAAGTAAGAACGTGGGTTAGCTGATGACTTTCGCCTATTATTTTACTTAACTGTATAAAAGTGAGCCTTACGATAAAAATGGTTTTGACCAAAGCCAAACCAACAATTATAAAGGGTAGAAATTGGCTGGCGGAATCTACACCTACCCATAGTATATAACTTAACGATAGAGCAATCACTATAATTGCAGTAAGCAATACCTTTTTAAACAGTTGCTTGTAAAAGCCAATTCTTTCAGATTTTTCTATTGTGTTCACTTTAGTCATTTTCAATTTATTTCCTTAACTAAATAATTGAAGCGCCAAAGCACCACCAACTATTAAGATTAGTATGGTATATATTATGTAATTGAACCATTTTCTAACTACAGACTTTTCAGTTGTATTTTGACACCCGTCTTTGCAACACTCTTTCATTGTTATATCATCCTTTTTTATATGCAAAATCCTTTAAATAATACTTGAAAATGAGAGGCAACCTTTATTAACCAATAAACCAACCAAAATGTTTACCCCTCACAATCAAGTACTCTTCACTAAACTTCTCTTCACCATAAATTTTTAATCGCCTGACCTAGGAAGAGAGATGTTATTATTTTAGGGATTTAATCTCTCTCCCTTGTGCAGGCTGCTATTAACCAAATCAACTTTTCTTTTTCAAAATTCGTTGTGCCTGACTAGGGAAGGAACTAACACTAACCATCAACATTGTTTTCCTTCCCAGGACAGGACTTAAAAACTATTCAGATATCTTTTTCATTTTACAACCTTCTGTTAACTAATAAACGCGAACATTGAAAATATTTTTATACAAAAGGCTATCTATTGAATAGTTTTTTGAACTTTTCCACATTTAAGCATTTTGCTTCCGTAATACGGGTTTCTAACTTCGTTACTTGTACTTAACCAAGCACTACCTTTATCATACATTGGGCAAAATTGCTCGTATAACGTGCTTTTTGTACCCGTAATAGCTACCATATCAGTAATATCCTTACTTAACGTTTTAAAGTGCTCGCGTTGGTGGTCTATCGCACTTTCAGAAATATGTTCTGCGTGCTCGGTAGCATCTTCTATGATATCGGCCAGCTCTTTTTGTTGTTCTTTTGTATAACTACCCATATCAAATGCTTTAAGAGTGGCTACCAATTTTGTTCCTGCTTGTGCTACCTTTTTTGTATCGTCCGCAACTAAAGCATCTTTTAAATTAAAGTAATCACTTAAAATAGCTTCTGCTTTTGCGTCACTATTTTTATTCATCATTTTGCTATGGTCCATTTTCATATCTCCGTGATCGTGGTTCATTTTTTCTTTTTCCTGTGCATTGGTAAAAGAAACTGCTAACAATAGCATTGCTGCAATACTCATTTTTAAATTTTTCATTTTAATTACTTTTAAATTATTGTTTATAAACTATCTTTT
Source organism: Lacinutrix neustonica (assembly GCF_026625145.1). Classification (GTDB taxonomy): domain Bacteria; phylum Bacteroidota; class Bacteroidia; order Flavobacteriales; family Flavobacteriaceae; genus Lacinutrix; species Lacinutrix neustonica. Next base: position 3,162,586 of record NZ_CP113088.1, on the reverse strand, counting down.
AATTGTGTGATAAAATTGATTAACTCTTCTGCTTCAGCTTCTGTAAATGTTGCCTCATTATGTATCAAAGTGTAAGAATTCAAAGGCATTTCGCCATTTTCAATCTGCTTGATAATAGACCTTAACTTACTTGCTTTTCTTCGGCTGGATAATGAATCCCATTCGTTGAAATTAAGTTCAGCTTTGCCTTCTTTAATATGGTCTTCCAAAAACCAAGCAACAGGTTGAATCTTATTATACCAAGGGTATTGAGTATTATTGCTGTGGCAATCATAGCAGGATACCTGTAACTTTTTTTGAATAGTTTCCGGTACATTATTGACCAGCATAAAATCAGTTGACGGTACAGTATCACTTTGATTGCGTGTAGTGGGAATAAATTGAATTCCCACGAACGCTACCAGTAGTATTATTGCTATAATCTTTACAATTTTCATTTAGTTAATTTCACGTTGTACTTTGCCGCATTTTAACATTTGACTACCATAGTATGGATTGCGCACTTCCTCTTTAGTACTTAGCCAAGCTGTACCGCCATCATACATAGGGCAAAACTGCTCGTAAAGCTTCATCTCTGCTCCTGTTATAGCTACCATATCTATTACATCTTTACTTAAAACTTTAAAATGTTCGCGCTGGTGTGCTATATCACTTTCTGAAATGTGTTCTGCGTGTTCAACTGCATCCTCAACAATATCCTTTAATTCCGATTGCTGGGTATCGGTATATTGTGAGGCGTCAAAATTTCCTAAGGATGTTGCGAGGGTTGCCCCAAGTTCTTTGGCTTTGCCATTATCATCTCCCACCAACGCATTCTTTAAGTTGAAATAGTCATTTAATACCGCTTGCGCATTACTATCTCCACTCATTGCCATTTCCTTCTTTTCGCCGTCGTGATGACCATCACTGTTATCGTGGTTCATTTGTGAATGGTCTCCATCCGTGCTATTTTGTTCTTTGCTGTTGTCTTTACAAGACATTACTGTTAAGGTTATGAATGCTATCGCAACTATACCTAATGTTGATTTTAATTTGCTCATTTTGTTTTAATTTAAGTTTGTGTTTATTAATTATTATTACTGCCTTTTTATAGTGTCTTATAATTTTTCAATTACGTTTTCCAACATTGCAGTTATTTCGCTGGCTACCTCATTCAATTTTTCATTTTTTACAGCTTGCATTGATGCCATTGGGTTTACGGCCGCAACTTCAATGATACCTGCTTCGATTTCCTGTACTATGACATTGCAGGGCAACATCGTTCCAATTTTATCTTCTGCTTGCAAAGCTTTATGTGCATAGGGCGGATTACAAGCTCCGAGTATCCTATACTTTTTAAAGTCTATATCCAGTTTTTTCTTTAGTGTTTCTGTTACATCAATTTCTGTAAGGATTCCAAAACTTTCTTCCTTTAATCCTTGTGTCACTTTCTCTATGACCTCTTCGAAGGTTCCATTGATTGTTTTATTAAAATAATAGTTCATCTTTTTAATTTTTAGTTGTTTAAAATCTTGCTAATAGTCCACCACCCAATCCATATCGGTTATTGTAGTTAGCTTGGATTGAAAAATTGCGTGAAAGAATGTATGCAACCCCTACCAACCATTGTGTTTCGCTTTCAAATGATTTATTATTCTCTAAATCATTGACCCATCCAAAATCTGCTCTGTATTCGTATTCGCCTTCCGAGAAAAATTCTTGGAAAAATCAATAATTCTCTGTCCAAACGTATTCTTGGGCGTAGCTGATGGTCCATACTCACATCTACATTAAATCTATAAGGCGTAAAATACTTTACACCAACCAATCCTACGGTATTAAATGTATCGTAAGAATCTGGTGTTGACGTTTCGGTATTTACTCCTGCATAAACACGTACCCAATCGTTCAGATACCTATTATAACTTATTTCGGCTTCAAGATTTTGGTCGTAATCGAACTCTGCTCTCAAACCAAATTCATTTCGGATATTGCTCGACGTTAAAAAGAGTTCATTAAAATTTGAACCTGCACGAGCCAATCCCCACGAATAATAATGGTCTGTCTCATCGATAAGTTTCTGAACTGGATAATCTTTCATTCTATCATCCCTTGGGGTATCGTAACTAAACACTCTTGCCATACCACCCATCATATGGTACAATACGTGACAATGAAAGAACCAATCGCCATACTCTTCGTTATAAAATTCAATAATAACTTTCTGCATTGGTGGTACGTTCACGGTATGCTTTAATGGGGAACGTTCTCCTTTTTCATTGATGACCCTGAAGTAATGACCGTGCAAGTGCATTGGATGGTGCATCATAGTCAGGTTATTTAATGTAATTCCGGTTACCTCGCCTCCTTTTATATTTATCTTATCCGTTTCTGATAATGGCACCCCATTCATACTCCATACATAGCGATTCATATTACCTGTTAGGTTAAGCAACACTTCATTTACTGGTAAATCTGCCTTAAATTCAGTTTTTTCTTTTGCCTCTAAAAAATCATAGTTGAAGTATGTCTTTCGCTCCTCATAATCAAAAGAAGTAGAATCCTTCTGCATCATTGGCATATTGTGCATATGACCTTCCATTTTATTTGATGCTCCATTATGGCTCATTGACATCGAGTCTTTTTTCATTCCCATTGTATCATCCATCTTCATATCCATTTGGTCATTCATTTTGCCATCTTTCATCGACATCTTATCGTTCCCCATTTTCATCTCGCCGTCCTTCATATTCATCTTCATTCCGTACTTCTGCATTAAAACTTCGGGTGTATTCTTCTTCTTGTTTCCAACCATTGCAGGTGCTCCCATTTTCATATCCATTCTAGCCATTTGCTTCATCATCGCTACCTTATCAGGTCTATCAATTCTTTTGGCTGGGTAAAGAGTGCCATTACCTAACTGTATAGAGGTATGACCTGAACCATCTTGAGCGGTTGCGGTAATTTCAATAGTTCCTTCCGGAATAGTTACAATTACATCATACGTTTCGGCTATGCCAAAGAGAAATCTGCTTTTGGAAACGGGTTGCACATCAACACCATCACTGGAAACCAACATTGGGTTACCTCCGCCAAAGTCCATCCAATAATAGGTAGAAGCCGATGCGTTGATAAAGCGAAGCCTTACTTTTTCGCCAGCCCTAAATTCGGATATTCTGCCAGTTTTTTACCGTTGGACAAAAATGCGGGATAATAAATGTCTGCAATATCAGCTCCTTCCATACGGTCTCTCCAAAATTTAAGTTGGGCACCAAAGGCACCTTCTGAAATGACTCTACTTAATGGCACTGCTGTGCCTTTTTTAACTTGATACCACTCGTTACCTCTTTTAAGGTTTCGTAATACATTCATTGGTTTTTCATTGGTCCAATCTGATAATACCACGACTAAATCTTTATCATATTCCAAGGTTTTCTCTTTTGGATGAATGATAATAGACCCATAAACACCTTTTTGTTCTTGTAGCATTGTGTGGGAATGGTACCAATATGTTCCCGATTGGTTGATTGGGATTCTGTATTGGAAGGTTGTTCCTGGCTCAATCGGTGGGGTAGTTAAATATGGAACCCCGTCGTAAAAATTGGGAAGTATCAATCCGTGCCAATGCACTGAAGTTTCTTCATCCATTTTATTGGTTACGTTGATTATAGCAAGGTCTCCTTCATTAAATTCCAAAACAGGCCCAGGGATACCTCCATTGATGGTCATTGCATTGGCAGTAACACCTCCAAGTGTCATTTCGTTTTCTTCAATGGTAAGGTTATACTCCTTAACAGGTCGCCCATCTTCCTTTCTATCATTTCCGTTTGTGCCTACTTGGGCAAAAATTGAAGTTGTGAAAAGTAATAGCGTAATAATTTTTATTGTTTTCATTTTGTCAAATAATTTATGATGGCATATTCTGTATAATACCCTCTATTAGATTCGATTAAATTGATTTGAAACCTTAACTGCAATTCTTGTACATCGAGCACATCGTTAAAATCTATAGTTCCGGTTTCGTAATTCTTAATGAGAATTTCTTCGGCGTCATTCGCCTGCTTTAAATTGTCTGTTTGTACATTAAACTTAATTCTCATTGTATTTCTATTATAAATAGCTTGTGCAAGACGTGTTTCAAGGTTATTGAGCCTCTCTTCTTTCTGTGATTTTATTTCCAATTGTTTCAATTCATTTTGCTTTGTCACTGACTTATATTTATTATTGAAAATGGGAATTGAAATAGAAACCATAGGCATCACAATGTCTTTACCATTATCGGAAAAATTCATATCTCGGACGTTCTGATACAGGCACATAGTCCAAACCAAAACCGATATTGGGCGCACTCTCTTTTTGGTTTAATAATTCGGCTTCTTCGATAGATTCATATAATTTATCGTATTTAATAAGTTACGGGTTAAGCTGTAGATTGTCAGTCAAAATAAACACATCTTCTTCGGGAATTATCATCTGCTTTACGACCTCTACGGCAATATTTTCATCACGATTCAAAAGATTATTAAAGAGCGCTTGCTCCGCCAAATAATCTTGTTCCAGCACTTCTTTCTGCTGAATCAACTCGTTCTGTCTTATCTGAAGGCGAAGTACATCAACCGCTGATGCCTTTCCCACTTCTACAGAGGTTAATGCAAGGCGTTCATAGGTTTCCGAAGTTCTATATTCTCATCCAGAATACCCTGTTTTGCACTTATTGCATAGAGTTTATAATAGGATTGGGATACTGATAACGAAAGTTTTCTTTTTGCAATCGCTATATCAACAAATTGGGCTTCGGCCATTGATGAAGCATAGTTTTCCCTTGCTGATATGGTTCCAAACCAAGGCAACATTTGTTTTACTGAAAAACGTGCACGTTGCGCCCCTGTTCGGGTTTCCTGGTTCGCTCACAAAGTAGCCTAAGCCAATCTCTGTGTTTGGTAACCAATCAGCTTCATTTACCTTTTCTTCCGCTATGTTGTAGCGCAATTCAAAAGCTTGAATTTCCGGATTATTCTTTTCGGCTTCCTGAATATAGGATGCTAAATCTTGTGCATTTACTTCCGCGAAAGCGAAAAAAACAAATATTATTAAAATTATATATCTCATTTTGTAGCTCGTTTTAATTGATATTCTTTCTTCCAGCTAAATAGCACTGGTAACAAGAAATAAGAGGTAATATCGATAATCATCCCACCAAAAATTGGGATTGCCATAGGTATCATTATATCACTTCCTTTTCCTGTAGAAGTGAGTATGGGTAATAGTGCCGAGAATGGTAGTTACGGTTGTCATTAAACAAGGTCTTATCCTCTTGCCAGCAGCTTCAAGGGTTGCCAGTCGAATCCCCTTTTTGTCTGTTGGTTCTTCTCTGTCAAAAGTCTGCGTGAGGTAGGTGGCCATTACCACGCCATCATCTGTAGCAATGCCGAAAAGTGCAATAAAACCTACCCAAACCGCCACACTTAAATTGATAGTTTTCATATTGAACAGATCTCGCATATTTTCCCCGAAAAGATTAAAATTGAAGAACCAATCTTGGCCGTACAACCAGATCATAATGAAACCACCAGCAAAGGCTATAGTAATTCCTGAAAATACCATAAGCGATGTGCTGACTGATTTGAACTGGAAATATAGAATCAAGAAAATAATAAGAAGTGCGAGTGGCACTACAACAGAAAGTGTTTTCTCCGCTCGTAACTGATTTTCGTAGGTACCTGTAAATTTATAACTGATTCCTTTAGGAACGATTAACTCGCCAGCCTCAATTTTCTTTTTAAACAAAGCCTGCGCATTTTCAACCACATCTACCTCGGCAAAACCATCTAGCTTATCAAAAAGCACATAACCCACAAGGAAGGTGTCTTCACTTTTAATTACTTGCGGACCTTGTTCATAGCGAATATCCACCAACTCTCCTAAAGGAACAGGACTTCCTTTTTCCACAGGTACATAAATATTTTTAAGGTCTTACGGGTTACCACGCAACTCTCTTGGGTAGCGAACACGAACACCATAACGCTCACGACCTTCTACTGTTTGGGTAAGTGGCATACCGCCTACGGCTACTTGAAGTACTTCTTGAACATCCATAATCGAAATTCCGTACCGCGCCAATTGCTCTCTTTTTATATCAATTAACAAATAAGGTTTACCTACAATACGGTCTGCAAAAACAGCTTGTTCTTTTACACCTTCGGCTTGTTTCAAAAGACCTTCCAATTGCAGACCAAAAGCTTCAATGGTTTTTAAATCAGGACCTTTCACTTTGATGCCCATAGGTGCTCGCATTCCAGTTTGAAGCATTACCAATCTTGTCTCGATAGGTTGTAGTTTCGGTGCAGAGGTAACTCCAGGAAATTTAGTGACCTTAACTATTTCATTCCATATATCATCAGGACTGACTATTTCACGGTCTCCAGTTACGGTAGTATTCCCCATCATCATCTGGAATTAAATCTTCATTAGTTGCGTTTGTTTTAAGCTGAGATGCTTCGTAGTTTGCATCGTCACTGATTTCGTTATTTGGGTTGATGATGAATTTTTCATTTTTCAATACAAACAATCCGTCATCATTCATTTTATAACGTTGGCGCTCTCCGGATTCATTCCGCATATATTCAGATTTATACTGAATCATATTTTCATACATCGATAGTGGTGCAGGGTCGAGCGCGGATTCTGTTCGACCTGATTTTCCTACTACTGTTTCTATTTCTGGAATCGTAGCAACCGCCATATCGAGTTGTTGCAGTACACGCTTATTTTCTTCTACACCGAATGTGGTAAAGATGTAGGCATTAAAAGAAACGAACCTTCGTTGAGCGATGGCATAAATTCTTTACCAGTATTTCGCATTATAACCACTCCTAAAATAAACACCGTTGTTGGAATGATTAAAAACAGTAATCGGTTTTGAAGTGCCCAACGTAATATATTGTCATAATACCTTTGGAAAATTGAAAACACCCCCAGTAATCCAAAACAGATAATCGCTACAAAAATCAAGTTCATTAAGATGCTCCGATCAAAACCGAGCGGTCGCCAATATTCAGCAAGCAAGAACACAATAGCAATGCAGGAAATAATAATGTGAAATAAATTAGCTCTTTTAGTTGTTATAATATCTCTTACGCTCAATAGTGCAACAACGCCATAGGCTATTAAGATAAGCCCAAACCAATAGCCGTAAACAATGGCAGTGATGCCAAGAATAATAAGCAAACCGTTGAGAATATATTTAGAACGTTCTCTAATATTCGTTTTCCTAAACAAGAATGCGGCAAATGGTGGTATTAAGAAAAGTGCAATAACCAAGGCCGCAGAAAGTGCCATTGTTTTAGTAAATGCTAGTGGTCTAAATAGTTTGCCTTCAGCACCTATCAATGTAAATACTGGTATGAAGCTTATAATAGTTGTGAGTACAGCTGTTAAAATAGCTCCTGAAACCTCGGCAGTAGCATTATAGACAATTTCATTTGTTGTGTATTCTATTCCACTTTCTTTAAAGCGTAATTTTTCATCTTCCAAATGCCGAATCATATTTTCGGCAAGTATGACGCCTACATCCACCATTGTACCAATGGCTATAGCAATACCTGATAAGGCAACAATATTTGCATCTACATTGAATAGTTTCATCGCAATAAATACCATTAATACGGCAACAGGCAATAATCCTGAAATAAGAATAGACGCGCGCAGGTTGAACACCATCACAATGATGACCAAAATTGTAATTAGAATTTCAAGTGTAAGGGCTTCATTCAGCGTATGAAGTGTTTCTTGAATGAGTTCTGTACGGTCATAAAATGGAACAATAGTTACTTGTGAAGTGCGCCCATCAGCTAAGACTTTGCTCGGTAATCCTGTTGAAAGTTCAACTATTTGGTCTTTCACATTATTAATTACTTCCATTGGGTTTGCACCGTAACGAGCCACAACGACACCACCCACAACTTCGGCACCTTCCTTATCCAGAATACCACGTCTGGTTTGTGGTCCTAAATTTACTTTTGCGATATCCTTGATTCGTATAGAAGTAAAATTTTCTGAAGTAACTACTGCATTTTCAATATCAGCCACAGATTTTACATAACCCAAACCACGAACTAAATATTCTGCTTGATTTATTTCCAAGGTCTGCGCCCCAATATCTTGGTTGCTTTCCTTTACTGCTTTTACAACATCGCTTAAACCAATACTGTATTGGCGCATTTTTTCAGGGTCAACATCAACTTGGTATTCCTGAACATAACCACCAATAGAGGCAACTTCTGAAACACCACTTGCCGAGGACAATCCGTATTTTACATAATAATCTTGAATACTACGCAGCTCCTGTAAATCCCAGCCGCCAGTTACATTTCCTTTTTCATCGCGCCCTTCCAATGTGTACCAATATATTTGACCTAGACCTGTGGCATCGGGTCCTAAAGATGGATTTACTCCATCCGGCAATAGGTTTGCTGGCAGTGAATTTAGTTTCTCTAAAATCCTACTACGTGACCAGTAGAATTCAATATCTTCTTCAAAAATGATATAGATACTGGAAAAACCAAACATAGAAGAACTACGAATTGTTTTTACTCCAGGAATACCAAGCAGGGAAGTTGTTAAGGGGTATGTAATTTGGTCTTCAATATCCTGTGGTGAACGACCTTGCCACTTGGTAAAAACAATTTGTTGATTTTCCCCTATATCTCGGAATAGCATCTACTGCAACAGGATTAGATGGTAAAAAACCGGTGTCCCAACTAAAAGGTGCGTTTACAACGCCCCAACCTATAAATAGGATGAGCATTAAAACTGCTACGAGTTTATTTTCAATTAGAAATTTGATGCTTTTATTCAGCATAGAAATGATTATTAAGTAATTATAAATCTTGTTTAAAAAGTGGCAAACAAGCAGAAATGTCCAAAACAAATTAATGTAGGACTACAGTTCTAATTACTTAAAAATCAAATAAGGAAAGTCTGGTCTAAAACTTGAATATCCCTGACCAAGGGAGGAGGTGTATAATCTCTATATGAATTTAAATCTTCTTGAGATTCGAAAAATAAATTTATATAGGTATGGATAAAAGCAGCAACAAATAGTTGTTGGTCTTTATCTAATTTGTCGAACGATGTTTTTAAAGTATCTTGACCTTCAACAATCACTTGTTCATCACTACAGCAATCTTTTTTTGAAATATCACACTCTGATGACGGGGATTGTTGTTGAACTTCCATACCACAAGTTTCGACGTGGCCAAATAAAGAAGAATCCACTAAAGTATCGCCACAGTAATGACTATCAACAGTAAAAGAAACAGTTGACAACAACACAATAAGTGCTAAGCAAGCGGATGATATTTTATAAAAAACCTTCTTCATTAATTTTACAAAGCTATTAAATTTTTAGCAGAATTTCTTGATTTAACAAATAATTTAGATTCCACTTGAAGATTTATACTGAATTTAATCCATTACAAATTATAAATTATTGAGTCTAAATTGCTTAAATTTTATTATTAAGAATTATTCTAAATAATATTTGTTTAATTGAAAAAGACTACTACATTTGCCCTTTATTTATATTCATTCTAAATAATTTAAAGCAAATGCGAATTCTCTTTATTCTAATACTTATTTTGCAATTCCCAAATATATGGGCACAAACTAATCCCCAAAAAAAAGATACTATCCAACAAAAAACGGAACAGTTAAAAGAGGTTGTAGTCTCAGGAAATACTATACTAGGTAGTAGGTTTGAGGTTAAAAACAAAACGGGTTCTGCAAGCTATATTTCCGAAGAAGACTTAAAAAAATTCTCTTATACTAACATCAACAGGGTATTACAAACAGTTCCAGGAATTAACATTTATGAAGAAGATGGTTTCGGATTACGCCCAAATATAAGTTTGCGAGGCACATCGCCTGAGCGTAGTGCAAAAATCAATTTAATGGAAGATGGTGTGCTCATTGCCCCTGCACCTTATAGCGCACCTGCCGCCTATTATTTTCCTACCATTGGTCGTATGCAGGCCGTAGAGGTTTTAAAAGGAAGCAGCCAAATTCAGTACGGTCCCAATACCACTGGTGGCGCCATAAATATGATATCTTCCCGAATTCCAAACAAATTCTCCGGAAGGGCTTCCATTGCTGCAGGAAATTACGATTCAAGAAGTACTCAATTAACAATTGGTGATAGCTATAAAAATTTTGGATTTGTAACGGATTATTTTAATTATAATTCTGATGGTTTTAAAAATCTTGACGGTGGTGGCAATACAGGATTTGACAAATCTGATTATTTGGCCAAGTTTAGGGTTAACTCAAATTTAGACGCAAAAACGTATCAGTCATTAACGTTTAAAATTCAGTATTCCGAAGAAGAGGCAAACGAAACTTACTTAGGTTTGACAGATGAAGATTTTCAAGAAAATACCTTTAGAAGATACAGAGCTTCTTCAGAGGATGTAATGAATGCCGAGCATCAACAATACCAACTTACCCACTTTATCCGATTATCATCATCATTAGACATAAGCACTACCGGTTACTTGAATAAATTCAAACGTAATTGGTACAAATTGGATGATGTAAATTTAGGCGAAAGAGTGAGCATTAGTAATATCCTTTCATCGCCACAGAATTTCCCATTAGAATACCAAACCATTTTAGGAAACGAAAACACCCAAGAAGATGCTATGGGCGTAAAGGCAAACAACAGAGCATACACGTCAAATGGTGTTCAATCCATTGCCAAATTACGATGGGGTTCTGATGGGTTACAAACTTTAGAAGCCGGAATACGCTACCACGAGGATGATGAAGACAGATTTCAATGGGTGGACAGGTATGCATTCTTGAACAATGAATTAATACGTACGACAGTAGGCGAAAAAGGGTCTGACGCTAACCGCATAAGTGGTGCAAAAGCTCTCGCTGCACACCTCTTATACACCATAAAAGTTGAGAACTTGACCCTAACACCTGGCTTACGCTATGAGAATATAACTCTAACCCGAATGGACTATGGCACCAATGACCCTTCCAGGACTGGTCAAGATTTATCCATTCGCGAAAACAAGGTAAACGTATGGATTCCTGGTTTAGGCGCAAACTACAGATTTAGTAACGATTTTTCAGTTTTTGGTGGTGTACACAAAGGGTTTTCCCCACCAAGCAATACACCAGGGCAAAATGCTGAAGAAAGTATTAATTACGAAGTAGGAACCCGATTTAGCGTTAAAGGGCTACAAGGGGAACTTGTTGGGTTCTACAATGACTATCAAAACCTACTGGGAAGTGATTTGGCTGCTACAGGTGGTACGGGAAGTCTTGACCAGTTTAATGCAGGTGAAGTGCGCGTAAGCGGTATTGAATTTTTACTGAATTACAACCTATTATATAATAAGTCAGAAAAATTTAAACTTCCTGTGTCGGTTTCCTATACCCTCACGGATACCGAATTTCTGACCAGTTTCGATAGCAACGAGGATATTTATGGAGTGGTGACCAAAGGGGACGAAATACCATACATCGCAAAAAATCAATTAAATGCAACTTTTGGGCTAGAGCATAAGAAATTTGAAGTAAACCTAAATTCACGATATACTGGAGCATTTAGAACTAAAGCTGGTTCAGGATCTATTCCTGAAAATTTTAAAGTGGATTCTAACTTCATAGTTGACTTATCTGCTCGATATTTTCTTAATGAAAATTTTACGCTATCAACAAACATCATAAACCTATTTAATACAAAATATGCTGTATCTCGTGTGCCAGCAGGTTTACGTCCTGGCCATCCTTTTGGGATAAATTTTTCTGTTGCGTATGGGTTTTAGGAAAATATACTAAAGATGACAAAAGACACAATTTTATTGAATAGACCTTACCTTTGGGATTGTTAAATTAATAATAATCAAAGTTTTATTAAAATGATCTGGAAGAATAACATAAGTGAAAATTTTAACTGGGGGCAAGAAATATCAAATATAGACCAAAAAGAGATAGTTGCAAAGAAAATCTCAAAATTGGTTCAAGACAGTCAAACCATAGGTATAGGCTCGGGCTCTACAGCATTTTTAGCCTTGAAGCATATTGCTCAAAAAGTAAAAGAAGAGCAATTGACAATAAAAGTTATTCCCACTTCTTATGAGATAGAATTAGCGTGCACATATTTGGGTCTCACACTAACAACACTTCAGCAAGAGAGACCAGATTGGTACTTTGATGGTGCTGATGAAGTGGATGTAGACAACAATTTAATAAAGGGACGTGGTGGTGCTATGTTTAGGGAAAAATTGTTATTAATGTCGAGCAATAAAAATTATATTATTGTAGACAAATCAAAGATGGTCACTCATTTAGGAGAAAAGTTTAAAGTGCCAATAGAAGTAATCCCTGAGGCTATAAACTATGTACGCCATTCACTAGTTAAAATGGATATAGTAACAATGGATTTAAGAATGGCCACAAAAAAAGATGGTCCTGTAATAACAGAAAATGGAAATTTTATTCTTGACGTAAAATTTAAAAAAATAGAAAGGACATTTGAAAAAGATATAAAGAATATCGTTGGAGTTATTGCGTCTGGATTATTTCAAAATTATGACATCTCAATTATTACACCTTAATCAAATTTTAGTCCTATTAAAAATACTTTAAAATCGAAAACATTTCATTATCATATTACACCAATCCTAAATTTATTTTAGAGACAACAAGGTTTGGAATGAGTTCAGTAAAAATAAAATTTTCTGTAGCAATCAAGTAATCTATAAAAGATGACAAAAGTCATATTCCTGTTGAACCTTTAAAATTATCTTCGCATTAATTAATTTGGAATCAATTCATAATTATCTGAAAATGATATTATTAATCAATAGTGTTTAACCTACAAGAAATCGTTAATGCTAAACAAAAATTCCGTAAATTTATAGCGTGAAGTCTTTTTTTACTAAAATACTGTCCTTTTTTTTAGCAGTTTTTATACTGTTTTCTACTTCTTCCTTCACGGTGGATATGCACTTTTGCTGTAATAAATTGGTGGATATGGCTTTTTTTAGTAAGGCAGAATCTTGTATGGAGAATGCACAAAAAAAAGATAATAATTCCAAGCAATGTACTTCCATACAAGAGAAGGATTGTTGCGATAATCAGACCATTGTAAAAGAAGGAGATGACACCTTTAAGAAGTCCAATACAATTTTAGAGATTGAGACTTTAGTTTTCTTAAATACTTTTTTTAATACTTATATTAATCTGTTCGAGGGGCTAGAAGAAAACGTCATTTCTTTTAAAACCTATAGGCCGCCTTTATTATCTACAGATATTATAATTCTCAACGAGACATTTTTGATTTGAATTTGCACATCGCAGATTGAATATAATCTGCAATACTTCTATAGCCACAGTTTCACTTCGCGCTAACATTTGTTGTACTCTATTCCCAACAATACCATACACCATTAACCCTGTTAGGTCTTAACCTTTCAAACCATTGAGTTAAAACTCAATGACAATACATTATATACTATGAGCAAACCAAAAGAATTTTGGATTAAGAATATGGTCTGTAATCGCTGCTTAAAAGTAATTATGCAGGAGTTACAGGAACTTGAAGTAACCGTACTTTCATTGGAATTGGGAAGGTTGTTGGTAAAAGCACCAAATAAAACAGACAATGAAATTATCAATGCAGTAACAACCGTGCTTCACGCCAATGATTTTGAAATAGTGCAGAACGAAGAAGAAATGCTCGTTGAAAGAATCAAGATTATTCTAATTGAACAATTGCAAGAGCTACCATTACATATCAAAGTAAAAACATCTGAACTATTGGCATCAAGCCTTCATAGGGAATACAAGACCTTGAGTAAATTATTTTCAGCAAATCAACAGACAACCATTGAAAAGTACTTTATCAAATTAAAGATAGAGAAAGTTAAAGAGCTCATTCAACTCAAACAACATTCCTTTTCAGATATAGGGTACTTATTGGACTACAGCAGCGTAAACCATCTGTCTAGACAGTTCAAAGAAGTAATTGGAGTGAGTATGACCGATTATAAAAATACTGAAAACTGGAAAAGAAATTTTTACGATGAAATTATGTAGATAACAACGAAAGTTATGCAGATAAACGCTTAAGGCAATCATTAATTTTATCAAAATAAATCAAACTAAAATGAAAAAACTACTCATCACATTAGTATTAATTCCCTTTCTAGGGATTGCACAAACTATAGAAAATTTAGAGTACATCTCGCCTTTTAACAATGAAGTAGCTGCCATTAAAAAAGGGAACGAATGGGGGTTTATTGACCAAGACGGCAAAGTAATCATTGATTTTCGAAATGATTTGGTGCTAACCAAAACAGGAAATGCAACCTACCCCATATTCAGTAACGAAAAATGCTTGATTGCCCATCAAAAAGATGGCATACTGTATTATGGCTATATCGATAAAACTGGAAAAACTGTCATTACACCTCAATTCTTGAATGCGACCAATTTCGAATATGATAAGGCATTGGTACTAAAAGTTGAAAAAGAGACCATAGGCTATAATGACATTTTCAACAAAGACGTCGTTAGCTACCATTATTTTGAAGTAGTTATAGATAAACAAGGAAAAGCCATTGACCATCTAACTCAATTGGCCATTCACATATCGCCTAAAGATAAGGAGGATAAAAATCCACCTACCATAACATCTAAATTCCTTTCGGAAAATTTAGTGGCCATTAAAGACAGCAACAAGAAATGGCGTTTAAAAAAAATTGAATAACAACGAAAAAGTTCCGGACAGAAATGAAATTAAAGAAGATTGAAAACCTTTTTAAATCTGACAGTTAATAGCTGATAACCCATTCCCTAAACTACGGTTTGTGGATTGTTGGGAATGGGTTTATAAAAATAAAAGTTTAACTCAATAAAATAGAAAATTATGAAAACATTACTAATTGTTTTATCAACAATCGGGCTTTTAAGCTTAAGCAGTTGCAACCAAGGAGCAGATCCTCAAGCACTTTTGGAAAATCCTGAAACTCGTACGGAGGTGTTTAATGCCATTACCGAGAACCACGATTATATGACCGAGTTTATGGAAAGTATGCACGGCAGTCAACACACAATGGCAATGATGCAGGGCAACAAAAAAATGATGGGCTCTATGATGCAAGGAGAAGGAATGCAAATGATGATGAAGGACAGTACAATGATGCATTCGATGATGAACCAAATGATGAATGACGGAAAAATGATGGGAACAATGATGAAAATGATGCACGAAAAAGGAATGATGAGCGAGGACTGTATGGAATCTTGCTCAAAGATGATGGGCGAAAAAGGAATGGATATGCAGAATATGAATAGTCCAAACAAACAGGATCATACCGAGCATCATTAATTTTTAACTTCTAAATACAAAAACAATGAAAAACAATCACTGGATTTGGATGGTCATAGGTTGTGGGCTACCACTATTGTTCATCTTTTTAGCGCCCTCATTTGGTATAGGAGGTGGTTCATCACTATTTATTTTCATCCTTTTTATGTTCGGCATCCATCTGTTTATGCCCCACGGTTCACACGGACACGGAAGGCACAATAATCATAAGCATCAGGATAGCGACCACAATCATTCTGAACAAGAAACAAAAGAAGAACACAAAGGACATCAACATCACTAAAAACTATATACAATGAAACAAAAATTTCAAATAAACGGAATTAGTTGTGGTGGATGTGTAGCAAGGGTCAAGAAGACTTTGGAAGAACATCCCAATATCGAAAAGGCAGAAATTTTTCTCGCACCAAAAGGAGCTACACGTATCACGATGAATGAAGCACTTTCGGTTGCCGACTTGCAAAAGCAACTCGATGAGCTCAATGGATATACAATCACAGAACTTAATCAATAACAATTAAAACCTAAAAACTATGCATTTATACGACGGACACTTTGGAGGAATGCACCTAATATGGTGGATTATATGGGTCATCTTACTTGCTTGGATATTCTTTATCCCAGCAGATATACCCTATCAAAAAACAATAAAGGACAGCCCACTGGATATTCTTAAAAAACGCTATGCAAAAGGCGAAATATCCAAGGAAGACTATGAAGAATCTAAAAGAATTTTAAACTCGGACAACTAATCTTAAACTATAAAATTATGCATCGCTTAAACGTAAAAAAACTCGGATTTGCCTTCGGTCTTACAGGAACCATAATTTATTTGGGCTGTATGATAGTAATGGCTACAGCAGGGCGGGAAGGTTCAATCATCTTTTTCAATAGCTTATTGCACGGCTTGGATACCACCAATGTCATTAGAATGGATGTTCCCCTATTAGAAGTGTTAATGGGTATCATACAAACTTTTATCCTTTGGTGGCTTATAGGCGCTTCTATTGGCGCTTTTTATAATGCGCAAATAAAAATAAAAAAGTAAAAAAACCTTTTAGGATTTATGCAGTATGTCCGGTTCATATGGTCGCTTATCATTCTTGCTCTTTGGGTAGTTATATATATATCCAAAAAAGGAGTTAGGAAAGAAATGCTCAAAATGAGCCTGATTACGATGCCCTTTGGTTTAACAGAACCGTTGTTTGTACCGAATATTGGTTTCCACCTTCGCTTTTTGATTTGGCCGAAAAAACAGGCTTCGATATCGAAAGTTTGATTTTCTCTTTCGCAATAGGTGGAATTGGCACTGTACTCTACAACCTTATTTTTAAAAGAGGACTTGCCGAAATACCACATAGCGAACGAAGTCATAGTAGGCACCGATTGCATATTTATATACTTTTTATACCAGCAGCTGTATTCATCATTCCGGCGCTTTTTACGTCGCTCAATCACATTTATTGCGGCATTATAGCTTTGTTCATAGGTGGATTGGCGACTCTTTATTGTCGCCCGGATTTAAAAGGAAAGATTTGGGTTGGGGGAATTCTGTTTACGGTATTGTACTTTATTTATTTCGGAAGCATCCTTCCGTTCTATCCTCAATATGTGGAGTTGTACTGGAATCTAGACAACCTGACCCATATTCTTGTCTTGGGCATTCCTATTGAAGAATTAATGTTCGCCTTCACTTTTGGGATGTATTGGTCCGGATTGTATGAACATATCTATTGGCGAAAACTCATTCAAACTGAAATAATTATTCCACTTAAAGATTAACACTATGAAACGAATACACTCAAATCAAAAAAACAATGCTATCCAAGTTGTAGCCATTAAGAACCCAGTAAGAAAGATATACCAGGTATCCATCGCTATATTGTTCCTTCTACTGCTTTCAGCAGTAGTTCTATCCTGTTCCGGCAAGAAAAAAGATGTTGCAGAAAGCGTAACACAGCCAACTGTTGAAACATCCCAAACAGCAAATGAGGCCATTATATCAGCCCAAAATTATGAAATCGTTCCCAACGAAAAAGTCTGTATGGTCAATGACCGATTTATGGGTGTGTCACAAATACCTATTGACGTCAATGGAACTACCTACTATGGTTGTTGTGAAAATTGTGTTGAAAAGTTACAGAAAAATCTAGATGATGTTCGCTTTGGGAGTAATCCACTAAATGATACAAAAGTTGATAAAGCTTCAGCAATTATTGTTCAAGATAAAAGTAGCGGAAGTGTTTTTTATTTCGCTTCCATAGTAGATGCCCAATCATTTATAAATAAGAATAAAGGATAGGAAATCTTTATTCATAAAAATTCAAGTTATGAAAATAGTGTTAGCCATAGATGGTTCTGATTTTAGTAAACTAGCAGTAAAAGAACTTGCAAAATTACCCTTACAAAATGAAAGTGAGGTCTGCATTATAAACGTGTATGAACATCCTGCGATATCAACACCATCATTAATTACATCAACAAGTTCTATTAATTCCTACTACAAAGAGTTTTTATCAAACGCTGAAAAAATAGGGAAAAAGATTGTTTCCGAAGCTGGTAAAGTATTGAAAGAAAAAAATAGTTCACTTCGTATAACAACAAATGTTGTCAGCGGTCTTCCTAAAAAAGAAATTTTGGAAAAAGCGGAATCTTTTGATGCCGATTTGATTGTAGTGGGTTCGCAAGGGCAAGGCGCATTTTCACGTCTTTTATTAGGTTCCGTTTCACAGTATTTAGCAACACACGCCAAATGTTCAGTAATGATTGTAAAAGACAAGGACGCAAAGTAAACTATTGCTAATACCAATGATATAAAAATTAAATATGAACGCTAACCACTCAAATAATAATACAAAAGAATCTGCTTGCAAAGTAACAGATGAAATCTGCCTTCCGAGACTCTAATTTACCTCGTGTTATTATTATAGGTGGTGGGTTTGCAGGTTTAGCGTTGGTTGAAAAACTGAAACACAAAGAGGTGCAGGTGGTACTGTTCGATAAAAACAACTTCCACCAGTTTCAGCCCTTATTTTATCAAGTGGCAACGAGTGCTTTGGAACCTGATAGTATTGTATTCCCTTTCAGAAAACAAATTAGTGGTTATAAAAATGTATTGTTTCGTTTAGCTGAAGTCGAGGAAATCCAACCTTCTACAAACACAATTATAACCAATAAAGGAAGAGTTCACTTCGACTATCTCGTATTGGCAACGGGTACAACAACTAATTTTTTTGGTATGGACAATGTCGAGTCCCATAGTCTTGGGATGAAAAGCATTCGCGATTCTTTAAATATTCGCCATATGATGCTGCAAAATCTGAACAAGCTGCAATCACTTGTGATGATAAAGAACGTGATGCCTTAACAAATTTCGTCATCGTTGGCGGTGGTCCCGCTGGTGTGGAAATGGCAGGAGCTTTGGCAGAATTCCGCAAATATATTCTTCCCAAAGATTATCCGGAATACCCTTCTTCCATAATGAACATCTATTTAATTGAAGCCATTGATGAGCTTTTAAGTACGATGTCAGACAAGGCATCATCAAAAACGCTAGAATATTTGAAGGATTTGGAGGTAAAGGTATTACTCAATGAATCGGTAAGCAATTACGATGGTTCACAGGTTGTCACAAATTGTGATAAGATTATTTTAACAAAAAACCTAACTCGGACAGCTGGTGTGAAAGGACAGTTTCCAAAAGGTATTGATAAAAAACACGTGGTAAAGGGTAACCGCTTAAAAACAGACTCATTTTTAATGGTAGAAGGCTACAAAAACATTTTTGCCATAGGTGATATAGCGGCTGTAATTACAGAAGAAACGCCAAAAGGACATCCGCAAGTAGCACAAACAGCTATTCAGCAAGGTAAATATTTAGGTAATGTATTATTGAAAATTATTAAGGATGAGGGTGTGAACCCTTTCGAATATAAAGACAAAGGTTCATTAGCTACAGTAGGGAAACGTAAGGCAGTAGCTGATTTGGGCAAATTCAAATTTGCAGGTTATTTCGCTTGGCTATTGTGGTCAGTTGTACACTTATTATCCATAAGCGGATTTAGAAATAGATTGATGGTTGGTTTTAATTGGGCGGTAAGCTATTTCACTTATGAAAAGAGCAACCGCCTAATTATTAGAAATTTTAAACCAAAACCGTCGGTTAATAACACAAAGAAATAATTTACGAATGAAAGACACAACAGATAAAAACAATAAGCTTTCCTTAATAGGGTCTATATCTCTAGGAACTGGTGTAATGATTGGTGCTGGCATATTTGTTCTTATGGGACAAATAGCGGAGTTAGTTGGAGATCTGTTCCCGATTGCCTTTATTGCGGGAGCTGTTGTGGTGGGTTTCAGCTCTTATTCCTACGTAAAGTTCTCAAATGCTTTTCCATCCTCCGGAGGTGTGGTTAAGTTTTTCAATAAATCCTATGGTCCTGGAACGACAACCGGTGTCTATTCTTTACTAATGTATGTTTCAATGGTCGTTGCACAAAGTTTAGTTGCAGGAACCTTTGGCGCTTATACCCTTCGATTATTCCCGAAAGTTATGCTGGTTATGCATCTATTCTTGGGGTTTTACTTTTGGTAACTGCCTATATATTAAATATTTTAGGTAATAAGGTTATTGGAGCAACTGCTACTTTTACAGCAATTATTAAGGTTGCAGGTATTGCATTGCTAGCCATTGCGGGTCTAATAATTTCGGGATTGCAGATATTTCAGGGAACTATATTCCTAAAAATTCTGAAACTATGCCACAAGGTCTTGGTTTTGTAGCAGCACTTGCGCTATCGATTCTTGCCTATAAAGGCTTTACAACAATCACAAATCAAGGAGGAGATATTAAAAACCCTCATAAAAACATTGGTCGATCTATTGTGTATTCAATCCTTATATGCACCGTCATATATGTGGCATTGGCACTCTCTGTTGCAGGAGGTTTAAGCATTCCTGAAATAATAAAGGCAAAAGATTATGCTTTGGCAGCAGCAGCCGAACCTGTTTTTGGGGAATGGGGCTTATGGTTTACTATAGCAATCGCTATTGTAGCAACCTTTTCAGGGGTTATCGCCAGTGTATTTTCGGCATCGCGCTTATTGGGGATGTTGAGTAATATGAAACAAGTACCCTCTTTAAAAAGGATAGGTAATTTTAAAAATCCAGCGCTCATATTCACGGTTTCCCTTGCCATTTTACTCACTGCCCTTTTCGATTTAACAAGAATCGCTTCTATAGGAGCTATTTTCTACCTTATTATGGATATAGCTATCCATTGGGGGCTTTTTCGCCACCTAAAAAACGAGGTGAAATTTAAACCCATCATTCCGTTAATAGCTATTGTAATGGACACGGTAGTACTGGCAGCCTTTCTATATATAAAATATCTGAATGATCCAATGGTGCTCATCGTAGCAGCAATTGGAATTATCCTGATTCTCATTGCGGAACGTTTTTTTATGATTTCGCATACAGACGATGATGGCAATATGCCTATGGGAATGGAGAATACAAATAATAAAAACAACAAATCATAATTAATTAAAACAATTTATATGAAAAATATAGCAGTTATAGGATACGGAGTCATCGGAAAAAGGGTGGCCGATGCCATCAATCTACAGGACGATATGAAGCTTTCGGGCGTGTGTGATATCATAAGCGATTGGCGCATTCAAAATGCCGTGAGAAAAAAGTACGATATCTACGCAGCAACTCAAGAAGCAGAAGACAGAATGAAATCCGAAGGTATTTCAGTAAAAGGCGATATGCACGACCTGTTGAAAAAATCAGATCTCGTTGTGGACTGTACCCCTAAAAAGATTGCGGCTCAAAATGTAGCAATTTATAAAGAGCAAAACATCAAATTTATTTTACACGGAGGCGAAAAACACGAAACAACAGGCCATTCCTTTAGTGCTGAAAATAATTATCAGTCTGCTCTAAATCTAGATGCTACACGTGTAGTTTCCTGCAACACCACTTCTATTTTAAGGACGTTGACCGCTTTAAAAAGAGCCAATTTATTGGATTATGCTAGAGGTACACTTTTAAGAAGAGCAACAGATCCTTGGGAAAGCCATTTAGGTGGTATTATGAATACGATGGTTCCTGAAAAAGACATCCCGAGCCACCAAGGTCCTGATGCTAAAAGCGTTGACCCGATTTGGATGTCATCACTGCCGCAGTAAAAGTTCCGAAACTTTAAGCCATATGCACTATTGGAATGTGAAGTTAAAAAAACAAGCCTCGAAAGAAGAAGTGCTGAATGCTTTTAAGACATCTAGTCGTATCAAGCTAATTCAATATGACAAAGGCCTAGTTTCTAACAACACTATCAAGGAAATGTTTTTGGATATGGGAAGACCTTGGGGCGATATGTATGAAGTAGCCCTATGGGAAGATATGCTGAAGGTAGTGGGGGATGAACTTTTCTACGCCTATGTGGTAGACAACCAAGCAATTGTTATACCCGAAACTATTGATGCCATTAGAGCACTTACAGGAATTGAAACAGATGGTGCCAAATCTATCGCTAAAACAAATGAAAGTTTAGGAATTCATTAAATCATTAATACAATGAAAATAGACATAAATATTACACAACTGTTAGGGGAAAAAGCAGACTTCTATTTGAATCACGTTTGTGAAAAAATAACCAAGGACGAATTGCAAACACCTAGTAAGACAAGCCTAGACAGGGTATTTACTCAAAGTAATAGAAATCCGCAGGTACTACGAAGTCTTTCACAATTGTATAACCACGGAAATCTTGGTGGTACAGGCTACTTGAGCATCCTGCCTGTAGACCAAGGTATCGAGCATAGTGCAGCTTTTTCTTTCTATAAAAATCCTGATTATTTTGACCCAGCAGAATATTATAAAACTCGCCATTGAGGCCGGTTGTAATGGTGTGGCTTCCACGTTTGGTGCTTTGGGATTGAACGCTAGGAAATATGCCCATAAAATCCCTTTTATCGTAAAGATTAATCACAATGAACTGCTCACATTTCCTAATAAATATAACCAAACCTTATTTGGTAAAGTAAAAGCTGCGTGGGATATGGGAGCAGTTGCTGTCGGTGCTACTATATATTTTGGTTCCGAAGAAAGCAATAGACAGCTTAAAGAAATAGCTGAAGCTTTTGAAGAAGCCCACAATTTAGGTATGGCTACCATTTTATGGTGCTATACCCGAAACGAAGCTTTCAAAACTGGAAAAGAAGATTATCACGCTGCTGCCGATGTAACAGGGCAAGCAAATCATATTGGGGTAACCATTCAGGCAGATATCATTAAGCAAAAATTACCTACAAATAACTTTGGTTTCAAAGAAATCGGTTTTGGAAAATATGATGATGAAATGTATGAGACGCTGACAACAGAACATCCCATCGACCTGTGCAGGTTGCAGGTGGCTAATTGCTTTATGGGAAAAATCGGATTGATTAATTCCGGTGGTGGCTCTAAAGGTAAGTCTGATTTGGTGGAGGCAATAACAACTGCCGTTATCAATAAAAGAGCTGGTGGCTCGGATTGATAATGGGAAGAAAAGCGTTTCAAAAGCCCTTCGGCGAAGGCGTGGAAGTATTACAATCCGTTCAGAAAGTTTATTTGGATACTAAAATTAGCATTGCATAACAATAAAAAAGAATGTTCGACACAGAAGTAAAATCACTTAAATCATTCAATCACTACCTCTCAAAATTGGTAGAAAGTCGTCTATGGCTAAAGGTTATCATTGCCTTATTTTTGGGTGTTGGTTTTGGATTGCTGTTAAGTCCTCAAAACGGGTGGATTACTAAAGAAACAGCAGACATCGCAGGGAATTGGCTGGCATTGCCTGGCGTACTTTTTCTAAAACTGGTTCAAATGATTATGATTCCTTTGATTGTGGCTTCTATCATCACAGGAATCGCAAGTAATGATAAGGACAGTTTAAAAAAATTAGGTGGTGGCGTTTTATTATATTTTCTAGGCACTACCATAGTTTCGGTAAGTTTGGGTGTCATACTATCTCAAATTTTTAGACCTGGTCGCTTTTTACATCAACAGGCTCTAGCTGAACATAATGAAATTACTGCTGTTCCAACGGAAAATCCCGAGCTTTCCTTCGGTCTTGAAACTATTCCGGATGCCATATCAAACTTACTTCCGAGAGAACCCTTTAGCATCTATGGTTAGTGGTGAAATGTTAAGTATTGTGATTTTCACAATCATTATTGGTGTAGCTGTGCTATCACTTGAAAATGCCTTACTGCGCCCAGTAAAGCTTCTTTTAAGTGCCATTCAGGAAGTCTGTATGACAGTAGTAAAATGGTCAATGCTTCTAGTACCTATTGCTGTTTTCGGACTAATGGCGCAGCTTACCTCTAGTGTTGGTTTAAGTTCTTTATCAGGTTTAACGTACTATGTTGGGGTAGTACTTCTCGGTCTTCTTTTATTGGTAATTTTCTATTTGGGACTCATCGTACTTCTCGGAAAGAAAAACCCATTGCATTTCCTAAAAAAAATAAGGGATGTTCAATTATTGGCTTTTTCAACCACAAGTTCTGCCGCTGTGATGCCCTTATCTCTAAAAACCGCCGAAGAAGAACTAAAAGTGGACAAGACTATTAGCAATTTTATCATACCTATTGGCGCAACCGTCAATATGGATGGAACGGCGCTCTATCAAACTATAACGACTCTTTTTATAGCGCAAGCCTATGGACTGGAAATGAGCTTACTCAATATTATAGTGGTCATCGTAACCATAGTAGCTGCTTCCATTGGCACACCAGCCATTCCTGGAGGCGGTGTGGTTATACTCGCTTCTGTTTTGGGAAGTGTCGGCATACCAGCCGAAGGCATCATTATTATTATTGGTGTAGAGAGACTCTTGGGGATGTTTAGGACTGCGGTAAATGTAACTGGTGATTTGACTGCCTGTATGGTTTTCAATAGATTCTATGGTAAAACCCCAATCTTGGTTAGTGAGAAAACGGATAATAAATCAATTTCAAAACAATGACATTACTACTCATATCCATAGTGTTCATTCTTCCCGTTGTAGCTATAGCAAGCTATCAGCATTACAAGATTAGTAAGCAACCAGTCTATAATGCCAAAGAAACACTGTTGAATTATGAAATAATAGGCTCGGAAAAAACAAACTTATTTTGTTACACGGTTTAACAGGCTCATTGCATTATTGGAAACGCAATTTAGAAAGTATTACAACTACACATAAGCTACTTTTAGTCGACCTGCTAGGTTTTGGTGATTCGCCAAAACCACAAAGTGATTATTCCCTTTCAATACAATTGCAAGCCCTTGAATTAATTTTAAACAAAGAAGAATTCAATGATGGCAAAACAATTATTGTGGGACATTCTATGGGAGCTATGATTTCATTAGCAATATTGGAAAAGCAACCCACTTGGTTCAAGGCAGGAATTTTTATAAGCATACCTGTTTACAAGAACGCTGATGAATTTAAAGAAATTATGTCTTCTCATTCCTTTGTAGATAGGATTTCAACAAGCAAATTCTCAAAATACATTTGTATGATTCATCCCATATTTATGTCACGTGCATTCAAGCCTGATAACCTCACGGATGATGTCTATGAAGATGCAAAAAAGCATCATTGGATGAGTTATTATTATTCTCTCACAGAAGTCATCCTAAAAACAGATTTATATGCGATTACAAAGCAAATTAAGGATAAAGATGTGCTCTTTATTCACGGAGAAAAAGACACTACTGCACCTTTGGAAAATGCCTTAAAATTATCGAGGGAATTTAAAAACGCACAACTGATTACTTCATCTGAAGGAGACCATCAGTTCTTTCTGAAAGAAGCAGAATTTGTTTGGAACACAATTCAAGATTTTACTATTTCGGAAAAAAAGTTACAAAACACCATAGCTAATGAGCACTAATAAAATTAAACATATAGGCGTATTCACATCCGGAGGCGATAGCCCTGGGATGAACGCCGCACTATACGCCATTGCCAAATCCGCTGAAGCAAAAGGCATAAAAATAAGTGGTTTTCGAAAAGGGTATGAAGGGTTGATAGATGGTGATTTGATACCATTAAAATCTCACGAACTAAAAAAAATAACCCAAAAAGGTGGCACTATTCTAAAAACAGCACGAAGCAAACGATTTCCGGAATTAGAGGGTCGTAAAAAAGCATTGCAAACTTTAAAAGCAAATAACATAGATGCTTTAATTGCTATTGGTGGTGATGGTACTTTTAAAGGTCTATTAGCTTTTTCAGAAATATGCGGCATTCCGTTTATAGGCATTCCTGGCACTATAGACAACGATATTTTTGGTGCAGATTACACCCTTGGTTTTGATTCGGCTGTAAACACTGCCATTGAAAATATTGATAAAATAAAAGATACTGCCGAATCTCACAACCGTGTATTTATTGTTGAAGTAATGGGAAGGGATTCAGGCTACATTGCTATTCATTCCGGGTTAATGGTAGGTGCCGATTCCATCCTTATTCCCGAGAGTGGAAAGGACTTTATTTATCTATTGGACAAGGTTAAGAATTACGATAGCGAAGATGCTTTCCTTGTGGTGGTTTCAGAAGGCGATGAATTAGGTGCCGAGCTTGTTTCATCAAAAATAAAGGAAGTCAATCCCAATGTAGATTTACGAATTACGAAACTCGGCCACGTCCAGCGAGGTGGAAATCCGTCAGCTTTAGATAGAATGTTAGGCATTAGACTTGGAGTGGCGGCTGTGAAAACACTTTTACAAGGTAAAAAAAATGTAATGGTAGGAATCTTAAATAATCAATTGCATCTAACCCCTTTTGAAGAGGTGGTCAAGCAACATCAAGTAGATAATGAATTGTATGAACTTTTAGAATTATTTGGAAAGTAAGAAATGATAGAAGCCTTTAAAAATATCAACCCATTTATCCTCGGACTACTCATCAGCCTGGGCATTGGCCTTATTCTTGGGCTGGAACGTGAATACGATAAATTGAAGGAAGAACAAGGCTTTGCAGGTATAAGAACCTTCCCAATTGTTGCCATTATTGGTTTTATATTGGGAAATCTTTCCACAACCTATACACCTTGGTTGGTCATTATAATTGCAGCAGCATTTCTTTTGTTTCTGTCTTTGAGTCATCTTTCAATAGTACAAAAGCATATTATGACTGGTATTACCACCAATATGGCCTTGTTCGCTACGCTAATTTTGGGTGTTATGGTTGCCAATCATTTACATAAGGAAGCAGTTGCGACCGCAGTAGTCGTGGTTACGCTGTTATCATTGAAAACGACCTTTAATACATTCATTAAGAATATTACTTCTGAAGAGCTCTTTGCTTTTATTAAATTTTCAATTATTGCGCTTCTCATTTTACCCTTCTTGCCAAATCAAGATTATGGTCCGAGAAGGTTTGCTAAACCCTTTTGAGATTGGAGCGATAATAGTGATAGTGTCATTTCTGAATTTCATTGGTTACTTTCTTGTAAAATATGTAGGTTCTAAACGTGGTATTCTGCTTACTGCTATTTTAGGCGGATTGATTTCAAGTACCGCAGTAGCTTGGATATATGCTTCGCGAAGTAAGGAATCGCCGTAACTTTCAAAAGAATATGCTGCGGGTATCATTATAGCTTCCGCAATTATGTTTCCCGGACTTGCGATTCTCGCCTATATTTTCAATAGTGCCATACTTTTAAATTTAGTCATTCCATTTACTATTCTTACCCTTATCTGCTTGATAAGCGCACTCTTATTCATCAAAAAGAATACAGATGTCACAAAAACAGCTATCAATCTTGGTAATCCGCTCAATATTTGGAACGCTCTTGGGTTTGGTGGTATTTATGTGGTCATCCTGTTTGCAGTTTTTTATGGAAATCAATTTTTTGGCGAAAGCGGTTTATACTATTCAGCCCTAATTGCAGGATTGGCAGATACTGATGCGATAACTATCAGTATGGCAAAATTTGGGTCTTTGGAAGAAAAACTCACGCTGGCCACCAATGTCATTATAACAGCAACCATAAGCAATATGATTGTAAAACTTGGTATTACCTATTTCAAAGGTTCTAAAAAGACCGGGAAACTCGTGATGCTAATTTTTGGAACTGTTGTCATCGTAGGGTTAGTATATATTTTAATACAGTTAGGAAATTAAAAAAAGTGAAATGAAAACAATAGTATTCAGCACGCATAAGTTTGAAGAGCCGTATCTCGTAAAAGCGAATGATGGCAAGCATCAATTAAAGCTGCTTGAAAGTCGTTTAACTCAAGAAACTGCTATTCTCGCAACGGGTTCTAAAGCAGTAAGTCTATTTACGGGCGATGATGCCTCGGCACACATTCTTGAAAAATTCAATGCTTTTGGCGTAAAATATATTGCTCTGCGTTCAGCAGGATTCAATCACGTGAATTTAGCAAAAGCAGCTGAACTGGATATGAAGGTGGCACGTGTTCCAGCCTATTCCCCTTATGCCATTGCAGAGCATACAATGGCGCTCATACTTGCATTAAACCGAAAATTGATTAAAGCACACAACAGGGTACGTGACCGGAATTTCTCATTGAACGGTCTTACCGGTTTCGACCTCAATGGAAAAACCGTCGGCGTTATCGGGACTGGAAAAATTGGGTCTGTATTGGTAAAAATACTAAACGGTTTTGGTTGTAAAATACTTGTTCAGGATGTCATTGTGGATGAAAATTTAATCAATTCCTACAATGTAATCTATACCAATTGTGAAACTATTTGTAAGCAGTCCGATATCATAAGCTTACACGTACCACTAACGTCTTCAACGAAACACTTGATTGATGCAAAACATATTTCATTAATGAAGCAAGGCGTAATGCTTATCAATACAAGTCGTGGAGGATTGGTCGATACCAAAGCTGTTATCGAAGGATTGAAAACTAAAAAAATTGGGTATTTCGGAATAGATGTGTATGAGGAAGAAGAAGGATTGTTCTTTGAAGACCATTCCGATGACATTTTGCAAGACGATGTGATTGCCCGATTAATGACCTTCAACAATGTTTTGATAACCAGTCATCAGGCCTTTTTAACCGAAACTGCATTGACAAATATTGCTGAAACCACAATATATAATCCGGATTGTTTTGAAAAAGGCAAAGTTTCAGGAAACGAAGTTTCTTGATTAAGAAGCAAAAAATAGTAGTAACACTTAAATCTTAAAATTATGAATCGAGTAAAAAATAAAGTAGCCATTGTCACAGGAGGTGCCTCCGGTCTAGGGAAATCAAGTGCTATTTTATTAGCACGTGAAGGAGCAAAAATCGTTGTTACAGATATAGATGAAGAAGATGGAAAAAAGGTAGTCCAACAAATCAAAGCTAACGGTGGGGAGGCTATATTCATTAAACAAGATGTATCCAAAGAAGATGAATGGAAAAATGTCATTGAGACCACGCTCAAAACTTTCGGAAAATTACACATATTAGCTAATTCTGCCGGAATAGGATTAGGTGGAACTGTAGAAGAAGTTACCCTTGAAGATTGGAAAAACCTCATAGATGTAAACCTAAATGGCACTTTTTTAGGTACTCAATATGGTATAAAGGGTATGAAGGAAACTGGAGAAGGTGGTTCCATCATCAACTTCTCTTCCATTGAAGGACTTATCGGGGACCCTAACCTACCTGCTTATAACGCAAGCAAAGGCGGTGTTACCATATTCACGAAATCTGCTGCCCTGCATTGTGCAAGACAAGGCTACGGAATCCGTATCAATTCTATACATCCTGCTTATATCTCGGACACCAATGGTAGAAAATTTTCTGAAAGCTCAAGGTAATGTAGAAGAAGGCAAAAAGCAATTAGAAAGTTTGCATCCTGTTGGTCATTTGGGAGAGCCTGATGATATAGGCTATGGAGTCGTCTATTTAGCTTCGGATGAATCCAAGTTTATGACTGGTTCTGAATTGGTAATCGATGGTGGCTATACCGCACAATAACAAACTACCCTAAAACAAAAAATTATGAAAAACATACTTGTACCTACCGATTTCTCTGAAAACTGTACTAAAGCTGCACATCTCGGGATTAAAATGGCAAAAACATACAATGCAGAAATACACTTTCTACATCAAATGACAACACCTGTGGATTGGGTAAAATTAGACAAACTTAAAGAAAAGCGTTATCCGTGAAACCTTAAAGCAGATAGGTGCTGCAAAGGCTAATTTACGTGAACTCGAAAAAATAGCGGAACACGAAGGTCTTAAATGCCGAACCTTTCTTCAGTTCGATTCAGGACAAAAAGATATTCGGAACATTCCGGCCATTTTCATCACGATTTTATTATAACTGGCAGTAGTGGAACAAAGGGTCGAGTGAGGGAAATAACTGGCAGCAATGTTGAGAAAATTGTCCGAAAGGCCAATGCCCCGATTATTGTGGTCAAAGAAGAGGAAGTAACATTTCCCTTTAAGGACATTCTATTCGTATCAGATTTTGAAGAAGATGTGAGTCATCCGTTTCAAGAAGTACTTTCGATAGCTGAAAAATGTGATGCAAAAATTCATTTGTTACGCATAAATACAGAAACAGACTTTAACAGTATAGAAGTTGGATTAAACCCTGTTAAGGAATTCCTTGAAAAGTTTCCCGACCTAAAAAAGTTTTCTATGAGTGTTCATAACGAATCTTCAGTAGAGGCAGGTATTAATACATTTTTAAAACATCAGCCATCAGATTTAATTGCGATGAGTACCCACGGAAAGACAGGATTTTTGAGCCTATTTTCAAAAAGTATTGCCGAAGGTGTAACCAATCATTCTGAACTTCCTGTAATGACCATACATATTAAAAAATGAAACATCCAATAAACATAGTAAAATATTCGGGCGACGTGGTAGCCTTTGATGTGGATAAACTTATCAATTCATTAAGACGTTCGCAAGCAAGTGAAGAATTGATTCAGCAAATAGTAGGGCAAGTTGAAGACCAATTATATGAAGGCATTACCACCAAAAAAATCTATCAAATGGCATTTAAAATGCTAAAAGGTAAGTCGAGAGTAAGTGCTTCAAAATACAAACTCAAAAAAGCCCTGATGGAATTAGGTCCTTCGCGCTTCCCATTTGAGAAGTTAGTAGGCAAACTACTGGCACACGAAGGGTTTTCAACACAGGTTGGTGTAATAGTTCAAGGCAATTGCGTTCAGCACGAAGTGGATGTAATAGCCCAAAAAGACAATACCCATTATATGATTGAATGTAAATACCACAGTGACCAAGGTCGCTTTTGCAACGTTAAAATTCCCTTATATATCCACTCAAGATTTTTAGATGTTGAAAAACAATGGGAACGTCAAAAAGGTCACGAAGCCAAGCTTCATAAAGGAGGCGTTTACACCAATACACGATTTACAAGTGATGCGGTGAAATATGGTAAATGCGTGAGGCTACTATTGACAAGTTGGAATTATCCAATTGGTGACGGTTTAAAAGACAGAATAGATAAATCGGGGCTGCATCCATTAACAGCATTAACAACACTTACCAAAGCTGAAAAAACAAAACTATTGGATGAAGGTATCGTACTCTGTAAAGAGCTTCACGAAACCCCAAAAATTTTAGAACAAGTAGGAGTGCCAAAATCAAGACACAAAAAGGTTCTCGAAGATTCAAGAGAATTATGTGGAATTCATTAGAGCACTACTTAAATTTTTAATCTAAATAAATAGGACAAATGAAAACAGAAGAACTGAAAGAACAGAACCGTATAGATTTAGAGCCATTTTACCAAGCATTGGAAGATGATTCTAAACTACTTGAAGAAGCCCTCGAAATATTATTGGGTATGGTACACTTCGAGCCTAAATCCGTAAAGAAGTTGGCACTCGTAATAAAAGAGGATTCCCGCAATCTATATAACGAAATAGCGGAATTGAGCAAATCGAACCAAGACAAAGGAAATACGCCTTCCTGTTGTGGTGGACATTAATAAATACTATAACGATGAAAAACAAAAAAATAAACATCCACTTTTTGGGAGCGGCAGGCACCGTGACTGGCTCAAAATATTTGGTGGATACAGGAGATAGAAAGATACTTATAGACTGTGGCCTCTTCCAAGGGTTAAAGGAATTACGCCTTAAAAACTGGGAGTACCCACCTGTTAATGTAGGTGATATTGATGCTGTTTTGCTTACCCACGGTCATATGGACCATACAGGTTATTTACCCGGATTGGTAAAACAAGGCTTCAATGGCCCCATTTATGGTACGAATCCTACTTTGGACATTGCAAAAATCATTTTGAATGATAGTGCAAAAATACAGGAGCAAGAAGCCGAACGTGCCAATAAGGAAGGCTATTCCAAACATAGTCCCGCAGAACCATTATACGATTTAAAGGATGTAGAAAAAACTATCCCACACTTTAAAGGAATTCCACAATCACAATGGATTCCGTTATTTGATGGTATTAGGGCTCGCTTCCAATACAACGGACATATTCTTGGTGCAACCTATATTGAGTTAGATATACACGGAAAGCGTTTTGTCTTTTCAGGAGATATTGGAAGAACCAATGATTTATTGCTCTATCCACCCCTGAAACCAAAAAAAGCCGATGTGCTTTTCATTGAATCTACTTATGGTGGAAGGTTTCATCCCGATGAAGTGGAAGCACTTCCGCAGATTGAAAAATTGGTCAACGAAACCATTAATAGAGGAGGAAGCTTATTTGTCCCAAGTTTTTCGGTAGAACGTGCCCAGCTAATGATGCTCATCTTTTGGAAATTATTGAAAGAAAAGAAAATCCCCGCAGTACAAATGATTATGGACAGCCCGATGGGTGCCAATGTATTGGAACTGTTTCATAGAACTCGCGATTGGCACAGATTGGAGGACAACGAATGTGACGAAATGTGTTCTCACTTTACGGTCGTAAGCAGTTTTCGGGAAACAATGGAATTAAGAACAGACAACAAGCCAAAAATCGTGATTGCAGGAAGCGGAATGCTCACAGGCGGAAGAATGCTCAACTATCTCGAAACCCAAGCGCAAAATCCAAATAACACCTTGCTTTTTGTGGGCTATCAAGCCGAAGGCACACGTGGTAGAAAATTATTGGAAGGTGAGAAAGAACTAAAAGTCTATGGAAAATGGGTGCCGTTTCATATGGAAGTTGCTGAAATCGAAGGGCTTTCGGCACACGCAGACCACGCTGAACTTATGGATTGGATGCGCAAAATAAAAAATAAGCCGAGAGCGGGTTTTCATTGTACACGGTGAAAAAGAAAGTGCAGAAGCATTACAAAAGGGCATCAAGGAAACCTATGGGTGGGATGCAGAAATTCCGCAATTATACACCATCGAAGAAATAGAATAAATCGAAAAATCACAACAATCAATAAAATATGGACACACACTCAAACATATTAAAATATAAACATCTCGGAATCTATACCCAAAACGAAAATGTAGTGTATATGCGCGAAGATTGCCACGTCTGTATTTCAGAAGGGTTTGAGGCACTTACCCGAATAAGAATATCCAATGCAAATAAATCAATCGTAGCAAGTCTTAATGTCCTGAATTCTGATATTCTGTTGCCCAATGAAATCGGACTATCAGATGCTGCTGCGAAAAAACTGAATGTTTCCCCAAATGATACATTATATGTTTCCCATTTAGAACCAATTGAATCTTTAAGCCACGTCAGAGCGAAAATTTATAATCAAAAACTGGATTATTCAGCATTTAATGAAATCATAACCGATATAGTTGAAGGCGATTATTCCAACATCCACCTTTCGGCATTTATTACGGCCTGTGCAGGTGACCGACTGGATATTGACGAAATATCTGACCTTACCAAAGCAATGATTGCTTCGGTAAGCAAATGAATTGGGACAAAGAAATTGTGGTCGATAAACATTGCATTGGCGGATTGCCTGGAAATAGAACCACCCCATTAGTGGTTGCTATTGTCGCTGCGTATGGACTTACAATGCCTAAAACATCCTCACGCGCCATCACTTCGCCAGCAGGCACAGCGGATACTATGGAAGTACTGACTAATGTGGCGCTTTCTTTAGAAGAAATAAAGACCGTGGTAGAAAAAGAAGGCGGTTGTTTTGTTTGGGGCGGAACAGCCCAATTAAGTCCTGCGGATGATGTGCTCATCAAAATTGAAAAAGCCTTGGATATTGATAGTGAAGGGCAGCTCATTGCTTCGGTACTCTCTAAAAAAGCAGCAGCTGGTTCCACTCACGTGGTCATTGATATTCCCGTGGGTGAAACCGCCAAGGTTCGCAGTACCGAAATGGCTCAAAAACTAAAAAATCATATGGAAACCGTTGGGACATCTGTTGACTTGAATGTAAAAGTTGTAATCACAGATGGCTCACAACCTGTCGGAAGGGGTATCGGCCCCACTTTAGAAGCCATTGATATTTTAAAAGTTTTGAAAAATGAAGCAGATGCACCAAAAGACCTAACAGAAAGAGCATTGCTTTTAGCCGCTGAACTAATAGAGCTTTCCGGCAAAGTAGAAAAAGGGAAAGGGTTAGTAACCGCACATCAAATTCTCACATCTGGTCAGGCTTATAAAAAATTCCTTGCTATTTGTAATGCGCAAGGTCGCTTTTCAAAACCTGTTTTAGCACCCTATAAAACCGAAATTAGAGCAGAAACCTCCGGGAATCTAAAGCGAATAGATAATAGGAAGATTGCAAAACTCGCCAAGCTTTCCGGCGCACCGCAGTCTAAATCGGCTGGGATTCTTTTGAATGTCCATTTGGGAGAACCAATTGAAGAGAACCAATTGCTATACACTATATATGCCGAATCCAAAGGCGAACTTAATTATGCTTTAGAGTATAAAAACAACCATAATGACATCATAACTATAATTTAAAAAACTATGAAAACAATATTATTCAGTCTTCCCGGAAACGAAAAACTCACAGAACTAATGGCTACAAAAATGGATGCCGAAGTTGGCAAAGCCACTTTGCGCAACTTCCCTGATGGAGAATCCTAT
This sequence comes from Lacinutrix neustonica, assembly GCF_026625145.1. Classification (GTDB taxonomy): domain Bacteria; phylum Bacteroidota; class Bacteroidia; order Flavobacteriales; family Flavobacteriaceae; genus Lacinutrix; species Lacinutrix neustonica. The sequence goes on along the minus strand of NZ_CP113088.1, from coordinate 3,128,174 downwards.
ACACGTATCTTATCTGATGTTAAAGACAAATGTGTTGTACTGGTATGCACCTTGCACGAACCGAGACGAAAAACTATTGCCCCTTTATTTTTTAAGTCATACAGCCAAATCATTAGGGGCAATGTGCACCTGTTTGGTAGCGCCCTATTTGGCATATATGAGGCAGGACAAAGTATTTAATGAAGGCGAAGGGGTAACTTCGGTTTCTTCGGAAAATTGATTTCAGGTTTTGCCGATAGCATTACCACGGTTGACCCTCACTTGCACAGAATTAGTTCATTAGGAGAAGTGTATCAAATTCCAAATAAAGTAATTCACGCTGCCGATGCTATTTCAGATTGGATAAAGGAAAACATCGAAAACCCAGTACTTATCGGTCCCGATTCTGAAAGTGAACAATGGGTTTCTGAAGTTGCTAAAAATGCAGGAGCACCATTTATAGTATTACAAAAGGTGCGTCACGGTGACCGTGATGTAGAAGTCTCTGTTCCTGATGTGGACAAATACAAAGATGCCACACCTATTTTGGTAGATGATATTATTTCTACGGCGCGAACGATGATTGAAACCGTGGTGCATTTGAAAAAAGCAGGGATGAGACCACCTATATGTGTTGGTATTCACGCCGTTTTTTCAGGTAATGCCTATCAAGATTTGTTGGATTCCGGAGTAGAAAAGATAGTGACCTGCAATACCATTCCGCATCCGTCCAATGGCATAGATTTAAGCGATATACTGGCAAAAGAGGTAAAGAAATTAATGCACCATATATGAGAAGTCGAATCTTCATAGTACTGATTATTTTATTCAGCATCACAATGACTGGACAAACTGAAATGCTTATTGGGCAGATTTCAGGCAGATTGGTCATTCGTGAGAATTTTGATGAAAAAGGTGCTTTTCTCAATAAACAAACTTTTGAAGCTGGTAAAACAATAGAGAAAAATGGATACTATGAAATTAAGGTGGTTACGGAATTGTTTGATAAAGACAAAATAGCGACCGATAAATACACCACAACCTATCGCTGTAAGCCTGATGAAGCCAGTATAATGGTAATGGCATTTCCATTTTCAAACCCAAAATCAAAAGAAACCGAAATTAATACAACTTCTAAAAAATTTAAAGAACTCTACGACTTGAAAAATCTTGAAAATATAGAACTGGAAATGAGTTTTGATTCGGGCTTGTTGAATTTTTTTGGCTCAAAAAGTACCATAAAAATTTACGACCGAAAATTTAATAATAGCGAAAATAATATTAATTCAAAAATTAACATTAAGGCCTATGCCTTGGGAATTCGCATTAAGCAACTCAATTATACTGTTAACGAGAAATTAAATGCACAAGGTCTATTGACCTTTCAAAAATTTACCGAAGAAGACAACAGTTATTTTACAATGACTTATAAATAAAAATAAATGAAAAATTATGACACCCTTTCAGAAGCTATTAACGATTTGCAGACAAACGAATACCCTTATGATTTCAACTTAAAACCTGAATGTCTCGGAATGTGCTTCCCTGAAAATTGAGATTCGACCAGAAGATTTTAAAGTGGATAAAATATATCGCTTTGAAGGAATGAGCAGTACCGATGATAACAGCATTTTATATGCAATATCTTCCAAAAAAGGACTTAAAGGTCTTTTAGTAGATGCTTATGGCGTCTATGCCGAAAACATATCGGAAGCAATGAGAAAAAAATTACGATAACACTTAAACAATACTATAATGGAAAATCACGAGCAGCACAAAAACAACGAAATGGACCATTCGAAAATGGATCATTCTAAAATGAACCACGAAAAAGAAGATCATTCCAAAATGGATCATTCCAAGATGAGAAATGGAGGTGGAGACCATTCGGGTCATAATCCGGGTCACGGACAAATGGGTCACGACCATCATAAAATGATGATTGCAGACTTTAGAAAACGGTTTTGGGTAACACTCGTGCTTACCATCCCCATATTGTTCTTCTCACCAATGATTCAAGAATTTTTTGGTTATGAATTTTTACTTCCAGGAAATCCATACATCCTTTTTGCACTTTCCACTGTTGTATATTTTTATGGTGGTTGGCCTTTTCTTAAAGGATTTGTTTCCGAAATAAAGAATGGTGCACCTGGTATGATGACACTTATATCTATGGCAATAAGTGTCGCCTATTTCTACAGTTCTGCAACTGTCTTTGGTTTACGAGGAGTTGACTTTTTCTGGAGCTGTCAACACTAATTGCTATTATGCTTGTTGGTCATTGGATAGAAATGAAAAGTGTATTAGGCGCTTCAAAAGCATTACAACTTTTAGTTAGTATGATGCCTGCCGAAGCTCACAGGGTAAAAGGCGACACTATTGAAGATATACCACTTGAAGATTTGTTAAAAAATGACGTGATTTTGGTAAAGCCAGGAGAGAAAGTTCCAGCTGATGGTATCATAGTAGAAGGTTCAAGTTATTTAAACGAATCAATGCTTACAGGGGAGTCCAAGCCTGTAAAAAAAGAAGAAAAGGATAAGGTAATAGGTGGTTCAGTAAATGGCAATAGCACTTTAAAGGTAAAGGTGGAACATACAGGAAAAGACAGCTATCTCAATAAGGTTATTACGATGGTTGAGGAAGCACAAAAGACCAAATCTAAAATGCAAAACCTTTCCGATAGGGCAGCAAAATGGTTGACTTATATAGCTTTGGCTATTGGTTTTGGTACGTTGGCAGTTTGGCTGATTTTAGGCTTTCCGTTTGTGTATGCATTAGAAAGAATGGTTACCGTTATGGTCATCGCTTGTCCACACGCATTGGGTCTTGCAATTCCTCTTGTAGTTGCCATTTCTACTGCTGTATCTGCACAAAATGGATTATTAATCCGTAATAGAACTGCCTTTGAAGAATCACGTAAGATATCCGCCTTACTATTTGACAAAACAGGGACTTTGACCAAAGGGGACTTTGGCGTTACTCGAATCAAATCTGTAAATGCGTCCTATTCAAACGATGAAATCTTAAGACTGTCAAGTGCGTTGGAACAAAGTTCAGAACATCCAATTGCTGTTGGGATTATTAAAAAAGTTAAAGAAGACAATATTACAATCCCAAAGCCTGAAAACTTTAATGCGATCACTGGTAAAGGTGTAGAGGCAAATGTAGAAGGAAAGCAAGTAAAAGTGGTTAGTCCTGGTTATTTAAGGGACGAAAAAATAACTATTCCTGAAGATGCTTATAGTGACGCTGCTGAAACTGTTGTATTTGTATTAATTGAAGGACAACTAGCAGGATACATTGCGCTTGCTGATGAAATAAGACCTGAATCTGCGGAAGCTATAAAAATATTTAAAAAGAATAATATCAAAGTTTTGATGGCAACTGGGGATAACGAAAAAACAGCCAAAGCTGTGAGTGAAAAATTAGGGTTGGATGGCTATTATGCCGAAGTGCTACCGCACCAAAAAGTAGAAATTGTAGAAGAGTTGCAAAACAAAGGAGAGTTTGTGGCTATGACTGGAGATGGCGTAAACGATGCGCCCGCACTTGCCAAAGCTGATGTAGGAATCGCTGTTGGTTCCGGTACTGATGTAGCCGCCGAAACAGCCGATATTATATTGGTAAATAGCAATCCACAAGATATTGCAAACCTAATTTTGTTCGGAAAGGCTACGTACAATAAAATGATTCAGAACCTAATATGGGCAACTGGGTATAATGTGGTGGCCATTCCATTAGCTGCAGGTGTTCTATACTCTTACTGGCTTTGTTTTAGGACCAGCTGTAGGAGCGGTATTTATGAGTTTGAGTACAATTATAGTGGCTATTAATGCGCAATTATTGAAGCGAAAAATCGGTAAAAAATAAATGGATAGAAAAGAAAAACTCAACAGGATATTTTTAATTCTATTGAGTTTGTTTGTAGTGATGTTGGGCTATGGTATATTATTGCCAACCCTTCCTTACTATACCGAAAGATTAGCTTTAAAAGACAATCTTGACACCGACCTTATCAATTTCCATATTGGATTGCTCACAAGCATTTATCCATTTTTTCAGTTACTATTCGTAGTGGTTTGGGGAAAACTATCGGACAGATACGGCAGGAAACCTATTATCATTTGTGGACTAATCGGTTTTGTAATTATGCAATTACTTACTGGCCTAGCCACATCCTTGACAATGCTATATATTGCTCGAATTTTTGGTGGAATTTTTACGTCATCAGTTATTCCAGTTAGCAATGCATATTTAAGTGATATTACATCTGAAAAACGTAGAACAAAAATAATGGCCTGGTCTCGGTGTTGCCATTAGCTCCGGTGTTATTTTCGGCCCTGTCATTGGCGGCTTTCTGTCCCAAACTGATATTCATATAAAATATACAATAGGCCTGCTACATTTAGACCGATTTTCAGTGCCCTTTTTTTTCGTTGCACTACTAGGATTGATTGTCCTTTTGGTTGTGATGAAATGGTTAAAAAACACCGCTCGCGTACATAAGTTCACAACACGAAAAGTGAGTTTGCGGTTCACATTTACTAAATATTTTATCGTATTACTAGTGCTATCGTTTGTTATCCAATTTGTGGTGACGCTATTTGAAACTGTCTTTTCAATCTACGGAAAAGATGAATTAGGATTTAATAGTAATCAAGTTGGTATTGGTTTTATGCTATGTGGTTCAATAATGGCTGTTTTACAACCTGTGTTCGCTACTTATGGAGAGAAGTTTTTATCAACAAAGAAACAAATTGCTTTAGGGTTACTAATATCTGGTTTATCCTTGATTGCCTTTCCATTTTTTAACAATGAATTTTTAGTCTATGGATTAATCGTTGTTTTTGCTGCTGGAGGCGCTATGGTAACACCAAATTTGCTCTCTGCGGTTTCATTAATATCAAGGAAAAATACTGGCAGGAATATTTCTATTCAGAGTTCGACCAATAGTATTGGTCAGATTCTAGGCCCCGTTTTAGGAACTTGGCTGATTGCAGGCGGTTTTTACTATCCTTTCATAATTGCTGGTAGCATTGTTTTGCTCGCTATTGGTTGTCTGTTCTTTTTTAAAAATCCCCCATAAAAAGATATAACATACAAACATTACTTATTGATAATTAACCCAAATCTAAAGCCCCAAAAATATTTTGCATAAGTTAATTCATATAATACTAGACAATTACAAAGAGGAAATAAAAGTAGTTGAGGAATCTAATCTAAACGATTTCAACAATGTTGAACAAGGTATTTCTATTTCAAGACAATACTTGCAGAAATTACGCATCTGTGTAAGGGAAAATGAATTCGTAGATAAAAAGAATGAAATAATTTTCTTTAAAAAGCATAAACCCTACATCTATAGCAGACTGAAATTTTATGCCAAACTCTACAATTTCTTGATAAATAGACCTGCGGGAACAATAAAATCTCAACAGGAATTTATTGATTCAGAAATAAATAGGCTACAAGAAAGTAATCGACGGAATATAGATTTCATTAAATATTATAGAGAGGATTCTGAACTTCCGGATGAATTCTATTTTCTGCGAGGAAATGATAAAATTAGCTTGGTATCAAACACTTCTCATTTTTATACAGATGCTGAATTTTCCACAAGCCACGATAATGCAATTGCCAAAATTATGGCCTATGACCTATTAATAAGCCATTACGTTGAAGAGTTAAGTAATTTAAGGGATTTGTCATACGGCATACCGAATAAGCTGAATACTCTATCAAACGGTGAGCGACTTGGTTGGACTGCTTCAAAAACAGACCTAATTGAGTTAATTTATGCATTACAGGCATCCGGCGCAATAAAAAGTGGTACAGCTGGTATTAAAGAAATGGCATCAGCTTGTGAAGATATTTTTGAACTTAATCTTGGTAACGTTTATAGAACTTTTCTCGAAATAAGAGAACGGAAAATCGACCAAACCAAGTTTATTGATAGACTAAAAGCAACACTTTTAAGGCGAATGGAAGAAACGGACGGTTGATATTTTCATTTTTAAAAATGTTAAATTTCTTCCCAAGTTGGGTCTTACTTGGGAAAAAATAAAATTAATTTTATCTATTATCATTTGGCATAGATGATTTTAAGTGACACCTCTAAATCAAACCAATTTAAACCATTGAAAATGAGTAAATAAAAACACCCTACTTGGGTACAACTTGGGATTAAAATCCAATAAACCATCCCAAATTTGTAGAACGAAAGTCAAATCAGGTCAGGGACTATCAAATTAGTTGAAATCGATACGATAGTCCCTTTCTTTAAAACCGTTCTATTATGCCAGCAAATATTATTACCACCGACGACCTTCGAGAATTTAAAATGGAATTGCTCGATGACATCAAGAATCTTCTATCTAAACAAGCAACTGGAAAACTCAAGAAATATTTAAAATCTTCCGAGGTAATGGACTTGCTTCAAGTCAGTCCAGGTACATTACAGAATCTTCGCATCAATGGAACGTTGCCATACACAAAAGTTGGGGGCATTATCTACTATGATGCAGAGGAAATTCAAGGTGTAATGAACTCAAATCGAGTGCAGCACAAGCAAAATTCTTAAAAGATGAACTATATAAAGCTACTAAATGCGGCTTTTGAAAAGTTCTTTTTTGATGACCGCCTCAATCCAACGCACATAAGCCTATATATGGCGCTGTTCCAAGAATGGAACAGTAGTCGGTTTGCAGATGAGTTCTATGTAAACCGTCGCGAATTAATGCGCGTTGCCAAGATTGGTTCAAAATCCACTTATCATAGATGTGTGACAGACCTCGATTCTTGGAACTATCTATCCTACTTCCCTTCTAACAATCCCTACAAAGGCAGTAAAATCAAGATGTCCATTATTGGGACAAGTGATGAACCTGTTACGGGACAGTACAATCCCATATTAGAACAGCTTGCGGAACAGTACCGTCCCATACGTGAACCAGTAGTGTACCAACACCATCCCAATAATGGACAAGCTGTGGACTCGCACCGTCCCATAGGTGGACAAGCATTGGTATCTACTATAAACAATAACAAACAAGAAAACAATATAAAACAACCAAAGGGCTGGCAGGCCGTTTTTATTTTTTTTGAAGAAAAAGGTTTTGATGCTGATGAAGCAAAAAAATTCTTTGAGCATTACCAAACTCGTAACTGGCAAACAAGCGATGGAAAAGAAATTCGAGATTGGCGAGCCGTAGCCATCAATTGGATGGACAGAACTGAAATATTCGCCGAGGAAAAAAAATCAAACAAAAAACAAGTGTCCCAAATCAAGGACAACTTGCGAACCACTAAAAACAAAGATTATGGACAACCCCTCTAAAATAACCGAAGGTGGCGTGGAATATTCGCTTGGAAAATTTGATGGCAAAAGCGTCCTCTACGATTTTCCAAAAATATTGATTTACCTGAATGCCAAAGGCAAACTTTTGTTTGGCGAAAAGTTCAGGATTTATGATGAGGACAAGGATATTCTGCTGAAGCTCTGTTCCTATTTCATCAAGGACAAGGATAACTGTGAGATTTATGGCATTGACATTGACAAAGGCATCTTGCTTTCTCGGACCAGTAGGTTGCGGAAAAACCAGTTTGATGAAATTGTTGCGCCATTTGGTGCCATTGCAACGACCTTACGAAATGATTCCCTGCCGGAACGTAACCTTCAGTTTTAACCATCTTGGCTTTAAAACAGTTGAAGAATATGGTAACACAAAGTTTTATTGTTTTGATGATTTGGGCGTGGAACCGTCCGGCAGATTTTACGGTAAGGATCTTAACGTGATGGGCGAAGTGCTTTTATCTCGATACGAGCTATATTTGCAAACCAAACATAAAATTAAAACACACGCCACAACTAACCTGAATGCCGAGGAACTGGAAGAACGCTATGGAAACCGAGTTCGTAGTCGAATGCGAGAATTATTTAATTTGATTGCTTTTGATACAAAGGCTGGGGATAAGCGGAAATGAATATTTACCTATCCCTTTAACAACTTAAACCTCGATTTTACCATAATATTTTTTCCGCAGCCAAAAGGAAACCCGAACCAATAGTATTAACGCTGGAACTTCCACTAAAGGTCCAATAACACCAGCAAAAGCTTGTCCTGAGTTCAACCCAAAGACTGCGATGGCAACGGCAATCGCTAATTCAAAATTATTTCCTGCGGCAGTAAATGCAACTGCTGCTGTCTTGTCGTATTCTGCACCTGTTGCTTTGGTAAAGAAAAAGCCGATGATAAACATTAACGTAAAATAGATGAGTAGAGGAACTGCAATAATCACTACGTCCATCGGGATTTCCACAATCAGTTCGCCTTTTAGCGAAAACATTATTACTATGGTAAACAAAAGTGCAATCAATGTTATGGGCGAAATTTTCGGAATAAATTTATTTGTATACCAATCTTCGCCCTTTAGTTTTACTAAAATTAGTCTGCTCAATATTCCCATCACAAAAGGAATACCTAAATAGATAGCTACACTTTCAGAGATAGTGCCAATTGAGATATCCACAATAGCACCTTCAAATCCAAAATAAGGCGGAAGCACGGTTATGAAAATCCAAGCATAAAAACTATATGCAAAGACTTGAAAAATACTGTTCAAAGCGACCAGACCAGCACCATACTCGCTACTTCCTTCAGCGAGGTCGTTCCATACCAAGACCATAGCGATACAACGTGCCAAGCCTATTAGAATAAGTCCAACCATATATTCGGGATAATCACGTAAAAACGTGATTGCCAAAACAAACATCAAGACAGGACCAATTACCCAATTCAAAATAAGGGATATGGAAAGGATTTTTGTGTTTTTGAAAACTTTAGGCAAGAGCGCATAATTGACCTTAGCCAAAGGTGGATACATCATCAATATTAAACCGATTGCAATCGGAATATTGGTTGTTCCGCTACTGAATGAGTTTATGATATTTGGAAATGTTGGGATAAAATATCCAATCCCTACACCTATTGCCATTGCGACAAAAATCCATAGTGTAAGGTTTCTATCGAGAAAGCCTAATTTCTTCTTAGCCATATTATTTATTTATTGATTTTTGATAAGCCTCGTGGCTCAAAAGATTTGAAAGCTCGTTCGGGTTACTAACTTTCATTTTGACCATCCAACCTTCGCTAAAAGGTTTTTCATTTACAAGTGTTGGGTTTTCAAGTAGATTTTCATTAATGGCCGTAACTTCGCCCGAAAGTGGCATAAATAAATCACTTACCGTTTTAAGCGCCTCGACAGAACCAAAAACTTCGTCCTGTTCAAACTCATCGCCCACGCTTGGTAAGTCAACATAGACTATCTCGCCAAGTTCACTTTGGGCAAAAGTGGTAATACCAATAGTTCCGGTATCGTTTTCAATTTTTATCCAAGTGTGCTCTTTGGAAAAATATAGATTGTTAGATGCTTCCATAGTTGCAAGGTTTAATATCCGTTTCTTAAATTATCAGCATAGCTGTTGGGTAAAATACTGTCTTCGACCGCCTTTGCCGCTTTCTCGATATCGTATTCAAACTTTACGAATTCTACAGAAATACTGTCCTTATCTTTAACCGAAGCATTCTCGTTGATATCTAAAATGATGTAACTACCTCGATTATCGCTGTCTTTGGGTTTGCCAATTGACCCGATATTGATAGCGTGCCGAAAATGTGACGCACTTTCATCTGCCGAATCGAAAGTTCTGTGATAAGGTTTATGGGTATGACCAAAGCACATCACATCGGCATCGGCTTGTTCCATAATACGAATCATACTTTTCTCTGCTCTGTCTTCAAAAAGATATTCATTTATTTTTCGTGGACTTCCGTGTACCAATAGCACATTCAATCGGTCTTCATTCAATTGAAATTCTAATTTGATATGGGCTGGAAGTGTTCTCAGATACGCTCTGTTTTTATCATTAACCAATTCGTTGGTCAAAGAAATTGAAACCTTCCCATTTGCTTTTTCTTCATCAGTTTTATATGCGCAACCGCAATCATTGCTTCTCCTGCCAATACCAAAGTCATAATTGCCAGCGATGGTCGGTATTTTTCGCTTTCTGATTTCCTCGATGACCTCATTGGGCCAAACGTTATAGCCCACCAAATCGCCAAGGCAGTAGATGGCATCGTATTCCCTGTTTTCCAAATCTTTAAAAAATGCTTGTAATGCAGGTAAGTTTGAATGAATATCGCTGAATAGTATTATTTTCATTGTGAAGTTTTTTTAAAAGTTTAGCAACAACCACTTCCTGGTGCGCAAGAAGTTGAAGTTTGAATTTCAGATAATTTCATTTTTGGTTTTTCCGTTGGAATGCCACATTGGTCTTTGGCCAAACAGTCCGTTTGTTTGGTCGTCAACAGGAAATTGTTTCCGTCGAAATCGAGTCCAAATTTACCGATGGTCTCGGCCTGGTATTCCACTTCAATTTCTAAGTCTTCGATACCCAATATTTTCTCTGAAAGCTCAATGATGCTCAATAGCTTTTCCGGATGCAATCTGTGGTCATAATCGTTTGCGTTCCACAGTTGAAAATTGGCAACTTCCTCTTTTCTTTCAGTTCCGCCACAATCAATGAAATGTTTTGTGATTTTGCCCACTTCGGTAACGTGGAAGTGATTTGAAACCAAATCGCCATTTGGTAGTTGGAAGGCGATTTTATCCAACTGCGTAAGTTGGGCTTTGATTTGTGATAATTTCATAAAATTAATTTTTATTGTTTTGTTTGCAATAGATTGTTTATTCGTGTTGCCATATAGAGCATTTCTTTTGGAATGCTTGATGTATCTGAAAAAAGTAATTCAATGTTGTTTTTAGTCTCGTCGTCAGATAAGTTTTCCGAGATATATATTGAAAGTAGTCTCGCTGTTTAAATTTAAAGATTTAAAAGATTTTGGATATACGGTCCAATTACGTGAACCGAAGCAATCTTATAGGACATTGGGTTTTCCCCGCGCGTATTTCTTATGCTGAAACCATATTCCTTTAATTCCGCAAGTTTTGGCATAGGTTCAATCTTGGGCGAGAAGCCTGCGGATTGGATATTGAATATATCGCTATGTCCATAATATAGCATACCTGTTTGAAGCCATATCATTGCAAGTTGGCTAATTTCTTGATTGGTCTTATCAAGAAATAGCACGTCAAGCTTGGTGCTGTCTTCTAACTTTTTGAATACTAAAAAACTAACCTGGTCAAGATACTTTAGCCTGTCCATTGGGATTTCAGGGAATGTATCGCCAATTTCAACCACGGATTTTTGAATTTTACTCTTGAGCGTTTGTGCCTGAATTACTTGCTGAAAGGAAAGCAAAACTACCACGATTGGGATTGCAATTTTTGATTTCATAATTATAAAATGATTAAATTTATATATTCTTTTATCGCAATAAAACGATTAAATTGTTTAAATTTTTTTAGCAGCATTCATCTTTTGGCAACAAGTCCTGTCCTAAAAATTCGGACATAATCTCTTTCATTTCCGTCCAGTTTTCGGTGTCTATGCAATAGCAAACACTTGTTCCTTCAACTGTTCCTTTTATCAAGCCTAAATATTTTAGTTCCTTCAGGTGTTGTGAAATTGTCGGTTGTGCTAAACCGATTTCCTTTACTAAATCGCCACAAAAACAAGCATCAATTTTGAAAAGATGTTGCAGGATTGCCACTCTCGGCGGGATGTCCAAATGCTTTTGCAAAAACCGAAATTTGGTTTTGCTGGTCTGTGAACATTTCCGTTTTGGCTAATCCCATCGTGATTTATATTAATTCATTGCAATATTACGATTAATATTTAAATCGTCAAAATTATTTTATCGCATTAAATTCTTAATCTCTCTGAAATAAGCAAAAATAAGTTGCTTTATGCTTCTAATAATTTCGATGAATAGCTCTTTCATAACCTCATTTTTTAATTTATAATTTCTTTAAAATTGATAGCGCAATGGCGAGAACATTTTCTTTTTTCATTAAATACTGAGCTTCATCTACATTGCTTAAAAAGCCCAATTCTATTAATATAGCAGGACAATATTCTGTCGTTTCCCTCAGCACCTGAAAGTTTGCAAACTTCACACCTCTACTTTCATAGCCTATTGTTTCACAAAGGACTCTTTCAATTTTATAGCCTGCAAATACCGATGCTTTTGAGAATTCCTTTTGTTTTCTTGAAACATAAACCTCTATCCCTCTCGCATTTGGATTTTCAGAGTGGTTGCAATGCAAGGACACAAATAAATTCGCTTTTAATGCTTTGGCCAGCTTAGTTCTTTGCGATAAAGAAATTAGTGTATCATTATACCTGGTTAAATAAATATCCAAAGGCTTTTCCAATTCATTATTTAACCTCAAAATTTCATTTGCAATGGACAAAACAAAATCCTTTTCTTGGATGCCATTTATGCCAATTGCACCAGCATCTTTTCCACCGTGTCCAATGTCAATTACTATTTGTTTTTGAGCATCCGTTTCTTGTCCAAAAATGACACACATTTTTAGAAGCAAAATCACAAAACTGACGTTTTTGAGCACTTTTTTCATTTTCAATTTTCGGGTTATCAACAACTTCACTTCAAAAATTCATAGAATTTGATGTCAAATAATAGCAACGGAATTCAATCAATATCAAATAATATTTTATTCACAAATATTTGATTTTCAGGTATTTATGTTCAAATATATGTAAATTTCCAATAACGAAAATGAACTAAAAATTTAAACTTTTCCGTTATGAAAAAATCACACTATTTAGCATCCATTCTTTCGCTATTATCCACTTCGCTTTTTGCTCAAATTGGTGGCATTGAAGATTCGGTCGATGATGTTTCCAACACCATCCGAACGATTTTCCCAATCATATTAGGGGTCATTTTCCTCATTGGTTTCCTGTTCAACGCAGGACATTTCTTTGGGGAAAATGCTGACCTAAAAAAAGGGATAACCGGGAGTTCTTGTATTTGTTTTGATTGCAGGCGCAGTCGTAGGCATCTTCACATATTTAATAGGAATCGTAGTGTAACGATGAAACGGTTCGAGGTCTATAAAAACATTAGAAAACGGGCAGTCATTTTCGGGCTGCCCATTTCCCTATTTGCGCTAATGATGGTTTCCATTCTTGCATCGCTGTTGGTCATCATATTCTCTTTCAGCTTCGGGATGATTATAGGGATATTAATTTTCAATGCCGCATTATATGTTGCATTGACAAGAATAACCCACAATCCGCAGCTTTTCCAAATGACAAAAGCCTTTCCACAAATCATTAGTAACAAAAGAAATTCTGGCTTTGATTATGAACAAGATTAACCTTTCAGCATATCAACCCATCGTGGATATTCAGGACAATATCGTATTTGCCAATAATGGCAACGTTATTTTATGCTATAAAGGGAATTTACCGTAAATCTATTCACTGTCCGAAAAGGATTTTGAGGATATGCACGGTGCTTGGTTTCAGGCTTTAAAATCGCTTCCGGTTGGTACTGTGGTTCATAAACAGGATATCTATCTGAAGAAATCATATACCTCACAGCAACTTCCGAATACAACCTTTTTAGAAAAAGCAACCCACGAGCATTTTAAAGGACGTGAACATATTGAACACAGCTGCTATTTGTTCTTTATACTGACTAAAAACAAGGCACTTAACAATCCTAAATATGTCAATCCGTTCCGAAAAGTTTCAAAAGGAATTGTACAAGAACTGAATGACAACATTAAAAGCTTCGTCAACTCGGTAAGTGACTCTGTTTCCTTTATAAACAATAGCCGAAAAATGGCGTTCCTTCCGCTTAAAGCGGAAGAGATTCAGAAACTCACAAGTTCCTATTTCAACGGTTTTAACGAGGGCTTCGATACTGACATAATACTAGATAAGAAAAGCGTCAATATTGGCGAAAACCATTTTGATGCCCTGGCCATCAATAGCGAACTGTGCTTTGGCGAAAGTGTACAGAGTAGCAAAACCAATGAGAAATTCACTTCTGACGATTTTGTGTTTCATCAAGGGTTTATTGATGGCTTAGGGCTTACGCTTAATGAAAACCACATTGTCAATCAAATTTTGTATTTGGATGACAAACAAAAGTGGCGCAAACTGCTTGATAAAAAAATCGAGGAACTGAACAAAAGTTCCAATTTTGGTTCTCAGAACAAAGTAGTACTTGGCAAAATCCAGCACATCCTCGACCAAATAAATGCCGATGATAATGCCCGGATCATCCGTGGTCATCTCAATATTGTCTATTGGGCAAAGGAAGCCAAAGAGCTCGACAAGATAACCTCAAAAATAAAGACTGAATTTAAGGAATTGGATATCATCCCCTATTATCCAAGAGGCGAAGAACGTAAAAATTACATACTAAATAGTTACTGCTGCTTCTCGTCCAATTTTTCAAATAATGATTTATACGTTACTGATTTAAAACACGCACTTTGCCTGTTCATCAATAATACCAACTACAAAAGCGATGCAACTGGAATCATCTTCAATGACCGTGAGCATAACATTCCCGTTTTAAAGGATGTTTGGGATGAAAAGAAGAAACGAATTAAGGCAAGGAACTTTGCGATTTTTGCGCCAACAGGCGAAGGCAAATCCTTTTTGGCCAACAACATTTTACGCCAATATTTTGAAAGTGGCGTTCGTTTGGTCATCATTGATTTAGGTGGTTCTTATACCAAATTCGCTAAACTTTACCCTGAAAAATATACGGTGCTTCGCTACGAAAGCGGAAAGAACTTGGGCATCAATCCATTCTTTATCAGCAATCAAAATGACCTCACACCAGAACGATTGGAAGACTTATCAGTTTTCCTATTTGAATTGTTTGCTTCAGACTTAAAGGTCACGAAAGCACAATCAGTTTCGGTCAAAAAGATATTGCGCCATTATTACGATAGTACTTCAGAAAATCATTCGTTAGATGGTTTTTACAGCTTTATAGAAAGAAATCAGAAAGACCTTCTGAACAATCTAAAAATCCATCCCGACTACTTCAATGTCACGAGCTTTTTACACGTAATGTCCGAGTATGTCGGCGATGGTCTATATAGTTTCCTTTTTGAAGTAAGCGAAGATCAGACCTATAAAATCGAAGACAAACGATTGATTGTGTTTGAACTCGATGAAGTAAAAGACAATAAGGAAATCCTGTCGGTAATGTTGAAGCTAATTAAGTCCGCCATCCAAAGAACGATTTGGAAAAACAGAGCTGAGAAAGGCATCATACTTTTTGATGAGTTTGCCAAACAACTGAAGTTTGAAAACGTCCTAGAAAGTGTCGAGTTCTACTATCAGGCAATACGTAAACAGAACGGTGCTATCGGCATAATTCTTCAGTCTATCAATCAGCTTCCGAATAATTCTACATCGGCAAGCATACTGGAAAACACACAGGTCATATACAGTCTAAACAATGAAAAGGGTTATGATGAACTGGTCAAAAGGTTGAACCTGTCAAGCCACGACCTTAATCAACTAAAATCCATCAAAAACAATCTTTCCGGACCAAGGAAGTACACTGAAATGTTCATTAAGATTGGAAAGGAAAGTAACATTTTTCGGCTTGAAGTTCCGAAGGAAGTCTATGCGGCTTACCTGACCGATGGACAGGAAAACGAAGACATAATGAAGCTCTACGAAGAGCATCACGATATGCAAAAAGCAATAATTCAATTCACATCTAAAACATAATATTATGAAATCAAAAATCTTAGTACTCGCAATAGCATTGCTGTTTAGCTTAAATATCAAAGCCCAAGGAATGCCCACTTATGACAATACCAATTTTATCAGCTTGGTAAAACAACTCATAGAATCTGGTAAACAGACAGCTCAAATGATTAAGTCCGTAAAATTCTTGAAAGATGCAAAAGAGGCAATAGAGAAAGTATCTAGTGTGGTGCAACAATTAAATGCTGTTCAAGAAATTGGACAAAACAACCAGCGCCTTATTAATGTAATGCAAAACGATTTGCAGGATATTTTGAACTCGCCTTACATCAAACCGGAGGAAGTCAGTCGAGTTGTGGAATCATTCGATGCCATAGTCCAAAACTCTTTGAATACGGTTGACTTTATTGACGAAATCCTATCAAGCGATTATTTAAAAATGAGCGATGCCGAACGTGCAGAAATTTTGAAAGCAAAAGAATTGGAATCAAGGGAAATGGTTTCTAACATCACTACGAAAACAAAACGCTATCGTGACATTATTTCCTTCAGAAAAATGCAAGATAAAGTCAATAATCGCGAAACAGAATATTAAAAATGACCGCAACCATTCTTTTAGGAATCGGACTGGAATATATAGATACGGTTTTCCGGACCATACAGAACAGTAGTTTCTCGCAATACACAATTGCCGGAATGAAAACACTCGCTGTCTTGTTCTTTCCGGTCAATATACTTAAAAAATACAATGAAGGTATTGCGGACAAAGATGGTTACACGTGGGGATTGAGTCCTGGCGAATTGGCGAAGAATTTTGCAATTGTTCTTCTCGGTCATTTTTTCTACACAAGTACTCGGTTTTTTTGATAGCATACTTGTTTCCATCGAAGCACAGTATCGTGGCACAGCACCAGCTCTATTGCCATTACAGATGCAGGACATTCCCATTGAAGAAGACGTGAGTATAATCGAGGTTGCACAAGCCGCAATGACGCTCTTATATGAAGCCTTGGTAACACCACTTTACGGATTCAAAATATTTGCATTTATTATCAGCCTTTTTCTTTGGATTTTAGATTTGTTCATCTACCCGCTATTTCTTGCAGAGCGCTATTTTCTATTGGGTATAATGCAAGCATTTTTTCCGTTGGTCATAAGTCTTGCGGTATTTGAAAAATTCCGCTCTTTAGCCTATACATTCTTCAAATTGTATGCTGCGGTCTATATGCTTGTGCCTGCCTTCTTTTTGGTCAACATATTTGTAAATGCGCTCTACACGGAAATCAATACAAACTTCCGGACCAATCTATTCGGGACAGATGTAGGCCAGGGCTTTTTTGCACCTGTGGTGCAGCTCGGCTCAGTAGGTTTTATCGTTTTCCTAAAATTCAAACTCTATAGACGCGCCACGTCCTTTACGCTGAGATTGTTTACCAACTAATTCAATTAAGAATGAAAACACCATACAAGAATATCTATAACGTCTTAAAATTAAATCGATTTATCGTTTTAGCAGTCGTTGTCTGTGCATTGCTGTCCAGCACCTTATCCCTTTGGATGGCATTCAATACAAATCAAAAAGCGCTCAATAGTGCCTTTGCAATCAATACCGACGGCAGTATTATTCCGCTGAAGCTCGTTACACAAAAAGAAAATTTTAAGGTTGAAGCTTTGGCACATTTAGACCTCTTCCATAACTATTTCTATAACATCGATGCCAGTAACTATGAACGGAATCTAGAAAAGGCGCTGTGGCTAGGTAATAGTTCTGTGGACAACCTGTACCGTCAGAAAAAAGCTGATGGTGTCTATAACCGATTACTGCAATACTCGTTAGTTCAGAAAGTACTGAGTATTGATTCACAAATCGAAGAACAAAACGGAACATATGTCTTTAGAACGATTACCGTTTTCGAAATAAATCGAGGTTCAATAATAGACACTTACGAACTTGTTTCTACCGGAAACTTAATTCCAGTTGACAGAAATTTTCCTAATAATCCACACGGATTGTTAATTACAAACTATTTCGAGAACACCTTAAAAAAATTAAACGATGAAAATTGAGCCGATAATCGGCATTTAAAAACCACGATTATGAAAGTAGAAAAAAATAAAATAGTCTTTGCAGCTGTGTTAGTCGTTGTTTTCATATTCCTAATTTCCTATTCTGTAATGGTAATGGGCGATGATGAAAGTGAAAATGAAAATCTTGAACAGACCCTGATACCCGATTTGGAAGAAAACCAAAAAGAGTATGATTCTAAACTGGATGCCATCAACGATTTAAAAGAAGTTCGCGAGAACAATGCACCAAGCATCTATGATGAAAAATTGATTGATTCTTTGGGTTTCTATGACCCGGATTTACCGGAACGTGAAAAAGAACGTATTGTAGATAGTATTTATGATGCTGGCAAGATTCAATACTCTGAAAAGCGATATCAAAACTTTGGGCAAAAGAAAGTTGCTCAAAAAAATCCCCAACAAATTGATTCTGCTGAAATAAGGCGAGAACAAAAAATTGAAGTTAAAGAATTAGGGTTGGAACATCAACTTTTCTTTGCTGCTTCACCTAAACCCAATGAAGTTTCTATCATCGGCAATACAGATGAAACCATTTACGTGGTTGTCGATGGCGACCAGGTTGTAAAAGCAAATACTAGATTACGAATGCGCCTTACCAAAGCTGCAACAATCAATAATAAACTGATGCCAAAGAATACACCAGTTTTTGGGTTTATAAGTTTTCAGCCGAATCGTGCTTTAATAGAGATTGAAAACATAAAGCATCATCCCACCAAACTAAAAGCGTTTGATTTACTGGATGGTAGTGAAGGTATCTATGTGCAAAACAATTTTCGGGCAGAAGCCACAACAGAAGTTTTGGATGATGTCATCGGTGACATCAATATTCCTACTGTCCCACAAGTTGGCGGTATTACAAAGGTGCTAAGACGAAGTAACCGTAATGTAAAGGTTACGGTATTGAATAATTACAGATTAATTCTAAAACCTAAATTATGAGAACATATATTCTAATATTGACGTTGTTGATTTCCGCTTTTGCGAAAGCACAAACAACAAAAGTGCTCGACACCATTTACGCAAACGACACAAAGAATGTAGCACTATTTTTTCCGAACCCATACGACAAGGTATAACTGGTTCAGATAACTTCATTTTTACATACAATCGTGAAAATGAACAGTATTTTGGGTTGCTACAAGCAAAACCAGGAAAAGAAAGTAATCTACTGGTAGTCAACAGAAATGGTTCAATTTTTTCGTATATTGTAAGGTATAAAGCGCAGCTTTCTAGGCTTAATTATTTCATACCGTTATCAAGTAGTATTGGGAACGAAAAGCCATTAGTAACCGATTCAATTCAGACTGTAACTTCTGAAGAAAGTATAGATAACAGAACGTATTATTATCAAAAATTCTGTTCTTACCTTCTCGATAGAAATCAGCATATCGGTCGGATTAAAAAGCGAAACGAAGGTATTGTTTTGAGCGTTGAGAATATTGTTTTTGATAAAGAAGAACTCTACTTCGTTATCCAGATTGAAAATAATTCTACCTTGGATTACAACTTGAATTTCTTGAACCTTTCAATTGAAACTCGGCAAAAAGGAAAAAGAAAATCTTTACAGCGTCTCTATCAAGAACCGATGTACAAACACAATCTACCTTCTAAAATTTCGGAAAATGAAACGGTAAGATTCGTTTATGTGTTGCCCAAATTTTCATTATCTGATGACCGTAGGGCAATTTTAGAATTGAACGAGAAAGATGGCGAACGCAATATAAAACTGAAAATATCGCATAGGCATATCAATAACCCAAATTAATAATATTATGAAGAATTTAGTCATTTGCTCACTCGTACTTTTATTTATTTCCTGTTCAGGAAATAAGAATATGTCCCACACAGAAACCGCAGAAATTGTTGCGAAAAGCTTTTTCTCTAAAGATGAATCCACATTAAAAAAGCATACGACATCAGAAGGTTATGCCAGTTTGATTACGGTTCAAAATATGCTGCCAGATTCCGATAAAGAAATCGAAGTAGAAATCATAGATGAAGCCATTGATGGTGAAATTGCTTGGGTAAGATATAAAACGTCCTATGATGGAAAGACAGGTATCTTTAAACTCGTCAAAGAAAATGACCAATGGAAAGTGACTAATAAAGGACCGAGGGAAAAGGGGTCTTTTTAAAAATTCACACACTATTTATTAAATTAATTATTCGGTATCAAAAAGATACCGAAAAGCCATAACTATGTTCTAATTGCAACGTAATCTTACTGTAATACAAATGCAAAAAATAATAAATATAGACTGGAATATCGGTATTAAGTCTGTCGCTGAAGGTAGCGTGGACTTGGTACTGACAGATCCACCTTATGGCATAAATTATAGAAGCAATAAGAGAGGTAAGAGACATAAAAAAATGCAAAACGACAACAATTTAGACTGGTTAGATAAATGGGTGATAGAACTAAAGCGTGTATGCAAAAATGAAGCTCATCTTTATGTATTCTGTTCTTGGCATAATGTGGAAGTATTTAAGTTTTTCCTTGGAAAAGAATTTAGAATAAAAAACATCTTAATATGGGAAAAGGAAAACCACGGAACTGGTGACCTAAAAGGTGATTACGCACCAAAATATGAAATGATAATCTTCTGCAGTAATGGAAGTAAAAAATTGAACGGTAAACGCGATTGTAATATTTTAAAATCTGCCAAAACCAAAAATAATAACCATCCTACAGAAAAGCCTGTTGACCTAATAAGCTACCTAATCGAGAAAAGCACAGATCCTGGGGATTTAGTATTGGACACTTTTGGTGGAAGCTGCTCAACGGCTATTGCCAGCAAGCAAACTGGTAGAAACTGTATTGTTTTTGAGATTGAGGTTGACTATTGCAACAACGGTCGCAAAAATTTGGCAGGTGCTTCTAAGCGGTTATTTTAATAAATAAAGTTAAATTTTACTATCAGCAGATAGACTTTCTTTTATCAAATTTACATGCCAAACTAGTCTTTCATAGGAACCATTATCCAATGCTCTCTGTCCAGTAAGCATACTACTAAAAAAGAACGGATTGTTTTTGTAAAAATATGTTCCCGGACGTTCATTCCATATAAAGTCATACCCAATCCAATGTTTAGGTTTTTTTGGTTCGTCTTTCTTCCTATATCGACCTAATAGGTCTCTTGCAAATGAATTGGTGACAACAAAAATTCTTGGATTATCATTGTCAATCAAATAGTCAAGAACAGTTTTTGTAATCATACATTGTTTATAAATAAAATCCTTACCGCGTTCTGTTTTTAATAATCCTTTTACTTTTTTTTGATTTGTTTCTCTATTATATAGTATATCAAGGTGTCCCCAATTTAGCCCTGTTTTTCTCGCTACATCAAAAAACTTTTTAAAATATCGATATTCCTTAGATTCGTCGTATGTAAGTTTGTAAAATTCGCAATTAATATCATCTTTCTCAATCAATTTCAATCTTACTTTTTTAATCATTGATGGGTTTATTCCAATAAATATTATACCGTTATCGGGTACTTCTGCGATTGAATTAGGTGAAAATTTACAGTAGTCTTCAGCTTTAAATTCTTGCCAAAGTGCATTCACTTTGGTCTCAATTAAATCTCTAATATTCATTTAAAAAATCAGAATAATTAAAAGACGTTCTTGCGGAAATGTTTTGATTATAGTCGGCACTTAGCTGAAATATAAGTTCAAATCGAGAACTTCTTCCCAAAATATCTTATTCATTATTGAAAATGGTGCGTCTTCATATTCGTTTTCGAATTGTTCTTCAAATTCGGTGATAAATCCCTTTTCATAAAAGATGATAATTCATCCAAAAGCAACTCTAAATTTTCCATTTTTCTCGTTCGACTAAAGCTTGCTTCGAGTTCTTCATTTATATAATCATTCGCTAAGGCTTCATCCAAATTTACTCTATATGCCAAAGCTTCAATATTAATATCTTTATCAGCATATGTTTTAAAAATTATACCAATTATTATAGGGTGAAAACCTGATAATGCCTTATTAACTTTTACTGTCAACGCCTTGAATTCTTCAAAATCGGTTGTATCACTATACTTCTTAACTATAGTACTTACCTCGCTTTTATCTTTTGCCTTTTTTAATTCTTCAACCAAATCCTCTAACTCAGATTTTTCTTCAATAAGCTTAGTAAGGGTAGTTTCAAGTTCATCATTTTCTTGAATTAGTTCATCATATACTTCACGGTCCAATGGATTTGGAAACGGATTTTCTTTTAAATACTTTTTAGTTTTTAAAACAAATTCTTTCTTCTTGGTTGTCCAGCGGTCACTTTTAATTTCTGAGATAGGTATATCTAGAGTTTCTTGAAGAATATCTTTGATTCTATCCAAACTTTTTTCATCCAAAAGCTTTTCAATTTGTATTGGCTCTTGAATTACACCAACCGTTTTATAATTAATCGGTTCTAAAATCAATGGAATGACCTCTGCGGAAGCGACCCAGCCTGCGCCCATTTCATTCATACAAACTTCACTCTCTTTATAGTTAGATGAAATAATAAGAAAATTGATTTTCGCTTGTTGCAACGCGTCTAAAATTGAATTACGCCAATCGGTACCAGACTTAATCTTAGTGCCATCAGTACTAGTGCAAAAAATATTATTAATTGGTACACTGAGAGCTCCGTGCAATATCAAATCAATAAAATTATCTACTATTTGTTTATCTTTTCCTGAATGGCTGATGAATATATCTTTATTTTCTGTCATAAAATTTATTTGTTTTCTTGTGTAAAATAAAGTGCTTCATCTACTAATTTTACTACATCTTCAGAATTATTAGCACTCTGCAGCTCTTCTAAAAACTTATATAATGCCTGTTCATTTACGTTATCTAAATCGAGATGTTTAATCATCAACTTTGTCGCATTTGCGAGTCTTACTTTTATTTCTTTAAGCTGTTTTGCAGCACTACCGTGAAACTTAAATCCTTTTCCGTTTTCGGCATTGATAAGATTGAGAAGTTCCATTTTAGAAGCACGTCTTTTTCGTCTATCGAATCGTAACCCTCTGTTGAGATAAGCTTCATAAAGCATTCCTTTGGTTTCGTTTGTTTTATCTTCATTTTCTAGTTTCATAAATTATATGTTTAAGTGATTCCTTTTTCTTTTTTGAATGCCTCTAGATAGGGAACCAAATGGTCCGGCTCTTTTCCTTCAAAATATTCTAAAATGAGAGGGTTTTTGGCAAAAAAGTGACTGGTAAACTTTATCCAGTCATCAACCGAAAAATCACCATTGATTTTAAATAGTTTTTTAGACATACTCTTTACCTGATATTCACCTTTTACTTTACTATTAAAGTTGTTCTCTCTTCTCTCATAATACTCGGCTTCTGTATAAAACTGAATCGCTCCATCAAAATGACGGAATGTTTCTTTATCTAAATCATATTCAGCGTGAACATATCGTACTGGAAAATAGGAATTCCCTTCAATTTTTATTGTGACATTAGGTTGTTTGAACTCTAAAGCTTGGAAAACTTTTATTTTTTCATAGGAATACCAATAGACATCCAACGCAAAAGCACTTGCAAATACAAAGTCCAATT
This sequence comes from Lacinutrix neustonica, assembly GCF_026625145.1. Lineage (GTDB taxonomy): Bacteria > Bacteroidota > Bacteroidia > Flavobacteriales > Flavobacteriaceae > Lacinutrix > Lacinutrix neustonica. The sequence goes on along the minus strand of NZ_CP113088.1, from coordinate 3,104,867 downwards.
CAAACTCATTTAAATATTGAGGTGGTCTTAAGTTGGTAACACCGTCTTTAATTGTGGCTATATTTTCAGAAAAGTTTGCGCCGTACCAGGTATCTTCTTCAATTAAAATAGGACCTTCGGTATCGATGCGTACTCTATTTAAATCTAAGGCAAGAGAAACTTCATTTTCTTGAAAATCGTGACGCCAAAAGTGGTCTATAAACCTTGGGGCGAAGTTATTGTTCTCATAAAAGCCTCTTCTATAATAACTGTTCGCAAATATGATATAGTTATCTGCGAACAAAGCGCCTTCTGAAAATGATTTTTTAGTATAGGTTTTAAGCAAATGATGAAAATCAAAAAGTCCCTCTTTATCAGTTGTTATTTCAGGATTGATTTTAAGTACAATATCTTTAGAATTACAGAGTATTCCAAGACCTTGTTGATAGTCAAAATTTGAAGAGTTTAGGTCAATTTCAAACTGTTTACAATAGTCAATAAAAGCTTTGATGAGGCTCTTGTTTTTTTCTAACTCGTCTGCTTTCTCTTGTGCTAAATAGGCAAGATGTCTTTTAATTCTTTCTTCTCTATCCATCTCTTAATACTCTTTTAATTTAGCTACTCTGTTAATACGAGAGAGGTAGTGAATATTCTTTGTGTCTTTTACATCTTGCTTTAAAGCTAGTTCAATATTCTCCATCAATCCTCGAACTGGATTTAAACTTCTTAAAGGTTTTTTGCCCAATAATTTCAGTATGAATAACATAGGTCCAGTGGGCGTGCCACTTGCCACACCAAGAGCTAGATTAAGAGTTTGGGCACTTAAGTCTACAATGACGCCTGTTTTTCTTTGGGCTTTCAAAAACTTTTGAACCTCGGTATTATACAATTCAACTTTTTGCTTCTGTTCTTCGGGATTGAGGTCAGCCAAAGCTTCAAGCAACCTCTTGCTATTGGGATATACAATCTCTTTGCTCAGAACTTCTTCTAATTCTAATATTGGTATATAGTCATTAATTTTTACAAGCTCTATGGGTTCTATAAGCGTGTTTCCCTTAATTAGGTTCTGTTCGCCATCAACAAAATTCTTAAGTGAATTGACTGTTGCCCGTTTGTAGAAGTTCAATAAAGTACCCATAGTTTCCGTGTAGGTAGCATCCGTAAATCCGTCTTGTCCTTTTACGGGAAAATAAGTAGCATTTAATGAATTAGAAAGGTGCGCTGCATAAGAAAATACGTTGAGCATAAACTCACTACTCTCACTAATGTTTTCGTGAGGCGGATTGTCAATAATTTTATTTACACCATAAACTGACGCACTTAGAATTCCACCTAATTGCAAAACGTCAAAACTTGCACGCTTAGCAGTAATGGGCCAAGTCAAAGTTTTAAGAAGAAAAGAAGCGTCCATTTTGCTTTTTTTCGCAACTATCTCACTTATAAATTTTAGTTCCTTTATAGATATCCCGTCACCAAATAGGTAATTGTCCGCAGTCTCAACTATGTCACATTGTTGCAAGCAAGCTACAGCTCTTCTAGAAACAATAGCATTGGGTTTTAAAGCATAAACTTCGTCAAGAAACTTTCTGTCATAGCGTGAAATATCTTGTATGAGAATTAAGGTGATTCGTTCTCGCAGAATTAATTCTAGAAAATCTGACCTTTTTATGGATAGCTGTTTGAACCAATCGTCCATATTTTTAGTTATGGGTGGCGATAAGAATATGCGTTGGTATAATAAGATACAATAGCGTAAATCTACATTTGGAAAGACGCTAAAGTCAATGTAGCAGGTATATTCATCTTCGCTGAGAAAGAAGAGACCATTTTTTCTAAAATTACCTTCGTAAATAGTATTGATATTATCGTACCAGATTGATTCATCACGCTGGATAAATTTCGGTATATCTCGCCCCAAATGATTACAATAGTAAACAGCGGCTTCATCTTTTGAAAACCCATTTTTATTAATTGGCTGGCTTTCAAGTTCGTCGATGTGTATTCTAAATTCCGAGACCACTTTGGTGTCTCTTGAGGAAGTCAATAAGACCTCCTTCCTGAAACCTAGTCAAAAACTGCCATTTTTTGACACCGCTTTGTTCAATCCAATAGTTAGCTATATGAATGTTTAATATACCTCGTTCATCCGTGATTTTGTAAAAATTTACATATGGGAACTTGGACATTAACATATCTGCCCATCGAGACATTGGCATCAATACACCTTGCATTCCTTTAGGGATGTCTTTATCCTCTAAACTTGGAACTAATTTAGTTTTACCTTTTGGTTTCCTTGTAGAAATTGTAACCGAAAGGAAAAGAGGTTTGATGGATTTTTCAAATTCTTCTTCAATAGTAACAAAATCAACCTTTCTATTTTTAATATGAATTATGAAAGAGCCATCTGAAGTTTGATGAATCAAAGTTTGAAGTTCGGGATATTTTGCACGTAAGTTTAAGTCCGTTTTACGAACCAACCCATAATTTTTCTGCTCATCGTTTTTAATTGATATGTAACCCATCTAATTTTCTTGCTTCTCTTACCACTTGAAAGCCCCAGCCATCAATTCTATTTCTGCGTTTTTGATTCCTATTTTATTTGATATACTTTTCCAATTCTTGACTGCAGATAGCACTTCACCTATAATCGTTTCCATCTCTTTTTCGCTTAAGCGAAAATACATCCCTACACTTCTAGCCAAATCATAGTCCAAAGCATTATCGTCCATATCTATATTTAGAGATAGACCATCTTTTTCTATTGAAGGATTTAAATCGTAAGCTGGGGAAAGTATCCATCCTTTCTCTGTTAGTATAAATCCGTGATTTCGTAGATGGTCATCCGTATTTGAAATGGCAATATTAAATACAATCCGCCTCCAAAGCTGGTGTAAATTTGTCTCGACATCTGCACCATAATTTTCTATAAACTCAACTATTTCTAAATAACTAGGTGTTGTATCTCTGATAATATCTTCTGTATTTCCGGTCATTGTCATTGCTGATGCAAAGTGGATTCGTTTACCATTATCCCTATCAAATCGTTTGGTCAGGAACGTATGGTTTTGACCGCTTATATTTTCAATTTTAGATTCTGCCATTTCTATGCCGGAAGCAATGGCCAATTTATAGGCTAAAAATTCCCAAGCTGCTTTATCCACTACATCCGTTTTAGAAGGAAATTTAGCAATCCATAAGTTCTTTTGAGCATCAAGTATATTAGCCTTTGGTCTTGCACCTCCTAAAGATGAACCAGGTGCAATTAAAACTGCTATCCATTTTCTAACCGCATCACTTTGTTCATCATTTTCTAACTGATTTACTGCTTCTTGAAGCTCGCCAAGTGATGACCAGGGTGGTGTTGGATTGTGCGCATCATTATCTAAAAAAGGGCCTTCCAATTCAGTTTTAAATCGCAACGCACCCATTCTGCTTTCGTCATATACACCGAGCAGATAATCTATTTCATACAGCGTTTCTGCTTTTTCATTCTTGGCTCTAGCATTTTGAGCAGCCCTACGCTTCATTAAAGTCTTACCCCAAGTGTCTCGGCATACTATCTAGAAATATCCCAAAGTTTTCTTTATTGGTAGGATATTGTGGTCCTGAGTAAAAATCTATATCCGGGTCTAACAATCGTTGCGCATCGGTCTTTAACCAATTTTTATCATACTCAAAACTGAACGCCTTTTTCGCTTTTGCGAAATGAGCAGAGAGTGTGCCTATAAGCGTTGGTTCTTCCAAACCAATCCAATCTGCAAAAACGTATATGTCAAATTGTCCTCCAGCCATTTTTCTTATAATAAATCAAGGTCTTGCAGTTTTCTTCCGAATTCGTCATCCACAGCAAGCTTTTTAAAATCATCTTCCAAATTAAGTACCCTGAACACATTAAAATAGGAACCTATGGCAACAGCCGGGTCACCTTTTTCAATTCTGTAAAGTGTGGTACGATTAATACCTGCACGTTCAGAAACCTGCTCTGTCGTGAGCTTTCTTCGTTTTCGCGCCAGCTTGATATTTTCGCCCAAATGTTCAAAAACCTTCTGATACTTCGGTAATAGAATTGTTTTCTTAAGATTCATTTTGTTGCATATTTACCACAAATTTACTATTATTGTTGATAATATGCAACATTTTATGAAATATCCAACAATCGAAAGCGACCTATTGATTCACACAGACAGGAAAGAATTCAAGCTCTATACAGATAAAGTATTGATTGAAAATCTAAAAATAATAAAGCCTCCTATTGAAATTTCTGTAAATGTGGTTTCATCAGATGAGACAGATATAGAAGACAGAGACTGGATTTACAATTCCTCACTTTTTGATTTATACGCTTCCACACCATTTATAGAAAATCACGTTGTACCTGTATCGGAATCACTCACAGACTTTCTTAGTAAGTTCGATTCTTTTCTAGAAATTTTTAAAAGTATGACCCAAATAGAAGGTGTAGAACTCGCGCCATTTTCACTTTACTTTGAACTCGAAAGTGCATACATTCTAAAATTTCTATTTCATCCCATACCTAAAGAAACTGACTATGTAACGATGCTAAAGTCTGCTTTTGAGACAATAGCCCACTTACACCTAGAAAAAGAAAGTGAACTGAAAACCACCATTGAAAATTCGTACTCAAGAAGAAACAATAAAAAGTACTTGACCTTTTTAGGCGATGGCTGGAAAGTGCTTAATCCATTATTGGAAGTTGGGAAAGAAATTACTCAAACTTATAGGAAAGACAGGGATTGGCGTGTTAAGAAACCTCATATAATGCTCAACCAAGATAATTTTATTCGTCGATTTATTTTTGATTCTAATTGGGTATTAGTATTTGACCATCTAGAAACAATGCTAATTCAGCCCAATGACGTAGCATTGTACTCCAATATAGCGGATAGGTGCCTGAACCAGGCTATGGAATTTTACGGAAAAGTTATTTTACCACGCCATAAACAATGGCACGGTAGTTTTCCTTCTTTAGAAAAACAAAAAGAGTATTACGACTATTTTGAAATAATTATTCAGGCGGTCATCTTTGCATATACAGCCTTAGAAGCTTTTGCTAATATCTGCATACCAGCAGGATGGGAATACCAAACAGAAACCAATGGTGTAAAAACTATATATTCCAAAGAAGCTATCGAGCGAAAATTTCAACTTCGGGAAAAGTTTAAAAAAATAATACGTCCCATTTTAAATACTCCCGACCCAAGTCTCGAAAACTGGTGGATGTCTTTTACAGAGCTTGAAAACCTAAGAAACGAAATCATTCATACAAAACAATCCAAGTCTGAAGAACGTTATGCTAAATTGCTTTCTAAATCTGTTTTCGACGTAGTTAAAAACCATAAAAAAATTATCCAGTTTTATGGTGAACACATTTCTAGGTACAAAACTGAGCTCCTTGAAGAATACCCATATGAGTTTGGGTTTGACGATGTCATCCCTGGATTAATGACCAATAAAAACTATTGGAAATCATACAAATCTATTCATAATATTAATTTGGATAAGTCTAATGAAGAAGAATAACTTTAGTTAAATATAGATCGTGCCTCTATATAAATTCTTTCAAAATTTTCCTCCAAATCAGCTTGAGAAAATCGCTTCGATTCTTGTGGGAACTCTCTTTTTATCTTGGCTAACTTGAACTGCACCTTTTTATCCTTACCATCAGCATAGGTAATAAATTCGCCCTGTTTCAATCTAAAAAAAACATCAGCCCGAATTTTTGGAATTTCTTTTTCGCCAGTTGTAATCCTAGTATCAAAATCCAAGTTATGCCCTCGACTAATGCTTTTGGTTGGGTCTTTTATGATTTCGAAAAAGCGTTCGTAATATTTGGCGGTGTCTCGGGTCATTTACCTTACCGAAAAATTGGTAAGACAGGTTACTCAAAATTGCCTTGCTTGCCTTATCGCCATACATCATGTCGTTCTGAATTTTGTCTTGCATCACATAGATGGTGGCAATATCATAACTTCTGAGCGTTGCTGGAATACGGTGCATATTCAATAGTCGAATGGTAGGCGCTTCTTCCATAAGTAGAAAAGACGGTCTCTGACCGCGCACGCTCATTTGCTTTGTAATAGTGTGGATTATGGTGGCAATCACAGGCGAATAAGAGGTTTCGAATTTAGGATTGTTGACGATTGAAATGACTGCTGGATTTTCTTCGCTATTTATATCGAGTGGGACTTCATCTGAGGACAATGCCATAAAAATTCGATGTGTGCTGATTCGTTTCAGAGCATTTGCCAAAGTACTTTTTACACCAGCTGTTTGTCTTTCGGAATCCTTACCACTAATAAAAGCATCTGCCATTGCTCGCGATGTAGTATTGGTTTCCAAAAACTGGATGAGACTATCGGTGTCGAGATATTGATAAATGGCAATCAAATGGGGAAGCGTGCAGAATTGTGGATAGGTAGTTTTGAGTTTCCAAATCAATCCACCAATCAAACCTTCCGCAGCATCATTAAAGAATTTTGTTGTTCCTGTCGTTCCACTTTCTCTTTGCTCTAAAAGGTTTTCGATTAATACCCGTGAAACCTCATTGACGCTTTCCTCGTTCTCTAAATACCTTGGCGCAATAGGATTTACTCTGTGAATGATTTTATCAAAGGAAATGACCTTAAACGGAATGTCGCTATCCTTGAAAAGTGGGTACGCCATTTCAGTAAGTTCAAAGTCCTTATAATCGTGGATAATTCCGCAAAAACTCTCTTTCCGGAAATGTTTTAGAAATCCATAAACTACACTTTCGGTTTTTCCACTTCCGGCAGAACCGATTATGGATGTGCCCCTTTTGATACTATCCAATTTGAAATTTCCCTTGGTAGTAGCAAAATTGACTTGGTATTTGCTTTCGCCATTTTTTGGATTTTCGGTTTTATGCAGAAAAACATACAGTCCTGTATTAATTAATAGTAGTGGACAAACCAAATAAAGCAATATAGACACTAATTCATTTCCTTCAGTAATATAGAGAACGAAGACCGAAAGCATTATGATATTCAATAGAAACGCATATTTACTTACCCGAAACATTGCATAGAAAACAGTACTGGCCGCACCAATAATTGAAAGTGTAGTTATGATATTATCTATCTGCATATTAATTAGATTCCGATGGAACTTGATTTAATGGCCACTTCTACGCCACGTCTTAACCGTTTGAAAACTCGAAGTGCAATTTGTGCTTGACTAACTGGAATACTTGGCACTATCGGCAATCCTGTTTTTGTAATCATTTTAAATGCCAATGCTTTTTCGTTAGCTGGTAATTTCATTAAGGCAGCAAAATAGAGTTTGGGATTTTTTACAAAATCCTTTCGTGCCTTATAGGTTTCTGCAAAGTTTCGTTTATAGCCAAAAGTGTTGTCAAAGGTCTTTTCTGCTTTCTCAAAAAATTTATCTCGGTCAAAACCCCGTTTTACAGTTTCCCCATTCAACTTCACATCAGAAGCTTTGTATTTGCTTCCAGGTGACAAACTGAATCTGTTGGATACATCCTTGCGACTCACGATGATATGGATATGACTTTGGTTTCCATCTTTCGCCATTCCCTGAACTATTCGTTTTCCATTCTGTTGATGTGGTGCTTGTCGTTCTAGTTTGGCGATTTCCTTTTTCATCCTTTTAATATTGCCTTCAGCTCGTCCTTCTTGGATATTTCGTATTTCAGTTTTAAGCTGAAGTATTTTTGTGGCAAAAGGTTGATTTTCCCTAACCTGAAAATCCGTTCCCTTAAAGGTGCGTTGATGCTCTATTTTCGCATAGTACTTTATGTCATCAATACTGACCGGTCGCCCTTTAATTTCTCTATTAAATGAAACCACATAATCCTTCATCAACTCGCGAGTATATCTCTTTAAATCTTCCCTACTGTTCTGAAGTTTTCGCAATTCATATTTCGACGGACTCACGGTAATAGAATAGAATCTTGGTTCGTGTTTTTCCAGTTTAGCTGTGTTACCATCTATTTCTTTTATCACTTCTTCGGCAGAAATCTCATCCCCATATTGGTTGAAAAAATTTTCCATATCCTGTTGTTCCAGTCCCTGATTTTCTTTCTCTAAATAGCCCACAAAATCTGCCGAACTTTTAGAATAGTTACCGCCCATTTTTTGAGGTGTGATGGTGATATACATAGCTAAAATATTTAGAGTTGATTGCTTGGATTTTGCTTTTCACGAAAGCGTACTTCCCTTTTTTCTTCGGCATATTTCTTTTCTACAATCAGCGGTTTTTTGTTCGGTTCTTCGGTTTGAAAAAGTGACTGTATCATCGCCACCGTAGGTTTGGTCTGTGTCTTTTCCACATCCCTCATTATGGCGATAACAGCATTTATTCTTTTGAGTAATTTGGCTTCGATGGTTCTTCCCGTGGGACCTAGTTTTTCCATTGGCGATATCTCGTTATAGAAGAAAAAATCAAGGATATTTTCCATTGCTTCGGTATGTGTTTTGAAGTGTCTTTTTGAAAATTCCTGAAATCTTTTGGCAGTTTTCCGTTTGAACCTAATAGTGATGAATGAGTCCATTTCCTTTCGCTTTTTTAAAGATTTGACGTAAATCCATCCCTGTTTACTGGTGTTTCAAGACCATTTGACGCAAATTGCTGGATTTTTTATATCTACCTTATTTTTAAGTACTTAAAAATCAATAGATTAAAATGAAAATAGACTATGTAACGCGGCGCAGCCCGTTACCCTCTTGCTATTCCTTTTCGTCACGCGCAAGCGTGACAAAAATCCATACAATCCAGCTAAAAAGCCGATTGCCATTTTCAGGGAAAATGATTTTCCGATATGTTATTTTTCGATGTGTACGGTTATCGGCGAAAGTCGAAAAGTGGATAACCCTACTTAAATTTGAATGCTGAATTTCAGCGAAATAAAGATACGTTTTTTTATTGACTTCGTATTAATTGCATACAAAAACACCTCTTAAAATTCAGAGGTGTTAAATTTAAAATTGATTAAATTATATGTTGAATACGTATTTATAGGAATACAAATTCCGCATTGCTTCTTCTTCAATCATTGTTTCAAAACAAGTATAATTCTCTCTTACGTATTTGCGAATATCATCGCCAAATTTTCGTTCCACATCTTTTTTAGAATTTTCTAAAAGTCGGTTTTGAGCCTCTTCACTTAAGTCTGTAAAATTTAGATATACCATAGCTTTTTTAGTTTACAAAATTCCGTTATCAGAAAAACTATAATAATCCCCATCGGGTGCAAGTATCAAGTGGTCAAGAAGTTTAATGTCAAATAGTCCGAGACGCTTTCTTAATCTTGTTCGTCAATTGCTTATCTGCTTCACTTGGCATCAACTTACCACTTGGATGGTTATGGGTTAGTATAATCCCCACCGATAAAGATTTTAAAATGACCGCAAATAAAATCCTTACATCTACCAACGTACCTGTTATTCCACCTTGCGAAATTTGATACACCCCTTTTACTTTGTTGCTGTTGTTTAACAATACAACCTTAAAAGTTTCTTGCAACTCAATTGTATCTTTATCCCAGTCCTCAAAAAGTAATTCAGCCGCATCTTGTGAACTACTTATTTTCTGCCACTTAGAGGATTTTAAACCCCCTTTGTAGCTAATTTTTATTTCGTTAACTTGTGCTTTCATTGTCATCTATTTAATATGTGATTAATGAAAAAAAGAGGGCGCATCTTTAGACGGTTACGCCCTCTTTAATTTTTAAAATCCTACTTATCGTTTTTACTTCCAAGTAATAGGATTTCATCGGCTACGACTTCCGTAACATAGCGTTGGTTGCCATCATCGGTCGTGTAGGTTCGGGTCTTTAGTTTCCCTGTTATTCCTACTTCTTTGCCTTTTTCGACATATTTCTCAACGATTTCAGCGGTCTTGCCCCAAGCCACTACGGTATGCCAGTTGGTGTCCGTTTGCTTTTCGCCCTTGCTGTCTTTGTAATACTCGTTTGTAGCGATTGAGAAGCGGGCTACTTTCTTACCGCTTTCAAGGTTCGTAATGGTTGGTTCTTGTCCAACGTTTCCAATCAATTGTACGTGATTTTTAATAGTACTCATAATAAAAAGATTTGTGTCTGCTTTGTTACAGACTGGTTTATATTTCCCCTATTTGTTTTAAACTGAATTAAATTTTAAGGGGTGTTTGTTCTTTTCTTTCGTGCACCGCACAATGGATAGAGTGGGTTTTGTCAAGACTTTTAGGGAACAAATCAGGTGTGTTTGCGACGTAGTAAAATCCTTGGATTTTCAAGGAAGTAGAAGCCTTATTTTTCACTAAAACTTGTATAGTCTTGACAAGTTCCATAAGGGCATTAGCAATTCTTTTAAACGCAGTTGCGTTTGAGCGTACCGACAGTTAAGCGAAATAAGCAGCTGTGGTTAAATTAGAATTGGTTATGTCGTGCCTGTTTTTCGACGACCCGAAAAACAACAAAGGCTTTATCCATTATAAACCCCTTAAAATGTGTAAGACAGCGGTTTGGTTTTTAAGGATTTTCGAGTGAGGGCTCAAGAAGACCGCGCCGAAAATCCTGTCAAGAAAAATCAAGCCGATGGCTTTCCGATTAGAAAAGCGGACTTGATTCACGATTTTGGCTCCGGAATGTAGTGTTCCTTCCCAGCATAGCGGGAAGGTTTAGCGGAATGGAAAGCTGAAATTGGGTGTTGTGTCCAAGATATTGGTAATGAAGCTCTTTTCACGGAATGAAGTGGTTGCCTGCTTTTTCAGCAGGCAAGCGTGGAATGTAGGGGAATGTGCTGAGTGGGTTGTAAAGCCTTGATTCTACTTTATTAAATACATTTCATTGGATACATTGTTATGCAACGTAAATTCTTTAAAATTGATTTCAGGTAGCAAGTTTTAATTTTTTATTTCCACCAACCATTAAGTTTTCTGATATAAATTATTTGTCCTGTATGATATGCGGTATGCGCAGTCATATTGGCAATATCGCTATGCCAATTCATTATCTGTTCATCAGTTGCATTTTCAGTCAGTCTTTCCCATTCAGTTTGAATACTATCTAATTTTTTCATTGCATTTCCCCAATCTTGTCCGTCGTTCTTTTTGAAGGTTTCTTTATTATCGCCTTCAAATTCAGCAACTCTTTCTCCTTTGAAAGCTTTAAGGTTCATTTCGTTCCAGAATATTAAATGGGAAACCAATTCCCCAATTGAGTGATTTGCCGTAGTGTCTTTCCAATTTGATTGTTCAATTGTAATTCCTTCTATTGCCTTTTTTGTTGGCACAAACCACTCCTGATTCGAGTGGGTATTTTTTAATTGTTCGACGAGCAATAATTTTATATTTGCTTCATTATTTTTCTCCGAACATCCCAAAACTATAAGTCCTAAACAGACCGATATAAATAATTTTTTTATTGTATTTCTCTTGATTTGCATAATTCGCTGAATGAATTATAAATATAAACTTATCCCATTTCTTTACGAGGATAAAACAACCTTTTTTCTTTTTCTATAGAATTTAAAGCGGACTTAATTCACGATTTTGGCTCGGAATGTAGTGTTCCTTCCCGTGAGAAGCGGGAAGGTTTAGCGGAATGGAAAGCGAAAATTGGGGATTGTGTCCAAGACCTTTGTAGTGAAGCTCATTTCCCGAAATGAAGTGGTTGTCTGCTTTTTCAGCAGGCAAACGTGGAATGTAAGGGAATGTGCTGAGTGGGATTAGAAGTAATCGTTCTTTATATGCTCAGCCATCCAGTTTGAGGTACTGGACAAACCTTTATTATCTTTATGCCATTGCATAAACTTCATCGAACAGTTTCTTATCCAACCGTTCTTGTTGGCCAAAGCTTTTCTTCAAAACATTATGAAGTACTGAATTGAACGCATTGTATCCCAACCATAGATTTGGTTGTTCATTGAGCAACAAGGCTTCATAGTTTAAAATTTCAATGACCTCACGAGATTTTTTCGATGGGTCGCTGTTCTTGTCGCTACATTCATACCTGAACAGTTTCGTTCTGTCAAGAATCGCTTTAACAAATTCTTGCGTATCGATGATTTTAAATTCCTTCATCTTGTTGAATTTCTTTGTAATGGTGTAGAATTCATTATCCGTGAAACTTATCGAATAGCTTGTTCAGCCTCGGCATAATCAAGTGCGTATTGTTCTTACTGTGCTTTATGGAAAACTCGATTTCTGCTTGTGACACGTGTAGACCATTTGAGCACACTTCTCTATAAAACCCGAAATGTCCGGAAGTCTTTTCACTTCCGTCATACGAATTCTTGAACCGAAGCATCGGCAATATCAAGTCCTTATGGTTCTTGACGGTAAACTGGCTTTTATCATCGATAATAAAGTCAGTAATGAACGACCTATCATTTTTGTTGATGGTACGTTTGTGGAAATTCAGCTGTGCGTCGGTAAGCATTTCTTCAGCTTTATTGAAGAATAGTTGATTCGGAATGTGGCCGTAGCTGTTCGATACCACGTTGACGATTTTGCCATTTGAGATGATGACATTTTCAAGCCCTCGACGGGATTCCATCCGGGTCAGACTTTTTAAGGATTTCATTTCTGATGGTAAGAAGATTTCATCCTGTTGTAAATTTTGTAAATACATAGCTTTTGAATTTAAATTAAACATTTTCAAATAAAATTTTGTAATGGCTGGGATGCTTATCTCTGTAGTAAGCCAAATGGCTTTCGCCGCTATCAATTTTGTAATTTTCACTACTTGATTGATAATGTTCTTCGGCTTCCTGTAGTGAGATGTTCGGATTTTCAGATACTTGTTCCATAATGATATATTTTGATTAAACAATATTTGAGCGGTCCCTAAACGGAAGCTAAAATCTCAGCTCAAAAGGAAACGGAATAAATAAGCTAAGGATGACGTGTGGGCTTTATGCCGTAGTCTTTTGATGGGTGTATTTTACGAGTTTACCTTTGCGCTTCTATTGATTATTTTTTCTTATTCTATAACCCTTTCAATTGAAAGATTATCAAAAAAAAGAAGAGCCAGCACGAATGCTGACACTTCCTTCCAACAACAAAAGCTAATCTTTAAGTTCCTGAACTTGCTCTTCAAGAACTGTGATGCGCTCTTTCAAACGTTCTTCACGCTTGCTTCTTTTTTCAGCGTATTCTTTCTCAATACCAGCAATTTTGGTTTTGTAATATCCCTGCATTGCATTGTAGAATGAAATATTTGTCAGATTGTTGACGTGATTGCTTTCGCCAAAATGAACTTGCTTTGTTAGCATATACCGTATCAATTTGTGAAAGATTTCCTTTTTGAACTTCTTCTTGAAATTTTCGACTATTTCAATTTTGGTCATCTTTGAAGTGTCGCCCAAGAACTTTGCAAAGTACTTTTGCTGGCTCATATAGTCCACATTGTTCTCAAAAAGCGATATCGAGAATGCCACCATTTCATCTGTTGAAAGTGTCTTCTTCGTATCGATGTATTTCGTCTCTCGAATCATCTGCACAACTTCTTCAAACTGCTTGTTGTTCTCTATTTGCTTTTTGCGGATTTCCCTTTCGTTGATTTTAAAGATTTGTTCTTCAGGCGTACAATCATCCATTTTTCTGTTGGCCAAAGGTGCCGAATAATCTGATAATTCATCCTTGGATTTTTCAACAATCTTTATGAAGACCTCTTTATGCCTGTAAGTTTCGGGATGAAAAACGAGACCAATTGCAAATCCCTTTTCTTTCGCTGAATTGAATTCTTCCAATGCTTCATTGTAATTCTGCATTGCTTCTTCAAATTCACATTTTAGCTCATCTTCGGAATAATCGTAATGTTGATATTCTCTTTTGATGGCTTCTATTTTGGGTTCAATGGGATTTTCTATGATTTCAACATCATCCAGCAGATAGACTTTCAATCCGTTCTTTTCCAATTGCGATATGATGAGCTGATTGCTTTCGTCATCTGCCCAATACTTTCGTATTTCAGGAATCAGAAGAATCTTCTCTCGCTTCGATTTCTCAATCAAATTCAAGAACGACCTGCTTTTCTTGGTCTCGAAACAGGCTGCTTTCGTACAGACCATTTTACCCTCGCCGAACAGATTGCCTTGATTTGCTGCATTGAACGGACATTCTATACAAGACCCGGCTTTCGGAACCAATTTTTTATCGCTTACATTAAAAGATGCTTTTTCCAAATCATAGGTCCGGTCTTTAATCATCCTGTTTATCTGATGCGCATTGAAATCCTCGCCCATCGTTTCCAACATCATTTGTTGCTCTTCAGGTTCAAAAAGTGCGACACCTACTCCCAAGGAAATGGTCATTTCCCCATTGCGCACAAAATGTTTGAAGCCTTCTATCAAACCTGCCAATTTGAGTCGTTGTCTTATAAAGTTATCCGTTCTGCCCAATCGCTTCGCAATTTCAGTAGGCGCATATTTTTCACTTAAGTAAGCAATCGCCTCGGCTTCTTCAGTCGGCTCAACATCCTGTCTTTGCAGATTTTCGATGATTTGAACTTCCGAACATCATTGTTGTTATAAGTTCTCACGATACAGGGTATGGTCTTTTTTCCTGCCAACTTACTTGCACGATATCGGCGTTCGCCCATCACGATAACATAATCATTCTTGGATTTTCGGACTGTAATTGGTTGAAGTACACCATGTTTTTTGATACTCTCGGAAAGCTGCAGTAACAGCATTTCATTAAAAGTCTTCCTGGGCTGCATCGGGTCGGGAATAATCTTTCCGATACTTAGGTTCTGAATTTGAAGTGCTGGCGTTTTCTTTCCGTTCACTTCAACTTTCGCAGTTACTTTTGTTTGACTGCGCTTTCTTGTAGTACTTGCTTTTGTTGTCATAATACTCAAATTTTAGATTAAACAATATTTGAGCAGGAACCAAACGGAAGATAAAATCTTGGCTCAAAAGGAAACGGAATAAATGAGTGGGGGAAGAAGCGTTGGCTTTATGCCGTAGTCTTTTGATGGAAGTATTTTACGAGTTTAAATTGCGGGTATATTGTATGATAATAAACTTCCCTTATTAAGAAGTAAGGTTGTGGTTTGGCAGAATTTATTATTCAACCCTAAAATTCATATCGATTATAATCAAAAAGAAGCATTTGGTATTAAAAACTATTGAATGCTGAGATTGCCATTATTCTGTACTTATTCTGTACTATGTAAAATAAAAAAAGCCTTTCAATTTCTTGAAAGGCTTGATTTTACTAGTAGCGGGAACTGGACTCGAACCAGTGACCTTCGGGTTATGAGCCCGACGAGCTACCTACTGCTCTATCCCGCGATATACTGTCTAAATCCTCTTTTTAGCTTTTAACTTTCGGTTCATAATGCCGATCTGATTATTTAGGACTGCAAATATACGATGCTTTTTATATATTACAAGTATTTATTTGCAAAAAATTATTGCTCAATATTTAAAGCCTCAAAACCAACAAGTTCCGCGTCAATAAAATGTGGTGTTACCTGTATAGGGTTACAACAAACCTCACAATCCTCAACATAAGTGTGTTTATTTACACTTGGATCTAATAACATAGATATGGTTTCCCAACAATAGGGGCATTGAAAAAAATGTTCAAACATGGTTTCCCTTTTTTGTAAAAATAAAAAAGAGTCAACCGTTACGTTAACTCTTTTAAAAATATTTATTTATTTTCTCGTTAGTCTCTATCTGCAACATAGCTATTATTGTAAGTCGTTAACATTTGTTTTATATACGCCTTATCGCCAACCACTGTAACATAATCGGCATCCATGTCATTATCACTCACCATTAAAGTATTAAGGTTAGATAATTTGCTAAATTGTAAAGGCAAGTTGCCTGTAAGTTTATTCTCTGAAAGAATAAGCTCCTCTAAATTAGAGAGATCACTTAACTCTACAGGTATAATACCTTCAAATTTATTATCAATTAAACTTAATTTTTTAAGTTTTGTTAGGGCTAACATTTCATTTGGAATCGTTCCTGTTAGAAAGTTACTACCTAATTGTAGTATTTCTAAATTCTTTAAAGTCATCAATTCTAATGGAATTGATCCTGTAAAAGCATTACTATATAGTGCTAATGTTTTTAAATTTTTAAGGTCTGCGATGAAAATGGGAATAGTACCAGTGAATTGATTTAAAAACAATTCTAAAGAGGTTAATGCTTTCAAGTTTGCTAAGCTCTCAGGAATCTCTCCTTCTATTTTATTCAACCCAACATTAAGAGAACGTAACTTGGTTAAGTTTCCTAACTCTTGAGGTAGGGTACCTTGAAGGTTATTGAATGACAAATTAATGGCAACAACACTATGATCCTCTACAGTAATACCATGCCACGTATCAACAGGTTGGGAAACGTCCCACTTGGTGTTCCACTCTGCCCCATTAGTGGCATTATGCAAGGCCATTAATGCGGATTTTTCGATATCGGGAACTTGTGAGAAGCTAAAAAGCGTTGTAAAAAAGCAGAAAAAAGTAATTTTCAAAGTATTCATGTAGGTTAAGTTTAGGTCTTATTACAACGTAAAACTAAACTTAATAAGGTTTAAATGCAAAAATTTTCGATGAACTGCATCTTTATATTTTGTTTTCAGCCGTTAAACCCCAATTATCCTTAATTTGTCGACGTAACGCTTTTAGCACTTCAGGGCACTTATCTATCTAATATTGAACATTTAACAATTCGCCTGCTAATTGTAATAGTGTTAACTCTGATAACTTGGCTTCATATTTTGCCTGATTTCTACTTAACTCTGCATTTATGAGGTTTAGCTGTGCTTGTCTAAACTCTATAGAATTCACCTGACCAATTTTAAATTGCTCCTGAGATCTGTCGAAGTTGCTTTGTGCGGTCTTAATATTCTTTTCCTGTACTCTAAAAATAGTTAATTTATTTTCATAATCATCCCAGGCATTTTCAAAATCACGCTCCATTGAAAGTACCAATTGCTCTTTTTGCAATTGTTGATTTTCAAGCGCTATTTTCGCATTACGAACACGGGTGATCGTGCTCCCACCATCAAATAAGTTCCATGTTAAATTTAAACCAGCTGAAACGCCTGAAGAGGTACTTTGAAGTGTAAAGGCTAAAGGACTGTTGTTAGATGACTCGTTCCAACCATAAGACCCCACCAAACCAACGGTTGGCAAAAACTGTGCTCTGTTAGTCTTTATATCAAACTGACGCATCGCAATATTTTTTTCTGTTTGAAGTAAAGCCACATTGTTCGCTTTTGTTTTTTCAAGAAGCGCTGTTTTATTTAGTGCTATTAAAAAATCAATATCCGTATCGACGTTAAAGTCTTCTGAAAAGGAATTCCCTAACACCACTTTTAAATCACGCTTGGTATTCTTCAAATCTTGTTTCGTATTTATAAGACTAATACTATCATTATTAATGTCTACTTCAGCATTTAAAACCGCTAATTTTGTGCTTTGCCCATAATCAAATTGATATCCTGCACGTTTTAATCGATCTCTTGAGATCACAATAGTTTGTTGTAGAACCTCTGTATTTTCTGAAAGTTGAGCGATTCTATAATAAATAGAAAACAATTGAATGATTGTTGTTTCAATCGTTTCTCGAGCTTCCAGCTCAGACAATTGGTATTCTTCTTTTAAACGTTTGTAATTATACAAGCGCCCTAAACCATCAAACAATGTGTAATTTAAATTTACTGAGGCGTTATATCGCCGAGTCTCAGCCCCATTAGCAACGCGAACTTCTCCATTGGCTAGCTCTCCTTCTGTATTTTGCTTGTCGATTGTAGCCCCCGCATTACCAGTAAGTGTTGGCAGGTATCCTGAATTTAAAATACCTGAGTTATTCTCGGCTACATCTGTATTTTTATTGGCTATTTTAATACCGTAATTATTCTCAAGTGCTAGCGCAACGGCACGTTCTGGAGTTAGCAGTTGTTGTGCAGATATGATTTGTAACCCCGTAAAAAGACTAAAAAGAATGGTGTGTTTAATATTCATTTTCTTCATTTTGTTCCTTAATAGCCCGTTCTACTTCTTCTTTACTTACGTCTTTACCTGTAATTAACCATTTGGTGTTTTTCTTAATATCATTGCTAAATGCTAAGAAAAGTGGCAACACTAAAAGTGTTAATATCGTGGCGTAAGCGATACCAAAAGAGATGGAAATGGCCATAGGCTTTAAAAATTGAGCTTGTCTACTTTTTTCTAAAAGAAGCGGTGCTAATCCTGCAACGGTTGTTAATGACGTTAAAAATATAGCCCTAAAGCGTGATTTCCCTGCTTCAGATAAAGCGACATCAAAGGTCATCCCTTCTTTTAGATTACTATTAAACTTGCCTATCAATACTAAACCGTCATTAACCATAATACCAATAAGCGCGATAATACCTAAAAGTGATAATACGTTAACAGGGAAACCAAGCAACCAGTGTCCCCAAGCCACAGCCGTTAAACTAAATGGCACTAATAAAAGTAATAAAATGGGCTGACTATAACTTCTAAAGGTGAAGGCTATGGTAATATAAATAAGCAATAAAATTGGAATGCCAGCAGTGCCCGTGAGAACCTACTAGCTTATCTTTCTCTCTATTCTGACCTTCAAATGAGGCTGAAATTGTTGGGTACTTAGATTGTAATTGTGGTATGGTGACTGTTTTTATATCCTCTAAAATATCCGTTGCACTGGTACTAGGGTCTTTTAAATCTGCCGACACCTTAATCTCACGTTGTCCTTCCAGGTGATTTATAGCGACATCTCCCCGAGCTATAGAATACACCGCAATGTCTTTTAATGTGACCCGTTGCCCCGTTGGTGTTACGATGCGCATGTCGTCTAAATCATTAATCGAAGCCCGATTACTTCTATCGTAACGCACCCAAACGCGTATTTCATCTTGACCGCGCTGAAAGCGCTGTGCCTGAACACCAAAAAAACCAGCACGTACTTGGCTCATTATAGTTCTTAAATCTAAACCTAGTAAATAGGCGCTCTCTTTAAGTTGTATGCGAATTTCTTTAATCCCCGCAGGATCATTATCCTCAACATCTTTTAATAATGGATTCGATTCTAATGTTTGTTTCAATTCTATTTTCGCCGCCTTTAATTCTTCTATATTGTTTCCTAAAAGGGCCACAGAAACGGGACTTCCTCCAAAATTACCTCCAGATCCAAAAATTAACCGCTCAGTTCCTATTACTGGGCCTACTAACTCTCTTAGTCTATTAGCGACTAACGAAGATTGAATGGCGTCTCGGCCGCTCTTCTCCTGGTAACATATTAATACGTAATCGTGCGCTAGAACTACTGTTGAGTGTTAGGATTGTATTTTCAAAAAGTTGTTTATCACTGTCTTTAAAATATTTTTCAGTAAACTCTTTATTTACAATAAACGCCTTTTCTTCAATCATTGAAATAATAGAATCGGTCACCCTTACATTCGTTCCATTAGGCATATCCAATTCAATAGAAACAGTATCACTGGCAATAGAAGGAAATAAGGTGACTCCAATCACCCCGCCACCAATCGCGCCAAAAGTTAATACCAGTAAGGCGACAAAAAGACCAAGAGACAACATTTTAAATTGAAGTACAAAGGTTATGGCAGGTGTATACACTTTATCCCTTAAGAATACCATGAAATTGTCTCCTGCTTTATTTATCACACGCATTTTAGAAAAGAATTGCTTCATTTTCGAAGGATTCTCCTCAACAACTTGTGTTCTTAACGCTTTTGAATGCGCTAAATGTGCCGGTAGAATAATAAGTGCCTCAACCAATGACACGAGCAATGTTAAGATGACAATCACGGACACTTCACTAAAAAATTCTCCAATACGACTTTCTAAAAATAGAAATAAGGAGAAGGCTAGAAGCGTCGTAATAATAGCAGAAACCACTGGTGGAATCACTTCCATAGTCCCATCTATGGCTGCTTGCTGAGGGGTTTTCCCTTTTTCATAATGCTGGTAAATGTTTTCTGCAATAACGATACCATCATCTACCAAAATACCAATAACGATAATCATTCCGAACAAAGACAGCACGTTAATAGTCACATCAAACTGCCCCGCAAAAATAAACATCCCTAAAAACGAAATAGGCAAACCAAAAGCCACCCAAAACGCTAAGCGTGTGTTTAGGAAAAGCGATAGGAACACCAACACTAAAACCATTCCTATTACGGCATTTTCTGTCAATAATTTAGTACGCTGATTAAGCGTGATAGATAAATCGCGCACGACATCTAATCGGACATTGTTGTATTTCTGATTATAATCTTCTATATAGTCTTTAACTTTATCTGCAGAGGAAATTAAATCTTCATTATTGGTGCTGGTTACCGTGATATCTAGGGATAATTTTTGATTAAAATACGTCGCATTCGGTGTTTCAGAAAAGCGATCACGAATAATCGCCACATCTTTTAACCGTACTGTTTTCCCATCATTGGATGCCCTAATGATAACATTAGACAGCTCATCGCCATAGTAGGCCCGGTTATTCGCTCTAATTAAATATTCTTCAGCATCTGTTTTTATCGTGCCTCCCGTTACCAATATATTAGAGGCACTTACGGCTTGCGCGACTTCATTAAACGTCAAGTTATAGGCTAATAAATTAGCTTCATTAACCGCAATTTCAATTTCTTCAGCAGGATACCCGGAGACTTGAATTTGAGAGATGCCATCAATACGCCGTAAATCGTTTTCTACCTGCCGTCCAATTTGCTTTAACGTTGCCAGCGGAATGTCATCTCCACTCAAAGCAAAGGAAATCGTTTGACGTATTTCTTCTTGCTTGGCCACGATGAGCGGCTCCATCCCCGTAGGAAAGGAAGGCACCCGATCTACAGCGTTTTTAACTTCAAGTAACATGAAGTCAATATTCTCGCCTTTTTCAATTTCTACTGTAATCGTTCCACTATTTTCTCGCGATACCGAAGTTACCCGATCTATGCCTTTTAATCCTTTAAGATTATCTTCAATCTGAAGTACAATCCCTTCTTCAATTTCTTGAGGGGAGGCTCCTGGATAGGTAATGTTTACATTAATAATTTTAGAATCTACTAGCGGAAAAAAAGACGATTTTAAAGACAAAACGCCAAGAATACCAAAAGCAAAAAAGGCCAAAATAAAAACATTCACGGCCACGTGATATTTTATAAAGTAAGCAATTAATTTTCTCATGATTACTTTTTAACGTTTGGTTCTTCTGTTCCCTTTTCCTCAAAAGCTTTCACCAACATGCCGAATACGCACCAGGCACCGGACGCTTAAGGATGACCGTTCCATTTGGGACGCCTTTTAAAATCACTTTAGTCTCTGAAAAATAAACGGGCTTGACCTCTATAACATCCAATAAGCTATCTTTAATAACAAAAATTTGCTGACGCTCCAATAATAAATTCCGGTCTATCTCTATGGCATTCGTTTCTTGTTTGGCGTCTAATTGCGCTTCTAAGTACATGCCTTCTTTTAGAGCCTCATTTTTCACTTCAATATAAGCGGTAATGGTTTGGGTTGTAGCATCAATACTTCCATTAACTCTAGAAATGGTTCCGTTATAAGTTTCTGTGCCTTCTAAATTATTAAGAACAACCGCTTCACCAACTTTAAGTAAACTCGCGTAGGTTTTGCTTAGCGCCACTTCCATTTCATAAGTTGTGGCATCTATAAACTCACCTAATTTTTGCCCACTTCTAATCAAGGAACCTTCTGTAACCAAAGCTTCGGTTAAAATTCCTGTAAACGGTGCCTTGATGTTATATTTTGATAGACGTTGTTCTAAATTTTTAACATTGTAATAATTAGTAACAATACCTCTACCCGTAATAAAATAATTTTCCTTTTCGGAAGTCATTTACGGTAACTTGGGTGTGGTTTTGTTTAAATCAAAACCGTTGAGATAGGTTTGCCACTTATTGAATACCTCCGGAAAGTCTAAGCGTAAATCGGGCATTATGGCCGCCAACGAGTTATAAAGATTGCTCTTAGCAGATTGCACACTGGCATAATATTCTGCGGCGTCTATACGAATGAGTGTTTGTCCTGCACTGTACTTTTGACCTGGTTTAAAAAGTTTGCTTCCAGTTCTAAACACGCCCTGTACCTCCGCATATAATTCCAAACGTCGTTTGGCTGTTAAACTGCCATTAGCAGGTATAATTATAGGGATCGTTGTGTTTTGTACCGTATCGGTAAACACCGTTTTAATCACCTTGGCTTGTACGGGTTTTGGTTTGTTTTTATTGGCTATAAGACTTTTAGCTATATATAAAGAAGCTAGAATAAGTAAAACTCCTAAAATGGAAATTATAATTTTGCGCATTAACCTATTTTTGATGGTAAGACGACAAAATTAACCCTTAGTTTAACGGCTATGTGTTAAAATAACCTTAAAAAGATTAAGCGTAATCTTCTAATTCTAAGGTAATCTCTTCCCATTTCCCCATTAAGCGCTCCAATTCCTTTTTCTTGTTCCGGTAATTAGCAAAGAAGTTTTCCTTTGCAACCGCGACATCATAATTAGTGGCTAATTCCACATCAATCTCCTTAATCTCCTTCTCTAGTTGATTGATTTTAGATTCTGTATTACTCAGCTTATTATTTAAAGATTTTAATTTTTTTTGATCTTCATAAGACTGTTTGTTTTTTTCTTTAGGTGCGTCCTTTATTACGGTACGTTTTTCTACTTCTCGAAGATTTTCAACTTGACGTTGTTCTAAGTAGTAATCCACATCACCCAAATACTTTTTTATTTTCTCATCTTTAAATTCGTACACCGTAGACGTTAAGCCTTGTAGAAAATCACGATCATGGGATACTAAAATAAGGGTACCTTCAAAACGTTTCAAGGCATCCTTTAACACATTTTTAGATTTGATGTCTAAATGATTTGTTGGCTCATCCATAATAAGCACATTAAACGGCTGCAGCATTAATTTGGCCAACGCTAAACGGTTTCGTTCTCCACCGAGAAAGTACTCTTACGTACTTTTCTGCTTCATCGCCTCTAAACAAAAAGGATCCTAAAATATCCCGCACCTTGCTTCTATTCGTCTCATTGGCAGCATCGATCATGGTATCTAAAACGGTTTTACTCCCATCAAGATATTCTGCCTGATTTTGTGCGAAATACCCAATTTGCACGTTGTGTCCCAATTTTAAATGTCCATCATGCTTTAAATCGCCAACCAAAATTTTTGCTAAAGTCGATTTTCCTTGTCCGTTTTGTCCAACAAAAGCGGTTTTTGCATCGCGTTCAATTAACAAATCAATATTAGATAATACTTGATTCTCTCCATAGTTTTTAGAGACACCATTGGTTTCTACCACAATCTTACCAGGAGTAATAGACACCGGAAAATTTAAAGTCATCACACTATTATCATCTTCATCAACTTCAATGCGATCTATTTTATCTAATTTTTTAATGAGAGATTGTGCCATTGTTGCCTTACTGGCTTTGGCTCTAAATTTCTCTATTAGTTTTTCGGTCTGTTCAATTTGCTTCTGCTGGTTTTTCTGTGACGCCAATTGCTGGGTTCGCAATTCTTCACGCAGTACCGGATATTTTGTGTAGGGTTTAGGATAATCATAAATACGTCCTAATGAAATTTCTATAGTACGATTCGTTACGTTATCTAAAAACATTTTATCGTGCGATACAATAACTACTGCTCCAAAGTAATTCTTTAAAAACCCTTCCAACCAAATAATAGATTCTATATCTAAGTGATTGGTAGGTTCATCGAGTAATAGCACATCATTATTTTGTAATAATAATTTTGCTAGCTCAATACGCATACGCCACCCGCCTGAAAAGGTATCGGTTAAATTATCAAATTGTTCACGTTTAAAACCTAATCCCTGTAGGATTTTTTCGGTTTCACCTTTGTAGTTATAACCACCAACAATCTCATACTGGTGTTGCACTTCATTGAGGTCAATCATCAACTGGTTATACCCTTCACTTTCATAGTCTGTACGCTCGGCCAACTGATGATTTATAGCATCCATTTGTTCTTCTAGCGCTTTAATTTCAGTAAATGCCTGATAAGACTCTTCTAAAACGGTGCGTCCTAAAACGAAGTCGATATCTTGTTTAAGAAATCCGATTTTCAACTCCTTATCTGAAGCAATTTGTCCTGTATCGGGTTCTAATTCTTTAGAAAGGATTTTTAACATCGTCGATTTTCCAGCGCCGTTTTTACCAATAAGACCAATGCGGTCGCCATTACCCAATTTGAAAGTAATATCTTCAAATAAATATTCGCCTTGAAAGGAAATGGATAAGTTGTGAATGTTAAGCATAGAATTTGTGACTAATGTTACTAAGTTTTAATCATTTAAAACTTATTTTTGTTTCTGATTATAAAAGTGCAAAAGTACGTTAAATTATATGTTTAAAAAAGGCTCAAAATTATATGCTATAATTACTGGTGTTTGTCCCAAGTGTCATGAAGAATCCATGTACATAAATAAAAATCCATACGCCTTGTCTCAATTGTTTGAAATGCACGAGCGCTGCTCGAAATGTCATACTAAATACAAAATAGAACCTTCATTTTTCTACGGCTCCATGTATGTGAGTTATGGGGTTGGTATCGCTTTTGCTGTTGCCGCTTTTGTCATTAGTTATTTCATTTTAGGAAGTACACTAACCGTTGGTTTTATTTCTATTGTGAGTGTCATGCTTATTTTCTATCCCATCATTGTTCGAATTTCTCGCAATATTTGGATTAACCTTTTTATGAGCTACGATAAATCAAAAGGGAAATCTTAAATGCTTTTTGGGCATCCATCTCATAAAAAAAGATTCAGCTACTACCCGTAACGCAAATAAGCTATTGATTAACAAAACGTCTTATTAGTCAAAACGCCGACTATCAATAACGGCTTCTATAGGTGTTTGGTGTTCTATTGATTCAAAAAGCTGCTTAGCCACATAGGGGGCGATCATTACACCTCGAGTTCCTAAACCATTGAGGATATGATAGTTTTTAAACGCTTTGTGTGTTCCTACCAAAGCTCTTCTGTCTTTAACGGTTGGCCGTATTCCTGCAACCTGATTGACCACCTCAAAAGGGCAATTGATAAACGTATTAAGCTTATTTAAGAGCAGCTCTCTCGCTTCTGCTGAAATCGTATTGGTTTTATCTTTGTGCTCGTAAGTAGCTCCTATTCTATATAAATCATTGCCTAATGGAATCACAAAAACGCTTGATTTTAGAACAAAATCTAGTTTTAGGTCGGGCGCATGGATGGTAACCAACTCCCCTTTAGTGCCTTCTAGAGGCAAATGCTTAAAATAGGGGTTCTTGTGTATTCCAAAACCTTCAGCAAAGATGATGTGCTTCGCTTCCACATTATTATAATTTACGCTACCGTCTCCGTGAATTAAAGCATTATAATTGAACGCGTCTTCATTTAACAAATCCTGTTGTCTTAAAAAGGCTTTGTATTCTGCGATGAGTAGTTTAGTATCAATTCTTCCTGTTTGCAGCACTTCTCCAAAACCGAATGCGGCATCAATACATTTGTTTGTGTTTTTCAGGATCGTGGTAGACATATAGGCTTCAAGACCTTCTTTGTCTGAAGCAATGAACCAGTTGTTTTGTTCTTCCAATGAGGTAAAACGTCTTAAGACAGGAACTTTGTAATCCAATTTCAGCTTTAAACGCTGTTCTATTCTTTCGTAAGCCGTTATCGCCATTTCTAATTGTTCTTTATTTCTCCAAACTGGGGTAAAGCGTTTTAAAGTTACTGGGTTATACAAGCCTCCCGCAACGGTAGACGATTGCTGAGAACTATCATCAAAAACAACAAACGTTTTGTTATTAACTAGTAATTGTTCGCAAAAGGCGATGCCTGCCAAACCACAGCCCACTATGATATAATCAATTTTCATCTGCATTTAATTTTACTTTTTACTCGGAAGATGGTGTTTTAATGTGCTATAATACGTCTTAACACCTATTATAATGGCGCACTATTTCGCGAAGATAATGCATTCTTTATCGATTGAAGAATCGCTCTAAAACAAAAACGCTCACTTTTTCAAGTGAGCGTTTAAACAATATTATAAGTCAAATTAGTATGACCACATATCTAATTCAAAGTTTCTTATTTTCTCTTTGATTCTTTCAGACTCTAAGAGTTGCATTAATGCATTTTCAGCGATGTAATCTTCCACTTTACGGTCACCGTACACATTTTCTTCTCGTGTTATCACGGCATTAAAATGTCTAGAGTTTAAAATGTGATCGAATGAAAATGGTATGGCACTGTTTTTAGCGTTAAATGATTTAGCTTCATGCAACACATCTCTAGCATCTGGATAGAATACCCAAAATAGGGCATTTGGTTTTCTATTCGCTTCATCGTTAGAATCAATAAAGTTAACATCTGGTGCTGCTGGTGCAATACCTAAAAGACGGTACTTTAATTCTCCTTGACGTTTATCAAAAAACCACAACCCTTTAATAAGGTAGGCGCTAATATCAAATGATGCTATCTTTCTAGTAGTAATGTACTCTGGATCAACAAAACCATCGGCATTAAATTGATCATAACCAATATCTAAGGTATCAATCTTAGTGGTGATGTCTGCCAATTCTTTTGAGGTACGTTTACCAGTAAAATAAGAATCATTATATACATTTTTAATCTTACCATCTATAATGGCTTTTGTTAAAACATCGTATAATGAACGTCTGTTATTTCCAATATTATTAGTATCTACAGGGTAGTATAATGGAAAGTTAACACGCTCATCTAGAATCACTTTTTCCCAAGTCATTTTAGCAAACATGATATCTCTATCATCAACATAACCATATTCTAACGGCTTATCGTTATCTAAAGCTTTTTGTTCGTCAGTTCTCACACCAATCTCTTCCGGAGATTTAGCATTTAAAATGTTAGCCTGAGCAAAGGCAGTAGAGGTAAATACCACACCACATACGATTGCTAATAAAGATTTATAGTTCATTGTACTGTTTTTTTTAAATTTAATTAATTATAAAGTAATTAGTTAGACAACTCTATAACTATTGGCGCAGCCGGTTTAATTCTAGGTCCATTCGATCTAGACTTAATATCAAATATTTGAATAGAAGATCCTCTTTTAGCCTTACGGATAGCCGCTTTTGCTTGCGCATTCATTCTGTTACCGTGAAACTGACACACTTGGTAATCCTTCCACTTTCATTTTAAAACCAGTAACGGTTAAAGGTAAATCGAAATCAAACTCCTCTAAGACTGCTGAAACTTTACCAATCTCAACATTGTTACGTGGTAATGAAACACTTCCTGTTTGTCCTGCCATTTGACCTGCTGGTTTAGGAATGTCTTTAATTCTAAAACTCGCTTTATCATTAACTTTAGAGCCATCATCTAATGTAGCTGTAACACTAATGGTCACTTCTCTACGAGAACCTGGTACCATTGTATACTGCCCCACTTTACCTCCTTTTGATAAACCTGGTGCACTAGCAGATACTTTATTACCTGGAACACCAGCAAAAGAAATGGTCATTGGGTTTGATACACCACGATATACCACATTCATTTTATCTGCAGAAATAGTTGCTGAATTAGGTCTTGGTACTACAACATAATTAGCTACAATTGGAATTTCTAAAGGCTTACCATCTTCTAAGAAAGTAAACTTACCTTCAATCTCATGCTCACCAACATTTCCAACATTAAAATCTAATTTAGCCGCTCCAGTAGAATCAATAGCTTCAGAAATATCAATTTCTTTACCCTGAACCGTTAATTTTGTCGGTGTTACGTTAGCATATTTACCTAAGACCACTCTACCTTGAAATTTTTCACCTGCAAAAAACGCAGATTTATCAGCTAATACGATGGCCTTAAACTTGTTTAATGATACTGCAGCATCTAATGTATTCCCTAAAAATAGGTTAAACATATTAGCTTCTGTTACCATCACATCATTTTGCATGGCTGTTAACTTTGTGTAAGATGCGATTGCTGGGAATCCTTGATAATGGTAGTTTAACCAATCAATTTTCTTTCCATCATTATTCATTACTTTATCAGTATCAAAACGCTTTTTAAAACTTGCGATTGCCGTTTGGTATTTAACGTCTGTTCCTAAAATATCAAGTATATCTTTCTTATACTTTTCAATTTTATCCATTACTTCCTTACCTTCTTTAGTTAAACGGTCTCCTGTAAACCATTTTTCGTCCGGAATATCTGTTTTGTCCATCTCCTCAAATGGCAATTTACCAGTTTTAGGATCAACTTTGTAATCTCCACTCTTTAACAAATCGACTTTTATCGTTTCGATGTATTTGAAAAACTGTGTTGAGACTTCATTTACCTGTTTCGCTTTTAAAGCTGGAACAGCAAAATCTTCTGGTTTTTCTTCAGCCTTAACTTCTAAATTTGCTAATAACGCTTCGTTTTTCGCCTCAGTATCTTCATTTGCATTTGCAAACTTCACTTCCATAAGTCCAAATGCTGATAGCACTTCTTTTGACATATTCATTGCCATCATTGCGATGAATACTAAATACATCAAGTTAATCATTTTCTGCCTTGCAGATGCTTTTCCTCCTGCCATGTCTAATTAGTTTTTAAGTTATTAATTATACTAATGACTAATTAGTTTTTGTTCATTGCAGATAACATTCCACCATAGACTCCATTTAATGAAGACAGGTTAGATGCTAATGATTGCATTTGTTCTTTTAATTTAGTCGCATTTTCAACCGACTCTTCATTAATAAGTGACTGACGATTAACACTTTCCATCTGTACTTTATACAAGCTATTTAGTGATTCCATTTGTGCCGCAGCTAATGATAATTCCTCACCATATCGCTTTTGTGCAGCCATTGAATCTACTGTTGGAGAAATACCTTTAGCAGCACCTTCAAAGTTTTTGATACTAGTACCTAAGCTTGCCATTAATTCACCATCAATTTTAGCTTCTTTTAATAAGTTATCTAATTTTTTAGATAATAAACCTTCAGCATCTTTAGGTTCTTCTTTTAATCCTTTTTTAGTCACTGCTCCACCAGCTAATTCGGATATACTAATGACCAATCTAAATCTGAATTTTGTCTTTCAAATGCAGAATAAGTAAATACTAATGCTTCTACAATCATACCTAGCGTCAAAATCTCTGAAGCCAATGGCCAGTGTTGGATTTTGAATAATGCACCTACGATTACGATTGCCGCTCCTAATCCGTAGATCATATTAGTTACTGTGATTTTTCCTTGTTGTGCCATAATTTCTAAGTTTTACGTAGTTAATTTAAATTTTTAAGTAGGGTTTATTTTTGTTTTTTTTTGTAATTATCTTTTTGAATTTGAGGTTACTTCAGTCCCCATATAATCTTGTACCGTTCTGAAACCAATATAACTTCTTGCCGAATCTGCATATTCATAATCTCTTGAACTTACTTGTAAGAAATAGGCAACATCTTTCCAAGAACCACCTCTTACCACTTTACGTTGGTTATTCGCATCGTTAACACTTGGATTAATCGTTGATGCAAACTCGTACGAACCTGGATCATATGATGCATTCACCCATTCTGACACATTACCTGCCATATTATATAAGTTATAATCGTTAGGCTCGTAAGCATCTGCTTCTACCGTATATAGTGCTTGATCTGCGGCATAATCTCCACGCAAAGGCTTAAAGTTTGCCATAAAACAACCTCTGTCATTTTTAGCATACGGACCACCCCAAGGGAAAGTTGCTGCTTGCAAGCCTCCTCTCGCTGCGTATTCCCATTCTGCCTCACTAGGCAAACGGTAAGAGTTTACAAAATGTCTTTTACGCTCTTTTCTATACGCATTGTGATGCATGGTTCTCCATTGGCAAAAGGCTTTCGCCTGTTTCCAAGATACTCCAACTACTGGATATTCACTGTAAGCGTCATGCCGGAAATAATCATTGTGCATTGGCTCATTATAAGAATACGCGAAATCACGAATCCATGCTGTAGTATCTGGATAGATGGTTACTTCTTCTTTATGAATAACATCTTTACGACGTAAATTTTTGTTTTTTGCTGCTTTAGCGATGTCCATGTAGGTATATTGAAACTTAAACTTGGTAACATCCCAAGTACGTGATCCATTATACGACTCTTCAATAGGCAAGTACATGGTATCCATAACTTCTACATAGTATTCATCCGGATATTCAGTCGTATCGAAAATAAGATCAATATCTCTATTCAACTTTCTTCCTTCATAACCGGTTTCTCCTAGACCACTGTAGTTGTCAATCATATACTTCTCGTAAGGCGTCATATTAGAAGAATCGGCATCTTTAAATGCAAATTCACCAATACCTCCGTTACCAGGAACTTCTCCTACTTCGTCCGCTAAGATGGCGAGTTTTGTTCTAATAGTAGAGTCTCTAACCCATTCTACGAACTGGCGATATTCACTATTAGTGATTTCTGTTTCATCCATATAGAATGCTCTAACAGTAACTGTCTTTGCAGGCGCATCTTGAATTCCAGCTAAATCATCATCAGCTTTACCCATAATAAATGCACCTCCTGGTACTAATGTCATACCGTAAGGCTTTTCTCGGATGCCATTTTTTACCTTTAACACCTACTAATTGTCCATTGTCCTTAGACCCGCAACTAAATAAAAGTGCTAAAACTGCCGTTAATACTACAAATTTCTTCATATTCATTGTAAAACTCGAGGTTAATTATATACTCTAGATTTTTTTAAGACCGTAAACATATTTATATATTTCCTAAAAAACAACTTTTTAACTAAAAAATTTACATTTCATCGTAAAAAAAACGCTTTTTAACGATAAATATTATGTTAAAATAATTGTTGTTCGATTTTAAACGCTGTTTTTTTGATATGCTTTATACCATCTATTTGGTATTTCTCCATCACAGGCATCAAGATAGTCTTTATGCGTGCAAGGTAATAACGTATGCTTTTTTAATTTATTATTAACATTTACTAAAAAAGGTATTTCAATCCACCAACGTCCTGTTTTAGAACTTTTGTAAAATATTAATTCTTCAGAGTCGGCGAATGTAGTAAATTTCTGATGATTGTCATCATTCAAAAAATCATCGTCTTTTATTCTACAATTCACTCCTTCAACAAAATACCATAGCATTTGAGCCATTAACATAGCGGTTATCTCGTCGTCATAAGAGGGTTTGTATTCAAAAATACCAAAAGTCGATACTTTATTACTAATTCCGGCATAACGTGCAACGGCACATATTTCTTTTCCATCTAAACCATTGGGAGACATACGTTGCTTTAAGCTCACTTCACTCGCTTTGACCGCACCTAAATCGATACTAACAATATTTGCATCACGCATCACGGGCTCCACTAAAGTGATATCGTTTGAGACCTCCCCCAATCGGTAAGCCTCAAAATACAAACGCTCCATGAGGTCTATTTCTTCTTGAGAATTAAAATACGTTTGATACCCTACCGTGGCATAATTAAATAAATTATAGGGTTGGTCTAATATGATCTTCCCCACAAAACTATTATTTTTAATTGGTTTTGTAGAATCTCCTAAATCGAAACACGAATCGACATTCACCACATTAACCATTGGCATTAAATTATCGTAAGCACGATATATGGCATAAGTTAAATCCTGGCTACCGCCCAATATGATTGGAATGATTTTTTTTTGCACTAAAATGGAAACGGTCGTTTTGAGTGCAAAGTACGTATCTTCAACAGATTCTCCTTTATTTATATCTCCTAAGTCCGCAATGGTGGTGTTCCAACTGCCTGGAAACAACGCGTAAAAAGATTTTCTAACTTCATTAAGCTGAAACGCTTCCCCGATATAATCTATATCGTTACGGTTTTCTAACACACCTATAATCGCTATAGAGACGCCTTCTAAGTCTCGGTATCCCCGTATGTTGAGAATGAATTTTTAATTTCCTTCCTAACGCTTGCATAGACAATAACTCGTTGTGAGCCAATACGGCATCTTGAACAGGCGATAAAAAATTAAAGTTCATAATTTATTTCTTTTTAGCTACCGTTTTCTTTTTAGCCGTTGGTTTCTTTTTAGCTGCCGGTTTTTTCTTAGCAGCCTTTTTCTTAGGCGCATTCTTTTCTATAATCCCCTTTACTTCGTCAAGAGTCAATGCTACCGCATCTACTGTTTTAGGCAACTCTATTTTCACCTTACCTTGCAAAATATTATGTCTTCCCCAACGGGCTTTCTCCACGCGAATGCCTTCTTCTTCCCAATTATGAATAACCTTATCTATCTCTTTCTGAATCTTGGTTTCAATCAATTCAATAATATCCTTTTCAGATAAATTGTCCCAATCGTATTTCTTATTCACATTTATAAACATGCCATCCCATTTAATAAAGGGACCGAAACGTCCTTTGCCTTTGGTAACACCTTCCCCTTTATAGGTATAAATAGGTGCATCTGCAATTTCTTTTTCTTTAATCAATTCAATAGCTTCCTCTTTTTCTATACTTAAAGGATCTTGTCCTGGCGCTAAAGAAATAAATTTCTTTCCAAATTTCACATAAGGTCCAAATCGGCCATTATTCACCTCTATTGGCTCCCCTTTGTATTCCCCTAACGCTTTAGGAAGTTTAAACAGATCCATAGCCTCTTCAAAAGTAATACTTCCCAATTGTTGCTCCGGCCCTAAACTCGCAAAGGTAGGTTTGTCTTCGTCATCAACCGTCCCCATTTGAACCATAGGTCCAAATTTTCCTAATCGGACACTCACTCGTTTTCCTGATTTTGGATCCTCCCCTAAAATACGCTCTCCGGATTCGCGTTCAGCATTTTCTTGTACATCAACAACTTTTGGGTGAAAGTCTTTATAAAATGATTTCATAACCGTCTTCCAATTGGCTTTACCTTCTGCAATATCATCAAACTGATCCTCTACATTTGCAGTAAAACTATAATCCAAAATACTTTCAAAATGATTCACTAAAAAATCTGTCACAATCATTCCAATATCTGTAGGCACAAGCTTACCTTTATCGGAACCTACTTTTTCGGTAAGCAGGGTATCTTTTACTTTATCATTTTTTAAAACTAGCTGTGTGTATTCACGTTCTTTACCATCAATGGTTCCTTTTTCAACATACTTTCTATTCTGAATTGTAGAAATTGTTGGAGCGTAAGTAGACGGTCGCCCAATACCTAGCTCTTCTAATTTTTTAACCAAAGAAGCTTCTGTATATCTATAAGGTGGTCTTGAATAACGCTCTGTTGCGGTAATGTAATTATTAAGCAAGGCTTCATTTACTTTCATTGCTGGCAACATGCCTTCCTGCTCCACATCCTCATCATCGGTACCTTCTAAATACACTTTTAAAAACCCATCAAAAGTGATAACCTCTCCATTAGCCGTGAAGATATCATTATGTGCTGCTGCTTTAATTTTCACATTAGTACGTTCCAATTTTGCTTCACTCATTTGTGAGGCAATGGCGCGTTTCCAAATTAAATCGTATAACCTTGTTTGATCACGCTCTAAATCTACAGAGTGCACGGAAAAGTCTGTAGGACGAATGGCCTCATGGGCTTCCTGAGCGCCTTTAGATTTACCTTTATATTTTCGTTCTTTTGAATAGGCTTTACCATAAGCTTCTGTGATTTCTTTTTCGGCACCTTTTCGAGCTTCATCACTTAAGTTTACGCTATCGGTTCTCATGTAAGTGATCAAACCAGCTTCGTATAAACGCTGAGCCATATTCATGGTTTTACTTACAGAAAAATAGAGTTTACGTGACGCTTCCTGCTGTAATGTAGAGGTTGTAAATGGTGCGGCAGGTGCCTTTTTAGCTGGCTTCTTTTCTAAATCGAAAACCTTAAATGTGGTATTCGCATTTTGCTCTAAGAATTTTAAAGCTTGTGCTTTCGTTTTAATCGTTTTAGGCAGCTTTGCTTTAAAAGACTGTCCGTCCTCATTTGAAAATTCAGCATCAATTCTATAAGACGCTTCGGGTTCAAATTCATTTATTTCACGTTCACGCTCTACGATTAAGCGCACAGAAACAGATTGCACACGTCCTGCAGACAATCCACCTTTTACTTTACGCCATAATACAGGGGATAATTCGTAGCCTACAATTCTATCTAATACACGACGCGCTTGCTGTGCATCGACTAAATCGTAATCAATTTGTCTTGGGTTCTCTACCGCTTTCTGAATAGCCGATTTTGTAATCTCATGAAATACAATCCGTTTTGTCTTATTTTTGTCCAGCCCTAATGATTCTGCCAAATGCCACGCAATAGCTTCTCCTTCTCTATCTTCATCACTAGCTAACCAAACCATTTCTGCTTTCTTAGCTAAATCTTTCAGCTTTTTAACGACTGCTTTTTTATCTGTAGAAACTTCATATTTTGGATCGAAATCACCTTCAACATCTACACCTAATTCTTTGGAAGGCAAGTCGGAAATATGCCCATAACTTGATTCCACTTTAAAGTCTTTTCCTAAAAATTTCTCAATTGTTTTAGCCTTTGCAGGTGACTCAACTATTACTAAATTCTTCGCCATTCTTCGATTTTTTGAAGCTACAAAGGTATATGAAAAAAAATTTATGAACCTAATTTAATCGCTTTTAGCATAATTTAACACACTGTCATATTGTCATATTCTATAAAATAATCTATCTTTGTCCACTTATTGACTGATACACTTTTTCAGTACATCTATGGAAAAAACAATTGACGAAACGAAACAAGGGCATGCGCTTGTATTAAAGGAGAAAGAGAAAAACACTAAAAAACTTTTTATTGAAAGCTACGGGTGTTCTATGAATTTTAGTGACAGTGAAATTGTGGCTTCCATTTTAGATAAAGAAGGGTATAACACCACTAACAATCTCGAAGAAGCCGATTTAGTTTTAGTGAACACTTGCTCTATACGAGATAAAGCCGAACAAACGGTTCGCAAACGCCTAGAAAAATATAACGCGGTTAAACGCACCAATTCTAAAATGAAAGTGGGCGTGTTAGGCTGTATGGCAGAACGTTTAAAAAGCAAGTTTCTAGAAGAAGAGAAAATTGTGGATCTGGTGGTCGGGCCTGATGCCTATAAAGATCTACCTAATTTGTTAGCTGAAGTGGAAGATGGTCGAGACGCTATTAATGTCGTTTTATCTAAAGATGAAACCTATGGAGATGTTTCTCCTGTGCGTTTAAACAGCAATGGCGTTACGGCCTTTGTATCTATTACTCGTGGTTGTGATAATATGTGTACATTTTGTGTGGTACCTTTTACTCGAGGTCGTGAGCGTAGTCGTGACCCACAAAGCATTATCGAAGAAGTTAACGATTTATGGAGTAGAGGCTTTAAAGAAATTACCTTACTCGGACAGAATGTAGACAGTTACCTGTGGTACGGTGGTGGTTTGAAAAAAGATTTCAGTAAAGCTTCAGAAATACAAAAGGCTACCGCTGTAGATTTCTCAAAACTATTACAAATCTGTGCTGAAACCCAGCCTAAAATGCGCATTCGTTTTTCAACATCGAATCCTCAAGACATGAGTTTAGAAGTGATTCGCACCATGGCTAAATACAATAATATTTGCAATCACATTCATCTCCCAGTACAAAGTGGTAGCAACCGCATTTTAAAAGAAATGAATAGACTGCATACACGTGAAGAATATTTTACATTAATCGATAATATTCGTGAGATTATTCCCGGATGTGCTATAAGTCAAGACATGATTACTGGTTTCCCAACAGAAACCGAACAAGACCATCAAGACACACTCTCTTTAATGGAGTACGTGAAGTATAATTTTGGTTATATGTTTACCTATTCAGAACGACCTGGAACACTTGCCGAACGCAAATTAGAAGATGACATTCCTGAAGCGACCAAAAGCCGACGGTTAAGTGAAATTATTGAGCTTCAGCTAAAACATAGCACCTTAAGAACTCAAGAACATTTAGGGAAAACAGTAGAAGTTCTCATTGAAAAAGAATCTAAAAAATCGAAAAACCAATGGTCCGGACGTAGTGAATTTAATATTGTTTGCGTATTCAATAAAGAACAGTATTCTATTGGCGATTTTGTTAATGTAAGAGTAACAGATTGCACCAAAGCGACACTAATAGGTGAAGCGATTAGTTTAAGTAAAAACAATTAATTTTATGGAGTCTATTCAAGCAACAAAACAACGATTCGGGATTATAGGCAATAATTCCGCTTTAAATCGCGCTGTTGAAAAAGCAATCCAGGTGTCTCCAACAGATATTTCTGTGTTAGTCACTGGAGAAAGTGGCGTTGGTAAAGAGAGCATTCCTAAGATTATTCATCAACTCTCGCATAGAAAACATAACAAATACATCGCTGTAAACTGTGGAGCCATACCAGAAGGCACTATCGATAGTGAACTTTTTGGACATGAAAAAGGGGCGTTTACTGGAGCAACAGCCACTAGAAATGGCTATTTTGAAGTGGCCGATGGTGGCACCATTTTTTTAGATGAAGTAGGCGAATTACCTTTAACCACACAAGTACGCCTATTGCGTGTGCTAGAAAATGGCGAGTTCTTAAAAGTGGGTTCCAGTAAAGTTCAAAAAACCAACGTACGTATCGTCGCTGCAACAAATGTTAACATGTTTGATGCCATTAAAAAGGAGCAATTTCGCGAAGATCTATATTATAGATTAAGTACCGTAGACATTAACTTACCGCCCTTACGCGAGCGACAAGAAGACATTCATTTATTGTTTAGAAAATTCGCAAGTGATTTTGCATTGAAGTACAAAATGCCAACCATAAAACTTACGGACGACGCCATACAAATCCTGCTTAAATTTCGATGGAGTGGAAATATAAGACAATTACGAAATGTCGCTGAACAAATTTCGGTTTTAGAGCAAACCAGATTGATTTCTGCCGATACTTTAAAAGGATACCTACCATCTGGTAGTTCTAATTTACCTGCTGTAATTAAAACCTCTAAGTCTGAAAGTGATTTTAGTAGCGAACGTGAAATCCTTTACAAAGTCTTATTTGATATGAAAGCCGATTTAAATGATTTAAAAAAGCTAACCATGGAATTAATGAAAAGTGGAAATACAAAAGAGGTTGAAAAAGACCATGAAGGTTTAATTGAAAAAATTTATGGCGACAATACTAACGATTCAGATTATGAAGATGCTATAGAAGATTTACAAGTATTGTCCATACCACAAAATGCAGAGCCTACAAAAACATATCCTACAGATGTTAACGACAAGTATCATTTCGCTGAAGAAATAGAAGAAGAGGAAACCCTTTCGCTTCACGATAAAGAATTAGAACTCATTAAAAAATCGCTAGAAAGACACCAAGGAAAACGTAAGTTAGCCGCTGAAGAGTTGGGGATAAGCGAACGTACCTTATATAGAAAAATAAAACAATTTGATTTGTAAAATGGCGTTATTACACATTAAAATTCCGCCTTTGTAAGAATAAAAAAAATGGTCAATGAGATACATAAAACACCTATTAACTATCGTCTTAACCACAACGCTTTTAGGTTGTGGGGCGTATTCCCTAAGCGGAACGAACATCGATGCTTCAGTAAAAACCTATCAGGTGAATTACTTTCAAAATAATGCAGAATTAATAGAACCTGGTTTAGACAGAGATTTTACTTTAGCTCTACAAGATTTAATTCAGAATCAAACCAATTTAGAATTAGTAACATCAAATGGCGACCTCGTTTACGAAGGCGAAATTACAGAATATCGCATTTCTCCAACCACTGCTACAGCGAACAATACCGCTGCACAAAACCGATTAACCATTGGTGTTTTAGTGCGTTTTTATAATAAGCAAAATGAGGAAGACGATTTTGAAAAAACCTACTCTTTCTTTTACGATTATCAGGGTTCTTCGCAATTATCCGGTAGTATAAAGGCCACTGCATTCGAGGAAATTTTTCAACGCATTACTCAGGATGTTTTTAATGACTCATTAGCAAAATGGTAAGTTAATGGACAAAGGAACTTATACAGAATTACTACGTAAACCCAAACTGGTGACTAAGTCTCAAACAGAAAACTTAAAAGCGGTGGTAGACGCCTTTCCATATTTTCAATCGGCCGGAGCTTTATATCTCAAAGGACTAAAAAATACGGAGAGTTTCAAATACAATCAAGCATTAAAAACCACCGCGGCTTATACTACAGATCGTAGTATTTTGTTTGATTTTATCACCTCTGAAAATTTTCAACAAAATGAAATATCTCAGCACATAAAACAAAACACAACACAAACAACAGATATTAAAGTCTATTCTAAAGACTTGCCTACCA
The DNA here is from genome assembly GCF_026625145.1 of Lacinutrix neustonica. Classification (GTDB taxonomy): domain Bacteria; phylum Bacteroidota; class Bacteroidia; order Flavobacteriales; family Flavobacteriaceae; genus Lacinutrix; species Lacinutrix neustonica. The sequence goes on along the minus strand of NZ_CP113088.1, from coordinate 3,066,592 downwards.
CTAAAAGTGTCACTATTGATGCCATTTTAAAGCAACACCTGGAAGACTCAAAAAAAACGCTAGATCCGGAATTATTTCAGCCTAAAATTAAAATTAAGGAAGTCGCCAACTTTGAATTAGATCCTTCTCAAGAGCTGGAAGACAAAACTGGAATTTCTAAAGGACATCTACAGTCTGCGGAACAGGTTTTAAACCTAGGTAAACCTTTAAATTTTGACAAAGCAGAAACGCATTCCTTTAACGAATGGTTAAGCTTAACCCATTTCAAGCCCATTAATCGGGAATTAGAAAAGGAAGAAAACACTTCTGAAGAATGTATAGATGACAATAAAAGCAATACCTTAACTCAGGCAAAAAAGTTTGCGCTAATAGAAAAGTTTATAGAAAAAAACCCGAAATTAGAAGCTAAAAAAACATCTGCTTCAAAACACAACATTGCAAAGGCTCAAATGATACAGCCTGAAGCCTTAATGACAGAGACTTTAGCTAGAATTTATGTCGAACAAAAAAACTACACTAAGGCAATTCAATCTTACAAGATTTTAATTTTGAAATATCCGAGAAAAAAGTGGTTTCTTTGCAGACCAAATTAAAGCAATAAAACAATTACAAGAATAAATTAAAAGAATAATGGGACAGTTTACAATATTTTTAGCACTCATAGTAGTAGTCGCTTTTTTACTAATAGTTGTAATTATGGTACAAAACCCTAAAGGAGGTGGACTTTCGTCTTCTTTTGGCGGAGGTGGTACACAACAATTAGGAGGTGTAAAGAAAACTACAGACTTTTTAGACAAAAGCACCTGGACGTTAAGTACCATTTTAGTTGTACTGATCCTATTATCTAGTTTAGCCATACCAAGAGCAGGAATCGCTCAGGAAGACTCAACTGCTTTAGATCCGGATGCGCTTGAAACGCCTGCTCCTGCCGCTGTGACACCAAATACTAATGACACCGCAAAACCTGCAGATAGTACAAAATAAAACACGTACTCATTAAAAACAAAAAAAATACCAACGCTAGCGTTGGTATTTTTTTTGTTTACAACCGTTCCATAAACAGGGCTGTAAGTTTGTCAGTAACCTGCTATTGGCACATTTTTAGCTTCCTATTAAAGCATTAAACAATCTTAATTAATAAAAACTTATAATAATGAGTAAAATAAACATTAAACCATTAGCAGACAGAGTGCTTATAGAGCCTCTACCAGCAGAAACGCAAACAGCTTACGGATTATTCATTCCTGATAGCGCTCAAGAAAAACAACATAAAGGAACTGTTATGGCAGTTGGTAAAGGCAAAAAAGACGAACCGATGACGGTTAAAGTTGGAGACACCGTACTTTATGGAAAATATTACGGATCAGAATTAAAATTAGAAGGTACCGAGTATTTAATGATGCGTGAAGAAGACATCATGGCAATCATCTAAATAACTTTTGGCTTTAGGCCTTAAGCCTAAAAACATTTAAAATAAAACACTATTAATTATTCCTTTTAGCTAACAGCCAAGCGCTTATAGCTAAAAGCTAAAAAAATAAAATATGGCAAAAGACATAAAATTTGATATAGAAGCACGTGACGGATTAAAACGAGGCGTAGATGCATTAGCAAATGCAGTAAAAGTAACCTTAGGCCCAAAAGGGAGAAACGTTATTATTGGACGCTCTTTTGGTGCTCCAATAGTTACAAAAGATGGCGTTAGTGTCGCGAAAGAAATAGAATTAGAAAACCCATTAGAGAACATGGGCGCACAGATGGTTAAAGAAGTAGCGTCTAAAACCAACGATTTAGCTGGTGACGGTACTACTACTGCAACTGTTTTAGCTCAGGCTATTGTTAAAGAAGGCTTAAAAAATGTTGCCGCTGGTGCAAATCCAATGGATTTAAAACGTGGTATTGACAAAGCAGTAAAAGCCATTGTTGAAGACTTAGGAAAACAAGCTAAAGAGGTTAAAAATTCTTCAGACATGATTAAGCAAGTCGCTTCCATTTCGGCAAACAACGATGAACTTATTGGTGATTTAATCGCAAAAGCTTTTGGTAAAGTTGGAAAAGAGGGTGTAATTACTGTTGAAGAATCTAAAGGCACAGATACGTATGTAGATGTTGTTGAGGGCATGCAGTTTGACAGAGGTTACTTATCTCCATACTTTGTTACCGATAGCGAAAAAATGATTGCAGATTTAGAAAATCCTTATGTGTTATTATATGACAAAAAGGTTTCTACAATGAAAGATTTATTGCCTGTATTAGAGCCTGTTGCTCAAACGGGAAAACCATTATTAATTATTGCTGAAGATGTCGATGGTGAAGCTTTAGCAACTTTAGTGGTGAATAAATTACGTGGTTCTCTTAAAATAGCGGCTGTAAAAGCGCCAGGTTTTGGAGACAGACGTAAAGCGATGTTAGAAGATATTGCTATTTTAACTGGTGGTACAGTAATTTCTGAAGAACGTGGTTTCACACTAGAAAACACCACTTTAGAAATGCTTGGTACTGCAGAACGTATCTCTATTGATAAAGACAACACTACCGTTGTAAATGGTGCTGGTGACAAAAGCTTAATTAAGAATAGAGTCAACCAAATTAAATCACAAATCGAATCTACAACTAGCGATTATGACAAAGAAAAACTTCAAGAACGCTTAGCTAAATTAGCTGGCGGAGTTGCAGTACTATATGTTGGCGCTGCTAGTGAGGTAGAAATGAAAGAAAAGAAAGACCGTGTTGACGATGCTTTAAATGCTACAAGAGCTGCTGTAGAAGAAGGTATTGTTGCTGGTGGTGGTGTAGCCTTTATAAGAGCTAAATCTGTTTTAGAGAAAATCACTACTGAAAACATGGACGAAACCACAGGAATTCAAATTGTAGCAAGAGCTATAGAGTCGCCTTTAAGAACCATTGTTGAAAATGCTGGTGGAGAAGGAAGTGTTGTGGTTAACAAAGTATCGGAAGGTAAAAAAGACTTTGGATATGATGCTAAAACGGAAACGTATGTTGATATGTTGAAAGCTGGAATTATAGATCCTAAAAAGGTGACACGTATTGCACTAGAAAATGCGGCGTCTGTAGCAGGTATGATTTTAACCACAGAGTGTGCTTTAATAGATATTAAAGAAGATGCTCCTGCTGGTGGCGGAATGCCAATGGGTGGTGGTATGCCCGGCATGATGTAATCTAGTCTTATCAAATAAAAAAAAGCCTCATTCTAAAATATAGAATGAGGCTTTTTCATTTATTGAGCGCTTTATAAGCACCTAATCTTTGTGTTCCTCCCTAACAGCCTCTTCCCTATATTTACAACAGGGGTGCACGGTAGCATAAGCTTCATTGGTCGCTCTTAGTGTTTTTGTATCATGACCAACAGCTGCAACCGCTTTCTCTATGATTTCAAGACTCGCTTTACGTTCATCAAAAATCAATTTTAACTCATGGGTCTCAACATTCCAAATCGCAGATTTGACTCCCTTAGTGTTTAAGCTTGCCTTCTCGATACGCTTTTTACACATCATACAAACACCATCTACTTCAATAGAGGCTTTGGCATTTTTATTTTGCGCAAAAGTGGTTGCGCTTACAAGGGCTACTAGTACTACTATTACTAATTTTTTCATATCTTTTTGTTTTATTTTATTTTAAATCTTAATCCTGCGTAATAACTCGCCCCAAAAATAGGACCATATACAAATGTAGTATCAAAACTTGAACCAAAAGGATCATTTGCGGCTAAAATAGGATGGTCTTGTTTTGTATTAGTTATGTTTTCGGCTCCTAAATACATTTCAAACTTTGGAGAAAACACTTTTGTTATTTGTGTGTTTAAGGTACTAACCGTTGGTGAATAGTCTGGTAATTTATAGGGTAATGGGTTACGTATTGTTGATGAAAACCGTTGCTCTCCCAACCAATTAAATGTGGCATCAAACTTCCATTTTGAGTTGTTACGGATTGGTGTTTCATAAGAAGCGTTGGCAAAAAACCGGTGCTTTGGTGTTAAGGGCTTCTCTAATTTACGAGAATTATACTGTGTTTTTACATCATAATTTTTATACGCTAGTCTTACATCAAATTGATCAAAAGGCTCATAATTCATTTCAATTTGAAAACTATTTGCATAACTATCCCCTTTTAAATTATAGAAATTCACCTCTAGAGCATTTTCATAATCTACAACCACTTGGTTTTTAAAATCGGTTCTATAATAATCTAATGTGAGATCCCCTTTTCTGCCAAATACTCTAAAGCCTTGTAAAAAAGACACCCCGTAGTTCCAAGCAATCTCAGGGTCTAGTCCATAAATTTCCCCACTAGTCTCTAATATATTTATTATCCTCGAAGTAGCAAATACCTTTTGATTTTCAGCAAAAATATTGGCACTACGTTTTCCTCTCCCAAAAGAAGCTCTACACACTCCTTTTTCCCAAGCGGTATAACGCAAATGCAAACGCGGGGTTATAAATGTACCTAGTAAATTGTGTTGATCTACTCGCAGGCCTGCCGTAAGATTTAATTTTTCTAAACTATCGTAATTGTACTCAAAAAAAGCCCCAATTGCGGCTTCTGTTCTTTCAAAATTCTCTGTATTAACTACTTCATCATAATGGTCATAAGTATAGCTTACACCCGTTTTAATTTTGTGCCTAGAATCACTAATGATACTATTATAAATCGTATTGATATACAAGCTATTTTGATTAATATTATACTTGCTTAAGCCAAAATAGGAGTTTTGTTCATGACCACTAAAAGCCGTCTGTAACCCTATGGTTTGCCAAGGTAACTCGGCATTGACATACCCTAGCTTTGCTGAAATTTCGTAACGCTCGGTATCAATTTCACTTCCCCAATTATTAGTGGTTAACACATGAGCAATTGGATTAAAATCAATTTGTCCCGTTTGTTTTTGGTCGTTTAAATATTTAAAATTAATAAAACTCACCAAGCCCTTTTCTTGGTTGGTATATTGCCAGCGGTTCATAACATTCACTTGTTTCGCAAGTGGTACATCTAAAAAAGAGTCGTCATTTCTATCAAATTTTTCATTTCTCAAATTGCCATGCAGATACAAGCCCGTATTCCATTTATCATTTATTGTAGTATTCACATGTGTATTTAACTCTAATCTACCGTTCGCAGCACCATACATATTAAAAAAGAATTGGTTATCTGTTGTGGGTTTTACCAACTCTGTATTAATCTGTCCCGCTATACTTTCATATCCATTTACCACACTCCCCGCGCCTTTTGTTATTTGAATGCTTTCCACCCAAGTTCCTGGTATAAAACTGAGACCAAATGCTTGCGACGCACCACGAATTGAGGGAATATTTTCTGTGGCAATCAAAATATACGGACTCGTTAAACCCAACATTTTTATTTGTCGGGTACCCGTAACCGCATCTGCAAAATTAACATCAATAGACGGATTGGTTTCAAAACTTTCGGCCAAATTGCAACAGGCCGCTTTTAGTAATTCATCACTACTTACAGTAATGATATTTTGTGCTTGTAAATAGGATTTGGCCGTTGCTTTATTCTTCGCCGAAAGGTTCACTTCATCAAGCGCACTAGTAGGCTTTAAAATATGCTTAATAAATTTGGGCGAATGAACTGTAATCGTATCGGTTTTATACCCTACATAACTCACAACTAACTTGGAGTACGCTTTCTTGTATTCTAAAGTGAATTTACCATCAAAATCGGTTACTGTGCCAACGGTCGTGTTTAGCCAATAGATATTAGCCCCAACCAAGGGCAACATTTTATTACTGGAAGTAACCTCGGTAACAATACCACTCACCTCGTTTTGAGCGCTCAATAAACAGGATAAAAAAAGGCATAAAAACGTTAACTTTCTCATACCCCCGACATGCTTAGCAACATGATTATCGCCATAATAATCATTATTGTGTTTTCAATAAATGTTGCTTTAGTCATTGGTAATTTTAAGGCTGTCCCTAAACACGCACAGGAAATAGTTCGCTTATTTAATAGTGCTTTAGTAACCCCGTAAGTTGTAATCCCTAAAACAACTATAGTTATCATTAGAGCCAGCGGAATTTGAACCCGCAGTAAAAATAACACGCCTAAAACCAATTCTATAAAAGGATAGATTTGAGCATAACCTGGGATTCCTTTTGCCGGAGGGTCGTACATTTTAAAAGAGTCCGGAAACCCTTTTAAATCTAAAATCTTAAAGAAGCTGAAGACGATATAAAATAAGCCCATAAAATCGAGCATGAAATCACTCCAATTCCAACGCTTATAGTGCATGAGTATTGCGGCGATTGTAATATATCCAAAGATTAAAAACAAGGGTTTTAATTGCTGAAGATCACTTTTCTCTTTTTCTACTTCTAATGTTCTAAAAGCATTTTTACTCTGCTTTTCAGTAATTGAGAATTTATCGGGTAATACATCTTGTAATTCTTGTATTGAAATATGCTGAGACAGTTCTATAGTCGCTTCGGCATGTTCTAAATCTACTATAGTGTTTTTTACTTGTGATAACGCGTTCAGTTTGTTTTCAACTGACGTTTTACAGCCATTACAGGTCATTCCTGTAACTGTATATGTTTGTGTCATTGTAAATAATGGATTGTTAAGTATTCTTTTCACTTCCGCGTAAGCTGGAAATCTAATAATAAGAACCTATGAGATCAAATGAGGAATGTTTCACCTAAAATAATAATATCGCAGATGACATGAGGTGGTCTGTAATTTTTATGAGGAAAGACTAGCTTAGACATGCCCTTAAAAAGAGAACCGTAAGAATACATCAAAGTGGCGAGACCAAATTGCTGATCAAAATCTAAAGCTTCACTACTATTTAATTTTAATTCATCCTGCCCTTTTACTAGTTCTACCTTGTCTTTACAACACCCTTTTTTTACGGGTATACTAGCTGAAGTCCCCATGCCACAACTTTTAACTTTAGTAAAAACAGCAGTATCTACCAAACGGTTACCACAGTAATGAGATTCAACAGTAAAAGATAGTGTTGAAAACAATACAGCAAACGCCATAAAAAAAGAAAACACGTGATGTAAGGTTTTTTTCACCGAGACAAAGTTACAAAAAAGAAAAAAGACAAGGCCATTTACCACACATTTTATAAGCAACTAAGCTCCTTTTCTATGATAATAAAATGCTGGTAATAAAAGTAGTAATAGTAACGGCTGTATTAAAAAACGACGAATGTTAAAAAAAATGACATAGTCTTCCTGTTTCGGGTTGGTTACAAAATAAAGAAACAGTACAATAAGCACAACATAGCTAAAAGCATAAACCAAGGCTGAAAATTTAACAATGGTCCAATCTTTAAAAAAAACATATAAAATAGCTAAAGAAACCAAAGTGTTTATAAAAAACCGAAGCGTAGTAGAAAGTATTAATTTAAAGACTTCTCGTCGTGGAGAATCAATGTAAAGATAGTCGTTTTGAAAAAAAACTAAGTAAGGGTCATAAAACAATTGATTTTCAAAGGCCCGTACGACCACGAGTAAACCGATTAAGAAAAGCAATCCAATGTATTTTTTAGAAATCATGACTTATTCTTACCTATGTTAGAAAATTTGTTCACCCATAACATCCATAACAAAAAAACCATCCCATAAATAATACCAGGAAAGACAACCACATGTAGCAGTTCGCTGCGCCATGGATAGTGGTATAAACCAATAGAAAGAATAACTATTCTAAGGACGTTGACTAAGTAAATAATAACACTTCCAAAGATTATAAAAAGTGCTGTTGTTTTAAATCGCCCTGAAAATGCCACTACAAAAGAGATGAATAAAATAATAATACTTAGCGAATTACACCCTTCAATAACTCTTGCGACGTACTTACCACGAACTATTAATTTCATGGAAGGTTCGTCTGCGTGCTTAACAACTTGGGCTTTATACCCGATAGCGTTTAAAAGTGATTCCGACTGTTTCGAAACTTGATGGGAGACATAATCTGATGCATTGACAGATGTTTTCGAAACATTTAAATACCAATTATACCCTAAAGACAACACACTATAAACCAACAAAAAGGTGAGAATAAACTTTATGACGGACTTATATTTTAATATGAGGGCTTTCAACTAATTATTTAAAAAATTTATAGATTTTGAAAGGTTGAAATTAAGGCTTTTTAAATACTTTTACCAAAAAATTTACAGCAATGACTTTTGAAGCACTAAAACCTCAAGTAGAAACAATTGTTTCTAATCCAAATAACACAGTAGACACTGCTCTTTTAAAAATTTGTGAATTATTAGAAGCCAATATAACATACTACAATTGGGTTGGTTTTTATTTTAAAAATGGAGATAAAAACGAATTAAAATTGGGCCCTTATGTAGGCGAGCCTACAGACCATACCATTATTCCATTTGGAAAAGGCATTTGTGGACAAGTAGCGGTAAGTAATGAGAACTTTGTGGTACCCGATGTTGCAGCACAAGACAACTATATCGCCTGTAGTATTACGGTAAAGGCAGAAATTGTGATCCCTATTTTTGTAAATGGCGAAAACATGGGACAAATAGACATTGATTCTAACACAGCAGATCCTTTTACAACAGAAGACGAACGCTTCTTGGAGTTTGTTTGTGAAAAAGTTTCAGGAATGCTTTAGTTGTTAATAACTCCCCGTTTTAGTTAAAAAAGATCGCTGCCTTTTTAAAAATAAACCCCTTCCTTTTACGTAAATTTGATGGCTTATTAACACAACTACTAATGAGCAATAACAAAACAATTAAATCTGCATTAATTTCTGTATTTAGCAAAGACGGTTTAGAACCTATTGTTAAAGAACTAGACCAACAAGGCGTTACTATTTATTCTACTGGTGGCACCGAAAAATTCATCAATGACTTAGGCATAAAAGTCGTTCCTGTTGAAGAGGTGACCTCCTATCCTTCTATTCTTGGTGGGCGTGTAAAAACACTACATCCTAAAGTTTTTGGAGGTATTTTAAATCGTCAAGATCACGAAGGCGATGTTACCGAGATGAAAGACTACGACATTCCACAAATTGATGTGGTGATTGTAGATTTATATCCATTTGAAAAAACAGTGGCTTACGGAGCAAGTAATCAAGAGATTATTGAAAAAATAGATATTGGCGGTATTTCTCTAATTCGCGCAGCAGCAAAAAATTATGCCGATGTCATTTGTGTGTCTTCCGTGGCTGATTATGCTCAGTTTTTAGAATTGATTACAGATAAAAAAGGAAATTTATCTGAGGATGACAGAAAAATATTCGCAGCAAAAGCTTTTAACGTGTCGTCGCATTATGACTCTGCGATCTTTAATTATTTCAATAAAAACCATGAGATCCCAGCTTTAAAAATTTCTGAAACGAATGGAAAAGTATTGCGTTATGGCGAAAATCCACACCAACGTGGATTTTTCTACGGTGATTTTGAGGCCATGTTCACGCAACTTCATGGTAAAGAATTAAGCTATAATAACCTACTCGATGTGGACGCCGCTGTGAATTTAATGGACGAGTTTAAAGATGACGCACCTACGTTTGCTATTTTAAAACACAATAATGCTTGTGGTTTAGCACAACGCGACACGTTGCATCAAGCATATACAGATGCTTTAGCGGGGGATCCCGTTTCTGCTTTTGGCGGTGTTTTAATTGCGAACAAAGAAATTGATGCTACCACTGCAAATGAAATTCACAAACTCTTTTGTGAAGTCGTTATCGCGCCTTCATTTTCAAAGGAAGCGGAAACCATATTGAAAGGAAAGAAAAACCGTATTCTTTTAGTGTTAAAAGAAGCCGCATTAGCTCAAAGCACTGTAAGAACCTGTTTAAATGGGGTCTTAGTTCAGGATAGAAATACCATCACGGATCATAAAGAAAACACAACCAATGCAACCGATAAGGCGCCAACATCGAGCGAACTAGACGATTTGATTTTTGCTTCAAAAATATGCAAGCACACGAAGTCAAACACCATCGTCTTAGTGAAAAATAAACAATTATGTGCTAGCGGCACCGGACAAACCAGTCGTGTTGATGCATTAAACCAAGCCATTCACAAAGCACAATCTTTTAAATTTGATTTACAAGGAAGTGTGATGGCGAGTGACGCCTTTTTCCCCTTTCCTGACTGTGTAGAAATTGCCGATCATGCCGGGGTTACGGCTGTGATTCAACCTGGTGGTTCTATAAAAGATCAATTAAGCATTGATTATTGTAATAAAAACGGGGTCTCTATGGTGTTTACAGGAACCGGACATTTTAAACATTAAGTTACGTTTTAAGGCATTAAAATGATACATTTTATTAAAGCTTCAGCTACGGCTGAGGCTTTTTTTATTCAGTTTTTCACTTTAAAATATTGGATCATTTTAAAAAATTATATCTTTATAAATTAATCGCACAACAAAATGCAATAAAATGCTTTTTTTTGCTCAATTTTATTACTTTTACGCATACTTTTTTTTAACCCAAATAATTACACTAGCATATGGGATTTTTTGACTTCTTGACTGAAGAAATCGCTATAGATTTAGGAACAGCAAACACACTAATAATTCATAATGATAAAGTGGTTGTCGATGCGCCGTCTATTGTTGCTCGTGATCGTATTTCGGGTAAAATTATTGCCGTTGGCCAGCAGGCCAACATGATGCAAGGTAAAACACATGAAAACATTAAGACCATTAGACCACTAAAAGATGGTGTTATTGCAGATTTTGATGCTTCAGAGCAAATGATTAGCATGTTTATAAAAAATATTCCTGCTTTAAAAAAGAGATTATTTACTCCCGCACTACGCATGGTTATCTGTATTCCTTCCGGAATTACAGAAGTAGAAATGCGTGCGGTAAAGGAAAGTGCTGAGCGTGTAAATGGTAAAGAAGTGTATTTAATTCACGAACCCATGGCCGCTGCCATTGGAATTGGTATCGATATTATGCAACCCAAAGGAAACATGATCGTAGATATTGGAGGAGGAACCACAGAAATTGCAGTAATTGCCTTAGGTGGTATTGTATGTGACAAATCGGTAAAGATTGCAGGTGATGTTTTTACCAATGATATAATTTATTATATGCGTACACAACATAACTTATATGTGGGTGAACGTACTGCTGAAAAAATAAAAATTCAGATTGGAGCTGCTACTGAAGATTTAGATTTGCCTCCAGAAGACATGAGCGTTCAAGGGCGTGATTTATTAACTGGGAAACCTAAACAGGTACAAATTTCTTATCGTGAAATTGCAAAAGCTTTAGATAAATCTATATTACGTGTTGAAGATGCCGTAATGGAAACATTATCTCAAACCCCTCCTGAATTAGCTGCCGACATTTATAATACTGGTATTTATTTAGCGGGGGGTGGCTCGATGCTTCGTGGTTTAGACAAAAGGTTGTCTCAAAAAACTGACTTGCCTGTTTACATTGCTGAAGATCCGTTGCGTGCCGTAGTACGTGGTACTGGTATAACGCTTAAAAATATACCAAAATATAAGAGTGTATTGATAAAATAAATCTCCCAAATTAAATGCAACAAATAGTAAACTTCATTCTACGAAACAAAACGTTTCTGCTGTTTGCCTTTTTGTTATTTATTGCACTCACGCTAACGATTCAATCACATAGCTACCATAAAAGTAGATTTATTAACTCTGCAAATTTTGTAAGTGGTGGTATTTATAACGCTTCCAATAATATTAGTGATTACTTTGGACTAAGAGAGCAAAATATATTGCTTCAAGAAGAAAATAACAGGCTGAGATCTGCTCTTTTTAATGCAGATATACAGGCTGACTCTACGTATATAGACAGTCTGCATTTTACAAAAAACTATAAATTTACAGAAGCAAAGGTTATTAGAAACAACTACGCATTTACAAACAATGTTCTTCTTATAAACAAAGGCAAAAAAGATAGTGTTATACAAGACTTAGGCGTGATCTCTTCAAAGGGAATTATTGGCATTATAGAAAACACAAATAACAATTATGCTACTGTCATTTCGATTCTAAACACTACCAATCGCATCAGTGCTCAGCTAAAAAAAACAAATCACTTTGGATCGTTACATTGGAATGCTAAGTCACCAAAATTTATTCAGCTCACAGAGATTCCAAAAATAGCCCCTGTGGCTGAAGGGGACACTATAATTACCTCAGGCCGTTCGTCTATATTCCCTAAAGGGATTCTGATTGGTACGGTGTCTTCTTTTAAATTGGATGCCGCTGAGAATTATTATGAAATTGAAATCAGTCTTTTTAATGACATGACCAACATTGAGCATGTTTATGTTATAGAAAACACAGACAAAACAGCCATTAAAACGCTTTTAAATACTATAGATGACTAATATATTTTCAAAAAATACAGTCCGTTTTATAGTTTTACTTTTAGTACAAGTCCTCGTATTAAGTCATATCAATTTTATGGGATTTGTAAACCCTTATTTATATATCTTATTCATCATTTTATATCCCATAAAAAACAACCGAATGTTGTTTATTTTACTAAGTTTTTTATTGGGTTTGCTTGTAGATATGTTTCCGGATTCCGGAGGAATTCACGCTGCGGCTTCAGTAACTATTGCTTTTATAAGGCCCGCAGCTTTAAAGACGAGTTTTGGTGCTGTTTATGAGCATCAGGCACTAAAATTTAATTCCATTGCTCTTGGACAACGCATCACCTATATAACCCTATTAACTTTTATCCACCATCTTGTTTTATTCTCGCTAGAATTTTTTAACTTATCAAAAATACTATTAACCCTTAAAAGCACGTTACTCTCTAGTATTTTTACGATTATTTTATGTGTTTTAATGACTATTTTATTTAGTAGTTCTAATAAAAAATGAGACAATTATTACTTTTTCTTATTGTTATTTTCGTTGGTGTTGTATTTACAGGACGGTTATTCTATTTACAAATATATCAGTCAAATGCTGATGGTTTATACGAAGACAATGCCATAAGAAAGGTTTATGATTACCCAAAACGAGGCTATGTTTACGATAGAAATGGCAAGCTTTTAGTCGCCAATCAACCGTCATACGATGTCATGGTCATCCCTCGTGAAGTAGAGCCATTAGATACTTTAGAATTTTGCTCGCTCTTAAAAATCGACAAAACACGATTTTTAACGCAATTTGAAAAGGCTAAACATTACTCTTGGCGCTTACCCTCTGTTTTTGTGTCACATTTGTCTAAAGAAGATTATGCTGTTCTTCAAGAAAAAATGAGAAAATATGATGGTTTTTATATTCAAAAGCGATCACTAAGGCAATACGAAGCCGCTATCGGGGCTAATGTTTTAGGTGACATTGGAGAGGTTAATCAAGCGCTATTAAACCAAGACGCTTATTATAAAAGTGGTGATTTAATAGGAAAACAAGGTATTGAGAAGTCTTATGAGAACATACTTCGTGGACAAAAAGGAATTAAATTTATTCAAAAAGACCGTTTTAATAGAAACATAGGACCATATAAAGACGGTAAATATGACACCTTACCAAAACCTGGTAAAGACATTAAAATCACGATAGATGCAGACTTGCAAGCCTATGGGGAATGGCTAATGCAAAACAAACGTGGTGGTGTTATTGCCATTGAACCAAGTACTGGTGAAATTTTAGCGATGGTGGCCGCCCCCACTTACGACCCCAATGATTTAGTGGGTAGAATTCGCTCTAAAAATTTTAATAAACTATTAAGAGACACCATAGCGAAACCCTTATTTAATAGAAGTCTTCAAGGTGTTTATGAGCCAGGGTCCCCTTTTAAGTTGATGAATGCTTTAGTCGCTCTTCAAGAAGGCGTTATTAGTGTAGACGAAAAAATAACCTGTTATGCCGGCTACAAATATGCGAATCGTTTTATGAAATGCCACTGTAATTCGGCACTCGTAATGATCTTATTCGTGGCATACAACAATCTTGTAATGCGTATTTCGCGACCACCTACAGACGCATTTTAGACAAACCAGAAAATGCCTCCATTGGCATTGATACTTGGAGTAAACATGTGCAAAGTTTTGGTTTAGGTAATTATTTAAATAATGATTTAGTAGTAGGACAAAAAGGGCGTATTCCAGATCGCGATTATTACAGAGGTTTGTATCCGGACCGTTTTTACAGTACCTACACCATGTCTAATGCCATTGGTCAAGGAGAAGTCGCAACCACACCTATTCAATTAGCAAATATGGTGGCCGCTATTGCCAATCGAGGGTATTATTTTACCCCTCATATTATAAAATCTATCGAAGACGAAACACTCCCTTTGGAGTTTACGTCACCTAAGTACACAACGATAGATAAAAAGCACTTTGAGCCTGTTATTGAAGGCATGCATCAAGTGTATAAAAAAGGAACGGCACAATACCTTCAAGTAAAAGACCTTGAGATTTGCGGAAAAACAGGTACCGTAGAAAATTTTATAAATATTGATAGCACACGAGTACAATTGACCGATCATTCTATTTTTGTTGCTTTTGCACCAAAAGACAACCCGAAGATTGCAATAGCTGTTTTTGTTGAAAATGGTTATTTTGGAAGTCGTTTTGCTGGAAAAGTTGCGAGTTTAATGATTGAAAAATATGTAAACGGAACCATAACCCGTAAAGATCTTGAGCGCTGGTTATTAACCCATAGTTTAGAAGATGAATACGCGAAGCCCTATTCCGGAGAACCGTTTAAAATAAACAGGGAAGCCCAATTACAAGTCATACCCCTACCTACAGATTATGAGACAGACTGATAGACACTATAAGTTTGATTGGATTACTATACTCCTTTTCTTTTTATTAGTTAGCTTTGGATGGTTAAATATCCTTTCTGCGTCACAAACGGGAGAAGCTATACATTATTTCAGTTTCGATAATTTTTATGGAAAGCAGCTCATTTTTATCATTCTCTCTATCGTTTTAATCATTTTCATTTTATCTATTGACTCTAAGTTTTACGAACGGTTTTCCAGCATTATTTACTTTGCATCTATGTTGTCCTTAATAGGACTTTTTATATTTGGTAAAAGCATAAACGGGGCAACTTCTTGGTATGATTTTGGAGGCATGACTTTACAACCTAGTGAGTTTGCTAAAGCTGCAACTGCGTTGGCAGTGGCGAAATATGTTAGTGATTTACAAACCGACATCAAGTATTTTAAAGATCAACTACGCCTGTTTGGCATCATCCTACTTCCGGCTTTATTAATTTTATTGCAAAAAGACGCAGGAAGCACACTAGTTTATGGCGCTTTCTTTTTTGTGCTTTATCGTGAAGGACTACCAAAAATCTATTTAATTATTGGTTCGTTATTAATTGTCTTGTCTATAGCTGCCTTAAAATTTGGTGTGACAGTAACCATGCTAACCGCAGCACTACTTGTTTTTGGCTATTATTTTACCCGAAGAAAGAAACCACCCTTTTATCTGCCCGTTTTCACTTTAATTATTGGATTAGGATTGGCTTTTCTTGTGCGCTATGTTTATGAGCATCAATTGCCTTTTCACCAAAAGGACCGAATCACCATTTGGTTAAGTTTAGAAAAAGATGCTGCTAAACTTGAAAGTATGAAGAAGAAAGCGGCATATAATCTCTTAGAAAGTGAAAAAGCCATTAGTTCGGAGGCTTCTCCGGTAAGGGATTTTTAGAGGGCACGCGAACCACAGGTAAGTTTGTACCGGAACAACATACAGATTATATTTTTAGTACTGTTGGTGAAGAATGGGGTTTTATGGGTAGCTTTGGTGTCGTTTTGCTCTTTGTATTACTTATTTTACGTCTGCTACATCTTGCCGAATTACAAAAATCGCAATTCAGCCGAGTCTATGGCTACGCTGTCGCCGCCATATTCTTTCTCCACTTTTTAATTAATATAGGCATGGTTATGGGCTTAATACCTACCATTGGTATTCCATTGCCCTTTTTTAGTTATGGTGGCTCCGGGCTTTGGGGATTCACCATTTTGCTGTTTATTTTCATCAAGCTAGATTCTAACAGGATCAACCAGTGGTAGCCTTTGTTTTAGGTCTTTAAGTATTTTAAAAACGTTCATATGACACTCTTTACAAGAGCGTATTATCCTCATGCAAAACTATAATTTTGCTAATACTAATTTATATGAGATCAAATGGAATGCTTAGTAAATTAAGTGTATTGAAATTAAATGGACTACAAAACATATTGGAATTAATGACTAAGTCTCTAAGAGCAAACATCTTCACCAATTTCTATTTCGTAGTCCACCTTTTACCTAACTAGTTTTCGTTCCTTCCCAATTGCTCTAATTTTGCTCTTACTAGATCGACATGCTTTTGTTTCACTTCTGTTTTGTTCAAGCCATTAAGGTTATCTATATACCCCGTAAAAACATGACTAATATTAAGTGGCGTTGTTCTTTTATCATGAGATACACTATGGCATAAGAAACAATTAACAAGGTTACTGTCCGTCGTTTCGTGAATCGCATTTGAAGAAAACCCTACTTGAACATAGGTTTCCATAGTTATATTATAAGCAGCCACAGAGCCACGCGCTAAATCTCCTTTTTTTGAATTATGAAGATTACCTCCTAAAGAGTCTAACAATGCGGTTTGTGCTTCTAAGCCTTCATAACCTTCGGTATTGATCCATAGAGAGCCATTATAGAAATAATTATTCCAAATTCCTGATAATTGTTTTTTTACATCGTTGTTAATCGTGCGAATATTGTTATAATTTTCTGACCCGTTTTGGCTCGTTTCCATATAGACTTGTACATTCTTATTATCAATACCCTTAATCTCAACAGGCGTTCCATATTTATAGACAGAAAATACATCTGTATAAATACCATTGCCTGAAGTAACATTTTTAACGGTTGCCGTAGAATTTTTACTAAAAAGCGGATAGTCTGTAGTGCTCGTTATAGGAGCATCAGTCGTTGGTGTTGCTTTACTCCAATCATAATAAGGGGCGAGTGCATCGTGCTCAAAAGTCGCCCAAATGAATTCAGGATGATTTTCCACCACACCTACAACATGCATTCCTAAGAGCGCTACTTGGGTTGGCACACCATTAATCAAACCCTCTGTTACAAAATAGGTCGATGCATCTTGCAAGCCTTTTACGTCAATCCATGAGGTTTTAAGTTCTAAAGCACCAACAGGAAATGCGATGTTTTTTACGCTCGTTGAATCTGCTTCCGCCTGCGGCGCATATTTTATCATCGTATTATAACTAATGTCATCCATATAAATAGCATAATATACTGTGGTAGAAGCTGGGTCTCCCGATGCAAAAACAGGTGTCTTCAATATATCTGTAGTACTACTAGCTTGTGCGGTATCTGTTAGAATCACCGCTTGGTTAGGGCCTAATTTCTCACCGATAGAAGAGACTTGAATCAGGCTATCTAAAAACATTGGCCTTCCATTCACTTCGTTGGTTAGCCATAAAAATTTTTGCCAAGACCATTGATGAAAATTACAATTGGTAACCGTTTCATTATTTGCAAAAACGCTGGTAGCCCCTTCATTAGGTGGTGGTGTGTTACGTACGCCATCAACTAGTTTAAACCATTCTGATGGGGCATTACAGTTTGAAGGCATCGCTTCGGTAGCCTCTACATATTCAGATAAGGTAGCATTTGTTGCTGGTTGCTTTAAATCGTTCTTACAACTATATATTATTGTTAAGGTGATAAAGAGTACTATTAAATTTAAAGGTTTCATAAGGTGGTTTTTTAAAATAAATTGATTGGTTGTTGAATACCATAAATATACAGGTTTTAAAGGCAATAAAACAGCGTACAAATACCTGATTCACACTAAGTTTTAAGGTCACAATATTTCAGTATTTTAAAAATAACACGTTGTATGCCGAAGCTCCGGGTCTCGCGTTACTCCAGGTCACCCGTGTACCAAAACCTAAATAAATTACTTTAGTTGAGTTCATTTCCTAATATTAGGCAACTTATGGTATTTACCACCTAAAACACCCTTTGAGAGCTTTGTTAAATAACACATAAAGACCTTGATACCTATTTTAAAAGCCTTAAAAAATAACAAAAGAAACTGATTACGCTTCGAAAAACCTTCATCACTTCGGACTGTCTAAAAGTTATACGTGGATGTACCCGTATTATACGTATGCTCTTAAAAAGCTTGCTTAAATTAAGGACTATTGTGCTATTCTTTTTCATAAAACCGCGTTGTTATAAGGCCTAAAACTAAGTTCATTCAGCAGACGAAAAATAGACCATCCGCTCGACACATGCGATTCAGAAACTGCTCAGAAATTATCGCCCACAAACCGGGCATAGAACAAAACATTGAAGAAGCGATTGAAATAGAAAAAAACATGAAAAGAATCCTCCTTGGAAAGGGATTAAATGATTGCGTTTGTGGTTTATCTAAACGTTTGCCTAATTGTGATGGTTCCCACAAGCAATTAAGAAAAATAAACTAAAATATTGAGGTGCTTTCATCTCACTCAAAGACATGAAGTCAAAAACGCTCTTACTTATGCCATCGGTTTAATCAAAAAAACCTTTTCAAATGGAATTGAAAAGGCTTTTTAATGCGGTATTAGAATGAATTTAATCTAAATCAATTCTCACACCCAAAGAGATGTTGTTTTGTTTAAACGTATTGCTTTTAAAGGTTTCTGATAAGTCATATTTTGCATACAAACTAATGTCTCCAACACCCACATAAGCTCCCACACCATAAACAAAAGGATTCACATTATAATCCTGTTGTATTTTTTGTTTCACACGCTTTCCATCTTCTTTGTACCAAAGTTTTTGTTTCGCACTTAAGTTAATTCCGCCATAACCACCAATACCAAACTTAAATTGATCCTGTGTATAGTAACGAATTCTATCTTTTTTCTCCACTTTTTTCGATGGGCCAAACTCAAAATACAATGGGAAAACCAAATTTGTAGTACGGAATTTTGCTTGTTTTAAATCTGACGGGAATGTTTCTATAGTCGTCGTATTGCCATTTTGCACAAAAAATTTATTATCCTTTAAATCATACTTATTCCACTGGAAAGAAAAACCATACTTCACTCTCGCAAAATTGGATTCTTTAAATAGTCCGGTTTTCCAATTCCAGCCTAATTCAAAAAAGCCGAGACCCACCTAATTTATACGGAGAATCACTTAAGCTCCGGCCGTCTATAATAGCGTTATTTATACCAGCCGCAATCACTAAATCATTCCCTGTTCGAATGTCGTATTTTACGGGATGTCTTTTCCCTGTAATACCTAATTCTTTTCTTCCAGCTCCTATTACGATAGAAATCCTATTAACCTCTTCATTTCCGATAGCTTCGTCATAGCCATTACGTCTAACTAAATCGATGTGATTTTGGAGTATTATTTGACGATTTTCAATATTTAACGCCCGCTTTTTAGCCACTTCCTGTTTTAAATCTTCGCCTTCTTCATAAGTAATTTCTTTTGCATTTACCCGTTTATTAATCGCTTCAACTTCTTCTTTCAAAAATCCCTTTTCCTCCGTTTCAACGCGTGCTTTTAAAGATTCCAAATAAATAATTTGCTTGTCTGTTTGTTTTACTTGAATACTGTCTTGTGCTACCGTTTGCGTTACATAACAACTTAAAATTAACCCTAATAAATACCTCGTAATTGTTTGCATAATTGTTCGTTTTTTGCCTCCTTGACATTTTTCTATAGTGAAAAACCCAAAGAGATTCGTTTATAATTGATTTTAATTGATGATTGTTTTAATCGTTACGCTCTGCTAGTTCCGCTCTAATAGAACTGTAACCGTTACGTACCGTTTTAAGTAATTTATCTCTAAGCGATTCCTCTAAATCGTCTTCAACATCTTGAAGTATCTCGTTGTGGTCTATAGGTACGTTCGTGTTTTTATTTAATGCCCTCCACACGATATCTTCTCGCGCCCTTGATAGTAAAGAATCAATATTATTTTCGCTACCCATAATAACACGATCCTGTTTACGGGTTGACACCAAAATATCCGCTTCCATTTTGTTACTTTGAGAATCTATAAGTAAGCTTTCATGGACTGCAATTTCACTTATATGGTTACTAGCCAATAACTGTTGGTTTTGTTTATTTACTACAGTTCCTTGAGGGTCTTGAGGCTTATTTTTCACCTCACCATGTGGTCGTTTTGCGTTACTTTCTATCACGTTTTTGACTACAATGGGAGTTGTATTTTCTTCCAGCATTTCAGGTGATAGAATAACCGTATCTTCCGTATTCATGGTCTTGTTTTTATTTATATCAACAACAGTTGGTGGCTGGGTGGTTGTGATGTCCTTTTTTAATATAGGGTAAACAACGCATAGCAATCCCACAATACTGGCGGCAATAGCGAACCACTGGAACCCTGTTTTACTTTCTTTTTGCTCTTCAACATCTAAACGGTTTGACAACGCATCCCATGTTTTATCTGAGGGATTTATTGTTCGTTTTTCGAGCCTATCTTTTAAGTCTTCTTCAAATTTAATTGGTGCCATAACTCGATGTATTTAGTTCATTAACCTGTTTTTGCAGCAGTTGTCTTGCTTTAAACAATTGGGATTTTGATGTCCCCTCACTGATATTTAATATTTCAGCGATTTCTTGATGTTTGTAGCCTTCAATAGCATACATATTAAAGACTATTTTATAGCCTTCTGGTAGGGCATCAATTATGTTTTGAATGTGTTCAACCTCAATCTCTGTTTGAATATTATTAGTGTATTCTTGATGTCCATCTACGTCATCTGAAACAAATGCGATCTGCTTTTTTTGTCTTAGAAAGGAAATCGCTTCCCTTACCATTATGCGTCTTATCCAACCTTCAAAACTACCTTCAGATTTAAATGATTTCAAATTGGTGAATACTTTAAAGAAACCATTGAGCATCGCTTCCTCTGCTTGTTGCAGGTCCTTTATATAATAACGACAAACACTTAACATTTTGGGTGCATGCCACTCATAAATAACATGCTGTGCCTGACGGTCATTTTTTTGAGCACGTTTAATGAACCTCGTTTCATTAGTATAGAATTGGATAACTTTCAAAAGGTGTCGTTAGTTTTAGTCTTCATTTATAAAGACGCAAAAGTGATACAAAAGGTTGCCTGCGTATTGAAAAAAAGTTATTTTTTTCTTTCAATCACATAATTTACCATCAATTCTAAGGAAGATTTATAGCTAGATTCCGGGTAACTTTGTAGTATTTTTAAGGCTTCAGACTGAAAAGTCTTCATTTTAGTCACGGCATAATCCAATCCCCCATTATTTTTAACAAAAGCAATAACCTCTGCTACTCGTTTTTTATCTTTATTGTGATTTTTAATGGAATTAATGAGCCATTTCTTCTCTTTCTTAGTACATGTATTTAGTACATGAATTAAAGGCAAGGTCATTTTTTGTTCTTTAATATCAATACCTATAGGCTTTCCAATGCTTTTCGAACCATAATCGAATAAGTCGTCTTTTATTTGAAACGCCATACCAATGAGCTCTCCAAACTTACGCATTGTTTCTACATCTGCTGAATCAGGCTTCACAGACGCGGCACCTAAGCTACAACAGGCTGCAATGAGTGTTGCCGTTTTTTGCCTGATGATTTCATAATAAACAGCCTCCGTAATATCAAGTTTCCGTGCTTTCTCAATTTGAAGTAATTCGCCTTCACTCATCTCGCGAACGGCAATCGAAATTATTTTTAGTAAATCGAAATCATTATTATCTATAGAGAGCAACAACCCTTTTGATAACAAATAATCACCAATTAGAACAGCAATTTTGTTTTTCCACAGGGCATTAATAGAAAAGAAACCACGACGTTTATTACTATCGTCGACCACATCGTCGTGAACTAAAGTCGCGGTGTGTATCAATTCTATGACGGAAGCCCCACGATAGGTTCTATCTAACACCTCTCCATTTGAAACCATTTTAGCCACAAGAAACACAAACATAGGGCGCATTTGCTTGCCTTTTCTATTCACTATATAATGAGTAATACGATTAAGCAACGCTACTTTAGAAGCCATCGCTAAACGAAACTTTTGTTCGAAAAGCTCCATTTCGTAAGCAATGGGTTCTTTTATTTGTTCGGTTATTTTCACAGGTTACTAAAGATAGAACTTCACTAAATGATAATTTAATTTTTAACTTTTATTTGCCAATTGTCCGCAAGCTGCATCGATATCTTTACCACGACTTCTGCGTACGTTAACCACTATATTATTACGTTCTAAAATACGAATATAATCTTCTATAGCTTGACTTGATGCTTGTTGAAATGCGCCATCATCAATGGGGTTGTACTCAATAATATTGACTTTACAAGGTACGTACTTACAAAACGTCACTAAGGCCTCTATATCTTTAATGCTATCATTTATACCTTTCCACACTATATATTCATAGGTAATGGCCTTTTTAGTTTTCTCATACCAATATTCTAATGCCTCTTGCAAATCTTTAAGTGGAAAAGTCTCATTAAATGGCATAATAGACGTTCTCACTTCATCTATTGCTGAATGTAAAGAAACTGCTAAGTTAAATTTCACTTCATCATCTGCCATTTTTTTAATCATCTTTGGAACACCCGAAGTAGAGACCACAATTCGCTTTGGCGACATGCCTAAGCCTTACGGTGAGGTGATTTTATCGATGGCTTTGATCACGTTATTGTAGTTCATGAGTGGTTCACCCATGCCCATAAATACAATATTACTCAATGGCCTGTTAAAGTAAAGCCTACTCTCGTTATCTATAGCTACAACCTGATCATAAATTTCATCAGGATTTAAGTTTCGCATGCGTTTTAACCGTGATGTTGCACAAAAGGAGCAATCTAAACTACAACCCACCTGGCTGGAAACACAAGCTGTTGTTCGTGTTGGCGTTGGAATTAGAACAGATTCGACAATTAAGCCATCATGCAACCGCACGGCATTCTTAACCGTCCCATCGCTACTGCGTTGCATGGTATCTACTTTAATGTGATTAATCACAAAATTATCTTCCAGCATTTGTCGCGTTTCTTTCGAAATATTCGTCATATCCTCAAAAGCATGTGCGCTTTTACTCCATAACCATTCGTAAACCTGATTGCCACGAAAGGCTTCATCTCCTTCTTTAACGAAGAAATCGCGTAATTGCTCCTTGGTTAATGCTCTTATGTCTTTTTTATTAATTTCCATTGTAATGCAAAAATAGTGAAAGCATTAAAGAATTACGATTTTTGGATTGCGAATAATAAAAAAGCCTCAACTTTAAAAAAGCTGAGGCTAATAATTGGTTTTTAGTTTAGAGTAATATCGCAACCCAAAGCGGGAGACTTCTATTAAATAGCGTGTTATATAATTAACATCGCATCTCCATAACTGTAAAATTTATACTTTTCTTTTACTGCTTCCTCGTAGGCACGTTTAATAAAATCGTGTCCAGCAAAAGCTGACGCCATCATCAATAAAGTTGATTTTGGCGTGTGAAAGTTAGTAATCATGGCGTTAGCAATGCTAAATTCATATGGAGGAAAAATGAATTTATTAGTCCATCCATCAATTTCATTAAGCGTATGGCTTGAAGACACAGCGCTTTCTACCGCACGCATTGCGGTAGTACCTACAGCACAAATACGACGTCTTTCTTTTAAAGCTGTATTTATTTGCTCGACTGCTTTTGGCCCAATGGTAACCTCTTCACTATCCATTTTATGTTTAGATAAATCTTCTACTTCTACTGGATTAAACGTTCCTAATCCGACGTGTAAGGTCACCTCTGCAAAATCAATACCTTTAATTTCTAAACGCTTTAATAAATGTTTAGAGAAATGTAATCCTGCCGTTGGCGCAGCTACAGCCCCTTCTTTTTTAGCAAAAATAGTTTGATAACGCTCTTCATCTTCTGCTTCTACGCCTCGCTTAATATACTTTGGCAATGGTGTTTCCCCTAGTTGCGTTAACTTGGTACGAAACTCTTTATAAGAACCATCGTATAGAAAACGTAAGGTTCTCCCTCGTGATGTTGTATTATCTATCACTTCGGCTACTAATGTTTCATCATCTCCAAAATACAGCTTGTTTCCAATTCTTATTTTACGAGCAGGATCTACTAAAACATCCCAAAGGCGTTGTTCTTCGTTTAATTCACGTAATAAGAATACTTCGATTCTTGCTCCTGTTTTTTCTTTATTACCATATAGACGCGCAGGAAAAACCTTTGTGTCATTAAGAATCATGACATCTTTTTCATCAAAATAATCAATGATGTCTTTAAACATTTTATGTTCGATGGTTTGTTCTTTACGGTTTAAAACCATTAATCGAGACTCATCTCTGTTTTCGGCTGGATACTCTGCCAATAATTCCTCAGGCAATTCGAAGTTGAAGTGCGATAATTTCATTTTTACGTCTATCATATCTTATTTTGAAAGCTACAAATATACAATCTCGAGATAGGCCTTGTCAAGTAAATGACTGATTATTATTTATTATACGCCATAAAATGTAAAAATAATGGATAACCTTCGCTACTATTTTATAAACATCTCAATATAAAAGCAGACCGTAGCCATTTCTATATCTGAATTTAATTCAAAATAAGGCCTACTAAATGTATTTCTCATTAATCTGAAACCCAATGGCTTTTAAATCGTCCCAAAAAGTGGGATACGATTTTGAAACCACTTCTGCTGCTTCGATTTCCAATGGCACTCTTAGAGCCAATGGCGCAAAAGCCATCGCCATTCTATGGTCGTTATAGGTCGCGATAGTTACGTTTTTGTTTATTTCTTTTGATCCCGAAAGTCGAAGTGTGTCGCTTGTAATATTAACGTCACCCCCTAATTTTTCAATTTCAGTTTTTAATGCTACTAGTCTATCTGTTTCTTTTATTTTTAAGGTGTGTAAGCCTGTTAAATCACATTCTAAACCCAAAGCAAAGGCTGAAACCGCTATTGTTTGTGCAATATCTGGTGAATTTGATAAATCGAAAGCAATTTTAACCTCCTGGGCTTACAACTTTTGATTTACACAGCGTTACTGAGTGGTTGTCGAAAGTAGTATAAACTCCAAAGGACTTATAAATATTTGATAATGCCGCATCACCTTGCAAACTGTCTTTTTTATAAGCAGACAATGTCACCGTGGTTCCTACATTTGAAAGCGCTATAATACTGTAATAATACGAAGCAGAAGACCAATCGGACTCCACGGTTAAATGACTCTTGACTGTTGGTTGTCTTCCATTCGCTAGTACAAAAATCGTATTATTTTCAAATACAGTTTCTACGCCAATCGCATTTAACAAACCTAATGTCATGTTTATATAGGGCACTGAGGTAATTTTACCTTTCAAAGTTAATTCCAACCCATTTTCTAATGTTGAAGCGATAAGCAATAAGGCAGAAATATATTGACTACTTACATTGGCTTCCAAGGCCACTTGATTTTTTGTAATCTTTTTGCCTTTTATGATTAAGGGCGGAAAACCGTCCTTCTCTTTGTAACTTATTTCGGCTCCCAACTGATTTAAAGCATCCACCAAAATTTTTATGGGCCGCTCTTTCATGCGTTTTGACCCCGTTAATTCCAGTGTTCTACCGTCTTGTGTTGCAAAAAAGGCCGTTAAAAAACGCATCGCTGTTCCTGCGTGATGAATATCGATAACCTCACTTTTTGAAGCTAGTGCTTTAGTCATTAACTGCGAATCATCGCTATTAGAAACGTTTTTAATTTCTATGTCAGGAAAAAGTGCTTGCAATAATAACAAACGGTTGGATTCACTTTTTGAGCCAGTGATTTGAAGTTCTGAATGTGACTTTATGGTTGATTTATTGAGATGTAAATTCATAAGGGAAAGATTACCGTTTTCTAAAACTATATCTAATCTATTTGAGTTTTTCGTTATTTTGGTGTCTGTCGTGATCCCGTTTCGTTTTAAAGTCCAACTTTTTATCAAAGGCTTCTTGCAAATCTATGCCCGTTTGATTGGCCAAACACAGAACGACAAACATCACATCTGCCAGTTCTTCCCCCAGATCTTTGTTTTTATCACTTTCTTTTTCACTTTGTTCGCCATAACGCCGTGCAATAATTCTAGCCACTTCTCCAACTTCCTCCGTGAGTTGCGCCATATTGGTCAGTTCATTAAAATAACGAACACCATGTGTTTTTATCCAGTTATCGACGTCTTGTTGTGCGTTTTGTATGTTCATTCTTTTGGCTTTAAGAGGTACAAAAATAGTAAAACCAAGACGCATGGAATAGCAATATATTTTAATTCGCTAATAATCACTTGAAAACCCCATTCTGAAAAAAATTTACTAACACCGATTGGAGATACTTTGATTGGCCGAAACGGAAAAAAGAAACGCTCCATGTTAAAGGGAATGAAAAAACCAACACCAAGCCCTCCAGTCGTTAAAGCATCGAGAATACCATGCGAAACGGTTGCAGAAAAGACAGTGATAAAAAACAAATACTTTCTACTCTTACCTACCAATAGTGCTAATAGACCAGCCCACAATAGAGCGAAGAGGACAGAATGCGTAAACCCGCGATGCCCAAACGGATGCGAATAGGGAATCTCTAAGTTAAAAGCCAACACATCTATATCTCGGTAAAATAGCAGAGCCTATTGCGAGAATCACTAATAGCTTATTAGAGTTCCTCTCTGCTATTTTAGAGAGCGTGTAACCTAACAAACCATGCCCGAAGAGTGATGCCATTACTAATTTTGCTGTTTTCTAGCAAGTACTATTTGCTCAGATTGCTTTTCAAAAGACAAAGCAAAAAATTCTTTAAATTGATTGTACTCAGAAGGTAATACAAACGTTTTATTTAAAACAAATTCAACAGTCAACTGCAAATTATTTTCATTTTCACGTATGAGATAAGAGAATTTTCCATCGTATACATTTAACTCAACTTTTATATTTTCCGGCATTGATTCTACAGCATAGCCATCAGGAAGTTCTATATTTACAATATACTTATTTGCTATGGGATATATAAAATCAATAGGGTAGAGTCTTGAGTCCTGTTTAAAAGGGTTTTCTTCCTTATTTAAAAATAATAAAGGCGATAGATATAATTTACCTCCAATTTCATCTACACCATTCTTCAATTTAAAATCATAATTATAGACAATAGGTTTATTTATATTGTTTTCGTCTTTTAATTCTATATTTAATATCTCAATATTTCCTTTATTTTCTTCTAATTTCCTGATTTGTGTTTCGCTAGTAGCGCCTTTATTTTCATCTCTGTAATCCAACGCTAAGTATTCTGTTAACCTCTTGTGAATTTTACCTTCTATATTCCATTCACTATCCAAAACATAGTTAAGCATGATCATTTCCTGAGATGGGCTTTCAGGATTTAAATTGATCCAGTCTGATGTACCATCTTCCCGAATTAAGCGTCCTTGCCAGTTTAAAACTCTTTTGGGTAAAATATTTTCCTTTGCATTCTCGTGCGAAGCATCCAACAGCAAAATACTTTGATCAAGTTGAACGGCACATATTACATAGTTAAAACCAGATTGTGTTGGAAAAAGTGGAATTCCATTATTTCCGGTACTAATCAAGACAGGATTTGCATTAATTTTTGCGTGTCTTAACATGGATATTAGCATTAAATTGATGTCTGCGATATTTCCAACGCCCTCTTTGTATGCTTTTTTAACTCCATTCTCCGAAGTATATCCTATATAATCATTCCATTTAACCTTCGACTTTACAAAATCGAAAATCAGTTGAATGGTTTCTTTATCTGATGTTGCGTTCACTAACAGTCTATCGAGATCTGCTTCATAATAATTATTTTTATTTAATTGACCTCCAAAATCTTCATTTCTATAAATATTTTCGGTTACTTTTTCCCAAGTAGTGGCGTAACTCTTAACCGCTAAATCTGGACCTCTATAAAACGCGTACTCAAAAGCTATTTTTGACCTGTAATTACCGATATTACTTGTATAGGGTTCTTCTAATAATGCAGGTATATCTTGCATATAAACCTTTACAATATTTTCTTTAAAATTTAAATCTGTAGCGTTATTTGATGTTTGAGGCACTTTAGCTTCAAATTTTCTCTTGTTACTAATACTGACACTTCTATTTCTTTTGGATTCTTCTATATTAGGCAAAAATGATGCTTTAGGATTTACGATTTTATTGTAATTATAATATTACGGGGTAACAATATCTACTTCTAAATTGTTAATAGGAATCGTATATTGAAGAATAACATCCTCAATTTCTAAAAAAGGAGTCTCTATAACATACTCAAATTCAACAATACAACCCTCTGTTAGTCCTGGCATGGTAAATGTCGAAGTACTCCAGTACTTATTAGATTTTTCTTCAAAAATGTTTTCCTTTCTTAGTTTGGTTTTTTCTATTTTACCATTGAGAAGCGTATAAGTATAACCTTTAAGACCTGACAACCTTTCACTTTTAGCATTACTTTCATCGTATAATTTTATACGCTTGGTTGCCCATTCATAACCCTCTTTATTATATATTTTTATACGCTCATGAACCTTAGTTTCTTGAGTAAATCCATCACTCTGAGAAAATCTAAAATTAGTATATTGTTTTTTAAACAATACAGCTGCATTGGTTTCTAGTGTTTTGTAATGAGCCTTTTCTTGTAGTTCTTCTTTACTTACTTTACCAAATTTAAAATCTTGTGCGTTACTGGCTGACGCGAGTCCCAGTAATAAAATTATAATACTCTTCTTCATTAGGTTACAGTTGTTTTAGTACTATCTTAGAATTGTCGTTTTTTACGATTTGGGAATTAAACGTTCTAAATGCCTTATAATCATCTTTAGCATAATACCCTTTATTAATAATAAGCTTCCTTTTATATATAAAAACGTGCTCTGAAATCTTTTCAAAAGAGGTGGTATACTCTCCAAATTTATTTTTAATAGAAACATTATCCTGTAACGCATCTATGCTAAGCCTGTTAGATAATGTTAATTCATACTCATCTATATCTGTATAACCCCTATCTATTTCAATACCTAAATGACGATCTGGATATCTTGGTGGTACTTTTGTTTTTCTATTAAACATATTAGGGTTTAACAATAACCTAGTCCCCGCTTTTGCACCATATTTAGTTGCTGATAAGGCAAGGCTTTCTTTGAAAACAATTTCATCCTTATCATTTTCAAAATTCATGGAACTTACACTCAGATTATTGATATTATCAAGGTAATTTTTGTAATGTAGCTTTTGATTTTTTTTAGTTTCGTTTTCAATTTGTGATCTATGATAGGCGTACTGAGTCCCTTTAGATGTTATAGTAATTTCAGCCTCAAAATCCCCGAATTCATCTAAAAAAACGGCTGCTTTTGTACTTTGCAAATTATCTTTGGTTTCATAGGCTGTAGTATGCACAATCTCGCCTCCTTCAGGTTTTATTATTAATACATCCCGATCATCTGTGAAATTTGCAATGTAACCGAAAGGATCTGTTTGACTTGTACATTCTAGAAAGATCAAATCGCCTTGAACTGGAAGCGCTAAAATAGCATGATTACCTTGTTGAGAAGAGAAATCTCTATCAATATTTTTTATGTCGCGCCCTCCATAAATCAACGTATAATAAGACTCTACACCAACAGCTTTAAGCAATGATTTTGTATAATTTGACAACGCCTTACAATCTCCATATCCCAGTCTATCAACGTCCTCAGCGAGCATAGGCTTCCAACCACCAATACCAACTTGAACACTTATATAGCGCGTTTTATTTTGCATAAACTGATAAACAATCTTTGCTTTTTCATAATCTGTTTTAGCATCTGCAGTTAGTGTTTGTACTGCTTCAATGACAGCTTCAGGTAGTTTTTGGGTATCATTAATAAGTGCTTCTCCTACCCATTTTCCAAAATCTTTCCAACTCGTGTTAACCCCTTTCATCCCTTTCATATCAAACTCCTGCAAGGCAAACTTAAGATTAGGAGCAAAAGAAATAAATGACGGTGCGTATTGTTCATATTTTATGGCTGGGATATTTTCTGCTGAAAAATGAAATTCTGAATGTTTCGAAATATTAAAACCATCAAACCTTGACGTTTTTGAAACAAGAACAACACCGGACGTATTGTTAACTTGAATACTGGAAGTTTCTGTACTTACATAATAGTCCTCTAAAGGATACCACTGTTGAATGAATGCTGTAGTAGATTGCTCTGTTTCCTCAAAATACTCAATTGTATAAGGATACTGGGTCGCCGTGTAACTTATATATTTAGTTCTATCATCGTTAAATATTGACACGCCATCGTAAACACTTATATCTTCAAAATCGTTTTTCCTGAACTTTTTAATTTCTTCACCTAAGTGATTAAACACAACAGCTTCTAATTTTTTAATATTAACAGATTTATCATACCTTATGTTAGCGTCGATATAACGTTCTCCATTCTTATTGAGTACCGTGACCACCCTGTGCTTTTTAATATTCATTTTATCGTGAGACAAAATATTAATTTCAACATCATTTAGCCGGACTACAGCATTAGCATCTTTAGTAAGCTCTTTTTTTAAAGTTAATGATGACAAATAATTTTGTGAGAAACTGGTAAATGAAAATAGTACAAAAACAATACTGAGTTTTAAATTGGGGCGCATTAGAATAATTTAGGGTCTCAAATATAAAACTTATGGAACGAAAAATGGTGAAAATATATATTTTTAAGCCCTGTCTTTAGAATCGATAATGATCGTCACAGGGCCATCATTCACTAATTCCACTTTCATGTCTGCTCCAAATTGTCCAGTTTGCACTGTTTTATCTAAAATAGTCTCGGAAGATTTAATGAAAGCTTCATATAAAGGAATAGCAATTTCAGGTTTTGCTGCTTTGATATAGCTTGGTCTATTGCCCTTCTTAGTGCTGGCATGTAAAGTAAATTGGCTCACTACTAGCATCTCACCGTGTGTCGCCATTAAGGATTCATTCATGATGCCTTTAGCATCGGGAAAAATACGAAGGTTTACTATTTTGTTAACGAGCCAATTAACATCTTCTTGCGTGTCTTCAGAAACGATGCCTAATAAAACAAGTAAGCCATTTCTAATGGCGGCTACTGTATTGTCTTCAATAGTAACCTTTGCCTTCGAAACTCTTTGAATAACGACTCGCATTTATTCTTGATTCCGGATATCGGTTCTATAATGTTGGTCATCTCCCTCTATAATTTGCACATAACTTCTATAGCGAGACGCTGAGATTTCATCCTTTTCTAAGGCGTCCTTCACAGCACATTTAGGCTCTTCGATATGTAAGCAATTATTGAATTTACAGTCTTGTTTTAATTTGAAAAATTCAGGAAAATAATCACTAATTTCTTCCTTTTCCATATCTACAACTCCAAACCCTTTAATACCTGGTGTATCGATAATTTTTGCATTAAAGCTTAAATCGAACATTTCCGCAAAAGTCGTTGTATGCTGTCCTTGCATGTGTTGTGTTGAAATGGCCTTTGTTTTTAAGTCTAAAGTGGGTTCTATGGCATTGACTAAAGTCGATTTACCAACACCTGAATGCCCCGTAAACATACTTACTTTGCCAACCATTAACGCTTTTACTTTTTCGATATTTTGTCCCGTTGCAGCTGAGATTTCTAGACACTCATACCCAATTTCTCGATATACATGTGCTAAATATTTAACTTCTAATGTGGTATCTTCGTTATAGGCATCCATTTTATTAAACAATAAAATGGCTTTTATAGCATAGGCCTCGGCAGTCACTAAAAACCGATCTATAAAACTAGTAAAGGTTGGCGGGTTGTCTATTGTTACCAATAAAAATACCTGATCGATGTTTGAGGCTATAATATGTGTTTGCTTAGACAGGTTTACCGATTTGCGAACAATATAATTTTTGCGATCATGAATTTTAGAAATAACACCCGTTTCTTCATCACTCTTGGTGTCTAATTCAAAATCGACATAGTCTCCAACCGCAATGGGATTGGTGCTTTTTATGTCCTGTAAACGGAATTTTCCTTTTATACGGCATTCGTAAGTAGTTCCTAACTCGGTTTTAACCGTGTACCAACTTCCTGTAGATTTATATACTAGTCCTGTCATTAATACAAAGATGACTATTCTTAATAATTAATGCAACAAATTAAATAACTATTAGACCTGTATATTGGTGTTAGCACATATTATTTTAATGAAAAAGGTATATTTGAATCGAAATTTTAACTAAACATAAATTATGAAAAAAATTTTACTTTTCGCTATTCTTTTAGGAACATTATCAACTGCTATGGCTCAAACGCATTTATATGAACACCCTAAATTTGATAGCATATCTAAAAATCACAAAACCATTGCCATCATCCCTTTTAAAACACAAGTAAAATTGCGCCCTAAACAAATGAAGGATATCAGCGAAGAACAACATGTTCAATTAGAAAACAACGAATCCCTTGGGCTACAATTAGGTATGCATTCATGGTTTTTGAAAAGAAAAAAAGAGGAACGCTTAGTATTGATGTACAAGAACCAAACAGGACCAATGCGCTATTAAAAAAATGCGAATAACATACGAAAATATAGAAGATCAATTACCTGAAGATTTAGCAAAAATACTAGGTGTTGATGCTGTAATAACAGGAACATTTGAAACTAACAAACCTATGTCTGAAGGGGCATCTGTAGCGCTTGGGTTACTTATAGGCTTCCGGGGAAGTACTAACAATGCTATAGTGAACATGAATATTAACAATAATACTGATGGTCTTTTACTTTGGAATTACAACAAAAAAGTACGTGGAAGTATTGGAAGTAGTCCGGAGG
Organism: Lacinutrix neustonica; assembly: GCF_026625145.1. Classification (GTDB taxonomy): domain Bacteria; phylum Bacteroidota; class Bacteroidia; order Flavobacteriales; family Flavobacteriaceae; genus Lacinutrix; species Lacinutrix neustonica. The sequence continues at coordinate 3,033,772 of NZ_CP113088.1, read as the reverse complement.
ACTTGGTTAATGTATTAATGAGAAAAGCATCGAGAAGATTATCTTATACTAAGTAAATAAAAAAAGCCTCTTTTAGTAAAAGAGGCTTTTTTTTATTTTAGCCTTTTATCACCTTTTCCTGATGATTAATAGACTCTTGGTGAATGGCTTTAAACAATTTTAAAATAAACTCTTCACTCAATCCCTTGGTTTCTCCTTCTAACACCATTTTACCCAAAATTTCATTCCATCGTTTACTTTGTAAAACGGCCACGTTTTTCTCTTTTTTAAGGGCTCCAATACCGTCTGCAACTTTCATACGCTTGCCTAATAATTCAATCACTTGATTATCTACAACGTCTATTTGGGCTCTTAAGTTAGCTAGCTCACTATTATATTCTGCTTCCGGGTCACTTTCTTTTCTAATTTTTAAATCCTTCATCATTTGGATCAAAGTTGCTGGAGTCACTTGTTGCGCGGCATCACTCCACGCATTATCCGGATCGAAATGCGTTTCTACCATCAAGCCATCAAAATTAAGATCTAAGGCTGTTTGAGACACGTCAAAAACCATATCGCGTTTTCCTGTAATGTGTGACGGATCATTAATTAACGGTAAATCGGGAAATCTATTTTGGAATTCGATGGCTATTTGCCATTCTCGGAATGTTTCTATACTTGGTTTTTTCGTAGGTTGAAAACCCCCTATGTATCGCCCCTAAATTTTTAATGCCCGCAGTATATAAGCGTTCAATACCACCTAACCATAATGCTAAATCTGGATTTACTGGATTTTTAACCAGTACAATTTTATCTGTTCCCGCTAAAGCATCTGCTAATTCCTGCATAATAAATGGACTCACGGTTGAGCGCGCTCCAATCCAAAGTAAATCGACATCATTTTCTATGGCCAGTTTAACATGGGCTGCATTGGCCACCTCCGTACAGGTTTTCATTCCAGTTTCAGCCTTTACTTTCTTAAGCCAGTTCAAACCTAAAGCTCCAACACCTTCAAACATGCCTGGACGCGTTCTAGGCTTCCAAATCCCAGCTCTAAAATAACTTACATCTGTATCTTTTAGCTCATGCGCTATCCTCAACACTTGTTCTTCTGTCTCAGCACTACAAGGCCCAGCAATGACTAATGGATGCTCTAAATTCATAGCATCCAACCAGTTTCTCATTTCTTTTTTATTTTCCATATTCTTACTATATTAAACCTTTAGGGTTTTAAATCTTAAAGGTTATTGCTTTATTATTGTATTCCGTTTAATATTTGTTTAATGTAATTGGTGTCTTTCATTTCATTAAAAACACCTTCAAAATCATCATTCTCTAGGAGTGCTTTAAATTGTGAGAGGTTCTTAATATAATCCTCCAACGTTTCAATAACGTTGTCTTTATTCTGTTTAAAAATGGGCGTCCACATGGCAGGTGAACTTTTTGCCAAACGCACAGTACTTTCAAAACCAGAGCCTGCCATATCGAAAATATCACGTTCGTTTTTTTCTTTTTCAATCACCGTTTTACCTAGCATAAAAGCGCTAATGTGCGATAAATGTGACATATATGCGATGTGCTTGTCGTGAGATTCCGGGTTCATGTAACGCATTCGCATACCAAGTTCTGCGAAAAGATTTAAGGCTTTCTCCTGTAATTTGAAAGCTGTTTTTTCCACTTCACAAATGATATTGGTTTTGTGCTGAAACAAATTAGGAATGGCCGCCTTAGGCCCTGAAAATTCGGTCCCTGCGATGGGATGCATGGCCAAAAAATTTCGTCGTTTAGGATGCGTTTCAACCGCTTTACAAATGTCTTTTTTAGTTGAACCCACATCGACGACTAAACCAAAATCTGAAACTGCATCAAGCACTCTTGACAAAAGAACGACCGTGGCATCTACCGGAATGGCTAAAATCACTAAATCGGCGTTGTCTAAATCTTCAAAAACTGCTTTTTCATCAATCACACCTAATTCCAAGGCGGTCGTGAGGTTTTCTTCTAAATGATCCAATCCAAAAATAGTCGCATCGGGTCGTTTCGCTTTAATGTCTATAGCCAAACTGCCCCCTATTAATCCTACACCAATGACATATATTTTATTAATCATACTCTTGAGATTGCTTCTTCAATAACCTCGTTTGTTGCACATAGAGAAAAACGTACATACCCTTCTCCTTGTGAGCCAAACACAGTTCCTGGTGTAATGAAAATGTGATTTTCTTTTAATAATTTATCTATAAATGCTTCCGATTTAATAGAAGGGGGCAATTTTGCCCATACAAATAACCCTACGGTATCCCTATCATAAGTGCAATTAAGGCGTGTTGCTAATTCCCAAACCAAGCTGCGGCGTTGTTCATAGACACTGTTCAAACTGGCAAACCAAAAATTTGAGCAGTTTAAGGCTGCAATCGCCCCTTTTTGTATGCCGTAAAACATTCCGTAATCCATATTGCTTTTCACTTTAAGAATCGCTTCTAAAAACGTTGATTTTCCCAAAACCATGCCTACGCGCCACCCAGCCATATTAAAGGTTTTACTTAATGAATTTAGCTCTAAACAAACGTCTTTGGCACCTTCGACACTCAAGATACTCAGTGGGTTTTTATTTAAAACAAAACTATACGGATTGTCATTTACCAATAAAATATGGTGGCGTTTTGCAAAAGCTATCAGGGATTTAAAGGTCTCCTCAGTGGCCTGCGCGCCGGTTGGCATATGTGGGTAACTCAACCACATCATCTTAACGTTACTTAAATCCAGTTTTTCTAATGCATTTATATCTCGGACACCAGTTATTATGCGCTGCTAAATTATAAAATACAGGTTTGGCATGTAACAACTTGGTTACTGAAGTATAGGTGGGGTAGCCTGGGTTAGGAATCAAAACTTCATCACCGGCATTTAAAAAAGCCATAGAAATATGCAGGATGCCTTCTTTGCTTCCCATTAAAGGTAAAACTTCTGTATCCCTATTTACAAAAACATTAAAATGTCTACGGTAAAACCCGTAAATGGCGTCACGTAGCTCAGGCAACCCCTGATAACTTTGGTACTTATGCGCATTCTCATCCTTAAAACTATCAGTAATAGCTTTAATCACCTTTTCTGGTGGTTGTAAATCCGGACTACCAATACCTAAATTAATAATAGGTTTACCACTGGCTTTTAGCACATTTACTTCCTTCAGCTTTTTTGAAAAGTAGTATTCTTCAACGCTATGTAATCGCTTTGAAACTTCCATTAGTTTTTTGCGTTTTTATATTCTCCTAATATTTTAAATTGTGTCGCCATAATGTGCATTATAGAGGTCGCTTTTTCAAAATCTAAATGGTTTTCGAAAGTGACATCTACGAAAAAAGCGTACAACCAAGGGGTTTCAATTTTTGGTAGTGATTGTATCTTAGTTAAATTGAGCTTACAATCACTCATCACATTCAAAATGGTCGCTAAACTGCCACGTTTGTGATCGAGTTCAAATTTTATTGACGCTTTATTAATCTCCGCTTTTGGTATTTCAGAATTGCGGCGTTTCAGTATTGCGAAACGTGTTTCGTTATGTTTTATAGTTTGAATACTCTCTGCAAGAATTGTCAAATTAAATAGTTTCGATGCCAACCGACTAGCTATTGCTGCAATACCTTTTATATTTTGCTCGCTAATACGTTTGGCAACTTCAGCGGTATCTTTATCTTCTACCAACTTAATATGAGGATAGGCTTTAAAAAATGTTTTACACTGCAATAAAGCCATAGGATGCGAATGCACTTCTTTTATGGCTTCAATACCTTGGTTTGGTAAGGCCATTAAATGGTGCTGGATGTCTAAATAATGCTCGCCAACAATGTGAAGATTATTATTGTCAATCAACGCATAGTTTGGAATAATGGAACCCGCTATAGAGTTCTCTAAAGCCATAATAGCTGCTTCTGTTTTACCACTTAAAAGCGCCTCTACAGTATCATCAAACGACAAACATTCGTCTACCGTCGTGTTTTCTCCAAAATAATCTTGCGACACAATATGGTGAAATGATCCTTTAACGCCCTGTATAGCTACTAATTTTTTCAAGTTTTTTTGTATTATTTACCCTAACTTACATTAGAGTCTATTACTTATTTTAATCTGAAAAGATTACATTTTAGGTATAAAAAAAGTCCCGATATAATTATCGAGACTTGGTTTTAAATATATGTTTTTTAATTACATATATAGCGTCTCGATCTCTTTGTTAAAAAAGAAATAAAACCAGCTATAATATGTGTTGTTTGCTATTTTCATAATGTAATACTGTGCTAAAGTAAATAATATTTCGATATAACAAAACACTAAAGACTAATTTTTAGTGTTTTACTGGAAGATTTAAAGATTTACCTACAAACCTTAATTTAAATTACAGAATGTTTATTTTTGAAGAAAGAATTCAAGATGTCTATAAAAGTTGAAAACATATCGAAGAGTTACGGCGCACAAAAAGCCTTGAACAATATCTCTTTTGAAATAAAAAATCCGAGAGATTGTTGGTTTCTTAGGACCAAATGGTGCTGGGAAATCTACGATGATGAAAATTTTAACCACTTTTATAAAGCCGACTACAGGTGAAGCTCAAGTAAATAATTTTTCTATAAGCACAGAAACCAAGCAAGTTCAGAGAAGTGTTGGGTATTTACCAGAACATAACCCCTTATACCTTGAGCAATATGTTCGTGAATATTTAGCATTTAATGCTCAAATTTTTAAGGTAAGTCAATCCCGGATTGAAGAAGTAATTGCATTGACTGGATTAACTTCTGAGTCTCACAAAAAAATTGGTCAGCTATCTAAAGGTTACAGACAACGGGTGGGTTTGGCCAATGCTTTATTGCATAATCCTGACGTTTTAATTCTTGACGAACCCACTACAGGCTTAGATCCAAATCAATTAGTAGATATTAGAAATTTAATAAAATCCATAGGTAAAGAAAAGACCGTCTTTCTTTCTACACACATTATGCAAGAGGTTGAAGCGATGTGTGATCGCGTAATTATCATCAACAAAGGTGAGATCGTAGCCAATAAGAAACTGAAAGAGCTCCGTGACGGACAGGAACAAATTGTAATTGTCGAATTTGATTATCGTGTAGAAGATGCTTTTTTACACAAATTACCGCATACTAAAAGTGTTAAGAACACCCATGACTTTATCTATGAGATTACGTTTTCAACCCAAGAAGATATGCGCTCTCATGTGTTTGATTTTGCTCATGATAATGAATTAAAAATCTTACAACTGAATCAAAAAAACGCTAGTTTAGAGAGTATGTTTAGGGATTTGACAACTTAATTAAGTGTGTCAAATTTCATATTTCCGAGTGTTCCGGCTCCTAAAAATAAGAGAACTAACTATTCAAAAATAACACGACCTGTATATTGCTCTTGAATGTCTAAAACTGGTGGTCTATTAACTACGATAACATCGCCCGTACCCACTAAATCAGCTACCAGCGATACTTGTGGGTTTATGATAATATCATTTGACCCCCGGTGAAAAATGTTTATATTTTGAGCAAGCAAATTCCGGCCTTCAAAACGAGCATCTCCCGAAAAAAATTGAAGCTTTAAGTTCTCTACATTCCCTTCAATAAAACAAGTGGACAGGTTATTAATAGTAACGTTCAAACGTTCGCAATTCACTTGTAATACAAATAAACCGTCTGTATGATATTCTTCGTTAAAATCTTCTGAAATCAATGAGAGTTCGGATAATTCAAAACCCCCTTGCTACTGGTTTGTAATCCTGTACTACTGCGAATCTCAGTAAGATTTGGAGCGGTGATGTAGATCTTAGTTATGCCATAATCCCTGGTTAAATTGCAACCGTTGTTGTTGTTTAAAAGCAATTTTCCGTTTTCGACTTTAACTTCTATTTCATCCATCAAAAACTCTCCGGTTTCCACAACAACTTCATGACTGGGCCCTTCTTTTACTATTAACTCGATACGCTCAAAGACAGTTACTTTATTAAACGCTTCTACTTCAAAAGTCTGTGTAATGCGCTCGCCGAAATTTTGAAAACAGTCTGGTGTATTCTCATTGTTACATGCTAACAAAACGATTAAACTTAATATATACATTATTTTTTTCATAACTAATTATAAACGAATACCAATTCCAAATTCTACGCCTTCTGCCTTTGCGGCATGTGATTTTAAAGTAATAGCAGCAAAAATTTTATCTCCGAAATAACGTTTTAATCCTATTCGATTATAGATGCGTCCTTCAAAATCATAGGGGTAATACACATAATAACCAAGTTGTGTAATCAAAGACATTTTATTAATAAAGAGCTCATGACCAACAAAAATACCAACGCGCTTGTAATCTTCATCTCCTGACACCTGGTCCTCAGGAAAAGCCACTGCGTAATATTTTATTAATTCTTTTAGAAAAGTAGAAAAGAAGACATCTGTACCTACTTGAACTGCTGTTTTTCTATTTAATCGTTTATCTGCATAAGCCGAAAGAATATAGAAGGGGTACTGTCCCGAATTATTGACATCACTCTCATTAATACCACTTCTAAATACCAGGTTGTATTTTATTTTTTCTTTAAAATATCGTGCTTCAGTAGACGCTATATAATCCGGCTGTGCATCATAACCAAACATGTAAGTAGCACCAACGTTAAACGTAAAGGTGTTCGTTGAATTATTAGGTGCGCGAAAATTAGCGTTAGAGTAATGAATGACAGAAACACCGCCTTGTAAACCAAAGCCTTTAAATATATTCTGCTTATCATAATTTAACTGAAGGTAAGTAGAACTAAGTAAGTCTGAACCATAGGCGTTATTTCTATAGTTATTTACTTTATCGTATGGATTTGTAGTATATGCAATGCCTTGCGCAATCCTAAATTTTAAATTTCGGTTTAAAAAATAGAAATTAAAATGTGCATACAACCCATAATTTTCACCAAGAAAGTCATTTTTCATGTCTTGGTAAACGAAAGACGCCCCATAATCTGGATAGTTAAACCTGCTTTCCCAAGCGTTCTTACCGAAAGTTTTTTGATTAAAACTTATAATGGCACCTGTTTGGTGTTCAGTAATTAAATGCGCGATATCTGGATTGTGTTCCAAAATGGTACCATAGAAATAATTAGCATCTATAGTAAACGGATTTTTGTCCTCTTGCGCGCTAACGAATGTGAAGCATAAAAAGGTTAAGCAATAAAAAAAAAACTTCATTAATGGGTTGAATTAAGCTGCAAAAGTAATTAAATTATACAAAGTACCGCCTGCTTAAAACAAAATTACCAATCAAATAGATCGGATGACAAATACCGATCGCCTCGGTCGCAAATTATGGCTACAACTACACCTTTTTCTATAGTTTCAATAAGCTTTAAAGCACTCGCAATACAGCCTCCACTACTCATCCCTGCAAAAACACCTTCTTCTCTAGCTAGCCTTTGAGTCATTTTTTTAGCTTCGGCCTCACTAACTTCTATAATTTGATCGACCTTTGAAGGATTAAAAATTTTAGGCACATACTCCGGCGACCATTTTCTAATGCCCGGAATACTAGAGCCGTCTTCCGGTTGTGCGCCAACAATTCTAATGGACTTGTTTTTTTCTTTCAAAAAAGTAGAGGTTCCCATTATTGTGCCTGTGGTTCCCATTGCGGAAACAAAATGAGTCACTGCCCCGTTGGTATCTCGCCAAATCTCTCGGCCCCGTAGTTTTATAATGGGCTTTCCAGTTGTCCTCATTCTCAAACTGGTTTAATAGTAAATACCCTTTGTCATCCCTCATTTTAAAGGCGAGGTCCCGTGAACCTTCTATCCCTTCATTTGATGATGTTAAAATCACCTCTGCACCATAAGCCCGCATGGTTTTAACGCGTTCTTCAGTAGAATTCTCTCGGCATAATCAAAGAAATGTTTAAACCGAATAAACGAGCAACATAGGCCAAAGCAATCCCTGTGTTACCACTCGTCGCCTCCACCAAATGCCCGCCTCTTTTTATATCGCCACGCTTCACCGCTTCAGCAATCATATTGTATGCCGGACGGTCCTTAACACTTCCTCCGGGATTATTTCCTTCTAGTTTTAAAAGCAACTTCACGCCCTTTTTAGCAACTAAATTAACCGATTCAATTAAAGGTGTATTCCCTACTTGACTTAAAATTCCTTTTTCTGCCGTCATTATTTCTTAATACTAATTTTTATTTCAGATTGATAAGTCACCAAAGCATTTTCGGGTACAGACTCAGTGATCCAAACGTTTGCCCCAATGATACTACGGGCACCTATTATAATATCCCCCCCTAGAATAGTCGCATTAGCATAGATAATAACATCATTCTCTATGGTTGGATGCCGTTTCGTGGCAGACATACTTTTCTTGACCTGAATGCCCCCTAAGGTAACCCCCTGAAATATCTTCACTCTATCTTTTATAACGGAGGTTTCACCAATGACAATTCCTGTGCCGTGATCTATAAAAAAAGACTCACCTACAGTCGCTCCAGGATGTATATCAATACCCGTCACCCCATGGATGTATTCACTCATCATTCTAGAAATTACAAAACAGTCGAGTTTATAAAGTTGATGACTAAGCCTGTAAATGGCAATGGCATGAAACCCTGGGCTAGCAAGATAAACTTCTTCTAAACTCTTCGTTGCAGGATCGTTTCGTTCCATGGCTAGAGCATCTAGATCGAGTTTTTTTCTAATATTAGGAAATTCGTTTTTAAACGCCTCCCAAACCGCCTGACCTCTATCATCATCGAGTCTCTTAAAAATACTTAAAAAAGTATCTTCTATTGCGCCTATATTCTTTTTAGAATACGCCTCGTCAAATAATGAATAGAATAATCCTTTAGTAAAGGTTTTAACGGTTCCTTTTAAACACACCTTATAACTCTTAAAACCTGTCTCTTTTTCTGAAATCATACTTAAATTTTAATAGGTAGTAGCTGGAAGCGCACTTAACTTACAACTGCACTCACTTTATACAAATTTAAGTTATTCATTGCTGTTAATAGCTCTTATTTCAAACTATAGCCTTCACCACTGACTTTTCGGCTTCTTTTCGAGACCCATCAAATCCATTTACACCGCTTACAGTCGTGTACTTTAAAACGAATTTTTTACCGGGATTTAATAATCTATAAGCAGACTGGCACATTAATGTCGCCTCATGAAAGCCACACAAAATGAGCTTCAACTTCCCCTCGTAGGTATTCACATCACCTATCGCAAAGATGCCAGGGATATTCGTTTGATAATCCACGGTATCCACTTTTATAGCATTCTTTTCTATGTCGAGGCCCCAGTTTCCAATAGGCCCCAGTTTGGGTGACAACCCAAAAAGTGGAATAAAGTAATCGGTCTCCAATATACGAGACACACCCTTCCGTTCTATTTTAACGCCCTCTAAATGAGTCTCACCGATTAACGCGGTAACTTCCGAAGGTGTGATTAATTTTATTTTATTGAGTAATTTTAATTCCTGAACTTTTTCTACGGAATCTAATGCCCCTCGAAACTCATTTCGTCTATGAATTAATGTGACTTTTGAGGCTATGTCACTTAAAAAAATACTCCAGTCTAAAGCGGAATCTCCGCCACCAGCAATGACCACTTTTTTGTTGCGATAGAGTTCCGGATCTTTGATAAAGTAGTTAACGCCTTTATCCTCATATTTTTCATTGTCTAACACCTGTGGCTTTCTAGGTTCAAAACTCCCCAATCCACCAGCGATAGCAATAATAGACGCGTGGTGCTTGGTCCCTTTGTTTGTCGTCACAATAAAACTTCCATCGTCTAATTTATCTATGATTTCTGCGCGTTCTCCCGCAGTGAATCCTGGTTGAAACTGTCTGCCTTGTTCTAATAAATTAGCCGTTAAATCTCCAGCTAAAACTTCGGGAAACCAGGAATATCGTAAATGGGCTTTTTAGGATATAACTCTGAACATTGTCCGCCTGGTTGTGGCAAGGCATCAATTAAATGGCATTTTAATTTTAATAATCCGGCTTCAAATACGGTGAATAAGCCTGTGGGTCCCGCTCCAATAATTAGAATGTCTGTTTTTATCATGGTATTATATTTTGTCTACTAATCCTTTAGTAAATTCATTTAATATTTTGACCTTTTGTTCAAAATCTCCTTTAATAGTTTTTCGATAGGTATTCAAGTTCTTAACCAAGTCGTCTATATTCTCTCGGAATGACATCCTCAAAAAACTGCCGCAAGCGTTTAGCTGTTGTTGGCGATTTTCCATTGGTAGAAATAGCCACTTTAACATGGCCTTTTGTAACAATGCCTCCCATATAGAAATCACAATAGGGTGGATTATCGGCGACATTAACCAGCTTACTTTGTGCACGACAATCTTGGTATACTTGTATATTAACCTCGGGACGGTCTGTCGTTGCAACAACCATATGCTTACCTTCTAAATAGTCCTTATGGTAAACACCTTCTATTCTGTTTACGTTTCCTGTTTGAGCGACAGCAATCGTTGCTTTTCGAAACATGGGTGACACCATGGTGACGTTGGCATCCGGACTGGATTTTAAAAGAAACCTCAGCTTTTCTTCAGCGACACAACCGCCTCCAATGATTAGAACTTCAAGTTGGCGTACTTTTAAAAACACAGGATATAAATTATTCCTTTCCATCTGTCCTTATGCTGAAATTGGCGTCACTATTATCTTTTCACTAATAGCATTTAGTGTCACCCGTTGCTTTACTACTTCACCTATAATAATGATGGCCGGAGACGCTAATCCTTTCTCTTTTACGATGCCCTCAATAGTTTTTATCGACCCTATACCCACTTTTTCGTCTCGGTCTTGTTCCATTCGCGATGACAGCAATCGCCGTTTCACTCTGTCCTGCTTGTGAAAAAACCTGAACAATTTCTGATAATTTCCCCATACCCATTAAAATAACAACGGTAGCTGTAGATTGTGCTGCCAGTGCTATATCACCCGAAATATGATGTGTTTTAGTAGTCCCTGTAATGACCCAAAAGCTTTCTGAAGCCCCTCGTTTGGTTAACGGTATGCCTTGATAAGCTGGAACCGCAGATGAAGACGATATACCTGGCACCACGTGCGCAGCAATACCAAAAGGTTGCACATATTCTAATTCTTCTGCACCACGACCAAAAATAAAGGGATCACCCCCTTTTAAACGTACCACATGACCATATTTCAAGGCTCTGTTAACAATAAGTTCGTTGATTTGCTCTTGCTGGTAGGCATAACATCCTTTTCTTTTACCCACAAATATTAATTCTGTAGTTGGTGAAGCATACATTAATAAGGCCTCATTGACTAAAGCGTCGTATAAAATAACCTTTGCAGAAGCAATGGTTTTAATCGCTTTTAAAGTGATGAGCTCGGGATCTCCAGGTCCTGCACCAACGACTGATAATTGTGGATGTATCATGATTCTACATTTTACGTTCTTATATTCTTTTAGCCATTTCCTGTGCTCTAGATTCCCTTACGATAGTTAAAAACGCTTCTGCACTTTTAATGTAATTGATGGCGAAATCTTCAGTTGGTGGTTGCTCTTTTATTTGATAGATCAAGTCTGAAAAAGAACATCCTAAGTCCATCTTTTTTGTATCAACAAACAGTTCTTCGAACTGACTGATTATTCCAGCTTGCGTGTTGGTGCTTATGTTTTCTGAAAGTAATAGCGCTTTAGCAGAATTCACCATAGAGCGATAAGCCTCGTAGATGGCCCCGGAGTACACTTTATTCTCAAATGCCGCTTTGGCTTCTTCAATCTTTTCCTCACTTTCTAGAAATAACGTCGCAATTAAATCGATAACCACGCCGGCACACTCACCAACTCCAATAGCTTTAATATAGGTTTCTTTGGTTCCCCAATCAATAAAATCTTCCGGTGTTAAATTATCTATACTTGATAAATCTCTAAGTAAATCATAAAAGTACTTTTCCCCTTTTTCTTGATAATATGCAGCAAACAGTTTGCCATTAGTATTGGCTTCATAATCATTAAGAACACGTCTTAAAGCTTCCGGACCCCTTCGACTAGGAACCTTGACTACCTTATCGGCAAAAGTAGCAGTGCCATTACCTTTATTCCCACCTCCTAATAGAACTTGTAAAGCGGGTGCGACTAATTTATCTTTGGTACGAATGGACATGCCTTGAAAACCAATGTTTGCCATATTATGCTGTCCGCAAGCATTCATACACCCACTAATTTTAATAACGAGATCCTTGTTTTCTAAATACTGTGGGTATTCGGTTTTAATAACACGCTCTAATTCTTGAGCGATTCCCGTACTACTAGAAATCCCTAAATTACAGGTGTCTGTTCCTGGGCAAGCGGTAATGTCAACCGCCTTGTTATAACCTGGATCAGCAAACCCTAGCTTTTTGAGTTCCTGATAAAAAAACGGAATCAAATCTAGTTTCACAAATGGTATGACTATGTTTTGTCGTAATGTTAATCGTATTTCTCCCGCGGCATAATTATCAACTAAATCTGCTAATAAGCGTGCTTTGTCGGTATAAAAATCACCAAGTAACACTTTAATGCCGATAGCGAAATAATCGGTTTGTTTTTGAGGAATAACATTTGTGGATTGCCATAGCTTAAAAGCCTTTTGATTTTTAATATTTACTTGTGGCGCTTGAACAATTACAGGCGTTGAGGCAGTGTAATTTGCTTCATTTATAGTTACTGTTTTAAACTCTATGGCCTGCTGTTCTGCTTCTACTAATGCTTTAAAAGCGTCTAACCCCAAATCTTTAATTAGGAATTTCATTCGGCTTTGGCTCTGCTTTTACGTTCACCATAACGATCGAACACTCTTAAAACACCTTCCATTAACGGAATTATTTTATCTGAAGCCGTGAAAAGTGTAAAAGGTATCGGCATGTCTAGGTTGCGATCCTAATCCGCCACCAAGCATCACTTTAAACCCTTTTACGCCATTTTCGATTTTAGCAATAAAACCTAAATCATGGATATAAGACAAGCCTGTATCTTCGTCTGTATTGGAGAATGATACCTTAAATTTCCGCCCCATGTCCTGGCAAATGGGGTTTCGTAAAAAGAATTTAAACACGGCATCTGCATAAGGTGAAACGTCGAACACCTCATTAATATCAATACCTGACGTTTCACTCGCCGTCACATTTCTTACGGTATTACCACACGCTTCTCTTAAGGTGACTTGATCGCGCTCTAATTCTGCCCAAAGTTGCGGGGTACGGTTTAAATCGACATAATGTATTTGAATATCTTGGCGTGTTGTGATGTGTAATCTGCTTCTTGAATACTCGTCTGAAACCTCAGCAATACGGCGTAATTGATGACTCGTAACTTTGCCGTAAGGCAGTTTAATGCGAATCATTTGTACGCCTTCTTGGCGTTGTCCATAAACACCTCCGGCCAGTCGTAAACTGCGAAATTTTTCTTCATCAAGTTTCCCTTTTTGAAAAAGTTCTATCTTATTCACTAATTCTATGATGTCCTTTTCTACTAGCGGATTTTCAATTTCTGTTCTAAAACTTTGCATGGCCCTACTGACCTACCCAAAAGGGAGGTCTTTATTAGTTAATAATTATTTTTATTGAATAAATCCTGCTCCAACCGTATTGTTAGATTGCGAATCGATGAGAATAAAAGAGCCATTGGTTCTGTGATTCTTGAACGCATCATAAAAAATTGGTTTGTTTAATTTGAAGGATACGGTTGCCATATCATTCATCTCCAGTGTATCAACAGTGTCATCAATACCGTAATAACTGGATTTATTTTATTGTGAATACGGTCTACTTTTGCCAAAACTTTATGGACGCCATGTTGTATAATATATTTACTCGATGCTGTTAATTTTTGAGCGTCCATCCAAGAGACTATAGCTGTAAATTGCTTATCTATAGTTGGCAAGTCGTTTTCTTTAACAATCATATCACCACGACTAATATTAACGTCGTCTTCTAAGGTGATTAAAACGGAAGAACGCCGCCCAGCTGTTTCAACTTTTTGATCGTAAAAATGAATAGCTTTAATTTTAGATTTTGTTTGAGATGGTAATACCACTACTGCATCTCCAACACTTAATTCGCCACCATAAACTTTCCCTGCATACCCTCTAAAATCATGAAATTCCTCGGTTTTAGGACGAATAACATATTGCACAGGAAACCTTGGTGTCCCCACATTATAAACATCTTCTACATCAATACTCTCTAAATTCTCAAGTAAGGTCTTGCCTGTATACCAAGGCATTTTTTCTGATTTATTTACCACATTATCACCTTTTAAAGCACTTACAGGAATAAAAGTGATCTGTTGATTTTGATAATCTCTTTTACGCATTAGCGTTTGAAAATCTGATTTAATAGCCTTGTATTCCGCTTCAGAAAAATCTACCAGATCCATTTTATTTATCGCCACAATCACTGTTTTGATGCGCAATAAATTATTAATAAAAAAATGTCGATTAGTTTGCTCAATCACTCCTTTTCCGGCATCTATTAATATAATGGCTGCCTGAGAGGTTGAAGCACCCGTGACCATATTTCGGGTATATTCTACATGTCCTGGGGTGTCTGCTATGATGTAACTTTTGTTTGCTGTAGAGAAATAAATATGAGCGACATCTATTGTAATGCCTTGCTCTCGTTCTGCTATTAAACCATCTGTCGCCAAAGAAAAATCCAAATAGTCATAACCCAACTGCTGACTTTTTTTTCTATGGCTTCTAATTTGTCTGAGGTAAGTGATTTTGTATCGTAGAGTAATCGACCTATTAAGGTGCTCTTTCCATCATCGACACTTCCTGCTGTTGCTATTTTTAAAACTTCCATCTCTATTGTTATTCGTTGTTGGTTGTTGGTTCTCTTAATAGAACCCAAAACACACAACAACTTAAATTTTATTACTCTTTTGAAATATCTTTTGACGCTGTTTTTACCAAAACCAGTAACTAAAAACTATTAACTATTTTAAAAATAGCCTTGTTGCTTTCGTTTTTCCATAGCGGCTTCCGAGCGTTTGTCGTCAATTCTCGCACCGCGTTCTGAAATGGTTGAGGCTCTAATCTCATCTACTACTTTAGAAATTGTGGTTGCGCCGAGATAGTACGGCTGCGGTACAACTCATATCGCCAACGGTTCTAAAACGCACCAATCGGTTTTCTACCACCTCATCTTCTTCTCTATAAACCACGTCATCTTCGGCAGACCATATTAAGCCATCACGTAAAAATGTCGCCCTGGTATGTGCAAAGTAAATGGAAGGAATTTCAATCTGCTCTTTTTGTATGTAAGACCACACATCGAGTTCTGTCCAATTCGAAATGGGAAACACTCTTACATTCTGACCTAATTCTATATTCCCATTGAGCATATCGAACAATTCCGGACGCTGATTTTTCTCATCCCATTGCCCAAAATCGTCACGCACTGAAAAAATACGTTCTTTAGCACGCGCTTTTTCTTCGTCACGTCTCGCACCACCAATACAGGCGTCGAATTTAAACTCTTCAATAGCATCTAAAAGTGTGGTAGTCTGTAATACGTTTCGGCTGGCATATTTCCCGATTCTTCTCTTACTTTACCTTCGTCTATAGCATCCTGAACGTGTCTTACAATAAGCTCCAGTCCTAATTCTTTAACCAATCGATCGCGAAACGCTATGGTTTCAGGAAAATTATGCCCTGTATCTATATGCATTAGGGGAAATGGAATTTTTGCTGGATAAAAGGCCTTTTGTGCTAAGCGTACTAAAGTTATGGAATCCTTTCCTCCCGAAAATAAGAGCACGGGTTTTTCAAATTGTGCGGCGACTTCCCTAAAAATATAAATCGCCTCATTTTCCGGAGGATTGACTAGTGATGTATTCTTCATATAAATTGATTTAAGCGTGTAAGCCACACTCTCTGTTCTCTAATTGTTTTGTTGGGTCGAAATATTTAAATTCATTTGGCAGTTGATGCGCTTCTAAATATTTATCTAATGCTTGATCTGAATAATAGTAGAACGGACTTACTTTTATAAGACCGTCTGCTCCCTGTGAAACAATATCTATGCTGTCTCTAAAAGCCGTTTGTCCTTGACGTAAATTAGTAAACCACAAATCGGCCGATGTGCCTTCATCGCGCGTTTAAAAGGTTCTAATTTCACCTGTTCCGTAAACACTTTATGGTTAGGATCAGTAACATCGGGAATCCCTAGAACCACATCGCGATGTCCGGTGGTTTGTTTAGGCACATACAGTTGGATATTAAGTTTTAACCTATTAATGAGCTCCTCCGCATGCGTATACGTATTTGGTGTATTATAACCAGTATCACACCAGATCACTTTTATATCAGCTTTCTCTTTAGAAACAGCATGTAAAATAGCGGCTTCGTACGGTCTAAAATTAGTCGTTACTACTGGTTTTTCTGAAAATTCTAGTGCCCAGGTCACGATCTCTGATGGTGACTTGGACTTTAATTGTTTATTTATTTCTACAAGATTCCAATTCATTTTATTTTCCCCATTTAATTTTATTCCACGCACGTTCATGAAAAAAGTACAAGATCATTTTAGATACGAATTCGAAGCTACCAATGGACAAAGCCATTGCCATAGTTCCAGTGACCAAATACGATACTAGAACGGTATCTAATGTGCCTATAACTCTCCAGCTTATGGTTTTTACCAAACTTCTTTTAACGTTTTCTTTAGAGGCCTCTGCTACTTCACCAGCAGTTGCCACCTGCTTTTTAGTACCCTGTGTGTACTCTCTCTTATATAAAATATCTAACATAATTAATCAAATTCCTTTTACCCTATAGATTTACTAGGTTATTATGCAAACCTATATCTTTTATTCCTATAAATCAAGTATAATTCTCAAAAAATAACCGGTTTAAATTACGAATTTGCTAATTTGACAAATCTGCTAAGGTGGTATTTCTAAAAATTTCTAAAGTACTATCTCTTACTTTTAGCATTATTTTATGCACGGAGCAAGCGGCTTCATCCGGGCAATCCTCACATTTTTCATAAAAATTCAGGCTCACACATGGCACCATCGCTATGGGCCCTTCTAAAGCCCGCATAACAGTTGTCATGGCGATGTCTTTAGGGTCTTTTAACAAATAATAGCCACCACCCTTTCCTTTTTTCGATCCTAAAAAACCATTCCTACGAAGGGTTAACAAGATGCTTTCTAAAAACTTAAGGGAAATATTTTCACTTTTTGAAATCGTTGCAATTTGTACAGGGATATGTCTATCCTGTCTTGCCGAGATAGGTTAAGGCCTTAATTCCGTATTTCGTTTTCTTTGAAAGCATCAACAAATGTAATTATTTTACATTTAAAACACTTCACTCGCAATATGCTTTATATTATCACTTTTCCCCATGGAATAATAATGCAACACGGGAACGCTTGCCTTTTTAAGTTCTTTGGACTGTTCTATGGCCCATGCTACCCCTACTTGTCTTACCTCGCTATTGTTCTTACAATCCTCTACAGCTTTAATTAATGCCTCCGGTAAATCGATTTTAAAAACTTGTGGTAATACTTGTAAATGACGCTTAATTGCTATTGGTTTTATCCCAGGGATAATAGGGACATGAATGCCTTCTGCTTTAGCTGCCGCCACAAAATCGAAATACTTCTTATTGTCAAAAAACATTTGCGTGACCACATAGTCTGCACCGGCGTCCACCTTTTCTTTCAATCGCTTTAAATCGGTTTGCAAAGAAGGGGCTTCAATATGCTTCTCCGGGTAGCCCGCCACTCCAATACAAAAATCAGAAGTATCATCTACTTCAATAACATCATGTAAGTATTGGCCCCTATTTAAATCCTGAATTTGAAGCACCAAATCTTTTGCATACTGGTGCCCACCTTTAGCGGCTTCAAAATATTTTTGATGACTCATGGCATCCCCTCTTAAAGCCATCACATTTTCAATACCCAAATAATGACAATCGACTAATAAATATTCGGTCTCCTCTTTAGAAAAACCGCCGCAGAGCACATGCGGCACCGTATCGACATCATATTTATGCTTAATGGCTGCACAAATCCCTACCGTTCCAGGCCGCATTCTGGTTATTTTCCTATCTAACAACCCTTCCTTTTTGATATAAACGTATTCTTCTCTTGAAGTCGTGACATCTATAAAAGGCGGCTTAAATTCCATCAAAGGATTAATGTTGTTATATAATTCTTCTATATTCCTTCCTTTTTTAGGCGGAATGATTTCAAACGAAAACAAGGTATTACCGTTCGCTTTTTTTATGTGGTCGGTTATTTTCATGTTCACTTCCCACGTAAGCGGGAATCTTTTAAATTTTACTTTATTTTTTTATACCGTTACTTTTTACTTATACCTGCCACCTTGATAGCTATCGAGATTACAGGATCATAAAAAGTCGGGCTATACGCTATATCTTTTTTACTGGTTCTCGATACATTTTGCTCAAGATTCGCAAATCATTCGAACTGAAATAAAAAAGGATACCGCTACAACTGCGAAGCAATCACGATTTCTTACTCAATAAGATCTATGAGTAATCCCTAACGCACTACTCAGCCAAATTAGGATTCAACCATTTTCCGGCCAATTCCTCTGTGATAATTCTTCTTTTTGCGTAATCCTTTAATTGATCTTCTGTTATTTTTCCCAATCCGAAATATTTCGCTTCTTTATTCCCAAAATAATAACCACTAACACTAGCTGCTGGCCACATGGCTAAACTTTCGGTTAACTGTACGCCTATTTCTTCTTCAACACTTAATAATTCCCAAATCGTTTGTTTCTCTAAATGGTCCGGGCAAGCAGGATAGCCTGGTGCTGGCCGAATGCCTTTATAACTTTCTTTAATTAACTCCTGATTTGAAAGGGTTTCGTTTTCAGCATATCCCCAATGTTTAGTTCTCACTTCTTTATGTAAATATTCCGCAAATGCTTCGGCTAATCTGTCTGCTAAAGCTTTAATCATAATGGCATTATAATCATCATGATCGGCCTCAAACTGTGCTGCTAATGCTGCGGTTCCAAAACCAGTCGAGACACAAAAGGCCCCAATATAATCTTGAATGCCTGTGTCTTTCGGAGCAATGAAATCGGCTAAAGCATGGTTTGGAATGCCTTCTCTTTTTTTAAGTTGTTGACGAAGTGTAAGGAAGGTTATATTTTCTGAAGGCATATTATCCAACTCTTTTTGAGAGGCTTCGAAAAGCTTAGCCTGACCTCTAGTTGTCACTTCAATATCATCCTCATTTACAGTATTTGCAGGAAACAGCCCAAAAATGGCTTTGGCTTTCAATAATTTGTCATTAAAAACACGTTTCAACAAGACTTGCGCGTCTGCAAATAACTCCGTGGCTTGCTCACCAACAATAGTATCCGTTAGAATTTCCGGATATTTCCCGTGTAAATCCCAACTTCTAAAAAACGGAGACCAATCGATATAGGCTTCTAATTTTGAAATGTCAAAGTCTTGAATGGTTTGAATGCCTAATACTTTTGGCTTTACAATTCCTGAAGACTCCCAATCTATTTTATACTTTCTACTTACGGCTTGTTCAATAGAAATGTATTCCTTTTTTTGGTTCGCTTTAAAAATTGCTCCCGAAATTTATCATACTCTTCTCGGATTTCTTCCTTAAAAATCTGATTATCCTTTTTTAATAAATTACCAACAACAGTCACTGCTCGAGAGGCATCATGAATATGCACCACCGTATTATTATAATGCGGCGCAATCTTAACAGAAGTATGCGCTTTTGAGGTTGTTGCTCCACCAATGATTAAGGGAATATTAAAGTTTTGTTTTTCCATTTCTTTAGAGACATATACCATTTCATCTAACGATGGAGTAATCAATCCGCTTAATCCAATGACATCTACCTGCTCCCGTTTTGCGACTTCAATAATTTTTTCTGGTGGTACCATCACGCCTAAATCGACAATCTCGTAGTTGTTACAGCCTAAAACAACACTCACAATATTTTTACCAATATCATGTACATCGCCTTTTACGGTGGCCATTAAAATCTTACCTGCAAATTCCTGTTTACCGTCCTTTTCTGCTTCAATGAATGGCTGTAAATAGGCCACGGCTTTTTTCATGACTCTAGCCGATTTTACTACTTGAGGCAAAAACATTTTCCCACTACCAAAGAGGTCTCCAACAACATTCATACCTATCATTAAATGCCCTTCAATCACTTCAATAGGTCTGTTTGCTTCTTGCCTGGCTTCTTCAACATCTTCAAGGATAAACGCATCAATCCCTTTAACTAGACTATGTGTAATACGCTCTTGCAGTGGTGTTTTTCGCCATTCTTTAATGGTAACCTCTTCCTCTTTTTTATCCCCTTTTACGGTTTCTGCATAAGCTATTAATTGCTCCGTTGCCTCCTCATGGCTATCGAATAAAACAGCTTCAACTAGCCTTAATAATTCAGGATTGATTTCATCATAGATTTCCAACATTGTAGGATTAACGATTCCTATAGTCATACCATTTTTAATAGCATGGTATAGAAAGGCAGAATGCATGGCCTCACGCACGGTGTCATTGCCCCGGAAAGAAAAAGACACATTACTCACGCCTCCGGAGACATTAGCATAAGGTAAATTTTCGCGGATCCATTTGGTGGCTTTAAAGAAATCGATAGCATTTCTTCTGTGCTCATCCATCCCTGTAGCCACAGGGAAAATATTGGGATCGAAAATGATGTCCTGTGGTTTAAATTGCACTTCATCCACCAAAATATCATAGGACCGTTTGCAAATATCAATGCATCTTTGATACGTATCGGCTTGACCGGTCTCATCAAAAGCCATAACGATTACTGCTGCGCCATAGCGCCTTACCAATTTCGCTTGTCGTTTAAATTCGGTTTCACCTTCTTTTAAACTTATAGAATTTACCACGCATTTCCCTTGCACGACTTGTAATCCCGCTTCAATGATTTCCCATTTGGAACTGTCAATCATGATGGGTACGCGTGCAATATCGGGTTCTGAAGCAATCAAATTTAAAAAGGTTGTCATGGCGTAAACACCATCCAACATCCCTTCGTCCATATTCACATCGATAATTTGTGCTCCACCCTCCACCTGATCTCGTGCAACAGCTAAGGCTTCTTCGTATTTTTCTTCTTTAATGAGCCTAAGAAATTTTCGAGAACCTGTGACATTGGTGCGTTCTCCAACATTTATAAAATTACTTTCCGGAGTAACGACTAAAGGTTCTAGCCCGGAAAGTGTTAAATATTTTTGACAGTATCGATTCATTATTCTAAAACTTTTATTAGTCTCGGTTTATATTTCCTTGCCACCTCAGCAATCGCCTTAATATGCTCAGGACTTGTCCCGCAACAGCCTCCAATAATATTTATCAAATTGTCCTTAAGATAAGCTTCTATATAGCCTTCCATTTCTTTTGGCGACTCATCGTATTCACCAAAAGCATTTGGTAATCCCGCATTAGGGTGAGCTGAAGTATAAAATGCAGTTTCATGAGCCAAACGCTTTAAATAAGGATGCAGTTGCTGCGCACCCAGTGCGCAATTAAAACCAACACTCAATAATTCGATATGGGATATTGACGTTAGAAAGGCTTCCACCGTTTGGCCTGATAATGTCCGACCCGAAGCGTCTGTAATCGTTCCGTAAATCATAATTGGAATGTTTAAATCGCGTTCCTCTTTAACTTCTTCTATGGCAAATAACGCTGCTTTAGCGTTGAGTGTGTCGAAAATTGTTTCTACTAATAAGACATCCACGCCGCCATCTATCAAGGCTTCCACCTGCTGTTTGTATGCTTTTCTTAACACCTCAAAAGTAACCGCACGATATTACGGCCTATTAACATCCGGCGATAAACTTGCCGTTCTGTTCGTTGGCCCAATACTCCCCGCTACAAAACGTGGTTTATTAGGTTCTTTATTCGTAAATTCCTGAGCAACTTGCTTTGCTATTTTAGCCGATTCATAATTGAGTTCGTACACCAGATCTTCCATATTATAATCTGCCATCGCAATTGTGGTTCCTGAAAACGTATTAGTTTCCACGATATCTGCTCCTGCTTCAAAATACTTACGATGTATTTCTGCTATAGCCTCAGGCTGTGTCAATGACAGTAAATCATTATTACCTTTCAATGAAGATGGATAGTCTTTAAAGCGTTCACCACGAAAATCGGCTTCAGAAAAATGGTACTGCTGAAGCATGGTACCCATTGCCCCATCTAACACTAAAATTCTTTTTTGTATTTCTTCCTTAATATTTGCCATTACTTTAGTGCTTGGTTTATATCGTTAATTATATCTTCTATATGCTCCAATCCAACAGAAATACGCACCAAACCAGGAGTAATACCCGCATCGGCTCTTTCCTCTTCAGATACTTTTGCATGTGTTGTAGAGGCTGGATGTGTCACTATGGTTCTCGTATCTCCTAAGTTTGCCGACAACGATAATAGTTTGATCGCGTTTAAAAAATTTCGCCCGGCCTCTATCCCGCCTTCAATTTCGAAAGCGACAACATTACCTCCTGCTTTCATTTGCTTTTTTGCCAATGCGTATTGGGGGTTTGATTTTAAAAAAGGATACTTTACGAATTTAACTTTAGGTTGCCTTTCTAAAAACTCAGCGACGTTTAGCGCATTTTCACAATGTCTATCCACCCTAACCGCCAGGGTTTCTAAACTTTTAGATAATACCCAGGCATTAAAAGGAGATAATGCTGGGCCTGTATTTCCGGAAAACAAATAGATTTGTTTAATCAAATCTGCTTTTCCTACAGTGACACCACCTAGTACGCGACCTTGTCCATCGATTAATTTTGTTGCCGAATGGATGACTAAATCTGCTCCAAACGTGATGGGTTGTTGTAAATAGGGTGTCGCAAAACAATTGTCTATTATTAAAAGTACATGGTGTTTTTTCGCGATTTGACCCAATCGTTCTAAATCTAAAATATCAACGGTTGGATTTGTAGGACTTTCAGCATGAATGAATTTCGTATTGGGCTGAATGAGACTTTCTATTAGGTCTATTTTATTAATTTTAAAATAACTGGTAGAGATATTCCATTTGGGTAAAATATTTTTACACAGGGTTTGTGTAGAACCAAAAATACTCCGTGAAGACACAATATGATCGCCTGAATTGAGTAAAGCCGCAAATGTTGAAAAGACAGCAGACATACCACTTGCAAAAGCATAACCGCTTTCTGCACCTTCCATTTTACAAATTTTATCTATAAATTCTGTACTATTTGGATTAGAATACCGGCTATAAATATTACGCTGCTTTTCATCGGCAAAGGAGGCACGCATATCTTCAGCATCTTCAAAAAGATAACTTGAAGTAAGATATAATGGTGTGGAGTGTTCTAAAAACTGAGATCGCTCAGTTTGTATTCGTATCGCGTCGGTTTCAAAATGGTTTAAACTCATAAGTTATTGGTATTGACATTGCTTGATTTCTCCATCGCTATGGTTTCTTCTTGTCTTTGAAAAACAGGCTTTAGCAATTTTGAAAGTTGACTGTATTCTATTAGAAAAGCGTCATGCCCATGTATGGATTTAATTTCATAAATGCTGACGTTTTCTTTTAAAAGCTTTAGATTTATGTAGGTATTCCAGTTCTCTTCAGACTTAAAAAACAAATCGCTATTAATAGTGACTATATGAACATTAGACCTAATGTTTTTGGCCACAATATTAAAGGTATCCCGTTTTGCCGTAATATCTATAGTCTTCAATATTTGATTCATCATTTTATAAGCGGACAGCTGAAAGCGTTTTTGCAAGGATTGCCCGTGATACGTAAACCAACACTCCACATTATACTCCTTATCATCCTTTTTACTACGTTGAAACTTATGAGTTAACGATTACGGTGTGCGGTATAAGGTCATGGCATGCATTCTAGCGTCCTCTAAAGGGGTATTTGAATGATTTAAAATTGCGTCTTGAATATGGCAGTTTGCAATTAACCAATCGGTAGCCTTCCAATCGGTAGCCACCGGAATAAGGTGTGTGGCCAAATCAGGTTTTAGAGCTGCCAATTCCCAAGCCAAGCCACCACCTACCGAACCTCCAATAATAGCATATAGTTTATTTATTTTTAATTTTTGTAAACCCAAAGCCAAAAGTTTTGCAACATCTCTAGCGCTAAATGCTTTATAATTATCGATTAGATTTTACGGGCGCTCATCAAAACCATTTCCAGGAATATTAAAGGCTAAAACCGTAAAATAATTGGTATCAATACACTTATTGGCTCCTATTAGATCCCTCCACCAACCTTCGGGCCGCAAACATTAGAATTTCCTGTTAGTGCATGAATCACCATAACAATTGGCGCGGTGTGTAATGGCTCACCAAATGTCCGGTAGGACAAGTTATAAGCCAGTGTTTCCTTTCCTTCGTTTGTATAGTCTAAAACTGATACATACTGTAACTCTTTCATCTGTAATTTCTTTAATTTCACGAAGCACCAATAGCATATTAATAGTATTAACAAACAACAGTTTCTTGTAAAACACGATTTAGATTATAGGGTATGCAGCGTTTTTTTAACGACTGTAAAAGCTTCTTTTAAGTCCGCTTTTAAATCCTCAATATTTTCAATACCTACAGACAAACGAATTAAATCTTTTGTAACCCCTGTGCTTTCCTGAGCATCATCACTTAATTGTTGATGTGTTGTACTCGCTGGATGAATTATTAGTGACTTTGTATCACCAATATTCGCTAGTAAAGAAAATAGTTTTGTGGTATCGGCGATGGTTTTTGCCGATTCGTAACCCCCGTTTACTCCAAAAGTAACAATCCCACTTTGACCTTTTGGCAAGTATTGGTCTGCCAATGTTTTATATTTACTACTTTCTAAGCCTGGATAATTTACCCAAGTGACTTCTCGGCTGTTCTTGTAACCATTTCGCCAATTCTAATGCATTACTGCTATGTTTTAAAATTCTTAGCTCTAATGTTTCTAAGCCTTGAATGATTTGAAAGGCATTAAATGGACTCAATGCACCACCATAATCGCGCAGCCCTTCAATTCTAATTTTTGTAATAAATGCCGCTGGACCAATAGCTTCACTGTAAATTAAGCCATGATATCCTGCTGAGGGCTCTGTGAACTCCGGAAATTTACCGTTAGTCCAATCAAAAGTTCCTGCATCAACAATAATTCCCCCGAGTGCTGTTCCATTGCCGTTAATGTATTTGGTAAGTGAATGGATGACGATATTCGCACCGAATGCAATAGGGTTTAATAAATAGGGTGTAGCAACCGTATTATCAACAATAAAAGGTACTTTGTGGGCGTTCGCTTCTTTAGCAATCGCTTTAATATCTAATACATCTAATTTTGGATTCCCTAAAGACTCCACAAAAATAGCACGTGTATTTTCTTGGGCTGCTTTACTAAAATTTTCACGGCTTTGACGGATCGACAAACGTCGTCGTAATCCCATGTCGTGGCAGGGTAACACTCAACAAATTGTACGTCCCGCCATATAGGCTACTAGAGGCTACAATATGATCACCTGCTTTTAAAAGTGTTAACAATGTTGTTGAGATGGCTGCCGTACCGGAGGCTGTTGCCACTGCTGCAAGACCACCTTCTAAGGCAGCAATACGCTGCTCCAAAATGTCGTTTGTTGGGTTGTTTAATCTCGTGTAAATAAATCCAGGAACTGAGAGATTAAAACGCCCTGCTGCATCATCAGAGTCGTCAAAAACGTAAGCTGTCGATTGGTAAATAGGCACGGCTCTTGTGCCTCCATTTTTAGTGGTGTCGTGTCCTGCGTGCAACGCTTTGGTTGCGAATTTTTGTGTACTCATCTTTCTAATTTTTTGAGTTAATAACTGAATTAAATCAAAAGTCAAATCAACCTATAAAGGCATATTTAATAGAAAAATGTTAAAAAGAAAATGGTAACCACAGAGGAGTGATTACGTTTTGGTTATCTATCCAATTCAGCGATAAATGAATCGCTTCTTTAAGTAGAATTTAGCACCTTCTTTAATAATTTTAAAGGGTTGCTAAGGCTTCAATGGGTCTAATCCCTCCGCCTTTCTTGATAACATTTCAATAAATAATTGAACTTTGTGAGTGCAAATATTGCATCACAAAAAGTTAGTATCCAAATTTATTGTGATAAAATTTTTAAAAATTATAGTTAACGAGAGGAATATTCCGCCAAATACTTCTCCTGAATCACTTGATCTACAGGCTTGTTATCAATTTTACTTTCTAACCAAGAAATGACATCTAAATATAAAAAGGCCCGTCGCTCGAAGGGATGGTCTTCATAGACCTTTAATTTATTATGCAAAACGATGAAAGCTTTTTTAAGATCCTGAGGATAAATATCCTGTAACCCTCGAATAAATTTTATCATTTCTTTTTGAACTTCATGAAGGTCATTCATTTTAATCAAAAACTTATAAGTACTTTTTAATAAAGCTTCTAAATGATAATCTAAACCTGCTTCATAGTGTGCCACTAAATTTAATACCCGAGAAAAACACAATAAATCTTCTCTAATCGTCAGTGTTTTATTTGAAATGATTTTATCCAAATATGCGATGGCCTCTTTGTTATTTCCGAACCAAAATGCAGGCTCGCAAACTTATAGTAGAACGTCATTTCATGATGCTCGTCTATTCGGTTTTTGTACTGAATTAAATTAGATTCTATCTTGGGGATTAAAGACAAACCGTCTTTAAAAGAGCCATCAATAAAATGGCTGTTTATTTTATTTAAATTAATATACAAAAACGCTAAAGATTCTACATTTTCATCTTTAGGAAAGCTTTTTTTTGTAACAATGGTTTCAAATGTATTAAGAAACGCTTCAAATTTAGTTCTGTTTTTTAAAAAAAACAGCGCCTCGAGTAAGTAGTTATTTCCCTTTAAAAAGAAAACAGGATTCAACTGAATCATATTGGGATGATCCTTAAATAAATTCACCCATTTTAAAGCATATTTATAACACTTGAGAAAATCCTGCATCAAAAAACTATACCACAAATGTGCCTTATACAGCCACAATTTCTCTCTAAACCCTAACTTCTGAAAGTCGTATTTGGGAAGTTTATCTTCAAAATAGTCGCTAATCCATTTGCTTTCTTCCTCGCTTCTAACATAACCTGTTCTTAAAAAAATACTGTATAATTGCAATGATAAGTTTGATAACTTACTCGTAATCACGTTGGCTTCACTCAAAGCTTTAGCTTGAATAGTTAACTCATCGGCCCGACTACTAATGCTTCGGTAATATATTGTGATTCAATCACTTTTTCTAGTTCAACAATTTCGTAAGCTAAATTTTTTTCCTCGTTGACCATCGCAATTTCCTTTGCTTTATCTAGAATTTTCAGACTTTGTTTATAAAGACCTTTATGGTATAAAATAGAAGCAAAATCTAGTTGTTCCCTTATATAAGAACGCACATTTTGATGCGATGGATTCAATTTTAAACTAATTAAAATCTGCTTATACAAATGGGCTTTTACGTTCGCTAACTGTTGCTTTTTAACTTGAGTTGATTTTAAAATAGCAGCTTCATCATAACTTTTCATTTTATCCAAAACATTAAAAACGCTCAAGAATTTGGAATCCGCATTGACATCTAATCGCCCAACATACAATTTAAATTGCCGCTTTTCAGATTTAGTCAAAGACTTCACCAATAAAAATAAATTATCTTTTTGATCTCTAGTCATCCATCGAAAATAGTATTAACAATCTGATTATCAGATTTTTATGATTTTTATATTTAGTTGAACATCGTAAGAAATAAAAAACGAGATGCTCCAATCGTTTAACCAAAGTATAACTTAGTACTACAATAGAAAAATTATTTTTGAAAAATGTCGAAAGAACACATCCAAATATTTGACACAACCCTTAGAGACGGCGAGCAGGTGCCAGGTTGCAAATTAAATACTGAGCAAAAAGTAGTCATCGCAAAACAGCTTGATCTTTTGGGTGTCGATGTTATTGAGGCTGGTTTCCCCGTGTCTAGTCCTGGAGATTTTAAATCGGTAGAAGCCATTGCTAAAATAATGAGACATGCCACCGTTTGCGGACTAACACGTGCCGTAAAAAATGACATAAAAGTTGCTGCGGAAGCCCTTCGATTTGCAAAAAAACCTAGAATACATACTGGAATTGGCACTTCAGACTCACATATTAAATTCAAATTCAAATCGAATAAAGAAGACATCATCAAACGTGCTTATGATGCAGTTGCTTATGCAAAATCTTTTGTTGAAGACGTAGAATTTTATGCCGAAGATGCTGGACGTACAGACAATGAATATCTTGCCCGCGTATGCGAAGCCGCTATAAAAGCTGGTGCTACGGTTTTAAATATTCCGAGACACTACTGGTTATTGCTTACCCAGTGAATACGGTGCAAAAATGAAATACCTCGTGGAAAACGTGAAAGGCATTGACAAAGCTATTTTATCCTGTCACTGCCATAACGATTTAGGTTTAGCGACCGCGAACGCCATTGAAGGCGTTATTAATGGGGCTCGGCAAATTGAGTGCACGATTAATGGTATTGGTGAGCGTGCCGGTAATACGGCTTTAGAAGAAGTCGTTATGGTACTAAAACAGCACCCCTATTTGGATTTAGAAACGAATATAAACACGCAAATGCTTTATGGCTTGAGCCAATTAGTAAGTGAAAGCATGGCCATTTATACACAGCCAAACAAAGCTATTGTTGGGGCAAACGCGTTTGCTCATAGTTCGCGAATTCATCAAGATGGTATGATTAAAAATCGTGACACGTATGAAATCATAAATCCAAAAGATGTAGGCGTTACAGACTCTGCAATAGTATTAACGGCTCGAAGCGGAAGAGCTGCTCTAGCCTATCGTGCTAAAAATGTAGGTTACGAATTAACCAAATTACAATTGGATGATGTCTATGCCAATTTTCTTGATTTTGCAGATAAGAAAAAGGAAGTTAACGATAAAGACATTCACCAAATCATTGAAACCTGTAAGGTTTACCGACAAATTATTTCTGCTTAACTAAAATATGAAGTCCTGCCTACGCAGAAATGAAAAATTATGAGTAAAAAAACACTTTTTGATAAAGTTTGGGATGCGCACGTTATAGATACTATTGCTAATGGGCCGCAAGTGCTTTATATAGATAAGCACTTAATTCACGAGGTGACAAGTCCGCAAGCTTTTAATGAATTAGAACAACGCAACATTCCAATCTTTCGTCCTAATCAAATTGTGGCTACTGCAGACCACAATACGCCTACACAAGATCAACATTTACCTGTTAAAGATGCGCTGTCCGGAAACCAACTGAGGCAACTTTCTGAAAACTGCGAAAAAAATAATATTACCTTATACGAATTAGGTCATAAATACAATGGTATCGTTCATGTTATGGCTCCTGAGTTAGGCATCACCCAACCAGGGATGACTATTGTTTGTGGTGACTCACACACCTCAACACACGGGGCTTTTGGCAGCATTGCTTTTGGTATTGGAACGAGTCAAGTCGCTCAAGTTTTTGCCAGCCAATGTTTATTATTATCAAAACCGAAACGTTTGAGAGTATCGGTTAATGGTAAATTAAAGAACGGGGTTTTACCAAAAGATGTCATTCTTTATATTATAGCAAAATTAGGTACCAATGCAGGTACGGGCTATTTCTGCGAATATGCCGGAGAGGTGTTTGAAAACATGTCGATGGAAGGCAGAATGACCGTTTGTAATATGAGTATTGAAATGGGAGCACGTGGTGGCATGATAGCACCAGATAAAACTACTTATGAGTATGTAAAAGATCGAAAATTCACTCCTAAAGGGGCTGCTTTCGATAAAAAAGTAGCCTATTGGAAAACCTTACCAACTGATGAAGGTGCGACTTTTGATCAGGAATACAGCTTTGATGCTGAAGCTATCGAACCTATGGTAACTTATGGCACCAATCCAGGTATGGGTATAAAAATAACGGAAAATATTCCGACTTTAAATGATGCCTCTTTTGAAAAATCTTTAGCGTATATGGATTTCAAGAAAGGAGAATCTTTAATTGACAAACCTATTAATTTTGTGTTTATAGGCAGTTGTACCAATTCAAGAATCGAAGATTTTAGAGTCGCTGCCAACTACGTTAAAGGCAAACAAAAAGCGAACAACGTAACGGCTTGGTTAGTACCAGGAAGCAAACAAGTGGAAGTTCAAATTATTGAAGAGGGATTAAAAGACATTTTTGATGCCGCTGGTTTTGAATTGCGACAACCAGGGTGTAGTGCTTGTTTAGCGATGAATGATGATAAAATTCCGCAAGGAGAATATTGCGTATCGACGTCTAATAGAAATTTTGAAGGACGTCAAGGCCAAGGGTCTCGTACTATTTTAGCGAGTCCATTGGTGGCTGCTGCTACTGCGGTGGAAGGCAGGATTGTAGATATCATGAAACAATTAAATTAAGATGTGGATTCACACTTTCGCAGGAATGATAAAAACGAATAAATGTCACACTGAGCTCGCCTGTATTGAGCGCAGTCGAAGTATCGCAGTGTATTTAAAAATTGAAGTATAATCAAACAGAGTCCCACTTTCGTGGGAACAAAGAATGGAGAAATTTACAACATTACAATCAAGAGCTATCCCATTAGCCATTGAAAACATCGATACAGATCAAATTATCCCTGCGCGCTTTTTAAAAGCAACAGATCGAAAAGGTTTTGGCGATAACCTGTTTAGAGATTGGCGTTATGACAAGGATGGCTCTGAAAACGAAAATTTTACTTTAAATTACCCAAAATACTCAGGCCGTATTTTAGTCGCTGGCGATAATTTTGGTTGCGGTTCTAGCAGAGAACACGCGGCTTGGGCTTTGAGCGATTTTGGCTTTAAAGTGATTGTGTCTAGTTTTTTTGCTGATATTTTTAAAGGCAATGCCCTAAATAATGGCTTGTTGCCTGTTCAGGTGTCAGCAGAGTTCTTGAAGGTATTATTAGCCGAAGTAACAGAAAAACCGAGACACTATTTTAGAGGTGAATTTGGAAGCACAGACCCTTTCTGTTAAGGGTACTACTTTTAAAGAAACCTTTGCTATTGATGCTTATAAGAAAACCTGTATGATCAATGGGTATGATGATATTGACTATTTACTGAGTAAAAAAGAACGTATTACTGCTTTTGAAGCGGAACGCAGCTATTAGCCTGTGTTAGGGATTGAACGGCATGTTTTAGCTCTCCGGACTTTTTTAAGTCCGGAAGCGAGTAGTGAAAGCGCGACCTTTAGGTAACGCAAAAAAAAGAAAAGAATTTAAACTAAAAAAAGAAGGTAGGATGAGATTCCTGCTTTCGCAGAAACTAAGATGAAATTAAATATAGCTGTTTTATCAGGAGATGGCATTGGTCCGAAGTCACTGACCAGGCCATAAAAGTATTAAAAGCGATTGCTTTAGAATTTGACCATTCATTTTTATTTAAAGACGCATTGGTTGGTGCGGTTGCTATTGACAAATACAACAACCCATTACCAGATGCCACGTTAGCTTTATGCAAATCGAGTGATGCCATTTTGTTTGGTGCCATTGGCGACCCAAAATATGACAATAATCCAAGTGCTTTGGTACGACCTGAACAAGGTTTACTGAAATTGCGAAAAGAATTGGGCTTATTTGCAAACATAAGACCTGTAAGGGCTTACGATACGCTTTTAGATAAATCGCCGCTAAAAGCAGAGATTATTGCCGATACAGATATTAGTATTTATAGGGAGCTAACAGGAGGTATTTATTTTGGTGAAAAGAAGTTAAGCGATGATGGTAATACGGCTTCCGACTTATGCGAATATTCGCGTTACGAAATAGAGCGTATAGCTCACTTGGCTTTTAAAGCGGCGCAAACACGACGCCATAAAGTCACTTTAGTAGACAAAGCAAACGTACTAGAAACGTCGCGTTTGTGGCGTAAAGTGGTTACTGAGTTAAAAAGTGAGTATCCGGATGTGGCACTCGACTTTTTATTTGTAGATAACGCAGCCATGCAAATGATTTTAAACCCAAGACAGTTTGATGTTATATTAACTGAAAACTTATTTGGTGATGTTATTAGTGACGAAGCGAGTGTGATTGGTGGCTCGATTGGCTTATTGGCATCGGCATCGGTTGGAGACAAATATGCGCTATTTGAACCTATTCATGGGTCTTACCCGCAAGCAACAGGAAAAGGCATTGCTAATCCTATCGCTTCTATATTAAGTGCTGCCATGTTATTAGAACATTTTGAATTGCATGATGAAGCAGAAATGATAAGAACTGGTGTGGAAAAATCTCTAAAGTTGAGCATCACGACCCCAGATCTAAATAGTATATATGACAATGTAACTACCTCAAAAGCAGGCGATTTTATTGCTGATTTTATTAGTAACCCAAATGATACGAGTATTAATTTTAGTAATATTCATTTAGGACAATCTACAATTATTTAATACTAGTCTATTGTATTAAAAAAGCACCTCTAAACGAGGTGCTTTTTTTTTAAGCTTTTGTATCTTCTTGTCATGGGCATTCGAAGTCTTGGTTTTCATACAAAACCAAGACTTCATGTGCTCAATGAATCTATCTTTTTTACTTTCCGTGATATTCCATATTTGGTAAAACTGCATCTGCCTTCAAAAATCTATCAAACCAGCTAATCACATCTTCATGCACCTCTTCTTTATATTCAGTAATCCCATGATCTCCCCCGTCAAAAATTGTTAGCCGATAAGGAATTCTATATTTTTCAAACTCCAAAGCCAACTTCAAAGAATTGGTGGACTTCACTCTCCAATCTGCATTTCCGTGAAGCAATAAGATTGGAGTGTTTTTCGGGAATTGATCAACCCATTTTATGGCAGATCTTTTTTCTAATTCAACAATTTTATTTTCTTTGTAATTGGGAATTAATTGCGCGTATACACCTGTTTCCATCTTGGCGCGATCTATAACTGTCAAATCAGAAATTCCACCTCCCACAACAGCCGCTTTAATTTTATTGGTTTTAGTGAGTGCTATATAGGTCATCATCCCACCGCGACTCCAGCCATACATTCCAATATTATTGGTGTCTGCACCGTCTATTTCTTTAAGTACTTCTGTTAAAATGACAACATCGTTTACATCTTTGCCGCCAAACTCCTCTTGACCTTCACTGCCTCCATTACCTCTGTATTGACTAGCAATAACAACATAACCTTCTTTCGCAATTTGTCCCAAGGTGAGGATGCCATGAGCGATTTTAAGAGCACCAAAATCCCGGTTTCCTCCCCTATTATATATCACACATGGATAATTTCCTTGTTTCTTTGGTTTCACCAATAGCCCCTTTACTTTGAGACCATCACTTAAATAAGTGATGCTATAAACTTCTATGCTATCTATATATTTAAGCTGTTCTTTCCACTGAACTGTACCTCCAATATTTTCTGTTAATCTTGAATAAATAGGTGTGTTTGAAAAATTGGATATTAGTTTTTTCTTGATAAGAAGATTTGAATCTTGCGCTAGACCAGTTGAAAAGATTAACATTGAAATGAGAAATACGATAACTTGGTTTTTCATAAATAGCTTGGTTTTTTTAAAATGGTTGTACTCTATGTTATTGAGACGAAGCCGTTGCTGTTTTGTTACAAAACACCAATAATTCGAATATTAATTTTAGTAATATTCATTTAGGACAATCTACAATTATTTGATATTAGTCTTTAGTCATGAGAAAGCACCTTTAGTCCGGGTGCTTTTTTGTTTTAAAAAAATTAATCATCCAGTAATTCACATTTACCGCTTTCTAAATCATTATCTACTTGTTTGTGTTTTTTTAAAACAACAGAGCCATCTTCATATTTCACTTTTACTTTCTCATTTCTACCATAGGTTTTATTAATCTTAATTGGCTCATTAAAAAACTCGTCTAATTTTACTTCTTTCTGTAATTCCGTTGAAAGTTTGTCATATGCTAGCTTAGAATAAGTTTTAAATTTAACCGAGACCGATATTTTTTCTAATATGTTTTATACTACTATAATTAACATCTTTTTCAGCTTTAATAATTTTATTTATCGCATAAGATTTTAAAAAGTAATATATGCTATTTTCATATTGATTTAAATCGAAATAAACACCCCCTAAACCACTACAAGAAGTAGAAAAAACACTTTTTTCATTAACCTCTTCGCAAATTGAAAAAGATAGCTTCGAATATTCTAAAGCTGTTTCCAAACAATAAAATTTATTTTTTTTTCTTCGATATATCATAGAAATATTATGATATGTATTAGCTAAACTAGATTTTTGTCCTGTTTGTAATTGTATTGAAGTAGCTTTCTGATAATATTCTAGAGCTAACTCAGGGTTAAATTCTTTGATTTCATCAAAGCTATAAACATTACCAATATTGTTATAGGAGTTAGATATTCCTGATAAATTGTTAATTCCCTTTCTAATTCCCAAACTCATTTTGAAATATTTTAGAGCTTTCTGCGGATTAAATGTATCAGAAAAATGAGTCCCATAATTTCCTCCTATATTATTATATACTGTTGCCAGATCCTGCTTTAAGTTAATATCACTATCTTCACTTATGAGTTGTTCTATAATATCTAAAGCTTTAAGTTTTAATTCTAAACCTTTGCCATGATTTCCGGATAATTCTTCTAAGAGCGAAATATTATTGTATGACCAAGCAATGTATTTGTGAAATTTTTTTCGATGGATAGGGACTTAGCCTTTTCAAAGAGCTTAAAACTTATTTTCGTAAGCCCTTTCCTTCTTTGAATGTTTGCATACTTTAATAATCCTTCAACAGCTAACTCTTCATTAACTTTATTTTCTTTTGCTTTTTCAAACAATAATAAGGCTAAATCGTATTCTCCTTTTATTTCATGAATATCTCCTATCAATAAATAGAATAATGGCTTTTTTACATTGGAAGATTCTACAAAAGAAATCATTTCTTGTAGTGGCTCAAAAAAAGCTTCTCTAATATAATCTCGACCATACTTTTCAATAGTTCTCGATATTTCCTCTAAATTATTTGCTCCTTTAAGATGATGAAATATTCGCTCTTCTAAAAGAGTATCTAATAGAGTATTCCTTTGACTTATTAGACAAGATGCAATTCTATAATGTAGCTCTTCTTTATTTTCTAATTTATCATAACAAAATTCATGAATAAGGGGATGTGTATCGTAAAATCCAGATTGATATTCAATTAAATATTTGTCAGCTAATTGAGGAACTGCTTTAAAGAAATATTTTTCTTCAAAAACAGCTTCAACGTCACTTTCCGATACGCGTCCTTTAAATGCGGAGAACTTGTACAAAAACTCTTTTTCAATAGAGCTTGTTGATTCATGATCTAAAATATCTTGAAATATCCTCTGACTTAACTCATCAACGCCGGAACTATGCATTGCAAGCTTGCCTATTACCTTTTTATAGGAAATAGAAACACATAAACTCAAAGCTAGTTCTAACGCCAAAGGATGTCCTTTGACATAAGTACAAATCTCCTTTATTTCGTTCTCTTTTAATTTTAACCCCTTGTGTCTCTCTTTAATTAAAGCTCTTGCATATTCTTCACTTTCATTAAAGTCAACGAGCTTAATACTTTTAAATGACTTGATCAAAAGATTTGTTCTACTAACAATTATTATTTTAGTTACCTCCGTTAATTTATTATAACAGTAATTGAGAAACCTTAAAAAGGTATCATCATTATTGTCGTGGAAATTATCCCAAATAACAATCCTTTTATATTCATTTAATTTATCTAGCAAGGCACTAAATTTTTCTGTTTCAGTTTGACCACTTTGGATGATAAACTCAAAACCGGAAGCAACTATAAAAGTATCAAAACGCGTATTCTCTGAAAATTCTTGCCATGTTATTCTAGATTTATCATAATTTTCTAAGAACTTTAAGATTAATTGCGTCTTGCCAATACCACCTATACCATTGACACAAATAATTTCATTTGTTTCTAAAGAATCTTTGACTTCTTTTAGCTTGTCTTTTCTACCAGTAAAGAGCTTTGAAGGCTTACCAATATTGCTAAGTACATTTTCTATTACTGTATTTGGAATATCAGGTATATATGAAAAGTTATTTTTTTTAACAGATGTGTTAATTTTAGTATTATTACTTTTTATAACTGGATACATTTTATCATAACCATCATTACCAATTTCAGTATTTGTTCTGTAATCGGTATTTGAATATGAAAAATGAGAGTATTGAATTTTAGTATCAATTTTGCTTAATGTGCATAGTGAATATCCGTAGCTATATTTTTTGCTATCAGTTCTTGCGTTAAGGAATGATGAAGGCGAGCCTACCCAAATAGATTGATTACCTCCACAAGTCCTACTATAATTATTATGCCTATGGGAATGACCAAAAAAAATCAAATCATAGTTTTTGGTTAATATACTCTTCATTGTGTCTTTTTCATCAGGCGATAAAGAATCTACATGATGATGCACCAACGCAATTTTCATCTCACAATCTTGGATTAAGTTTACGCTCTCTAAAACCTGTCTCTCTCCTATTAATAAATTACCATCATCTTCCTCCGAATAGCATCTCCATGCTGAATTAAAACAAGAGATTCCAATATCACAATTATATATATTTTTAATAAAAGTAGAATGAAAAAAGGTGTCTTCAATTTTACTCTTATAAGCAGAGTAGAATTTTTTTTCAAATTCCCTGTATTCCATCAACCTTTCTACACCAGTAAAATCCCCACCATTAACTGAGTCAATAAAATTATTTATCTTTTCAGATGTTTTTAATTTCCTTCTTAGACCTTCATCTATAAAATCCTTATCGGCATACCTATTTATATCATGATTACCAGGGATTATGAATACACTTTCTTCTTTTAGATTTAAGTCTTTAGCAATCTGACTAATAACTTTTTTATTTGAAATCTCTAAGCCTTTTAATAACCCTCCAAAATCATTTCCTCCCCTGTCAACTATGTCTCCAGTAATAAACAACAGATCTATATTACCATTTGCTCTTTTAAGAACATCCTCTTTTAAGGGTTTTCTCATAAGTAAATCAAAATCTTTAATGACTTTGTTATCTAAATGAAAATCTGTTAAGTGTAAAATATTTATTGATCTACTCATTAAGTATTATTTGAATACTCTAAATTAACTTTAAGTTTTAACAAATAGAAAATATTTAGGGTAATTATATATTAGTCGGGTAAACATTCAATTATAAAAGTTCTATAATATGATTTACATAATCAATCCGGAAACTTCGCTCTTATCTCCTCCAAACACAAATTCCCCATACTTCCAACATGCGAATGCTCTTTTGAAGTATCTGGTTTATACGTTCCGTTTTCTACCTCGCTTCCAATTTTTTGATACGCTTCCCTAAAGGACATTCCTTGCGCTACCAATGTATTAATATTATCCACAGTAAACAGATATTGATATTTGGCATCGTTTAAATCAATGTCATTGACTTCCACTTGCTGTATGGCATAATTAAAAATCTCTAAAAGATCTTTGATGTCTTCAATCGCAGCAATCATGTTTTCTTTTAATAATTGATAATCTCTATGATAACCACTGGGCAAATTATTAGTGATTAATACCATTTCGGTATGTAAGGCTTGAATTTTATTTGCCTTGCCACGAACGAGTTCAAACACATCGGGATTCTTTTTATGTGGCATGATACTACTGCCAGTCGTCAATTGATCTGGGAAAGAAATAAATCCAAAATTCTGACTGTTATACAAACAAATATCCATGGCAAAACGCGCCAGTGTATTACATAAGCTACCTAAAGCTAAAGCAATCGTTCGCTCGCTTTTTCCACGACTCATTTGCGCCGCCACCACATTATATTTTAAGGTTGAAAAGCCCAATTCCGAGTAGTGAATGCTCTATCAATAGGAAACGAGCTACCATAACCAGCAGCTGAACCTAAGGGGTTTTGATCTACCGTTTTTAATGCTGCGTCTAGCAAATAGACATCGTCAATTAACACTTCGGCATAAGCGGAAAACCACAATCCAAAAGACGAGGGCATCGCGACTTGTAAATGCGTGTACCCAGGAAGCAAGCTCCCTTTATGCGTTTCGGCTAAATCTAAGAGGGTCTCAAAAAACGTCTTTGTTTTGTTATGAATCTCCCTTAAACTGTCTTTGTAAAATAATTGAAGCGCCACTAAAACCTGATCGTTTCTCGAGCGTGCAGTATGAATTTTTTTACCCACTTCTCCCAAGGCTTTAGTCAGTTCGAATTCAATCTTTGAATGCACATCTTCAAATTGAGCCTCGATTTTAAACGTACGGCCTATAATTTGCTTCCCTAGTACTTCCAAACCATTTTCTAATTGCAACACTTCTTCTTCCGTTAATATTCCGATTTTATGCAACATTTTAGCATGCGCTAATGAGGCTTGCAAATCGTATTTTGCAATATGTAAGTCGATTTCCCTATCGTTTCCAACAGTGAATTGTTCTATTTTTTCATCGATACTAATGCCTTTGTCCCGCAGTTTCATCTTTTTCTTTTTTTTGTTATTCCCGTGAAGGTGGGAAGCTCTTTTAAATCTTACTTATTTTTATGGCTTCCTACTTTCGAGGGAATGATAAAACGGTTACACTACTTTTTCTAACAATTCAACATATATTTTAATGCCTTCTTCAATCTCATGGATATAAATAAATTCATCTGCCGAATGTGAGCGCGTGCTGTCGCCTGGTCCTAATTTTAAAGACGGACAACTTAAGCATGCTTGGTCTGATAAGGTTGGTGATCCATACGTATTTCTTCCTATTTCAATTCCAGCAATCACTAAGGGGTGTTCTATTGGAATGGCAGAAGAATTCAATTTTAAACTTCTCGGAATGATACGATCACATGGCGCCTCTTTTTGCAGAATATCTACAATATCCTTATTGGTATAT
Organism: Lacinutrix neustonica; assembly: GCF_026625145.1. Lineage (GTDB taxonomy): Bacteria > Bacteroidota > Bacteroidia > Flavobacteriales > Flavobacteriaceae > Lacinutrix > Lacinutrix neustonica. Next base: position 2,994,779 of record NZ_CP113088.1, on the reverse strand, counting down.
TTATCATTGACACGCACATCAATCACTAATTTCACTTCGGAAGGCACTGCATTGTGTTGTTTCCCCGCATTAATTTGAGTAACGGTGAGTTTGACCTCACCTAAGGTTTGAGATGTTTTTTCAAAGACGTAGTTTTTAAACCATTGTAAAGCAGTAATCGTATTATAAATCGCATTGTCTGCATTTGGATGTGCTGCATGACTTGGTGTGCCTTTTACTTCAGCATCAAAAACCACTAAGCCTTTTTCAGCGATTGCTAGATTCATTAAGGTGGGTTCTCCAACTATGGCCACATCAATTTTCGGGAGTAGAGACAACATACTATTCAATCCATAATCACCACTACTCTCTTCTTCTGCTGAAGCCACAATAACTAAATTGAACTTCAAATTTTTACGCGAATAAAAATGTGTAAATGTTGCGATTAGTGAAACCAAAGCCCCACCAGCATCATTACTTCCTAATCCATACAGCTTCCCGTCTTCAACAATGGCTTTAAACGGGGCTTTAGTATAGCCATTATTTGGTTTTACGGTGTCGTGATGTGAGTTTAGAAGCAGCGTTGGTTTTGATGCATCAAAATATTTATTGGTAGCCCAAACATTATTAAACGTTCTTTGACACGGAATATCATGCTCCTGAAACCAGTGTTCAATATGCGTAGCTGTTTCAGCTTCTTCCGAAGAAAAAGACGGCGTTTCTATAAGCTGTTTTAATAAATTAATCGCTTGTGTGGTTAGTCTTTCTATCATTTTTGAATGGTTGTGTATTTTATTTGCGTATTAAAAAGCATGTCTGTTTTACCAATACAAACTTTGTTGACTTTGTGTTTAATAGCATGAAAACAATTGTTTAATTTTGGCAACATGCCCTCTGAAATACAATCAGTATCTATTAAATTTTGATAGGTTTTAACATCAATATTTTCAATCACAGAATCCTCATTATTTACATCCAGTAAGACCCCGTTTTTCTCAAAACAGTAATACAATTCTGTTTTATATTTTGACGCAAAACCTATCGCTAATTCTGAAGCAATGGTATCTGCATTCGTGTTTAATAGTTGTCCGTTCTCGTCATGTGTAATCGCACAAAAAACAGGTGTTGTATTCGTTTTAAGAAGTACTTCTAATAATGCTGTATTCACTTTTTTTACATCTCCAGCAAAACCATAATCAATGGTGTTAACGGCTCTTTTTTCTGAAACAATCGTATTGCCATCTGCTCCAGTAAAACCCATAGCATTGCAATGCTGCGCTTGTAATTTGGCTACTATATTTTTATTAATTTTGCCAGCATATACCATCGTAATAATATCTAAAGTTGCTTGGTCTGTTATGCGTCTACCCCCAATCATATTCACTGCAACCCTCATTTGTTCTGCCAGTTTTGATGCCAGTTTCCCACCACCATGAACCAGAATTTTGGGTGCTTTTAAGCTTGCAAAACCGTTTAGAAATTGGCCTAAGGCATTAGCATCATCTATGATGTTGCCGCCTATTTTTATAACTTTTAGTGTTGTCATTGTTCTGTTCTTATAGCCTTAACAGGTTTTTAAAGCCTAGTAAGGCTCCAATACTCATTTATAAACCCTCTAAAATTTGTTTCAGTACCATCTGCGCTGCAAACGTTCGGTTATTCGCTTGCGCAATTACTACAGAATTCTTACTATCCAAAACTGCATCTTCAACGACTACATTTCGTCTTACTGGCAAGCAGTGCATGAATTTCGCCTCACCTAATTTGGCCTGAGTCATCATCCAATTTGGATCCTGACTTAAAATTTTTCCGTAGTTATTATAACTACTCCAATTTTTAACATAAACAAAATCGGCTCCTTTTAAAGCGTCTTCCTGATTATAATTAATGCTTACTCCTTTTGTGATTTCAGGATTTAACGCATACCCTTTTGGATGCGTAATCGTCAAATCGACTTCCGGATGTTGCATCATTTCTACAAAAGAGTTCGCAACGGCTTGTGGCAATGCTTTTGGGTGTGGCGCCCAGGAAAGCACGACTTTAGGCCTCTTTTTCTCCGTTAATTCTGAAATCGTAATGGCATCTGCCAAAGCCTGTAAAGGATGCGCTGTAGCACTTTCCATATTTACAATGGGTACTGTTGCGTATTTCACAAAACTATTTAAGACTACTTCAGATGCATCTGTTTGCTTATCAGTCAAGCCTGGAAATGCTCTTACAGCAATAATGTCTGCATATTGAGAAATCACCTGCGCTGCTTCTTTAATATGTTCTGAAGTATTCCCATTCATAATCGTTCCGTCTCCAAACTCTAATTGCCAAGCCTCATTAACGTTTACCACCATAACCTCCATCCCCAAATTTTTTGCCGCTTTTTCTGTACTTAGCCGTGTACGTAAACTGGCATTAAAGAATAGCATCACTAAGGTTTTATTTTTTCCTAAGTCTGAGTATTCAAAAGGATTCATTTTTAATAAAATGGCTTCTTTAATAGTTTCTGTAAGGTGCGATAGGTCTTTTATTTTAGTGTATTTTTTCATGGAAAATTAAATTTTATTCGGCGTTCTTTATTTGAAAACCGACAAGGTTTTAAAAACCTTGCGGGTTAGCCATAATAGCAAGTTCTTTTTCTAATGCTTCAAAAAATACATCTAGGTGTCTTTTTTTAATGGTTAATGGCGGAAGAATTCTAATTAAATTAGGATTTTTAGCATTTCCGGTAAATATGTGATGCGTATTAATGAGTGTTTTTCGTAATTGAGCAATAGGAAAATCAAATTCTAATCCCAACATCAACCCACGTCCTTTAACACATTTTAAATTGGGTAATCCTTTCGCTTTTTCAATAAAATAGGCAGACATTTCTTTAGCATTTTGCATCAGATTCTCTTCCTCTAAAACTTCTAAAACAGCTAAAGAGGCAACACAAGCCAAATGATTTCCACCAAAAGTGGTGCCTAGCAAACCAAAAGACGCTTCGATTGCAGGATGAATTAAAATCCCTCCAATTGGAAAACCATTTCCCATCCCTTTTGCCATCGCAATAATATCTCGGTGCCAATTTGTGTTTTTGAAAGGCAAAGAAATCGCCTGTTCTACCAAAGCCGATTGCACCTCATCTGCAATTAAAATGGTCTTGTACTGTTTGCAAAGTTTTTCTAAACCTTGATAAAAATCGGTTGTGCTTTCGTCTAATCCGCCAACACCTTGAAGGCATTCGATAATCACTGCGCAGGTTTTATTTTCTTTTAAAATGCGTTCAACTAAAATTAAATCCCCTAAGGCTACAAAATCTACCGCTTGCTGAGCGTTGATTGGCGCCACAATTTTAGCGTTATCAGTAGCCGCTACTGCTGCTGAAGTTCTCCCGTGAAATGCATTTTTAAAGGCGAGCACTTTATGCTTTCCATTGTGAAAAGATGCCAATTTCAAAGCATTTTCATTAGCTTCTGCCCCGTAACTGCATAAAAACAGCTGGTAGTCTTTACAGTCCGAAACGGCTTCAATCCTGTCTGCTAACGCGACCTGTAACGGATTTTGAATGGCATTACTATAAAAGCCTATTTTAGACACTTGATTAGAAATAGCAGTAACATATTTTGGGTGTGAATGCCCGATAGATATTACGGCATGACCGCCGTATAAATCTAAGTATTCAGTATTGTTTTCATCATACACATAAACATCTTTTGCACTTATGGGTGTAATATCAAACAGTGGATAAACATTAAATAAACTCATTTTTTAATTTTTTATGCTGCAAGGATTCAAAACCCTTGTAGGTATTTTTAAATGTAAAATCAGATCTTTCAGGATACATAGCATTGCTTAACACGGTTAAATTTGTTCCTTTTTAATAATACTAATTTTATTGAAAGACGCGACCATGCCCTGAATTAAAGAAGAGCTGAGTCCTTTATGTTCCATTTCGTTTAAACCTTCAATAGTACAGCCTTTTGGCGTTGTTACTCTATCTATTTCCTGTTCTCGGATGATTGCCATTTGCTATCAATAAATGTGCAGCTCCTTCACTAGTATACATGGCTAATTCCTGCGCTTCTTTAGCATCGAATCCCAATTGAATTGCTGCTTGTGTGGTGGCACGAATGAGTCGCATCCAAAAGGCAATTCCGCTGGCACAAACTACTGTCGCTGCTTGCATTTGAGATTCGGGATAGCCAACGTGTGGCCGAGCCTATTAAAAATCGCTTCGGCTACTTTTATTCGTTTAGCGCCTTGTAGATTACTACACAAACAGGTCATGGATTTTCCAACCGCAATCGCTGTATTTGGCATAGCCCTAATGATAAACCGATTTGCTCCAACAACTGCTTCAATTTTAGGAATTGTAAATCCTGTGATGGTTGAAATAATAATATGGTTTTCATTTAAATGAGGTGCAATAGCCTTTAAAACCAATTCAAAATGGGCAGGTTGCACTGCGAAAATCAAAATATCTGATTTTTGAACGGCCTGCAAATTATCTGTAGTTAATATGACATTTTTATAACCCTCAAATTCTGCAATGGATTCTAAATTCCTTTTGGTTAGCACCAAAGTGGTAATCGCATTGTTGGTAATTAATCCTTTCGCTATGGATTTACCTAAGTTCCCTGTTCCTATAATAGCTATTTTCATTTGTTCGTTTTTAGTCAAGTCTGAGAGTTTTTTAAAAATAATTTGCTTTAAGCTGTAACCCTTCGGTTTCTTGAAATCCAAACATTAAGTTCATGTTTTGAACCGCTTGACCTGAAGCGCCTTTTAATAAATTATCGATAATACTTGTGATGATTAATTTGTTATTGTGCTTCTGTAAATAAAGAATACATTTATTCGTGTTTACCACTTGCTTTAAATGAATAACGTCATCTGAAACAAACGTAAAAGCGGCCACTTTATAATAGTTTTTATAGACTGTTTTTGCTTCTTCTAGACTACCGTCAAATTTGGTGTAAACGGATGCGAAAATACCTCTTGAAAAATCACCTCGATTCGGAATAAAATTGATTTCAGAAGAGAAATCATTTTGCAATGCTTTTACAGATTGATAGATCTCATCTAAATGTTGATGGTTAAACACTTTGTAAGAAGAAAAATTATTATCGCGCCATGCAAAATGAGTGGTTTCAGACAATGCTGCTCCTGCCCCAGTAGCTCCTGTCACTGCATTAACATGAAGGTCATCAGATAATAACCCGGAATTTGCTAAGGGCAGAATCGCTAACTGAATGGCGGTTGCAAAACAACCGGGATTAGCAATGTATTTGGCTTTTGAAATCGCTTCCTTTTGTAATTCCGGTAATCCGTAAAAATAGGTTTTCCCGTTAAATACTTTCGTTTTTTCTAGTCTAAAATCATGACTCAAATCAATGATTTTTGTTTTTGCTGCAAACGTATATTGCTCTAAAAAGGCTTTAGAATTCCCATGCCCTAAACACAGAAATAACACCTCTATTTCAGGATTGATTTTACTGGTAAATTCTAAATCTGTAGCGCCCAACAAATCCTGATGTACTTTACTTATTTTATTTCCAGCATTAGAGGTGCTAAACACAAAATTAATAGTGGTTTTTTTATGATTCAATAACAGCCTAATTAATTCACCAGCAGTATAGCCTGCACCTCCAATAATACCAACTTCTAGTTTCATAATTCTGAATTTACTTGGTGATAAATCTTATTCTGATTGCCTAAAATTTTAATGAAGCCTTTAGCTTCATCTGCGGTCCAGCCTTTGTTCATTTCACCATAAGTTCCAAATTTTGCATTCATTAAATCGTGGTCTGATATAATGCCATCTAAAGAAAAATGATACGGTTTTAATGTGACCATAACCGTTCCAGAAACCTGCTCCTGACTACTTTGTAAAAAAGCTTCAATATTTCGCATCACGGGATCTAAATATTGACCTTCGTGCAAATGCATGCCATAAAAACTAGACAAATATTCTTTGTGTTGTAATTGCCATTTGGTAAGCGTGTGTTTTTCTAATAAATGATGTGCTTTTATCGTTATTAAAGCTGCTGCAGCTTCAAAACCAACACGCCCCTTAATTCCTACAATAGTGTCTCCTACGTGAATATCTCTACCAATAGCATAAGCAGATGCCATCGCATTTAACAATTCGATGTTTTTTTCTCGGAATATGTTCTATACCATTAAAAGCAACAAATTCTCCTTTCTTAAATGTTAGTTTTACTTTCTCTTGCTTATTCTTTGTTAATTGCGAAGGATATGCGGCTTCGGCAGTGGTTTTTCTGAAGTCAAGGTCTCTTCTCCACCAACACTGGTTCCCCAAAGTCCTTTATTCACAGAATACTTTGCTTTATCCCAGGACATATCGATATTATTTGCTTTCAAATAATCGATTTCTTTCTGTCTTGATAATTTGTTATCTCTAATAGGTGTGATGATTTCAATGTCCGGCGCCAAGGTTTGAAAAATCATATCAAAACGAACCTGGTCATTTCCTGCACCTGTGCTTCCATGTGCAATACAATCTGCTTGGATACTTTTTGCATATTCAATAATTTCAATAGCTTGAATAATACGCTCTGCGCTCACAGATAAGGGATAGCTGTCATTTTTAAGCACATTACCAAAGACCAAATACTTTATCACTTTATTATAGTATGAAGCAACAGCATCTCTGTTTTTATAAGTCGTTACACCCATTTTATAAGCGTTAGATGCTATACTTTTTAGTTCCTCCGAACTAAACCCACCGGTATTGACACTTAGAGCATGTACTTCATACCCTGCTTTTGATAAACTAACTGCACAATATGAGGTATCTAACCCGCCACTATATGCTAAAACTAATGTCTTGCTCATTTTTTTTCTTTTTTTAAAAACATAGATTGTTTTATATTTTTTAATCTGCTCCACACTTTCTTATCGTAATCATGTTTATGTGTTTTCGATTTTTCGATTTTATTTGGGTCGTAAAGCATTCCTGTACACAGGCACATTTTTTGCTCGGTACGCTGTAATACATCATAATTTTTACAGGTTTGGCAACCATTCCAAAAGGTTTGATCTGTTGTCAATTCTGAAAAAGTGACTGGTTTATAACCTAATTCACTATTCATTTTCATGACGGCTAATCCTGTTGTAATGCTAAATATCTTGGCCTCGGGAAATTTTGCTCGAGAATGCTCAAAAACTTTTGATTTTATCTGTTTTGCCAGTCCTATATTTCTATACTCTGGGTGGACAATTAAACCAGAATTGGCAACGAATTTACCATGACTCCAGGCTTCTATATAACAAAACCCGGCAAATGCGCCTCCTTCTAAAGCGATAACAGCATTGCCATTTTTCATTTTAGTAATGATATATTCTCGGTTTGCGCTTTGCAATACCAGTGCCCCTAACTTGGGCAGCTTCTGCAATAGTTTCACAAATAATAGCTGCGTAAATACTATGCGATTTATTAGCAATAACAATTTCCATTGTAATTGATTTTGAATTAAAGAATGTGATAATTTGTAGTTTTGAAAAGCAGAACCGGACGCACCTAAGTTCTATAAATAACAGTACACCCTAAGGGCGGCGACGGAAAAGTGGACGCACGTAACTTTTGTTATTATTTCTAATAACTAAATTTTGAAAGTATACTATGTGTTGTGAAAGATTCAATGTTAAATATAAAAATAGAGGTTAACTAAATGGCTTGAAGTTATAAGCATTAGCGACGTCGTCTGCGCGCTGGCAAACTTGTAGGTCTTTCTATTCTATTTTTATTGTTTTGACTTAACATAAATTAAAAGTAAAAATTAATTTGATACAGCGGTTTATAAATTAGACTTATTTAATTATTTTTATCAAATTAACACTTTAAGGGCTTGAAAATCAGAATAGCACATTATACGATTGGCTTTATCTGTGAATAAAAACCTTTGGAATGGTTCTCTTGCTATGAGGCAGATGCGATTAGATTAAAAACTGAAACAACTCAGGCTTATCATTCAGGTAATCGCCATAAAAATTATTGAGTTTCATTTTAGTGATTAAAGGTTCTAAATGCGCGGGCGATTTTAATTCTAAACCAACAACGGCTACATCATTTTCGCGATTGACTTTTTTGGTATATTCAAAGTGCGTAATATCATCTGTTGGTCCTAAAATATCAACTACAAATTCACGTAAAGCGCCAGCACGTTGTGGAAATTTTATAATGAAATAGTGTTTTAAATTCGCATAAAGCAATGCGCGTTCTTTTATTTCGGCCGTTCTCGTAATGTCATTATTACTTCCACTAACAATACATACCACGTTTTTACCTTTTATTTCTTCGGCATAAAAATCTAATGCTGCTATACTTAAAGCGCCTGCAGGCTCCACAACAATAGCATCTTTATTATATAAATCTAAAATAGTTTGACATACTTTACCTTCAGGTACCGTAATCATATCGGCTAAATACTCTTTACAAATCGCGAAATTTAAATCACCAACACGCTGCACTGCCGCACCGTCTACAAATTTCTCAATGTATTTTAATTCGGTGTTTTTATTATTGCGAATTGAAGTGGTCATCGAAGGCGCGCCTTCTGGCTCAACACCAATAACCTTGGTATGGGGTGATCTATTTTTAAAAACAGTAGACAACCCGGAGGATAACCCTCCACCACCAACAGCAACAAAGACATAATCGATTGGAAACTGGGTTTGATTTAATATCTCTAAACCAACCGTGGCCTGTCCTTCGATAACTTTTTCATCATTGAAAGGATGAATAAACGTTTTGTTTAATCGCTCACATTCCAATCTTGCCGCATGATGTGAATCGTCGAAACTATCGCCTTCTAAGACTATTTCTATATAGTCTTCTCCAAACATTTTAACCTGTTCTACCTTTTGGTTAGGTGTAGGTGCAGGCATATAAATAGTGCCCTGTATTTTTAATAATTTACAAGATAACGCCACACCTTGGGCATGATTTCCAGCACTTGCACATACAATGCCGTTCTCTATTTCGGTTGGCGTTAGTGAGGACATTTTATTATAGGCGCCACGTATTTTGTAAGAACGCACGACCTGTAAATCTTCTCGTTTAAAAAGCACATTACAATCAAAAGCTTTCGAATACTGAAGGTTTTGAGTCAAAGGAGTAATTGAAGCGACCCCTTTTAATTTTTTGGCGGCAGCTTCAATGGCTTCTTGCGTTGGGAAATATGTGGTTTGGACTTCCATGAACTCTTGGGTAGGCAGGAATCTCATCCTGCCTTTTTATTGTGTTGTTTTTTGTTGACTACTAGATACAATCCTCTTGCGCGGAATCACTCGACGTGACGTGACGCTCACTTAATAGTTATGCGAGCACTGAATCTTCAGTCTTTACCGCTTCTGATTTTATAATTTTCATTGCTGTCATTGCAGCTCTTAACCGTTTCCCTACAGCTTCAATGGGGTGATTTCTAATCGCATCATTCACTGCAATTAACGCTATATTGTCCACAGCATTTGAACTTGAAAAGGGCTTACCAATAACATCTGTTTTCACCGTTTTCATAAAATTGTTTAATAAGGGTTTGCACGCGTGATCGAATAAATAGCAACCGTATTCTGCGGTGTCAGAAATGACTCTGTTCATTTCAAACAATTTCTTTCTTGCTATGGTATTTGCTATTAAGGGTAATTCGTGGAGTGATTCATAATAGGCAGAATCTTCTATAATTCCAGCACTTACCATGGTTTCGAATGCTAATTCTACTCCGGATTTAACAAAAGCAACCAACAATACGCCATGATCAAAATATTCTTGTTCCGAAATGTGATTGGTTGTTAAAGGTGTTTTTTCAAAAGCAGTTTCGCCAGTTGCCGCTCTCCATTTTAATAAGTTTTCATCATCATTAGCCCAATCTTCCATCATTGTTTTTGAGAAATGACCGGAAATAATATCGTCCATATGCTTTTCAAACAAGGGTCTCATGATCCCTTTTAATGCTTCAGACAATTCAAATGCTTTTATTTTTGCCGGATTAGATAAACGATCCATCATATTCGTGATTCCACCATGCTTTAACGCTTCGGTTATTGTTTCCCAACCAAACTGAATTAGTTTTGCGGCATAACCTGGCTCAATACCTTCCGCAACCATTTTATCGAAAGATAAAATCGCTCCAGTCTGCAATAAACCACACAGTATGGTTTGCTCTCCCATTAAATCACTTTTCACCTCTGCAATAAAAGACGATTCTAAAACACCTGCCTTATGCCCGCCAGTGGCTACTGCATAAGCCTTAGCTTGTGTCCAACCTTTATTTTCCGGATCATTTTCAGGATGTACCGCAATTAATGTAGGCACTCCAAAACCACGTTTGTATTCTTCGCGCACTTCAGTACCAGGGCATTTAGGCGCTACCATAATTACGGTAATGTCTTTACGTATTTGCGTCCCTTCTTCAACAATATTAAAGCCGTGTGAGTAAGACAAGGTTGCGCCTTTTTTCATTAAAGGCATGACTGTTTTAACAACATCAGTATGTTGTTTATCCGGCGTTAAATTTAAAACCAAATCTGCTGTTGGAATTAAGTCTTCGTAAGTGCCAACATTAAAATCATTATCTGTTGCATTTATATAAGACGCTCTTTTCTCCTCTATTGCTTTTTGGCGTAGCGCATAAGAAATATCTAAGCGAGAATCGCTCATATTTAATCCTTGGTTTAAACCTTGTGCACCACAACCTACAATAACGATTTTTTTATCTTTTAATGCCTTTACGCCCTCTTCAAATTCTGAAGCGTCCATAAAACGACATTTTCCTAATTGTTCTAATTGATTTCTTAATGGTAATGTGTTAAAATAATTTGCCATTTTTGATGTATTTAGTAGTTAAATGCTTCCAGCATTTTTGAAATTTCCATGGGTTCCTTTGTGACTGAAATACGCCCAGATCTTGTAAATTGAAGGATTCCAAAAGGTTTTAATTCTCTATATAACAATTCAATTTCTTCTCGTCTTCCTGACTTTTCAAGCACGAAAAAATTTTTGTTTACTGTAACTATTCTTGCGTTGCTGTCTTTAATTATATTTTGAATCTGAGGCTCATCAAATAATAGTTCAGATTTAATTTTAAATATGCAAGATTCCTGATAAATGGTTTCTTCATCGGTATGATAGTAGGCTTTTATAACCTCCACTTGCTTTTCTATCTGCCCAATGATTTTTTTCATGTGTTCCTCGGAAAGATTAACAACAATGGTAAATCTAGACACCCCTTCTATTTCTGAAACCGATGAATTAATACTCTCTATATTAATATGTCTACGCTGAAAAATAGCCGAAATACGATTGAGTAATCCGATATTGTTTTCTGTATACACTGAAATGGTATATTGTTGTTCTTCCTGACTCATTTTTTTATTCTTTTAGCCTTTACTTTTTTCCTTTCTCTTTTGTCAACCTTACCGGAAGGTCTTTTTGCAGGTAACACCTTGCAGGCGTTATTCTAACCTAATATCTGAAACACTTGCTCCGGAAGGAATCATAGGAAACACATTAGCTTCTTTTTCTACTTTAACCTCTAAGAAATACGCCGCTTTAGAGTCCATCATTTCCTTAACAGCATCGGCCAAATCTTCTCTTTTAGATACTTTTTTTGCTTCAATAGCATAGCCCTTTGCAATGGCTACAAAATCCGGATTTTGGATTTCAGTGGACGCATAGCGTTTATCAAAAAAAAGCTGTTGCCATTGGCGCACCATGCCTAAGAAATCATTATTTAAAACCACAATTTTAATGGGCACTTTGGTCTGAAAAATAGTGCCTAATTCCTGAATAGTCATTTGGTACCCACCATCTCCAATGATGGCAACCACATCCCTATCTCGGAGCGCCCATTTTAGCGCCAATAGCGGCCGGTAAAGCAAAGCCCATCGTGCCCAAACCCCCGGAGGTAATGTTGCTTTTGGTCTCATTAAATTCAGCATAACGACAGGCAATCATTTGATGTTGCCCCACATCACTCACTATGGCCGCTTGTCCTTTACTCTGTTTGTTTATTTCTTTTAAAACCTCTCCCATAGTCAAGCCTTCCTTGGTTGGGTACAAGTCATCATTAATGACTTTCTCTACTTCAATTTTTAATAAATCTTTGAATTTTTGATGCCAATCGGTGTGTGAATTTTTATTCAATAATGGAAGCATAGCTGCTAAACTTTCTTTAGCATTTCCTAAAACAGCCACATCCGTTTTTACATTTTTATCGACCTCTGCCGGATCAATTTCAAAATGTATAATTTTTGCTTGCTTAGCATAGGTGTTTAAACTTCCCGTAACACGATCGTCAAAACGCATGCCTATGGCTATTAAAACATCACATTGATTCGTTAACATATTTGGTGCATAATTACCATGCATTCCTACCATACCGACATTTAAGGGATGGCTAGTCGCAATGGCCGAAGCACCTAAAATGGTCCATGCAGCGGGTATCCCTGCTTTTTCTATCACGGCTTTAAATTCGGCTTCAGCTTCAGCTAAAATCACGCCTTGTCCCCAAACGACTAATGGCTGTTTGGCTTCGTTAATTAATTTTGCCGCTTGTATTAATGATTCCGGATGTGTTTCAGGTACTGGAATATAACTGCGTACGCCTTTGCATTTTTCATAAGCAAAATCAAATTCCTCAAACTGAGCATCTTTAGTAATATCTACTAATACCGGACCTGGTCTTCCACTTTTAGCAATATAAAAGGCTTTTGCAATAGCTTCAGGAATTTGAGAGGCTTTGGTTACCTGGCAATTCCACTTGGTTACTGGTGTAGAAATACCTACGATATCTGTTTCCTGAAAGGCATCACTTCCTAATAAATTTGAGGCCACTTGACCTGTAATGCAAACCATAGGTGTAGAATCAATTTGTGCATCTGCAATACCCGTAATTAAATTGGTTGCTCCAGGACCGTGAAGTCGCCATGGCCACCCCAACTTTGCCGGAAATTCTAGCATAGCCTTGTGCTGCGTGTGTTGCTCCTTGTTCATGACGCACCAAGACGTGATGAATTTGATCTTGGAATTTATATAATTCATCATAAACGGGCATGATTGCGCCTCCTGGATAACCATAAAGAATATCCACCCCTTCAGCCAATAAACATCTTACGACTGCCTCACTACCAGTGATTCGGATGGTCTTTTTTGTATCTGAAGGATTTATTTTCACTGTTTCTGTATCCATATTTAATCTTGTTAGGATTATATTTTATTCTGAAATGCTTTCACTTATACTAGCACTCATTTTCTTTTGTTTAGAATTCATCGGTCACGCAGCCTTTAGAGGCCGATGAAACGGTTTTAGCATATTTGTATAAGACACCCCGTTTAAATTTTAACGCTGGTGCTGTCCATTGCGCTTTTCTTTTCTTTAATTCTGCTTCTGAAACCTCTAGAACAATAGAATTTGTTTCGGCATCAATGGTAATGATGTCTCCATTTTTAACTAAAGCAATTGCACCACCTTCCTGTGCTTCCGGTGTGATATGCCCAACAACAAACCCATGTGTCCCACCGGAAAACCGTCCATCCGTTATTAAAGCGACCTCTTTACCTAAACCTGCTCCCATAATGGCTGCCGTTGGCTTTAACATTTCTCGGCATGCCAGGGCCTCCTTTTGGACCTTCATAGCGAATAACAATAACGTCTCCCTTTTCCACTTTTCCATCTCTAATGCCATCGTTTGCATCATATTCTCCTTCAAATACTTTTGCTTTCCCTGAAAATTTCAAACCTTCTTTTCCTGTGATTTTAGCAACACTTCCGTCTTCCGCCAAATTGCCATATAACATGCGTAGGTGTCCGGAAATTTTAATTGGATTTTCAATAGGTTTAATAACATCTTGACCTTCCGTTAAATCGGGAACATCCAATAAATTTTCAGCAATGGTCTTCCCGGTTACTGTCAAACAATCGCCATGAATTAAACCTTTATTTAGTAAATATTTTAATACAGCAGGAATCCCTCCTACGGCATGCACATCTTCCATAAGGTATTTCCCACTAGGTTTTAAATCAGCTAAAAATGGCGTGGTATCACTTATTTTTTGAAAATCTTTGAGTGTAAAATCGATGTCTGCTGCTCGGCAATTGCTAAAAAATGTAATACTGCATTGGTAGAACCTCCTAAAATAGTCACCAAACGTATAGCATTTTCTAGTGATTTTCGAGTAATAACATTTGAAGGTTTAATATCTTTTTCGAGAAGCAATCGCATCGCTTCACCCGCTTTTACAGACTCTTTCTTTTTTGCATCACTTAGTGCTGGATTTGAAGAATTAAAAGGCAAGGTCATACCCAAGGCTTCGATTGCAGAAGCCATTGTATTTGCAGTATACATACCGCCACAAGCGCCAGCTCCCGGACAGGCTTTTTCAACTATGTTTTGATATTCATTTTCGGTCATGGTGCCAGCAACTTTACTTCCCCAAGCTTCAAATGCAGACACAACATCTAACTTTTTACCATTATGACAGCCCGAATCAATAGTCCCGCCGTAGACCAAAATTGAAGGACGGTTTAAACGTATCATTGCGATTAAAGCTCCTGGCATATTTTTATCACAACCCACCACCGTGATTAAACCGTCATAACTCATGGCCTGAACTACTGTTTCCATTGAATCTGCAATAATATCACGAGATGGTAATGAGTAACGCATACCTGGAGTCCCCATAGAAATACCATCGCTTACGCCAATAGTATTAAAAATTAGTCCAACAATATCTTCATTTTTAGTGCCCTCTTTAGTTAATTTCGCTAAATCATTTAGGTGCATATTACACGGGTTTCCTTCGTAACCTGTACTAGCGATACCTATGATTGGCTTGTAAAAATCTTCTTTTGTTAACCCAATCGCGTGCAGCATGGCTTGTGCTGCTGGTTGTGTAGGGTCTTGAGTTACTGTTTTACTGTATTTATTTAATTCCATGAATGCCTTGTCTTCTTAGTTCATCGAAATTAAAAGTTTTATAATCCTTTATGGTTTAAACACCCGAGACTCTCTTAAACTCAAAGCACCTGTTAATTACTCAATGTATTGATTATCAATTTATTAAATTGAAATTATTGGCACAGTCAGATCACTTTATTTTTTCAAGAAACCATCTATAAAAATGAAATCCACGACTCGTTTTTCTTAGAAAGAAAAACTAATTCGTGGATGTCGCTATTTATCAATACTTATAAAATGCTACACTCGTGGCAAATCGCCTTCGCCTTTTAGTGGTAAATTAGACTGGCCCATTAAATATTTATCGACATGATGTGCTGCTTGACGCCCTTCTGAAATGGCCCAAACAATTAAGGATTGGCCGCGACGCATATCTCCAGCAGTAAAAATACCAGGCACATTTGTAGCATAGTCTTTTTCGGTTGCTTTAATATTGGTTCTAAAATCCATTTCGATCCCAAATTGTTCAGCCAAGGTTTTTTCTGATCCTGTAAAACCTAGTGCTAAAAGCACTAAATCGCAGTCCCACATTTTTTCTGTACCTGCAACTTCTTTTAATTACCGCCGTTCTCCTTTTTTAAAAATCCATTCTACTTCAACCGTTTTTAACCCTATTAAATCGCCATTTTTATTGCCCAGGAACTCTTTAGTAGAAATACTAAAAAAACGTTCTACACCTTCTTTATGCGACGAGCTCGTTCTTAACCTCATCGGCCAATACGGCCAAGGCTGATGTGCTGGTCGCCCTTTAGAAGGCTTGCTTAAAATCTCGAAATTGGTCACCGATTTTGCGCCTTGACGATTGGATGTTCCTATACAATCTGAACCTGTATCTCCCCCACCAATGACAATCACGTTTTTGTCTGTTGCTAAAATGTCTTCTTTAAACCCAGTAATGCCATCTACACGCTGGTTATTTTGTTTTAAAAAGTCCATAGCCTGTACAACGCCTTTTAAATGCGCCCCTTTTATAGGAATACCTCTTCTAACCGTTGCTCCGCCGCACAAGGCGATAGCATCAAAGTCATTTTTTAAGGTTTCAACACTTGTGTTTTTACCAACATAAGCTTCGGTTTTAAATTGAATTCCCTCTTCTTCCAAGACGCGTACTCTTCGCGCTATAATCTCTTTTTCAAGTTTAAAATCTGGAATACCATAACGTAATAACCCACCTACTTTAGCATCTCTTTCAAAAACAGTTACTAAATGTCCTGCGCGATTTAACTGTTGTGCCGTCGCTAATCCTGAAGGTCCGGAACCTACAACCGCGACTTTTTTTCCCGTTCTTACTTTTGGTGGTTTAGCAATAACCCAACCTTCTTTAAAAGCCGTTTCAACTATGTTTTTTTCGATGTTCTCTATCGATACAGGATCTTCGTTAATTCCTAAGACACAAGATTCTTCACAAGGGGCTGGGCACAAACGCCCAGTGAATTCCGGAAAATTATTAGTTGCATGCAATACTTTTGCTGCTTCTTTCCATCGTCCTTTATAAACATGATCGTTAAAATCTGGAATGAGGTTGCCTAGCGGACAGCCACTTTGGCAAAAAGGAACACCACAATCCATACATCTTGCACCTTGATCTTTAAGTGCTTTTTCTTTCATTGGAATGGTAAATTCCTTGTAATTTTTTAGTCGGTTTTCAACGGTATCATAAGCTTCAACCTGTCTTTCAATTTCTAAAAATCCTGTTATCTTTCCCATGGTCTTAGGCTTTTATTTTTTGTTCCTCTTCTAATCTCTTTAAGGCTTGCTTGTATTCTTCAGGTAAAACCTTGATGAATTTTGGCAATTCTCTTTCCCAATTTTCTAAAATACGCTGTGCCTGAGAACTTAAGGTTGCATTGTAATGGTTTTCAACTAAGGCTTTTAATTCTAAAATATCTTTGTTTTCGGTAACGGGATCCAAGTTTAGCCCCTCTTTATTACACTGTTTTTTAAACGTGTTTTTTGTGTCATATACGTAGGCCACACCACCACTCATTCCTGCTCCAAAATTACGTCCCACTTCACCTAAAATGACCGCAATTCCTCCGGTCATGTACTCACAACCGTGATCTCCAATACCCTCAACCACAGCTAATGCACCAGGAGTTTCTTACACAAAACCGCTCACCCGCCTTTCCGTTTATATACGCCTCTCCGGACGTTGCACCATACAAGGCTACATTCCCGATAATGACATTATCTTCTCGGAACAATGGTAGCTTCCTCAGGCACTTTTACGGCTACTTTTGCTCCGGACAAGCCTTTTCCTAAGTAATCATTTGTATTCCCATTAATGACAAGATTCAGCCCTTTTGTCGCAAATGCAGCAAAACTTTGACCTGCAGAACCCGTGAAGTTGACTTTTAAAGTATTATCAGGCAAACCTTGAGCGCCATAAATTTTAGAAATCTCGTTACTAATAATCGCACCAAATGCACGATCCATATTATTGATTTTAGCATCAATCACTGTTCTCTCCTTGCGAAATAAAGCGGGATGTGCTTGTTTGATGATTTTAAAATCTAAGGCTTTTTCTAAATTGTGATCCTGCTTTTCTGTATTGTATAATTTGGTGCCTTCTGAAACCGCAACTTTATGTAAAATTGGAGATAAATCTAAACCGTTAGACTTATAGAAATCAATCGTTTTATTTCGGTTTAATTTTTGTGCCTGACCAACCATTTCATTAACCGTTCTAAATCCAAGTTGTGCCATTATTTCTCTTAATTCCTGTGCTACGAAATACATGAAGTTAACCACATGCTCGGGTTTTCCATTGAATTTTTTACGCAGTTCAGGTTCCGGGTCGCAATACCTACGGGACAGGTATTTAGGTGACACACCCGCATCATAATACAACCCGAAGCGACTAAAGGCGCGGTGGCAAAACCAAATTCCTCTGCACCTAATAGACAGGCGATGGCAACATCACGCCCCGTTTTTAGTTGTCCGTCACACTCCAAAACCACACGGTTTCTTAAATTATTCATAACCAACGTTTGCTGTGCTTCCGCCAACCCCAACTCCCACGGCAAACCTGCATGTTTTAAAGAGGTTAGTGGTGAAGCTCCTGTACCACCATCGTGACCAGTAAATTAAAATAACATCGCCTTTTGCTTTAGCAACACCAGCAGCTACTGTACCAATGCCTACTTCGGAAACGAGCTTCACATTAATTCTAGCGGTTCTATTTGCTGATTTTAAATCGTATATCAATTGTGATAAATCTTCAATAGAATAAATATCGTGATGTGGCGGTGGCGAAATTAAGCCAACATATGGTGTGGAATTTCCGGTTTTTGCGATATCCGGATTTACTTTAGGACCAGGTAATTGGCCGCCTTCACCAGGTTTGGCACCTTGCGCCATTTTTATTTGAATCTCAGAAGCATTCGTTAAATAATTTGAAGTAACACCAAATCGCCCTGAGGCTACTTGTTTGATTGCTGAATTTTTCCAATCGCCATTTGGATCTTTATAAAAACGTTCTTCATCCTCACCGCCTTCACCGGAGTTACTCTTTCCTCCAATACGATTCATCGCAATTGCTAAATTCTCGTGCGCCTCTTTACTAATAGACCCATAAGACATTGCCCCTGTTTTAAAACGCTTTACGATTGCCGTCCAAGGCTCGACTTCTTCTATAGGGATTGGATCAAAATTGGTAAACTCAAACAAGCCACGAATGGTCATTAATTGTTTGGTCTGTTCGTTTATTAAATTGGAATATTCTTTATATGAACTGTGTTTATTACTCCTAACAGATTCTTGCAATTTTGAAATGCTTAAGGGATTAAATAAGTGTTTTTCTCCATCTCGCCTCCATTTGTATTGTCCGCCAAAATCTAAACTTAAGTCAGCTTCCACCACTTCTGTTTTATAGGCTCTTTTATGGCGTTTATAGATTTCTTTTTCGATTTCACGCAAACCAATACCTTGAATTCTGGTCACTGTATTTGGGAAATAATCTTTAACAACTTTCGTGTTTAATCCAATACATTCGAACAACTGCGAACCTCTGTAAGAATTTAATGTAGAAATTCCGATTTTGTTCATCACTTTAAGGATTCCCATGCCTACAGCTTTGTTGTAATTTTTAATAGCCGTTAAATAACTTAAGTCTTCAATATCTTTAGCCTGAACTTGATCATAAACAATTTCGTTTACGATATAGGGATTAATGGCACTGGCACCATAACCAAACAGTAATGCAAAATGATGCACTTCACGTGGCTCTGCAGACTCGATAATCAAACTAACTTTTGCACGCTTGCCTATTTTGTATAACTCATGATTCACATACGAACAGGCTAACAGCGCTGGAATTGGCGCTAGGTTTTTACTCACCCCTCGATCGGACAAAATGATAATATTTCCACCTTCATCTATAGCTTTAGACGCTTGCTTTACTAAATGCTCAAGTGCGCTTTCTAATTCGTTTAACCCCTTATCGACTTCATATAAAATAGGAATTGTGGTTACCACGAAGTCCGGATTAGATTTGTAATTTTTTATCTTATCTAAATCGTGTTTTGAAATCACAGGATTTTGAATTTTCAATTTTCTACACTGGTCTTCGTTTATTTTAAATAGGTTCGTATCACTTCCTAAAGTTAAACTAATATCTGTAATTAATTGTTCACGAATACCGTCTAAAGGCGGATTAGTCACTTGCGCAAATAATTGCTTGAAATAATTATAAATGAGCTGCGGCCGCTCTGATAAAATCGCAATTGGTGTATCATTACCCATCGATCCGATAGGTTCTTTTCCCAATTGTGCCATAGGCTGAATAAGGACACGTAAATCTTCTTCGGTATAGCCAAATACCACTTGACGCGTTAGTAAATCGTCTTCTTTATGCTTAATCTCTCCTTTTTTTGCTGGAATATCACGAAGATGTACCAAATTTTTATCCAACCATTCTTTATAAGGCTGTTTAGACACAATAACTTCTTTAATTTCCTCATCATTAATAATACGACCTTGATTCATGTCTACTAAAAACATCTTTCCAGGTTCTAATCGGCCGTGTTTTTCAATGTTTTTGGGATCAATTTCTATAACCCCTGTTTCTGAAGACATAATAACAAAACCATCTTTTGTAACCGAGTATCTTGATGGGCGTAATCCGTTTCGATCCAAAACGGCACCTATATAATTGCCGTCTGTAAAAGGAATTGAAGCCGGACCATCCCATGGCTCCATAATACACGAATTATACTCATAGAACGCACGTTTAGCTTCAGCCATATCTCGGGTTTTTCTCCCAAGCCTCCGGGACTAAAATCATCATCACTTCGGAAGTGAACGCCCAGTCATTAATAACAATTCGACCACCATATCCATTTGAGCTGAATCTGATTTCCCTGGCAATATAATTGGAAAAATACTTTTTATATCTTCACCAAACCAGTCACTCTCCATTAATTCCTGACGTGAAAGCGTGCGTGACACATTTCCGCGGAGTGTATTAATTTCGCCATTATGACACATGTATCTAAAGGGTTGTGCTAAATCCCAAGTTGGAAAAGTATTGGTTGAAAAACGCTGATGCACCAAAGCCAATCGTGTGACTAAAGAAGGATCTTGTAAGTCTGTATAATACAGTTTAATATCTTCAGGAATTAAAAGCCCTTTAAAAATGATGATTTTTGTAGATAAACTAGGCACGTAAAAGCGAGCGCTTTCAGATAGTTTTGAATTATATATGTGATGTTCTGCTTGCTTTCTAGCCGTAAATAATTTTAAATTGAAGGTGAAATCAGTTTGTTCTTTATCAGCCTTACCAATGAATAGTTGTTTTATAAACGGTTCTGTTTCTGCTGCAATTTCACCAATAACCGAGGAATCTACTGGCACATTTCTCCAACCCAAAATTTCTAACCCCTGACCTACGATATAAGACTCAAATTTTCCGATACAATACTTTCGTTGATTCTCCCGCTTTGGCAAAAACACATTACTAACGGCATACGCTCCAAATTGAGGCAAATTAAAATCACAGTTTTTTACAAAAAACTCATGCGGAATATCTATTAAAATTCCTGCGCCATCCCCCGTTTTGCCGTCGCTACTTACCGCACCACGATGCTCTAACTTTTCTAAAATTTCGAGGGCTTTATGAATGATATTATTAGACTTATTTCCCTTTAGACTGCATATAAATCCTGCACCACAATTATCGTGTTCAAATTCGCGTAAATACAAGCCTTGTTTTTTAAGCATAATGGTCAAATTTTAGAAGTTATTTCTTGTGAGATTACTACTAATGTATAATGAAGAACATGAACTAAAAAATATGAGATTCATTATTCCGAAATCAAAAATTTGAAGCTCAAAAAATAGTAATACGCTAATCTAAACACTCCTAATTTGATGAATTCATAAAGACTATTTAAAGCATTAATCACAAATACTTGAATTTAATTCAAAAATAACACGAAATAGGCTCATAAAATTTATTGAAAATGAAATTTAATTAAGAATGTTTCAATTTTAGCATTATGAAAATCTTAACATTTACATATTTAAAATATTATACCCTATTTTTTTTAGGGTTAAAAATCTCATAATCATAAAAATGAATTTTAGACCCTGTAATTTTATGGGTTGTAAATACTTTTTGCATAGTTTTGATTTGCGAATCAATAAAAAACCAGCTTTATATGAAACCATTAAATTACATTCTAATTTTATTCTTGTCAAACAGTTTATTTGCTCAAGAAACAACACCGTGAACCTACAGAGAAAAAATTTAGTTTTGAAGGTAGTGTGGACGTCTATTACAGAGCCAATATTACGGCCCCAAATGACACCAATCAAATTGCACCCGGAACGTCTTTTGCCGACACCGCTGGGTTTTCTCTAGGCATGGGAAATCTCATTGCTTCCTACGAAAAGGGTAAAGTAGGCGCTGTTGCAGATTTAGTCTTTGGTCCCCGAGGAGAAGCAGCCAGCGCTACTGTATTGAATCAACTCTATGCTTTTTGGAATGTGAGTGAATCTACAAAAATAACCTTTGGTAAATTCAATACGTTTTTAGGTTACGAAGTTATCTCTCCTGTAGGAAATTTTAACTATAGCACCTCTTACCTGTTTTCTAATGGGCCTTTTTCGCATACGGGCGTTAAGGCTGATTTTTCATTATCAGAAGACCTTAGCTTAATGCTAGGTATTTTTAACCAAACGGATGTCACCGAATTCAATCCGAGATGGAAGCTATGCGGTTGGTGCACAATTGGGGTATTCAGGTCAGTATTTAAATCTTCTATACGATAAAGCTGGCTTAGGCTACGAAGTGGATTATACTGGAGGCTTTGATGCTACAGAAGATTTCTTTATTGGAATTAATGCTGCTTATACAGATAATGAAGGTGACGGTTTTTATGGTGCGGCACTTTACCCACAATACACTTTAAATAACGCTTTTGCTATAGGCTTACGTGGCGAATATTTTGCGACACAAAGCGATTTAGTGAGCGATGATCCCAGCGTTTTAGTCGTCACTCTAACAGGAAGTTATAGTGTTGAAGATTTAATTATTAAACCGGAATTACGCTTAGACAATGGTTCAGAAGACATTTTTATAGACACCGATTTAATGCCTACAAAAAGCTTGGCCTCTTTTGTAATAGCAGCGATCTATAAATTTTAACTAACAACAAATTACTAAACACGTTTTTTATGAAAAAAGTAGAAGCAATTATTAGAAAATCTAAATTTTCTACAGTAAAAAAAGCACTACATGAAGTAGGCATAAACTTTTTCTCTTACTGGGATGTTACTGGAATTGGTAACGAAAAAACAGGACATGTATATAGAGGAGTCTCATACAGCACCAGCGACATCGAGCGTCGTTATTTATCAATTATTGTAAATGATGATTTTGAAGACATTGTTATAAAAACCATTATGGAATCTGCTAAAACAGGAGACGTTGGCGATGGTAAAATTTTTGTATCTGACATTAAAGAAATCTACAGAATTAGAACTGGCGAAAAGGGCGGAGAAACTTTAAAATAAACTAACTCATTAATAAATTATTATGGAATTATTAACTATAAATAATGTATGGATGATGATCTGTACAGCACTTGTTTTCTTTATGCACTTAGGATTCTCTTTCCTAGAAATTGGACTAACAAGACAAAAGAATACAATAAATATTTTATTTAAAAACACATTTATCATTTGTGTTGGTTTACTACTCTATTGTCCGGTAGGCTTTAATTTAATGTACCCTGGTTTTGCTGAAGGTTCGTCTCGGAATATTTGGTTTCGCCGGTTTTGGATTAGACTCGCCTCTAGCGGCAGAAGGCGGATTAGACTTAACTTACAATGAAGGCTACACCTACTGGACAGACTTCTTATTCCAAGGCATGTTTGCCGCCACTGCAGCTACTATTGTTTCGGAGCAGTCGCAGAGCGCATAAAAATAGGACCGTTCATGATTTTTACTATTATTTATGTTGGCGTGGTATACCCAATTGCAGGTTCTTGGAAATGGGGCGCAGGCTGGTTGGACCAATTAGGGTTTTACGATTTTGCCGGATCTACACTAGTACATTCTGTAGGTGGCTGGGCGGCTTTAGTGGCCGTATGGTTACTTGGCTCGCGTATTGGAAAATTCAAAGAGGGTAAATCGTTTGCTATTTTAGGCCATAATATTCCGTTAGCCACCGCAGGTGTTCTCATTTTATGGCTAGGTTGGTTTGGTTTTAATGGTGGTTCTGTATTATCTGCAGACCCAGCATTAACGTCGCTAACCCTAGTAACAACTTCTTTAGCCGCTGCCGCCGGTGGTGTTAGCGCATTTATTATCTCAACTTTAGCGCATAAAAACTACGATTTAACCATGTTTTTAAATGGTATTTTAGGCGGACTTGTTGGCATTACTGCTGGTGCAGATCAAATGTCACCAACAGATGCTGTTCTAATAGGCGTTATTGCTGGTGGTATTATCGTAGCCGCAGTAGCCTTAATTGATAAATTGCGTTTAGATGATCCTGTAGGAGCCATAGCCGTACATTTAATTTGTGGTATTTGGGGAACCTTAGCTGTAGGTCTTTTTGGGAAAATGGCTGGTACAACTCAATTTTTACACCAATTAACTGGCGTAGGCGCTTATGCCTTATTTTGTATTACCACCTCTTTTATTATATTATTCATACTTAAGAAAACAGTAGGTATTCGCGTTAGTGAAAAAGAAGAATTAGAAGGCCTTGATGCTCATGAACATGGAATGGATGCCTATCCGGACTTTAGATTGAATGAACGTTAAGAACCTGTTGTTTAGTTAGCAGAAACCTCGAAGTATTACATAAGCTTCGAGGTTTTTTTATGATTACTATATCTTAAACAATAAATAGTCCGATTTAGGACACATTTCCTCACAGCCTTCTCACAAAACACTAAAGTTATGCCGAATTACGGCTCGCATTGATGTTACCAAACAAAGAGCGCGTGACCAGCTTCTCAAATACAGCAATACGGGCTACATCCCGCACCTCAGCTTTTTCTAATTCCTGAATCTGCTTTAATGCAAATTGCTGAATGGTTAATAAGGGCAACACAATAGACTCACGAATACTAATAGACGCCTTTCCTGTTGGCTCCTCCTCCATCAACTCTTGATAATCTGTTAGCTTTAGAATGAGACGCTTAGTCGTCTTATATTCTGAATAAATCACATTCCAAAACGCACCATATTCTTCATCTTCACTCATGTATTTCGTTAAATCAAAAAACGACTTAGAGAGAGACATCATACTATTCTCTATTAGCGTCTTAAAAAAACTTGAGGTTTTAAATAATTGCTTCACTTTTTCAAATTCTCCCGCATCTTCATAATACTTCAATGCCGTACCTACGCCAAAAAATCCAGGAACATTTTGTTTTAACTGACTCCAAGACCCTACAAATGGAATCGCTCTTAGATCTTCAAAAACCAAGCCTTCAGCCTTTCCTCTTTTCGAAGGGCGACTACCAATATTCGTTTTTGCATAATACTTTAAAGTACTCATATGTTCTAAATACGGAATAAATTTTGGGTGATTTTTAAAGTCTACATAGGCTTCATAACTCAACTTCGCCAAATTATCCATAACCACTCTGTTTTCTCGGAATCATACGTAAATCAGCATCACTTAAGCTATTATGAATCCCTGAACTAATCAATTGCTCTAAGTTATATTGTGAAGAATCCAATGTTCCAAAGTTTGAGCTAATGGTTTGTCCTTGAATGGTTAGTTGCACTTCTTTGTCTTCAATTGTTGGACCAAGCGAGGCATAGAAATTATGTGTTTTCCCACCACCTCTTGCTGGTGGCCCGCCACGACCATCAAAGAAAATAACAGTGATATCATATTTTCTTGAGATTGCCGTAAGACGCTCTTTTGCTTTATAAATCGCCCAATTTGCCATTAAATACCCCCCATCTTTTGTGCCATCACTAAAACCAAGCATAATGGTTTGCTTGTTACCACGCTGCTTTAAATGTGCGGCATATTCAGGATTCGTATACAATTCTTCCATTACCTGGTGAGACACTTCCAAATCGCTTATGGTTTCAAATAGCGGGCCGATATCTACTGTTACATCCTCTTGAAAGGCCACTAGTTTTAGCATAGCAAACAATTGCATCACATTCAGTGTGGTTTGATTATTACTAATGATATAACGATTTGCTGCACGCTCACCATTTGACTGCTGAATGGTTTTTATAGCCTCCATAGTGCGTAAAGCCTTAAGCGTTTCTTCATCTTTTATTAATGATAAATCCACTTTTCCTTTTACTTTTGAAAGTAGCTGCACCTGCTCCTGCTCTGAAAGGGCGTTATAATTTTTCGGGAAAATAGTGCTTCCGCTCTCAATCATAACATTTACCATATCTGCAAACACTTTAGCATGCGCCCTGCTATCTTGACGAATATCGAGTGTAGAAAAATGAAATCCAAAAAGATGTATTTTATTAATTATGCTTGTTATTTCTGAAACATAAAGCGATTGGTGCTTCTCTATAATGAGTTCTTTTATTGCCTTTAATTCCTGAGCAAAAGACTCTAAGCTTAAGTCTGAACTCTCGTGAAGCACAATCTTGTAGAGTTCTTTCTCAAGAAAAACTACGCGCTCCTCCACACCTTGAAAGGTTAATTTTCGACTTAACTTTCTAATATCTCTATAATAGTTTTTTATAATGGTTTCTCGCAATCTTGCCGCAACTTTTAGTGTGATTTCCGGTGTAACAAAGGGATTACCATCTCTATCACCACCAGGCCAAAAACCGACATTAATAATATCATTATCTATTGCCATACCATCAAAAATGTTTTGTTGAATGTAATCGTAAATCTTTCCAAAAGACTCATAAAACACATTTTCCAAATACCAGATTAAACTTACCGCTTCATCATAAGGCGTAGGTTTTTCGTGCTTAAAAAATGGCGTTTTTCCCAGCTGCGCTAACAAATCATTTATGCGCAACAAATCGTTATCCTTTACAGCCTCCGTTAAATCTGTAATGATACCTAACACAGCACCAGGGTAAAATTGTGTAGGATGAGCAGTAAGAACAATACGCACTTTAAATTCTTCTAAATATTTACGTAACTTATCTAATTTCCCGTCTGCCGAAGCGCTTTCTTTTAAGCTTCGAAGCGTACCAATACCATCCATATTATTTACGATGGGAAACGCAGCATCTTCTATGGCATCAAACAAAACCACCTGCCGCTCTATATATTGAATAAAACGAAACAATAAATTAATTTGACCGTCATTGGTTCGTCTTGCCTGATACTTTTTAAAGAATGTCTCTACAATTGTTGTGGGATTATCGCCGTTCTGAAATCCTTTTTTACATGTTTCATGAAAGAGCGGTAAAAGCACCCCTGTTTTTGAAATGGTATCAAAAGGCAAGGTCATGAAAATACCATTATAGATTTGGTATTTAGACAACACGTATTGATTAAAACGTGTTAATTTTGGTTGTAGTGGCATAATTTATTGTTTAATTTAACCGATAGTTAAAGTTAATAAAGAACGGCTTACTTCTTGCTATCTTAGAAGAGATTTTATGAATTCTCATTAAGCAGTTTAGATATTAACAATAGCATAAAAAAAACAGCTGTTTTTGGTTTTTCTTAATTTACAAAAGTACCAACCACTAGAATTTAACGATTTTTAACGGCATCAAACTTTTTAGACTCCATTATTTTGTTACTTTTGTATTTCAAAATTAAAGAGGACGGATTTGACTGATTGCAACCTCTTCAAACTGATATCGTAAGGAATCGCAAGACTCTTAATCACGTTTGAAAATAAATGCTAAAGGCAGTGTAAACTTCCTTGGACGCTCTCGTCAAATCACAAGTAAACACAATAAAAAAATATGGCGTATTTATTTACATCAGAAAGTGTGTCTGAAGGACATCCGGACAAAGTTGCAGATCAAATTAGTGATGCTTTAATCGATAATTTTTTAGCCTTCGACAAAGACTCAAAAGTGGCTTGTGAAACTTTAGTAACCACCGGCCAAGTCGTACTTGCAGGTGAAGTAAAGTCTAATACTTATTTAGATGTACAAAAGATAGCAAGAGATACCATCAACAAAATTGGCTACACAAAAAGCGAGTATATGTTTGACGGCAATTCATGTGGTGTTTTTAGCGCAATACATGAACAGTCAGACGATATTAATCGTGGGGTTGACAGAGCTAGTAAAGAAGAGCAAGGTGCAGGAGATCAAGGGATGATGTTTGGTTATGCCACTCGCGAAACTGAAAATTACATGCCTTTGGCTTTAGATTTGTCTCATAAAATCTTAATAGAATTAGCAGAATTACGTCGTGAGAATAAAGACATTATTTATTTAAGACCAGATTCAAAAAGTCAGGTGACTATTGAGTATAGTGATGATAATACCCCACAACGTATTGATGCCATAGTGGTTTCTACACAGCACGATGATTTTGATGCGGATGATGTCATGTTAGCCAAAATTAGAAAAGACATTATTGAAGTATTGATACCAAGAGTCGTTTCTAAATTACCGTAACACTTGCAAGCTTTATTTAATGACAATATTAAATATCACATAAATCCTACAGGCAAGTTTGTTATTGGCGGACCTCATGGAGACACAGGATTAACAGGGCGTAAAATCATCGTTGATACTTATGGTGGAAAAGGCGCGCATGGTGGTGGTGCCTTTTCAGGAAAAGACCCTAGTAAAGTAGATAGAAGTGCCGCGTATGCCACCGGACATATTGCTAAAAATTTAGTTGCTGCAGGAGTTTGTGACGAAATTTTAGTGCAGGTAAGCTATGCCATTGGAGTGGTTGAACCTATGGGGATTTTTGTAGATACTTATGGTACGTGTCCCTTTAATATGACCGATAGCGAAATTTCCGAAAAAATATCTAAAATATTCGACATGCGTCCGGCTTCAATTGAAGACCGTTTGAAATTAAGAAACCCAATATATAGCGAAACAGCTGCTTATGGGCACATGGGAAGACAAAATGAAACAGTCACAAAAACCTTTTCTCAACCTAACGGCGGGGATATTACTTTAGATGTAGAGCTATTTACCTGGGAGAAACTGGATTATGTAAACAAGGTGAAAGTAGAATTTGGCATATAAATAAATTAAAAAAGTCTTTGCGCAAATATAAAACAGACTTATATTTGCGTTCAGTTTTGGGGAGATACTCAAGCGGCCAACGAGGGCAGACTGTAAATCTGCTGACTACGTCTTCGCAGGTTCGAATCCTGCTCTCCCCACTTTAACTCGAAAAGTTCAAACGCAAGTTTGGACTTTTTTGTTTTAATAAATCAAGCGAAGTTTACTTCTGCGAAGATTTGTTGAAACAAAAAAGAAGCTGCGACAGCAGATTGGCTTTTCATTTTCACGAAGTGGCAGAAAGGATCCGTAATCCTGCTCTCCCCTCTTTAACTCGAAAAGCCTCAAAGCATATTCTTTTACTCATATACTCTCATTTTACAAACTATAGATTACTCTAAACGTTAAAAAGCGCGGCTGAATAAAATACTCGGTGGCACTTACCGAAAAATTACCAACATTAGTATTGTTCTGTGATTGTGTATTTAATAAATTCGTGGCTTTTAGTTCGTACTCAAACTTACTATCCTGATCTTTTCTGTAAGATAAGGACGCATTCCAAAATTCATAAGTATTGATAGACGCTTCTTGATTTCGGTAATCATTAAATGAGTAGTCGGTTCTAAAGGTAAATACTTTTAATAGTAAAGCATCCATTTCTATGGATGGTGCATGCGTATAGAACTTAGAACTGTTACCACCTTGTTGGTTATCGTTAATGCTATAATCATATTTCACATCAAAATTAGTTGCTGTTTTAAAATTAGACCGCAAACCTATTTGATAATTTTGCGTATAATTATTATTAATTGAGACTCTTCCATTTATAATTTGATTAAATTTTGAATAATTAAATGTTCCTCTTGCTGAAGCTCTCAACTTTCCAAAAGCACGTTCAAACCTACCAAAAGCGGTGACACTTTCATCTGCAAAACTGGAATTGAAGGGCGAGCTAAAATTAATGACGCTTCCAGGCTCAAATTGAGAAGCACTTCTTATCCGGTCTATGTTTTTAGTATAAGAGACATTACCTACAACGTTAGTATAATTGAACATATTAAAGCTGAAATACGTTAAATTTATATTATGAGCTATTGCGCTTTCCAGCTCAGGGTTACCCGATGAAAATCTATTATAACTATCTAAAACCAAGCCTTTCGCCAAATTTGTAACGTCTGTAAATTGCGTTTGCATGCGATAATTAAATCGTAAGGTTTCACTCTTTTTCAACTGCATGATCATATTGAAATCTGGTAATACTCTGAAGAAATCATCTTTAAACTCGGTCCCAAATTGTGTGTTTTTAGAACTATAAGCATGGGCTGAAACACCCGGTGTTATAGTAAAAATACCTGTTTTAAATCGATAATGCATTCCTAAATACACATCGCTAAAATGATAAGCTGTATTATTCGTGTTTACGCCATCGTTTACTAATGGTGTTGGATTAAAACGTGTACCTTTATCTAAAAACTGAAATATTTCTGAATCAAAATCCTGTCTACTTAAAATAGTCCCTAAGGTGAAATTAATATTACTTTTGGCGTTTAATACATTCCAGTAATCTAGTTTGGTATCTAACTGATTAGATTGGACGCGTTTTTCCTGATTAACGTTATAGCCTAACTGCGCCCCATTTAAGCCTAAACCAGCTGCTGTGTTATCATAAGGATCTCCGGTGTTTTCTCGGAATATCATCATTATTTGATGGATCATTTCCTAATAATGCATTGTAAAACGGATCTTCATCTTGCAATTTATGCTGTGCCTGAAAAGCAAAAATATTGCTTTCGTCTGCCGTATAATAATAATTAATATCTTGATAAACACTATAGGGATTCGTCTCTTCATTTTGAGTAATACTTCCTAACACGGTAGAAAAAGTAATATTGCGCTGCTTCTCATGAGACAGCCTTCCAAGTATTTCATAATCCAATTGATTATTGCTGTTTGGTTTATACTTCGCTGTCAACTTTAACATTCCTAGATCACTAGCCTGTTTGTTATTATCAAAAATATCTTCGCCTGGTGGCGTGTTAACTTCTGTGTCTATATAGTCTATACTTCTATTCTCTTGTAATTTTATTCTTGAATTTGAAAAAATAGCAAACCCACCAAGATCTAGTGCTTTATTGGGAGAATAACTAAAGTTTGCTGCGCCAAATTTTGAATTAATATCTTTTGCTCTGTCATTAGTTAAGTTTGCGAAATTTAAGCCATTACTCCCAAAATTAATATTGGTACCGCTTTGCTGACTCGGATTATTAAAGCCTCCTGAAAAATTAAAGTAATCCCGGCGAGAAAAAGCAATTTCACCAATGTTGTTTAAATCTCCGATGGTATTGATGCTATACTTAGGGCTATAATAAAAGAGCTTAGGCTGTACTAAATACAAATTTTGACTTGTTGATTGTCCGCCACCAGCAGTCACCGTTCCAAACCAAAAATTCTTCTTCCCTTCTTTGAGCTTAATATTAATAGCTATATTATCTTGATTATTAGTAACACCTCCTAGTTGTCCAACTTCACTGTGATTTTTTAATACCTGAACTTTATCTACTGCATCCGCTGGAATATTCTCAGTTGCAATTTTAGAATCGCCATCGAAAAAATCCTTCCCTTCCACCATCACCTTTGTAACCACCTTACCTTCTACCTCTATTTGGCCATCGGTATTAATTTCAACCCCTGGCAAATTTCTAAGGACATCTCCAAGTTTACGTTCGGTTCCCGTTTTAAACGAGTCTGCATTGTAAACAATAGTATCGCCTTTTATGGTTACAGGCATTTCATACGTTAACTCAACTTCATCTAATGCATTGTCTAACGTAAGCACAAAGTCTTTGCTCAAGTCTGTTTCCTTAACCTCAATTGTTTCTTCGGCTGTTTTAAAACCAATATAACTTACTGAAATTTTATAAGTCGTGTTCTTACCTATATTTAACTTATAACGACCAGCATCATTTGTTACGGCATAGGATTCTAAAATTTTCGATTCTTGGTTAATAGCGACAACATGAGCAAACTCTAAAGGATTGCCTATACTATCTTTTACTACGCCTTCAAATTTAATTTGGGCAGTAGCCGTAGTTGTTACTACTAAAAGTAATAGTGTAAAAATGTGCTTCATGTGGTTTTTAGTTGGATTTTTATACGGGAACTATTTATTATCTTCTCCCATCGCGACCACGACCTCTTCCACCGTACATTTCTCGCATTTCTTCCATTTTGTTTTTAACAATGTCGTTATATTCTTTTTTAGTCACTTCCTTGCCTTTAGTTGGCATTTTAATGTCGTTTTTCTCCGTAGGATTCATCACGATCTTTGAACAGAGTAATGTTGTTCTACCGTAACTCACTTCTAAAATCAATCCTGGCAATCCCCGAATTCTCCAGGCCCGTTGTTTACTGGAATTTGCATCGTGTACCAAGCAACAACTTCTACTTCCTTCGGGATTTCAATATTCGCCATTGGATCATTAGCCTGCTCTTTATTTGATGCGACTACTGAAGAATCTTTTGCTTCTTCAGCTTTCACTTCTGTTTTTTCAAAAGCATCTACGCTTCTATCTTTCTTTTCTTCTTCTTTTTTCTTATCCGCATCATTTCCGCCACGTTTTCTTCGCATGTTTGCCCAGTCAAATTCATCTACTTTCTTCATTGCAGTCGCTTTCATTGCTGTGTATTGACCAATTTGCCTGGTCTCTCCTGTCATCTTCCACTCCAACTTTTCTAAGTCATCTTTGATTAGAAATTGTTTTCCAAAGAATTCCTGATCTTGAATAAGCCTACCCTCCTTTATGTTCTTGTATTGCTCACCAGCTGTAAAGCTACTCATCATACCGCCCATCATACCGCCACCAGCACCTGGCGCTTCCAGTTTCTCATCTTCTTTATAGGTAGACTCCGTTCTATTAAAGGTAAGAATGTATGTTTTCTCGAACATGTTTTTCATTCTATCCATAATCATCTTTTTACGCTCCGGACTCATCTCTCTTCCTCCCCAATTATCCATATCTACAGTCGTTTTCGACATGTATGTGGCGACGCCTTGAAAATTGTCTTGTGCGAACGTTTGTGAGGTTGATAGGAATGCTAAACAAGCAAAAAAGGCTTTTATTGAAAATAGTTTCATGATATATTGACTTTAGTTTTTATAAAAATACAGCTTAATATAGCTGTTAGACTTTATAAGGCACAAAACGTTTAACTCTCAAGTGTTAATATTATCATAAAAAAATAAGACCTATGCAGCAGTTTTGAGATATGGAATTAAAATTGGGGCAAAAAATGTGGATTGATTTTTGTACTTTTCCACTCAATATGAAATACTTTTTTTGCCTTTTTTACTTTATCATTTGCTCAATATCTGCTCAAGAGACTATTGAAACAAAACTGCTTTCAAAAATTGAAGTAAAAGCAGATTCAATAATAGGCATAGACAGTTTTAAAACGTTGTTTTTTATTAAAAACAACACCTTAATTAAACAACAAGAAGGGATTAATCTTAAGTACAGTAATCTACAGCTAGGAAATATCACGTCTGCAAATACATTTAATCCTTTAAAAATCAATCTGTTTTACAAGGCTTTTAATACCGTTATTATTCTTGACAATCGTTTAGCTGAAATTTTTAAGGTAGATTTTAACACCCTTAAAGCGTATAAAAATGTGACGCATGTGGCTACAGGAAGTGATAATACTATTTGGATTTTTAATCAGAATTTACAACAACTAGAATTATACGATTATAAAGCTAATCACATTCGCGCCAAAACCTTACCTATTTCAAGTCAGGTTATAGACCTAACCAGTAATTACAATTCTTGCTGGTTAGTAACTAAAGATTTTATCTATCAATACAACTATACAGGAAGCTTGATTTCTAAAATTGAGAATATAGGCTTTACGTCTATTAAGGAAAGTGATGAAAATATTATATTAAAAAAAGAAAACACACTTTATCTTATCCGTGAAAAATCTAAAAAGATCCAAAAAATAAATCTCCCAAATTTGTTAATAAATCAGTTTTTAGTAACCAACCAAATCCTGTATATTTACACCGATGGATTCCTCCACGAATACCAAATAAAACCCAAATAATATGCACGTCGCCATTGCCGGAAACATTGGAGCTGGAAAAACTACGCTCACCAAATTACTTGCTAAACATTACAAATGGGAGGCACAACTTGAAGATGTAGTAGACAATCCTTACTTAGATGATTTCTACAACCAAATGGAGCGTTGGAGTTTTAATTTACAGGTTTACTTTTTAAACAGTCGTTTTCGTCAAGTTTCACAAATTCGAGAAAGTGGCAAAGACATTATTCAAGATCGCACCATTTATGAAGATGCCCATATTTTTGCGCCGAACCTGCATGCTATGGGATTGATGACTAATCGCGATTTTGAAAACTATAAATCTCTTTTTGATTTGATGGAGAGCTTTGTTCAAGGTCCGATTTACTTATTTATTTACGCAGTTCTATTTCTAATCTGGTCGCTCAAATACATAAACGCGGACGTGATTATGAAAACTCAATTAGTATTGATTACTTGAGCCGATTAAACGAGCGCTACGAAGCTTTTGTTCATGGCTACGATAAAGGAAAACTTTTAATTATTGATGTTGACAATTTAGATTTTGTCGATAAACCGGAAGATTTAGGAATTGTTTTGAATAAAATTGATGCTGAAATCAATGGCTTGTTTTAAACTTAACGTTTTTCTTACAAAATTTCATTTTAAATGCTGTTATTTTGTAATAAAAACCAATGGCATCTCTTTATAATACTAAATATTTTCATCGCGACTTATCATGGCTTCGTTTTAATCATCGGGTTTTACAAGAGGCTGGAGATGCCCGTAATTTATTATATGAACGCATTAAGTTTTTAGCCATTTTCTCTTCTAACTTAGATGAGTTTTTTAAAGTACGGGTCTCTGATATTCGTCAAATAAAAAATATAGAAAAACCGCTTCGGAAAAAACTAATCACAAAACCCAACCAAGTTTTAAAAGAAATAAGAAAACAGGTTCATTTACAACAAGAAGAATTTGGCCGGATTTTTATTGGTGAGATTATCCCAGCATTAAAAAAAGAAAACATACATTTAATTGGTATTGAAGATTTTACTGAAAGCCAAAAACAAATAGCTAAAGACTTTTTTGACACTACATTACAAGCGGATGTTCTTTCAAAAACATACACCGTTCATGAAAACAAATCGGTGTTTGTAGAAAACGAAGCGCTCTATCTTGCCGCTTTAATCGATGAGACACAGTTTGAAATTGTTTCCATTCCCTCAAATCACGAGCGCTTTTTTGTTTTCCCAACGGAAGACAACCAACATTACATCACATTTATAGACGATGTCATTAAATTTAACTATCGATTAAAACACGAAACCCCAACATTAAACTACTATGAATTAAAGCTCTCTCGTGATGCTGAATTATATATTGAAGATGAGTTTTCCGGAAATTTGATGCAGAAAATAAAAGAAGCACTACCAAAACGAGAAACAGGCCAAGCAACCCGCATTTTGTTAGACTCTAAAACACCGAAGCACTTCAAAACTATTTAAAACAAGCGTTAGATGTGTCGAATGCCGATATTATTTTAG
This sequence comes from Lacinutrix neustonica, assembly GCF_026625145.1. Classification (GTDB taxonomy): domain Bacteria; phylum Bacteroidota; class Bacteroidia; order Flavobacteriales; family Flavobacteriaceae; genus Lacinutrix; species Lacinutrix neustonica. Next base: position 2,959,601 of record NZ_CP113088.1, on the reverse strand, counting down.
GCGGGGCGCATCATAATTTTAAAGATTTTTTCGGATTCCCAAACCCAACAAACAAACTACTTTCAAATGTTGAATTAGCCCCTAAGCCTCATCCCATGTTAAGTACATGTGATTCTGTTTTTACTGCGATTACTGCTAAAGACCAGCTCATTCACTATCCATATCAATCTTTTGAACCCGTTATAAAATTACTGGAAGAAGCGGCCCATGATGAACAGGTCACCACCATAAAAATGACGCTATATCGTGTTGCAGAGTCTTCAAGGTTAAATGATGCTATTGCTTTAGCCGCCAAGAAAGGCAAGACAGTAGTTATTTTTATTGAAGCAAAAGCGCGATTTGATGAAGAAAACAATCTTAAATGGGGAAAAATATTTAAAGACAATGGCGCCAAGGTTATTTACAGTTACCCAGGAATAAAAGTACATTCAAAAATTCTATATATAGAAAGAACATTAAAAAACACGACCCAACGCTATTGCTATATTGGTACCGGGAATTTTAATGAAAATACCGCTAAGCTCTATACCGATTTTGGCTTAATGACTGCTAATAAAAAAATAACAAAAGAGCTTAACCGTGTGTTCTTAGTTTTAGAAGGGGTTTTAATTGTGCCAAAGGTAAAAAAACTATTAATTTCTCCTTTCACGTCTCGTCATAAATTTTCGGTATTGGTGGAACGCGAAATTGCCTTTGCTCATGCTGGAAAACAAGGGATGATCATTTTAAAAATGAATAGCCTTCAAGATAACAACATGATTAAGTTATTATACAAGGCGAGTAATGCTGGTGTAAAAATTCGATTACTTATTCGTGGAATTTGTTGTTTGGTGCCCGGCATAAAAGGGCAGAGTGAGAACATTACAGTAACAAGTATTATAGACCGTTTTTTAGAACATGGACGCGTTTATTTATTTGGAAATAATGGTGATGAAAAACTTTTTATTGGTTCTGCTGATTGGATGACTCGTAACTTAAGTCATCGTATCGAAGTCGTTACCCCGGTTCTTGATCCGAGACAATTTTAAAATTGTAAAGGACGTTCTAGAGCTGCAATTGGCAGATAATGTAAAAGCGAGAATTATTGATGCAGAGCAAAAAAATGTTTATATACAAAATAATAAAACAGCTTTACAGTCTCAATTAGCAACCTATGATTATTTTTAATAATGAAAAACGAAAAACTCATCTCTAAAGGCTTTATTGCTGCTGGGCTTTCCAATGTACTTGGGGTTCCCATTTTTTCAAAACTATTTACTAATGAGGTCATTACATCGGTACAACCGTGAAGTTATGTCTAACGTTGGTTTGTTAATGATTCTTGTTTGGGGATTAGCCTACATGGCTGTAAGTAAAAATTTTAAACAGATGACATGGTTGATCGCCATTTTCGCCATCGAAAAATTAATTTATACGGTGGTGTGGCTTCAATGGATGTCAAAATATGAATTAAGTAGTGTCTTCGAGCAAGACACTTTAACAGGTGTGTTTTACGCCATTTACGGCATTAATGACTTCTTATTTTTTCTTTTTTTTAGCTATGTTTTTTTTAAACTTATTAGGCAATAAAACCATTTAGTCTTGCGTGCTCGATCGCTTCTTCACTGTTTTCCACTAACAACGCAGGAGTCGATTTATAGTTTTCAAGCAAGCCTTTAACACGCAAAATTTTCTTTTTATGCCTTACGCTTCTTAAATAAATCGCTTTAATTCTCTCGGGGTACAGTTCTGCTATTTCAATATAAATATCAGGATCATGTTCGCCACTATCCCCTATTAAAATAAAGGGCAACTCTGGATACGTTTTTAAGAGGTTTAGAATCTCTTTTTGTTTTTGAGGTTTTTCACCTTCCGGTTTTTTTCGAAGAAAATTACCTAAACTGCGCAATAAGATAGGACCTTTCGGGAAGTTATTCTGTTTTAAGAAAAGTTCTAAATATCGGTATAGGTTCCAAGGACTATGACTCACATAAAAAATGGGATTCGCATTCTCTCCGGAGGCACCACGATGCAGGAGGTGATAAAATTCGGCAGCGCCCTCCAAAGGCAATCTACTTTTAGCATTTTTAAAAATCGAATTATAAATAACACGCCATTTTAAAGTAGAAACCACTCCCGTATGTAAAATAGTATCATCAATATCACTCGCTACCCCAAATTCTACCTGATCTGCTGGAATTAACAATTCCCCCGGAAACCTATTATTGTTTGTTATTTTTCGTTCGATAGTGACATCATCATAAGATAATTCAAAAGAAACCCACCCTTCCTCATTAGCTAAAGCTCTAAGGTCTACAAGATTTTCTTCAATTTTAAAATAGCCATCATTATCTGTCTTTGCTTTAATAAACGTGTTATTTGGCAATTTAATTTTAATGGCAACATTTGCAATTTCATCAGCCTCAAAACGTTTCCAAGCATTAATAGCCAAATGCAGTATTTTTTGAGATTCTAAATCAATAGATTCATCTTCCAACGCTCTTCCTCCGGCATAAAAATGTGTATTTGTGCCATAACTTTGAAAGGCTATAATTTGTAAAGGATCCTTTTTAAACATGATTTATATTTAGAAATACCAGGATTCCGGCCAAAGCCACATAATTAACAATCCTGCTGTAACAATGATTCCAAAGGAAATAACAATCCATTTTGCGAGTTCTTTTGCGCCAAGTACAATTGCCATAACGCCCTTGAATACCATATTTGATAGACCTGCTAGCAAAATTAATCGCCATCCAAAAGTTGCTTTAAGACTGCCTTCCTTAATTAATTGAGACAAAGATAAGGTAATCGCATCAACATCGGTTAAACCACTAATTATGGACACAATATAAAGTGCGTTATTTCCAAACGTCTCTTTGGTAAACGCCACCGCTAGCAATATAAAACCATAGAGCAATCCAAAAATCAAGGCACTTTTAAATTGCGCAGGATTGTCGGGCTCAGGCATGGCCTCTTTTTTAGAAGACTCCTTATTAATAAGATAAAACAAAGCCACACAGGTTAAAGTCATGATTAAAATGACAGCCCCTATTGGCACAGCGATGATAGGTAACTCATTTGGAATAATCACACCCACTTCAAATAAAACCCTAACAAATGACACTGCAGATGCTGTGGTTATAACAAAGACAGCTAACTTGCTAATGGATGCCGTATCTGCCGTTTTACGCGCATAGCTCACCGTGGTTGCTGTACTACTAATTAAACCGCCCGAATACCATTAGAAATAATCCCGACCTTTTTGCCAACGAACTTATATATAAAATACCCAAAGACACTTATTCCCACGATTAAAGTGATCATCAACCAAATATTTCTAGGGTTTATCACATCAAAAGGTCCAAAAGTTTTATCTCGAAGTATTGGTAAAATCACCAAACTAATACCCGCTAAAGTCATGATGGCCGCTAGATCCTTAGGCTTTAGTTTATTGATAAACCCATGAATATGTTCTTTAAAATAAAGTAACATTGCTAATGCAGTTCCTACAATCACCCCTATTAACTGACTGCCTAGAACGAGATATGCTCCAATGGCAAACATTAACAGTGCAGCAACCTCTGTCGTTTGACCCACATCTGCACCATCCAATTTTTTAATTTTAATAACATTGGCCATGATTAAAAGGGCTGTTATCGAAAGTCCTAAAACGGGAAGAATAAAAGGATTCTCGTAGGTTCTCGTTAAGAAACCTGCCATTACTCCCAATACGGAGATGAGCGTAAATGTCCTCACACCTGCCATTTCATTATTGGTGGTTTCTCTTTGCAAGCCAACAAGTAGCCCTAAACCAAACGCAATACCGAGTGTTGTTAAGTCATCATAGTTCATAAAATTAAAGATAAAACATTTACCAAAAAAAAAACACGCCGGAAGCGTGGTTTTTCAATACTAAAATTATCGTTATTGGTTATTTAAGTCAACGGCTACTCTGCTTTCAAAGCTTGAACCTTAGCTTCTACTTCTTCAACTGTGCCTTCAACCGTTTTTTCAATGGTTTTAGTTTCACCATCCTTAATAGTTGTTGTCGTTAATGTTCCAGTTGCAATGGCGTCATTTTCAGCGTTCACTTCTATTTTAAATTCTTTTATTATTTCTGTTTTGTTTTCGGCCATTGCCATACCCTCTTCGGTATGTCCTCCTAAAATTGGAGCAATCACTAATCCTATAAGACAGGTCAATTTAATTAAAATGTTCATTGATGGTCCGGAGGTATCTTTAAAAGGATCGCCAACCGTATCTCCTGTCACGGCTGCTTTGTGCGCATCACTTCCTTTATAAGTCATTTCCCCATTGATCTCAACGCCTGCTTCAAAGGATTTTTTAGCATTATCCCAAGCACCACCGGCATTGTTCGGAAAATAGCCCAAAGCACACCGAGATACTGTTACACCTGCCATATACCCTCCTAACATTTCGGCAATAGCCAAGTGATTCATTCCAAAAAGCATGGGGATGAATGCAATTGCTAGAGGAAAACCAATCGTTAGTAAACCTGGTAACATCATTTCTTTAAGCGAAGCTTTAGTAGAAATAGCAACACATTTGTCGTATTCAGGTTTCCCTGTGCCTTCCATAATACCTGGAATCTCTCTAAATTGACGGCGCACTTCTTCTACCATTTCCATAGCCGCTTTTCCTACTGCATTCATTGCTAAAGCAGAAAACACTACTGGAATCATCCCACCAACAAACAACATGGCTAACACTGGTGCTTTAAAAATATTAATCCCATCAATTCCTGTAAAGGTTACATAAGCTGCAAATAAAGCTAGAGACGTTAATGCTGCCGAAGCAATTGCAAATCCTTTACCAGTTGCTGCTGTTGTATTCCCTACCGAATCTAATATATCTGTACGTTCTCTTACGATAGGTTCTTGCTCACTCATTTCTGCTATACCACCTGCATTATCAGAGATTGGTCCAAAAGCATCAATTGCCAATTGCATGGCTGTTGTCGCCATCATTGCCGACGCTGCTAATGCCACGCCATAAAATCCAGCGAAAGCATAAGAGGCCCAAATGGCACCTGCAAATAACAATACTGAAGGAAATGTAGAAATCATTCCTGTCGCTAAACCAGCGATGATGTTTGTTCCTGCTCCTGTACTAGACTGTTGTACAATTTTTAAAATAGGTTTTTTACCTAATCCCGTATAATATTCTGTCACTGAAGAAATCACAGCACCTACCACTAAGCCAACTAATGTGGCATAAAAAACGCGCATAGAAGAAATTTCCATAACCCCTTCACCAAAGAATTCCATACGCATGGTTTACGGCAACATCCATTTACATAATCCGAAACAGGCTCCTGCAACTAGGATAATTGATGTCCAATTACCTCTGTTTAACGCCCCCATCACTTCAGATTCTTTTGCATCGTTGTTTTTAATTTTAACGAGCATCGTACCAATAATGGAAATAATAATTCCTACACCCGCAATAGACATAGGCAATAAAATAGGGCCTATACCTCCAAAGGCATCTTCTATATTTCCACCCATATCTTTAATGACATAGTTTCCTAAAACCATGGCTGCTAATACGGTTGCTACATATGAACCAAAGAGATCGGCGCCCATACCTGCAACGTCACCAACATTATCTCCAACGTTATCTGCAATCGTCGCAGGATTACGAGGATCATCTTCCGGGATGCCTGCTTCTACTTTACCTACTAAATCGGCTCCAACATCTGCTGCTTTGGTGTATATACCACCACCAACACGCGCAAATAATGCGATGGACTCAGCGCCAAGAGAGAAACCAGCTAAGGTTTCAAGAACGATAGTCATATCCATGGTATTCGTCCAAACGCCTCCCATAAAAAAGTGAAAGAAGAAGATAAAGAACACGGTCAACCCTAATACAGCTAACCCAGCAACGCCAAGACCCATTACGGTTCCACCACCAAAAGATATTTTTAGTGCATTTGGTAAGCTTGTACGAGCTGCTTGTGTTGTTCTTACATTTGTTTTAGTTGCGATTTTCATCCCTATATTTCCTGCAAACGCTGAGAACACAGCACCAAAAACAAAGGCAACCACAATTAACCAGTGTGTTGTAGGCACTACGAATGATACTATCGTCAATAAAACACTTACTATAATAACAAATACCGTTAATAATCTATATTCTGCGCTTAAAAAAGCCAAAGCGCCTTCGTAGATGTGATCCGAAATTTCTTTCATCTTCCCATCTCCTGCATCTTGTTTCATTACCCAGGATTGCTTAATAAACATATAAATTAAGCCTAATACTGCCAACACAATTGGCACATAAATCATCATTGATTCCATATTAAATTTTTGTTTGATTAGTTTTTAATGTCCGCTAATGTAATAAAATCAAAACGAAGTAAAAAATATTTTAAAAGTCACATTTTTTTAACAAAAAACTAGTGATATTATAAGTTTAAACTAATTAGTTACTAAAACAGAACAGGTTATCGTACACTTATTAGAAAACACTTATTTCATCCTGAAGCTTTCTTTTTTTTGATATAAAAAAAGCCTATTCTCACGAATAGGCTTTTTTTATGTTTTAGAAAAAACTAAGCTTTAGTTTTTAGTCTTATTTTTGAATTTATCAAACTCAGATTCTTGCGTTTCTTGTGGCCAAGAGTTATTAGATGTATCCACATCTGCTGTTTCTAATTTTGGATCCACCGTGATTTTTACAATCTCCTTGTTTGAAGCAAGTGATTTACTCACTTCTTTATCATTCAATCTCCAAATTTGTGCTGGATATGTTTCGGTTTTAGACGTACCATCTGCATAAGTATACTCCACAATAATAGGCATAACCAATCCACCTGGCTTTTCAAACGTCACGCTATAAAAATACTTCGGCGCTTTCATGGTTGCTCTTTCTGCCGGTGTAAAATTATCCATAACATATTGTTTTAATGTTGGAGAATTTTTCATGATGTCTTCATCTTTCATTCCTGGCTTATCTTCTTCACTGCCTTCTTCTACAAAGTACACACCATCCTTGGTGTCCATTCCAAAACGTCTTGCCATTTCGGTTCCTTCTTTATTTGGTGTCGCAGTTACATAATATTTTTTCACGTCCTTTACGGCGATATCAACGTAATCGGTGGTATAAAACCAACCTCTCCGGAACCAATCTAAATCCATTGCAGAAGCATCTTCCATGGTACGGAAAAAATCTTCCGGTGTAGGATGTTTAAACATCCAGCGGTTAGCGTATTCTCTAAACGCATAATCGAAAAGTTCTTCTCCCATTACGGTCTCTCTTAAAATATTAAGAGCAGTTCCTGGTTTTCCGTAGGCATTATTTCCAAATTGATACGTGTTCAATCCTTTAGTCATGATTGGTGCTATATAATTTTGATCACCACCCATATATCTTGTAATATTAGCAGCAGGTCCGCGACGTGATGGATAAGAACTTTGTCCTGGAGATAAAGCGTCCGGATACCACTTACCAAAATCTTGCTCTGCAACATACTGCACAAAAGTGTTTAACCCTTCATCCATCCAAGTCCATTGGCGTTCATCACTATTCACAATCATTGGGAAAAAATTGTGACCTACCTCATGAATAATCACAGACATCATACCAAATTTTACGCGATCACTGTAGTTTCCGTCTTTATCAGGACGACCATAATTCCAGCAAATCATTGGGTATTCCATTCCTTGATTCTTAGCATGCACCGAAATAGCTTTGTGGTAAGGGTAATCAAACGTCATACGAGAATATGATTTTAAAGTGCTTGCCACGGCTTTTGTTGACCATTGTTCCCAAAGTGGATTCCCTTCTTTAGGATACATGGATACCGCCATAACGTCCTTGTCTCCAATTTTTACAGCCATCATGTCCCAAATAAAACGTCTTGAGGTAGCAAAACCAAAATCACGAACATTTTCTGCATATAACTTCCAAGTTTTCTTGTCTTTTGATTTAGATTTTTCTAATTTTTCAACTTCAGCTTGCGTTACAATCACTACTGGCTTATCGTAAGATTTCTTAGCCGCTTCGTAGCGTTTCATCATGTCTTTAGAAAAGACATCCTTTCTATTCATTAATTTTCCAGTACCATCTAGAATATGATCTGCTGGTACGGTAATATTCACTTCAAAGTTCCCGAAAGGCAATGCAAATTCATCACGCCCCCAAAACTGAGAGTTTTGCCAGCCTTCAACATCGTTGTAGACTGCCATTCTTGGGTAAAATTGTGCTATAACATAAGCTCTGTTATCATCTTCAGCGAAGTATTCATAACCAGAACGTCCTCTTCCATTCACGTGATCATTTATATTATACCACCATTTAATAGAAAAAGAAAATTTCGCTCCCGAAGCTAATGGTGTTGGCATTTCAACGCGCATCATAGTACGATTAATCATGTGTTGTAATGGTTTTCCGTTTTCATCTGTCACTGCTTCTATTTTAAATCCGCCATCAAAACCTTCACTCATATAATCAGTAGCAAAAGAAGACACTTGTGTCGCGGGTCTTACGCCACTCCCTTCAATTAGTGGTGATTTAGAGTCTCTCGCACGTACGTTTTGATCCAATTGCACCCATAGGTACTTCAAAACATCTGGTGAATTATTGGTATAAGTAATGGTTTCTTTACCGGACAGCCTTGCTTTTTCATCATCCAGTTCTAAGTCCATTTTATAATCAGCTTGCTGCTGATAATAAGCTGAACCAGGAGCTCCGAAGCTGCACGATACATATTTGGCGTTGAAAACTCTTCGTAGAGCTGTTTGAATTTATTTTGATTGGTGTGACCTTGTTGTGCCTCCTTTTTTTCTTCATTCTGCTGGGCAAAAACACCCGCAGTAACAAAAAGGGCTGACAAGAAATAATACTTTAAATTGTTCATTTTAAATTGTTGTTTGAGAATAGATGCTGAAATTAACAAATTTTAACGTCTTGTAAATTGTTTTACTAGAAGTTTAACATTCCTTTATCGTTTTGCGGAATGAGAATAAAAGACTTATGTTTTGAATTTATATGTGTTCTCACCACATTCTTTTGCTCTTCAAAAACATCAAAAAGTACTTTATTCGTGATTTCAAAGGTGGCTATGCTCTCAACATTAAGAATCTCAAGGTAGCATTGCACGATGTCTTCATCGTATTCCTTACCTAAGAATACGTATTGAACAGCTTCACCATTAATGGAAATCTTAAGTTTTGATTTCAAATAAGCTTCAATGTATTTATCAATTTGTTCCTCGTTGTCATACGATGCTAAGGTGATAGAACCATCAAATCGTTCTCTTATTAATTTCTCAAAATCATCTATAAATATGCGTGTCGTGATTTGAACCGTTTTTTTTCTTTTACGTATTCAACCTGCGTGACACTTACGTAATATTTATGAACGGTAGATGCCGCTAATATTAATAAAAACAGGGGTAGCACTAAATATTTTATGGTTTTCATTCTCTTGTATTTGGATTTCAAAACTAAAGTAATTGTTTCAAAAAGTATTCCAAATTAAATTTATTCTTGAGACTTTACATTTTTTTTATAGGCTTCATATTTTACTTTCATAAAAACTAAAGCTTCCAGATCACTATTTTGACAACGCTGGGTGAAATTGTCATCTTCCGCACAAAAAAAGAAAAAATCCATTTTTAACTCCTCCTTTAGCGGATTACTTTTAAAGAACGTCTCGGACAAGCGTCCTTTTAAAGCATACATCAAAACGGTATTAGCTTCTAATGCTACTTGCTTTTTAAGTTCTTTTGTTCTACCAGTAAATGGCATTTAAAAGCGGATCAAACGGCATTGAGCCTGCAAGAAGACCAAGCAACATTATAGGTTTAAAATCACCAGCTGTTTGTAATTGTCTTTCACTTTTCGTTTTTGGTTTGCCCTTATATCCAGGAATACCCACATCATAAAAATTTATAGTCGGCTTGGCATCCGAGTTCATGATATCTTTGGTTAAATCTCCCGTTAGCGTAAAACCAATAAGCGCTTACGGCAATTCTGTTACCCGTTCTTCTAATGTCTCCTTAAGTATTTTGCTTTCTATATTATCTTTAGACACTATTGCCTCTCGTATTTTATAGTGTACCGCTGAGAATACAATAGTATCTCCTATTTTTGCTTCGATTTTAAAATTGCCCAAGACATCTGTGATTGTATTTAATCTTTGGGATTTATTAATGACATGAATATTTTCAATGTTATCTTTTCCTGAAACCTCTCCGAGACAATTGTGTGTTTTGAGAGTACCCTATGGTAACAATAAAAAACACTAAAAATATGAGTCTAATTTTTTTCATCTTCAGACTTTAAAAACAGCATACTTTGTTGATAAAAGTATTCAATTAATTCAATTTCTTTTTCTTCACTAAGAAGGTTTCTATCAAATTTCTTGTCTTCTAAATAGCCTATAAAGGCCGAACTTGCTCTTCCGGAATATTAAAATTCTTAACAAAATAATCTTCTTCAAATTTTTCAGACAAAACAGAAGTGGGGGTTTCAAAGGCATCCCCAATTTTGTTTTTAAAATCCGCTCGTTTCTTTCTTTTCTTATCCTTTGTTTTAAATAGACCATTTAGCAACGTGCCAATAATTCCTTTAATATTCAATGGATAAGCGATGCGATCATTTTGTGAACCAACAGCAATATTATCTACTTTAGAATGATAATCATCTGGTAATTCAAAGTTCTCAAAACTCCCGAAGGAAAACTCAAAGGGTTTAAAAACTTTAGCACTATCAATATCTGTTTTCAAATCACCTGTGATTCCATAGGTCAGGAGCACCACTTCACCTAAATTGTTTACACGCTCTAATAATAAGATATGGAGTTGCCTATTATCCAAAACAGCTTTTGTCACTTTTGTTTGAAATGGCACAAGTTGAAGTGCTGATACTCGGATTTCATCGTGTAAGGCTACCTCTAATTTAAACTCACCTTTTACATTGGTTATTGTTCCTTTATTTGAAGAAGCATTATAGATAGTTACATTTTCCAAATCGTCAACAGCAACGAAAATTTTACCTGAAACTTCAATGCGATTATTTTCCTGTGCTTGAGTAAAAGATAAAGCTAAAATATAAAGTAAAAGTGTTAGTCTGTATTTCACCCTGGTTAGTTTATAAAGGATAAATAACGTTTTAATACTCTTAAAGAAAATCTAAAAAGCGATTAAAGTTTTGTTAAATACAAACCTCCATAAATTAATTAATTGAAATGCCATTAAAAAAACAGGCTTCTATACGCGAACGAATAAAACGTGACAAACTTAAAACTATGAAACATTTAAGCCATAATGTGGTTGCCATAAGAGCGATGATGCAAATAAGGGCAAAATATGAAAACATTACAATAATCGATTCTTTTTATAATTACAAAGGTCTCTATAACAATAAACCATTGTAATCACCCCTAATAAATAAAAGTGCTTGACACACTTGATTATTCTTAATAACTCATTAAAAAATACGTCGTGTTATAATTACCCAATGACTATTAAAGCCTTGAAATGATAGGATTACGACCCTATTCTTTCTCATGCACCAGCTTTAAAAACACCTTACTTTGTTGGTGTAAATATTCAATTAACTCCAGTTCTTTATCTTCATTAAGTAAACGCGTATCAAAATTCCCGTCTTCTATAAACGCTATGAAAGGGAGGATTTGATCCTTAGGAATATTAAAATTCTTAATAAAATAATCTGCGGCAAATTTTTCAGATAAAACAGAAATGGGTGTTTCAAACGCCTCTCCTATTTTGTTATTTAAGTCTTCATGTTTCTTTCTATTGTTCTCTTTTGATTTAAAAATGGTATTTATTAGTCCTACAATAATAGCAGTGCCATTTAATTGATAGCCAATCCGATCGTTTTGCGAACCAACCGCAATATTATCTACCCCTGTTTGGTAATCGTCTCGGTAATTCAAAATTATCAATGCTCCCAAAAGAAAATTCAAAAGGTTTAAAAACCTTTGTACTATCAATATCCGTTTTTAGTTCTCCAGTTAAGCCATATTGTAAAATTACCACTTCATTAAGACTATTAATGCGTTCAGACATGAAAATACTCAATCTTTTATTGTCTAAAACGGGTTGAGTCACTCTTGTTGTAAATGGAATTAATTGTAATGCCGACACTTGAATTTCATCATTCAAACCCACTTCAATCATAAACTCACCTTCGGCATTGGTTATGGTGCCTTTGTTTGAAGACGCGTTGTAAATGGTTACGTTTTCTAGATCGTCAACAGCAACAAAGATTTTACCGTAAACCTCAATACGCTTCTTGTCTTGAGCTTGGGTAAAGGATAGGGCTATAATAAAAAGAAAGAATGTTAGTTTGTATTTCATGATGGTTGGTTTAGAGAGTATAAATAACGATTGAAAACTCTTAATTACAATTTAAAAGGGTTTTAAACTTTTGTTAAAAACATAGTTTACATAAATTTACAATAAATTCATGAATTCAAGTTCAACTAAAATATAATCAAGCATAAATGAAAAATATAATTATCGCAAGCACGTCCACCGTTTATGGAGGCGAACCTTTAGATTATATATTAGAAGAACTTCAATCTCTTTTTCAAGATACTAAAGAAATACTATTTATACCCTATGCCCGACCTGGCGGTATTACTCATGATGCGTACACGAATCGTATCGCGTCTGTGTTTAGTAAAATCAATAAAACCGTTAAAGGAATTCATGAGTTTGAAAATGCTTCACAAGCGATATTACAAGCGAAAGGTATCTATGTGGGCGGTGGCAACACTTTTGTTTTAGTGAGTCAACTCTATAAAAACGATTGCATTCATAATTTAAAAATGGCTATTAATGAGGGCGTACCTTATTTAGGCACAAGTGCAGGAAGTAATATCTGCGGTTTAACGATGAGTACAACCAACGATATGCCTATAGTGTACCCGCCCAGTTTTAAGACCTTAGGTTTTGTACCTTTTAATATCAATCCCCATTATCTAGACCCCATTGAAAACAGCAAGCATATGGGGGAAACCCGAGAAACACGCATTAAAGAGTTTCATCATTACAACACACATCCTGTGGTTGGTTTGCGAGAAGGGAGTTGGCTGCAAGTTAAAGGGAGTGAAATACAGTTAAAAGGCACATTGAAAGCACGTGTGTTTGAATACAATCAGGATGCCTATGAGATTGAAACCAATACCTTCTTGAATGAGTTGACCTAAAAACACGAAAGGCATAGAGCCCACCGCTTTCTGAGCGAGAGACCGAGATCTCTTAGGCTACGCTCAGCATAAAACGTCTCCCCCTAAATCTTCAATTCTATTATAAAAGAAGCCTCATCGGTTAGATGAAGCTTTTTGAGCGAAAGACCGGGTTTACTTCGACTACGCTCAGTATAAACTTCTCTCCCTGCATTTTATTTATATTAAAATAGTTATACAAAAAAAGCCTCATCAATAAGATGAAGCTTTTTGAGCGAGAGACCGGGTTCGAACCGGCGACATTCAGCTTGGAAGGCTGACGCTCTACCAACTGAGCTACTCTCGCGTTTCCGATGGCAAATATATAAAGTATTCTACTTTCTACAATAAAAATTACAAAGTTTTATAAAAATGATAGCCATAAATTTCATAACCTTCATTATAATAAAATTTATGTGACGGATAATTCTGCACGTAAGTATTTAATTCTGAGGTGTTACACCCTTTACTTTTCGCATAATCATACAACCATTTAAAAAATTGTTTTCCTAAACCTTGACCCTGATATTCCGATTCGATGTAAACATGGTCCACTTCCATAGATTTCCCTGCGTAATGCCGCGTTTGAAACCATAAACCACTCACACCTATTAATTTATCATCATCAAAAACACCCGCACATTCATAATTTTCAGTACTCATTTGTGTAAAGCGTTCTTTTAAAACCATATCCGAATGCTTATTATTAGTCAACTTCTGTACTAATGGAATGATAGAATGAATCTCTTTTTTATTAATTATTTTAAAGCTAAAAGCCATACCCTTTTCTTTAAGTAAATTTAACTAAATTTGAAATACTTCAAAGACTTTAAATGAAAATCAATAGCAACACTACTGATATCAACATTAAACGCATTACAGCCTTAGAAACGTATCCTGTACGACATCCTGTATTACGTGAAGGCAGACCTTTTGAAACCTGTAAAATGGAAGCAGATGACTTAGAGAGCACGTTTCATTTTGGTCTGTATTACAAAAACAAACTTGTAGGTGTTGCCACATTTATGATGGATAAAGACCTACGATTTACTGAAAAAAAGCAATACCGTTTAAGAGGTATGGCGGTATTAACAGCATACCAAGGGTATCATTTTGGCAAACAACTGTTACAATTTGCAGAGCAGTTTTTGAAAGTGAACAAGGTAGAGCGTGTTTGGTTTAATGCACGCACAAAGGCTTTATCCTTTTATAAAAACAATGGTTATAACACCTATGGTTCTATTTTTGATATCCCTGATATTGGACCCCACTATGTAATGAGCAAAATACTATGAAAAGAAAATACATTATAAAATGTTTAAGCCTGCTAAGTTTTATCTTGACAGCATTTCCGCTATGTACGTTTTCACAAACCTCCATATCTTCTGAGGAATTAATTGGCAAAGGCGCACCAAAACTTTTTGGTGAGGGGTACCACCTTCGTGAAGACGCCCATTTGGCTTTTTTAAAGATGAAAGCGGCAGCTAAAGAAGAAGGCATTAATATTGCTATTGTTTCAAGCTATAGAAGTTACAGTCACCAAAAACGCATCCGGGAACGTAAATTTAAAAGGTTTCGGTCGCAAGGGCTTTCACCTGAAAACAGTATTAAAAAAATAATAGAATACTCCACAATACCCGGAACTTCTAGGCACCATTGGGGGACAGATATTGACCTCTACGACGCAAGCATGAAGCATACTAGAGGCATTTTACAACCAAAAAACTATCATGGCGATGGACCCTTTTGCAAGCTTAAAGAATGGATGGATACACATGCAAAAACATATGGTTTTTATTTGGTATACACAGACAATGCGAATAGAAAAGGCTTTAAATATGAGCCATGGCATTATAGTTACAAGGCCCTTTCTTACGATTATTTGAAAGCCTACAAAACACTCGATATTATAGATATATTAAGAAAAGATCAACTCTCCGGAAGCGAGCATTTTTCTAAAGACTTTATTAAGCTGTATACGGACGAAAATATTTTAGATATCAATCCCGAGCTTCTTTAGCTTTAAAGACAAAGTCTAAAGTTGGAGTTTACCCCGTTATAGAGTACAAAACGCTTCTCTATATTCCGAGAACAGACAGAACGTAACGGCATACCCCTCTATTTTTGTCTTGAGTTTATAATTTAGAAATTTCTCGTGATAGCATTCCATAACTTTTAACAAATAAAAAAGCAGCCTTAAAAATTAAGACTGCTTTTGAATTTTAAGTACCTTATATTATTCTTTTAGTGTACTTTCAATAAGTGCTTTAGCATCTGCTGCATTAGATAATTCAGCATATTCAACGGCACGCATACCCTTATCCGAGCGTGTTTTTAAATTTGCTCCATTGTCGATTAAGAGCTTTAAAATGTTAACTCTATTAAATTTAGCCGCATACATTGCAGGCGTCATCCCATTAGACTTTTCATTCACACTCACACCTAATTGTAATAATTTTTTAACGGTCACTATGTCTCCTTTTATAATAGACATACAAAAAGGACTTGGATTTACAGCCAAATCTAATTGAGAGCCTGTAAAACTGATACTTTCTTTCACTGTTGCTGCACTCACACTACCTATTGAAAATGTCAATGCGATTACTGAAATAATTAATGTTTTTTTCATGATAAATGATTTTAATTGATTGATGATATGTTTTATGTTATAGACTTATTAAAATCAGTATTGTTACACATAAAACCAGCTATAACATAGATTTAACACTTTAGACGCTCCCAATTATCAATTTTACTTCAAATTTCTCTTCAAAAACATGAAATTTCTTATATTACTTGGATACGATACAATCGCGATCGTTTACGTGTAATTATATTAAAAGACCTACTAAATACAGGTCTTTTGTTTTTATATTTGTTTAACAAAACACTATTAAAATGAACAAAAAAGTCATCTTAATGATTCTTGATGGTTGGGGAAAAAGTCCGGACCCTACAGTGTCAGCCATAGCTCATGCGCAAACCCCTTTTATAGACAGTCTATATACCAAATATGCGCACGCGCAGTTAAGAACTGATGGGTTACACGTTGGTTTGCCTGAAGGTCAAATGGGTAATAGCGAAGTAGGACACATGAATCTAGGGGCTGGCCGCATTGTTTATCAGGATCTCGCTAAAATTAATCTAGCAGTAGCGAACCAATCCCTCTCACAAGAACCTGTCTTAGAAAATGCGTTTCAATATGCTAAAAAGAATGACAAAGCGATTCATTTTTTAGGGCTTTTAAGCGACGGGGGCGTACATTCTCACATCAATCACTTAAAAGGATTAATAGAAGCCGCTGAAAGCGCTGGTATTAAAAAATCCTTTATACATGGCTTTACCGATGGACGTGATGTCGATCCACATTCGGAAAAGCCTTTATTGAAGATTTGGAAGATTTCAATTCAAATAAAAACAGCCAAATAGCCTCCATTACTGGTCGCTATTATGCTATGGATCGCGATAAACGTTGGGAACGTGTGAAATTGGCTTATGATGGCCTCGTGCATGGGAAAGGTGAATTGTCCCGAAATCTTTCTAAGAGTTTACAAGAAAATTATGATGCCGGAATTACAGATGAATTTATTAAACCTATAATTAAAGTTGATGGTTATGGACTTCCATTAGCCACCATAAAAGACGATGATGTTATTATCTTCTTTAACTTTAGAACAGATCGTGGACGCCAACTCACCAATGCGTTAACACAACATGATTTTCCCGAATACGCCATGAAAAAGTTGAATTTGTATTACGTGACCATGACGAATTACGATGAGACTTTTAAAGACTTACATGTCGTTTTTAATAAAGACAATATCACTGAAACATTAGGAGAAGTCTTAGAAAAAAACAATAAAACACAGATTAGAATAGCCGAGACCGAAAAGTATCCTCATGTCACTTTTTTCTTTTCCGGCGGTAGAGAAGCCCCTTTTATAGGTGAGTCACGTCTCTTAAAAGACTCCCCAAAAGTAGCTACTTACGATTTAAAACCGAGAGATGAGCGCCTTTGAATTGACAGAGGAATTAATCCCGAACTACAAAAAGGCGCGGTTGATTTCGTATGTTTAAATTTCGCAAATGGGGACATGGTAGGCCATACAGGTTCCATGCCAGCCGCTATTAAAGCCTGCGAAGCCGTTGATACCTGTGTTGAAAAAGTGGTTTCCACAGCATTAGAAAATGGTTATACCACCTTACTTATTGCAGATCACGGCAACTGTGAAACTATGATAAATCCGGACGGTTCTCCAAATACAGCACACACAACCAATCCTGTACCTATAATTTTAATTGACAAAAAGTTAAACCACATTAAAGATGGCGTCCTTGGAGATATCGCCCCTACTATTTTGAAATTAATGGGACTCGAGCAACCTAAGATCATGACCTGTGAAAGTTTGATTTAGAAATTGTATTTTTGCACTCAATTGTTATTAAATGAATATTTCTAAAGGACTCATTATTGCTGTAGATTTCGATGGTACCATTGTAGAAGACAGCTATCCTGGTATTGGTCAGGAGCGCTTATTTGCTTTTGAAACCTTAAAACGTTTGCAAGCAGATGGTCACCGACTCATTTTATGGACGTACCGACACGGCAAAAAATTAGACGAGGCAGTTGCGTTTTGCAAAACCAATGGCATCGAGTTTTATGCCGTAAACAGCAGTTTTCCTGAAGAAAATAAAGTAGAAGACGTGAGTAGAAAAATTCATGCCGATTTATTTATTGACGACAGAAATATTGGTGGCATCCTGGGTTGGGGAGAGATATACCGGATGCTCACAAATGAAGTGCCTAATCCCCAAAAGGACAAAAAGAAAAAAGGTTTTTTTAGATTCTAAATTCACACTATGATTATAGCGAAAACAAGAGAAGAAATTGAATTAATGCGTGAAGCGGCATTAGTCGTTTCGAAAACATTGGGGGAAGTTGCAAAAGCAGTTAAGCCTGGCGTAACCACACTTCAATTAGATAAAATTGCAGAAGCTTGCATTCGTGACCAAGGTGCTATCCCTGGTTTCTTAGGCTTATACGATTTTCCAAATACACTTTGTATGAGTCCCAATTCTCAAGTGGTACACGGGATTCCTAATAGTACACCATTGGTTGAAGGAGACATCATCTCTATAGATTGTGGCGCTATAAAACATGGTTTTTACGGTGATCATGCGTATACCTTTGCCATTGGAGAAATCGCTCCGGAGACTGAAAAACTGTTGCAGGTGACGAAAGAGTCGCTATATGTTGGTATTAAAGAATTAAAGATTGGTAATCGCGTTGGTGATGTAGGGTATGCCATTCAAAAATACTGTGAGGATCATGGCTACGGTGTGGTTAGAGAATTGGTTGGACATGGCTTAGGCCGGGTGATGCATGAAGATCCGAGAGATGCCAAATTATGGCAAACGCGGACGCGGCAAAAAATTTATTGAAGGCATGGTCGTAGCCATTGAACCCATGATTAATATGGGAACCCAACGCATAAAACAACATAAAGATGGCTGGACTATTACCACATTAGATGGCAAACCAAGCGCCCACTTCGAGCATGATGTAGCCATTTTGGATGGGAAACCAGGAGATACTATCGACATTTGCTTATATCTATGAGGCTTTAGGAATAACGTCTACAGAGGAGGATGCCTTTAGACAGAAGACTTTGGTGTTATAATTTTTACCTAAAATGAAAATTCTTATTCTTATTTTTTTTTGTTTCTCTCAAATAGCTATTAGCCGGATTGAAGGAGAATCATTATTTGTACGCAAAAAGGAAGACTTTTACATACCAAAAACGAAACTTAGGTATAATGGCATCCCTCCTGGAACCGTAAAACTAAACGATAGTATATATATTGACGCTAAGCCCGTTACAAATATCATGTATCTAGAGTTTTTGTTTAGTGTAAAATATTTTTGGACACTAGAAGCTCATGATATTTTGAAAACTTTACCTGATTTCGGAATAAATGATGCTTTGTTACACATCGAATTTAAACCACTTACAACGGATGAAGATCTACTTAATTCACTAGTACCAAATGATACTTTAACCGTTAATAATACCTACAGAATAACATCCTATTTACAGCACCCACAATATTCACTTTATCCCGTTTTAGGCTTATCAAAAAAGCAGGCTGAATTTTACTGCAAATGGAGAACGGATATAGTTAACCTGATTGCTGCATACAATTCTGGAGACCTAAAAGAAAGAAAAAAGATTTTACCTCACATTAACTACAGACTTCCTAGTAAAGAGGAACTAAGACGAAGTTTAGAAAGATTTAATTATACAAAGAAAAAAAACACTAATGACACTCTAGTACCTATCACTCCTTTTAAAAAAAAATTCTCCGTAAAACATAAAAAAATTTATTTTAATGAATTTAATATTTCAGAATTTATTTCTAACGACGAAGATAATTTTGGGACCAATTGGAGAAAAATTACTACCAATGAAGAATCCAATGATTACACTGGTTTTAGATGTGCTTGTGAGATTCAAAAATAAATGAAAAAACTCTTCAAATTAGTTCTCAACACCATCCCGAGACCTTTATTAATAAGGCTCAGCTATATGGCCCGCCCCATTTTAGCTGCCTTTTTAAAAGGTAAGACGTACACAGATCCCATCGACGGTAAAAGTTTCAAAACCTTTTTGCCTTACGGCTATGGTACACAGCGTACTAATGTACTATCCCCTTCTACGCTATCTTTAGAAAGACACCGGCTGTTATGGCTCTATCTTCAGAATGAAACCGATTTTTTTTCTGCCCAAAAGAAGGTATTACACTTTGCTCCGGAACAGGCCTTTTATAAACGTTTTAGAAAGTTAAAACATTTAGAGTATACCACAACAGATTTATTATCGCCACTTGCAGACGTTAAGGCAGACATATGCAACCTTCCATTTGAAGATGATAGTTATGACATGATTTTTTGCAATCATGTATTAGAACACATCCCTGACGACACTCAGGCCATGAAGGAGCTCTATCGCGTTTTAAAGCCTAACGGCATGGCGATACTTCAGATTCCTCAAGACTTAAATCGAGAAGAAACCTTTGAAGATAACACGATAACAGATAAAAAAGAGCGTGCCAAAATTTTTGGGCAATATGATCACGTGCGCATTTACGGCCTTGACTATTTTGATAAGTTACGTGGTATTGGTTTTAAGGTTGAAGCAGTAGATTACACCGCTAAACTTTCTGAAAAAGACATTACCAGATTTTGTTTGGCAAAAGGAGAACTTATACCTGTGGTTTATAAACCTTAATTCTCAGGAAAATTATTAAGCGCTAAAGTCTCAAATTCTTGCTGGTCATTTTCAAAAATAACATAGGCTTTTAATGCTCGATGGCTTTCTAAAAAATGTTTTACTTCATCAATCCCCATCGCCTGAAATGCAGTTGCATAACCATCTGCAAGCATACAGTTCTTTGCAATAACCGAAACACTTAGAATATTTGTTTTTGTTGGGTAACCTGTTTTTGTGTTAATAATATGGGCATAACGGTTACCATTGGCATCCAATTTAAACTTTCTATACGTACCGGAGGTTGCCATGGCTTGATCTTTAAGGACAAACACCTTATCATAGCTCTGCGAGCCATCAAAATTAGGATTTTCAATACCCACAGTCCAACCCAATTGTTTCTCCATGTTGATTCCTTTTGTGCGCAATTCTCCTCCAATATTAACCATATAATTACGACTCTTGTTTTGCTCTAAAAATTCAGCAATAACATCTACCGCATACCCTTTAGCAATCGCATTAAAATCGATATACGACTTTGGAGCCATTTTAGTAAGGGTATTATTTTTGAGCATCATTTTATCGAAACCTACAAACTGCATCAAACTATCTACTTTAATACTATCCAGTTTCGTTCTGTTTTTTTCTGACCCAAAATTCCAAGCGTTTACCAGTTTACCAATGGTAGGATCGAAAACACCATCTGTTTCATTATATATTTGTTTTGAAGCGATAAAGACCTTCTCAAAATGGGCATCAACCACATCCAACTCATGTCTATTCACTTTTGAAATATCAGAATTAGTTTGATAATTAGACATCGATTTATTAATAATATATAATAAACTGTCTATTTGCTTCGTGTAATTTTTACTAGCCTCTGAATAATAGGTGATGTCGTAGAAGGTTCCAAAAACCGACCCTGAGAGTTTTGTGTTTTTTGGAGTCTGCTTGCAGGACACCACTAGAACTGTAAGCACCAAAAGCATTAAAAATTTCTTCATACTTATAATTGCGTCGTTGTTTAAAAACAGAGTGCTACGCTTACCCTTTTTGTTCATACGTTTTAATTCAAATTAGTTTCTAAAACCTGAATACCATTATACTCAATTAAGTATTCCTCGTTTAAGTAAATAGGTAAATCTTCCCCATTAGGATTCCCTAAACCAACGCCCGCATACAATACTTTAGCGTCGTGTTCTCCGGCATGGGCTTTAAAGGATTCCATCCATACAACATCATAATTATTTGCGTTTTCGGGAAGCACGACGGCTTTGACTATGACAAAGAAATACTGCTTATTGGCATCCATACACACAAATTGTGGGTGCTTTTTCAATTTGCTATTTATAGCTATGAATTCGAAGCCTCGATTTTCGAGATCCTTTCCAACATGATTCATGGCTAAGTTGTGTAATTCTTGTTTGGTAAGTGCTGTACTCATTTTATTCTTTAAATAGTGGTAACCCCATAAATTTATACAAAAATACAACAATGTTGTTTCAATAAAAAGCCAATTAACTTACAGCTCCCCACAGGATTCAATAAAATCCCATATCAAAACCATCCTTATTAGAATTTAATAAGCGTAATGTGTAATTACATTTAAAGAGACCTTAACAATTCAAGTTGAATCCCGAACACTGTCACACCTGAAATCTGTAAAAATCAAAAAAAAGCAGGTTTTGGAGATGAGAAGCCTCTAATAAAAGACGTTAAACTGATAAAACATCATTTTTAAAGAAAAAATTATTTAGAAGAAAATTATTATTTGTAACTTAATTGTATAAACATCAGATGCTATGCAACTCCCTCCACGTTTAGAATTAGCCTTAATAAAGTTATATAACGCTTTTCATTCGAATGAACTTCATCCCGAAATATGCACAAACTGCGCCGTTGGAAATATTTGTGACAATAATGCCTCCTGGCAATTTCTAACAGACTTTCATGGCTCCGTTGTATTAAACTATGTAGGTTTGGTGAATGAGAATTTCAACAGAAAATTTCATGGCTATTCCCCTTTAGAATTGCTTCAAATAGAAGCTTATTTTTTAGCAGGTTGCGGCTATGAATTACCACTCAATGGAAAAAACAGAAAACCCAAAAACCCAAAAGATAAAGCCCTCTTATTTAATGGCCTTTCTGAAGTTGTGCGTTTCTTGTGTGAATTAGATAACATTCCAAATGTTATGGATTACACGAAACTTTTTGAATATCAGGATGAAAAACCTAAATACCCATTACACCCTTTAAATTAAATACAAACCCTCTAAAATAAAAAAACCGAACTTTAAAGTTCGGTTTTTTTATTTTTAACTCCCATAAGGGATTGCTATTTAGACTATGAATTAATTATAAGATATACCTTCTATCCTCCAAAGTCATCAAATCTAATATGTTCATCTCGGAATCCCGAAGTCTTCTCCCATTTTTTGAACCGCTTGGTTCATTAGTGGTGGCCCACAGAAGTATAATTCTATATCTTCCGGAGATTCATGGTGATTTAAATAGTTATCGATAACACAATTGTGAACAAATCCTACAAAACCATCTCCCGGAGCATCGATATTTTCTTTTACTTTCCAGTTATCTTCCGGTAAAGGTTCAGATAACGCCAAGTAAAACTTAAAGTTAGGGAAGTCTTTCTCTAATTGATAGAAGTGATCTAAGTAGAATAACTCACGCTTAGAACGTCCACCATACCAATACGTTACTTTTCTTCCTGTTTTTAAAGTTTTGAATAAGTGATACAAGTGCGAACGCATTGGCGCCATACCTGCACCTCCACCAACGTAAAGCATTTCTGAATCCGATTCATTGATAAAAAACTCTCCATAAGGTCCGGAGATCACAACTTTGTCTCCTGGTTTCTGATTAAAAATATACGAGGATGCCACACCTGGATTCACATCCATCCACCCGCCTTTTGCGCGATCGAAAGGGGGTGTTGCAATACGAACGTTTAACATAATCTCACGTCCTTCAGCAGGGTAAGAAGCCATTGAGTACGCTCTTTCTACGGTCTCTGTGTTTTTCATCACTAAAGGCCATAATTTGAACTTGTCCCATTCCGCTTTAAATTTATCTCGGAGACTCATGCTCTTCTCGGATGTGCAGTAATGTCCATATCTTTAAAATTCACTGTACATTCGGAATTTCAATTTGGATGTATCCACCAGCTTTATAGCCCATATCTTCAGGAATTTCTACTACAAATTCCTTAATAAAAGAGGCTACATTATAGTTACGTACCACGGTTGCATCCCATTTTTTAATACCAAAAACTTCTTCAGGAATCGTGATTTCCATATCCTGTTTTACTTTTACTTGGCAAGATAAACGGGCACCATGTGCTAATTCTTTTCTTGAAAAATGAGGAGTTTCTGTAGGTAAAGCTTCTCCTCCTCCGGATAACACGTGACACTCGCATTGAATACACGTTCCACCTCCACCACATGCTGAGG
This sequence comes from Lacinutrix neustonica, assembly GCF_026625145.1. Taxonomy (GTDB): domain Bacteria; phylum Bacteroidota; class Bacteroidia; order Flavobacteriales; family Flavobacteriaceae; genus Lacinutrix; species Lacinutrix neustonica. Next base: position 2,935,660 of record NZ_CP113088.1, on the reverse strand, counting down.
GTAAGAATATTTTATTACTTCCTAAGGTAGATAACAAGGTACCACCTGAAGATACTTCTATTTCTCTTTCACCATTAATCAAAATCTTTACAGGTCCTGATGGTGATAATTTTTGTTTTACAAATAATAATAAACTCACTAATATTAAAGCAATTAATAAAAATGAAACGACTGTTACTATTACAGTTCCTAATGTTCCTGCTGCTAAAATCATCCTACTCTATCGTTTTAGTGTTATCTGCTAATTCCTTAGCCTCTTTGATTTTTACTTGTTCAACCTTCGCCGTTGGCTCTGTTGTTGGCTCTCCTTCTTCATCACCACCCGTTAGCATACCTCCAAAGCTTAAGAAACCAATACCCATTAATCCAGTAATAATAAATGTGATTCCAAGACCTCTTAACGGTGCTGGCACATTAGAATATCTAATCTTTTCACGAATAGCTGCAATGGCTAAAATGGCCAAAAACCAACCTATTCCTGAAGACACTCCATAATTAAGAGCTAAACCTAAGGTTTCTATTTCACGAGATTGCATAAATAATGACCCTCCTAAAATAGCGCAGTTTACAGCAATAAGCGGTAAGAAAATACCAAGAGAGTTGTATAGTGATGGTGAAAATTTTTCTACCACAATTTCTACCAATTGTACCATAGTTGCTATCGTGGCAATAAACATGATAAACGACAAGAAACTTAAGTCATAATCTGCATACTCAGCACCTAACCACGTTAGTGCTCCTGGCTGTAATAAATATTGGTCCAACAACCAGTTTAAAGGTACGGTAATAGCTAGTACAAAGATGACTGCTGCCCCAAGCCCTACTGCCGTTGCTACTTTTTTAGATACGGCTAAGTATGAACACATACCTAAAAAAACCGCAAACACCATATTATCAATAAAAATTGACTTGAAAAATAATTCGATGTGTTCTATCATTGTCTTTTGTTTTTAATTCTTTAAAAGAAAAACTGAAGAGGTTTCTAATCCTCGATTAATGCTTTGTTTCTACTACGTTGCACCCGGATAATAAGTCCTACAATAATTAATGCCATGGGCGGCATTAACATAAACCCGTTGTTTTCATATCCTATGGAATACACACCACTCTTTTCGATAGGATCGCCTAAAACTGGAATTCCAAATAAAGTTCCAGATCCAAGGAGTTCTCTAAAGAAACCTACTATTAACAGAATCACAGCATACCCTAAAGCATTTCCAATACCATCAAGGAATGATTTCCACGGCCCATTACCTAACGCAAAGGCTTCAAATCGCCCCATAATAATACAGTTGGTAATAATCAATCCTACAAATACTGAAAGTGTTTTACTTAATTCGTAAGCAAAAGCCTTTAATACCTGATCGACGATAATTACTAAAGCAGCTACCACGATTAATTGTACTATGATTCTAATTTTCGACGGGATAATGTTTCGCATCAATGAGATGACCACATTACCTACACCTAATACAAATAGTACTGCAATTCCCATTACCAAAGAGGCTTTTAATTCTGCAGTAATTGCTAAAGCCGAACAGATACCCAGTACTTGAATAGTAATAGGGTTGTTATCTGCTAACGGATCTGTGATTAACTTTGTGTCCTTTTTTGAAAGTAGTCCCATAGTTAGTTCATTTGTGTTTTTAAGTTTTGAAAGAATGGTAAATACAACTTTAAGTCTTTCTTAATCATTGCAGATACGCCGTCACCAGTAATTGTTGCCCCTGCTAAAGCATCCACTTCATAATCATCCTTAATATCGTTTTTAGGATCATTATTACCTTTAGCAACTGTAATACCTTTGAATACACCGGCTTCAGTTAATAAACGCTCTCCGTAGAAATCATCCATAAAATAACGTTGCTTAATGTTTGCTCCTAAACCTGGTGTTTCACCAGCGTGATCAAAGAACGTACCTTGGACAACCATATCCGCATCTACAGCTACATAACCCCAAATCGCATCCCAAAGTCCTTTACCACGAATGGGTGCTACATATACTTTTTTTCCTTCTTTACTCGTACCAACAAATAATGGTAGAAATCTTGATTCACCATTTTTAGCTTTGGTTTGTTCCTTTTTAATATCAATTAAATAAGGCTCCTTCCCGTTATTGGCATCCATAAATTGCTTACGCGTCATTTCTTTCAAAATCTTGCCATCCTTCACTTCTAAAACCAGTTGTTCAGTGACTTTAGAAGAAAATTCATCTTGTACGTTATCGGTTCCCACAAAAACAATATCAGAATCTCCATTTTCATTTACACCCATGGCGTAAAGGATATTCTGCTGCTTTTCCATTCTTTTATTTTCAGTAATATTTGGCTTTAAAGAAGACGCTGTAAACGCTAATAGAGAACCTACTACTAAAACCATAACTATGGCAAAGATTATAGTATATGAATTTTTATCTGTTCTATTTTCCATAATTATGCTGTTTTAACTTTTAAACGCTTCATTCTACGCTTAACATTCCCTTGAATCACATAGTGGTCAATGGTTGGAGCAAATACGTTCATTAATAAAATCGCTAAGAATACACCTTCAGGATACGCTGGATTAAATACACGAATCATAATTGAAATAAATCCGATTAAGAAACCGTAAATCCACTTCCCTTTATTGGTTTGTGAGGCCGTTACAGGATCTGTCGCCATATACACGGCTCCAAATAAGATACTTCCTATAATTAAATGTTGCCAAAACGGCACATTCATTAATCCATAAAACTTACTTGATTCACCAATCCAACCAGCATCTACAACTCCATTAAAGATTAACCCCATGGTTAATGCGCCAATAAGGGTTGAAAAGATAATTCTCCAGCTTCCAACTTTCGAAAAGATAAGTAAGGCAGCGCCCACTATGATTAATAATTTTGAAGTCTCACCCACGGACCCAGGAATATATCCAAAAAACATATCCATGTAATCAATACCTGCTAGCGAATTGTTTTGTGCATAAGCACCCAACAGTGTTTCGCCGAGATATAGCATCTGGTGTTCCCGCAAGTTCTGTTGCTTGGTGCACCCAAACCTTATCTCCGGACATCCATGTAGGATACGCGAAGAATAGAAAGGCACGTATGGTTAAGGCAGGATTTAGAATATTCATTCCTGTTCCACCAAACACTTCTTTACCTATTACCACGCCAAAAATTACAGCTACCGCTAACATCCATAGTGGGATATCCACAGGTACAATTAATGGTACTAACATTCCTGTTACGAGGTAACCCTCTTCCACTTCATGCCCCTTAATTACTGCGAAAATAAATTCAACAATAAGTCCAACACCGTACGATACAATGACCAATGGTAACACGGTCCATGCACCAATAACAAAGTTATCCCATGTTAAGAAGTTTCTAAATAAAGACGCTTCACGAATGGTTCCAGCAGCAGCATCAATAGCTGCATAGTGTTGGTAACCCGCATTAAAAATTCCAAAAATCAAACAGGGTACCAAGGCCATAATCACAATATTCATGGTACGCTTTAAATCATCGGCTGCCTTAATATGCGTTCCACCATGTGTGGTATCGTTTGGCAAATATAAAAAAGTATGAATCGCGTTAAACGCTGGCGCCATTTTAGTGCCTTTATACTTCTCTTTTAATTTATGTAAATTATTTTTCAAACCCATTATCCTATCTCTTTAAGCATTAAGTCTAAACCTTTTCTAATAATTTCTTGATGTGGTTGCTTAGACACACATACAAATTCTGTCAAAGCAAAATCTTACTGGTGCCACTTCGTACATCCCTAAAGCTTCCATTTCATCTAAATCTTGATACATACAAGCTTTTAAAATTTGCATCGGGTAAATATCTAGCGGAAAAACCTCTTCATAAACACCAGTAACCACAAAGGCTCTGTGCTCCCCGTTTGTGTTGGTATTTAAATCGAATTTTTTATTTGGGGTTAACCAAGAAAACGTAAAAGCTCTAGAGGTTGACACTTTATTAAAAATTGGTTTATTCCATCCAAAGAACTCATAATCATCACCCTCAGGAATAACTGAAATTACATTACTGTAATAATCTAAATGCCCGTCAGGTTTTACTTGCTTTCCGGACAACACATTTCCGAAATGATACGATCATTACCATCTTTGTCAACACCGTTATCATAAACCATCGTGGCGATCTCGCTACCGATAACTGTTTTAAAATAACGTGGCTTTTTCACTGAAGAGCCGACTAATGCTACCGTGCGCTGGGCATTGAACTTCCCCGTTAAGAGTAACTCACCAATAATCACTAAATCTTGTGCGGCAACAGTCCAAACAGTTTCGCCCTTATTAACAGGATCTATTTTATTAATTTGCGTGCCAACATTCCCGAAGGATGTGGACCCGTTACTTTATGAATGGTCGCGTTTGTTAAACCTGCCAAAGGCGAATTGCCATTTTTAGCCACACTTACATGAACTTGACCTAATGTTAATTTAGACAAGGCTGTAATTGCTGCTTGTAATTCGGCTTCCTTTCCTTGCAAAACATAATCTAAATCTGCTGCTAAAGGCGCACTGGCGTAAGCAGAAATAAAAATAGCTTTAGGAGAAGACTCAGGGTTAGCAATAACGTCATAAGGACGTTGCTTAAGAAAAGCCCAACATCCAGAAGCTAATAACTTGGCCTTAATGTCTTCTGCTTTTGCAGACGCCACTGATAAAGCACCAAAATCATGATACTCCTGCGTTTTATCTGCTTGAACCTTTACTGCAAGAATTTTTCGTTTTTCACCACGTGAAATCTCAATAACCTCTCCGGAAACTGGGGAAGCAAACTTTACGTTTTCGTTGGATTTATCAAAAAATAGAGCCTGTCCGGCTTTTACTTTTTCTCCAACTTTTACCGATAATTTAGGAATTACACTGTGAAAGTCTTCCGGTCTAACCGTATAAAAGTTGCTGATAATCGCGTTTTCAGTCGCTAATTCTGCTGCACCTTTTAACTTTATATCTAGACCTTTTTTAATCTTAATGTCGTTTGACATGTGTATAAATCTATTTGTTAATAGTTTAGTGAACTGATTTTATGAGGGTAAAAAATCGGTGCAAAAATACGAATTAATAATAAAGATTTCACATAATTTCAATAGATTTTTGGTAAGATATTTTGAAGCAGATAGATAGGCATAGATTTTGTTTATCTTTACACGACAAAATCACCTGTAGATGCAAATGAGCGTTAAACATTTTTTATTATTTATTTTATGTCCTTGTTTTATATTTTCTCAAGTAGAAGAAATAAATCCCAAGGGTGAAATTAAAACCATTACCTTTAAAGGGAATACCCCCGAAAGCCAGTTGCCTATTTTAAAATTAGGAGAATACCTTATTTTAGAATTTGATGTCTTAAATGGAAACGAAGATGATTATTATTACGAAATAACACATTACAATTTTGACTGGACCCCATCTGTACTTATGCAAGCAGAGTATTTAAACGGTTTTAACGAGCAGCGTATTAGACGCTGGGATAATTCATTCAATACTTATCAAATTTATTCCCATTTTACACTAACCATCCCCAACGAACAAACACAAGCACTCACGAAATCTGGTAACTATCTCATAACGATTTACAATGAGTATGATGAAATAGAATTTACCGGAAAGTTCATGATCTATGAAAGCCTTGCTAATGTGGGTGTCGCAATTAAACGCTCCGGAGACGTGGAGGAAATTAAAGATTTGCAATCGGTTGATATTGTTATTAATTCAAACAATCTCCAATTCAACAATCCTAAGCAAACCATTAAAACCGTTGTTGTTCAAAACAATAATTTAAATACAGCAATCACAGATTTAAAACCACAGTATATTTTAGGTAATGAATTACAATACCGCTATATTAAAGAGTCCAATTTTTTTGGCGGAAATGAATATCTTTATTTTGAAAATAAGGATTTAAGAGCAGCAAATACAGGTGTTCAATTTATTAGATTACAAGACCTTTATAACAGCTATTTATATTTAGATGTCCCTCGTGCCAATCAGCCTTACACCTACAATCCAGATATCAACGGAAATTTTTTAATCACGGCATTAGATACCGATGCGCCGGAAATTTATGCCGATTACGCCCAGGTACATTTTAGCTTACAACTTGATGTTCTTAAAGACGGACAAACGGTTCATGTTTATGGGAATTTTAATAACTATACTGTTGATGAAAGCACCCAAATGGCTTACAACAAAGAAGCACAACGGTATGAATTGCCATTGCTTTTAAAACAAGGCTTTTACAACTATAAATATGTAGTGAAAGACAAGAATGGCAATGTTGACGAAAATGTCATTAGCGGCAATTTTTATCAAACTGAAAACAATTATAAGGTTTTAGTGTACTACAGAGACCTTGGCGCCCGCTACGATAGAATTATTGGTTTTGGGGAAGCCAATTCTGTAAACATCACCAATTAAAAACGACTAAAGACCTAATTACAAACACAATAGACGATTAAATAACATTAAAAGATTATTTAATTTAGTATTTTAGCGTTAGAATTCAATAAAACAAATGGTTCAACAAGTAACAAGAGGCATTAAGATTTCTGTAGAAACCAATTTTGAAGGCACATTTTATAAAAATTATAAAATACATTATGCTTTTGGATACCGGGTCACTATTGAAAACCGGAGTAAAGACTCTGTGCAACTCAATGCAAGACATTGGACGATTCTTGATGCTTTAAATAATACCGAAACCGTAAGTGGTGAAGGCGTTATAGGCAAGAAGCCTGTTTTAAAACCTGGAGAATCTCACCGGTATAGTTCCGGATGCCTATTAACGTCCCCATTTGGAGCCATGCAAGGTTTTTATAGCATGGTAAACTTTACAACCACTAAAAAGTTCAATGTCGCGATACCCACATTTAAGTTGAGTGCTCCTTTTGCTATCAATTAACTTAGTTCCCTCTTAAAAAGATACCTCTTATTATTTTGACGTACATGAAAAAATTGACAATTTGAGTCATGCATGATGTCATACCCTTGCTCATAATTAAAATCATTTTCCTGACTTATAAAAAGGGCATCGCAATCGATGTGACCGTAAGGTGAGATGCGCCTGCCTATAAATTCTTTTGGTTTTTCTGTTTTATGCAATTCATACCAGGCACCAGCTCCTATTCCGGATAACCACTGGGCATTTTCATGAAGCCCCTCCACATTTCCGGGTTGTAAGGTTCCCACATCATTCGGTTGATATCCCTTAAGTCTATCTAAAAAACAGATAAAATTCTCACTGAGTGGCGTACCTTTATATTCTGAAACTACCCCTTCGGCCGTCACTTCATAAGAATATGCCCCTGTGTTTGCTAACAACACGTTACTAACGGTACTTGGTGTAAACCATTTCGATTTTTTTAAATTTATTCGCATTTTTACATCGGTAACAGAGGCTATCAACCCATCGGTAACAAAACGCGCACAATTGCTCGCTTCTTTTTTAAAAGCAGCATAATACATGAAACCGCGATTTTGCACCATCGTAATGTAGGCTCTCGCCTTTTCGTATTCAATTTTATCACAAACGGAAGCAACTAATCGGCCTTCACCATGGGTTAATTTTGGGTGTGTGGCTAAGAAACTCAATATCGTATTAAGATTACTAATTTTATTGTTTTCAATCTGCGCCACTAAAGGGAAATGCAATTCATTATCTGTATGCCGTCCTCGTACTCTTCCATGAGGTTCCGTCGTAACATACCGTCCAAAATCATGGTATTCTAAAACACCGGTTTTTTTATTTACTAAAACAAGAGCCGCATGACCCGCACGTACCTTCGTTTTATTGCCAATCCCTACATATTTTAGATACGGCGAGTACCATTCTGTGGCATGAGAAACTATAGTTTCCGGATATGCTAATGTTAAAATAAAAGCCGTATTAGTCATTACTCTTTTCTGAAAGGTTGAACACTTGGACTGAAGTTTCTGAAGTATTTAAATTATTGAAACGCATTTGTATAACATCAGTTGTTTTTTCAATTTGTGTGATACTTGTTGTTTTTACAAATCCCCTATTCATAATAACACCGTAATCGGCATTGCCGTTTCCTGCGGTTTGATGAAACGCTAGTACTGTTTTTGAAGACAACTGGTGTTCAGAAGTAAAGACGTTAAACCAGTCACGACGAGCTTGCCTTTGTTTTTCATCATAAAGTGTCGAAGAGGACCATATTTTTGTTTCTAATGGTAATTTTTCAAAATGTGTTTTTAAACCATCCCAAACCAATTGATAAAACTTTAAATGGGTATTCCAATCGGCGATCACTATAGTAAAAGGCTCAATGTTTGTGAAATCATAGGTTTCAACAGCTGCCTCAATGGCTTTCGCAGCCAACAGCTCCTTAACCACTATCCCACGACTCATTCTGTATTCGACCTGCCTTTCATGACTATCAAAACCGCCATTCAACAAACAAACAACTCTGTTTTTATTACTAACACCAATCCAACTCCCTCCTGACTGCTCGTCTTTAGGCAACAATACTTGCGTATCGTTTATGTTGTAAACTTCCGGAGCTTGAGCCTTGCGATTTGGCGCTTCGTCTCTGTTTGACGTGAGAACAAAGTCGTTATTCCCTTTATAAAAAATAGTTACTGTACACATAGGTATGATAGTCCAAAAATAGAAGGACAACTTACAAAAAAATAGTAAATTACAACCATTGTTTCCCAGCTGCTTCCTTCAGAAATTCGTTAAATTTTATGTAACTTTGCTTCTTTACAATTCATCCGTTCTTAAGTGAAGATGAACATCAAAATTTACAAATAAAAAACTCAAAAGAAGATGGGAAAAGGATTTTTCAATGTGCCAATCGCCGTTAACGAACCGGTAAGAGCTTATGCTCCAGGGAGCGAACACCGCGAAGCGATTGCTAAGGCTTACAAAGACATGTATAATAGCACGTTAGACGTGCCCATGTACATTAATGGTAAGGACGTAACAACCGGTAACACTAAGCCAATGTCCCCTCCGCATGATCATAAGCACGTGATTGGGCAATACCATTTGGCTGAAAAGTCTCATGTAGAAACTGCTATTTCTACAGCTTTAGAAGCACGTAAAACATGGTCTCAAATGCCATGGGAACACAGAGCTGGAATCTTTTTAAAAGCTGCAGAATTAATTGCGGGACCCTATAGAGCTAGAATTAATGCGGCTACTATGATGGCGCAATCTAAGACCATTTATCAAGCTGAAATTGATGCCGCTTGTGAATTAATAGACTTTTTACGTTTCAACGTACAGTTCATGACAGAGATGTATCATGACCAACCGTGAAAGCACCAGTGACGCATGGAATCGCTTAGAATACAGACCTCTAGAAGGTTTTGTTTATGCCGTGTCTCCTTTTAACTTCACCGCTATTGCTGGAAACCTACCGTCTTGCATGGCACTAATGGGGAACGTTGTGGTTTGGAAACCAAGTGATTCTCAAATCTATTCGGCTAAAGTCATTATGGATGTATTTGAAGAAGCGGGCGTCCCTCCTGGGGTCATTAATGTTGTTTTTGGCGATCCAAAAATGATTACTGATGTGGTCCTAGCAAGTCCGGATTTTTCCGGCTTACACTTTACGGGTTCTACCCATGTTTTTAAAGCCTTATGGAAGCAAATTGGAAACAATATTGACCACTATAAAACCTACCCGAAAATTGTAGGTGAAACCGGTGGGAAAGACTTTATTGTCGCACATAAAACAGCGAATCCAATACAGGTAGCCACAGCTATTGCTCGTGGTGCTTTTGAGTTCCAAGGCCAAAAATGTAGTGCAGCGTCTCGGGCCTATATTTCTAAAAGCATCCGGAAGGACGTCAAAGAGCAATTGGTAAAAGACGTAAAATCTTTTAAAATGGGCTCTCCTGAAGACATGAGTAATTTTATTACTGCGGTCATTCACGAAGGTTCTTTTGACAAGTTAGCCAAGTATATTGACCAAGCGAAAGCCGATAACAACGCTGAGATTATTGTTGGCGGTGGTTACGACAAAAGCAAAGGATACTTTATTGAGCCTACCGTAATTCTAACTGATGATCCAAAATACACCACCATGTGTGATGAGCTCTTTGGACCGGTAATTACTATCTATATTTTTGAAGACGACGCTTTTTCTGAAACCTTAAAACTTGTAGATACGACTAGTGATTATGCATTAACTGGGGCTATTATCGCTAAAGACCGTTATGCTATTATTGAAGCCACCCAAGCCTTACAAAATGCTGCGGGTAATTTCTATATTAACGACAAGCCAACTGGTGCTGTTGTAGGGCAACAACCTTTTGGTGGTGCTCGTGGTAGTGGAACCAATGATAAAGCAGGAAGCCTTATCAACCTACAACGCTGGGTATCGCCAAGGATGATAAAAGAAACTTTTGTAACGCCTACAGATTATCGCTATCCTTTTTTGGGGGAATAATTAAGATGCTTTAATTCATAAAAAACCTCAAGTAAGCCTTGAGGTTTTTTTATGATTTACTTTCGCTCTAGACCCGGTTTTTAAAAATCCAACTATTTATTGCTGTTAAATTTTAAAATCCTATTTTTGTTTTCATAAACAAAGCCCTTTAGCTCGCTAAGGCATTAGGACCAGCAAACAGAATATGAACAAAATAAGAATTATAGGATTATTAATTTTAGCCGTTGGAGTTGTTTTTCATTTGACATTAAAAACTGAAGCCACAGATTTTTTTACAGGCCTTTCAATAGGAGTTGGAATTGGCTTACTTATCACTGGGAGAATAACTAAACCAAGCCTATAAAGAAATACAAAACAGGGGTTATTTAAAGCTTTAGTGTTTTTATAATCGATTTGTTTAGGCCTACAATTCCCGGATAATAGTGACCTACTCCAGTATTAAAAACTGATGAAATTTAAGTAACAACAAGCCTGGTGATAAAACTATCCGCCCATTAATTTAAATCATTCCAATTTTAGGATCCCAATTTAGATTCTTTACTACAAAAAAACCTCAAGTAAGTCTTGAGGTTTTTTTGTATTGTATTAAATGCAGATTTTATTAGATTACTTATATTCTAGTAACTAAAAACTATAGCATCTTCAGGGTATTAATCTCCTGCTCTGTTAGTAATTTCCAATTCCCCCTTGGGATGTCTTTTTTAGTTAAGTGTGCAATTTGTACACAGTCTATTCGCACCAGTTCGTATTTTAAATAATCGAAAATCGTATGTAGAATGATATTCCCGGTATTTTTAATTTTAATACCTACCTCATTTTTCTTATTATCTACGTAATCCACCTCTTCCACATGCACCATCTTCCCTTCTATTTTGAAGCCTTCACGGATTTTCTTTAAGTCTTCTAACTTTAAGTTTTTGTCTAATTCTAAATGAAATAGGCGCTCCACACCTTTATTAGAATTTGTAAAGCGTTCTACTACTTTTTCATCATTTGTAAAGAGTAACAACCCCGTAGAGTTTCGTCCCAAACGCCCAATAGGCTTAACACGTGATGGTGTAGCGTTAGCCACTAAATCCATAACTGTACGTCCTTTATGCTCACTGGTTGTCGTCGCAAAACCTTTAGGTTTATTTAATAACACATACGCTTTTTTCTCAGGGTTTATTCGCGAACCATCATATCGCACTTCGTCATCCAGCTTTACCTTGTAACCCATTTCGGTTACTACTTTACCATTTACAGTAACCAAACCTGTTGCTATATGTATATCGGCGTCACGACGGGAACACATACCTGAATTTGCCACGTATTTGTTTAAACGAATTTCATCTGGATTGGATGCCTTTTTAGAAGACACTACCGCCTTTTTAGTAGTCGTCCCTTGCTTTTTAATTGGCGCATTTCCTCTTGCATAACTTTTAGTTTTACTATTGTTATTGCCGCGACCTGAAGTCTTTCCTTTATCGTTTCCGCCTTGTCTGCTCATGGTATTAGTATTATATCTTCAAATAATTTAAGGGTGCAAAGATAGGTTATAATTTAACATGTACTATTTATTTATAAAGGTTTGTTTTTAAGCCCTTTCAACCGCCCTTTATAGGTTAAACCTTTATTTTTAGTCCTCGTATACTACTGTAGACTGCCGTTCTCTATTCACAATGAGTTTCGTTATATCTGGTCGGGAATAATGTCCTACAGGGTCAAAATTACGGCGTTCTTCATACACCCGATTAAAATCTATAGTTTGAATAATTAACCCTTCTTTATTTATTACTGGTGCTACAATCCATTCGCCATCTGGTCCTGCAATGCAACTTCCCCCATTGGCCAGCACGTTTGGGCAATGCTCTAAAATTTTTTCTAAATGTGGAAGCGTTTTTGGAAAGAGTGCTTTAGTCATTAAGCAAGAGACCGAAACAACAAACGACCGGGATTCCTTTGCTATAAATCGCGTGATGTCCTTGGTGTTATGATCACTTCCTGGCCAAACCGCGATATGTAAATTTTCGCCCAAACCGTAGAGTGCTGTTCTTGGCAACGGCATCCAATTTTCCCAACAATTGAGTCCGCCAACAGTAAATTGTTTTAATTTATGTACTTGTAATCCATGACCATCACCAGGAGACCAGGTCAATCTTTCATCGTAAGTGGGTTGTAATTTCCTGTGCACCGATTTAATTTCACCGCTAGCATTTATATATACTAAAGACGCATAAATGGAATGCCCGCCTCGATTTTGAGCGCGTTCAATAATCCCTAAATAAATAGCGATGTTATGTGTTTTCGCCAGCTGACAAATAGTATCCAACTCCCCCGTTTCAATTTGAATCGCATTTCTCACATATTCAGCATGTAACTCCTTATTTATTTTGGTATTCCATTCTGCCCCACCCGTTAAGGCTAACCAAAACGGATAACCAGGCACTAAGGCTTCCCCAAAAACGACGAGTTCACATCCGGCTTCACCTGCTTCAACCACAGCGTGCTCCACCTTTTTAAGGGTTTCGTTTTTATTCAACAGCACTGGAGACAGTTGTGCCATGGCAATTTTAAGTGTGTTTTCCATTTACAAAATGCGTTTTAAAACCAAGTCAACATCAATTAACAAGATGCTAAAAACTCCAGCTACAATGATAAATTTCAAAATATTGTGTAGAATGAGATATTGTTGTTGTGTTTTAGAATTCCAAAGCAAAACCACGAATACAAGCAATAGAAATGTACATAAAAAAAAGTAAACATTCATTTGTCCAATATCATAACGTTGCACCAACAAATAGGATGGTAATAAGGTTAATATCACCAAATAAGTGATCATTTTTTTTGAGACATTTTCACCATATTGAATGGGAATAGTGTGATAATTTAAAGCCAAATCCCCTTTTAAATTCTCTAAATCTTTAGTTAGTTCCCGAATGGTAATGATCAAAAATAAAAACGTCGCATGTACAAAAATAACAGTATCGAAATTCTTGTAGTAAATAAAAATAATAAAAAAAGGAGTAATTGTTAACAATGCCGAAGTGATGTTACCCACTATTTGCAGTTTTTTCAATTTATGTGAATAAAACCAAATACCAAAAATGTAAGCTGAAAAAAATACGACCGCATTAAATGACACATAGCTTGCCATAATAATGGCAGAAAAGTTAAGCACAAAATAAAAAGATAATTTGGTATTCTGACTCACCAGCTTATCGAGCATTGATTTATTGGGTCTATTAATTACATCTTTTTCAGAATCGTAGAAATTATTAATAATATACCCACCTGCCACAACCGCCGCCGAAGCTAAAACCAGCATTAACAGATTCAAATCAAATAGCACGTTTCGCAAAGGCCTTTCCGGCGCAAAAATATAAATTGAAGTTAAATATTGCGCGAGTACAATAATGAGAATATTGTAGCCCCTTACTACAGAAAACATGCTAAAAAACTTCAGAAGAATGTGTTTCTGTTTGCGAGAGAACATAAGATTGGTTTAAAAATTATAAACGACCTCTAATCTATAATCTTTAAGTGCTTTTTCAGCTTTCTTTAAATCTTCGGTAAACCCTAAAATATAGCCGCCACCTCCTGAACCGCAAAGCTTAAGATAGTAATCGTTGGTTTCTAAACCATTTTTCCATAGGGCGTGAAACTGCTTCGGGATCATAGGTTTAAAGTGCTGCAAAACCGTTTTAGATAATTTTTTTGTATTGCTAAACAACGATTTTATATCGCCTTTTAAAAAATCATCAACACAAGCATCAGTATGTTTTATAAATTGATTTTTAAGCATGTTGCGAAAGCCCTCCTGCTTCATATTTTCCATAAAAATACTTACCATTGGTGCAGTTTCACCAGTAACACCACTATCTAGTAAAAATACGGCGCCTTTACGGAAGTACTTTGTGTTGGAATGCCTGTCGCTTCAATATTGTCTTGGGAATTGATAAGAATTGGTAAACTTAAGTAGCTATTTAACGGATCGAGACCTGAAGATTTTCCATGAAAAAACGATTCCATTTCAGCAAAAATGACTTTAAGTCTTAATAGTTTTTCACGTGTTAAATTTTCAAGGACTGTAATTTTATTCGTAGCGTATTTGTCATAAATTGCCGCTACCAATGCGCCACTACTACCAACCCCATAACCCTGTGGAATAGAAGAATCAAAATACATGCCGGATTCGACATCTGCCAACAATTTTTCGACTTCAAAAACGACTAGATCATTACTTATATTAGATAAATACTTTGCAAATCTTTTTAAGCTTTCGTTAGACTTTTTAGTCTCTTCTAATAGATTGTCATCCATTTTTAAAGCACCGTTGTAAAAATTATAGGGTATCGATAATCCTTTAGAGTCTTTAATGATTCCGTACTCTCCAAAGAGTAAGATTTTAGAATAGAAAAGTGGGCCTTTCATAATATAGTATTCAGTGTTCGTTCTGCAGTTAGCAGTGTATTAGTTTAAATATACATCAATTTTACAACTTTTGAGCACCAAAACCAATTTGATCACAAATATAGTGACCGTTTTGACAATATGCAACTAACTCAGTCTTAATGAAATTGTAAATTTCTTCAGTTTCATTTTCAGGATACAAAACATGTACATTGGCTCCTGCGTCTAGTGTAAAACTAATGTGTAAACCCGTTTCTTTCCTAAAACTCCAAATCTTATTAATTATTTCCAACGTATTGGGTTTCATTAAAATAAAATAGGGCATGCTTGTCATCATCATTGCATGTAGCGTTAGCGCCTCACTTTCAATCAATGCAATAAACGCCTCTAAATCGCCTGATTTTAATATGGCTTTTAGTTTGGTGATATTTTCTTCCGCCTGCTTAAATCGTGTTTTAGCAAAAGGATGATTGTGCATCAAATTATGGCCAACACTACTACTCACTTGCTTTTCTCCTTTATCTACGAGTAAAATAGTATCGTTGTAGTTCTTGAAGTTGTCATGTACTTCGTCCGGGTATTTTATTCCAAATAAATCACTACTACCTTCAATAGCATTATGTTTTCCCCAAACGATTAAATCGCCTTCAATACTTCTACTTGCACTTCCCGATCCTAATCGTGCTAAAAACGATGCTTTTTTATTGAAATATTCCTGAGACATTTCTCGGATCCATTAACTTTTCAACGCTTATTAAGCACAATGCCAAAGCACTCATGCCGGATGCCGAAGAGGCAATACCCGAACTGTGCGGAAACGTATTTGAAGTTTCAATCTTAAAATGATAGCTTTTAAGAAATGGTAAGTAGGCTTCAATGCGGTTAAAAAAAGTATTTATTTTAGGCTTAAAATCAGGCTTGTTTTCGCCATCCAGCAAGATCTCAAAAGAGTAATTGTCATCGGTTTTATCGCGTTTTGAAAAATACAATTTGGTAATCGTTTTACAGGTATCGAGTGTAAAGCTAATGGATTGATTTTCCGGAATTTGATTTTCCTTTTTTCCCCAATACTTTACAAGAGCGATGTTACTTGGTGCACTCCATGTCACCGCTCCAACCGGAAGGCTATTTAATTCTAAATCGGGAATAAATTCGTTTTCAATCATATAGATAAAATTTTAGCAAATATAATCTTAATTATATGATTTTTTTTTACTTTAGCGATCAATTAGAATGTGTATTCGGTTTAGTGATCTTTATCGGATGTCTAGTAATTACTAGAAACATTTTAATTACTATTAAAAAACAACTAACTAGACATCGAGAGCCCTTAAACTTCCCTCATAATCTCTATGTTAAAAACAGCCCCTATAGGGGTAGTTGATAAAATGGATAAAAAGAAAAGAATTATTCTTACTATGCTAGAACTAGTAGTTGAGCAAGGTGTGCATGCCACTCCCATGTCTCAAGTCGCTAAAGAAGCAGGCGTCGCTGTAGGCACTATTTACCATTACTTTAAGAATAAAGAAGAAATTATTGAAGAAATTTACATCATGATCTGTCAGGATTTTGGGATTGTTTTAATTGCTAACGTGCCTAATGATGATTTTAAAGAACAGTTTGCAGTTATTTGGCATAACCTTTATAATTACTTTATTGGTAACCCGATGGCTTTTAAGTTTATGGAATTTGTTGGTGTCCCTCCAATTATTAATGCTGAAATAAGATTAAAAAGCGTTAAACATTTCACTAATATTAGAGATTTGTTCCTCGCTGCAATTATAAAAAAAGAAATAAAGGATGCCAATTTAAGATTGGTTTTACAAATGAGTTTTGGCAATGTCATCTCTGCCGCAAGATTAAAATTCAAAGCAGAATTACCTATGAATGAGGAGCAAATAGAAGATGCTTTACAGATGTCTTGGAATTGTATTAAAGCTTAGTTTCAGACAACTCCAATAGCTTAACCATTGTTTTATAATTTCTTGTAGTCGCAGTAACGTTAAGTTTTCGTTCTATAAAATTAGTGTTACACTTTGCCTTACCGTATCCATTTTCTGAAAAAAATACACCACATTTCGCGTTGCTACGATTTCTTCGTCATCAAAAGCAACAGTATTTAAACTGTCAATTAACTCTTTTTCAGGAGCTGTATTGAGCAATGTAAAATAGCTACTTACTTTCCTTTTTTCTAAGAAAGGACAGGCTCTAAATATGGCTTTCATTTCAAGATTTGTTTTTACTAAAACGGGCACTTCAAACCCAAACTGCTTCTTAATACTACTGAAAATTTTTAGTTCTAAAATAGAAGTGTCTTTTTCTGAAGATTCAAAAACCACATTACCACTTTGAATATACGTTTGAACATTTTTAAAGGCGCAAGCCCTTAATACCGCCCGTAATTCAGCCATCGGAACTTTTTTTTGTCCGCTAACATTAATTCCTCTCAATAATGCGATGTAGCTTATCATTCTGAAATATTTTGTGCTAAAATGTAAGCACTTGTCCAGGCATTTTGAAAATTAAATCCTCCAGTTACCGCATCTATATTTAACACTTCGCCTGTAAAATAAAGATTTTCATGAAGCTTACTCTCGAAATTTTTAAAATTGACTTCCTTTAAATTAACACCACCTGCGGTTACAAATTCTTCTTTAAAAGTACTTTTTCCATCCACTTTAAAAACCGCTTTTGTTAACTGGTTTGCTAACGCTTCTAACTGATTTTTATTAAGGTCAGCCCAGCGCATTTCTGTGGTAATCCCTGCTGCCAGTGCCAGTTGTTGCCACAAGCGTTTTGGCAAATCAAAAGGCGTATAATTACTCACGGTTTTTTTAGATAACTCCAATTTTAACTCTTTTAATCGTGTTACAACACTATCACATTCTAAGGCTAGAAAATTGATTTCAATCTCAAACTGATACGCTAATTTCGCAAATTCTAAGGCTCCAAAGGCGGAAAGCTTTAAAATGGAAGGCGCACTCATTCCCCAATGCGTAATGAGTAAAGGACCATGAGATTCTAGTGCCGTTCCTAACACTTTTATTTCTACATGTTGGGCCACTACCCCTGGTATGTCTTTTATACGGCTGTCTTGTATGTTAAAAGTAAATAGTGAAGGTACTGGAGCAGTAACTGTATGGTTGATGTTCTCTATTAACTTCCATATTTTAGGATTACTACCTGTGGCAATAACTAATTTTTTACATAAAAAAACATCCGATTTGGTTTCGACCTTCCAACAGTCGTTTTGCTTTTCAAATTTAGTTACAGATTGATTTTGGAGGACCTCAACGCCATTTTTATTGATTTCAGAAAGAAAACAATCTATGATGGTTTGTGAAGAATTAGACACGGGAAACATTCTGCCATCGTCTTCAATTTTCAAGGAGACACCTCTTTTCTCAAACCATTCAATCGTATCTCCAGTCATAAAACTATGGAATGGGCCTAACAATTCTTTTTCGCCCCTTGGATAGTTCCGTGTTAATTCCTGAGGAATAAACTCTGCATGCGTAACATTACAGCGTCCACCTCCGGATACCTTAACTTTGGTCAACACGTTTTTTCCACGTTCTAAGATCGCAACGGCTAACTTCGGGTTTTTTTCTGCAATGTTAATGGCTGCAAAAAAACCCGCAGCACCACCACCTACTATTATAATATCTTTTTCAATCATATTCTATCTCGGAAAATCGCTAATAATACCATCCACTTTATAGTTAACCATGCGCTCGATGTCTTTATATTCATTTACTGTCCATGTGTATACCTTATAACCTTCAGCCTTTATCTCGGACCACATTTTCTTTAGTTAACATGACGAAATCTGGGTGAATTGCCAGTGCTTTTAAATTTCTTGCCACGTCCATGGCTTCCTTTAAATTGGTATCTGTTAAAACACCCAATGACACTTTTTTATTTAACGCCCGAAGGGCTATTAATAAAGGGTGTTGAAAACTTGAAACTAAAATATTCTTATAAGTCCACCTGGTATTCTTTACATAATCTTCTATAATTGTAACAACACCTTGTACGGTATCAAGACCTTTTAATTCTATATTTAGCAGGCATTTATCATCAACCAAATCAAACACCTCCGCTAAAGTTGGAATTTCATAAGCCCCTTTTAATTTAAGATTTTTTAATTCCGGAAGGGTAAAATTACTAATGTCTCCATGACCATTAGACAATCTATCAACTGCAAAATCATGAAAAACCACCAATTCACCAGTTTTGCAGCGATGTATATCAATTTCAATACCGTCTACTCCTAAATCCATCGCTTTTTGAATGGAAGCTAGGGTGTTTTCGGTCACATAACCTTTGGCGCCACGATGTCCTATTTTAGAGACTTCTTCTTTCATTCTATTGCTCGTTTCTCTTTACTTAGAAGATATTGGTAAATTTAGCCATAAAATGTAGATTATAGATTGGTTTGCCACTAACTTTTAAGCATTACAAAACGATCTTACATATGACATCGAACATTATAGTGGTCACTGGCATACTATTTACCATCTTGGGCTAACTGAAGATTTCTATTTATAATAATGATGCTATTAAGGAAGACGTCTCTAGAAGTAATAGTTAAATTACAGACTTAACCTCTATTTTCAATATAACGCTTAAGTCTATTTATAAAATAATTCCACCCTCCCTGACAACTTTCTCTAGAAAATTCAGGAATAGTGTCAGGAAATGTTTCTAAGCCAGTACAGGTAATTTTCAATGTAGTTTGGTTTTTATTTTCAGAAATTTCAAAGCTTGATTTTGATTTACCTGAGTACTCTTTATATTGCCATGTATAGGCTATTTTCTTATTAGGCATTACTTCTGTGACTTTCCAAAGATGTGTAAAATCTCTTTCTTCTGAAGACACTAAAAACGCCGTCTCAAAACCTACCTCAGGTTCAAATTCGGAATAGTATTAAAAAACCACTCACACATTTCTTCCTTTTGGGTAATAGCGCTCCAAAGCTGTTTTGCCGAGACGCTAAATACCTGTTCTGTTATTATGGCGGCACTTCTATTATCCATTGTTTTTTTTAAAAGCTTATTCCAAATCCAAAAGAAAATCTAAAACCTTCCTCACTATTGAAAAAATTAAAGGTTCCTTGAACAGAGTCTGCCGCAGACACCCAAAAACCACCGCCATAATCGTTATGCCATGTCTCTGAAACATCCTCTTTAACCCGGACTCTCCCAACATCCCCACCTGCAAAAATTCCGAATTGCAATGGTAAGGTGTTTGTTCTAAATGAATTAAAACTGTAACGTACGTCTGCACTTCCAACTAATGACTTTGTTCCTGTAAACCGTTCTGTTCTAAACCCTCTTAAACCATTATCCCCTCCAATGTTTGCGGCCTGATAAAAAATGAGATCGTCTCCAATTCTTAACTGACCTCTTATGTCTGTCTTTAATACTAATTTTCTGTTGGTAATTAAGGCATTATAAAATCCTAAACTTGAATTCACATAGCCGTATGTGTTTTTAGTATCTTCCGGTTCTGTTTTTATTCCCATGCCTAAATTAAAGGTCATACCCCGTGTTGGAACGACCCTATTATCGAAACTGGCATAATTGTAATCCGCTTCAGCGGCAGCAAAAAAACGTCTATTGTAAAAACCATTTTCTAAATTGGAAGGAGCAAAAGTTTCTATAAAACGATCGGGTGTTTTTCCAATTTCTATACCTTCTGCGATAAATTTAAAACCATAATCACTACCAAAACTACCCTTTTTCAGGACGCCCACACTGGCCTTATAAATACTGGTTTTCACTCTATTGTAATCCAGATCTAATGCCGCATCATTATTAACGGTTTCATTACCATATCCAAAGAAATTATTTGAAAAATTTTCACTGGTAAGTTGACCGGCGACATGAAGATTCCAATCTTGAAAAAGGTTGGCAAATTCTCCATCATATTCTATACTAAAACCATTAGTTGCAAAATAGTAGCCCCCTTTAAAGCGGTGCTGTTGAGAATAGGGGTTACGTTGAAACCCCTTAGTGGTTTTCACCAAGGAGACACCAACAGCAACACCGTCATCTGGGTTATAAGCCAAATTAGGTGTAATGGTCCCTGTTTTTACAATGTTCTTATTAAAATCAAAAAGATTATTATTATAAATATCTGTAAAATTTATTTTCGCCCCTTCATTCTCCTGTACGGTATTAGGTTTTGATTTGTGGTCATATACGCGAACACGTCTTCCGTTTTTTATAATATAGGTATCGTTATTTTGGCCTCCAATAATTCTTGTAAAAATTAAATTATTGGCTTTTCCTGTCACTTCAAAAACATCATCGTCATCTAGGCCGTAAATCCACAATTCCTTAGTAATGTCTTTGTTAAATGTTCTATTGACCAATACCTCTCCTTTTTTACCGTCTATAATACGTGAGATTTTAACATTAGTCTCGTTGTCACCACTACGATTAATTTCAAAATAATCATCCTTATCTGTCCCAGTCACAATAACCAATTCATTTAAATAGTTGTAGTAGCGTTCTGCGATGTCCAACATATTGGCACGTCTGCCTTTCAAGTGCTCTTGAATTTCTTCAAGTGTTTTATCTTGCGCTTCGGCTGGTACTTTTGAAAAAGCAGTTGCAATGACGTCATCTGTGATGTTGTCTTGAAGGTATTTCGCTTGCTTCATCCAAGCGGCTTTATCTGAGTTTTGAATTAATACCTTATCTAATTTAATTCCGGCACTATTCATCCACTTTATGTCTCTCAATTCACTATCATATACTTGCAATTGTTTCGTTGACCCCGAAAGAATTTTCATAATATTTAAAAGCGCCCCATCAAAATTGGAAAAGACTTGATCTCTATCTCTTGGTATGGGCTTAAATAACTTATCCCCATTATCTTGATTAAATTGTGCCCAACGCCATTGGTCTTGATGTCGGTCCCAGTCACCTATAAGCATATCGAACAAACGCGCCCTTATATATGAATTTTCGTCAATTTTATATTTTTCATCCTCTCTCACTTTTTGAATAATGTCATGGGTGCTTTCTATATCATCTGCATAGCCAAAATTTCTCTCGTCACTATAATTTTCTTCCGGACGTTCTTCAATCATATAAAGCTCTCCACCATATTCCGTATTATAATCGCCTAAATATTTATGCTTGGGTATGTAGTATAATTTGGGGTTGGTATGATAAACGCCCGCAGCAGCAGACAAATCCGGAACCACAAAAAAAGCGTAAGGGTGTGCGGCTGTATAAAAATCAAGGACTAAATTTTCGATTTTTGTTTTTTCAAAATCATTTTCAACGTAAGTCTCTTTAAATAATACGGTTTGTAAATACTGTGTGGCACTTTTTCTCAACGCACGCATATTTAATTCGCGGCCATCCTTTGTTTTTAATCTCAAAGAACGTGTTTGGTGCCCCCCTCCAGCTCTTACAATTTCTAACCCTCCGTAGAGCGTGTCTAAAGTTACAACTTGTGCTTTGATTTTTTTACTATATAAGTCCCTATATCTATCTCCCAGCAGTGTCTCGTACACACTTGTTTTGTCTGTTTCCTGTTTTGTGTAAATGGAGGCATCTACCGTTGTGGGAAACGTATCTCGCAACAGCTCTGTATTAAAAACATCCCTAGTTTTAGGTAACACTTCCTTCGTATACATTAATTTTGGAAGCCCGGCTTCCTCTACATAGATACTCACCCATGTACTTCCATCTTTAAAGATAGTAAGTTCAGCAAAGCCTTCTTTACCTATTGAAAAAAGACCATTATGACTTAATGTTGCTGCAGATTTTTTAGAGCCGAACCGGAAACAATTTGCTTAATACCATCCTTTTCTATGTATTGTAAAGAATGTTCATGACCGTGAAGCAAATACGATGTTATCATATTCCAAAGCCATCGTTTCAATGCGGTTCATGAGTTCATTGTAACGCTCATTGTACCGGTCTTGAATAGAGACGCCACCCTGCGTTCTCACCTGAGTTAACAACGACGCCAAAACGGGCACTGGTACATCTCGTTGGGTAGGAAAAAGATGTTTACTAGCATCAAAAAAACCGCCATGGGTGCCGTTGGTGTACATGGGGTGATGCATTGCAAATACAACTCTTTTGTTTTGAGCCTTTTTTAATTCGCCTTCAAGCTCTTCAAAAAAACGTTCCCGTGTTTTTATTTCACACTCATCATTAATTGTTGGGTTGTGATTCCAGTTTTCTAAATACCATTGCGTATCGATAACGATGAGTTGTATTTTATCACCAACCTCTATACTTTCGAGGGGACAACCATTTTCGGGTTGAAAGGTGTTTTTACCAAGCGCATTTTCTATATATTTTTCTTCCCTCTTAAGCCCGCTAACCCCATCGGCATACCAATCGTGATTTCCAGGAATCATCACCGTATTTCCCTCAAAGTTTTTTACCGCATTTATCTGTGCATTAAGTGCGTTTTCTGCATTTTTTCTACCGTAACGTTCTTTTCTAACCAAGCCATCAGGATAAATATTATCCCCAAGAAAAACAACATAATCTTTTTTACTACTGGTCGCCGCCACATGTTTTTCAAACGCTGTTAACCCTAGAGACAATCCGTCTATTGGAGACTTTCCAGCATCACCAATAAGATAAAATCTACGTTCAATATCTTTATTTGGGAGCGCATCTATCGTCTTTTCTTCATCTCTATATTGTGCCTCGAAAGTAGCGCAGCTTGAACAAACCAATAAGATTATAAACGTTAGAATTATGTTATTTTTAGTCATAGAGTCAATGGGTTGATTTAATTTTTAGTAATTTAGTTCTCTTAAACAGAATTTATTTTATGGCAAATATAATTGAAAAGACGGATGCATTTGTGCTAGAGCTTTTAAAGGATAAACTAAGTAATAACATAGTCTACCACAACTATACTCATGCCAAAAGAGTATTCAAAAGTACAAAAGAAATTATTGAAAATTCTGAAATTAATGTTAACGAGTCAGAAATATTATTATTAACAGCATTATTACACGATGTAGGCTACACTGAAAAACGTGAAGGTCACGAGGAGGTGAGTGTTAAAATCGCCACAGATTTTTTAACTGCCGAAAACGTGGATCCAAAAACAATTGAAGCTGTAAACGCCTGTATTATGGCTACTAAATTTGATTCTGAACCTCAAAATAAATTAGAGGAAATTATTCGTGATGCCGATTCTTCTCATTTTGCAAAAAAGTATTTTCCGGAAGCCAGTGAGTTTTTACGCAAGGAACTTGAATTATGCGACGTAAAAAACTACACCGCCAAAGAATGGTTAGAAGAGAATATATCAGTGTTAAGTAAAAAACACAGGTACCACACGCCTTATGCCATAAAGAATTGGAAATCCGGAAAAGATAAAAATTTAGCCAAACTAATAAAAACGAAGAAAAAGAAAAGGGCCAAAAACAACAAAGAAAAACTAAAAGCAAAATACAAAGCCCAATACAAAAATGAGAGTCCGTGAACGGGGCATTCAAACGTTTTACCGTGTGGCTCTCAGAAATCATATAAAATTAAGTGACATTGCAGATACAAAAGCCAATATCTTACTCTCTGTAAACGCCATTATTATTTCTGTGGTTTTAGCTAATTTGATATCAAAACTAGACACGAATCCGTATTTAACATGGCCTACAGTGATATTTACATTGTTTAGTGTAATCTCTATGATTATGTCTATTATTGCGACTCGCCCAAATGTAACTAGTGGAGAATTTACTAAGGAAGATGTAGAAAACAAGGAAGTAAACCTCACATTCTTTGGTAACTTCCATAAGATGGAACTAAAAGAATATGAGTGGGCCGTTGAGGAACTCCTGAAAGACAAAGATTATGTCTATAAATCTTTAACAAAAGATTTGTATTTTTTGGGCGTTGTATTGAATAGGAAGTACAAAATATTGCGGGTAACCTATACAGTATTTATGACTGGTATTATAATCTCTGTATTTGCTTTTGGTATTGCGATTAAAAACAATCCAGGTGCAGACATTAAAGATGTTTTAGAACCGGATGTAAAGGTGAGCACACAAAATTCAAATCCGGAATATACGGTGCTTTTTAACAATAAGACCCATTGTTTTCTAGCTAGTCATTAAGTTCTTTCATTAAATCCTCGTACGTATAGAACTCCTTTTTCTGTGTATCATGATTCTGGTATAGTAAATTTACCCGGATGGCTTTCAGCCCTGTTACTCCTTGTAAATCCTCTAACTCTAAAACTTCAACGGTATCGCCCGTAACTTTTTTAGACTGGAGAAAATTAACATACTGTAGGTATTCTATTTCATCTTCTTCTTGAGAATATACAATTGTTATTTTACCATGAGTTGTGACCCGCTCTTTGGTCCCTTTTATATTTGCTTTGTCTACTCTTTTTTTCACGACCTCGTAACGTGCATTATAAGTACCATCTACATCAAATAGCTTTTCATCCATTCTAAACCTTATGGATAGAGACTGATTGAAAACTAAAATCATAGAAGCCACATCAAGTGATAATGGGTATTTATCACGATTGGTGTAAAATTCATTCTCCATTTTACACATCACTTGTAGCTGCCATAACCGTAAATTATATAAATAAATGGTATTAAAGGAGTTTTCTTTAGTAATGGATTCTCCTATATACATATTATGTTCTACACCATCGGTTTTAAAACGTTCGAAAAAATGGGGGTACATTTTCTGAGCCTTAACCTGTTCTTTATCAATAACGCTTGACATGTTTTTATTGATAAGCATAATGGTATCATCGTAATTCTTCCTATAATAATAGATAAGACCTAAGTTGCCATCAATTTTAGAATAGTAATCTTCGATAATCGCTTTTAAAGTGGGTTTATTATTGAGCTGAAATTTAAAGAGCGGCTCAATCTCATGTCTAAAAAAGGAAGTGGCTCTTTGCTCGCTATCTACTTTAAAGTCATTATTTATTTCTTCTGAAAGACTTTCAATTTCAAATTTGAGTTTTTCAAAAATGGGAAGTTTTTCCATTTCAAATGCTTTTTCAATAATCTTCCCTATGAGCATAAGCTGCAGTGCTAAGTCCTTTTGGGTTGCTTTATTTCTAGCATCTGAAGAGCCTTTAACATCTATTTGACCAAACAACGGGTAGACATCTCTAAACAATATCTTTCCAAATGAGGCCTCTTCTCCATGCTTTTGCTCATCGATTAAAAATTGACGCGCAGCGGCTTCAAATTTCCACTTTACACTAGGATGAATGGCAGTACATTCACGCTGAATAACAGCTTCTATTAAGTGTTCTTCATCTTGACGAGACCGTTTAACAGCAGCGACTATATAAGGCATGACGTCTACTAATTTATTCGCCACAACACTGTTTAATGCGCGCTTCGTTTTAGAGACTAGCTCTAATATCCCCAGTAAATTATCACCGTCTGCAATTGGAGCTAAAATAGTACTCTTGTAGCCCTTTGCTCCCAACAGCTTCATTTGCGGCACTTTTCCTTCCACTTTTTTATTGAAGCCATCAATGTCTGAAACAGAATAAAAGGTTTTATCCTGAAACAAAGTTTTGTAAGAGTTGCTACAGAAAATTTTCTTACAATCTTTGCCTTTTACATTGTTATCAAGTAAAAAACTATACACGCCTGCATCGTAAACCGGCATCAATATATCTTCTCTATGATTATAGACACAAAACCCGACATCCAAATCAGTCATCCCTAAAAACGATTGAAAAATGGACTTAAAATTCGCCATAAACTGTTGGTCTTTTCTTTTTTCTTTCGCGATTAAGCTCGATTTTATATTAGAAATAGACTGATCGGCCGTAATATCAAAAATATTAGAAATTACAAAACCCTTGAATTCATAACTTCTTGGCGGGAATTTTTCTTTCCATAAATTGATGTTATCAAAATTATCTAAAAGTTCTTTATAATCTTCCTTGGTTATGGGCTTTGTGTTTTTATTACGGGTTATTTCTATAAAATCGGCGTTATATAAAATTTTATACGATTTAATAATACCGTTAACGTCTCGGTATTTCATAATAAAGTGGTCGGGTATGGTTTGCTTTAAAATTATAACAATAGTCTAAAATAATGGTACAAGCAATAATGTATCCGGAATCATCGGGCATGTTGCGTATTTCCAAATTAAAATCTTCCCCTGCTACATTTAAAATATTGCGAAAGCGTTCTGAAGAATTAAATACGATGTTATGAAAAGGAACGGAAGCCGTCTTGATTTCATTTTTTGTCAACACTTCACTGAAAGAATCTTGTAAGATAATATCAATCTCTTTTTGATATTTTTTAAGATGAGAAATTTGTGTAAAACCATCTCGTAATATGGGGAAATTTTTTTGAACTTTCAATACTCTTCTTGCCTTAGCTGCAAGAAATTCATCATTGCTCTTTGCCAAAGTCTCATAGTAAGACAACAGTTTATTAAAACCGATTTTGATTATGAACGGTAACTCTATATTGTCATTAATATCTGCCATGGTATTTAAACTTACGTAAAATAAATGAAAATTAATCTCAATTTAGTGGTTTTAACACTTAGTTAAGTCGCATAAAAAATCACTATATTTATTGACTAGCCTCTATATTTTATTGGTAAATGCACCACTTTTTTGGTGTCATAAAACGCTTCATCAAAAAACGCCGAAATCGGATAGATTTTTGCGGTTTTATAATCTTGAAGTTCTGCTGATAGGTCTCCCCCTTTTAAATAAAGAATGCCATTTTTGAGATCATGATTTTGATCTTTAGCTATTTTGCCTTTAATCCAGTGCACAAAAGTTGGCATAGCTGCAACCGCTCTGCTTATAATAAAATCGTAATAATCATCATTTATCTCTTCTACCCGAGAATTTGTAGTTTCGACATTATCAAGCTTTAATCCAGCAACCACTTCATTAACTACTTTTAATTTTTTTCCAATACTATCCACCAAATGAAAATGGCATTCGGGAAATAAAATGGCTAAAGGAACCCCTGGAAAACCACCACCAGTGCCTACATCCATAATTTTAGTCCCATCTTTAAAGGAGATGACTTTGGCTATTGCTAATGAGTGCAACACGTGACGTAGGTACAGCTCATCAATATCCTTACGAGACACTACATTTATTTTTAGATTCCAATCTTGATATAATGCCGATAACTTAGAAAACTTATCTATCTGGTCTTCAGTAAGGTTGGGAAAATACTTTAAAATAAGGTCCATCATTTATTTTTTTGCAAAAATAAGACTTTTGCTACCATAATTTTATGATTTTGTATATTAGTTCAAACGTTTTAATTATTTATCTTTGGCACAAATGTGATTGGCACCATTTGTGCACTATCATACAAAACAACACATTATGACAAAACAAACCTTATCGTTCTCTAGAACAGATTCTGCAAAGTTTTTTAGAACACTTAACAAACGTGTGAACTCTTACTTTAAAGACAACGATATAAAACGAACTGGTAACTGGAAAATATGGATTAAAACCATAGTGATGTTTACTTTGTTTTTAGCCCCTTATTTTTTAATATTAACTTTAAATATTCCTGGCTGGGCGCAAATACTATTGACTATAGTTATGGGTGTCGGTATGGCTGGTGTAGGCATGAATGTGATGCACGATGGCAACCATGGTTCGTTTTCTAATAAAGAATGGATCAACCGTTTAATGGGAAGTAGTATATACATATTAGCAGGAAATGTTTACAATTGGAAAGTACAACATAACGTATTACACCATACTTACACGAATATTCACGGTCATGATGAAGATTTAGAAGCAGGACGGGTCTTGCGTTTTTCTAAACACACAGAATGGCGTAAACACCACAAGTTTCAGCATTACTACTCGGTTTTATTATATGGTCTATTGACTATTAACTGGGCAATCACTACAGATTGGCAACAAATGAAGCGCTTTATGAAACGTAAATTATCATATGGTGAATTCCCTAATCCTGTGGCGAACTGGAGTAAATTAGTGATTTCTAAAATTATCTACATCGCGATGTGGATTGTATTACCAATGTTAATTTTAGATATGGCTTGGTGGAAAATCTTAATAGGATTCTTTATCATGCATTATACCGCTGGACTTATATTAAGTGTTGTGTTTCAATTGGCACACGTTATGGATGAAGCAGAAATGCCATTACCGAAGTAAATGGCACCATGAAAAACACTTGGGCCATTCATCAATTAAAAACAACGGTTAATTTTGGTGCAAAAAGCAAGATCGTTAACTGGTTTACTGGTGGTTTAAATCACCAAGTAGAGCATCACATTTTTCCACATATTAGCCATGTTCATTATGGCAAGATTTCAGAAATTGTTAGAGACACGGCAAAAGAATTTAACTTACCATATAACGAATATAAAACCACTCGTAAAGCCATTGCCGCCCATTTTAGATATTTGCGCGACATGGGGATGAATCCCGCTTTACAAGCATAACGAACACATTTTAATGAGTCAACCACTTTCTGAACGTATTTTAAATATGTCCACGTCTGCCACCCTAGCTATGGCAGCAAAAACTAGAGAACTTAGAGCCGAAGGCAAAGATATTATAGGGTTAAGTTTGGGTGAACCGGACTTTAACACCCCGCATTTCATCAAAGGTGCCGCAATTCAAGCGATTAATGATGACTATAATTCGTACTCACCAGTTGATGGGTACGTAGAATTAAAAGAAGCCGTTATCACTAAATTTAAGCGCGACAATGATTTAACATATACGCTACCACAAGTTGTGGTTTCGACTGGCGCTAAACAATCGTTGTATAACGTCGCTCAAGTTATGCTAAACAAAGGTGATGAAGTTATTTTACCTTGTCCGTATTGGGTAAGCTATAGTGACATTGTCAAAGTCGCTGAAGGCGTTCCTGTAGAAGTTCAAACGTCGATAGAGAATGATTTCAAAATGACAGCTTCTCAATTAGAAGCAGCCATTACGCCAAAAACAAAAATGCTTTGGTTTAGTTCTCCTTGTAATCCTAGTGGTTCTATATATAGTAAAGAAGAACTAGAAGCTTTGGCTCAGGTTTTAAAAAACCACCCAAATATTTACGTCGTATCCGATGAAATATATGAACACATCAACTATACCGGCAAATCCCATGCTAGTATGGCCAGTGTGGATGGCATGTTCGATCGTACCATTACTGTTAATGGTGTCTCTAAAGCCTTTGCTATGACGGGCTGGCGCGTAGGCTACATAGGGGCTCCCGACTGGATTGCACGCGCATGTAACAAAATGCAAGGTCAAATTACCAGTGGCACTAATTGTATTGCTCAACGCGCAGTTATCACGGCTTTAAATGCAGACCCAAGTACGGTAAAATATATGATTGACGAATTTAAAGAGCGTCGAGATTTAGTGCTAAATTTATTAGAAGGTATTGAAGGATTTCAAACTAATACACCAGAAGGTGCTTTTTATGTGTTTCCAAATATTTCTTATTTCTTTGGAAAAACCTTACGCGGTAAAACCATAAATAATGCGAATGATTTTTCTCTATATTTATTAGAAGAAGCTTTAGTCGCAACAGTAACTGGTGATGCTTTTGGCAACCCAAACTGTATCCGCATAAGTTATGCCGCTTCGCAAGATCAGATTAAGGAAGCCATAAAACGCATAAAAGAAGTACTTGAATAGTGCCATTCTTGAAAAACATAATATAAAAAAGTCCTATTGATTGGTTTCAATAGGACTTTTTTTCTTTAAAGCCTCTCGGGGGAATATACCCCTTCGAAAAAATTTAGTTGAAATAAAGGAGTAGGGCAATTAATATACCGCCTATAATTCCAATCACTATGAGTCGTTGTAAACTTCGTCTTTTATTTTTCTTTTGAAGTGTTTCGCGAATTTCCCGCAATTTTTCAGGCGTTGCTTTTGGTAAATTATATTCCGTCTTTTCTGTACTCGTATTTACAAAGCTTAATTTTTTATCCAATCGTTTCGATAACATACTCTTATTGGTTCTAATAATTGTTATCATAGCAAGTGCTCCCATAGTTTACAAGGTATTATCCAATAGTCTGTTACAGACTATTAGTAGTTAAACAAATAATAAGTGGAATAGATATAATTATGAAGAATTTGCGAATTCTAAATATCTATTTGAATTAACTGGAGGCAAAGGACCTCTATTAAAAAAGAAAACCGGCTTTATATATAAGTATCCTAATTATATAAAATGTTACATTTTTTAATCGAAATCGTAAACCTATAGGACAAAGCGCAATACACTAATTAAAAGCTATGATAAGCGCTGCTAAAAACACGGCCACTTTTAAAGCGGTTTCAATGCTGCTAGAGGATTGTAACTCATTACTTTTTAGTCGTTGTTTTAAACTAAAAATAGAGTTGTTTTTTAAATCTTTAAAATTCTGTTTAACAACAGATTTATAATTGGAATTTAAAAGTCCTGAATACGAGTGATGCGCGTTTGATGTGATGATTGATTCCATTGTGATTGATTTATTGTGGTTATACTATTACAACGACTCACCTCCAGTTTTGTAACACCAAGACTACGATACAATATACTAAAAACCAACTGGAAACAGCTCAAAACCATTGAGAAATCTACAAAATTTAAAAGTAAAAAATAATTGAAAAATTATCTATTACGCCAAAAGAAAGGCGTGAATAAAATTAAAACCGTGAACAATTCTAATCGCCCGATAAGCATTAAAAAAGCAGACCACCACTTACCAATATCTCGGCAAAGCGTCATAGTTCTTAACTGGTCCGAAGTCACCTAAAGCTGGCCCCACATTTCCTAAACTGGAAGCTGCTAACCCAATGGCTGAAGTAAAGTCAATTTGCATCATGGAGAACCCTAAAGTACCCACAATAAAAGCTAAGAGATAAAGAATAAAAAATCCTAAAATATTAAAAACAATCTCTCCGGAAACGGATCGTCTATTATAACGTACTGGCAAAATAGCATTAGGATGTAACGTACGCTTAAATTCTAAAAAACCATTTTTAATAGTAATTAGGTGTCGCATCACTTTAATACCCCCGCAGGTACTTCCTGCAGAACCTCCTAAAAACATCATACCAAAGAAAAATAAGGTTAGAAATGGAGTCCACAAGGTATAATCTGCGGTCACAAATCCCGTTGTGGTTACAATAGTAAGCACTTGAAATAAGGCGTGTCTAAAGGCACTTTCACCTCTACCTAATACCATAGGGTGCTCAATAGAGGAAAGACTTAAATCGGCATTAAAATAAATAATAAGTGCTGCTACTATGGTAAATCCAGCAATAAATTTAAAATACAATTTAAACTCTTCATCTTGGAAGACCTTTTGTACTTTTCCTTTAAAGGCAAAATAACTCAAAACAAAATTTGTCCCTGCTAAAAACATAAAGACAATAATGATATATTGAATTAATGGCACATCATTCCAATACGCGACACTTGCGTTTTTAGTTGAAAATCCTCCCGTTGACAATGTCGTCATCGAATGATTTATAGCATCAAAAAAAGACATGCCCGCCGCCTTAAGTAAAATCGTTTCTGCAGCGGTATAGCCAAAATAAATTAACCACAATCGTTTGGCCGTGTCTGTGATACGCGGATGCAACTTATCGGCACTGGGTCCTGGAGCTTCAGCCGCAAACAGCTGCATACCACCAATACCTAGCAAGGGTAGAATGGCGACTGCCAATACGATAATCCCCATGCCACCAATCCAGTGCGTTAAACTTCGCCAGAATAAAATCCCTTCGGCACAATTTCAATGTCATTTAAAATAGTAGCTCCAGTAGTCGTAAAACCGAGACATCGTTTCAAAAAAAGCGTCGGTAAACCTAGGAATAGATTCTGTTAAGAGGTAAGGTAGCGTGCCGAGATAAAGCCATAACAACCCAACCAAAGGCGACAACAATATAACCTTCACGCTTATTCATTTCCTTATCATGATCTCTGGTGACATACATGGTAAATGCACCAATAAGAACCGTAACGAGACCCGACAAAAATAAATTTAGCGTAACACCATCCTTATAACTTAAGCTTACTAAGGTCGCAAGCAACATAAACCCACCATTAAAGAGAAACAGTAGTCCGAAAAAATGGAAAATAATTTTGAAATTGAGTTTTAATCTTTTACGCATTATAGGAAAAGTTTCTCGACTTCTTTTATAGATCGGGGTAAACAACACACAACAATATAATCGCCCTTTTCAATTTTAAAACCGCCTAATGCAATTAAACCTTCACCATCTCTAATCACTCCGCCGATAATAGCAGAACGCGGAAATTGAATATCCTTTATTTGTTTATTGCAAATTTTAGAATCAGACTTGACTCTAAACTCTAATAATTCAGCATGAATATTATTGAGTTTGGTCATGGCAACCACTTCTCCCTTTCTAATATATCTAAATATATTATTTGCCGCTAGAAGTTTTTTATTCACCAAAGTATCAATCCCAATAGATTGAGAGAGCTCAAAGTAATCCATATTCTCAACTAAAGCAATCGTTTTCTTTACCCCTTTAGATTTGGCAACAAGACACGACATAATATTGGTTTCAGAGTTTCCTGTAACCGCAATAAATGCATCCATGTCTTTAATGTTTTCTTCTTCAAGAAGCTCTACATTCCTTCCGTCTCCATTAATAATCAACACATCAGACAATTGATCGGCTAAATCCATGGCCACTTCCCTGTTTTTCTCAATGAGTTTAACATTAAAATGTTTCCCACTTAGATCTCTAGAGGTTTTATAACCAATTTTACTTCCCCCTAATATCATAACATCTTTAATAGCGGTATTCGCTCTACCCGTCATTTTACACAACTCTTGACCACCACCTTCACTAGTAATAAAGACCACGGTGTCTCCTTCTTTAAATTGTGTATCCCCCCTAGGAATAATAGTATATTGCGTACCAAATCGCTGAACAGCTATAGGCACAAAATGAATTTCACTAAACTGTTGCGCAGCTTCCTTAACTGTTTTACCTACAAAGGATGCTGTTCTGGACAAGTTTAGACTCACCATGGTTAAAGCACCTTCTTCAAACTCATAACTTTCATTAAAAGCAGACTGACTTAATAATAGTTGAATTTCTGATGCGGCTAAAGACTCGGGTG
The DNA here is from genome assembly GCF_026625145.1 of Lacinutrix neustonica. Lineage (GTDB taxonomy): Bacteria > Bacteroidota > Bacteroidia > Flavobacteriales > Flavobacteriaceae > Lacinutrix > Lacinutrix neustonica. The sequence goes on along the minus strand of NZ_CP113088.1, from coordinate 2,901,706 downwards.
AAATCAACTCATCGATACCAAAGCGTGTAAATCCAACTTCATCTTTATGGGTAATAAACTCGGTATTAGAAATTCTAGCAATAGTACGTTTCGCCCCCAGCTGTTTAGCAAGTACACAAACAGTAATGTTTGTTGTTTCAGAAGCAGTAACACCAATAACCAAATCGCTATGGGCCACCTTAGCCTCTTTTAAAATAGCAATAGATGTAGCATCTCCTTTTAAAACTTTAATGTCTAAATGATTATCTGCGTAAGAAAGGCTTTCCCTATTAGTATCTATAAGTGTGATTTCCTGTGATTCGTACGACAGTAATTTAGCTAAATGAAATCCTACTTCACCAGCGCCAGCAATAATAATTTTCATTCTTTATCTTTCTGAAAAGTGATACAAAGATAACTAATTTATAATTTAAATGCATTGAAAATGATTCACTTCATCTGCGTTTAACTTTTATCTATAGTAAATTGAATTAATAACATCCCATCTTAAACTCCAATGCTTATAAATTAAAGAAATCGCCTTAAATTTGTAAAAAAAAATATTTTGGCAAAAGTAAAACCTTACAAAGACAGCGCCCTCGGCAAAAAGGAACAAGTCACGCAAATGTTTGATACGATTTCTGAGGATTATGATGGTTTAAATCGGGTGATTTCATTTGGTATTGATATCAAATGGAGAAAGAACGTAGTCGCTATCGTTAAACAAGCGCAACCAAAAACCATTCTCGATATTGCAACGGGTACAGGGGATCTCGCTATTAATTTAGCTGAATCCCAGGCTGAAAAAATTGTAGGACTAGATATTAGTCCCGGCATGCTCGAAATAGGAAAAGAAAAAATAAAGAAAAAAAACCTAAATGCTAAAATCGAAATGATTTTAGGAGACAGTGAAAATATGCCTTTTAATGATAATAGTTTCGATGCCATTACCGTTGCTTTTGGCGTGCGCAATTTTGAAACCTTAGAAAATGGTTTAAAAGAAATCCTTCGCGTACTCAAACCTGGCGGCACTTTCGTGATTTTAGAAACATCGATGCCGAGACAAAACCCCTTTTAAACAAGGCTATAATTTTTATACTAAAAACATACTACCGCTAATAGGAAGGGTCTTTTCTAAAGACAAAACAGCTTACAAATATCTCTGTGAATCGGCGTCTCAATTTCCTTATGGTGAAGCGTTGAACAATATTTTACGTAATATTGGGTTTATAAATGTTAAAGATATGCCACAAACTTTTGGTGTGGCCACTATTTATAAAGCATCAAAACAATAAACAAGGACATGAGGGTCACATGAAATTTTATTAATTCTGAGGATATTAATAGTGAACAGCCTGTGATTTTGATAAAAACCAAGAATGAATACATGAAAAATATATTTGCCCTAATAACTTTTTTATTTATAGCATCAACCTGTTCTGCACAACTATTTACTAAGAAAAAAGTGCAAAATAACCAAAACATGGATAAATCAACTTTGAGTTGGGGCTACTACTTTGGCGTTAATAATTTGGACTACAAAATTGATTACAATAGTGACGAAGAGGAGATACAAACAGAAAAAACATTTGGGTTTAATGTTGGTTTAGTTGGTGATTTTCGTGTTAACGATTATATCAATTTAAGATTAGAACCCGGCTTAGTCATTGCGGGAAGAAACCTAATGTATCCCGAGAGTTACTTTGATGGAATCGATGATACTAATAAATCAGATTTCTTACGTGAGGTGAAGTCCACCTATGTCTATTTTCCATTATTGGTTCGTTTTTCAACGCAAAGAATTAATAACTTTAAACCATTTATTACTTTTGGCGTAGCGACTTCCATTAATTTATCAAGCAACGAAAAAAATCCGAGAGGACAATAGTGGTGGGGAATTTAGAACGACACAGAGCACACAGTTTTATGATATTGGTTTTGGTATCGATTTCTATCTATACTGGTTCAAATTCACACCTTCTATTAGGGGTGTTTTTGCCATTAACGATGAATTAGTACGAGATGTAGACGCAGACAGTCCATGGACTGGGAATATCAATTCTATGAAAACAAGAGGTGTTTTTTTGAATCTAACGTTTAGATAAATATTCCGTTACTGGTTTACTAAAGCAAAAAGAATAATTCTTAAGTATTGCCCGTGAAAAACTAAAAACTGGAGCTATTTATTAATTAAAATATTAACTCCGTTTAAATTCACTCAACAACACAGCGGTAGCCGCAGCAACATTTAAACTTTCTGTCGCTTGTAACGCTCCAAACCTTGGAATAGAAATTCGCTGTGTAATGTGCTTTTCTATGCGATTCGAAATGCCGTTGGCTTCATTCCCCATAACGCGAATACCTTTTTGGGGTAAGTCGCTTTTATAGACATTAACACCATCCATATAAGCTCCAAATACGGGAACATCGGCGATCTTTAAAAAGCGTTCTAAATCAAGATAGCTCACATTTACGCGTGTGATCGAGCCCATTGTTGCTTGTATTACTTTGGAATTATAACAATCTACCGTTTCTTTACTACAAACCAATTCTTTGACACCAAACCAATCGCACAATCTAATAATTGTTCCTAGATTTCCGGGATCCCTCACGGCGTCTAAGGCAACTATTAGTTCAGAATTTAAAACAGCCGTTGCTTCGGAATTTTGAAAATAGCCAACACTTGATTTGGAGTTTTTAAGCTACTGATTTTTTTTAGTTCTATTTCAGAGACAATGGTTTCCTTGTCGGCATAACTATAGAAGCTAGTCGCAGTAAATAGGTGATAGAGCTCTAAAGAAGACTCTAAAAGCTCGGTAACTGTTTTTAGGCCTTCCGCTATAAAGAGACCTTCTTGTACTCTATATTTTTTTTGCTTTAATCGCGTTATAAATTTTATTTGGCTTTTTGATAGCATTTAAAAAATGTATTTTTGAATCCGATGTCATTTAATATATAAATAACCTTAGAAATTAACCTTTTTAACCTTCAGCTATTTGAAACAGCAGTCTTCAAAAATACTATTATTAATTGTAATTATTGGTTTTTTTAGCGCTTGTAATTCGGTAAAAAGAGTCGCAAAAAACGAACATTTACTTACAAAAACTTCACTCACTGTAAATAATGAAAATGAAGACAGAGAAGCTATTACTAATTTAATTTACCGGAAACCAAACAGCACATTACCTCTTATAGGAACCCCTTTAAGATTACATATTTATAATTTAGCGAGACCCAATATTGATTCGATTTTAAAAGCAAGGGCCAAAAAAACCCAAAACGTCACAAACGCTGGGAGAAATTTTTATCTAAAAAACAACAAGACAAATATTACGCATCGCGATTAAGTTTTAATAATTGGATAAAAGAAACAGGGGAAGCTCCCGTTATTGTCAATGATACGCTCTCTAAAAAATCCATTAAACGCTTAAAGGATTACTATTTTAATTATGGATGGTTTGACGTTGAAGCAGAATATGAAACGACCAAAAACGACAATCAAGAAGGTCGCGTGAACTATAATGTAACCACAGGAAAACCGTACATTATAGATTCTATATCCACTAAAATCTCAACGACAATCATTGATTCTTTATACAAATTATCAGCGAACAAATCCTTTATAGAACTTAACAGACAATATAAGTCTGTGGATGCTGTAAATGAGCGAGAGCGCATTACAGACCACATGCGAAACTCTGGTGTTTATCATTTTTCGCAAGATCACATTTATTTGGAGTATGACACCATAGGTAAAACTAAAAAAGTGAAACTAGAAATTCAAATAAGCGATCGGCAAATACGTTTTGAAGACACCACCTTGACCGAACCCTTTAAGATTTATAAGGTAAAAGAGGTTAACATTTTTACAGATTCTCGGTTATGAAGATCGAAATAAAGTCATTTCAGACTCTACTATTTTTAATGGTGTAAATATTTACAGTAAAGGTGCATTACGATACAACCCTAAAACTTTGACCGATGTGGTTTTCATGAAGCCTAATACCATTTTTAAAGACAAACACAAACCCCAAACATCGCGCCGGATTAGCAATCTACGAACCTTTAAATACCCCAAGATTGATTACATAGAAAATAAGGCAGACACCACCTTAACTACGAATATTTACTTGACCCCATTAAAACGCTTTTCCTTAGGGTTTAGTGCGGAAGCCTCCCAAAGTAACATTCAAAGTATTGGGTTTGCATTGAATCCTAGCATATTAATGCGTAACGTATTTAAAGGAGCCGAAACACTGGAATTATCTCGGAATTACTTCTATTGGAGCTTCAAAAGATGGGGCTAATGAACGGGATCAGTTTTTTGACATTAATGAAATCGGTGCCGACTTAAAATTGACCATTCCGCGATTATTTTCTCCTATTAATACAGAAAAAATAATCCCTTCGTATATGTTTCCAAGTACGAGAATTAGTCTTGCCGCTACCAGTCAAACCAACGTAGGTTTAGATAAACAAACGTTTACAGGCGTTTTTAATTACAAATGGTTTCCCAATGACAAAGTCACTAATCGATTAGATGTTTTTAATATTCAATTTGTACAAAATTTAAATACAGCAAATTATTTTAAAACGTATCAAGCGTCATTTAATGCTTTAAATACGATTGCATTAAATTCTGGATACCTCAATGAAAATGAAACACTAAGCATCCCTTCAGGCGCCAATACTTTTATAGCAGAAGCTACGAGCGGAAGCTTAGGCAATGCTATTTCTACCACAGATTTACTAGCTGTAAATGCCATAGAAGAACGAAAAGATCGATTAACCGAAGACAACCTAATTTTATCTTCAAATTTTAATTATGTTAGGGATAGACGGGACAACTTATTTGATAATGATTTTTCCATTTTAAGATTAAAGTTAGAACTTGCTGGTAATGTATTATCTACGGCTTCTAATATTTTGGGATTACAAAAAAACGCAAATAACAAATATGAAGTTTTCAATGTCGCTTTTTCACAATACGTAAAAACAGAGGTGGATTATGTCAAATATTGGAATTTAGGAAATAAAAATATTGTTGCCGTGCGTTCCTATTTTGGCATCGCAATACCGTATGGAAATTCTACAAGTATTCCATTTTCAAAAAGTTTTTTTGGTGGTGGCGCTAATGATATCCGCGCGTGGTCGGCTTATAATTTAGGTCCCGGTAGCTCGCAGTCAACAAATGAATTTAATGAAGCCAATATGAAAATCACATTAAGTGCCGAAAATCGTTTTAATATTTTTGGCGCATTAAATGGAGCTATTTTTATTGATGCAGGAAATATTTGGAATGTGTTAGATGAGGTCAAAAACGATGCCGCTACTTTCAACACATTAGCATCAATAAAAGACATTGCTATCGGCTCGGGTTTTGGGCTGCGCTATGACTTTAATTTCTTTATCTTAAGAGGTGATATCGGTTTTAAAACCTATGACCCCTCCTATCGTTTAGGCAACCGTTGGTTCAATGACTACAACTTTAACAATGCGGTTTATAACATAGGAATCAACTATCCGTTTTAAGCTTAAAACTAAAAAACACTACAACGTTTTCGATGTTTTATCTCCACTTTTCCCAACGAAGACTCAAAAATTCATTACTTTTGATATTCAATTTTTCAACTAAAAACACATTAAAATGGCACACCAAATAAAACCAGGAGTCGCAACAGGAAAAGAAGTACAAGCGATCTTTAAGCTAGCAAAAGAAAAAGGCTTTGCATTACCCGCAGTTAACGTGACTGGATCTAATACTATGAATGCTGTTTTAGAAACAGCAAAAGCTTTAAACGCCCCTGTAATTATTCAGTTTTCTAATGGGGGAGCCGTTTTTAATGCAGGGAAAAGTTTAAGTAATGAGGATCAAAAAGCCGCTATTGTAGGCAGCATTGCCGGAGCCAAACATGTGCATTTATTGGCTGAAGCCTATGGTGTTCCTGTAATACTACACACAGACCATTGTGCTAAAAAACTGCTACCCTGGATTGATGGATTATTAGATGCCAGTGAACAACATTTTAAAGAAACGGGAAAGTCCCTATATAGCTCACACATGATAGATTTAAGTGAAGAGCCCCTAGAAGAAAACATTGAAATTTGTAAAACGTATCTTAAACGCATGAGCAAAATGGGCATGACTTTAGAGATTGAATTAGGAATTACTGGTGGAGAAGAAGATGGTGTTGACAATAGTAATGTCGATGAATCTAAGCTATACACACAGCCGGAAGAGGTGGCTTATGCCTATGAAGAATTAAGTAAAATTAGTGACCAGTTTACAATCGCTGCCGCTTTTGGTAATGTTCATGGCGTTTACAAACCCGGAAATGTAAAATTGACTCCGAAAATTTTAAAAAATTCTCAGGAATATATCTCAAAAAAGTATAATGTGTCAAAAAACCATATTGATTTTGTCTTTCACGGGGGGTCTCGGTTCAACCGAAGCAGAAATTCAAGAAGCTATTAGTTATGGCGTCATTAAAATGAATATTGATACAGATATGCAATATGCCTTTACGAGTGGTGTACGCGATTATATGGGAGAAAAAGCAGACTATTTAAAATCTCAAATTGGTAGTCCTGATGGCCCTGAATCTCCAAACAAAAAATATTATGATCCTAGAGTCCGGTTGCGTCAAGGAGAACTCCTGTTTGTTGAGCGACTTAAAAAAGCATTTGAAGATCTAAACAATGTTAATACACTTTAGGCGTAACCTCCTTTAAATTAAACACCTGTACTAATCCACGATCCCATTGTAACTAAGTTATTATGGGATTGTTTAATTTTAAAGTGATCATTCAAAAGAGATAGGCTCAACAAATTTTGAGTTTGAATAATAAAAACAGTAATTTTGTACGCTTTATTAAAGCAAAAACAGAACTAATTAATAGCAATGATTGGAGCTTAGGCCACTAAACTTCGATTAAATCTCCCATAATTTTGGGATAAAATATAAAATCAATATGGCTTGGTTTAAAAGAAAAGAAAAAGGTATCACTACTTCTACTGAAGAAAAAAAAGACATCCCTAAAGGTCTTTGGTACAAATCTCCTACTGGAAAAATAGTGGACTCCAAAGAACTTGAAAAAAACTTTTATGTGAGTCCTGAAGATGACTACCACGTAAGAATCGGCAGTAAGGAATACTTTGAAATATTATTTGACGACAATAAATTCAAAGAATTAGACGCTAAATTAAGCTCTAAAGATCCTTTAAAGTTTGAGGACACAAAAAAATACCCGAGACCGTTTAAAAGCAGCCCAAGACAAAACCAATTTAGTAGATGCTGTACGTTGTGCGGTTGGCAAGTCTAAAGGTAAAGATTTAGTAATAGCAGCCATGGATTTTGCTTTTATTGGTGGCTCAATGGGAAGTGTTGTAGGGGAAAAAATAGCACGTGCAGCAGATTACGCCTTAAAGAATAAGCTGCCATTTATGATTATTTCAAAATCTGGTGGTGCTCGAATGATGGAAGCCGCTTTATCACTCATGCAATTAGCAAAAACATCAGCGAAATTAGCACAATTGGCAGATGCTCAAATACCATATATTTCTTTATGTACAGACCCCACTACGGGAGGAACGACAGCTTCTTTCGCTATGTTAGGTGATATTAATATTGCCGAACCAGGGGCCTTAATTGGGTTCGCAGGACCTCGTATTGTTAGAGACACCACAGGAAAAGAATTACCGAGAGGGGTTTCAAACTTCTGAGTTTCTATTAGAACATGGCTTTTTAGATTTTATTTCACATCGAAAAACACTTAAAAATAAGGTGAATTTGTATATCGATTTGATTACCAACCAACCTTTAAGAGCATAAAAAAAGCGACCGAAATCGGTCGCTTTTTTTATTATTAAATCGGGGCTTAATTGAGCACAATATCAATTACATCACCACTGTTAAAAGTAAACGTTGCGCTATTATCACAATCTCCAGTTCCATAATCAAAAACACCAGAGAAGTTGTTGCGACTGACAGCTATAGAGCCACTAACAACATAGTAACAACTCATTTGACGACGCAACGGTATAACGACCTCATAACTATGTGAATTTCCATTGACAAATGTAGAGGTCCAATTTCCCGTAATCTTAAAAACGTTATCACTAAAAACGCCGCTACCAAAACCTTCCACCCACTCTCTTACTTTTAGTCCTTGTCTTGATGCTTGTGCACCGCTTGGCCAGATCACTGTTAAATCTAAAGTATGCGCAAATTGTGGGTTTCCATTTTCATTTTCAAGTTGCTTTAAAATAGTTTTAGATCCTAAAATATGTTTCGCATTAATATAAAAATCTTCCAAGGTATAGGTTATTAAAACTTCTCGATCTGAGGCCTCTCGATCATAACTCATTATAACTTTTCCTTTAAGATTATTCCCATTAATAAGACAGCCTTCAGCTCCAAAATCAACAGTAATTTCTCTAAACCCTTGCTCTATCACTGCGGTGATAGTTACGCAATCTGGTAAAAAGTTAGGACGATTAACATTAGGCATTTTACCTGTTTCATCTCCTTCTTGATTTTCATAGACTTCAATCATAACATCATCTATCGCATCAGATGCCGTATCGATTTCTGCCGATAATTTAAGCTCACTAGTCTCTTTTTGTGTCACATCTGTCTCCACAGTCTCATCTTTACTACATGAGGTGAAAATTAATGCGATGATAGAAAACGTGGCAATGGCCTTCTTTGTAAATTTCAAATGGTTCATAATAATTACATTTATATGTTAATATAGTTTTAAGACGCTACAAACAAAAAAAGGTTTAAAAATAGGTGTCAAAAACTTAAATACAATGACCAGCGGTAATGTTATTTTATAAAAGAAGTTGAATTTATAATCTTGGTTAATAGCCAAACGACCTACTAGACGCTTTTACAAAGAGACTAATCTTATAAACCCTATGGGTTTAGTAATAGTAGTAGTAGTAGTAGTAGTAGTAGTAGTCATTATGGACCTTCGTTTTAAACGAAAAAAGATGTACTCAGTATTATTCTAAAGTTATATTTCATGTCTGTGCCTTTTGTAGATAAATGGCAAAGCAAGTCCCTTGATCAACCGTACTGTTCACTTCAATTTTACCTCCAATACTTTCAATGTGATTTTTTGTAATGAATAAACCCACCCCTCTTGAATCCTTATGTTCATGAAACGTACCATTTACCGTAAATAGCTTGTGTTTGTTATTTTTTAAATCCATCCCCAAACCATTGTCTTGTATTTTTAATACTACAAACTCACCGTGTAATACCGTACTAATTTCGATTATACAATCGCGACGAGGAGATTTATATTTAATAGCATTTGTAAGAAAATTTAATATAATACTATCTAAATAAGCTGGTACAGCAAGAACCTCAAGCGTACTATTCGTATGATTTAAAATTTGACATGCATTTCTTTTAGCTAAAGCATTCACATTATAAATGGCATGGGATACATAATCAAAAATTGATAATGCCTCTAACGCTTCTATTTGTTCTAACCTTTCTTTTCTTATTTCATTGAGATGTTCTAAGGTCTCTTGAAGGTTCTCTAATGACACTTTTAACATTGCAAAATTTTCATTATTTTCTAAAACACTAAGTTCTTCTTCTAAAAATTCCATTATTGATCCTAAATTACCCACATGTGTTCTTATATCGTGAGTAGCAATATGAGCAAAATCCTTGAGTTTATCATTTTGGGTTCTCACTATCTTCATTAATATATTAAGTTCCCAATTGGTATTGGTTTGTTCAGAAATATCAACAATTTGAGAAATAAAAAAAGAGGTTTGCCCCATTCATCTCTCACTAAAGAAACTCATAACAAGGCTACAATCACATGGCCTTTTTTATGAAAATAACATTTTTCAATTTGATATTTTTCTGTCTTACCTTCAAGTAATTGATGCATAGGACCTAAATCAAGGTCTAAATCGTCTCGGTGTGTGATGTCTTGAAAAGATAATTGATAAAGTTCTTTCTCTGAATAACCAAATAAATCGATAATACTTTGATTCACCTTAATCCAACGCCCTTCCGCATTAACAATCGCAATACCACCATGCGCATGGGAAAATATATTTTCGAAAAGTACGTCAGTAGATAAATTCATCTTGCTCTAGTATAAAACTGTAAATCAACGAAGTAAAACTTTAAATTTAACACATTATTCTGTTATTGAAAGCCAACTAATACACAATCTTTTGACTTAAAAAGATTCAGAATAACGTTTATTAATCTAATTAATATTTATTATCTTTGCCGTTCGAAAGATAGGCTTTCGTGTACATAACAATCATTTACAACAATATTAGAATGTATCTAACAAAAGAAGAAAAAGCAGAACTTTTTGCTAAACACGGTAAAGCTAAAAACGATACGGGCTCTGCAGAAGGACAAATTGCATTATTCACACACAGAATTAAGCACTTAACAGAACACTTAAAAACCAATCGTAAAGATTATAATACAGAGCGTTCATTAGTGATGTTAGTAGGTAAAAGAAGAAGCCTTCTAGATTACTTAACTAAGAAAGATGTCTTAAGATATCGTGCAATAGTAAAAGAATTAGGATTAAGAAAATAATCTCAATATAAAGACCACGCTTAACAGCGTGGTTTTTTGGTATATAACAACTCGCTTTGGAAGAGTATAAACACCAAAATTGAAGAAGCTAATTATAGTTTTTCATTGGTCACAACTACTACTACACAACACAACTACCAATGTTTAATTAGTATTAAAACTTATTTATGATTCCAAAAGTTTTTAGAGAGGTCATTGACCTAGGTGATGGTAGAGAAATTTCTATCGAGACCGGAAAATTAGCAAAACAGGCACACGGTTCTGTTGTTGTACAATCCGGAAAATGTATGTTATTATGTACAGTTGTTTCCAATTACGAACAAAAAGACCTTGATTTCTTACCATTGACGGTAGATTATCGAGAAAAATTTGCAGCTGCAGGTCGTTATCCGGGGGGCTTCTTTAAAAGAGAAGCAAGACCAAGTGATGGCGAAGTGTTAACCATGCGTTTAGTGGATCGTGTATTGCGTCCATTATTCCCAAAAGATTATCATTCTGAAACGCAAGTCATGATTCAGTTAATGTCTCATGATGATGATGTTATGCCGGATGCTATGGCAGGGTTAGCCGCTTCAGCAGCTATTCAACTATCAGATTTCCCTTTTGAATGCCCAATCTCTGAAGCTCGAGTTGGTCGTGTAAACGGAGAATTTGTTATCAATCCAACACGTGCTCAATTAGCAGAATCTGATTTGGATATGATGATTGGAGCGTCTGCCGATTCAGTCATGATGGTAGAGGGTGAAATGGATGAGATTTCTGAAGAAGAAATGGCCGATGCCATTAAGTTTGCGCATGACGCTATTAAAGTACAGTGTGCTGCACAGGTACGATTAGCTGAAGCCTTCGGGAAGAAGGAAGTACGTGAATACCCGGAAGAAAGATCAGACGACGATTTAGCACAGAAAATTCATGATATGGCATACGATAAAGTGTATGCTATTGCCAAAGCAGGTTCTGCTAAACATGAAAGAACTGCAGCGTTCGCTGAAATAAAAGAAAGTATTAAAGCCACGTTTTCTGAAGAAGAATTAGAAGATTTCGGTGGTTTAGTTTCGAAATATTATCGTAAAGCTGAAAAATCGGCGATTCGTGACTTAACCTTAAATGAAGGTTTACGTTTAGATGGTCGAAAGACCGATGAAATAAGACCAATATGGTGTGAGGTAGATTATTTACCGTCTACACACGGTTCTGCAATCTTCACACGTGGAGAAACACAAGCTTTAGCCACTGTAACTTTAGGAACCTCTAGAGATGCCAATCAATTAGACATGCCGTCTTTTGAAGGTGAAGAGCGTTTCTATTTACACTATAACTTCCCTCCTTTCTGTACTGGAGAAGCAAGACCTATTCGTGGTACCTCTCGTAGAGAAGTTGGACATGGTAACTTAGCGCAACGTGCTTTGAAAGGGATGATTCCTGATGAATGTCCTTATACGGTACGTGTGGTTTCTGAAGTTCTAGAATCTAACGGTTCCTCTTCTATGGCAACCGTATGTTCCGGCACCATGGCACTTATGGATGCGGGTGTACAAATGAAAAAACCAGTCTCCTGGTATCGCTATGGGATTAATTTCTGATGCAGATTCGGGAAATATGCGGTATTATCTGATATTTTAGGTGATGAAGATCATTTAGGAGATATGGATTTTAAAGTAACAGGTACTGCAGACGGAATTACGGCTTGCCAAATGGACATTAAAGTCAAAGGTTTAAGCTATGAGATTTTAGTCAATGCTCTAAAACAAGCACGTAATGGACGTTTACATATTTTAGATAAATTGATCGAAACGATTGCTACTCCTAATGCAGACGTTAAAGAACATGCACCTACTATGGTAACAAGACGTGTTCCTAACGAATTTATTGGAGCCTTAATTGGACCTGGAGGAAAAGTGATTCAGGAAATGCAAAAGGAAACCGATACGACGATTGTTATTAACGAAGATCCGGTAACCGAAGAAGGTATTGTTGAAATATTAGGCGTAGGAAGAACCGGTATTGATGCGGTTATGGCTAAAATCGATGCTATTTTATTTAAGCCAACAGTTGGTAACGTTTACGAAGTAAAAGTTATCAAAATGTTAGACTTTGGAGCTGTTGTAGAATATTTAGATGCCCCAGGAAACGAAGTGTTATTGCACGTGAGTGAATTAGCATGGGAACGCACAGAAAACGTTAGTGACGTTGTAAACATGGGTGACGTTTTTGAGGTGAAATATTTTGGACTAGATCCAAGAACACGCAAAGAAAAAGTCTCTCGTAAAGCTATTATGCCAAAACCAGAAGGTTATGTTGCGAGACCACCAAGAGAAAGTAACGATCGTGGTGGACGTGATAACAAAGGTAGAGATAGTCGCGGACGTGATAACCGTCGTGACGATAGAAAACCTAGAGAAGATAAAAAAGAAGAGTAATTCTTTTAGTTCTTAATATAATTAAAAGCCCATCAAAAATTGATGGGCTTTTTTAATTTAAAAATCTGAATATTTGACGCGGCCTTGAATAAGAAATCACATCAGTGATCCCAAATGTTGTTTATCATAAATAAATTAAGTGACAAGCAATAGCACATTTCACAACTATCCTGCTAAATATAATTACTCTATTATATAAAGAGGAAATGGCTGGTATCTGTACTTACTATAGAAATCTACAGACCATACATTTAGACAAAAAAAAAGCAAAGTATAATTTAAAATTATACTTTGCTTTAATGATGCTTATGTTACTAATTTACCTTCTAGTAAATGTTGTTGATTCACCTTGTTCAGTTAAAATAAGTTGATTAGCACTAACGTCAACAGCAACTCCGGAAAAATAAACGTCGCCACTTTCATAAACTTCATTATTAGCAGGATCTAATAGGTCTGTATATTTGAAATCGATAACGGTTAGGGTACCATCTTCTTCATTGAACGCCCAGTTACCATCGTATTTATCATTTTCAAACATAGTCTCACCATATGTTGCTTCACAGTTAGCTGCAGATGCCTCATAATCTAAGGCATTATATTCTGAATCATAAACTTCATAATATGTACCATTTGCTTTCAATACAAATACCCAACTTTCTTTAGTATAAATGCTATACTCTGCAGGAATCACATCTCCATTAGTACAAGTTACTTCGGTTGAACTACCCGAATAATTGTCTGTTCCTATCCATTCTCCAACAACAGCAGCATTTCCGCCCCAAGCTTCCACAGTTACACAAGCTTCTTGAATTTGACTTACATTTCCGAAGCGTCATATACACAAATAGCGTAGCAAAATTGACCTGCCGGGATACTAGAATCAAAATCTACATCAATATCATTATTAGGAGGCATTAATCTACTTCTACGATTAACCATAGGTGCCTTTGTAGCCATCCTACTGGAGTTATTACGAGACGTACCAAATGCTGAAGCAGGCACATCAAAATAAGTTCCTGTAGCGTTACCCTCTGAATCCTTAAACACTATATAAGCGCCCTCTAAAGTACTATTTGAAGACAATACAATATCAAAACCTGTCCTCTGAAAGGCTTCATTTTTTGTGCCGGACATATCAAAATCCAAATTGCTATTTGGAGCTGGTGGTAATCCAGTTACCTTAGTAGCTCCTGCTATATTGATGCCTCCTTCTAAAGTAGTCGCAGGTATATTTTCATCTTCAGTGGCATTTTGCGAATTTGCCAAAGCTTCAGTATCGACTTGAGCAGTTGTGTTATCGTCGTCCTTGCTACAAGATGTAGAAAATAAAATCGCTACAGACGCGATCGCTAAAAATAAATTACGTTTTTTCATCATAAAATTGGGTTGTTAAATTAGTTACACCTATTGTGTTGGGCAAATATATAATTATTCTTTTACTTTAAAATTTATAAAGCGCTAATCTGTTATTTGTTGTTACAACAGAAGTGTTATAGAGACTCGAATTAAGAATATCCAAATTATTTCTGTAAAACACTTTTGAATAAAACCAGGAAAAGCGCTCCATTAGAGATGGTTTAAAGGCGGCTTATAGATGCTGTAATTCGATTTAAAAAATCCACTTGAGCGTTATAAAACAAAAAGGTAAAATACGAAACCGTTTCGGATTCTTAATTCTTGAACATATTAGTTAAGTTATATAATATCCTTTCTAAATACTATTCAATGATTGTAAAAGTAAATTACTACGATTAATTTTCGTACCTTATAAATCTAGGTTTAATACAGTGTATTCCATTAAATTTTCATAATAAAATTTTAAAATTAATTCGATTTACAGAATGAAATTCAGCAGTGATTTTTTCTTGGATTAAAAACATCTATGCCTTTTTATCCGGACCTTTACTTTAATCTTAATTAATGTACTAAACATACACGATCATCGCCTTTTTTATTTTAATGCGTCTCTTATGCCGACAATTTGTCATTAAACTGAGAGACATATTCTCATGGAGAATTAAAGAATACACCGTTAAGCCCGTTCATTTTTTCATAAATCTCGAACAAAGTGACGTTAAATTATCAAATTGATGATTTAACAAAAAAACAAATATTCAGCCTAGTTCTGCATAATACTTGCACTATATAGGACATAATAATATTAAAATCAACACCTTAATTAAATGAGAGTATTAGTAATTGGAGCAGGAAATATGGGTTTAACGTATGCTGAAGGCATGGCACAATCGCCATTGCTAAGCAAGCATAATTTAAGAATTTATGACACCGATCCAAAAAAGATTAAAAAACTAAGTAAGTTGTCCTATTTCAATGTCTTTGATAATCTTGAAGATTGCCTACCAAAAGCCGATCTTGTTTTTATAGCTGTTAAACCTTATCACTGCGAGGCCTTATTCAAAACTATGAAACCGATGACTAATGATCAACAAATTTTTGTGTCGTTAATGGCAGGCGTCACTATAGATACTATTAAAGAACAGTTAGGCAAGAAAAAAGTCATTCGAACCATGCCTAATTTGCCTGCTAAAGTAGGTAAAGGTGTGACGTCATATACAGAATCTAAAGATGTGTCTAAAATAGAACTTCTCATGGTTCGTAACCTTCTCGATACTACAGGTACCTCTATTCATGTAGAGAATGAGAATTTCATTGATGCCTCAACAGGCATTTCCGGTAGTGGACCAGCCTATGTGTTTTACTTTATGCAGTCGATGCTAGAGGCGGCAAAAAAAATGGGGTTTTCAGACAACGACTCCAAAGTTTTGGTCAGTAGCACATTTGAAGGTGCCATAGAGTTGTTCAACCAATCTGATATTTCACCGGAAACCTGGATTGAACGCGTAGCGTCAAAAGGCGGAACCACACAAGCGGCCATCGATTCAATGGATGACAACAATGTAAAACAACTTATTGAAGATGCGGCTTATGCGGCATTTGATAGAGCTATTGAACTGGGTAAAAAATAAATATGGATATTAAGAGAATTGTAGTAAAAGTTGGTACCAATGTATTAACAAATAGAGACAATCGAATATTGGGCCCTGTACTAAGAGAGTTAGTAAGACAAATTGCAGAATTGTACGAGCGTGACATTATGGTAATTACGGTGTCCTCAGGCTCTGCTATCGCTGGAAAAGAAGTTTTAGGAAACACCAATATCACTGATAAATCGATAAGAAGGCAAGTGTATTCTGCAGTGGGTCAACCTAGAATGATGAGGCATTATTACAGCTTATTTCATGATTACGGAATGCGCTGTGCACAGGTTTTGGCGACCAAAAGAGATTTTGATATTGGAAAGCATCGTGAAAACATGATTAATTGTTATGAAGGCTTATTATCTGAAGGCGTTATACCTATTGCTAATGAAGATGATGCCGTCTCATTAACCATGTCTATGTTCTCAGATAACGACGAGCTGGCCAGTTTAGTTGCTGAGTTATTAGACGCAGATAGATTAATTATTTTATCAGATACGGATGGTTTATATACAGGACATCCGGACGACGAAGACTCAGTAAAATTAAACACGGTTAAAGGTGATCAAAACGTAGAAAAATACGTTCAGGCCTCTGAAAAGCAAGAAGGAGAAGGCCGTGGCGGAATGGCTTCAAAATTAAAAATAGCAAAAGGCACCGCGAAAAAAAACATTCCTACTTATATCGCCAATGGGAAACGCAAAAATGTTATAGTAGATATCATCGACAACAAACCCATAGGAACGAAATTTATTAATTAAAAATACAAAAACATGAAACTTTTAAGTTCAGAGATAAAGAATAAGGTATTGAGTACCATGATGAAAATTCGGATAGAGAACGAGACACTATTATTAAAGAGAACCAATTAGATTTAGAGGCTTTTGACAAAGAAGATCAAGCCCTATACGATAGATTAGTTGTCAATGAGGCTAAAGTAGATGGCATGATACAAGCTATCAATGAAGTACGAGCACAAGACGATCCTGTTGGAAAAGAAATCTCAAACATTACCTTAGATAGCGGCCTAAACATTATCAATAAGACAGCGCCATTTGGTACCATTATGATTATATATGAATCCCGGCCTGATGTTACAATTGAAGCAGCCGTAGTTGCGTTTAAAGCCAATAACAAGATATTATTAAAAGGTGGAAAAGAAGCCATAAACTCTAACTTGATATTAGAAAAATGCTGGCATGAGGCGCTTTTGGAAAACGGGCTGTCTAGAGATTGGATTAAGTTATTACATTTAAAAAGAGAAGAAACCCAGGAATTCCTAAAAAACCCAACTGAAAAGTTAGATTTAATTGTGCCCCGAGGTGGAGAACGCCTTATAAAATTCGTGAAAGACAATGCATCTTGTGCTGTCTTAATTAGCGGTCGTGGTAACAATTTTTTATATGTCGCTGAAGATGCCGACTGGAAGAAAACAGTAAAAGTCATCGTAAATGCAAAAACAGATAAAATTTCAGGATGTAATGCACTAGACAAAGTATTAGTAGATAAAAACATCCCCGAATATGAAGATAAAATAAAGGAGCTACAAACCCTCTTAGAAAAATTAGAGGTCGATATTGTAGTCGATCAATCTTTGTCTAACGTGTTACCAACAAAAACAAAGGTAACCAATGAAGATGTTTGGCATGAAGAGTTTTTGGCTATGAAGATCTTACTTGGGGAGGTGGGCGACATCACGCAAGCTATCGATATGATTAACACCTACTCCGGAGGACATTCTTCAACAATCATGACCGAAGATAAAAGTAAAGCAACGTTGTTTATGGAACAGGTAGATAATGCGGCAGTGTACCACAACGCCTCTACACGATTTACAGATGGTGGCCAAATGGGAGTGGGTGCAGAATTAGCCATTAGTACCGATAAGCTACACCATAGAGGCCCATTAGGTCTTAAACAACTGGTAACAAACAAATACTATGTGTTTGGTGATGGCCATATTAGAGATTAAGTATTAACAGGAAGCATCTTTAAATTACCTTTGAAGATGTTTCTTATTCTAATCCACGAATTTTAACATATAATAAGCTTATGATCAAATCATTAAAAAATCACTTTGCGGTGTTTTTTAAACTAATATGAGGCAACAGGTGACGACAAAGCAAATAAATTATCCAAATACATCTCATTTTTAATACATCCCACCGTTTTGGGTATTCATAATAATGAGTTTTAGTGTCTTGTAAAGCTAAAAACACAAGATAATTCTATCTCTTTCTTTATCAATAATAAAAACGTAAAATACTATAAACATGATGTTTAACTCAAAAAAGAGTGGTATCTTTTATGTTTTTTTTTAATTAATATCTTTTTTATGTAACAAAATGCAACCTATTTACGTATAACTAACGATAGCAATTTATTCACTCCCGAGCTTCGGGATAAAAATCACACTTTTTAAATGAGACAACTTAAAATTACCAAGCAGGTTACCAACCGTGAGACCGCATCATTAGATAAATATCTACAGGAAATTGGAAAAGTTGACTTAATTACCGCAGACGAAGAAGTAGAATTAGCACAACGTATCAAGGCTGGCGATCAGTTAGCACTTGAGAAATTAACGAAAGCTAATTTACGTTTCGTTGTATCGGTAGCTAAGCAATACCAAAACCAAGGGTTAACGTTGCCGGATTTAATTAACGAAGGTAACTTGGGTTTAATTAAAGCAGCTCAACGTTTTGATGAAACACGTGGTTTTAAATTTATCTCTTATGCTGTATGGTGGATTCGTCAATCCATTTTACAAGCGTTAGCTGAGCAATCTCGTATTGTGCGATTACCGCTTAATAAAATTGGATCTATCAACAAAATAAATAAAACATTTGCTTTCTTAGAACAAGCACATGAGCGTCCACCAAGTGCCGAAGAAATTGCAAAAGAATTAGATATGACGATTAATGACGTTAAAGAATCAATGAAGAATTCGGACGTCACGTCAGTATGGATGCCCCTTTAGTTGAAGGTGAAGATTCTAACTTATACGATGTATTAAATTCGGGAGTCACCAAATCCAGATCGTGAATTATTACACGAATCCTTACGTACTGAAATAGAACGCGCTTTAGAAACCTTAACACCTCGTGAAGCAGATGTTATTCGTTTGTATTTTGGTTTAGGAAATCAACATCCCATGACTTTAGAAGAAATAGGTGAAACGTTCGACCTAACACGCGAGCGTGTAAGACAAATTAAAGAAAAGGCTATTAGAAGATTGAAACACACTTCTAGAAGTAAAATATTAAAAACATACTTAGGTTAATCCCTGAGTTATAGTAACAAACAGTTAATCATAACTGTTCGTTTTTTGATTGATGAAAGAACCCGCGGCTGATTACCACGGGTTCACTCATTTTAATCCTTTTGTAAATCACTAAATTCTTTTTTGAAAAAAAATCTTTCACTATCTTTATAAAGCTATTACTACCTGTGTTTGTTGTTTAAAGAATATTATGTTAAAGACAATCTGTTACATTAGTAGTATTACAAATAAAACATCCCAAAAAGATTTAAGTCAGTTATCTGATTTCGTAGCTTCGAAAAATAACCAGCTGAATATAACTGGTATTCTTATTATACAACATGGCCATTTTTTCCAAATAATGGAAGGCAAACTCCAGATTGTTGAAGACCTATTTAATAAAATAAAAGTAGACCAACGGCATTCGGACTAATAAAGCTTCTAGACACGACCATTGAACATCGCATCTTTGAAGATTATAACAGCGGACATTTTTCGGTTATAAACGATTTTTCCAGTTTAAAGAAATTAAGAATTTACTTTGATTGGGTTAAAGAAGCCAATATTCTAACCATTGATGAATTAGCCACCCTAACCAATACCTTTCTTAATTCTAATCGTTGAGTTTAAAACGCATTTTATTATATAGTCATCTTCTCAGTGTACCATGTTATATAAATAATTACCAAGTCGTTTAGATATCAATCCGTAAGTAAAAAGAGTATCGAATGCATTCAAAATTAACAGGAATCCATTTAATATTAATTACTCAAAATGAGTAGTTTAAAATATTTTATTATATTTGAATTCACTCGCAATTAATCTCCCATGTATAAAACTGTTTGCTATCTCAGCACACCAAGCAGAAACCTTTCAATTTTAGACTACGAAGCACTCTTCTACACCATTAAAAACAATAATGATAGACTAAAAATTTATGGCGCACTAATAAAAACACAAGATGTTTTTTTTCAAATCATTGAAGGAGAAGTACCTATTATTGATGCCCTTTTAGAGAAAATTAAAACAGACTCGAGACACAAAAATATTATTGAAATGTTAAACCAGCCTATTGATAAACCCACGTTTTCTGATTTTGGCGTGGGATATTCTATAATTAACCATGACGCTACCATAAGGGCTTTTTACAAGTATATAAACTCTTTGGAATCTAATAAAACACCGAGTCACTCTCTTTTTTGTAATATTATTTCAAAACTAATAAATGTTGACGTTTAAAAATGTTAGTTTTGTACAAACAATACAAACTACAATATTCATGTCTTCAAAATTAATTGCACCTTCCATGCTTGCCGCCGATTTTGGTAACCTACAACGGGATACAGAACTCGTTAATAAGAGTGCCGCTGATTGGTTTCACATTGATGTAATGGACGGTCATTTTGTGCCCAACATCTCTTATGGCATGCCTATAATTGCTGCCATTAAAAAACATGCCACTAAGCCACTAGACGTGCATTTAATGATTGAAAAACCGGAACGCTACATTGAAGAATTTGCAAAAGTTGGTGCTGATATCATTACGGTGCATCATGAATCGACCGTACATTTACACCGTACACTACGACAAATTAAAGATGCCGGTTGTAAAGCGGGAGTTGTTTTAAACATCACCACACCAGTTTCTGTACTTGAAGATATACTTCCAGAATGTTATATGGTGTTGCTCATGTCCATTAATCCTGGCTTTGGAGGACAAAAATTTGAAGACGTGACTTACCAACGCGTACGAAAACTGCGCAAAATGATTGATGAGCAAGGTTTAGACACGCTTATAGAAATCGATGGTGGTGTAACCGATAAAAATATTAAACAATTAGTAGAAGCGGGTGCAAATGTTTTTGTAGCAGGAAGTCATATATTTAAAAGTGATGACCCCATCAAAACCACAGCTCATCTAAAAGCTATGGCGAATCAATAAAATGGTGTGCTTTTTTTATGTAGTGGGCTAACAAGATAGATTAATATCCTGCAAAATTAAAATTCAACATTTGTTTCACATGCTTGTAAATCGTTGGGAATTGACGTCTAAATTCTTGAGGGGTTTCAATAAAATTTTCGATAATTACGGCTGTAAACTCAAAATTATTTTCAAAGGCATAGCTTCTAAAATACGCTGATTTTTTCATTTGTAATTTAAAATTTACTTTTGAATCAATATATTCATTTAACGCTTCTAAACTACTAATAAATATATGTGCACTAATATCATTGTTGCTTTTAGAGTTTAAATAACTTAGGTGTAACGCATGTACAAATTCGTGAATACCCAAATTTAAGTTGTCATCTTCAATTTGATGCCCGTGAATAAAATCTTCCCAAGACAATATTATGGCTCTATATCCTGGATTAAAATGACCTTTATGATAGTTCCTGTCTAGATTTGAGTAGAATACCGATGGATAAATTAAAATTTTATCTATTAAGTTAATGGCATAATCCCGGTAACCAAAGGTGAGCATAATGGCCGTAGCGGCCACAAGTATTTTTTTTCATCATCTATTACGAGACCTTCTTTTCCAGTAAATTCGACTTGCGATAAGAATTTAAAAATGCGGTGTCGAAAGTACTTTTGTTGTTTAATATCTAACCGCTTATAGAATTTAAAATCGTTCTCTAATACCTGTTTTTGAAAGATATTTAAATCTTTAGTAAATAGATAAAAATGCCTAAATAGCGGTTTTTTCGCTATAAAATCAACATAAAAACCTTCTATAAACTTAAAAAGGCCTATACCAATTATAATAATACCTAAGGTAATTATTACTATTAAAATGGTATTTGAAATTGCTGGATTTTCAGGAGGATTTTGGAATAAAAAGAGAACGTTAATCATAAATAATGGGTACAAAAAGGGCTATATTGTTACAAAGTTAATCGTTCGTATTATTAAAAAGAACAGTAGCACCAATTATGTACCCCTGTGTATATCTAATAAAAACTTTATTTTTGATTAGAATTATCGTGCGTACAAAAACCCTTTAAAAATTTCAGATGCACATCAAGCTACAGCAAAAATAGAGATAAGAAGTGAAAACAGCATCATCACGAGACGAAGTCATGAATTACACTATAAGTAAGATTGAAGAGAATAACAGTACCAACTAACGCTTGTTTTATCATGATATAATATTGGTTTGGCTTCCCCATATCACGTCTTTCAGACGAATATTATGTGCTATACTGCATATCTCTTCTTTATTACTCGCAATGGTAAGGCCTCATATAATTACAAAAGAGTCCCTCGCTGCGCTGCGTCATCCTCAATGCTCCGCTTTGAAAACAAAAAGACCACACTTACAAATTCAAGCAAGCTTGATCAATGGTGTCGTTAAAAAGGATTACTCCGCTGCGCTGCGTCATCCTCAATGCTACGCTTTGAAAACAAAAAGACCACACTTACAAATTCAAGCAAGCTTGATCAATGGTATCGTTAAAAAGGATTAATCCGCTGCGCTGCGTCATCCTCAATGCTCCGCTTTGAAAATAAAAAGACCACACTTACAAATTCAAGCAAGCTTGATCAATGGTATCGTTAAAAAGGATTACTACGCTGCGCTTTGTCTTCCTCAATGCTACGCTTTGAAAACAAAAAGACCACACTTACAAATTCAAGCAAGCTTGATCAATGGTATCGTTAAAAAGGATTACTACGCTGCGCTGCGTCATCCTCAATGCTACGCTTTGAAAACAAAAAGACCACACTTACAAATTCAAGCACGCTTGATCAATGGTATCGTTAAAAAGGATTACTCCGCTGCGCTGCGTCATCCTCAATGCTCCGCTTTGAAAATAAAAAGACTATACTAACATATTCTAGCACGCTTGATCAATGGCATCGTTAAAAAGGATTACTCCGCTGCGCTGCGTCATCCTCAATGCTACGCTTTGAAAACAAAAAGACCACACTTACAAATTCAAGCAAGCTTGATCAATGGTATCGTTAAAAAGGATTACTACGCTGCGCTTTGTCATCCTCAATGCTCCGCTTTGAAAATAAAAAGACCACACTTACAAATTCAAGCACGCTTGATTTGACGTGTGGTCTTTTTATTTATTCGTGACCGCGAGAGGATTCGAACCTCCAACCCTCAGAGCCGAAATCTGATATTCTATCCAGTTGAACTACGCAGCCATTTTATTCCCAAGAGAGTGGGAATCTCAATATTCTTAATCTTTTAGCCTAATTTAGCTTTTACAACATTCGAAATGGTCTTCCCATCGGCTCTACCAGCCACTTCCTTATTTACCATTCCCATGACTTTACCCATATCTTTCATGCCTTCAGCACCCGTTTTAACAATCACTGCTTCAACTAATTTAGCGACTTCTTCTTCGCTCATCGCTTCGGTAAAAACGCCTCAATAACTTTGGCTTCTGCTAATTACGGTGCCGCCAAATCTTCTCTGCCTTGCTCCGGATAAATAGCCGCACTATCTTTGCGCTGCTTCACTTGCTTTTGAAGAATTTTCAACTCTTGTTCCTCCGTTAATTCTTCTTTTGCTCCACTTTCCGTTTGCGCTAATAAGATAGCAGACTTCACTGCTCTTAATGCCGTTAGCGCCACGGTGTCTTTACTTTTCATAGCCGTTTTCAAGGCCGTCATTATGTTAACTGATAAACTCATTTTGTGATTCTTTTTCCAAAGTACGAAGATAGGAAAATATGATAGGATTCAACCGCTCTATATGTAAACTTCTGAATAGAAAAATGATTTTTTTTAAAATTAAAGTACCTTGAAGCTTTTTAAATCTCTTCATTTCATATAAAATCAATAAAAATCCGAAAAGTTGGGGAACTCTCCGGATTTCATGTCATTAAAATTAAGGGGCTGCTATTAATCTACATTATCATGTAAAAAAGAATTATTATTTCTTAATTGAATATCATCATTATCATCTATACTTAAACTTGTTTTAGACACATTGGCTTCAGATGAAGAATGTTTAGAAGCATCCAAAGTTGTGCCTTGGCGTTTGTAAGCTGGAATTTTCTCTATGTCCTCAATTTTAGACGTATTGAATTTATAGTTAAAGTTCTTCATTTTCTCCCTTCTGTCATCTGCCCGCTCCTTTAAAATGTCTGAAATAGAACTATTCATAGGATCTAAGTCGTCCTCAGAAACTACTTGTGCGTCCTCTTTATTTAAGACTTTCTTTTCAAAAACAATTTCTTTATCTACTTCTTCCTTAACTTCTGTTTTTGTGTTTTTATTTATTGCAGAATTTACTTCTATATAGTCATCTAAAGCATAACGTACTTCTTCATTTTCACGCACTTCGGTAACAGGAATTAATTCCACATGATCTGTCACTTCATAATCTTTTATCTCACTAGTTAAGTCATGAACTATAGGCGTTTTAGAAGTTTCTTCAACGGTTGGCTCATTAATAGGCAAATCAAAACTTAATGTAATTTGCTTTCTTTCCCCCTCTTGCGCCTCAATTTCTTCTGTATTTGTATTTTTCGTTTCAGATGGCGTGATCACAAACTCTTCTTCTGTTTCAAAATGCGCGACTACTTCTTCGTACACAACATCCATATTTCTAAGAACCTCTGTCGTTGGGATCAATTCAAAATCTTCATAGACCACACTGCGCTGTTTGTTTACCTGTTCCATTTCAAACTTGCTTAAGGTGTCTTCAGTATCCTCTTCAAGATTTAACGTGTGCTTAACCACTGGCACTTCCTTTTTAACGGCTAACTCTAAAGGTGGAGACGTTATTACTCTTTGTTGCTCCTCCGAAGTAAGATCCTTTTTAATACTTTGGTCTTCTTCCAGGGCATGTATTACTTTTTTAGCTTCAGTATTAGAAATTTCATCCTGCTGTTCTACATTAAAACCTGTTGCAATAATGGTCACTGCTATAGACTCATCTAATGACTCATCTTCACCAACACCCATAATAATATTTGCACCATGACCCGCTTCTATTTGAATGTGATCGTTAATTTCACCTATCTCATCAATAGTGATTTCTTGAGAGCCGTAAACGATTAGCAACAATACGTTTTTAGCTCCTGTGATTTTATTATCATTCAATAGTGGAGAATCTAATGCTTTAGAAATGGCTTGCTGCGCTCGGTTTTGACCAGATGCGGTTGCAGAACCCATAATAGCAGTACCACTATTACTCAACACCGTTTTGGCATCTCGTAAATCAATGTTTTGTGTGTAGTGGTGCGTTATTACTTCAGCAATACCACGAGACGCCGTAGATAACACTTCATCTGCTTTAGAGAACCCTGCTTTAAAGCCTAGGTTTCCATAAACTTCACGAAGTTTGTTATTATTAATTACAATTAACGAATCGACTTCTGCTCGAAGTTTCTCAATACCAATTTGCGCTTGTTCATTACGCATTTTTCCTTCAAACTGAAAGGGCATCGTCACAATTCCTACGGTTAAAATATCCATTTCTTTAGCCATTTTAGCTATAATGGGCGCCGCTCCTGTTCCTGTTCCACCACCCATTCCAGCAGTGATAAATACCATTTTAGTATTGGTACCTAACATTTGCTGTATGTCTGAAAAACTCTCTACTGCAGACTGCATGCCTACATCCGGATTAGCTCCTGCCCCAAGACCTTCTGTTAAGTTTACACCTAACTGAATCTTGTTAGGTACCCCGCTGTTTTGTAATGCCTGCGCATCGGTATTACAAATAACAAAATCCACCCCTTTGATGCCTTGTTGGAACATGTGATTAATTGCGTTACTCCCACCGCCTCCAACACCGATAACTTTGATGACGTTAGATTGATTTTTAGGTAAATCAAAAGTGAAATTTTCGAATTCATTGTTGCTCATAAAATTCTATTTAATTGGATCAATTATTTTGACGTTGCCATGCCCCGTCTTTTTTTTCTTTATCTATTTTGTTAAGCCTTACAAGGCAAAGTCTTTTTATTATTCAGCGTTGTCTAAAAAATCTTTAACACGCTCTGTTAACGCATCTAAAAAAGAGCGCTTATGTTTTTTTGGTAACTCGACGGCTATTTCTTCTTCAATACCTTGTTCTGCTTCAATAGCTGCTTCTGCTTCAAATTCTTCTTCAATTTTTTCAGCTTTAATACGTTCTTGGCGTTTTAAACCGTCCATTACCAAGCCAACCGCTGTGGCAAATAAGGGACTGGTAATGGCGTCATCACTATCTCCTGCTAAATGTTCGTTTGGATACCCTACTCGGGTATCCATTCCTGTAATGTATTCCACTAATTGCTTTAGGTGTTTTAGCTGGCTTCCCCCGCCGGTTAAAACAATACCTGCAATCAATTTCTTCTTTTGCTCTTCGTGACCATAGTTTTTGATCTCTACATATACCTGCTCTACGATTT
This sequence comes from Lacinutrix neustonica, assembly GCF_026625145.1. Lineage (GTDB taxonomy): Bacteria > Bacteroidota > Bacteroidia > Flavobacteriales > Flavobacteriaceae > Lacinutrix > Lacinutrix neustonica. The sequence goes on along the minus strand of NZ_CP113088.1, from coordinate 2,875,095 downwards.
CAACCACTCTAGCATGAATAATCTTTGATAGGTTTTTTAGTGTTATTTCTTTGGGATCACGACCACGTAAACCTGGAATAGAGACAATCTCATTGTCTTTATTTTCTCCTGGCCAAGCAGAACCAAACTTTATTTTTAGTAACTCCGCTTGCTTTTCTATAATAGAACAGCCTTCTTTTATATCCTCTGTAATCACGTTCCCACCAAACGGAATGACCGCTGTGTGACGAATGATACCATCTCTAAAAATAGCTAAATCTGTAGTTCCTCCACCAATATCGATTAAGGCCACACCGGCTTCTTTTTCCTCCTGACTTAATACGGCATTAGCTGATGCTAGAGGCTCCAACGTGATGCCTTCTAACTCTAATCCGGCACTTTTAACACAGCGACCAATATTTCTAATAGAGGACACCTGCCCAACAACAACGTGAAAATTGGCTTCTAAACGGCCACCATACATCCCAATAGGTTCTTTTATTTCAGCTTGGCCATCCACCTTATATTCTTGAGGTAAAACATGTATAATCTCCTCTCCAGGTAACATCACTAATTTATGTACCTGATTGACTAAGCGCTCAATATCATTTTCGTCGATGACGGTTTCCGAGTCTCGGTCTTGTAATGTAATCACTGTGCTGTAAACTACGAATATGCTGTCCCGCAATTCCTACGGTTACCCCTTCAATTTTCAATGCTGCAGCAGCTTCAGCTTCTTGTATTGCTAATTGAATGGATTGAATCGTTTGGGTAATATTATTTACCACGCCACGATGCACCCCTAAACTTTTAGACTTTCCAATACCTAAGATCTCCACCTTTCCGTACTCATTTTTGCGACCTATCATGGCCACAATCTTTGTGGTTCCGATGTCTAATCCTACTGCTAAATTCTGTTCCATAATTTATACTTTAGTACAAACAACTTGGTTTTCAAATTGCAAATTCACTTTGCTATATTTTTCTAAACTCTTATCCTTAATCGCCTTATTATAAAACGCCTTGAGGTTGTTTATTTTTTTATCTAAATAATTCAAGCTACCTAAATGTACCGTGAATTGGCATTGCCTTAATTTTAAATCTATAGATTTATCCCTATTTTGATGAATCTCAATGACATTTGTTTTTAAAAACGAATCATTCATAATTCGGCTAGCAATAGTATAAACCACTGCTAAATCATTTTGTTTTACATGACCTGTAACCATGGGTACACGTGCTGTATAGTTTGTAGACAACGGCATCAAACCACCTGTACTGTCAATATAATAAGCACCTGAACTACTGACTCTTGCAATGGGTTTTTTCTGTTTTATTTTAACTGAAAAACCACCATTTACACGCAAAAACACCTCAGCATTTTCAATCATTTTATGAGCATTTAGGGCTTGCTCTAAACCATTCAAATCTAAAGTTTCTTTGGGCACACTCGTAATAGGTTGTTGATTTTGTATTAACAATTTACTAACAGTGGCGTGTGTGACAAATGGCTTCTGATCATCGACAAATTCTATAATAGGTGCTGCTACTTTTCGCTTGTTATTTCTTTGTGATGTAAACGCATACAAAAACACTACAATCGCCAACAATCCTATGATCTTTATGTGGTTCCAATTAATTCGCATCCATTAAAGCCGTTTTAATATGTTTAACTTCTTCTCCAATATCGCCAGCACCAAGGGTCATAATAACTCCGGCTTTACTTTCTTTTATTTTTGATATGATTTCTTTTTTCTGAATCAATGCTTTTTTAGGGTTAATAATTTGCTGTAACAACCATTGCGAATCGATACCTTGAATGGGCAATTCTCTCGCGGGGTAAATATCCAATAACAACAGCTCATCAAATTGAGATAAGCTTTTTGCAAAATCAGCCCCAAAATCTCGCGTTCGACTAAACAAATGTGGCTGAAAAATAGCCAACACCTCATCATCAGGATACATTTCTCTTACCGCTTGATGTGCAGCGTCAATCTCTGTGGGATGATGCGCATAATCATCTATAAATACGCGTTTATCTGTTTTAATCTGGTAGGTAAATCGACGCTTGACCCCTTTATAGCTTGCTAAAGCTTTAACAAGTTCTGTTCGGGAAGACCGTATTCTAAGGCCATCGCCAAAGCAATTAAGGCATTCGACAAATTGTGTCTACCAGGCAGATTAAATTGAATGTTATTAAGGACTTCTTTTGGTGTTTTTACATCAAAAATATAGGCCGCGTCACGTATGGTAATATTCTGAGCAGAATAATCAGCAGCATCTTCTATCCCGTAAGTGATCCCTTTTAAAGGCAAGCCGTTTCTAACAAACAATTTACCATTCGGTTTTACTTTTTTTGAAAAGGCCTCAAAAGACTCATGTAAAGCCGAAGCATCGCCATAGATATCCAAATGATCTGCATCCATAGAAGTAATGCAAGCGAAGTCCGGCGACAGCGTTAGAAAGGAACGATCAAACTCATCGGCTTCCACTACACTTACTTCATCACCATTTTCAATTAAGTTTGAATTATAGTTTTCACTGATTCCACCTAAAAAAGCAGTAAGCTTCACATCACATTCATACAATAAATGACCCAAAATACTTGAGGTCGTTGTTTTTCCATGAGTCCCTGCTACCGCTAAACAAAAGGTGTTTTTGGTAATCAACCCCAATACTTCCGACCGCTTTAACACAGTGAAATTATTCTCCTTAAAATAAGCCAACTCTTTATGGTCTTTTGGTACTGCTGGAGTATAAATAACAAGGGTCTCTTTAGAATTTAAAAACTCACTATCTATGCTATTTATTGCATCTTCAAAATGAATGTCAATTCCTAAATCTTGTAAACCGTAAGTAATGTCTGTTGGTGTTTTATCATAACCGTGAAACAGCCTTGCCATTGGCACTAAAATAACGTGCTAGCGCAGACATACCAATACCTCCAATGCCTATAAAATAGATGTTATGTTTGTTTTTTAGGTTCATTAAAATCTTTATTCCCTTCTAACGGTACTTACCGCAATGGCAGTCCCCTTATATTATTATTCTCTTATTATCAAGTTTTCTATCCTACTTTAAAAGTTTTTCAACTTCGTCGACAATCTCTTTAGTAGCATTTGCTAATGCTAATTTTTTAATATTAGCGCTCAATTCTTTTTGCTTTTCTAAGGAAGCTACCAATTGTGAAAATTTATTTTCAAAATCAACATTCAAATCCTCCTGAGCAATCATCATTGCAGCATTTTCTTTAACTACTGCCATAGCATTTTTAGTTTGATGATCTTCTGCCACGTATGGAGAAGGCACAAAAATGACAGGTTTTCCAACGATACAAAGTTCTGATACGGAACCGGCGCCAGCCCGTGAAATAATAAAATCGGCTGCTGCATAAGCATAATCCATTTTATTTATAAAGGCATGTACCTGAACATTTTTTGTGTGTCCAACGATTTTATAATCGTCATAATATAACTTTCCACATTGCCAAATGATTTGAAGGTTTTGCATTTGCAAAAACTCTATTTCATTTTTTATTAATTCGTTTATAGCCTTAGCCCCCAAGCTTCCACCTAAAACGAGTAATGTTTTTTTATCTGTAACTAGGTTAAAATGTTTTAAGCCTTCTGCTTTTTTTGAATTAATATCTAGTAAATCCTGACGTACTGGATTTCCCGTTTTAATAATTTTATTCGCAGGAAAAAAGCGTTCCAACCCATCATAGGCCACACATATTTTCTGTACTTTTTTAGACAATAATTTGTTTGTTATACCAGGATAGGAATTCTGCTCCTGTATTAAACTTGGAATTCCTTTTGATGCCGCCACCTGCAATAAGGGACCACTCGCAAAACCTCCGGTTCCAATCACGACATCTCGGCTTGAAATTATTGATTATTTGTCTAGCATTCCAAAGACTATTAAGTAATTTAAAAGGAAACATCATGTTTTTTAACGTGAGTTTTCTTTGAATACCAGAGATCCACAAGCCTTTAATCTCAAAACCTGCCTGCGGCACTTTTTCCATCTCCATACGGTCCTTTGCTCCTACAAACAGGAATTGCGCATCAGGAAAACGTGATTTTAATTCATTCGCTATCGCTATCGCTGGATAAATGTGTCCACCGGTTCCTCCCCGAGATAATATGATTTTATACGTGTTCATTATATGGCTTCCGATAGAATTTCTAACGGACTCTCTTCTGTGTTTTCTTGTTCTTTAATTTCTTCTCTTTTAGCACTTACGCTTAAAATGATCCCTATTGCTAAACAGGTCATCCAAATGGAGGTCCCCCCACTACTTACTAATGGTAAGGTTTGTCCCGTTACCGGAAATAACTCTACAGCCACAGCCATATTTATCATGGCTTGGAACACAATAGGCAAACCGACACCTAGTACTAATAATTTTCCAAAAATCGTATCTGCTTTTTGTGACACGATCACTATTCTAAATAACAACCACATATACATGGTCATTAAAAATATACCTCCTATTAGACCGAACTCTTCGATAATTATCGCAAAAATAAAATCTGACGACGATTGTGGTAAAAAGTTTTTCTGTGTGCTTTTTCCAGGGCCAACACCCGTAATATAACCAGATGCAATGGCAATTTTCGCTTTTTCTATTTGATAATCTGCCTCTGTATCCTCATCATCTGAGAAATTTTCAATACGACTCATCCAAGTATCAATTCTATTTGGCATCGCATCGGGAAACGCTTTTGCAACGACTACGAATAATGCTAATCCTAAAATACCTGCACCAACTATAGCCACCAAATAACGAATGGGATACCCCCCTAAAAACACCAAGATCACTACCATTAAAAAGATAAGCGCAGTTGTAGAAAAATTAGACGGTAGTATTAATGCCAACACTAAAAAAACGGGTAACCAAAGCGGCAAAATAGAATCTCTAAACGTAACGTGTTCATCTTTTATTTTAGACATGTATCGCGCCACATAAACCATTAACACAACAGAGGCCAAAGTAGAGGTTTGAAAAGACATATTAACAAAAGGGATACGAATCCAACGACTAGCATTAGCGCCTGCAATTGTTGTTCCTTGCAAAACAGTGACCACTAATAAAATGAGAACGACAGGAATCATGACCATAGACAATCCCCGGAAATAACGATAGGGTATTTTATGTACGCCATACATAATTGAAAATCCTAGAAACAAATGCATAAAATGTTTTACAAAAAAGGAAAAAGTATTTGTACTGCCACCTACATATGCCAAGTTGCTAGCAGCACTGTACACTGGTAAAAATGAAAAAATAGCAAGCAAGGCCGCTATTGCCCAAATTAACCTATCGCCTTTTATGTTTTTAAATAGTTTTTGCACTTTATTTATTTAATGAGATGCCTTGACTACGCTCAGCATGATAATTAGACTACTTTTATAAATTTCTAACGGCATCTTTAAATTGACGCCCGCGATCTTCATAATTTTCAAACAAATCGAAACTCGCGCATGCCGGTGACAACAAAACATTATCACCAGCCTCAGCTATTCTATAAGCTATTTTGACTGCTTCACTCATAAACTGAGTTTCCACAATAACATCCACCATATTCCCAAAGCTTTCTAAAAGCTTATCATTGTCAACACCTAGACAAATAATGGCTTTCACTTTTTCATTTACAAAAGGAAACAATTCTGTATATTCATTCCCTTTATCTGTACCTCCAACAATCCAAACCGTTGGTGCATCCATACTTTCTAAAGCATAATACGTTGCATTAACATTTGTAGCTTTAGAGTCATTAATGTACTGTACTTTATTAATTTTAAGTACTTGCTCCAAACGGTGTTCTACACCATGAAAATTCTCTAAGCTCTCACGAATGGTTTGCTTTCTAATTTTTAATAAATGGGCCACTGTTGAAGCAGCCATTGCATTTTTAATATTGTGTTTCCCTTCTAAAGCTAAATTGTTTGTTGGCATAATTATCTGGTCGTTATCTATTGTTATTTTTATGTTTTTTTTATCTAAATAAGCACCGTTTTCAATAGTCTTAACCAAAGAAAATGGTAGTAATGTGGATTGAATTTCGTTTTCACCAAGCCATTTTTCAATGACTTGATCATCGGCATCATAAATTAAATAATCGCTTTCGGTTTGATTAAGAGCAATTCTAAATTTAGAATTGATATAATTTTCAAACTTATAATCATAGCGATCTAAATGGTCCGGTGTAATATTAGTTAAAACAGCGATGTTTGGTTTAAAATCTACAATTCCATCGAGTTGAAAACTGCTAATCTCCAACACGTAGTTTTCATAGTCATAGTCTAAAATCTGCTTCGCAAAACTATCTCCAATGTTTCCTGCTAAACCAACATTCAACTCTTGTTTTAAAATATGATGCGTTAACGAAGCGGTTGTAGTTTTCCCATTACTTCCTGTGATCCCTATTAAGGTGGCATTTGTATACTTAGAAGCAAATTCAATTTCAGAAATAACAGGAACTTTCTTCTTTATAAGTTGCTGAATCAACGCAGCCTTATCTCGGAATTCCTGGACTTTTCATAACAACATCAGCATTTAAAATTTTAGATGCTGTATGCTGCTCTTCTTCCCATTCAATCTCATTATGTATAAGAACGTTTTTGTACTTTTCTTTTATTTTTCCTTTATCTGAAACAAAAACCGCATAACCCCTCGCACGTCCTAAAAGCGCCGTTCCCAAACCACTTTCTCCGCCTCCTAATATGACTAATCTTTGCTGTATCATGTCTTGAACCTCCACTTTATAGTGCCGAGTACTCTGTTTTATTATCTTAATTTTAAAGTAACTATTGAAAGGATTGCTAGTAATATGCCAACAATCCAAAACCGTGTTACTATTTTACTTTCGTGATAGCCTCCTTTTTGATAGTGGTGGTGCAATGGTGACATTTTAAAAATACGTCGGCCTGCGCCAAATTTCTTTTTGGTGTACTTAAACCATGTGACTTGTAAGATCACCGAGAGAGATTCCGCAAAAAAGATTCCGCATAACAATGGGATTAATAGTTCTTTTCTAACAGCAATTGCGATGACAGCAATAACACCTCCAATAGTTAAACTCCCCGTATCCCCCATAAACACTTGTGCTGGATACGTATTATACCACAGAAAACCTATAAGAGCTCCTACAAAGGCTGCAATGAATACGACCAATTCACCCAGTCGTGGAATGAACATCACATTGAGATAATTTGAAAAGTTAAAATTTCCAGAAATGAAGGCAAAGATGGCTAGCGCAAAGACAATTATGGCGGAACTCCCTGCTGCTAAGCCATCAATACCATCAGTTAAGTTTGCACCATTAGATACTGCGGTTACTATAAATATAACTATTGGAATAAAAAATAGCCAAGCATATTTACCTGTATCGTCACCAAACCAAGCGGTAATTTGAGCGTAGTCAAATTCATTATCTTTAACAAAAGGAATGGTGGTTTTAAGCGATTGTTCCTCTGCTCTAAACTCGGCCTCTATATTTTGTGTTACTTTTTGAGTCTCATAAACAGGGGTTACTTTTTCCTGCCTTATGGTCACTACGGATGGAAATACATAATAGAACCAACGAAAATACCCAAACCAACTTGCCCTAATACTTTAAATTTCCCACTTAATCCTGCCTTATCTTTTTTAAATACTTTAATATAATCGTCAGCAAAACCTACTAACCCCATCCAAACGGTAGTGACAATTAACAATATAACATAAATATTATCCAGTTTTGCTAAAAGAAATACCGGTATTAGGGTTGAAAAAATTATAATTAACCCCCCCATTGTTGGTGTTCCCGCTTTTTCTACTTGTCCAACTAAGCCTAAGTCTCTTACCGATTCACCTACTTGTTTTTTCTGTAATAAGCGTATGATTTTCTTTCCGAAAATTGTAGAAAACAATAACGATACAATGATAGCCAAAGCAGCACGAAAGGTGATAAATTGAAACACACTCGCCCCTGTTAACTGAAATTCTTTTTCTAAATATTCGAATAGATAGTACAACATATTATTTGTGTAATTGCTTTAATAATTCTTCTACTATTTTGTAATCATCAAAATCTGAACGTTTACCGTTTATCTCTTGATAGGTTTCGTGACCTTTACCTGCGATTAGAATGATATCACCTGGTTGCGCCAGTTGGCATGCCGTTTTTATGGCCTGCTTCCTATCGACAATAGATACCGTTTTTTTAAAATTTTGTGGTTCTACTCCTTTTTCAATGTCTTCTATAATGGATTCCGGAACTTCCGTTCTAGGGTTATCACTTGTGAAAACAACTTTCGTACTCAATGCCGTAGCAATGTGTCCCATTTTAGGACGCTTAGTTTTATCACGATCTCCACCACAACCCACTACTGTAATAAGTTTTTCGTTTTTTGTACGAATGGCGTTAATGGTTTCTAGCACATTTTTTAAAGCATCCGGTGTGTGCGCATAATCCACAATCGCTGTAATTTTCTCCTCAGAAACCAGATATTGAAAACGCCCACTAACACTTTCTAGTTCACTTATTAGTCTTAAAATCTCCGCTTTTTCAAGCCCGAGCAATTCGGCTGTGCCATAAATAGCCGTAACATTGTATGCATTAAACCCTCCAATTAATCGAGTCCGAGACTTCGCTATCATTTAACTTTAATAACATACCCCTAAACGAATGCTCTAAAATCTGCGCTTTATAATCCGCATAACTTTTTAGTGCATATTTATAGGATTTAGCCTTGGTATTCTGCACCATTACTGCACCATTTTTATCATCGCTATTCACCAGTGCGAACGCTTTCGAATTTAAATTATCAAAGAAGTGTTTTTTAACATCACGATACTCAGCGAAGGTGTCGTGATAATCTAAATGATCATGGGATAAGTTTGTAAAAACCCCTCCGGCAAATTCCAAACCTTCAGTTCTATTTTGATGAATTCCATGTGAGCTCACTTCCATAAAGCAAAATTCCACACCCTCATCATTCATCTCTTTTAAATACCGATTAATTGTAAGAGAATCCGAGTCGTATGTGTTGCTTTGTAGTCTTTATCATTTACTTTAATGACTACAGTAGACAGCAGGCCTACTTTATATCCTGCTTTTTTAAACAGTTGATATAATAAACTGGCAATGGTCGTTTTACCATTTGTTCCTGTAACACCTACCAATTTTAAATTGGACGAGGGATTACCATAATAATTAGAAGCCATAACAGCCAAGGCTTTACTCGAATGATCTACCGTTATGTAAGTCACTCCCTCTTTTAACACCTTAGGTAATTGCTCACATACCACAACCACCGCACCTTGCTGCACAGCCTGTTCAATGAAATTATGACCATCTGAAACACCTCCTTTAATAGCCACAAACACATCGTTAACACCAATATTACGGGAGTTAAAATCAATGTGACGCACCTCTAAATTTGTAGCTCCAACCACAGCATTTATAGTTACTTTATACAATATGTCAGCTAATGAATTCACTATATTTCTAAAACTATTGTTTGATTTCTTATAACTTTATCTCCCTTAGGGATAGACTGCGACTTCACCACACCTACGCCTCCCATTTTTACTTTCAACCCCATGTTTTCACATAATGCCACTGCATCCATAGTAGGCAAACCAATAACGTTTGGCATGATGGTTAAATAGATCTTTTCAGTATTGTAAAACTGTTGAAATTCTTTTTCTACTGGAGCATTTACAACTTCCGGAGACTGGATCTCATCAATGATTGGCGTATCTGTAAAAATCTTTTGAGCAATACGTTTAAATACTGGACCTGTAACATCAGCGCCATAATACCCCACTTCAATACTTGGCTTATGAATTACCACAATACAAGAATACTTAGGGTTTTCAACGGGAAAATACCCCACAAATGAAGAAATATATTTCTTATCCTTTTTCCACTCCTCAAAATTGCTATAGCCAGTTCTTACCGTCCCGGTTTTTCCTGCCATTGAGAAGTATTCTGAATACAAGCCCCTACCCGTACCATGAATCACAACGTTTTCCATCATTTTCTGAGCCTTCTCAATGGTCTCTTTCGAACAGATTTGTTTTACTCTGACTTGTTTTTTAAAGGTTTCGATTTCCTTATCTAATTCTTTAACCTCTCTTAAAAATCGAGGCTTTACCATTTCACCGCCATTGGCTACGGCATTGTAAAACGTTAAGGTTTGCAATGGAGTTAGTTTTAAATTATAACCATAAGCCATTGAGGGCAGCGCATTGCGACTCCAATTACCATCTCCTGGCCTAGGAATATTTGGTTTTCCTTCGCCAATTATAGGAAGGTCTAAGGTCTCATTGAGTTTCCATTTATCTAAAATATTAATAAATTTCATCGGGTTTTTAGAATAATGATCATCTATAATGGTTGCCAAACCAATATTTGAAGACTTTTCAAAAGCTTGAGCCGCCGATATTTTTCCATATCCGCGTGTATCGGTAATAGACCTACCATAAAAGCGTTTTGAACCCAGTTTGGTATCAACAATAGTAGAGGTATCAATAACCTTATCTTCTAATGCTGCCATAATGGCCATAAGTTTGAAAGTCGAGCCAGGCTCATGAGATTCCCAAACCGCATAATTCCTTTTTTCATAGTAGGTTCCAGCCTTACTTTTTCCCAGGTTAGAAATCGCACGAATCTCTCCGGTTTTCACTTCCATAACCACCACACAGCCATGCTCTGCATCGTACTTTTCTAATTGCTCTAACAAGGCGTGATGCGCAATATCTTGAACATTTACATCAATGGTTGTGTACACATCATACCCATCCTCCGGTTCTACCTGATTATAATCCACAATAGGCTTCCATTGTCCTTTACCTATTTTCTGTTTCCAACGTTGACCATCTTTCCCTCGTAAATATTTTGCTCCAAAAGCACCATCAATACCAGCTCTTGTAATATTACCGTCTTCATCTTCTCTCTCGTAGCCAATGGTTCGCATAGAAATCCCCCCATTGGATGCTCACGCTTTGTGTTTTGCTCAACAATTAACCCCCCTTTAAAAGCACCCATTTCCAGTAAAGGAAAGCTGCGCAGTCTTAAATAATCTGAATATCCAATATCACGAGCTAACAAATAGTATCGATTTTGTTTTGCATGGGCTTTTCTTAATTCCTCTCTATAGTAACTTGTTGATTTTCCTGAAAAATTAGATAACGAGTCACAAAGCGCTCCTAAATGTCTTTGCCACACACTTTTCTTTGGGGCTTTGGTATCAATTCTAATATCATATTTAGGAATAGACGTAGCTAATAGGTTACCATTTACAGAATATACATTGCCTCGATTTGCTGGAATAGTCACATTTTTAACCGTACGCTCTTCGGCTAACGCCCGATAATCATCGCCATTAACAAACTGGATGGTTAATAACTTTACAACCACAGCCAAGCCGAAGATGAACATGCATCCAGCTACAAAATACAATCGATTTAATATGTTCGTTTCGTTTACTGCCACGAGGGAACTTAATTTTGTTGTGGTTTAACTATTATTTTTTGAGGCGGAACCTCGGAGGTTTTTAAACCTTTCGCTTTCATTTTCAGAGAGACAACAGATTCTTTTTTTAGCTCCATTAATCGCCCTCTACCATCTATAAAGGCACTTCTTAATTCTTTGGCCTCATTACCTAACCGCGCAATGTCATACACTTTTTTATCTGCACTATGCGAACTTGCAATCATGACTATCGCTAGCACAGAAACAAAGAGAATCATCCTCCAATTCTTAAAGGAATCTTCACTCACCGAGAAAGGTGCCTCTTAATATGCTATAAATGTTTTTTTTCATGCCATTGTGCTTTTGAACACTATGCTTAAGCCCCTAACTTTTCAGCTATTCGCAATTTTGCACTTCGTGCTCTATTGTTTATTTTTATTTCTTGAGCAGATGGAATTATTAAACCACCTACTTTTTTAAGAGGCACTTCGAAATTCCCAAACACATCCCGCTCAGGCTCCCCGGCAAACAAACCATTTCTTATAAATCGTTTCACCAAACGATCTTCTAAAGAATGGTAGCTTATCAAGCTCAATCGCCCTTGAGGCTTCAGTATTTCAGGCGTTTGTTGTAAAAATTCTTTTAAAGCCTCGATCTCCTGATTCACTTCAATCCGAATGGCCTGATAAATCTGAGCCAAGATTTTATTTTCATGTTTTGGAGACAAAAACTTTTTTATCGCGTGTTTGAGCTGATCACTGGTTTTTATCACCTCCAACTCACGCTGCTCAACAATCATTTTTGCCATTGCCGGAGCCGCTCTCAATTCACCATATTGCGACAAAACCTGCTTCAGTTGTGCTTCATCATATTCATTTATCACATGATAAGCAGATAACTGATTATTTTGATTCATTCGCATATCTAATTCCGCTTCGAAGCGTGTTGAAAAACCACGTGCCGCGACATCGAATTGATGTGACGAAACTCCGAAATCAGCTAAGATCCCATCCACTTCTTTTACGCCATGAAATCTCAAAAACCGTTTAATGTATCTGAAATTTTCATGTATAAGCGTGAATCGCGAATCATCAAGGGTATTCTCTATGGCGTCGACATCTTGATCAAACGCAAACAACCGCCCCTTATCACCAAGGCGGCTTAGTATTTCTTTACTGTGGCCGCCACCGCCAAAGGTGACATCTACATAAACACCATCTTCTTTGATATTTAAACCGTCCACGGTCTCTTTTAATAATACTGGGTTATGATATTCCATCGTCGCTTTCATCTTGTCCCATGACGTCTTCAGCTAAATCTGCAAAATCAACAGTCGCATCATCTATGGCTTGTTCATATTTTTCTTTATCCCAAATCTCAACAATGTTAACTGCTGAAGACACCACCACATTCTTAGAAATATCAGCAAAAACAAACAGATCCTTTGGTATCAACAATCTGCCATTAACATCCACCTCAACCATCTTTACACCCGCAGTAAAACGACGAATAAAATCGTTGTTTTTCTTCTTGAATCGGTTGAGTTTATTTATTTTTTGCATCAATAATTCCCATTCTGCCATTGGATACAGCTCCAAACATGGCTGAAAAACAGCTCGTTTTAATACAAACCCATTTTGCAACACAGGCGTCAACTGCTTTTTAAGCGCAGCAGGCAACATTAACCTTCCTTTGGCATCTGCTTTACATTCGTATGTTCCTATTAATGAGTTCAAAACGTTTTTTTGAGTCCTTGAGATTTTAAATTCAAATATATCGAAAATTTTACCACTTTTTACCACTTTTTACCACTTTGTTGATAAATAACATCTCAAGTTACTCATCTTACTCCAGCCAAAACCTTGCTATTATGCTTAAATCAATCGTTTTCAAGCTCTTAAACATGACAGTTAATACTAATAAACTATTGTTAATATGTCCCTCCACTTCAATTTTTCAAGTATCTTAAGATTACTATCATTTTTTAAAGGAATTACCTATATTTGCTTTCAACTGATTGACTAAAAATTGCATGTCTCACACACTTAAAACCGAAGGAAAGTACAACTACATTGAAGCTGGAGAAGGCACGCCAATTATAGTATTACATGGCTTAATGGGTGGCTTAAGCAACTTTGATGCAGTAATTGACTATTTTAGTGATAAAGGCTATCAAGTCATTATCCCGCAGCTCCCTGTTTATTCGATGTCTCTTATAAAAACCAATGTAAAAGCCTTTGCTAAATATTTAGGCGAATTCATAACCTTTAAAGGCTTTGACAAAGTCATTCTCTTAGGAAATTCTCTAGGAGGACATATTGGTTTGTACTATACAAAATTAAACCCGGAGCATGTTAAAGCTTTAATTATCACGGGTAGTTCGAGCTTATACGAAAGCGCCATGGGTGGTGGTTACACCAAACGTAGCGACTACGAAGTGATTAAGAAAAAAGCGCAAGACGTTTTTTATGATCCTGCTGTAGCCACTAAAGAGATTGTTGACGAAGTCTATGAAACTGTAAACGATAGAAGCAAGCTTATAAAGACTTTAGCCATTGCAAAAAGCGCCATTAGGCATAATATGGCGAAAGATTTACCGAGACATGCACACGCCTACGTGTATTGTTTGGGGAAAAAACGACGCGGTTACACCTCCTGAAGTTGCTGATGAATTTAACAAACTGCTCCCGAATTCAGATTTATTTTGGATTGACAAGTGCGGTCATGCCGCAATGATGGAACACCCTCAAGAGTTTAATAGAATTCTTCATGAGTGGTTTAAGAGCAGGAGTCTTTAGTTTACAAACTTATCTTTAAAGACCAAGACGGCTGGTTTAAAATTGATATCGCGACACTTTCTCTAAAGTTCTCGGGTTGTTCATGGGGGATATTTTTTGCTTTTCATGACTTACTCTTGTTTGCTTACTCTTAACTGCTTACTTTTGTGCCTTAGTTTTTTGACCTAATCTTTTCATACGTTCGATTATTTCCGAAAATTTTTAGTTTAATTAAAAAGATTCCCGCATTAGTAGGAATGACAAGATGAAAATAAAATCTGCTGCGTTTGTAATAAGTAATTCCGATGTGGAACGCTGTCCCAAAGGAAAAATTCCGGAATATGCTTTTATAGGCAGAAGTAATGTTGGGAAATCATCGTTAATTAACATGCTAACCAGTAAAAAGAGTTTAGCAAAAACTTCAGGAAGACCTGGAAAAACACAACTTATCAATCATTTCATTATTAACCAAGAATGGTATTTGGTGGATTTACCTGGTTATGGTTACGCCAAAGTTTCCAAGAGCGCCAAAAAAGTATTTCAAAAGTTTATTACGCAATATTTTAAGTTTAGAGAACAGTTAGTTTGCGCTTTTGTACTGGTAGATATTCGTCACAAACCACAGCCCATAGACTTAGAATTCATGCAGTATTTAGGTGAAAACGGAGTGCCTTTTTGCATTATTTTCACTAAAGCCGATAAGCTGAAACCTCAAGCTATAGAAAACCACGTGGAAGACTACAAAACCGTCCTTTTAGAAACTTGGGAAGACATGCCACAGTATTTCATCACCTCGTCTTCTAAAGATATAGGTAAAGAGGAGGTCCTTGATTTTATTGGAGAGCTGAATAGTAATATGATTATTGAATAATTCTAAAAATCAACCGCTTTTCTATAGCTTTAGAAGACGGGATTCTTATATTAAACTCTTTATAAATGACAACATTTTTAATTGACTATAATCTATACTTTATACTTCTTGCCGTAGTTACTATTATCGTTGTTGGCTTTATTTTTGTAAAACGGTTAAATACTGAAAAAGACAGAAAGCTTGAGCTCATTATTGGAATCACAGCAGGCGTGTCAATCATTATGGTCATGTATAATCTCATTTTAAACACGCATTCCAATAATCGCGTCGAAGAAAATAGAACGGCTCATATTACTTTAGAAAACATTCAAAGAAACTGGCTTTCTCCTCAAATTGAATTATCACAAGCGTATCCGGAAGGGTTCTTTCTTTTTAAATCGATGACCCCGGATGTTAATCATGACGGTTTTGAACCTACAACCTATGATGCAGCCAAACGCAATCAAATAGAAATTGTTAGTTCTATACGCGTGTTTCAGGCGATGGAAGATTTTTTAACCATAGGATCTCATGACCTTACAGGAAGTAATGTCTCGGATTAACAATTTTTTAATGTGGCTTCAATCTCCCATATTAAAGGAAAACTGGAAAGCACTTTCTTTTAATTATTCAAAAGACACCGGAGAAATGGTGGATCGCCTTATTTTAGAAAGTGATAAATTTACACAAAAAAGAATAAAAAAGGGCACATTAACCAACCAAGACTATGATGACATCTCTGCAAATTTTAAAGTCATTTTTCGTTAATTGACCCACCAAACAACAAAGTGGAATCCCATCAATTTTTGACATCTAAAGCATCCCGCAACGCGTTTCCAATAAGCATAAACGCCATAACTAAAGTCATAATACACAACCCTGGAATAATGGCTAAATAAGGCTTCCCTAAAATAATATAATTATAGTGGTCTTTTATCATCGCTCCCCAACTTGCCATTGGTGGCTGCGCACCAATACCTAAAAAGCTTAAACCGGATTCTATTAAAATGGCCGCAGCAAAATTAGCGGCACAGATAACTATTACTGGCGCCATGATGTTGGGTAAAATATGTTTCGTGATTATGCGATAATTATTATACCCTAATGCTCTTGCAGCAGTCACATATTGTAATTCTTTTGCACTAATTATTTGTCCTCTTACGACTCTAGCGACTTCCACCCACATTGTTAAACCTACTGCTATAAATACTTGCCAAAACCCCTTCCCTAAAGCTAAAGTGATAGCAATAACCAATAGTAATGTTGGAATCGACCATGTGACGTTTATAACCCACATAATTAAGGCATCTATTTTACCACCAAAGTAACCTGCGATACTTCCCATAAAGAGACCAATAACCAAGGAAATAAAAACAGCCACAAAGCCAATAAAAAAGGAAATGCGGGCACCAACTAAAATCCTACTTAAAAGATCGCGACCATATTTATCGGTTCCTAAATAGAAGGTCTTCTCAGAAATTAAAGCTTCGGCGCTTGGTCTATTTCTAGTTGACAGGTCTTATCTAAACCTGTCATTCCATCTGCAGCGTATTCTGTATAATTAATAGAGGACCCCTGGAATTCATAATTTGAAATCGGGATTTCGGTTGCCGTATTAACCGTTCCAAAGAAGAGTTGTTCTAAAACATGTTGCTCATTTTTTATTTTTGTAGGTAGTGTAAGCATGGTCACCTTAAAACCAGGTCTTTTCGAATGAATAGAAACATGCATTTGGTTTGCATGCTGAGAATTATCGGGTGCAAATACATAAGCAAAAATAGAGACTCCCCCTATAAATACTATAAACCAAAAACTTAAAACGCCCCAAAAATTCTTTTTGAATTTCCGGAGCGCTAATTTGCTTAATGAGTTGGTGTTTTCACTCATTATTTATTTAATGTTTTAACGTCGCTACTTTCTTAATTTCGTACGTCATTTTTAAATCGTTCAGCACGTTTAAAGCTTCTTCAATATACACATCTTGACTTAAACTTTCATGCCAACGCACGCGCTTTTCCTTTAAAACAGTGTCTTTTACAAACAGTTGTTTTTCGTAAGGCAAAGACTCAAATGTTAAATTCGTATTGTATTTCCCGATGGCATCGTACTGTTCTGCTTCTTTTTCATTTGCTTTTTGTTCAGCCTTATACGTTGTATAATTAAGTGAATAGGTGTTATCATCCATTTGTGTTTTTATCCACCTTGCATTTTTCTCTATTAACTTCAACTGTTCATTATTAGCCATTCGGGCTTTACTATTGCTTATGGTCGTGTCATAATCAAAATAGCTATTCCGGAACGTATAATCTACGGCATCAATCTTGTCCCAAGGTAATGGATTGTGTTGGTCGCGTTCTCCAATGTCCACAAAACTGTAACGGTCTCGGAACAACAACATCACTCTTAACACCTTCTAATTGTGTCGAACCGCCATTAATTCTATAAAACTTCTGTCTCGGTGATTTTTATGGCTCCTAAGTCACCATGGGAACTATTTCTAACCATTCTATTAAGATCCAAAATATTTTGAACTGTTCCTTTACCATAGGTTTGTTTACTACCAATAATGATGGCGCGTTTATAATCCTGCATGGCTGCGGCCAAAATCTCTGAAGCAGAAGCCGATAATTCATTAACGAGAATCACTAATGGGCCATCCCAAACAATAGACTCGTCTTCATCTTCCAATACCTCTTTTGGCTCATTTGTAGATCGCACCTGAACCACTGGTCCATCTTTTATAAATAATCCAGCGATATCTACCACCGTTTTTAAAGAACCTCCGCCATTGTTTCTCAAGTCTAAAACTAGACCTTCAATGTTTTGCTCTTTTAATCTTTCAATTTCTTGTCTAACATCAGACGCCGAATTACGTTTATTATAATCTTCAAAATCGATATAAAATTTCGGAAGGTTAATCACCCCAAAGTTTTTGCCATCTTTAATAACCGTAGACGATTTAGCGTAGGTTTCCTCCAACTCTACTAGGTCACGGGTAATAGTAATATCTTTAATCGTACCATCTACTTTTTTCATGGTTAGAATTACTTTTGTTCCTTTTGGGCCTTTAATTAATTTAATAGCATCATCAATACGCATGCCCACGATACTAACCGCGGCGTCTTCCCCTTCTTGTCTCACCTTTAAAATAATGTCTCCCACTTCCACCTGCTGGCCTCTCCAAGCTGGCCCACCCGAAATCACTTCAACAACCTTGGTATAGTCCATACGTTTTTGAAGTCTTGCACCAATACCTTCTAATTTACCGAGACATTTGCTGATCGAAACGATCTTTGTCAACTGGCGCGAAATAAGACGTATGGGGATCAAATTCCTCAACGATAACATTCACATACATTGTAAACCAATCTTTGCGCTCCATGTCATTGATGTAATCTGTATAATACACATCCAAGTTTTTTAAAGTTTCCCCTCGGGCTTCAACCTCTATTTCTTTGAGTGTCTTTTTTGGCTTTAATGTTTTGCCATCAACTTTTACAGTATCGGTTTCCTGCTGCGTGATTAACTCATCATAACTAGCAATGGTACTAAATTTAAGTAATTGTCTCCAACGTTCTTTTAATTGCTTTTTAGTTTTTACATACTCGTGATTTTCATAATCGGTATCAAAACTTTCATTAGCATTAAAATCGAAAGGTTGCTCTAACACTTCCTTGTAATACGTTTGAGCCTCTGCCATTCTTTGAACTAAACGTTCATTCGTGATATTGAAAAAAGTAATGTCATTGTCGCGAAGCTGATTATCAATCATCAACTCATACTTTTGAAATTCTTCAATATCTGATTTTAAGAAAAAGCGTTTTAATGGGTCAAGCCGCTCCAAGTATGTTTTATATACATCTTTTGAAAAGTCATTATTAAAATCCTTTGGCTGAAAGTGCAACTGCTCTAAAGCCAATTTCACTATTTGAATTAAAAGTTTGTCTTTATTTGGGTCGTTATCAACTTTAGCTGTAAAACTACATGAACCAAATGCTAGTAACAGTACCAGCATGAGAATGTTATATTTCCTTTTCATAAGCGTTCTTAATCTTTTATATCGTTGTCCTAAACGAAAAGTTTTCACTAAAATAGTAGAAAAAACCGTGCCAACAATTTAATGACGCGCTAATTTTTTGTTAAACCACTTAAAATTAAATATTCCTTAAGAAATTATGTATTTTAGCTAATAATTTAAGGCCTTAAATGACTAAAAAACCGCTTATTTTAGTAACTAATGATGATGGTATAACAGCGCCAGGAATCGTGACATTAGTCTCCATCATGAAAACGCTTGGAGATGTAGTAGTTGTAGCACCGGACAGTCCACAGAGTGGCATGGGGCACGCCATTACTTTAAACTCTACCTTACATATTGAAAAAATTAGAGTTCCGGAAGGCGACTATGAAGCTTACAGTTGTTCCGGAACACCTGCAGATTGTGTGAAAATTGCCATTAATGAAATTTTAGACCGAAGACCAGATTTATGTGTTTCGGGTATTAATCATGGTTCCAATTCATCTATAAATGTGATTTATTCTCGGTACGATGAGCGCTGCTATAGAGGCCGGGATTGAAGGCATTCCTGCAATAGGTTTTTCTTTGTTAGATTTTAGTTGGAATGCCAATTTTGAAGCATCCAAAGACTATGTTAAACAGATAGCAAAGCATGTTTTAGAAAAAGGTATTGCTGACAACACCGTGCTTAATGTTAATATACCAAAAGTAGAAAAGGTAGAAATTAAAGGTGTGAAAATTTGCAGACAAGCACGTGCCAATTGGGAAGAGAAATTCGATAAACGACAAACACCCTATGGCAAAGACTATTATTGGCTTACAGGTACTTTTGTGAATTACGATGAAGGTACAGACACCGATGAATGGGCTCTTGAAAATGGTTATATTTCTGTAGTACCCGTACAGTTTGACTTGACCGCGCATCATACCATACAACAATTAAACACTTGGAAGTTCAATGATTAATAAAAATGTGATTATAGGATTAGCCATTGGTTTAGTCACTACTTTAATTGGCATTACCTGTTATACTATTTTTATAGGCTTGCAATTAGGTTTGAGTACAGAGGGCATCCTCAATAAAATAACATCAACTAGTGTTTTGGGCAAGCGCGCAAGTATTGGAGCCCTTTTAAATATTCCAATATTTTATTTATTTTTAAACAAAAAAAGGAAGCGCATGCCAAAGGCATACTAATTGCTATTATTTTGGTAGCCATTATATTTATGATCGATAAAATTTAAATAATGAAGTACTACATCATTTCCGGGGAGGCCTCAGGCGATTTGCATGGCTCAAACCTTATGAAAGCACTAAAACATGAAGATGCTCAAGCAGACTTTAGGTTTTGGGGAGGTGATTTAATGGCCGCTGTAGACGGCACAATGGTGAGACATTATCGCGATTTAGCTTTTATGGGATTCATAGAGGTCGTTCAAAATTTAAGAACCATCGCCAAAAACTTATCCTTTTGCAAAGAAGATATTAAAGCCTATAATCCGGATGTTATTATTTACATCGATTATCCTGGTTTTAACTTACGCATTGCCAAGTGGGCGAAACAGAAAGGCTTTAAAAACCATTATTACATTTCTCCTCAAATTTGGGCCTGGAAAGAAAACCGTATCAAAGCCATTAAAAATGATATTGATGCGATGTATGTTATTTTACCTTTTGAAAAAACGTTTTACGAAGACAAACATCATTTCCCAGTGCATTTTGTTGGACATCCTTTAATTGATGCTATTGGAGATAGGCATCAGGTTGACGAATATGAGTTTAGAGCTAAACATGAATTAAGCGACAAACCCATTATCGCACTATTACCAGGGAGTAGAAAACAAGAAATAACAAAAATGCTTTCTATAATGTTAAGCGTGGTGGACGATTATTCAGAGTACCAATTTATTATTGCAGGCGCACCAAGTCAAGATTACACATTTTATGAGCAG
The DNA here is from genome assembly GCF_026625145.1 of Lacinutrix neustonica. Taxonomy (GTDB): domain Bacteria; phylum Bacteroidota; class Bacteroidia; order Flavobacteriales; family Flavobacteriaceae; genus Lacinutrix; species Lacinutrix neustonica. Next base: position 2,854,050 of record NZ_CP113088.1, on the reverse strand, counting down.
TTTATAAAAAAGGCCAACGTCCATTTTCTGTCTAATAAAACCTACGACTTATTAAGTGTTTCAAGCGCGGCATTAGTGACTTCCGGAACAGCCACTTTAGAAACGGGATTATTTAAAGTGCCGCAGGTAGTTTGCTATAAAGGGAGCTGGATTTCATACCAGATTGGGAAGCGGGTTGTGAATTTAGATTACATTTCTTTAGTGAATCTCATTTTAAATAAAGAAGCGGTAACCGAATTAATACAAGACGACTTTAATACTAAAAACCTAAAAAAAGAGTTAGATAAAATCCTAGATGCCTATGAACGCACCAAGTTTTTCATTAATTATTACGATTTAGAAAAAGCTTTGGGTGGAAAAGGCGCTAGTAAAAACACGGCGAAACTCATATATGATTCAATAAAAGCTTAAACTTAAGATGAGACACATAACCCTACTGTTATTACTTATCGTTTTTTCGCTTACGTCTTGCGGAAGTGCTAAAACCAAACGTGTGATTACAACGAAATCAAAGACGACTAAATCAGCACGTCCCGTTAAAAGCACAAAGACTGTGGTTAGAAAATCTACCCTTGAGCTGCCTTTAGCAAAGGATATTATTAAAAATGCTGAAAAATATGAAGGTACGCGGTATAAATATGGCGGCACCACTAAAAAGGGTATGGACTGTTCAGGGTTAATCTATACCGCTTTTAAAGAAGAGCATGTCACTATTCCACGCGTGTCTCATGCCATGGCGAAATCGGCGACTGGATAGACCTAAAAGAAGTACAAAAAGGAGATTTATTATTTTTTGCCACGAAGAAAAACAATAGGAATGTCAACCATGTAGGACTCGTTACCGCAATATACGGGGATGATGTTGAGTTCATTCACTCCACTACCAGTAGAGGTGTCATTACTTCAAAACTCAAAGAAAAATATTGGTATTTCGCATTTGTACAGGCACGACGTTTATTATAATCTAAATTTTTCGTATCTTGATTAGGTGAAACTCCCAAAATTCACTTCAATAGAACTCTTGGCTTGCTTCGTTTTAGGAATATTGATGGCTTATTTTTTTGCTATTCCTACTGCGATTTCTCTGTATACCGCAGTTTTTCATGTTATTGCTCTCAGCACTATCTTTTATTTTTATAAACAAAAGAGATTAAAACCTTTTTGGTATACGGTCTTCAGCTTTTTATCTATTCTATTCATTAATAGCATAACCACAAGACTTAACAGCGAAAGAGAAACGGCATTAATTACGCTCGCCATCATTCACAATGCTGAAAATTACGAAGGCACTCAATATAAATACGGGGGCACCACAAAAAAAGGCATGGATTGCTCTGGCTTAATTCGCACCATTTTTAAAGAAGAAAACATTGCCTTACCTCGAGCGTCTAGTGCCATGGCACAAACAGGGGAATGGATAGCCATAGAAGAAGTAAAAGCTGGTGACTTACTCTTTTTTAGAACTAGAAGTAATACTAGCCGTGTTAATCATGTGGGTTTAGTAACGTGTACTGAGAATGATGCTATAGAATTTATTCACTCCACGACCAGTCAAGGGGTTATTACTTCTAAATTAAGCGAAAAATACTGGTATTTTGCGTTTGTTCAGGCGCGACGCGTATTGTAGTATTTTTTTTACTATCTTAAGGGAGTGAAACTCCTAAACTTCACCATAATTAAGCTAACGTCTTGTTTAGTTTTAGGAATATTAATTGCTCATTATTTTGCTATTCCTTTAACTTTATCTTTGTATGCAACGCTTTTATTGCTCTTTATTTTAGGTGTTGTCTATTTCATGACAAAGCAAAAGGTATTGAAAACGTTTTGGTTTGGTCTGTTTAGCTTTCTCAGCATGATATCAATAGGTGTATTAACCACAAACGGACATAATGAAAGTCAAGACCCTTTAAACTATACACACATAGCCTCGGCAGAACAACAGATTACATTTAGAATCCGAACGGCTTTGAAATCGGGAAGTTATCATGACAAATACATTGTCGATATACTTAAAATAGATAGCCTCTGCGCCTCCGGCAAAGCCCTACTTAATGTTTCCATAGAAAGCACTGCGCCAACCTTAAAAGTTGATAACGTATTAATAACCTCAGCAGCTTTTCAAGACATCAACAGTAATCTCAATCCCCATCAATTTAATTATAAAGATTACTTAGAAAAACAATACATCTATAAACAACTCTATGTAAAACCTCATCAGCTCTTATTTGTAAGAGAACAACCGCACACCATTTACGGTTACGCAGATGCTATTCGGGAGGCGATTAACTCAAAGCTAGAACAAACCAACTTTTCGCCTGATGTATTATCGATTATTAATGCCCTCATCTTAGGACAAAGACAACAGTTAAGCAAGGACATTTATGAGAATTATAAAAATGCAGGTGCGGTACATATTCCGGCTGTTTCGGGCTACATGTGGGAATCCTCTTGTTGATACTGCACACCTTATTTACGCCTTTGAAACGCCTAAGGTATGGGAGACCACTCACCATACTATTACTCATTCTTATCCTATGGGGCTTTGCTATAATTGCAGGCTTATCGGCTTCTGTAATTCGTGCAGTAACCATGTTTAGCATCATAGCTATTGGTATGCATTTAAAACGGCCCACTAATATTTACAACACCTTAGCGATTTCTGTTTTTGTATTATTGCTTTTTAAACCCCTATTTTTATTTGATGTCGGTTTTCAGTTAAGTTATTTAGCCGTTATAGCTATTGTCGCAGTACAACCAAAACTGTTTCAGTTATGGCGCCCTAAATCGTATCTATTAGCCAAAACATGGGGGTACTTTACGGTAGGTGTCGCCGCACAATTTGGAGTTTTGCCCATTAGCCTCTATCACTTTCATCAATTTCCTGGGCTTTTCTTTGTGGCTAATATTATAATCATCCCCTTTTTAGGGATTATTTTGGGCATGGGTATACTAGTTATTGTTGTTGCGTTATTAAACGCGTTACCGCAATGGTTAATAGACATCTACGGTGTTATAATAAAGGGAATGAATGTGCTCATGCAAGGGATCGCGGATCAAGAAAGTTTTTTATTTAAGGACATTTCATTCACCATTTATCAATTATTTGCTGCGTACCTATTCATTATCGTAGTTGTACAGTTCGGGATAAAACAGAACCTCAAATGGTTACGCTATACCTTAGTTAGCCTTTTGTTATTGCAAGGCTCGTATTTGTTCTCTAAATATAAAAACAGTTCTCATGAGCTCACCATCTTTCATAAAAGCAGGCATACCATTATAGGAAAAAAAACAGCTGACGCATTACTGGTGTATTCTAATTTGGATAGTCTACAACAGTTTTATAACCTGAATGATTATAAAGTAGGAAACAACATTAAAACAATAAAAGAAAAAACCTTGCCTTCGGTATTAAAACTTGATAACAAACAAAATTTACTAATTATAGATAGTCTTGGAGCCTATCAGGTTAAAAACTTTAAACCCGACTACATATTACTAACCCAATCACCAAAGGTAAATATGGTAAGAATTTTAAATGCTTTAAAACCGAAACTCATTATTGCAGACGGTAGTAACTATAAAAGTGCGATTGCCCGTTGGAAGCTAGCATGCAAAAAACAAAAAACCCCTTTTCACTATACAGGTGAAAGGGGAGCTTTTTTATTCGATTTAGATTGAGTTGATTACTCTGTAAATTCTGCTTTGAAGTTTTGGGAATACGCACTAAATTTAGCTTGAGTATCCATGGTTAAATGTTCATCCTTCTTAAACATTTTTAAATACAACTCTAATTGTTGTGGCTTTTTATACCAGAAATTGGCGCTATAAAGTCTGCGTTCTCATCTAAAAATACTAATGTTGGATAGGCCCGAACACTAAAAAACCGCGACAATTCATGTCCCGAATTTCTAGTTTTAGCTTTCGCAGGGTTATAATTAGGATTTGTAAACGTCTTGTCTTTAAATTTTACGATATCGTTGCCTTCTGCATTGAATTTTACAGCATAATAGTGTTTGTTTACATAAGCTGCTACATCTTTATTATTGAAGGTATTTCGATCTAACATTTTACAAGGACCGCACCAAACGGTGTACATGTCCATCATTATTTTTTTAGGATTTTTCTTTTGAAGCGCAACAGCTTCTTCTAATGTCACCCAATTGATTTCCTGTGCAACCAATGTTGCTGTTGCAAAAAAACCAATTAATGCCAAAACAATATATTTTTTCATTTCTATGTTATTTTTTTAACCTAATTGCAAATAGTGTTCCAAAGTTACAAAAATACAAAACGCCTCTAGGAGGCGTTTTGTTAAAACTTATAAGTACACTACTGTATCCCATGCATCATTTTCTTAATCTTTCCATTAAGCAAAAACATAACTAAGGCTGCTACAATTGGAATGATTGTGAATATTAAAAAGAAATTAGACAAACCGTGTTCTTCCATAATTGGATCCATATAACTCCCTGTTATACCTCCCAGTAGGTTTGCTAAAAAGTTAGAAACGAACCAAATACCAAACATCATCCCTACCAGTTTTGCAGGTGCCAGTTTACTCACATAACTTAAACCCACAGGAGAAACACAAAGTTCACCAAGTGTATGTAGCAAGTAAGCTCCAACCAAAAACATTAAACTAACAGATGCTGTTTTAGCACCATCAGGTATTGCCGTAGCTCCAAAAGCCAAAATACCAAATCCTAGTCCAACTAATAACAACCCTATTGCAAATTTGACTGGTCCTGAAGGATTGAATTTACTTTCCCAAATCTTAGAGAACACTGGCGCAAACAATATTATAAATAACGAATTTAAGACCGAAAACCAAGATGCTGGAACCTCAGTTGTATCTGCTTGAAATTCTCTATTAAGCATCCAAATTACTATACCCCATATGATAACAAAACTTAAGCCTAACCAGATATTTGAGAATGAATATTTACTAAACGTCTGCTTAAAAAGCATAGCTAAAACCCATGAAATAACCAACATAGGCACTATCGTTATTACAGTGTTTACAACTTTAAATGTAGTTGCTGCACTTCCTTCTAGAGCTCTATCTGTATAATCTGCAGCAAAAATAGTCATTGAACCTCCTGCCTGTTCGAATGCCCACCAGAAGAATACAGTGAACAAGGCAAATATTCCTATAACAGTCATTCTGTCTCTAACAACATGAGACTTTTCTGCTTTTTCTAAAACATCTTCTATATTATCACCTACTTCATCAATACTGTTTTCGATAGCATCGTCAAAATCTTCTGTTTGATTGGGAGATAATCCAATTCTTCCAAATATTTTTTGAGCAAAATAAAATTGTAGCATACCCAAAAACATAAAAATTCCAGCTAAACCAAATCCGTAGTGCCATCCAATTTTTTCTCCTATATATCCACATAATAATATACCTAAAAATGCTCCAGCATTAATACCCATATAAAAAATAGTGTAACCAGCGTCTTTCTCTTTACCCTGACCTTTATATAGCTGACCTACCATTGAAGAAATATTTGGTTTAAACAACCCATTACCTACAATTAGACAAAGTAAACCAACATAGAAAAACATAGAAGTCATCCCTTCTAAAGCCATGGATGCATGACCTAATGTCATTATAAATGCTCCTAAAACGACAGATCTTCTATAGCCTAAAAATCTGTCCGCTATAAATCCTCCTATGATTGGAGTTAAATACACCAAACCAGTATACCATCCATATAAAACTAATGCATCTGCTCTATCCCATGCCCATCCACCTTCAAGTATGGATTTCGTCAGAAATAGCACTAACAATGCTCGCATTCCATAATAAGAAAAACGCTCCCACATTTCTGTAAAGAACAAGACAAACAACCCGGATGGATGTCCTAGCACGGTTCTTTGATTAGTTTCCGAACCTCCAAATTTAAATTCCATATATAATTATATTAGTTAGTAATTTATTATCCTTTAACTTTTACTGCTTCGATTTTTTCGTTTGTGATGCCTATTTTATCACCCAATGTGCGGTCTATAAAATTTGTCATTTTTTTGTATAAGTGCAAACGTGTATTCCCGCCGTAAATACCATGATTTTTATCTGGATAAATCATCCATTCAAATTGCTTATCGGCTTGAATTAAAGCTTCCACCATACGCATCGTGTTTTGCACATGCACGTTATCATCACCAGTACCATGGATTAACAGAAAATCCCCTTTTAATTTATCGACATGGTTAATGGGTGAGTTATCATCATAACCACTTGCGTTTTCCTGTGGCGTGGTCATGTAACGTTCTGTATAAATTGAATCGTAAAACCTCCAACTGGTTACTGGTGCGACAGCAATGGCCATTTTAAAGATAGCATTCCCTTTAAACAGAGCATTACTACTCATAAAACCACCATAACTCCATCCCCATATCCCTATACGTTGTTGATCGATATAGTCCCGTTGCCCGAGTTGTTTAGCCGCTTCTATTTGATCTTCCAATTCAAATTTTCCTAATTCTTTTTGAGTGACCTTCTTGAAATCAGCGCCTTTTAATCCCGTACCTCTCCCATCGACACACGCGACTATATACCCTTTTTGGGCTAGCATTTGGTACCAGTAATCATTTGTCGTATGCCATTTATTAGCTACCTGCTGTGACCCTGGTCCCGAATATTGATACATGAATAAAGGATAGGTTTTGCTGGCATCAAAATGAGCAGGTTTAATTAGCCACATATTCAAAGCGTTACCATTGACCTCAATAGTAGAAAATTCTTTTGGCGACGTCACATATTCTGAAAGTATTTGTGCCACCTCCTCATTATCTTTAATGGTTTTTATTACATCGCCATTTAACGCATCATTAAGAGTATAACGTGGTGGGCTTGATGCACTAGAATACGTATTTATATAATATGTAAAATCGGCACTAAAGTCGGCATTATTGGTGCCTTGAGATTGAGACAACCTTTGCTTGTTGGTACCATCTAGTTTTATAGCATAAACATCGCGATTTATTGAGCCCTTTTCTACAGATTGATAGTAAATTCTATCTGTCTTCTCATCATAGCCATAGTAGTTGGTCACTTCCCAATTCCCTTTAGTCACTTGATTAATGAGTTTTCCTTTTTTAGTATAATGGTAGATGTGGTTATACCCATCCTTTTCGCTGGTCCAAATAAAACTTTTATCTTTTAAAAAAGTTAAATTATCAGTCACGTCAATATAAGCTTTATCCTTTTCTTCAATTACTAAATACGCCGTATCCTCTTTCGTGTCTATGATCCATAGGTCTAGTTCATTTTGATGGCGATTCATGTAATGTGCACTTAACATATCTGGCGCATTGGTCCATTTAATTCTTGGAATATAAAAATCGTCGTAGGTTTTATCAAGTGTAATGGCTTCAGTGGTGTTTGCCTTTAAATCGTGAACATGAAGCGATACTATAGCATTGGCTTCCCCTGCTTTTGGATATTTAAAAACCGTTTGAGTTTGGTATAAATCATTACCATATACATCCATTGAAAATTTCGGCACATTGGTTTCATCAAAGCGAATAAAAGCGATTTTATCGCCTGTGGCATTCCATTCGAAAGCACGAACAAAACCAAACTCTTCTTCATAAACCCAATCGGTAATACCATTAATGATTTTATTTTTTACACCATCAAAAGTAATCTGACTCGTTTTACCTGAAACCAGATCTTTCACGAATAGGTTGTTATTTAAACCATAAGCGACCATTGTGCCGTTAGGTGAAAACGTGGGTTCTTGTATCTTATCTTCTGATACCACAGTTAATTTCTGAGACTTCACATGACACACGTAGTATTTCGCTAAAGTAGAGCGTCTAAAAATGGGTGTGACCTCTGTGGCTAAAAGCACTTGGTTTTCATCTGCACTAAAGGTGTAATCTGTAAAGTAATCTAAAGCTTCTATAGCCGATGAGTTTACCAGTGTTTTTACTTTCTCAAGTGTTTTATAATCATAAACATCTATGGTTGTCATGCCATTCTCCCGATCCGCATTCAATACAGAGTATTGTTTTCCGTTGTTCATTGAATGCAAAGCATCTAGACTTTCGGTTCTAAAAGTTCCATCTTTCCAGCAGGTCTTCTAATGTTATGGATTTGTTTTGTGCTGAGGATAAAGAGGTTGCTAAAAAGCAGAAAAGTAGTAAATATTTATAAAATTGCATTTAGAATATTTTTATCTTAAAAGAATGCCAAGTTTACTAAAAAATAAGCAAAAAACCCTATTTATTAACACTTAAATAAGTAATCTGAGTTTCATACTTCGAAATATGATTTTGAGAATAGTATCTTTGCACACTTAATATACAAGGAATGAGTAGATCAATTTCTGGTTTTTCTAAGCTTACAAAATCTGAAAAAATAGATTGGATAGTCACCAATTACCTTTCAAATTCAAGTATAGCCAAAGAAACCATATCACAATATTTTAATGAAGACCTAAAACTTCAGCAACTTCATGATGAGTTTATAGAAAATACAATTTCTAATTATTACTTACCATTTGGGGTAGCCCCAAACTTTTTAATCAATGGGAAGACCTATGCGATCCCAATGGCTATTGAAGAGAGTTCTGTAGTGGCTGCCGCCAGTAAAGCGGCAAAGTTTTGGATGACTCGTGGCGGATTCAAAACAGAGGTTATTTCCACCACTAAAATAGGGCAAGTACATTTTATATATACTGGTGATTTCGAGACTTTGAACCAGTTCTTCAACGCTGTAAAACCTCAATTAATTGCCGACACAAAACCCATGACTAAAAACATGGAAAAACGAGGTGGTGGTATTTTAGACATTGAATTGCGTAATAAAACCAAAGACATAAAGGGCTATTATCAGCTTCATGCCACTTTTGAAACACTGGATGCCATGGGGGCCAATTTTATAAACTCCTGCTTAGAGCAATTTGCAAAAACCTTTAAAGCGGAGGCTGAAAAAGCGCTTGATTCTCCTATAGAAATAATAATGAGCATTCTCTCTAACTATGTACCAGATTGTCCGGTTAGAGCCGAAGTGTCTTGTAAAATTGAAGACTTAAAAGACAAAAATATAGCCGCAGAAACCTTTGCCAAAAAATTTGTGCAAGCCGTTTCTATTGCCGAAGTTGAGCCCTACAGAGCTGTGACTCATAATAAAGGCATTATGAATGGTATCGATGCCGTTGTTTTAGCAACGGGGAATGACTTTAGAGCTATTGAAGCCGGAGTACATGCCTACGCTTCTAGAAACGGAAAATACACCAGCTTGACCCATGCCAAGATTGAAAACGGCGTCTTTACATTCCGGATAGAAATTCCCTTGGCCCTTGGAACCGTTGGCGGTTTAACCAATTTGCACCCTTTAGTTAAAATTGCTTTAGATATTTTAGGGAAACCCTCTGCAAAAGAACTCATGCAAATTGTTGCAGTGGCCGGTTTGGCTCAAAATTTTGCCGCCTTACGCTCCTTAACCACAACGGGGATTCAAGAAGGACATATGAAAATGCACCTAATGAACATTTTAAATCAGTTTGAAGCTACAAAAAATGAAAAAGAGGTTATTGTTAATCATTTCAAGACAAATACGGTAACGCATAGTGCTGTGGTTTCTGAAATTGAAAAACTAAGACGCTAATGCAACGGTTTTACAGTCATGGAAAATTACTACTTACAGGAGAATATGTAGTTTTAGATGGTGCAAAAGCTTTGGCCTTGCCTACAAAATTTGGACAAATGTTAACCGTAGAAGTTCTAGACGAACCCAAAATTAAATGGCAAAGTTTAGATGATCAAGATGCAGTTTGGTTTGAAGATGAATTTGTACTTGTGGATGAACAGACTATCCAGTCACAAATGCCCCACTACGACCGTTCCGTATCTAGCCGGTTGATAGAATTATTACAAGCGGCTCAACATTTGAAGCCTACTTTTTTATCTACCAAAACAGGATATAACGTGACCTCAAAGTTAGAATTCCCAAGCAATTGGGGATTAGGCTCCTCATCGACTCTAATCAACAATATTGCCCAATGGGCTCAAGTAGATGCCTTTGCGTTGTCGAACGCCACGTTTGGAGGTAGTGGTTACGACATTGCCTGTGCACAACAGCATTCTCCCATTGTTTATGAGAGACAGCATACCAAACCAAAACTACAGCCTATTATCTTTAATAAAGCTTTTAAAAACGACTTGTTTTTTATTCATTTAAATCAAAAGCAGGACAGTCGTGAGTCTATAAAAACCTATCAGGAAAACAAAACAAACAGTAAAGAAACCATTCTAAAAATAAATGAAATTACCCAGGACATTTTAGATTGTGCCACCCTGAACACCTTTGAAACACTCATCGAAGCACATGAAACATTAATTGGAACAGTCACTAATCAAACACCAGTAAAACAACGTCTTTTTAATGATTACCAGCATGCCATTAAGAGTCCGGGTGGTTGGGGCGGGGATTTTATTTTAGCTACGGGGCACAAAAAAGAGGTTCATTCTTATTTTAAAAGTAAAGGCTATCACACGATTATGGCTTTTCAGGATATCATTTTAGAATAAAATCAATACGACCTATAATTAAAAAGGCCTCGCAGTGCGAGGCCTTTTTAATTTATAGTATGCTATAAGCAGTACCTATAAGACATTAGTTATTGCACTGTGTTTGCTCTATTATCTTCAATTTCTGCTGCTTCTTTCAAAGCATTATACAATCTGGTATTTATAGCCATAGACTTTTGGGTAGAGACTTGATTGGAGAATGATTGGTAGTTTTCCAATTTTGAAGCAGGCGTCAATTTCGTTAACTGCACCATATAAACACCTTTGTTACCTGTCACTAACCCTGAGGTTTGCCCTTCTTTTAATCCGAATGCTGTACCGACTACAATTGGTTCTAATCCTGCTCCAGCAACTGTTGGATTCTTCATATTAATCGCTAAAGCAGATTTCACTGTTTGCTTTTCAGCAGCAGCTAAATCTGTTAAGGTTTTTGCCTTAATTCTATCTTTAATCATTTCAGCTTTTTTCTCTTTTCTGATTTTTGGTAATGCCGTTACAGAAGCATCTTCAATATTCATTAAACCCGCTTCATTCTTCTTTGTTAACTGCACCACAATATAACCGTCTGTCGTTTTAAAACGTTTAATATCGCCAACCTTTGTACCGTCTTCAAATGTCCAACGTACAAGGCTTCTTTGCGCTCCTGCTCCTGGGATGTTTTCATCTAAAACTTTAACCGTATTTACAGGATTTACTTTTAGGTTTTTAGCCTTAGCCACCTCTTGAAAATCTTTATCTCCAACAGATACTTCAAAATTAGATGCATCTCTAAAAATAGCGTCTTCCGTTTCTATTGACGGTTCAATTTTTCTTTCAATTGTTGCTACTTTATAAGCTGTATCTACATTTTTCTTTTCATCAATTCTAATAATATGAAAACCAAATTTTGTTAAAACAACATCAACAGCCCCCGTTTCATTAAAGAATAAGAAATTAGCAAAATCCGGATCAAACGCTGCCGGATTATAGTCCGTTAAGCGTATCCATCCAATGCTTCCATCTTCTCCTTTTGTTCCGTCTGTATTAATTTCATTAGCCACTTCAGCATATTTGACTTTATCGTTTTTTACTAACGTTAAAATACTATCTGCCATTTTCTCAGCCTCCGCTTTTGTTCGTGTCAAATCTGGCGTTGCCGTTTGTGTTCCTGCAAAAGGAATAATAATATGGCTAGATTTAATAGAATCTGCTAATTCTCTTTTAGCTAAAAGCTTTGTGAGTTTATACGTTTGCCCATCTCTGTACGGCCCATATACATCCCCCACATTTAATTTTAAAATACTGTCTTGAATATTTTTAGGAAAACTAGAAGCATAAACAAATTTGTCCTGAAATTTAACTTCCGCATCAGAATTTGCATTCACAAATTCTTCTGCTTTTTCAATAGACACATTAGCGAAACCAGGCGCTCTTTCTGTTTCTTTAGTCGTCTCGTTATAAACTTCACGACCTTTAACCAATGCTATTAAAGCATCCTGAATCTCGTCTTCATCTTTTATTGATGCCAGTTCTTCAAACTTTACATATTGAAAGTTTCTTGACGCTTCAACTTCGTATTTTGTTTTGTTTTTTGTGATATAATCTTTTATTTCAGATTTAGACACTGATACAGTACTGTCTCGGAATAGAAGAAAAAGGTATTTGAACAAATTTGATATCTACTTTATCATTCTCTAACTTATATTCTAATTCACCTTCTGCCAAAGTAGCTGTTGTAGCGCCTTTGATCATATTGATATAGTTTTGCTGTAAAGCAATCGCCGCTATTTCTTTTTCTCCTTCAATCCATCTTTGGTAAAATTGTGGAGATGATTTTTTTAAATCGGCAATGTATTGATTCATTAAAGACTCATCGTATACGCCATCTGCATTTAAAAACTGAGGACTGTTTGCATAGCGCTCTTTTAATAAATCACGCATTTGCTCTCTACCTACTTTCAATCCTAATTTTTCATATTGCGCTTCCATAACCGCTTTTCTAACTTCGGTATCAAATACTTGATTCATGATTTGAGACTGTGTAGCGTTTGGGTTTTGTCTTGCTTCCACCTGAGCCATAAATTGCTCTCGAGAAATATCTTTACCATTAACAGTCACTACTGTGTTTGGTGACTTAGAGAACAAAACATCTTTGTTATCTAAAAGCCCTGATAATATAAACGCAAATAATGCTAATGCGATTACTAAAATAAGTACGACTGTTTTTTCTCTAATTTTATTTAAAATTGCCATTTTTAGTATTGATTTTAGGTAATATAGTGGGCGAAAATACCATTTTCTGTTTAATAAAAAAAGCAGAAAATCGCATTAATTATAATTATTTAAAATTGTGTAAGGTTTTTATTTAAAACACAGGATAAACTAACAGTATCGTGGTTAATCGTCTGTTTTTATTTTGAGAGCAACCAGATCTATTTTAGTATTTGAAACCTCTAAGATTCTGAATTGAAATTTCTCCATCATCACAATATCATTTTGCTGAGGTATTTCTTCAGTAAAGTCGACAATCATGCCGCCTAAAGTTTCGTAGTTCTCACCTTCTCGCAAATTCAACTTATAGGTTTCATTGATGTAATCTACCTCAAGTCTTGCTGAAAACGTATAACTGTCCTCGTCAATTTTCTCTTCTATTAATACTACAGTATCATGTTCATCATGAATTTCACCAAAGAGTTCTTCAACAATATCTTCCACCGTCATAATTCCTGAGGTTCCGCCATACTCATCCAATACCACGGCAATACTTTTACGCTTTTTAATAAGGGCATTCAAAATATCATTCGCAAGCATGGTTTCGGAACAAATTCTACAGGCAATAACATCGATTTAATCGTTTTTGGTGTTTTAAACAATTCGAAAGCATGTGCATAACCCACAATATCATCAATGGTTTCTTTGTAAATCAATATTTTTGACATTCCGGTTTCCGTAAATAAGGCACTCAAGTTGGCTACCGAGTCATTTAGCTCTAATGCCACAATCTCTGTACGCGGAATCATCACTTCTCCGGCTTTTACCTCGGCAAACTCCAGTGCATTCTGAAAGATTTGAATTTCTGTATCAATATCATCATGTGATTCTACAGATTCCATTTGTTCACTAATATAATTCCCTAACTCGACTTTAGTGAATGCCAGTTGTACCTGATCGCCTTCGGTTTTAAAAAACCGTTTGAGTACGAAGTCTGAAATCCAAAGTACAAACCAAGAAATATACCGGAATAACAAGTAAAACACGTAGGCTGGAAAAGCAAATATTTTTATAAACGTATTACTGTAGATTTGAAAGAATACTTTAGGTAAAAATTCAGCAGTAAATAAAATTACAAGTGTAGAGATAATCGTTTGTGAGAGTAAACTAAAATCGTTTAATAACACCTCTAGAAAACTAAAACGAATGACAAGCGTTTGAAACCATTTTATGAGTAAATCACCCATAAAAAAACCATAAATAACCAAAGCTATATTGTTACCAATAAGCATAGTAGCAATAAATTTAGATGGTTTCGCCGTGAGTCTTGATAAAATTTTAGCTAAAAAATCACCTTGTTTCTTTTCTATTTCAATGTGAATTTTATTGGCAGAAACATAAGCTATTTCCATACCTGAAAAGAAAGCAGAGAGTAGTAACGATACTATAATAATTACAATAACTATCGACGTAGACATCTATTGTTTTTTATTTTTGTCTTCATATTTATTATGAAAACGCCTTCTAAAGAAAAACATAAAAGCGGCTAATATGCATAGGAACAGAGACAGGTACGCATGATTTCTGTCGCTATTCCATGTTACTACCGCATCGTATAAAAAAAACACACCTGCTATTAGATAGACGTATTGAAAGATTTTTAAATATTTTAACATGTAAAATGATTTGTTTTGTAAAGATATATAAAAAAAATATAGAAGTTAAAACTACTGTCCCCTATTCTTCTTCTACTGCAAAAAGGCCACTAACTTCGAGCACTTCGGCTTTTTTAAAGTCTCGATCTGAATCAAAACCACTGCCTTTAGTTAAATAGTCTTTAGACTTATAAGTTACGGGCAAATTGGTGAATAACCATTGTTTGTTTTGATCAAAGTACAATTGCTCAGCAAATAAAGAATCCTGCGCAAATGAAGCTACAACAACGTTACCTTGTAAATCTACTAGATCTGTTTCGCTATAAATTATGGCATAGTCTGCAATGACCCTAGTTTTTTGATTTTTCGCGTCAAAGATGTCTAAAATAATACCCTCCTGGACATTCTGAATACCCGAACTTCCGATTTTCAAAATCCAACATCTTTGGGGTCATTAAATTAGCCACTACGCGACCAGAGTCTGTCCGTTTTGCGTTAATATCAATACCAACACCTTGCGGTTCATTTTCCGAAACCCCTATATTATTAACCTCTTTAAAGTTGTTTTTACAGGAAAAAAACAGAGTCATAGCTAATGCTATGACTCCGTTTTTGAATATATATTGTTTATTAATTATCATTAGTTAGGCACTGTTACACTTCTTTGAATCCAACATCCTATTTTTATTACTTTCCCATTCATATTTTTATCAAAAATATCAACTTTTGATGGCGCATATCCTCTATAAGAAGTTGCCGCAGAACTACTACCTCCTTTATCTGCTTCTTGAGCAGCTAACCAATATACCGCTCTTTGACTAAAAGCGTCAGATCCACAATCTTTAGCACTGTTAGCATACATGCTCGCAATTTGTAAGTAAGGCTTTCTATTAGATGGGTTTAGTTCCACCGACTTCATGTAATAATTCCTAGCTTGACTATAATTCCCTTTAGCCTTATAATCATTCCCTTGTTTGTAATACAACACCGCTTTTTTAATCGGGTTTGTTTCTAATCTAAAGGTTTCGTCTAAATATTTTTGCTCACCAGTGATTACATATAAATAACGGGCGGTATCTGCATTAGGCTCTAAAGAATACTTCTGCTTAACAATTTTTACAAACATTGGATCTTCCTTGCACTCTTTAGCATACAGATTATTCATGGCTCTTTGTAACCACTGTGCATTGTTCTTGTTCGCCTCGTAATCTTTTTTATACAAAGGAATTAAATTTTCACAATTGGCTCTATCTCCTAATTCAGAATCTACACTACCAGCAATCTTATCTAAAGCAGATAAGGTTTGCTCGTAAAATCTTTTGTACTGTCCATCCCTTTTAGTCAATGGTGTTCCAGCCTCTTCTTTAACAACAATTTTATTCAAATCGGCCGAATTCTCACGAACTTCAGTCTCTAATTTTTCTACAACATCATCATATTTATCAAACAATTCTTGTGGTGTTTTCTTTTTTGCATCATAAAGGTTCACCATCATTTTAAAGTACACATATAATCCTTTAGGACTGCTAAAGTTCTTTAAATCAGATTTGTATATGGCGTCAAATTCGTTATAGATTTGTTCATCTGTTAAACCTAAAAGCGCTCTGTTGTCGTATCTTAACTCAGCAATCTTTGAAGCGTATTTTCCTCTAGGAGATTTACTGGCATAGTTTACCATTCTTAATTCCCACAAACCAACAAGTTCATTGATGTACTTCTTTTTTTGTTCTCCAGTTGCAGCATCAATAAAACACTCAAACATATCTTCTCCATATTTATATATGGCAGATTGGTTATACTTTGGGCAATCCTGTATTGCTTTTTGATAATATGGATATGCCTCTTTACAATTTTTAGCTTTTACCGCCTCTGTAAATAAAGATAAGTTATTGTTACACGCTTCATTATCTTGAGCGAAACTTGATGTTAGACCTAAAAATAAAAAGGCTATAAGTAATGTCATTTTAGTTTTCATAATCTTCATTTTAATGTTTTGTTAGTTGTATTTTCTTTTATCAAACCACCTATCGTTTAGCGACAGACTCAATTGGACTTTTATAAAATTCTCTTGAATAAGATTCGCGTTTGTTGTACCGCGCTGTCCTATTTCAAAACCTATATTGGCATTAGAGAACGGGTTTTTAATTGTTCCCACTGGTATACCTATTCCAAAAGCTATGCCAAACTCTTTAATCGATTCGTTTTCAATTTTTAAACCGGTGTTTTCAAAGCGCAACCCCCTCTGTAAACCACTCTTTTCCAGTAACTTGTAAACGAATTGTATTGTGGAATATAAAATCCACCAATAGACAATGTCGAGGCATCTTCAAAGGTCGACCCCGTATTTTGATACAGTACATTTGAAAATTCACTAGTATTTTGTGAGGTATATTCAACCCCCGTAAACCATTTTCTTGGTTGTCCTATTCCCGCTCCAAACGAGATTCTTGATGGCAAGGTTAAACTTGTTTCTTTCAAACCGAGAGGCAGATAAATCCGCTTCCATGGTCTCTACCACACTTTCAGAACCTGTCGATGCGTTAATGATAATGCTTGAAAATGAACGCTGATTTTTAGAGGTTAAATTACTCGAAGGTGCATAGGTCACTGAGGACTGAAGCTCTAATTTATCTGTTAACATACGCTGGTAGTGCAAACCAATATTAAGACTAACTCCGCTTAAATCGGATCTGTTATTCTCACGTGACTGTGTTTGCAGGGGTTCATTTTGACCATTATAATTGAACTGAATGGTACTATTTTGAATATTACCAAAATTATAATTGGCATCAATTCCAGCACTTAATTCATTAGTAATTTGATATCCTGCTGATAAAAAGGCTTTATTTAATCCGCCTTCTCCTCTAAAACGGGTACCAATATTACCTGCATCGTTGTTCGTTTCTAAACGATAACCCACAGCTGTATAAGGTAATAAACCAAAGCCAAAACCGAATTTCCCCACGGGTATAGATAACGCTAAATAGTCAAAGGTAGACGCTTTAACACGATCGCTACCGAAATCACTTTTGAGCTCTGTTGATGTGTGGCTACCTCCAACGGTAAACTTTACGGGACGGCTTTCATTTTGAAAGGTCTCAATATTCATTCCGCCATAGGTGGCAGGGTTTCTAAAATTAATATGGATGCTGTCTTTGTAGATGCTCAATCCACCCATACTTTTATTTTCTACTGAGCCCTTGAATTTTAAGGTTCCTATACCATAAAATGAATAAGGTGAAGCGGTGGTTTCCTGAGCGTAACTTTGAATTGCGAAAAGTGCAATAAAAACTAATACAAGTTTTTTAATCATTAGAGTGAGTTATGTTGTAAAATAAAATTTAATCCTTTTAAAAGGAAATCTGAGTCCGCAAATATGCTACTTTTTAATTGTTTAGACAACATTTTAGTGTCTCCTCCTGTTAAAATTACTGTTAAATCTGAATATTTTTCTAGATACCTTTCAATATTACCGTCTATTTCGTTTATAACGCCATGCCAAACACCGGAATGCATAGCGTTTGCCGTAGAATTTCCAATAATATGATTTGGAATTTCAGTAAGTAATAACGGTAAATTAGCTGTTTGATTGTGCATGGCTTTATAACGCATACGAATACCGGGCGATATGGCGCCTCCTAGATACTCGTTATTGGCATTAATAAAATCAAAAGTAATACAGGTACCCGCATCAATAATTAATACGTTTCTGTCCGGAAACTGATCTACGGAAGCGCAAACCAAAGCAATACGATCGATACCTAATGTTTTTGGTGTCGCATATAAACTCTTAAATGGCAGTTTAGTTTCATGGGTTAAAATTTGGAGTCGAAATACTTTTTTTAGGAAATTTGCAGCCTTTTCATCTAGTTTTCCGACCGAAGAAACAATTGCAAGCTCAAAATCTTCATAAATATGTTGAAGTTTTTTAATTTCTTTTACACAATCTTCTGTTTCAACACGCACTTTGAGAAACATACTACTCTGCTCAAAAACAGCCAGTTTAGTAAAACTATTACCCACATCAATGATTAAATTCATAGTTAAATTTGAAAAATGTAAATTTAGTAAATGAAATTTTATAAAATTTCTTTTGCAAGTATTAAAATTGAAACTATATTTGCACTCGCAATTAAATGCAACTGGTGCCTTAGCTCAGTTGGTAGAGCAAAGGACTGAAAATCCTTGTGTCCCTGGTTCGATTCCTGGAGGCACCACCACTAAAAACCCAATCTGAGAAGATTGGGTTTTTTGGTTTTTATAGGAAAACTTATTTAACCATTCACATGGATGCCGCTGATTTTATAAATGGATGACCTAACAAGACAGATTATTAAAACACTAGGACATAATAAACGCCTCATGTTATTTTAAACCCAACTATAATTAGATAGCGCCGATAGTTAATAACGTTTTGCCATTAATATCTACGTGATTTTTAAGAATTAGTAAAAATCACTTTTTGTTGGCTCTATACTTTACGGTACGAAGTTGCAAACTTCGCACAGCCTACTTCGCAGAGCTGGACATATGCTCGCTACCGCTAAGCTGCGCTTAGTGGACGTACAGCTACTAAACTATGCTTACTCGTAGTGCCACTAGTTTTGAAAACTAGCGGGAGCGGGGGATTCCAATAGCACAGCAGATCACAGACTTCGCAGAGCTGGTTTACTAATTTGTAATTTATTTAATTTTTTATTAATAGCTCTTTAAACGCGTCTAAGCCTACCTCACTAAGTTTAATATTTATTTACGGGTTTGTTTTTTCGTTTATTAAAAACTCATCGTATAATATTTTATCATCAGAATAGGTAACTATAAAACTTCTTGCATTACCTACAATAGGCAATTGATTTAATGTTAAATTATCACTGGTTAAATAAAAACTTGTAAATGAATTCATGTTTTCATAAATAACGTAAACTACATAATCCTCGTACAAATCTATCTGCTTACATTTTATTTCAAAATCTTTTTCAAGTGGTGTTTCTATTAATTTGTCAACGTTAATCCATATGTTACTATTCATAGAAAAACTATATAAAATGTCATTATTTATTTTATCAAATTCACTTACATTGTTTATTTTATAAATCGAATCTCTATAGTTTTCATAATAAACTAAAGAGTCTATGGGAACTTCTCTTATCATATGAAAATGTGGATCTCCATTAAATGGATACATAATACTGGAAAATAACTCTCCCTCTTCTTTCCATACAAAATTCCCTTTTTCAATTGTATCGCCTTTAAAAATCAAATAATTTACATAATCATCATTATTCAATTCAACATTGATTGTTTTATCTCCTTTAAGGTAAGTTGAATCACTACGAAATTCTATTCTATAGACTCCTTTCGATTCTAATAACTCTCCTTTATCGGCAATCGTTGGTATATTATTTAATATTAGATCATTTAACTCTAAATACTCATAGATCAATACTTCTACTTCTTTATTGCTAATATTTTGGAATTAAGCTTTTTTAAAAACATACTTAAGACCATTTTTACTAATTACAAAAGAATCTGTCTTAATGTTTAATATTTGCTTCTCTACATGGTTTTCCGAAAGCATATTTAAAATTTTATTCGCTTTACTCAATTTTGGTTCTTCCGTGCATCCAATTAAGCTTATAATTAATGCTAAAACACCTATAAATTTCATTATTTTTAATTGTTGCATGGTACAAGTTTTTGTCGTGTTACTAAAATAGTAAATGAACTAGATAACACAGTAGAGTTTACAGCACTAAAATCCTGCTCTTCGAAGGTTGCAACTTCGAAGCTTTATTAAACCAATGAACTTTACGGTACGAAGTTGCAAACTTCGCACAGCTAGCTATATAACATTAATACAAAACTATTGAGTTTGCAACTTCAAAGTCATTAAAACATAACTGAACGGTACGAAATTACAAACTTACCGCAGCGTTGCACACTTCGCAGAGCTGGTCAAAGAACACTTAGCTATTTCTGTTTACTTCTTTTTAATGGTAACAGGAATACTGGTTTGAGACCCGTAAAGTTTAATTTCTGTAATGTCCGCCGGCATATTGAGTCCGTTCTTCAAAATAACTTGTTTTACATTCCTTATCACATCACTGCGTACCTCTAAGGCCCTGCGCCTGTACTCCATGGTTTTAGTCCGAGAATAATACTTTAAGATTTACGGTACTCACACCTAGGGAGTCAACAGTTACAAAACATTCATGGGTTTCTGTATTAATGACACCTTCAGACTTAATTACAGCATCCGGAATGACTTGTTTCGCGATATCAATCTCGTCGTCATAATCAATACCCACTACGAAATCTAGTCTAAAATAACCATCTTCTGTATAATTATAAACGGCTTTTTTTATGATATCGCTATTGGGAATATAAACGTCTCGTCCATCAAATGTTTTCAGTTTGGTATACCGAAATTGCATCGCTTTTACTTTACCAAAAATATCGTCAATTTTCACGGTATCATTTAAATTAAAAGGGCGATTGAACGATAATATGACTCCAGCAATAAAGTTTTCTCCTATATCCTTAAACGCAAATCCAATAACAACAGCAGAAGCCCCTGCCGCCGTTAACACACCGGTCGCAATACCCCCAAGTCCTGCAACGTTAAGCGCAAACAAAACCACTAAAATAATGAGACCTAGTTTTATGGTTTTAGACAAAAAATTAGTCATAAGAGGGTCTTGAGTCTTGGAAGCTATAATCTTTTTAAAAAAGAGCGCGACGCTATTAGAGAGCAAAAACCCAAAGGCGACTATTAAAATAGCGATTATTATGTTTGGAACCTGATAAATGAAATCGTTCCAATGTTCCATCAATGAGTCCTTCAATTTTGAAAGCGCAGAATTATCATCCATAGTTTGTTTTCGTTTAGACCAATGCTTTATTTTTTGCTGATAGTATTCATTTTTTATAGAATTCAAAGAAAATAGTGGTACATACGTTACTATTTAGAAACATTTACACTATTTATTTTATCGCATAGGTAGTATAGAACTTCTATTTACCAACTTGAAAACCTTCTATAACCCGTAAAGTTAAGTAAAAGATTTAAATCGTAAATGTTTATAACTAAAAACCCCTATTCAAATCTTATAAATTTATCTCACGGGGTCACGATGCTTTTAAACCAATGTTAATAGAAAAACGCATTACTTGTTTATGTTTTTTTTGCTAAAATCTATATCGCATTATCTTTTTGAATTTCTTATTAATGAAAGATTTAAAAAACAATCATTCCCTACCGTTATACTGCCATAAGAATATTTTATGATTTTCTTAGTATAGTTTTAATGGTGTTTAATTATTTTTATAAAAATTTAAACAAAAAATAGTTGATTATGGATTTGTTATTAGAAGCAGAGCAATTTGAAAAAGCAAAGATGAGTCATATGTCTACCAGTGATCGCGTGGTCGCTTCAAGAAAAGCTAAAGCCTTAATTTTGGCCATAAATAAAGTGTATAAGAAGACAAAAGACGCACACCTCATGGAGGTGATGAAGGTTTTAACAGAAAAAAAACGTAAAATTGAAAAACGAATTAAGGGTGTGCCTCGTGTTTAAGTCCTCTTTTCACACCGAGATATCGCACAATACATTTGGTTTTTTAATATTTATAATATGGAAAAGAAACCCGACAACATAGTATTTGATGCGGCCTCCCGAAGTATGATGCGGCCTTAAAACCTTACGGCACTAATGTGGGCGCACCTGCTATTGTAGCCACAGATAATGTCACTTGGAAAAATAAAAACATCCTCAAAGCCAATAAACAAATTGAGGCAAAGTACCTGGAACTTAAAGCCGAATATGCTAAAATGATGGAGGAATTGGAACAAAATAATTTGGTTTATAATGCTAAATTTAATTTCGAACCTATTATAGGTCAAACGTATCATCTGTACAAAGACACATCTCAAAACCCATTTCTATCTATCATTGCCCCTAATGAATGTCATTTCGATTTTATAGGGAGTTTTTATCTTAATTCGGAACATATCCGGAAAAAAACGGACAGCGTAGACCCTAAATTTCAATTGCATTAATGCGGATCTATATTATGTATTTCGTAATATTAATAAAACTTTTAGAGCACCTTTATTAAATTGTATTGTAATAGCTTTGTAGATTATTAGTGCTGCCATTGAAAAACGAAAAAGATAAAATACCTAAATCTAAAAATAAGGTCAACCGCATTCTAAAGGTCATAGGAAAAATTTCTTTAAGCCTATTACTTCTTTTCATAACTTTAATACTATTTATTCGCAGTCCTTTTGGTCAAAATATTGTAGTAAATAAGGTTGTTTCCTATATATCTAATAAAACCAACACTAAGGTAAGTATAAAAAAACTCTTCGTAACCTTTGATGGTGATATTCAATTGGATGATTTATACCTCGAAGACAAAAAAGGAGACACCCTAATTTATTCAAAATCTTTAGAAGCAAATATCCCCTTATGGTCCATGATTAATGGAACAGGTATTGGCGTTGACGACCTGCAGTGGAAAGGATTGCGCGCTAACATAATTAGAAAAGATACGATTAACGGCTTTAACTTTCAGTTTTTAATCGATGCTTTCGCCACAGAAAGCGAAGAACCGACTACCAAAACGACAGCCCCTTTAAATTTAGTTCTAGGCCAACTGGATTTTAAAAATATTGATGTGGTTTACAACGATGCTGTAACTGGTATTGATAGTCGGTTTACTATTGGAACTCTTAAGTTAGACATGGAGTCTGTGCATTTGGAGACCATGAGGTTTATGGCTTCAAATATTGCTTTAGACGATGCCAACGTCAATATATTTCAAAACCCCATACCTTACGTTGAAAAGGAGGACGCTTCCCCCTTACCATTTCTCTCTGCAGAGGTTTTAATTGCAAATAATCTCATCGTTAATTACAAATCAATTCCAGATTTGTTAACTACCAATATTTCCATTAAAAGCCTTACGGCAGACATTCCTCAATTTAACATTGCTAAGAATGCCATAGATGTCGATTATTTGACACTAAACCAGTCTGAAGTTCTTCTGTTTACCCGAACTAAAGACAACATTATAACAGAAACCCTCAAAGAAGCTGGTGATGAGATAAAAGAAGACGTGGATAATTTTAAATGGCCCAATTTCAATATAAGCATTAAAAACGTCACGCTTAATAATGATGTTTTTGGTTATTACGTTAATGATAGCAAACCCAAAGTAGGCACTTTTAATCCTAGTGCTCTAGAGTTTAAAAATATTAATTTAGTTGGTAACTCCCTATATTTAAAAGAAAATAATGCAGGCATTAACTTAAGTAATGCTTCTTTTAAAGAGGCTTCAGGATATCATTTAAAGGCCTTAACTGTTGCGGCGACAATTACCGATAAGAAAGTAAACATTGAGAAATTGAAGCTGAGATTGAATGACAACTTCATCAATGGTGATACCGTGTTAACATACAACACCCTTTCAGAATTAATTTCTAATCCAGAACATGCGCACATCAATCTAAACCTCTCTGATTTTGAATTCCATTTAAGTGAAGTGTTTGCCTTTCAACCGGCACTCAAACAGAATAACTATCTTGACAAATTAAGTCAACAACCTTTAACGGGAGCTATTAAAGCTTCGGCTACTTATCTAATGTTACACTATCCGATGTATTACTCAATTGGGGACAAACGACGCAAATTTCTGCTAATGGCACCATTAAAAATATAACAAATCCGAGATAATCTTCAGTTTGACCTTCCCTATTTTTCAGCAAAAACCATTAAATCTGACCTCTTGAAATTTGTGAATGAAAGTGAAATGGGGGTCTCTCTACCAAAAGCCATGGCTATCTCTGGCGATGCCAATGGGGGACTAAAAAATATTCACACGAAATCTAAAATAACCACATCGCAAGGGGTTGTTAATATTGACGGACAATTCAACAGTCACAACACGATTTCCTTTGATGCTCTTGTAAAAGTTGAAGCATATAAATTAAATGCTTTATTAAAAAATGACGCTCTAGGTACTTTGAGCCTTACCATGAATGCCAAAGGCCAAGGACAAACTGTTAACACATTAGATGCAAAAACAGAAACGACCATTTCTAGCTTTAGTTATAAAACCTATGCCATAAAGGACCTTAAAATTTTTGGAGATTTTAAAAATGGAACAGGAATTATTAATTCACACTATAAAGACGACCACCTCAATTTAGACCTTAATACTCTGGTGGTTTTAGATTCTATAGCTCCTAAGGCACAGATTGATCTAAACTTGATTGGTGCAAACCTGCAAGGTTTGGGCTTAATGCGTCGAGACATTAGAACAGGCTTAAAATTAAGAGCGACTTTTAAAGGCAATACAGAAAAATATAAGTTTGACGCTAACATAGATGACGGCGTTGTTGTTTATGATAATAAAACCTATCTCCTTGGTGGCATTCATGCGAGCGGTTTTGTGAGAAAAGACACGACTGCAGTCTCTTTTAAAAACAAAATGCTTGCTATCGATTTACAATCTAATACAGACCCAAAATCTTTTAGTGTTGCTATTAAAGACCACTTGTATAGTTATTTCTATCGTGACGCTTTTATTGAAGACACGCTTAAGCATCCCGTGAATTTAAAATTAGAAGGACACATCGCGCAATCCCCTTTGCTTAACGAGGTATTCTTAGTCAATGTAAAAGATTTAGATACTATTGCTATCACCGTTGATTTTAAACAAAAAGAACGGCAATTAAGGGCTAATATTACTGCCCCCCATATTAACTATAGTGGCAACGAATTAGACAGCCTAGCTTTCTCCTTAAACACTACGAAAGAAGATTTAAGTTTTAATTTAGGCTTTAATGCGCTTAAAGCCGGACCAATAGCGATACAAAAAACTGTAATTTCAGGCGATCAGAAAAATAACGAAATGCTATTGACCTTCACGGCTTATAATGATAATAAAAAGCTCATTAATGTATTGTCTCAAATCAAAGGCTCTAGAGACAACCTACAATTTCATGTATTGCAAAAGGACTTAACTTTTAACGAAGAACCTTGGACGACACCTGAGACTAATGAAATAATATACTCTACAGACAAACTAGAATTTAATAATTTCAGCATTAGTAATGGCTCGCAACAGGTGCGTATTACAGATAAGTTACCGAACGTTGATAAAGAGCATATTGCCTTAGACTTTAATAATTTTAGATTAGACGATTTTCTGAGTTATTTTAATACTGACAAAACATTAGCATCAGGAAATATTAATGGTGAGTTTATTTTAGAAGAACCGTTTAAAGATACTGGTATTTTAGCAGATGTCGATGTGCGTGAATTTGAAATTTTAAAAGCCGATTTAGGGAAATTATCTATAACGGGAAGATCTCTTGGTAATAATAGCTACGCTTTTAATACGACAGTGAAAGGTGGCGCTATAGATTTAGATTTGGTAGGAGATTATCTAGCTAACGAAGGCGGCGCAAATCTCGATCTACACTTAGATATTAACACCTTTAAAATGAAAGCTTTGGAGAAATTTTCTCAAGGCCATTTAAAAGAGACCGACGGCAGTTTCTCTGGTAATTTCAAAGTTACAGGCACAACAGCAGAACCACAATACAAAGGCCAGCTTAATTTTGATAATGCGGGTTTTAACGTCGCCATGTTCAATGCTGCTTTCACCTTAGAAAACGAGAATATCAAGATGGATAACACCGGCTTCTCATTATCTAATTTTACTATTCGTGATAAGAATAAAAACAGTCTTATCGTTTACGGAGACATATTTACCAAGTCTTTTTTAAATCCCAAATTTAACTTAAAACTAAAAGCTAAAGATTTTCAATTTCTAAATGCTACGAAAGAAGATAACAATTTCCTATATGGAACAGCTAGTTTTGATGCCAGTGCTAGTTTAACAGGCGATTTACAAATTCCTAAATTAGAGGCCAATGCCACGGTTGGCTCCAATACAGATGTGACCTATGTTATGCCATCAGCAGCTGTAAATGTAGAGTCCCGAGATGGTGTTGTTATCTTTGTCAATCGTGAAAATCCCGATGCTATTTTAACCCAAACTGAAGCGCAAACAGCCACCATAAAAGGCTTCGATATAAAAACATTTTTAAGTGTAGGTAAAAAAGCAACCGTGACCATTATTATAGATGAAGACACCGGTGATTATTTTAAGGTATCTGGTCATGGGGATTTCGATTTTAGGATGAAACCAAACGGCGCCATGAACCTCGTTGGTGTTTACAATGTGGATGCTGGTTTATATGAAATGAACCTGTATAATTTAGTCAACAGAAAGTTTGAATTGGCGCCAGGCAGCAAAGTCAGTTGGGCTGGCGACCCATTTGATGCGAAACTAGATGTTCGTGCGATCTACAATTTGAAAGCTTCTGCTTCTCCACTTATGGCACCACAAATCTCAGGAGCAGACCCGTCTGTGCGAGGCAAATACAGACAAGTTCTTCCCTTTTATGTTTACTTAAATATTGATGGTGAACTCTTGCAGCCAAAAATTTCTTTTAAGTTAGACATGCCGGAGAGCGAGCAAGGAGCTATTGGTGGTCAGGTTTATGGCCGTGTACAACAGGTGAATCAGCAAGAAGGCGAATTAAACAGGCAAGTATTCTCGTTACTGGTGTTAAATCGTTTTTACCCCGAGCCAGGGAGTGATGGTAGTAAAGGCGGATTTGCAACAGTCGCAAGAAGTAATTTAAATGATGCGGTGTCAGACCAATTAAACGTGTTCTCCAATAAGCTCTTAGAAAACTCCGGTTTCGAACTGGATTTTGGACTAGACAGTTATACAGACTATCAAGGCAATGCACCACAAGACCGAACACAACTTAACATTGCCGCTCAAAAACGCTTGTTTGATGATCGATTGATTGTACGTGTAGGAAGTGAAATAGACCTACAAGGCAGTAGCTCAACTGGAGAAACCACACCTTTAATTGGAAATGTAAGCATAGAGTATCTATTGACTGAAAATGGTCGTTATAAGATAAAAGGCTTTAGACGAAATGAATTTGAAAATGTGATTGATGGTCAAACTATAGTTAGTGGTATCGGGCTAATATTTACTCAGGAATTTAATAAATTTAGTGAACTTTGGGACGCTATTCTTTACAATGAGACCAAAGAAGAAAAATTAGAACGAGATCGTTTAAAGGCTGAGCAGAAGAAAAAAGACCAGGAAAAAATTGACCCTGAAAACGAAGAAATAAATAAACAATAGTGAATTATCAATTGAGAAATTATAGAAGTGTTTTTACGCTTTTTAGCGTTGGGGTCTGTATTTTTATTTTACAATCCTGTGCCGTAAAAAAATACATTCCTCAAGGTGAGTTATTATATACTGGTGCTTATATTGACATCAATGCCGATAGCCTCGTGGAAAACCCTTACGGTTTAAAAACGGAATTAGAAACCGTTTTGCGCCCCGAACCGAATTCAAAATTTTTAGGTATGCAACCAGGTTTGTATTATTACTATAAGGTGCAACGTGAAAAACCCGGCTTTATTAATAAATGGCTATACAAACAGTTTGGAGAAGATCCGGTATACCAAAGTGATGTTAAACCTTATGAGGTTGAAGACATTCTTGTTAATAGATTAGAAAACAATGGTTTTTTCTATAGTCAAGCCAGGGCAACTTTTACTGAAGATCCCGACAAAAAAGAAGCGTCGGTCACCTATACCATTAAAGTCCCTTCGCCCTATAAAATTGAAACCTACCAAATAGACTCTGTGCCTTCCCCTTTACAAGAAGAATTGGAAGCCAGCGTTGCCAAATCCAATTTTAAAAAAGACATTCGCTTCGATTTAACGGCTATGAAATTAGAACGTGAACGCCTTGATGCCATGTTAAAACGCAAAGGCTATTATAACTTCAATCCGAGACTTTTTAATATTTGAGGCCGATAGTAATCGCTACGACAAAAAGCGTATTGATTTATTTTTAAAATTGAAAGCCGAAGTCCCGGAAAAAGCCATTATCCCCTATCGCTTAGGACGGATCAATATTTATCCAGATTATGAGTTACCCAAAGATTCCAAAATTTATGATGATGAGCGATACAATAGCAAGACGTACATACAGGATCCTATTTTCTTTAAAACTAAATATTTAGACCCTTTCATTACATTAGAAGAAGGGCAGTTATATAACCCTATAACATCAAAAAACACTGCAAGACGTTTATCCACTATCGGTGCGTACAAGTTTGTGAATATCCAATATAAAGAAACGGACTCCTTAGCTCAGGACGGTTTAGGCCTTTTAGAAGCAAACATATTTCTCTCTCCTTTGAACAAAAGAGCCCTTAGAGCAGAGTTACAGGCCGTAACAAAATCAAATAATTTTGCTGGACCAGCACTCGTTATCACCTATAGCAACCGTAATTTATTTAAAGGCGGCGAAACATTAAATATAAGTACCAAAGTAGGCTATGAAACTCAGATTGCCAGTGGCAACCAAGCAGGGTTAAGTAGTTTAGAATTGGGATTGAAAGGCGAGTTAATTTTTCCAAGAGTTATTTCTCCATTTAAAATTAATACTGACTTTTTTGAATATTCCATCCCAAAAACCATTACTTCTATAGGTTTTGATTATTTAAACCGAAGCAAATTATATACGCTCCTATCTGCAAACGCTCAGTTTGGCTATGCTTGGGATGCCAATCGTTTTGTAACTCATAAAATAAACCCCGTCACCGTAAATTACACGCGCCTTTCAAATACGACTTCAGCATTTCAAAATATACTAAATGAAAACCCATTCTTAAAACGCAGTTTCGATCAGGAATTTATTTCACGGCCTTACCTACTCTTTCACCTACAATGGCCTGGTAGACGCTGGTAAAACACATCAGTTTTTTGCTAATGCGACATTTGATATTGCAGGAAATTCTGTTAGCTTACTAGGTAAAGAAAAGGAGTCCGGACAACCCAAAGAATTTTTGGGCTTAGAATATGCACAATATGCAAAAGCAGACATCGATTTGCGGTATCACTTTAATTTTGGTAAATCGCAAGTCATCGCAACACGGTTGTTTGCAGGCTACGGTCTAGCTTATGGCAATTCAGATATTTTACCTTTTACAAAACAGTACTATTCTGGTGGTCCTTATAGTGTTCGTGCCTTTAGAATACGCTCTTTGGGCCCTGGAACCTATGACGAGCAGGGTACCGATGAAGGCACTTTTTTTGATCAAACAGGAAACATCCGCTTGGAGGCCAATGTAGAATACCGCTTTCCTATTTTTGGCTTCTTTAAGGGCGCCTTATTCGCAGATGCAGGAAATGTTTGGAACTCTAAAGAAAATCCCGCATTAACAGGGGGGCAGTTTTCAGGAGACTTTTTAAGCGAATTAGGAATGGGGGCTGGTGTTGGTTTACGGGTAGATGTCCAGGGCTTTGTTATCCGTTTAGATTTGGCAGCACCCTTTCATGATCCTGCTCAACCAAAAGGACAGCGTTTTGATTTTAAAGCAGACGAGCCTATTTTAAATTTTGCTATTGGTTATCCGTTTTAGGATATTTCAGTTCAATTTTCTTAACCAATTTACCAACGGTTAAACCTTGCACCAAGATAGAGAACACCACTACTATATAAGTAACCACCAAAAATAAATCCCGATGCATAGCCTCTGTTAAACCTAATGCCAAGGCAATGGATATTCCTCCTCTCAAACCGCCCCAAGTCATAATTAAAGTGGTTTTAGGAACAAAATTCAACTTCTTTTTAAAGAAATTAATGGGTAGCAGCAAAGAAGCGTAACGGCATAGTAATACGATTGGTATGGCCAATAAACCAGCAACAATATACTCTCCTTCCAAAGCCAATACTAACATTTCCATACCTATTAACACAAATAAGATAGTATTTAATAAAATATCTATTAATTCCCGAACTTATCTACGTAGGTTTCCGTTGTTTCAGACATAGCACTACTTCTAACCGTATCTTTTCCAACAATTAGCCCTGCAGTTACCATTGCCAATGGTGCCGACACATGCCATTGATGTGCTAACAATGTCCCTCCCATAACAGCCGCTAATGTGATAATGACTTCTATATCGTAATCGTCTATAGATCGCATTAATCGATAAGTAATCCAACCTAAAGCCCCTCCTAGAAGAATACCGCCTACCACTTCCTGAACAAAAAGTTTCACTACATCTAGGACTTCTACATTTTCCATTCCTAAATTGGCTATTTGAAAAATAGTTAAAAAGACAACAACTCCAACACCATCATTAAACAAGGACTCCCCTACAATTTTAGTTTCTAATTTTTTTGGAACCCCCGCTTTTTTGAGTATCCCTAAAACAGCGATGGGATCTGTAGGTGAAATTAAAGCACCAAACAAGAGACAATAAATAAACGGAATGGGCAACCCGAGTACTTGCAGCATGAAATACATTACGGTACCGACCAAAAACGTAGAAACCAATACGCCTAAAGTTGAAAACACTAACACGGGCCAGCGTTGCACTTTAAGCTGTTCGAAATTTGTATGTAACGCTCCTGCAAACAGCAAGAAACTCAACATAATATCCAATAAAACAGCCTTAAAATCTATCTGTTTAATGATGTATCGCTCGGCATCTAATAGCGTAGCATCAAAATAGCTTATCACAAAAATGCCTAAGGTAAACAGAATGGTAATCAACATTAAACCTATAGCGTTTGGCAGCTTAAAAAAGCGCACATTTATATAACCAAAAGCCGCTGACAATATGACCAATACAGATATTATAAAAAAGTAGTCATTCATGATAAAATTATTTATTGTGCTAAT
The DNA here is from genome assembly GCF_026625145.1 of Lacinutrix neustonica. Lineage (GTDB taxonomy): Bacteria > Bacteroidota > Bacteroidia > Flavobacteriales > Flavobacteriaceae > Lacinutrix > Lacinutrix neustonica. The sequence continues at coordinate 2,822,847 of NZ_CP113088.1, read as the reverse complement.
TTAAAATATAATTGTGGGAATGTTTGTTATGAACGATTTCTATTTCCGACATAAAAGATAAGATTTATATCTTAGCTAAAATTTTATTTAAATGCAGAAAACATATTACGACCCAGCCGACCTTAGAAAATTTGGAAAAATAAGCGAATGGAATCAGGAATTAGGCGATAAATTTTTTGATTATTATGGAAAAGTTTTTGAAGAGGGCGCCCTCACAGCGAGAGAAAAATCTTTAATTGCTCTTGCCGTTGCACATACCGAACAGTGCCCGTATTGCATTGATGCCTATACCAAAGACGGCTTACAACGCGGTATTACTAAGGAAGAAATGATGGAAGCTTTACATGTAGGTGCAGCTATTAAAAGTGGTGCCACTTTAGTACATGGGGTTCAAATGATGAATAAAGTTAATAAACTGGAAATGTAAGGCCCTTATCGTTGTTAACGAATAAGTAAACCTTAAATAGGTTCAAAATCTAAAAATAGTCCCAAAAACAAAACTAGCTTTACATATTTTACGTAAAGATGAAGTAATACTTAATTGATGACGAAAGTAAAAACACAATCATTACATAAAAGAGATAGTGATTTAGCGAAGAGTAATACACAATTAGAAATCCTCTCTAACGGTATTTTTAAAAGTGGTGAGTTACCTACGTTTAAAGAAAAGATCGCTGAAACTAGCCAATTTCCTTTAAAAGCAAAACAACTTGAGATCCTACAAATCAATGTGGGATACATGTGCAATCAAGTGTGTGAACATTGTCATGTAGATGCTGGTCCGAGATAGGAAAGAAATCATGACGCGTGACACCATGCAACAAATTCTTGACGTGATAAAAACGACAGGCGCTCATACCCTGGATCTTACTGGTGGTGCTCCGTAAATGAATCCGCACTTTAGATGGTTTGTCGAAGAAGCCTCTAAAGTGGGTGTTAAAGATTTTATTGTGCGTTCTAACTTGACCATTATTAGGGCCAATAAAAAGCATTACGATTTACCCGATTTTTTTAAAAAACATAACATTCACGTCGTGTCTTCGATGCCACATTGGACTAGAGGAAAGACAGACAAACAAAGGGGCGAAGGTGTCTTTGATCTCTCTATTAAAGCTTTGCAAGAGTTAAACGCCGGAGGTTACGGCATGCCAAATAGTGGCTTGAAACTAGATTTGGTTTACAACCCTAATGGCGCTTATTTACCAGGAAATCAATCTACTATGGAGAAAGATTTCAAAAAAGCGTTAAAAGAAGATTTTGATATTCAGTTTCACAATTTATTTGCCATCACGAATTTACCAATCGCACGTTTTCCGGATTACTTAATTGCCTCAGAAAATTATGAAGATTACATGTACGCCTTAGTAGAAGCCTACAATCCGGCAGCAGTTAAAAATGTAATGTGTACCAATACACTTTCAGTGAGTTGGGATGGCTATTTATATGATTGTGATTTTAACCAAATGTTGGAGTTGCCAGTAAATAGTAAATCGAAACATATTTCAGAATACAAACAAGAATTATTAGAAGGCCGAAACATCGTTATTTCCCAACACTGCTATGGCTGTACTGCTGGGGCAGGAAGTAGCTGTCAAGGTGTTGTAACAGAATAATATAGATGAATCATAAACCATCATGAAATACATCCTCTTTTTAATAGTTACTTTTTTATCTGTAGAAGCGAGTGCACAAAAAACGCTTGATGCATTGCTAAAGCAATATAATGATAACAGTGTGCCTTATATTTCAGTTGAGGAGTTAGCGATGCCTAAAACCAAAACGATACTATTCGATGCTCGTGAGCCTCAAGAATATTCTGTAAGCCATTTAAAAGACGCTGTTTATGTTGGTTATGATCATTTTGATTTGGCTTTAGTTGAAAAAAAGTATACAAATAAGGACAAAAAGATAGTGGTCTATTGCTCTCTTGGCATTCGTTCTGAAACCATTGGAGCGAAGTTAAAAAAAGCAGGGTACACGAATGTTTATAATCTATATGGCGGTATTTTTGAATGGAAAAATAAGGCGTTTAGTATCATAGATTCAAACAATAAAGAAACCCAAAAAGTGCATACGTTCAATAAAGCATGGAGCAAATGGTTATTGAGAGGCGAGCACGTTTATGAAAATAAAGAATAAGTTCATTGTAACCGTATCCGTTTTTAGCACACTTAAAAAATAAAAATAATTGAACTCAAAAAACCTCATTATAACATTCACCCGAAATCCGGAATTAGGAAAATGCAAAACCCGTTTGGCTAAAACAGTTGGTGATGAAGCTGCTTTACGTGTTTACAAGTACTTGCTCCAACATACCGAAAAAGTAATCAAGCAAGTGGATGCTGATAAGGCAGTATATTATTCTGATAATATTAAGGAGAATGATTTTTGGGAGGCCTCGGTTTTTCAAAAGCACCAACAAGTGGGTCAGGATCTAGGTGAGCGCATGCAAAAGGCTTTTGAAAATGGTTTTATGAATGGTTATGAAAAAATAGTAATTGTCGGCAGTGATTTGTTTCATCTTCAACCAACCCATATCAATGAAGCCTTCCATGGTTTAGACGCTAATGATGTCGTGATTGGTCCAGCAGAAGATGGCGGTTATTATTTACTAGGCATGAAAACTCTTCATGCTTCAGTATTTAAAAATAAAAATTGGGGAACGGAAACTGTTTTTAAGGACACTGTTGCCAATTTAAAGCAAAACAAAATACAGTTGCTGGAGACCCTAAATGATATTGATTTATACGAAGATTTGGAGTACATTGAACCTTTACAAAATATTATAAATAACAATGATTAAGTACATAAATAAAACAGTTGAATACTTGCAAGACAAAGGCTTTGAGTCTCCTGAAGTTGGAATAATTCTAGGCACTGGATTGGGGCAGCTTACTAATGAAATAGAAGTCATTGAAGAAGTAAGCTATAACCATATTCCACATTTTCCAACCGCTACTGTTGAGTTTCATAAAGGTAAATTAATCTACGGAATCTTAGAGGGGAAAACAGTCATTGTTATGCAAGGCCGTTTTCATTTGTATGAAGGTTATACGCTTCAAGATGTTACCTACCCTGTGCGTGTTATGGAAAAACTAGGCATTAAGACCTTATTAGTTTCTAATGCCGCGGGAGCAGTCAATCTCAATTTTAAAAAGGGAGAGCTGATGCTCATAGACGATCATATTAACCTACAAGGCAGTTCTCCTTTAGCTTTTAAAGGTGTTGAAGCTTTAGGTGAACGTTTTACAGATATGAGCGCCCCTTATAATTTGGATATAAATACCACATTCGAGACCATCGCAAAAGCAAATAATATCACATTACACAAGGGCGTATACGCTAGCGTTGTCGGCCCTCAATTGGAAACCGGAGCAGAATACCGAATGCTTAAAATTATTGGTGCTGATGCTGTTGGGATGAGTACCGTTCCCGAAATTATTGTAGCTAATCACCTCAAATTAAAAGTCGCTGCTATTTCAGTATTAACTGATGAATGCGATCCGAGAAAACCTTGAGCCGGTTGATATTTCTGAGATTATTGCTATGGCAACAAAAGCAGAGCCCAACATGATTACATTATTTAAAGAACTAATAAAAACACTCTAATACTTGGTAGTCTTGCTGTAAGCAACATTGAATCTTTCTGATACTGCAAACGGCCTACTACTCCCCGAAAACTAAAAAAAATTATGAGCTATTTAAACGCAACAAACGACTTGTACAAAGAAGCAGCCTTAACACCAGATGTTGGATTATGCTGTACTACAAACCCCATTTGGGAATTACCTGGTTTAAAAATCCCGCGTATCATGCAGGAAATGAACTATGGTTGTGGGAGTACGGTGAATGCCCGCGACTTAACCAACAATCCTAAAATGCTATATGTAGGTGTTGGTGGCGGTATGGAGCTATTACAATTTGCCTATTTTAATCGTCAAAAAGGGGGGGTCATTGGTATTGATGTTGTGGATGAAATGCTGGAAGCCTCGCGCAAAAATTTTATAGAAGCAGAAGCACAAAACGATTGGTTTAAAAGTGACTTCGTCGATCTTGTAAAGGGAGACGCATTAAATCTTAATGTCGAAGACAACTCCATTGATGTTGCCGCGCAAAACTGTTTATTCAATATTTTTAAAGCTGAAGATTTAAAGAAAGCCATCGAAGAAATGTACCGTGTTTTAAAACCACATGGTAAATTAGTAATGAGTGATCCTACTTGTGAACAAGACATGAATGATACTTTGCGTAACGATGATAGATTACGAGCCCTATGTTTAAGTGGTAGTTTACCAATAGCAGACTATGTAAAAGCATTAACCGATGCTGGTTTTGGTACTATTGAAATTCGAGCTAGAAAACCATACAGAATCTTAGATCCTAAAAATTATCCAACAGATGAATTAATTTATATAGAATCTATCGAGGTGGCCGCTATTAAAGACCCAATGCCGGAAGACGGCCCGTGTATCTTTACAGGTAAGGCGGCTATTTATTATGGTGATCAGGATTTTTTCGATGATAACAAAGGACACATTTTACTTAAAAATCAGCCTATTGCTATTTGTGATAAGACCGCTGGTGCTATAACAGATTTAGGAAGGGATGATATTTTTATTAGCGAATCTACATACCATTATGATGGTGGTGGCTGTTGCTAGGCAGGCCTTTGATATTAAAATTTAATCTTTAAAGCTTCAAAAAGATGACTCATAGTCCAGGCTGGACCAATCATTAAAAATTGAATGTCTTTGAGAAATGATGGTTTCTTTCCTTCATGATTATGACCGATAAACTGTACAATCCAAGCCACAACAAAAATAGCGAGCATGACCACCCATAGTGGTGCGAAATCTAACGTTGCAATGGCATTAATACCCAAAAGCACGAGTACCGAAAACACCAACATACCCATAAAAAGTAAAAGAGATAACCGTAAATAATAAATAAGCCCTAAAAGAATAACTAAAGTACCAAGATGCATATAAGGAGACAGCCCTGTGGGCACGCTATCCTTTAAAACACCTCCAGTTGGTATTGCGGCTAACAAGCCAATGATACTAAAGAAAATGGCAGGCACACAGAAATAATGTATTATTTTATTGAAACGCGTCTCGGTGACTTTCACCGTACTCCCTTAATAAGCGGTCTACTTTTCTCATGGTTTATTATTTATAGGTTTAAATATACTTTTTTAATGTGTTATTTTTACATTAATAAAACGACTTACTAACTGCTATGGACAAATATATAGATCTCATAAAGAATTCCTATTCAGGATACTGGAATTACCTGAAAAATGAAATTATCGCAATCAACCATTGGGATAATTATTTTTATGGCTTGATTGTGATCTCTATTTTAGTTTGGATTCTCGAAATTATTTTCCCTTGGCGAAAACAACAGTCTATATTTAGAAAAGATTTTTGGCTAGACACCTTTTATATGTTTTTTAATTTCTTTTTGCTGAATTTAATTATACTCATCGCACTATCTGAAACCGCTTCCGAATTTTTTAATGATATTTTAGGATTCGCTGGGCTTTCAGTTTCAAATTTTCAATTGTTCGATGTCGATCAACTTCCGTTGTGGCTGGGGCTGCTTATTTTTTTCATAGTTAGCGATTTCACACAATGGAATACCCATAGATTGTTACATCGTATTCCCTTACTATGGAATTTCCATAAAGTACATCACAGCGTCAAAGAAATGGGGTTTGCTGCACATTTAAGATACCATTGGATGGAACCCGTTGTGTATAAATCATTACTTTACATACCCATTGCAATTATTGGCGGTTTTGATGCACAACATGTGGCTATTGTTCATTTTTTTAGTATCACCATAGGACATTTAAATCATGCCAATTTAGGTTGGGATTATGGCCGACTCAAGTATCTATTTAATAACCCAAAAATGCACATCCGGCATCATGCTAAAAAACTACCCGCAAACGTAAAATATGGTGTAAATTACGGCTTAACCTTAAGCCTTTGGGATTATCTATTTAACACCAATCACGTCCCGTATGATGGTCAGGATATTGAACTAGGATTTAGTGGCGACGAAGACTTCCCAAAAGATTTTATTCAACAGGAACTTTATCCTTTAAAATTTAAAAAATAATTAGATTTCTGTCTCCACAGAAATGATAAAACGCTTTCAATGAAAAAATTACTCTTCTTATCCATTATCTCCATATCCCTTAATAGCTGTTTTTCGGCCAAAGGATTACCTATAAAAACAATTAATGAAACTGATGAAACGTCTATACCAACAACAAATGCTTCAAATTTAGACCATTCGGCCTGGAACAGTTTATTAAAAAAATACGTGGCAAAAAATGGCGATGTCGACTATAAAGGGTTTAAAAACGAATCTAATGCACTAAACGAATACATTCATTATTTAGAACAACAAGCCCCTAAAGAAGACTGGAGTATAAACACACAATTGGCGTACTTTATAAATGTTTACAATGCGAATACTATTAAATTAATTATTGATAATTATCCTGTAAAAAGCATTAAAGATATTGATAATCCGTGGTTAAAAAATCGTTTTGAGATTGGTGGAAAGGCGTTTTCTCCGGCAGGATTAGAAAATGGTATTTTGCGCAAAATGAATGAACCTAGAATTCATTTTGCCATCAATTGTGCCTCGGCGTCTTGTCCTAAATTATTAAATGAAGCTTACACTGAAAAAAACGTGATGGAATTAATGGAACGTGCCACCAAGGATTTTATAAATAATTCTAAAAAAAATGAAATCACCGAAAACCTTGCAAAAATTTCCGAGATTTTTAAATGGTATAAAGGTGATTTTAATGACGATGGAACACTCCAAGAGTATATCAACATTTACAGTACGGTTAATATAAACCCTAATACTGAAATACAGTATTTAGACTACGACTGGCGTTTAAACGATAAAAATTAATGCGCCCATTTCTTTGAAAACTATTCTATGATTAGCATTATTATTCCTATTCTTAATGAATCAAAAACTATTGAAACGTTATTATATCATTTAATAGATACTGCAAGCCTAAAAAATATTTCTGAAATCATTGTTGTTGATGGTGGTAGCACAGATGGTTCTCAAGACATTATAAAAAACCTAGGCCTTAATATCACTGTATTGTCTTCAGAAAAAGGCAGAGCCAAACAAATGAATACTGGAGCACATGTGGCTAGAGGGCCCATTTTTTATTTTTTACATGCCGATTCTTTTCCACCTATAAACTACGATCAGCTTATTATTAATGAAGTAAAAAAAGGAAATTCTGCAGGTTGTTTCAGACTGAAGTTTGACTGTAATCACTGGTGGTTAAGACTCATGAGTTGGTTTACACAATTTTCTTGGCGAGCCTGTCGTGGTGGTGACCAAAGTCAATTTATTACCAAAGCTTTGTTTGAAGATATTGGTGGTTTTGATGAAGCCTATACCATCTATGAAGACAACCTATTAATTAATGAACTTTATAAACGTCAGGAATTCGTTGTTATTAATAAAAAGATAAAAACCTCAGCGCGACGGTACGAACTCCATGGCATATGGAAACTACAATATCATTTTTGTGCTATTTATGTAAAACATTGGTTTGGTGCCACAGCAGATGATTTACATAGGTATTATAAGAAATATATTGCCTGAGTTAATTTTACTTTTTTCACATATGTTGTTAGCTTTTATTTCTCCCCAACTCATCTGGATACAAATCCTTTAAAGTATCACTTTGGAAGATTTCTTTTGTTTCAATATTTATAGCAGATAATCTCCCTGTAAAGGCTGCTCCAGTATCTACATTCCAAACATTTATAGCATGCATCGGTTTCTCTTTCGAATAATTAAGGGTTGGTGTGTGACCTATATAAATTTCCGAATAATGCTTTAACCGATTGGGATAGATTTCAGACTCTCTTTTTATGCGTCTGTCCATTATTAAAGCCATCTCCCATAAGGTTCTATCAAAATAAAAATTTCTTGTTGTATACTCTTGCTCAACACCATGAACAGAAGTAAAACCGGCATGAATAAACAAGCGTTTATCCGTATCAAGATAGTACAAGCACATGGCTTCAAAAAAATGAAGATGTTGTCTCTTTTTATCTTCAGAATATCGCTCATAGCTATCAACAGTTCCTTTACCGCCATGTTCCATCCATACCGGTTCCTCTTGCCGTGTTCTTAACCAATTTTCACACCACACATCGTGATTTCCTTTAATAAAAATACAGGTATTCGTTTTTGACAAATCGATCAAAAATTGAATCACTTGTGCAGATTCACTCCAACCGTCAACATAATCTCCTAAAAAAATGAGGGTATCCTCCGGAGTCACCTTTGCACGTTCTAAAAGTTGTACTACCCCTTTGAGTCCTCCATGAATATCTCCTATGGCTAGTGTTCGCATATTTGTTTTATTATATAAATGTTTGCGTTTGAATTATAGAAGAACAACATTCGTAAGGACCGGAAATACCATTTTTTTTAACTATAAACAAACGAATGATCTCTACTGAAGCACACAATAATGACCTCTCCTCTGTGCTTTTAACTGCTTTATTTTAGTTCAAACGGTAATACTCCTTTATTATTTTTTCAACCGGTTTATTTTGAGGTGTAAATTGTGAATTGCTAATGCCACCGCTAACTTCGTGATCATGAAACCACTTCCAAATAAACCCACCTGCAAACCAATCTTCTTTCCAAAAGGCTTCAAATAAGGCTTTGGTGGTATTGGTCCGGGCTTCTAAGTTTACCACACTCATACTACGGTCAAATTTCCAGGGTTCTTTTCCTGTGAAATCCACACTTCTATAACCAAACTCAGTAAACACTACAGGCTTATTATAGCGATTTGACAACTGCTTCATGACGTCTTTATGTGTTTTCCATCCCTCTAAACACTCAGCAACCGTTGGTGTTTTACTATCGCTCACAGGAAAATAGGCATCAATACCAATATAATCTAAAGCATTCCAAAAGGGAGTCCGTTTAAACTCATCCCAATTGGCAGCATAAGTAAGCTTCCCTTTATAGATTTTTTTAATTTTAGCGATCAATTTTAACCAATACTCGGGCCTGTTGGCTACAAACTGTTCTAACTCTGTTCCTATACAAAAACTTTCTGCCTCAATTTCTTGGGCTAAATCTGCATACTCTAAAATAAATGTGGAATAGGACTCTTCCAATGCCTTCCAGTGTGTTTCTGTCTCCATTTTTATAAACCCCGTAAATTCGCCATGCCACACCCAAATTTGTGGTTTTATCATGATTTTAATGCCTTGGGCTTTCAAACGCTCGGCATATTGCTTTGCGCCCGCTCTTGTTTCTCCAAACCACTGTCTTTCGGTATTGTGAATAATTTTAGGGTTTTTTAGGTCTTTAATAAAACCAAAAGGCATGATGGCTGCATAATTGGCATGTATTGAAACTACAGGATTGACGTGTTCATCAGTAACAGGTATTCGAGACGCAACAAAACTAACCCCATTAATTTTTGATGCCTGTGCTGTACAAGATTGCGTGACACAAAAAAAAGACAAAAAAAGAAACTTGATGTATTTCATAAAGAGGGAAATTTCTCTAAAGATAAGAAATGAGCCTATAAAAATGAGTTAATACCGCTTCGTTATCAAGCCAAAAATTTTGAAATATGCCACTTGTTAAGCAACAATACTTATCTATTCAATGATTATACACGGCACTTAGAATACCCTTTTAATTGATTTCCGAGATGAAGATCAACACCAAGCGTATGTTAGTTTTGTTTGTTTACATTCCAATTATAAGTAAAATAGGTCAGTGTATAGTCCGCTGGTATTTTGATAGTGCGATACTTATTAATAAAATCAATTTCTGTTAAACCATTCCCAATAAAATCTGCCTTATACCATTTTAATATTTGTGAACTTTCCACTTTTTTTTCTTGGTATCGACTTTTAAGAAACTTCCATTCAAAGCCTTTCTAGTTTGTAATTCTAACTGCGATTCTAATGTGCTTGGCAAATAAGCCGCACTAATTAAGGGCGGACAACCCATAGCGCCACAAACCAGCACAAAATGAAAACGAGCATCTTTAAAACGGCTCCTTAACTCCTGGTTTTCTATAGTATTGAGTGTTAAAGACTTCCCTGCTAATTGATAAGTTGATTCATCAAAAAAACCCACAACATCTAAAGGAGACTGAATGGGATAGCTGTCTGTGATCCCTTTAATAACAGCCAAGTTATAGGCATTAATCCAAAACGCCTGATAATTAGCAGCATTTTCTTTTTCCAAATCAATTCCCTTGGCTATTTTTAAGACGTCATTTAACACCGTTTGATCTATTTTAATACGATGATAATCTACCTTACCCTCAAACACATAGACTTTAAAAAAGGCGTCTGCTTTATTTAAAAAAACATCTAAATTTTGTGCCTTACTAGAAAAACTTCCAAAGAGAAGAAGCATCACCATCACTATTGTTGTTTTTTTTACATCCATTTCCTGAGACCGATAAATTTATTTTTAATTTCCTTTTAATATAAACTTCAGTCTCAATACTTTCGATAAACTTTCAAAGAGACAATAAATTTCCCAACAACTCTTAATATTAGAAAGCTTACAAAACTTTTCTAATTTATAAGCATTCTAAATATCTTACCAATCATTAAGTTGTTATCTTTAAAAACGACATATAGATAATACACATTCAAAAGCCAAGCCAAATATATGGAACACGTTGTAATTATAGGAAATGGAATTTCCGGTGTAACACTGGCACGACACATTAGAAAACAGTCTAACAAAACGATTACGATCGTGTCTGCCGAAAGCGAATTTTTCTTTTCAAGAACAGCACTCATGTATATCTATATGGGACATATGAAATTTAAGCACACACAACCTTACGAAAACTGGTTTTGGAAAAAAAATAGGATCGAATTAAAAAAAGGGTTCGTAAAAACCATAGACACAAGCTCGAAAACACTGCATTTTGCAGAAGGTGATTCTCTAAAATATGACAAATTAGTCATTGCCACAGGGAGTAAACCTAATAAATTTGGCTGGCCTGGTCAAGATTTAGAGGGCGTTCAAGGTTTATACAGCAAACAGGATTTAGAAACTTTAGAGCTTAATGCGCCAAACAATGAAGTTTGTAAGCGTGCGGTAATCGTTGGTGGTGGATTAATAGGTATTGAATTAGCCGAAATGCTGGTTAGCCGAAACATTCCCGTAACCTTTTTAGTTCGGGAGTCGAGTTTTTGGAATGGCGTGCTGCCTCAAGGTGAAAGTGAAATGATAAATAGACATATTAGAAGTCATCACATCGATTTAAGATTATCTACCAATTTAAAAGCTATCAAACCCGACGAGAACGGTCGTGTGTCTTCCATAATTATTGAAGAAACTGGTGAAGAAATAGACTGTAATGTTGTGGGGTTAACAGCTGGTGTGTCCCCAAATATTGATTTTCTAAAAGACACGAACATTGAAATAGACAAAGGGGTGTTAGTAAATCGCTTTTTAGAAACTAACATCCCGGACATCTATGCCATAGGTGATTGCGCGCAGCAGCGTCAAGCGATTGGGCAGCGTAGGCCCATAGAAGCCGTTTGGTATACCGGACGCATGATGGGGGAAGTTTTGGCCCAAACTATTTGCGATAACAAAATGGCCTATAACCCAGGGCATTGGTTTAATAGTGCTAAATTTTTAGATATAGAATATCAAACGTATGGCTGGGTTTTTGGAGAAAAAAACAAACCCAATAATGAACTGCACTTCCATTGGAAACATGACGATGACACAAAATGTATTACTGTTGCTTATGACAAAAACACGCATGTGTTTCTAGGAATAAACACCTTTGGAATACGCATGCGGCATGACGTTTTAGACCGCTGGTTGACTGAAAAACGAGATTTAGATTATGTCATTAATCACTTGTGTGAAGCCAATTTTGATCCAGAACTCTATAGTCGTTTTGAGAAAGAAATTTGCGACGCATACACCCAACAATTACAAACCGTTTAGAAAACCGCTAGGGTTAAACCAAAAAAGATGAACAATAAAACAACTCAAAATATGTCTTTAGCCAATGCTAAAGACCTCTCTCCAAAACAAAAAATAGCTTCGGAACTGGCATGGCTGGCTTATTTATTTTAGTCCTTGCCCTTTTTAATGTTTCTTTTGGTAATAAAGCTCTTTGGCTTACGATAGCCTTACTCCTTATCGTTGTAGGCACCCTATGGTTTGCAAATATTTCCTATAGAGGCCAAAGTAAAGGTATTAAAAATGACGGCGTGTGGTTTAAGTCCATTTCATCAAGAGGTTTAACTGGATGGCTTACAGGTTTAGCGCTTACGGGTTTTTATATTGTGCTTTATTTCAAAGCCACTTGGTTAGGTTTGGGCGCAGCGGGTGGTCAAAACACGGGTTTAGTCGCCCTTTTCGACCCCTTAAGTCAACTGCTTAGCGGTCGTCCGGCAAGTCAATGGTTTGTTTATGGAACACTATACACCATTGCTATTCTCGCCTTTGGTTATAAATTTATATTAAAATACCGCCATAATCGTTACGAGCAGATTCGAACGGTTTCTGTGATGTTCTTTCAATTGGCTTTTGCCTTTTTAATTCCGGAATTCATGTATGTTATGAATTCAGACTTACCCTATTACGATTTAAAAAATGTTTGGCCTTTAAACTATTATAATTTTGAGCAGTATCGCGTTGATGCTTTGATAAACGCTGGTTCGATTGGTATGGCCATGCTTATATTTGGTATTGTTTCCATTTTCATTATAACACCAATTTTGACCTTTAGATACGGTAAACGATGGTATTGTTCATGGGTTTGTGGTTGTGGTGGCTTAGCAGAAACGGCAGGCGATTCCTTTAGACATTTAAGCGACAAAACACAAGCCGCATGGAAAGTGGAGCGCTGGGTTATTCATAGTGTTGTGGTTTTTGTAGTGCTCATGACCACTGCGGTTATACACTCTTATTTGGGTAAGGATTCTAGTAAATACTGGTTAACAAAAAACATTTTTTTATATGGTGTTGCAGGTTTACTAACCTTGGTTTTTGGGTTAACAATGGCCTTTAAACGTAACGCATTTGGTAAGGACGCCAAATTTGGTGCCATAGGTTACTTCGTTGTGATATTGGCGTTAATAGGTATGTATACCTTTAGTGGTCATGGAGATGTTTTTCTTTTTAAAGCCTCCACATTACGTGTTTTTTATGGCTTTTTAATTGGTTCCATATTCTCTCGGCGTGATTGGTACAGGCTTCTATCCTATTTTTGGGAATCGCGTATGGTGTCGTTTTGGCTGTCCTATGGCTGCCATTTTAGGCTTCCAACAGCGTTTATTTTCAAAATTTAGAATCACGACCAATGGTGGGCAATGTATTTCTTGTGGGAACTGCTCAACCTATTGCGAAATGGGTATCGATGTAAGAGCGTATGCGCAAAAAGGAGAAAATATTGTACGCTCTAGTTGTGTTGGATGTGGTGTTTGTTCTGCGGTGTGTCCGCGTGGTGTGTTGAAATTAGAGAACGATAGTATGGATGGTAGAATTAACCCTACAGAAATATTATTAGGAAACGATGTGAATTTGATGGATTTATTAAATAAAAAGTAGTTGTTTGGCGTTTTTTCTGTTTAACCAAGTAGCACCCTAATAATAGGGTTGTTTCCCAAAAACAGGATACATAAATGTCAAGGTTTAATTATTACTAAAGAAACCTATAAAAAACATGTAGCCTATATCCTTAATAAAAAACAACCAACTGGAAATTCCATTTCAGTACTTGAAAACTCAAAAAACAAGGTACCTTTGCACCAATAAAACGAAAGAGTGCTCATATTTTTCTTGAGGGAATAGAACCAAAGAAAAAGAAGGATTATCTATTACATTCAAGAAGATCCAAAGGTGACTCATTTATGACATTGCTGATAGAGCGATTCATAAGCAATAAAATGTGATTTTTTATTGACCTATGACCACCTATCTTTAATTTATGCAATCAAATATTTTGAAGGAAAAATAAAACAACGGACAGATTAGCATCATTCGAAAAAAATAAACTGAGCGACCTCAAATGACCAAAATAAAAGTCATAATCCCTGCCTACAATGAGCAAGATTCTATTGCTAATGTTATTCATGATATTCCCGTAATTGTCGAGGAAATTATTGTTGTCAACAATAACTCTACAGATAACACGGTAGAAAATGCTAAAAAAGCTGGAGCAACGGTACTTACTGAAAAGCGAAAAGGGTATGGCTATGCCTGCTTAAAAGGCATGGATTATATCGCTATGCACACTCAAAAACCGAGATATTATTGTTTTTTTGGACGGTGATTATAGCGATTATCCCGAAGAATTAACAACCTTAGTCGCTCCAATTATAAATGAAGACCTCGATTTTGTCATTGGTACCAGAGTAAAACGACTGCGTGAAGGTGGCTCTATGACGCCGCAACAAATCTTTGGTAATTGGCTGGCTACTTTTCTAATGAAAGTTCTCTTTCGTGCCGATTTCACAGACTTGGGGCCCTTTAGAGCTATCAAATACGACAAGCTTTTAAGCTTAAATATGGAAGACAAGACTTACGGCTGGACGATAGAAATGCAGCTTAAAGCTTTGAAACAGAAACTCTCATATAAAGAAGTACCTGTAAAATATAAACAAAGAATTGGCATAAGTAAAGTGTCCGGAACAATAAAAGGAACTATATTTGCAGGCTTTAAGATATTAGGTTGGATCTTTAAATATAGTTTTAAAAAGTGATTATAGAAATTAGCATTATAGTAATTTACACGATAGCATTAATACTCATATTCATATATTCGTTGGCGCAGCTTAATTTGTTATTTAATTATCTCGGCGCACAAAAGAAAAGTAAAAAAACACCTTTTCCGGATTTTGATAATCCGGATGAAGTGCCCTACGTTACCATTCAACTTCCTGTTTTTAATGAGTTGTATGTTATGGAGCGTTTATTAGAAAATATTGCGCTTATTGATTATCCGAAAAACAAGCTTGAAATACAGGTTTTAGATGATTCTACAGATGAAACCGTAAAAACGACTTTCGATCAAATAGAAGGTTTAAAGCAACAAGGTTTAGATATCGTTCACATTTGCCGATCCAATAGGAAAGGCTTTAAAGCAGGGGCGTTGAAAGAGGGATTAAAAATTGCTAAAGGCGAATATATTGCCATATTTGATGCCGATTTCTTACCTAAAAAAGATTGGTTAAAACGTACCATTCCTCATTTTTCAAAGAACAATATTGGCGTTGTACAAACACGCTGGGGTCACATAAACCGAAATTATTCAACATTAACAAAAATACAAGCCTTCGCTCTCGATGCTCATTTTACTTTAGAGCAAGTAGGTAGAAACAGCAAAGGTCATTTTATTAATTTTAATGGTACGGCTGGTGTTTGGCGTAAGCAATGCATCTTAGACGCTGGCAACTGGGAAGGCGACACGTTAACGGAAGATCTGGATCTTAGCTATCGTGCCCAATTAAAAAACTGGAAATTCAAGTATCTTGAGGATGTTGAAACACCTGCGGAATTACCTGTAGTTATTAGCGCCGCACGCTCTCAGCAATTTAGATGGAATAAAGGCGGTGCAGAAAACTTTAGAAAAACGATGTGGAAAGTTCTTAAAAGTAAGAACATATCTAAAAAAACAAAACTACACGGCATATTACACTTATTAAACAGTACTATGTTTTTAAATGTTTTAATCGTAGGGGTCTTAAGTATCCCAATGCTTTATATTAAAAACGAATACGCGCATTTGAAGCCCTACTTCTATATTATGAGTTTCTTTGTTATAAGTACTATTATTTTCTTCGTCTGTTA
Source organism: Lacinutrix neustonica (assembly GCF_026625145.1). Taxonomy (GTDB): domain Bacteria; phylum Bacteroidota; class Bacteroidia; order Flavobacteriales; family Flavobacteriaceae; genus Lacinutrix; species Lacinutrix neustonica. Next base: position 2,806,968 of record NZ_CP113088.1, on the reverse strand, counting down.
TTGGTTTATGTACAAACGCACCTATGGTAGTGGTCTTAAAAATTTCGCGCAATATATCGTGCTCTTTTTTACTTTTTTCTCAATAGCGATGGGATTCTCTTTACACAATTCTATAGCTGTACTGGAAGGTCATGTAGGAAAGCGTAGTGATTTCGTGCGCACACCAAAGTTTAATATTAGCTCCCTAAAAGACAGCTGGAAAGGCAATAAATATTTAAAAAATAACATTTCGATAAATGTGATTTTTGAAGGATTATTAATGCTTTATTTCGCTTTTGGCATGTATAGCGCTTTTGTGGTTGGCGATCAAGGTGGTGATTTCGGGTTGTTTCCGTTTCATCTCATGTTGTTTTTAGGTTTTGGTTATGTTTTCTTTAAATCCTTAACGTCTAAAGTATAATTCTTTGTATTTTAAGCCTACCGAAAGGTCGCGTCACTACTTGTTCTCGATTAACCTCAGGAATGGGTATCCCAAACCTCTAACAAACCGATAAATTGCGCAATAGCCCTCATTCTTTGTACTTAATATGAAGAGTAATCTCTAACGCAAACGAATGTTTAATTTAACATTAATAAAAAGTAACAAACTCCCCATACTACTAAGCTTTATTAGTGGTGTCTTTTACTTTACTTTTGCTTACGATTTAGCAAGAACCGATGATATAAAGCTCCTCTCACTGTATGTTGCTTTATTTTTCCTTTTTTACAAACTCCTGCAATTACAAAAGTATAATACCCGCTTTTTAATAGCGAGTGCCTTTATTTTTAGAGTCGTTTTTATATTTGCCATCCCAAATCTATCACAAGATTTTTATCGCTTTATTTGGGACGGACGGCTATCACTTGAAGGGTTTAACCCCTATTTACACACACCAGCATCGTTTATTTTAAAAGGGGAATTTCCAGTGGCTCAAGCACAGGAATTGTATGCTGGGATGGGAGCACTTAACGCCAGTCACTTTACTAATTATCCTCCAGTAAACCAGTTATGTTTCATAATCGCAAGCTTTTTTGCGGGTAAAAGTATTGTGGGCTCGGTAGTGGTATTAAGGATACTTATTATTGCCGCTGATTTTGGCATTCTTTACTTTGGTACAAAACTACTGAAAAAGCTAAAGTTGCCAATACATAACATATTTTTATACCTATTAAACCCGTTTATAATCATAGAACTTACTGGAAACCTACACTTTGAAGGGGTGATGATTTTCTTTTTAGTCTGGAGTTTGTATGTGTTACATTCGGCAAATGGAAAATGGCGGGTATGCTAATAGCAACATCCATTGCTACCAAATTGATACCCCTCATGTTTTTACCGCTCTTTTTTGGCTACTTTTTAAAGTACAAAAAGAAAACAGTTCTTGCGAAAGAAACCGACAAATCTCTTAAAGAAGATGCGCTTACTCTAACTCCATGTGCTCACCTCGACGACACCCCTAACATTTCAATAGAAAACAAAAAATCACATACCAATGTAGCACTAAAACTGTCACGATCTGTCTTTTCCGGCTTGCCAAAATTGATTGCTTTCTATTCTATTATTGCCACAACTATACTTTTACTATTTGCACCCTTTTTCACATCAGCGTTTATAGACAACTACTATAAAACTATTGGGTTGTGGTTTGGTGATTTTGAATTTAATGCCAGTATATACTATATCGCACGTGCAGTGGGGTATTGGTTTAGAGGCTGGAATGAAATTGCTATTATTGGAAAAATATTACCTGTTTGCGTACTGCTGTTCGTTTTATACTTATCCTTCTTCAATAAAAACAAAACGACAAAACAGCTCATCATTTCTATGCTTTTTGCCTTTACCTTTTATTTATTTATGAGTACTACTGTGCATCCTTGGTATCTCGCTACCTTAGTTTTTTTAAGTGTGTTTACCCACTATAAATTCCCTTTGATTTGGTCCTTTATTATTGTTATAAGTTATTTCGCTTATGCAAACACAAATCATTCTGAGAATCTCTGGATAATTAGTATCGAGTACATAGTTGTTTATGGGTACTTCATTTGGGACGTATTTATAAAGCACAAAACAACTAAAAAAAAATAGTTATAAGCTTTTTCTTCTAAACTTTAAAAGTAGCATCTATGTAAATTTAAGACCTCAGCTATAGAGTTTTAAATGTGATATTAAAGCTTATAAATCTGACTCAAAGCGGATTATGAAACGTAATTGGATTAAAACGTCATGTTTAAAAAGGGATGGTTTGATTTATTGATTTTGTGTTTAAAATCATGTTGGGATAGTTTAAGGCATGCATCTCAGACAATTGACTCACTAATACGTTGTATACTTTTTCTGAATGAATCCCAGCTTTAATTAGTCTATTATAAGTCGCACAGAACTCCTCCTCTACTGTTTTAGCTTCTTCAATAATGGACAGCGCATGATGCTCTACGACCAATGATTTGATATCAAACCACAATCTAGCAACCCCTCCCAGCACCGATCCTTTTTCTAAGGGCTGAATACTCATTTCTTTTAATAGGCCCACGATGGTTATCGAAAAGTGTTTGATTACATTCGCTTTTTCGATTAAGTAACACCTTGTTACCTCGTCATTCGCCTTTTCTAATAACTGCCGGAAGGCAGATTCTGCATCATAATTAGCTTTAAGCGCATTTTGCAAAGCTTCCACCCCAACCTCGTAAGTAATTGTAACGCCCATTATTTGTGCTTTTTTCTTATTTATAATACTAAATGTACGACAGCAATTCCAATTTTTTACACAATAAAAATACAATTAGTACTCCCTTAACATAATATAATTAATTGCATTCATTAATCATTTAATAAAACAAAAACCATCCCATAGGATGGTTTAGAGTAAAAAAATAATACTTGGTTATTTTACTTTTTTAAATATAAAAAAAGGTCAAAATTCACCTCCGTAAATCATGACCTAAGTGTTTTTAATTAGATTATTAATCAATACTATCTAGCTTTATTATGGTTTTTGTCTCGATCTCCTCTTCAAAATCATTCTCATCCATAAGCATTTCTGTAGTTATACTGTAAGTTATCTTGAAATGAGCTCCTATTAAGGCCTCAGAATCTAAATCATGACTCTTGAGCACCTCTGCCTCTACTATTTGAAAGGTTATGGTACGTTCTGTACCATCTGTGAGTTTGTAAATAAAATTGTACCCATAATCTTCGTGTCCGTCATAAACCCCAGTAATTGCTTTTTGATCTTGACGTTTAGCGTGCATCATGTCTTCACCCTTACTTGGTGTCATAAAACTTGTTAAACCAAAAAAGGATGAAAAAAAGACAAATACTCCTATTTTTAATAATGCTTTCATAATGTAAGTTTTTAATTAGTGATCGTATGTTCCGGAAACACTTTCAACCACAAGTCCGGACGCTTCTAGTCCCTTTATCCCTAAAGTTACTGGTTATGAATTTTAATTATATACGCTATAAAACAACGTTTGGCCTACACTAATTTAAGCAATAACATATCAAAAACCTCAATAATAATTAGAATTATAATAATCCATTCCAACCTACTGCTTTCCTTATGATCCATGATGTCTTTAAACAGTTCTAAATTTTCCTTTATTATGTCTATGCGATCATGAATGAGACGGTAACGGTCTTTCAAATCAAATACAATCTTAAGCTCGATGTTTAACTTATTTAAAGTTTCATTTTCCCAGGTAATATCTGGTGAATCAAAGATGTACAGGTTTTCTGAAATTTTATTTTTAATATTTAGAATTTTCCCAATAAAACGTTTTAATTTATTTCCGAAATATTAATCCGCCCATGTTTTTCGAGAAATAATGTATGCTGGTTTGTTTCAATGATTAAATTTTCGGTAATTTCTGAATAGCGATCTAAGGCTACAGACTGTGAGGCATTCATCATCACTAAACGAATCATCTCTTGATCTAATGCTGGTAAAACAATAAGATTAAATTGGACATTTAATTTATTGGGTTCAATGATTACATCAACATTTTCAGAAAAATTTTCAGAAAAATAATCGTTGCAAAAGGGATTTATTTGTTCTAACAGCGTATTTATTTGTACCGTTGTTAAATTAAAGAAGCTTACCATGCCATATTGAAACAAATACATGAAGGCATGTTCTGAAACTTGATAATACAACTCATCACTATCCTGAAAAAGCAATTGCCAGGGCAATTGCTTTTTGCTTTCTTTTAGATTAATAGTGCCCGCAACTTGATAAGCTACAACGTTATACATTAGAAATCGTCTTCTTCATTTTCTTCCAGCATAGGGTCTTGAATCGCTTCGGATCGTCATCTTCAAATGCTTCATAATCATCCTCATCATAATTCTCCATGGTCATTTCTAATTTCGTACTCACTTTAACCAGGTATTTTGTATCCTCTGTTATAAGCTCTACCGCTTCAATGAGTTCGTTTTTAGCATTTTTAAAAGAAATCACATGACGGTCATCATAACCATCAGGAAACTTTTCTACCAACATGGCTAAAATCTCCGGTGTTAACTTTTTAAAGTCAACTATTACACGTTTTAAATTGTCCTTTTTCCTTTCCATAACAACGTTTTATAAACCTAACAAATAGGCAAAAATTAATGGTGCTACAATAGTAGCATCACTTTCAATAATAAATTTAGGCGTGTCAATATCTAGTTTTCCCCATGTGATTTTTTCATTGGGTACGGCTCCGTAATAAGAGCCATAACTGGTTGTCGAATCACTTATTTGACAGAAATAGCTCCAAAATGGTGTATCTGTGCGTTCCATATCTTGATAAAGCATTGGCACGACACAAATAGGAAAATCACCAGCTATACCACCACCAATTTGAAAGAAACCGATCCCTTTTGATGAATTAGCAGTGTACCAGTCAGCTAAAAAGGTCATATACTCAATCCCCGATTTCATGGTCGTTGCTTTTAGTTCGCCTTTAAGCACATAACTAGCAAAAATATTTCCCATGGTACTGTCTTCCCAGCCTGGGCAAACGATTGGCAAATTCTTTTCGGCAGCAGCATACATCCATGAATCTTTTAAATCAATTTCATAGTATTGTTCAAGAACACCGTGACAGTAACATTTGATACATGAACTCATGTGGTAAATAACGTTCTCCATTGGCTTCGGCATCTTTCCATAATTTTACGATATGCTCTTGCAATCGTCTAAACGCTTCTTCTTCAGGAATACAGGTGTCTGTAACACGATTTAATCCTTGCTCCAGCAAATCCCATTCTTCTTTAGGCGTTAAATCGCGATAATTTGGCACCCGTTTGTAATGTGAATGTGCTACCAAATTCATAATATCCTCTTCTAAATTGGCTCCAGTACATGAGATAATTTGCACTTTATCTTGGCGAATCATTTCGGCAAAACTCTTGCCTAGCTCTGCCGTACTCATTGCGCCTGCTAAAGACACTAACATTTTAGCTCCGAAGCCAATTGCGCTTCATACCCTTTAGCGGCATCTACTAACGCGGCTGCATTAAAGTGCAAGTAATGTTTTTCTATAAATTGAGAAATTGGACCTTTAGTACTCATCGTCTTCTTTAAATTTTGAATTATTATTTTTAGATTTTGATGGCTTATATTCATTATCAAAATCGTCACCAGCAGCGTCATTTTTAAATTTGTAACTAAGCATTTTGTAATACAACTTAGCTGCAAGAAAATCTGAAGACTTCTCCTTTGGATTAGGGCATAATTCTACAATATCAAAGCCTACCACATTTTTCTCTTCAAACACTTGCCTTAAAAATTCCAAAGTTTCATACCAAAGTAAGCCTCCTGGCTCGGAGTACCGGTACTAGGCATAATGGAATGATCAAAAACATCTAAATCTATAGTAATAAATACATTATCTGTCATCTGATCAATAGCAGAATCCATCCACGTATCATCTAGTGCCATCTCATGTGCAAAGTATGTTTTCTCTTTATCTAGGACTGTGGTTTCTATCACATCCATAGAACGAATACCCACTTGAATTAAATTCGTTGTCCGGCTCGCTTCATAAACAGCACAGGCATGATTGCATTTTGACCCCTGATATTCTTTTCTTAAATCGGCATGCGCATCTAATTGCAGTACGGTTAAACTAGTGTAATAATCTCTAAATGCTCGAATAGTTCCAATAGAAATGGAGTGTTCACCACCAAAAATAGTTACAAACTTGTTCTTTTTAATATAGCGTTTAGTCGCTTGGTGTACGGCATCCACCATCGCTTCGGCGAACTTGCTTCGGTAACGGCCTCTGCTAGAAAGACGCCTTGTTTGTAGACTTCCGTTTCTGTTTCAATATCATATAACTCCATGTTTTCTGAGGCATGCAAAAAAGCCTCAGGCCCTTTATCTGCCCCTTTTTGGAAGGTACTTGTACCATCATAAGGCACAGGAATTAATACGATTTTTGATGTTTCTAATTTCGAGAATTCCTCCGGAATCCCAGCATAAGATTTAGTTTGCATAGCCTAAAATTTTAAGTAAGTCTTCACTTTTTTGTTGTTCACTAAATAATTTTGTTGTCAAGTTCCCGTCTTCATCTCTATCAATTAAAATGTGTTTTGGCGACGGTATTAAACAGTGCTGTAAACCACCAAATCCACCTATGGTTTCTTGATAAGCACCGGTATTAAAAAAGCCTATATATAATGGTTTGTCTCTATTGTACTTAGGCAAATAGATGGCATTCATGTGTTGTTCACTATTGTAATAATCATCACTATCACAAGTAAGTCCACCAAGTAAAACACGTTCATAAGAGTCATTCCAACGGTTGATTGGCAACATCACGAATCGTTTGTTTATGGCCCAGGTATCCGGCAATGTCGTTATGAACGACGAATTAATCATATTCCACTTTTCACGATCGTTTTGTTGTTTTTGGTAAAGCACTTCATAAATAGCACCACCACTTTCACCCACGGTGAAACTACCAAATTCTGTAAAAATATTAGGCACCGCGACGTCTTCGGCTTCACAAGTTGTTTTAATTTGATTGACGATTTCATCAATCATATACTCGTAATCGAAATCAAAACCTAAGGAGTTCTTAATAGGAAATCCGCCACCTATGTTTAGGCTATCTAAACTTGGACATATTTTCTTTAAACTGGTGTAAACCTTCAAACATTTTTGCAACTCATTCCAGTAGTAAGCATTATCACGAATACCTGTATTAATAAAAAAGTGCAACATTTTAAGCTTTACTTTCTTATTATCTTTTATAAGTTTATTGTAAAAAGGGACTATGTTTTTATAACCGATACCTAAACGTGAGGTATAAAACTCAAATTTTGGTTCTTCTTCTGAAGCAATACGAATCCCAATATTAAATTTACCCTTTACTTCCTCTGAAAGCAAATCGATTTCTTCATAATTATCTATTATGGGAATACAGTTTTTATGACCCTCATTTATTAACCTAGCGATATTAGTCACATATTGTGCCCTTTTAAAACCATTACTAATAACATAGGTGTCGTTGGTTATTTTACCTTCCGCTTTTAAATTTTCTACGATATCGATATCGAAAGCAGAAGAGGTCTCTATATGAATGTCATTTTTTAGTGCTTCATTTAACACATGTTTAAAATGAGAGCTTTTTGTACAATAGCAGTAATTGTATTTCCCTTTATAATTGTTTTTTTCAATAGCATTAGCAAACCATTGTTTTGCGCGATTGATATTATTAGAGATTTGAGGGAGATAGGTAAACTTCAAGGGGCCGCCATATTCTTCCACTAACGCCATTAAATCAATGTCGTGAAAGCTTAATTTATTATTATCGACTTTAAATTCTTCTTGAGGGAAATCGAATGTTTGACTGATTAAATCTATGTATTTAGTATTCATTATTATGTTTAAAGTAGTGTAAGTTAGAGTTAGAAGCTAAAAGCGCTCCATTATAAACAATAATAGTGGCATATCAAACTTGTATTTGATTTTCTGTAGTAGGTAAAAACCCATAGTGATGCTGACTCGCAACAATAGATGCAAAAGCAGAAGTTAATTTTAAAATTCGGTCACTTAAACGATAAGCAGCTTTTGAATATGACTTCTTAGCGTTCAAAAGCCCGAACACAGAAACGGGTTTCAAATTGTCCAACTATTATAATATGTTATAAAAATAAGCATAAAATTTCAAAGGCAAATGAAATACATTTTTTTGAATTACAAATTAATTTAATATAATTTTTTTTAATAACATTTAAGCTTGAATTAAAACTGTAAATTTATTATTATGACTCACTTACCCATCATAAAGTTATATAAATTAAACCATAGACAAAACCATAATCTTTCTATTATAAATCGCTTAAATTTGTTGATGACTTTATTAATTATATCTATAATTACTTCCCAAAATTGACTTATAGTGACCAATCCAAAATTCCTAATATATCTTTACCACCAAAATAAATAAGCACTTCTCTATTTGGCTTTACATAGAGATGATTTATTTTAAAATTTGATTCCCGAAAAAACAAGTTTCTTTAAAAATCATACTGATCTAAGTATAAGTGATTTTTAGCATCTTCCATTACATTAGAATTTTTGGATCCAATAAGAAATGATTGATATTTATGAGAATTATTTTTATTCCAGTCCCAATATCTTTCATTTTCTAAATCAGCTTTAATTTTTTTAGTGTTCTTATCATAGAGATGAATCATTAAATTTTTATCCCCATTAAATTCCGGTCCAATAATCTTAGCTAAAATCATCTTTACCTGTCGATGCTTTGTTGAGTCTAATACATCAAATTTTTTTCGTAGTAATTTTTTTTATAAGAGCTGTATCTGTTTCTGTTTCGGTTATATATGTTTTATTCTTGTCGAAAGACCTGAATTCTACGTGCTTAATTACATTATTATTTATATTCATATAAATAATATTTTTTTTATTTTGACATAGCGAGGCTTGAGTGAATAGTAAAACGGAAAATAAAATAAACGTATTTTTCATAATCGGGGAACACGTTTTTATTTTTGATTTCTTTATTTAGTGAAGCTCATAATTTAACAAATAAATACTTGATAAAATAGACGCATAAAAAGTATTTAAAAACCGAGAATCAAGCACTATTTACAGGGTGTCAATTTTATATTTGACGCTAAGGAATTACTGTATGCAAAACCAATTATAAATCTATTAGATTTGTAGACATAAAAGCTATAATGAACATATGTTTATTATATCATTGTTACAAACAATTTAAACAAAACTTTACGCAATGAAAAAACTGAATTTACTACTTATCTTTTTAATTGGATTAACGATTTTGTCTTGCTCATCAGATGACAATAACGGAAATGATGACCCAACATCTGAAGCAGCAACTAAATTACTCAAGAAAATTACGTTTAGCGGAAACGGAAATTATTCCATAACATTTTTCTACAATGCTGACAACAAAATTGACCGATTGCAAAGCGCAGAAACTGGAGACGATTTTATTAAGCAATTCTACTATAATAATGGAGTTTTAGACAGAGCTGAATTTCAAGATTTAAATGCAGTTTCAGATGGTTCAATTGAACAGTATGTTTACAATAACGGAATACTTATAGAAAGACAAGATTTTTATAACACTACTACTCTTGACGAGCGATTTCTTTATTCGTTTAACAATAGCAACATAGACAACATTCAATATATTGGTAATGGTCAAACTACATATTCGGAAGAATATAGTTTTGAGTATGACTCAAATAATAATGTGATTTCAAGAAAACACGATTATTTAAATACTGCTATTTCTGACGAGGAATTAACTTTTACTTACGACACCAAAAAAAGCCCATTTCTTAATTTTCAACCAAACATAGTTTTAATAGATGATTTCTTTTCTTTCAGAAATAATCCAACTTCTCGACTTTTAACAGATATATCGAACGATACTGTTATTTTGGAAAAAAATTATACTTACACTTATGATAGTGATGATTATGCGACTTCTAAAACAGATGGAACAGAAACTATAACCTACGAATACTACTAATTAACTCAAATCAAATTACTGTAATGAAAAAAACACTTTTAATTGGGTTATTAAGCTTTTTGCCAATTCTAACTTTCTCGCAAAACAAAATAGGAATTTTAGCAGGAGTAAATGGCTCGACGCTTTCCGATGGAATTTTAGAGAGTTTCGGAATACACAGCAACTCTTTCAGTTTACATCTTGGAGCTGTCTATGAATTAGACTTTTCAGAAAAAATCGCATTTCGTCCAAAACTTATTTATTCTCAACAAGGAGATAGAGAAGATTTTTATGATAATATAAAATACCAAACTTCATATATAAATATTCCTCTAAATTTTAAATTTTTTAACAAGCCTTATATTTTAGCTGGTCCTCAAATAGGGTTTTTATTGGACACGGAAAAAAGGGAATTTGATTTTGGAGATTTAAAAAGTTTAGATTACGGACTTAATCTTGGTATAGGAATAGATATTAAAGATTTTTTTGTGGAACTTAATTTTTATCAAGGATTTAATGAGTTAATTGCTGTAAAATATGAGCAAACCAATCCATTTAGAGATATTGATATTAAAGCAACAAATACAGTTGTTCAATTAAGTTTTGGATATAATTTTGATTTATAAGAAGAATCTAAAATAAAAACTGTTTGTAACACCGTGTATAATTAATTGCTTTGGCAAGTGCATATTTAGAAAATTCCTTCGGAATTTTTTCGGGCTCGTATTTGTTTACGAAATTAGTTGCTTAACCACGCAACTAACCAAGAACTGTGTTAAAAAACAAGTAATTATTAATTTAAATTATTTAAAACACTTCTATAGTTTCTGTCATATTTCAACCCCGATTTAGCTAAGGCAAACGCCTGTTTTAAAAGCTTGTTAAATACAGCTATTAATGCTACTTTTTTACTCTTCCCTTTTGCTACAATTCTATCGAAGATTTCTTTGCATGCTTTATTACATTTTTTAGCTGAAAGACTACACATAAATAACGTTTTCCTTAATCGCCTATTACCCATTTTACTTATCCTTGACCGAGACCTTATACTAATTCCTGACTGTCTTACCATAGGAGTTAAACCTGCAAAAGAGCAAAGCTCTGAAGCCTTATTAAAACGTTCAAACCCGCCTGTCAAAACAATCAGTAACATACTTGATCTCCTACCTATTCCTGGAATACTTTCTACTCTAGTAAGCAAATCTTGATTATCTTGTTTTACTAACTTTAGCAATGAATCTTCTAACTTATCTATTTCATTTTTCAAGTGTTTTAAACTTCTTTTCAATGACCGTATTACTTGGGTACATGGAGCTCCCATAGACTCTTCTGTTTGCAACTTGTTTTTAAGTGCTGTGGTTTGTTTAGTATAAAGGTTAGTTAGACTTATTATTTGAGAACAAGCTATTTGAGTTGTACTCGGCCTTTCCATAAACGTAGTTCATTGCCGTAGTTTACTGCATATTCATAAATCATTTGGGAATCTCTTTTGTCTGTTTTAATTTTTGTTAATCGCATTTGAATAAAACGTTTAATAGACAAGGGATTTTCAACACTTACAGCTATTGCTTTCTCATATAAATAATACGCTAAACGCAAATGATAAACCCCTGTAGATTCCATAACACAATGAGAAAATTCATTAGTTAAACTCAACATTTTTTTAAAGCCTGATATATCATTCTTAAACTGATAATGCTTACCATCTGATCCCGTCACATCAAAGACATTCTTACTTATGTCTATTCCGAAATAATTTGTGTTTTTAATCATATATATGAAGTTTACGAAAGAAAGGATCTACTAGCTTTTCTGCATCTTAAAAACGAGATCTAAAGTCTCACAGAACTGCTCGAAATAATAGTAGGAAAGAGAGGGGATTGTCATGAAAAACGAGATCACAGTCTCAATACACAAAATAACCTTAATCCTCTCTTTTTATTCTTTCTGATTTGATTCTTAATTTATAACTTATATTTGATAAGGCTAACTTAAGATACACATCAACGTTACCTGTAATTTATGAAGAAACTTTTATTATGCCTCTTTATTTTCAGCCCTATGATTCTTTGTTCTCAAAACTCCCAAATAAAGGAAATTAAATTTGAAGGCAAAACTACTGAAGAAAACAGGTATGCTAAAATGCTCAAATTGAAAGACCAGAATGCCTTAATTATTCAAATTGGTTATTCCAGTTATCCTATAAGAGGATTAGATTCTGATCTTGTCGTTTATATGAATAATGGACAGGTTAAATTATATAAAATCTCTGAACCTGTTAATGATAAATTAGAGCCTGAAGTAAAAAGAGTGAGGATAAAGAAAAATGAATATGAACTGTTTTGGAAATTTCTAAATACGTGTATAAGCCAAGAAAAATTTAACATCAATAAACCCAAACTAAATTTCGAAGATAGTACTTTACAAAAAGTCATTTACGGGGGCAAACTTATCATTTCAGGCTATATCAAAATAAAAAACATATAACTTATAGCTCTTTTGCACCCAATACATATATCTCTCTAAAGTCTAAGGGTTTTGAAGAAAAACAAAAGCTGGTGGATTTAATGGAAGGTTTTGAAAATATAATTAAAAAACACTAATGATGACAAAACCTAAACATCATGTGGGCTTTAGGGCAAAACCAAAAGGTCTATGTCTATTTATAATGTCGGCAAATCTTATGGTTCTATCTTTAGAATAGAAAAAATAAATCAAAAAAAATAAGCTTTAGCTTCGTACTAAAACGGAAACGAAAAATTTGCTTACTGCCGCACTACGCTTAGCTAACCCGTTAACGAAAATTAGAAAAACTACTCCAACTAAAAATAAATCCAAAACAAATAATTCCAAAGTGTAACAAATACTATTTTTTTTTAATCAAAGGAATACAAACCATTAAAAAAACAATAGTATTATGACAAAATTAATTAGAATTATTATCCTATTAGCTATTACCCTAAACACCACAAATAGCTCCGGATTAAATAGGGAAACAAACCTACTCGAAATAGCAGAAGCTGCACCTTTTACCATAGAAATCGTTGGACAAGGAAAACCAATACTATATCTTCCTGGATTTGCAACACCTGGCTCTATATGGAAAGAAACCGTTGAGAGTTTAAATTTAGAGAGAAAATCTTATCTCTTTTCCTATGCTGGTTTCAATGGAAATGAGCCTATAGAAATGCCTTGGTATTCAAATATAAAAAACGGTATTATTGACTATATAAAAGACAATAAGATGTCTGATATTATTATTGTAGGTCATAGTATGGGCGGAAATTTGGCTGTTGATATAGCAACTGAATTGCCGAATAAAGTTTCTAAAATTATTATAGTTGAAGCATTACCTTGTATGCGTGAAGAATGATGCCTAATGTACCAGCAGAAAACTTTTATTATAAAAGTCAGTACAATAAACAAATGCTTGAAATGGATGCCCAACAATTTCAAAATATGGCGACTATGATGGCCGCAAATATGACAATAAAAGAAGATAAAAAAGGAATAATAGCAAATTGGATATCAGAAGCAGACCGAAAAACTTGGGTTTATGGATATACCGACTTATTAAAACTCGACTTAAGGAATGTTTTAGATAAAGTGATATGTGAAACCTTAATAATAGGCGCCTCTTTCCCTGATGTAAAAATAGCAAAAGAAAACTATGAAAAGCAATACTCTCGCTTACCAATCAAAACAATTATAATGGCACCTAACAGCAAACACTTTTTAATGTTTGATCAACCTGAATGGTTTTATAAAACTGCAAATGATTTTTTAGTCAATGAATAACAATAAAAACGAACCTTTTGAAACAATTTATCGCCAACACCATCCCATGGTTTTACAAATGTGTTTGGGTTTTGTTAAAGGAGATAAAGATACTGCCAACGATTTGTCTCAAGAAATATTTATTAGTGTATGGAATAATTTAGATAAATTTAGAGGAGCATCATCTTACAAAACTTGGATTTACAGAATAACAGTAATTACGTGTTTGCAATATGTAAAAAAAGATAAAAAAGAAAAGACAGTTACAACATTAGATCTAGAAAACAATGCTGCTACTACAGAAACCGAAAACACAAAAAAACAACAATTATTCTGAGCTATACAACGCTATTGGAAAACTAAAAAAAATAGATAGATTAATAATTATGATGGTTTTGGAAAACCAAGATTATGATAGTATCTCAGAAGTTATAGGTATAAAACCGATAAACGTTAGAGTTAAAATCCATAGGATAAAAAAACGCCTTGAAACACTTTTAAAAAATAATAAAAATGAATAGCGATTTTAAAGAACTGCAAAATAAATGGGAAAGTAGCAAAAAAAGTCTTGACCTTTCCGCTACAAACTTTGAACGTTTTTATGCAAAAATAAAGAGAAAGGAAAAAGAAAACTATTTTTTCTATTATGGTACCATTATAATCTTGTCAATTACACTTATAGTCATTTCTTTATTCTTTTATTATGTCGCACCAGTAAAAGAAGTATTAAGCCGATTAGGTGCCGGGGTTATGATTTTTGGTTTGGTGTTTAGGATTTTAATTGAAATAATAAGTATCTATAAAGCAAAAAAAATAAGTAACCTTGATAACACATTAAAAACTGCTGAAAACACGCTCCATTTTCATGAATTTAGAAAAACAATTCATAAGGTAATTGCGCCTGTAATTATAGGTTTTTATACTATTGGCTTTTATATGATTACACCTGAATTTAGCATACACATGGAATCTTGGAATATTGTATTAATTGATGTTTCCTATGTAGTTATTGCAATAATTCTTTTTATTATAATTAGGAAAGGCGTCAAAAAAGAGATGCAAAAACTGAAAGATATTGTGACATTAAAAAACGATATAACCGATTAAAATAGCAAAAACGAAAGGCCAACTTAAGAAGTATATCATGTATTACTGGTTCTCGTTTACTTACAAAAATTGCTTACACCAGTATGTTGCACAAGTCTTTCTCAGATGCAATATTCGGTTTATATTTCCTAAATTAGCACCTTAACTAACTTGGTACCTTCCAAACATTGAAAACACTATTATGAAAAAATGGAATTTTAAATCAAAAAGTAATCCTAAAGTAATTAGTAAACGTTTAGAAGCCGCCGTTGGACCTGTTAACGGGTTTGTATTTAATATGAACCACGAAAAAAACAATTCCATAACTTTTAAAATGCGTAAACGCATTCTGTATGCGTGGTACTTGTTCTTTTTAAACAGCATTGTTGTACATGGAAAACTATCACAAACAGATATTGAAAATGAAACCGATGTAGAAATTTCTTTTAATCAACACTTTTTGTGGAAATTAGTAATAATTACAAATATAATTGCGGGTTTCAGCATTCTAATTGCCGTATTCTCTAGAGAAAATAGCAGTGTGTACATGTATTTAATTGGAGCCATACTTTTAGCCATTGGTCTTTTATTGTGGATTAGAGTTCAGAAAAAATATGAAAGAAATATTCAAGAATATAAGACCCTGATTTCTGAAATATTAGAGGCTTAAGCCTAAGGTTACCCCTACGAATAAGTCCTCACGGATTAAAAGCTTTTGAAAATTATCATCATAAAAAAAATCCCTACACACTTAATTTAGGTCTGTAGGGATTATTAAATTAAAAAGTAGTATCAAGAGGTTAAGGCGAAACTACATAATCACTATAAATCCAATTGGATCCATCATAAATCATAGTAAGACTTTCGTTCTGAGATAAAACAGGATTGGCTCCCATAGACACCGGAGCAATCTCATTGCCTACAGTAAAGAAGGTAACCGTATTGGTAGGGTGAATATTGATAAAACATACTTTCTGTCCTTTAACACCTCCCAAAAACCCAAACACACTAACACTAGCACCATTATTAAATAATACGACTTCTTTATTGGTAACATCATATTGTGCAAAATTGACAGCATTCAATTCTGTAAAAACAGATCTTTCCAAAGATGCCCCTACAGATAAACCAGTAGCTGTAAGTGACTCAAATTGCACATCTCCGCTAATATTTAAATGATACAAGGGATCTGCCACGCCATTATGCACTGTGCCATCACTTTCTATAAACAGTCCACTTGAAAAAGTATCTAGAAGGATTCCCCCATTGCCATCTGCATCAGAATCAGCTCCAATCGTAGTACTTCCTGTATTCGTTGTAGATGCTGTACCTCCCCCACTAAGATTGGTAAGGTTTTTGCCACTACCTACAAAAGAAATAGCACTAACAATACCATCCAACTCTAATCGTTCTGTTGGAATCAAGTTGCCAATAGAAACATTTCCGTTAGAGTTTATTTCCATAGCACGATTTGGTGCCCCTGCCATAACCTTAAAAGGAACGGATGAAAGTGTTGCCGTAGTATCTAAAACAGCAAAGTAATTCTCCCCATTATCAAAGTAATCATTGCTCTTTATTAACCAATCCCTATTAGGAAAACTACCAGTACTACTGGTGTCGTCAAAATAAATGCCTGGAGTTGGGCTAGCAAGGATCAAATCATTTTCTCCAAAAGCTACTCCTGTTGTTGCTGCCGAGCCAACGATAGCGCTACTCTTTATCACGCCATCAACGTTGAAAACATTAGACTCTGTATTAAAATCTATCTGATCGGTCCCCGTGAGATTGCAGAACTCCAGCATTATCATAATAGAAAACAAAGCCTTTAGCGCTTTTATCATAAAACAAAGCACCTGGCGTAGGATTAATAACAGTATCCCCAAGGCTTAAAATCATGCCATCTTTAACACCTAAAATGGCATCTCCAAAACCGGAGGTATCTGTATAACCAATCCCTACTTTACCAGTATCATAATAGAGATTATCATCTATTTTTGACCAAATAATATCAAATGCTGTTCCAGCTGTTGTTCCAAATCCTGGAAAGGATGTTTTCAATGTATTCACAGCTACCTCACTCTCTATTTGGTCTAGATTGGCAGTTCCTGTAACATTTAAAAAATTTAATTTAGTGATCTGTTCTGCAGTTATCGTCGTTGGTCTATTGGTAAGATTGTTGTAATCTACACTTAGTGCTACATCCGTTTTCTTACTAGACAATCCATATGGAGTACTTAGAATAGCAGTCGTTCCAACGGTATTATAGCTGGTTCCACCTGCGGGATCGGTTTCCGATTTTAAAAAATAAGAGCTGGTACCCCACTCGATACCATTTAGCACTCCGGAAACTACTGTTCCATTACCCACCAATACCGTAACTACTCCCGAAAAATTAGTGGTTGGATTATGGGTTTCACTATAGACAACGGTCCCCGTTTCTGTATCTTTTAGTATACTTAAACGAATAGCCACGTTTGTCTCTGTAACTAAGCTCCCCGCTGCATCACGAATAATAGCCTGATAGCTAAAATTTTCTGATGTCTGCGCAGACATCGTATTTGCTATTGCAAGCAAAAGAAATATATTAAATAACGTCTTTATCATATCTTAGTTATTAAGTCCTATACAGTACCAATTAGTACCATCAAACATAAATCTAGCACTACTATTAGCTGTTAACACAATACTCGTATTACCTAGCAACTGAAAATTTTGGGAAGCAGTTGCAGCATTGTGCACGATTGTAATATCAGAAGTTAATGCCGTAATCGTTACTTCCTGACCAGTTACACCGCCGTTAAAAGCTTGAATTGTTGATACCACATCACCATTAAGGGTTATAAAGCTTTTATCACTCACATCATAAGTCGTTGGAAATGCTGTGGCAGAAGTCTCTATCGATGGAGAAATCAATAACAACTGAACATTGGCTTTACCACTAAGTGTCATATTGTTTGCCTTAACAGCACCTACCACTTCTAATGCAACAACTGGAGCTACAGTTCCTATTCCTACTGCCCCCGTATTGGTAATAGTCATTCGGGTTGTATTTTGGGTTTGAAAAGCAATTTCGCCCGTACCATCTCCATTGCTATCGGCCGCAATAAGCGTATCATCTATATTAGAAAGTCCTCCTGTACCAGTAGTTAGTCCTGTAATCCCAGCGCCATCACCAATAAATGATGTTGCTTTAATACTTCCCACAACTTCCAGTGTATTGCCAGGACTATTCGTACCCATCCCTATATTTCCAGTTTCTGCTATAAATAAAGAGTGGTCCGGAGCACCCGCCAAAATTTTGAAAGGCGTTGTTCCTGCAGTGACATCCAGAATTGCAAAATGCGACGTACCGCCATTAGCAGATGCATTAGCTTCTATCTGCCAGTCATTGGCAGGTTGTGTCCCTGAAGGATCATCACTGTCATCGAATAAAATTCTAGTGTTGTTTTCTTTAATAATTAAACTACTGAATCCATAATCCATGCCAGCACTCGCGTCACTTCCGACACCAAGATTTACTGTCATTACAACATCTGTACTTATTGTTGCATCACCATTCTCGGTAGTCCATAATCCACTGTTGTAGGTAACTGCCCCAGCATTAAGGGTGACATCGGTATTGGTATTATCTATATAATGAAAACTTCCATTTCCAGTGTTATCGTAGTAAAGACTTCCAGGAACTGTTGTTGCAGGAACGCCATCAAATAAAACAGGCCCAGCGACATGTAACGTTGCCCCTCCAAAACTGCTGGTTTCATCTACACCTATACCTACACTACCTTGATTATAAAAAACATCATCAACAACTTTAGTCCATATTACGTCATCGCCTTCTAAAGCAGTTCCTGGTACAGTTCCAAATCCAGGAAAAGACACTTTAGCAGTATTAGTGATGACATCGGTTTGTAATTGATCTACATCTACTGGTGCTGTAATAGTTATAAAATCAATTTTTGTAGATTGCTCAGCCGTAATAATAACTGGGGTATTGGTCAACGACGCATAGTCAGCAGTTTCTGCTACATCAGCCGTTAATGAATGTAAGGCATATGGCACACTTAATAATTGATTTACACTAGATAATGTATAATTTGTGCCCCCTGAAGTATCGATACCTAAGGTTATAAAATAAGGTCCTGCTGTCCAATCTATAGTATCAAAACCCATAGCATTCCCAATAACAATACTTATAATTCCATTGATATTCGTTGTGGTATTCTGTGTTTCTGAGTACACGGAAGGGCCAGTTCCTGAGTTTTGCGAAATAGTGATTTCTAGCCCTACGTTTGTATTTGCTAATGCGACGTTGGTCGCATCTCGTACAACAGCTTGATAGCTAATTCTGCTAGAAGGTGCTTGTGCTGTAACAGCAGTTATACTCATAAGCATTACGAGAAAAGTAATTATTCTATTCATATTAATTATTTTTTGATGATTTTATATGTTTTTAATGTTTCATTTCTCCTTTTAACGGCCAATAGATATGTTCCCGACACAAAAGTTGACATGTCGATAGTATTGGTAGCGTTTGTAATGGCTCTTTTTAAAATTGTTTTCCCGAGAAGATCATACATTTCAAAACTTAAATCATCTTGATCTAAAGTCTCTATAGAAAGCGTTAATAAATTTGTAGTCGGATTTGGGTAGGTTGACATTTTTAATTGTACTTCCTTAAAATCTGGATTACTCAATGTTTCGATTTCGATAGGCTGTTGGACACCTTCCGATAAGGAGCCACTTCCACCTACAGTGGTGGTGTAAAACGTTTGTCCAAATGAAAAACTAGAACTTCCATTGGAGCCGCTAGCATCTCCACCCGAAGAAACAATGGCTTCCTGAGCGTTTATTATATAACTCCCTAATAAAAAGAGCATTGACAAAAATAATAATGACTTATTGTATTTCATAGATTAGCGGTTGTTAAGTTAAGTGTGTAAGATAATGCGTTATTTCACATTACTACTTTTATTTTACAAATACACTGAGATTCAATACAATATTATTTAATACGCGATGACAAATAATCAAAAATATCAATTAACAACTTCTGCAAAGGGCAGCATATAAAAATAAATTCGCATGAAACTAAAAGTCTATTGAGACTAAAGGCATAGTAAAATAGCCAGAATTCCTCGTATAAAGACCCTTAGATTTCAAGAAATAATGGATATACACAATCTATATGCTTCGATTAAAACAGGAATAGGTTCTGATGGATGGAGAACAATTATTTATTTGTGATATGCTATTCCTCCCTAGGTGAATTCTAATTTAACAAATTCTAAATTAGCTCGGCATAAAGAATTAGCTTATTGTTTCCTACCATAGTTCAGAAAATAATTATTTTTTTTGGTTTAACTTATAGTAAATAAATAAGATTCCCCAAACCAACAACACCTGTTAAACAACCCAAAATAAAATTCATTTTAGTTGCTATAAAAGTTAATTTGTGTTCAATTTTACTAGCACCTATGGCATACAAGGCATATAACGAAAATGAGCCCATGGTAGAACCCATTGAAAAGTAAAAACTATTTAAAAAAGAATACTCAAAATAGTCTAATCCTATTAGAAAAGAAATAGAGGTGAAATAAAATGGAATAGCAAATGTGTTGAGTAAGGCCATGCCAACACCATGTAAATAAGCTTTCGACTTATCAATTTTTGCTTTCTTTTTTTGTATTTTCAAAGTGAAATGCAATCTAAAAAAATGAATAGCCAAAAGGATAAGGATTCCTGTTCCCACTTTTTGAATGAGTGTGATATATTCTGAATTTTTCATCAAAACACTCGATAAATAAGCACCAATATTGGCATGAAAAAACAACACGGTGGCGAAACCTCCTATCAAATACAAAGCCGATTTTCTACCACTTTTTAAACTAAATTTAACAACGGTTAGATTTAAAAAACTTGGTGTAATACTACCAAGAAAGGCAACAGCAAACCCCAAAAGGATACAAGTAAAAACGCTCATGATTTATTTCTAAGCACAAATAAACAACTTAAAGCGCTAACATATTGCTGCGTTTCCTCTTTAATTTAATCCGAAAAAATTTACAGGTGTTAGATGTGGTTCTATTAAATAAAATTTTTGTGATCTCATTTAAGTCACTCCTTTTAATAAGGTATATTGAAATCCCCGAATGGTCCTCGACCCTTTTCACATTTCCATAATGTCAAGATATTTTGATTGCTTTAGATTTTTTTAAATATATTTTTTCTACTCATAAGTCTAACAAAATTTCAAAAATAGCCCCAAAGCCATGCAGCGTAATCGCTGCGCAGTCCCCCATATACTTTAGCGTTCACCTTGAAATACGTTAGCTATAATTTTGCGCTATAGCAACTTAATAAGTTTTAATTGCGAACTATTCTATTTTGCGAAAAACCATATTTAGCGAACGTTCGCTTGTTTTATTAAAAAGTTTGTTTTAATATTGTCTTATAAAATGACAACAACATGGGAACCACACTTTTAAAACTACCTAAAATTACTTTTTCTAGAGAGGTAAACAATTACTATCCGTGAAATTCTAACAGATGGCGCCTTCCAATTTCTAACGGCCCTTCATGAAAAATTTAATGCCTCTCGTTTGGCATTATTAGAAAAAAGAGAAGAACAACAACAGGTCTTTGACACCGGTAAGTTTCCGAATTCCCCACAGAAACGAAAGCCATTAGAGAAGGTGAATGGAAAGCCGCAGGCATTCCGAAAGACTTACAAGATAGACGTGTAGAAATCACAGGACCTGTGGAACGAAAAATGATTATAAACGCCCTAAATTCCGGCACTAAAACCTTTATGGCCGACTTAGAAGACAGCAATTCTCCAACGTGGAAAAACACGATCGAAGGCCAACAAAATTTAATAGATGCGAATAACAAAACCATCTCGCTTACAGACTCAAAAAGAAATAAATCCTACAAATTAAACTCTGAAACTGCCGTACTACTCGTGAGACCAAGAGGGCTTCATTTAAACGAAAGACATCTGCTAATAAATGATGAGGAAAGCTCCGGCAGCTTGGTTGATTTTGGCTTATATGTTTTCCACAATACTAAGACCCTGATGGAAAATGGCACAGCACCCTATTTCTATTTACCTAAACTAGAGCATTATTTAGAAGCACGGTGGTGGAATGAGGTCTTTACGTTTGCTCAAGACTATTTAGAAGTGCCTAAAGGCGCCTTTAAAGCAACCGTGTTAGTAGAAACGATAACCGCTAGTTTTCAATTAGACGAAATCATCTACGAGCTTAAAGATCATATTGTAGGCTTAAATTGTGGGCGCTGGGATTACATTTTCTCATACATTAAAAAATTTAGAAACCACCCTAATTTTGTGGTTCCAAATCGCGATCAAGTTACTATGACCACGCCTTTTATGGATGCATACTCAAAATTGGTTATTCAGCGCTGTCATAAAAGAGGCATTTTAGCGATTGGCGGTATGGCCGCCCAAATTCCTATTAAAAATGACGAAGCTGCAAATGTTGTCGCTCTAGAAAAAGTACGAAAAGATAAAGAACGTGAGGTAAAAAACGGACATGATGGTACTTGGGTGGCGCATCCTGCATTGGTTGAAGTGGCCTTATCAGAATTCAACAAACACATGCCAACCGCAAATCAATTGCACGTTACTCGTGACGATGTTAATATCACTGCTCAAGATTTAGTAGCACTCCCAAAGGGCACTGTGACCGAAGCAGGTATAAGAAAAAACATTAACGTGGGTATTTTATATACCGAAGCTTGGTTACGAGGTCATGGCGCTGTGGCACTCTATAATTTAATGGAAGATGCGGCTACGGCCGAAATATCAAGAACTCAGTTGTGGCAATGGCTAAAAAATGAAGTGATTATTGAAGATGGTCGTCCATTCAATTCAGAATTATATGACGAATTATTTAACGATGAAGTTGAAAAAATCCTAAAGGAAGTTGGAGAAGATGCTATTAAAAACACAAAATTTAAGTTAGCAATAGAACTTTTTAACTCATTAGTGGTCTCAGATAAATTTGAGGAATTTCTAACACTTCCAGCATACCAATACATATAAAAAAAAACAATCCTGCGCTTGCGACAACAAACAACAGGATCTAATTATTAATACTAAATAACGTAGCCCAAAATTATGAAAAATTTATCACAATCAAATTATAGTTCTGCATTAGAGACCGTAAGAAACCTAAAAGCAAAGTATGGAAACACATGGAATGCCATAAATCCGGAAAGTGCAGCGAGAATGGTTACTCAAAACCGTTTTAAAACAGGTTTAGACATCGCTAAATATACTGCTGGTATCATGAGAGAAGATATGGCAGCATACGATGCAGACGCATCAAACTATACACAATCACTAGGTTGCTGGCATGGTTTTGTGGCACAGCAAAAAATGATTGCAGTTAAAAAACACCACAAAACAACTAGCAAAAGATATTTATACCTTTCAGGTTGGATGGTAGCAGCATTACGTTCAGAATTTGGACCATTGCCTGATCAATCGATGCACGAAAAAACAGCGGTGCCAAGTCTAATTGCAGAAATCTATGATTTTCTACGTCAAGCAGATGCTATTGAGTTAAATGATTTGTTTAAAAGACTTGAAAAAGGAGAAGATGTACAAGACCAAATTGACAACTTTGAAACGCATATTGTTCCAATTATTGCTGATATTGATGCTGGTTTTGGTAATGAAGAGGCCACTTATTTATTAACAAAAAAAATGATTGAAGCTGGCGCTTGCGCTATTCAGATAGAAAACCAAGTATCTGATGCTAAGCAATGTGGACACCAAGACGGAAAGGTAACCGTACCTCATGAAGATTTTATTGCTAAATTAAACGCTATTCGCTATGCGTTTTTAGAATTAGGTGTAGATGACGGTATTATCGTTGCCGTAACAGATTCTGAAGGTGCTGGATTAACTCAAAAATTACCAGTGAGTCAAGAACCTGGGGATTTAGCTTCTCAATACTTAGCGTTTGTAGAGGCCGAAGAAATAGCTATTACTGATGCCAAGGAAGACGATGTCCTGCTAAAAAGAGATGGTAAATTAGTGCGTCCTGTAAGATTAGCAAATGGCTTATATAAATTTAAAGAGGGTTCTAATATAGATCGCGTTGTTTTAGATTGCGTTACTAGTCTTCAAAATGGTGCAGACTTATTATGGATTGAAACACCAACACCAAATGTGAAGCAAATTGCGCATATGGTAAACAGAGTTAAAGAAGTGATACCAAATGCTAAACTCGTTTACAATAACTCACCATCGTTTAACTGGACTTTAAACTTCCGTAACCAAGCGTATGAAGAAATGCTTGCAGAAGGTGAAAACATGACCGCTTACGATAGAAATAATTTAATGGCTGTAGAATATGACAATTCAGAATTATGCCATCGTGCAGATGAAAAAATTAAAACCTTCCAAATAGATGGTGCAAGAGAAGCGGGTATTTTTCATCACTTAATAACCTTACCAACGTATCATACAACAGCGCTTCATATGAATGATTTAACTGAAGGCTATTTTGGCGAAGAAGGCATGTTAGCTTACGTAAAAGGGGTGCAAAGACAAGAAATTCGCAAAGGTGTTTCTTGTGTAAAACACCAAAGAATGGCAGGATCTGATTTAGGGGATGACCACAAGACATTCTTTGCAGGAGAAAAAGCTTTAAAAGCTGGAGGTGAAAATAACACTTCAAACCAGTTTGAAGTTAAAATAAATGAACCAAAACGAGAGCTTGTTCTAGACAAATAATTGGTATTTCAATATTTCAAAAAAGGCAACGTGTTAGCATGTTGCCTTTTTACTATTACCACTTAAAGCAACCTATTTAAATAAACCCTATAACCATGTTTACAACAGCAGATCTTTGGGATGCCCACCACGAACAACTGAGTTGTGTTGCTCCTATTTTTAATTCTTTTGGGGCTAAAAAGGCGTTTTCAGGAAAAATAACAACACTAAAGTTATTTGAAGACAATGCGTTAGTTAGAAAACAATTAGAATCCGACGGAAAAGGCAAAGTACTCGTTATTGATGGCGGCGCCTCATTACGCTGCGCCTTAGTTGGCGATCAATTAGCAGCATTAGCCATACAAAACAATTGGAAAGGCATTGTAGTAAACGGTTGTATTCGCGATAGTGATCTTATTAATACTATGAATATTGGTATAAGAGCATTAAACACCTCTCCTGTTAAAAGTATTAAACAAAATATAGGAGCGGTTGACGTACCAGTTAAATTTGGAGGTGTTACCTTTATTCCTCATGAATATATTTATGTAGATTTAGATGGCATACTTATAAGCAAAATTAATTTGGTTAACTAATATAAAAAATAATGAAAGGTAGAAAATTACTTATGATCCCTGGTCCTATTGAGTTTGAACCGGAGGTACTACACGCGATGAGCATCCCTACGACAAGTCATGTTGCTGCAGATTTTATTACTGTTTTTGCAAATAGCCTTGAGCTTATGAGAACCGTATGGAAATCGCCTAAAGGACAACCTTTTATCGTTTCAGGAACAGGCACATTGGCTATGGATATGGCTGCTGCCAACCTCATAGAGAAAGGCGATGATGTCTTGGTCATTTCTACGGGATACTTTGGCAAACGGTTTAAAGATATCTTAGAGCGTTATGGTGCAAATACAACGCTTTTAGAAGCGCCTCTAGGCGAGGTTGTTAGTCTTGAAGTCATTGAAAAAGAATTAAAAACGGGATCTTATAAAGTCTTAACATTTACTCATGTAGACACCTCTACGGGACTTTTAGTAGACCCAAAACCCATAGCCCATTTAGCCAAAAAATATAATGTGTTAAGCATTTTAGATGGTGTATGCTCGGTTGCAGGAGAAGAAATAAATCAAGACGAATGGGAGCTTGACGTGGTCTTAACAGCCTCTCAAAAAGCCATTGGCGTGCCTCCAGGTCTTGCGCTTTTAATGGCTTCGCAAAAAGCGATGCGGGTTTGGGAAAACAGAAAAACACCTGTAAGTAATTACTACGCAGATTGGACTAATTGGCTACCCATAATGAGCGCTTATGAAGCCGGACGACCCTCGTATTTTGGAACACCAGCCGTTAATTTAATTGTAGCCTTAGAAACTAGCCTGAAAATAATAGTTCAAGAAGGCATGGACACACGCGTAAAAAGACATCAAAATTTAGCAAAGGCCTTTAGAGCAGGAATAGCCGCATTAAACCTAGAGATATTACCAAAAACAAATACAATAGCAGCCCATACTTTATCAGCAGTGTACTATCCTAAAGGCATAGACGGCGCTGCATTGAGTGCTAAAATGGTGGCTGATAATGTGATTATTGCAGGAGGTTTACTTCCGAAATAAAAACCGATTATTTTAGAATCGGCCACATGGGCTCGGTCTCATCAAACGATCTTATCGCTGTATTAAGCACTTTAGAGCGTGCTTTGATAGCCTTAGGCCATCCTGTGGTCTCCGGAAAAAGCTTACAAGCATTTCAAAATGAGCTTTTAAAAATGAATTAGTTAGACCAGGTTAGTAAAACAAGTCAAAATATGTAAGTATGACCGGAGTAAAGAACATCCTACCCTTCTTATTTGATAAATTGCTTTCTGAGGTGACGCGTAGAAAAATTGAAAAGAACATTCTCTACATTGCCATCATTAGCTTTTTTATTCACTTATTGGTTATTTACCTATTGAAATTCGGTTTTATAGACCTACCGTCAGACCCGAATTATTAAATAATCCTATATCTGCAATTTATACACCCTTTTCTTTTATTCTAATTTATGAAGTTTATCTCTTAGTTTACTATTTACCCAAATCGTTTACGAATTATATAATAAAACAGTATGAAATTATCACGCTTATTATTATTCGTAAATTGTTTAAAGATTTATCGTCTTTAGAACTGTCATCTCACTGGTTCGAAATAAAAGAAGACCTGCAATTTACTTACGACTTGGTAGGATCGCTTTTGCTTTTCTATTTAATATTTCAATTTCAAAAGCAAGGCAAACTAAAATTCGAACAAAAAGTAGATTTAAAGCCTATACTTAAAAAGTTTATACGAAAGAAAAAAATAATTGCGATTATTTTGGTGCCATTGTTTTCAAGCATGGCCATATACACGCTCTTAGATTGGTTTCAAGAAATGTCTCTATCTTCAGATAAATTTCCAGGATTTGATAGTATTAACAACCTCTTTTTCGACCAAATCTTTACAGTATTAATCCTTGTCGACGTCGTATTGCTTTTAATTACCTTTTTCTATACCGATCAATTTCATAAAATTATAAGGAACTCCGGTTTTATAATTTCAACGATTTTAATCCGAATTTCATTTGGTGTTAGTGGTATCGTTAATACGATACTTATTATAGTCGCTGTTCTTTTTGGACTCGCAATAATTACCATTCACAACAAATATGAAAGAGATAATTTACCCAATAAGGCTACAAAAAATAGTGACGGACGCTTCTAACAATAGAAAATATAACCACAAACACTGCACATCACTCCTTTCTTTTAATCAAATAAGCATAGGCTTCCATGCCTTTGGTATGTTCGAATATTACTTTTAATACTCCAATAATGGGGAGTGCGATAATAGCACCCACTGTACCCCAAAGCATACTAAAAAGAATAATACCAAACACCGTAATAAACGGATTCAAGTCCGTTTCATCACCAATAATCCAAGGCGTAAGAATGTAATTTTCCAGCAGTTGCGCTGCAGAAATCACTCCAATCACGATAAGTGCCGGGGTACTGCCAACGTACAAATAGGATAAAACCACAGCAATACCACCACCAATAATATTTCCAACATAAGGAATAATTGAAAAAAGCGCCGCAAACACTGCCAAAAATAAGGCATACGGCACGGAGCCAATAGTAAAACCAAGATAATAGATAGCGAACAAAAAAAACATAATCTTACTTTTTCCAAAAAGATAACTCCTAATGATGCTTGAAGACGCACTTAAAAGAGAAGACATTGCAGCCGTATTGGACGTGATTTTTTTAAAGAAATTGATGAACATTTGTTTCTGCATCAATAAAAGAACAACGTACACAAAAATGATAAGAGATTGCGACAGCAAATTCATTATTGACGATACAAAAAGCTGTGCCAAACCCTCCATCTTTTCAACCAAGCGTTTGTTATTGTCTACATAATCCTTATAGTCCCAATTCAAATTTTGGTTAGCCCACTCGGTCAAGCTGTTTAATTTTACTGTTGCCTTTTCCTTAATTGTTGGCCAATCGCCTGCCATGGTGTTTACCTGTGAGCTAACCAACCAGGTTAACAGCAGAAAAATCACCACCATTAAAAGAATAGACAGCGTTATAGCTAACCAATTTGGAAAACCCCACTGCTGCATTTTTTTGGTAGGCTCGTCTAATAGCAGCGCAATAATGGCCGCGACCACTAAAGGCAACAACAGATTAGACCCAAGGTATAGAAGCGTCAAAACACCTCCAACAATAAGGAGTATTTTTATTAAATAACTCCAGAAATTTGGATTTTAGAGTGACTCATAAGTTCGTCTTTTATTTAAAACATTGGTGCTCTTGGCAAGACACCCCTTGTAAAGTTAGAAAATTTTTTTTACGATTCGGTTTTGCTGTTTATTTTGAAGGCTTTGCCTGTTTTAAAAACATATCAGTAGAGGCTTTTTTCTGTAAAGACCATACCTTTAAAAAAGAATGAATAGGGCGTATTATTTTAATAACTCAGGAAGAGTGGCGTTAAAAACAAGTGTTTCAGGTGATTTGGAAGCAAATTTCTCCACCCACTAACAGAAATAGCCTTTGCTAAACAAGTTTAAGCAAAGGCTATCAGGTAATTTTAAAACAAGAAATATATCTTGTAATCTCTATCTATTTAATTTCTACCACTTCAAGATCAAAAATAAGGTCTTTACCTGCTAAAGGATGATTTCCGTCTACGACAATACTTTCTTCGCTAACTTCAACCACACGTAAATTCATTTCTTGTCCATCTCGGAGATTTAGAAACTAGTCCCATCCCAACTCACGGTTTAATATCTTCAGGAAGTTCGGTTTTTTTCACTTCTTGTCTAAGTTGCTCATTGATGTCTCCGTAGGCTTCCTCTTTAGCTATTGTAATGGTCTTTTTTTCATTTAACTTCATATCAATGAGTCCCTTCTCAAATCCAGGTATTATTTGTCCTTGTCCTAAAGTAAATTCTAATGGTTCTTTTCCTTCAGAAGTGTCAAAAATTTGTCCGTCTGCTAATTTACCAGTATAATTTACTTTAACTGTGTTGTTCTCTTTAACTTGAGTCATACTATATCTTTTAATTTTAAAAATATTCTTTGCATAATTTTTATGCAGCAAACATTTTTGTTTAAACTTATGTCATCATAGCCGCCAAAACCAAGCCAAAACAAAAAAAATTGCAATGGATAACTATAAATGACGACAGTTATAACTTTAAAACACACAAAAGTGGCTGTATCCCTTGATTGACAGTCAAGACTAACTTTGAAACCTTTTTCAAATTAATCTAATAAAAATGAAATTCATCTGCAAATATGTCAGTTAAAGCTAAAATTCATGATAGTGTTGCACAGGCCTAAATAAAAATACAGGGTATTAAATACTCTATTGGTAACCGTAATAAAAAAAATGAACCCATATTATTTATCGGTACATGACCTGAAAAATATTTATATTTTATGCTTAATTTGTAACACAGAACAAAAATAATAGTCTCTATTACTAAAGAACTACATGAATAAAACACTACCTTCTTTATTACCTATTCTATTTATACTATTAATAGCTACTAAAGTAACTGCTCAAAGTCCATTTAAACTGGAGTCTATAGACCCCATTGAAAAAAAATTTTCGAAAGAAAAACTTGATTCATTAGGTCTTTTTTTGGAACAAGCGGGCTCTTCTTCCGTCATGATTTTAGTCGATGGAAAAATAGTTTATCAATGGGGAAACACGAACGAAAAGCTGTTGGTACATTCTATTCGAAAAGCGCTCTTAAATTCGCTTTACGGCATTTATATAAACAACGGAACGATTGATACCACTTGGACATTAAAAGATTTAGGCGTTAAAGATATTTCTCCGGAGTTAAGTCCTTTAGAAAAATCTGCTACAATCGCCGATCTATTAAAATCAAGATCAGGAGTATATCATAATGCTGCAGCGGTTTCAGAAGGCATGATAAAAAACAGACCAGAAAGAGGCCTTCATAAACCCAATGAATTTTATTACTATAACAATTGGGACTTTAACACCTTAGGTTACATTTTAGAAAAATGTTCCGGTGAAACCATTTACGATCTGTTTTACAAACACATCGCACAGCCTTTAGAAATGGCTTATGACAATAAATACAAAACAGTAACAGACCCACACGAGAGCTGGGAAATCCCTGATGTGGACGGTTTTTATCAATACGAAACAAGCAAATCTAGATTTCCAGCGTATCATTTTAGATTATCTGCAAGAGATTTAGCCTTATATGGCCAATTGTATTTAAACAAAGGCAAATGGGGCGACCAACAAATTGTTCCGAACACTGGATAGAACAATCTACAAAGCCGTATTCCCTTACTAATAAATTCTACGGCATTGCCTATGGCATGCTTTGGAATGTGTTAATTCCAAATGAAAACAGACAAACAAAATCCTTTTATCATACGGGTACGGGGGTCCACATGCTAGGGATTTATCCAGGGTCCAATTTGGTTTTAATACATAGAGTAAATACCGAAAGGCACTATACGTTTAATAAAGGTGACTTTTATAAAATAATTGCCATGGTTTGGGACTCCAAGGAGGATTAAAGCAGAAGGCACGTTACCATTCTTACTAAATAATTTTCAGAGTCTCCCCTACGCAACCCAAGGTAATAGGATTTGCTCATACTTTTTTTTGTAGCTTAGTGCCCCACTATTTATTTAGACCATTTCACTATAAACTAAAAAACACATGATGTAAGACATATGAATACTACAGATTGGACTGGTTTTATTGGCGTTTTCCTTATACTTCTTGCTTATATATTAAATGTCATTGGTACATTATCAAATAAAGATTTACCGTTTATTTTACTCAATTTCATTGGTGCTAGCCTAGCCTGTTTTGCTTCTATACTCATGAAGTACCTTCCTTTTATAATATTAGAGGGTGTATGGGCTTTAGTATCTCTAGTATCTCTAGTGTCCCTATTACGATATAAAAAGCCTCACACTAACTAAAATGTGAGGCTAAAAGCTAATTAATGGTTGGCATCAATTAGAGACTAATACTTTATATTCCCAAGGACCTAATGTCATGGCATCACCTTTTAAATCGATAATTTCTCCGGAAAAGTAGTCCATAAATTTTCCACTGGTAGGACTGTTTGTTCTCAAGCTATCTTTGGTAACGTTTGCTATAAAAACAACCGCGTTATTCCCTTTAGTTCTACTAAAAGCAATCATCGTGTTACTTTTACTTAGGTTTTTATAGCTTCCTGCGTGCTTACCACCATGTAGCGCCTTATTTTCCACCTTCAGTTTTCCTAATTGTTCCAATAATTTCCACGTGCGGCCTTTTGTATGAGGGAACGAGTCTTTTTCAAAAAACAACAATCTGTGGTCCAAATCGTATTCCTGACCTGAATAAATTAAAGGCATTCCGGGTGTTAAGTAACTTAAAACCGTCATGGTTTCACTTGCCTTTCCCATACGTTCTTTAATGGTACCGTTCCATGAGTTCTCGTCATGATTGGTGACGAAATTCATAAGGATATCGTCCTTCTCATAACGGGCCTTGTCTTTTTTAATTATGACATCCCAGGCTGCAGCTTCTGCCTCTCCTTTAGCAATGGCATTCATGGTATGGTGACGGTCCCAGGCATAGGCCATATCGAATAACCCTTCCTTTAATAATTCCGGCTCCCAAGCTTCTGCTAACATAAAGATCTCTTTTTGTGCTCTAAGTTTTGGAATGGCTTGTGCCCAAAAATCGGTTGGCACAGAACCTGCGACATCGCACCTAAAGCCATCAACGTTTTCTTTGGTTATCCAATAACGCATGTCTGCAATCATTGCCTCACGCATGTTTTGGTTGTCATAATTTAAATCGGCAACATCTGTCCAATCGGTATCTTTTGGGTGAATTACTTCACCTTTATCATTATGTGTGTAATATTCAGGATGTTCTTTTAACCAAACATGATCCCAACCCGTGTGGTTTGGCACCCAATCTAAAATGATATAGATACCATTATCATGAGCTGTTTTTACCAAGGTTCTAAAATCCTCAAGCGTTCCAAATTCGGATTTATCTTTGTAAAATCTGAAACCGCATAATAGCTTCCTAAGTATTTAGACTGTTCGGTTTCCGGAAATTCTGATGCAAATTTACTATCGGCTCCGCCAGTCGCTTTTCGTTTCGTTTCAGAAATAGGAAAGATGGGCATTAACCAAATGGTATTGACACCTAGTGTTTTTAACTGTGGAATGTCTTTCGTAAACGCATTAAATGTGCCTTCTGGGAATACTGCCGAATGTTTGCTTCGTAAATAATACCCGTCTCCATCAATTCGGGAGATATTGGCGCTATTGTATTTGTACTAACAGTTTCAATGATTTCTGTTCTCGTTTCTTGCTTACACCCTAAAAACAGGGCTAGCGAAAGTAATAGTGTGATTTGTTTTTTCATTGAAAAATTATTTTATGCTCAAAAGTGAGACGCTTTAGTTATTTCTTTTCTAGTAATACGATATCGAATCCGTAAGAAAGCTTGGCTTTACCCTCTAAGACTTCAACATCTTGGTTTGAATAGGCCTCATGCAATAGGTCTCCGTTTACAAAAACAGAAGACACGTCAATCTCTTTTTCGCCGGCTTTTAAATCTAATCCAACCACCACTGCATCTTTATAGTCTACTTTAGAAAAAGTCCTTGTAAACACGTAAGGTTCTACGCTAATTACTTGATGTATTCCAGCACCTATTGCTGGATGACTTACCCGAAACCGTCCTAATTTTCGCCAGTGAGTTAATATCTGCTGGGTTTCTGTATTGGTTTTAATCGCCTCCCAATTCATAAACGAGCGCAGGGTAGCATCTCCAACGGTTCCATCAATGACTAACGAACGCGCCGATTCATCGCCATAATATATTTGTGAAGTCCCTGGTGTTAACAGCAACATAGTTGCTGTTTCGTAAGGTTTTTCTCGTTTGGGATCGAAAGGCTGTCCATCATCATGAGAACTCATGTAATTTAAGATTCCAAAACCCTTTAATTCATTGTTAAGCATACTAGAATAGCGACTAAAAACCGCTTCTTTACTTTGCTGCTTTACGTTCCATTTCAATTCGAAATTGATGAGCTGATTGAATGCTTTATCAAAATAATTAACTTTTTTATCACCCATATCGAATGCTTTTCCGGCGGAGATAGCATAGTTATAAACTTCACCAACCAAATAAAAGGCGTTATCATCTAAAACAGCCTCCGGGTTCTTCTGCTTCCATTCTGCGAAAGCAAAATCACAGGCCTTCTTAAATTCCTGCCACACATACGCTTCGGTATGCTTAACCGTATCTGCCCTGTACCCATCTATGCCAAATTCGGATATATAATCAGTCAGCCATTTCATGATGTAAAAGCGTGGTGCTTTGGGATGTCCTGTTCTTTCAAAAAAAGCATCAAGTTCTCTAACTTCTTGCTCGTAACGTCCTTCTGCTTTCCATTTAGCAACCAGCTGCGGTGGTAGCACTACATCATCATTATGCTCCGTTTTTATATCTCGGTAGATTTTCAACCAATGTACACGTTATCGTATTTTCGTAATTGGTGTATGTACACTGCGGACCAGTTCTCACCCATCCATCAGGCCAAACCGAGTCTTTTTCAGTCACGGGTCCTGTATGATTAATTACCGCATCTAAAACCACACGAATGCCTTTAGCATGTGCCGCTTCTACTAGTGTTTTTAAATCTTCACGACTTCCAAAATTAGCATCTAAATTGGTCCAGTCTTTGGTCCAATACCCATGATAGCCATACGTTTTTCCAGTGCCTTCGTCTGTACCACCATGAATCTGTTCGAAAATGGGTGACATCCAAAGGGCATTGACGCCTAAATCTGTAAAATATCCTTCATTAATTTTTTCTGTAATCCCTTTTAAATCGCCACCTTTAAAACCTCGTAACTTTCCCGTTTCTTCCGTTCGATCATAGTTAACATCGTTGCTTATATCTCCATTATTAAACCGGTCTGTCAGCAAAAAATACAAATTCGCACCTTCCCATACAAAGGGGATTTCTTCTACTATAGGTTTTACAACTTGAGCATTTCCTATTATCGTGTTCTCTTTGAATTTACAAGTAAAAATTAAGAGTACAATTACGGGTATAACTAGATATTTCTTCATTTTTTTAAAATCTGATTTTAGTTTCTATTGCTTTTAAAGTATTCCATTCTATTGCAAAAAAGAGCACTTTAGATAAGGTATCATAACTAAATTCAAGTGTTTTACCATGGCTTTTAATACGTTTTGGTTGTCTTGGGAAATTATGAACGATAACATTTATCACTTTGGTTGATGCTGAATAATGGTCACCCAATTCTGCCTCAAATTCAATCTCAAAAGAGCCCTTTTTCGTTTCAGATTCAAACGCAAGACGTTCAAATAACCCCTGGTTATAGGCATTTCTCGTTACACCATCGTCGTTATATACTTCACGTTCACTTTTTTCTACTGAAGCATCAAAATAATAATGTAAATCGAATGTATTACCATCGTACTCATTGGTACTTTGCATTGGTTTTGCAGTGGTTATAAATGCACCTCCACGAACAAAGGTAGGTATCGTGCTTTTTTCAACTTGTATGGTTTCTGTTTGTCCGCCAATAACTTTTTTATCGGTATAAAAATTAAACCAATTACTGGTGTTTGGAAAATACATTTCTATCGAATTCACACCTTTATGCGTTACTGGAGTCACCAAGAAATCGGTCCCCATAAATAGGTTACCGCGTTGGTTAATACTTGCTGGTTATCGGTTTCTTCAAATAGTAATGGACGCATTAAGGGCTCGCCATTTTGTGAGTTATGGAACGCCAACGTGTAATTGTAGGGTAATAATTTATAACGTAATTCAATAGCCTCTTTAGCCAATGCCTTTGCTTTTGGTGCTCTAAATACGGGTTCGGCTGGCACCTCTTCTTGACCATGCGGTCTATAAATGGGTTGAAAAACACCATACTGCAACCAACGTACATAGAGCTCATCATCCGATTTGCACCAGCAAAACCTCCTAAATCGCTATGCATGTAAGCGAGACCTTGCATCCCCATTTGTAATGCGATCTCTGTTTGACTTTGTAAGCCTCCCCAGGTTCTGTTCACATCCCCGGACCATGGAATCATACCAAACCGTTGGGATCCAGCGGCACCAGCACGCATTAAAATAAAAAGTCTTTGGCTAGGAAACTCTTTAGCATATACCTCTTGAACTAAGCGCGCCCAGTCGTGACCATAAATATTATGAACCTCATCGGCAGTTCCTGTTGCGTGTAATAGCTTAGATGGATGTACTTCGGCTCCCCCAAATCTCCCCAAACACCAGCGATACCTAATCCAGCCATTTCTTTATAAACGTTTTGAAACCAAGCTTTACCTTTTGGGCTATAGATATCTACTAAGCCTGTGTTACCGAAGTAAAAATCATATCGGAAGGGATTTCCAATAGAATCTTTAGCTAAAATATCGTGATCCACAGCTTCCTTCCAGCGCTTTGATGTTGTTAAAACAAAAGGTTCAGTTATAGCTATGGTTTTTACGCCATGCTGTTTTAATTTTGAGGTCATCCCTTTAAAATCAGGAAACGAATCTTTATAAACTTCCGGATTACCCATAGTGCCTTGGATCTCTTTTCCAAACCAATATAAATCTAGAATAACCGCATCAACGGGAATTTGTTCTTCTTTAAATTTAGCGATAGTGGCTTCTGTCTCAGCCTGAGAGTGGTACCCAAATCGACTGGCAAAATTGCCAAAAGCCCAACGTGGCGGTAAGGGCTGTCTTCCTGTTAACTGAGTGTAGTTCTTAATAAGGTCTAACCATGAATCGCCCACAACGATCTGATACGTTTTTCTCCCCGATATCGTTTCGTAAATAAGTGTGTTATTTCTATTACTATCTAAATCTAAAAAGCCAATGGGCGCGTTATCGAAATGCACCATATACTTATTCGAAGACACGACAATTGGTAATGTAAAGTTCATTAACTCACTTCGGTTTTCGTATCCATAGTGCGCTTTATTATACAATTGCAATCGGTGCCCACGACGGTTCATCCCTAGAGCTCGAGCACCCCCTCCATATAAAACCTCATCTTTTTTTATATTGAAACTTATCGTTTCCGAGACTGTCATTTTTTTGAAAGCCCAGTTTTTCTGAAAGGATTGGTTTTCCTTTATAGGAATACACTATTTGAAAAGGCGCTGTTATTATCGTTACTGTTAGATTATCTGTCCCAAAACTTATCCTTCCTGCGATTTGTTTGAAAGTCGTTTTGATACGCTCAGGAGACAACACGACGGCATGAGAATTGGTATTGTACACCTCTCCCTTTGGAATGAACACCGTTTCAATAATAGCCTCGCTGTAGAAGGTTAAAACATATTCACCATCGTTAGTTTCCACTTTTAAAACCCCATTTTCTTGAAAATGGGATTTGTATTTTCTGTCCGGATTCTGTGCGAAACTGAAAACCGTTAAAAATAAGACGATGGTTGTAAGACTTAATTTCAATTATTTACCGAG
This sequence comes from Lacinutrix neustonica, assembly GCF_026625145.1. Taxonomy (GTDB): domain Bacteria; phylum Bacteroidota; class Bacteroidia; order Flavobacteriales; family Flavobacteriaceae; genus Lacinutrix; species Lacinutrix neustonica. Next base: position 2,770,313 of record NZ_CP113088.1, on the reverse strand, counting down.
TAAAAAAGTTAATGGTATGTCAAATCTTTTCTGCCATGATAGCTCACTATGATCTGCACCTTCAAACTCTAAATTTCTAAAATTTGAATAATCATATCCAGCGTCAGCGAAAATCTCGTTCACGGTATCTTCATATTGCAGATAGTTTTTATCTAATGTTTTTGTGCCAAAATCGAAATACAGTTTATGGTCTATTGGACTTGGCAATTTTTTTTCGAGATAAGCGAATATAGCGTTGGGTATCGGATTCATTTTTTGTGGCATCGTTCCGGGCCAATGCGTAGAAAGACATGCAGCGCCTCCAAATACTTTCGGATACTCACAAATAGCATACATAGCCATTAATCCGCCCATACTTGAACCAGAAACAAAAGTATTATCTTTATCTCTTTTTGTTGAGTACGTTGCATCTATATATGGCTTTACTTCGTCGACCATGAATTTTAAATACGCATCACCATTTAGCTTTTCGTCAACATTAGAATTTATTTCTACTTGAAAAATAGAATCTTTTACACCTAATTTGAGATAATCTAAAGTTTTTTCCGAAATAAATCCTTCCATCGCGTTTTTGGAATGCTATGTATTCCAACCACTATAAATTCTCTAACATCACCATCATCCATTAACTTGGTGGCGATCTCATCTACCATCCATTCTTGTTTATTCTCTGTATTAGTAGCATCAAACAAATTTTGACCGTCATGCATGTATAAAACACTATAAGTTTTATCTTTAGAATATTTATTAGGCAACCAAATATCCACGGGTCTTGAGCTTACATACTGGGAAGGAAAACTATCAATTCTTTGAATTTCTCCTCCTGATATAACCGCATTTTTAAGTGTTTTTGCTTTAAGGTTTGAAAGATCAATTTCTGATCTATTTTGTCTAGATACGGTTTCCTGATCAAAAGGTTTACATGAGGCTAAGATGGTTGCCAAAACGAGTAATAAGAGGCTTTTTTTCATTATGTTTTTATTTTAGGTTATTAGTAAAAATGAAGGCGCATTTCTGAGACAACTCCAAAGCATCACGCTAAACACATTGTGTTTCTGTCATGATGTTATTAAAGAGTCTCCTGGTAACTCCAACTCATTGAAACGACTTAAATCTAATGTTTCTTTTTCATTTTTACTCAAAATAAAGACTACTATTTTAAATTCTAATAGTCAAAGACAAAGCCTCAACTGCTTTTCCATAAGCATAAATCCTGGTGTTTTCCATTTGTCCGACAACTTCAATATTTACAAAAAAAAACAGACATCTTTCCTGTTTTATATGGGCTTTTAATTAGACCGTTACTAAATGATTTGGAGCCATTTCAATCGCTTTGCCGTTTACTAAAATGACCAAAGCTTCAGCACCCTCTAACTCAAAAGAGGTTTTGCCCTGTTCCACTTTTACTTTAATTACCTGATTTCTAAAATTCACTTTAAAGGAATAGCCTTCCCATTCTTTAGGGATTTTTGGTTCGAAAGACAAGGTGTTTTCCTTAACACGCATCCCAGCAAAACCTTCTACGATACTCATCCAAGTTCCTGCCATAGATGTAATGTGTAACCCTTCTTCTACTTCATGATTATAGTCGTCTAAATCTAAACGAGACGTACGTAAATAGAAGGTGTAAGCTTGTTTCATCTGCCCAAGTTTAGCGGCTTGAATACTGTGAACACAGGGTGACAAAGAGCTTTCATGAACTGTAAATGGCTCATAAAAGTCAAAATGACGTTTTAGTTCTTCGGTTGAAAAATCATCTTCAAAAAAGTAAAATCCTTGTAACGTATCGGCCTGTTTTATATAAGGCGAACGCAAAATTCTGTCCCAAGACCATTTTTGATTGATTGGTCTTTCTTCTTGGGATAAATCAGCAACAGTTACCAGATCTTTATCTAAAAAACCATCTTGCTGAAGATAGACCTTTTGCGTTTCTGAATACGGAAAATACATACCATCTGCGACCTTTTTCCGGAGTATTAATTCTTGATCTGTAATGTTGGTTTTCCCCTTTATTCTTTTAAAATCCTCTGGATAATCCGCCCTTACTTTTTCTATGCTCTCCAACGTATAATTAATACACCACTTTGCAATATAGTTTGTGTACCAATTGTTATTTACATTATTTTCGTATTCATTAGGTCCAGTGACCCCCAAAATGACATATTGCTTTTTTAATGTTGAAAACGTAGCGCGCTGCTGCCAAAATCTAGCAATACCAATAAGCACTTCTAATCCCATTTCGGGATGTACGAAAAATCGTTTGTATAGCGGTAGTAATTAAAAATAGCAAAGGCGATGGCGCCATTTCTGTGAATCTCTTCAAATGTAATTTCCCATTCGTTATGGCTTTCTTCTCCATTCATGGTAACCATAGGGTACAAAGCTGCTCCATTTGAAAACCCTAATTTCTGAGCATTCTCAATGGCTTTTTCCAAATGATTATAACGATATTTCAAAAGATTCCTAGCGACCCCTTGATCTTTGGTTGCCATGTAAAACGGGATACAGTAAGCTTCGGTATCCCAATAGGTACTTCCCCCATACTTTTCACCAGTAAAACCCTTAGGACCAATATTTAACGTTGCGTCTTTACCCGAATACGTCTGGTTTAAATGAAAGATATTAAAGCGAATGCCTTGTTGTGCCTTTACATCTCCCTCTATGGTAATATCTGCCATATTCCAGATTTTAGCCCAAGCCGCCTTTTGCATTTCTAGAAGCTCATTAAATCCTAACATCGTAGCCTTTTTTAACACACTTTTAGCAGCAGAAACCAACTCGTTTTTATCATGGTTTCTATCTACAGTATAGCCGCCAAATTTATGAATAGCATACGTATCACCTTCTTTTACGGCGTAATCATAACTAAATGAGGCGTAATTGGCGTCTGCACTTATATTGGGTTCTATTAATACCGACTGTCCATTTATAAATACTTTAGACTCCATAAAAGCACAGGTGAAAAAGTCAGTCTTCATGGTCTTCGCCTGAATGAATGCCTGATGATTTTCATGACTTACATGCAGTGTATCCCAAAACTTATCGTCCCAATTGGTATCTTCATTGGTGATACCGAGAATCTAAATAAGGTAAGAATGAAATTTCTGCGTTACTATTTAATGGGGTTACCGCATAACTTATAGCACCTATTTCATCCATGTCTAAACTTAAGAATCGCTTGGCCTCCACTTTAATTACAGTATCATTTTGAAGGGTTGCTTCAAAACTTCGGATAACCAGCCCTCTTTCATATGCAACTCCCGACGAAAATGCGCTACTTTTTTACAGGTAAATAAATCCAATTTTTCGCTGTTTACAATCACATTAATCCCAATCCAATTTGGGGCATTAAGAACTTTAGCAAAGTATTCGGGATACCCGTTTTTCCACCATCCTACTCCGGTCTTATCTCGGATAATAAACCCCTGCAATATAACTGCCTTGAAAGGCAGGTCCCGAATACGACTCTTCAAAATTCGCCCGTTGCCCCATGGCACCGTTTCCAATACTAAATAAACTCTCTGAGGATTTTACACGCCCTGTATTAAACCCCTCTTCTATTATTGACCATTGGTCCGGTTTTATATAATTTAAATTCATTGTTTTTATGATAATTGAGTTAATTAGGCAGAGCCTTTCAGCTCTAAACGACTTAGACTCTTGAATTTATTTTTTGTTATTTATTAGCTGCGTTAGAAATTCCGAGAGACAGTTCAGTAAAATCATTAAATACATAATCTGCTTCGTGGAGGACACTTCTTGCCCCTATCCCAATGGATATCATTCCGGCAGTATTTGCGGCTTGAACTCCAGCCACCGAATCTTCAAAAACAATACAATCTTCTGGTTTTATTCTAAGCGCTTTTGCTGCCATTAAAAACACTTCGGTCTCGGCTTTGCTTTAGAAACGTCGTTACCGTCAACAATGGCATCAAATTTTTCTATGAGTCTTACTTTTTTAAGTATTTCTCTTGCATTTTTACTAGCAGAACCTAAGGACACTGGTTGTTTTTTTTCTATTAAGAAGTCCAATACTTTTGGCACATCTCGGCAAGATTTCTGTGGCATTCATTTTGGTAATGTAACTTAGGTACTCCTCATTTTTTTTTGCCATAAGTTCCATAAACTGGTCTTCTGAAATGGTTTTATCTCCCCAGGTTAATATTTTTTCTAAGGATTTTATTCGACTCACCCCTTTAAGTTGTTCATTTTGTTCGTGAGTAAAATCGATGCCAATACTATTCGCTAATTTTCTCCATGCTAAAAAATGATATTTTGCAGTGTCTACAATAACACCATCTAAATCAAATATGAATCCTTTTTTTGTCATTTTTATAGTGCTTCAGGTTGATAGGTAATGGCGTTTTTATTTGTAATTAATAAATTACAAAAACCGGCAATTATTAAACTTATTCCAGCGACAGTCATCGCATTTATCGCTTCATCTCCTATTAATCCGGATATAAAATTAATCCCTCCTAAAGCCGCAATAATTTGAGGAATAACAATAAACATGTTAAATATCCCCATAATAACACCCATTTTCTTTGGATCTACAGAACTTGAAAGCATAGCATAAGGCATTGACAAAATACTTCCCCAGGCAAAACCGATAAGAATGAAACAGTACTTTAAATGCTGCGGGAGGCATAATGCATAAATATGAATCCTAAGCCTCCAATAATTAATGAAAACATATGCACTAATTTTCTATTAATTCTTCTTTTGGAAGTGTACAAAACTAGGAGTAGTGCAAATGCCATAGATGACAAACCATAAACACCCATAGCTGATCCCACTAAGTTTGAAGATTTTTGGAATGCGGTGTTTGCAACATTGAAAGCTTCAGATTGAGCAAATACCGCCATATCATAAGTCGATTCTAATGGCGCTGGTGTATGAAAAACATGTTCTGTTAAAGCAGGGTTTGCTAAACTCCACATGGTAAAAAAAGCAAACCATGAAAAAAACTGAATTATACCTAATTTTTTCATCGTTAAAGGCATATTTCCAATATTGTTTAAAATATCCGGAATGAAGTTGTTTTTTTTAGTCTGTTCTTTTTTAAAGGCCTCCATATCCTCAGGAGGATATTCACTGGTTGTAAAAACGGTATAAAGTATACTCAGCAAAAAAACAAAAGCGCCAATAGCAAAGGCGATTTTAACCGACATGGGCACCACTCCTAGATCTGCAGAATCACTAACCCCAAACTTGGACACTAACCAAGGAAGGTTACTTGCTATCCATGTACCAATTCCTATAATTAACGTTTGAATAACGAAACCGTAAGAACGCTGAGACTCCGGCAGTTTATCTGCAACCAACGCTCTAAATGGCTCCATAGAAATATTAATGGAGGCGTCTAAAATCCATAGAAACCCTGCAGCTACCCAAAGGGTTGGAGAGTAAGGCACAAAGAATAAAGCTATAGAACTTAGGATAGCACCTAAAAGAAAGTAAGGCCTTCTTCTGCCCCATTTTGGACTCCATGTTCGGTCACTTAAATAACCAATAATGGGTTGCACCAACAAGCCCGTTAAAGGTGCTGCAATCCATAGTAAAGGAATGGCATCTTTTTCTGCTCCTAATGTTTGAAATATACGAGACATAAAGCCTCCCTGTAGTGCAAAACCAAATTGAATCCCGAGAAAACCGAAACTCATATTCCGGATTTCCCAGAAACCTAGCGTGCGTTTTTTCATTATAGTATGTTTAAATTTATACTATTTGATAAGCGAAAAAACTTATCAAAACTATTTTCGTTGAGAAGTGAAAATATTTGTTTTGATCGGCTGTAAAGATATAAAAGATTTTAAAACTCCTAAGAAAAATTTCTATTTTGTTGATTCGCGTTCAATTAATTCGGTCTCAATAATAACCGTTTGATACGTTTCTTCTTCCTCTTCCACTTCCAAATTATCAATAAGTAATTGGGCTGCTTTCTCACCCATTTCCTGCGCATGCTGGCTCACGGTTGTTAGACTTGGGCTGGCATGTTTTGAGAGTACACCATCTGTAAACCCAACAACCTGTATGTCTTCAGGAATTTTGCGCTTCAATTTTTGAGCGACTTTCATGGCCGAAATGGCGTACAATTCATTAACCGCAAATACCCCGTCAATCTTAGGGTTGTTTGTTAACATGAATTCAATCTCCTGTTCTAATACTTCCAAGTGCTCATCGGAAACTAAATTATCATCCACTTTTAGAATTAAGTCCGCTTTTGGTTTTATGTTGTGCGCTTCTAAAGCTTCTATGTAGCCTTGTGTTCTTAACTTTCCAACGCTTACATAATCTTTAGTGGTTATAATCGCTATGGTTTTACAGCCATTTTCAACCAATTTATTCACGACCTTTTTTGAGCCCTTGAGATCATCTACAATGACTTTGTCACAATTAATTTCATTAACGACACGATCGAACATGACTATGGGCATCCCTTGACTAATGGTTTCTATAAAATGATGATAATCTTGGAGTTTCAGAGTTTCCTTAGAAACCGATAGTATAAAACCATCAATACTACCATTGGCTAACATTTCCATGTTAATCACTTCCTTTGAAAAAGATTCATTAGACAAACCAACAATAACATTATAGCCTCTTTTATTGGCAACGAGTTCAATACCTCTAATAACCTTAGAGAAGAAATGGTGCACTATTTCCGGGATAATAATCCCAATAGTTTTTGTTTTTCTGTTTTTTAAGCTCAGTGCAATATTATTGGGTCTGTAGTTATATAGTTTAGCAAAGGCCTGAACCTTTTCTCCGGTGTCTTCGCTAATTTCTACGCTATTTCGAAGGGCTTTAGATACGGTAGATATTGAAACATCTAGTTCTCTAGCAATCTGTTTAAGGGTGACTTTTCGTTTCATTTTTAAGTAAATGGTTGTAGATATGCTCAAAAATACAAGCTTTTATTACTCAATTCCTAAAATCTGAGCTTTAAGTTGCAAAAAACAAAAAAAAGAAGGCGCCGAATTGTTAAAAACACATGAAATTAAAAAAGTTGTCAACACGAAAACGTTTGCGTTGCTTGTTATTACTAGGGATATCCGTTTTTTAACTTAAATTTTACATAGATTTAACATCGAGAAGTGAAAATATCAAATTAAATTTTAGAAACTAACTAAATAGTTATTTATGAAAACAATTTTTAATTGTCTCCTGTTTGTCTTATTAATTTTGCCCAATTACTTCATGGCGCAAAACACCATTACAGGTACAGTAACCGAACAATCTTCAGGGCTATCCTTACCAGGTGTAAATGTGATTGTCAAAGACTCCAATAAGGGGACATCCACAGATTTTGATGGAAACTATGAAATCACGGTTAATACAGGTGATGTATTAGAATTCTCCTATTTAGGTTTTATCAAGCAAAGTATTATATATACAGGTCAACCTTCTATTAATATTGCGCTAGTAGACGATGCTTCACAACTAGAGGAAGTGGTTATCATAGGTTATGGCAGCGTAAAAAAAGAAGACTTAACAGGCTCTGTGGATGTTGTGTCCTCAAAAGAGTTTAATACCGGGGCCATAACTTCTACAGATCAACTGCTACGTGGTAAAGCTGCTGGAGTTAGAATTACAGATAGTGGTGGTTCTCCGGACTCTTCACCTAACATTAGAATTCGAGGCGGTGCTTCTCTAAATGCAGATAGTAGCCCATTAATAGTGATCGATGGCGTGCCTATTGGAAATCAAAATCCTGCTGGAGTTAGTAACCCCTTAAGTTTAGTGAACCCTAACGACGTAGCAAGTTTTACCATTTTAAAAGACGCCTCTGCCACAGCTATTTATGGATCTAGAGCGTCAAACGGTGTTATTATTATTACGACTAAAAGTGGCACTTCCGGTGCCGCTCAGTATAATTTTTCAACGTCAGTAACCTCGAGTACTCCCGGTTCGCGTTTAGATATGATGACCAGTGATGATTATGTTCGCTTTATTAAACAATACCATCCAAATTTAGAAAAAAACTTAGGTCTTGAAGTAGGTGCTGTATCTACTAGTGAGCCCTCAAGAATCATTCAAGTAAATATTTATGACACTAATGGGAATATCACAGGAACAGAAAATAGAGAAATCTACGATACCAATTGGAGAGATGCTATTTTAAGATCAGCAATCACCTCCAACACTAATTTCTCTGTGCGTGCTAATTTAGGAAAAAACCTACCGTTTAGAGCCTCTTTAGGTTATAGTAATGCCGAAGGGGTCGTAAGAACAGATGATTACGAACGTTTAAGTGCTTCATTTAAATTATCTCCTAAATTCTTGGACGACCATTTAAAGGTAGATACAAATGCCAAAATAACCGTTGCTGATAAAAACGCTGCTGATGTTGGAGGTGCACTTGGCGGCGCTTTAGTTTTCGACCCTACAAAACCGGTATATAATCAAACTGGTATCTTTGGAGGATTTTATACAAACACCAATGGAAACTTAATTGACGGACAAGCTAACCCATTGGCTTTATTAGAGCAAAGAGAGCGTCCTGAAAAAGCCTTTAGATTCTTGGGTAATGTAGAATTAGATTATACGATGCCATTTTTACCAGAATTAAAAGCAGTGGTTAATTTAGGGTTAGACGCTTCACGTTCTAAAATTGAAGAGACTTTTAGTAATAATGCCTTAGCAACTTATCAAATAGATACCAATGGCGATTACCTATTCAATCCTGGTTTAAATTATGCCGAAAGACAACACATTACAAACACAACGTTTGATGCGTATTTACAGTATGCTAAAAGTCTAGAAGATCAATTTATTACGAGTTATGATTTGCAGGTGGGTTATGCCTATCAAAATTTTAAGACCGATGGGAATAAGGCTATTTTTAAATATTACCTAGAAGATGACGATGAGACCACCGATGATACAGATTTAGTAGGGACGAGAGTTGCTGATTTTAATCCAAGCAACCCAAATAACAGGTACTACAATAACCAAAACTTACAATCTTTCTTTGGGCGTTCAAACATCAACTTCAATGACAAATATTTATTAACCTTATCTTTAAGGGCGGATGCTTCTTCCTTATTTGTTTCAAACGATATTTGGGGAGATGGTGTTTGGGGTCTATTTCCTGCTGCTGCATTAGCTTGGAAGGTTAAAGAAGAATCTTTCTTACAAAACATCCCTTTTATTGATGACTTAAAAATACGTTTGGGCTGGGGTAAAACAGGACAGCAAAACATAACGGGTTCTGCGGGGTATTATCCAACAAGTGCTTTATTTTCCATAGGGAGTCAAAACAGTCAATACCTGCCAGGGTTCAACCTCTATTCGGCGAATCCGTTTCAAACCGGTCTAACGTGGGAGAAAACAGATACCTATAACGCAGGAATTGATTTTGCATTCACAAAAAATAGAATGATTACAGGATCTTTCGACATTTTTAAGAGAGAAACTACCGATTTATTAACAGATGCATTAATTCCTCCAGGACAAGGGTTAACAGACTCATTTATAAAAAATATTGGTTCTACAGATAGTGAAGGATTTGAATTATCGTTAAACCTAAACCCTATTAGAAATGACAATTTTGGCGTCACTCTTAATGGTAATATTTCTTATTCTAAAACAGAAGTAACAGATTTAGGGGACAACAACAGACTGCCTATAGGTGGACAACTTCTTGGAACGGGCTCTAATTTACTTTTTAATATCGTAGGAAAAGAACCCTATCAAGCTGGTGTACTTAAGCAACTATATGACGCTAGTGGAAATCCAATACCTAATGCCTTTGTAGATATAAATGGTGATGGTCAAATTAACGAAGATGATAAATACTATGAATCTTTGAGACCGAATTGGAATTTTGGCTTTGGCTTTAATGTTAATTATAAAAACTGGGATTTAGGTGCCAGTTTTAGAGGTCAATTAGATGGTAAAGTCTACGATTTGAATGAATTACGCTATGGAAATATTGATAGCGCTACACCTAATAATAACGTGAGTATTACCAATGTATTAAATTTTTATAACGGTGCCGCTAATCCTGTATTCGATGACGCTAATGGTAATATCCAGTTTTCAGATTATTTCCTGAAAAATGCAAGTTTCATGAGATGTGAAAACATCGTGCTGGGTTATAGTTTACCACAAAATTTTATCCCTAATACGAACATGAGATTATATGCATCGGTTAACAATGCCTTTATTATTACCGAATACGAAGGACAAGATCCGAGAGAACTTTGGTGGTATTGACGGTGCTTTTTATCCAAGACCTCAAGCCTATACTTTTGGAGTAACTATTGATTTTTAAAAAAACGACTATGAAAAAAATAATTTTAACCTTTTTTGCTCCGGCGCTATTAACGACGATATCGTCATGTGTAAACGACCTAGACACAGAACCAAAAGTGGAGCTTACGCTCCAACAATTACTAGAACAAGACCCCAATGCTCTCGAAGGTGTTTTATCTAGACTTTATGCCTCATTTGCACTCTCAGGCCCGGATGGACCTGGCAGTTCTGATATTTCCGATGATGCTGGAGAATCTCCTTTTCTTAGAGGGATTATAAATCTACAAGATTTTACCGCAGACGGCATGAAAAACCGCTGGGGAGATGATGGTTTAGACCAGTTAACAACCACCTCACAGTGGAATAGTAATAATAAGTTTTTTAGGTATCTATACAACAGGGCCTATTACACCATCCCACAATGTAATAACTTATTAAACGTACTACCCAATGCAGGGGTTGATATTTCAGAATCTATTAAAAGTGAAGTTCGCTTTCTAAGGGCTTTGGCTTACTTCTATATCATGGATGCCTTTGGAAAAGGTGTTTTAGCTACAGATGAAAACTTTGGAACCTCAGGACTTTTACCGAAGCGTCTAGAGAAGAACTTTTTACCTATGTTGAAACAGAACTATTAGCTATAGAACCAACGATAGGGAATGATAACGGATACGGAAGAGCAAACACCTATGTTGTAGACATGTTATTAAGTAAATTATACCTTAATGCGAAGGTTTATACCGGGACCGCTAACTACAACGATGCGGCCACTTACTTGAATAAAGTAATTACTGAAGGCGGGTACACACTAGAAAATAATTTTCTTCAAAATTTTACTGGAGACAATGATATCTCTTCTGAAATCATCTATCCATTAATCGCTGACCCTGTAGTAAGCCAAAGTTTCGGGAACACGACTTACATCGTTAACGGTAATTTAAGCCCAGATACTATTCCTATATTACAATTTGGAGCAGCTGAAGGCTGGCAAGGTCACCGAGCGACAAGTGCTTGGTATGGTTTGTTTGGAGATTTAGAAACATCTATTGACACTAGAGCAAGCTTATTCCGGACAGAAGGTCACAATTACGTCATGACAGATTATAAAGAATGGACCGATGGTTATCCTTCGATTAAATTCAGAAATAACGATTTAAATGAAACACCAACCAGCGGGACGTCGTTTTCAGGTACAGATTTTCCATTATACCGTCTTGCTGATGCTTATTTAATGTATGCTGAATGCGCTATAAATAATGCCCCAAATGCCAATATGAATGACGCTTTAACCTATGTGAATCTAGTAAGAACGCGTTCAAATGCAGATCCAATTGTACTCTCTGAGTTAGATATAGATTTTATAATGGATGAAAGAGGTCGTGAATTAAATGCGGAAGGACATAGAAGAACAGACCTTATCCGCTTTGGTAAATTCACAGGAGGAAGTTACTTATGGCCTTGGAAAGGTGGCACCGTAAATGGCTCATCCATTCCGAGACACCTATAAGTTATTCCCCATTCCACAGTCTGCATTAGACGCCAATACTAATTTAACTCAAAACCCTGGTTACTAATTAAAAAAACATAAAACCATGAAAAGAATACAAATATTAACGCTTGCTCTTTTTACCTTTTTAGGTTTCAACTCTTGCACTGAAGATGATGAAAAATTTGTAATAACTGCAGCTGGCGCATCAAAAGCAGTCCTACAATTACCAACCGATGGAACCGATATAGTGTTGGATATTGCTAATCCACAAAATAGTGCTACTACACTCGTTTGGGATGCAGCGAGGTATGAAATCCCAACAGAAATTAGTTATACGGTGCAATTGGCCAATTCAGGAACAGAATTCTCTAATGCTGTTGATGCCAGTGTCACTGATAACACTTATTTAACATGGACTAATAAGGAACTTAATGACGTGGCTTTAGGTAGTCTTGCGCTTACACCCTTTACCGCTGGTGATGTGGATATAAGAATAAAAGCACAACCAGGGAGTACAGAAGCAGAAGCAAGTTTTTCTGAGTCGATCACCATTTCAATCACACCTTACACCACCGAAAATCCTAAAGCATATATCGTTGGTAACTTTTTAGGAGCGAGCGGATACGGTTCTGACTGGACACCTGCAGATGCCGTGGCCATTGAAGCCTCAGGTTTTGGAGAAACAGATTTTGAAGGCTATGTTTATATGAACGTCACGAGTCCTGAATTTAAAATTCTACCAACAAACACAAGCTTTGATGGCGATTATGGTGATGATGGTACTTTTTCAGGTGTTTTAGTTCAAGAAGGAGAATCTAATATTTTATTAGCAAATTCAGGTTATTATTGGATTAAAGCAAATACGGATCCTGACGAGTTAACCTATAGCGCACAAGAAACACGTTGGGCGATTACAGGTAGTGCAACACCAGCAGGATGGCCAAGCGGCACAGTTGACGATCAAGACATGAGCTACAATGCCACGACCAAAAAATGGGAAATCACGATTGATTTAACTGCTAACCCGAGATGATGCTTTCAAATTTAGAGCTAATGATGATTGGGCCATTAATTATGGTGATGCAGGATCAGATGGTGTTTTAGATTTTAATGACGGTACGAATATGACAGTAACAACTGCTGGAACGTATTTTATTGAGGTGGATTTTAGTCATCCAAGAGCCTACACCTATACCGCTACACTACAATAAATTGTAAAATTTAAAAAAGCTGGTTTTGTTACTAAAGACCAGCTTTTTTTATTTAAAGGCTACGTAACCGCTCATTTAATTTAACCGTTTTAATATGAAAAAAAAGAGACTAGTTTTCAGTTCCCTAATCACCGCATTATTTTTTGTGAGTTTCTCTTCTGCTCAAATTTCTATTTCACCCAATCCATTCGATGTCAATCAATCCATTACTATAACAGTAGATATTAATAGTAGTGCATCTAATTGCAACAGCTTATCAAATCCAACCAAACTATACATGCATTCCGGGATTGGTGATAGTACAGATGCTTTTGGTTTCAGTGTAGTCGGCAATTACGGTCAAGATGATGGTATAGGAGAAATGACCAATAATGGAAGTGGTTTTTATACTATTACTATTGTACCCGAAACCTATTACGGCTTAACACCTACTGAAGCCGGGAATGCAACAAGGTTAGGAATGGTTATACGAAACGAAGACGGTTCTCAAGAATTAAAAGCGAATGCTTGCAGCGACTTTATCTTTAATGTAGGTGCATTCCAAGCGACCTTAACAAATCCAACTGAGAATACCTCTATATTAAACGCTGGAGAAGATTTACTTATTACTGCCAATAATACCAATGGTTTAGCGAATTATAGTTTAAAGGCGAATGGCGCTGTAATAAACTCCAATACCAATGTATCTTCATACACGTATACGGATTCCAATATTACTGAAAACAAAAATTATGAATTAGAGATTACGCAATCTGGAACAACAATCACTAAAGTATTTTCTGTTCTAGTTAATCCTGGTGTAATACTAGAACAACTCCCTGCAAATTTAGTTAATGGGATCAATTATGATGCTTCAAATCCAGCTGTCGCAACACTAGTCTTAGATGCACCGCTTAAAGATTTTGTTTACGTGGCTGGGAGTTTTAATAATTGGAATCCTGATTCTAATTATTCTATGAAGAAAGATAACACCTCCTGGCTCAACAACCTTTTGGTTAGAACTAACTGGTTTAACTGCTGGACAAATAGAGACGTTTCAATATTGGGTGGTAGACCAAACGCCTATTGCAAACACACCTATGATGGTAAAAACGGCAGACCCTTATTCAACATTGGTACTATCCCCCTTTGACGACCCTTATATTCCTACAAATACCTACCCCAATTTACCCGATTATCCTGCTGGAGAAGAACGTGAGGTAACCGTATTACAAACGGGACAAACAGATTACCCTTGGCAAGTGACCAACTTTCAAAAACCAAAAAAAGAGGACTTGATAATCTATGAGGTTTTAGTTAGGGATTTTGACGGTGATAGAAATTTTCAGGACTTAATAGATAAAATAGATTACTTCAAAAATTTAAATGTTAATGCCATTCAGCTTATGCCTATTATGGAATTTGAAGGCAATGAAAGCTGGGGCTACAACACGTCATTTCACATGGCCTTAGATAAGTTTTATGGTACTGAGGACAAGCTAAAGGAATTTGTTGATTTATGTCATCAAAATGGTATTGCTGTCCTGTTAGATGTTGCCTTAAATCATGCCTTTGGAAGAAACCCAATGGTCCGCATGTGGATGGAAGATCCGGATAATGATGGTTGGGGAGCACCCAGTAGTGAAAACCCCTATTTTAATCAAGAGGCTCGGCATAGTTATAATGTAGGCTCAGATTTTAATCATTCAAATCCCCTTACTAAAGCGTATGTAAAGCAAGTTGTTAATCATTGGGTAAGTAACTTTCACATCGATGGCTTACGTTGGGATTTAACAAAGGGATTTACTCAAAACTGCACAGCAAGCGACGAAAACTGTACCAATGCTTATCAGTCAGATAGAGTTGCTGTCTTGAAAGACTATGCAGATTATTCTTGGAGTTTAGACCCTGAACATTATGTTATATTCGAACATCTAGGGACGAATACTGAAGAAAAAGAATGGGCAGATTACAGAGTTTCTCGGCGAAGCCGATGGCATTTCAAAAGGCATCCTACTTTGGGGAAAAATGACAGGTTCTTATGCCGAACTCTCAAAAGGTTATGCCGCACAAGGCGATATTTCCGGAGTGGGTCACAACAGTCGTGATTTTAGTGAAAAACGCTTGGTGGGATATGCTGAGAGCCATGACGAGGAACGCATCATGTACGCTACACAAACGGAAGGCAATACAGCACTTCAAAACGCCACACTCCTCCCTTCGGCATTGCTTCGGGCATCCACAGTGGCTGCCACTTTAATAACGGTACCAGGACCTAAAATGATCTGGCATTTTGGGGCTCTAGGGATGAATAATTCCATCTTTACGTGTCGTGACGGTTCCGTTAATTTACCTGGAGGAGGCGATGGGGATTGTAAATTAGACACCAAACCACAACCCCAATGGACAGAAAATTGGGTTGCAAACGCGAATAGGGTCCAGGTTTACAATGACTATGCGCGTATAAATGCTTTAAAAATTAATGAACCAGTCTTTGAAGGCGACTATGAAATACTTCCCGTTGGCAACAATATTAGACAACGCATCTATGTTTGGGATGATGCCTTACCAGCAGCAACACTAAAGAACGTTGTTGTATTAGCAAACTTTTCAGTAGCAAATTTAACGATAGTTCCAAATTTTCCGTACACAGGAAGATGGTACGATTTAATGGATCCTACGGGTAATACTTTTGTTGAAGTTACTAATACTAGTGATCCCATTAATGTTTCTGCCGGTCAATTCAAAATGTATGGAAATGCTTTACCTCAAACATTGAATACCACGGCATTTACTTCTAATAATTCAATGTCTATTTATCCAAACCCGACACAAACCTCATTTTCAATAAATCAAATCGTAAAAAAACTATCTATTTATGATGTTTCAGGAAAATTAATTAAAACATTTAAAGGCCATTTTTCTAAAACAGCAACCTTTAATATTGAAAACATTTCAAAAGGTCTGTACTTAGTGCAGATAGAAAACGAATTAGGAGCAACGACCACCACTAAACTTATTAAGTTGTAACCCTCTTTAAAGCGCCCTTTTGAAATAAAAAGCTTCCTCAATGCAGGAGGCTTTTGTTTTTTAAGTGTTGTTCTTATTAAGCGCAGGACTTTTTTTACTCGATGAAAATCAATAAAATTCTAACTAAAACCAAAAAAGCTAACCGGTTAAAGTTAGCTTTTATCTTTGTTTGTACGGGCGGAGAGACTCGAACTCTCACACCTCGCGGCACTAGATCCTAAGTCTAGCGTGTCTACCAATTCCACCACGCCCGCAAAAGAGGTGCAAATATACAAATAGTTTCAATATTCAAACAATACTTTTATAGAAAAAGTTTAGGTCTTTTTGTACTTTTACTCAAATTCAAAAAATAAAGCATGCAAAACATTCAATCGTACATTCAAGAACATAAAGACAGATTCTTAAATGAGCTCATCGAACTCCTTAAAATTCCGTCGATTAGCGCCGATTCTGCTTATAAAAAAGACGTCATTAAAACAGCCGAAGTTGTGATGGACAGTTTAAAAAAAGCGGGGTGCGATACCGTAGAACTTTGTGAAACCGATGGCTACCCCATTATTTACGGTGAAAAAATTATCGATAAAAACCTACCAACCGTTCTCGTTTACGGACATTACGATGTACAACCACCAGATCCTATTAATTTATGGGATTCACCACCTTTTGAGCCTGTAATAAAAGCCACCGAAGCACACCCTGAAGGTGCTATTTTCGCTCGTGGTGCGTGTGATGACAAGGGGCAAATGTATATGCATGTGAAGGCTTTGGAGTTTATGACGACCCAAAACCAGTTACCGTGTAACGTTAAATTCATGATTGAAGGAGAAGAGGAAGTTGGTAGCGTAAACTTAGCCAAATACGTCAAAGAAAATCAAGAAAAATTAAGTAACGATGTTATTTTAATTAGTGACACCGGCATGATTGCCAAAGACGTGCCATCAATTACTACTGGTTTACGCGGCTTGAGTTATGTTGAAGTCGAAGTTACTGGACCCAATCGTGACTTACACTCCGGTTTATATGGAGGCGCCGTTGCGAATCCTATAAATGTGTTAACCAAAATGATTGCCTCCCTTCAAGATGAAAACAATCACATTACCATTCCCGGTTTCTACGACAATGTAGAAGAACTGTCTAAAGAAGAGCGTGCACAAATGGCAAAAGCACCGTTTTCATTAGAAAATTATAAAAAAGCATTAGATATTGATGCGGTTTATGGTGAAGCAGGGTACACCACAAATGAGCGTAACTCTATTAGACCAACACTAGACGTAAATGGTATTTGGGGCGGTTATACCGGAGAAGGTGCAAAAACAGTGATTGCCAGTAAAGCGTATGCTAAAATCTCTATGCGTTTGGTGCCCAATCAAGATTGGGAAACCATTACGGCGTTGTTTAAAAAACACTTTGAAAGTATTGCGCCCAAAGGGGTTAAAGTAAAGGTGAATCCGCATCATGGCGGTCAAGGTTATGTCACACCAATAGATAGTATAGGTTATGAAGCCGCAAGTAAAGCTTATGAAGATACCTTTGGCAAAACACCTATTCCACAACGTAGCGGTGGTAGTATTCCTATTGTCTCTTTATTTGAAAAGGAATTAAAAAGCAAGACTATTTTAATGGGCTTTGGTTTAGATAGCGATGCTATTCATTCGCCAAACGAGCATTTTGGAATTTGGAATTACCTAAAGGGCATCGAAACCATTCCAGGGTTTTACAAACATTTTACACAACTTTTTAAATAATAGTTGGGCGGAATCCTACTTATACTTTTTGTTATTACGTTTAAGTAGGTCGCGTCTTCCACTGTATCTTTTTTGTAAAGCTACCCATAACCTATTAAAATAGTGGTTTTTATAAAAAGAGTTTAACAACACAGAGCGTTGCAAAAAAGGATGCCGCTACAACCGCTATCGCAAACCAGGATTAAATGAAAAACCAACACCTTAAGCATGTTTTAGAATTGACGTTTGCGACACTTTTAATAAGTACCTCCGGCGCTTTAGGTAGGTATATAGACATGCCCGCACCAGTAACCATTTGGTGGCGTAGTGCTTTGGCGATGGTGCTTTTGCTCCTTTTTTGTAAATTCAAAAACATAAATCTAAGGATAGAATCTAAAAAAGACTTGGGTGCATTTATACTAAGCGCCCTGTTTATGGCATCGCATTGGATCACCTATTTTTATGCGCTGCAACTCTCAAGCGTCGCTATTGGTATGCTATCATTGTTCACGTTTCCAATTATGACCGCATTATTAGAACCCTTTTTTTTAAGAACTAAGCTAGATTACATGCACCTTATTTTAGGGGCGATGGTACTTTTAGGGATTTACATCCTCTCTCCCGAATTAAATTTTGAGAGTGACGCCGTAAGAGGCATACTATTTGGTTTATTTTCTGCCTTGTGTTATGCCCTACGTATTTTAATACTCAAACAATACGTTTCAAGATATCATGGCAGCAGTTTAATGTTTTATCAATTGGTAATTATGAGTATTGTTTTGGTTCCTGTGTTATTTCTTTTTGAAACATCGAACATTACAACACAATTCCCCTATATTATTCTCTTAGCACTAGTAACTACGGCTATTGGGCATACGCTTTTTGTTCAAAGTTTAAAACATTTTAAAGTGAGTACTGCAAGTATTATAGGAAGTACGCAACCCATTTTTGGTATCATCATTGCCTTTTTATTTTTGAATGAAATCCCCACCTGGAACACCTTTTTTGGCGGGTTATTAATCCTTTCCACAGTGGTTATTGAGAGTTTACGCTCAAGACAACTGAAATAGCACGAGACCTTTCTGCTCCCTCATTTAAATCATAAAACCAACGTTATGAGCGCAAGACCCACAACGCTTTAACAACCTTGCTGATTAACTTAGATTAAAAAATTTAAAAAAAAGTAGCTCTATGTTTGTAGAACAAAATATTTATTCTACATTTGTAGAGAACGCTCTCATAATGTAGACTATGAAATTATCGAAAACTGAAGAAGAATTAATGAGTCACCTCTCGGAAACTAGATCGCGCCTTTATGAAAGACCTGCTCGACGCCTATCCGAGCCTAAGCCAGCAAATACAACTGTAGCTACCCTTTTAAAACGTATGGCTGACAAAGGTTTTATAGACCATAAAAAATACGGTAATTCACGCGAATATTTCCCTTTGGTTAAAAAGAAAGACTATTTCTCGAAGCACGTTAACGGGCTCATAAAAAACTTTTTTAATGACAGTAGCTCACAATTTGCTTCTTTTTTCACTAAAGAAACCAATTTAACCAAAGCAGAATTGGAAGATTTACAAGCCATTATTGCTAACGAAATTAAAAATAAGTAATTATGCTATTGATCCTTTTAAAATCGACTGCTTGTCTCGCTATTTTTATAGTGTTTTATAAGCTATTGCTAGAACGCGAAAAGATGCATCACTTTAAACGTTATTATTTATTAGCGGCATTAGTCGTTTCCTTTGCGATTCCATTTATCACCTTTATAAAATATGTAGAACCAACAATTGCTTTTAGCTATTTTCAAGTAGACAATTCTCTTGCCCTAAACCTTGAGCCAGTCGATGCACCTGTTGAAGCACCAATTAACTATTTACCAACCCTACTATGGAGTCTATACGGTTTGGGTGCTTTATTATTCGGAATAAAATTCGGAATTAATCTCTTCAGAATATTTTCAAAAATCAACAAAAACGAAAAGCAAAATCACGGGAATTTTATTACTGTTCTATTACAAGATTTGGTCTCGCCGCATACATTTTTCAGTTACATCTTTTTAAATAAAATAAAGTTTAAAACCAATGCCATTCCGCAGGAAGTA
Source organism: Lacinutrix neustonica (assembly GCF_026625145.1). Classification (GTDB taxonomy): domain Bacteria; phylum Bacteroidota; class Bacteroidia; order Flavobacteriales; family Flavobacteriaceae; genus Lacinutrix; species Lacinutrix neustonica. The sequence goes on along the minus strand of NZ_CP113088.1, from coordinate 2,750,509 downwards.
TTATTACATGAGGCAACACACGCCAAACAAAAGCACAGTTTAGATGTGCTGTTTATAGAATTATTACAAGTACTCTTTTGGTTTAATCCACTACTGTATTATATTAAAAAAGACATTAAACTAAACCACGAGTTTTTAGCAGACGAAGCGGTTTTAAAACAAGGTACAGACTCATCAACTTACCAAAACATGCTATTGGCATTCTCATCACATGCCACAGAACCGGAATTGGCAAATGCTATAAATTATTCATTAATCAAAAAACGATTTACAATTATGAAAACAAAAACCTCAAGAAAAGCCATATGGCTTAGAAGTTTATTATTGCTGCCACTATTGGGTGGATTACTCTTTAGTTTCAGCAGTACAAAAGAAGTAGAAAAGCATGTTTTGCCGGAAGTTAATTATAGCATTCCTACTCTAGAACTTCAGCAGAACCCATTGCATTTAATATTAAATGGTAATCAAACAACTTTAAGTCGTTTACATGACGATTTCAAAACCATTACTCAAGGCAAAAAATCTGATCTGAAAATAGAAGCTAAAGGTGCTGTTGATTTTAGTCTCTTAAAAAACATAATGACTATAATATCTAAAGATTATTTATTAAAAATTAAACTTTCAGAACAAGCATATATCGAAAACAAAACTGAATATTCCAATAGCGCATCCCAAGAGCTGCTTTTAACTATTAACGGCGTTGTTTGCGACCAGTGCGAATTGAATCTTTCTAAAAAGGGAATAGAAGCGTTAAGACTATCCACTACAACAGGAGAAAAGATTATCTCTTTTACTTTTCAATACCCCGGTAAATCACCAGTGTCTGTTAAAGGTCATGCATTAAACACTGCGGCCAAGACCATTTTACAAGGCGTCGCTCTAGGCACTGTTATTCAATTATTAGATATCACAACAGAGAACAACAGCATGCTATCGCCAATTACGATGAAATTAGTCGATAAAAATAATCCTAACTACTCGAATTCGCCAATTGTAAAACCAGGAGACAAATCAACACTACCACCGCCCCCACCGCCACCAGCACCTATTAACGAATATAAGGCCATGAAAGCCAAGGCTAACTCTAATTTGCCACCGCCACCGCCACCACCAACAAAAACACCCCAATATAAAAAAGGAAAGAAATTAACATTAAATGAGATTATAAAAAAGACCCCAAAGGGCGTAGAGTCCGGGTATGAAATGCTTAAGAATGGTGAGTCTCATTATTTTACGGTTCATAATGGTGAAAAGACCTATTATAATAAAGATGGGTTTGTAACTGACAACAACGGAACTATTTTACCACCACCACCTCCTCCAGCACCAAAAGTAATAAAAGGAAAAGCTTCTAATATTCCGCCGCCACCAGCACCACCTCAACCTATTTCTACAAAGAAACACATTGAAAATATGGCTGCAAAAAACGCTGATTTTTTCTATAATAACGACCCGATCTCATCTAAAGAGGCCTTAAAGCTCGTGAAGTCGAATAGTAACATAAATATTTCAACGCAAACAAATAATGGCACATCTACTGTACACCTATCTACAAAACCAATCACAGTAATAAATGGTCAAGCTGCTATTCATGACCATCAAGCTAAGGCTATAGAATCTCAAAAACTAGCAATGGTAGCTCATGAAAAGGCGATGAAAGAAAATAAAAGCAGACATAAAAAAGCCCGGAAAGAGGCCTTAGAAGCGCAGCGATTAGCCATGATACATCTTAAAAAAGCTAGGGCAGAACAGACTAGACTTATGAAAACTCATAAACAAGCATTAGAACAAAGAAAATTAGCTCTAGAAGAAAGACATCAAATGATGCAACAAAATCGTAAGCCATTAGCAGAGCAATTTGTTGGCATGGAAGCAAACGGAAGCGCCTTCTTTTACGAAGGAGAAAAAATCTCTGAAGAAAAAGCCATTGCATTAATAAAAGACCACCCTAAACTCAATGTCTCCATGAGTACTATCAATGGGAAATCTACAGTTCATTTATCTAAAAAAGGAATGAAGACGGTTAATGGAAGCTTGGTAGACTAAGAATAGTCCACCTTAGTTTAAAAAAAAGCCTCAACATAGAGGCATTTTTTTGTTAAATAATGTAACAAACCTTACCCTCTAGCGTTCTAATAGTCACATCATCAATCAAATCTATTCTAATTATGCTAAAACAATTCTTCATTATTTGCTCTGGTGCAGATACCGATATCTTAAAAAATAGCGCCATAGGCGAACAAAATAAATATGCAGGCATTGGCGCTACGGTGTTTTTTACCGCCTTAATGGCTTTTATTGCTTCTAGTTATGCGCTCTATACTGTGTTTGACAATCTCTTTGCTTCCATTGGTTTTGGATTTGTTTGGGGCTTACTCATTTTTAATTTAGACCGCTTTATTGTGTCCACCATAAAAAAAAGAGACCATTTTGTAGACGAAATTATACAGGCCACACCGAGATTACTATTAGCGCTTATAATTGCTGTGGTGATTTCAAAGCCCTTAGAACTAAAGATTTTTGAAAAAGAAATCAATCAGGTTTTACTGGAACAAAAAAACGAGTTAACACTGGCTAATCAGGATCAAATTGCGCTTCAATTTACGCCTAAAACAGAAGCCCTTAAACAGGATATTATGGCTTTACAAAATGAAGTCACTACCAAAGAAGCCGAAGTAAATGCGCTTTACGGCACCTATATTCAAGAGGCCGAAGGTACAGCGGGCACCAAACGATTAGGAAAAGGGCCCGTTTACAAAGAAAAGCGTGATAAGCACGATGCCGCTTTAGCCGAACTACAAGCGCTAAAAGAAGCTAACGCCGCAAAAATAGCAACTACTGAAACAGCGCTAGCACAACTTAAGGCAAATTATGATGCACAAGTCACCACAACACAGCCTATTATTGATGGCTTTGATGGGTTAATGGCTAGAGTTACTGCTTTAGGAACATTACCCTGGCTACCCTCATTCTTTATTTTCCTATTATTCTTAGCTATTGAAACCTCTCCTATTTTTGCCAAACTATTATCCCCTAAGGGTGAATATGATTTTAAATTAGAAGATCAGGAAACGGCCATAAAAAGTTTAGTAGAGCAAAAAGTGCAGGAACGGAAATTAGCCATTAAAGCCGATTTCGCTATCAATGATAGAGTTTATACAGATCTTGCCGAAGAAGAGGAGTTATACGAATACAAACGTAAAAAAGCTCGTGAACTCATGCAATTACAAGCGGATGCTTTTTATAAAGGACAGCAAAAATTATTCTAATTAAAAGGTTCTGTCTCGGGTGAAAGGCTTTGATATCTAAACTTGTTTTTTTATCTGAAATAATTTCAGAAACTAAAAGCCCTGTTGCAGTTGCCATACTCCACCCCATCATGGCATGACCGGTTGCAATGGTAAGGTTCTTGCATTTTAAAGATTTTCCAATATAAGGCATTCCATCTGGTGAGACTGGACGCAATCCGTGAAGTTGCATTGGCCTTTTCTTTTGCTGTTAGTTCTATTTCTCGGATAGTAATTATGTGTCGCATTAGCAATGGCTTCTACTCTTGCGGCATTGATGTCTTGATTAATACCAGCTATTTCCATTGTCCCAGCAAAACGTGTAAAACCGTTCATTGGTGTTATGGCAACTTTAGCTTCTGCTAAAATGGCGGGAATGGTAATGCCTGTTTTTCGTTCCACATTTATGCAATATCCTTTTCCTGCTTGTAGTAATAATTTTAGTCCTATTTTTTTGCTTAACAATGCGGTCCATGATCCTGCTGCTAAAACAAATTCGTCAGATTTAAGCACTTGCCTATTGGTTTTTATTGAAGAAAGCAGTCCGTCATTGAACTCTAAATCTTCAACGTGTTCATTACTTAAAAACAAGACCCCAATGGCTTTTAAATGCGCTTTCATTTCACTCATAAACTCTTGTGGCGTAGAATGGGAATCACACTTATAATAGGTCGCCCCTTTTACGTTTAGGGCTATATTTGGCTCTAATTGTTTTAATTCGGATAAACTAATTTCAGAAGCCTCTAAACCTTCACGCTTTGCTATATTTGCCGTTTTAATTTCCTCCTCTAACATTTTATCGGTTTGGCATAACATAAGCAAACCTTTCTTCTCCAAATGAAAGGTGAAATTTTCGTTTTGCTTTATATCATCATATAATTTTTGACTTAGAAGTGTCATACTTTTAATAGCTGGAATCGCTTTACGCACATGATTAGCATTACACGATTTATTAAAAGCTAAGGTCCATTTTAAAAAATCAATATTTAAACGTGGCTTTATGTATAACGGACTTGTAGAATTGAACATCCACTTTAATCCTTTTTTCATGACTCCGGGAGCAGAAAGTGGCATAAGATGACTTGGTGATAAATAACCAGCGTTTACGTAAGAAGCACCCGCATCTAGGTTAGACTGATCAACAATAGTTACCTTGTGTCCTGCTTTTTGAAGATAATAGGCTGAACACAACCCTATAATGCCACCCCCAATGATAATTACCTGTTTTGCCATTTTGTTTTTTTTTGCGCCTTATAAAAGATGAAAATGATACATTAATTCACTTGAAAACCAAAAGCATAAGGATCATCTTCTGAATCAATCGTTATGGTATTATACCCGTAAATTTTCGCCCAACCTTTTATGCTCGGTATAATCGCTGGGCTACCGTTCATTGTTGTGACCGCTTCCACCCGTCCAGTAAATTTACTCCCAATAAAACTTTCATGAATGAAGTCTTCCCCCACCTTCAATTTACCTTTAGCGAATAATTGTGCCAAACGGGCCGAGGTTCCTGTCCCACACGGACTTCTGTCTATGGCTTTCTCACCATAAAACACGGCATTCCTTCCGGAAGACGTTGGATCTATAGGCTTACCCGTCCACAACACATGTGTTACATCTCGAATGGTTTTATCTTCAGGATGAATGAAAACTTCGGATACTTCTCGTTAATTCGTGCTCTAATCACTTGTGAGAAGTGAACAATTTGTCCTGCCGAAAAATTTTGTATTCCGAGAAAAATTAGGTTGTGGATCTACTATAGCGTAGTAATTTCCCCCATAGGCAACATCAAACGTTAGACTTCCCAATTGGGGACACTCTACGGTTAAATCTTCTGCTGCCAAATAGCTTTTAACATTAGTTAATTTTACCCAATCTACTTTATGTCCTGTTTGTTGGTATTCAATTTCAATCAAACCTGCTGGGGCTTCTAGTTTAACCTTCCCTGGTGTTTTAGGTTGTATTAAACCTTCTTCTATCCCAATCGTAATGCTACCAATAGTTCCATGGCCACACATAGGCAAACAGCCTGAGGTTTCAATAAATAATATAGCGCAGTCATTTTCTGGATGATGTGGCGCATACAGTATACTCCCACTCATCATATCATGGCCTCGAGGTTCATACATTAACCCTGTACGCACCCAATCGAATGCCTTCAAAAAGTGTTGCCGCTTTTCACTCATGGTATTTCCCACCAATTCGGGGCCACCTTCTTTTATTAATCTTACCGGATTGCCGCAGGTATGTGCATCTATGCAGACAAAAGTGTGTTTCATTCTATTTTAGCTTTGGTTTGCTTATTATCTACTGATCTTAAAATATCTAGAGGATTTTCATTTTTAAGAGCATCCGCAATAAATTATTGGGCCAATCCTGATAGCTAAAAGGCCGCACCCAGCGTTTTATGGAATGCGTACCAATGGCAGTGAAACGACTGTCTGTAGAAGCCGGATAAGGCCCACCATGATTCATAGCGGCACAAACTTCAACCCCGGTTGGCACACCATTGAAAATCAAACGACCGACTCTATTTTGCAGGGTCGAAATGACTTCCGAATATTTCGAAACCTCTTCATTATCTGAAATAACAGTCGCCGTTAATTGCCCTTCCAATTTTGAGATAATGTGTTCCAGTTGTTTCGCATCTTCACATTGCACCACTATGGCGTAGGGACCAAAAATCTCTTGATGTAGCGTTGGGTTTACTAAAAAGGCGCTCCCTTCGACAGTGGTAATGGTTTGCTTAGCGTAGTTCGACTGTACCTTAGCAGTATAATCGGCACCCACCGCGATTCCGCTTTGCACTAGTGCGTTTTGCTTTTTGCTCTCGTAAGCTTCCGCGATATTGGGGTGTAACATGCAGGTTGGTTCTATCTTTACAATGGCCTCTGAAAGTTTTGCAATGAAGTTTGTGAGAGCTTCAGATTTAATTCCCAATAACAATCCTGGATTTGTACAAAACTGTCCAGTGCCTAAAGTAATCGAGCCAGCGTAAACTGCAGCGAGCTGTTCTCCTCTATTTTTTAGGCCTTCCGGTAAAATCAAGACGGGATTTACACTTCCCATTTCTGCAAAAACAGGAATGGGTTCCTCCCGTTGCGCTGCTAAATCGTACAAGGCACGTCCTCCTTTTATACTTCCCGTAAAACCCACGGCCTTTACACTTGGATGTTTTACTAATTGGGTGCCAACGGCTACACCACGGCTATTCAAATTAGAAAACACACCACTAGGCATGCCCGTTTTTTGAGCTGCTTTTACAATCGCCGAAGCCACTAATTCTCCTGTTCCGGAATGCATGGGGTGCGATTTTACAATTACTGGACACCCGTAAGCTAACGCTGCAGCAGTATCACCTCCCGCTGTTGAGAATGCTAATGGGAAGTTACTGGCTCCAAAAACCACAACTGGCCCCAGTGGTATGAGTAATTTTCGTATATCCGGTTTTGGCTGAGGCTCGCGGTTTGGTTGCGCCGCATCAATCGTGGCTTCCACCCAAGAGCCTTCTAATAGGAGTGCTGCAAAACTGCGTAATTGCCCAATAGTACGGCCTCGTTCTCCATGGGCTCGCCCTTCGGGTAGACCGAGACTCTTTGCAATAGGTTTGAATAAGTGTCTCTCCTAATTCTAAAATCTCATCTGCAATCGCATTTAAGAATGTGGCTTTCTTTTCACCCGAAAAACTTCTGTAGGTTTTAAAAGCCTCAGTCGCCAAGTCTACAGCACTATTTATTTCTTCTGCTGTCGCCTCAAAGAATGCATCGTCGTTTTCAATATTCAATTGCGGATTGAATGTTTTATAAAGCGTCTTTCCTTTTGCTGAAAGCGCATTTCCGATATAATTTTTACCTGTTATCATATGACATGTTTATGGTCTGTAAAAGCCCGCAGCTATTATATTCATTTATAAATTCTTGTACTCCGGCAATTTCGGTCTTACCTTTAGTGCCTGTTCTATTACTTTTATGACCGCTGTTCGTTCTTCACCATACAAGGGTAAACGTGGTGCACGAACCTGTTCTGATCCCAATTGAGTATAGACTTCGGCCAATTTGATGTTCTGTACTAATTTAGGGTTTATATCTAACTCTAACAATGGTAAAAACCATCTAAAGATATGTATGGCTTCTTTTATACGTCCGACTTTTTGCAACTCATAAATAGCTACTGTTTCTGCCGGAAATGCACAAACCAAACCAGCAATCCAGCCCTCTGCTCCCATAATAAGACTCTCTAAGGCAATGGTATCGACACCTGTCATAACTTTTAACCGATCTCCAAAACGATTTTTTATTCGGGTCACATTAGTAATATCTCGAGTGGATTCTTTTACCGCTTGTATATTATTGCAAACCAATAATGCCTCAAACATCTCTAAAGTCACTTCAATCTTATAATCTATAGGGTTATTATAAATCATAATGGGCAAGGTCGTATTGCTAGCCACTGCTTTAAAATAGGCTACAGTTTCTCTATCACATGATTTATAGCGCATGGGCGGCAAAAGCATTAACCCTTGTGCACCATCTTCTTCTGCTTGTTGTGCCGCTAAGATAGCAGCTTTTGTCGTTTGCTCAGCAATGTTTATTAACACGGGTACGCTCCCTTTTACCATAGCAACTGTTTCTGTCGTTAAGATCCGTTTTTCATGCTCTGATAACGTACTCGCTTCTCCCAAAGTGCCCCCTAAAACAAGACCATGTACTCCAGCATCTAATTGCGCCTGTACATTGACTTTAAAAAGGTCTACATCTAAAGTATCGTCTGCTGTAAACTTTGTTGTAAGTGCAGGCATGACTCCTTTCCATTCTAAATTCATAATTTTTCATTTTTTAATAAAGTAAATGTACAGTAGCGCGTGTATTATAAATAATGCTTTTTTATCTTAGTGTAATATTATATTATCCAATACCAACTATAATAAATAGATTATGAGTAGTATTTGCGTAATTTTAAAATGAGATTATGAAAGTTTTTCCCTTTAAAATACCAAAACCCGAACAGAATGCTTTAGTCTTCCAAGAAGATTATGGTGTTGTTTTTTATGATAAACTTCACCAACATGAAGACCTACAACTCAGTGTTATTGTTGAAGGTGAAGGCACACTAATTGTTGGGGACACCATAAATGAATATAAGCCTGGTGATATCTTAATTATTGGAAGCTATTTACCTCATGTCTTTAAGAGTGACCCGCAGGCCAATAATCACTCACACATGCTGAGTTTGTTCTTTACGAAAAACACTTTTGGGAAAGATTTTTTCGAATTAGAAATGTTTCATGAATTGAAGTCGTTTTTTAAACGCTCTAAGCATGGGTTTAAAATTACGAGTCAACAAAACACAATACAAACGTCTTTTTCACAGTTAAAAGGAGCTTCAAAATTGTCTCAATTTATTATTTCTTTAGAGGTCCTAAAAACAGCCTCTAAAGCAAATTACAAAAGTCTCTCCTCGTTTATTTATGATAAAAAATATACAGAAAGAGAAGGTAAGCGTCTAAGCGCTGTTTTTGAATATACCATGTCTCATTTTGATAATGAGATTACGTTAGACCAAATATCAGATGTCGCTAACATGAGTAAAAATGCCTTTTGCAAATACTTTAAAAGAAGAACCAACAAAACATATTTCCGTTTTTTAAATGAACTTCGGGTGGAACATGCATGCAAGTTACTCTGTGCTTCCAAGGAGTTAACAATAGCCGAAGTAGCCAGTACAGTTGGATTTAATAATTTATCAAATTTTAACCGCCAGTTTAAAGCAATAAAATCAGTTAGTCCTTCGGAGTATAGAAAACAATAATTATAGCAACGTATTACGCCATTAAGTCTCTCGATGACATGGCAATCAATACTTTTAAAAAATAAGTCTTATTTTAGATGAAAATTTAAGGTACTCATTAATGATCCAAAAACAAACACCCTCAACAGTATTAATTGCCCCTTACCTATTGCTCCTTTTTATCCTTTTATTTTCACAAAATATAAATGCACAACAGACCATTGATGGTACTTTAATGCACGATGGCATACAGAGAACTTACATTCTTTACGTTCCTCAAGCTTATAACGCATCAACTCCCGCACCTTTGGTACTAAATTTCCATGGCTATACTTCTAATGCTATAGAACAAATAAATTACGGTGACTTTAGACCACTGGCAGATGAAGATGGATTTTTAATTGTGGTTCCACAAGGAACGGTAGATACTGCTGGAAATACGCATTTTAATGTGGGCTGGGGAACAAGCACTGTAGACGACATTGGTTTTATTAATGCCTTGCTCGATGACCTTTCAACGCAATACACTATAAATCAAGACCGTATTTATAGTACAGGCATGTCTAACGGTGGGTTTATGAGTTACAAACTCGCTTGTGAGTTAAGTGACCGCATTGCAGCTATCGCTTCCGTTACTGGATCGATGACTTTGGGCACAACTGGCAGCTGTAATCCTTTGCATCCCACTCCAGTTTTAGAAATTCATGGGACATCGGATGGCACTGTGAATTATAATGGAAGTAATTTTGCTACTGCGATACCCGATGTTTTGAGCTATTGGTCAAATTATAATAATACGGATACAACGCCTACCGTAACGAGTATTCCGAGATACCAACTCAACAGATGGCTCCACTGTAGAACACCTTATTTATTCTAATGGTGATAATAATGTTAAAGTGGAACATTTCAAAGTTATAGGGGGTGGGCATACTTGGCCAGGCACTAGTTATGGTTCAGCCAATCAAGACATTAATGCCTCCGAGGAAATTTGGAATTTCTTTTCACGGTATGATATTAATGGTGAAATAACAACATTGTCAATGGAATCGTTTGGACTGTCTAAAATCACGATTCATCCTAACCCAGCGGCTTCAGAAATAGCAATAAGTCATGAGAATTATTCAAAGCATTTAGATTATAAAATAGTTTCATTACAAGGAAAACTACTTAATCAAGGCATGATTAGCTCAACCAATCAAAAGATTGACATCTCTTATCTTTCTGAAGGGTTGTATTTTTTAATCGTGGAAAATACGACTTATAAAATTTTAAAAACAAACTAATGTTTGTTCTTGACACTTACACAGTAAAGCAAAAGTCTTTAGAGCTTAAAATTTTTGAGAAAAATCAAGAAGACTTTACTAGAACAAAAAATATCTTATAATAAACAGATTACAATTCTTTAACCCCCAATATCTAAACTTTATTGAATTACAAATAATGCGCTAACGTGATAAAACGTTAAATTTAAGGACGTATTTATACTGAATCGTATAGGTATATACCCTCGATTACCATCGCATATATTTCATTATCAGATAATTAAGCGTAACTTCACATAGCGCAAAAGATTAAAGTTAACATTCAATAATTAGTCTGATCAACCAATTAAAAAAATTGAATAGTTGCAAAAATTTATTAATTTTTAAAACAATGAAATTATGTCTATTCCAAAAAAAAACTAAGAATTAGTCTAAAAAAAGACACTCCAACACCTCTTTCTGTAGAGGCATTGCAAAAGCAATTAAATCAAATAGGTTTAGATTGTGCCTACACGGACCCCAAACGCCTTCAAAAGTTCAAAGAAGAGGTAGAGCCTCAATTTCCGGACGGAATAAATCAAAGTTTTGGTATTACAAAACCCAAAGCGAGTAACGATGGAAGCCCATATTACAAATCGGTATATTTAGACTCAGAGGCTATTTATCTTGGATTAGAAGAAGCTTCCAAGGGTGACTGGAAGCCGAAGCTTCAGCATTAGGATATTCTACAAAGCTTTCTACTGTTATATTTCCAAGAAATTTTAATTACCTTATGAGTAATAGAGGAGGTTTTAATGGTCATACTAGCGAGGAAAGAACAAAAGAAGATAAATATGAAACAGTAGATGCTATAAAAGAAATGTTTGTTCAAGTAGGAATAGAAGCGTCTGCATCATTAATAAAAGGGCTTGATAAAACCTCCTTAAATTCTATATTGAGCAATGCCATTGCACCTCTTGACAGACCAGAAGGAAAAGACTATAACGAGTCGGATAGTAGAGTTGTTTTCTTGATTGAAAATTACAATCCAATTACTGAAGAGGCAGACGCTATTGGAGTACTAGGAATAGATTGGAGTTTATCTATTACAGATTATAAAGAAAAAAAGCAAAAACCTAAACATGATACTAAATTAGTTGTAAGTACACGCTCTGTATTGTATGATGATTTAAATGTGTTAGAAGGAGATCTTCAATTTATAAAAGCTCACTTTGGCGATGATCTATTTGGAGCTATTCCTTCTAAACAGAAGGAAGTTAAAATTTTTGAAAAGTTACCTTCACCAGATGAAGATGTGTTTAAATATGGTTTACCATTAACTGCTAAAAATGAGTATGTCGATGTTCTTATTATGTATTCACCAAACTTACAAAGTGTAGGTAGTATTGATAATACAGATTCGGATTTAGAAACATCACTTAGTAAGACCATAACCAGTGGTTTTACATTTACGATGGGTCAAAAAATATCTGTTGGAGCAGAATTTGAAGCTGGCGTTGTATTTGCAAAGGGCAAAGCATCCATTAATTTAGAAGTCTCTTTTTCAGAGCAATGGAACAACAGTCAATCTGAAACAATAGCTTTTAAAGCTCCTGCGGGCAAATCTGCTTATTGCTATCAAGGGTATTTATTAACAAGGTATTTACGGTTTAGTCCAAAAGATCAATCTTACAAATATGTAGAAAGTGAAGGGCGATTTTTAACTAACATTTTAAAAACGAGCCAAAAACCTATAGTGGGGGTTGCCAAGTTAAATAAATAGTATAAGAGATAGTTTAACAAGAAAGCTGTTAAACTATCTCTTTAAATAACATCTTACTTTATAATTTTTTAACGTACTCTGTAATAATTACAATTTGTGTTGGCCCTACTTTACCTTCAATATACGTGGCGTTTTCTCGATCTAAACGTATATTTCTAACTGGCGTCCCTTGTTTGGCAACCATACTAGATCCTTTTACTTTTAAATCCTTGACTAAGACCACAGAATCTCCATTTTCTAAAATAACACCATTGACATCTCTGTGTATTATTTTTTCAGATTCCTCTTTATGCTCTCCACTAGCTCTTGCTAAAGCCAAGGCTTCATCTTCTAAATACATCATATCTAACAAATCTTTTGGCCACCCCTCACCACGTAGCCTTTGTAGCATACGCCAAGCCATAATTTGTACAGCAACATGCTCACTCCACATACTATCATTTAGACATCTCCAATGATTGGGATCCATTTCTGTATTGCCTTCAATTTGATCATAACAGTTTGTACAAACCAATAGACTATTGTCAACCGTTTCTGTTAAAGCGGGTGGGATATTATATTGTTTTATATCTGTAGTAGACGTGCACAACTCACAGGATGAGTTGCTTCTGTCTTGTAACATTTGTAATAAGCTCATGCTAAATACTTTTTGATGACCACAAATATAGTAATTGCATTATAATCTACTAGTAAAACAAGGATTAACATGCTTTCTGAATACTTTTTACAACTCCCTTGTCTACATCTACATAAACTTCTAACAACTTAGCATTATTTGAATTAAAGATGACCTCTTTAGCTTTTGCAGGAATCAATATCGTTTCTCCTATTTTTAAACTTTCAGTATGATTACCTGTGCTAACATTTACTTCGCCTTCAACACATATAAAGATGACAAAAGAGTCTAATTTAGAATAGTCTATTGCTAGATATTTTGTGATGTTTAAAATATTAGTGGTAAAATACTCACAGTTAACCAAATTAGTAGTCGTATTTGGCTGCATAGTATATTGTAACTTCCCGTTCGAATCAAATTGCTTTGTTGCTTTTTCTGCAAATTTTGTATGCAACTTTCTTTTCTCTCCACTGTCATCTTTTCTATCCCAATCATAAACTCTGTAAGTAATATCTGATGTTTGTTGTATTTCTGCAGCTAAAACACCTGCCCCAATGGCGTGTATTTTACCTGCTGGAATAAAAAAACTATCGCCTTTTTTTACTTGTTCCCTATTAAAGATAGCGTCTACATTTTGTGCATTGATATTCTGTAATACTTTTATATTCGTTTTTTTATCCTTTAATCCTAAAACGATATCTGCATTCTCATCACTATCCATAATATACCACATCTCAGTTTTCCCAAAACTATTATGGTGCTTTTTAGCCATTTTATTATCTGGATGTACTTGTACAGATAAATCTGTTTTCGCATCTAAAAACTTGATTAATAAAGGGAAACTATAACCGAAATTTTTAAAATTTTCAGTACCTAAAAGCATTTCTTCATATTCTTCTATCAATTCTTTTAAATTAGTGCCTTTATAAATGCCATTACTAATTTCAGAAATGTTTCCGTTTACATCAGAAATCTCCCAGCTTTCACCTATTTTATCTCCATCTGTGTCTTTTCCTAAAAATGTAGCAAGTTTATTACCTCCCCATATTTTTTCTTTTAATATCGGATTAAATTTTATTGGATATACTTTCATGATATTACGTTTTAAAATTTACTTAAATACTGAAGGTTTAAAAACTGGTTCTCCACTTTAATTTTTTTTAAATAGTCTATTACTGAAAACAAGCTTTTAAACAAGGTTAATTTAGTTTCCTGTCGTTCTAAAGCTTCGATATTGCACCCTATAATCTCCTTTCGGTTTTCACTAATAGATTTAATCAATCCACTGAGACCATTACATTTAATATTTATCAAATTAGTGGATACATAACCAATACTTTTTAAAGTGAATTGATTAGACAGATATCTTGCTCCTGCCCGAACTGCTGCGACATCTGATTTAAACTTTTTAATGTCAATTATTGAAACATTTGTCATTCGCGTGTCTTTAATCTCTTTCAAAAGCTGGTAAGTATTGTCTTTGCTCGCATTATTCACTAAACAGAATTCAATATTATTTGCATAATCAAGCTGTTGAGCAAAAACCTTAGTATCAATATCCTCTTCATTGTTATGAAATATTATGATGATGCCTATGTTCATTTTATGTGATTTTATAAATATTAGTAATTAAGCCACTTTCATTTCAGTTGAAATCACCTTACTTCTGTCTAACTTTTTAGTTCTATAAACCCAGGCTATCTGTCCTAATTGCATCACTATTTTAAATGAATCTTTCATTGATAATTTTGACCCATCTGCATGAATCCATCTTTTTAAAGGTTGCTCACAAAGCATCGCTTTTGCTTCTTTTAATCCAAAATAAATACTCATTCTTTTAAAAATTTCAACGTCAAAAATCCATTGAGTTACAAACTTTTTATCAAAAGCAATTTCAATTACATCTTTATGGAAAATCTTTGCTCCACATTGTGTGTCTTTAAAATCCATTTTTAAAATCTTTCTGATGATAAAATTGATGGTTAAGCTAATTAGTTTACGAGCAGATTCTTTAGTGATATGTGCTCCCATTCTAGAAATTCTTGAACCACTAACAATTTTAAAATCAGATGTTTCAATTGTCTTTACTAAGTCATCGAAATCTGCTAAATCTGTTGATAAATCAGCGTCTAAAAATCCAACATAATCTAGATCATTTTTTTTAGCCATATGCAACATTCCTAAACGTACAGCTTCTGCTTTCCCTCCGTTTTTCTCACAGTCATAAACTGTAATAAAATCTTCTCTTCCTTTTTGTAAATTCTTTAAAACTTCTAATGTTTTATCCTTACTACCATCGTTTACAAAACATAAATGGTAACCCGAATTTTTATCTATATAGCTTAAAAATTCATCACTTAACAAACGCGCTTCTTCGTTATAACAAGGAATCACTACGCCTACACAGCGTTCTTGAATCATAACATCACTTTTTGTAATTGTGTTTTCAATTTTAGCCGCACCAATTAATCGTTTTACACGGGCACTAATCTCATTTAAACTTAATGGTTTTTTCATATAGTCGTTAATACCTAACTCAAAACCTTCTGTAATAGTTTCATCTTTAGTGTTTCCGAGACAAAACCATAATAGGAGTTTGAGAATTTTTAGATATTCTAATATGTTTTATAACCTCTAAACCTGAAACTTCCGCATATTAATATCTACTATTACTAAATCTGGATTGAAAGAATTATACGATTCAATCCCACTTTTTCCATCTGTTTCAATTTTTACTTCGTAACCCAATTCTATTAATCTTTTTTGTAAAGGAAGTAAAACTAATTGTTGATCATCGATTGCTAAAACTTTCATAATAAATTGTTTTTTCATGTTATTGATGGTTCAAAAATACCATGGAAGACGCTTTTGAAATTGTTATTTAGTTTAACCTATATCTAAGTGTCGACGAATGGCAGATTGCTGTAGTTAATTAAAAAATGAACCACTATTTAATTTATTTATCTTTACCATTATGTTACAGCTTAGGCTCTAAATGAAAGAAACCTCAAACAAATACTTAATCTCTGCGCTACTTTTAGGATTGGCGTTTCATGGTAGCACCATCTTTTTTACGTTGGAAACTACTTACGATGCTTTAATACATTTGTTTTTTGCAGATCATTATGCCAATAGTTGGTTTGAACCATGGAACTATAAATGGTACACAGGTTTTTCAGTAATGAGTTATCCACCATTAGTGCACCAATCTATGGCATTATTATCCTTAATCGGCGGATTAAAATTTGGATTATTTACTGTGGCGCTTATTGCTATAGTATTATTTATTACAGGCGTTTACAGGTTTTCATTACTAATGACAGCCAATAAAACGGTTGCTGGTTATGCTGCTATTTTAGCTGTGTTTTCTTCATCGTTTGTAGAAACCCTTCATATTTTCGGACAATTACCTAGCATTGTTGGTATATCAATATTAATGCATGCCTTACCAGTAAATTTATTTATGGCTAAAAACAGGTAAACTTTGGTACTTAGCAACCTCGTTATCTCTTATAGCTGTTACGGTTACTTCACATCATGTGACGCCAATTTTTGGAATGGTCTTTTTTATCTTTCCTTTAATAGGAATGGTAATCATGGATGTTTCCGAGAGAACAGGTTAACTCCATGAAAGAAGTCACTTTTAAAATCTTTTTAAAAAGTTTTTTTAAGCTCTTTAAACGTATTGTTAGTTTCGGGATGCTTTCCTTAGTTTTAATTGTAGGTTGTATTTTACCATATTGGATAAACTCTAAAGCCAATCCAATTACACAAGTACCCATTCCGCATGGCTCAAGAGATAATTTTCTTGAAATTACCTCATCAGGATTGGTGTTTTTCCTTATTCCCTGGGGAGTTTTACTTGTATTATTACCATACATTTTTTATAGGTATTATAGCAAACGTTACCTGTTTTTTGGTTTATCAATAACCATTTGTACTCTTTTAGGAACTGGTGGTACAACGACAATACCGTTAAAGATTTTAGGTGAAACTGCCTTTAATATTTTAACATTAGACCGTTTTACACTTTGGGCCTCCATCATGTCTTTACCCATGTTAGGCGAATTTGTTTATCGTTTTGTTGAAGGCGATTTAAAAGATCTTATCCAATCTAAATTTGGAGCTGTTTATCACAGAATTACTGGCGGAATATTAGCAGGATTATTCGTTTTTATGGTTATTTTTACTATGAGTTTAGGTTATTTCAGACCTTCACAACCACAAAAAATAAAGATGTTGCCTATCGTGAATTTCTTAAATCAAGATGATCATGATAAATGGCGATTTATTACTTTAGGTTTTGGCGATCAAATGGCCTGGTTAAGTACGCAAACCCATGCCATGACTGTAGATGGAAACTATCATTCTGCAAGACGATTACCGGAATTAACGACTCGACCTATTGAGCGTTTAGAGAATTCAAAATTTAAAGGTGTCGCAGGCATTGGCTCATTACAACAATTTTTAACAACCCCTGAAAAATACAATCTCAAGTATATATTTTCTAACGATAAATTTTACGATCCAATCCTCTACTTCTGTGGTTGGCAGCGCTTACGACAATTAGAAAATGGAATTATGGTATGGGAACGACTAAACGTTCCTCCGGTTTCCTCTATTTTACCAAAAGAAGATGTTGCAAAATGGCTGAAAATAATGTGGGGAATTATACCATTCTTAACCGTATTAATGGCCTTTATTTTAAACATACAAATGCTTTGGATAAATGCCTTAAAAACACGCATTAAAGCGCTTCCTGACTTTTTAAAATTTCCATCTACCTATATTAAATTCAATAGAAATATATTAAGAATTACACATATTTGGTCATTACTATTGGCTATTTTGGTTTGTTATGGCATCTATTTATTCTATTTAAAAAACGATTCGCAACGTAGTCCAAAAAATACCATTATTGCCTATTACGATGCCTTAGATTTTAAAGAATTTGAAAAAGCACACCGTTTAATAGATCCAAACAGTAAATTGCCAATTGAACAATACATGTTACAAGTTTCAGTGACGGATGGCTTATTGATTAGTTATGCAAAAATGGATGCTATTAAAACCGAAATTAATAAATACAACGATAGCACAGTAACTGCAAAGGTGACCAGTCAATGGATAACACCATTAGAGAAAATTGAAAAAGTGGATTACAAATCACTCTCCAAGCACAACGGTAAATGGTATTTACAACCAGACGATTTAAATAACGATGTGCCGCCGGACCAACTTTACTTTGCTAATACTACTCAATATTTTAATCAAGGTAGACGACGTATAACCACTGAACAAACCCACCATGAAGACGTACTAAAACAACCCGTTTTAGAAGTGCTTTCTGCAAAATTGGTAAAACATGAAGGTAGTTATGCTATTATTGGAGAAGTACAAAATATAGATAATGTGCCTGCTGATGTTATTTTAAAAGGAACACTTTACAATGACGATAATAAAGAACTGGCAACTTACAACGCAAAATATCATGTAAAACACAGGTTAATGCCGAAAGAATCAAGCAGTTTCCGAATTGATTTTGAAGGTATTGCCTGGTCAAAAACGCAAGATTCTATTCCGGACACCTTTAATCCGAGATGAGTTTACGCCTGTTGAGTTTGAAGAACAACCTACTAAATTCAACCTTCAAGCTGCTGGAAATGTATCTGGATCAGATTTGTATAAAAATGTGGTGTTAAGTGATATTTTAATTAAAGATGAAATTATTGACGGAAACTTATTTAATAGTGGTATCCAGGAAATCACTATACCTCAACTTTTAGTGAGCTATTATGACGAAAATAAAAACATAATTTGGGTAGACCATATGTTTATTAAAGAAGGTATAAGACAACAACGCAAACAAAATTTCAGATACCAGATTTTAAAAGACGGACAGATAAAAACTATTAATGATAGCATGAAAAATATCTTTGTAAATGGTTTGCCAAACGAAAGCATATCTAATAAAATAGTACCTACCGTAATTGAAAATCATAGCAATTCCCAATTACAAAAAATTGAACATTCAGACTATAGTTATATTAAAATTGAGATTAACACATATATTGGAAGCCCGAATTAATGCAATTTAAACTTACATACGTATTCCTTTTAGGTTTGATTTTATTAGCATCGTTTGCTGTTGTGCAAAAAAATGAAACTACTAATTCTTTTAAATTAATAACAACAGAAACAGAGTATGAAGTTGGTAACAGCATCGTTTTAAAATTTTCAAGCGCTCAATCTGAAAAACCTTTGTTGTATTGCTCGAATAGTTATGGTTCTACCTTGGTCAGTGCTTCCATAAAAAATGAAATTCTAGAATATACTTTTCCTAAAAATATCACTCAAAAAACAGGTATTGTTAATTGGACGTTATTAGAGGAAACCAATTCTATTTCAGGTCAATTCAACAACAATCCAAAGGCAGAAGTAGCTACTATAGAAACTTATATTGGACCACCTAGTATTGAAGCTGGCGGAACAGATTATACGATGTTGATTGTTATCCCAACAGATTCATTAGATAATCCTGTAACAACAAATACCTTGGTCAATGCAAAGCATCAGTTTTTAGATTCCGAAGAAAACGATCTCATTTTTACAAAAAACCTAATTGCTTATAAAAATATTTATTCCAAAAAGGAAAGCGGTCGTATGTTAGTGTCTTCAGAAAGTTTAGGGATAAATTCTAAGGAGTTTACCATAAATGTTTGGGCTACTATTCCTACTAACTTTACTATTTTAGCAAAACGACCACATGATTATGCAGATGGTAATCAGGTAACAACTTTTTCAACTTCAATTATAAAGGACAAACTTGATAATGTGGTTAGTGATGGCACCTTTGTTACGTTTTTTATCACAAATTCCAAAGGAAATATTTTAAAAACGACTGGAACAACAATAGATGGTATAGCGACTGCAAAAATGATTCATCCGGATTACCAGGCTAATTGGAGCATAAAGGCTTATGTTGAAGGAATGGCAGAAAGCAAAGTGATTACTTTAAATTACAAACAAGTTATTGACGATTTTGATGTTCTATTTTCAGAAAATAATCGAGATATAAAAGTTGGTCCTTTAAGAAGTTTTATGCAACAAATGATACCTGATGGCTTACAAGTAAAACTGCAAATTTATAAAGACAATACTCTTGTTGAAACTTATTTAAAAACATCATTTAACGGTTATGTCAACTTTAATTTAAAACCAGCCATTTTCAAAAATGGCAATTATAACTTTCGCATTCAAACTGCTGGAATAGAAAAAGAGTTTAATAATAAAAAACTATGGTAGGTCTTAACAAAAATATATTGCGTACCATATTAATAGCCTCATATATTATGATTGTAGCCTTAATTATTTCCGGCGTTAGTGCTTTATTTAGCTATCTAAATACAGGTGCAGATAGAAGCACCATGCTACACACCGAAATAGAAAAAGTAGAACAATATCTACCAAAAATGGTTTGGGAACCCTTACGCAATGAAGGTAGACCCATGGATAAAGAAAACTTAAATGCCATACAAAACGACTATTTGGACGCGTGGTATGTTATGCATGTTGCTTATAAAACCAACACAACCGAAGGTGTAAAAGATTATTTTACTGATAGTGCAAGAGAAAACATTTACAGTTTTATTCAATTAAATAAAGCCGAAAATACAACAATTGAATCTACGACCTTAAGCCACAATCCTACTTTAGAGTTTTTTAGCGAAGATGGGCAATTGGCTGTTATTACAGATCGAAATGTAGTAGAATATAAACGTATTTTTAAAGCTGAAAAATTAGTTTTAGAAACTACAGAAATAGTTACTTATAAGATTGTTTTTTTACTGGAAGATGGTTTTTGGCGCATCAGACACTTAGTAAAAGAAAATACCGAAGCTTATAAATCAAAATCTATAATAGCTGTAACAGATAGCTTAAACATTAAAGGGATTAACTATTACCCACAGGCATCTCCTTGGAATATGTATGGAGACAAATTTTCTAAAGACACCATTTTAAAAGATTTTAAAATAATAAAAGAGGCCGGCTTAAATTCGGTTAGAATTTTTGTGCAATATGACGATTTTGGAAAGGCAGAAGTCAATCCTGAAAAACTTGAAAAGCTTAAGCAAACTTTAGATGCTGCTGAAGAAAACAATCTTAAAGTAATTTTGACTTTGTTTGATTTTTATGGAGATTATTCGGTTTTAAATTGGACTTTAAACCTACGTCATGCAGAAAAAATAGTTTCCATCTTTAAAGACCATAGCGCTTTACTAGCCTGGGATATTAAAAACGAACCCAATTTAGATTTTGAATCTAGAGGACAAGATTTGGTGATTTCCTGGTTAGAAAATATGATAGATTTAGTAAAGTCGGTTGACGATAAACATCCTGTAACTATTGGTTGGTCTAACACACAAAGTGCTTCTATTCTAAATGACAAAGTTGATTTTGTTTCGTTTCATTATTATGAAGATTTAGATCTATTGGATGCTTCTATTAAAACGATGCAAAAAGACATTCCGGATAAGAAACTTGTATTACAGGAGTTTGGAATCTCTTCTTACAGTGGTTTTTGGAAACCGTTTGGTTCTTCAGAAGAAGATCAAGCCAATTACCACAAAAAAATCCAAGAGATTATTGCTGCTAACAAATTGCAATTTATGTCTTGGACTTTATATGATTTTGTTGATGTGCCAAAAGCTGTTGTAGGAAGCAGACCTTGGCGTCGTAATACCCAAAAACACTTTGGGTTTATTGATAAAAATGGGACAAAAAAGGCATCGTTTAAATATATTACTCAGCAGTAGCTGGTTCTAAAACAACTTTAGTCTGTGGTACTTTTATATTAATAATTTTATCGAAACTATTTAAGTACATGTTTGTTATTTTTTCCATTGGATAAGCTGTAGCTGCCTTATAATTTGCTTTTGCTATATTTAATCTGTGTGCTTCGTTTGTTACCAAAACTTCTATGGCTAATGCTAAACTAGCTACACTATTAGGCTCAAAAAACTCACCTTGGTATCCTTCATCTTTAACTAACAATGCTAAATCTCCTAAATCCGGCATTACCACTGCTTTCCCATAACTTCCTGCTTGATGTAAAACACCAGTAACTTCCTGTTGTAGAAGTGTATGGAAACACAACCACGGCACTTTCTTTAAATAAGGTTGGCACTTCGTGTTCTTCAACATAACCTGTGAATCTTACCTGTGGTACGTGTTTATAATCTTCCTGCACTTTTGCTAAATAACCTGGCACATTTGGGTTGTCTGTTCCCGCAATGACTACTTCTAAATTCAATCCGAGACGATTTTCTAACTTTCTCTACCGCTTCAATCATTGCTTCTACTTTTTTGTAGGTTCCAAATTTTCCAAAAGTCATAATTTTTAAAGGACCTTGTGGTAAATTATAATCAGGTAGTTCTGTACTTACTTCAAAAGTGCCATGTGGAATTAGAGTCACATTTTTAGCATTGTATTTTTTCTCTAAAATATCAACATATTTTTGCATTGTTACAGCTACCGTATCCGCTTGTAATATTAATTTTGTTAAGCTTGCACCTATAAAACCATATATTTTTTGCATGATTTTGTTAGTTGTAAATCCAGCATTTCCTAAATCTACTTCTTCTAAAATATTGTGTAATAATACGATATTTGGAATGCCTTTTAGTTTACAAACCAATGGTAACATTAAGCCTAAAGCTGCCGCTACTTTTTTGTCTCCAAACTTCATAAACTGTAAGTTGAATAATACGGCATCAGGTTGCGTCTTGTTAATGGCTTTAGTTACATTTAAAATGTTTGAATAGCTATTAAAGGCCCAACATTC
Source organism: Lacinutrix neustonica (assembly GCF_026625145.1). Taxonomy (GTDB): domain Bacteria; phylum Bacteroidota; class Bacteroidia; order Flavobacteriales; family Flavobacteriaceae; genus Lacinutrix; species Lacinutrix neustonica. The sequence goes on along the minus strand of NZ_CP113088.1, from coordinate 2,727,944 downwards.
TTTAACTATTATTTTACATCCATCTTCTGCAAATGCGATGTCTTTTGCTCCTTCTGTTTTATCGGTTAATAATATAATTTCTGTGATGCTTTCTTTTTGTCTAAAATGCTTTACTAAATGATAAGCATACTCGTTTAAAGTGACTTTACTTGGTGGGTAAGCGGTTACAATTGCTAGTTTCATGAGGTCTTTATTTATTATTTTTTAATATGCTATTTCTTAATCACACTACAAATTTGCATCATAACATCCAGTGAAGTTGCCAACTTTAGACAGATTGCAGGTTACTATAGACGAGTGGAAAGAAGGTATGGATTTACCATTGGTCGATACTTAATTATTACATGAAAAAGAAAAGGCTGTGGTTTAAAACCACAGCCTTTTTTATAAATAAAAAAAATACCGAATTTAAATGAGTTTATTTTTCGTTTCTCTGATTGATTACAAAGAATAACATTTGTACAACCAACAATAAAATCATAGCTATAATTTGCATGTATACCACTTGCTCTAAACTATTATGAAAAAAGACAACTAACACCATTTGAAGCATTCCGAAGACACCGTAAATTACTACTGGAATAAATTTATCTAAAGATAAATAGTAGTAAGCAAAAATGTTTGATATGGCAAACAAACCAGTTGCTAATGCGTACTTCCATAATAAAGGAGCTATTGCTAAATAGCTATCTCCAAATAATAATGTAATCGCAGTTTCGGAAATAAAGCACAACCAACTACTATTACTATTGCAATTCCTGCGATATAACCTACATATTTAAATAAAATTGGAGCTGTTGCTTTTCCTTCTTTTTTAAGTTGTACTACTGTTGGCAATAACAACATCACAAACATCCAGGCGACAAAGTAAACAATACGACCAATTAAGGCTAAGGAAGCATACAAACCAGCTTCGTAAGAATCGAAATAATGCTTTACTAAAAGAATATCACTGTTATTAATGATAATTTGAGTCAATTCATAAAAAGCTGTAATAATAAAAAAGCTACGTACTTGTTTTGAATTACTTGCACCAATAACAGCAGTTGTTTTGAAGGTAATATTTTTAAATTTAAATGGCACTAAACCAAATCCAAAAGAGATTAAAATTCCAATAGCAATGACAACAGAAGATTGAATATGAAATAAGAGGATTAAACCTAAGGTAATTAATAGTCTGCTTAACATTTCAGACTGATAAGTAATCGATAATAATTTGAATTCTTTCTTTCCTTGAAAGACACCTCTATTTACACTCATTAAAAAATATAAAGGCACACCAATACCAAAAATGGTAAACATGCTAGACGATGAGGTGTTAAAAACGTCCTGTAACTGTTTTGCAAAAACGATGATTAACGCTCCAAAACCTAAACCAAATAAAATTGCGTTTTTATAAATTTTTGAAATAAAATTTTTGAACGTATCATTTTCAAAAACAACTGAAAATTTTGCAGTTACCAATTGAAAAGTCATTGCAACAAAAGACAATACTAATAAAAAGGTAATTAAAACTGCTGCATCTGCAAATTGTATTGGTCCTAAAACACGACCTAAAATAAGATTGTACAAGTAGTTGCCTCCATTGACAGCTAATATACTTAGCATAAACAATTGTTCTTGAGTTATGTTTTTCGATTTTAAAATAGATAAAGCTTGCATCTTATTTGGTGTATTTATGTTTATTAATTAGGCGATATTTATGTATTGAAAATCTTCATAAATTTCTTCACTTCTATAACCAGAAACAAAAAATATCTTACAGTTAAGTGCCGCTTCTTTATACAACTCTTTTAATACAAACATTGCTGATACATCAATTTGAGTCACTCTATCTATATCTAACGTAACGTCTTTATAAGAATTTAAAATAAAATCAAAATGACTTTTAAAACTGTTTAAATTTGCTGTATTTAATGAACCTTCTAAAGTAATTGTGTTGTCTTGTTGTGTAATTGTAAGTGCCATAAGTAGTATTTTTTTAGGTGATTAGTATTAAGTTTGGGTTTGGGATTTTAATATTACATTAATGCTTCGTAAAGATCTTTACAACCATTGCCAACGATATAAAAAGGCTTATTCCACAATTTTGAATTGTTATACAATATTTTAAAAGCAGCAACACCTTTCGTGTCAATTTCTGTTACTTTACTAATATCAATGGTCAATCCTTTAAGCGAGTTTAGTAACAGATAAAATTGTGTTTTAAAATTACTTGCCGTTTCTAAATTAATTTTTCCTTCTAATGTGAATGTGTCGTCGTTTCTTAAAATTGTAAGTGCCATAATTGTTATTTTTAAATAGTTATTGTTCTGATTTCTGATACAAAGATGCATTTGAAACCTCCCAAAGTCGTTTGAATTTCGATGAGTAGACCATTGGTGTAGATGAATGAATGAATATGAATGCTTAACTTGCAAGTGATATAAAACAAGAACATGATATTCAAATCTTTTACCTTACTTAGTCTTTTATTAACTGCTGTTTTTGGCTTTGCCCAAGACATGCAGGAAGGCTTTACCTATTTAGAAACTGGTAAATACGCTAATGCGGAAACCTTTTTTAATAATATACTAAAAGACTATCCAAATAATAAGACGGCGCGTTTGTGTTATGGTCGCGCTATTGGATTAAACGGAAAACCAGAACAAGCCAATACCCTTTTTACAACCCTATTGGCAGATTACCCAGCAGATTTTGAAGTGAAACTAAATTATGGCGAATCTCTATTATGGAATAAAAATTACGCAAAAGCCAAAACCTATTTTAAAGGCTTAATAAACGAAGATCCTAAAAGCTTTCCAGCACTTTTAAGTTTTGCGAATACATTATCTAATTTAAAAGAATATGAAGAGGCTTTACTATATGTAAACAAAGCACTAGGCGTTTTACCGGAAAACCCAAATGCCTTAAACTCTAAAAAGTATATGTATTTAGGCTATGCCTATCAAAAACAACAAGCCCAACAGTACGATGACGCTGAAACCTTGTTAAAAGAAAACCTAATGCTTTTTGATAACGATATAGACACTTTATTAAACTTAGCAAACCTGTATTTAATTACCAGTCGGTTAGACGATGCCAAAGTTACCTATAATTTACTCGCCGAAAATCCGTGAAAACAAAATAACAGCATTAAACGGATTAGCTTTAGTCTCACATTTAAACGGAAAAGAAAAAGACGCTTTACAATTAAGTCAACAAGCTTATGAAAATTTAGACGCTTCAACAGTTGCTACACTAACACAACAAACGACAGAGCGTTACGCACAAGCCTTAATTTGGAATAAAAAATATAAAGCGGCAGATACACTTATCGAAAAATTAATAGAGACTAACGCAAACGACAATTGGGTTTTGGCCTTACGTGCCACACTTAATATTTACAAAAGTAACTTTAAACAAAGTGTAAAAGATTACGACCAGATTTTGGTAAACGATAGTAGCTCTTTTGATGGTAACTTAGGAAAAGCCAATGCTCTAAAGGCCTTAGGTTTTTATGATAACGCTTACACCTCTGCTGAAAACACCTTGAAGTTTTATAACAACCAAAAAGATGCGACTAATTTTATAAATAATCTCAACACGACGTTTACACCTTTTTACGAAGCAAAAGCCTCTTATACTTTTGATAATGGAGATAATGAAGCGTTTGCGTTTAATAACAGTACTGAATTTCCATTCTCGACAAAATTTAAACTCTTAGGTAGCTATAATTACAGAAGCACCACAAATGCCGTGACCAATAATGACGCCACTTCTAACGATTTTAGTTTAGGTTTGGCCTACCAATTATTACCTAACGTGACCTTTAAAGGTACTGCCGGAATCACAGCAGCGAAAGCAACAACTAACGCGTATACACAACTATTAACAGACCTCTCATTTAATATTAAACCGTTTAAATTACAAGATTTAACTATTGGTTACAAACGCGAATTACAAAGTTTTAATGCAGAGTTATTAGATCGCGAAATCGTACAAAATAACTTTTACGCTAACTATAGCTTAAATACTAATGTTAACTTAGGCTGGTTTACACAATACTTTTACACGAGCCAAAGCGATAATAATACCGTAAACCTGTTATTCACCTCTTTATACTATAATATTTTACCAAAACCATCGCTTAAAGCAGGTGTAAACTACCAATACATTACGTTTAAAGACCAGATACCAACCATTTATTTTTCTCCGGAATTCTTTAATGCTGCAGAGGTTTTTGTAAATCTTATAAAAGATGAAGCCATTGCTAAACCTAAAGCATGGTTTTACGAGCTAACTGCTGCCACAGGATTACAATATATAGAAGATGATAGTAGCCAAAGCACCTATCGTTTTCAAGGCAAACTGGGTTATAAATTCTCAGAGCGTTGTTTAGCGAACCTATTTGGTACTCGAAGTAACATTGCCTCTGCAACTGCTGCTGGTTTTACTTTTAATGAGGTTGGATTACGTTTTAAATGGTTGTTATTTGATGGACCTGTTTTTAGGGAGTAGAGAATGATTTCAAATTTTAAAATATGCTCTGATATTAGAACAATCACTTTTTGGTATGATAAGAGTTCTAGTGAAGAATCTATCATATATAAAAAAAATAATCTTTTGTATTACCTACTAAGAAATATTTATCCTCTTTAGTATCTATTTTTTTATTTTCATATATAAATGAATAAAAATCTAAATTATTTTCTTTCCATTTAAAAGTCATATCAGCAGATTCTTTATACAAATCCAATTTCATTAAAAATGCTTGTGTTAATGGTTCAAGTGTGGAAAGACCAATTAAGAAAAACATTATTAAACTAAAAGCTTTAAGTTTATCTGAGTAAATACTCAAATAAATAGATGAAAAAATAAATAACATCGTTATAAATGAAACCGGTTTTTTAAGTATAAAAAAGTACACAACGAATAATGTTATTATTAAGATCCATTTAATTAAACTTGTATACCAATTCTTTTTAATTTTATCAAAAACAAACGCAAAGAATAAATAATAAATACAACAAAAATTATTGTATGATTTAGAAAGGAAATAATAGTGTCTTGTATATCAACATAGCTCAATATATTAACACCAAAAGAACCATACCAAATCGTGTCTTTAACAATGGCACACACATAAAGAAGACTAACTATCCACACTTTATTTTTAATAAAATAAATATACCCTTTTCTTAAGTTTACTAATCCTCTCATTATATAGTTTGATTACATCCTAAATATACCAATTAAAACAAAACCATTAATATCACGAAAAAGTACAAAAGTTTCTATCATTCAGAGCGTAGTGAAGAATTTTTAAAATTATTCTATGATAGATTCTTCAATCGTACCTTCTTCCAAATGATAATATCAAATAAAACATCCTTCAAAAAACGCCATAAAAAAAGGCAAAAGAAGAATCTTTTGCCTTTAAAGTTAACTATCGATTAAGTTTACTTAATCACTAATTTCAAGGGAGCGTATTGTTTTTTTGCACTTAGCACTTTACATACGTAAAGTCCTGAATTTAAGTTTTGTTTGATTATAGGAATTTGGTTTCTACCAACTTGCGTTTTTACCGTCTTTTCAAATACTATGTTACCTAATGTGTTATAGATAATTAATTGAACTGTTTCTGTTTGGTTTGTTGTAAAATATAAATTTGAGGTTTCAGTCATTGGGTTTGGATACACTGCTAATGTATTTGTATCTGTTGCTGTTTCAAAGGTATCTGCAGATAAGGTGTTGCCTGTAGAGAAACTTATATCTTGTAAATTCATGGCTTTACCTCTAAGTATACCGTCTTCACTTACCATAGTAAAAACTATTGTTACAGCATCTTCTAAGTTCATACTTGTTCCATTTGTAGCGGTAAAGTTTGAAAATGGAATAACAAAATCCTGAAAATCATCTGTTAACACAACAGTAGTTTTGTATTGCTCTTCCCAATTAGTAATACTCTGCTTTACAAATGCAATCTCTAAGTTCCCTGTTCCCGATGCTTTTAATTTAAAACTGTCATAATCTGATAAATCTACAGGTTTAAATCTTGGCGTTAATGCTCTGTAAGCAGCCACATAACTTTGTGTTGTTGCTGTTAACAAAACGTTTCTTTCAATAAGGAAATCTTCAACGTCAAAGCTATTTGTATTTGGTGATACTGCATAAGTCATGACTGTCGTTCCGTTTTGAGAATCGTCGATGCCCCAAGGCCCATCTGACAGGAATAAATCGTCCGGTGTATTTACGCCATCTCCTATTCTAAAACCTATATCAAATAAGTTACCTGTTGGTAATTGAATGTCTGTAATATAATTTTTATTTAAATTTAAATTCGCTGTTGAGTAATTGAAGCCATTGGTTTCTGTGATTCTAAAACGCGAATCAACAGTGACATCTTCAGTAGCATTCGTATTTATTATTTGAAGATCTAATGCGCCATTATTATACTTTCCTTTTCTAACAAAAACCGTTGGAGGTGCAGAGAGTTGGTACCCGGAAATTGGTTTTTCTGTATTTAACAAATTCAATACTTCCTGCGCTAAACGATATAAATCGTCTATAGAATCAGACCAGATTTGGAAGTTATAAAACGTCACATCTGCCTGGTATAAGTCTAAATTCCAATGGCTTTCAATAGTAAAATTAGCATCGCTGTTTTCTACCTTAGCAGATAAGCTCAACACATATTCAAAACTACCCTCTGCATTTTTAATAATTGATTTTATAAAGGCTTCTCCATTAATATCAATTGTTGACACAGAAATTAACTCTGCTCCCAATAATCTGTCACAAATATATTTGGTGTGTTCGTATACGCCATTTTCTGTTTTTAATGCTAAGATTGAGGCTATTGAAGCATCGTTTTGTATGTAGTCTACAGAATACACTTCAGTTGCATTAGTGATGTTTAACAAGTCTAAAGGTGTTGAGTCAATAGCATAATCTTCATTAATAGTTGTTAAAGGGATAAAGTCTTGTAATTGAAACCCAGTAAATGCGTTTTTTTGTGATTGTTGCGATGCTTTCGTTAAGCGTCGTGCCGTTTTTAAATTGAATTTATAACTGTTTTTTGCACGGTTAAAGTTACGTCTGTTTATGGCTTGAGATAAACGACCATTACTCTCTAAACCACCTTCGTTAGCGGTTGTTGGAGGCGCAATAACAGCACAATTTCCAAAACCTGAGCATGAAGGGTCTTCGCAATCTATTAATCCATCGCCATCATCATCAATGCCATTATCGCAAATTTCTTGTAATACTGGAGCTGTAGGACAACGTGCACCATCATTACTAGCGCTTGATGGACCAAAAGCAAATAAGTTAGAATCCATACCATTTATTCCGTTTAAATCTTGCACATTTTGAATCACATATATAGTACCTGTTTGATTTGCTGAGACATAAAAACGGCCTTCAGAATCAAAATAAACGGCGCCATAAGTATAGTCTAGTCCTGATAAAATAGGGACTACTCCCATGCTTTCTACAACACTCGTTGTTGGGTTTATACGATATAAAATATTGGTGCTTTTTTCTACAGCATATAAATTACCATCTACAGCATTAAAAGCCCAATCATGAATATTGACATTTTGTGATAGCGTTTCAGCAGACATGTATTGGGCATAGGTTGATGATGTAGGATTAAGATCTACTTTATAATACTCCGTTCCGCCGCCTTTAAAATAATAAATACCTTGAGGATTAATATCGCCAACGTATTTTCCACTAGTTGGTAATTCAGGTAAGCTAAAAGATGTTGTTTGAAAATCTTTACCAATTCTTACAATGGTTTGTGTAGGTGAGCTTAAATAACCCCAAATAAAACCATCTGCAGGATTATAAGCTGCTGCGTTAATGTTTCCTGGTGTTATATCTGATGCTGCCGAGATAAGAATTACGAGACGCTAAATCTATTGCGTAAACATCATTATACTGAAATAGATAAGCGCTGTAATCACAATTAAAAGGGATATTTTGAGCTTGAAATTTAAAACTGAACAAAATTAATCCTGTTAATAAAATTTGGTTTCTATGGGAAAGTATTATTGCTATCATAATATATCTGTTTCTGTAATTTGAAACAAAACTAATATGATCAACAAATCTATTTTTTTCTTTTCGTTTGAAAAGCTTTTTTACTGTGACAGAATACTATTTACTGTAGACGAATGGTTTAAAGCAAATTTAAGCGTTTCATTAACTCCTGGTCTATTAGAACGACTTACAGGAATAACGTCTTTTTTAATTAACACACTATTGTCTTCAATATCAATAATTTTTTTTATATTAATGATATAAGAACGGTGTACTTTTAAAAACAGGTTGTCAGGTAATTTATCTTCAATTTTTTTTAATGTAGAATGTACTGTATAGTTTTTATCTTCGGTTTTAACTTGAATATAATCGCCTTTTGCTTCTACTAAATAAATACTAGAAATGTCTATTTTAATTAAACGTCTGTCTATATTAACATATAAATCGTTACCGGAAGTGGTTTCTACTTTTTCAGCAGATGATTCTTTTACTACTGAATTACTTTGTTTCGCTTCTGCTTTTTGAATGGCTTTATCAAAACGTTCTTGAGTAATTGGTTTTACCAAATAATCTACAATACAATTGTACTCAAACGCTTGAATAGCAAAATTTGGGTCTGAAGTGGTTAATATTATTTTCGGTGGATTTTTTAAGGTTTCTATAAAATCAAAACCTGTAAAATCTGGCATGTGTATATCTAAGAAAATTAAATCAACTTCGTTTTGATTTAAATACTTTATGGCTTGCATAGCGTTAGGAAACTCTTCTAAAACATTTAGATTTACTACACTGGAGCACAATTGAGTAATGATTAGTCTTGCGGTAGCTTCGTCATCAATAAGAATGCAATTCATAAGTAATATTTATAGAGTCTCTAGATATTTGGTTATGTTGTTTAAAATAGCTTCAAAGTCTTCTTTTAAATTAGAATTACGTTCTAACAAGTTTTCTTCGTAAGCCACTGCGACCTCATAACTTTCTTCGAGTCCTAAAATACTAATTTTATGTTTAAGTTTATGCACATTGTCTGCTGCTAACTTAAAGTTTTTAGCATTGTAGTTGTCAAAATACACTTGTTTCTCTTCCGGAAACTCTTTTTTGATGACATCTATAAGTTTTTGTTTAAACACCTTGTCGCCTCCGGACAAGCTGTTAATGTAGGTTTGATTAGGTTGTTCCATTTGGGGCTTTTTTTAGTGTGAAATAAAATGTGGTTCCAATATCAATTTGAGATTCAAGCCATATTTTTCCACCATATAAATCGACTATTTTTTTTACAATTGATAAACCGATTCCTGAAGATTCCGGATTATTCTCAAGTTTTTCAAAGGTTTTAAATATTTTATCAAAATAGACTTTTTCAATACCATTACCATTATCTTTAATGTAAAATTGCCAAAATTGGTCTTTATCTTTTGACCCAACTTCAATAGTTCCTTTAGCTTTTGTATTATAAATTATAGCGTTTCCTATTAGGTTTTGAAACAATTGTTGCAACCTGTATTTATCACCTTTAATTGTAGGCAAATTATTTTTTTTTAAGGTAATATGTTTAGGCACTTGAAGTATTTTTTCTATGTCGTCTACTAATTTATCAATATCTACATCATAAATCTCTATTTGGTTTTTACCAATTGTAGAGTATTCTAAAATACCATTTATTAAAGTATCCATTTTTTCTACATTATTCCTAATTAGACCCAGTGTTTTTTGTCCATTATCGTCAAAAACACTGTCATAGTCTTCTTTTAACCAAGCGGTTAATGTGTCTATACTTCGTAAAGGCGATTTTAAATCATGAGATACCATGTGTGCATAATCACTAAGTTCTTGATTTTGATGTGCTAGCTCTAACAATAAAGTTTCTCTTTGTTTATTTATTTCTACAATTTCTTTTGTTTGATTATCTATAAAATCGACCAGTTTTAAACCATCAAGTTCGATATTGTCTGCTGTCTTATTTACTGGTAAATTATAAAATTTTAAGGTGTCTAAAACCCGTTTTAATTTATCTATAACTACTTGTTGTGCTTTTGCTTCTTGTTTTAATTGTTGATTTGCCTCAAACAACTCTTCAGAACTTATAGTCATGGCACGCTGCTGCATAGTGAACTGATCTTCAAAAGTAACATAAGAGCTATTTACAGCTTCTAAAAACTTTTTTATGTCTTTACTTTCTGCTAATTCTTCAGATAAATATTTACGTATTTGACGTTTTAGTAATGAGTTCATTATTCGCTTATTAGCGTTATAGTCATGGTTTGATTATGTAATTGACAATTTGTTTCGCCATGAAAAGGTGCTATTTCTCCATAGGAATAAAAGCCACAAATTGTGGTGTCTTTTCCCACAACATCCACTACTTCTTCTATCTCTTCTTCCACGCGTTGGTCTAACACTAATTTTCTACCAATACAACTTACCAATAATGCTAATTGTGGTTTGTTTTTTCTTAATTCTAATGCTTGCCTTGCTGCACGTTCAGAAGCATTTGCAATATTATCCACATTAGTCATCATGAGTTGTACTTTAGAATTTTTTGGAATATCTCCAGCCAAAATCATAGTATTATCTTTTTCGTTTATATTTAAAATAGTACGTACAAAAGACTGTTGTTCATCTTCTGTTTTGACATTTAAAGGATACAATAATGCAGCTCCCGGAAGGTCTTTAGACTTATCTCCTAAATATTTTTTATATAAATCCAAAGCAGGTTTACCATCTAATTCATACAACACATTAGATTTAGATTTTGTTACCACACGTTCTCGTCCAAAAGGTGTCCAACCACCATGAATAGAAAATGAAGCCTCAAAAGTGTTTCCATAAAAACCTATGGCAACAATTTCACCAGGTTTAGGGTTTTTGTTATAGGATGCTACTGTTTTTTCAAAACGTGCTGCATCACCACAAAGGCCGCCTGTAATTAATATATTTTTTTGAGTGGCAGCATTCATCCCTTTCGTTAGCTCGCTTCCATTTATAAAACTACCTTCAGCAATTACAAAAATATGTTTTAGATTATTTGTAGAAAACTCGCTTATTAAATCTTTTCCTGTTTTATAGCTATCTAAATCTGCATGTAAAACATTACTTGTCTTAATTTGAAAAGTACTTTTTTCAAACTCTATAGCTGTAATAGTTATACTTTCATCATCTACTGTATACGCAGTAATATCTCCACTTGTAGACCCAAAAACCAAATGTCCATCTTGAAATAAATGTCTAACTTGATTGTAGATCGAAGCGTCTTCAAGCATATATCTATTTCCTAAAATTAAAACTAATGGGTTTTTTAAAACTATTTTAGGAGATAAATACTCCCAGTCTTGATCTTTTCTTTTCTTAATCTGTACAATTTTCATTTTATTTTTTTAAAGTGAAATAAAATGAGGTTCCAACATTTGGCTCACTATTTAACCAAATTTCACCTTCATGCAGATTGACAATTTTTTTAACAATTGACAATCCTACACCTGTAGAGTCTTTACTTTTATTAAGAGCATGAAATATTTTAAATATTTTATCATGAAACTTTTTGTCTATACCAATACCATTATCTTGTATAGAAAACTTATAATGACTTTTTAAGTCCTCAACATCAATGATTATGCTTCCTATCTCTTTATCTATAAACTTTACAGCGTTACTAATTAGGTTTTGAAATAGTTGTTGCAATTTTGTTTTATCCCCTTTTACAACAGGTAAACTATTTGAAATTTTAATCTCAATATTTTCCGGCACATAGAGCATTGTAAGTAACTCATTAACTAAGCTATTTAAATTTACATTTACTTTCTCTGTATTATCTGCACCAACACTTGAATAATTTAAAACATCTGTTATAAGCTGTTCCATTTTTTCTAAAGTTGTTTCTATGTGTGCGAAATTCTGCAAGCTTATGTCATCTAGTTTACCTTTATTATCTTCTTTTAACCAGCTTACTAATGCATAAATACTGCGCAATGGTGATTTTAAATCATGAGAAACAATGTGAGCGTATTCTTGTAACTCGTCATTACTTTTTTCTAATTTTTCTAAAAGTTTTTCTTTTTGAAATTCTAAACTTTTTAATTCTGTAATATCTAAATGAATCCCAATAGATCCAACAACCTCTCCTTCTAAATTGTAATTTGGCGCTCCACTTATTAACCAATACCTTATTTCTCCTGCTTTATTTTTTACTTTAAGCTCATAAGAATTTGATTGGCCTTTTTTACGTTTTTCGTTTTCTTGAACTATGGTTTCAACACCATTTTCTACTGCAAAAACCTGACCTCCTTTTTTTCCAATTAATTCATGTGCAGAATAACCCGATATATCTTCAAAGCTTTGGTTAACCATTAGGATTTCGTCGTTATTATTTACTTCAACTAATCCTAAATTCATGTTTGCAATAATGCTGTAATATTTTTGTTTTTGTTTTTCTAGGCTTTTACTGTATGTTTTATTTAGAGTTACATCTCTATAAGCCCACAGATGGCCTTTATATTTATCATCTTCTACTATAGGAATAAAATCTCTTTCTAGAATTTTGCCGTTAGTCATCACCAGCTCATCTGCCAAAACAATGGTTTTACTTTTTAAAATCTCTTCAATCCTTAAAACAAAAGATTCGGATTTTCAAACTGTAATTTACTTTGCTCTGCTGCATTAGAGCAGTCCTGCCCAACTAATAGGTCAGGAGCTACAGGAATACTAAACAGTTGGCAAAATCTTTTGTTTGTTAGTGCTATTCTTCGGTTTTGATCTTCTAATAAAATACCACTATCTAAATTTAAAATTAAAGCTGACAATCTGTTTTCAGACTCTATTAATTTTTCTTCGGATGCTTTTTGGTCTGATATATCTCTAACAATGCCTTGTGCCGCCATTGGTTTTTTTTCTTTATCAAAAATAATACTAGCATTTATGTGTACCCATTTTACATCTTTAGATTTGGTGTATATTCTAGCTTCATAATTTTTAAAAAAACCTTTGGTCTGTAAATCTGTAAAAGAGGATATTGCATACTGATAATCTTTATAGTAAATTAGATCAACCACATTTACAGCTTCTTTACTAATATCATAACCAAATAACCTGGTCGCTGCTTCGTTAAACTTCAACACATTTCCTTCTAGATCCATAACAACGTATGCATCTACAATATTTTCAAAAACACCTTGTAACTGAGAAGATTTTTGATCGAGAAGTTCTTCTAATTTTTGAGATGTTAAATAAAGTTCTCTCGGACTTTTCTTCCAGAATTTTCTCAGCTGCTTTTCTTGCAGCTTTTTCACGTTTAAGAGCCCTTTGTAGTATATCTAATTGATCTTGGCTCATTAATTTTTATTAATAATAAATCTTACTTCTGTTCCGTCTTCTTTAACCTTTTCTAATGTGATAATTGCTTTTGAATTAAAGTGCTCAAACGTTTTATTCATTAATCCTAAACCAAAATGATGCATGGCTCTACTAGATTTATATATCATTATTAATGAATCCTCTGTTTTTTGAACTACTACAAAAGTTGGTAATTCTGCATCTGGATATATTTTTCTTACCTCTACATGAATATGATTTTCTATAGAAGAGATCATTTCTATAGGGTCCTTATAAGTTGCTAAAAGTCCTGGATAACTGTCTTCTATTACTTTAAAAAAATGTTCTCCATATACCAATAATAGATTATCTATTGAAATACCAGTGTTTATGCTTAAATGCTGTAATAATTGTAGCATTTCTGAAAAACTATAAGTACCAACTGCTGTATATATCCCTTTTGATTCTAAATCAGAATTAGAAATCATACGATCTACCATTTCTAAACCAAACTTATCTTCAACTAACTCTAAAAATTCAGTAAAAACGATGCCTTTCATATTTTAAACTACTATTAATTCGTTCACACTCCAATATGCTAATAATTTTTCAATTTTACTAACATAGTCCTCATATTTTAATGGCTTTATTATATATCCAGCAACACCAGTTTTATAACATTCCAGTAAGTCTTTTTGATTATTAGATGTTGTTAAAATTATTGTTGGTATGTACTTTAGCACAGCATCTTTTTTTAAGATATTTAAAAACTCAATACCATTTATTTTAGGCATGTTTAAATCTAATAAAATTATATCGGGTAAGTTATCTTTTTGCTCTAATATTTGCAGTGCTTCTTCACCATTGTTTGCTTCTATAATTTTATGATCTAATTTTAAAGTAGAAATTGTTCTGTTCAATTTCATTATTTCTATCATGTCGTCCTCAATCAGGAGGATTTTGAGTTTCTTAATCATTAGGAGGGTTTTATTATGAATAAGAGCGAAATTACCTCATTTCTAAGAGAAGAGTTATTCATTTCGATTACACTGCGTTTAATGTAGATGAATAACGCTTAAGTGTAGACGAATGGTAATTGGTCTTTTTTAGGTTTTGCAATACTCTATTGATTTTATAGTGCTTTTTTGAGTAGTACACTTATTACTTTCAAGTTCTTGAAGAAAAATTAATGAATATCTATCTTCATTTTTTTATTCAAGTCCAATTCAAAGCACGATATAAACTCTAAATGTTTTAAGTTATTATATAAAATTCTACAATGCTTAATTTTGACATCATGAGTTTTAGATATCTCTTCATTAGAGGCACCACTTTTTTTTGAATATAACATTGAAATTATAGGAAGTGCTTTAAAATTCATTTTTGATAATTTGTTTAATTTCTATTCAAAATTAACAGTAAGTCCTCATCAAATTGACAAATTTCTTTCAACTCAAGCTTTGTATCGATTAATGGTAGATAACTTTAGATAAATGATTTCTAAAGATTTAATTCTTGTCGTTTTTTTTTAGTCATTCCTTTTACAACCATATCATAAGAATGGTCAATGAGTGCCATTATCAATTTTGGAGATAATTCTCCTTTGTAAATGTCCAGGGTATTCCAATGCTTTTTATTCATATGAAAACCAGGTTGAATACTTTCGTACGCAGCTCGAAGCTCCAAAGCGTACTCCGGATTCGCTTTTAAATTTATTGAGGCCAAGCCTTTTTCCCATTGATCTAATGGTGCTAAGGCGAACATTTTTCCCACCACTTTAAAAACTAAAGTATTTTTATCAAAGGGGAAATCTTCTGTAGTTCCGGATTTACTTAAACAATAATCGCGAAGGTATTCAATATCCATCCATTTAAACTTTAGTTAAATTGAATCTTCTTTATATTTGGGTCTTTTATTTAAAGCACGTTTCCTTGACAGCCTCTTTTTATTCTTACTGACTATAATAATCGGTGGAATATCTAAACTTTCCAAAGTATCATTTAAGTAATCCAGTAAGCTTTTCATAATCTAAATTTAAAACTTGACAACTAAAATTAGAAAAAATTACCGATAAAGGATGACTCTATTGAATAAATTGAATTTTGTATCGATTAAACATCACTGTTATTAGTATTATTCTAGTGCCTTTATATCACGCTCTTCAACTTTTAGAGCGGTATAGTCTAATTTCCATCCTATGGTTTGCACTATACCTTCTATAAGTAATACCGATTCTAAAGCTTCTTTTTGTGCGATTTGAAACAAGCCACTTTCGGGGACTTTTTCCCTAATGTGTGATTTAGCTTCATTATGTAAAGCGGTTAAATCGTGGGCTTCAAATTTGTTAAATAAACCATCTTTTTTGTCGTAATATTTAAGATTTGTTTCAATAGACAATATTTCAGGTGTTGGAAAGTGATTTAAAACCACCGTTTTTGTAATGGCATTTGCAGTCATATCAATTTTTGATAAATCGAAACCCACGTAAGCTTTTGCATCGATAATAACTAAGGCTCGTTTTCGGCTTGATATTAATTTTAAGAAACGTTCCTTTACGTTTTCATAATGATAGATTTCAGCAAAATCGCCTTCAACCGTAATAAATTTGCACACTTTTTTAATCTTATCTAATAAAATAACAGATTGTGATTGTGCTAATTTTTTAGTCTCAACATGTTTTATATAAGTCGTTACTCCTAAAGAAGCAATAATGCCAAATATGATTGCAAATAAAATTTCCATATTAATCTATCTTGTATAAAACAGGTTTACTAGGCGTGGCATCATTTTCGAAGGGTGCAATTTGAAGGTTTAAAATATAACTACCATCTTTCACTTTATTAGGTACATAAATAAGTTCTGTGATGGTCGCTTCGGTTCGTATGTTTCCATGAACATCCCAAAAAGCCTTGTGTGCTAATAATTGTCCTTCATCTTTCTCTTTATCTACACTTGGTAAATCTATAAGTAAATGAAGAATGCCTTTCTCGCGCATATAAACCGCAGCTTCCTCGGTTAAATACGGCCAATTCGTATTAGAATACTGTCTTGATTTTTTATCTTTAGTATTGGGCATGGTTCTAATAACTAAGGCTTACGGTGTTTTGCGTGGTAATAGAAATTGCACTTGCTTTTTAGAAATAATGCGATCATCCCCTTTAATTTCAGGCGCTACAGTGATCACTTCGGCAGTAAACATAAAACGTTTTAGGCATTTATTAATGCTATAAAAAGTCTCAGTAATGTGCCCAACACATTCCGTGTGTGTACCATGTGCATGAGGATTAAAGGCAATGTTATTAAAGTTTACCGAAGCACCCTTTTTCACACTTGCAATCCATTTTCCCAACACTACAGGTTCTATTTTAGGTTCCTCAATATACCAAGCATTTGCATTCGTTTTTGACGCGCGTAGCGGCATTGAAATATCCAATGGTTTAGATAAATCGATAGTATAGTTTTTATCTTGTAAAATTGTTATCAAACTGTATTAATTTTAAATAAATCTGAAGCAATGCCATCGCTCAAAAATTTTCCTTTTTTAGTAACAAAAAGGGTTTCCTTATCAATATACAACAATTGTTCCTTGATGTGTTTACGGGCTTGTTGAAAAAGATAATTTTCAAAAACTGGTCCAAATTCCGCTCTTACCTTTTGCATAGAGACGCCCCAAACCGTACGTAAACCTGTCATGACATACTCATTATATTGATCGGCTGTTGTCAATATTTCTATTTCTATAGGCAACTCATGATTCTGAATGGACTTAATATATTTTATATTATTCCGCACATTCCAACCGCGTCGTTGACCATCAAAAGAATGTGCAGATGGCCCAATACCAATATAAGATTTACCTTGCCAATACGCCGAATTATTTTTACTAAAATAACGGTCTTTTCCAAAGTTAGACAATTCATAGTGCACAAAATTGTTGGCTTCCAAACTATCAATCAACATATAAAATTGCTCTTGTGCTAAAGCATCGTCAACGTCATCAATTATTCCTTTAGCAATAAAAGCCGCTAATGCTGTTTTGGGCTCTACCGTTAAGGCGTAACTGGAAATATGATTGACACCAAAACTTAAAGCAGTGTCAATATTAATTTGCCATTCCTCATTAGTGGTACCAGGAATCCCATAAATTAAATCCAGTGAGATATTATCAAAATATTTGGTTGCTTGTTCCAAACAGGCTTTTGCCTCGGTTGCATTGTGGGCCCGATTCATAAGCTTTAGGTCCTTTTCAAAGAAAGATTGAATGCCAATGCTTAACCTATTGATACCAATGTCTCTGTAAGATTTAAATATGGACTTCGATTGTCTTTCGTCTGCACTTAATACAACAGTAGTATTCGCTACTATTAAATCGTCTCGGATTTGCTTCTAAAGTTATTTCGGGATGGTTTGATACGGTATAGTTCTTGAAAATGGCATCTATAATGCGTTTTAATTCTTCTCCGGACAACAAACTTGGTGTACCACCACCAAAGTAAATGGTTTCTACCGTACTATTTTTAAACTCATTTTTTCGTAATTCAAGTTCTGAAATTAATGCCAAAATAAGTTCATCCTTCATTTTTAAAGACGTCGAAAAATGAAAGTCACAATAGTGGCAGGCTTGTTTACAAAAGGGGATGTGAATGTATATACCTGCCATTTAGTTTTTAGTTTTTGATCGCAATAGACCATGCATAACATCAATTTTAAAAGTAAATAGTATTGTAAAATGCATTTTTAAATAGGCGTTTTTAATAGGAATTCATTGAAAAACACGGTTGTCACTTATACTTCTCACTGCTTACTTCTTTACCCGCTTCTCATTCTGCTTTACAAAAGCGCTCCAACCCGTATAACTTTTACCAATCTCTACGCGGCCTTGATTATAGAAATGACACACTGCAGCCCCCAATCCATCCATGGAATCTAAATTTTTCGGTAAGGTTTTAAGTCCGAGCATACTTTGTAACATTTTCGCCACTTGCTCTTTACTGGCATTCCCATTACCCGTAATGGCCATTTTTATTTTTTTAGGCGCATATTCTGTAATTGGGATCTCACGCGATAAGCCTGCTGCCATAGCCACTCCTTGAGCACGGCCCAGCTTAAGCATACTCTGTACGTTCTTACCAAAAAAAGGAGCTTCAATAGCTATCTCATCGGGATGGTGCGTATCTATCAATTCTATGGTACGTTCAAAAATGAGTTTTAATTTTAAGTAATGGTCATCGTATTTTTTTAAATCGAGTTCATTAAGCTGTAGGAAATACATCTTTTTTTTGACCACTTTTATGAGACCGAAACCCATTATGGTCGTTCCTGGATCAATACCTAAAATTATTTTTTCTTCTGTCATTTAGTTGCAATATGCACATCCACTTAAAGAAACCGAAACACCAACGGTCGCTGTAAATAAATTGCCATTAAAGGACCCAAAACCTTTTAAAATGGGATCAAATTCTTTACCAAAACCTAGAACATAAGAGCCATCAACAAAAACGGAAACCGTTCTCGGATAGTGCTTTATGTAATTCTAAACCTCCCATGACATTTAAAAAAGACGTGTTATTCTCTTTATAAAAACCGAGTGGTTTAATTGAAGAATACCCAGGACCTGCATGAAAAACTAAGCCCATACCAATAGGTAAGAACGTGAAATCTGAGGTGCTGTCGTAAACTATTTGTGCATTAATGCGGGTATAATTAATTTTAAATTCGGTGACTCTTCTGCATTAGAAAATCGGTTATATCCCAAATCTAGCTTAACCCCCACTTTTCTTTTTAGCATGCGTTGCACCCCTAAATTAATTGTAGGAAAATTGACGCCATTGGCGACAAAAGGTTTTACTAAGCCGTCTTGTCCAGGACCATTAATGCCTACAGCAATCAATGCCTTCCATTTGCTCGTTTCCCTTTGTGCATAACTGTGGTTTATGAAAAGGAATAATACACTAAAAAAAGTAAGATATTTAATTAAGGCTTTCATTATATAATATTTGGTTTAATTTGCATGGTGAAAAACACCTAATATTTGTACAATACAGTATCCTACAAAACTAAACAATTCTTTTTTGTACTTATTAAATTAAGTATCGTTGTTGCCGCATTTTATTTTATGTACAACAAATTAGTTAATAATGGCACTCTTGATTTTGCGGAATTTATTAATATTTTGAATAAAAAAAATGTTTTTTCTGTGGAAAACATCTTCTTTTTAATCTTTTTATCCCTTTTTAACTGGTTTTTTGAAATTTTCAAATGGAAAATTTTGGTGACTTCGATTAAGGAAATCACTTTTTTTGAAGCGCTTCAACAAAGTTTAGGAGCATTCACTGCTTCTCTTTTTACACCCAATCGTATAGGAGAATACGGTGCTAAAGCAGTCTATTACACCAAAAATTATCGTAAAAAAGTCTTGCTTTTAAACTTATTAAGTAATGTTATGCAAATGGGTGTTACTATCGTGATGGGTTGTGTTGGGTTTTGGTTATTTATCTCTAAATATGCGTTAGATATTAATTATGTTAAAGTCTCAAGATACTTCATTATAATCGCCGTCATTTCAACTATTATTGTTATCGTACTCAAAAAAACGCAATATAAAATAAAAGGTTTTCCTTTTGAAAAAATTAAAAATTTCATAAAAAAACTAAGTTTTAATCTCAAAGTTTTAGCCGTAATCCTTTCCTTTATTCGATATGGAACATTCTCCTTTCAGTTTTACTTTCTACTACACCTCTTTGGTACTCCATTAGCCTATTACGAGGCGATGATCGTTATTACAACATATTATTTATTGGTTTCGGTGGCACCCACCATTTATTTGTTTGATGTGGTTATAAAAGGCAGTGTTGCGGTATATCTATTCTCCTTTACAGATATTAACGACATTTCTGTTTTATGTATAGTTACCTTAATGTGGTTGCTTAATTTTGTAATCCCTAGCCTATTTGGCAGCTACTTTGTGCTTCGTTTTAACCTTCCAAAACAAGATGTTTCATGTTGAGTTTAAGCATTATTATCATAAGCTTTTGTTACGTCATTCTTATTTTAAGTTTAACCTATGGCTTTAATAAAGTAAAAGCGTTTAAGCCCAAAGACAACCAACAAAAAACCACATTCACAGTGGTCATCCCTTTTAGAAATGAAGCTGAAAATTTAGAAGTGTTAATAAATTCTATGACATCCCTCCATTACGACAAAGCGAAATATGAAGTGATTTTAGTAGACGATGCTTCTGAAGATGATTCCGTTGCCATTATTACACAATTACTCTCAAAAGAGCCTTTTAACAAGCTTGAAAGCTCCTTTTCAATAGTCAAGAATGACAGAGCCACAAACGCGCCAAAAAAAGACGCGATCACTTCTGCGGTAGCCATTGCCAATCATGATTGGATTGTAACTACAGATGCCGATTGTATTTTACCAAAATATTGGCTCGCAACTTTTGACGCCTACATTCAGGAACATCAACCCAAAATGATGGTGGCACCAGTAACCTATCATACAACAGATTCTTTTTTAAAACGCTTTCAATTGCTCGATTTTTTAAGTCTCATGGGCGCCACCATTGGTGGTTTTGGAATTCATCACCCCTTTTTGTGTAATGGGGCAAATTTAGCTTATCGCAAATCTCTATTTCAAGAGGTGAATGGTTTTCTAGGCAATAGTAATATTGCCAGTGGAGATGATATTTTTTTATTGGAAAAGGCTTTAAAGACAGATAAAAAGAGTGTGCATTATATAAAAGCCCATACTGCCACTGTACTCACAAAAGCCCAACCAAATTGGAAAAGCTTGGTCTCACAGCGTAAACGTTGGGCTGCAAAGACATCAAATTATCACTCTGCTTTTGGAAAGTTAACCGGCGTACTTGTTTTGTTGATGAATGCTACAGTAATTGTTAGTTGTATTCTAGCATTATGCACAGCACTGCACTGGTTTGTTTTTCTAGTGGTTTTCTTTTTAAAGTTAGTTTCAGATTTCCTGTTACTATATAAAACCAGTGTGTTTTTTAATCAAACCCGCTATCTACGATCATTTCTAGCAGCTGCTGTTATATATCCGTTCTTTAGTGTCTATATTGCTTTTAATTCATTGTTTACGAGCTATAATTGGAAAGAAAGACGGTTTAAGAAATAGGTCATTATTCATCTAAAATTTTTACATTTACAATTAAACCAATTCTCCATAATAATGAAAAAATTAATTTTTATTTTAATTTCCATGGCCTTTAGCGGTTTTGCGTTTGCACAACAAACCTACACCGTCAACAATGAAACCTTAGAGTTAAAAACAGAAGTTGAAGGTAACTTAGATTTACTATGGAATACGATTGATGGGCGCTACCGTTACTTTATTAAAACTACAGACGATTCTATTATTGAGCTTAAGAATACAAAGGGAACCGATAAAAAATTTCAGAATGAGTATCAAACGACATTAAACACCCTTACAAATACTGACGCTTCTCAAGTAAAGTTAACGACTTACAGCTTGAAACAATTTATTAACACATACAATGCTCAGGCAGACAGTAGTTATATCATTTCCGATGCTAAGACCAAGCTTAAACTTCGTTTGGGTATTTATGGTGGCGCCACTAACAACCCCTTTGTTGAGAATCCCAACAATGAAACCGTCCCTTTCTTTGGCTCGGAATTGGAAGTAGTATCTGATGCTTTAACCTCAAGACATGCCGGCTTTTTAAGTGTAAAATATGGTACAGAAAGTGATGCTTTTAAATATACGTCTACGCAGATTGCATTAGGGTACCGCTATCGTTTTATAAATAAAACGTCATTTAATATATATGGGCAAACAAAATTCGCATCACTAAGATGGTCAAATACCACCGTTACCAGTGTAACTTTGGTTGACGGCGTCTCTGTTATTAAAACAGAAGACGTTTCCAGTACGGCGTTCAATACGCCATTAACTTTTGGTTTAGGAGCAGATATTAAACTAGGTAAAGGTTATGTGTCTCTAGTTTACGATTCAATTTTTGGAATATTTGAAGACAATCAGGACAACTTCCCTATAGACTTTGCCATTGGCTATAAATTCAACTTGTAAATACGTGTATTGAAGCACCCATTAGATTGCGGGTTTGGAGTTAATTCACTTCAATAACAATGGGTAAGGTAAACGCAGATTTCACCGGTTGGTCCCGTTTGACAGCGGGCAACAACGCTGGTAAATGATCTAAACTCTTGGTTAAAATAGCTTCTATGTTTGGAATCGCTGCCTTGGTTTTTTCTTTTGCTGAAATCTTTTGGAGGTGTAATAGCCCTTTTTCAGAGATTAAAAACGCTAACACAATAGTATCAGTTAAGTCTTCATTGACAACAATCGTTTCTTGCTGTAACGCCTGAGATATATGATTAGATAAGGTGGTTTCAAAACAATCTTTCAATAGCTCTTTTGAGGATTCTGCATCACAGGTTTCAAAAACGGGATATATATCTATAGCATTCCAATTAAACGTCTTTAGTTCTTCCTTTAAAATAGTTTCTGAATCTATTTTTTTAGTATTAAAATACTCACAAGAGGTGAGTGTGAGGAGTAATATAAAAATTAATACGTTTCGCATAGGGTGATTAGATGCTGAAAAGTACAATATTTTATTCAATTTTTATTGCCTTCGGGAGACATGAATTGTTCTGTCTTTAATCGTTTTAATTTGTCTTCTGCCCATTTTTTAAATTGGCTATTGGGGTAGGCTTTAAGGTAATCTTCATATAGCTTAATCCTTGCCTCTATATCTTTGTAGTAACTATCTTTAGTTATTACTAGGGAAAACCTAGCACTTTCATTTTCAGGGTTTTCTTTCAGCGCTTTTTTAAAATACTTAACAGCATCTTCCGGTCTTTTCAAGTAGTTATAGACGGTGGCTAGTGTACTGTATTCTTTATCTAACGGCGCATCTTGAATTTCTAATGCGTGTTTTAAATTTAATTCTGCATTCCTATAGTCTTCAGCTTTAAAATATAAATCACCCAATCTATAACGATTAACACTGTTATTAGGCTCTAATTTAAGTGCTGCCTCTAAATTTAAAATGGCTTTTTCATACTCCAGCGCTCCGGAATAAGCATAACTTAATTTTTCGAAAATAAAGGGACTACGTTCTCCTAATTCAATAAGCGCTTCGAACCGCGACAATCGCTTTGTCGTAATACATTCTATTATAATAACTTTGTGCTTTCAAACTGATTAATAACACATTGCTAGGATATGTTTTAAGTCCTATATTTACAAAATGAAGCACCTCCTCATGTTGTCCCTTTTTTAGTCGGAACCGTGCTAACTTATAGATCGCTTTTTGATGCGTAGGATCAATAAAAAAAGCTTTTTCAAAATGCTCTTGCGCCTCTTTTTCTTGGTCTATGGCGCTTAAATTTACGCCCAGTTCATAATGGTAATTTGAGTTTAGGCTATCTGTTTTTACCAAAACTTCAAACAGTCTTGAAGCCTTCTTAAAATGCTTCGTTTTACCTAATAATTTGCCATAATCATACTTTAAAAGGGCACGGTCGCGGATCTCTAGAAACAGCATGACCATAATTAGCTAAGGCTTGGTCATAATTACCTATGGCTTGATAGGCTTTAGCCAGTTTATAGAACACCTCATTTTGGTCGCTATAGGTCTCCGGAAGATGAATCGCCTTTGTGTAATTACCATAAGCCATCAAACTATCACCAATACTTAAAACCGAAGACTGCGCTTCGGCTTTAACTATGACAATAAACACTAGAATTAGAAATTTAATCTTCAATGTTGAAATTTATGGGTAAGAAAAAAGTAACATTCACTGGTTTGCCGTCTTTTGTACCTGGATTAGCCTTTGGCAAAGCTCTAACAATACGATATGCTTCTCTTTCTAATAAGGGATGTGGTGCTCTTACTTTAATATTCGCTATTTCGCCAGTTTTAGTAATTGTAAAGAAGGCACTTATTCTCTGTTCACCTACTAACCCTGTTTTTTTTCCTGAAGTCATATCAAAGTTTGTGGCTACAAATTTATTTATAACACCACTAAAGCAGTCCTTCTTTTCTTCGTTACTTGAAAGCTCTTCACATTCGGGTAAAATGGCACATTTTCAACCACTGCAAAAGAGATGCAATCATCAAAATTTAAAGCTGTGGTCTCATTATCTTTTTTGACCTCTGTCTTAATATGCTTTAAACCGTCGGAAAGTATCAACGTATTGTAGTACTCGTCAGTATGTAAAAGTTTTGTAAGACTGTCAATAATTTTTTGCTCTTCAGCAGTAATATTATCTAAATCAGCAACATGTTTTCTAAGTTGAAAACTTTTCGACCAGTTTTCCCAGTTTTTAATGGCTTCGGTTTTTTCTTCACTTCTAAATAATCCTGATAACTTTCATTTGTAATGTTATCAAGTACATCTTCTTTAAACTTCTTTTTTTGTTCTGTCTTATCTTCCCCCTCAAAGTTTCTTTTGATCATGTCATTACATCTAACTATCCTTTGCGCTTTATTACGAATGTATTTGTCTCGTGTTTGAATATAATCTTCCGTTTCTTGAAATTCTGAGTAATAAGCAATTTTATCAGGACCAGAAAGGCCTCCCACTTTTGCGTCAATATCCATTACCTCTTGAATATACTTTTGTAATAAAGCTTCTTCAGTAAGATCAGAAGTCGCAACTTTCGATTCGTTTATATCACTCCCTGATAGTTGTGAATCACAAGACGTGTATACCAGCATCCCTGTGATTAAAGGGATTAATAAGGCATACTTTAATAAATGGATTTGTTTTGATTTGTTTTTACTTAACATAATGATTCGTTTTTTGATTAATGATTCTTTAAAAAATGGATTGATGAAGGATACCGTTTTGGTATCAAAAACTTGAGCGAGTAGATTCTCGTAATAGGATTTTTTATTATTGTGCTTGATGGCTTCGGCATCTGCAATAAATTCGTGTACAATAGAAATTCGTTTTTGGTAGAAATAGATAAGCGGATTGAACCAAAAAAGAATTCGGAGCAGTTCAAAAAATAATAAATCCAAGCTATGTTTTTGAATCACATGTACTTGTTCATGTGCGATAATAGCCTCTTTTTCTCCTGCTGCAATTTTATCTCCTAGAAAAATAAAGTTAAAAAAAGAAAATGCTGAATTATTATTTTTAAGCATTACAATGGATATGTTTTCATACTTATGTTTTGGGCTTTTGTAAACCAAAAATAGAATTTTGCTTAATTTAAAAAAGAAAAGCAATAGGGCTACTGCACAGCCTAAATAAATAAGGAAAGACCAAGACCATGAAAAGGTACTGGCCGCTTCAACTGCTCGAGACATCGCTGAAGGTGCTTCTTTAGCGTTTCCAATAAAAACTTCGGGCAAAGTAAGTATATATTGTTGTGGCATAACTTCCTTAAAACTATTAATTTTTATAAATGGAAGCGCTAAGGATAATACAGCTGACATGAGTAAGTAAGCTCTATTGTAATTAAAAAAAGTTTCTTTTTTAAGAAAAAAATCAAAAATGCACAGAAATAATAACTGAAACGCTAAGGTTTGAAGGATATAATGTAACATAACTATTCTTTTTTATTAATATCTTTTAAAATAGACTCCATCTCGTTTAAACTAATGTCATTCTTTTTCATAAAAAAAGAGACCATACTTTTAAAAGACCCTTGAAAATAATTATCTACCAACTTATTAATAGATTGATTACTATAGACTTCTTTTTTTAACAATGGGAAATAAATATGCCCCTTACCTTGTTTTTTATAGTCTACAAAACCTTTGCTTTCTAAAATTCTAACAATAGTTGATACCGTATTATAGGCGGGTTTAGGTTCGGAAGCTGCTCTATTATTTGTTTCACATTGGCCGTGTCCAATTGCCACAATACGTGCATGATGTCCTCTTCTGCCTTTGTTAATTGTTTCATAAAATTATTTTTAAAATTCGTGCTTTTAGCCACATTACGAATATTCAAATATAACTAAAATTTTAGTTCAAACTAGGTTTTTAGTTTAAAAATATAGATTTTTTTTTATCACCTTCATTATAATGCTCGAAATTAGTGGCATAAATTTCACAGTGCATATTACTTTTAATGTAAGTGTATTTACCTCGTAGAAGCATTATCATTGAGTTATTACATCTAGAGCCAAGGCGTTTGGATGAAATAGATTTTAAAACAACGTTAAAATTACCATTAGACGCTTCTGCTGGTATTAAGACTAGAAGCTTTAATACAACCCACTGTACCATTGGAGTTATCACCTGCTTCTTTTGGCAGTATTCCCAAGCTCTGTCCTGATCTGATCTACTCTAAAAAGAAGAAACCTTATGGATTTCGAGAGAAAGCCATAAGGTTAGTGTAAATGTGCTATTACCAACTAAATTCTTATTCGAATCTAGCTAATGATTGTTGATACTTCAAATATAATAAAGTAATTATAGTGCTTTACGGAAAAAACCGTAAGCTGTTTACGGAAAAAACCGTAGATACTAATGGAGACAAGCGTTCGATAAGAATAAAAAAAAATAAAATAATTAAAATTTTAACATTTTACACCATTTTAGACCCTCTCAGCTAATAAAACCTTTGCTTTTTGCCTCTTCCATTAATGTTTCATCCTTCCCATCATCGACCGCAAAAATAATTTTTAGGTGCTTTTTTCGTTTTTCGATAGCACTTAAAGACATATTAACATGTTTGGCAATGTCTTTCGTTTTAATACCTGTAGAAATAAGGTATAAAATTTCATGGTTAATACTATCGATATCAATTTTATACGGTTGCATCTTTTTTATTATGGTATTCACGGTACTGCTATAAAAAACCTCATGATTTAATACGCGTTGAAAGGCACTGGATAGTTCGCTGGCAGTGAGGTCACTTTTAATTAAAAAGCCCTCCGGGTTAATTTCGTTTAAAATTTTATTAATTCTATACGATTCCTCAAACATAGTTAAAATAATCACTTTAGATTGTGGTGAATTGTCATTCACATAAGCTGCCAAATCCATTCCTGATTGATAGCGGCCATCACTAGAGGCAGGAATACTAACATCAAAGAAATAAATATCATAAGGCTTTTTAATATCTATGGAATATTTAATCGCCTTTATAGATTCATCTGCATTGGATGCCACATCAATAATAAGGTTTTGAGACTCTTTTTTAGTGGCCAATAAGGTGTTTTGATACCCTTCAATAATCATTGGATGATCATCAGTCATTAAAATTCTAATTGTTCTTTGCTCCATGTATTTGAGGGATTTTGTAAGGGCTTATTTTACTGGAATTTCTATTTCAACTGTGGTTCCTTGGTTTTTAATAGTTTTTAAATGAAATGTTGCATTAATTTCTTCCACTCTAGACTTAATGTTCTTCAAACCAATACCATCTTTAACTTTTTCGTTTTCAAATCCTTTTCCATTATCACTAATGGTTAAAGATAATGAATTATTATCTTCATTAATGGTAATAGAAACTAAACTAGCCTCGGCATGCTTATAGATGTTTTGTAGCGATTCTTGCGTAATTCTATAGATATGAACTTTTGTTTTATTCGATACCAAATCCCAATTAATTGATTTGGTGATCGCAATAGAATGCGCTAAACCATAAGCTTCACATTGCGTTTCAACTAAGGTGTTAATAATATCAGAAAAACTGGAATTGGAAACGAAATCGGTATTTAAGTCGTGTGAGACTTTACGGATATCAAATTCAATCTCTTTAAGCTCATTAATATAATTACTCCGCCTCGTAATTGCATCATCTGTTTTTACGACATTTAAATTATCCAAATTGAGTCGCACCCCGAACAAACGCCCTAAAATACCGTCGTGAATGTCCTGAGAAATTCGCTTTTTTTCAACCGCTCGGCCTCATCCATTTTATCCTGCTGCGAGAGCATGAGGTTGTAAATTTCTTCGTTTGCCTGTTGTTGTTGTTGTGCTAATTGTAATTCTTTAATTTTCTCACGTCTGGTTTTAACAACATAGAATAAAAGTAAGGTTATGGCTAAAATAGACGACGCTACAATTAAAAGAATATTCTGTCTCGGAAACGATCTCTTTCTCTTTTTGAATTTTATCTGTCTCTAAGTTAATTCTCGCAAATTTGTTTCTTATAGACCTTTCAGCTGAGATCAAACTATCATTAAGTTTAATGTGCTCCTTTAAAAAAAATTCTGAAGAGTCTCTTTTTAAAGAAGCATTAAATACTAGCGTTTCTAATAAAAAGTCATTCATTTTATAACTCTTCGATATTTTATATGCTTTATCAATATACTTTTTAGCAGAATCTGTTTCTTTAATACTTTCAAAATATTTACTCAAATAGAAATATGTATATATCTCTGTTACATAATTATCAACAGCTTTAGATATTTCTATCGCCTCTCTAAAAGGTTTCTCAATGTCATTTTTATTTTTTATCCCACTTAGAAATTTCGAGTGTGCTCTATTGGATATTGTAGTTGCATAAAATGATGAGTCATAAGCCAAGAGGTTTTCATTCTCCAATATTTGACTATATTTATTAATTGCTGTTTCATAATCTCCTTTTCTTCTATAAATTGAAGCTATGCTTCCAGCTGTAGATAGTTTATAATAATATCCATCTTTTAATTTATTTGCATACTTCAATGCCAAATCATTATACTCTAGCGCTTTATCATATTGTTTCAATTTACGAGATATAATTCCTAATAGGTTGTGAATTAACCATAATGTCTGTAAGTTATCGTCGTTTCGGGAAGCCCTTCTATAAGTTTCTTAGCGTCTATCGCATTAATTTCACCCCCTATAAAATCGCGTTCAGCCATTTGAATATTGGCCATATTTAAAAGGACACCACCGGAATTAGAGTAGTCTTTGAGTCGCTTATAGACCTTAACAGCTTTAAAGTAATAATAATAAGCACTATCTTTCTTAACTTCACGATCATAAACATAACCAAGAATGTGATGTGCGTTAGCTATTGCTAACGAATCCCTCAAAGCTTGAGCTAATCTCAAGTTCTCAAAATTAATACGCTTTAATTCTATTAACTTATTATTTGTTAGATAAAGGTAAGACAGATTCTTGTTGCTCTTTAAAATAGTGGAATCTTTACCATATTGCTTTGATAATACTATGGCTCTTTCAGCTAAAACTAGAGATTCTTGAAGTTCTATATTTTGATCATTTGATAATTCACGAAGCTTGAATATAGAATCAAGTAAGCGGTCTTTGGACTTAACTTGCGAAAAGGAAGCTGTAAAAGACAGAAAAAAAATAAAATATAAAAAAAAATGTCTAGACAATGCTTGAGATATATTTATTAAGTCAAATTTATGATAAATAAATAACCTTTATATAATTTATAATATTTCCTTTAAAAAAACATGAAATAAATTTATAATTACCCCTGTTTAGGAACCTTAATACCTGTGGGATCTATCAATGCTGCTAAATCGATTGTTGGTTTTGTTATTTCTTGTTTAGATGTCTTCGCTTCCAACTCGGTTTCTGAAGCTGGTAATGCTGCTGTTAATAATCCGATTGAAAAGATAGATACTAATGCGATTTTAAGGGTTTTCATAAGGGTATGCTTTAAGTTATTCTAATTAATTCAAGTATTATCCCTGTTTAGGAACTTTAATACCGGTTGGGTCTATCAATGCTGCTAAA
The DNA here is from genome assembly GCF_026625145.1 of Lacinutrix neustonica. Taxonomy (GTDB): domain Bacteria; phylum Bacteroidota; class Bacteroidia; order Flavobacteriales; family Flavobacteriaceae; genus Lacinutrix; species Lacinutrix neustonica. Next base: position 2,697,937 of record NZ_CP113088.1, on the reverse strand, counting down.
TCGATTGTTGGTTTTGTTATTTCTTGTTCAGATGTCTTCACTTCCAACTCGGTTTCTGAAGCTGGTAATGCTGCTGTTAATAATCCGATTGAAAAGATGGATACTAATGCGATTTTAAGGGTTTTCATAAGGGTATGCTTTAAGTTATTCTAATTAATTCAAGTATTATCCCTGTTTAGGAACTTTAATACCGGTTGGGTCTATCAATGCTGCTAAATCGATTGCTGGTTTTGTTATTTCTTGTTTAGATGTCTTCACTTCCAACTCAGTTTCTGAAGCTGGTAATACTGCTGTTAACAATCCGATTGAAAAGATGGATACTAATGCGATTTTAAGGGTTTTCATAAGGGTATGCTTTAAGTTATTCTAATTAATTCAAGTATTATCCCTGTTTAGGAACTTTAATACCTGTGGGGTCTATCAATGCTGCTAAATCGATTGTTGGTTTTGTAATTTCTTGTTTAGATGCCTTCACTTCCAACTCAGTTTCTGAAGCTGGTAATACTGCTGTTAACAATCCGATTGAAAAGATGGATACTAATGTGATTTTAAGGGTTTTCATAAGGGTATGCTTTAAGTTATTCTAATTAATTCAAGTATTATCCCTGTTTAGGAACTTTAATACCGGTTGGGTCTATCAATGCTGCTAAATCGATTGTTGGTTTTGTAATTTCTTGTTTAGATGTCTTCACTTCCAACTCAGTTTCTGAAGCTGGTAATACTGCTGTTAATAATCCAATTGAAAAAAGGGCTACTGCTGTAATTTTAAGAGTTTTCATAAGGGTGTATTTTAAATTGTTGCTATTATTATTAAATAAGGGTAATGATAATCTATTATATATTCTACTTCTAATCACACATAAGCATGTGAGTTTCTAGAAGAGATTTAAGCCATAAATAGTCATGATGTGTGATGTACTGTTATAAAATCAGCTTATAAGAAGATTACACGGCTGTTTATAAGGCCGCCTAAGTTCGAGGGTTTTCATAATTATTATTTTAATGGATTAGTATTAATTTAATACAAAGTTAACAAAATAACACACAAAATACTTGTGTTAGTGCTTTAAAACAGAAAATTCAACAGGAATAAAACAAGAAGTCTGCACAATAACCAATGCTAAAAGACAAATGCGCGACGCGGCAATGTAATAAGATAATCTAATATATCAACATGATTATCAAGTAATTAAAAAAAATAGATGAAATAAAAGACCACTTGGCGTTTAAATATATAGGTTATGGTGGTAGAGTACAAAGGTGTAAAACAAAAAAGCATCCCAATTTTCTACTCCGAAAACGGAAGAAAAAAGGAAAGCTTTCCATCGGTTTGAGCCATTTAACTAACTCTCTACCAGATTGATGGACTACTACATCCATCAAAACAACACAACTAAATTTTATTGCCAAAAAAAGCTTCAACAGAGTTGAAGCTTTTAGCAATTTTTGCGGTCCGGACGGGACTCGAACCCGCGACCTTCGCCGTGACAGGGCGACATTCTAACCAACTGAACTACCGAGACCGTTGCATATTGCGAGGGCAAATATACATCCCTATTTTAATATGACAAACCTTTTTCAAGGTTTTTTTATAAAAAAATGACTAAACAAATTTTTGACGCTCCAACATATAACTCGTTAAAATAGCATCAAAATTGGTATTTATGTCAGCCTCAACGTATTTGATTCGGTTTTGACCACACTTAACACGCAATTCGTCAAAATAATTTTCAACCAATTTTTTATAATTATCTTTAACTTGCTCGCTATATAAGTTAATATGTGCCCCGGTTTCGACATCAATAAACCGTTTGGGCTTATTATCAAAATCAAAAGCAAGCTCCTTAGCGCGATCGAATACATGAAATAAGACAACTTCATGCTTGTTGTGTTTTAAGTGCCTTAAAGCTTCAAACAGCTTCAGCTCATCAGTCGTGGTTTGAAACATATCGGTAAAAACAAAAATCAATGAGCGCCGGTGAATTTTTTCGGCAATTTGATGTAAATAGGCGTACGTTTCTGTTTGTTTATTCTTTTTCTTATCGAAAACCACGTTACTCAATTGCGCCAACAACATTTGATGGTGGCGTTCGCTCCCTTTTTCAGAAGCATAAAAGTCATAAGCATCACTATAAATACTTAATCCCACAGCGTCCCGCTGCTTTTTTAAAATATGCATTAATGAGGCCGCAGCCAATGCAGAAAAAGCAATCTTATTTAGATGGTCGATCGAGAAATTAGTCATTTCCGGATAGTGCATAGAACTGCTATTATCTAAAATAATATGACAACGCAAGTTCGTTTCGTCATCATATCGTTTTGTATACAGCTTATCGGTCTTTGCAAAAAGCTTCCAATCTATATGCCTGGTACTTTCTCCTTGATTGTATATTTTATGCTCAGCGAACTCCGCCGAGAAACCATGAAACGGACTCTTGTGCATGCGCGAAATAAAACCCTCAACCACCTGTTTTGCCGGATGTTCAAGGTTTTTAAATCCGCCAGCTTTATTGAGTTCGTCTTGTAAATTCATTTATTCTAAAATGCCATCTACAATCCCATAGGTTTTAGACTCTTCTGCTCCCATCCAATGGTCACGATTAAAGTCTTTCATTACCTTCTCATAGGTTTGCCCACAGTTGTCTGCTAAAATTTTAGCACTTAACTCTTTCGTTTTTATAATTTCCTGAGCGGTAATTTCTATATCACTGGCTTGACCACGTGCGCCACCACTAGGTTGATGAATCATAACACGTGCATGTGGTTGGATAAAACGTTTTCCTTTTGTTCCTACTGACAATAGTATGGATCCCATGGAAGCCGCTAGACCCGTGCAAACAGTAGACACATCACTTTTTAAAGACTTAATGGTGTCGTACATAGCAAAACCAGCCGTAACATAGCCCCCAGGACTGTTAATATACAAGGTAATGTCTTTTGTTTCTAAACTATCCGAGATAAAGCAATCTGTCAATAACATGTTTTGCACTTTTATCATCGACCATTCCCCAAAGGAACACCTTTCTTTCGTCTAATAATTTACTATCTATGGCGTCTTGCGCTTTTATTGTTTTGCTCATTATCATTTACTTTTTTACTAAAATAAAAAAAGGTTTGCCATAAAAGCAAACCTTTATCAATTCTTTATGAAATATATTTCTATAATAAAGCGTCTATCGCTTCAGAATATGCGTTTTTAGGCGCTACCCCTACTTGTCTTCCAACAACTTCTCCGTTTTGAAACACGAGTACGGTAGGAATGTTTCTTACCCCGTATTTTGCTGCAAATTCTTGATTGGCATCGACATCTAATTTTCCAACAATGGCTTTCCCATCATATTCTTCACTAATTTGGTCAATGATTGGTCCAACCATTCTACACGGTCCGCACCAAGCGGCCCAAAAGTCAACCATTACTGGCTTGTCACTTTTTAATACTGTTTCTTCGAAGTTTGCATCTGTGATTTCTAATGCCATAATATTGTTCTTTAATTGTGTTTTACTCACTGTTAATATACAAATTTAGTCAAAAATTCTGCCAAAGCTTATAATCTTATTATTTGTTTAACTTATAACACTATTGACATGTCTTATTTTTATTTATACCCCTACATAAAGGATGCCTTATCAACGCCTACACAATTGCAGGTTGTCTATCCTTATAAGCAAATGAACGCGGAAGCTTAGTTCAACTTATAATATACCTGCTGCTCCTCCAACTCACTCAATAATTCCTGACTCACTTTAATCTTTTGTTTTCGGCTTGGCATTTCAAGTTTAATTTGCTCTCGATTATCATATACCACAAAATCGAGCAGATGACTTCCTGGGTGCATCGCTATAAGTTCTTTCAAGTTTCTAATTTTATTAGATTCCAGCTCTTTAATATTTAATTGTATGGACAGCTTTCTTACATACTTATCCATAACATCATGCAAGAGTTGAAAACTATTAAACTGCAATCGTGGATCACTCTTTTTACCGGTATCTCTATTCACCCAACCTTCTCTTACAAAAGTTTTGACGTGTACAAAGTTGTTTTTCATTAAAAAATGACGGTGTTTTAAATACTCCTCGCCAAAAATTCGAAATTCAAAAGTATCTGTATAATCTTCAATAGTAAACATGGCCCAACCTTTTCCTTGTTTACTCACCCGGTGCTGTACATCGGTCACTACACCTCCAAAAGTGATTTCCTTATTCACGTGAGGGTTTAAATCGTTAAAGTATGCAATAGTTCCTGTACAGAAACTCTTCATTTCGGTTCTAAAATCATCTAGTGGATGCCCCGAAATGTATACGCCTACCACTTCTCGTTCTTGCGCCAGTTTTTCCATGGTTCCCCAAGTTTCACATGGTGGCACTAGGGGCTCTGCAATTTGAATATCGCTGGCCGCCCCAAAGAGACTCACTTGTGATGAGTTTTCATTCTCTTGATGTTTTGCGCCATATTTTATCGCCTTTTCTAAAAAGGTTAAGTCCCCTCCTTCTTTTTGAAAGTACTGGGCTCTGTGCGTGTCTTCAAAACAATCAAAACCACCCGCCAAGGCTAAATTTTCAAACGCTTTTTTGTTGGCAGCCCGCAAATCGATACGTTTCGCTAAATCAAAAATAGATTTATAGTGCCCCTCTTTTTTTCGGTTTTCAACAATAGTCATTACTGCACCATGCCCAACACCTTTAATTGCCCCCATACCAAAACGCACGGCATTGTCTTTATTTACAGAAAACTTGTAGTAAGATTCATTAACATCCGGACCTAAAACAGGTAGCTTCATCCGTTTACATTCTTCCATAAAAAAGGTCACCTGCTTGATGTCGTTCATATTGTTTGACAATACTGCAGCCATGTATTCTGCTGGGTAATGTGCTTTTAAATAAGCGGTTTGATAGGCTATCCAAGCATAACACGTGGAGTGGGATTTATTAAAAGCATAACTCGCAAAGGCTTCCCAATCCTTCCGCATTTTTTCCAATTTCTTAGCATCATGACCTTTAGCACTGGCTTGCTCTATGAATTTTGGTTTCATTTTATCGAGCACCGCAATCTGCTTTTTCCCCATGGCTTTCCGCAAAACATCGGCTTCACCTTTGGTGAAATCTGCTAACTTTTGCGAAAGCAACATCACTTGCTCTTGGTAGACCGTAATACCATAAGTTTCCTTAAGGTATTCTTCCATAGCTGGCAAATCGTACTCAATATCTTCATCGCCATGTTTTCTGCGAACGAAACTCGGGATGTATTCCATTGGCCCAGGACGATACAGGGCATTCATGGCAATTAAATCATCGAAAACCGTAGGCTTTAAATCTTTTAAATGCTTTTGCATCCCTGGCGATTCATACTGGAAGACACCAACCGTTTCGCCTCTTTGAAACAATTCATAGGTCTTATCATCATCCAGTGGAAAACTATCGGGGTCTAATAGTATATCATGCTTGGCTTTTACAATTTTTACGGTGTCCTTGATTAACGTCAGGGTTTTAAGCCCCAAAAAATCCATTTTCAACAATCCTGCGTCCTCAACAACCGAGTTATCGAATTGCGTGACATATAAATCAGAATCTTTTGCGGTTGCTACCGGTACGAATTTAGTAATGTCATCGGGTGTAATAATTACACCACAGGCGTGGATACCAGTATTTCTAACCGATCCTTCCAGGATTCACGGCTAAATTAACGGTTTCAGCCTGTAGGTCATCACCCTCAGAAATGTTTAAAAGCTCGTTGACTTTTTCTAAATCTTCAGCTCTAAATTTAGAGGCTAACTCTTTTTCACTTAAACCAAAAATCTTACCCAACTTAGACATCGTTGGGATTAACTTGGCTATTCTATCGGCATCAAATAATGGCAAATCTAAAACACGCGCGGTATCCCTTATGGAGGATTTTGCCGCCATCGTCCCGTAAGTAATAATTTGTGCTACTTGATTGCTACCGTACTTTTCAATCACATAATCCATCACACGACTTCTCCCTTCATCATCAAAATCGATGTCAATATCTCGGCATACTCACACGATCGGGATTTAAAAAACGCTCAAAAAGCAAATTATACTTTAAAGGATCGATATTGGTTATCCATAAACAATACGCCACCACCGAACCTGCAGCCGAACCACGTCCTGGACCTACCGACACGTCCATATTACGTGCTTCACGGATAAAATCTTCTACAATTAGAAAATAACCCGGATACCCCGTGTTTTCAATAACGCTAAGTTCAAAATCCAAACGTTCGGTAACCTCATCGCTAAGTGTTTCTCCATAACGTTTCTTTGCGCCTTCAAAGGTTAAATGACGCAAAAACGCATTCTCCCCTCTTTTTCCGCCATCCGTTTCATCGTCTTTATTAACAAACTCTTGCGGAATATCAAATGCAGGTAATAGTACATCTCGTGCCAATTGAAAGCCTTCGATCTTATCTACCACTTCTTGCACATTACTGATCGCTTCAGGTACATCTTTAAAGATGTTTTTCATGGCCTCTGCCGACTTAAAATAGTACTCTTGGTTTGGCATACCATAGCGATAACCACGACCTCTACCTATGGGTGTGGCCTGTTTTTCACCATCTTTAACACACAATAAAATATCATGAGCATTGGCATCTTCCTTTTTGGCGTAATAGGTGTTATTTGTCGCAACCAGTTTAATGTTATGTGTTTCCGAAAACTTGATAAGTGTTGGATTCACTCGGTTTTCATCTTCCTGATTGTGACGCATTAATTCAATATATAAATCGTCTTGAAACTGTTCTTTCCACCAAATCAACGCCTCTTCTGCTTGATTTTCACCAACATTTAAAATTTTACTTGGGACCTCTCCATATAGGTTTCCGGTTAAGCAAATTAAATCTTCCTTATACTCTTGAATTAGTTTTTTATCAATTCTAGGTAAGTAATAGAACCCATTTACAAAAGCATGGGACGACAATTTAGCCGGATTATGATAGCCCGTTTTGTTTTTTGCAATGAGAACAATTTGATACCCATTATCTTTTCTCGGTTTTGTCTAAATGGTCTTCGCAAACAAAAAATTCACAACCAATAATGGGCTTGATCATTTTTGCATTTGTCGTTTTCCCTTCAGCTTGTGCGACTTCCGTTTTTGCTTTAATCCCTTCGTTGTGCTTATTTACTGCGTTGACAAAGTGAAAAGCGCCCATCATGTTGGCATGATCGGTTAATGCCACAGCAGGCATATTGTTTTCTGCTGCAACGGCTACAATATCTACAACACTCATGGTCGATTGTAGCACAGAAAACTGCGAGTGATTATGTAAATGCACAAAATCTACCTCTTGTAATTCCTTTATGTTTTCTTTTATCTCTTCGGAAGAAATATCACTGGTTTCAGCTTTTTGTAGCCTAGCATGAATTTTAGCACTTTCCTGCTTGAGATTGATGTGCTTTAATCCGATGAGTTTTATAGGCTTCGGGTTGGCTTCAGAGAAATTCTCAAAATACTCGGCGTAACGTCTAACTGTTCTTTGGTATATTCTTGTCTTCTAATGAGTTCCAAAAAGCAACGTGTCGTTGCTTCCACATCTGCAGTAGCGTTATGCGCTTCGGCAAAGGGCTGGTTGAATAAGTGCTGATGTAACTCGGTTAGCGTGGGAAGCTTAAATTTACCATAACGCCCCCCTGGAATTTGACACAACGCCGCAGTATACTCTGTACAAGTGTCTAAAACAGGCAACTCCTGAAGTTGGTTTACAACGTTCTCACGAACGAATTCAGCACCCATAATGTTTAAATCAAACTTCACATTTTGACCAACAACAAATTTGGTTTTACTTAAAGCGATATTAAATTTCTCTAAAACATCGATTAATGCAATGCCCTGCTCTTGAGCTAACTCAGTAGAAATACCATGAATTTTTTCGGCATCATAAGGAATATTAAAACCCTCTGGTTTTACCAAATAATCTTGGCTTTCGATGCAATTGCCCATAGCATCGTGTAATTGCCATGCAATCTGGATACATCTTGGCCAATTATCTGTATCTGTGATTGGAGCATCCCAGCGTTTAGGCAGACCTGTGGTTTCTGTATCGAAAATTAAGTACATTCTTTGAGTTTAGAGTATTGTTATTCAGTTGTTTAAAAAAAGTAAACGTAGCCTATAAAAATAGGCAAAATTGTTTCTTTTTAAAAACTAAAGTTATAAACAGTTGTAAACAAAAAGAAAGCCAATGTATCCCATTGACTTTCTTTCTTTTCATAGCAAATATTGTGTATTATGACACGAGCTCTAATTTTGCTTTTTCAGTATTAATCGCTGCTTGTATAGCATTTCTATGCTTCGCAATCAAACTGTCTATAGTTGGCGGCAAATTCTTTTCGGTAATCAATTCGTTATATTCCTCGAGACTGGCCTCCTCACCTCTAATGGCTTCTTCTAAAATCGCTTCATCATCATTCGATGTGAACGTCGCTTTTAAATTCATCCAATTTCTATGCATGGTTCCTTTAAAAGAACCGGAGTCCGTTGGAATTTGTCCATATTGTAAGATTTCTGTTCTCAATTCTTTGGCGAAGTCGCTTCTTTCTGAAGCCCTGCGCTTAAAGAACATTTTTAAATCGTTACTTTCAACAGTATTATAAGCATCAATATAGCCTTTCTCGGCATCATAATTCTTTACTAATAATTCGTTTAATTTGTTTGAAATTTCTTCTGTGTACTTCATAATATCTTTTATCATTTTAAATTTCAATACCTTCTTTTAAGATGCGTATTGTTTCACATCAACAGTTTCAATATACAGCAAAAGAGAGCTGATGTCAAGTGATTTAACACACTTTGTGAGTATTTTCCTCCTCTTTAAGAATTTTTAACAATAATGCAAACAACCCACCCAATAGATCAACAAATTGTTGAATGCTAAGATTAAGACATTGAGAATATAGAATATGATCATCGCTAAAAGTATCATTGATAATTTTTAAATTTTTTAACATTGAAAATGGGTGTTGGTTAGGACGTTACAGAATAAGAGGTGCATTTTTAAGAACAGCCGTTTAAAACCTAAGTCATTATATTAAAATAATAGTAAAACGTAACCCAAATAAATTCTAGTATTTGACTGGCATCCATTTAAAACAGCAAAACACTTTCACCCAGAGTGATGACTATGGACAAGCAAACCCACAGAACACCACTAAAAAAGTGTGTTACTTTATCGTTCTTCAACACAATAAAAACAGAAAAAAATAAGAAGAATTAAAACGCGCATTGATTTGAACTAAAAACTTGATATTTAAATAAATATTGTATCTTTGCGCCCTTATTAATAATAGAGGTCGCGTACCTCACAAATTAATTTTTATGCCTGTAAAAATAAGATTACAAAGACACGGTAAGAAAGGAAAACCTTATTACTGGATCGTAGCAGCAGATGCTCGCGCGAAAAGAGATGGTAAATACCTAGAGAAATTAGGTGCTTATAATCCAAACACTAACCCAGCAACAATCGAATTGGATGTTGATGGCGCAGTAAAATGGCTACAGAATGGTGCACAACCAACTGATACAGCCAAAGCATTATTATCTTACAAAGGCGCTTTATTGAAAAATCACCTTGCAGGTGGTGTTCGTAAAGGGGCTTTAACTGAAGAACAAGCTGAGAAGAAATTCGCAACTTGGTTGGAGGAAAAAACTGGAAAAGTAGACGCCAAAAAAGAGGGCTTATCTAAAGCAGAAGCGGAAGCTAAAGCTAAAGCATTTGAAGCTGAAAAAGCAGCAAATGAAGCAAGAATCGCGGCAGCTGCACCAGTTGTTGAAGAAACAGTTGCTGAAGAAGCTCCGGCTGAAGCAGCTTCAAACGAAGAAGAATAGAAAATTAATTTTTTATACTTTTAAACTCCGATAGCTACTATCGGAGTTTTTTTTATGTAAAATAGTATTTTAGATAGAATATTATATTGAACAGACACATTGAGGAAGATCCTTTGTTATTTAATAGTGCTATCCGGCTAAGCGCAATCGAAGCCGTATTGTTTATTTAGGAATTTCACTGCGACTGCGCTCGAAGTGACCTATAGATTATTTTAATTATGACTAAAGAAGAATGCTTTTTTTTAGGTAAAATTGTAAAAAAGTACAGTTTTAAAGGAGAACTTTTAATTAAATTAGATACAGACGAACCTGATTTATATGAGAATCGGATTCTATATTTATTGATTTACGCGGCAATTTGATTCCGTTTTTCCTAGAAAGCTCTCAGTTACACAAAAGTGAATTACTACGCATTAAATTTGAAGATGTTGATAGCGAAGCTGATGCTGATGCGCTTATAAAAAGCGACTGTTACCTCCCGTTATCTTTTTTACCTGAACTAGAAGATAACAAATTTTACTTTCACGAGATTATTGGATTTAAAGTCGAAGACAAGCATTTTGGCCCTGTTGGAACCATTAAAGGCGTCAATGACTCGACGTCTCAATCGCTCTTTGAAATAGATAGAGAGGGTACAGAAATTTTAATCCCCATGAATGATGCGTTCATTTTGAAAGTGGACAAAGTAAATAAGATTATTTTTGTAGATACCCCTGAAGGACTTATAGATTTATATTTAGAAGAATAACATGTATTACTCTCCCCAAGAGAGGAATTTAAAATAATATCTCACTTTAAATAGATTCCTGACGTCTTAAGAATGCCAACCTTATGAGCAACCACCCTTTTAAATTTAAAAATTTTACTGTAAATCAAGACCAATGCGCCATGAAAATTGGAACAGACGGTGTTTTACTTGGCGCTTGGGCAACCGTAGAAAAGCAACCATTTGCCACGCTGGATATTGGAGCAGGGACGGGGATTTTATCATTAATGCTTGCCCAACGTTGTCAAGCAGAAGTAATAGATGCTTTAGAGATTGACGAAAAGGCCTATGAACAATGTGTTGACAACTTTGAAGCGTCCCAATGGCGCGACCGACTCTTCTGCTATCATGCCGATTTAGCAGAATTTACAGATGAAATTGAAGATCAATACGATCTAATTGTTTGTAACCCCCCTTCTATTCCGAAGACTATAAGACCGAAAATACATCACGGGATTTAGCCCGTTTTCAAGACGCTATGCCCTTTGAACATCTTATAGAGAGTGTATCAAAATTATTAATGAAAGATGGTGTTTTTTGCACTATTATTCCATTTAAGGAAGAAGAAAAATTTATAGCTCTAGCTTCAGCTATGCATCTAAAAGTTAACAAACGCACGCGTGTTAAGGGCAATGTAAATTCGGAAATAAAACGGACACTACTCGAAATGTCCTTCCACGAAAGTCTTATAAATACCACCGAACTCGTTATTGAAAATGCAAGACACGACTACACAGAAGACTACATGAATTTAACAAAAGCGTTTTATCTAAAAATGTAAACTTATTTCAGTTTAAAAATTGGGCAATGCTATAGATTTCATTATTTTTGTGACACTTATAAAATAACACCTTTTATTTTGAGAATTTCTCAATTTTGAAGACATAATACATATATATGAAACCAGATTTATTCGAAGCCCCTGATTATTATAATCTTGACGAACTTTTAACTGACGAACATAAATTAGTGCGTGATGCTGCTAGAGAATGGGTAAAGCGTGACGTTTCTCCAATTATCGAGGAAGCGGCTCAAAAAGCTGAATTCCCTAAGTCTATTATTAGTGGACTCGCTGAGATTGGTGCTTTTGGACCTTACATTCCTGAGGAATATGGTGGTGCTGGTTTAGATCAAATTTCTTATGGATTAATTATGCAGGAAATTGAGCGAGGTGATTCCGGTGTACGCAGTACGGCATCGGTGCAATCCTCTTTAGTCATGTACCCTATTTGGAAATACGGAAATGAAGCACAACGCCAAAAATACCTACCAAAATTAGCAAGTGGTGAATGGATTGGTAGTTTTGGTTTAACTGAGCCAGATCATGGGTCTAACCCAGCAGGCATGGTCACAAATTTTAAAGATATGGGAGACCATTACCTTTTAAACGGTGCAAAAATGTGGATTTCAAATTCACCCTTTTGTAATGTTGCCGTTGTTTGGGCTAAAAATGAAGAAGGCCGTATTCATGGTTTAATAGTGGAACGAGACATGGAAGGCTTTACAACCCCGGAGACCCATAATAAATGGTCCCTTCGTGCAAGTGCTACAGGTGAACTTATTTTTGACAATGTAAAAGTACCTAAGGAAAACTTATTGCCTAACAAATCTGGTTTAGGAGCGCCACTTGGCTGTTTAGATTCTGCCCGTTTTGGTATCGCATGGGGCGCAATAGGAGCCGCTATGGACTGTTACGATACAGCCTTGCGTTATAGTAAAGAACGTATGCAATTTGGGAAACCTATTGGACAGTTTCAACTACAACAAAAGAAATTAGCCGAAATGATTACCGAAATCACTAAAGCACAGCTTTTAGCTTGGCGTTTAGGAGTCATGCGTGAAAACGGTACAGCCACCTCAGCACAAATTTCTATGGCTAAGCGTAATAATGTAGATATGGCACTTACCATAGCTCGTGATGCCGAGACAAATGTTAGGCGGCATGGGAATTAGTGGTGAATATTCGATAATGAGACACATGATGAACCTAGAAAGCGTCGTGACATATGAAGGTACACACGACATTCACTTATTAATTACAGGTTTAGATGTGACTGGACTTAACGCCTTCAAATAGTAAAAACCATTAAAGGCTTAATTACGTAAATACATGGTGTGTGATTGAACAAAAAATCATATTATGCCCTTTATTACTTTTAAGCCTTATGAAAAATTTAAATTTGATGTTTGCGTGTGTGTTGTGTCTAAGTTTGTTAAACTCATGTAGCAAAACAGATATAGAAAGTGATTCTGAAATATCAGACAATCTAACAAACACCTATCTCGAAGAAACACCTAATACTTTGGAGATTGTTATTGAAGAGGATGAAACCATAATTGATAATGAGGCTTTCAAAATATTAAGCTTGGGTGATAGCTATACCATTGGACAAAGTGTCTGTAGTACTTGTAATTTTCCTGTTCAATTACAAGATAGTTTGACTAGAAATTTGGATAGCATTCCATTTTCTGTCGATATAATTGCTCAAACAGGATGGACGACGACGAATTTAATTAATGCCGTCAATACACAAGCTGTTTATTCCAATTATGACTTAGTAACCTTATTAATTGGTGTAAACAATCAATATCAAAATAAACCTTTCGAGCTTTATGAGACAGAGTTCCCATTACTTCTTGATAAAGCTATATTTTTAGCCAACGGAAACAAGACTAATGTCATCGTATTATCAATTCCTGATTACGCTTACACCCCCTTTGGTAATGAGGACCCACAAATTTCTGAAGAAATAGATACCTACAATGCGTTTGCTGAAAATTATTGCAACCAAAATGAAGTTAAATTTGTACATATTACAGACATTACTCGACAAGGCATTGCACAGCCCAACCTGGTTGCACCTGACGGCTTACACCCTTCTAAAATTGCATACAGCAGATTTGTGGAAAGACTACTCCCTGACGTCTTACCACTAGTAACTAATTAAGTTGTATTTTTTAGTTAATTTCGTTGAAAACACAACACTATGTTTTCAGCAAAAAAGAGATTGGACCGAGCTTATGAAGAAGCTAAAATAGTTGCGTTTGACAATGACAGTAAGATCGTACTCTTTAGCGACTGCCATAGGGGAGACAATAGCTTTGCTGATGACTTTTCTAACAATAGAAACATCTACTTTCACGCTTTAAAACACTATTATGCCGAGGGATTCACCTATTGCGAATTGGGAGATGGAGACGAGTTATGGGAAAACTTATCTTTTAACTCCATTTTCTACGCACATAAAAACGTGTATTTATTGCTAAAGTTATTTCATCAACAAAACCGTTTGCATATGATTTGGGGAAACCATGATATGGTTTATAGAGACCCCCGCTATGTTGAAAAACATTTATCTACTTACTTTGACAAAAAATTAGACAAAGACGTCGAATTATTTGGAGATATAAATTACCATGAAGGCATTATTTTAAAACATGCTATCACGGCGCAAGAAATATTTTTAACACATGGCCATCAAGCCGATTGGTGGAATTATTTATTACGGAAGTGGAGTCGCTTTATGGTTAGAGTACTCGGAAGCCTTTAAATGTTATGGGAATTGCAGACCCTACAAGTCCAGCAAAAAACTACAAGGAACTCATAAAAATAGAGCGTAAAACAAAAAAATGGATCATTAAAAAAAACAACTTAATGACAGTCGTTGGCCACACACACAGGCCACGTTTTCCGAACCTGGAGACATTGCTTTTTTTAATGACGGGAGTTGTGTTCACCCTAGGAGTATTACAGGGATTGAAATTGAAAATGCAGCGATTTCTTTAATTAAATGGCAGGTCTCAACTTCTGATGATGGCACTTTAAAAATTGTCCGTGTTTTACTTGAAGGACCAATAGCATTGAGCGACTATAAAACTGAATAATTATAGGTTTTCAATAAACGATGTCTGTGATTACAAGTCTTTTAATAAAGTAATCGTCAAAATCTGCATTATTATATATCATTCTATTAGTGGCATGATAATAACCCAATGACAACATCGATTGTCTTTCTCGAATAAAATTTTCTAAAAATTGTGATTTATTAGGCATTGATTCTAAAGCCTTAGAATATTTACCGAAAAGATTAGGCTTTAATCTATTTTTAAATATTTTAACTATGGAATCTTTGGTCAGTCCTTCATAACCCAGCATTGACGAAGATGATTCTATAGTATGAAGGTTGTCATCTGTTGAAGCACAAATATAGTTCGTTCTTATGAAAGATACACTCCCACCCTTTGTAAGGCTATCCTTACTTTTTGTAATCCACACAGAATCTGGAACACAATACATTTCTAACTTCAATGTACTACTATCAAAAATGTTCCGGTTTACTTTAAAAAATTTCTCCCGAGTATCTTGGCTTTCGGCTCTTAAATCAATTAAAAACTGCCGATATGCTTTTTTAGTATTTAACTCAGGATATTGTTTTTTTAGAAAATCATTTTCAAAACCTTCAACTAGATAAGTTAATGTTTCACTATTTTCTTTACCTAATACTGTTTCAAATTGCTTGATGTTTTCATTTTTAGAACAACCTAAAAAAAATACCAACACTAAAAATAGCTTTAAAACTTTCATTCTTAAATATTTAAAAAAGTGGGTGTTACATCAAGTTTACAACAGAAAAAATCAACTCTCAGGTGCCAACGCAACTTCTAATCCCTCCATTTACGGTGTCATTTGTATTTGACACCCTAACCGTGAATTCTCTTTAACATGAAAAGCCTCTGAAAGCATCGCTTCTTCATCGTCTTGCATTTCGGTAATTTTGTGCTACTTGTAACGTAACATTGACAAGACGCACACATGGCCATTCCTCCACAAACACCTATAGTACCTTCCTCGGCCAATTCAAAAGCGCGTACCACTTCCATTAAATTCATCGCCATATCTGTAGGCGCTTGAATTTTATGAGTAACTCCTTCTCTATCTGTAATTGTTATGTTTATGTCCTGTTCCAAACGTTAATCTATTTTATTTTTTCGTAAGTAGTTCCGGCTAGAGATCAAAAAACCTAGTTGAAACTAACAAAGCTATTCAATTTTTTTGACCACCGCTTTTGGGGCTTCTTTTCTTGTACCATCAAAACCATCAACACCGAGAGACTGTTGTATATTTCATAACATAGCGTTTTCCTGGATTTATAATTTGATACGCCGACTGGCACATTAATGTGGCTTCATGAAAGCCACAAAGAATTAACTTTAGCTTTCCAGGATAGGTATTGACGTCTCCAATAGCAAAAATACCTGGAATATTGGTTTGATAATCTAAACTATTATCCACTTTAATGGCATTTTTTTCGATCTCTAATCCCCAATTGGCTATGGGGCCTAATTTAGGAGATAATCCAAACAAAGGAATAAAATGGTCACATTCCAACTCGTATTCTTTTTCAATATGAATGTTATCAGACTCTTTAACCACAACTGCTTTTAGCTCATAATCACCTACAATCCCGATGACTTCAGCTGGAGTTATCAACTTAATTTTACCCGCATTTTTTAACTCTTGCACTTTATCTACAGAATCTAAATGGCCTCGAAATTCATTTCGTCTATGAATTAAGGTGACTTGTTTAGCAACATCACTTAAGAAAATACTCCAATCTAATGCCGAGTCACCGCCACCAGCGATAACCACTTTTTTATTCCTATAAATTTCAGGGTCTTTAATAATATATTCGACCCCTTTATCTTCGAAATCCTTGAGATTATGAATTAAGGGTTTCCTAGGTTCAAAGCTACCTAAACCACCCGCGATTGCCACTACTGGCGCTTGGTGTTTGGTCCCTTTATTTGTAGTCACAATAAAACTACCATCCTCTTGTTTTACAATCGTTTCTGCACGTTCTCCTAAAGTAAAACCAGGTTCGAACTGCTTACATTGTTCTAAAAGTCTTTCGGTTAAATCACCGGCTAAAATTTCAGGATAGGCAGGAATATCGTAAATGGGTTTTTTAGGATAAATTTCTGAACACTGTCCTCCCGGTTGAGGCAACGCATCAATTAAGTGACATTTTAATTTTAATAACCCAGCTTCAAATACTGTGAATAAGCCTGTAGGCCCTGCGCCTATAATGAGTATATCTGTTTTAATCATGAATTTTTAATTTCAGGAAGTCATTCAACTGTTGGATGGTTTAAATAGATCCAATGAATAATATTTTAAGCTTCAACATTAATGACCGTTTCAATTTGAGGTGCATACTTTTTAATGGTCATTTCAACACCAGATTTCAGTGTCATCTGGTTTACACTGCAACCAACGCAAGCCCCTTCTAACTGAACTTTAACCAAGGTATCATTTTCAATGGACAATAAAGAGATGTCCCCACCATCACTTTGTAAAAACGGACGAATTTCATCGAGCGCTTTTTCTACATTTAGTCTTAGTTCTTCTGTTGTCATCTCTTATTTTTTAACTGCTGAACACCCAGCCATTGTTGTGATTTTTATTGCTTCAGTTGGTGGTAAATCCGTGTTACGGTTCACGACTTCTTGAACAATATTTTGCGTTAACTTTTCAAAGGCTTTTTCTAATGTTGTTCCGGTTTGTAATGCTGCTGGTCGACCAATATCTCCTGCTTCTCGAATGCTTTGTACTAGTGGTATTTCACCTAAAAGGGGGACATTTAAATCTTCAGCTAAATGCTTGGCACCTTCTTTTCCGAAGATGTAATATTTATTATTTGGCAATTCGTCCGGCGTAAAATACGCCATGTTCTCAATGATTCCTAAAACTGGAACGTTAATACTTTCTTGCTGAAACATGGCCACGCCTTTTTTAGCATCTGCTAAAGCGACATTTTGTGGTGTACTCACGACAACAGCACCTGTGATAGGCAGTGATTGCATGATACTTAAATGAATGTCACCAGTTCCAGGAGGTAAATCGATTAATAAGAAATCGAGTGTACCCCAAGCCGCATCAAAAATCATTTGATTTAGCGCTTTTGATGCCATAGGGCCTCTCCAAACCACTGCTTGATCTGGTTTTGTAAAGAACCCAATAGAGAGTATTTTAACCCCATAGCTTTCTACAGGTTTCATTTTAGATTTCCCATCAACGGTAACCGATAATGGTTTTTCCATTTCAACATCGAACATAATAGGCATGGATGGCCCATAAATGTCCGCATCTAAAACACCTACTTTAAAGCCCATTTTAGACAATGAAACGGCTAGGTTTGCCGTTACTGTAGACTTACCAACACCACCTTTCCCTGAGGCCACAGCTACTATGTTTTGAATACCAGGAATTTTGTTGCCTTTAATCTGGTTCGTTTCAGTTTTTGCTGGAGCATTAACAGTCATGTTAACTTTTACCTGGGCTTTGTTGTATACTTTTTCATGTATGGCTTTAAGTATTTCAACTTCTGTTTTCTTACGTGCCTGTAATGCAGGATTCGTAATCGTAATATCCACGATCACCTCATCTGCAAATGTGACTACGTTTTTAACCGCGCCACTTTCCACCATATTCTGTCCTTCCCCAGGCACTGTAATAGTTTCAAGTGCTTTTAATATGTCTTGCTTTGTAAATTTCATACGCTTTCCTTGCAAAAAGGAATATCCTTTTAATTATTAAATTAGATTTAGGGTGCCTTCATTAGTTATGGCCCTATGTTTAATGCACATCTTTTATTACACCTCGCTTTTAAAAAGTGAATTTTACTAATTTAGATTTATTCTAAAGTGCAAATATACTACATAAACATTGAAGAATGAAGTGGGGCGTTTTAAGTTTTTTTATGTTACTATTAGGAAAATTTATAGGGCTGTTAGCGGGTCCCAATAGACTGAGTCAAAATTCTGAATTTGATTGTCAACAATAACAATACCTTCACTTTCTAAAAGTTGCTGCATCAAATTTGTACCTTCAAAATGATGTTTCCCAGTTAACAAACCCTGTCGATTTACTACGCGATGGGCAGGAATACCTCTACCATGAGAACCATTCATGGCATAACCAACCATTCTTGCGCTTCTTGGCGCACCTAGGTAGTTTCCTATAGCTCCATAACTTGTAACTTTCCCATAAGGAATTTGTTTAGCTACTTCGTAGACTTTTTCGAAGAAATTGAGTGTTTCACGGTTTCATGTTAGCACTCTTGTTTTATTATAGTGAATAGCAAGTCCTTTTAAAAGCAATACCTCATGCTACCATTCTTTAATTATATTAATTAGCGTAATTACAGCAATGATTCCCGTAATGACGCCAATACTGTAGTTTATGTTTTTTTGTGATCTAAACTTTTTATTCTTAATGCGTTTAAAAAAAAAGATGTACACGTATAACATAACAAATGTTCCTGTTGCCGCCCCTGCCACATAAGAAAAAATACTGGTTTTATCTAACACCAAGAGTCCAGCTGTCGCTAATGTCGTGCCCATATAGGCTTGATATGGAATTGGAAACACATTTAAACTAGACAAAAGCATCCCCTGAAAAAAAAGACCACGCTTACTTTTAACAATGGGATCTAAATCCTGCGTGGTTTGTTTATTGGCTAAAACTAAAAAATAGATCGTTAATAAAACAAAAATAACAAAAGCAACACGCTGTAGAACATCTGTAATATCCGGATGATTGGTTAAATAACTAGCAAATAACAAGGCGATTAAGGTTTGAACAACGACTATCGTACATACACCAACAGAAAACATGATTGCCCTAATATAACCATCTTGTATACTAACTTTTACCGCAGTCATATTGAGTAAACCAGGAGGAATAACACCCAGCAGTGCTATCACTAATCCTAGTCCAAAGGTGATTGTAATTTCCACTCTTACTTGATTTTAAATCTAATATACGTAATTGGTTTATTTTGCTCTAAATAGATACTTTCGTAATGGGTTTGAATACTTGTAACTTCTTCCGCGAGAACCTTCTTGCTTATAGACGTTATGATTAGCATATAGCACTTCATGTCCTTCTCCATGTAACAACCCTAGGGTATACCCATGCATAAACTCACTATCTGTTTTTAAATTCATAATCCCATCAGGCTTTAAAATGGTTTTATAGCGTTTTAAAAATTCAGAGTTTGTCATTCTGTGTTTTGTTCGCTTATATTTTATTTGCGGGTCCGGAAAGGTGATCCATATTTCATCCACCTCATGTGCCGCAAATGCATGATCCACTAATTCAATTTGAGTTCTTAAGAAAGCAACGTTTGAAATGTTTTCTTCGACCGCTGTTTTAGCGCCCCTCCAAAAACGTGCCCCTTTTATATCAATACCAATAAAATTTTTGTTCGGATATTTTTTAGCCAGTTCCACAGAATATTCTCCTTTTCCACACCCCAATTCAAGAACTAATGGGTTGTTGTTTTTAAAATAGAGTGCGTTCCAATTCCCTTTTAATTTGTAATGGGCATCCACCAATTCATTTCTTTTTGGTTGAAAGACATTAGCAAAGGTGTCATTTTCGTTAAATCGTTTAAGTTTATTCTTACTTCCCACTACTTTAATTTAATTTTTTGGTAAAATTAAGGAATTATACGAGAGTGCAATTATGATTACCTTTGAAATTAGGACTTTAAATGCTAACTTTTGAAAAAACGAATTCTAGTTGCGCCACTAAATTGGGGTTTGGGCCATGCCACACGTTGCATTCCCATAATTCAGGCGCTGATACAACAGGACTTTACACCGGTAATAGCTAGTGATGGTATTGCCTTAGCCTTACTTAAGAAAGAATTTCCAAAATTAACATTTGAAGAGCTACCTAGTTATCATGTTACCTATTCCAAAAAAGCGTATCAATTGAAGTGGAAGCTCATAAAAGAGATTCCAAAGCTTTTAAAAGTTATAAACGCAGAAAAAAAAGGACACAATTTTTAGTTGAAAAGTATAAAATTGATGGTATTATTTCAGACAATAGGTTTGGAGTACATTATAGAAAAGTGCCTTGTGTTTTTATTACTCATCAACTAAATGTGTTAAGCGGAAACACCACTTGGTTCAGCACTAATATCCATCAAAATATAATTAAAAAATTTGACGTTTGTTGGATTCCCGATCATGAGTTTGAACCCAACTTAAGCGGGAAACTAGGACATAGTAACAAAACAGCGATTATTAAAAAATATTTAGGC
This sequence comes from Lacinutrix neustonica, assembly GCF_026625145.1. Taxonomy (GTDB): domain Bacteria; phylum Bacteroidota; class Bacteroidia; order Flavobacteriales; family Flavobacteriaceae; genus Lacinutrix; species Lacinutrix neustonica. Next base: position 2,677,218 of record NZ_CP113088.1, on the reverse strand, counting down.
CCTTTAAGTCGGCTTAAAGTACAGAAACAAGAAAAGCAGTACGATTTAATGGTGCTATTATCCGGACCTGAACCACACCGAACACTGTTGGAAAAGAAAATAACAAGTGAATTAAAGGCGTACAAGGGGACCGTCCTTTTTGTTCAAGGCCTTATTGAAAACGACCAAATCATTACTCATGACGGCTTAATCTGTTATTATAATTTTATGAAGGGCAATGAACTACAGTACGCTATAAACAATAGCTTGATTATACTTTCTCGATCTGGCTATACCACCGTTATGGATTTAGCTAAAATGGGCAAGAAAGCTTTTTTTATTCCTACGCCAGGACAATTTGAACAAGAGTATCTTGCGAAACGTTTTGATGATTTAAAAATGGTACCTACTTGTGCTCAAGATGATTTTAAGATTGAAATGCTAGAGAAAGTAAAGCATTATTCGGATTAAAAACAGATAGTGATACGACAAATTTTAAAGCATTATTTCGCTTTTTCCAAAGTGAATGAGAATTCGCTACCCACGCCAAATTCACTTTCGATATATATTTTTTCATCGTGAGCCTCAATAATATGCTTTACAATAGCGAGGCCTAAACCGGAGCCACCTTCTTTTCTTGAACCGCTTTTATCTACACGATAGAAGCGCTCAAACAACCTTGGAATATTCCTCTTTTCGATCCCTTCTCCATTGTCTGTTATGCGAACAATCACTTTGTTTTTAATCAAATTTTCTATGCTTACTTCTGTGGTTCCCTTTTCTCTCCCATATTTAATAGAATTTACGATCAGGTTGGTTAATACTTGTTGTATTTTTTCCTTATCTGCTTTGACCAAAATAGGCGCTGTATAATCTATATCAAAGGTTAACGAAATTCGTTTTTTATGGGCTTTCATCTCAAACAAGTCGAACACACTTTCTATAAGGGCGACAATATCAAAATGTTCTAACTCCATACTTAAATTCCCCACTTCTAAGCTGGTAATCATATCTAAATCTTTAACAATATAGATGAGCCTTTCCACCCCTTTATTAGCGCGGTCGAGATATTTGTCTCGAATTTTTTTGTCGTTGGCCGCACCATCAATCAAGGTTTCCAAATACCCTTGAACCGTAAATAATGGTGTTTTTAATTCGTGCGAAACGTTTCCTAAAAATTCTTTTCTATACTCTTCTCTTACTTTTAAAGTTTCTATTTCTATTTTTTTATCTCTTGCATATTTATCAATTTCCTGCGTTAATGTTGCCATATCTGTAGTAATACGTTCTTTCTTAAACGAAGTAGATTCTAACAACTTTAAGTCATCATATATTTTTTTTACCCGTTTATAGATAAAATTCTGAACACGGTATTGAATAACAAAAAATGATGTAATGTAGCAGAGTAATGCAAAAGCAAGCAATGGATACCATTTTAATTCATAAAAAATGGATAAAAAAACGCTCAAGATGAGCGTTAATAAAAGGGTTATTAAAAACGTGGTTTTTAAAGCAAATTTATATGATTTTTTTATTTGCATTACTCAACAAACTTATAGCCTACCCCTTTGGTTGTTTTTAAATAATGATCGCCTATTTTTTCTCTCAATTTCCTAATGTGAACATCTATAGTTCGACCACCAACAATCACTTCGTTGCCCCAAACCGCATCTAAAATATCCCCTCTTTTAAATACTTTTCCTGGTTTTGAAGCCAACAATGATAAAAGCTCAAACTCTTTTCTTGGCAATATTAATTCTTTGCCTTTTAAAATCACTTTGTATTCTTCCCGATTAATGATAATGTCTCCTATTCTCACCTCGGCAGCAGTAGCATCCTCCGTTTTTAACCGTCTTAATAGGGCTTTAACTTTGCTAACTAACACCTTAGGTTTAATCGGTTTTGTGATGTAGTCGTCTGCCCCCGCATCAAAACCAGCTACTTGAGAATAATCTTCGCCCCTAGCGGTAAGAAATGTAATGATGGTGTGTTTTAGTTCGGGATTTTTCTAATTTGCTCACAGGCTTCAATACCATCCATTTACGGCATCATGACATCTAAGACGATGAGTTCACGCTTCTCTTTTTTCGCTTTCTTAACACCTTCTACTCCATTACGAGCAGTAATCACTCTATAGCCTTCCGCAGACAAATTATAAGATACAATTTCTAATATATCTCGGCTCGTCATCTACTAATAAAATGGTAATGTCCTTTTTGTTCATTTTGAGACTATTTATAATCGTAAAGATAAAATTATTAAAGTAATATCTCAAAGAACATCTTTTGATAACAATATGTTAACATTGAAGTTCCAAATGGAACCCATAGAAGGAAAAAAATGAATCATCTGTTAATGTGAGAGGCAACACATGTTATGTTATCGTTAAAAACCAGCCGGACATCTAGTAAAAGAGATTCCATTTGTATAATATTAGTATTTTTACAGTCTAATTTAAAACGCATAATTATGAAGAAAATTTACTTTTTATTTTTAACAATCCTTATGACTAGTGTTTCTTTTGGTCAAGAAGCTCTTATTACCGGTTATGTGGATTCTCCATGCCCGAGTCAATTGGGAAGAACCGTTGAAATATATGTTGACGGAACTATAGACTTTACTGGTTGGAATCTTGTAAGACAGTCTAATGGAGGTGGGTTTACTACAAATATAGATTTATCAACACTAGGCAGTATTACTGATGCTTTCGCATATATCACGAATGATTCTGCCGCATTGTCATCAGAATTCGGCATTACTAGTAATGTATTGGTAAGTGGTGCAGTTACAGATAATGGAGATGATGCTTTTCAAATTGTTGACAACAACACTAACGTTATTGATCAATTTGGTGAAACCAATGTTGATGGAACAGGACAATCTTGGGAACATTTGGACACTTATTACTACAGAGTTGATGGAGTACCAGCTAATGCTGGCACTTTCCTAAGTGTAGATTTTACTTACGGCGCTCTTAATGCGCTAGATGGAGAAGGTCTTTGTAATGGTGCAAATGCACTTAGTACTTTTGTTCCTTTTGGTTCGTATTCAACAACTGCATCGACAACACCAACAGTGACTATTTCCGGAACTGTTGGTAGTATGGATTACTTTGAAAATAATGGTCCTTCAGGCGAAGAATCATTCGCTGTGTCAGGTATTAATTTAACTCAAAATATTTCAGTTACTGCTCCTGCAAATTTTGAATTATCTTTAACTTCCGGAGGTGCATTTACAAATTCTGTGTCAGTAACTCAAACTGCTGGTACTGCTAATCCAACGACCGTTTACATCAGACTTGGCGCAGGTTTAGCTGTTAATACTTATGCTGGAGATGTTACCGCTACTTCTACAACAGCCTCTGATGTATTAAGCGTAAGCGGAACAGTGTCTCCCGCAAATCCGCAAATCACAGTTGTTGCCTTTTTAGACCCTCTAAATTATACAGAAGGCGCTGGCCCATCTGCTGCAGATGTATTTACCGTTGAAGGTTTGTTTTTAACTTCAGATATTAGCGTTTCTGCTCCTACGAACTATGAAGTTTCTATGGATGACGTAACCTTTAGCCCTAACGTATCTATAACACCGGATGGATCAGGGACAGTTGCAACAACAAATGTTTATGTAAGACTAGCTGCTGGCTTAACAATCAACACATACACTGGAGACATCACTGTATCCTCTACGGGCGTAACAAACGAAACTATAGCTGTGTCAGGCACGGTCTTTGGTCCCCCAACAAATGCTTTGGTTTTAGTTGGAGTTTATGACGGTCCAAATCCGGGTGGAACACCCAAAGGCATTGAGTTATACGCCTTAGCTGACATACCAGATTTAAGTGTTTTTGGAATTAGCTCTATAACAAATGGCGCAGGATCTTCTGCTGGAAATATAGAGTATAGTTTTCCCGCTGACGCCATAGCTGCTGGTGATAGAATTTTCTTGGCTACTGAAGGCACGGAATTCAATAATTTCTTTGGTATGGCGCCAACATACGTAAACGGAGTTGTAGGGATTAATGGCGATGATTCAATAGAACTTTATGAAAACGGTCAGATCATTGATACTTTTGGGGATGTAAATGTAGACGGCACTGGAGAAACATGGGACTATTTAGATGGTTGGGCGTACAGATTATCTAATTCGGGACCGAGATGGAAATATGTTTGTAGAATCTAATTGGACTTTTAGTGGGACTAATCAATTAGAAGGAGGCACTACAAATGCTGCTACCACCTCACCGTACCCAATTGCGACTTATTCAAACACATTAAGCAAAACAGTATTTAACAATAAATTAAACTTCTCAATCTATCCAAATCCAACGAATACAGGATATATAGAGATTACTACAGCTTCTAACGAAGCGATTAATATCCTTGTGTTCGATATTCTAGGAAAGCAAGTATTAAATAAAACAATAAACAACCGTTTGGATGTTTCTAAACTAAATACGGGACTTTATATTTTAAAATTAAATCAAAATGGAGCCACTGTTACTAAGAAATTAGTGATTAAATAAGCTTTACTTATTATACTTTAAAAGAGCGTTATCTATTATAACGCTCTTTTTTATTATATGAGATCCTATTTCTTAAGTTATTTAAAATGCTTCCTCGAATACCTCCGTTTTTAGAACAGGATCTTTTTAATATTACTATCTTTATTTGCTATTTTTGCGGTATAATGATAAACTCTCAAGCCATTTTCAATATAAAAACAGAAGCCGAATTTAACGCTATGGCGTTGTCTGTTTTTAAATTTCAATTTGAAAATAATTTGGTGTACCGCTCTTTTTGTGATTTGTTGTACAAGCACCCAAGTGATATTAAATCTGTTGAAGACATTCCCTTTTTACCCATCCAGTTTTTTAAATCTCATCAAGTATTAAGTTCTTCAGAAGACATTCAGAAAACCTTTACAAGTAGCGGCACTACAGGAAATACAACCAGTAAACACCATGTCACCGATTTAAAGATGTATGAAAACAGTTTCCACTTCGCCTTTAGGCATTTTTATGGGGCTATTGATGAGTATGTTGTGCTTGCATTATTACCAAGCTATTTAGAACGAGAGGGATCTTCTTTAATTTATATGGTAGATGCGATGATAAAACAATCACAACATCCGGAAAGCGGCTTCTATTTAGATAATCTTGAGGCCTTAAGTAAAACACTTATAAAATTAGATGCTGAAGGAAAAAAAGTACTACTTATTGGCGTTTCCTTTGCCCTATTAGATTTAATAGAATCACATACCTTTAATCTAAACAACGCCATTATTATGGAAACTGGCGGTATGAAAGGCCGGCGTAAAGAGCTCATTCGAGAAGAATTACATGAGTTGCTCAAAACCGGCTTTGGTGTTGCCCGTATTCACAGTGAGTATGGGATGACCGAGTTATTGAGCCAAGCTTATTCTAAAGGCCAAGGTGTTTTTGAATGCCCAAGCTGGATGAAAATAATAACACGAGATACAGAAGATGCGCTAACTATTCAAGCAAAAGGTAAAACAGGTGCTATTAATATTATTGATCCGCAAACATTAACTCCTGCTCTTTTATTGCTACTCAGGATTTAGGTCGTACGTATTCAAACCATACTTTTGAAATTATAGGCCGCTTTGATACTAGTGATATTCGTGGGTGTAACCTCATGGTTTTATAAATTGTCCATAACTATTGTGTTGTTTGTAATATTTGAGCAGATATAGCGACAAACCGATTATGAAAACATTGGTTTATATATTCATTTCCCTTGGGATTTTCGCAACTTACGCCCAAACTGATTACAATACCAAAAACGGGTACGCCGCTGAAGGCTACGACGTTGTGTCTTATTTTGAAAATAAAGCAGAAGAAGGCAAAAAAAATATACCACGACGTACGATGGTGTAAACTATAAGTTTATCTCTAAACAACATGTCATAGCGTTCAACAAAAATCCAAAACACTACTTGCCACAATACGGTGGCTATTGTGCGTACGCTATTGCTGAAAAAGCAAAAAAAGTCTCAATAGATGCAGAAACGTTCGAAATACGGGATGGCAAACTCTATTTGTTCTATAATTCTTGGGGAACTAACACCTTAAAATTATGGAAAAAAGAAGATGTGAAAGGTTTGCAACAAAAAGCCGACCAAAATTGGAGATTGATTAGTGAAAAAGATTGATTAAGTGTTATGTTAAAGAAAAATTAGTTTTAGTTGGTTGACTAATTTTTAGAAGTCCGTTTTGCAACTTTGCAGGCGGGCTTCTTGTTATACAAATACCACTTTGGAAGTCCGTTTTGTTATATATGGATGCTAGTCAAAAAAACAAGAGACCTCACAGCTTTCAAATGCTGTGAGGTCTCTTGGAATGTATGCAATAGCCTTATACTATTTTAATAATATACGTGTTCTTCTTACCTTTATTTAGTACGATGTATTGATCATTAATTAAATCTTCAGTAGAAATCTTATAATCCGCCGTAACTTTCTCTTTATTCACAGAAACCGCATTCTCTTTTAAAGCGCGTCGTGCTTCAGAGTTACTGGATAAAAAATTGGTTTTATCTGCAAGTGCAGCGATCATGTCTACACCTTCAGCTAGATCTGCTTTAGATATTTCAGCTTGGGGAACCCCTTCAAAAACATCTAAAAATAATTTTTCATCGAGAGTTCTAATCTCTTCATTAAAATGTTTACTAAATAAGATGTTCGAAGCCTTTTGGGCTTTATCAAAATCTGCTTTACTATGCACAAAAATAGTTACTTCCTCCGCTAACCGCTTTTGCAATGTTCTTAAATGTGGCGTTTCTTGATGCGCTTTAATCAAAGCGTCAATGTCTGCTCTAGTTAAAAATGTAAAAATTTTAATATACTTCTCTGCATCTTCATCAGTCGTGTTTAACCAAAATTGGTAGAATTTATATACCGAAGTCTTTTCAGTATCTAACCACACGTTCCCGCCTTCGCTCTTACCAAATTTAGACCCATCGGCTTTGGTAATTAATGGGCAAGTCATAGCATAGGCTTTTGCTGCCTCATCCCCTACATTCATACGTCTCACTAACTCTGTACCTGTAGTTATATTTCCCCATTGATCACTGCCACCCATCTGTAATTTACAATCTAAAGTTTTATGTAAATGGTAAAAATCATAGCCCTGAATTAATTGATATGTGAATTCAGTAAAAGACATTCCCACGTTACCTTCTTCACCGAGACAACCGTTTCTTTACAGAATCTTTTGCCATCATGTAATTCACAGTAATACGCTTACCCACATCCCTGGCAAAATCGATAAAGGTGAAATCCTTCATCCAATCGTAATTATTAACTAGAACCGGTGCATTTTTAGCAGAGGAACTAAAATCCAAAAATCGAGAGAGTACCGATTTAATGCCCGCCACATTATGTGCCGGAGTGGCCTCATCTAATAAATTTCGTTCGTCACTTTTTCCTGAAGGATCACCTATCATACCCGTGGCTCCGCCAACCAAAGCCACAGGTTTATGTCCTGCTTTTTCTAAATGAACCAAAAGAATAATTGGCACTAAACTTCCAATGTGTAGCGAGTCACTAGTAGGATCAAATCCTATATATGCCGTTGTCATTTCCTTATTGAGTTGCTCATCTGTCCCTGGCATGATATCATGTATCATTCCTCTCCAACGTAATTCTTCTACAAATGTATTTGCCATTTTTCTTGTGCTTTTGTGTATCGCGTCGCAAAGATAAAAATAGCTGTATAATTAAGATACAATATTGAATATTTATTACCTTAGACAGATGATATTAATTACTGGCGGTACAGGATTCTTAGGTGCTCATTTACTTTTTAAATTATTAAGTGAAAACCAAGCTGTTCGGGCGATATACCGCAATGAAAAGAAATTAAAAAACGTTAAACGCATCTTTTCTTATTATACTAAAAATGCCGATACGCTTTTTGACTCTATTGAATGGGTGAAAGCCGACTTAAACGACATACCATCTTTAATGGAAGCCTTCAAATCTATTACTCACGTTTATCATTGTGCCGCTTTCGTCTCTTTTGAACCTGATAAATTCAATAGCCTTCAAAAAATTAACATTGAAGGCACTGCGAATATTGTGAATTTATGTCTCTCAGAACACATAAAAAAACTCTGTTACGTGAGCTCTATAGCAGCTATTGGCAAGCCTAAGCAAGGAGTTATAACGACCGAAGAAATCGATTGGAATCCTGAAGCAGACAACAGTGTATATGCTATTACTAAATATGGTGCAGAACTGGAAGTATGGCGTGGTGCTCAAGAAGGGTTACATACCATTATTATTAATCCTGGCGTCATAATAGGTCCTGGAATTTGGAAGCATGGTAGTGGCTCCATTTTTAAAACAGTGCACCAAGGCACGAACTACTACACTTCCGGACTAGTACCTTTGGTTGCTGTGCATGATGTGGTAAACAGTATGACCCAACTCATGAACAGCGCTCTTATAAATGAACGGTTTATTATTGTGGCTGAGAACTGGAGTTATGAGCAATTTATTAAATCCATTGCACACGCTCTAAACGTTAAACCTCCTGGAAAAGAAGCTAAAAAATGGTTATTGCTACTGGGTTGGAGACTGGATTGGTTAACAAATAAACTATTTGGAAAACGAAGAAAACTCACCGAGACAACTTGCAAATACTTTAATTTCTAAAACAACGTATAGTTCGACTAAATTAAAAAAACATTTAAAAACTCAGTTTACACCAATTACTGATAGCATAGTAATTACAGCGGCCATATTTTTAAAAGACGAGGTTATTTAGATTTCAAAGGATTTAGCTGCCCGTTTAAATTGGGTATTAGTTTCTTGGACGTACTCTCTCTTTCCTTGTTTAATTTTTTTTCAGTTACAATTTTAGTAAGCTTAAGAGAATCTAATTTTTCTTTCTCCTTGTCCTCTCTAGTTTCTATGGCTTTGTATTTGTCTCTTAATGCTGTTAAACTATCTTTTACTTTTGCATAAATAGCGTCATACGTTTTTATATCGAAAGCATAGTATGCATTACTTTCAGCAAAAAGAGTGCTATCTATACCATGTTTTTCATATATATACGATTCGGCACAATACCATTTTCTTCAAGCCTTTTTTTATTCACTCCTTTTGCAGAAGACATAATGGACATATCTACCAAAACAACAACCATTTTATCTTTAGAGATTATAGAAGATGGTTTTTTAGGTTTTTTAACATCGTAACAAGAGACTAAAACAAAACCCATTATTAGACCTATAAGCAGTTTTCTTTTCATCGGTCGAATGTTAATTGTTTTCCATATTTTGTCTCATAAAACTTAAAATTCTTGTAGGCTAACCCTCCATTGACAAAAGTATGTGAGATTCTTGATTTAAAAGTTGTGCCTTCAAATGGAGACCAGCCACATTTGTATAAAATATTATCTTTATTTACTGTCCATGGATTATTTAAATCGACCACCACTAAGTCTGCATAATAACCTTCTTTAACATACCCTCGTTTTTCTATTTCAAACAAAATCGCTGGGTTATGACATAACTTTTCTACAATTTTTTCAATTGAAATCTTTCCTTGATGATGCATTTCCAACAAAGCTGGTAACGCGTGCTGCACTAAAGGGCCGCCGGACGGCGCGTTGGCATATACATTTTGTTTTTCTGCTAATGTATGTGGCGCATGATCTGTGGCAATAACGTCAATTCTATCATCTAACAACGCTTTTAATAATTGATCTCTATCTTTTTCGGTTTTAACCGCTGGATTCCATTTTATTAGTGTCCCTTTTTCGTCATAATCTTTATCACTAAACCACAAATGATGAATGCATACTTCCGCTGTTATTTTCTTATCTTTTAATGGGATCTTGTTACTAAACAATTTGGTTTCTTTACCTGTAGACAAGTGAAACACATGTAAACGGGCTCCTGTTTTTTTCGCTAATTCAATAGCCTTAGAGGAAGAGAGGTAACAGGCCTCTTCACTACGAATAATAGGATGTAAATTCATGGGAATATCATCACCATAGCGTTCTCTATAGATTTCTGTATTTTTTCTAATAGTGGCTTCATCTTCACAGTGAACAGCGATTAACAATTTGGTACTAGAAAATATTTTCTCTAAAACCTCAGGGTTATCCACCAACATATTTCCAGTTGAAGACCCTAAGAATAATTTTAAAGCAGCCACTTGTTTTGGATCTAACTTTAGAATCTCATCTAAATTATCATTAGTACCACCAAACATAAATGAATAATTAGCATACGATGTCGCTTTGGCGATGGTAAATTTTTCATTTAGTTTTTCTATGGTGGTGGTCTGCGGATTTGTATTTGGCATTTCAATAAAGGAGGTGATTCCTCCAGCAATGGCTGCACGCGATTCCGTTTCAATATTGGCTTTATGCGTTAATCCCGGTTCTCGAAAATGAACTTGATCGTCTATGGCTCCCGGTAGCACATATTTACCCTCTACATCAAACACATTAACATCTGCCGATTTCGCACTAATCGAGGCATCAATTTTGATTATTTTTTCACCCTCAATTAGAATGTCACCATTAAAAACAGTGCCTTCATTAACAATTTTCGCATTTTTTATGAGTGTTATTCTATTGTTCATCTAGCGTTATTTATTAAATATACTTTTTAATTTCATAGAGATCACTCCAAAAATGGCCTCAGATATAATACTTGAGCTTAATTTTGATTTACCTTTAATCCTATCGGTAAAAATAACAGGAACCTCTACTATTTTAAAATGCTTTAAATGAGAATTAAATTTCATTTCAATTTGAAACGCATATCCTATAAACTTGATGTCATCCGGATTTATGGCTTCAAGGACTTTCCTTTTATAACATATAAAACCAGCTGTTGCGTCTTGCACGCGCATGCCAGTAATAAGTTTTACATAAATTGAGGCGCCATAAGAAAGTATGATCCGACTTAAGGGCCAATTTACGACATTAACCCCTTTAATATAGCGAGAACCTATGCTCACATCGGCGCCTTCTTTACGGCAAGCATCATAAAGTCTGATTAAATCTTTGGGATTGTGAGAAAAATCAGCATCCATTTCAAAAATATACTCATAATGGCGCTCCAATCCCCACTTAAAACCATGAATATAGGCGGTCCCCAGCCCTGCTTTTTCCTTTCTTACTTCTAAAAATAACCGGTTTTTATACTCTTGCTGAAGCAGCTTTACCCGCTCCGAAGTTTTATCTGGTGAATTATCATCAACCACTAAGATATCGTACGCTTTATCTAATGTAAACACCGCTTTAACAATAGCTTCAATGTTTTCGATTTCGTTGTATGTTGGAATAATAACTAGAGCGTCTTGCATTAACTCAATTTCATTTATGAGGCAAATGTACATATTTGAAGGTTAGTTTTTTCTAAATATTTCTTAATAATGATGCATCTTCTCTAATTTTTTATAATAATTTTACAACATGCTTAGAGAAATCATATCAACCGAAATTTATACCGTTTTATTAGTCTTGTGTTTACTACTAGTTAGTATTACTAAGCTCTTATATCCAAAACGATTTCGTGATTTTGCTTCTATTCTAATTAATTACCGGTATTTAAAGATTTATGCGCGTGACCAGAAATTTCCGGATACTTTTGAAGCACTTCTGTTTTCAAATCTCGTTATTGGAATTTCTATTTTGGGTTTTGTGAGTTATCATTTGAACAGTCACATCGACCCCAGCTCACAAATAACGCTTTATAAACTAGCTTTTGCCATCCTCATTATTATTACCGTGAAAATTTTAATGGAACGGCTGGTGAGTAGCATACTCAAAATGGACAGCATTATTAGCGAATATCTCTTTGTAAAAATCAGTTACAAAACTTTTATAGGGTTGCTGTTAATCCCTTTGAACGCTCTACTTATATACACTCTTGATGTGACACAGACTATTATCATAACCTTTGTAACCCTTTTACTTTTAATTAATTTAATAGGTATTTTAATCTTTATAAAAGACAATCTTAGGCTATTAAAAAACAACTTATTTTATTTTATTTTGTATCTTTGCACACTTGAAATTTCCCCTTATTTCATTTTGTATAAATTAATTACTAAATGAGTGGGTTAAACAAAACTAAAAAAATATGAAAGTGAAAACAATTTTAGTCTCGCAACCTGAACCTAAAATAGAAAATTCGCCATATTTCGATTTGTCTGAAAGACAAAAAGTTAAAATAGACTTTAGACCTTTTATTCATGTAGAAGGCGTGCCCTCGAAAGAAATCAGACAACAAAAAATTGATCTCACTAAATTTACTGCTATAATTTTAACCAGTAGAAATGCCGTAGATCACTATTTTAGAATAGCAGACGAAATGCGCTTCAAAGTCCCGGACAGTATGAAGTATTTTTGCCGAGTGAAGCGGTTGCTTACTATCTTCAAAAGTACGTGGTATACCGAAAGCGCAAAATTTATGTTGGTAAGAGAACTTTTGAAGAATTATCTCCTTTAATTAAGAAGTATAAAGACGAGGCGTTTTTATTACCTACCACCGATAAATTGAAACCGAAGTTCCTGAAGTTTTAAATGCTTTAGATGTAAAGTGGAAAGAAGCTGTTTTTTATAGAACAGTAATTAGTGATTTATCAGATTTAGAAAATGTAACCTATGACATTTTGGTGTTTTTTAGTCCAAGCGGTATAGATTCATTGTTTCATAATTTCCCTGATTTTAAACAAAATGACACACGCATTGCTGTTTTTGGCAATTCTACGATAAAAGCGGTTGAAGCTAAAGGGTTAAGAGTAGATATTTCTGCTCCAACGCCTGAAACGCCTTCTATGACCATGGCCCTTAAGAAATACATTGATTCGGTTAATAAAAAATAACCTTTATTATTTATATGCAGACATAAAAAAGCGACCAATTGGTCGCTTTTTTTATGTCTGCTTTTGCTTGTTAATAAGAGTAACGTTGTGGGCCACCCCTTCTTATTTCTTCACTAGCATTTTCTTCAAATTGCGTAAAATTATCTCTAAACGCATTCGCTAATTTAAATGCCGTATCATAATACGCTTTATCATTATCCCACATAGCTCTAGGGCTTAACACCTCATCAGGAACACCAGGACAAGACCTAGGTTGCGCCACACCAAATACAGAGTGAATATGATAGTCATTGTAATTATAGAGTCCTAAATCACCGTTTAACACCGCTGTTATCATCGCGCGCGTGTATTTTAGTTTCATACGACTTCCTACACCATAAGATCCACCGGACCAACCCGTATTGACTAACCGTGACATTCACATTAGCATCTTTCATTTTCTTACTTAACATCTCGGCATATTTTGTAGGATGCAGTGGCATAAAGGGCGCACCAAAACAGGCAGAAAAGGAAGGCTGTGGTTCTACTACACCAGCCTCTGTTCCTGCTACTTTAGCGGTATAACCGTGAAATAAAGTGGTAGGCTGCTTGCGCCGGTGTTAATTTAGAAATTGGAGGCAATACACCAAAGGCGTCTGCCGTTAAAAAGAAAATATTCTTTGGGTTTTCACCAATAGATGGCACTCTAATATTTTCGATATAATCAAGAGGATAACTTACCCTAGTATTTTGCGTAATGGATGTATCTTCAAAATCGACTTCTCCTTTGTCGTTTAAAATAACATTTTCAAGAATAGCACCTTTTTTAATGGCATCATAAATCTCCGGCTCTTGCTCTCGAGATAAGTTTATAACCTTTGCATAGCAACCGCCTTCAAAATTAAATACTGTGTTCTCTTTCGTCCAACCATGCTCGTCATCCCCAATTAAACTTCTATCCGGATCTGTTGACAAGGTTGTTTTCCCTGTACCCGACAAACCAAAAAATATAGCCGTATCCCCGTGCTTTCCAACATTTGCACTACAGTGCATGGGTAAGGTCTCTTTAAAAACTGGTAAAATAAAATTAAGAGCAGAAAAAATACCTTTCTTAATTTCTCCGGTATACCCGGTACCCCCAATTAGAGCTGTTTTTTTTGTAAAGTTTAAAATAGCAAAATTGTGTTGTCGTGTCCCATCTTCTTCAGGGTTCGCCATAAAACCTGGAGCATTTACAATGGTCCATTCGGCGCAAAATTTTCTAATTCAGCATCCGTTGGGCGTAGAAACATATTGTAAGCAAACATGTTACTCCAAGGATACTCATTAATAACCCGGATGTTCAATTTATAGTTCTCATCTGCGCAAGCATAACTATCTCTAACAAATACCTCTTTTTCTGATAAGTAAGCCGTTACTTTATCGTACAGTTTATCAAATTTATCAGGATCAAAAGGAATATTTATATTGCCCCACCGGACACGATCTTTTGTTATGTCATCTTTAACAATAAAGCGGTCTTTGGGAGAGCGACCCGTAAATTCACCAGTGTTCACAGCTAAAGCTCCGGAGGCTGTCTTAACACCTTGGTCTTTTTCTATTGTAATCTCCTGTAAATCTTTAGGTGATAATTGGTATCGAATAGTAGCATTCTTAATACCGTATTGTTCTAACGAAATCGTTTTCGTAGAGTCTGTATGGTTTACCATAATTTAGTTTGTTGTTTAAGCTACAAAATTAATGATTATTATAAAAAAAGCGACGTTAAATTCAAGATTAATTCATTTTAAACTTTAAAAACCCGATAATCATTGTTATCCAGGCACCTACTAAAAAAAGACCTCCTATTGGAGTGATGAATCCTATTGTTTTAAAATCGAAATTGGACAAGGCATTGGTTGCTAACCCATAGATGGAGCACGAAAAGAAAAAGACGCCCATAATTACCATATAACAAATCATTTTTTTACTCTTTATTGAAAGCATGGACGTACTACCAACAAACAACAAAAGTAAGGCATGATACATTTGGTAGCGCACGCCCGTTTGAAAAGACTGCATGGCCTCATTGGATATTTTAGTTTTTAATCCATGCGCTGCAAAAGCTCCAATTAAAACGGCTAACACACCCGTAACTCCAGCTGATATCAATACTTTTTTATTCATTTTATTTTATTTTGAGTTTTAATAACGCTTGTATTTTACTACATTCGCGATCTAATGGCAATGCCTTTTAAAATTCAATTGCTAAATACAAAACTACTCAACAATTATCATTATGCGAAAGATTTTGGTCATAGGTTCGGGAAATCGACTTCCTATTTAATTAAATATTTATTAGATAAATCTAAAAGTGAAGATCTTCATATTACCGTTGGTGATTTAGACATAGGTACTGCCATAAAATTAATAGACAATCACGAAAATGCCACGGCCATTACTTTAGATGTTTTTAATAAAAAATCTAGAGCAGACGCCGTTCAAAATGCAGATATTGTTATTTCTATGCTCCCTGCTCGTTTCCATATTGAAGTGGCTAAAGATTGTGTTACTTATGATAAAAATATGGTCACGGCGTCTTATGTGAGTGACGAAATGCAGGCTTTGGATACACAAGTAAAAAGAAAAGGCTTAGTCTTTATGAATGAAATTGGAGTCGATCCCGGCATTGACCATATGAGTGCTATGCAGGTGATCGATCGTATTAGAGCCGAAGGGGGAAAAATAATTTTATTCGAATCCTTTACTGGTGGCTTAGTTGCGCCGGAGAGCGACAACAACTTATGGAACTACAAGTTTACATGGAACCCTCGAAATGTTGTCGTTGCAGGACAAGGAAGTGCTGCTAAATTTTTACAAGAAGGTACTTATAAGTATATTCCATATAACCGATTATTTAGACGTACAGAATTCTTGGAAGTGGAAGGTTTTGGACGCTTTGAAGGCTATGCTAACCGTGATTCGTTAAAATATCAAAGCATTTATGCCCTTAATGATGTAAAAACACTTTACCGAGGCACCATTCGTCGCGTGGGCTTCAGTCGGGCATGGAATGTATTTGTCGCACTCGGTATGACAGATGACAGTTACACCATCGATGATAGCGAAAACATGAGTTATCGCGATTTTGTAAACTCTTTTTTAGCTTACAGCCCTACAGACTCGGTCGAATTGAAATTTAGACATGCTTTAAAAATTGATCAGGACGATGTTATTTGGGATAAATTTGAAGAGTTAGATATTTTTAGTCCATCAAAAATGGTAGGACTTAAAAAAGCGACACCTGCACAAATCTTACAAAAGATTTTGATGGACAGTTGGTCTTTAGATGAAACCGACAAAGATATGATTGTGATGTATCATAAGTTTGGTTACGAATTAGATGGTGAAAAACATCAGATTGATGCCACCATGGTCACTTTAGGTGAAGACCAAACCTATACAGCGATGTCAAAAACTGTTGGTTTACCAGTCGCTATTGCCGCATTGGCAATTTTAAATAAAAAAATCACAACACCAGGTGTTTTAAGACCCATTAGCAAAGAGGTTTACGATCCTATTTTAGAAGAATTAAAAAGTTTTGGCATTGCTTTTAAAGAGAAACATGTGCCTTATTTAGGCTACAATCCTTTAAACGCATAATTTAATAAAGATAGCCATAAGGTGAGAATTACTTGATGTGTTTTTTACTTTTCGAAAGCACAAAGTGTGTCTGTTTCTTTCCCTAAAGTAATATCTCATGTCAAGTTAAAATCATTTGATTACTTTTATGTTGTAGATTCATGCGTCATTCGCTTTGATAATTATAAATTAAAACCTAATAAATTTCTGCCTGCGTAGAAATGCTAAACCTAAGCGCCCAGCTTTCTTAAGAGATACATATGAAAGTTATAAATCAAAACATACACATCGATGGCATCGATAAAAAAATACTCCGTGCGCTCATGCAGGATGCAAGAACTTCTGTTTTAGAAATAGCACGTCAAGTAGGTATCTCCTGGAGCAGCCATCCACCAGCGTTTAAGGAAACTTGAAAAATCTGGTTTAATTGCAGGATCCAAATTTGTTATAAACCCAAAGGTTTTAGGCTATACAACCATGGCTTTTGTTGGCATTTATTTGGATAAAGCCATGAGTAACCCTGAAGCTGTAAAACAACTTAAAAAAATCCCTGAAGTTTTGGAATGTCACTATACCACGGGTAATTGGAGTATTTTAATTAAGATATTGTGTAAAGACAATGCGCATTTAATGCATTTATTAAATAGTGAAATACAATCCATATCCGGTGTTTCGAGAACCGAAACATTTATTTCCTTAGACCAGCAGATTGAAAGGCAGATTAAAATTTAAAAACCTATTTCATTTATACTAGAATACACATATACCCAAATCAACACTAAAAAAAGACATGCTCTTTAAAATGGCACTGGTACTATCCATATAACTCAAACCTCAACATTATGAAGACCCTACAACATTATGCTTTTTTAGTTTTAACGGTGATTACACTGGCGTCCTGTAGTAAAAATGATGATGCTCCTGAAAACCCTCCAGCAGGTGAAGCAGAATTTCAAGCCGTAATTAATGGCGGAGCTTATACCGAATATTCGTTTATAATAGGGGTGTATCAAATTACAAAAGGAACCAATGGCAACACCTTAAGTATCGATATTGCAGATGTGAATGGCGATATAATTACCTTGTTTTTAAATGGAACTGAAGGATTTGATAAAGGCACTGTTAAGGACATGGGGAATATTGATGCCAATAATTTTACGACCTACACCCTAATAAGACAACAACAACCTCAGATTTCATATTTCTCAACAAGTGGTAGCGTTACTATTACTAATAATAGAACACACCCTACAGCACCTGGTCATCGTTTAATTTCAGGACATTTTAGTGTTGCAGCCGCCTCTATAGATGGCAATAATACCACAGCAATGACCGGCTCTTTTACAGAGTTGGATTATGTTGATTAAACTTCCAAAGACAACACTATTTTTATAAAAAAACAAAGCGTGAATTCTATAAAGAATTCACGCTTTGTATATAAACTACTTATTAAGTTACTTTTTAATAATTAATTTTTTGCTAGCTATATTAGAACGATTCGTCGCTTTAACAAGATACAAGCCTTCACTTAACTCTCCAATAAAAACCGTAGTCTCTACATTGGCTTTAACTTCAAATGCTTTTACCGTTTGGCCTAGTAAATTAACAATTTCAAAGTCACCACCCATAGTAGACTTAATTTTTACCTGCCCATTACTCGGGTTTGGATACATAGAAAACTTAGATGCTACGTCGAATGTATTGAGACCTAATGTCGTTACTGAAACACAAGAGGATTCTACAACACAACTACTATTCGTTATCACCACTTTGTAGTCCCCAAGAGCAGTCGCTGTAAAACTTTGGCCAGTCTCTGATGATAATAAAGTGTTGGGGCACTCGTACCACTGGTACGTGGCTCCAGCTTGATTCGCTGTTAACACATCAACAACCTGCGAAACCGTATTGTCTGCATTTAATACTTCAATATCATCAGAAGCAGCGTTTGTACATACATTACCATCTGTAAAGGTATACGTTAGGGTGTGTACACCTACACCAGCTGTTGCTGGATCGAAAGAATACGTTGTTCCATTACCATCATCAGTCACACCAGTTCCGGAATAGACACCGCCTGTAGCTGTACCACCTCCTAAACCAGTTTGAACTCCAGCATCGATACATAAATCTGCAGGAGCCATATATGTTACTGTTGGTAAAGTAAAAACTTCTACATCATCAGAAGCTGCGTCTGCACAGCCGTTAGCATTTGTAAAGGTGTAAGTAATAGTATGTACACCAACACCAGCTGCCGCTGGATCGAAAGCGTAAGTCATTCCGTTACCATCATCAGTGACACCAGCTCCGGAATAGACACCGCCTGTAGCAGTTCCACCTCCTAAACCAGCTTGAACACCAGCATCAATACATAAATCGGCTGGTGCCGTATAGTTTACTGTTGGTAAAGCGAATACTTCAATACTATCAGAAGCTGCGTTTGTACATACATTACCATCTGTAAAGGTATACGTTAGGGTGTGTACACCTACACCAGCTGTTGCCGGATCGAAAGAATACGTTGTTCCATTTCCATCATCTGTAACACCAGGTCCTGAATATACTCCTCCTGTAGCTATTCCACCACCTAGACCAGTTTGAACTCCGGAATCGATACATAAATCGGCTGGTGCCGTATAGGTTACTGTTGGTAAAGCGAATACTTCAATATTATCACTCGCTGCATTTGTACAGCCGTTTGTATTTGTATATGTGTACGTAATGGCATGTACACCAACTCCAGCGGCTGCTGGATCGAAAGAGTACGTTATTCCGTTACCATCATCTGTTATTCCTGAACCACTATAAACGCCTCCTATTGGTGTTCCTAGCCCTTGAGATACACCCATACCGTAAGTCAATCCTGTTATTGTTGTATTAATCCCTGTAGACCCCACTAATGTAGCAGCTCCCGTAGTAATATTTATTGTATATATATTCCCGTAATTACCTTGAGCACCTCCTGCGACTAATGTCCCATTATGAAATTCGAGACTACCCAATACCGAGACCCGTATCGGCCAATAATGTAGGGGTTCCTGTACTTAAATCAATAGTATAAATTTCTGTCACGCCTTGACCCGTAGTTGCATAAGCAATTCCTGTATTTGGATCAATAGCAAGAGCACTTAAGCCTAAACCTGTTGGCCCTACCTCAGTTAACACTTGAGTTGTAGGATTAAAAGTACTCAACGGAGCACCAGCTACACCAACCGTATACCAAACGCCATTATAGACACTTACCCCTTGAAAATATGGTGGCATACCTGTATTAGGTGAACCAACTCCGAGTAGATTTCCGGTAGCAATATCAAACATAAAACCACTACCACATCCATTTGTTTCCTCTCCAAAACCTATACCACTTAATGGGTCATAGCCAAGTGCAGTAACTCCTGATGCACAACCTCCAGAAAAACCTTCATTCAAAACAGTAGCGACACCTGTCGTAATATTGATACTAAAATAATTGCCCTGATTGTCTGCACCAAATAGTGTGCTCGTATCAGCAACATAACCAGCTTGAACACCAGCATCGATACATAAATCGGCAGGCGCCGTATATGTTACGGTTGGTAAAGCGAATACTTCAACATCATCAGAAGCTGCGTTTGTACAACCGTTACCGTCTGTAAAGGTATACGTTAGGGTATGTACACCAACACCAGCTGCTGCTGGATCGAAAGAATAGGTTGTTCCATTTCCATCATCAGTAACACCAGTTCCTGAATATACACCCCCTGTAGCTGTTCCGCCACCTAAACCAGCTTGAACACCAGCATCGATACATAAATCGGCAAGTGCAGTATAGTTTACTGTTGGTAGAGCGAATACTTCAACATCATCAGAAGCTGCGTTTGTACAACCGTTACCGTCTGTAAAGGTATACGTTAGGGTATGTACACCAACACCAGCTGCTGCGGGATCGAAAGCGTAAGTCATACCGTTACCATCATCAGTAACACCAGCTCCAGTAATAGACACCGCCTGTAGCTGTTCCGCCACCTAAACCGGTTTGAACACCAGCATCGAGACATAAATCGGCAAGTGCAGTATAGTTTACTGTTGGTAGAGCGAATACTTCAACATCATCAGAAGCTGCGTTTGTACAACCGTTACCGTCTGTAAAGGTATACGTTAGGGTATGTACACCAACACCAGCTGCTGCGGGATCGAAAGCGTAAGTCATACCGTTACCATCATCAGTAACACCAGCTCCAGAATAGACACCGCCTGTAGCTGTTCCGCCACCTAAACCGGTTTGAACACCAGCATCGAGACATAAATCGGCAAGTGCAGTATAGTTTACTGTTGGTAGAGCGAATACTTCAACATCATCAGAAGCTGCGTTTGTACAACCGTTACCGTCTGTAAAGGTATACGTTAGGGTATGTACACCCACACCAGCTGCTGCGGGATCGAAAGCGTAAGTCATACCGTTACCATCATCAGTAACACCAGCTCCGGAATAGACACCGCCTGTAGCTGTTCCGCCACCTAAACCGGTTTGAACACCAGCATCGAGACATAAATCGGCAAGTGCAGTATAGTTTACTGTTGGTAGAGCGAATACTTCAACATCATCAGAAGCTGCGTTTGTACAACTGTTACCGTCTGTAAAGGTATACGTTAGGGTATGTACACCAACACCAGCTGCTGCGGGATCGAAAGCGTAAGTCATACCGTTACCATCATCAGTAACACCAGCTCCAGTAATAGACACCGCCTGTAGCTGTTCCGCCACCTAAACCAGCTTGAACACCAGCATCGATACATAAATCGGCAAGTGCAGTATAGTTTACTGTTGGTAGAGCGAATACTTCAACATCATCAGAAGCTACGTTTGTACAACCGTTACCGTCTGTAAAGGTATACGTTAGGGTATGTACACCAACACCAGCTGCTGCGGGATCGAAAGCGTAAGTCATACCGTTACCATCATCAGTAACACCAGCTCCGGAATAGACACCGCCTGTAGCTGTTCCGCCACCTAAACCGGTTTGAACACCAGCATCAACACAAAGATCTGCAGGAGCGGTATAAGTTACCATTGGTAAAGCGTTGACTGTAACTGATACAGATCCACAAGTCCCTGGAGTTACACAACCGCCTTCACCACGAACATAGTATGCGGTACTTGGCCCGAAGGCGTAACCACAAATGAAGAAGTAGTCGTTGTTCCTAGTAGCGTACCACCACAAGACCCCGTATAAATGGCCCATTGTGTGGCATCATTTAAGTTTCCGGAAATATTTAATGTTGTAGAATTTCCTTCGCAAACAGTAGTTGGCGCATAAGTGACTATTGGCACCGTTGGATCTGTACAAGTAGGAGCTAGATCCCATCTAAAAGCGTCTAATGCTAAATAGTCTGCGTCATTTGTTGCTGAAATAATAATTTCATCAACACTAGTAGATGAGTGATCAACTATATCTTCAGTTGAAAAATCGATATATGTAAATCCATTATTTGGTGTAAATGAAGATCCATCAACTATTCCGAACTTTTAACAAAACTATAGGCTTCTACTCCGTCCTTTTTCCCTGTAAAAGTTATAGATGTTGAAGCAGGCCCAGTAATACCTCTATTTGAAACAAATAAATAGAAGTGTTTAATTTGTATATCTGTTCCATCGGTTGTCGTTATAGAAAAAGAAGATCCATCTCCAATAGCTGGTGTTCCACTAGTATTGTCAATAAATTGATTATCAGGTCCAGCACCATTCCATCCTCCACCAGCAAAGCTTTCAATGTCATAAGTTGTTTCCCCACCTCCATCAACAATCATAAAACTTTGACCATTATCTGTAAAGGATTTAGCTCCAACGGTATCATCTTCAAAGTCTTCTGTGGTTTGCGCATTTAATGAACTGGTCATTAAATAAAAAGAAGCAAGCAGCAGACTTAAGAATAAATGCTTACCTCTAAAAATTAGTGTAGTTTTTTGTTCCATAATGTTTTGTTAGTTAATAATTTATATAAGCACCAAAGACACAAAAATATATTAAATTGTATCAATAAATGTTTTTTTAGCACAAACCTTGGCAAAAAATGTATAAGCGCTAGTATTCTCTTAAAAAATGTACATTAGCAAATAAAATGATCGCTTTGAAAAATTTAGTTTTAAACATATTAAAGTCAAAGTCTTTAAAAGACGAACAAAAAGCAGTCGAATGTCTTTTTAATTATTACAATACCTTAAGTAATCAATTATTACTAAGAGATTTTTTTTTAAACAATGCAACAGAAGTAAATGGCGGTATGGCCTTATCTCCCCAGCACGCCATTGATTGTATTAATGATTATGTAAGAACCGCAAGGTTTATAAAAGGTATCTACCGTGCTATTTTAGATTTAAAAAATAAAAAACAAGCAATTACTATTTTATATGCTGGTAGCGGGCCTTATGGGACATTGTTAGTGCCTTTATTACCACTTTTTAACTCTGATGATATTCAGGTAACGTTTTTAGATATTCATGAAAGTTCTATAGCATCTGTTAAAACTATTATTAATTTTTTAAGTTATGATAAATGTGTTAAAGAATACCTCGTTTGTGATGCCTCTAATTTTCAAGCACAAATAAAAGATTGTTTTCAATTAATTATTTCTGAAACTATGGATGTAGCGCTAACAAAAGAACCCCAGGTTGTAATTACAAAAAGCCTACAGCCTTTGCTGTGTACTCATGGAATTTTGATACCGGAAGAAATTACGCTTACTACCCGCCATTCTTTTTTTTCCAAAGAACCGAAATTCAAAGAAAAAGAAGGTGTTTGTAAGGGAGTGTTGAACACAATTGAAAAAAGCACGCTCCTTTTTTCAATAACAAAAGATACCATATTTGAAAATAATAATGCTTTTTGTTTTGACTCTGAAACAATAGAGAAAGGAACTATTGATGCGAACACACCTGATATTTGTATAAATACAAATATAAAGATCTACTCCGGTATTAAGTTAAATGCTGGTGAATCGTTAATAACCAATCCGTACTGTGTATCTTCTTTGTATTCAGTAAAGGAGCGCTCCTACAAACTACGATATACTACAGAAAACATTCCTAATTGGACTTTAATACAAGAAGACAGCTAACACATAATGTGTTAGCTGTCTTAGTTTTTTAACTTCTAGAAGGAAACACTCCTTGTAAAGCAATGATATAATTTACAGCTAAATAAGGTTGCATATTGTTGTGAGCCTGATTGCCACCATTATTTCCAATTGTAACACTATTTGAAGCTGCATTTAAAGCAACATCAGGCGTTGCATCATTAAAACCATAAGTTTGACTGATTCCTCTACCTGCTGGGGCTCCTGGTGTAGCAATAGAAGAACCTGTCGAAGCTACGGCTTTAGTAGCATCTGCAGAGTTAACTTTCACTTCTCCCGAAGCGATATGATTATGATTTGGCATTTCTGTTACATTAAGCACGTGCCTTTCCTCTCCAGATCTCTGTCCTTCACGGTATGTACTAAGTCCAGCTCCAGTTCTTGGACCCAACGGCACTCTACCTCTTAAATCAGGTAGAGCAAAAGTAGTACGGCCGTCTCCTCCATAGGTAGTGCCAAGAATTGAAAATAGAGCACTGTTAGATGAAATAGGTAGTAATTGACCGTCACAAAACGCCCAACCTCTTGGGGCAAAGTTTCCGCCGAACATGACAATTTGCGCAATAAATGGTTCCATAATTTTTGGTTTTTTTAATTATTAATAATATAGTTTAATTTAATTAGTTTCTATTACAAATTCTCGTATTGAAATGGGTAACATAGACCCATTACTGGTTGTTAATGAACAGGTTCCTAGAGTATCGAACGTCGCGTTAAGCGTTCCACTACCCTCATACCTGTAATACGCTTCCATATTACTGTACCTTACGAGTACCCCCCATGTTTCTTTTGGTTGTGGATAGCCGGGCAATTTTTTATCTGCTAAATCGATAAAATTCATATCCGCCATGCCTGGAATTCTTAAAACCAATGACCCGCGGTCGTTAAAGGTATGCTTTTTATTTTTGGAAATAGTCACCCCATTTGAGGCTTCAATATTGTGTATATAATTATTATTTACGGTTAAGGTATACATGACTTGTTTAAAATAATTGGTGTTACAAAGTTATTGGTAATAAGCGTTTATAATAAACGTACAATTACGGCCTATTTTAATCGCGTAGAAACCCCTGTTTTCACGATTACTGTTTTTTATGTGAGTTAGTATGCCTAGCTTTATCTCTTATTAATTAAAAACCAAAATCATGAGTAAGAATGAAGTAAAACTAAAGCCCGCTAAAAATTGGGCTAAAAATTGGCAACAGAAATATAAAAAGGAATGCAAGGCCTTTTTAATGCCTGCAATAGATTTAATAGAGGCACTTGAAGAAATGAACGTGCTTGTAAAACAAGAAGATGGCCATTACAGTATTCAAAATTTGGATTCTTCTGGCGTTCGTGCCTACATGGCCATTGATCACGAGATACAGGAAGGTAGAGGTGAAAAATTATTAATTGTGGGCACTAAAGTAGACTGTAAAGGCATCCATAGGGATATTATTGAGGGAGAGAAACCATCCGGGTGCGATGACTGTGATGTAGATGGTGCTGTCGCCGCTTTAGATGGCACTGGTATTTTTGATTTTACTGCACCGTGTCCTACGACATGTGATGAAAACAGCCCTTTATACGACCCAAATTAACATAGCTTAAATGTCATTATTAAATTTTTTAATACATCTAGGTAATATTATTTTATTTATAAATGTCATTTTATACTCTATAAAGTTATCTAGTAGAACCAAAATATTTAAAATACTTTGGTTCTACTTCCTTTGTATGCTCATCATACAGTGTCTTACTATTAATTTACAAATTCAAAGAGCAAATAACCTATATTTATCACACTATTATTTCATACTCCAATTTATCATACTAAGTCTCTTTTATTTAAAACTTTTTAAAAGTAAAAAACAAAAAAATACTCTAAAAATTATAAGTACAGCTGTTCTAGCAATTACGGTTATACAATATTTAAACACACCTTCTTTATATTATAAATTTAACCTGTTAGAAATTGTATTGACGTCTTTGACCATTGTTTCTTTTAGTGTTATCCATTTCTATAATTCTTTGATAGAAAAAACAGAATATATATACGTGAATTCAGGTGTCTTTATTTATTTAATTAGCAGTACATTAATTTTTTGTTCGGGCAATTTTTTTAAAGAGGGGCCCTCAAATTTGAAAAATATTCTTTGGTTATTAAATACTTTATTATTTATTGTATACCAAATTTTAGTGTTTTTCGAATGGTATAAAAATTACAGAAAAACTTAAGATATTTAAGCACTATCTTTATACTACTGCAAACGAATTAAACCCTCTTTTTTGGAAGAAAAAACATACATCACAATAATAAGCATCGTAGGAATAAGTGTTAGTTTGTTAATTATAATGGCCGTCACACTCATCACTTTTTTTCACCATACGAAAAAAAAGATCGTTGAAAAAGAACAGGAAAAAGCCAGTTTAAAAATAAAACACCAACAAAAAATATTGCAAACCGCTATTGCTATTCAAGAACGTGAGCGTAAACGTATTGCTCAAGACTTACACGATGCCATTAGTTCTAAACTAAACATTGTAAGCCTAACCACCAATGTATTATTAATAGATAAAACCATAAACGACAAACAGAAAACAGCCTTAGAACAAATATTAAATATTACCACGGGCACCTTAGAAAGCGCTCGTAAAATAGCGCACGACTTGTTACCCCCAATTTTAAATGAATTTGGTCTTAAAGCCGCTTTACAAGAGTTGTTCGAAGACTGTACTAAGTACACTAAAATAGCAATTGAAGACAATGTAGAAGCCTTAACACGGCTTTCAAAAAACGATCAATTGCATGTGTTTAGAATCGTACAAGAACTCATTAACAATTCAGTAAGACACGGCAAGGCTAATGAATTAATGGTATACATAGAACAACATGATACGGGATTTGTATTACATTATCAAGACAACGGCCAAGGCTTTACGGTAAAAGACGTGATGGAAAAATCCGGAATCGGGTTACAAAACATTAAGAGTAGAGTAAAAATATTAAACGGAACACTAAAAATAGAAAGCACACCCAATAACGGCAGTCAATTTATTATACGTTGTAATTATGAAAGATAAAATAAAAATCGCACTAGCAGACGATGAGCTTTTGTTTAGACAAGGACTAAAAGCCATTTTAGAAAGCAATGATACTATAGATGTGATTTTTGATGTTGAAAATGGAGCGTACTTAATTAAAGAACTGCGTAGTACCGAACCCTTGCGTGAAATCGTTATTACCGATCTAAAAATGCGAGAACTTAATGGCGTAGAAGTGACTAAACTAATAAAAAAAGAATTTCCGGAAATAAAAGTGATCGCGTTAACCAGTTACTTTAGTAAACCCTTCATATTAAATATGATTTCTATTGGTGCTGTCGCTTATTTAGCAAAAAACAGTACGCCTGCTTTAATGATAAAAACGATTGAAGAAGTGGCAGACAAAGGGTTTTACTATGACGAACAGGTGATGCAGTACATTCATGAAAGCATTGTTAATCCTGCAGATAAAAAAGTGAAATCCAGTTTTGACACCACCTATTTCACCAAACGTGAAAAAGAAGTATTAACCTTAATCTGTAAGCAATTGACCACTGGTGATATCGCCGAAAAATTATTTATTAGTCCCGCAACAGTAGAAGGACACCGTAATAATTTACTGCTAAAAACAGAATCTAAAAACGTCGCCGGTCCGGTGATATATGCCCTTAAAAATAAATTGGTGTCTTTAGAAAGTGATACCTTTTAAACTACCAACGACCGGGCCTCCCAAAAAAAGAAAAGCGTTTTAAATTCAATTTAAAACGCTTTAGTTATTCCCTGTTTTTTTAGGCTATTAATTTCTCGACATAAAGATTCTTAATATGTACCGGAACAATAGCATCAATGAAGCAAACAATCCCAAGGCTGCCGGAATGTAATCGTCTTCGGTATATTTATTAATCATGTTAGAGGTTTGATACAAGATACTGCCACCAGCTAGTAAACACATGCCTACTGAAAACCATAACCCCATATTAAAGCCGAATATACTTCCCGCGACAATCAAGCCTAAAGCAATAAAAAAACCAATGGTTAATCCTGTTTTCAAGAAAGAAAAGTCTTTTTTGGTTACAAACACTACTGCAGATAAGCCAGCAAACAACCCCAAGGTTACAATTGCGGCTTGCTGCAAAATTTCAGTACCTTGATCCATGTAAAAGGCCGCAACATAAATCATGGGTATAAAAATAAAAGCTTCAGCAGCAATATATAACCCGAAAGCTAGATATTGTTTGTTTTTATCGGCGGTACGCATGGCCATTCCTTCAGCATAATTAGTGATTAGCATAAAGCCGCCAAGCATTAATAACCATTTGATGCCTTCGGTCATCGAAAGTGCAAATTGCACAACCATGTCGCTTTGCAATAATAAATATTCAAAAACGATAAATGCTAAAACCCCATAGGCCACATGGGTATAAGTCTTTTTATAAAAGGCAACACGATCCTGTTCTGCCAAGGCGCTCACCGCCACTTTTGTTTGAGGCACTTGATTTTCAAAAGAATTGTCCATAAAATTAAGTTAGTTTGATTTAGGTTTTAAATATAAAAAAAGAAACCGAATCATTAATAAATGATTCGGTTTTCGATTAATTTACGCTTTTTTTAAACGTTATTAGGCATTGGTTTAAAGACTAAGACCAACTTCCTGAGCCCCCTCCTATTCCGGCAACTGTGCTTACCGCACCCGCTTGAAAGGTTCCTAAGACATTACTACTGCCATCAAAAAATATGATGCTGGTATACACGGGTGTAGCATTAAATTGAAAGCTTTTTGTATCTTTATACAAGCGATTAATATCACTGGTATATACATCACCAATTAAAGCACCTCCTCCTGGCGTGGATGCGCCGCCTGCATTCCCATTAAACGATTTGCCCCCAGTTATGTTCACTTGAAATTTTAAATAAAAAATAAAGCTAGCCACACTACCGTTGGCAGGATAAGATTGGGTCTCTGCTGTAATGGTTTTTACGGCAGCATCAATTTTTTCTTGATCTAAGACTCCTGTGTTTTTAGTTACAAAATCGTGTGCGATTAAGGTACTTGTTTGTTCTAGTGTTGTTTCCATGATTCCCTGTTTAAATGATTAATATGAAAACAAAGTTGCAAAGAAATCACACTTAATTTAAGCGTGATTTCCCTTAAATTAAAAACAGGTAATTCTTCGTAATTATCTGGACTACAAATACAAAAGACACCCCATTGGGGCTTATCTAACAAGCTGCGTTAAAAACTTAGGGTTCTAATCTCTACCTCCAAAAACCTGCAACGCCCAAAACAATAAAGACGCAATGGCTCCAATAGCTGCAACCAAATAGGTTCTCGGCCGCCCATTTTAAAGCATCCTCAGATCCTTTGTACTCCTCAGGAGTCACCATGTTTTTATTTTTTAACCAAGCCAAGGCTCTATGGCTGGCATCATACTCAACAGGCAGTGTAATCACACTAAATAAGGTCGCAAAGCCCATCATTATTAGTCCTGCAATGGCTATGTATTGCCCGGTGCCGCCCAGCATATTAGTTGCCATTAAAATAATCCCCCCAATAATAACAAATTGAGACATCTTAGAGGTTATTTGAACCACTGGAACTAATTTTGAGCGCATGGTTAACCATTGGTACGCTGTAGCATGCTGTACCGCATGTCCACATTCGTGTGCTGCCACAGCAGCAGCAGCGGCATTACGCTGGCTGTATACTGCTTCGCTTAAATTCACCGTTTTATTTGCTGGATTATAGTGGTCTGTTAATCGCCCTGGTGTAGAAATGACGTCTACATTCGTGATGCCATGATCAGCAAGCATTTTTTGTGCAATCTCTGCGCCGCTCATACCATTACGCAAATGCACTTTAGAATATTTAGCGAACTTTTTTTTCAATTGGTTACTCACCATCCAGCTTACCAAAGAAATGGCGCCAATTAAAATGTAGTAACCCATATATCCTGAAATCATAATTTTAGTTTTTAAATTTTAAATAAATATAGCAAAAAGTAAGCCAATACTTGGACAGGAAATGTTGTCAGTTTAATAGACTTCAAAATTTAAGCTTTTAGATTAATATTTGCTATTCCTCCGTGGCATACTGCTGCATGGCAGCCTTTT
The DNA here is from genome assembly GCF_026625145.1 of Lacinutrix neustonica. Taxonomy (GTDB): domain Bacteria; phylum Bacteroidota; class Bacteroidia; order Flavobacteriales; family Flavobacteriaceae; genus Lacinutrix; species Lacinutrix neustonica. The sequence continues at coordinate 2,647,522 of NZ_CP113088.1, read as the reverse complement.
TTTTCTTTTTTTACTAGTTCAAAAAAGACACCGTGCGCTATATGCTTATGGCTTTAAAAAGCAAAACCTTCAACTAATTGAAGGTTTTACTGGATTTATAATATGCTATTGCAGGTATATACTACCCCACAATATTTACAATTTTGCCAGGAACAACAATCACTTTCTTTGGTACGCGACCCTCTAATTGTGCGATGGTTTTTTCGTGAGCGAGTACTGTTTTTTCAATCTCGTCTTTACTCATATCTAATGGCAACTCTAAGGTAAAACGCATTTTGCCATTAAAGGAAATCGGATAATTCTTGCTGCTTTCTACCAAATATGTGGCATCAAATGTTGGAAAAGGTGCCGTTGAGATCGACTCTAAATGGCCTAGCCTACTGTATAATTCTTCTGCAATATGAGGCGCATATGGTGACATTAATATTAACAACGGTTCCAAGATGTCTTTGCTGGTACATTTTTGTGCGCTTAATTCATTCACTGCAATCATAAAGGTAGACACCGAGGTATTAAAAGAGAAATTCTCAATATCTTCTTGTACTTTTTTGATGGTTTTATGTAATGTTTTTAAGCTCTCTTTTGTTGGTTCTGCGGCGTTTACATGAATACCGTTTTCGCCAACATACAACTTCCATAGTTTTTTAAGAAAATTGTGAACCCCAGTGATCCCCGCTGTATTCCAAGGTTTGTATTGCTCTAATGGCCCTAAGAACATTTCGTAGAGTCTCAAGCTGTCTGCACCATAGTCGATACAAATGCAGTCCGGATTGACCACGTTGTATTTGGATTTAGACATTTTTTCGACTTCACGAGCTACTTTGAAAGTATTCATTTCGTCGCACTCAAAATGTAATTGATCAAAATCTAATACTGATTTCTTTACACTTTCAATGTCTAAATTATTTGAACTATCAACAAGAGACACATCAACATGTAGTCTTCTATCTTCAAATGATAATCTCTCTGATATATAATTTAAAAATTCTTCTTTTGATGCCCTTTTAAGTTTGAACATTGTTGATGAATCTAATACTTGAGAACCTAAAATTTTATGAACGTCTATATCTGTTTCAATTTTGTAGTAGTCATCAAAGATTCTTTTCAAGAACTTCGATTTTATTTCAGAATTAGTTCTTTCAATATTATTACTCAAAGCAATAGACTTAATAATCAATGATGACTTGCTAGAACCATCATTTCTGTCTTCAGTTAAGTGTGGTACCTTTAAGTCAATAAAAGCACTCTCTCCAAGTATCATCCCTTGATTAATCAACTTCTTAAAAGGCTCTTCAACACCAACAAAACCTCTATCTTTTAGAAACTTCACCCAAAAACGTGAATAGAGTAAGTGACCTGTGGCATGCTCGCTACCACCAATATATAAATCGACATTTTCCCAATAGTTGAGAGCGTCTTTACTTGCAAACACTTCATCGCGCATCGCTTCTTCCATATAACGGAAAAAGTACCACGAGCTTCCTGCCCAACCTGGCATGGTATTGAGTTCTAAAGGGAATACGGTTGTATTATTTATCTTGTCGTTGCTAACTACACTATTACTTTCTGTACACCAAGCCCAAACATCGGCACGCCCTAACGGCGGCTCACCTGCTTCGGTGGGTAAATATTTTTCTACCTCCGGCAAGGTGATTGGCAAATGTTGCTTGTCAATCATTTGTGGCATGTCGTTAACGTAATACACTGGAAAGGGTTCTCCCCAGTAGCGCTGTCTTGAAAACACGGCATCACGCAAACGGTAATTGGTTTTACCTTCGCCTTGCCCTAATTGTTCTAATTCAAAAATAGCACGCTTTGTGGCTTTTTTATAGTTCATGCCATTAAGGAAATCACTATTTCCAATCACCGTTTTCTCTTTATCTGTAAAGGCTGCTTCACTAATGTCTACCCCTTCAAAAATATTAGGGATTTCTATATCAAAATGTTTTGCAAAATCGTAATCCCGTTGATCGCCACAAGGCACAGACATCACAGCACCCGTACCATAACCGGCTAAAACATAATCTCCAATCCAAATGGGAATGGGTTCTTTTGTAAAAGGATGTTCTGCGTAAGCTCCTGTAAAGACTCCCGAGATTGTTTTTACATCGGCCATACGTTCGCGCTCACTGCGCTTGGCTGTTTTTTCTATATACGCTTCAACGTCGGCTTTGTGTTCTGCTGTTGTGATTTTAGATACCAGTTCGTGTTCGGTGCAAGCGTCATGAATGACACACCAAAAATGGTGTCAGGACGCGTCGTGAATACCTCTATTTCGTGAAGTGCTTCGACAGGCTCCGCATGACTATTGGTTTCATTCGTGTCTAAAACATTAAATGAAACAGAAGCACCAACAGATTTACCAATCCAGTTGCGTTGTGTTTCTTTAAGGGAATCAGACCAATCGAGGGCTTCTAAGCCTTGAAGTAAACGCTCGGCATACGCCGAAATTCGCATACTCCATTGCGTCATTTTTTTCCGAACCACTTGATGTCCACCACGCTCAGACACCCCATTAACAATCTCGTCATTGGCTAACACCGTTCCTAAAGCTGGACACCAGTTAACTTCCGTTTCTGCTAAATAAGTCAGTCTGTATTTTAAAAGAATTTCTTGTTTCTTTTCAGATGAAAAACCCCTCCATTCCTCAGCAGTAAATGCTTCAATAGCATCATCACAAGACACGTTAACCTCAGCATTTCCACGTAAAGAAAACACATCACTTAGTTCGTTAATAGGCTTGGCTTTATTATCATTATAGCAATAATACGATTCAAACAACTGAATAAAAATCCATTGCGTCCACTTATAATATTCGGGATTACTGGTACGTACTTCTCTACTCCAATCGAATGAAAAGCCAATTTGATCTAACTGCCTTCTATAGGTTGCAATATTGGTTTCGGTAGTTAACGCCGGGTGCTGCCCCGTTTGAATGGCGTACTGCTCGGCGGGCAAACCAAAGCTATCATACCCTTGTGGATGCAATACATTAAACCCTTTATGACGTTTATAACGCGCATAAATATCACTGGCAATATACCCCAAGGGATGCCCGACATGTAATCCTGCTCCGGACGGATAGGGAAACATATCCAAAACATAATATTTTGGTTTGTCGCTGCTATTTGAGGCTTTAAACGTTTCGTTTTCCGCCCAATATTTTTGCCATTTGGCTTCTATGTCGTTAAAATCGTATTGCATTTTGAAGTTTTTCACTTAATAAAGCCACAAATTTAAACTTATTATAATAGTGTTGAAAGTTTAAGCGTTGTAATTATGTGGATTAATCTCAATTGCTTTTAGATTGAAATTTTAAAAGCATCTAATAGGATGATGTCCTTACAGGAAAGACTATTTAATAGAAATCAAAAGACTTTGGCTTTTGAAGTTTCTTTTCATTTTTCTTTATTATTTTTACATGATAAATCAAACACTTTTTATGAGCTCATCTTACGAACAATATCAAAAACGCCGCTTAATTTCTTCATACATTTCTGTAGTATTAAGTATAGCATTGGTGCTTTTTCTATTGGGTCTCTTAGGGCTTTTTGTTTTGAATGCTAAAAAAGTGGCAGACCATTTTAAAGAAAAAGTGACCGTTACCATCTTTTTAAAAGATACGGCTAAAGATGTTGAAGTGAAACAACTCGAAAAAAGTTTGGCCATGGCCGATTATGTAAAATCGACCACTTACGTTTCAAAAGACCAGGCTTTAGAATCTATGAAAGCCGAAAGTGGTGAAGATGTTCTGGACTTTTTAGGTTTTAATCCGTTAAAGAATTCTATTGATGTTAATTTAAAAGCCGACTTTGTGACCTCTGAAAAACTGGAAAGTATATCGGAAGAAGCCTTATCTAAAAATTTTGTTGATGAGATTAGCTATGACAAGGATTTGGTTGCTCAAATGAATGATAACGTAAAAAAAATTAGCTTTTGGATTTTACTCATTAGTGCTCTATTTACGTTGATTGCCGTGTTGCTTATCAACAGCTCTATTCGCTTAGCAGTCTACTCTAAACGTTTTATTATTAAAACAATGCAAATGGTAGGCGCAACCAAGCATTTTATTCGTCGCCCTTTTGTTTGGCAAAGTGTCAAGTTGGGAATTATTGGAGCTATTCTAGCCTTAATAGGCATGGCTATTGTTCTCTATTTTGTTGATAGAACATTTCCTGAGTTGGCATTTATAAAACAACCAGGATTAATAATTGCTTTGTTTGTTTTTGTTTTTCTCTTAGGTATCTTTATTACCTGGATTTCAACGTTTATAGCAACACAACGTTTTTTAAATCTGAATACAGATAAGCTATACTATTAACCCCCATTCTCTTACTTTCTCGTTATTAATACACAAACAATTTCAAGTTTGTCTTTATTTAACTAAATATTTATATATTTGAAAATACCAAGACTATTAATTTACCACTCAAAAAACAAAATTTATGAGTCATCGTATGTTTGTTTTATATGATATTGACAAACACAACTGAGGGGCAACATAGAAACTGTTTGAAAAAAAAACACACACATGAAACGAGCAACCTTTGTATTTATAGGCGTTATATTCATTACTGCTTCAGTAGTATTGACGCAAAATAAAACGGAAAAAGAAACGGCAAGCATCGTTAAAGTAGATTTGAAAAAACAACACTTGCCTAACGTTTTGGACTAACATATAGGGCGTTAACAATCTGCACCGAACGGCAGATTAAATTTAGCATTCTACAAGTAAAAGTTTTAAATAAAACCGTTACTTTGCACTTATCAAGAGTATTGCGTGTAATTGTGCCGGCAATACCATTGAACCAATGATTATTGGTGAGAGATTTTTTTTCAGAATTTAAGTAAATAGTATTGTGGGAGAACAAAAACGCAAAGAAATAGACGCTCAAGATAATACCGAATTTGTCTTTGGAAGACGCAACTACAAATTCATGTTTATTGGTTTAGCTTGTATCGTAATAGGCTTTATTTTAATGTCTCGGCGGTGGGAGTGACGACCCAAATGTATTTAACGAAGATATATTTCATTGGAGACGTATTCGACTTGCTCCTGCTTTAGTTCTAATAGGCTTTGGCATTCAGATTTACGCGATATTAACACGCTCTAAAGATTCTGCAAACTAATAACCTATGACCTCTGTCTTTATTCTATTTCGTTAGATTTGCCCCATGGATATCATCGATTCAATTATTTTAGGTATTATACAAGGACTTACTGAGTTTTTACCCGTGTCCTCAAGTGGACATTTAGAGCTTGGCAAAGCTTTATTGGGAGATCACTCTATACCAGAAGAAAGCCTGTTATTTACGGTAGTGTTACACTTCGCAACAGCATTAAGCACGCTCGTTGTCTTTAGAAAAGACATATTAGAAATTATTAAAGGGCTTATTAAACCCGACTTTAATGAGGACCGCCAATTTGTAATAAAAATTATTATCTCCATGTTACCTGCAGTTCTCGTTGGTCTATTTTTTGAAAAGCAATTAGAACAATTTTTTGGAGGAAACATTTTATTAGTTGGTTTTATGTTACTCATTACAAGCCTCTTGCTCTATCTAGCCGATAAAGCGAAAGATACGAACAAAAAGATATCCTTTAAAAACGCCTTTATAATAGGTGTTTCACAGGCTATAGCGATGCTTCCTGGCATTTCTAGGTCCGGGGCAACCATATCTACCTCTGTCTTATTAGGTAATGACAAAACCAAAGCGGCACGTTTTTCTTTTTTAATGGTCGTGCCCTTAATTTTTGGAAAGATTGCAAAAGACATCATGAGTGGCGATTTGTCTTTTGAAAACAACAATATTATGTCCCTTTCAGTTGGCTTTATTGCGGCCTTTATTGCTGGACTATTTGCCTGTACCTGGATGATTTCCATCGTTAAGAAAAGTAAATTACAGTATTTTGCAATTTATTGTTTCATTATTGGTCTCATTGCCATAGGCTATACTTTATTTAATTAACGCCATGACTGCTGAAGACTACCAAGCTGGACACGTTTTATTAATAGACAAACCTTTGAACTGGACTTCTTTTCAGGCGGTTAACAAACTGCGGTGGGAAATTCGTCAAGCCTACAACATCAAGAAAATAAAAGTAGGTCACGCAGGAACTCTAGACCCTTTAGCAACAGGGTTGTTAGTGATTTGCACAGGGAAAATGACCAAACAAATTGACTCCTTTCAAGGTCAAATTAAAGAATACACAGGCTCTATTACTTTGGGGAGTACCACGCCTTCTTTTGATTTAGAAACCGACATTAATGAGGTCTTTCCTACGGAACACATTACGGAAACTTTAATCTATGAAACCACCAAACAGTTTGTTGGAGAAATTGATCAATTTCCTCCCGTTTTTTCCGCATTAAAAAAAGATGGAAAACGCTTATATGAATTTGCGAGAGCCGGAGAAGCCGTTGACATTAAATCTCGAAGAATTACCATTGAAACCTTTGAAATTACTAGTATTAATGGTAATACTGTAGATTTTAGAGTGGTATGTAGTAAAGGAACCTACATTCGTTCTTTAGCCAATGATTTTGGTAAAGCCTTAAAGTCTGGTGGGCATCTTTCAGCTTTACGTCGTACAAAAATTGGAGCCTTTACTGTAGAGGAGGCATTGTCTATTGAAGCATTCATTAAAAAGTTAAAACCTTAATAATTAGACTATTTAGTCTTTTATTTCGTTTTAAACGTATATATTGCACATGCTATTATAATCTATAATTAATTTTTACCTACTTGAAATTGAATAATTCAAATAAGGCCTTGGCCATTACGATTTTAATTGTTTGTACAATGACTCTGTTTGTTGTTAGTCTTGAATTTCGCACATACGATACTGAAGTTGCCGAAATGATTATCGACGTTACACCTGAAACCATTTTGGAAGAGACAGAAGATACAGAGGACATCAACACTAACGATTCTCCAAAGACCAATAAAGGCTTTAACGAAACAGAAAATTATAAGCATTTTGCAGAAGCATATAAACCCATTGCGCCTCCAAAAGATTTTGAAGATCCACGGTTAAAAAGCAATCAGGAAGAGCCGTATGAAATTAAAACGGCTCCAAAAAACACAGCAAATGCGTCCATGCAAAATGAAGAACTTACAGCTTTTGAAAGCGTGAATAGCATTTTAAATAAACGCTCGAATGCACTACAGAGCAGTCAATCGCAAGCTGTCGCAAATAAAAACAGCTCGATCACCTATTCCCTTAAAAATAGAAACGCGGCGTTTTTGCCCATTCCCATTTATTTATGCGATGCGAATGGTAAAATCGTGGTAAATATTACAGTAAATGCCAATGGTAAAGTGGTAAACACTAGTATAAATACGGCTTCTAATTCCAACAATGAATGTTTACAGGAGCATGCTTTAGACTTTGCTAAAAAAGCAAGGTTTAGTGCCGATTCAAAAAAATCTCAAATAGGCACTATTACCTTCAATTTTGAAGGAAGGTAAGGTTTAGATTACCCAGGCATCATTTTACACAGACATAAAATTACAGAAAAATCTTTGAACTCATTATTCATGAAAAATTCTCAAAAAAGAAGGTTACAATAATGAAAAGATTACTTTATTATTCTAAGCAAATCATTAATAGCGGTTTGTCCTTTGTCTTTGTTATACCAATGCTGTAAAGTTTCTTTAAATTCGGAGTTAAGCTTCCATGTTTGGCTTTGTACAGGCTCACTAACTCTGTAGCTTCACTTGGCCTTGGTCCAAACGTGCTTTTTACTGTTCCCGTTTCATTATCAATGAGTATTAACTTAGGAATGGCTTGACCACCATTGGTTAAAAACTGCTGCATTAATTCAGGATTCTCATCACGCATGACCAACTTAAAGTCAATCCCATCATTCAATGCCGCCATTTTATGCATTACAGGTAATACATGTGCTGCATCTCCACACCAGCTTTCTGTTAAAACCAACCAGGTTTGATTAATATTTAAATTTGTCACTTGTTTTTGAATGGCTTCTGAAACCTTTACTGTTTTATCCCAGCGCTTCATGCGTCTGTCATTAAGCATGGTATAATTTGACAAGGCTTCGGTTTTTTCATTTCCAGTAGTCCCGCCTTCTTCAACTAATTTAGCTACTAACTGTCTATACTCCTGATAACTTATTGCGTTTTGCAAACTATCTGTTATAATCGTCTTTAAATCTGTGTTATTAATTGTTTCCATACTATAAAAATAGGCTTAGTTTTAGAATTACTGAGTAACAGTTGTTACATTAGTAGAAGAATATTAAATTACTTACACCACAGCTAGAAATTAGATCAAAGGACATGGAAAAACACAAATGCGGTTGGTGCGTTGGTGATGACTTATACGAAGTCTATCACGATAAAGAGTGGGGTGTTCCTGTATATGATGATCATCAACTTTTCGAATTTTTAGTTCTAGAAACCTTCCAAGCTGGATTGAGTTGGATTACCATTTTACGTAAACGTGAGAACTTTCGTTTAGCTTTTGATTTTTTTGATTATAAAAAAATCGCAAAATATGATCTCGACAAAAAAGAAGAACTGCTCCGGAATGCAGGGATTGTTAGAAATAAGTTAAAAATAAATGCCACCATTACCAATGCTCAAGCGTTTATGGCCGTGCAAAAAGAATTTGGCAGTTTTAGTAAATACATCCGGCAGTTTGTTGATGGAAAACCCATAAAAAATCAAGTAAAACATTACAAGGAAGCGCCTGCCAACACCCCTTTAAGTGATGCGTTAAGTAAAGACTTAAAAAAACGCGGGTTTAAATTTGTAGGCAGCACCGTGGTTTATGCACATATGCAAGCCACAGGGATGGTGAATGATCACGAGGTGGATTGTTTTAGATACGAAGAGGTATAGCCTGCTTCTGTAAAAGAAACAGCACTATTTGGAGTCCTTTTATAGTTTTCCGGATTAAACACGTAAAAAATAATTTGTCTTACAAGACGATTACATTAAATACTTTATAAAATCGTCTCTAGAAATCTCTTTGGCACCCATACTTTCTAAATGACGGGTATAGACCTGGCAATCGATTATCTTATAATCTGTATTTTGAATAAAGGTGATAAATGCCGCTTTACTCGCATTGCTTTCTTTAGCAAACATACTTTCGCCACAAAACACACCTTTGTTGAGATCGACACCATATAATCCACCCACGAGTTCTTTTTCTCTCCAGACTTCTATGGATTTTGCATAGCCTGATTCGTGAAGTTTACAATAGGCCTCTATCATATTATTTGTAATCCAAGTTCCCGATTGCCCCTCACGTTTCGCCATAGCACATGCGCTAATAACAGATTTAAAGGCTTTATTTACCGTAATTTCATAATCGCAATGTCGCATGAATTGTTTCATACTTTTAGACACTTTCAGATCTTTAGGAAACAAAACAAATCTGGGTCCGGTGACCACCATAAAATCACTTCGTCTTCATTAAACCACGGAAAAATACCGTTTTTGTAAGCAAGAATTAACCGGTCTATTGACAAGTCTCCACCAATAGCTAATAAGCCTTCCTCGTCTGCAAGACTTATATTTGGAAAGGCTAGATTTTTATTTAAGACATACATCTAAATTGCGCTTTGTTAAAAATAAAAAACCTCGACAACATATGTAGTTGTCGAGGTCAAATTTTATAAGATTCCTGACTATGCAGAAAGGACTAATCCCTTTAAAAAGGTAAATCGTCGTGATCTTCTTCTTTTAAGTCGGTTGCTGGTTCAAAAGCAGCAGGTGGCACTTCCGGCATTCCTGTTGGAGCTCCAGCTTGCACACCTTCTATTCTCCAGCCTTGAATAGAGTTAAAATATTTAGTTTCTCCTTGTGGATTAACCCATTCTCTACCACGTAAGTTGATGTTAACTTTTACGTCTTGCCCTTCTTTGTAGTTATTTAATAAATCGCACTTATCTTGAACAAATTCTACTAAAATATGTTGTGGATATTGCTCTTCAGTGGTTACCACTAACTCTCTTTTTCTAAACCCATTACTTCCAAATGTTTGAGTTTCTCCAATTAACTTTACTTTACCTTGTACTTCCATTATCTATATAATTATTAAATATTCGTCTCATTTATAAGGCACTCGTTCTAACTAAAACATTAAAACAAATTCACTTGTCGTGTTATGATAACAATACTTTCCATGCCGTTTCTACGTCTCCTTCACCAAGCAAAACCTGTGCCTTTTTGTGCTTCTCTACTTCAGAGAGTGATGAAATGTCATGCTTTTCAGCAAATGCTATAATGACAGCTTTACTTGGTAGCTTTTCTACATTCCCCAACAAACCTAAATCATTTCCAGTAAGAATCTTGCTTGTTCTCACGTGTTTTGGCAACGCATCAACACCTATGCCTAGTGTTGTCAATGGCTTAGGAATTTCAAAAAAACCGTTCTTTGCTCGGCTATAATAACTTCCTCCGGCACGTGCGACCAAATCTAATTTTTCTTGATCTATACTTCCTGATTCAGTTAAAACATCTGTATTGATGTGCAACTTAACCACTTCACAAATAATTAAATTACCAGCTCCGCCTTCTGTCCCTAGTTTAATAATATCATTCACTTTACATTCAAACTGGACTGGTGCTTCTGCAACGCGAAAGGGTTTTACCATATCGCTCTTTAACATGGTTAATCCCGCTTTTTCAAATTCGTTAACCCCTTCCCCATATTCAGTACTACTTAAAGACATTTGCTGTACAATGTCGTAATTGACCACATTTATAACAACTTCCTTGGTACTCTCAACATTTTTTAACGTGTGTTTAATGGTATTATCTCTCACCCGTCGAGCAGGAGAAAAAATCAAGATTGGGGGATTTGCACTAAATACATTAAAAAAGCTAAATGGTGACAAGTTTGGGTTACCATTTTCGTCTATGGTACTAGCAAAGGCAATGGGTCTAGGCGCTACTGCACTTAATAAATACCCATGTAATGCTGCGGTTGTTAATTCCTTTGGCTCAAAAGATGTCATGCACTCAATTTAGTCCACAAATGTAGCCAATATGTAAATGCTATAAAAATGATTTGCGACACATCAGCACAATATTATTAACAGTTTTACATTATATTAACACTCAAAAATATTAGAGCATGTTTTTTACAAGACACAGACAACTTATTCGTTGGATTATTATTATCGCATCTTTTGCGATTATCTCTCTTATTTTATGGAATACCTATATATTTTTTCAGAAGTTTAAAGAAGAACAGCGTATTAAAATGGATATATGGAGTATGGCTCAAGCAGAGTTTCAAAAAGGTTTTTTAACAGATGATGTAAACCCCATCGTTGATAAGATCATACTTTCAGACAGTTTAATTCCTAAAATTTTAGTGAATTCTGAACGACAAATTAGCACTATGAATCTTGATGAGAAAAGGGCTCAAGACACGACATATGTTAATCGGTTAATTCATCAATTTGAGAAAGAAAACGCCCCCATTAAACTATCTTATGTCGATCCCATAACTAATAAAACCATAGAAATAGGCAAATTATATTATGGTGACTCCATGGTTCTAAACAAGCTCAAATACTATCCGTTAGCCCTGCTCCTTATCATTTTCTTATTTGGCGCCGTGGTTTACTTTTTTTACCGAAGCTCTAAAATAGCGACACAAAATAAATTATGGTGCTGGCATGGCAAAAGAAACCGCACATCAAATTGGAACACCGTTATCCTCCTTGATTGGTTGGACTGAAATTTTAAAGATAGAACAGGTCAATCCAGAATATATTAAAGAAATTGAAAAAGATATTGACCGTCTTCAAATCATTACCGAGCGTTTTAGTAAAATTGGATCGATACCTACCCTTAAAAAAGCAGATGTGGTAGCTGAAACGTTAAGCACATATGAATACCTCAAAATCCGTTCGTCTAAACTTATTAATTTTAGTATAGACCTCCCTACCCAACCTATTTACGTAAATTTAAATACTCAACTGTATAGCTGGACCATTGAGAACCTGGTAAAAAATGCGATTGATGCCATGAAAGGGAGAGGGAATTTAAAAGTAGAAATCTCGCAACTAGAAAACCGTGTAAAAATAAATGTGATTGATTCGGAAAAGGGTTGTCAAAAAATGAATTTAGTACTATTTTTGAACCTGGCTACACGACCAAAAAAAGAGGCTGGGGATTGGGTCTCTCTTTAGCCAAACGTATCGTTGAAGATTTTCACGACGGCAAAATTAAAGTCGTGCATTCTGAAATTGGAAAAGGAACCACTATGCAAATCAGCCTTAAAACTTTGTGATGTATGAATGATCAATGGATTACCGTAAAAGAAGTCTCGCTTAATAATAATTGCCCGGAATGCTTTAGCAAAGAAGGCTTAGAATTGACCTTTAAACAGGAATTTATTGATACTAAATTCTCAAAGTCCGTCACTCAAAACATTTCATCTCAAATGCATTGCACCACTTGTGATACCGAGATCTACCCAGTGAGCTGGACAGAAGATATCGAACGTATTTACGAGTATCAAATGAAAGCTTTTGAACCCAAAAAATCTTCAAAAAAAATGAAGCCTTTATTTTGGATATTACTGGGAGTAATAGCCGTTGTGATCACTCTAATCGTTGTTTTTTTGGCTACTTATAAATTAGCCTGAATCGCTTCTGCCAAAGCTTCAAAGTCTGCTTTTTCTAAAGACACTTTGTTTATAAAACGCGCATCTTCCATTGTATTTAATGGAATTAAATGCACATGAACATGCGGCACTTCTAATCCTATAACAGAAAGACCAACCCGCTTACAAGGGACTGTTTTTTCAATGGCAATAGCAACTAAACGCGAAAATTCCATTAAACCGGCATACGCCACCCTATCCAAATCAAATAGTTTGTTCGTTTCTTTCTTCGGAATACATAAAGTATGCCCTTTTGTATTTGGGTTTACATCCGAGAAAGGCCAAAAACTCATCGGTTTCTGCAACTTTATAACAAGGAATTTCTCCATTAACAATTTTGGTGAATATGGATGCCATACTATTCGTTTTTCAGATTAAAATTAAAGATAAAAAAAGATTCCTGTTTTACTGCGGTTTTTACAGTGTAAACAGGAATTATATTCAAGGTGTTTGATTTTGATTCCGGCTTTGCGGTACTAAAAAAATTATCTACTTATTTCTATAATATCAAACTTCATGGTCCCGTTGGGTACTTGAATTTCGGCCACATCACCAACCGTTTTACCTAACAACCCTTTTCCTATAGGTGAATTAACAGATATTTTACCCGAGGCCAAATCGGCTTCTCCATCGGCAACCAACGTATAATTCATTTCTATACCGTTGGTTTGATTCTTGATTTTCACTTTAGACAACACTAATATTTTCGAGGTGTCCATTTGAGATTCATCAATTACGCGTGCTCCAGCCAATTGGTCTTCCAATTTTGAAATACGCATTTCCAGCATGCCCTGTGCTTCTTTTGCCGCATCGTACTCAGCATTTTCACTCAAATCACCTTTATCACGTGCTTCGGCAATAGCTTTCGATGCTTTTACACGTTCTACGTCTTTTAATTGCTTTAGCTCATCTCTTAATTTTTTTAAGCCCTCAGCGGTATAATAGGATACTTTACTCATAACTTCTTCGTTTAATAAACAAAAAGAGGCTGAATGTTGTTCAGCATAAAAAAATCTCGCATACACGAGATTGTACTACAAATATACAAAATATTTAACTCTCTAATGAGATTATTGTAAATTGCATTCTTGAAAAAGAAACCTGAAAATGAAAAACAGAACACCTATACTCACCCTTATTTTTACTGTAATACTTTCTACCTGTAGTAAGAATGATGATGATAACAATCAAAATAACAACCCAAACATTCCTCGGGCTGTTTTTGATACAGGCGCTAGCATAAACACGAGCTTACCACAGTATAACCAATTGCAATTTCCTAATAATAATGTAGTTATAGATGCGGCTGGTATTAATGGTGTTGTCCTGCATTTTAGCGGGAATTCCTATAGTGCTTTTGAATTAAGTGACCCCAACCACCCCATTAATTCTTGTACTCAACTATCGGTTAATGGCATTATTGCTACCTGCGGTTGTGATGATGGCAACGCTTATGAGATTTTAGGGGGCGCCCCTCAGCAAGGCACAACGGGCCGATATACGCTTGTACGTTATAGCGTGGAAGTCAACGGCAGTGTAATTCGTGTATTTAATAACTAAAAAAGACAGCCCTTAAGGCTGCCTTTTGTTAAGTGTCAATGGTTACTACTAATTTGAAATCATGGTTAAAATTTTAAAGTTGCTCCCACAAGAAAATTAATTGTCGCTTGTGGATAATAACCTACGCCTTCTATCGTTGTTATTGTGCCTGGCACTGAAAAATCATCATCGTATGGGTAATAGTAACCATTAGATATATATTCTTCATCAAAAATATTGTTTACCAATCCTGATAACAGGATTGACTTAAAAATTTTAGTCATTTTAATCTCATAAGTAATGTTGAAATCGTTAACGAAGTAACTTTGTAATTTAGAAGCATCAGAGTCTGTATTCCCCATAAATTGTTCGCCAACATATTTGCTTAAAAATGATAATTGAACATTCTCTTTTGGTTTAAATACCGGAGCATTACTAGCTACAACTTCGGCGAAAATGAAATATTTGTTTTTCCTAAATTGACTAGAGCACCATCTCTCGGAAGTAATCGTTTCATTATTTTTATTAGAACTCAAGGTGATATTGGGTTGTATACTAAATGTATTGGTCACTTGTATTGCCGCTTCTAATTCTAACCCTAAACGAGAACTTTCGCCGGAGTTGTCTCTAATTGGTGCTCCAACATCATCTATTGCGCCCGTTAGAACCAATTGTTCATTATACAACATATAATAAGCATTTACATTGATCGTCAACGCATTTCCTTTATGTCTCCAACCTAATTCTAAGTCATTCAATTGTTCCGGTTTGATATTTGGATTACTTTCAAAATCACTTCTACTGCCTTCTCTATTTGCTCTTGCGTAAGAAAAGTAGAAGTTATTTTGATCGTTTAAATTGTAAGACAGTCCTGCTTTTGGATTGAAAAAATTGTAAGTTTTGTCAATTTCAAACAATACCAAATCTGAACCTATTCCGCTGGTATCGTAATTAACAGAACGCAATTGCAGGTCTCCAAACAAGCTTAACTTTTCGGTTAATTGATAGGTCGCTTTGGCAAAAACACTAAAATCATATTTATCTCCATCTCCTTCATAATAACGGTCTCTAATATCACTATTGCTGGCATATCTTGCCCATATGACTTCTCCAAAATGATCACCATGATAGGTGCTATATGATAGTCCTGTAGTAAGATTTAATACGGCATCTTTATAGTTAACATTAGCATTTAAAACATAGAAATCGTTATCTAACCAGCGTCTACGAATGACATCGGTAGTATTAATCGTTTCTGTTCCAATGGTAATATCATCAAATCCGTAAGTTATAAAATCCTCGTCCTCTTTATACTGTTCAAAATAACCACGCCCGTAGGTGTAGTTCAACCCTAAGTTTGTTGACCAATTATTGTTATACTTTTCATTCCAATGCAATTGGTAGTGGTCTTGCTTGTAATTATCCACTTCGTTATTATAGAACTGCAATTGGCCTTGGGCGTCAAAATAAGCGCCGAAACATTAAACTGTCTGTTCTCATCAATATTTGGATTCGAACCTAGTGCTTCAACATATGAGGGATCAAAACCATTCCATGATTGATACGTAATTTCGTGTCCTCCAAAAGTAACTCCTTTAATGAGTGTATTATCATCTACATAGCTTCCTTGAAGGAAATACGATTTTAAATCTGAAGTTGCCCGATCTATATATCCATCAGAATTAATCTGTGATAAGCGGCCAGCAATTTCAAAATGATCATTTAATAGTCCTGTGCTGTATTTTACGGTATGTTTTCTAGTGTTGAAGCTACCGAAACTATTCGCTATTTCACCGTTGGCTTTCTTAGCTACAGCATCTGTTAAAACATTTAAACTAGCTCCAAAAGCACCTGAACCATTAGTAGACGTTCCAACACCGCGTTGGAGTTGCAAACTTTCTACAG
Organism: Lacinutrix neustonica; assembly: GCF_026625145.1. Classification (GTDB taxonomy): domain Bacteria; phylum Bacteroidota; class Bacteroidia; order Flavobacteriales; family Flavobacteriaceae; genus Lacinutrix; species Lacinutrix neustonica. The sequence continues at coordinate 2,631,423 of NZ_CP113088.1, read as the reverse complement.
ATGAAGTGAAGTCTCCTAAATTAACCCAAAACGTTCCTAAACTTTCGGCATCGTTATAAGGAATTCCGTTGATTGTTACATTTGTCGATTGCGCACTTACCCCACGTACACGAATACCCGTGTAACCAACTCCCGCACCCGCGTCACTTGTAGTCACAACTGATGGTAAATAATTTAAGAGAATAGGAATGTCTTGTCCTAAGTTACGTTTCTGCAATGCTTCTTTAGAAACATTTGAGTGCGTGATTGGTGAATCTGCGTCAACACGAACAGATTGGATTAAGACGGCGTCTAAAGTTTGAACTTTAGTCGAATCCGATACATTGTCCTGAGCAAAAACAGAACCCGCAGTTACAGAAAGCAATAAAATTAAAATTAGTTTTTTGAAATTAAATTTCATTCGAAATACATTTAAATTACGAATAAAAAGAGGTGATTATTCTTTATTAAAATAGTTAATTTGAATTATAATAGAAACTTTGTACTGAGCGATTAATGCGGTTTCAATGAAAAATTAGTTCCATTGCAGTACTGATTTAAGCGACGCTTATAATTCTTCAAATTCCTAAACAGCATTATCTGTTCTAGGTTCAATGGGTATGATCTCAGCCGATATTATGGCACCCCTTTCTTGAGAACGCCGCAAAGGTAGTGTAGATTTTTTAATTTTTTAATGATAAATTATAACTTTTTATTTCGTTATAACGTTTTCGGTAACCTGTTAAAATCTTTCAAGAAGAGAACCCTTATTCTAGATCTGGTTTCCGTCTATTAGTCTTTCGTTGAGAACGGACACTTTTATTTTTAAGTCGTTTCATTATTACCGCCTTAGGGATTTTAGTGGGCACCCTTTTTTTTGAATGATTAAAGCCGATTTTAGAAGATGGATAGCTCTCACTATAGCCAAATTCTTGTTTCTGTATTGACTTCTACTTTCTCCACATTGTAATAATAACAAGCCTTCTTTTGTGAGTCGGTTTGATAATTTTTTTTCAATTGTAGTTTTTTGTCTTTCCGTTAAAACTAAAGATTGGAATACATTAAAAGACAATTCAATTTTAGTTGAAACTTTATTTACATGTTGACCACCACTTCCGGAACTGCGAACGCCTTTGAAACTAAATTCTTTTATGAGGGCTTCTTCGTTGAACATTAATCGACCTGATGTGTTGGTTTTAGTAAGTCAGTGACCGTTTTTACTGGGTTAAAAGTAACAATGGGTACTTCAACAAATACAGTATTCCAATACGCCATACTCCCGTTCCAAAGCCCTGGCAACTCTAATGCTTTAATGGTTTTTCCTGCATTTGTCTTCATAGTAATGAACGCCTGTTTTTGATCGACAAATTGTGATAGATCAAACACATTCCCTTTATAGTCTTTAACTGCACATACCAAATCTACAGGATTAAAATAGACCGCATTTTTAAGAATGTTTTTTTGGAGTTTATTTTTTATGTCTATTTGTGCAGATTCCACGATTTGCAATGAGACATTTCCATTTTCATCCTTAACCCGGAAAGGACCACCACCAGGCTCTCCTTCGTTTTTTACCATACCACAAACACGAAGCGGTCTGTTTAATTTTTCTATTAAATACTCTATTTGGTGTTTATAAGAGAACTTTTCAAACGAATCAGAAATAATAATGTTTAACTCTTTACGAACAAATTGAGTTATTGCTAACAAATCCATGTCAGTAAGTTTTTCTTCTTCCAAGGCTTTCAAATATTTGAAGGCTTGACTTTGAATTTTTAAAAGTATGCCTGCCGAACTTTTTTATGTTGTGCGACCTCATCCTGATATTTACACACCACCACATTATCTATGTTTTTTATAAAAATAATATCGGCATTAAAATCATTTAAATTTTCTAGTAAAGCCCCATGACCAGAGGGTCTAAAGTGAAGGCTGCCATCTAAATTTAGTACGGGTTCATTTTCTAAATTTACGGCAATAGTATCTGTAGAATCTCTTTGATAAGAAAAGGTAACCTCAAATTTTGTGTCTGTTTTTCGTTCAACACCCTCCTTTATTCTTATAAATTCGGTATCAAAAATAGATTTATGACCTTTTGAAATGGTAAAATGAAGTTTCGCTTTTTTATCTGTTGAAGCATAGAGGGCTGCCTCAAATAGATGCTCCTCAAAAGCAGTCGCCAAATGGTCTTTGTATTTATGGAATGGCAAAGAGCCTTTAGGATAAAAACTATAATTCAAATCGTCTTGGGCGAGCAAGGTTTTTACCAAAATTAATAATTGCTCATCATTAGTTAATGTGTTGTAATCGGGACGCTTTTTTTGAGCTGTTTTTATAAGGGTTTCGTAGAATGGGAATTTTTCTAAGCCAACTAAAAACAGGGATAACTCTGATGCTTTATGTTTGTTTATATAGGCGTTGATACTTCCGGTTTTTAATGAATAGTTTTCTAAAAACTGAAACAAAAACTTAAACATCCTAGTCGCTGCACCAGGAGGCCGGAACGAATTTCAAAATATCCAAACCCTCTTTTTTATTATCGTAATACTCTAAAAAATAGCACTTCTCCTTTTCTGAAAGTTGTAAAATACCATCATTCAATACTGCAGCAGACTTTAAATTTACATAAGGCAAGCCTGTTTTAAATACGTCTAATTGCTTTTTAACTTTCTCGACCGTTAAGTCTTTAGTTTCAATCTGTTTTATATGTGTTTCTGTAAAATTCAATGCTTATTATTCAATAGTTCATCAATATGCTTTGTGGCTTTATCTAAACGTTCCTTTTTATTTCCCTTCAATAAAATGTATGGTATGCTATGCCTTTTTAAAGTCGCTTCAAATATTTCAAACATTTGTTCTCTCGCTTCGGGTTTGTCGCGTAAATCGTCACCTTCCCAAGGCGTATCAATATACGTTAAAAAGTATAAATCGTAGGTGTTCTTTAACGCGTATTTTTCTATAATGGGATCACAAGTTCCTGAGTAATACACCTCAGAATATACTTTAGTTTCCATTAAATTAGTATCGCAAATCAAGACCGTATTCGTTTTTTTTGCCAGCGCGTTTTCCAGATCCATTTGACCTATTGCAATGGGCATTAAATCTTTTGGCTCACAGGTTTTACGCTCATTATTCCATTTTTTCTGAAGGTAATCCCGCGCATATTCAGGCACCCAAACGGAATTATAATACCGCGCTAATTGTCTAGCGAGAGTTGTTTTTCCAGTAGACTCGGGACCAAACAAAACGACCTTTATAGCGTTTGTGGGTTGTTGTTTAAGAGTTTCTTCCATTGTAAATATCCAAATATAGCAACAATTGTAAATACTAAATATTGAAAACTGGTGAAGGTAAATCCTTTATACAAATACAAAGGAACAGAAATAATATCGCCTACAATCCAAAGTAACCAATTTTCAATTTTACGTTTAGCCATGAGCCACATGCCAACAAAGAAAATAGCTGTTGTAAATGTATCGACATAAGCCACCCAGCTCGTCCACTTATCAAAACTTATATAGATTATAAAAACAAAAGCCAAAGTGGCAACAAATAGCATTGCACTCCATTTTTTTTCTTTTTTTGAAGTGACAGATATTGGGGTAACATGAATAGCGTCAACTTTATGGGCCCACACATACCAGCCATAAATACTCATAATAAAATAGTAGGCATTAATCATCATATCACCTAAAAGGCCCCATTTAAACAAGAGGTAGACGAATATAAGTGTACTTATTATACCCGTGGGAAACACGAGAATGTTATTCTGTTTAGAATACCAAACCGATAAAAAACCAAAAATAACAGCCACAATTTCTAAAACAATATCTAAGGTGTCGTAATCGGCATACTGGCTAAAAAATAAATCAAAAATGTGGTTCATAATCCTGCCTGTCTGATTTCACAATCTTCATATATAGTAAGCCTTTATCCATTAATTCGAAGGCTTCTTTTATTTCTGTATTAAGAACATGCATCACGTCATCATAATCGCCATACACTTGCGTGCTCAATGGGTTTTCCAACACTTTTAACTTTGAATTTCTAAGTTTTTTTATGAAATGTATAATCGCAGGCTCGTATTCGTTCTGCAAAGGTGTAAGCGTTAATTCTACTGATATTTCCATTAATACATTAATTTTTTTTATTTGTGTCGCTTGTTCTAAAAGGACATTTTTTAAACCACGCGATTTCTATTATAATATTATTTGATTATACATTATTTCCTTAACGCCTTAAACTTCTAAATCGTCAAAAAAATGTTCATTCTCCTCAAAAGCGGTTCCAATGACTACTAAGTTTGCGCCCGCACTATAGGCATCTTCAAGTTGTACGCTATTTCTTATGCCTCCACCCACTATTAGTGGAATTTTAATATCATCCTTTACTGCTTTTATTATTTTTGCTGAAACTCCCCATTTTGCTCCGCTACCGGCTTCAAGGTAAATCAATTTCATACCTAATAATTCTGAAGCTTTTGCAGTGTCGATAATGTCTTGTTCATCTTCAAGTGGTTTTGTATTCGTTACCCTAAGGGTTGCTGTTTGTTTTCCGCCTTCAACTAAAATATAACCGGTTGGAATCACTTCCAATTCCATTTTTCGCAATTTTGAAACGGCTTTAACCTGTTGTTCTATTAAATATTCGGATTTCTTCCGGAGACTAAAGACAAAAACAAGAGCGCATCTGCGTCTTTTGATATCTGAGAAACATCTCCTGGAAATAAAACAATAGGTAAGGCTGTTACTAATTTTAAGTCAGAAACTAAGGTTTGGGTTACGTGTTTTTCTACTATACTACCCCCTACAAAAATGTGTGTTATCTTCGTCTTTTTTACTTTCTCTATAAATTGAGATAAACCTTTTCTTTCAAACTTATCCGGGTCAATTAAAACGGCTAGTAGTCTTTCGTTTTTTTTAGCCGAAGCACTTATGTTTTCTAAAACCGTTTTCATTCCGGTAAGGTATAAGCACAGGTAAATCCGTCAAACTCTAAAAACTGTGCATTAAAGCCTTTCTTAAGACCTTTGTAATCTATCCAAGCCTTGGTCTTTTGGTCTTTAAGCATAAATGGAATCACTAAAAAATGCGCTTTAAATAACATGCCTGGTGTTGCAAAAAGCTTGTAGAGGGATTCTTTAACCCCCCAAATTACTGTTAATTTTTTAATGTATTCCTCATCGGTTTCTAATAAATATTGACACTCATACTCTATGAATTTTTTCGCTATTTTACCAATTTTTTCACGTTGTTTTTCAATATCAATCCCCACTTCCTTATCGCTTACAATAATCGCTGAAAACGTAAACGAATGTGTGATAGAAAGGTGTTTCCCGTCTTTTAAATGTGGCTTCCCATTGCTATCGTAAAAGAGGTCTAAATCACTGTATCCAAATTCGCCTAATAAGTGACGGACACTTAAAAAGCCACGTTGGTGTAATTCACTTTTCATCCCTAAAACGCGTGATTTACTTCCTGGCTTTAATACTATAGGGCTGATTAAATCATTGTATGATTCTTCAATCTTCCGATTTTAACAGTAGTTTGTGAGTTTACACTAATGGATTTATAAAGAGGCATTTAATATTCTGAAATGTATTAGTTATCTTTGTGGTCTTAAATTATACAGACAAATATACAATTATGAGTACAAAAACTGTTGCTTACGTACCTAATAAGGTAAAAGACATGTCGCTTGCGGCTTGGGGAAGAAAAGAGATCGAATTAGCTGAAGCAGAAATGCCTGGTTTAATGAGTTTACGTGAAGAGTATAATAATGAGCAGCCTTTAAAAGGGGCGCGTATCGCTGGTTGTTTACACATGACTATTCAAACAGCTGTTTTAATTGAAACACTACAGGCATTAGGTGCAGAAGTAACTTGGAGTTCTTGTAATATTTTCTCTACGCAAGATCAAGCTGCTGCTGCCATTGCAGATGCAGGAACTGCTGTGTACGCATGGAAGGACATGACAGAGGAAGAGTTTGATTGGTGTATTGAACAAACGTTATTCTTTGGTGAAGATCGCAAGCCACTAAATATGATTCTTGATGATGGTGGTGATTTAACTAATATGGTTTTAGACAAGTACCCGAATTATCAGCGGGTATTAAAGGCTTATCTGAAGAAACAACGACTGGTGTTCACAGGCTTTATGAGCGTGTAAAAAACGGCACCTTAACGATGCCTGCTATTAATGTAAACGATAGTGTTACCAAATCAAAATTTGATAACAAATACGGTTGTAAAGAAAGCGCGGTAGATGCAATTCGTCGTGCAACCGACATTATGCTTGCTGGAAAACGTGTTACTGTTTGTGGTTATGGCGATGTTGGTAAAGGTACTGCTGCTTCTTTTAAAGGCGCGGGTAGTATTGTAACGGTTACAGAAATAGATCCTATTTGTGCTTTACAAGCTGCAATGGACGGCTTTGAAGTAAAGAAATTAGAAACTGTAGTTGGAAATAGTGATATAATAATTACAACTACTGGTAATAAAGATATTGTTCGAGCTGAACATTTCGAAGCCATGAAGGATAAAGTTATTGTTTGTAATATTGGTCACTTTGACAATGAGATACAAATGGGTTGGTTGAACAAAAATCATGGACATACCAAAGACACGATTAAACCTCAAGTAGATAAATATACTATTAATGGAAAAGACATTATTCTTTTAGCCGAAGGCCGCTTAGTGAACTTAGGCTGTGCAACAGGTCATCCAAGTTTTGTAATGAGTAACTCTTTTACAAACCAGACCTTAGCTCAAATTGAATTGTGGAAAAACAGCGATAAATACGAGAATGATGTGTATATGTTACCAAAACATTTAGATGAAAAAGTAGCAAAATTACACTTAGAGAAAATTGGTGTTGAATTAACTGAATTGAAAAAAGACCAAGCAGAATATATTGGTGTAAGCGTTGATGGCCCATATAAGCCGTAACATTACAGATATTAAAACAATAAGACATTCATTAAAAAACGCCCAAACTTATCAGTTTGGGCGTTTTTTTATAGTTTAATTTAAACCCTCGTCGATATTAAAAACAAGGAATATTCCTGAAATATTAATCCCTCTGAGCGGGTATAAAAACAAAACTCTTTTTGAAAGTAACACTCAAATGGCATTTCAACCCTGCTTGTCATAGTTTAAAACTGCTTGTTGTAAGCCAACAATCTTAGCGCATTTAAAACCACTATTACTGTCGATCCTTCATGAAATAAAACCGCCAAACCAATATTAGTAAGTCCCAAAATGGTGACTGGAACTAAAAAAACAACAACGCCCAAACTAATAAAAATATTTTGTTTTATAATGCGTTTTGAGGCTCTACTAAGCCCAATAACAAAGGGCAGATTTTCAATTTTATCAGACATGAGTGCGACATCTGCTGTTTCTAAAGCCACGTCACTCCCTGCAGCACCCATAGCCACGCTAACGGTACTTAAAGCCATTGCTGGCGCGTCGTTAACACCATCGCCTATCATAGCTATTTTTCCGTCTGAAGCCAATAGTTTCTTAATTTCGGCAACCTTATCCTCCGGCAACAAATTGCCTTTTGCTTCGGTTAAACCTATTTGCTTTGCAATAGCATCCCCTACATTTTGATGATCTCCAGTAAGCATTACCATGCGCTTAATGCCAATGGCTTTCAATTTTTTTAATGTATTTGCAGCGGTCTTTCCGGGCACATCCATCACCCCTATTAAACCAATGACCTCCTTTTTAAACGCCACTAACATCATGGTATGGCCCTCTTGTAATAGTACATCCATCTTTGATTTTATATTGGCATCTACAGTTAACCCTTCACCGAGCATCAATTGCAAATTTCCAATTAAAACTTTCGAACCGCTATATTTCGCAGAAATACCCTTTCCTTGTATGGCTTCAATTTCACTCGCAAGATCTTTAAATCTTACATTGTGAAGCTTTTCAATATCCTTTGCTATTGCCCTTGCTATAGGGTGATTACTTAGGCTTTCAACCTCTAGAACGATTTGTAGCAACTCTTGTTCTTCAAAATGATTTAAAGCAATGACATTAGTCAACTTAGGTTTGCCTTCTGTTAGCGTTCCTGTTTTATCGAATGCAATAGTGGTAATGGTTCCTAAATCTTCTAAAGCCTTCCCCCCTTTAATGAGCACCCCTTTTTGAGCTGCTCTTGCAACACCGCTAAGCACTGCACTCGGGGTAGAAATAGCCAAGGCACAAGGGCTTGCTGCAACCAAAACTGTGATGGCTCTATACAAACTTTCTCTAAAAGTTTCATCAACCACCAAATAGGCAAAACAGAGCAGCGTGACCACGAGTAAAACCGCAGGCACATACCACTTTTCAAATTTTTTAGTTAAGCGTTGTGTTGGTGATTTTTGAGTTTCGACCTCACTTACCATTTTAATTAATCTTGCAACAGTCGAGTCTTGACTAAGCTTTAACACCCGAACCTCTATGTTGCTATCGCCATTGATTGCTCCTGTAAATGCAATATGCTTTTTATCGATGTGTTCAAAATCCGGCAATTGTTCTGTTGAAGGCATTGCTGTTTTGTCTACAGGAATACTTTCTCCTGTAATTGGAGCTTGATCAATACTACTGTTTCCAGATATTATGACCCCATCTGCTGCGATTTTTGAATTGGGTTTTACCACTATGATATCACCAATTTTCAAGTCTTCAATGGGTATTTCAACAATTTGACCATTCGTTTTTACCAATGCCTTTTTTGGTGATAAATCGCTTAAAGCTTCAATAGATTTTTGAGCTTTATTCATCGCATAATGCTCTAAACCATGTCCTAAACTAAACAGAAACAAAAGCAAAGCCCCTTCTGCCCAACTATCAATATAAGCTGCCCCAATAGCCGCAGCTATCATTAAAAAATCAATATCGAAACCGCCTTTACTTATTTTCTTGAAGGCTTCAATGGAAATAAAATAACCCCCAAAAAAGTAGGCTACTGCATAACTTAGTATTGCCTCCCAACGCGGATAATGGAATCCTTTGTCTATAGCAAAACCCATGGTTAAGAATGCACCACAAAGCATGGCGAAATAAAGTTCTGTGCGCTTTCCAAAGATGAGGTGACTAGTATGGTCGTGGTCTTTTTTTTTAATCATTAATTAGGCTATTTAAATTATTGCTCTCTATGAAATCCTATGGCGTTCATATTATAATATCCTGAGAGATCTTTTACAATTTGCTAGAAAACCATTTTAGAAAGAATATATTAAAAATACGCTTTTAGCTGTACATTCCCCGTATGAATGGTTTTACTCGTCTCTGTCTTTCTGCCATAGTAAGTGAGATTCAAATCTAAGAACTTTGTTATTTTTTGTTGGGCTAAAAAGCTCCAAGTAAAGTTCTTCCCCCTTTGTAGCCCCTCCAGCATTTGATACCCCACAGGCGAATTGGCATTGCCTTCAAATGTATTTGAAAATACATTAAACTCACCGAGACAAAGCCGATTTGGCATTTTTATTTAAAGTAAAAGACATCCCATATTTTTGTTGTTTTAAACGTTCCCTGCTTCCAATAATATTGTCTTTATTTGTGTACTGATAGAACACATCAAATCGTGCGTTATCGTTTAATAAATAGGATAACTTCGGATTAAACCGAGACTCATCAATCTTAAAATTTTTACTTGTGAAATTTTCGCTTTCACTTTCATTCGTATCAAAACCAGTTAAAAAATTAAATAACCAACTCTTGGCAAATTTATGATTGAAATTCAATTGATGACTCGATAAGGCGTTGGCGATAAAACCAACAGACAAGACATTTCGAGAAGAATTATTTAAAAAAGTATAAGAGCTTGTATAATTTTGTTTCCCTCGGTTAAAAAACAACACGTTTCTAAAATTAAGTTGAAGCCCTAACTGGTTCTCTTTATCACTTTCAAAAGGATTAATATTAAAATTATTCCCATCGCGCTTTATTTTTCGATCTATTAAATAACTGGTCCGGTTATAAAAATGAGACCAAAATTTCTTACTATTACTTTGCTCATTGATCCAGTTCGCTGGGTTTAATGTTACCGTTTGGCTCAGTCTATTTTGATGCGTTTTAATAAAAATTTGATTGGGTAACAACACACGTATGTAACTCCCCTGATCTTGAAATTGCGCAATTTCGAATTCTTCTAATTCTTGAATACCGTTACTATTGTAATCGTTCCAAGTGTAAGCCCCTTGTCCGGGCTCTACGGCTACATAAGTAAAATCTTGTTGTGGTAAAGACCCTGAATTGGTTTCAAAAACAGTCGTCCATTGCACCTTGTTTTCAAAAAATTGCTGACTGTATTGCAATCTAGAGTTTAAAGATTGCTCATCTGCATTCGGCTCATCGTCACTTTTTAAATTTCTATAATTGACATAGAGTGATAAATTGGTGCGCTTGTTTTTAATAAACCGTGAGTCTAAATAGTAGGTGTTAGAATTATTAACACGTTTTAGAGTGTTGTTTCTTAAACTGTCATTTACTCTATACTTGTATCCCACTTCTGTAAAAACGGAAGTACTATCTCCAACACCCGTAAAAACTTCATAAGCGTTGAATCGTTGGCTAACGGGAGTAAGAGAATCTGTGATTACAGCTTTTTGTTCGTTATTCTCTGCAGAAAAACGTCCGCCGAGCCATGCTTTTTTAAAACTGTACCGTGCCTCATTATGGGTTCGTAAAAACGTAGAGGTGGTTTGCGAAGAATTACTTTTTAAAATACTGGTGTTCGTAGATAGCGTTAGTTTTTCTTTAAAAAACAACCGTGCATTTAAGGAGTGCCTATTGCCCTTAAACCCATTTGAATAACTTAAATGCTCAAATAAATAGCTTGAAATTCCTTTTTTACTATGAAACGTTCTAACCCCGGTAGAAAATAATAGTTGATCCCCTAAATCGCTGTTGAGACCGTGAAATAGAAGGCGCGTCTATGTTCCAATCCCGGTTAAATTCTGGATTATAAAGCCCTTCTATATTTCTGAATTCTTGTTGAATAAAATCGGCATCCATAAAGGCCTCCGGATTCCATAAACTATCTTGTTTAACTAAAGATTGCTTCATATTTAGTTTAAGAGCCAAACCATTATTATCATCATCGCCAATACCGTGAAAATAAATTTAAATCATTTTTACTGGCTGCCACTTCAAAGTTTAAATTTGTTTTTTCTGATGGCATATAACTGCCATTTATAACTGCCAACTGTAATTTGACAGGGGCAACCAATTGTACAATAGGCTCAAAACGACCTTGCGGCACATCCATAATTGGCGCAACATATTCATAAATGGTATTAATGGCATTGATACTACCAATAACATAATTCCCTTGGTTGTCTCCTACATCTGTAAAACGCACACTAAATAAAGTGTCTTCCGGGTTGTTTGAAAACACGAAAGCTTCTACTCCATTTATCAGTTCTTTTTTATATAAAATACGGTTTTCGTTAAACCCTTCTTCTACTTCCGACGGTGCTACCATTTGATTTTTATCGTCTCCAGCTAGACTTAAAATAGCCACCTGTTCTGAAGACAGGTTTTGTTGCAACGGGTTGTTTTTTGCATCATTTTCTGAATAGACTGAAGCCCCTATTTTTAATTTATCAGACTGATACTTTCCACCACCGTAAGCCACTATACGGGAATAATTTCGATCACTAAATTGGTAATCTACCGTAATACGCATTTCTGAGGTGATGGGAAATGTAGCATTAAATATAATTTCGCCAGCATTATAGTCAATAATATAATCTTCACTTTCACCACGATTCACCACAATGCCGTTAACATAAACCGTTTCACTACCAGATACAATGAGTACAAATAATTCACCATTTGGCCCTTGTAATTTATAAGGTCCTTGATTGCCTTCCTGCGCGGTAAACTGACTGGTTGTAAATTGGCCACGAACGATGGCGCCTGCAGCAAACAACTGTGTTTGGGACGCGTCTTCGCCCAATCGAGCTCCTAACGACAAGCCTTGCACGCGCTTGGAAAACGCTCCAAAATAGGCGTCTTTATTTTCCAAATCTATATCCCCTGCACGAATGTTCCATCGGTCACTAAAAATTTCAACGAAAACTTGATCAAATTCATCCAATCGCTGCGAATACCCACTTTCCTGCAGTGGAATATTAGCATCTTGAATGGAGGCTCGAAGGGAGACTTTATCGTTCAATTTCCCTGTTATTTGAAGATCCAATTCACTATTTAAAACAGAGTTTTGATTATTACCAATAGTCACCCCGCGAGAAATACTGCCACTAGTTGTTAAGCCATCAAAAGGTGTGAAATTAGTTTCAGTATTGGGTTGAGAAATACGATACAATTGATTTAGTGTCTTATTATTTTCCACAATGATGGCCTCATCAAACTGTTGGTAGGTTTTGGTTAAAAAATCAGGATATCTTAAATAATGAATACGGATAGAATCGGTTTCAACAGGTTTTGTAAATTTAAGAATCGCCTTACTGAAATCCACGTCGTAAAACGTACTGTCTAAAATAGTGGCGTCTTTTAAAGTTATTTTAAAATCTTTTGAATTAATGCTTACGCTATCAATAGTAATCGTTTCTGCAAAGGCCACCGTTTTCTGCTTATAATTGGACTCCTGTTCTTGCGCGATGGCAAAACTTCCAAATAAAAGAAATAAAAGAGAAACGGTAATCTTCATATATAGTTAACTAAAAACGCGGATTTATATTTTGTTGATAGTTTGTGTTTAAAATCGTTAGCATTTAATGGTGTAAAAGTAAGGCATTATTTATTTTAGCTGAAATTAGTTCGCTTTAAAACAAGCGTACTGTCCCAAGGTAAATTGGGATCTCATCAATTTTATTTAAAAAGTAATGAAAATCATCTCATACAATGTCAATGGTATACGCGCTGCGCTTAATAAAGGTTTTATTAATTGGTTAAAAAGTACCGATGCAGATGTGGTTTGCCTTCAAGAAATAAAAGCCATGCAAGAGCAATTGGACCTTATTATATTTGAAGAAGCAGGTTATAACTATCATTATTGGTATAGTGCACAAAAGAAAGGCTACAGTGGTGTGGCCATTTTGAGTAAAACGAAACCTAATCATGTTGAATATGGTACTGGTATTGAATCTATGGATTTCGAAGGTAGAAATCTGCGTGTTGATTTTGATAATGTCTCTGTCATGAGTCTTTATTTGCCCTCCGGAACGAATCTCGACCGCCTAGACTTCAAGCTCAATTATATGGCAGAATTTCAAGAATATATTAATGGTTTGCGTGCTACTATTCCAAACCTAGTCGTTTGTGGGGATTATAATATTTGTCATGAAGCCATAGATATTCACAATCCTAAAATGAAAAACGTTTCCGGTTTTCTACCAGTAGAACGCGAATGGATTGGTGCTTTTATAAACACTGGGCTCATAGATTCTTTCCGTTTTTTGCATCCGGAAAGGGTGGAATACAGTTGGTGGAGCTATCGTGCTAATGCGCGTGCTAATAATAAAGGCTGGCGTTTAGATTATGCCATGGTTACAAAACCTTTACAGGATAAAATTATAAGATCTGTTATTTTAACCGAAGCAAAGCACAGCGACCACTGTCCTATTTTACTGGAATTAGAGGTATAGCCTTTAACGCCTATATTTCAGAATGCTTAGCTTAAACCCTCAGACTGTATACTATGCCATTTTGTGTACCAAAAGCAAAAAAGGACCCTTTCAAAGACTACACCTGCAGGGTGTCTTTAAAAATTTATACATTAGCTTTTAGGGAGAATCTTAACAAACATTTAAATAACCTCATGCGTGTTAAACTGTTCGCAGGATTTATCTTTATATAAAAATTAAGTAACACCCATTATGAAATACACCACATTACCAAACACCAATATAAAAGTTAGTAAAATTTGTTTAGGTTCCATGACATGGGGAAACCAAAACACAGAGGCAGAAGGGCATTTGCAACTGGATTATGCACTAGATCAAGGTGTTAATTTCATAGACACTGCAGAATTATATCCTGTCCCTGCCACTGCCGAGACCTCAGGTAGGACAAGTGAAATTATAGGTACTTGGTTGAAAAAAATCCGGAAATAGAGATAAGATCATATTGGCTTCAAAAATCGCTGGGCCAGGAGATTACACGGCTCATATTCGCACGACGGGATTTAGTAAAAACGCTATAAAAGAAGCGGTTGATTTAGAATTAAAAAGGTTACAAACAGATTATATCGATGTATACCAATTGCATTGGCCGAGAGCGTACCACCAACACTTTTGGGGTTCGAGATTATCAACACCATCCAGATGACCAATGGCAAGACAACTTTAAAAACGTTTTAGAAGGCCTTGATGAGGTTGTCAAAGCAGGAAAAGTACGTCACATTGGGTTATCGAATGAAAAAGCATGGGGCGCCATGCGCTATTTAGAGGAATCAAAAAACAAAAACCTACCAAGACCCATTACAATACAAAATGCATATTCCTTATTAAATCGTGTTTACGAAGGCGATATGGCCGAAATTTCCATGCGAGAAAACATCGGGTTATTAGCCTACTCGCCCATGGCGTTTGGTGTGCTTTCCGGAAAGTATATAAAAAATACTGCTGGAGACACTGCCCGATTAAAATTATTCCCTCGTTTTGCGAGGTATAGCAGCGAGCAAGCGACAACAGCAACACAAAAATACATGGCTTTAGCAGAACAAAACAACCTATCTCTTGCCCAAATGTCTTTAGCCTTTGTAAATCAAAGACCATTTGTTACGAGTACTATTATAGGAGCAACAACTTTGGAGCAACTCAAGGAAAATATTGCTAGTATCACTATAGATTTAAGCGATGAATTATTACTTGATATCAATGCCATTCACTCCATAATCCCTAATCCAGCACCCTAAGAGTCATACTTTTATACTCGCCTTATATTATAATCATTCTAAATTGAAAACAAAAAAAGCCACATCGTATGATGTGGCTTTTTTACTAGTTATTTAATTTGTTTACCATTTTTATCAAAAAAATGATATTCTAAATATGTGTAAGCATCTCTAGGTTGAATTTTGACCCATTTTTTATGTTCAAAAAACCATTTTGAACGAATAGATGGAAAGCCTTTTGTAAGAAAGGCTGCTATAAAAGGATGTGTGTTTAAGGTCACCTTAGTATAGTCTTTTTTTAATAACATTTCTAAATCGTGATTGATTTTAGATAATATTCCAATAGGAGCTTCGACTTCTACTCCATTAATGGCATCAGGATTTTCCTCCCTAGTCTTAATGTTCATTTCTCGGTCGTACTCTTTGTCTTGTAATTTGAATCAATCCAAACTTACTTGGAGGTAATATTTTGTGTTTGGCTCTGTCATCTTTCATTTCATCACGAAGATGATTATAGAGTTTTTTTCTGTTATCCGCTTTATTTAAGTCAATAAAATCTATAACAATGATACCGCCCATGTCACGCAGACGAAGTTGTCTAGCAACCTCTGTGGCAGAAATTAAATTAACTTCTAAGGCTGTGTCTTCTTGAGAGTTAGACTTATTGGATCTATTACCACTGTTAACATCTACAACGTGCAGTGCTTCGGTGTGTTCTATTACCAAATAAGCCCCTTTAGCCATGGAAACCGTTTTTCCAAAAGCGGTTTTAATTTGTCTTTCTACTCCAAATTTTTCATAAATTGGAACATTAGATTGATGCAGTTTGACTATTGATTCTTTGTTTGGTGCAATTTCTTGCACATAATCTTTAATTTGAATATAAAGCGCTTCGTCGTCTACATGAATACCCGTAAAACTGTCGTTAAATATATCTCTTAAAATAGAAGAGGCTTTATTTAACTCACCCAATACTTTTGTAGGATGATGTGCTTTATTTAATTTTTTACACATTGCGGTCCAACGACCAAGCAAATTCTGTAAATCTTTGTCTAATTCGGCTACTTTTTTGCCTTCGGCTACTGTACGTACAATGACTCCAAAACCTTTTGGAGTGATGCTTTGAACCAAACGTTTAAGTCTGTCTTTTTCAGCTTTATCCTCTATTTTTTGTGAAATAGAAATACGGTCTGAAAAAGGGACTAAAACAATATATCTACCAGCTATAGAAAGCTCAGAGCTTATTCTTGGGCCTTTTGTAGATATAGGTTCTTTAACAATTTGTACCAGCATCGATTGATTTGATTTTAAGACATTAGCAATTTTGCCGTCTTTATCAATATCTTTTTCAAATGGGTAGTCTTTTAAAGAAAAGTCATTTAATTTACCTGTGCTTACACTTTTCGTGAATTTTAAGAGTGAAGATATTTTTGGACCTAAATCATGATAATGCAAAAAGGCATCTTTTTCATAACCTACATTTACAAATGCAGCATTCAGTCCAGGAACAGCTTTTCTAATTTTGGCTATAAACACATCGCCAACAGCAAAGTTGTTACTATCTTCATCCTTATGTAATTCAATTAGTTTTCCATCTTTTAATAAGGCAAAATCAACACCTTCAGAATTAGATCTAATAATCAATTCTTTATTCATACTGTTAATTTTAATCCATTACACCGTTAGATATAACAGATGGATTATACATTTTTTATTCGGTACATTTTACCGAATAGTCTCATGTCTCATGTAAATGAGACATTCACAGGATTTTAAAAAATCCGAAGAACTTAACCTACACGCAAGGTTTTACGTAAGTCTTGTTAAGTTCGTTTTCAAAGAACATTGTTTTTAACAAACCAAAAAAGTAGTTTAAAAAACTACTTTTTTGAATTATTTCTTCTTCTTGTGACGATTAGCGCGTCTTCTTTTCTTGCGCTTGTGCGTTGCAACCTTGTGTCTTTTTCTTTTTTTACCACTTGGCATAAGATCTTTGGTTTTAAATTAATAATTCGTTTATGTTGTAATTACTTTACGTCAACGTTAGTTTTTACTCCTTCTACAAACACTTTTGCAGGTTTGAAAGCTGGAATATTATGTGCTGGTATTTTGATAGTTGTATTCTTAGAAATGTTTCTACCAGTTTTTTCAGCTCTTGTTTTAATGATAAAGCTACCAAATCCTCTTAGGTATACATTATCACCAGCTTCTAAAGATGTTTTCACTTCTTCCATGAATGTTTCAACGGTGGCTTGCACATCTCCTTTTTCAATTCCTAATTTCTCAGAAATTTTTGCTACTAAATCAGCTTTAGTCATTTTCTTTTCTTATTTGGGTTATTATTTCTTTTAAGGGTGCGCAAATATAGGCATTTAATATTCAATATTTCAAACCTAATTCATTAAAATTTAATGCTATAAAGATTTACTTTTGCAAACGAATCTTTTTTAATAAATGAACGTCTCTAAAAAATTAATCAACTGGTACTCAGTTAATAAGCGCGATTTACCTTGGCGCAACACTACAAACCCCTACTTTATTTGGTTGTCAGAAATCATTTTGCAACAAACACAAGTGGCTCAAGGTTTGCCTTATTACGACGCATTTATCACCAATTACCCTACTGTTTTTGATCTCGCTAAAGCCGAAGAATCTCAAGTTTTAAAATTATGGCAAGGTTTAGGTTATTATTCCGGAGCCCGCAATTTACATGCCTCTGCAAAATATATTGTAGAGGACCTGGGTGGTGTATTCCCAAACACCTTTAACGACCTAATAAAATTAAAAGGCGTGGGTGATTATACCGCTAGTGCTATAGCCTCCATAAGTTTTAATGAACCCACAGCGGTCGTTGATGGTAATGTGTATAGAGCGCTATCAAGAATTTATGGCATTTACACTCCTATTAATACAGGTAAAGGTTTTAAAGAATTTAAAGCTTTAGCTCAAGAATTAATTGACCAAAAACACCCCGCAACCTTTAATCAAGCCATTATGGAGTTTGGTGCCGATTGTGCAGACCAAAAAACCCAGACTGCAATATTTGTCCTTTTAATAGTACATGTAAAGGTCTAGTAGAAAATGCTATTGATATTTTACCAGTTAAGCTGAAGGCTTTAAAAGCAAAAAAGAAATACTTTAATTTTATCGTGATACTTTCGGAAGACGGAAAAACCATCTTAGAACAACGAGAAGGCAGTGGTATCTCGGCAAAATCTGTATCAATTTCCTTTAATCGAATCTGAAAAACCAATTGAAATTTCAGCAATAGAAGACCAGCTAAAAGCGCTCAGTATATTAAAAAACAAGACTTTTACTCTCTCTCTATATAATGATCAAGACATCATCCATAAATTATCGCATCAGCATTTATACACCAAATTCTGGATCGTATCATTAAAATCTGGTTTAGCTCATGGTATCTCACATCACCAAATTCATGATTTCCCTGTCCCCATTTTAATAGGTAATTTTATCGAACAGTTTAATTTTTAAGTTTTTAAAAGCATTAAGTCTTTCTTTTTTTCTTAAATTTAAATTTATCAATAGTAAAACTGTAATTTTGCTATTACATTTAAAAGTAAATTATGTCTCGGAACATTAAATAAAGTGATGCTCATTGGGCATTTGGGGGATGAAGTGAAAATGCACTATTTCGAAGGCGGTGGCTGTGTGGGTCGCTTTCCCTTAGCAACAAATGAAACATATACTAATAAAAGCACCAATGAAAAAGTAACGAATACAGAGTGGCATAATATTGTACTTCGCAATAAAGCAGCAGAAATCTGTGAAAAATATTTAAGCAAAGGGGATAAAGTCTATATAGAAGGGCGTTTAAAAACCGAGAAAATGGCAAGATGACTCGGAAATGATCGCTATAGTACAGAAATTCAAGCCACCGACTTCACTTTTTTAACCACTAAAAAAGAAAGTGAATCTGCTGTAACACAAAAACCAACAGAAGCCAAACCCGAAGCTTTAGGTAAAGCACAAAGTGATGACGATTTACCTTTCTAAATTATTAACTAAACCTTTTTCCTTTGGATCCTGAACCCACGTTCTTATATATAACCTCCATCGATTTTTCGATAATCCCCAGTTTTATACTGTTATTTATATTGCTCCTTTGTTCTGCATTAATTTCGGGGCTGAAGTTGCCTTGTTTTCATTAACACGTTCAGATTTAGAACCTGAAGATAACCAGAAATCAAAAGCATTGGCCATAATAACCAGGTTACTGGAAAAACCTAAAAAACTGTTAGCCACCATTTTAGTCGCTAATAATTTTATTAATATTGCCATAGTAATCCTTTTTGCTTTTTTAGGTAATATCATTTTTAGCGGTATAGCCAACCCTCTTATAAAGTTTATTTTAGAAGTGGTTGTGGTTACTTTTTTGATTTTGCTCTTTGGTGAAATTTTACCAAAAGTATACGCCAGCAGAAACAGCTTGAAATTTGCTACATTTATGGCATTCCCCCTTCGTGTTTTAGATTTTTTAATCTCCCCATTAAGCACCCCTATGCGGGCCATTACTTTAGGGATCCATAGTAAATTAGGGAGACAAAAATCTAACCTTAGTGTCAATCAACTCTCACAAGCTTTAGAATTAACCAGTGAGCACGATACCACTCAAGAAGAGCATAAAATATTGAAAGGCATCGTGTCGTTTGGAAATACCGATACTAAACAGGTTATGCGGCCGCGTTTAGATATTTTCGCCTTAAATAAAACGCAGAGTTATTCTGAAATTATCCCTGAGGTTATTGAAAATGGTTTTTCTAGAATCCCAGTATATACCGATAATATAGATACTATAGAAGGAATTCTATACGTTAAAGATTTACTGCCTCACATTGACAAACAAGTATTTGATTGGACGACCTTATTACGAGAGCCTTTCTTTGTCCCTGAGAATAAAAAGCTGGATGATTTAATGGCAGAGTTTCAAGAAAAGAAAGTGCATTTGGCGGTGGTGGTCGACGAGTATGGCGGCACCTCAGGCTTAGTATCTTTAGAAGATATTATTGAAGAAATAGTTGGTGATATTAGTGATGAATTTGATGACGAAAACATTATCTATTCAAAACTAGATGATAAAAACTATGTTTTTGAAGGCAAAACCACTTTAAAAGATTTTTATAAAATTATAAAACTAGAAGAAGACTTTATTTTTGAAGATAAAAAGGGAGAAGCAGAGACTATCGCGGGATTTATTTTAGAAATCTCAGGAAGTTTCCCACGACAAGGTGGTAAAATAAATTACGAAAATTACGTTTTTACTATTGAGGCTCTTGATAAAAAACGCATTAAGCGTGTTAAAGTTTCTTTACCTTAACTTAGACAAGAGAATATAGGTATTAGTGAAAAGACTGAAGGCCATAGACAGAAATACTGCGACTGAAAATTATGAAAGCAATTATTAAACATTTTATTTTACTTGTCATGTTAATAGGTCTAATAACAAGCTGCACCGAAGACCCGACACCTAAGCCTAAAGCTTATTTACGTTTAGACTACCCGTAAGCTATCTACAAAAAAGAGGATATTGCCAAAATGCCATTTACCTTTGATCGTAATGCATTAGGAAAACATTTAAAAACAAAAACTTTAAAAGGTGAAACGAATAGTTATGGTGTAAATATTGAATACCCAAACCTTAAAGGCACCATTTACTTAACGTATAAAGCTATTGAAAATAACCCGAGACCACTTAACGACCTTTCTGCGGGATGCACAAAATTTCACACAAGAGCACACGCAAAAAGCTGATGCTATAGAGGAGTTTGTGTATGAAAATCCCGAGCGTCGTGTTTTTGGTATGTTTTACGATGTTGATGGTAACGCCGCCTCACAGTCTCAGTTTTATGTGACCGATAGTATTAATCACTTTTTAATAGGCTCCCTTTATTTTTACGCCAAACCGAATTACGATTCCATTTTACCTGCAGCCCATTATTTGCAAAAAGATATTAGACAAATTATGGAGAGCTTGGAGTGGAAAGAATAGCTTAGTAAGATGTGGTTTAAGTCAGCTTTTATTAGTTCGCACTGGAAATATTCTATTAGAAATTATTGAAATACTGAATATGAGTAATGTAATACTCGAAAGATAGCATTTCATAAAATTGAAGATCACCACTAAAGCCAATCAAAATTTAGAGATATGCTGAATCATTTGTGTATCATTTATTGGATTGTAGAACTAAAATTGGAATGTCAAATTGACTAATAATCCGGAACGTATCATCTTTCAAAAAATTTTCAAAAATTCCTTTTCTATGATTTACTAAAATCAAGAGATCAATGTGTTCACTAGCGTATGATTCTGTGATTCTCTTTAGTTCCGAATCAATAGGGTTCTTAGCATAGTTAACAATATTTTGCCAAAATAGGGAAAGGAAGGTTTCTTGTTGCAATGATTTGGATTTAACCAAATTTGGATTAATATTTAAATTTAATAGTTGAAGTTTAACCAAATCTGTCTCAATATCCTTTCTCTGAATATGCCATATGTTTTTAACCTCAGAAAAGGAATAAACCGCTCTATTGGATGGGAGAAGCAAAACGGGGCAAGGTGACTTCGTGGTCAAATAAAATAATTTATCACTAAACCCTATCTTGGATATTGATAGATCACCCGTTCTTCTGCTCAAAACGAGCAATTCATATTCATGACTAATTTCACTAATATTATCAGAAACAGACCCTTCGCAGGCTAATAGTATGATTGGTTGTCTTTCTATACTACTAATGTTTTTTGTATAAAACGTTTTCAACATCCGTCTAACCCCTTCATCGTAACCTAATGCCCCAAAATCATGCTCTCTATTGTATTCGTAACCTGAATAACAATGCAGTAAACTTAGAGTTGCTCCATGTTCTTTTGCAATCAAGTTAGCACAGTATAGCGCATTTTTTGACGTTTCTGAAAACGATATTGGCAGGAGTATGTTTTTCATAATGCTCTTCAGAATAAATTTCCTTCTGTTTTCAATGTGACATTTTTTTAGCTTACCTACAACGCATTATTTTACAATAAATATATGGCTTATCCTGTGAATTATATGAAATAAAACAAGTTTTATTACTATTACTCAAGTGGCGCTCCTCTGCGATAAGTTAAGATTAAAAATAAACAAAATCCATCTATTTAGCTGTCGCTTTCCTGTTTTAATAATGGGTAGCCTTCCCGTCTACTCCTCTCAGTCGAGCGCTAGCTTGCGATTTTTTCAAATAGGCTAAAACCAGCAATTCATTTATTACTATGTTGCACTCCGGGTTGAACTCAGCATTAATTAAAAATGACGCTTCCAATTATTAAAATTAAAAGAACAAGCAATAGTATTCCAACAACTATTATTTGAAACTTTATATAGTTTGATATGGTCTCCTAAAAAGATTTTTTTTTAAAACTATTTTGATCAGTCAGTTAGCATTTCTTTAGACTTATTCAGTCAGCTAACGTTTTTCCAAGTTTAGTTTTTCTTCTAACTCCGTTTTTGAGTAAAACATGCCATTAAATATTATGCCATTTATATTTTTTGCATTTTCAATATTTTTAAGAGGATTAGTATTTAGCAATACCATATCTGATTTTGCACCTACCTTAATAGTGCCCCATTCGTTTTGTGAAGACCGCATTTCTGATAAATTATAACAAGTCGCTTTAAGAATATCAAAATTCGAAATGCCCGCATTTGCGTAATGTTTCATTTCTGTATGAATGCCAAACCCTGGAATACCATAAATCCCGAAGCGTCCGGGCTTAATAGCAACTTCCCGCCTTGCCTGTATATGTATTTCAAGTAATCTAACCGCTTATTAAATTGATTTTCGCTCTTTTTTCTTTCGGTCTCTCTTTCATCTTTGGTCGTTTTCACATTGTGAGCAGCTATTTTACCCTCCCAATTTTTCACCATTTTAGTTGGCAAAAACGGAACTCCGTAACGGTGTTGTAATTCTTCTTCTGAAACCTGTCCAGTAAAGTACCAATCTAAGGTTGGACAGTGGTAAACATTTTTTGTAATAGATAAGTTGATGGCTGAATTAATTTCTGCTACATTGGTAAGTTGAAAAAAACCGCCCAAATGTTCAATACTTTGAAAAACATTGGTTTTACAGGTTTTAAAAATTCCCACATTGGAAGGACAATGCCCAGCAAGCTGAAAATCATTAGCTTTCGCAGATGCTACTAAATAGTCAAATGTTTGTTCATCTTTTACAGAGAGGATTTTCATAAAATCAAAGCCAGCCTTTTTGTACGCTGAAATCATGTTATTAGCCTCTATTTCCGATAGGTTATCGTTTCTAGAACTTGGCGGAGAAGAAAGAATGAGTTTTGGGGTGAACGCATCCTTTTTATTTATTTCTAAATGCCACATTTCCCCCCGCATTGAACGTAGAGTAGTAACACCATTAAGTAAATTCATTAAGAAATAAGCGTTTAGGTTTTCCTTTTCCGGAAGATGCGCATGTGCATCTGCGTATGCTGGAATTAGATATTTTTCATGTCCATCAATTATTCCTAAATCGTAGGTGGTGGTGTCTTTTTCTATATGATCTCTAATTTCTTTAATTTCTCCGTTTATTAAAATGACATCTTTATTTTCTAATAACTGATTAATATGTAGTGGTATAATGGTTACATTTTTAATCAGTAATTTTTTGTTTTGACCGAATACTTGAAAAGTAAAAAGAAGTGTAATGATTATAATGCCTATTTTTTTCATTCTTGTTGTTGTTTTTTTAATGGTCGCTAACGTGTCATTTAGCAATAAATATATGGTTTTCCATGTGTATTTACAGGATAAAACACGTCTTGTTATTTACGCCGTCTTAATTGTATAGAACTAAGCTTAGTATCGAGAAAAGAGGAAACGTTTCATACTCTTTAGTATAGAGCTTGTATTGACCACAAATAGTATGAGAAACACACTAGAATCCATACTGTTTTCAAAGACTACGGTACCCCGTTTAGCAATCCGTCTTTTAAATTTACAAGGGTTTCTTTAAAACCTTTATTTTGAAGTATTTCAATAGCCAATTTGCCTCTAACTCCCGATTTACAAAATACTAAAAGCGACTTGTCTTGAGGGATTTCACCCACCCTTAAAGCCAATTCAGCCAAAGGAATATGAATACTTTTTATATGGCATTCCTCGCGTTCACGCTGTGTTCTAACATCGAGAAGATTATAATGTGAAGATTGCGCTTTGTATTCTTCAAAACTTATTTCTTTTGTTACTTTAGGTATGCCACAAAACGCTTGATAATCCTCCTGTAATGCTTCCATGCGAACGGTAGTATTTTTCTTAAAAGAAAAGATCGTTTGTTTCATTGACAAAGCATTAAAAGTCAATAATTTACCCGATAGTACATTTCCTAGCCCTAGGATGATTTTTAGAACCTCATTGGCTTGCAAGCTTCCTATGATTCCCGGCAGCACGCCTAGCACGCCTATTTCAGAACAATTCGGAACTTCATTTGGCTTCGGTGGTGTTGGGTATAAACAGCTATAGCTAGGACCATTGTTATAATTAAAGACCGAAACTTGTCCCTCAAATTTAAATATAGAACCAAATACTACTGGTTTTTTTAACAATATAGCAGCATCATTAATTAAATAACGCGTAGGGAAATTGTCTGTACCATCCACAATAATACTGTATTTTTTGAATAGCGCTAAGGCATTCTCTTTTGTCAGTCTTGCATTATAGGTGTCAAAGGAGATAAACGGATTTAATAATTGCAAATGACTAGCGGCAGCTTCGGCTTTATTTTTTCTAATATCCTTATGATTGTATAGTATTTGGCGCTGAAGATTGGACTGGTCTACAGTATCGTCATCTACAATACCAATTTTGCCCACGCCCGCTGCCGTTAAATATTGTAACACAGGGCAGCTCAATCCGCCAGCACCTATTACCAGCACACTAGCTTGCTTCAATTTTAATTGCCCTTCTACCCCGATGTCTTCAAGAATGAGATGGCGATTGTATTGTTGTTTTTCTGCTGTTGATAAATTCATTTGACATTCATTCTGAATAATTTCGCTCCCAGTCTTTCCAAATCACTTGATACCCTTGCGATTGTATCATTTGTTTTATGGCTTCGGTATTTCTTTCATCTGAAATTTCAAATTGCTCCAAAGATTCCGGCGCAACCGCATAACCACCGGGATTTGTTTTAGATTCGGCACTTATAGAAGTGATTCCGAGGTTGATGCAATTATTTCTGAAAATTTCACTTTCTCGCGTAGACATCGATAATTCCAAGTCTTCATCTAATAAGCGGTAAGCACAAATTAATTGTACTAAATCAGCATCTGTCATTTCTACTTTTGGTTCAACTTCACCTTGGTGTGGTCGCAGTCTAGGGAAAGATATTGAGTATTTCGTTTTCCAATAGGTCTTCTGCAAATATTTTAAATGAAGTGCTGTGTAAAAACTATCGACTCTCCAGTCTTCCAATCCAAATAAAGCACCCAATCCAATTTTATGAATCCCAGCTTTACCTAAGCGATCTGGAGTCTCTAGGCGATAATCAAAATTAGATTTTTTACCTTTTGGATGGTGTGTTTTATAGGTTGCTTTATGATAGGTTTCTTGATAGACTAGTACGGCATATAAGCCTTCCTTTATTAGGATTTCGTACTCTTCCTGATCCAGGGGTTGCACTTCAATACTGATATTTGAGAAGTGTTCACGAATTAAACGAATTGCGTTTTTTAAATACGAAACGCCCACAGTTCTATTTGCTTCACCAGTGACTAAAAGAATATGATTGTACCCCAAGCTTTTAATGTGGGCGACTTCTTGAAGTATTTCCTTATCTGAAAGTGTTTTTCTTTTGATTTTATTCGTCATGCTGAAGCCACAATACGTACAAATATTCGCGCATTCATTTGATAGGTACATTGGGATATACATCTGGATTGTATTTCCAAATCGCTTCTTCGTTAACGCATGACTTCGTTGTGCCATTTGCTCAATAAAAGGCTTTGCCGCAGGAGAAATCAAAACTTTAAAATCGTCTAATGTGATTTTATCTTTAAACAATACCCCTTGAACCTCCTGAGCAGAGCAATCGTAAATTTCTTTTTCGAGCGTATCCCAATCATATAAATCAAAAACCGCTTTAAAATTATGCATCTAAAAAAGAGGTTAAAGGGCTACTGGCTTCTGCCCGTTGTTTTACTGGAGCTAATTTCGCATTAAACGCCATTCTACCCGATTCTACAGCCATTTTAAAGGCAATCCCCATGGCTACCGGGTGTTGTGACACAGCAATAGCTGTGTTAACTAGTACTGCATCTGCACCTAGTTCCATAGCATAAGCGGCATGAGAAGGTGCGCCAATACCGGCATCTACAATAACAGGAACATTACTTTGTTCTATGATAATTTCTAAAAAATCAACCGTCTTTAATCCCTTGTTACTTCCTATGGGTGCTCCTAATGGCATGACGCATTGCACACCAACGTCTTCCAGTCTTTTACATAAAACCGGGTCGGCATGAATATAAGGCATCACCACAAAACCTAGTTTTACTAGTGCTTCGGCAGCTTTAAGTGTTTCAATAGGATCTGGTAACAAGTACCTAGGATCTGGATGAATTTCTAATTTCACCCAATGCGTCTCCAAAGCTTCTCCGGCCAATTCTGCAGCAAATATTGCTTCCTTTGCTGTTCTCACGCCTGAGGTATTGGGCAACAAGTTAATGTGGTTCTCTTTGAGATGCACCAGCATGTCATCTGCGTCATTATTTAGGTCTACTCGTTTTAAAGCTACCGTAACGAGTTCACTTTTAGAAGCGCTAATCGCTTCACGCATTTGTTCTGAGCTTTTAAACTTACCAGTGCCTGTAAACAACCTGGAATTAAAAGTTTTATCTGCTATTTTAAGTACGTCTGTCATGCTATTCTTTTTTATCTGGTTGATCTGGTTGATCTGGTTGATCTGGTTTCCAAAGTTGTTCATAAAGTGACGTGCCTCGTAACAAAGTGTTAAACTCACTAATTATATTGAAGTTTTTTGTGATTTCTTCTGAGACAGCAAACCCATGAATCCCCGTTTTTAAAAGTTCAGGAACAGCCTCTAAGGAAATACCACCTACAGCGATAATAGGTGTTGTTGTTTTTAAGGCTTTTAGAATTTCTGAATATGCTTGTTGCCCTAAAACCGGAGCTAAGTTCTCTTTTGTTGTCGTAAAACGAAAAGGCCCCAACCCGATATAATCGACTTTTTTATCAATAAGTGATTTACAATCCGCGACCGTATTTGCTGTACCACCAATAATTTGCCAAGGTTCCATATAGGCTCTCGCTACCGTAGGACAACTATCATTTTTACCCAAATGAACACCATCTGCTTTTACGGCTTTAGCAATTTTATAATAATCGTTGATAATTAAACGTGTTTGAAAATGGCTCGTGATTGCTCTCGCTTTTTCGGCCGCTTCGAGAAGCACAGCTTCGTCTATAGCTTTTAAACGCAACTGTACTAACTCTGCTCCGTAAGCACAAGCATTTTGAATGTTATCAATATGTTCTTGAACACTCGGCCTTGGGATATATAATGAAGTTTTGGAATCATCTTGCTTTATATTATTTACTTGTTTTATACGCTGAAGATAATGGGAAATGATCTCCTAAAAGCGTTTTGTTTGAACTTAAAAACTGTTCGATATATTTTTTACTTTGCAGTGCTGCGGCTTCAATGGGGTATCCTAATAAGATCGTACTCGCTAAAGCTGAAGATAATACACAGCCACTGCCATGTTTTGGAAAAACGACTGTTTCACTAGGCATCATGCTTAATTGCATTGTTTTATTGTAATATAGCTCATCTAAACCTAAGCTATTCTCACGATGTCCTCCTTTTAAATACAGCTTTGTTTTGCTACTGATGTGCGCAATAGTTTCTTTAATAGACTTATCAGCATACAAACTTTGTATCTCTTCATAATTTGGAGTGATTAAATAAATACGCTCTAAAATAGTATCCAGTACGCCAAGATCATCTTCACTGTGAAAATCATATCCTGCACTTGCTTTTAAAACAGGGTCTAAAACGACTTTTATCGTTCGATTATATTGATATAACTGCTCGAGTATACTAACTAATGCTTCCGAATTTTTTACAATTCCAATTTTCACCACTTCAATAGTAAAGCGTTCAAATAACGTGTCTATTTGCTGAAGAATAACTTCAAGACCCACCCAATAAGCGGCTTTAAAATCGATGTCATTTTGAACAGTCACCGCTGTACATACAGATAAGCCATACAAACCAAAAGCCTGAAAGGTTTTTATATCGGCAGTAAGTCCGGCACCACCTGAAGGATCAAAACCTGCTATCGTTAGTATGTATTGCTGGGTATCCACTTAGCTTTTATTGTTTTGCAAAAAATAGTCTTTCATGGTGTTGAAATCTAATATTGGAGTAGCGCTATTCCATACCCCCCTAAAACACCAACACCTTTATATCCAAGTTTTATAAACTCAGCCAGATTGCTTGTGGTAACTCCTCCCATACCTATAATTCTCTTATCTATGTGGTTGACATCGAAACCTCTTCCTTCATATCCATTTTTAGATATGGAAGAAAAAATAGGACTTAATAAATGGTAATCAAATTCAAACTCGCAAGTCGCTAACTCCTCTAGTTCATGAAACGAAGAGCTAATGGTTTTGCCAAACATATTCAAGCCTTTAAAGTATTGACCTGGATTATCGATGTTATCTCTCCTTTTTTGTTCTTGAAAATGAATCCCTTTTAAATTGAATTCATTTATCAATTCATGAAAATAATGCACAACAATTCTGTTGTGATATTTTGAATCCACTTGGTTCAAATACACGCAGTGTTCCGGATAGTTATTTTCCGGTTTTCGCAAATGATAATATTCTAAACCAGCTTCAAAAAGCTGATTCAGAATTAATATTTCATCTTTGACATCTTGTTCCGGAGCGATAAGTACTATCATAAATTAGTATTTTTTTAAAATTACTAGTTATAAATATACTTCCGAGCCTTTATCTTTAAATTCCTGAGATTTTTCTTCCATCCCTTTCTTAATCACTTCATTGTCAACAATGTCGTTTGCAGCAGCAAAGTCACGTACTTCTTGCGAAATTTTCATAGAACAGAATTTAGGGCCACACATAGAACAGAAGTGGGCTATTTTTGCACCATCAGCAGGCAGTGTTTCATCATGATATTCACGAGCGCGCTCCGGGTCTAAGCCTAAATTGAACTGATCTTCCCATCGGAATTCAAAACGCGCCATACTCAAAGCATTATCTCTATGTTGTGACCCCGGATGTCCTTTGGCCGGATCAGCCGCATGAGCCGCTAATTTATAGGTAACGACACCAACACGTACATCTTCTTTATTGGGCAATCCTAAATGCTCTTTTGGCGTGACGTAGCATAACATAGCACAACCATACCAACCAATCATGGCCGCTCCAATACCGGAGGTAATATGGTCGTATCCTGGTGCAATATCTGTTGTTAGAGGGCCTAAAGTGTAGAAGGGCGCTTCGTCACAAACTTCAATTTGACGTTCCATATTTTCTTTAATCATGTGCATAGGCACATGACCTGGACCTTCAATAAAACACTGTACCTCATGTTTACGCGCAATTTTTGTTAATTCTCCTAGTGTCTCTAATTCGGCGAACTGCGCTTCATCATTTGCATCTGCTACAGATCCTGGACGTAAACCATCGCCTAAAGAAAAGGCGACATCGTAAGATTTTAAGATTTCACAAATATCTTCAAAATGTGTATATAAAAAACTCTCTTTGTGATGCGCCAAACACCACTTCGCCATAATAGAACCGCCACGAGACACAATTCCTGTAACACGGTTAGCGGTCATTGGGACATAACGCAACAATACGCCAGCGTGAATGGTAAAATAATCAACCCCTTGTTCTGCTTGCTCAATTAAGGTGTCACGATAAATTTCCCATGTTAAATCCTCTGCAACCCCGTTTACTTTTTCTAAAGCTTGATAAATAGGCACAGTGCCAACCGGCACTGGTGAATTACGTATAATCCACTCACGGGTTTCATGAATGTTCTGCCCCGTAGACAGATCCATAATATTATCTGCTCCCCAACGACACGCCCAAACCGCTTTTTCTACTTCCTCTTCAATAGATGATGTGGTTGCTGAATTCCCAATATTGGCATTTATTTTCACTAAGAAGTTCCTTCCTAAAATCATAGGTTCAGCTTCAGGGTGGTTTATGTTTGAAGGGACGACTGCGCGCCCTCTTGCCACTTCGTCGCGCACAAACTCAGGGGTGATTTTCGAAGGAATAGCAGCTCCAAAATGTTCCCCTTTATGTTGTTTTCTAATTTCGGTCATCTCATCAATGCGCTGGTTTTCACGAATAGCAATATATTCCATCTCAGGCGTAATAATGCCTTTTTTAGCATAATGCAACTGCGTTACGTTTTGTCCCTTTTTAGCACGCATAGGTTTTTTTAATAAAGAAAAACGCATGTGGTCTAGGCTCGTATCATTTAAACGTTGGTTGCAATAGTCTGATGAAAACCCCTCTAACTGCTCAACATCACCACGATCTAAAATCCATTGTTCACGAATTCTTTCAATACCATTATGAATATTGATTTCTTTTTCAGGGTCTGTATAAGGTCCTGAAGTATCATAGACAGTCACGGGTTCGTTAGGTGTCCATTTTCCTGTTATTGAGTTCTTGGTGTCACTCAAGGTGATTTCACGCATGGCCACTTTTATTTCCGGATACAGTTTACCTTCAACATAGATCTTATTAGAATTGGGAAAAGCTTGTCTTGAAATCGTGCCTTGTTTTGGAGCAGTGTCTTTATTCTTCATAGTCAAAAAATGGTTTTATAAATCAGTAATGGTTTGGAATTGTTGTCTTTAACCGCCTTGAGTGGCTTGAATGACCAGCACTTGGTCTCCGGACTGTAACTTTGCTGTTTCCCAATGCGCATGAAGAATAATCTCAGAATTTACAGCCACCGCAATACCCTGCAAAGGCGCATTAATTTGTTGCAATACTTGTAAAATAGTAAAGTTGGAGTCAATGTTAAGGGGAGAATCGTTAATGCCAATAGTTATCATAGTTACAGTGGTATTTTAATACTGTAAACAACAGGGCATTAATGACTTTGAAAGGAAGAAAGCCTTTAGAAAAAGACTATCCAAATGAAAATTTGCAGATTTATATTGCAATAAATCATTCAACTTTTCCCTTCGACGGTACTAACCGCATCAGGTTCAAAGGGTTTTTCTCAGTTCTAAATATACCTACTTAGAACACCCCTAAAGTTTACTAGACAAAAGTATTAAAAAAAAAAGATATGGTATTGTTTTAAATATAATTTCTAGTTTTAAAGCGTTTGTTCTTAAGTAATACATAGGTATTGGCTATTTAAAATAGCACGTGATAATAACTGGCTCGCTTTAGTCTAAACAAAAAAAAGGTTTCGTATAACGAAACCTTTTTATAAATTATATCATGAAAATATTATGCCTTTACTTCCTTAGCACAACATGCTTTCTTACAATCTTTAGCACAAGCTACTTTTTCGGCCTCTGTTTTGTTTTTGCAACAGTCTTTTTTACAATCTGCCTTGCAAGCCATTTTCTCTCCTTCTGATTTGTTTTTACAACAATCCATTGTACAAGCTGCTTTTTCAGCATCGGTTTTGCCTTCACAACACGCCATTGTACAAGAGGTTACTGTAGAAAACATCTCCACTGTTTTCATGTCTTTTACTTTATAAGTATCTGCAACACTGGTTACCGTTCCTTCTAAACTTGCTGGCGTTACTTTAGCTTCATCATATTCTACCATAGCTAACTCACGGTCAAAATCTACTTTTGCAGACTTTACACCTTCCATTTTAGCCATTTTATTCTCAATGGTTTTTGCACAACCCATCGCGCAGGTCATCCCTTCAATTTTAAACTCTGCTTTTGCATAAGTAGCATTCGCGTCTACAGTTGATTCTGTTTCTTCAACGGCAGTCTCCACTGTCATTATCTCCTGGTTGTGCTTCGTTTTTACAACTAAAAGCAGTCATTGCGATTATTGCAACTAATAATACCTTCTTTATGTTCTTCATGTTGATCAATTTTAATTATTGAATTATAGATTACAAATCTAACAATAATAGCGGTTTATTCTCTTAAAAAATCGATTTTTGCACCGCTAAATGATGTGATATGCCAAATAACAATACCAAATGGGTTTACTTACTTATATTATCGGTCATTTGGGGCACCAGTTTTATTCTTATTAAAAAAGGATTATTAGGATTAACACCCTATCAATTAGGTGCTTTAAGAACTTTTTTTACTGGTTTGTTTTTATTTTCGGTTGGTTTTAACCGTATTAAAACGATTAAAAAAAAGGATTGGAAGTGGATTATCATTTACGGGTTTCTAGGCTCTTTTATTCCCGCTTTTTTATTTGCTATTGCAGAGACAGAAATTGATAGTGCGGTCGTTTCGGTTTTAAATTCTTTAGTACCATTAAATACGGTGTTAATGGGACTAGCCGTTTTTAAAATTACCTCAACAAAGCGTCAGATTTTAGGGGTTATTATTGGCTTTGTTGGAACTTCGATTTTAATTTTAAAAGGTGCCGAATTGAATCCGAATCAGAACTATCTGTTTGCTGGCTTTGTGATTGTATCAACAGTAATGTATGCTGCGAATGTAAACATCATTAAACGGTATCTACAAGACGTAAAACCATTAACTATTGCTGTTGGTAATTATGTACCAATCATCATTCCTGCGCTTGCCATACTCTTTTTTACAGATTTTTTTTCTGCTGAAAATTTTAGCGCTTCGTTATTTCGCACTTCTATTTTGTACGTTATTGTTTTATCATTATTCGGTACAGCGCTGGCAAAAGTGCTTTTTAATAAATTAGTACAACTATCTACACCTGTCTTTGCGTCTTCAGTGACCTATATCATGCCCATTGTTGCCCTTAGCTGGGGCTTGCTAGATGGTGAAAAATTCACTTTGATTCAAGGTTTTGCAACACTTATTATTCTTATTGGTGTTTGGTTGGCGAATAAGAAGAAACAGCCCGTTTCGAGATCACAGGAAAAAACTAAGTATAACTAATGATTTAAAAAGACCTCCTTAGTTTTTAAGCATTAAAAAATCCGAAATCTTTCGACTTCGGATTTTTTAATGGTATTGGAATGTGACTTAATTAAAGTCTACTTCTGTTACACCCTCATTGATTTTTACACTTGAAACCTCAAATGGAATGGTTTGAGGCCCTGCTGTTATTTTCATAGAGTATGGGAATTTAATTCCGTTTACTTCTGTATAGTTTGAAAACTCTGCAACCGTCGTCATTTCTTGACCTTGTGCTTCCGTTTTACTTTCTGAACGTATTAACAAACCGGATGCAACATTATAATATCTAAATGAATCTTTCCCGTTTTTAGTAATCTTTACTTTGTAAGTATCTACACCCTCTAAAGTGACGATACTTTCCAAGGTTACATTTTTAGCATCATAATATAACTCCGGGAAAATTGGATGACTATCCATCTTATCTGCTATTTCTTTCTCAGACATATCTTTTCTTTGTCCTTGTTGCTCCATATATCCGGATGTCCCGTTCCATTTCTGCTTCATTAGCGTTCCCATACCTTCGGCACTCATTTCCATAGATTCTTTGTTTGGAGCCATTGCTTTTAATTCAGCTTTTAAAGGAAATGGTGCTAAACCATTGATGCTCGCCGTTGTAAAAGTAGATTTCACAGACATTGCTTGCTCTTTACCTCCAATGGCCTTTATATAATCATCTATAACCGTTTGAGCCGTCACTCCTGCTGGAATTGCCTTAGAAAACACTGGCTTATCTACTTCATTGGCATATTCGTCGAAATACTTAATAGGAATCCCTGTTTTCTCTAAATTAGAGATCACTTCACTTCCCTTACCCACAATAATTACTCTCGCATTTTGCTCTGTAAAGTACTTATTAGCAACACGCGCAACATCTTCTACGGTTACGGCATTAATTTTTGTTAAATACGTTTTGTAAAAGTCTTTTGGCAACTCGTTTAACTTGATGTTTAAAGCATAGTTAGCGATTGTTTGTGGCCGCTCTAGAGCCAAAACAAAATCGCCAACGTATTTAGCCTTAGCGTTTTTTAAATCTTCAGCAGAAACCTTTTCAGCTTTAATTCTTTTGATTTCTTTTAAAGACTCAACCACAGCACTATCTGTTACTGCGTTTCTTACCGCTGTAGTAGCATTAAATCGAGAGGCTCCATAACGATCTGTGCCAACACTTGAACGTGCGCCATAAGTATAACCGTGCTCTTCACGTAAATTCATGTTTAGATAAGAACCAAAGCCACCCCCTAAAATTTTGTTTGCAATTAAAACCGCATGATAGTCAGGATCCCCCATTTTTAATTTCACATTACTAGTAACCGAAAGGTTCGACTGCACCGCATTTGGCATATCGATAAAATCGATTTCTGTTGTACTTACATTTTTATAAGGCTCCGGAATCGTTTTGGTAACCTCTATACCCTTATTCCATTTATTGAAGTATTTTTTAACTTGTTTTTCTACCGTTTTATAATCTATATCTCCAACAACCACTAAATAAGCATTATTAGGATTAAAGAATTTTTGATAGAATGCACGCACATTATCTAAAGTGATATTGTTTAGCGTTTCTTCAGTTATAAACTCACCATAAGGATGTTTTTTACCATAAGATAAAGCACCACCAACACGGCTCGCCACAGCATCCACGCTTTTGGCTTGGGACTTTAAATTTTCTATAGCTTTTTCTTTTTCTTTTTGAAATTCTTCTTCGGTCAATAGTGGATTCATGGCTGCATCTGCCATTAATTCCAAAATGCGTTCGGAATACTTTGTTAGCGAACTTCCGTAAGCACTACTTGATCCAAAATTTAAAGTAGCACCGAGAAAATCGATTTCTTCATTAAATTCATCTTTGGGTATACTTGTCGTTCCGTTTCCAAGCATAGCGCCTAACAGACTAGAAACACCAGCAATATCACCTTCCACAGTGGGATTATTATCAATGGTAAGCGTATAGGATACTCTTGGTAATTTATGATTCTCAACAACTAAAACTTTTAGTCCGTTTTTAAGCGAAAACTCGCCAGGTTGCTCAAGTGTTATTACTGGGGCTGGACCTGGTTTAGGTTGCACTGATCTATCAATTTGGGCGGTCGCTGCCATTGATACAAATAACAATGCGATTATGGCTGCTATATTTTTCATTTGAATTTTCATTTTATTTCTCCTCTTTTTTAGTTGGTAAGTACTCTAAAATTAAACGTTGGTTAGGGTTTAAATACTTTTTAGCAACGGCCTGTATTTCTTCACGTGTAATTGATCTATATATGTCTATTTCATTATTGATTAAATTAACATCATCATATAACATATAGTAGCGTGCTAAAGAATTAGCAATACCTGCCACACTTGAATTTGAATTTACGAAGTTGTTTTCAAATTTATTTTGAAGTTTTTGGTAATCTCTTTCTGAGATTAATTGATTTTGAACTTTAACCAATTCCTCATCCATTCCAGCTAATAAGTCTTCTAAAGAATTATCTCCTAATGGCAAGCCATATAATATATACGTTCCGTAATCTTCTTGACTCGGCTAAAAGCACCCACTTGTAGCGCTTTTTTTTCATCATCTACTAGTTTTTTATAGAGTTTCGATGTTTTTCCATCGCTTAAATAACTTGAAAGCATATCTAGCACATAGGCATCTCGCTCTGTCATTGCAGGTGTTCTATATGCTGCAACAATCGCGGGAACTTGAATATTGGAGTCAAAAGCCTGCGCTTTTATGGTTTCTGTAATAGGATCTTCTTTAGGAAAATTTCTAACAATGGCTTCTCCTCTTGGTATTGGACCAAAATAATCTTCAATCATTTTTTTAGTTGCCGCGACATCAAAATCTCCAGCAACCACTAATACCGCATTATTAGGTACATAGAATTTTTTATTGAAGGCTTGAAACTCCTCTAATGTGGCTGCATCAAGATGCTCCATTTTACCAATGGTCGTCCCTTTATAGGGATGCTTTTTAAACATATTAAGCTTCACATTTTCAATAAATTTCCCATAAGGTTGGTTATCTACACGTAAACGCTTTTCCTCTTTTACCACTTCATTTTGAGTATCCACCCCAATTTGATTGATAATAGGATGCATTAAACGCTCAGATTCCATCCATAATCCCAGTTCTAAACTATTAGAAGGGAATACTTCATAGTAATACGTTCTATCGTCTGTCGTGTTTGCGTTATTACTTCCGCCATTAGACGTTACAATATTAAACCACTCACCACGCGCTATATTTTCGGTTCCTTCAAATAAAAGATGCTCAAAAAAGTGAGCCATCCCTGTACGCTCTGGATGTTCATCCTTTGCACCAACATGGTACATTACGGAGGTTGTTACTACAGGGGCTGTCTTGTCTTGATGTAAAATAACGTGCATACCGTTATTTAAATCATACTCTTCAAATTTAACTTCTTGTGCATTCGCTGCAAAACCAGCTAAAAGCAAAGCCGTTAACGAGAATAAACTTTTTTTCATTTTTGAGATCGTTTTTATTAATATCATAATAGGTCTATAACCATTTAAAAATGTTACAGAATTTTAACAAAAATAATAATCGAATCCTAGTTTTGAGTTACCGAACTGTTAAAAATTAACATCGATTTATATTTTCTGTAGGATATTTTCACGAACTTTATATCTATTAGATGGTCAAAAATTAAAAATTATAAAAAAATAAATATGAAAAACATAACACTCCCCATACGTTTTGGATTAGTTATGAGCGCCTCGCTTATTGCTTTCTTTTTGTTTCTAGCTCTATTTAATTTACATACCAATCCTATTTTTAGCTTAGGTAATGGCCTTATAATAGGTTTTGGTATTTTTGAAACCATTCGTTATCATAAATTAGAAAAGGGTAAAAACTTTTCTTATTCCAGTGGTTTTACGGTGGGCATTCTCTCGGGTTTTATAGCCACCATAGTTTTTACTGTATTTTTTCTCATCTATGCGACCGAGATAAACCCTGATTTTCTTTTAGAATTATTAACCGTTTTTGAGAGGGATTACCAGGTAGGTATTGGATTAGTTGTTTTTGTGGTCGCCATTATGGGCTTTTCAACAACTGTTGTCTTGACTTTAACTGGAATGCAATATTTTAAGAATAGTGGCAATATGCCACACAATAATGAAAGCACAGACAGAGAGACTAACCTAAAGAAAGTCTCATAAATATATGTTGTATTATTTTAGAATGACTCAAGTCTTTCCACAAAAAAACATGTAATACTATATAAAACGTTTGTGGATTAATTAATTAGAAGTATATTTGCATCCGCTTTCAAGCATGGAAGTGAATATTTAGTACAAATTAATTAATAAAAACGTTACGCTATGTACGCAATTGTAGAGATAGCAGGGCATCAATTTAAAGTTGAAAAAGACCAAAAAGTTTTTGTTAACCGTTTAGCAACAGAAGAAGGTAAGAAAGTAGATTTCGACAACGTTCTTTTAATTGCAGATGGTGACAATATTACTTTAGGCGCCCCAGCTATAGGCGGAGCACTAGTAAGTGCAAAAGTCTTAAAGCACCTTCAAGGTGATAAAGTTATTGTTTTCAAAAAGAAAAGAAGAAAAGGTTACCGTGTGAAAAACGGTCACAGACAAGCCTTATCTGAAATCGTAATTGAAAGCATTGTAGCTTCAGGAGCAAAAAAATCTGAAAAGAAAGCTGAAAAAGCCGCTCCGAAAAAAGAAACTAAAAAAGCTGAACCAAAAGTAGAAGCGAAAGCGACTGCTCCTAAAGCTGAAAAAGCGGCGCCAAAAGCGGCTGCTAAAAAAGCGACAGGAAAAGCTGACGATTTGAAGAAAATCGAAGGTGTTGGTCCTAAAGCTGCAGAAGCCATGGTTAATGCAGGTTTAGATACTTTTGCTAAAGTGGCAAAAGCAAAGCCTGAGGCTATTGAAGCGATTTTAGCTGAAGCCAGTTCTAGATTAGCACATTTAGTTGCTAATACATGGCCACAACAAGCTAAATTAGCTGCAGATGGCAAATGGGATGAGCTAAAAGATTTACAAGAAAAATTAGACGGAGGAAGAAAGTAATTTCTTATCCTTATTATTAACAAAATAAAACCTTAAGACAATGGCTCATAAAAAAGGAGTTGGTAGTTCTAAAAACGGTAGAGAATCAGAATCAAAACGCTTAGGCGTGAAGATATTTGGTGGTCAAGCAGCTATCGCTGGGAACATTATCATAAGACAAAGAGGTAATACACACCACCCAGGTGAAAATGTATACCAAGGAAAAGACCATACGCTACATGCTAGAGTTGATGGTCTAGTAAAATTCACTAAGAAAAGAGATGACAAATCTTATGTTTCTATTGAGCCTTTTGAGGCTTAGGAATTTTCAATACTAAATAATTTTCAAACGCCTTTCTAAAAAGAAAGGCGTTTTTTATTTATAATTTATAAAATCGGTGATACTTGGTGGGGTGTCCAATAATGCCCAATTAATATCTTCGGGGTAATGACTTTTTATAAAGGCGTTAGGAGGTGTTAAATACCAATACATATCAGGATTACTCGTTTTACCATTACTAACAGACCAGGTAATGTCTAAAAGACACCATTTTCCATTAAGTTTTATCGCATTCCAAGAATGATTGGGTTTTTTATAAGTCATGGCTAGCTTAGTAAACCCATGAATGGTTTTTGCTTCTATACCCGCTTTTTCACATAGTTGTTCAAACAACAACGAATACCCTCCACAGAGTGCTCTGTTGCGTTCCAGCACTTTTTGAATAACCTTCTCTTTGGAAACATAAAAGTCGCTTTGAAGGTTTTTATTAAATCTTAACTCATGATCGTAGCTAATATTTTTGGTGATCCAAAGATAGATCGCTTTTACTTTTTCCACTTGACTTTCCTTGCCTCTAGTAATGCTGTTTGCCAATTTTTCTAAGACCAAGGTATGCGCAACACGGTGATTTTTGGTTTTACTTTGTTGTATTATTGCATTGTTTTTATGTCCAATTACAGAACCAATTTGTGATTGCGCTGTTAATGAAGAAAAAAGCAAAATAGAAAGCAGGTATTTAACAAACATAAAAATTTAACGTTTACTATTACTCCTGTATAAACGTTCATATTAAAAAAATATTGGGCAAATAAAAAACCCAAACAGTGCTGTTTGGGTTTTTCTTATTATTCTCAGTCTACGAAAACGGTTTTTTACATCTTCATTAACCAAGTTCTCACGTCAACAGCGTCTTTAATAATCGCTCTCAACTCCTCGATTTTAACACGTTTTTGCTCCATACTATCTCTGTAACGTATCGTCACTGTGTTATCTTCTAACGTATCATGATCTACCGTAATACAAAAGGGTGTTCCGTTAGCATCTTGGCGTCTGTATCGTCTTCCTACAGCATCCTTCTCATCATAAGCGACATTGAAATCCCATTTCAAATCGTCAACAATTTGTTGTGCAATTTACGGCAAACCATCCTTTTTAACTAGTGGCAATACGGCTGCTTTAAAAGGTGCTAAAACTGCTGGTAATTTTAGAACGGTTCTTACACTTCCATCCTCCAGTGTTTCGTCTTCTAAAGCATTGGAAAACACAGCCAAAAACATACGATCTAAACCTATTGAAGTCTCTAAAACGTAGGGCGTGTAACTCTTGTTTTCTTCATGGTCGAAATATTGAAGTTTTTTACCGGAGTGTTTTTCATGTTGACTCAAATCAAAATCTGTACGACTATGAATGCCTTCTAGTTCTTTAAAACCAAATGGGAATTTAAACTCTATATCTGTAGCTGCATCTGCATAATGAGCCAATTTTTCATGATCATGGAAACGGTAATTCTCTTCCCCTAGTCCTAGTGACAAATGCCATTTCATTCGGTTTCTTTCCAGTGCTTGAACCACTCTTTTTGAGTTCCTGGTTTAATAAAAAACTGCATTTCCATTTGCTCAAATTCCCGCATTCTAAAAATAAACTGTCGTGCTACAATTTCGTTTCTAAAGGCTTTTCCTGTTTGAGCAATACCGAACGGAATTTTCATGCGTCCAGATTTCTGAACATTCAAGAAATTAACAAAAATACCTTGTGCTGTTTCAGGTCTTAAATACAGATCCATGGCACTTTCTGCACTGGCTCCTAATTTAGTTCCAAACATCAAATTAAATTGCTTAACATCTGTCCAATTTTTACTACCGCTTACGGGACATCCAATTTCAAGTTCTTCTATGAGGGCTTTTACATCTACTAAGTCTTCTTTTTCCGAGAGATTGCCCCATCCGTTTCAATATACTATCAATTTTTTCCTGATATCCAACAACACGTGGATTAGTAGAAAGAAATTCTTGTTTATTAAAGGCTTCTCCAAAGCGCTTTGCAGCCTTGGCAACCTCTTTATCTATTTTAGCTTCTATTTTAGCACAGTAGTCTTCGATTAAGACATCTGCTCTATAGCGCTTTTTAGAA
Source organism: Lacinutrix neustonica (assembly GCF_026625145.1). GTDB lineage: Bacteria > Bacteroidota > Bacteroidia > Flavobacteriales > Flavobacteriaceae > Lacinutrix > Lacinutrix neustonica. Next base: position 2,590,979 of record NZ_CP113088.1, on the reverse strand, counting down.
TCTTTATTATCAATTAAGGGATCGTTAAAGGCATCTACGTGACCTGACGCTTTCCACGTGGTTGGATGCATAAAAATGGATGCATCTAAGCCCACAATATTATCATGCATTTGCACCATAGCTTTCCACCAATAGTCTCTAATGTTTTTCTTTAACTCTACTCCGTTTTGTGCGTAATCATAGACAGCGCTTAGCCCGTCGTATATTTCACTACTTTGAAATACATAGCCATACTCTTTAGCATGTGAGATTACCTTTTTAAATTTATCGTCTTGATTTGCCATAGCTACAAAAATATAAAACCGCTTCAATTAAATGGAGCGGTTTAGTAAAAATATTACCGCTTATTTTATTTTAATGTCATTACCGTTTTAGAAAGGACATTGCCTTTGTGAAAGATAATGATATCATACATCCCTTTATCTAATTTTACCTCCTCATTTTTATCAATTATAACAGACACTTGTAGTTCATCTCCTCTATAATTCACTGTTTTTTTACCGGAATAGCGCAATGATTTCGGGCCAAAACTAACGGTCCCTTGATCTGATATAACAGTTTTTGATGCATCCATAATTTGAAAATAAAAGGTTTTTGGTCCTTTTATTAAAAATTCATTTTTAACAATGGTGAACTCAATGTGAAACTTTTTGGTTCTCCTAGCGTACCTTGTATCTACAACTCTATTCCTAGAAGTGACACGTTTCGCTGCCTCTGCATTCAAATGACTCACAAAGAGCTTTCTATATTCTGATAAACTAGTATTTTTATCTAATAGATGCGTGTATTTAGTTTCAATTAATTTTGTAAGCGAATCTCTTGTTTTAAGCGTTTTTTCAAACTGCAATCTTTCAATTTTCAAAGATTCGTTTTCTGACTCCGAGACCTTCTACAAAAGAAAGAATATTTCTGTTTTCAACCTTAAGAATTTTAATCTGAGCCTTAAATTTTTCAATTAATGCTTGGTTTGGTTTTAATGTTTTCACAGAATCCCTAATCACCATCATTTTTTCTTTGGATTGTTTCAACTGCACGATTAAAGAATCGTTTAAAACGTCGACAGAATCATAGCTATCTATCATTTCGGAAAGCTCATTTAACACCAAGACCTTTTCTTGTTCAAAAATCCTGTTATGTTCTTTAACCTTTAAATACTTTGAAATACTTAACACACTTAAAATCAAAAAGAAAAACGCAGCAAGCATTACGGCTGGTCTTAAATTAAAGATTTGGGGAGTAACCATCATAAGTAATTCAAATTGGGTTCATTTTAAGTGGAATTAACTATATAAATATAACAAAAAGACGGTAATCTTTAAAAATATAGCTACAGATAATCATAAACATACTGTCTATATATAAAAACAACTTGTTAACACTTGCAAAACAGACACTTACTTTAATTTAATAGCCTTTTTTCCTAATATTTCGCCATTATGGACAATATTCAAAAAGTACACCCCTTTATCTAGAGTCACTTCGGACGCTTTTCAATTATTGAACACACCGTAAGCTCTTCGTTACTATAAAATACCGTTTTCTTTTCGGAGTAAATAAGTGATTTTTTTCCAAAGTGTACGGTACCCTTATCGGCAATTACATTCATCTTAGAATCTAATACTTGAATGTATAATTCTTTTTCTCCAGGGTCTGTGAATTTATTATTTAGGATGGTAAAACACACATGGAATTTATTCACTTTTCTTGCCAATTTAGTAGCTACAATACGTTTAGATGTTATCCGTTTTACACCTGTTGCCTCGACATTTGTAAGGATTAGATTTTTGGCTTGATATAAATCTAATTTCAAATCGGTATTGCGCTTAGACAGTGTTCTATTCTCAATTTTAAGTCCTCGTGAAAGCACTTCTTTTTTAGAAATTTCACTTTCAAAACGTACGGTCTCTTGTTTGAGCGTCTTGTTTTCGACCTCAAGGGTATTTACCATTGCTAATACTCGCGCATTCTCTTTTTTGAGCCATCTAATTTGAGATTTATACTTCGAAATTAATGACGCACTGGGTTTTAAACGCTTCACAGAATCTAAGATACTAGATATTTTAGATTTTGTTATTTCCGGATGACGTCGTATTGATTTGTTTTCAATTTTAACGCCATCATAGCTCGAAATCATTTCAGACAATTCATTCTCAACAAGACCTTTTTCTTGCTCAATAAACACCTGATTTTCTGTCAATTCACTGTAACTTGAATAGCTAAAAGAGCTAAGAATCACAATGGCTATAACCAATGAACCAATAATTAATCTGTAGTTAAAAAATTGAGGGTTAACTATCATTTTAATTTATTTAAAAAACCTAATCTATGTAAATTGATAATAATAAATTATAAAAATCGATGAACTGGTAAAATATTTGATAAAGCAATGAAAATGCTTAAAAAAACACTAGATTATTTAGATAATAGACTAATTTAAAGTAAAGCTTGTGTTTATAACTAAACCTTCAGCAGTATAAATACCAATGTAATAAAGCCCTGGTGTAAATTTATCTGAATAGGAATATTCAATAAATTCACAATGTTCCATATTCTCATTATCATAATCAATGTCTACTATTTTACTGGCTATTAAAGTAGCTTCTCCAAGGGAGATATCTCCTAAATCTCCAACCACATTATTATTGGGGTCAATAACCTGTAAGTAAAAGGTTTGTTTCCCTTTTACTGAAAGTGTGTTTTTTGGGAGTGTAAAACAAATATTTAGTTTTTTGGTGCGCCTAGCACTTGTCGTGTGTACTATAATATTATTAGATCTCAAACGCTTTACTGCAGAAACAGAAATAGTACTAGGTAATACTTTTGATGCTTTATCGAGTTTTACCGTCATTCCCCTATTGTCTTTCCTTAAGGCTAAGTTCCTTCTTTTATAACTATCTACGGCGTATTTGTATTTAGAAACAGTTGTTTGGTTTTTTTCGACATTAGATTTATAATATTCTAATTCTGTACCCACGTAATTCACCTCCATTTTAAGAAAATCATTCTCCCTGTCTAATGCTTTAACTAGATTTAGAATACGTTTGTTTTCTTCTTTTAAAAGTAACAGTTGTTTTTTATAACTGGTCACCAAATCTACATCTGGTTTACTATATTGGATAGAATCTAAAATCTTAAAAATTTTAGTCTTAGTGATGTTTAATTGATTTAAAATCGCATCGTTTTCGACTTCAAGGTCATGATAAGAAAGTATCATGTCCCCCAATTCCTGAGCTATTAATTCATTTTCATGAAAAAGATACTTTTCATAATGTTCAATAGCAATAAAGCTCTCATACGAATAATATCCAAGTGCTAATAGTACAGTGGTAAGAGGGACCAATACAAGCCTTAGACTGTTGATGGGAGGGTTAACAATCATAGCGATAATAAATTACATTTACAGTGCAAAACTATAACTAAACCTTTAAAAATCAGTAATTTTACTATTATTTTCGATGAACGGATTGAATCATCTGACAAACATTATTATATTACCGACCAAATGCTAAAATCAATTATTAATCTTTTTTTTCCTAAAGTTTGCTACACATGCAAACAGCCATTGACTGATCACGAACAGTATGTATGTACGGACTGCCGACACCATTTACCTGTTACCAATTTTCATAAACATAATGCTAATTTTGTGCGAAACCTGTTTTATGGCCGAGCGAACATTATAAATGGTACAGCACTCCTTCGTTTTGAAAAAAAGGGAAGTGTACAGCAATTAATCCACGAACTCAAATATCGAGACCACCAAGATATAGGACTATTTTTAGGCCATTGGCTTGGAGAAGAATTAAGTACCATAGATGCCTATAAAGCAATTGATTTGGTTATACCCGTGCCATTACATAAAAAAAAGTTCAAACGCCGTGGTTATAACCAAGTGACAAAATTTGGACAACAAATTGCAAAAGCTTTAAAAGCTGATTATAATGAAAACCTTCTCATTAAAATAACAAATACGTCATCACAGGTTAATAAAAAACGCTTTGCACGCTGGAATAACAACAACGAATTGTTTTCATTGGTAAACAAAGAAAAAATAGAAAACAAACACATTCTATTGGTCGATGACCTCATTACAACAGGTGCCACAATTGAAGCGTGCATGCAAGTACTCAATAGTGCCAACAATGTAAATATTAGTATTGCCACCATGGCCATTGCATAAGTTTATTTGAGAAAAGTTAAATTCTTTATAAACCTATGGCATAAAACGAGTCGGTTTATGTTTCTTTACAAATATGTTGTTTCTTTGTCACACATTATAATTTGACATGCAAAATAGGGGTTATAACTTTCTTTTCTTTTTAGTCATCGCAATTATCATTGGTAGTTGTGCTAATCGTGGTGCGCCTAATGGTGGCGCCAAAGACATCCTACCTCCAAAAATTGTAAAATCTATTCCTGAAAATTACAGTACTAATTTTACGGGAAAAGAAATACGTATTTACTTTAACGAATATATTAAAACAAAAAACTTAAGTAAGCAACTGGTTATTTCACCTCCTATGAAAACACAGCCTGAAATCACCCCGTTAGGCTCTGCAAGTAAATATGTAACCATTAAAATTTTTGATACGCTAAGACCAAATACCACCTATGCTTTTAATTTTGGTAATAGTATTGTGGATTATAATGAAGAAAACCCTTTTAAGTATTACAGATATGTATTTTCTACGGGTCCTTATATAGATTCTTTATCGGTAAAAGGCAGTATTAAAGATGCTTTAAATTTTGAAACAGAGGATTATGTTTCTGTTGCGTTATATAAAGTCGATTCTACTTATACTGATTCGTTAATCTATAAACGCACTCCAGATTACATTACCAATACTCTAGATAGCACCACGAATTTTAAAATTGAAAATGTAAAAGCAGGGACTTATATGCTTCGTGCTTTAAAGGATAAGAATGGTAACAATACCTTTCAACAAAAAATAGAGAAGATTGCTTTTTACGAAAAACCGATTACCTTGCCACAGGATTCTGTTGGTTTTGAACTCAAATTATTTAAGGAAGTAGCAAATTACAGGGCTATTAAACCCAGTTTAATTAGTGGTGAAAAGCTGGCCTTTGGTTTTGAAGGGGATTATAAAAACATGGCTATTGAATTGCTCACTAAAGTTACAGATACCTTTAAGTCGCGTTATTATAAGCAGGCAGAAAAAGATACGTTGCTATATTTTTATAGTCCGAAACTGAAAGTGGATTCGCTAATTTTTAAAATTTCCAATTTAAAAAATCAAGTCATAGATACCTTTACCGTAAAAATTAAAGATAACATTCGTGATTCATTACTTTTAAAATCCAGCCCAAACAATGTTATCAAATTCAATCAAGAATTTACGATATCCGGAAATATTCCTTTTGAAAATTTCGATGAGAGTAAAATAAGCATTCGTAACAAAGATTCCATCCTTGTAGATTTCACAACCACTTATGATTCGCTTAAAAATGACTTTGAAATAAAATTTAAAAAAGAGGAGGACAATAAATATAACATTGAATTATTGCCAAAAGCCATCACAGATTTATTTAATAACACCAATGATACTTTAAGACGTTCAGTAAGAACCCAAACTAAATACAGTTACTTTACCTCTAGGGTTGTTTTAGACAATGCTAAATACCCTGCTATCGTTCAGTTAACTAATAATAAATACGAAGTTGTTGCAGAGCAATATGTTGAGGGACCAAAGCCTATAGATTTTGAAGATTTAGATGCTGGCATGTATTATTTGAGGGTTATTTATGATGAAAACAAGAACGGCAAATACGATACTGGAGACTATTTGAAAGGCATTCAACCCGAACGCGTAAGTTATAGTCCAAAACAAGTAGAGGCCATCGCTGGTTTTGATGCAATAACTGAGTTTACATTATTAGATTAAAACGATCCTTGTCATTTAAAAAGCCAAGATATTTTCGGTTTTTTGCAATATGTTCTTTAGAAAGTTGTAAAATCTCAATGCCTTCTTTATTAGCCTCTAAGTAGGTAAGTTGTTCTCCTAAAACATCATAAACAGCAGAGTGCCCTGGATACTCATGACCTTTTCCGTCTAATCCAATACGGTTTACACCAACACAGTAACTCATGTTTTCTATAGCGCGTGCTTTTAGTAAAGCATCCCAAGCGGCAATTCTAGGCTTGGGCCAATTGGCAACATAATATAGCAAATCATAATCTTCTGTGTTTCTTGCAAAGACTGGAAAACGAAGATCGTAACAAACTTGGGGGCAGATTTTCCAACCTTTATACTGTAGAATGACTTTTTCTACACCTGCTTTATAAACTTTATTTTCGCCTGCCGGAGTGAAGGTGTGTCTCTTATTATAGCTTTCGATTTTTCCGTTTGGATACACAAAAACAAGTCGATTATAGTAGTTGTTATCCTCTTCTATTATTAAACTCCCTGTTAACGCACAGTTTCTATCCTGAGCTATGGTTTGCATCCACTTGATTGTTTCTCCTTGCATTGTTTCTGCCAGGGACTCTGCATGCATTGTAAAACCGGAAGTGAACATTTCCGGAAGGATGACAAGATCTATTGGTTTTGAAATAGACTCTAACATACGACTCAAATTAATACGGTTTTGAATGGGGTTTTCCCAAATTAAATGCGCTTGTACAATTGCTATGTTTAATATCTCATTCATTTATAAGCGCTTTACTCGTTTTTCAGCTTTAGCAATATTCTTACGCAACGATTCAAATTTTTTCTGCCATTTCTCGTAATCTTCAGGTGAAATCTTTCCTTTTCGTTCTAATCTATCAAATTTCTTTTTTTCCGATTTTAATTTCGACTCTGCTCTGTCTAAATTATCCTGTGCTTTTTCCTTTTGCTTGATTGCTTTCTCTTTCTTTTTAAAGGCTTTCTCGACGGCTTTCTGTTTCTTTTCTGCTCTTTCTTGTGCCTTTTCAGCCTTTTCTTGTGCCTTTTCAGCGTTTTCTTGTGTCTTTTCAGCGTTTTCTATGGCTTCCTCTTGTGCTTTAATACGGTCGAAACGTAATTTAATTTCTTCTTGAGCAGAGGCCGTGAGTACATTGGATTGATCTTTACCATTTTTATAAACTGTTTTTCCTTTTACAGTATAATTTTCATTATTATAATTAATTTCTTGAGCATAAATAAGTTGTGCTGCAAAAAATAATAGTACAATACTACAGTGTAATACTTTCATAATTAATTTGATCTAATAATTTAGTTTAAGGTACTAATTAAATCCGATTTAAAATTTCGGCCGCTTGTATTAATGTGTCTTTTGTTTTAGCAAAACAAAAACGCAGCATTTTATCATCCTTATTGTTATGGTTAAAAACAGACAATGGAATGGCCGCTAATCCATGCTCAATAGTTAATTGTTTAGCAAAGTCAACATCTTTTTCCTGAGAGATTTCAGAAAAGTCTAATACCTGAAAATAAGTGCCTTTTGCTGGAATAGCTTTAAAGCGAGAATGCGCGATTAAGTTTAAAAACAAATCTCTTTTTTCTTGATAGAATTGCGATAATTCCAAATAATGTTTTGGTTCTTTTAAATAATCTGCTAATGCCTTTTGCATGGGATGATTAACACTAAACACATTAAATTGATGTACTTTTCTAAATTCATCCATTAATTCTTTTGGAGCACAACAATACCCTACTTTCCAACCGGTATTGTGAAATGTCTTGCCAAAAGAGGCCGTTATAAAACTTCTTGTTTTCAATTCGAAATTTACAAACACTTTGATGTGGTAAACTATCAAAAATAATATGCTCGTAGACTTCATCACTTAAAACGATACAATTGGTGTCTTTGGTAAGGGCTTGAAGTGTTAATAGGTCCTCTTCTAAAAAAACACTACCGGTAGGATTTTGTGGTGTGTTAATAATAATCATTTTAGTTTTAAACGAAAAACGACCCTTTACTTGATGCCAGTCTATTTTATAGTGTGGTGCTTCCAATTGTATGGCCACCGTCTTTCCCCCATTAATCTCTACGGCGGGTTCGTAGCAATCATACGCTGGTTTGAAGATAATGACTTCATCATTTTGCCTTACAAAAGTAGAGATTATCGTATAAATCGCCTGCGTTGCTCCTGCGGTTATCGTGATATCGCTTTCCGGGTTATAAGTAGCGTTGTAAAGGACGTGTATTTTGTTCGCAATGGCTTCACGCAATTCCAGGTTACCTGCCATTGGTGCATATTGATTATAACCAGAAGCCATTGCTTTCGTGACTAAATGCTTTAATTTTTCGTCGCTTTTAAAATTGGGAAAGCCTTGCGATAGATTAATGGCATGGTGCTTGGTCGCCAATGCACTCATTACAGAGAAGATGGTGGTTCCGATATGGGGTAATTTTGATTGGTGCTTCATTTTGAGTTTTAAGAGTCATTAAAAATACAATATCACGAACTTCTTTTAAAAACCTCTCTTTTCTAATGGTTTAATGTTAAAGTTTAGAACTATTCTTAAAATCATGTTCATTAAAATAACCAATTTTTTATATTTGAAAACGTCCCAAATAATACTATACCTATGAAATTGTTAAAATTCCTATTACTTTTTGTATCCATAAACCTTTCTGCTCAACAAGGTGGCATGTGGATTCCTTCTCTCTTAGAAGGCATGAATGAAAGCGAGATGGCCAACCTTGGCAGCAAACTAACCGCAAAAGATATTTACGATGTAAATAATTCAAGCTTGAAAGATGCTATTGGCCATTTTAATGGGGGCTGTACCAGTGAAATAATTAGTGATCAAGGTTTAATTTTAACCAATCATCACTGTGGGTATTCCCAAATTCAATCGCATTCTTCGTTAGAAAACGATTACTTAAAGGATGGTTTTTGGGCTATGAATTTAGAAGATGAATTACCAAACCCAGGCTTATTTATAGAATTTATAGTGCGTATAGAAGATATTACCTCACAAGTTCTAAAGGATGTCAATGAAGTGATGACCGAAAAGGAAAAGCAAGCCCTCATCTCTAAAAACAGTAATGCGATTGAAGCTAAAACAACAAAAGAGGCCTGGCAAGACACCAAAATCAAGTCGTTTTATAAAGGCAATCAGTATTTTTTATTTGTTACCGAACGTTTTGAAGACATTCGCTTGGTTGGTGCACCCCCAACGAGTATAGGTAAATTTGGAAGTGATACAGACAACTGGGTGTTCCCGAGGCATACCGGGGATTTCTCCATGTTTCGTATTTATGCAGATGCTAATAATCGTCCAGCAAAATATAGTAAAGACAATAAGCCTTACCAGCCAAAGCACTTTTTACCCATTTCTTTAGATGGTATTGAAGAAGGTGATTTCACACTAGTTTTTGGGTTTCCAGGTAAAACGAACGAATATTTACCAGCCGTTGCCATAGAACATATCACTAAAGATTTTAATCCTAGTAATATTGCGATTCGTGAAGCAGCATTAAAGGTTATTGATGCTGCCATGAAATCTAGTGACGCCGTGAGAATTAAATATGCCTCAAAACAAGCACGAATCGCCAACGCATGGAAAAAATGGATTGGAGAAAATTTAGGTATTGAAAAAAGCAATGCGGTTGCAGAGCGTCGTCAATTTGAAACCGAATTCACATCAGCTTTAAAGAAAAAAAACTTAGTAGAAAAATACGGATTCATTTTACCAGAATTCGACCGTTTATATAAAGATTTTGAAGCTATAAACATTAAGCGCCGGAATTTCATTGAGGTATTTATGGTCACTAATGAACTCATGCAAATCACGTATAGAGCCTATCAAATGGAGCAAGCCATAAAAGCGAATCCCGAAGATTTTGAGAAAGCAAGGACCGACCTTATCAAACGATTAAAAGGTATTCATAAAAACTATGACGTGACTTTAGACAAAGGTGTTTATACCCGTGTCATGCCTCTTTATTCCCCCAACAATGTAGAAGCTTCAGTCTATGACAAAACAGCATTTACTCATTTAGAATCTGCTTTAGCTCTGTTAGAGGGCAACCATAAAGAAGTCCTTGAACAATTAAATAAAGACGCGGCCTATGCCTATGCCAAGCCCATTATACAGGAATTTACAAACGTAATTGACCCGAGTTTCAGCAAAAAAACCAAGCAATTACAGCATTACAAACAAAATACATGACCGCGCTAATGGAGGCTTTACCTAAAGCACGCTATTTTCCGGACGCCAATAGTACTTTAAGAGTCACTTATGGCCAGGTACGCGGTTATTCTCCACGAGATGCGGTGTATTATGAGCCCGTAAGTCACTTAGCAGGTGTCATAGAAAAGTATATCCCTGGAGATTATGAATTTGATGTTCCTCAAAAACTACTTGATTTATACGAAAGTAAAGATTACGGCCCATATGCAGATGCTGAAGGTAAAATGCCATTGTGCTTTTTAGGCACCAATCATACTACAGGTGGAAACTCGGAAGTCCTGCCATAGATGCCCATGGTAATCTTGTTGGATTAAATTTTGATCGGGTCCGGGAAGGCACAATGAGTGACATGAATTACGATCCTGAGATTTGCCGTAACATTATGGTTGACGCCCGCTATGTGTTATTTATAGTCGATAAGTTTGCGGGTGCGACGCGGTTGATTGAGGAGATGACATTGGTCCACCCTAAAAAAGAACAAACCGTAGAGCGTATTTAGTCCCTTTTATAGTTTACACCATTTCAGCCCTCACCTTTTTAAAAACGGGTGAGGTCTTTTTTTTTACTGTAAGAATGGCCTGAGATTATAAAATGAGACGCTTTAAAATTAGGAAATAAGGAGAAATTAAGAAACTTCAGGTTTTTAGATTATATTTTCTAAACAATATCCATTTTCTTCAATAAGAAGCTCGCATTCATATTCGGCAAATTCCCTTTTTAAACGTATAATCAAAATACAGCTCATCATCGATTATTTGAGCATCGAAGTAATAATTCTCTACTTCATCTAATGCGGTTTCTATCTCACATAAACTTAAATCGTGTGTGGCTATAATTCCCGTGGCATGACTGGCTACCAGTTTCTCAACAAACTTTCTTGACCCAATGGCTTTGTCTGTACTGTTTGTGCCTTTGAGGATTTCATCTAGAATAATGAAGTAATTATCTTCTTTAATGGCATCTACAATATATTTTAGTCTTGTTAATTCACTAAAAAAGTAGGAGCTATCATCGGTCAAAGAATCCGACGTTCGCATGCTCGTGATCAGCTTTATCGGACTATACACACTGCTTTTCGCACAAACGGGTAAGCCTATATTTGCCATAACCATATGCAAAGATACGGTACGTAAAAACGTGCTTTTCCCAGCCATATTAGCCCCTGTTATAATATAAAACTGCTGGTTTTTTATTTCGAAATCGTTATCAATGCGCTTCTCTGATTTTAGTAAGGGATGTCCTAAACTTAACACTTTTGTATGGCCTTTTTCTCCAACAATCTCGGGATAGACATACTGCTCATGGTTAAAAGCATAATTACCCAAGCTATTAAAAGCATCAAAAAAAGAAACCACTTCAAACCAATCCTCTACGGTGTCTTTGTAGGTTTCTATCCATTGCTCTATAGCGAAACTGTTTCGCAAATCGGTTAAAAAAAAACCATTTCCAAAAATAGCAGAAATAAGGTTGCTTCTATTATCTAAAGCATCCATGGCTTTAGATAATTCTTTTAAGATACGAGATGCTTTTTTATCTTTTAGTTGAATTTGTCCTTGTTTTTGCCGCAGCATTGGCGAAGTAAACGTTTCATTCTCTATACCTTCTAACAACTGCGCATACTGCCTAAACGTGTCTCGAATGCTATCTGTGTGCGCCGCCAAATTATTTATTTTTTTTAAATAGCGCCCGGTTATGAATAACCCTAACAGCAACCAAAACCCTAAGTATAGTCCAGGCAAAATCACCGTAAAAGCAAGAATAATGAGTACTAAAGATGCTATTGAAAAGACCATTGGCAGCCATTTCATTAGTGAAGGTAAAAACGACTGATGAGACTGTAACCATGTAATAATGGTTTTAGATTTGGTCTCTACTTTTATTAAACTGGCTTTCGCTTGATAGTCCTGTCTCCAATCTAATTTTGAGGCTAGTTCTTTTATTGCTTCTTGACGGCTTGTGATTTCTTTAATATTGTTGGCTAATAAAGCTTTTGCTAAATCCTGAGTCCCTTCATTAATAACGGTTCGGTCTATAAATTGAAAGAAAGAACCACGTCCAAATAAATCAATGTCCAAGGCAAAATTATGCTTGGGATCTTGAAACACTAATCCTTCGTTTTTGTGATGAAAGTCTCCAAAAGCAATTTTTAGTTCTTCTTCATTAATGGCTACTAACGCTTTTTCGAGATTATATTTTGCCTTTAAGTTTGTGTACCTAGAAAGTAAATATAAAAACGCAACAACTCCTAAAAACCCAATAGTTAGCGCTATTTGCCAATTATTAAATGCAATGTAAACCCCTAAAATGGTTGCTAAAAAAACGGCTAACCTTGCAATACTTAATCCCGAAAGTTGCTTGTATATTTTAGATACTGCTTTCTTATATTTTTCAATATTTATAGTATAAATCTTGTGCGAATTTGTCATGAAATAAAATATTAAAGTGGCATCGCGTCATACACTTCAAAGACACGAATGATGGTTTGTACAGCATCTTTATAAAACTGGTGGTCTATACGCTCAAAATCATCTGTTGGTTTATGGTAATCTTCATGGTCCGGAACCCCAAAATAAATAAATGGAATTTTTGCTTTATGAAATGCGGCGTGATCACTTGAATTCGTCCAGTTATCTCCCTTATCTAAACCTTCATGGCCAATTAACAGACGTGCTTTCCCTAAACCTTTAAAAGTTTCTATTGCCGGTTTTAATTGTGGGTAGTACCGTGAGCCAATAGCAAACAGCTCATTATTGGCACTACGGCTTATCATATCCATATTTAAATTGAGCTTGAGACTTTCTTTTGGGATCAATGGGTTTTGAACATAATGGTATGCGCCTTTTAAGCCTAATTCTTCAGCGTCAAAAGCCGCCGTAATCACATGGTGTTTTGGTGGATTATTTTTAAAATAGGATGCAAAAGCAAATAGTGCACTTATGCCTGATGCATCATCGTCTGCTCCATTATAAATTTGACCATTTTTTACACCTTCATGATCGTAATGTGCGGATAAAACGATATACCCCTGTGAGCTTTCTGTACCTTTTATCAAGGCTAAAATATTGGTTGCTTCATATGATTTGCCGAAGGATGAAAACTGAAAAGGTTGTTCGTATTTGACTCCTAAAGGTTTAGCTCCTAATTGGGAAAAACGTTCTATAACGTAGTTTTTGGCTTTTTCTGCACCTTGAGTCCCGGTTCTTCTACCTTCATATGCATCAGACGAAAGTTCCTTAATATCCTCTAGGAGCACTTGTGTATCAAAACAGTAATTCTCAATGTTATTATTCGTAACTTCCTGTTTGCCCACAGGGGCATTTTTTGTTTGTTGCCCTTTACAATTAAGGAAAACTAAAGCAAAACATAATAGAAAAGTAAAACGGTTCATCATACTTGTTTTATGTAAATGTACTAAAAAACCCAAGTGTTTAAACTTGGGTTTTTTAATTATTGAAATTCTTTAACGACTCCTTGGAGTAATAATTGTTATCCTTTTAAGCTCGCTGCTAAATACTCACGATTCATACGCGCAATATTTTCTAGTGAAATTCCTTTTGGGCATTCCACTTCACAAGCACCTGTATTTGTACAGTTACCAAAGCCTTCATCATCCATTTGCTTTACCATATTTAACACCCGATCTGTAGCTTCCACCTGCCCCTGTGGTAATAGTGCAAATTGAGACACCTTAGCGCCAACAAATAACATCGCACTAGAGTTCTTACAAGAGGCCACACAAGCGCCACACCCAATACAGGTCGCAGCAGAAAACGCATCATCTGCATCTGCTTTATTAACTGGAATGGTATTCGCATCAATGGTATTTCCTGAAGTATTTACCGAAATGAACCCTCCAGCATGCTGAATACGATCAAACGCGGTTCTATCTACAACTAAATCTTTTATTACAGGAAACGCTTTTGCTCTAAAGGGTTCTATAAAAATGGTATCTCCATCCTTAAACATACGCATATGCAGCTGGCAAGTCGTTACGCCACGATCTGGACCATGGGCTTCGCCATTGATATATAATGAACATGACCCACATATACCTTCACGACAATCATGGTCGAAAGATACTGGCTCATCGCCTTTTTCTATTAATTCGTTATTTAAAACGTCTAACATTTCAAGAAAAGACATGTCTCGGAGAGATATCGCTGATTTTGTAATCAACCATTTTCCCTTTATCGTTAGCATCTTTTTGACGCCATATTTTTAACGTTAAATTCATAGCTTTTCTTTATTTATAACTTCTTTCTTTAACTTCTATGTTTTCGTATGCTAATGCTTCTTTATGAAGGACAGCATCTTTGGGCTCCCCTTTATACTCCCAGGCAGATACGTACTGAAATTCCTTACGGCGCATCGCTTCTCCTTCCGGTGTTTGATATTCTTCTCTAAAGTGACCCCCAGCAGATTCTTCTCTTTCTAAAGCATCTTTAGCGAACAATTCTCCAAGTTCTAAGAAATCTGCAACACGACCTGCTTTTGCTAATTCTTCATTGAATTCATTAGCTGTTCCTGGTACGCGAACGTCTTTCCAAAACTCAGCTCTTAATTCTGAAATCTCAGTAATTGCCGATTTTAAATCTTCAGCGTTTCTAGCCATTCCACATTTGTTCCACATGATTTTACCTAATCTCTTGTGGAAATAATCGACAGAATGCGATCCTTTATTATTAATTAAGTGCTCTATATTTTTTCTTACTTCAGCTTCAGCCTCTTCAAACTCTTTAGTGTCTGTTGAAATAGGCCCTGTACGAATATCATCAGATAAATAATCACCAATAGTATAAGGTAACACAAAATAACCATCTGCTAAACCTTGCATAAGTGCCGAAGCACCCAATCTATTTGCACCGTGATCTGAGAAATTGGCTTCTCCAATCGCATACAATCCTGGAACCGTAGTCATCAAGTTGTAGTCTACCCGGATACCTCCCATAGTATAATGTACTGCTGGGTAAATCATCATTGGCGTTTCGTATGGATTCTCGTCAACGATTTTCTCATACATTTGGAATAAGTTACCGTACTTATTTTTAACAACCTCTTGACCTAATTTCTTAACTAAAACCGCATCATTTTCATCTAATCCCTTAACGTGCGCTTGTTCCTTTCCATAACGCTGAATGGCTGAGGCGAAATCTAGATAGACCGCTTCACCAGTAGCATTCACTCCAAAACCAGCATCACAACGTTCTTTCGCAGCACGAGAGGCCACATCACGAGGCACTAAGTTACCAAAGGCTGGATAGCGACGCTCTAAGTAATAATCACGATCGGCTTCAGCAAGCTGTGTTGGTTTTAATGTTTTATTTCTAATTGCCTCTACATCTTTTTTATGTTTTGGCACCCAAATACGTCCGTCATTTCTTAATGACTCAGACATCAATGTTAATTTAGACTGATGGTCTCCGTAAACGGGAATACAAGTAGGGTGAATTTGTGTATAACAAGGATTTGCAAAATATGCGCCTCTTTTATGTGCTTTCCATGCTGCAGTTACATTACTTCCCATCGCATTGGTGGATAAGAAGAAAACATTACCATAGCCACCAGTTCCAAGAACCACGGCATGCGCAGAATGCCGTTCAATTTCTCCAGTGATTAAGTTACGCGTTATAATCCCTCGTGCTTTACCATCAACTTTTACAACGTCTAACATTTCATGACGGTTGTACATTTTAATCTTACCACGACCTATTTGACGGTTCATAGCCGAGTAAGCGCCTAATAATAATTGTTGCCCTGTTTGTCCTGCTGCATAAAACGTTCGTGATACTAATACGCCACCAAACGAACGGTTGTCTAGCAATCCACCATACTCGCGAGCAAAAGGAACGCCTTGTGCCACACACTGATCGATTATATTAGCAGACACTTCAGCCAAACGGTATACGTTTGCTTCACGCGAACGGTAATCGCCACCTTTTACAGTATCGTAAAATAAGCGATAGGTAGAATCCCCATCACCCTGATAGTTTTTTGCAGCATTAATTCCGCCTTGAGCAGCAATGGAATGCGCACGTCTTGGAGAATCCTGAAAACAGAACGCCTTTACGTTATATCCCAATTCTGCCAAAGTAGCTGCAGCAGAACCACCAGCCAATCCAGTACCTACAACGATAACATCAATGTTACGTTTGTTCGCTGGGTTAACTAAGTCAATGTGGTTTTTATAATTCGTCCATTTGTCTTCAATTGGACCTTGAGGTATTTTAGAATCTAAAGCCATAAATCTCTCTATTATTTAATGATTAAAATGATGAAACAATGCAATAAAGATGAATCCTAATGGAATTCCTATAGCATAGATTTTACTAAATCCTTTTAATCCTTTTGTGTATTTGTTATTTGCTCCAATCGATTGAAATGCCGAATTGAAACCATGTAATAAGTGTAGTGCTAAGAATACAAATGCAATCACATAGGCGCCAACTCTAACGGGATTTACAAATTTGTGAACGAGTTCCTCATAATATCTAAACTCACCGTTAGGCAACGTTCCGAGACAGATCTCCCACAATATATTTTGTGTTAATTTCCGGCAACCAAAAATCAATAAAATGAAGTACTATAAAAGCTAAAATCGCTAGTCCACTCCAAATCATGTTACGACTCATCCAAGTTGAATTGGCAGCACCATTATTTTTAGCATAACTAATTTGTCCGGCTTTTCTGTTTCTTATCTCTAAAACAAAACCCATAACGAAGTGAAAAACAACCCCGAAAATTAACACCGGCTGCAACAAATACTGTACCGCCCAAAAGGTTCCCATAAAATGAGAGGCTTCGTTAAAAGTATCTGGACTGAATACCGATAAAATATTAATTGCAAAATGTTGAAGTAAAAAAACCATTAGAAAGAGTGCCGAAAGTGCCATGGCAAACTTTCTTCCTATTGACGAATTTAAAATTCCGCTCATTATGTATGTAGTTAATTATTTGTTGCACAAAGATAACGCCTGTTAGCTGGTCAAACAAATTTTAAATACTGTTTTCGTCGAAATTTAGAATGGGTTTAAGTTAAATCATTAAATAGTCTAAAAAAGAGTATTTACCTATTAGGGTTATTTATTTACTCTCTCTAAGTTTTTTAAATAAATCGCTTTGTAATAGTTATAGTTTTCTTCATCATATTCTTCTTTTTTAGTTTCTAATTTATCTAGAGCTTTTTTATAATACACAGAAGCCTCTTTAAATTTTTCTTGCGCTTCGAGCATTTCACCCTTACTGTCATATAAATTAACATTATTTGGATACAATTTTAAGGCCCAATCAATAATTTCAAGACCAAGATTTGCATCCCCTTCATGAAAAACAAAATAACCAAAACCATTCGCTTCATCAGCAGACGGGATGATGTCATAACCTGCCCACCTAGATTTATTTTTGTAAAATGCCTTAAGGTGATTAATGAATGTATCTGACGTATCTTTGAGAAAATGCTCTTGTTGCACTTCTGATAAGTTCCAAATTTTTGATATTTGATTCATTCCCTTTGAGATACTCACTATTGGAGTTTCAGAATGATTTAAACCTTCCAAAACTTCAAACCTATAATTTAGTCCTTTTAAATCGGCATTTTTTAAAACACTATCTAACTTTATCGTCGATGGCTTAAAGACTTCCTCCAAGCGCTCCGCTGTACCTGTAGAAATATAAATGGTTTTATTGAGCACCTTATTTTTATCAGTGAATTCTGAGAATCGTGTCACTAATTGTTCGAAATCGTAAGTAATGTTTGGGCTAATGGCAATAATACTTTTAAAAAAGGAAGGCTGATCCAAAATAGTATTCAATAGAAACGTCCCTCCTAGAGAATGACCAATGGCGACTCTAAAAGGCGTAGTTCTATACTGCTTTTCAACAAAAGGAAATACTTCTTTTTGTAAATGGATTTCTAGTAGTTTAGCGTTGCCCACATCTCCTTTATCTTTCCAGTTTGCACCCGTTTTTGGATTTAAAAATGTTGGCGTAAATTCTTTTGGCCTGTCTTCGGTTTTAACACCTACAATAATGTATTCTGAGGCTAATCCCGTCTGCGACATGTAATCACTAATCCCTGTGGTCATGTCAAACAAAGCATCAAATTGGCCATCAAAAAGATAAATAACCGGATAACTCTCTTTGGTTTCGGTATAAGAAAAAGGCACCCAAATCCTTATTTCTCTTGCTTTTTCGAAAGCCTCCGATTGTATTGTATAAGCCTTGAAAACTCCGAGTACTCCTGAGCCTTAATGGTTATATGAATAGCTATAAAGAAGAATAACAGTAGAAATTTTTTCATAATCGAGAGGTTTATCGTTTATAAAAAGACAACCAATGTATTAAATTGTTACAGTCATCGTTGTATAACACCACACTAAATTGAAATTAATTTGCAACTATGGGGATCAATCCACGAAGCCCCATATCAACCACTTGTTCTCCAGCATTTGGTTCATATTTCCCATCGGCGTTTACTTCTGTCCATTCAAAACTATTATTAATCGAAAAGGAGAGTGTCACTCTAACATCGTTAGTTTCATTTCCTGTAAGGGTGAGACCATTTTCAAATTCACCCGTTACCACACACGATCCTTGGGGTATTGGAGAAGAATTAAATAACGGATTTGGAACCGTGGTCGCTCCCTCCGGAGCCTGACCTTGAACCGTGAATCCCTGTGTTTCGAAAGCCCAAAACCCTTGTGATTTATTATCATTAACTTCAATAGTGCTTCCGTTTAAGTCGAAGGAAGTAATATAGTTATTATAACCTACAAAACTTGCTAGCGTTCCTGTGTAGTCAACTCCATTAGACAACAACTGAATAGCACCTTCTTGATAAGCTAATGACACACGAACCCATTTATAATTACCAACCGCTACATCATTTAATGGAATGGTAAGAAACGTGTCACCGTCTCCAGCAAAGGTTACGTTTTGAAAATCGATGGCATTGCTTCCTCCTGCAGTAGTTTTTGGCCCTTCAAAAACAATCTCCCCCTCTCCTAAAAGCGTTGTTGCATTGGGTGCAAACTCAATGTAATTAGCACTCATTCTTGCGAAATCCGGAGATTGTGCGGCATTACCGGCCGCTACTGCAGCGGGTTCCCCTAAATTATTGAGACGCTCTTGAGCAGGATCAAATTGAAACTTAATAATCAAATTTGCTTCAGGCTCCGTTGGTACAATTTTATTGTCATCACTACAATTTGTAAATGACACCAACACCGCTATGGCTGCAATTATATTTAGGTATTTCATTAGATTTGGTTTTGACTATAAAACTCAAAAAATATCGAATTATTATTTATTCTATTTCTAAACCGGTTGTCACGCCATCGATAGACACTAAATATTTTCCTTTTGGAAGATAATATTTATCGTTCTTGGCTTTTTGAATGTCAATGCTCGTGTTTTCTTTTAACAGTTTTTTTCTCCCGTCCTCAGTAATCGTTAAATCGTACGCCACATAATTAAACCCTTTATCCAATTCAGCATGAATCGTTTTTAAAACGGAATTCTGATCCGTTCTTATTTCAATGGTTTTTTTTGCTGAAGCATTCGCATACAAATTAATGGTTATCGTTGGTTCATTGGGTGTCATCCATTTACTCCAGCTATTTCCCCAACGACCGGAATGAGTAACATTCTTTATCTCATATAGACTTATAGGCGCCTTCAGTTGTGCAACGTCCACCTTTTGTAATGCGCTTACATTTGCTTTATAAATACTTCTGCCATGCGTTCCTATCAACAAATCGTTAGTGTCTTCCTGAATCACTATATCATGTACCGCAACCGCTGGTAGGCCTTTTGAAAAAGCATGCCATGTAATACCATCATTAAAAGAAACGTACGCCCCATTATCTGTACCTAAATACACTGTTTTATCACTTACAGGGTCTTCACGAATGACATTAATTGGTGCATCGGGCACATCTTCACTAAGGTCTTTCCATGTTTTTCCATAATTAGAACTTACGTATACGTAAGCATTAAAATCATCCCAACGGTACCCGTTTAATGTTACATATACCTTTCCCTTTTCATGCTTTGATGCAACTACTCTGCTCACCCACAAGTCTTTTGGCAACCCTTCACTTATGTTTTCCCACGAGCCACCGGCGTTTTTACTAATATGAACGAACCCATCGTCACTACCCACATAAAGTAATCCAAATTCGAAAGGCGATTCACTAATGCTGGTTAACGTTCCAAAGGCTACATTTCCTTTTTTTCCGCCTTGAGTTAAATCGTCACTTATGGCTTTCCATGTCTCTCCTTTATCCATAGAACGCATAAGTTTATTACCTCCCAAATACAGAATATCTTGATTGTGATGCGATAAATGAATAGGGGTTTGCCAATTAAATCGATAGGGATTTTCACCCAACTCGTGTTTGGGCTGTATGTATTTTTGCTCGTCAGTCCCTCGATTAATTCTGTAGTAGTTGCCAAACTGAAACCCCGTATAAACAATATTAGTGTTACGATTATCAATTTCAATTTGCATGCCATCACCTCCCATAATACTTTCCCATGGATATTGACCACTTTGCTGCCAAGCCTTATTGTCTTGAGCAGTATTGGCACCAACCCATACGCCATTATCCTGCAAACCACCATAGACGTTGTATGGTTTTGCATGATCTACATTAATAGCATAAAATTGTCCAACGGCTGGGGCATTATTTTTTATCCAGTTTTCACCATCATCGTAAGTAATATTAACCCCACCATCATTACCATTTATTAAATGGTTTGGATTTTTGGGATTGATCCATAACGCGTGATGGTCTGCATGTACATTTTCTGCACTAATGGAAGTGAAAGTGCTGCCGCCATCTTTAGATTTTAATATAGGAACACCATACACATAAATGTTATCCTTATTATCCGGAGCCACGTAAATATGCCCAAAATAATACCCATAGCTATAATACAGGTCGTCTAAATAATCCTCATGTGTTCTCTGCCATGTTTTCCCACCGTCGATACTTTTATACACCTCAGCACCAATGACTGGAGTTTCAAACAACATGGAGTTGGCATCCTCTAAATAGTTTGCCAAATCAACTGGTTTTACATGGCCACTTCGCACCATTTGTTTTACATTTTCAGCACGGTATTTCTCCTGAAAACCATTCATCTTTAAAAAACCATTGAGTTTCTTGTCTTCAAGATTTAAGAACGTCTCAGTGTCCATCGTTTTAAAATCCACTTTTTGAAGCCCTCTCGTTTCTTCTTTTTTATCCCCGTAAGGTCTGCGGAACTGACTATCATGAATGGCATAAATAGTCGTTTCATCATAAAGTGCCAGTCCTATCCTACCTACTCCGGAACCTGTTGGAAAGCCACTGGTTGCTGTTGAAACACGCGCCCAAGTTTCTCCGGCATCTGTGCTTTTATAAATTGCTGAATTATTGCCGTTACCTTCAAAATTCCATGCTTTTCTCTCTTTAGTCCACGACGAGGCAAACATAACATTATAGTTGCTAGGTGCGTGTTGAAGATCAATGATCCCGCTTACGTCATCTACAAATAAGGTTTGCAGCCATGTTTTTCCTCCATCTTTTGTTTTATAAACACCTCTGTCCTCACTTTTGGAATACAAAGCGCCTGTCACGCCAATAGTCACTTCTTCCGGATTGCTAGGATTGATTAAAATACGACCAATATGGTGGGCATTAGATAAACCTACATGTTCCCAACTGGCGCCATTATCTTTAGATTTCAAGACCCCTATTCCGGAGTAAGAAGAGCGCGAGGCATTGTTTTCTCCTGTTCCCACCCAAATGGTTTTTGTTTTCCAATCTACCGCAATATCACCCACATTTTGGGTTTGTGCGTTGTCTAAAATTGGGACGAACGTAGTGCCATTATTTACAGTATGCCACACCCCTCCGGAGGCATAGCCCACATAAAATTCTGTTGGGTCCTCGGGATTCACAGCCAAATCAACCACACGACCACTCATCACTGTGGGTCCAATGTTTTCAAAGGGTACATTCTTTACTAACGAGCGACGTTCATTTTCACTTTTTTGTTTGAGCGCTTGTTGCACCACCATAGTAGTTGTTGCAGGCCGTTGTGCTTTTGCATTAAAAATACAGCAAAAAAGGAAAAGGAAAAGGAATCTGAAGGTCATAAAATATGGATTAAAGGATGAAGGTAAGGATTCTGTTAAAATCAACAAAACAGATTGACAAATGTTAGCTAGAATTTCTTTAAGCGATATAAATATTGTTATTTTTACGGAAATCAAATAATACCACTATTGAGGTTTCTGCTTCTGAAGTATGGAAACTTCAATTAATAAAACACACTCTAAATAGATTCCCACTGTCGTGAGAATGAATAAAAATCTTATCCAATGAAATACCATAAAATTGATTCGAAACTCTTTATAAAAAACCGTAAAAACTTTGCTACACAAATGCAACCTAAAAGTTTAGCGGTGTTTAACTCTAACGATCTCTATCCCATAGGGGCCGATAGTACGATGCCCTTTGAGCAAAGTAGAGACATTTTCTATTTAAGTGGGGTGGATCAAGAGGAAAGTATCCTCGTCCTGTTTCCGGACTGTCCAAATGAAAAACATCGGGAAATTTTATTTTTAAGTGAGACCAACGATCATATTGCGGTTTGGGAAGGCGAAAAACTAACCAAAGACGCTGCCCTTGAAACCAGCGGCATTAAAACCGTGTATTGGCTGAAAGAGATGGAAAAAATCATGTTTGAGATCATGACGCAAGCCGACACGGTGTATATAAATACTAACGAGCATTATCGTGCGAATATAGAAACCGAAACTCGTGAAGACCGTTTTACCAAATGGCTAAAAAATAAATATCCTGCGCATCGTGTTGCTAAAAGTAATCCTATTTTACAGCGTTTACGTTCGGTTAAAGACCAGGTAGAAATTGATTTAATGCAGCAGGCTTGCGACATTACCGAAAAAGGTTTTAAACGTGTTTTAGGCTTTGTAAAACCTGGCGTTTGGGAATTTGAAATTGAGGCCGAGTTTATGCACGAATTCTTAAGAAATCGATCTAAAAAATTCGCCTACACACCCATTGTTGCTTCGGTAATAATGCCAATGTTTTACATTATATAGAAAATAATCAACAGTGTAAAGCTGGTGATTTAATCTTGTTAGATGTTGGCGCTGAATATGCGAACTACAGTAGCGACATGAGTAGAACAATTCCTGTTTCCGGAAAATTTACAGACCGCCAAAAACAAGTATATAATGCTGTGAATCGCGTAAAAAATGACGCGACAAAATTATTAGTTCCAGGGACATTATGGGCAGAATACCACGTTGAAGTTGGTAAATTAATGACTAAAGAGTTACTCGATCTAGGTTTACTCGATAAAGTCGATGTTAAAAACGAAAATCCGAGACTGGCCTGCCTATAAAAAATACTTTATGCACGGTACCTCACACCACATTGGGTTAGACACGCATGATTATGGTATTTTAACAGAGCCCATGCAAGAAAACATGATCTTTACGGTAGAACCCGGTATTTATATTCCTGAGGAAGGTTTTGGTATTCGTTTAGAAGATGATTTGGTTATACAAAAAAGTGGAGAACCTTTTAATTTAATGCGTAATATTCCTATTGAGGCCGATGAAATTGAGGCACTGATGAATCAATAAAAAAATTAATATAAAGTTAAGAAAAGCGAGTCTAAACCCTCGCTTTCTTTGTTTTAACTCAACACCAAGTGATCCGTGTTTTCAAAAACGTAACGCTGTAATTTACGCAAGGTTTCCTGTTTATCACTGGTATTGACCAGCAGTGAAATATTATTGTTACTCCCCCCATAAGCAATCATTCGTACATGAACATCTTGTAATATTTGAAACAGCTGAGGGGTGTCCGGGTGGTAAATAATGTTATTTCCCACCAAACAGACAATACTCATAAAATCATCGACTTCAACGTGAGCTATTTTTTTAAGCGCTGCTACTATCACTTCCAAATGTGTGTCGTCATCAATAGTTAATGATACAGCAATTTCTGAAGTAGTAACCATATCTATTGCTGTTTCGAAAGTTTCGAAGACTTCAAATACTTTTTTTAAAAAGCCATGAGCTTGTAGCATTCTTGCCGATTTGATTTTGATCGCAGTGATGCCTTCCTTAGCTGCAATGGCTTTAATTCCCTCACCATGAGTATGGTGCGTAATCAATGTGCCAAAAGCCTCCGGAGACATGGTGTTCTTTAAACGTACCGGAATATTTAACGCTCGCACGGGCATGACGGTTTGTGGGTGTAGCACTTTTGCTCCAAAATAAGCAAGTTCTGCCGCCTCGTCAAAAGAGAGGTTTGATATCGCTCTAGTGTTATCAACAAAACGCGGATCGTTATTATGAAAACCATCGATGTCTGTCCATATTTGCACCTCATCTACCTCTAAGGCTGCTCCAATTATAGTTGCCGTGTAATCGCTTCCCCCGCGTTGTAAGTTTGAAATATTTCCCTCAGCGTCTAAACATATAAAACCTTGTGTGATGTATATGTCGGCATCAGAAACCTCATCCAGTATCTTATTTAGATTCTGCTTGATATACAAATCATCCGGGTCGTTATTTTTATCCGTTTTCATAAAATCTAATGCTGGCAACAACGCTACTTTTATTTTGTCTTGAAATAAGAATTGGCTAAATAAAAAGGTAGATAACAACTCACCTTGGGCAACAATTTTATTATGTAATAAAACAGAATACGACGTGTTTGAAAGCACTCTCAACCCTAAAAATATAGTGTTTACGTAGGCCTTAGCTTCAATGACTAAAAAGGGATTACTAATTAAATTTGAGACGGTTTTTTTATAGGTGTCATGCAAAGCCTCTATTTTAAGTACGGCCTGCTCTAATTCACCATTTTTTATACATTCTGAAATAGTAACTAAGGCATTTGTAGTGCCGGACATTGCAGATAAAACAACGACTTTTTTTTCGCCATCGATTATAATATTTTTTACACGGGTCATGTTTTCCACAGACCCAACAGAGGTCCCTCCAAACTTTAATACTAGCATACTTTTTGTTTGTTTAGTAGGCTAAATTATTCGGAACTGTCCTTAAGTAAATGAAAATTAAAAAATTAGTCTATTTTTACACAAAATGTTAAATAATTAACAACATGAAGACCATTGCCACTTGCGTTGAAGAAATTTTGGTTACACAACCCTTCCTGGAAGAAGCATTATCACGAAGCATTATTAATTTTTCAGCCTTAGCAGAAGAACTGCAGACTCCTATTAGTACTATGTTAAGAAAACCAGTAAAAACTGGTGCGATTATGATGGCTTTACGACGGTACAACCCGCCAAAAGATTTAAGACATTCCAATCAATTAAAGGCAGTGTTAAAAAATTTAGGAGATATTACCGTACGTTCTAACCTCGTTGATTTTACGTTCCGGAATTCTAAGACCTTAATAAACAGCCACAGTCAACTTATGGCAACAATAGACACCCATGCTTTTTACGGGTTCTCCCGAGGCATCCATGAAAGTAATATGGTGATTTCTGCTTCCGAAAAGCAAAAGATACAAGACCATTTTAAGCATGAAGTATTGATTGGTTTACAGGAAAACCTATCGGCAATCAGCATTCGTCTACCGAGAAAACAACTCAAAAATTTCAGGTTTGTATTACCAAATATTTAAGCGTTTTGCTTGGGAAGGCATCTCACTATACGAAGTCATTTCTACAACTAATGAGTTCACCGTTTTAGTAGAAGATCATGTTGTAGACAAAGCCTTTTCGGCTATAAAGCGGCTGCATTAATAGCGGTCATTTTCAACAAGTAGTTAAACCGCTGGAAACTGTTAGAACCCGACATTATAAAAAACATTCATTTAGTGACTAATTGATCTTAATGGCGCCTCCATTAGAATCGTAAACAACCCTAGAATTAATCTATTGCCTACAATCAGCTAGCTCTATGTAATAAAGCTTCGTCAAGCATTAAATTATGGGATTTTACAAAGACTATTCCATTACAGATAATTCCCTGAATCTACCGCTTTGGTATAATTTGCTTCTACCTTACTTATAAAATCAAAAAACTTGCTTCCATCTTTCTTTTTGAGAACAACATAGGTTTCTCCATTGTTTTTAGTCACCACTTCATCTATCACGACTTCATTTCTACAGACAGGTTTGTAACTTGCAATCTTCCCACGTTTAACCAATATATTTAACTGCGGAAATGAGACGTGATTGTAAAACTGTCCGGAAGGTCCATTGATTCTTAACAGCTCCCCAATTTTTGGTGAATCTTGTGCCTGCGCGAACCAACAAACGCTCAAACAAACCACTAACAAAAACGTTTTTTTCATCATTTAATTATTTAATTACCAACAGAAAGTTACTTATTACGTATTTAAAAAACAACTTTTTCAACATAAATGTAAAGGTCAATTCTACAACAATCGAAGTGTACGCCTCACAGACATATTAGCTACGACAAACCCAAAGACTGCTGGTAACAGCCAACCCAAGCTATACTTCCCTAATGGAATGACCGTAATGACTTTATTCAATCCTTCAGTAGGCATTAAAAACAGTAATACATCTCGGAATACTAAAAACAACAGTAAGCAATACCACCACTCTAAAAACCAATGAAGTTGCCCATTTTTCTCGGAATAGCATTCAACAATATGAGTACAATGGTTATAGGATAAATAAACAATAATACAGGTAAAGCGATAACAATTATAGAGTTAAAATCCATTTGCCCAACAAGAACCCCTAATAAAGAGGCAATAACAGCTGTAATCGTATACACTCTTTTAGAGTCTTTAAATATCCCTTTGAAATAATCGGCAGTTCCTGTAACGATACCTACAGCGGTGGTAAAACAAGCTAAAGAAATTAAAACACTTAAAATAGAATTACCAAAATTTCCCAACGCTTTAATACTTATGCCTCGTAGTAAGTTGGCACGCTGCATGTCATTGCTTAAATCTTCATTGATATTAATTTCTGACCCATAAAATGCTCCAATAGCAATTAAGCCCGCATAAATGACAAACAATCCAAACCCTGCAATCAAGCCAGCTTTTTTAATGAGCACTTTCTTTGCTTCAAAAGTCGCCTCCGTTTTCATATTAATCGATATAATAATAACTGCGCCAACCACTACGGCCCCAATGGCATCAAAAGTTTGATAGCCTTCTAAAATACCACTCACAATGGGCGCTTCAAATTGGGAGCTATTGGCAATCATTTGTGTAGAAAACAATCCAATACCTATAACTACCAAAAGCATAATGACTATTAAGGGTGTTAAATATTTACCTATAAGGTTTAATATTTTAGAGCGGTTTAAAGCAAAAATCAAAACCAAAATAAAATAAATACAACTGGTTAATAGTGGCGAGGTACCAAATGTGGGGTGTATAGCAATTTCGTGTGTAGCTGCTGCGGTTCTTGGTGAAGGTATGGCTACCGCAATAACATAAATAAGAATGCAATACACCAAACTAAATGTGCTGGAGACCTTTTTTCCAAAATCAAATAAGGTTCCTTGTAATTTGGCATGAGAATAAATACCTATTATGGGAATGACTACGGCTGTAATTATAAAACCTAAAAGCACCCAAAACCAATCGCTCCCCGCATTATAGCCCAAAAGCGGTGGCAATAATAAATTACCGGCACCAAAAAAAAGTGAAAACAATGCAAAACTAGTTATTAAAAGGTCTTTGGTTTTATTCAAAACATTCAAATTATATTTGTCGAATATACTCAAATATGATTTTAGATTATAAAGGGATTAACATATTTTATACAGACACTGGAAAAGGAGAGGTCATTGTTTTACTACATGGCTTTCTTGAAGACCACACGATGTGGCATGATTTAGTGGTGAAAATATCTAACAACAACAGAGTGGTTTGTATCGATTTATTAGGTCATGGAAAAACAGGTGTTTTGGGCTATATTCATACGATGGAAGAAATGGCTACAGTTGTAAAAACCGTTTTAAACCATTTAAGATTAAGAAAATACACCATTATAGGTCACTCTATGGGAGGTTACGTGGCATTGGCCTTTGCGAAATTATTTCCTAACAACATAAAAGGAGTCTGCTTACTAAATTCTACTTACGAAGCCGATGATTCTGAAAGGAAACAAATAAGAACCCGTGCAAATAAAATGGTGCAAACCAATTTCGAGAGCATGGTACGCATGAGTTTTACTAATCTCTTCAGCGCAAAAAGCAAGCTAGAACACCAAGAAGCATTTGAAGAAGCATTACAAATCGCACTTAAAACATCTCTTCAAGGGTATATGGCTGCTCAAGAAGGCATGAAGCGTCGCGAAGATTTTTCGACATCGTTTGCCCAAACATCCTATAAAAAAGCAATACTTTTAGGAAAAAAAGACACGGTAATTAACGTCAAAAACACCATTAAATTTGCTAAAAATCATAACATTGACACGCACATTTTTTCCGAAGGCCACATGAGTTATATAGAAAATAAAACAGACTTTATTAAAGAAATTGTGCATTTCATCGAAAAAACATAGCTTATGGGCGGATATTTGTTTTTTTTGATTAAGTTTAACTCCCTATTAATCACAACTATAAAAACTTAATCTAAAATCTTCCCTTAATTATGCAGTTATATTGTAACTTATTCGGACACAAATTTGAAGTCTCAAAAAAGGTAACTTACCACGTTAGTGAATACAAATGTTGCCATTGTAAAAAAGAATTAACCACCAATAGTAATGGTAATCTTACTCCATTAACACCCAAATACAAAGAAATAAATTCCATTTTAAGCCGCGTTCATGCAAAACGTCAAGAAAGATTGCGTCGTGAAGAACTGGTCACTACTTATAAATTAAGTTCCTAATTATCAAAACTTTTCCAGCCTTGGGCTTGTAGCGGGATTTTTGTTTCTGCTCCGGTTACCAAGTGTGCTCCTGCATTTTCTTCGGTTATAAAACCAATAACTGTTAAATTAGGATTTGCTTTAATTTTAGGAAAATCTTCTTGAGATATAGTCATTAATAACTCATAATCTTCACCACCACTCAATGCTACTGTTGTACTGTCTATATCAAATTCTTCGCAAGTTGAAATTACTTGAGGGTCTAAAGGAATCTTATCCTCATATAGATCACATCCTACACGACTTGCCTTACAAATATGTAAGATTTCTGAAGACAGTCCGTCGCTAATATCAATCATTGCGGTTGGCTTTACTTCCAAATCTTTGAGTAACTTTATAATATCTTTTCGTGCTTCCGGTTTTAACTGGCGCTCCATGATATACGTATAGTGATCTAAATCTGGTTGATTATTTGGGTTCACTTTAAAGACTTCCTTTTCACGTTCCAAAATTTGAAGGCCCATATATGCCCCCCTAAATCTCCAGTAACGACTAATAAATCATTAGGTTTTGCGCCACTTCTATACACCTCTTCACCGGATTTCACCTGCCCAATAGCTGTTACTGATATTAACAGTCCGTAGTAGAAGACGTGGTGTCTCCACCAACGACATCAACGTTATATATTTTTGCTGCCGTTTCTATACCTGCATACAGCTCTTCCGGAGCTTCTAATGGAAACCGATTAGACACCGCAATCGATACGGTGATTTGAGTGGCTTCGGCATTCATGGCATACACGTCAGACAAATTCACAACAACTGCTTTGTAACCCAAATGCTTTAATGGCACATAGCTTAAATCGAAATGCACACCTTCAACTAACAGGTCGGTGGTGACAACCATTTGTTTGTTTTGGGCATCAATTACCGCTGCATCATCACCAATAGATTTGATTGTCGACTCTTGTTTTGTCTCAAAATTTTTAGTCAGGTGATCTATCAGTCCAAATTCTCCCAATTCACTTAAGGGCGTACGTTGTTGATTTTTATCTTCTATCATGCTGCAAAAATAAGAAGCTTTATTAAATAGACTGTATATTATAGATAATCTTATGAAAAAAAAAAAAAACAAACAACACTTGTTAGTGCATTTTAACACAGGCATTCAACATTTTATCGTTTTTTTATTATAATTTCGCTCCATTAATTAACACCTAAATCTTATGTTAAAAAATTACGTTTCAGTATTTCTAATTTGTTTTTTGTTTCAAGGTACAGTATTCGCACAAACCCCTTGCGATTCTAGCACCGGGATGGCTGGTGTTTACCCCTGTAATGATTACGACTTAATGTCTAATATGCCCATATCTACTTTAGCAACTGCAGCTGGCAACCCGTAAGGGAGTGATATTTGGGGCTGGACAGATTCACAAACAGGCAAAGAATATGCGATAATTGCCACAACAAATAGCACCGCTTTTGTAGATGTTTCAGATCCTGTGAATCCCGTATTTTTAGGAAGAATTGAAACTGCCGCTGGAACGAATTTTTGGAGAGATGTGAAAGTATATAACAATTACGCATTTATTGTTGCCGATAATGTAGGCAGCCATGGCATGCAAGTTTTTGACTTAACCATACTTAGAAATGGAGTCGATCCAAACTTAATCTTTGAGGGAGCCCAGGTACTAAAATATACAGGAGACGGTGGATCAGGAGACATTGTTATAGGAAGCTGTCATAATATAGTAATTAATGAATCTGAAGGCATTGCCTATTTAGTAGGTTGTGGTTCGGCGAATGGTGGTGGGCCAATTTTTGTAGATATAAGCACCCCTACCAGCCCAACAACATTAGGAGACTATACTGCAGCAGGATACACACATGACGCGCAAGTAGTAACTTACAATGGTCCTGACACAGACCATACGGGTAAACAAATATTTATTGGAAGTAATGGAAATACAGACAAAGTAGTCATTCCGGATGTTACCGATAAAACCAATGTCACTCTCATTAATGATTTTACCTACCCCCAAACTGCCTATGCACATCAAGGTTGGTTTACTGAGGATCAACGGTACTTTATTTTAGGAGATGAAGTAGATGAACAAAGTTTTGGAAATAACACGAGAACGCTTGTTTTCGATATGATAGATTTAGATGCTGATTTTAGCAATGCTGCATTACTTAACACTTACACTGGGCCTACACTTGCTATAGATCATAACGGTTATGTGAATGGGAATAAGTTTTATTTGGCCAATTACAGGGCGGGAATGCGAGTACTCGACGTACCAACATTATTGTCATCAAACAACAGTGCTTCTGAAATAGGCTTTTTTGATACCTACCCTAGCAGTAACAGCGCAAACTTTAATGGCGCTTGGAGTATCTATCCCTACTTTGCCAGTGGCAATATTATAATAAGCGATATAGAACGTGGGCTTTTTGTTGTAAGACAAAGTAATACACTTAGCACCCCTGATTATAATATGACCAATTCATTTTCACTTTCTCCAAATCCTACCAACTCGGTTTCTATTATAAAAAGTAATTCTAATACATCAATTAATAGTATTCAAATCTATAGTATTACGGGTCAGAAAGTTTATGACAATAACAATATTAACACAAAAGAATTCGTTTTACCTTTAACAGAGTATCGTTCAGGCATTTATTTGGTTAAAATAAACGGAACAACAACTAAAAAATTAATCAAAAAATAGAACTCGCGAATATAAATTGTAGATCGTTTTTTTGGTTGATCCTAGTACAATGCTTTGTTAAAATTAAAAAAAACTGAAATTAAAAAAATGAAAAACATTCCAAAGTTTGTTGTTGGAACTGGACTCTTATTCTTGTTCACGTTTATTAGTTGCACTAAAGATGACGATAAACCTGCTGTAAATAGTAGTCCAGCATCTCCATGTGTAAATGGTATGGCTGGGGTATTTCCCTGTCAAGGCTATGACCTTATGGCTAATCTTTCCATTTCTCAAATGGGAGCAGAAGGTAAAGGCAATGATTCTTGGGGATGGACAGACCCCATAACAGGTAACGAATATGCACTTGTAGGCACTTCATCTGCCGCTGTTTTTGTAGATATTACAGATCCCACAAATTTAGTGGTCGTAGGATTATTACCAACAGCAACAATTAATAGCTCTTGGAGAGACATCAAAGTTTATAATGATCACGCTTATATAGTGAGTGAGGCTGCGAACCACGGCATGCAAGTCTTCGATTTAACTCGACTAAGAACCGTGGCAAATTCACCACAAATTTTTAACGCAGATGCACATTATACTGGCTTTGGTAGCGCACATAACATTGTAATAAATGAAGAAAGTGGCTATGCTTATGGTGTAGGCACGAGATTAAATGGCGCTTCAACTTATAACGGCGGCCCGCACTTTGTAAATATACAAGACCCAACAAACCCTGTAGCAGCCGGAGGTTTTGATTTGGGTGGTTATTCTCACGATGCACAGGTGGTCACTTACAATGGACCGAGATACCGACTTTACAGGAAAAGAAATTTTAATTGGAAGCAACGAAAACAAAGTAGTTATTGCCGATATTACAGACAAAACAAACCCTATAGAAATCGCCACTATAGATTATGCCAATATTGGTTATACACACCAAGGATGGTTTAGTGAGGATAAAAAATATTTTATTTTGGGTGATGAACTAGATGAACAATACTATGGCGGCAATACGCGAACCTTGGTTTTTGATTTTACAGATTTAGACAACCCTAAATTACATATGGAATACACCGGTAAAACGCTTGCCATTGACCATAACGGCTATGTTAATAATAACACGTACTATCAGGCTAATTATCGCGCTGGCGTTCGAATGATTGATCTATCAAATATAGATTCAAATGTCATGTCAGAAGTTGGATTCTTTGATACCTATCCAGAAGATAATAATGCTAATTTTAACGGTGCTTGGAATGTGTACCCCTATTTTAATAGTGGAAATATTATTATTAGTGATATGGAAAGAGGCCTATTTGTTATTAGAAAAAGCAATTAAACGAATGATGACCCGTTCTAAAAATTTACTGTTTTTATTCTTAAGTACATTTATACTGTTTATCGGTTGTAAAACTGATGATGATTATGATGCCGGGGTGACAGGCATTTACGGCAATTTAGATTTTACAAAAATTTATGGTGGAACAAAAAACGAGAGCGCACAAGCTATCGTTAGCACAGAAGACGGCGGCTATGCTGTTCTAGGTTTCACACAAAGCATGGATGGTGATATTAGCGATAAAACAAACGAAAGTTACGATTATTGGCTATTAAAATTTAATGCTGAAAGTGAATTGCAATGGAATAAAACCTATGGTGGCACAGCAGACGACCGGGGAAAAGACATCATTCAAACCCAAGAAGGTGGTTATGCTATTTTAGGGTCCAGTTATAGTAACGACGAAGACGTTAGCGGGAACGCCGGTCAAGAAGATTATTGGTTAGCTAAACTAGATGCCTCAGGGACGCTTTCATGGCAAAAATCATTTGGCTATTCCGGTACAGATTCAGGTCTTTCTGTCATTCAAACTAGTGATGGCGGTTATTTAGTATCAGGGATTTTAGACGTGACTGCTTCTAGTGGCGAAGGCAATACATCTAGAAATACCAACAAGCATGCTGGTGGCGATTATTGGATTATAAAATTAGATGCCGCTGGAGCATTACAATGGAGTAAGTATTTTGGAGGGTTGCTTTCCGATACACCTCGAGGAATTGTAGAAGCAGAAAACAACAGCTTTATTATCGCTGGTAGCTCAGATAGTGCAGATACAGATATTTCTAATAACAAGGGTTCCTACGATTTTTGGGTTATTAAAATTTCAAATACGGGCGCTTTGTTGTGGGAGAAATCCTTTGGAGGTGGAGAAATTGATGAGGCATGGGCTATAACAACATCTGGTGATGGTAATTATATAATCGCTGGTGATACCGAAGCATGGATCAAGATGTGTCTAATTATATAGGTGCTGCCGATTTGTGGCTCATTAAAATATCCCCTGCTGGCGAATTGCTTTGGGAAAAAACAATAGGTGGCACTAGTTTTGATGTGGCTAGGGCTATAGTCAAAACACAAGATAATGGTTTCCTTTTAGCAGGAAGCTCCGAAGTTCAGATGTTGATGTTCAAAATAATCAAGGTCAAAATGATGCCTGGATTCTTAAAGTGGATAGCAACGGCGCATTACAATGGGAAACAACTGTGGGAGGCACTAATATTGATTTTGCCTATGGTGTGGCAGAGCTTAAAAACAAAACAGTGATTGCTGTGGGAGAGACCTCTAGTAATGATGGGGATATACTAGTAAACAAAGGCTTTACAGACCTACTAATGATAAAATTTAAATAATAATGCCAAAGATTTTTACCCTTTTTATGATTTCAATACTTCTACTATATTCATGTAGTGAAGATCGTGATGACAATTTAACTTTACAAACTGACGCCAAAACCACGTTTAGCTTTACCCATTATTGGGATGACACCCAAATAACCAGTTCAGATTTTAACACGATACAATACACAAATGCCAATGGCGAAACGCTTAGCATAGAAACCCTTAGGTATCTCATTTCAGATGTCACATTTACTAAAGAAAACGGTGAGAAAATTGTGATAGAAGGCTACAACTTAGTAAATCTAAAAACAGACACAAATCTAACCTATAGTCCCTTAGATAATATTCCGTTAGGAACTTATACCAATGTGTCTTTCACCTTTGGTTTTGATGCCGAAGACAATATTGACGGTGCATACTTAGATTTAAATTCAGAATCCTGGGCCGTACCCAACACCCCTATGTTAGGAAGCGTGGGTGGCTATCACTATATGCAATTAGAAGGTAAATTTACGAACAGTACAACGCCGGAAACGGGTTATGCATACCATGTTATAAGAGCCGCAGATGGCAATACCAATCCACCAACTATTGAAGAAACTTTTATTGAGGTCGACCTAGGCCCAATAACCATAGAAAGAGATATTAATTTTGAAATAAAAATGAATATTGCCGAATGGTTTAAAAACACGTTCCAATGGGATTTAACCGTATGGAACACCATGCTTATGCCCAATTTTCAAGCACAATTAAAGATGAATCAAAATGGACAAAACGTGTTTAGTTTAGGTGCCGTTACACAGTAATTACATGAAACACTGGTTTATATACATGCTCTTATTTACTTTTATCTTGGCGTGCTCGAAAGAGGATTCACCAGATACCGAAGTATATGAACCTACCCCTGTAGCCCTAGACATTCCAGTTCTTTTTCAGCAAACAATACTTTCGCCTATTATTCCAAATAACAACCCCCAAACTCCGGAAGGTGTCGCTTTGGGAAAAAAATTATTCTTTGATCCTATTTTGTCTGATGATGAAACCATGTCCTGTGCGTCATGCCATAAACCGAGAAAATGCCTTTACTGATGATTCTGCCACAAGTGATGGTATTGATGGCATTTTTGGAAATAGAAATGCCATGCCCCTATTCAACCTCGCCTGGAACTACGATGAACGTTTCGCCTGGGACGGAAAAGAACTCAGTTTAGAGCGACAAGCTTTAGAACCTGTACAAAACCCTATAGAAATGCATAGTGATTGGGATGATGTCGTTGCGAAATTAGCAACGCATCCGGAGTACCCCAAATTGTTTCGCTTAGCTTTTAAAACGACGACAATCACCAAAGAATTAACCACAAAAGCGCTGGCTCAGTTTGAGCGCACACTTATTTCAGCGAACTCTAAATTTGACAAGTTTTCATTGGGCGAAACCACCTTAACACCTCAAGAGCAAAATGGTTTAGCGGTGTTTTTAGATGAATCGCGTGGCGATTGTTTTCATTGTCATGGCAATCCCAACAACCCCTTGTGGACAGACAACCTATTTCACAATAACGGTTTAGATGCCAATTTTTCAGATTTAGGCTTGGGCCGTGTAACGGGAGACCCCAATGACAACGGAAAATTCAAAAGCCCCTCTTTAAGAAATTTAGCATTCACCGCACCATATATGCATGACGGCCGTTTTGAAACTTTAGATGCAGTGATTGATTTTTATTCTGAAGGCCTCCAAAACTCACCAACCATAGATCCGTTAATGAAAAAAGTAGAAGACGGTGGTGTACAACTTTCTAATCAAGATAAAGCCGACTTAAAAGCTTTTCTTTTATCACTATCTGATCCCTCATTTCTTACCAATCCTGATTTTCAGAATTAAAACGTTTCACAGAAAGCAATTCATAGACAAATACTATAACCACATATGCTAATATAATGTTAGGTTGTATGGTAAAAACAGACATATATCGTATCTTTGCACTCTATTTAGAGTTAATCTATATAAGAATATGATAAAAGTTTCTGAAACAGCTAAAAAGAAAGTTATTGAATTAATGACTGACGATGGTTATGTCCCTGGTGAGCATTATGTACGTGTAGGCGTAAAAAGTGGCGGTTGCTCCGGGCTTTCTTACGATTTAAAATTTGATAAAACCCAAGAAGCGGAGGATAAAGTTTTTGAAGATAATGGTGTAAAAATCATTGTTGATAAAAAAAGCTTTTTATACCTCATAGGTACCACTTTAGAATATTCGGGTGGATTGAATGGCGCTGGTTTCGTTTTCAATAACCCTAACGCTAACCGAACTTGCGGTTGCGGCGAATCTTTTTCGCTATAGACCAATCCCAACCTTCCCATTGTGAAGGAGTTTAAAAACGAA
Source organism: Lacinutrix neustonica (assembly GCF_026625145.1). Lineage (GTDB taxonomy): Bacteria > Bacteroidota > Bacteroidia > Flavobacteriales > Flavobacteriaceae > Lacinutrix > Lacinutrix neustonica. The sequence continues at coordinate 2,554,198 of NZ_CP113088.1, read as the reverse complement.
AATCTAATTATGTCAAAATATACTGAAGACGATTTAAGAGAAGAATTAAAAACCAAAGAATACGAATATGGTTTTTACACAGATATAAAATCTGACACCTTCCCAATTGGTTTAAATGAAGATATTGTTCGCGCTATTTCTAAGAAAAAAGAAGAGCCTGAATGGATGACTGACTGGCGATTAGAGGCTTTTCGTCACTGGAAAACCATGGAAGAACCGGAGTGGGCAAACGTACATTACAAAAAGCCGATTTCCAAGCCATCGCCTATTATTCTGCGCCAGTTGCTGTAGATCCTAATAAAACGTTAGATGATGTGGATCCAGATCTATTGGCCATGTATAAGAAATTAGGAATCTCTATAGATGAGCAAAAAAAGATGAACAACGTCGCTATGGATATTGTGGTCGATTCAGTGTCTGTAGCTACTACCTTCAAAAAAACATTAGGTGAGAAAGGGATTATTTTCATGAGTATTTCGGAAGCCATTAAAGAGCATCCCGAATTAGTGAGAAAATATTTAGGAACGGTCGTGCCCCAAAAAGATAATTTTTATGCGGCTTTAAATTCAGCCGTATTTAGTGATGGATCCTTCTGCTATATTCCAAAAGGCGTACGTTGCCCTATGGAGTTGTCGACCTATTTTAGAATTAACCAAGGAGGCACCGGACAATTTGAGCGCACATTACTCGTCGCAGACGAAGGCAGCTACGTGTCTTATTTGGAAGGCTGTACCGCACCAAGTCGGGATGAAAATCAATTGCATGCCGCCGTTGTGGAGCTTATTGCTTTAGACGATGCTGAAATTAAATATTCTACAGTACAAAACTGGTATCCTGGAAATGCCGAAGGAAAAGGTGGCGTTTTTAATTTCGTGACCAAAAGAGGCATTTGCGAGAAAAACGCAAAAATATCGTGGACACAAGTGGAAACTGGAAGTGCCGTGACTTGGAAATACCCGAGTTGTATTTTAAAAGGTGATAATTCTGTTGGTGAATTTTACTCTATTGCTGTGACTAATAATTATCAGCAAGCAGATACGGGAACAAAAATGATTCATTTAGGAAAAAACACAAAATCTACTATTATTTCAAAAGGTATTTCGGCAGGTAAATCACAAAACTCTTATCGCGGATTAGTACAAATCAATTCCGAGCAGACAACGCACGTAACTTCTCGCAATGCGACAGTTTACTTATGGGTAATGAATGTGGCGCACATACCTTCCCATACATTGAAGCAAAAAACAAAACCGCCATGGTAGAACATGAGGCGACAACCAGTAAAATTGGTGAAGACCAGATTTTCTATTGTAACCAACGTGGTATTGATACAGAAAAAGCAATAGCACTTATTGTAAATGGCTTTAGTAAAGAAGTACTAAATAAATTACCAATGGAGTTTGCTGTTGAAGCACAAAAGCTATTGGAAATCAGCTTGGAAGGTTCTGTAGGATAAAAAAACGGTATTGATTTAAATATGAAACACCTATGAAAAAAACAATCGGATTACTTGTATTACTTATAGCTGCCACCTCTTGTAAAGATTTCAAACAAGGTATACAAGATGGTCACAATAGTGCGCAAGAAGACACTCAAACAACTCAAACTGAGGTTAAATTATACACCTTAAACGGGGGAACAGTTCAGGTGAATAAGTTAGACATTTTTTCTCAAGACACCACGTACCAGGGCCAAACAAAAACCTTTGCCGATGCCTTCTACATTATTGAACATCCTAAGGGGCGTTTACTATGGGATGCCGGTTTAGCAGAAGGCTTAGTTGGCCAAGACCCTTTTACTACGCCAGATGGTGCTTTTACCGTCTCAAGAAAAGATTCTATAATCTCTCAATTAAAAGAATTGAATCTAACCCCTAAAGATTTTGATTATATCGCTTTGTCGCATACCCATTTTGATCACACTGGTTCTGCTTCAAAATTTGCCGATGCCACATGGTTGGTTCAAGAATCTGAATATAATTTTATAACTAGTGACGCACAGAAAAAAGGAGACAATTATCCACCGGTTGCAGCACTTACAAAGGTAAAAAAGCTTAATGGGGATTATGATGTGTTTGATGACGGTTCTGTTATTATAAAATCTATGCCAGGACATACACCAGGGCATCAAGCGCTTTATTTAAACTTGGTTGAAGCTGGGCCAGTATTATTATCTCGGTGACCTTTACCATTTTCAAGAAAACAGAGATTCCGGTGGGGTGCCAAGTTTCAATTATAGTGTTGAAGAAACGCTAACCAGCATGGATGCTTTTGAAGCGTTTGCGAAAGAAAAAAACGCTAAAGTATACATTCAACATTCTGCCGATGATTTTAATAGATTACCTAAGTATCCTAAATTCTTAAACTAGTGATGAAGCAAATTTTAATTTTAATGTTATGCGCCTCATGTTTTACAAGTTGTAAAGAGGACACCAAAACAACAAAATCACCAATAGGTGCTGATGGCCCGAAAAAACTGCCAAACAGAGTGATGGTTTAACGTTATTAAGAGGCGAGTTTATTTATTATTCGGATGCCGCAGTGATGCAAGTAGGAAATTCCGTTTTTGGAGTCGTTATCGATGATAAAATGCACGAATTATATGATATGGGAAAGCCATATAGACAAGAACCTACAGATGGTATCTTGGCTGAAGTAAGAGGCAAACTCATCCCTAAACCAGAAGGTAAAGAAGGATGGCCATTTAATGTAGAGATAAAAGAAATTATAAACGTCAAAAAATTAAATCCAACACAAAACGAAATCGTTAAAATTGGAAAATAAGCATATGTTACAAATCAAAAATTTACACGCGAGTGTTGAAGGTAAATCAATTTTAAAAGGAATAAACCTGGAAGTTAAAGCAGGCGAAGTGCATGCTATTATGGGACCTAACGGGTGCTGGTAAAAGTACTTTAGCTTCAGTTATTGCTGGGAAAGAAGAATACGAAGTTGAAAAAGGTGAAATTATTCTTGAAGGTGAGGACATCGAAGACTTAGCAGCAGAAGAGCGTGCTCATAAAGGCATCTTTTTATCCTTTCAATATCCAGTAGAAATTCCAGGCGTGTCAGTGACCAATTTTATAAAAACCGCAATCAACGCCAATCGCAAAGCCAAAGGTCTTGAAGACATGCCTGCAAAAGACATGTTAAAAATGATTAAGGAAAAGGCTGAAATGCTAGAGATTGACCGTAAATTCTTATCCCGCTCATTAAACGAGGGGTTTTCTCGTGGAGAAAAGAAACGAAATGAGATTTTTCAACTCGCCATGTTAGAACCTAAGTTAGCCATTTTAGATGAAACAGATTCGCGTTTAGATATTGATGCGCTTCGTATTGTTGCCAACGGGGTGAACAAATTAAAATCTAAAGACAACGCAGTAATAGTAATCACACACTACCAACGTTTATTAGATTATATCGTTCCGATTTCGTTCATGTTTTACACAATGGTAAAATTGTAAAATCCGGCGGAAAAGAATTAGCGCACGAGCTGGAAGAAAAAGGATACGATTGGATAAAAGAAGAAGCAAACGCATAGATTAGTAAGCAGTGGTCAAGCTTCAGTAGGCAGTAGCTTACTCAAGCATGATTACTCTTAAAACAATAAAAGTAGTCAATCCTATAAATAAAACAGTTAGCAATTGCGTGGACTGAAAAATAAATACTGATTACTGAAGACTTACAACATGGATTTAAAAGAAAAATTAGTAACCTCATTTTTAGCATTCGAAAATGATATCGATATGGACTCTCCTTTACACGATATCCGTAGCGAAGCCATAAAAACATTTGAAACCGTTGGTTTTCCTTCTAAAAAAGAGGAAGATTGGAAATACACCTCGCTTAAAAGTATTTTAAAAGAGGATTATAGCGTGTTCCCAAGACAGGAAAATGCCCTAGAATATAAAGATGTAAAAAAGTATTTTCTTCATGATATCGATACTTATAAAATAGTGTTTATTGACGGAAAATACTCATCACATTTATCACAGACCACACATGATGGTATTGATGTTTGTTTGATGTCTTCAGCTTTAAACAAACCAAAATACAGGTTGATTATTGAAAATTACTTCAATAAAGTCGCAACAAAAGACAGTTTAGCATCTCTGAACACGGCATTTTCCAACGAAGGCGCTTACATACATATTCCGAAGAATAAAATGGTTGAAAAACCGATTCAGATCTTACACTTTTCAACAGGAAATGAAGCGGCATTACTATTACAACCTCGTAATTTAATCGTAGTGGACGAGAATTCTCATGTTCAAATTATTGAACGTCATCAAAGTTTAACTGATAATCCTGTTTTAACAAACAGTGTTACAGAAATCTTTGGAAACAAACGGGCCATTGTTGACTATTATAAAATACAAAATGATAACGGAAACGCCTCTTTAATAGATAACACCTTTATAAATCAAAAGGACCAAAGTCACTGTTCTGTGCATACGTTTTCATTTGGTGGCAAACTAATACGTAACAATCTAAACTTTTACCAAAATGGTGAACGTATCGATTCTACCATGAAAGGGATTACCATAATTGGCGAAAAACAACATGTTGATCACAACACACTGGTGCACCATATTGAGCCCAATTGCGAAAGTCACCAAGATTACAAGGGCATTTATGGCGATAGCGCTACAGGTGTTTTTAATGGCAAGGTCGTGGTTAATAAAGAAGCTCAAAAAACCAATGCGTTTCAAGCGAATAATAACATTTTAGTAAGTGACAAAGCGTCTATAAATACAAAACCGCAATTAGAAATTTTTGCAGATGATGTGAAATGTTCACATGGGTGTACTATTGGACAATTAGATGAAAGCGCCATGTTTTATATGCGTTCACGTGGTATTCCCGAGAAAGAAGCCAAAGCCTTATTGATGTTTGCCTTTAGTAACAACGTACTGAGTTCAGTAAAAATTCCTGAATTGAAGCAACGTATTACTAAGTTAATTGCAAATAAACTGGGTGTTAATTTGGGGTTTGATCTTTAATGCTAGATTTAAAAAACATAAGAAAAGACTTTCCAATACTTTCTCGCAAAGTTAATGGTAAACCGTTAGTGTATTTTGACAACGCAGCAACCTCACAAACACCGCAACAAGTTATAGACGTTATCGTTGACTACTATTCTAACTACAACGCAAACATTCACCGTGGGGTTCACACATTAAGCCAGGAAGCCACAGATAAATATGAAGCGGCCGGAAATACCATTCAACAGCATTTCAATGCCAAACACGCTTACGAGATTATATTAACTTCGGGACTACCGAAAGTATCAATTTAGTTGCTCATGGTTTTGCGTCACTAATAAAGGAAGGAGATGAAATTATAGTTTCTGCTTTAGAGCATCATAGCAATATTGTGCCTTGGCAAATGCTTTGTGAAAAAACTGGCGCATTATTAAAAGTGATTCCTATGAACCTAAATGGTGAATTGGAAATGGATACGTATTCCCAATTACTTTCAGATAAAACAAAACTGGTTTTTGTTAATCATATTTCTAATGCTTTAGGCACCATCAACCCCATAGAAAAGATAATCGAACAAGCACATGCGGTTGGTGCTGCAGTACTAATTGATGGTGCACAAGCGGCTCCGCACATAAAACCGGACGTTCAAGCCTTAGATGTTGATTTTTACGTCACTTCTGCTCATAAAATCTGCGGACCCACCGGTGTTGGGATGCTCTACGGCAAAGAAACCTGGCTTGAAAAATTACCGCCGTATCAAGGGGGTGGCGAAATGATTGCCACCGTAAGTTTCGAAAAAACGACCTATGCGGGTTTACCACATAAATTTGAAGCGGGGACACCAAACATTTGTGGAGGTATTGCTTTTGGTGCTGCTATAGATTACATGAATAGTGTAGGCTTTGATGATATTGCCGACTACGAAAACGAACTTCTAGCCTACGGTACAGAACAACTTCTAAAAATAGACGGCTTAAGAATTTACGGCACTTCAAAAAATAAAACCTCAGTTATTTCCTTTAATTTAAAAGGCATTCATCCTTACGATGTTGGAACCCTTTTGGATAAAATGGGGATTGCTGTTAGAACAGGACACCATTGTGCACAACCTATTATGGATTTCTACAACATTCCAGGAACCGTTCGTGCCTCTTTTGCTTTTTACAATACTAAAGAAGAAATAGACGCTTTAGTCACTGGAGTTAAGAAAGCAAAGATGATGCTGTCCTAACACAACCCTCTAATAGCCAATTCTTTAAGGCCTTTTACCGATAATCTACTACATTGACTGTTTTTCAACAAATGTACTTTATCGAAAAGTTAAGGTTGCCTTAGTATTTTAACATTTTTTTTGAGATAATTTTATATATTCGGCAAACATTTAACCCTTATATTAAATAATTAATGAAAAAATTAATCCTAAGTATGGCTGTTTTAGCCTTAGTATTTACGTCATGTAATGATGACAAAACAGAAGACCTAAAAGATGAACAATCTAAAATAGATATGAGCAACTTTTACGTGTACACCGATGCCGATGTAGATGAAGCAAATAGAGTTGCAGAAGGCAAAGCCTCTTGTTACTCCATGGTAAATTTAAACAGACAGTTAAATAAAGATCCGCAACTAGCGGATAAAATGTACGATGTAGAGTACAATACAAGAAAATTTCTTGCGGCTAAAGGCAAGCCAACCGGAGGTGGAGGTTCCGTAATCCGGATGTTCTTCCCGTAAATGATGGTATGGGTGTAATAAACATTCCTGTTTATGTTCACGTGGTTTATAGTAACTCAGTTGAAAACATTAGTAGTGCACAAGTTAATTCTCAAATCTCTGTATTAAATGCAGATTTTAGAAAGACCAATAATGATGCGAATCAATTACCATCAGAATTTGATAATGCCATTACAGATTCAGAAATAGAATTTACTTTAGCAGGAACATTTAGATACGCAAGTAGTAATACCTCTTGGGGAACGAATGACGCTGTAAAATCAGCCTACCCTCCTATCACTCCTGAAACGCACCTTAACATTTGGGTATGTAGCATTGGAGGTGGTATCTTAGGTTACGCACAATTTCCTGGAGGAAACTCTAGTACAGACGGTGTTGTTATAGGGACTCAGTATTTTGGTAGTACAGGATATGTTGCCGCTCCATTTGATAAAGGTAGAACAGGAACTCACGAAGTGGGCCATTACTTAAACTTACGTCACATTTGGGGAGATGGAAGATGTCGTCAAGATGATTTTGTTGCCGACACCCCTTCTTCTGATGGACCAAACTACGGTTGTCCGTCTTACCCAACAGTGAACTGTAAGTCTAACGACATGACTATGAATTACATGGATTATACCAATGATACATGTATGTATATGTTCTCTGATGGACAAAGAAATAGAATGCGTGCTATTTTTGCACCAGGTGGATCTAGAGCTGCATTAGCTGGAAACTAAGTTTTCTTAACATAAAAAAACAAAAGACGCCAAGTTTGGCGTCTTTTTTGTATTATTATATCGAGTAATCAAATAACAACTAAAATGAAAACAATCACAATATTACTATTCACAGTTATTTTAAATGCTTGTGGCGCATCTGAAAGTAAAACTTCAGATTCAGTAGATCAAAACAACAACAGCAGTCAAGAAACCTTAAATGGTTCCTTTATGGTTTCTGATATGAATAACACTAGTTCCCTAGAGAACTTGACACTTAACTTTGAAGAAACTTCAAATAAAGTTAGTGGATTTTCCGGATGTAATCGTTTTTTTGGAGATTACACTTTAGAAAATAACACCATTTCTTTTAAAGATTTAGCTTCTACTAAAAAAATGTGTTTAGAGAATGAAAACACTTTAGAATTAAAAATGATGAAAGCCTTAACAGAAACTACAAACTTTCGAATTAAGGATAATAAAATCGTGCTTTATAATGGAGAAAAGGAACTACTTACGGCAACTAAAACTTCTGCGGCAGAAATGATGCAGAATGATATTAAAATTGAGTATAAAGCACATACTAGAGGGAGCTTTAAAAAAATAATTATTGACAATAAAAAGGTAACTGTTCAAAACGTTATTGACGGTAAAGCAGAAGTGAAAACGTGTAGCGATGAAGATTGGAAAGCCCTAATGACGCTTATTGAAAAAACAGATTTAAAAGCCATGACTACACTGGAAGCACCCAGTAAAGCTTTTCAGTACGATGGCGCTGCAATGGTTAACTTTTCTATTCTTATAGACGGTGATACTTACAATGCACCTGGCTTTGATGCTGGTAATCCAAATAAAGCTATTGAACCCTTAGTCACTATGGTTTTAAATATAGCTGCTGAAACTAAGGGATAAATCTACAAGATTTCCGTAATTTTGCATCAGATATAAGATATACAAAATGCAAAGCATACAAGAGATACAAGCTGACATTATTGATGAGTTTTCCATGTTTGAAGATTGGGAAGAACGTTATCAATATATGATAGACCTAGGTAAGGATTTACCCTTAATAGACGAGCAATATAAAACCGAAAGTAATATCATTAAAGGCTGCCAAAGTAAAGTATGGGTGCACGCCGAAATGCAAGACAACAAAATCGCGTTTACGGCAGATAGCGATGCCATTATTACCAAAGGTATTATTGCTATACTCATTAGAGCGTTTTCAAACCAACACCCTAAAGATATTATTGAAGCTAACACGGATTTTATAGATGACATAGGGTTAAAAGAACACTTGTCCCCTACCCGTGCCAATGGATTGGTTAGTATGATTAAACAATTAAAATTGTATGCCGTTGCATACCAAACACAATTAAATTAGAAAGTGAATTACCGCCCATGCGGAAATGAAAAAGTACAATATAATGAGCGATACAGTTATAGATACCACAGAACTTGGAGAAAAAATAGTAAAGGTTTTAAAAACCATTTTTGATCCAGAAATCCCAGTTGACATATATGAATTAGGACTAATTTATGATGTTTTCGTGAATGAAGATTACGATGTTAAAATCTTAATGACTTTAACAACCCCTAATTGTCCTGTTGCCGAAACCTTACCCCTAGAAGTGGAAGAAAAAGTAAAATCACTTAAGGACGTGAAAGATGCCGAAGTAGAAATCACTTTCGATCCGCCATGGACGCAAGATTTAATGAGTGAGGAGGCAAAATTAGAGCTGGGCATGCTTTAATTTAGCACCAACTACGGCTTTTGCTATCGCAGTAATCACAAAAATTAATGCCAAGACAAACACCAAAATCATTAAAAGACGGAAATAAAACCAGCTTAAAACAATCTTTTAGTGCATTGGTATTCATTCCCGATTCTTTAAAGAAATGCGGAATACCAATAAAAAGCTCTTTTTAATGTCTGCGTTTTGCAGATTAATTGGTGCCGTTTTACCCGTCATTATTTTGTGGGTGGGTAAACTCATCATTGATGAAATCATACTTCAAACCAAATTAGAGACTACCAATCTGTCCCAGCTTTGGACTTATGTCGCTATAGAATTAGGATTAATTATTCTTTCTGAATTAGTGAGCAGAGCCATTCAACTCACCGATGGACTATTGGGTGATGCCTATTCTATTGATACTTCAGTAAGAATCATTAAAAAAACCAATCAAATAGATATTAGTCTCCTTGAAGACTCTGAATTTTACGACAAGCTGGAGCGCGCGAGAACACAAACCACAGGACGTGTGGGCCTTATGTCTAACGCTTTAGGCGAAGTGCAGAGCCTAATTTCTATTGCCACACTAGTGGCTGGATTAATCTACTTCGAGCCTTATCTTATTATTTTACTGGTCTTAAGTATTATTCCTTCTTTTATAAATGAAATTTGGTTTAGCCAACAGCAATACTCATTAGCAAGAGGCTGGACGGCCGAACGACGCGAATTGGACTACCTGAGGTATATTGGCGCCAACGACAAAACGGCGAAAGAAATTAAGCTTTTTGGACTTACTGATTTTGTAGTAGACCGTTTTAAAAACCTATCTCAAGAATATTATGAACTAAATAAAAAATTAGCAATTAAACGTTCTGCGCTTGGTTTCTTATTTAATGTGTTAGGTACCTTAAGCTATTATGGCGCCTATGTATTTATTATATACCGGGTTATTTCTCGCGTGATTTCCTTAGGCGAACTCACCTTCTTATCTGGTGCCTTTAATAGGTTAACACGAAACTTACAGGACTTCTTTTCAAAGTTTACGCGTATCTCTGAAAGTGCTTTATATCTCAAGGACTATTTCGATTTTATTGATATTTCGGTCGCCTCTAAGTATGTGGAAGACATGCAGCTTCCTGAGAAAATCACGGAAGGTTTTGAGTTTAAAAATGTGAGGTTTTCTTATCCGAGAATCCGATAACGAAATTTTAAAAGGCATCAGCTTTAAAATTAAAGCCGGTGAAAAACTAGCCTTTGTAGGTCAAAATGGCGCTGGAAAAACGACGTTAACGAAGTTACTACTCCGTTTTTACGAGCCTACTTCCAGTGCGATTTTACTAGACGGCGTAAATATAAACCGCTATAACAAAGCAGCCTATCAAGCACTTTTTGGCGTTATTTTTCAAGATTTCTTTAAATACGAATTCACCGTTAGAGAAAATATTGCCATTGGCGATATTAGCCAAATAGACAATCAAGATAAAATTGAAAAAGCAGCAGAATTAAGTTTAGCCAATGAGGTGGTTTCAGAATTGAAACGGGGATACAATCAACAATTAGGCAAGCGTTTTTATAAGGGTCAGGAATTGTCCGGCGGCCAATGGCAAAAAATAGCCTTGGCTAGAGCTTATATGAAAGACGCCAAAGTGATGATTTTAGATGAGCCCACTTCTGCCTTAGATGCTAAAGCAGAAAGTGAGGTTTTCGAACGGTTTATAGGCTTAACCGAAGATAAAACAAGCATTATTATCTCCCATAGATTTAGTACGGTGCGGCAAGCTAATAAAATTTTAGTTCTAGATGAAGGCCGTGTTTTAGAGATGGGAACCCACGATGCATTAATGGCAAACCAATCGCTTTATGCCCAACTTTTTCAGCTACAAGCGGAAGGTTATCAATAAATTCATTAAAATATACTTAACTTTGAATTATGGCAGATGAAATTATCAATCGCGTAGCGAATAGCAAATTAGTAACCTTTGATCTTGAGGATTTTTATCCTGAAGGAGAACGTGTCTTATTTGATATTAAAGATTGGCTCATGGAAGGCTTAGTTTTAAGAGAAAAGGCCTTTCGAGAACATGTAAAAAACCACGATTGGTCAAAGTATAAAAATAGTTACGTCGCCTTATCTTGCTCAACAGACGCTATTGTTCCTGCCTGGGCGTTTATGCTGTTAACAGTAAGCCTAGAACCTTTTGTTGAAAAAGTGGTTATTGGAACCCTGATAGATTTAGAAACCTCCATTTATCAAGACATTTTAGCCACCATAGACGTGGCATCTTTTACAGATATGCCTGTAATTATTAAAGGCTGTTCTAATAAGCCCGTGCCTGTAAATGCGTACACCATGTTAATTAAAAAACTTAAACCCGTGGTAAAATCATTAATGTATGGGGAAGCCTGCTCTTCTGTACCGCTTTACAAACGTTAACAAATTTGTTAATTATTAATTTTACACGTATTTTACACTTTAACTTCTTACTTTATTTTTGATATACATTTGTACAACGTTTATCTTTGCAAGCGTTTATTTTAAAATATAATTGATCCAAACATGAAAAAATTAATAGTATTATCTGCCTTTTTTATTGGAGTGGTTTCCATGAATGCGCAGACTAAAGAAGAACTTAAAACAGAAAAAGCAGAGAAGCAAGCGGAAGCTAATAAATTTCAAGCAGAAGCAGATGCTATTCAAACCAAAATAGATGCCTTACCAGGTTGGAGAAAAGGGGCTTTTGGTACCATTGGAGGAAGTTATTCTGAATTTACGAATTGGTATTCGCAAGGTTCTCCAAACAACACCTCGGCAAACCTAGGTTTTACAGTCAACGCCTTTGCTAACTTAAAACAAGATGATTTTTTCTCGAGAAATGCCCTGAATGTCAATTTAGGTTGGGTAAAGTTAGACGATAAAGACGACCCCACCGACAGTGACAAATTTAGAGAGGCTACAGATGTGTTTAACATCTCTTCTTTATATGGCAGAAATATTACTAAGACCTTTGCTGTTTCGGGCTTAGCAGAATACAGAACCACCCTTTTAGACAATTTTAATGATCCAGGCTACTTAGATGTTGGGGTTGGTGGGACTTGGAATCCTATTGAAAACCTTTTTGTGGTCATTCACCCCTTAAACTACAACTTTGTCTTTGCTGAAAACGATGCTGTTTTTGAATCGTCCTTGGGAGCTAAAATAGTGGCAGACTATACCGCTAAATTTGGAAAAGTAAATTTTAAATCTAACTTTTCAACCTTCCGAAGCTATGACAGTAGCGACTTATCTAACTTTACATGGACCAACTCGTTTGGCTACACCCTTTGGAAGAAAATTGGTGTTGGTTTTGACTTTGGCTTAAGAAGCAACAAACAAGAAGCTCTAAGCTATGCGCTTGGTCAATACGACCCTATGGCCATTCCATTACAAGTTGTTCCAACATTTGACAATGTAGATAATAAATTACAAACCTATTGGGTACTTGGTTTGAGTTATAATTTGTAGTAAAACATTTAATTACCAAAAAAAGCAAGTAGAACTTATGTTTTGCTTGCTTTTTTAGTCTTGTATCTTTTTGCTGTTTTTGTTGTTATAATAAGCTTCTTGAAGTCTTTAAATTTACAGATAATCAATACTGGTTTCGACAAGCTCAACCTGACAAAGCTCATTTAAATAGTGTTTTTATTATAAACACTCTGTTAAAGTATTTAGTCCTCCGCATCAAACTCTCGCGCTTTCTTCTTTTTACCAAACAAGCGTTTTAAAAAACCATCTCTTTTTTCGGTATTGCACTCCAGGTCTTCTACTACTTCAGCCGCTGGTTTTTCAAAACTCGCTTTGGTAATGGCATTATATTTGGCCTCTGCATTCAACATTTGGTAGAATTTTGCAAAAATGGGTAAGGCCGAATTGGCACCCTGCCCTATCCCTGTGGTTTTAAATCCAATACCGTAATTATCATTCCCTACCCAATGCACACTCACTAAATTAGGGGTAATGCCCACAAACCAACCGTCTTTATTATCTTGCGTCGTGCCTGTTTTACCGGCAATAGCATTTTTTAGATTGTAGCTGGTTCGCAATCCGGAAGCGGTACCCGTGTTCACTGTAGCTTGCATAAACTGTAAAAGCACTTGTCTAGTATAATCGGAATAGGCTTGATTATCTAAAGTTTCAGGCACAAAAGACAGGATTTCTTTGCCGTTTTTATCTTCAATTTTAGTAATGTAATAGGGCTTTACAGGTTTGCTTTTATTAACATAACTGGCGTAAGCGCCTGCAAGCTCTATCATATTGATCTCAGCAACCCCTAAAGCCAACGAAGGTTCTTCTCGGTAATGTTTTAGTGATGCCTAATTTCTTAGCTTGCGCGATTACTTTTGCAATGCCTACTTCGTCCAAAACTTTAACAGCAATGGTGTTTAATGATTCACTCAATGCTTTCTCAAGGTTGTAATTGAGATGTGGGTCTTCGACTTTGGTTCCCGAGTTTTCAGGGGTCCAATTCTTATAGTTGGAATAGGTTATCGCTTTTGGAGAGAAATATGTGCAGGGAGGCATGCCGTTTTCAATGGCTGCCGTGTACACAAACGGTTTAAAGGTGGAACCCACCTGTCGCTCACTCTGTGAGACATGATCATACTTAAAATAACGGTAATCTATACCGCCTATATAGGTTCTAATCGCGCCTGTTTGTGGTTCTATAGCAAGCATTCCCGTGTTTAGAAGCTTTAAGTAATGTTTTAAACTATCGATAGTGGAGACCTGTTTTTTTACGTTTCCCTCCCATTCAAACAACTCCACCTCATGCGCTACTGCTAAGGAATCTTCTATTTGATTCGCGTTCAAACCCATCGCTTTATATTTTTTATACTTGGGAAGCGCTTTTATAGCAGTGTTGATGAGTGCTTTATCATTTTCCCATGGCGCCTGTTTGCCATAAGAGGTTTCATACATTTTTTGAAGACTGCTTAGATGCGCTTTCATAGACGCTTCGGCATATTCCTGCATCTTGTAATCTAAAGTCGTGTGAATAATGAGTCCGTCTTTATACAGGTCATAGGACTCGCCATTGGGTTTTTTATAGTCCTTTAGAATAGAAACTAATTCCTTTTTTACCTGAGCTCTAAAATACGGGGCCGTCCCTAAGTCGTGATTAAAAGACTGATACTCCAAAATAACCGCTTGCGCTTTGGTCTCTTCAAATGTAGGGACATCTATATAGTCATATTTTAACATTTGATGCAGCACGACATCGCGTCGCTTCCGGCTATGTTCTATATTTCGTCCGGGGTTGTAATAATGATTCGCCTTTAAAGTACCTACCAGTGTGGCTGCTTCAGATAACGACAGTGTTGATGTGGGCTTATTAAAAAATTTCCGTGAAGCACTTTCAATCCCATAGGTATTATCCGGAAAGGGCACCGTGTTAAGATACAGTGTTAGAATTTCTTTTTTAGAATAAATGGCCTCTAAGCGTTTGGCTACAATTGCTTCTTTAAATTTATTAATGACAGTTCCAAATAAGAGATGGTGTTGCCTTCCATATAAATTTTTAGCCAATTGCAAGGTAATCGTACTGCCGCCGCCTGAAGATTGGTCTTGAAAAAGAATCGTTTTAAAAAAAACACGCAGTAAACTCTTATTATCTACGCCATGATGTTCGTAAAAACGCACATCTTCAGTCGCGATGAGTGCGCTAGTAAGGTGTTCAGGGAAATCGGTATAGGCCAAAGGCTGTCTGTCGTAAATATAATATTTACCAATTAATTTGCCCTCTTTATCCAGTACCTGAGTCGCCTCGGCTTGTTTTAAATGACTCAGCTCATTGGATGTTGGAAGTTTGCCAAACACACCAAAATAGATACTTAGACAAAAACCAATGACAAAAAACACGGTTACAGCAGCTGCTAAAAGCGACCATTTCACCCATTTTTTCTTTAGATATACTGTGAGCTTTTGCTTAATCATGATAGCCATAACGAGAAATACACAAGATTATTAGGATTTAAATACATAGCAATCGCATTATAAGTGCTTTTTGCATTCTAGGCTAGAAAAACGTGTAACCCCCAACTTGAGGAAGTTTCAAAAGGAAGTCAGTTAGGCTATTACTTAAATGCGTTTATTCTTCTTCTCCCATAGCCTCATAATTATAATCGGGATATAAAAAATTATTGTAAGGAAAACGGGTGACGTGAATATCACGAACCTCATCATAGATCCGCTTTTTAAAATCTTCTAGGTTCTTGTTATTTAATGCTGAAATAAAAAGCGCATTGTCTGCACCCACTCTATTCATCCAAGTCTTTTTCCATTCTGCCAAGCTATAATGCTCTTCCGTACGTTCGGCAATTAAATCGGTATCATCAAAAGGCTTCGCTTGGTAGGCGTCAATTTTATTAAACACCATAATAGTGGGTTTATCGCTACTTCCAATTTCGCCTAAAATTTTATTCACAGACTCTATGTGCTCTTCAAAATTGGGATGAGAAATATCTACGACATGTAATAATAAATCGGCCTCACGGACCTCATCTAATGTGCTTTTAAAACTATCTACTAGCTGCGTTGGCAGTTTACGTATAAAACCTACCGTATCACTTAATAAAAATGGGAGGTTTTGTATCACGACCTTTCTTACCGTGGTATCTAAGGTAGCAAAAAGTTTGTTTTCGGCAAATACTTCGCTTTTGCTTATGGTGTTCATTAATGTAGATTTACCAACATTGGTATAACCTACTAAAGCGACACGCACCATTTGACCGCGATTACCGCGCTGCACAGACATTTGCTTGTCTATGGTTTTAATTTTGTTTTTAAGCAAAGTAATACGATCACGCACAATACGTCTATCGGTTTCTATTTCGGTTTCACCAGGTCCTCGCATACCAATTCCCCCTTTACGGCGTTCCAAGTGTGTCCACATCCCTCTTAAGCGGGGCAACAAATATTCACATTGCGCTAATTCTACTTGGGTTCCGGCATAGCTGGTTTGCGCGCGTTGTGCAAAAATGTCTAAAATAAGATTGGTTCGGTCGAGAACTTTACACTCTAATATTTTACTAATATTTCGCTCTTGCGACGCTGATAATTCATCATCAAAAATTGCTGTACCTATATCATTTTCTTCAATGTATTTACGTACATCCTCCATCTTACCAGTACCTATATAAGTTTTAGGGTTTGGCATCTCCATTTTCTGAGTGAACCGTTTCTTCACCTCTCCTCCTGCTGTAAAAGTTAAAAACTCTAACTCGTCTAAGTATTCTTTAGATTTTTCTTCGTCCTGATCTTTAGTAACTACGCCTATTAAAACCGCTTTCTCAAGATCTATATCTTTTTTTTCTAGCATAATATTGTTTAAAGAACAAAGTTACGCAATTGAAAGCAGATTAAATTTCCTATTTTTAACTCAATAAATTGAAAATTTGAAACTAAACTTCTTTAAAAAAAAAGACATTAGCCACACGATAGCATTCTATAATATTGAAAACCTTTTCGATATTTACAGTGATGAATTAACGCGCGATGCTGATTTTATACCCACAGCCGAGAAACGCTGGACGGTTAAACGTTATCAAAATAAACTTAGAAAAATAGGCTATGTTATTGCGAACATTGGTAAAAAAGACACTCTAAAGCACCCTGTAATTGTAGGCTTAGCCGAAGTAGAAAATGAAGCGGTCCTAAAAGATTTAATCACCTCTAAACATCTTGAGGGTTTAAATTATGATTTTGTACATTATAATTCACCGAGACGAACGTGGTATAGATGTCGCGTTACTGTATGATACCACCGTTTTTAAAGTCGCTTATTCCAAATCCTATGCCTTGGAATTGATTGATGACTTTGGTGTTGTCGATTTAACCGAGAGACATCTTATTAGTGAGTGGCTTATTTGAAGGTTTAGAACTCCATTGTATAGTAAACCATTGGCCATCGAGACGAACGGGTGATGTAGAAACGGAACATAAACGCATGAGAGCCTCTGAAAGGGTCACCGAAATTATTTCAGAATTAAAAGCAAAAGACCAAGACGCTAAAATAATTGTTATGGGAGACTTTAATGATGATCCGTCTAGCAACAGTATTAACGCTTTGGAACAAAGTCATGGTTTATATAACCCTATGAGTACTTTGCTATCACAAGACAGAGGAACCACGAGTCACAATCAGCAATGGAATTTGTTCGACCAGTTTTTAGTAACTCCTAATTTTTTTGAACGCAAAAAGAACACATTACGTTATGTAGACACCAATATTTTTGACGCCGATTTTTTAAAGGAATTTGACGGCAAATATAAAGGAAGCCCCTATAGAACCTATGTAGGCAAACGCTATAAAGGAGGTTACAGCGACCATTTTCCAGTGTATTTAATTTTAAAAAAATAAAAATAGCATTAACTTTCGCTTAACACTAAATGAGATCGTACATTGCTAATTACCAACAGGCTAGTTATCAACAGGCTATTTTATACTTTTCCCTAAAAGAAAAACCACTTATTAGTGCTGCCGACCAATTATTACATGGTCTTTAGGCTTTAATATTATTCTTTATATATTTAATATCAAAACCAACCAACAAACCATTGCTTAACCCAACATTAAATAAAGTCTCTCCATCTGTGATTAAGAGCGCTCTTTTTTCGTTTTTCATCTTTCAACTGTTATTGGGTTATAGTCAAGACTACGACATTAGTACCATTAAGGTCAATAATAATAATTTTAGTGTTTACCTTCAGAAAAAACTATACCTAGATGACGACGGCTTTCTATGGTATTCCACGAAAGATGGGGTTGTTAAAGAAATGGGCAATGGTAGATCGTTCTTTTTTGAATATGCCTTTGATAAAGAAAAACACCATCAGGTCTTAACGACATCAAAACTTTATAAATCTAGTAAAGACCAACTTTGGGCGTCCACAGGGAAGGGCCTTAATTGTTTAGATTTGAAAACGGGAAAATCAAAATGGATAGAATTAAACTACCCCGGAACAACCCTTAATGTCGTTTTTACAGATATTGTTGAAGATGCCTTAGGAAACATTTGGTTGGGTACCGATAAAAATTTCATTTACCGTTTGACTCCAAATGGCAATATGCTTCACTATAAACTAGAAGCTAGTAAATTCCCTGCAACCGACGCTAATAGAGATCAAAAAGGGAATATGGAACTCTTGACCATACCAGAAGACAACTCCATTGTTATTCATCAAAGCAACCAATGGTTTCAATTTAAAAATGAACAAGCAACAGTTTTAAATAGTAAAGAAAATGCATCAAGCATTTTAGTCCCTAACGGTTCTATATTTAATTCCAACTCATCGGGTTTCTATAGCTACAACGGTAAAACTTATAATTACACGTACCTGAAAGAGATAAACAGACAAGTTTTAAATATCCCTTTTAATAAAAGCCAGTACATTCCGAGAAAAAGTGAGTGAAAACTTTTATTATGCGCTCAACTTTATTGCCATTGATAATAAACAGCTGTTAGGTTTTAAAATGACAAAAACCAGTAATGGCTATGAATTAAAATTGAAAGATGCAATTCCTTTTAAACACACCATTACGAATGTGGTTTATGATCCAGAAGGCCACTACGGTTACATACTGAAGATGGATTAAAAAAAATTAGGTATAACGATATTGGGTTTAAAAAGCACATTGATTACAAAAACATTAGCTGTAGAGGCTTTACAGAAAATTCAGAAGGCGCCATTTACGTGTTTACTTATCAAGGGCTTTTTACAAAAAACAAAGGGTCAAAAAATTTTGAACCCATTGATGTCAATCTAATCAAGGACTTAAAAACGTATGACTATATAAAAAACAACTCTTATAATTTCTTCAACCGAATGACAACGTATTTTGGTTCTATGGTTTTCATGATTCTTTAATCGCTTTCAATATTGTGGATGGTACTTTTGAAACCCATTCTTTTCCATTGCCAAAGGTATCTATTGTAGATGCACAACTGATAGGTGATGATATTCTCATGCTAGCCACCTCTGTAGGCTTGTATGCGTTTAACTTGAATACCAAACGGTTCACAAATGAAAGCAAGTTGAATGCCGAAGTGGATTTAAACAATCAACCCATTAAATGCATCACCCTGTCAAAAGACAAACATACGTTGTGGATTGGAACCTCAGGTAAAAACGCCCTTATTAAGCAAGATTTAAAAGCAAAACAAACAACAGTCTTCAACACATCGTCGAAATTGATTCCCTTAATAGATAATGATGTGAAGATTATTTACGAAGATTATACTAATAATATATGGATTGGAACTACTAATGGTTTACAATATGTCAACCCCAAAACGCTTTTAACCACACCTTTTAATTCGTTAAATGGGTTTTCTAACGGAAACATTGCTGGTATTTTAGAAGGTAAGGATAATATTTGGGTGAGCACGTTTGATGGCTTAGTGAAAGTAGATAAAAAAACGCAGGCGGTGCAAACCTACTATGAGATTGATGGCTTAACGCATAATGAATTCAATGCAAAGTCCTACTTTAAATCCAGTGACAATTTATTTTATTTTGGTGGATTAAATGGGGTTACCAGCTTTAACCCTAGCGACATTGCTACTAAAAGCAAAAGTTACAAGATTGTATTAACAGATTATCAACTCTATAATGAGGCCTTGGAAAAAAACGTTTCAGTTAAAACTTTATTAGACGAAGGCCGAGACGATAAAAGCGTTCACGATACCGTATGAACAAAATTACCTGACATTGAATTTTAGTATTAACGATCTGTTTAACGCTGAAAACAATGTGTATCAATATCGTATTAAAGAACTTTCTGAAGACTGGATTAACTTAGGGAATTATTCTAAGTTGGATCTACGAGGCATGAAACCGGGAAAATACAATCCGGAAGTTCAGGGGTTTTCTTCTAACGGAAACCCAACGAATACATTAGAATACAGCATTCATATTAAACAAATATTTTATAAAGAATTATGGTTTGTTGGATTGAATATCCTTCTGATTTTCGGTTTTATTTCCGTTAGAAACCACAGACGAAGAAGGCGATTAAAAAGAGAGTTTGAACTTAAAGGGAAAATTCAAGCTTTAGAATCTAAAGCCATGCGTGCACAAATGAATCCTCATTTTATTTTTAACACGTTAAATGGCATGCAAAGCGTGATGATTTTAAAAGGAGAACGCGCCGCAAACAAATATTTTACTGCCTTTTCAAGACTACTGCGTCTTACTTTAGACATGAGTAATAATGAGTATGTGTTGTTGCAAAAAGAAATTTTATACTTAAAATCTTATTTAGAACTCGAGAATTTGAGGCTAGACAATAAAATTAATATTCAATTTAATATTGATCCCGATTTGGATATTGATAATAAAAGCATTCCATGTATGTTATTTCAACCTATAATAGAAAACGCTATCATTCATGGCTTATCGCCTAAAAAAGAAGATTTAAACCTTACAATTAACTTTAAAAAGCACAAAAGCAGTTTATTAGCAGAGGTTATAGATAATGGGATTGGAAGAAGACTCGCAATGGAAATGAGCGAAAAGTCTAGAGGCAATCATAAATCATGGGCAACACACATTATGAAAGAGCGTATTAGTATAAGCAATAGCATTCATAGTGAAAAGATTACTTGGGCAATAATAGATTTACATGATGAAAGTCAAAATGCACAAGGCACAAAGGTGGTCATGTGTATCCCTTTAAAAGAAAATATTGGCGCTGAAAAATCAGAATAATTTTTCGTACCTTAGTATTATCCAGTAAGTCTCCCATAAACTTAACGCAATGAATCAGGTAACCGCCATCGTAATAGACGACGAAACAAACAATTTAGACTTATTAGTTCATTTTATTAATCAATATTGCCCTCAGTTAAAAGTAGTTGGCAAAGCCATTACTAAAGACGAGGGTGTTGCACTTATAAATAAACTACAACCACAATTGCTTTTTTTAGACATAATGCTAGATGAGGGCACGGGGTTCGACTTGCTTGAAGAAGTCACCTTTACGGAGACTAAGGTTATTTTTGTCACCGCTTTTGATGAATTCGCCATAAAGGCTTTTAAATACAATGCCGTTGATTATCTTCTCAAACCAATAGAAATCGATCAACTTATAGTCGCTGTAAATAAAGCGTGCGATGCTGTTGCTAATAATAAATTCACTGAGACGCAACAAATTCAAAACCTTTACAAAACAGTTACCAATAACAAATTACCCATTAATTTAATTGCGATCCCTTCTACAGAGAAAATAGATTTTGTTAAAGTGGACGATATCATTTATATAAAATCTGAAGGGCGTTACTCTATTTTTAATCTTGTTAATAATAAGCAAATTGTAGCCACTAAAAATCTCGGGGAATACGAAACAATGCTGGACGGTAACACATTCTTTAGAATCCACAACAGCTATCTTATTAACCTCACCAAAGTGACGAGTATTAATAAAGCAGGTGGCAACTACTGTGTTATGGAAAACTCAGAACAACTACCTATTGCTAAACGCAGACAGGATCGATTACATCGCTTTCTAAAAATTAAATAACACACTCATTAACAGTCTTTTATAATCGATAATTACGCGATGACTTCCGTTTATTTCAATAAACTACCACTTGTAACAGCCCTCTTTTAATAATCGAAGTAACCAGTTACCTTTATCCTCGCTAAGATAGTTTTCATTTTTTAGTTGATTAGTTAAACGGTTGCAGAATAGTAAAGAAACCCTTAATCTATAGTATTCTAAAGATTGTAAATCCACAAAGAGGCCTCAATAGGCCTCTTTTTTTATGCCTGTTATAACATACAACGTTGTAGTGCTCCATCTATTACACCAAAACCTCCACCTATTACACGCAACCTCTTTACCTCATAAATCCCTCCTATCTTTGTTTTAGAAATGAGCTGGTTACTCATTTTTGGTTTAGTTAGTATAAAATTCTTCCATAAGAATTTTTACTGATAAATTGATTAATAGCGGAAAAAGGCTCACTTAGGTGAGCCTTTTTTATTTCATCTAAAGTTTATTAATTAAAAATGAACACGTATAACAGCATTTGGTGTTATATCCAAAGATTGTTGACTATTTTCATTTACAGTACTGCCATTTATACGGTAAAATGTATTGATCTCATTTTCTTTATCAAGGACATTCCAAATAGAGACACCAGCATTAATTTTTACTTTATTATTATACTTAAAGTCATAAACAGCAGAAATATCTGCCCGCAAATAGTCTTTAAGGTTTGCCTTATTTGTTGTGTCAAAATTTACTTCACCATCAACAATTTGGTTATCTTCGGTAGGTTTTGTTATTGATTTTCCTGTATGCCAATTTAATCCTGTTGATATTTTTAATTTATTTGAAATATAGTTTGCTCCAAAAGTTATGGCATGTGCAATGTTATAATTACTGGGAAATGAGTTTTCTTCCAAACTCGGGAATCTATAGTTATTATCCATATAGGAGTAGCTTAACCATGTATTAAAATTAGAGATGTTTTTTCTTAATAGCACATCTAATCCAGTAACCTGGTAACTTCCGTTAGCTTTGACAAATTCATATTGATTTTGAAATCCTTGACTTTGAGTAGTAATCCCTTCAACATTTTTATAGTAGCCTTCTGCACTTAATAACCATCCCTTTCTACTAAAACTAATACCTGTTGACATTTGTTTACTTCTAATAATTGGAATACTGGTATTGTTAGAGAGTTGCCATCTTCGCTTTTCTATTCCTAAAAAATCATTTTGAAAATTAATAATCTGAGACGTATTCTGATGTTTGAACTCTCCTAAAACATCGAAAGTAAAGTGTTCTAAAAATTTCTGACTAAAGCTCAATCTCGGTTCATAAATCTGTTTTTTAAACTTATCGATATAATTAAATCTCAGTCCCAAATTGAAGCTCGTATTATTATTTCGTGATTTATAGCCTATTTGAGAAAAAAGAGCATGTGTTCTTAACACTTCAGAGACCAATAGTCTAATAATTGGAGTGTCTACATCGTCCAGATTAGTGACTCCGGTTTCTACAAAATGGTACCCGCTTAAAAGATGCAATCCCTCTTTTAATAAGTAATCTGTTTGTAATTTAATACTCGTTTCAGACACCTTGTTTTCTTGTAAAAAACGCTGAGAATCTAATAAATTAGCATTGATTGCTTTAAGCTTGTAATCTGTCTCATAAACTTGAAAGGTCGTTTGCAATTTATCACTCCACCTGCGATTATAATATAAACCTCCAGCAATACTGTTTTGAGTCAAACGACTTTCGCGCGAACTTTCAACGGCATTTATAGTCGCATTTTCATCAAATACCAACTGATTTGATACTGTTATGAAATTAACACGTAATTCATCATTGTCGGTAATTTTATAAAGCCACCTTAGAGAGGTGTCATAGAAATCAAAAGCTTTGTCTGAATTTGTAATGCTTCTCATATTCGTTTCCACTTCGGTATCTTGTGAAATTCTATCAAAATACTTAGTATAGGTTGGAGTTTGAACAAAATTACTTATAGATTTTCTTGCCGCTAGTTGTAAAGATGATTTGTTTCCAATGGGAGCATCTACAAATGCATTCGCATCTATTAAGTTTACACCAATATTTCCTTTAAATTTTGTGTTAATATTCTGCTCGGTTTGCATGTTAATGGTTCCTGAAACACCATCTGTGTAAGCAACATTACTTCCGTTTTTTAGTAGTGATACTTTCTGTGTTATTTCCGGATTGTACATTGAGATTAATCCAAAAAAATGTCCGGATTGATACATTTTAATATTGTCCCAAAGTATTAAATTTCGGTCGTGACTCCCGCCTCTAATGTTAATATTAGACACCGTTTCGTCTACACTTATAATACCGGGAAAGGATTGCACAGATTGTAGCACATCATTATCAATCAAACCCGGTAATATGTCAAATTTAGAAAAGTCAATTTCGAAAGAACCATTACTAATCTTATTTATCCCTTTTGTAATGAAATTTGAAATAATAACCTCTGACAAAAATTGAGATGTTGCACGTAAATAAATGGAACCACAATCATTTTTCATAAATTGGTTGTATGTCCTGGCAAGCATTTTATAACCCAAATGACGGATTGTTATATCTTCAAATTCATTAGATATGGTTAATTGAAAAAAACCGTTTTCGTCAGTAACTGTAGAACTTTTACCATTCTGTATTGTGACTAAAGATAGTGGCATTAGGTTTTCTTTATCTCTAATATAACCGCAGAGCACTATACCTTTTTTTGGTTTTACCAATACAAAACCGGTATCGATTAGTGTAAAATGTAATGGTGTTTGTGCTTCTAAATAGGCTAAGCTTTGTGCGAGTGTGTTTTGGTTTGATGGTGGCATCAGGAAGATGTCTTTTACAACATCTTCTGCATAGTTAAATTGAACATTGTGTTGTTTTTGAAGTGTTTTAATAACCTTTAAAAGTGATTCTTCTTTTTCTCTGTTCTGACTAAATACTATAACAGAGCTTAAAAAAAATACGCCAATAAAAATTAGTATTCTACCGTTTTTGCCCATTAATTATGACTTGATTAGATGATTTTAATTCATAGGTCATATTCATTGGTTGTGTTATAGAAATAAGGGCATTATTTAAATTGTTATGGGTAAATCCTCCTGTAAATAATCGCTTTGTATTCACGTCTTTAAAGCGTACTTGAATGTTGTATTGCCTTTCTAGTTCTGCAACAACTTCTTTTATTGGCATAGCATTAAAAATACTATTGTTATTAGTCCATTCGGGCACCACTGCATTTATTTTATCACTTGTAAATTTACCTTCAAACATGCTGTAAGTATCTCCTGCTATTAATTGTCTTGTAATCGTGTCTGAAGTTACTTTAACAACACCTTCAAAACATTGAACCTCAAAATAATTGTCACGTTGTTTAACATTAAACGCTGTACCAACTACTGTTACTTTTCCTTGAGAAGTGATTACATCGAAGGTTTTTCCTTTTGCTACTTTAAAATAGGCTTCTCCATCTAATTTTAAAGCTCTACTGTCTTTCCAGTTTTTTTCGCTGTAATCAATTGAAGACATCGCATTTAAAACAACCTGAGATTGATCTGGCAATTCAATAGTGGTTTTTTGGCTAGCTAAAGTTTGCACATATACATTATTATTAAAAAAGAAAGAAAAATAAATACCAAATGCGATAACAACGACACTTGCTATTCTTAATAGCGGTGTTATCCAGTTCAACTTTTTAACGGTTGTATTTTGTGTATTATATTGTGCCTTAAACGTTTCAAAGTCATCAATATTAGAAAACTGTGATGCTTTAAATCGTTTTGCTGTGTCTAAAATCTCTTGATTTAATGCGTAATCATCCAGTTGCCTGAATACTTTTTCTTCAGCTTCAGTCAAGTCATTATTCAACCATTTTTCCGAAGTAATTCTTTATCCATAGTAACTTTACTTTATTATATAACAACTTTAGCTTTTAAACTCCTGATTATTTTATTTTAAATCCTTCAAGCTCTTTTTTTAGAATATTAAATGCTGTATAAATTCTATACTCGACAACTTTTGTAGTGACCCCTAATAAATCTGCAATTTCGCTGTGTTTTTTCCCTTCAACTTTATTTAATAAAAAAGCAACGCGTTGCTCTTCTTTTAAATTGGCAAGTACTTTATTATAACGCTCTAAAAATTGTTCCTTCTCTAAGATAAACTCAGGCGTTTCGTTGGTATATTCCTTACGATTTATTTTTTGATGTTTTAAAACTACTTTTTGATGTTTAATCTCATTAAGCATCATATTATTTGCCACAGTAAACAAAAAAGATTTTGCTTTGCTTAACGTTACCTTTTTACAATTATCCCGAGTTTAATAAAAGCATCTTGCGCTTTATCATTAGGATTATATTGCTCACCATATTTGTAATATAAAAAATCGTGTAAGGTTTTAGAATATTTATCATAAATACGCTTAAAAACTAATTCTTCGCATATATCATCATTAAGGTCTTTTTGCAAAATCAAATATTTAGTTGTCTAAAGTTATGTAAAAAAATCAATAAATTTTTCAGGGATTTTAAAAAGTAAATTGTTGTATTAGTAAAAGCAACCGTTTATATGAATTTAACTGATTATAATAAAGACGAATTAAATCAATTGGTTTTTAATCTAAAAGAATATGAGATTGATCAGTGCCGAATAAAATTAATTCATTTGACGAAAAGTTTAAAGGAACAACCTAATCAAAAAATAGCATCCATACAATTAAAAAGTGTGTTAGAACGATTAGACTATTTATTATTCTTATAAAAAATATTTTTTTTCAGGAATTATTAATAAC
Organism: Lacinutrix neustonica; assembly: GCF_026625145.1. GTDB lineage: Bacteria > Bacteroidota > Bacteroidia > Flavobacteriales > Flavobacteriaceae > Lacinutrix > Lacinutrix neustonica. Next base: position 2,527,703 of record NZ_CP113088.1, on the reverse strand, counting down.
AAGTTGTTCTATTACTATAGAGGAAATAAATAACAAAAAAATAAAATCATGAAATCTACTCGAAAAATTTTAACCACATTAATTCTTTTTTCATTTGTATCCTTCAATGCTTGCAGAACAGAAGAAATAGAAGTTATTAATCCACCACAAGAGCAAACCTTAGTGGCTAATTCAACTGTTGCAACACTTATGCAACGTACTGCGACCAATGATGGTTCTAATGACAATATTATAGATAATTCTAACTGTTTTAACGTGCAATTGCCAGTAACGGTTTTTGTAAATGGCTTGGAAATTACTGTTGACTCAACATCCAATTTTGATACGATAGAAGCTATTTTTGACGAGCTAGATGATGATGATGATACTATTGTAATACAATTTCCAATCACAATAATTTTGGCCGATTTTACTGAAGTTGTGATTAATAATAGTTCAGAATTTGATGATTTCTCAGATGATTGTAATGATGAAAACGAAGAGGATGATGACATAGAATGTTTAGATTTTCAGTATCCAATTACGGCTTCAATTTATAACGCTAATAATGAATTAATAGAAACTATAACTATTAATAACGACAATGAGCTTTATAATTTTATAGATGATATAGACGAAGAGGACGTTGTTACTATACAATTCCCAATAACAGTTATTTTATCTGATGGCACCACACTTACAGTAAATAATTTAAATGAATTAGAAAATACGATTGACACCTTTGAAGATGACTGTGATGAAGATGATGACTATGATTATGATGACGACGATTGTAACAATTGTACTGATTCTCAACTGACAGCTATTTTAACTGATTGCTCAAATTGGACCGTTGATAAATTAGAACGGGATGACAATGATCTTGAAGATATTTATAACGGTTACTTATTTAATTTCTTAACAGATGGTTCTATAACTGTTACGTCGTCTGGTACAAATTTTACAGGCACCTGGTCTGCCTCGGGAACAGGAAATGCAATAGCAGTAACTGTTAATGTCACCGGATTAATCGATTTTAATGACATCCGGAACCTACACGAAATAGACGAGGAAATTGGAGAAGTGAAGTTCGACTTAAGGCTTGGTGATGACCGATTACGTTTTGAGAGCGATTGCAATTCTAGCGGTGGCGGCACCCTTACCAGCACACTGTCAGATGGCTTATGGATAGTTAGCTCATATACAGATGATGGTGTTGACGAAACTACAGATTATAATGGTTACCAATTAAATTTTGATAGTAACGGAACAGTGGTTGCAGCCAATAGCACAACTATTAATGGGACCTGGGCGGTACAAAACGCTGGAAACGAACTGCTATTAAATTTTGGAACTTCAATCCCGTTTGATGAGTTTAATGATGATTGGGGCGTTGTATCTGCAACAACTACGCAAGTCATTGTTCAGGATATTAGTGGCGGCGGTGGCACAGATGTCTTAACGCTTCAAAAATTATAAAACCTAAATTAATAACAAATACTTAAAATTATGAAAAATAGACTTTTTTACGGGATACTCATGCTGCTTAACTTTTCATTAATGTCTTCATCGTGTTCATCTGATGACGATGATGGAAGCCCTAATGACAATAGCGCGGAAATTCAGCAAGTAATAACGACTGCTCAATCGGCACTTGGAGAATAACTAGTTATGTGGATTCCGGACAAGATGAAACTACAGATTTTAATAACTACAATTTCACTTTTAATACTAACGGCACTTTAGACGCTAGCAATGGTACTAATAGTATTAGTGGAACCTGGTCTGTAACCAACGATAGCAATAGTACAGATGATAGTAGTAATAGCAATGACATAGACTTTAATATCTCATTTCCTGTACCAGAGACTAATGTATTTGAAGATTTAAATGATGATTGGGATATTGTTAGCCATACAGATACCGTTATAAGCCTTATTGATATTAGTGGAGGTAATGGCGGAACAGATACTTTAGTATTTCAAAAAAACTAACAAAAATAATTTCTTATTTTGGAACCCCTTAATGTACCGAGATATTTGATTAATAGCGGAAAAAGGCTCACTTAGGTGAGCCTTTTTTATTAGGCATTATTTTAAGTAAATAGATATAATTGATGCCTTTCCAATAGAGAATAGCCAACAGAAACCATAATGAAACTTAAATTTTGATTATGGTTTGAGAATACAAGTCAAATTATGATTTCCCGCACTTAACAAACATTGTTCATAGGCGCATAGAATTGCTTCACAAATACCCTTATTTTAAATCATCCAATGAAAATTATACACTAAAAATATAAAGAATGACACTTTTAATAATTTCATTATATTTCAAGCCCATTTGTAGGATAATCAGCTAGATAAAAAATATATTTTAAATATATTGAACGTACTACCGTTTCCCATCTATTTCCAAAAGCCCTACAGCTATTACACGTATCTCTTTTAAAAGGCCCCTAGCGTTTATCTTTGTCAACGAGATGCGCTGATTGCGCCTCTTTAATCAGTTAATATTAAATTCTTCCCTGAGAATGTATATTAACAAATTGATTAATAGCAGAAAAGGCTCACTTTTGTGAGCCTTTTTAATTTTTATTTATGGAATAGCATTTATTTACTACCTAACAACAATAGTTCACTACAAACTACTTCTGTTGTATATCGCTTCATCCCATCTTTATCTTCCCATGAGCGCGTGTTTAACTTGCCTTCTATAGCAATCTCTTTGCCTTTGACGACATACTTTTCTATAATTTCTGCTGTTTTGCCAAAAGCTACGATTCTGTGCCACTGGGTACCTGTTACTTTTTCTCCGCTAGCAGTTTTGTAGCTGTCATTTGTAGCAATGGAAAATTTAGCTAACATTTTTCCTGATTCTAAATTGATAATTTCCGGATCTTGCCCTAGGTTACCAATCAACTGTACTTTGTTTTTAAGCGTGTTCATAATTTTCAAATTTTAATGCCGCCTTTGTTGGCAGACAGGTTAAACAGTTAATGACATCGAGTTCTTATGTTTCGACATGGCAAAGATGTGAAGGGTTCCAAATACTAATCGGTAAACACGCATTTAATGTCGATTGTATTCGTTTGTAAGCGTTTACAAACGAATAGCCCCTTAAAAAAAGGGAAACACCTTAGCTATTGTAAGGGACTCTCGTAAACACTATCTCATTATTAATCCTAACTTTATGACATTAAAAAAAACAATTTTGAACAGTTATTATATCATTGATAATTCTAATAAATTATTTAGTAGTATAAATAACGTATTAGAAGATTTTCCAGTATTTAACGCTATTGGCCATTCCTCATGCTACAATGATGCGATGAATACTATTTTAAAAAGAAAGCCGATTTGGTTTTTTTAAATGTTGATAACGTATTAGATAATGCCTTTCATTTTGTAAATGAGCTTAAAACTTATGCCGAGATTCTGCGGGACTTTGTTGCTGTATCAGCAACTAAAGAAAAAGCTTACGAAGCCTTAAAGCATGATTTTTTGGATTATCTCACATTGCCTTTAGCAGAATTAGACCTTAGAAAACTCGCTTTAAAATTTAAAAAAAAACGTTCCAATACGCTTAACAGAACCCTGTGTTTAAAATCCTATCAAGATTATAGATACTTAAATACCGATGAAATTGTTTTTCTTAAAGCCGATAATAACACCACCGATTTCTATATCAATGATGGCACCGTTATAAGTGCTTACAAAACCCTAAAAACATTTGAGGAGGTGATGCCAAAAAATTTTTTTAGAATTCATAAAAGTTATATAGTCAACCAAAATTACGTTTGTAGAATAAATTATAGTAAATCAAAATGTACGGTAGACCAAACGCCTCACAAAATTCCGTTTACTAAAACCTATATTGATAATATAGATTTTATTAAAAACTCCTTATCCGATTTATTTATTTCAAGCTCAAATTAACTTTCCCTATCTAGATTAGGTCATACACTAATAGACCATGGTCTTTCACTAAAGCATGCATAAAATAGTGCTGTACCCCACGACAACCTCTTAATTTAGCGGTGTAAGAAGCTTCTACATTTATTTAGTTGAGACCAAAAATCTCAATTTCCCTTAAGGTTACACCCTTTTTTAGGTGGTGACCACATGTATAATCTAAAACTAACACTTATGAAGATTGCAACAAAATTATTAGCATTAACTTTTTTTACATCATTTATATTCTCTTGTTCAGTAGAAGACATCAACGCAGATGAATCCGCTAACACGACAGAAGCTATTTATGCCACTGGAGGCGAAAGCTCTGCAGAACCAGATAATGACAGAGGTGGTGATTAATAAAACCCATTTATATTTAAAAAAGCCTTAAATTTATATTTAAGGCTTTTTTTGTTTATTATGGCCAATTTAACACATATCTGTTTGAACTTTAAAATACAATCGTCTGTTACCTATATCCTATTAATCGCTATAATGTTATTGATTTGTTTCAGTTGTAATGATAAAGGTCCTAAATTACAAAATAGCAATACTGCTTTATTGAAATCAGCTTATGACCACCTCAAATCAGGAGACTCTTTGCTTTTTAAAACGGCTAACAAAAAAGCCCTCCAATCTTCCGTGCGTTTAAGAGACACCTCTGGTATTGCAGAAACCGACTGGAATTATGCACATTATTATGCAGAAAATGAAATCTACGACTCGGCATACTATTATTATTATAAATCCTTTAAAGCGTATGAATCTGTAAATGACCATTACCACACAGGTAAAATGTTATATAACATGGCCTTCATACAAAGTAGATTTAACGATTATAGAGAAAGTGAAGAAAAACTCTTCCAGGCCATTACAAAGTTAAAACCTTTACAAAAAAACACCTCTCTATACCGATGTTATAACTTGTTAGGCTCCATTTATATGGATATAGAAGATTATGATAACTCCATAAATTTTCACAACATTTCTTTAGAGTACTTAAAAAAAGTCGATCAGAAAAAGACCTTTAGGTCGCGGCACCTTAAATGATTTAGCGTTAACGTATCAAAAACAAGAACGCTATAGCGAAGCTATCGCTGCTTTAGAACTGGCTTTACAGACAGACAGCCTTTTTTACAAAAACAAAAAACTATATGCTATGGTTTTAGATAATTTAGGTCATACTAAATTAATAAATAAGGACACCGCTAATGTGAAATCCAACCTTATAAAAGCCTTAAAGATAAGAACAGCTATTGAAGATAACTCCGGAATAATAGTAAACAAGCTGCATTTAGCAAATTATTATGTTGCTTTAAAAGATACAACAACCGCCATAGATTACGCTAAACAGGCCAATACTCTAGCGACCCGTATTAAAAATACTCGAGACATTTTATCCTCTTTACTGATTCTCTCAAAAATTGACAAAAACAATACCAACCTACACTTTAATAAATACTTGGCACTAAACAATGATTTGGAAACCAATGAGCGCCAAATAAAAAACACCTTTGCCCGTATTCGTTTTGAAACAGATGAATATATAGAAAAAACAAAACGCCTAACACTTAAAAACACTATACTCATAATTTCAGCTTTTGCGTTTATCGCCATTCTATCGCTCCTGTATTTTCTCAAGCTCCAACGTGCAAAAAACAAACAATTAATACTTGAAGCCCAGCAACAACAGGCTAATGAAGACATTTACAAACTCATGCTCAACCAACAAACAAAATTAGAAGAGGGCAGAATAAAGGAGCGCAACCGGATTTCTGAAGAGCTTCACGATGGTGTTTTAGGTAAAATATTTGGTACGCGCATGGGTTTAGGATTTCTCAATATTCAAGGGGACGCCGAAATGAAAAAGAAACACCTTTCTTATATTGATGAGTTGCAAGACATTGAAAAAGAAATTAGAACCATTTCACATGACCTTAAAAATGAAGTTTTATTAAAAAAACAAGAATATTCCGAACTCCTAAAGACCTTAATTAAAACACAAAGTGACATTAGTAACTTTACCTTTATTCTAGAGAATAATGCTACTAATTATTTAAATGAAACCACAGATACGATTAAAATTAATTTTTACCGCATTGTCCAGGAATCTCTTTTAAATATTACAAAACATGCTCATGCTAATGCTGTACATATTTATATTAATTTTGACAACGGTATTATTAATTGTACCATTCAAGATGACGGGGTTGGATTTAAAAGTAAAAAAGTCAATAAAGGCATTGGGCTGTCTAATATTGCCTCAAGGGTAGAAGTGCTTAACGGCAAATATTCTATTGAATCCAGTCGTGCTAAAGGAACAAAATTAACTATATTAATACCTTTTAAGACGAAAACACATGAAAGCCATTAATATTCTTATAATAGATGATCACCCAATAATTGCTGATGCCTACAAAAGTGCTCTGACGAAAATAACCCAGGAGGATGACACTTTTCAATTTTCAATTTCTGAAGCAAATACCATTGATAAAGCACTCCTTGAACTATCAAAAAAAACACCTTTCAACCTCATTTTTTTAGATATAAAACTCCCCAAATCTAAGGACAACCGCTTTCTGTCCGGTGAAGATTTGGGTTTAGAAATAAGACGTGTTTCTCCAACATCTAAAATTATTGTAGCCACGACCTATAATGATAATTATAGATTAAACAACATTCTAAAAAGTATCAATCCAGATGGCTTTATAATTAAAAATGACATCACGCCAAATGAATTAGTCAATGCTATTGAGACGGTATTAGATAAACCACCGTATTATAGTAAAACGGTTTTACAATTGTTACGTAAACAGTTTGCTAATAACTTTAATTTAGATAAAATAGACCGACAAATACTTTTTGAATTATCTAAAGGCACCAAGATGGTAGACATGCCCAATAAAATTCCTATGTCTATTGGCGGTATTGAACGCAGAAAGCGTCAGTTAAAAGAACTCTTTGGCATCGTTAAAGAAGAAGACAAAATTCTAGTCCAAATGGCTATTGAAAAAGGTTTTGTATAAGACAAACTGATTGCCTTACAAACTGTAAGGGTTTCCCCTTACACATCCTAAGGACAAACCTTACTCCACTTCCAATACAATACTGTAAATTGCGCTTAATTAAAATCATAAATATTACAGATTGTATCTGAAAAGTTATGATCTATTTAAAAGCTTAAAATATCAAACTAACATAAGATAACTTGTCTTGGGAGAAACACTTTATCTTGTTAGTCAATAGTTATGATCTATTTAATAGCTTAACATATCTAACTAACAAACGATGACTTGTCTTGGGAGAAACACTTTATCTTGTTAGTTAGATTTTTTTTGTTTAGCATCCACCTATCACCTTCAATTAAATTACTTTTACCATTACAAAATTCTTTAAAAGTTTAGTATATTAGGTTCACAACTTCAATGTAACGTAATGGAACGAGTACTAATCTTTTTAACGCTTCTCTTTTTCTTTAACAGTAAAGCACAAACCAATACACTAAAATTTCCGAGAAAATGCAACCAGTCCACAAGCCACATTAAGTGAGGTGTCTTGGATTGCTGGTCACTGGAAAGGTGAGGCTTTTGGAGGAGTCACTGAAGAAATATGGGGGCCACCCTCCGGAAAATCCATGCTGTTTTCTTTTAAATTAGTAAAAGATGAAGACGTTGTGTTTTACGAGGTCGGTGGCATAAGAGAAATAAACAACACACTCATCTTTCAACTAAAACATTTTGGAAAAGACTTTAGAGGTTGGGAACAAAAAGACGAAACCATAGATGCTAAATTGATAAAAATTGAAGGGAATCGTGCGTATTTTGATCAGTTTACTTTTGAAAAAATAAATGATAACGAGCTAAACATCTATGTAGTTATTGAAGAAAACGGCAAAAGCGAAGAAGTTACCTTTAACTATATCAAACAAGAATGCCCTTTGGCCAAAACTCAGGAATAACAATGAGCTATCACGCGTCTAAGCGTATTTATTTTTATAAAGGAAACCCCTTGCATTTCATTGGAAACGCTATTAAAATTCTAATATATGGATAAAACATGCCCGAATGTGGTGAAAAAATTGTTGGCCGAATAGATAAAAAATTCTGTAGCGATGGCTGCAGAAATGCCCATAATAATAAAATTAATAAAGACGGTAAAAATCTCATCCGCAATATTAATAACCGATTGCGTAAAAACTGGCGTATTTTAGAACGCCTGAATCCCGATCAAAAAACAAAAACGACCAAAACAAAATTGTTGGCACAAGGGTTCGACTTCAACTATTTTACAAGTATCTATACTACCAAAGCGGGCACCATCTATTATTTTGTATACGATCAAGGCTACTTGCCTTTGGAAGGTGACTTTTTTGCATTGGTAAAGCGCGCATCTTAATAGAATAAGACCAAACTACACCTCATTTACTAATCCTTGATTAACTAGTAAGGGTTTATACAGCAGCAGTAATATTATTTGCTTTACGATTATTTAGCATTGAAACCATTGTTTGTGTCAATTAGCAAAAACTCCGAGACAATAAAAACAGCCTATTATTTCCAGTGTTGCTGCTTTAACTGCATGGCTGCTATAAGGATGTCTTTTTGACTGATTTGACCAATCAATTTCCCGTCTTTAACAATAGGAAAACGTCTGCGTTTAGATTCTAAAAACTGCTTAGCCGCATCAAACACATTAAGATTACCATCAATCGTTTCAACATTAGTAACCATATGCTTTTTAATCGTATTATCATCTAATGGCATGTTGTAGTACCGACTATCACTAATTTGTTTGATACAATCCCCTTCAGAAATAATACCTATCAATTCATTTTTGTCGTTAACAACTGGACCTCCGAGAAATACGGTATCTAATTAATATATCGATAACATCTTCCACCGATTGATTAGCTTTAAACGTAATTAAATCAGTAGACATAAAATCACACACTTTAAAGTTCGCTTGCGTTGTATTTTGCTGCTGTGTCACCTTTCGTGCACCTTGAAAACTTTTTATGCCCATAATTTGATGTTTTAAGAGTGATAATAAAGTTACTTATTTTTAATGAGTTATCCTAAAAATAAACTAGCAACACGTTTATTAGCATTGTTTTAAGATAATACGTGGATAATTTTTATAGTTTTGACATACTTAAAATTTTAAAAATGAAAAATATCCTTTATGTATGCGCTTTAACTTTTAGCATGGGCGTTTCGGCTCAAAGTAACACTGAATTAGTGAAACATTTCGAAGCCTATTACAAGCAAATGAGAACGCAAGGGGACACTCAAGGTGTTATTAACGCGATAACTCATCTCAATATTTTAAAGCCTTTAGAAGCCGAAAAAGACACCTTAGCTTATATTTATTTAAACGAAGGACAATTCAATCAGGCATTAAATACCATTGGGTTTGAGCAAAAAGTGAACGACTCAGACATTGCTTTAGAAGTTAAAGCAGTCGCTTTAAAATCGTTAGAACAGATAGAACTGGCACTGCCGTTTTATCAAACCATTTACAATAAAACAAAAAACCCTGTAGTCGCATACGAAATTGCAGAAATCTTCTTGCAACTCAATAAATTAGTGGAAGCCAAGCAGTATATCGCTTTTGGTTTAGATAACGCCACTGAAAAACAGGGAAAGGCATTCTACGAAACACAACAACCCTATCAAGTGCCTTTAAAAGCCGCCTTCCTTTATCTCGGATGCCTTGTTGAAGTTCAATGAAAATAAGACCACAAATATTGATGCAGCAATACTCATCTTAGATAAGGCTTTAGCCATTGAGCCCAAATTTAATATGGCCACTGTTACAAAAAACGCATTAATTGCACAAAAAACTCCGAAAAAAACAAAAAATTAATTCCAGTACTCAATAAATAAAAAATGCTTCCTGGTACAGGAAGCATTTTTTGTTTATACTATAATAGTTCTATTACCATATTCTTACCCGGTTTTCCGGAGCAATGTACATGTTATCCCCTTCCTTAATATCGAAGGCTTCATAAAACGCATCTACATTTAAAAGTGGTTGAACCGCTCTATTCATTCCTGGCGAATGTGGATCTGTTTTAATTCTTGTTTTTAAAGCGTCATCCCGCATTTTTATTCGCCACACCGTAGCCCAACTCATAAAGAAACGTTGCTCCGGAGTAAAACCATCTATAAGTTACGGCCTACCATTTTCTTTAAAACTCATCTGCAATGCGTCATAAGCGGCTAAAACACCCCCTAAATCACCAATATTTTCTCCTAAAGTGAATTTCCCATTAATATTAACCTCCGGCAATACTTCTATTGCAGAATATTGGTCTGCCAATGCTAGTCCTAAATCTTCAAATTGTTTTTTATCTTCATCGGTCCACCAATTATTAAGGTTTCCATCTTTATCATACTTGGCCCCGTAATCATCAAAACTATGAGAAATTTCATGACCAATTACGGCTCCAATACCCCCATAATTTACAGCATCATCTGCCGTATAATTATAAAAAGGAGGCTGTAAAATAGCTGCAGGAAATACAATCTCATTGAATGCAGGATTAAAATAAGCATTCACCACTTGAGGTGCCATAAACCATTCTGTCTTATCTACCGGCTTACCTAGTTTGTCCAGATCCTTTTTAAAATTCCAAGCCGTTGTATTTAATGAGTTTTGAAGGTATGAACCACCATCTTCTACACTTTTAATTTCCAAATCCGAATAATCTTTCCATTGATCTGGGTAGGCGATTTTTATTGTCGTCGCTCTTAATTTTTCGATGGCTTTATTTTTTGTTGCTTCGCTCATCCAATCGAGCTTATTAATCCTAGCCTCAAATGCTAAAATGACATTTTTGATCATTTTTTCGGCTTTCACTTTTGCTTCCGGCGGAAATTTTCTATCCACATATAACTTACCTAAAGCTTCACCAATAGTACCATTCAAACTCCCTAGAGCACGTTCGTCTCCGGCGCGTTGTTTTTTAGCACCATTTAATTCTTTATCATAGAAATCCCAGTTCGCATTGTCTAATTCTGTTGTTAATAGTCCTGCAGCACCATTAAACGCGTTCCAACGCAAATAAGCCTTCCAGTCATCAACATTTTTTTCTGATAACACTTCTTGTAAGCGCTTAAAGTAGCCTAAATCACCAACAATCACCGTATCTATTGTTTTAACTCCAATTCCATTAAAGAAGTTTTTCCAATCTACTGCTGGTACCATTTTTTGTAAATCGTCTATAGATCTTGGGTTGTACCTATTGTCCGGGTTCCGACGTTCAACTTTGTCCATTTTTGCTTCTGCTAAACGTGTTTCGAAAGCCAAAATTTGTTGCGCTTCTTCTGCTGCTCGAGTTTCACTGTCACCCAAATACTGTAACATTCTAGTAATATGTGTGACATATTTAGCTCTTTTTTCTTTGGAGTCTGCATCGTCTTTAACATAATAATCACGGTCTCGGTAAACCTAAACTACCTCCACCAACATAGGCCACATTACGATTGCTATCCTTTGGATCTGCACCCACACCAAAACCATATAATCCACCACCGCCTTTAGGCTCCATTTCAATCATATAAGCTTGTAAATCACTACTATTCTTTATCGCTTCAATTTGAGTTAAGTAGGGTTTTAGGGGTTTTATCCCTTGTGCGTCGCGACCAACAGTATCCATTATTGTTTGATAATAATGAACCGCCTTTTCCTGATCCGATCCTGGAATAACCGAAATAGTTTCCATGTCTTTATTAGTATTCATCGCGGCTTTTAAAATCGCTAAAGCATCGTTGTCTGTCTTCTCTCTTAACTCTGCAAAGCTTCCCCAACTGGTTCTATCGTCTCGGAATTTCGTTGTTTTCCAACCATCTTCCATTAACATATCCAAAAAAGTCTTCGTTAGGTTTTATTTCCGGATTCATAAAATCCACGTTAATACCTGGGACTTCTTCAATCATGACCATCTCCTTTTTTTCTTCTTCTTTTTCTTTACAAGCTAAGGTACTAACTAATGCTAAAGCGCATAAAAAAGACCATTTACTAAAATTTGTTCTCATTACTTTTGGTTTTATTTTATTGGTTTTAAGCCTGTAAGTTACAGAGATATTTCTATCTTAAAATAACTTTAACAAAAAAAGCGCATTCAAATCTATGAATGCGCTTTTGTTTTGAATTTACTTATAGTTAATCCAATATTAATTTTTTAGTGAGTTTACTATGTCCTTTCGAAATACTAAGAAAATACATGCCAGCAGAATAATCTGCCATATTCAATGCATACTGTTTGTTATTTGGAGTAACGTTAGTGTGCTTAAGAATTATTTTTCCTGAAACGTCATAGATTTCTATATCGAAAGCCTCATTCGTTTCTGTTTTAATGTTGAACACTCCTTTAGACGGATTAGGAAAAATTGAGAAATTACTAGTGGCAAATTCATCAACACCTAAAACATTTCCTGCAATCACTAAATTGTCTACAATAACACCTTCTTGTGCTACGGCTTGATCCGAATGGAAAACAAATCGAAACATCATGTTGCTCTCTGTCGCAAATGCCGATAAATTATACCGGTATGGCGTTAAGGTAGATACCTCACCTGTCCATTGGGCTCCTGGACAATTTAAACAATTGGATCCTGGTACGGTATCACTATTATACCAATTCAAATCTGTAGCTGTCCCTAAAACCTGCCACGACTGGCCTTCATTGATGGAGTATTCCATGTAAACCAAATCCCAATCCTCTTCTAATTGAAATGCCATATCAAAACTTATTTCTCGGATTTGAAATAGTAGTTAAATCATAGCACTCACTTACTAAATAACTTTTGGTATTATGGCTATATTGCCCTTCTAAATTTGTTCCGTACACTTGGTTTGAAGGATTTTCTGTGTCGTTTAACACATTTCCAGCAGGAATCCCGCGGGTCCAGTACTTGGTAGACGAACCCTCGTCAAAAACTAAAAGCATTTCATTAACAGTCTCAAAAGTATTGATAACGTCCGTCGTCCCGGGCGCGTTCGCAAGGATTATTTTATCTTCTGAATTGTTATTTGAAGCAAAAGCATCATTCGTAGTGTTTGCTACTGCTGTAAATGTATGTAATCCTTTAGACAATGAAAATTGTGGCAACGACACAAACGTTGAAGCTTCTGAAACGAGGTTTCCTGTCCAATTGTAATTAGTGTCTACTCCATCAACAAAATAAATAAAATCAACACTAGTAATTGTTGATACACCATTGTTTTTAATTTCAACTTGGGGTGTTACCACAGCATTACATTCTATGGAATCACTTATACCTGACACTGAAACCAATTTAACATCCGTTGGCGCCAATGTGGTTTGCATTACAGATTGCCGAGATGCCTCTACCATATGTGGCCGCTGTTATTTTATTGTCGAAAACGTTAAGCTCTATATCTCTAACCGAGACATTTGGCATTCCATTATTAAACGGTTCCCAAAGTAATGTATCGTCATCATAGCGATACACCCCTAAACTCGTCCCTAAATATAATGGGTTCTTAGCGTGTAAATTCTGATGCTTGAGTGAGTTTTTAGTAACCGATGGTAACCCTGATGAAATATTGGTAAAGTTTTGACCACCATCATTCGATTGGTACACTTGACCATTTGTTCCGAAGTTGTGACATAAACAATATTACTATCTTGGGTATTGACTTCAATAGAGGTAATATTTACGGAAAAGGTTTCTATTACATTAAATGTAATCCCTCGATCTGTACTTTTTCTTAGACTTGAATTCAATGCAATAAAAATAGTATTTGTATTACTCTCATCTATTTCCAAAACATCAATATTAAAATTATTACCAAAATTTGGAGATATCTGTGTCCAAGAATTGTTTTCAAGTTTATACAAGCTGGAATACCCCGCGTATAATTCACCATCACTATTCATTACTAACGGTGTAATCCAATTTCCACCACTGTCATTCGTGGCATCATTCGTTTCAGCATCCGGCGCTCCAATACTTCCATTTGCACTAGCACCGGAAGAATTAGAAAGATACAAACCACCTCCAAACTGTATAAAACCATAATAGTTGTTAGAATTATTTGGATCTATTGCCGTATCCATGCCATCAGCACCATAATAATTTTGCCAAGTATTATTACTATAGGCATGACCTCCATTATCTTGTAAGCCTCCCATAAGCTTGTCTGAAGATTGCTTTGAGACTGCAATGCGATAAAATTGTCCAATTTGCATGCCTCCAGTAAAATCGGAAAAACTAACTGCCGCATTATCCGACTTATAAAAACCGCCATCAGAACCGACTAGTAATTCCCCTTCGTAGAAACGCATAAAATGAATATCGGCATGTGTATAGGTGGAACTAGCAGGGGAACTCCAATTATTAATTTTAGTAAAACTCGCTTGGTTGGTTGTTGTACTTACAACACCTTTCCGGACATTTAATACCCCTGTATAAATTTCATTTTCGTCTGTGTCAGACACAGCGAATGCCATATCGTAATAACTTTGTCCAGATTCAAAAATATCTCCCACAGTAGCCATATTAGCTACCGTTGCAAAGGAATTTCCGAATCTACAGATTTATATACCCCTTTAAAATCTCTACCCCCATCTGAAGCCAATACATAGACAACATCCGGATTTATTGGCGTTACATCTATGACTAATCTTGAAATGCTCGCCGTTGGTAAACCGTGAAGCTGTGGTGTTATACTCGGTATAATTCTCTCCAGCATCTGTCGATTTCCAAAAACGATTACTACTCACCGCATAAATGGTATTCACATCTCCTGGTTTGAGTTTAATATCTCGCATGTTCTCCCCTTGGGTTCCATTGGTATTACTCCAAGTTACGCCCGCGTCTATAGATTTATAAATCCCGAATCTGTAGCCACCCAAAGCATATTAGAGTCATTCGGATTAATATAAATGTCATTCATATAATAAGGTGAGTTCCCGGCATTTAACCCCGTAGGGTTCCATGTTGAACCCCCATCTATAGATTTCATCACCCCTACGCTATACGAATCACCACCGTCATCATCACCAGTAGCAATGTATATGGTTCCAGGATTTCCGTAATCTACAGCAATACCGGACACCCCAATTTGAGGTAAATCATCCGTAGTCGTTTCCCACGACATGCCACCATCTGTTGATCGCCAAAAACCGCCTGCTGGAGCTCCTGCATAATAGGTATTAGCAAGTACGGCATCTTTAACCACGACATTTATGCGTCCTTGACCAGAAGACCAGGACCCTGTATTTGAATGGGTAAAAGGTCCAACCGGTTGCCAGTCACTAAAATCTGTCCTGCCACTTGTATTCGTCGCATTTTTTTTAGTACTTAAGTAAGTATTCCATAATTCTTCATTTGTAGGTAAGGTGCCATCGTCCTTAACAAAATTCGCCCAATAGGCCTCCCAACGTTTAAACGGTTTATAACCACTCCCTTTCACCTTTGGATTTTTGTTTTTCCAGTAGGCATTAAAAACGTCTACAACTTCTTGAAATGTAACAGGATTATTTGTGTTTTTTCCGGCTTCAACATTTATAGTTTCCATCCAAGGCGCATTTTGATTGTATTGCGCTTGAACCACACCAACGAGTAAAAGGAAGGCTAAGACTAGTAATTTTTTCATATTTTTTTCGATTTGGTTGGCTAAAATAAAGGATAAAGCTATGATTATGAAAGTTTTACTTTATAAATATTTAAAAACCATTCATTTTGTTATTTGACTGTAAAGTTTTTGCGTATAAACTATCCAATGGTGCCTTAATTTTTACAATTTCGGAGACCTTCTCATTTGGGATCGTTATAGACAGCACATAATGGGCTATTTTCCATTGATTGTTTTCTAATTTTAGAACCCCTGAGCCCCTACATAATTTCATTTGTGTCTCTAAAATCTCATCAAACCAAGCGGTGGTTTTATCGTTATCAATATAAATATTTCTATCAATTGCAGTAAAACTCCACGCTTTGCCTTTATCAAAATAGGGTTTTGAAAAGGCTCTAAAGGCTTCATTCTTCCAATTCTCAGAGGCGTCTGTTCCTATAAAAACACCGTCACTTGTCATTAAACTGAAATAGTTGTCAAAATTGGCTTCAGCAGCTGCTTTATGCCATTGGTCAAGAACCCTATTAGTTTCTGCTTTTAAGTCTTCAAGAGATGTTTGATTTTCTACTTTAATTTCTGCTTTACAAGCTGTGATCAATATTGAGAAAATAAATAGTTTTAAAAACCTCATACTGAATCCGGTTTAATAATGTTTTGTGCTTCTTTTTCAAACTTTTTATTAATTTGAAGCGTGACATAAGAGAACGCTTGAAACAATTCTTTAACAGCAATAAGCCGGTCTTTCTTCTCTATCGTTTTTAGATCAATAGCCTCCCTCAATTTCAATAATTTTGTCCTCAAAACCAGCACTCTTGCTTGAACGGGATCAGAATCGATACTCACAGGAATGGTTAGTTTTAAATCCTTTAAAAGGGTATTAAACTCTTCATCATCCGTTTTGAAAAAGTCGAAATTTGCTGTTCTTAGCTTACCCATAGCCGATGAAACCGTGGCATATGCCTGCCAAGAGTCTAAAGCATTCTTGGCCTTTTCATCTACACCATAATCAACATAACTTAATTGGGAAAGGTCTTCAATAGTAATTTTAGTAGAATCAGCTTCAACAGCAAAGTCCTTAGTTGCCGCAGTTCCTTCTTTTTTGCAAGCCACGAGGGAGGTTATGACCAAAAGAATGATAAAATATTTCATATATAAAAAATCGGTTAAGCTACAAATATATTGCATTCGAAGTTTTAAGTTCTTAGGAATATCATAAAAATGAACTTACAGACTTAATATTGGTGAATTCCCTTTTAAATGAGTAAAATCTTAGTATTTTTGACCGCATTTAAAAATGGAAATCATATGATGTCTTCAAAAATTTTAATCATTGGCGCTTGCGGTCAAATTGGATCAGAACTCACCTTTAAATTAAGAGAAATCTATGGTGATACTAATGTTATCGCTAGTGATATTAGTTATAATAACTTAGATATTGTAAACTCGGGATTATTTGAAATTATAGATGCTATGGATTATAAATCCATAAAAGTTTGTATAGAAAAACACCATATAGACACCGTTTATCTCATGGCGGCGATGTTAAGCGCTACTGGAGAAAAGTATCCTATGAAAGCATGGGATTTAAATATGACCTCTTTATTTCACGTATTAGATTTAGCTAAAGCTAAATTTATTAAAAAAGTGTTCGGCCTTCCAGTATCGCTGTTTTTGGCCCATCAACGCCTAAGGAAAACACCCCACAATACACCACGATGGAGCCTACAACCGTATATGGAATAACCAAACAAGTTGGTGAACGCTGGTGTGAATATTACCACCAAAAATATGATGTAGACGTACGGTCTATTCGATATCCAGGTATTATTAGTTGGAAAACCTTACCTGGTGGAGGCACCACAGATTATGCTGTTGAAATTTATCATGAAGCGCTAAAAACTAAAAAATACGATTGTTTTTTATCTAAAAAAACAGCATTACCTATGTTATTCATGGATGATGCTATTAAAGCTACTGTAGATATCATGCAAGCCAAAGCTTCTGATATAAAAATTAGATCTTCTTATAATTTATCAGCCATTTCATTTACCCCGGAAGATATTACGGCTTCAATTAAAAAACACATTCCGGAGTTTGAAATCACATATTCTCCTGATTTTAGACAGCAGATTGCAGATTCTTGGCCAAGTAGTATTGACGATTCTCAGGCTAGACAAGACTGGAACTGGAAACACAGCTTCGATTTGGAGGCGATTACGAATGAAATGTTAACACAACTTAAAAGTAAGTATTAGCACCAAGGCTTTATAAATAGTAATTCTCATTTATGAGTGACGCGTGGCGTGTTTTACAACGGGAACTAAAAGCATCTATTACTTTTTTAAAAAGTATCATTCCTTTTCAGTCCAACCCTGTGTTCTTTTAACCGCTTCATGCCATTTTTTTATTTTTAGTTGTACGTCATGTTCGGCATGGCAGCTTTAAATACACGATCAATACTGCACTGTGCTTGTAACACTTCAAGAGATTCCCAATATCTCACCGCTAATCCGGCTAAATAAGCCGCTCCTAGTGCAGTAGTCTCTAGCATTTTGGGTCTGATGACATCAAAACCAAAAATATCACTTTGAAATTGTAGCATTAAATTATTAGCAGAGGCACCACCATCAACCCGCAATGTTGTACATTTTTCACCAGCATCCTCTTCCATTGCTCGAACAACATCATACACTTGATAAGCGATACCTTCTAAAGTGGCTCGGGCAATATGTGCTTGCGTGGTTCCTCGAGAAATGCCAAAAATGGCACCACGTGCAAAGGGGTCCCAATACGGCGCTCCCAATCCTGTAAGTGCTGGAACAAAATAAACATCTTCATTGGCTTCTATGGTACTCGCTAGGCGTTCAATTGATTGTGAGTCATCGATAAGTTTTAGTCCATCACGTAGCCACTGTACTGCCGCACCACCAACAAAAACACTGCCTTCCAGCGCATATTGGATTCTCCCATTTATTTGCCAGGCTATAGTAGTTAATAAATTATTTTTTGAAACTATTGGCGTTTCGCCAGTATTCATGAGCAAAAAGCAACCGGTTCCATAGGTGTTTTTTGCCATGCCTTTTTTAATACAGAGTTGTCCAAATAATGCTGCCTGTTGATCTCCAGCAATCCCTGCGATTTTAACAGGGGTGTCAAAAACGGCAATAGCCGTTTCCGCAAATATCATAGAGCTTTCACAAACTTCCGGCAGGATGCTTTTGGGAATAGTGAACAACTCTAAAAGACTATCGTCCCAGGTTAACTCATGAATATTAAATAATAGCGTCCTACTGGCATTGCTTACATCGGTAATGTGCTTTTTGCCATGGGTTAACTTATAGACTAACCAAGAGTCTATCGTTCCAAAACAGAGGTTACCCGCTTCAGCTTCTGCTCTAGCGCCTGTAACATTATCTAAAATCCATTTGATTTTTGTAGCGGAAAAATAAGCATCAATTAACAAACCTGTTTTGTTCTTAATGGTTTCGGCATGTCCTTTTTTGATTAAGTCATCACAATACTTTCCCGTCCGTCTGTCTTGCCAAACAATGGCGTTATATATGGGTTCTCCCGTCGTTCTATTCCATAGCACGGTGGTTTCTCTTTGATTAGTAATACCTATAGCTGCTATAGCTTTGGATGCAATGTCTGTCTTTTTGAGAACACTTTTAATAGTGAATAATTGGGATTCCCAAATCGTGTTTGCATTGTGTTCCACCCACCCGCATTGTGGTAAAATTTGATCAAAATCCTGCTGAGCCAACGCTACGGTTTCTCCTTTGCGATTAAAAATAATGGAGCGTGAAGACGTTGTCCCCTGATCTAAGGCTAAAATGAATTGGTCATTTATCATGATTACGATGCTATTAAATACCCTTTGGCTAATGCTATAAATTCATCCGCCTTTTTTTTAGCCCAAAGGCTGTTCTTTTGGAGCGTTTCTGCTAAAATAGTCGCAACCTGTGGTGCCACCTCTATGGCCGCTTGGGCATCTAAAAATAATAAACGCATGCGTCTCGCTAAAATATCTTCAACAGTTCTTGCCATTTCATGAGTAATCGCGAAAATAACTTCGGAAACGGTAAAATCATAGTTGGGGTGCAATTTTTCGGAAGAACCTAACGTTGTTCTTTCAAGAGTTTCTAAAGCTTGTAACTCGCTACCATAAACATAACGATGACTGTTTAATTTTGAAGTGTTTTCAGAAACATTTCCGTAAAGTGACAAGTGTTCTGTAACACAGCGCTTCGCTTCCAAGTGATGTACTAATATAGCTTTATCAACCAGCTCCTCTGCCATTATACGATACGTAGTCCATTTACCACCAACCAAAGACAACAATCCCGTTTCTGATACTATAATTTTATGTCCTCTCGGAAATTTCTTTAGTTTCACTTTTGTCGCGTGAAGGTGCGACCAAGGGTCTTAATCCCACAAACACGGATAAAACATCTTTCCTTTACGGGGCATTGCTTAGGTAAACTTTACATGTATTTAGAATAAAATCTATTTCTTCTGCTAGAGGCTTAGGTTCGTATTTAGGCTTCACGTTGGGCGTATCTGTGGTCCCAACCACTACTTTTCCATGCCACGGAATGATGAATAACACACGGCCATCACTCGTTTTTGGAATCATGATCGCCGTATCACTTTGTAAGAAAGAGGCGTCTAACACCAAATGAATGCCTTGACTTGGCACTATTTTTAAAGGCTCCCGTTCTCTACCGTTAAGTTTCAAAATCTTATTCGCAAAAACACCTGTTGCATTAATAACCACTTTAGATTTTATTTTGTGCTTAATATTCGTTTCGATATCTAAAACAAGAACCCCACAGACGTTATTAGCGTCGTCCTTTAGCAAATCGACCACTTTAAAATAATTTAAAACCACGGCTTTATGCTGTATTGCCGTTTGTGCCAAATTTAATGCCAATCGCGAATCATCAAATTGGCCGTCTTGATAAGACACACCACTTTTAAGGTTTTTAGACTTTAAAACAGGAATCACATCTTGGGCTGTTCCTTTGCTTATCAATCTTGATTTCCCCAAACTCAATCGTCCGAGAGAGCACATCGTATACTTTCAATCCAAAAGCATAATACACGCCTTGCCACCATTTGTAGTTTGGGATAATAAAGGTTTGGTTTTTAAATAAGTGTTTGGCGTTTTTTGCCAATAAACCGCGTTCTTTTAGAGCTTCCATAACTAGGGATATATTCCCTTGAGCGAGATAACGCACCCCGCCATGAACTAATTTTGTACTACGACTAGAGGTGCCTTTTGCAAAATCAATACTTTCAAATAATGCGGTTTTATAACCACGTGAAGCGGCATCTACTGCAATACCAAGACCACTTGCTCCTCCTCCAATAATAATAAAATCGAATAACGCTGTTTCTTTTAACTGAGCAATGAGTAGGTTGCGATCCATGAGTTGGTTTTAAGTTTGAGTATGAAAATATTGCTTTTAAATTGAAAACCGAAATATAAGCGCTCAAAGATATTTTACAGATTCCTAAAAGTGGTTTTATCATGAAAACGTAATAAGCCTTCTTTTTTTGATTAAAATACTAACGTTCTTTTTGCAACAATAAAATGAACAGGAAAGGAAGTGTCTAAGATCGTTATAGCAGTAGTTTAGTGAACTCTCATGTGCCTTGATTAAAGCAAGGACAAAAGTGTTATTGACACACTACTCATTAGGCTGGAATAGTATTTTTTTTATATAATAGAAAAAGGCTTTGGTTTCATATAAATGTAAGATTACAATTTAGATTGGCACCACGACACAGCCTGGTCTACAGAATTGAAATTCTTTAAAAACCCATCTAGGAAAGTATTTTCAACATCAATCATACTTTCTTGTAAAACGGTGTAGGTGACAGCGGCAAAAGCAGCTATTGTTGGAAACACCTCTTTTATTTTTAAATAATTCATAGGAATTAAAGAATAGGAATGCACTCTATTTGAAATATAGGCAAACGGTTTATCTTGAAAATGCAAAGTGACAAGTTCAGACACTTTAAGAGCATCGTCAATATCAAAACAGAAGCCCTCACTAATTTCGGTTATTAGAAAGTTCTCATAGAAATCTACTTTACCAAAATTAAAGGTGTAACTTTTAATTAATTTATAGTTTTCTAATGCTTGTGACATACAGTATAATACAATCTGCTTATAATAAAAAAAGCCACTATTTCTAGTGGCTTCTCTAAACTTGCTCCTCCTCTTAGGCTCGAACTAAGGACCCTCTGATTAACAGTCAGATGCTCTAACCAACTGAGCTAAGGAGGAGTGTTTTTCGCTGTTGCGAGCGCAAATATAAATCGTTTTTTAGTTTCTACAAAAGACTTTTATATATTTTTTGAAAATATTTAGTTTTCTATTTGAAAAATTCCATAATCGCCTTGTATGCATCGTTTCCATTTGCAAAGAGTACCAACCCTATTAATATAAAGAAACCTACCATTTGTGCATACTCCATAAATTTATCTCCGGGTTTACGACCAGTAACCATTTCGTAAAGTAAAAACATGACATGACCCCCATCTAATGCCGGTATAGGCAATAAATTAAGCACCCCTAACATAATAGACAAAAATGCTGTTAACGACCGGAAAGCTGGCCAATTCCATGCCGAAGGAAATAACTGACCAATAGCAGCGAAACCGCCAATTTGTGAGGCTCCTTTTTTTGTGAAAATATATTGAAACTGCGCTAAGTAATCTTTCACAGTCCAATACCCTTTAGAAAGGCCTCCAGTGACACTTTCTCCTATAGCGTAGTCTTTATGTTTTACTTCGGAAAAGCGCCGTAATCTAATTTATTTCGAATTCCTAAAGTGTTGCTCTCTTTATCAGGAGTAATAGAAAATTCTTGAATTGTTGTATCTCTCTTTACCTTTATAGTAATCGTTTCCGCCGATTTATTGTGCAATGCATAAGCGAAATCTGAAGTAAACTCAATAGGTTTTCCATCGATACTTATAATTTTATCTGACTCAAGTAAACCAGCTTTGAAAGCTGGTGAATCTGGAAATATTGAATCTATATATTTTACCGGATATCTTATATCCAAAGCAGGATAATCCCCTGCTTCAAACAATTGCGTGCCTATATCTTCTCGGAACAGTAAGCGTTTCTGTAGTTCCATCTTCATGCATCACTACCACACTTTTAGTATCACGAAACATTAAATAAGTGTTTATATTGTCTGCCTCTGCATGAGAAACCCCATTAATAGAAAGAATTTTATCCCCTTGCTGGAAACCATATTGCTCCATCGTTTTTGTGACACCATAACCAAAAACAACATCTTCTGCATTTCTATAGTCTTTTCCCCGGACAAAAAGAATCATCATGTATAACACAAATGCCAAGATAAAATTAACAATCACACCACCAAGCATGATAATCAAACGTTGCCAGGTAGGCTTAGACCTAAATTCCCAGGGTTGTGGTGGCTTGGCCATAGCCTCTGTATCCATGCTTTCATCAATCATTCCCGATATTTTCACATAACCCCCTAAAGGTAGCCAGCCAATACCATAAACGGTTTCTCCTATTTTCTTTTTAAACAAGGAAAACTTAACATCAAAAAACAAGTAGAATTTTTCTACACGCGTTTTAAACAATTTTGCTGGTATGAAATGACCTAGTTCATGGAGTATGACTAGAATAGATAAACTTAAAAGTAATTGTGCTCCTTTTATTAAAAATACACTCATTGATGATTTTAATTTTTATAACGCCCAAAAGTAAGTATTTAGACTTAGTTTAAAAAGCTAATCTTCTTTTGCTTTTTGAATACATAGCAATTTATGCGCCAAAACATTTAGAAACGATTATTTTACGTCGTATTTTTACACTTTGAATGAATACACCCTAAACAAATGCTGTCCTTTTTTAAAGATTATAAATACTTCGCCATTGGCTTTTTTTTACTTTCTGCTGTTATCATTTCCATTTTCTATTCCATATTAAGCGTTGAAAAACCCTTACCGATATATAACCCAGCAAACGTTGAAACCACTTTGGTTGATAGTACCATTCAACATGTCAAGAAGTATCATAAAATAGCCGATTTTAGTCTTACCAATCAAAACGGAAGAACCATCACACAAGACGATTACAAAGACAAAATTTATGTAGCTGATTTCTTTTTCACGACTTGCCGGACGATTTGTCCGATAATGACAGACCACATGTACGAGATACAAAAAACGATAGCAGATGATGATGATGTAATGTTACTTTCACATTCGGTGACACCTGTTATTGATAGCGTCTCCCAATTAA
This sequence comes from Lacinutrix neustonica, assembly GCF_026625145.1. Taxonomy (GTDB): domain Bacteria; phylum Bacteroidota; class Bacteroidia; order Flavobacteriales; family Flavobacteriaceae; genus Lacinutrix; species Lacinutrix neustonica. The sequence continues at coordinate 2,503,863 of NZ_CP113088.1, read as the reverse complement.
AAAAATACGCCAAAATTAAAGGGGTAAACGATAAAAAATGGAATTTAGTAACCGGCGACAAAAAACAAATTTACGAATTGGCCCGAAAAAGTTATTTGGCAGTAAAGTCTGTTGGTAACGGCGACCAATACGACATGATCCATACCGAAAACTTTATGCTTATAGATAAAAAACGTCAAATTCGCGGATTTTATGACGGGACCAGCCCTGAAGCTATAGACGCATTGCTTTTAGATATTAAAAAGTTAAAAAAAGAATACCAAGACTAGTTTTCTCTCTACAATTTTTTAGCCTTAACTTTTTGCCTTATTTTTGCTTCTTTAAAATCAATCTAAATAAGCTTGACTACAACACTTGCAAACTTAAAACGTGGTGAACGCGCCGTAATTACTGATGTTTCATCAGACTTGATTCCATTGAAATTACTTGAAATGGGATGTTTACCAGGTAACAGTGTTGAATTAGTTCAAGTAGCACCCTTTGCAGACCCCATGTATTTAAACATAAACGGAACCCATTTAGCCATTAGAAAAGAAACAGCTATTCATATTTTAATCGATAAAATATGAGCAAGCAAATTAATGTCGCGTTAATAGGTAATCCCAATACTGGTAAAACCTCTGTTTTTAATGCCTTAACTGGTTTAAACCAACAAGTTGGTAATTATCCGGGTATTACGGTTGAAAAAAAGAAGGCATTTGCAAACTGCCTCGTGGTGTTAAAGCCCATATTATTGATTTGCCAGGCACTTACAGTTTAAATGCGTCTTCTCTTGATGAGAATGTAGTGATTGAACTCCTTTTAAACAGAAACGATAAAGATTTTCCGAGATGTTGCCGTTGTGGTTAGCGACGTAGAGAATTTAAAGCGTAATTTATTACTTTTTACACAAATTAAAGATTTAGAAATTCCTTGTTTATTGGTTATAAATATGGCAGACCGCATGCGCCGTAAAGGGATTTCTTTAGATATTGGCTTTCTAGAACAGCAGTTAGAAACTAAAATAGCGTTGATTAGCACTCGTAAAAATGAGGGCATCGTATTGCTAAAACAATTGATTAGTAATTACAAAGAGCTCTCCATTTCGCCTTGCTTAAACGCCTCTGACATTGATCCTGACTATTTTGATAGGCTTCGAAAAGCGTTCCCAAATCAGCTTTTGTATAAATTATGGCTCGTCATTACCCAAGATGTTAACTTCGGAAAAACAGATCGTAAAGAAATTGATGCCATTGCCAGTTTTAAAACCAAATCTAAAAGTGACTTAAAACGACTGCAGCAAAAAGAAACTATAAAAAGATATCAGTTTATTAATGAAGTTCTAAAAAAAGGGCAAACGGTAGATGTTTCTCAAGCAAAAGATTTAAGAACCAAATTTGATCGTGTATTAACCCATAAAGTTTGGGGTTATTTAATTTTCTTCCTCATTCTTTTAACGATATTTCAAGCCATTTACGATTGGTCTACGGTACCCATGGATCTTATCGATGGTGCTTTTGCTTCATTAAGTGAGTGGCTAAAAACCACGTTACCGAGAAGGTGCGGCTACTAATTTGTTAGCAGAGGGGATCATTCCAGGATTAGGAGGTATCGTGATTTTCATTCCTCAAATCGCTTTTCTGTTCCTATTTATTGCGGTTTTAGAAGAAACTGGCTATATGAGTCGTGTGGTCTTTTTAATGGACAGAATCATGCGTCGTTTTGGGCTGAGCGGAAAAAGTATCGTACCACTTATTTCCGGTACTGCTTGCGCCATTCCCGCGATTATGGCCACTAGGAATATTGAGAGTTGGAAAGAACGCTTAATCACTATATTAGTAACGCCTTTTACGACCTGCTCTGCACGATTACCTGTGTACTTAATTATTATCTCCTTAGTGATCCCTGAAGGCAACTTTTTAGGATTAGGCTATCAAGCATTAACATTAATGCTTCTCTATTTGCTTGGATTTGCTGCTGCTATTGTTTCGGCCTATGTATTGAATAAAATTCTAAAAATAAAAAGCAAAACGTTTTTTGTCATAGAAATGCCTAATTATAAGCTGCCTATGTTTAAGAATGTTGCGATTACCGTTCTAGAAAAAACTAAGTCCTTTATTTTTGGAGCTGGTAAAATTATTTTAGCCATTTCAATTGTACTATGGTTTTTAGCCTCTTATGGTCCTGGTGAACAATTTAATGAGGCCGAAAGCATCGTGACTGCACAATATGGGAATGAAAATTTAGATGAAGATGTACTACAACAAAAAATCGCCTCTCATAAATTAGAGCATTCCTTTATTGGTATTACAGGAAGAGCCATCGAACCAGCCATTAGACCATTGGGTTATGATTGGAAAATAGGTATCGCCATTGTGAGTTCTTTTGCCGCCCGTGAGGTGTTTGTTGGTACACTGGCAACCATATACAGTGTAGGTAGTGATGATGAAGAAACGATTAAGAACAGAATGGCGGGAGAGGTAAACCCCATACTTGGCGGGCCCCTATTTAATTTTGCTTCGGGAATTTCACTATTATTATTTTATGCCTTTGCCATGCAATGCATGAGTACTTTAGCCATTGTAAAACGGGAAACCAACAGTTGGAAATGGCCCACTTATCAGTTCGTTATAATGACCGCCATTGCCTATGTTGCGGCATTTTTGGCATTTCAGTTTTTAAAATAAAAAGCGTATCTTTAAATAGCGACTCAAACATTATGAACACGATTATTCAAAACATATTAGTATTTATAACCTTAGGTTTCGCTTTGACATTTTTAATTAGGAAATTTGTTCTGAAAAAGAAGTCGAAAAAAGCGTGTGGAACAGACGATTGCGGGTGCCATTAAGAGCTATCGAATACGATTTTTTCCTAAATAAAGTCTCTTCATTTGCAAGACCCCTCTAAGATGCTTACCCCCACCCATTACTTGATGCCTTTCCATGGTTTACATCATTTCAATGGTGTTCAAGAGAGAATAATGACAGCAGTAAATACCTCCTTTTTAGGGTTTACATTAAGCTAATCCTTAACATACAACTCTATTTTATAGTCTTCTTGCGCTATTTTTTCTTTATAAACAGGATAAGGTATGACCTTTAATGCAGAAATCGTTAATCCTTCATCGACATAAATGTCATTAGTATTTCCTGTCGCACCAAATGTCATTTTTTTGCGGTCTATTTTTTTTTCATCTTTAAAAACATCCACAAAAACAACGACTTCTCCGGCCCACACACACTGAACACCTTTGGCGCAACGGGAATCCCCTACCACTTCCACAAATTCAATGGTTACATTCTCAATTGTGACCGTTTTTCCTAGTGGTAACAAGGCTATAATTTTAGGAGCATCCACTTTTACCATTGTAGAATCCTGCGCAAAACCAAATGCTGAAAAGCATAGTAATAATAAGACAATTGCGTATTTCATTTTAAATAAATTATACTTTAGAGTTTAAATATAACCTAATTCATGCAATAAAGTTTATAGTTTTAAAATTTTAGTTATCTTTGAATATTATTTAAGCTTACTTAAAAAATAATTAAAGCACTTATAAATGTCTGTAGCTATTGAAAATTTCGTAAAAGCCATTTACAAAAATGACCATCACGAGACCCATAATACCAAGCCTGGAAATATTGCCAAAAAACTAGGGATTTCTAATGCCGCCGCAACAGACATGGCTAAAAAGCTGGCCACTAAAGATTTACTTAACTACGAAAAATATCAGGCATTACAATTGACCGAGAAAGGGAAAAAAATGGCATTAAATGTCATTAGAAAACACCGGCTTTGGGAAGCGTTATTGCATAAAATGTTTGATATGTCTTTACACGAAATTCATCGTGAAGCCGAATTATTAGAGCATGAAACCTCTAATTTTTTAGCCAATAAAATCAGTGACTATTTAGGCAACCCAAAATTTGACCCGCATGGAGACCCCATACCCAACGAGGCTGGAGAGATAACCACGATCGACACTTCTATTGCTTTGTCTCATTCTAAAGAAAACAAGAACTATACCATTTCCCGCTTAATGAGTGATGACAAAGAGTTTTTCGATTTCTGCTCACAAAACGGATTAAAATATGGCAACAGCATTTTCGTTGTAAAGCAATTTGCCACTACAAAAATGACACAACTTTTAATTAATAATAAAACCATTCTATTAAACGAAGATTTCACAAAAATTATTTATGTCAATGAATTTTAAATACAACACCAAACATCTTTTAAGCGGTCTACTTATGGCGCTTTCTACGTCACTTTTTGCACAAGAAGAAAACACGCTTGGCGCCTTAATAACCGATCGGCCGGATGCCACAGAGTCTCCAACTGCGGTCCCTAAAAACAGCATACAAGTTGAAACAGGGGCTTTTTATGAAAGTTATGAAGAAAATAATTTTAAAACAGAAAATCTCACATATAATACAATGCTTATGCGTTACGGTTTACTAGAGAATCTAGAGTTACGATTAGGTTGGGATTACACAAATAATAAAACGAAGTTTAACGGTAATGAAGTACTCTCAACAGATAGCTTTTCGCCTTTGCTTCTAGGGTTTAAAGTGGGCATCGCTAAAGAAAAGGGTGTTTTACCGGAAATTGGCTTTCTTGGCCATTTAAACCTGCCCTTTTCAGTAAAAAAAGAACTAAGACCCGAGAACACAAGTGTAGATTTTAGATTTTCATTTGCACACACACTTAGTGAGAAATCAAGTCTATCTTATAATTTAGGCGCGGCCTGGGAAAATGATGCTCCTGAAGCAGCCTATTTGTACACCATTGCCTATGGCTACAGTTTATCTCGGTAAATGGGGGGCCTATATAGAACTCTATGGTGATTTACCGAGAAAACAATAAAGCGAACCATCTTTGGGATGCGGGAATCACCTATTTGATATCTAACAATATTCAATTAGATGCTACCGTTGGCACAAGTATCACAACAGGGCAGGACATCTTAATAAGTACTGGAGTCAGTTTTAGAATTCCTAACTAAAAATATAAAAATTATACAAACCCTAAAAATTCGGACTAGGATATATAAAAACACTTTAAATGAAAAAACACATCTTACTTATTGCCATTACCTTAACATTATTTACGTGTAAAAACAAAACAAAGCAAGACGACGGAAAGCTCAATATCGTTACCACCACCTCTATGATAACCGACTTGGTTGAAAATATAGGAGGTGATTTAATACATGTCCAGGGTCTAATGGGCAGTGGTATCGATCCCCACTTATACAAAGCAAGTGAGGGTGATGTTTCGAAATTGGTTAATGCTGATGTTATTTTCTATAATGGTTTACACTTAGAAGGTAAACTTGTAGAAGTTTTTGAAAAAATGGGTAGTAAAACGAAAACACCCATTGCTTTGGGTGAAAGTTTAAATGAAACAGAATTGATTGGTTCTGAATATTTTGCTTCAAACTACGATCCGCACGTCTCGGTTTAATATTGCCTTTTTTAAACAATTTGCAAAAAAGGTAACTCCGGTTTTGTCTGAAAAAGACCCAAAGCACGCTAAGGTTTTTACAGAAAACGCAACCCGATACCTTCAAAAGTTAGACACATTACAAGCCGCCGTTTTAGCGACTATAGAAACACTCCCTAAAGAAAAAAGAATCTTAGTTACCGCACATGACGCGTTTAATTATTTTGGTAAAAATTACGGTTTTAATGTTGTAGGCTTACAAGGGTTAAGTACAGCAACGGAAGCTGGTGTACAAGATGTACAAAATTTGGCTACCTTTATTATAGAAAATAACGTAAAAGCGATTTTTGTAGAAAGTTCTGTGCCTAAACGCACCATAGAAGCCCTTAAAGCAGCCGTGCAATCTAAAGGTCACGACGTGGTTATTGGTGGCACACTATATTCTGATGCCTTAGGAACCCCTGGGACCACCGAAGGAACTTATATAGGTATGTTTGAATATAATGTAAACACCATTGTGAATGCTTTGCTCTAGTCATTTTTTAAACAGTCCTTATTAAGGCGCATGTTTACTCGGTAGCATTGAATAAAGCGTTATAAAAATTAGAATTCGCCTTAGTTATGCATTTCTAATTCAATATGGAAAGACTAAAATTATGAAAGACAGAATAGCAGTTAAAGTAGATGATCTTACTGTAGCCTACAACTACAAACCGGTCCTTTGGGATATTGATTTGGAAATTCCTGAAGGTGTATTAATGGCCATTGTAGGCCCAAATGGTGCAGGAAAATCAACCCTTATCAAATCTATTTTAGGTATTTTAAAACCTATTGCAGGCAGTGTAACCATCTACGGAAAACCATACAGCAAGCAACGTCAATTAGTTGCTTATGTTCCGCAAAAAGGAAGTGTCGATTGGGATTTCCCAACTACAGCTTTAGATGTTGTCATGATGGGGACCTATGGAAGTTTGGGTTGGATAAAACGTCCTGGACAAAAAGAAAAAAAGAAGCTCTAGAAGCTTTAGAAAAAGTGGGAATGTTAGCATTTAAAAGTCGGCAAATTAGTCAGTTATCTGGTGGGCAACAACAGCGCATATTTTTAGCCCGTGCTTTGGTTCAAAAAGCAGCCATTTATTTTATGGATGAACCCTTTCAAGGGGTTGATGCTTCAACAGAGATTGCTATTATTAATATTTTAAAAGAATTACGAAAAGCAGGAAAAACAGTAATTGTCGTACATCACGATTTGCAAACCGTACCGAATACTTTGATTGGGTCACCTTTTTAAACGTTAAAAAAATTGCTACAGGTCCAGTAAAAGATATTTTTAACGACGACAATTTGACCAAAACCTACGGTATTAATTATAAAGTAAGCATTCAAGAATAATGGATATTCAAGACTATTTTTCTTTAGTATTTAGCGACTACACCCTTAGAACCATCACCCTTGGTACCGCCATTCTAGGTGCCATCACTGGAGTACTTGGTAGTTTTGCCGTGCTTAGAAAGCAAAGTTTACTGGGTGATGCCATTTCACATGCTGCTTTGCCCGGCATTGCCATTGCCTTTTTAATTACTGGCGCCAAAGACACCAACACCTTACTTTTAGGAGCCTTGGTAAGCGGCTTGATAGGTACTTTTTGGATTCGTGGTATTGTCAAGAAAACCCATTTAAAAAGTGATACAGCCTTAGGTTTAATTTTGTCGCTGTTTTTTGGTTTTGGTATGCTTTTATTAACGTTTATTCAAAAACAACCCAATGCTAATCAAGCGGGTTTAGACAAATATTTATTTGGTCAAGCGGCTACATTAGTCGAAAGTGATGTCTCGGCTAATGGCTATCATCACTGGATTATGCTTGTTTGTATTGCTTCTGTTTTGGAAAGAATTTAAAATTTTATTGTTTGATGCCGATTATACTAAAACACTAGGATTCAACACTAATTTTATAGATATCTTAATCACGGTTTTTATCGTTTTAGCCATTGTTTTAGGCTTACAAACCGTGGGTGTGGTTTTAATGAGTGCCATGCTACTAGCCCCCGCCGCTGCCGCCGGACAATGGACCAATAGTCTAAGTACTATGGTCATGCTTGCGGCCCTATTTGGAGCCTTTTCTGGTGTTTTTGGAACCGCAATAAGTGCGAGTCAAAATAATTTATCTACTGGCCCAGTAATTGTGATTGTTGCCGCCGTATTTGTAGTCTTCTCTTTCGTTTTTTCACCAAGTCGTGGGCTATTATTTAAGCACATCCGCTTTATTAAAAACCGCCGTGATTTGGAATTGCATAAAACACTGGCTTTCATGCATCATATTGCAGAAACTCATGACAATTACTCGCATCCACACGCCATCATACTCCTAAATAACTTCCAAGGTTATACCCGTGCCACTTTGCAAAAACTGGTAGAGAAAGATTTTGTCAAACTTGAAGGTAACCTCCGGAGTTTAACTGAAACCGGCTTTGAAACAGCAGCGAATTTATATACTAAACAACTTACAAAAGATGAATAGTGCTCAAATAGAAATACAGTTAATTGCAAGCCTGGTTGCGATCGCCTGTGCCATTCCAGGCACTTTTTTAGTACTTAGGAAAATGGCGATGATTAGTGACGCCATTAGCCATTCTATTTTACCTGGTATTGTTATTGGTTTTTTCATCACACAAGATCTTAACTCTCCCTTATTAATTCTTCTAGCAGCCTTTACCGGCATCATTACCGTAGTTTTGGTAGAATACATACAGAAAACTGGTCTCGGTAAAAGAAGACACCGCTATTGGGCTAGTCTTTCCAGCCTTGTTTAGTATTGGTGTGATTTTAATCGCCAAAAATGCTAATGATGTTCATTTGGATATTGATGCGGTTTTATTAGGCGAATTAGCCTTTGCGCCTTTTGATAGGTTACTCATTTCGGGCGTTGATGTAGGTCCAAAATCACTATGGATTATTGGGGTTATTTTATTCATTACTGTTGCTCTGTTAATTGCCTTTTTTAAAGAACTCAAGGTGAGTACCTTTGATGCAGGTTTAGCCGCTTCTTTGGGCTTTTCGCCAGCGCTTATTCATTACGGATTAATGAGTGTTGCCTCGGTGACCACCGTGGGAGCTTTTGATGCTGTTGGTGCTATTTTAGTAGTCGCCTTAATGATTGCTCCTGCTGCAACAGCATACTTATTAACGACCAACTTAAAGAAAATGCTAGGTTTAGCTATTGGTTTTGGGGTCTTGAGTGCGCTTTCTGGTTATTGGTTAGCCCATTGGCTAGATGCTTCTATTGCTGGCTCTATAACAACGATGTTAGGCTTAATTTTTTTAATGGTGTATTTATTCGCCCCTAGCAAAGGCGTGATTGCTGTTTTATACAGAGAAAGACAACAGCGTACAGAAGTTTCGTTATTAACCTTTTTACTTCACTTAAAAAATCACGACGAAGCAGAAGAACGCCACGTGAATCACTTGCGAGAACACATTAACTGGCAAAAAGTAAGAGCTAAAACCGTATTGGAATTAGCACTTAAGAACAATATGATTGTGGTTGAAAAAAACATCGTTTCACTCACAGAAAAAGGAAACACCTTTACTACAAAAGCTATTGATTACATAATTACTAATAAAGATTCTCAGATTGAGCATATGAAGGATGATTTCTTTTTGTTTAGAGGGTAGCTACTCTATTTTAATAAAGGTCTTCCCTTTAATCCATAATATTTCAGATTCAAAAAACCGAATAGAGGTTTTACGAGTTCTATTAGAGTGATCTCTTTTTGATTTAGAATCAAATCGTGCTTTAGATTTATTTAAGTCTATCGTATGTTTTTCATCAAAATCCCTTGGAGTTGTAGAAAAGGTTACGATTTTTTTGTCCTGCTTCCAACACCCTTTTCCATAAACATTTTTCCCTTTAGGAATACCCATATCGTGATATTCATTAGAATGAAACATAAATGAGCCATCGGGTTTTAGGATAAGGTTTTGGGTAAGATTGGCGTTACTAGATTCAAGTTTGTATTCATAATGACCAACATAACTTTCTGTTTGTGACATACCATTAAAACTAATAATCATGTACAAAGTAAATATGAGGTGTTTCATTTTGATAGGTGAATTAAAATTGAAAATCTGTTATTAAAAAAGGTGTTTGAAGACTAAAATCCACGCTGCTTCTGCAACTGCTCATAGGCTTTTTGCACTTGTCTAAACTTATCTTCCGCGCCTTTTTTGTGCTCCTCTCCTAAGTGTTCTACTTTATCGGGATGGTATTTTTTAGCCATTTGACGATAGGCCTTTTTAATGTCATCATTGGAGGCCGTTTTATCGATTTCCAAAATTTTATAAGCGTTATCTTGTAGGTTATAGAACATCGCTTTAATGCTATTATAATCACGAGAACTAATGCCTAAATATCCTGAAATCGTATAAATCGGCGTTCCTCATCCTCGGCAACCATCTCATCGGCTTTGGCGATTCCAAATAAGAAGTGTATTAACTGCAAACGCGACGCATGATCCATCATTTGTCTGATTTGAACACACACTTCACGTAGTGGCACGGTTTGACTGCTTATCCCTTTAAACAATCTAAAGGCCTTATTGGCTCTATCTTTACCATACATGCTTACAAACTGCTGACGTACAAAATCCAACTCACGTTGGTCTTGTTTTCCATCGGCCTTAATCACCACCGAGGCTAAAATGAGTAAACTCACCTCAAAATCTCCCGATGTGGTTTGCGCGCGACGTTGTTGTTGTGTGCGGTAATCGGGTGGTGTTCTATAATGAGGTTGCCGACGGTTTTGTCTTGATTGTGTTTGCTTGTTTTCTCCTTGACCTAAAAAGAAACCCCCGTCGCCAGCAAAAGCATCACCCAAACTACCTAATGCTACACCAATAATCGCTCCAATGGGCCCTCCAAAAGACCAACCCAGCACGGCGCCTAACCATTTTAATCCGCTCATTTTTTATCATTTTTTAGTACCCGTAAATATAATACTTTGTTAGTTGTAAAAAAGGTGATTTTGTTACGACTCTATTGGTTTTACCTACTTTTAACATTTTTGATTTGACCGCAAACAATTAACACTTCGGAAGTACACAAGACAGGCTCTTCTCGAGTTTTCTTTAGTTGTGATACTCTATTTTAAAACAAAAATACAGCACTAAAAACCTGACCTTCTCGCACCCCATTGACATAACGTGACGCCCAAATCGACATTAGCATGAAAATTGATTAACTTTGTATAGTGAACATTAATAAAATTAAAAAAGAAAAGATATGTATCCAGCAGAATTAGTAAAACCTATGAGCGAAGATTTAACGAACGCAGGTTTTGAGGCATTGCACACAGCAGAAGCGGTAGATGCAGCAATCACTAAAGAAGGCACAACACTAGTTGTTGTAAATTCGGTATGTGGTTGTGCAGCAGCCAATGCGCGTCCAGGAGCTAAAATGAGTTTAAAGAATGATAAAAAACCATCAAATATCGTGACTGTTTTTGCAGGAGTAGATAAAGAAGCGGTTGATAGAGCACGTGGTCACATGATCCCTTTTCCTCCAAGCTCGCCAAGTATGGCTTTATTTAAAAATGGAGAATTAGTACATATGTTAGAACGCCACCATATTGAAGGAAGACCAGCAGAGTTAATTGCTGAAAACCTTATCGATGCTTATAACGAGCACTGCTAGTCATCATTTTAAATCGCGAGAAGTATTTAAGCAAGCTTCTGTGCGAATGTATATGACAAAAAAGAGATTAACCACGTTTTATTGACGTGGTTTTTTTATTTTTGAAAGGTGACACAACTAAACACATGAAAAAATTAATAGCCTATCCTTTAACCTGTATTTATTACCTGTTTTTCGGATTTTTCTTAGTCCTATTTCACCCCATACAATGGGTTTGCTTTCGCGTTTTTGGTTACCAAGCGCATAAAGTAAGTGTGGATTATCTTAACTTTTTTTTGAGCCGCTGTTTACATCTTTTAGGGGTTAGACTGTCACTTTTTGGACGAGAAAATATCCCCGAAAATGTTCCTGTTATTCTTGTTGCGAATCACCGGAGCATGAACGACATACCTCCAATTATTTGGTTTATGCGCAAATGCCATCCTAAATTTATTAGTAAAAAAGAGTTAGGTAAAGGCATCCCTAGTGTGTCTTATAATTTACGGCATGGTGGCTCTATTTTGATTAATAGAAAAGATCCAATACAAGCTGTAAATGCTATAAAAACAATGGCACATTATATTGAACAGAATAATCGTGGTGTGGTTATTTTCCCTGAAGGTACCCGAAGCAGGACTGGTGTCCCCAAACCTTTTCAAACCAGGGGATTAAAAACCCTCTTTCAACAAGCACCCAATGCACTAGTATTACCGATCTCGATTAACAATTCTTGGAAAACTTTGAGATATGGCAAATTTCCAATGGGTCTTGGAGCACATATTAAATATACGATACACCAACCCTTGAAAGTAAGTGATTTTGAAATTAATACCCTTTTAAAGTTGGTAGAATCCACCATTGTAAATGCCGTTGAAAATGAATAATGAAGCACTTATTGAAGCCACCAAAGCTTTTGTTAAACAGGAATTAGCGAACGCTGAAGGGGGTCACGACTGGTTCCACACGCTTAGGGTGTATAACAACGCCAAACATATCGCTCAACAAGAAGAGGTAGATCCTTTAATCGTGGCTTTAGGCGCTTTATTACATGATATTGCCGATAGTAAATTCTATGATGGAGATGATACTGTTGGTCCACAAAAAGCACGTCAGTTTTTGTTTAATCACAATGTAGATTCTGTGGTTATCGAACACGTCGTGAAAATTATTCAACACATTTCGTATAGCTCTAACATTAATGAAGCTAACGTTTTTAAATCTTTAGAATTAGACGTCATTCAAGATGCGGACCGTTTAGAAGCTCTAGGTGCTATAGGCATTGCCCGCACGTTTAATTACGGCGGATTTAAAAATAGAGCGATTTATAATCCGAGATATAAAGCCAAATCTGAAAATGACCAAAGCTGAATATAAGACAGCAGACGCCCCTACCATCAATCACTTTTATGAAAAATTATTGCTTTTAAAGGATAAAATGAATACAAAGACGGGTAAACACATGGCTCAAGGGCGTCATGAGTATATGGTTTCGTTTTTAGAACAGTTCTATGGAGAGTGGCATGGTGAACGCTAGAAAATCATTCATAACTTATTAAAAATGTTTCCTTTCTGTACCTTAAAGGATTCTCGCCTGAAATCTCCACAAACACAGTATTAAAGTATGACACATTATCGCATGCAAGGGATTAAAAAAGTAATGTAATTGCATCTTTACGTACTAAAAACCATGTGATCGCTCTATTGGAGACCGTAGATTTAAATTTAGTTGTATAAATACCGTTTAACGTATTCTTTAAAACAACTTCAACTGCTCGTCTTTATATTCTTCATGAAGCGCTGTATTCAACGGTGGTAGTGATTGACCTTTAAAATATTTTAATTGCGCGAGTGTAACCAAATCATTTATTTGTTTAGCGATAGGCCCTTCCCCTTTCATTCGTGAACCATATCGACTATCATTTAACTGCCCACCGTGACAGCTTTCTATTTGATGCAAAACCTTATCTGCTCGGTCTCGGTAGATTTTTCTTTATCCAATCGGTAAAGATGACACCAATAGCGCCATTTAATCTTACAATGGTATGTGCCATGCTCGAAGCACCAGCTTCAGAGACTGCTTTTGCCGTGAGGTAAAATTTCATGACTGTTTATAGAAGGAATAATTGGAGCCAACATCACATTTACAGGAATCCCATGATCGCTTAGCGTTTTAACAGTCTCCAGTCTTTTTTTTATTGTCGCTGTTCGGGGTTCTAAAATACGCCGGGTCGTTTCCGAAAGTGAGGTGATAGACATATTTACACTTATTAAGTGGTCTGCTGACAGCGCTTTTAACACCTCTAAGTCACGGAGAATTAACGTGTTCTTTGTTATTATAGAAACCGGATGCTTGTACTTTAAGAAGATGTCCAGACAGCGTTTTGTAATTTCAAATTGTTTTTCAGCGGGTTGATAACAATCTGTATTCCCGGACATAACGATGGGATGTGCCTTCCAACTTTTCTTTTTTAACAGGGTTTCCAGTAATTACGGCGCGTTCTTTTTAACTAGAATACGTCGTTCGAAATCTAAGCCTGCACTATAGCCCCAATATTCATGACTGTTCCTGGCGTAGCAGTAAATACAGCCATGCTCACAGCCTTGATACATGTTCATAGAATACCCCATACCCACATCTCGGACTGTTGACCGTGTTCACAATCGTTTTTGGGAATACCTCTAAATACAAGGTCTTGTTTTTGTCTGCTAATTCTCCTTCCTTCTCACAGAATTCTAAAAAATCATCACGCATGTCATGCGACAATTCAAAAAAACGATTGTGCGTATTCAGTTGCGCACCACGGCCTTTTATATTAGAATTGTTCAACATCTTTAATAATTTATGTAAAATTACAAATAATGGTGTTTTAACTCATGGATTGTATTTGGGTTACGCAAAGAAAGGTCGCTCTTATTTCCCTGGAAACTCAGCTTTACGTTTTTCTAAAAAGGCAGTTGTTCCTTCTTTAAAATCTTCGGTCCCAAAGCAGTTTCCAAATTGTTCTATTTCGGTTTCAAAACCATTTAAACCATCTGTGTAGTTTGCATTAACCGCTTTAATCGCTTTACTAATCGCTACTGAAGAATTTCGCATGATTTTACTTGCTATTTTTTCAGCTAAAGGTAATAACTCATCTTGAGGCACCACATGATTTACTAACCCGTATTCCTTTGCTGTATGAGCATCTATCATGCCTGCCGTCATAATCATTTCCATGGCGCGCCCTTTACCTATCAATTGTGGCAAACGCTGGGTTCCGCCATAGCCAGGTATTACCCCTAATGAAACTTCGGCAAGCCCATTTTAGCGGTATCGCTGGCGACTCTAAAATGTGCCGCCATCGCTAATTCAAGTCCGCCACCCAAGGCAAAACCATTTACAGCCGCAATGACAGGTGTTTCCAAATTTTCAACAAAATCGAATAATAAGGCTTGCCCTTTAGCTGCTAATTTACCGCCATTAGTAACATCAAAATTTGCAAACTCACTAATATCAGCACCAGCTACAAAGGCTTTTTCGCCGCTTCCGGTTATAATAATAACTTTAGATTTTTGATCTTTATTAGCCTGATCAAAAGCCTTATGCAACTCTTCTATAGTGGCTTTGTTTAACGCATTTAATTTAGAGGGTCTGTTGATGGTAATGGTTGTAATGCCATTTTGAGATTTAGAAAGTATGTTTTCGTAAGTCATTGTAAATGTGATTGTCATTTGCGCGATGCGAAAATGTGTTTAATATATATTATAACTCGAGCCACTTCGACAGCTCTTGGTATTCCGTTTAAAATCAATGTACTGAAAAATCCTAGAAAACCGGAATTTTATTCCTTAGGAAAAGTAACGGTAAATAGCGTGCCTTTTCCTTTCTGTGATACAAAGGTAATTGTTCCTCCGTAAGTTTCCACAATATTTTTTACCATAGCCAAACCTAGTCCCATACCGCTAGATTTAGTGGTGAACTTTGGCTCGAAAATCTTAGATTTATTCGCTTCGGTGATACCAATACCGTTGTCTGAAACCGTGATTTTTATCATGTTATTAACCTCAGAAACATTAACGATTATTTTTGGCTGTTGGCCTTCCGGAATGGCTTGAATACCATTTTTAATTAAATTGGTAACTACGCGAATGAGCTGCGTTCTATCAAACTTGGCTATAATTTCTTCCTCATCAGACTGAAATGTAATGTAATCTTCATTAAAAATATCTAACGCGAGATCTACAATTTTCACCACATTAAGCATTTCATTTTTTCTGCGCAGGCATTTTAGCAAAATTCGAAAATGCCCCAGCAATAGAACTCATCGTGTCTATTTGTTGTATGAGCGTATCTGTGTACTCATCAACCTTTTGATGAATACTTGGGTCTTGGGGATCAAATTTACGCTGAAAGCTTTGCACACTCAATCGCATAGGGGTTAATGGGTTTTTTATCTCGTGCGCGACTTGTTTGGCCATTTCCCTCCAGGCTTGCTCGCGTTCACTTGTTGCCAATTGCACGGCACTTTCTTCCAGTTCATCAATCATGCGATTGTATGAATTTACTAATGTTGTAATTTCCTCACTACCATCTGTAATTTCAATTTTTTCATTACGCTTTTCCAAGCGCGTGGCATTCATTTTTTCACTGATTGTTTTTAAAGACTTCGTAATATATTTAGAAACCAAAAAAGCCAACGCAATGGCAAATAATAGCACGAGCAGCGTCGTGTAAGATAATCGGGCTAAGAACTCATCAAGTTCCTTTGCTAAAAAATCATCGTTTTCTAAATAGGGTAAATTAATAATGGCTAAAGGTTTAAATTTACCATCTGTAATGTAACGGTATGATGAGCGAAAGACTTCCTCGTTTTCCTCCCTACGCTCTTCATAGCGATGTTCTACAGTATTCATTAAAGTATTTAACACTACGGATCCAAACATTTTTCGGTGACTTCTTGTTTTAAATCTGCTTTAGAAGAAATAAGCAAAGACCCTTCTAAATCGTATAGATTTATTTGAATGTTATGCACATCTGCCACTTCATAAATTTTAGTTTTAAAGATGCTGGGAACATTTTCTGTAATTACGGGAAAGGTAGTTTCACGAGTCACAAAATCTAAACTTCTTATAATCGCTGTTTCTTTCCTGTCCAAACGCTGTTTATGGTAGTCTTGTGTTTCTTCGGTGTATTGATAAATAGCAACTGCGGCAATTAAAATAGATGACATAATCACCAACATAATCATGGCTAAGAAAATTCGGGTACGTAAAGATAGTTTTATGAGTTTCATCTATAAAATTAAGTTGCCATAAATATAACAATAATCGCACCACTTTCAAGGGGCTTTGGAGAGGTGTAAATGAGAACCTTTAGGTTGTAAGGACTTACAGAATCTCGATTTATGGTTCTCCTAAAAATTCTACCAGTGCTAGACATCTCTAAAACCTATTACGCGTCCGGATTTCTTTTACGAATGTGTTTATATACTTTAAAACCTAACATTAAAAGCAGTCCTAAAACGAGAATACCAATCACACCAAAAATCCAATGAAACGCACTTTTTAAAATCACTAAAAAGACAACGGCAAAGAGAATAAAGGTAGCCCCTTCGTTCCATAATCGCATAAAATTAGAGCTTTTGGTTACGGTGTCCTGTTGCAATTGCTTGTAATACAGGTGAGTTTTAATGTGGTAAATAATAAGCAAAACAACGAACCCTAACTTTACTTGCATCCAAGATTGTTCTAACCATGAGGGCATTAAAATAATGAGCCGGAGAGCAAAGCCAGTCGCTAAAATGGCTGATGGCCACGTGATGATGGTCCACAAGCGCCTAGCCATCATTTTAAGTTGCTTACCTAAGATCTCCTTTTCCGGTGAAGGCTTGTGAAACGCCTCAATTTGATAAACGAACAATCTAGGAATGTAAAACAAACCGGCAAACCATGTGATTACAAAAATAAGATGTAATGCTTTTATGTAGTTATAATATTGCATTATTGGGCGTATGTTTCTTCGACTAAATTAGTCTTTACTTCTCGATTTAAAAAATAGGCCGTTATAATAGTAGATAACAAATCACTAATGGGAAAGGCCAGCCAAACCCCTAATTCACCATAAAATCTTGGAAGTATAAATATTAACGGAATAAAAATAAAACCTTGCCGTGTCAAGGTTAATAATAGGGCTGGCACAGCTTTTCCAATGGCCTGAAAATAAGCTGCTCCAATAAGCTGAATGGCGACTATTGGTGTAACTGCAAACACCCATCGCATCGCAGTTGGTGTTTGCTTTAAAACTTCGGCATCTGACGTAAATAACGTTGTAATCGCTTCGGGAATGCCATTAATACGACAAAAACCAAAATACCCAATCCAACAGCATACTTTAAAGCGGTGCTAATGGTTTCTTTGACACGATCATATTTATTCGCACCATAGTTATAACCGGCAATGGGTAGAAACCCTTGGGTGATGCCATAAACAGGAAATAAGGCAAACATTAACATACGCCCTACAATGGCATAAGCCGTTACAGACGTTTCCCCACCCAAATCGAATAGTATGTTATTCATAAACAAGTAGGTGATACTTACCACTGCCTGTCTTGCCAAGGTAACAAACCCTAAACTTCCAATTTCGGAAACAATAGGTCTGTTAAGTCCGAAATGAGACATATTAATTTTTAATTCAGAATGTTTTGAAAAGAAAAACCAAAGAATGAATACAAAACACAACAAATAGGAACCTGTTGTTGCCCAAGCAGCCCCTGCCATTCCAAAATCTAAAACATTAATAAAAAGATAATCTAAAATCAAGTTGCCAACCGAAGGAAACAGCATGGCATACATAGCAAATTTAGGCCTCCCTTCTGCGCGTATGACCGTATTCCCCATCATACATAAGGCTAGAAATGGCACACCATAGAGCACAATGGTATAATAGGTTTTTGCGGGTTCAAAAATGGCACCTTTCCCACCAAAAGTAGTCACAATACTATCAACAAACCATAATCCTGGAATGACTAAAGCAATGGTAAAAAATAGGGTTAACGTAATTTGATTTCCAAAAACCTTTAATGCCTTTCTATAATTATTTGCTCCTAAAGCGCGTGAGATTATTGAAGAGCCCCCAATGCCAATAGACATGCCTAGAGCTGCAATAAAAAAGGAAACGGGAAGCACGACATTAATCGCAGCTATTGCTGTGGAGCCTATCCATTGACCTACAAAAATAGTATCAACCAAGATGTTTAGCGACATCACTAAAATACCTATAGATGCGGGTACGGCTTGCTTTATTAAGAGTTTACCAATAGGCTCCGTCCCTAAAATAGCTGAATTGTTTTTTTGCATAGTCTTTTCCTAAAAAACGGAAATCCTTTTTACTTTTAAAAAATTAAGCCTCTACCACTGTTTCAGACCATTCGTTAATCCACTGCGCAAGTAGTTTCACCCAACTCATATTAGTGTTTAGACAAGGGACCGTTGTGAATTCTTGTCCGCCAACTTCATGGAAAATCTCCTCACCTTCCATGGCTATTTCTTCTAATGTTTCTAAACAATCGCTAACAAATGCGGGGGTAACAATAGCCATTTTCTTGACCCCTTTTTTGCCTAAACGCTCAATCGTTCGGTCTGTATAAGGCTGTAACCAAGGGTCAAAGCCTAAACGCGATTGAAATGAGGTGGAATAACTGTCCGGTGTGAGCTCTAAATGTTCACCAACCAATCGTGTCACTTCTTTACATTGGTGTCTGTAACAAAACTCATGAGCGATGCTTGGCGTTTCACAACAGCTGCCATCTATTTTACAATGCGATTTAGTAATGTCACTTTTTCGGATGTGACGTTCGGGCACCCCATGATAAGAGAATAATAAATGGTCGTAATCTTTATCTTTTAGATCGGCTTTAATAGATTCTGCCAAAACAGAAATATAATCCGGGTTGTTGTAGAACGCAGGAAGTGATTCAATTTTTAAATTAGGGAAATGCTGTTGTCTTAGTTCTTCGGCTAATACCGTAATTGTTTCTGTCGTTGCCATAGCAAACTGTGGGTATAGCGGAATTAAAAACACCTCATCCACGCCTTTATCTACGAGTTCTTGTAGTCCTTTTTTAATGGTCATGCTGCCATAACGCATCGCTAAGGCCACTGGGAATTCAACCTCTTCTTGCACCTTATGCTGCAGTTGTTCAGACAATACTATTAAAGGGGATCCTTCTTCCCACCAAATCTTCTTGTAGGCTTTGGCTGAAGCCTTTGGGCGTGTATTTAAAATAATGCCCTTCACGAGTAACGTTCTTGCCCAAAGCGGCACGTCTATTACACGTTCATCCATTAAAAATTCTCCCAAATATTTTTTAACATCTTTAGGCTCAGGACTGTCCGGGGATCCTAAATTAACTAATAAAACTCCTTTCATATGTTTGTGTCGCTAACCAATAATCTAATTTTTCTAATTGTCACAAAGACAAGAACCTCTTCTTTCTTGTTCGACAATTGACCGTGCAAAAATACAACTCTAATCGATAATATCGATAATCAAATGAATTTGTAATGCAACCTAAGCGCGTTAAAATCTTATATTAAATGGAAAGTATAGGTGAATTGAATATATTTACTGTGATATACAATACCCCAATAATGCAAAAATTACTCTTATACACCATACCCCTCTTTTGTTTATTAGGCCATTCGCAAGAGCAAGAACAGAGTTTGCTTTGGGAGATTTCGGGGAATGGGTTAAGCAAACCCTCATACATCTATGGCACCATGCACGTGAGTAAAAAAGTGGCCTTCCGTTTAGATGATGTTTTTTTTGAGGCCTTAGAAAAGAGCGAAAGTATTGCTTTAGAAAGTGACCCTTCGACTTGGTTGGACCACAGTTATGATAATGCCATGGTGTACCCTCAAAATACTTCTACAGAGTATGACAAAGGATTTTATACTACATTATTCAATTTTGAACCGCCTGAAGAGTTAATGATTCGAAGCGCCATACGCCAAGACAATCGCATTATTAATGGTTATTTGTATAGAAAAAATTCCCAGTCCGATAACTTTGAGGAAGAAACCTATTTAGATATGTTTATTTACCAAGCTGGTAAAAAGAAAAATAAACCTATTATAAGTCTCGAGGATCTAGACGTTGCCGAATACCTTACTACAATGGCTAGTGCCAATGCCTACAAGAAAAAAATGGATCCCTGGCTAACTGAAATTTACGCCAAGGAAAGCCCCTCTCTTTTGCAAGAAAACACCTATCGAGAGCGAAACCTTGCTTTATTAGATTCTATTGGTGAAGCATCAAATACTGATTTTTTTAGAGAGTATATGCTTTACAAACGTAACGCCAACATGGTTACCGTTCTCGGACACCTTGATTCGAAAACAATCCGTATTTGCTGGTGTTGGCGCAGCACATTTACCAGGAAAACAGGGCATGCTCAATGCGTTAAGAGAAAAAGGGTATACGGTAAAACCATTAACATCAAACCAAACCCAAAACGGACAAAAAGCAAAACAAAACATTGAAGATTTTATAGCGGCTCCAGTTATGGAAACCCATACTACAGCTGATGGTTTTATATCACTAAAAAGTTTTACCCCGTTACGTGAATTTTACTACAACGGACAAAAATTCACAGTCTCCCCGAACATGACCAATGGTGCCTACTTGACTATTAACCGCTTTAATTTATATGATTATTTGCCGAACGAAAAAGCAATTTCCTTAGAGCGTTTAGAGCATTTTTTATTTGAAGATATTCCTGGAGATATTATTAGTAAAGAAAAAATATCAAGCCCCTTCCCTGGTTTGAGCGTACTCAATAAAACGAAAAAAGGTGACTATCAAAAATACCATATTTACAAAACACCTTTAGAGGTTATAGTCATCAAATTTGGCGGCCCTAAAAACTATGTTTTAGATCAAGAAAAAGCTGTTTTTAGTTCTATTGAGTTTAAAACAACTACAGATCGCATTGCAACTTTCAATTCGTCTTATGGAAAGTATAGCGTGGCGTTTCCAAGTTTCAATACACAGGATAATATGCTGAATGCAGGAAATAAACACATTCAAGGTGTCGCGGGTGATGATTATTACTTTTTGAGTGAAGCAGTCAGTCAAGACATCTCTTACATTGAAGAAGACGCTTTTGAAGCCAAATATATTATTGACAATGTCTATAAAAATTTAAAAATAGAAACAGGCATTTCGGGTGCCTTCAACAATAGCAATTATAAGAGCTACGAATCTCATGCACAGTTGGAAGCGACCCCTTCAAAAAGCATACATTTAAAATCTATTGTAAAAGATGGTAGCTATTATTTGCTAGGTTATATTGGAGCAGATAAAACAAAAGCGGATACTTATTTTAGATCTTTCCAATTCAACAGCATTAATTATACTACTTTTGAAACCACGGTAGACACGTCATTACATTTTTCGGTTTTAACGAATACGAAACCCCTGTTTTCCGCTTCCTATGGCTATGAACAACAAAAGAAAAAGCACTATGATGCGGAATCAAAACAGACGAGTTACTATTCTAAAGCTAATGAGCAAATTTTTGTAACACGCATGAAGTTTCATGACCTTCAAATGTATAAAAGCATAGATAGTTTATGGGAAGAAATAGAGCCTTCAAAATCACCTTATGTCCATGAGCATCAAATGCAACGCTTAAAGTTGACGAACCAAAAGAAAACGAAAGCGCATGACGGCTATACTTTTAGTTACACCCTAACGGATTCATTAAGTGCAAAAGCTATTCGTGTAAAACACATTCAAAAAAAAGGGGTGCTTTTTACAATCAAATCGTTGTCTGATACGGTAGCTAAACCATCAACATTTGTTACCAATTTTTATAATACATTCAAACCTGTGGACACGTTGATGGGCACGTCCATTTTAAATGATAAAACCACCCGTTTTTTTGGAGCATTAAAAAGAGATGATAGCATTGTTATGGACGCCTACAACCTAATTAAATTCAATAAAACACACACCTATAAACTTATTGATTTTATTCAAAATTTTGAATTTCCGAGAAAACAAACAAAAGATAAAACTCCATTTCATTCGTGAACTTATCGCTATAGATGACGATGAAACGGTTTACCCATTTTTGAAGCAACTGTATCTAGATTCGTATTCCAATCCCGAATACAAGCTACCATTTTAAAGGCGTTATTAAACAAAAAAGAATCAACTGCTATTACCAATTTTTTATCTCTGTTAAGAAAGGATCTCCCTCTAGAAAAATACAGTGTTCGTTCCTTATTTCATACCTATAAAGACTCCTTAGCGCTTAAAAAAGAACTGTTCCCGAATTGTTAGAGTATAGCGCTATTCAAGAATATAAAGAACCCATTTATCACTTACTCGCCATGCTTCAGGACAGTGGTTACATAAAGCCTAAAAACTATAAGGCAATTAAAAAAGCCATTATAAATGATGGTAAAATGGAGATAAAACGCAGTTTAAGCGAGTCTAGCTACAGCGCTAAATCGAGTGCCTTGTATAGCTATGTAAAACTTATTTTCCCTTTTAGAAAGGACCATTATGCAAAACCGTTCTTCGAAAAATTACTGGATAGTGATAATGCCGCAGCTCTAACCACATATTACGTGTTACTGGAAAAAGCAAAGGAACCCATTCCACCTCAACTTGAAGAAAAAACACTCAACGACTATAAAAATCAAGCACTTTTAGTACAGAAGTTATACAAACAACAATTAAACGAACCGTATTTAACAAGAACCATTTCTCAAGATATGTATGCCAAATCGTATCTGTTTTCTAACGTAACTATAGAAAAAGGAAGAGACTCTATTGCCTTTTTAGCAAAAAAACCGTTTGAAACCGACGCAGGTAAAAAGGGAAGCATGTACTTCTACATGCTACATCAAGAGAATGATTATGACAGCTCTAAAAAATTGTATTATGCTGCTTTTTTAGAACCGGAAAAAACAGGAGCATTGGTAACAGATGTGTTTTATAAATCGGGTTATAACGGCAATTACGTGAATGAAAGGGATAAAGAAGAGGCGTTAATAAAAGAAGCTCTAGAACGTATTAAATACAAAACCGGAAAACGAATCCATGAAAAACAGTAGTCGTCTAACCGCTATTTAATCCATTGAATGGCATAGCCATACACCTCTATTCGTGGCATTAAAATATTGCCGTCTCCGTGAAAAATTAATTCTAGAGTTTTATTATAAAAAAGAATTACAACCGACCACTAAGCAGAAGAAGTCGCTATCCATTAACTACTGGTCAATGAGGTTATATACTTTTTAGGAGTTGTACCGTACTTCTTCTTAAAAGCCGCTATAAAATGACTGGAGGTACTGTAGCCTACTCGCAACCCTACTTCATTAACATTATGGCTTCCCGTTTCCAGTAATTTTCGCGCCACTTCCATTTTATAATCAAACAAAAAACTATACACCGAATCGCCATAAACTTGTTTAAAACCTTCTTTAAGTTTCTTTAAAGTGAGGCCAATCTCATCTGCTAGCGCCTGTAAACTTGGCGGTTCTGCCATACGGGAAATAACAATATCTTTTGCTTTTCTAATTTTTAAAACATTAGATTCATCGACCAAAAAAGGGCACTGTTCCACATCGGTCTCTTCACTCCTATGAAAATACAGGCTTAAAACCTCATAGGCTTTGGCTTTAAAATAAATATTTTTGATGGATTGATTCAAATTATAGTTCACCAATTGATTTAGTGCAATAGCCATAGATGGGGAGATTTTTCCATCTTTGTAATACTTTTTATCTTTGTTGTCTGCACTTAAAAACGTGATGTAATCGGCTTCTTGAGAAAACAACCCATGAAATTTTTTAATAGAAATAATCACAGAAACCAACCAAGATTTTGGGTTAACCTCTAAATGAATGGGTAAATCACGTTGCGGATTGTACAAAAGCAAGGACGTTTCTTCAGGGACCTGTAATGAATAATTACCATTATTAAAATTAAAAGCACTCTCCCCTTTTAAACAAAAGTGAAACTGAATATAACTGCTATCTATCTCACGTTCAATTACTTTTATGCTGTTTGAATCATTTTGATGCGTTAAAATAAAAACACCGTCATCGACTCTGGTTTCTATAAAAAACCCTTTAGCGTTATTTTCTATACTTTTGCTTTCTGAATTGTTCATGACCTTATTTAGATTTGTTCTAAACTACTAACGCGAAGAACGCTGTAACCAATACAAAAATATGATATTTATCATTGTTTAGCCAAAAACAAAGTTAAAAAACCACAAACGATATTAATAGTTCTTTGAGCGTTACTTTTTGAGAAGGTCCCGCAGTATTTTTGCTTCCTGATAGATTTTAAATCTCTTAATGCAACAATATCATATTTCTCGAAATACATCTTTCTACGCTATTGGCTTAAGTTATAAAAAAGCCGATGCCGAGATTCGTGGTCATTTTAGTTTGACTGAAGATTCAAAAATAAATTTACTCAATCAAGCTAAAACAAACGGCATTGAAAGCATTATAGTAACCTCTACTTGTAATAGAACTGAAATTTTTGGTTTCGCTGAACATCCCTTTCAACTCATTCAACTCCTTTGTGAGAATACCAATGGCACGGTTGAAGAGTTTCAAAAAGTCGCCTATGTCTATAAAAACAAGGAGGCTATTTCACACATGTTTCGCGTGGGCTCGGGTTTAGATAGTCAAATTCTAGGTGATTTTGAAATTATTAGTCAGCTAAAAACCAGTGCGCGTATTTCAAAAAAACAGGGGTTATTGAATCCTTTCATTGAGCGCTTAATAAATGCGGTGATTCAAGCCAGCAAACGAATTAAAACAGAAACCAACATTTCGTCGGGGGCCACCTCGGTGTCTTTTGCTTCGGTACAATATATTATGAAGCGTTTTGAAAATGTTTCAGAAAAAAGCATACTCCTCTTCGGCACAGGGAAAATAGGAAGAAATACTTGTGAGAATTTGGTGAAGCACACCAAAAACGAACACATCACTTTAATTAACAGAACCAAAGGCAAAGCGGAAGCTATTGCTGGTAAATTTAACCTCATCGTTAAAGATTACGCCAATCTTCAGGAAGAGATTAACGCTTCAGACATCTTGATTGTAGCTACCGGTGCGCAAAATCCTACGATTGACAAGCATATTATACAGACTAAAAAAGAGTTGCTCATTTTAGATTTATCCATTCCGAAGAACGTTAATGATAACGTTACGGAGTTAAGTAATGTCACCTTGATTCACTTAGACGATTTATCACAGATAACTGATGAAACTTTAGAAAACAGAAAACAGCACATTCCATTAGCTGAAAGCATTATTGACGAGGTTAAAACCGAGTTTAATAGCTGGTTAGAAACCGGAAAATTTGCGCCAACCATAAAAGCATTAAAAAGCAAACTGCAAGATTTCAAAAATGCAGAATTGGATACGCAACGCAAAAAAATAGCTGGTTTTAATGAAGAACAGGCAGAATTGATTAGCAATAAACTCATTCAAAAAATAACAAACCATTTCGCTCATCATTTAAAAGATGATGCGTTTTCAACGAACGAAAGTCCGGAACTTATCCAAAAAGTATTTCAGCTAGAACCAACAAAGCATGTCTAAAATAATAAGAATTGGTACGCGTGATAGTGCATTAGCGCTCTATCAAGCCAATGCTGTAAAACAACAATTGGAATTTTTAGGACACCAAACCGTTTTGGTCCCTGTAAAGTCTACAGGTGATTTAGTGCTCGATAAGCCCTTATACGAACTTGGAATTACTGGTATTTTTACACGTACTTTAGACATCGCAATGCTCAATGGAGACATTGATATTGCCGTACATTCGTTAAAAGATGTGCCTACTAAATTACCAAAGGGCATTGTACAAGCAGCGGTGTTAAAACGTGGCAACGTTCGGGATACTTTGGTTTACAAAGGCACCGAGGAATTTTTAGGCTATAGAGAAGCAGTAATTGCTACGGGGAGTTTACGTCGCCGTGCACAATGGTTAAACCGCTACCCCACACATACCATTGAAGAGATTCGTGGCAACGTGAATACAAGACTTCAAAAACTAGAGGATACCGCACATTGGAATGGTGCCATTTTCGCGGCAGCAGGCATTGGCCGACTAGAACTAAGACCTGAAGAAGCTGTAAATTTAGAGTGGATGGTTCCTGCTCCGGCACAAGGCGCAATCATGATTGCCGCTTTAGAGGCAGATGAAGAAACCAGAACCATTCTCTCTGAAATTAATCACGAAGAAACAGAAATTTGCACGCAAATAGAACGCGAATTCTTAAACCGGTTAGAAGGCGGGTGTACTGCACCAATAGGCGCTCTAGCGTTTATAAAAGATGAGGAAGTTCACTTTGAAGCCGTACTTTTAAGTAATGATGGTAGTAAAAAAATCACAGTGTCTCGCGTAAAGAAAGTTGGTGAACATTTTGATCTCGCAGAGTGGTGCGCCAATTATGTGATTGATAAAGGAGGTAAACGCTTAATGGACGACCTTAAAAAATCAAGTAAGCCTACCAATATTTATTCTACAAAATCATTTACAGAAGCTCAAAAACAACTCTTTCACGAAAAAGTTGTTGCAGAAAGTAGCGATTTTATCAAAATTAGTTTGAATCGTATCGCGCCAAGATTCTTTAAACAGGAAATAGAGAATGTGGTGATTACCAGTCAAAATGCTGTAGAAGCTTTGCTTACTAACTTCTCTGCTATAGAGTTATCTTTCAAAAACATTTATTGTGTTGGTCGTCGTACTAAGCGTACTATCGAAAATAGAATTGGAAAAGTCACACATAGCGAAAACAATGCTAAAAAGCTTTCCGAATACTTGGTCGAGTTTATGGAAGGCAGTGAAGTGACTTATTTTTGTAGTGATTTAAGATTAGACGAATTACCAAGCATATTAGAAGAAAACAACATTAAGGTGAACGAAATTGAGGCGTATCAAACAAAAATGGATAGTTTGAAGGTCGATGATAGTGTAGAAGGCGTTATGTTTTATAGCCCATCTACAGTACAAAGCTTTAAACAAGAAAATACTGTCGAAGAAGGCATGATTGCTTTTTGTATAGGTGAAACTACTGCAAAAGAAGCGAGTAAACATTTTAAAGATATAAGAATTGCCAAAGTCCCAACCGTTGAGAGTGTGATTGAGTTAGTGAATGAACATTATGTTTAGTCCTTACCATTTAAAACTAATGACTGGGTTGAAAAAAATATAATAAATAAAAAAGAGAGTTGACAGAGCGGCCGATCGTGCTACCTTGGAAAGGTAGTGTACCTGCAAAGGTACCAAGGGTTCGAATCCCTTACTCTCTGCAATAACTAACATAGTGACCACTATTCATACTATAGTATAAACTATGTTAGTTTTTAATAGTATAGAACAGCTGAAACTTACAAAAAAGGTAAGCCGCCAAAAGTTAAAAGCTAAAAGTCAAAAGCTAGCAATGATAAAAAACGATTTATTTTTAAGAGCATTAAAAGGAGAAACCGTTGATCGTCCACCTGTTTGGATGATGCGCCAAGCAGGACGTTACTTGCCGTAGTTTATGGAAATAAAGGCAAAGTATGATTTCTTCACCCGTTGTCAAACGCCGAATTAGCAAGTGAAATTACAGTACAACCCATTCGCCGTTATGGTATGGATGCTGCCATCTTGTTTTCAGACATATTAGTAATTCCTCAAGCTATGAATATTGAGGTACAAATGAAACCAAACTTTGGGCCGTATTTACCAAATCCTATACGTTCTCAAAAAGATGTGGATAATGTAATCGTTCCGGATGTTAAGGAAGCGCTGAGCTACGTTTACGACGCCATAAAAGCAACCAAAGAAAAACTAAATGATGAAGTGCCCTTAATTGGTTTCGCAGGCTCACCATGGACCATTCTTTGCTATTGCGTACAAGGTCAAGGGAGCAAAAATTTTGATAAGGCCAAAGAGTTTTGCTTTACAAATCCAGTGGCTGCACACCAATTATTACAAAAAATCACAGATACGACTATTGCTTACTTAAAAGAAAAAGTAAAAGCGGGTGTTAACGCCGTTCAAGTTTTCGATTCTTGGGGAGGCATGCTCTCTCCAGTAGATTACCAAGAATTTTCTTGGCAATACATTCAGCAAATTATAAATGCATTAAAGGATGAAACGCCTGTTATCGCTTTTGGAAAAGGGTGCTGGTTTGCATTGAACGACATGGCGAAATCTGGTGCCGCTGCTTTAGGTGTCGATTGGACTTGTTCTGCACGTAATGCAAGATATTTAACTGGTGGCAATATTACTCTACAAGGGAATTTTGATCCTACTCGATTATTTTCTCCGCCTTCAGAAATCAAGAAAATGGTACACCAAATGATTAATGAATTTGGAAAAGACAAATACATTGTAAATTTAGGTCATGGTATTTTGCCCAACATTCCTTTAGACCATGCCAAAGCCTTTATTGATGCTGTAAAAGAGTATAAAAGTCCTTCGTAATCTTCTAAAAAAAGAAGACACGGTACGATTAAGAAAGTTAAACATATGAGTTTCCTTTCCCTTGGAAAGGATTAAGGATAGGAATATGATCAAAAACATTTTAAAAGGTATTACAGCCTACACGGGAAGCTTTGCCTTAATTTCAAGGCTGAAACTTTGGCCCTACTTTTTAGTACCAATAATGATTAGCATAATAACGGCTACCATTATTGGTGTTGCTGCTTATGGCCTGTCTGATAATATTGGAAGGTTCATCGCTAAAATTTGGATTTGGGATTGGGGGAAAACCACATTCACCTCTATCTCCAGCATTATTGGTGCTATTTCTATTTTAGCCATTGGCCTCATTCTATACAAACACATTATTATGGCCTTGTCTGCGCCATTTATGAGTCCGGTTTCTGAAAAGATAGAAGCACATTTAATGGGTGTTCAAAAGCACCAACACAGAAACACCTCCTTTAAGGAGCAGCTCGGCGCGGGATTCGAATAAACCTTAGAAACCTAGCCAAAGAACTTTTGTTTTCAATCCCTCTTTTGTTATTAAAATTCATTCCTGGTGTTAATATCGTTTCCACAATATTATTGTTTTTAGTCCAAGCGTATTATGCCGGCTTTGGAAATATGGATTACACCCTAGAACGTCATTTTAAATATAGAGAAAGCATTCGGTTTGTTAAAAAATATCGTGGGGTAGCCATGGGAAACGGGATCGTGTTTATGCTATTTTTATTTATCCCGGTTATAGGGATCATCCTCGTGTTACCCCTTAGTGTAACTGCGGCTTCCTTAAAAACAGTTGAAATTTTAAAAAATGAAGCGCTCTTGACATCCAAAGAAGTCACATTAAACCAAGAGCCGTTTTAGCTACTTTTTACCTTAAGACAGTGCATCGGAACTGTAAATTGTAAAATGAAATAACATAAAAACAACGAATGCCCTCCAGTAGGACAATACATTCTAAACCTGAATGCAATCGAAATGTATCCTGAAAGTGACATGATACCGATCCGGTAAGGTTTAAAAAAACAAACAGGTCTAAAAAAACAAAGAGAGTAGCATTACCATGAAAGATAAATTCTTCAAATACATACACGAATTACAAGACACGATCACTTCTGCTTTTGAAACCATTGATGGTAAAGCCTTATTTAAAGAAGATGTTTGGGAGCGCCCTGAAGGTGGTGGCGGAAGAACGCGCGTCATTGAAAACGGAAACCTCATCGAAAAAGGAGGGGTCAATATTTCCGGTGTACACGGAAAACTCCCGGATAGCATGCAACAGTACTTTGATGTTAAAGATGCCGACTTTTTTGCTTGTGGATTAAGCCTGGTCATTCATCCTAAGAGTCCAATGATTCCCACAGTTCATGCCAATTGGCGTTATTTTGAAATGTATGATAAAGAGGGACGTATTGTAGACCAATGGTTTGGTGGCGGACAGGATTTAACCCCCTATTATTTGTTTGCCGAAGACGCAAAACACTTTCATCAAACCTGCAAAACTGCTTGCGATAAACACCATCCGAATTCTATCCAAAATACAAAGCACGTTGTGACGACTATTTTTACAACGCGCATAGAAATGAAGGTCGCGGTGTTGGTGGACTGTTTTTCGATTACTGTAAGGCGTCCAAGGAGATGAGTATGGAACACTGGTATGATTTTGTAACCGAAGTGGGGAATAGTTTTGTTGAAGCCTATCTTCCCATAATGGAGAAAAGAAAAGCGTTACCCTATACCGAAGCCCAACGTACGTGGCAGGAAATTCGTCGTGGGCGTTATGTAGAATTTAATTTAGTCCATGATAAAGGCACGTTGTTCGGGCTAAAAACAAACGGGCGTATAGAAAGCATTTTGATGAGTTTACCGCCACATGTGCAATGGGTTTACGACCACCATCCGGAGGTTGGAAGTGAAGAAGAAAAACTAATTAATGTATTACAAAACCCTAAAGATTGGGTATAATATCACAGCATGAATTGTTACTGCGGAAGTTTAAAGAACTATAGTGATTGCTGTGAAATAGCACATAAAGACAGTAAGCAAGCCATTACTGCCGAGCAACTCATGCGCTCTAGATATAGCGCGTTCGTATTGGCCGATGGTGCATATTTAATGCGTACGCATCATGCCTCAACACGTCCCATAAACAATAAAAAAGCTATTGTAAAATGGGCCAAATCTGTACAGTGGCTCAAGCTAGAAATAATAGAAACCTCTAAAGGGCAGCAAAAAGACACCCATGGAACCGTCACGTTTAATGCTTACTTTTATGACCAAGGCGAAATGGATGTTATTCATGAAAAATCGGCTTTTGTTAAAGAAAACCATGCATGGTACTACGTCGGGTTTGCTCAAGATTAAACAAACAACAGCATTAGTGCCACTCTAGAAATAAAAAAACAACAGCAGTCTAAAAACTGCTAACTGAATATTTACACTATGTATCCCATAAGAAGAAACCGAAGATTAAGAACTAATGAAGTGATTAGAAGTTTGGTTCGAGAAACCATTATTTCTCCAAATGATTTTTTAGTCCCCTTGTTTATTGTAGAAGGCAAAGGCATTAAAGATGAAATTGCTTCCATGCCAAATTACTATCGTTTCAGTTTAGATTTGTTAGAAGCCGAAATTAAAGCCCTCTCGGAATCTGGGTTTAAAATCGGTATTGCTTTTTGTAAAAGTACCCGATAATTTAAAAGATAATAAAGGCACGGAAGCTTTAAACCCAAATGGGCTCATGCAACGCGCTATAAAAACCGTAAAAAATGTGTGTCCCGATATGCTAGTGATGACAGATGTTGCACTAGACCCATACTCCTCTTATGGTCATGATGGCATTATTGAGAATGGAAAAATAGTAAACGATAATACTGTGGATGTGTTAGCAGAAATGAGTTTATCACATGCACAGGCTGGTGCCAATTTTGTTGCACCTAGCGATATGATGGACGGTCGCATTCTTGCTATTCGTGAAACGCTAGAAGATGAAGGGTTTACAGACACAGGAATTATGAGTTATTCTGCTAAATACGCCTCTTCCTTTTACGGTCCTTTTCGTGATGCGCTAGACTCTGCTCCTGCCGATATTAAAGAGGTGCCAAAAGATAAAAAAACCTACCAGATGGATTATGCTAATCGCTTTGAAGCCCTAAAAGAAACCGAAATGGATATAGACGAAGGAGCAGATCTCGTCATGGTAAAACCAGGCTTGTGCTATTTAGACATTGTTCGTGAAATTAAAAACGCTGTGGATGTGCCCGTTGCGGTGTATCAAGTCTCAGGGGAATATGCCATGTTAAAGGCTGCAGCAGAAAAGGGTTGGTTAGATCACGATGCGGTGATGATGGAACAAGTGACTGCTATAAAACGTGCTGGTGCAGATGTTATTGCTAGTTACTTTGCAAAAGATGTAGTAAAGCTCATTTCGTAATCATCAAGCGTTTTACTCCTTTTTTAGCGCGTGTCTAGAAACTATCCAAACCAGATGAACACGAATAAAGATATTAAAGGCTAAGCACCACAGGCTTAAATTTATAGATATCTAAGCGATAAATACAGTTCTAATATTATTTCTTATACAGATAGTGATTAATAATTTTTAACTTAGCAACAAACTATAAAAAACTGATGACTTTACTCCTGCTTTACGGTATCATTTCGATATTCTTTTCTTTTTTATGCTCCATTTTGGAGGCTGTGTTACTCACGGTGACCCCTACTTTTCTTAATATAAAGAAGAAAGAAGGTAAACATTATGCTGTCGCTTTAGAACGTTTAAAAAAGGATGTGGACCGTCCATTAATCGCAATTCTAACGCTTAATACCATCGCACATACCGTTGGTGCTATTTTAGTTGGCAAACAAGCAGAACAGTTGTATGGTGATGGCGAAAGTTATGGTGTTTTTATCGTTTCGGCTGTGATGACGCTTTTAATTTTAGTCGCTTCAGAAATTATTCCAAAAACTATTGGAGCGACCTACTGGAAAAGCCTGGCCAATTTTACCACGAAAGCCTTAAGAGTATTAATTTTTCCATTAAAATACACAGGTTTATTGTGGTTAATGCAATTAACTACACGACTCATTGGCGGAAAAGGTCACGGGAGCGTTTTAAGTCGTGAAGGCTTTTTAGTAATGGCCGATATGGCACATGAAGAAGGTGTTTTTGTTGATAATGAAAGTAAAATAATTAAAAATTTACTCACATTTAAAGAGGTGCTTGCAAAAGATGTCATGACCCCAAGAACGGTAATGAAAACCGTAAAAGACACGACAACGGTTGAAGAATTTTTTAATAAAAACATGAACCTTAGGTTTTCCGGAGTACCCATTTACACAGATACGGAAGATAATATCACAGGGCTTGTTTTAAAAGATGAAGTATTTAAAGAAATGGCGTTAGGTAATGGCCAAAAGCCACTTTCTGAATTAAAACGTGATATCATCATTATAGATCGAGAACTTCCTATCCCAAAACTTTTTGAAAAATTAGTTGATAGCAGAAACCACTTAGCATTAGTAGTTGATGAATATGGTACTGTTAGTGGTTTAGTAACTATGGAAGATGTTATTGAAACTTTACTTGGACTTGAAATTATGGATGAAAGTGATAATGTGAGTGATTTGCAATTACAAGCCGGAAAGAACTGGGAAAGTAGAGCGAAGAAACTGGGCATTATAGATAACAGCAAAGACAATTTGTAAATGGAAACCTGCTATATCCATTCGCCTTTAGGAATCACCAAAATAGAGGGCGATGAAACGGGTATTGCTTCGGTTTCAGTTTTAAATTCTAATCAAAAGGCTTCAGACGTTATTCCGAAGTTCCGGAAGATTGTGTGCTTCAGCTTAACGAATATTTTCAAGGCTCTCGGGAACAATTCAGTTTAACTCTTAAGCCACAAGGGACACCGTTTCAAGAACGGGTTTGGGAGGCACTACTAACGATTCCGTTTGGCAAAACCACGTCCTATTTAGAACTCTCAAAACAATTAGGAGATGTGAAAGCCATTCGTGCGGTTGCTAATGCTAATGGTAAAAATCCGTTGTGGATTATTGTGCCCTGTCATCGCGTTATTGGTAGCGACGGAAGCTTAACGGGTTACGCTGGCGGATTGCATAGAAAAAAATGGCTTCGGAACATGAAAGTCCTTACAAACAACAAGTATTGTTTTAAATGTATAGAGTAGTTACAAACGTTCTTAAACGGTTTTTAAAAGCGTCAACCATATATAAATATGGGTTTAATTGGTCTCCCATGTACCGACGATCTACTGCAAAACTCATTGAAGTGAGCGACGATTTACACTATGTTAAAATTCAATTGAAGTTAAGTTGGAAAAACAGAAACTATGCAGGTTCTCTATTTGGCGGGAGCATGTTAGCTGCCACCGACCCTATTTACATGATACAGCTCATTCAAATTTTAGGCAACGATTATGTGGTATGGGATAAGGCAGTTACCGCGAAATATAAGCGGCCAGGAAAAGGTGTTCTTTTTGGTGAGTTTGTCTTTTCTTCTCTAGAAATTACAAACATCAAACAAAAAGTAGCCAAAGACCACGAAGTAGATCTCATTAAAACGATGTCACTAATTAATGAAAAGGCTGAAGTCATTGCTGAGTTTTCTAAAACCATCTATATTGCTGAGAAAACGTTTTACAAAGAAAAACTAAAGTTGAGAAATAGCAAACAGCAAAACTAGATAAGATTTTTTTTTAATTCTTCAATAGGGGTCATTATAATTCTTTATATTTATTCTTCTAAACTAAATCTTAACATGACGTTCCTAAAAAAGTTGCTTACCGTTTTAGTCATCCTTTTTGGATTATTAATAGCGACCCTATACATTACAGATACAGACTATTTAATAAAAGCCGTTCGCACGATCTATCTGCGAGGTTACACCACTGCTTTTTTAGACGATTATAAAAAGTTTGACAATAGAACCATAGCCACGGGAACACCACAACCTTGGCCAAACCATAAGGACTACAATTCGGCTACAGAAACAGACGCTTTAGATAAGGCGCATAAAGATTGGGGCACGGTCGCTTATGTTATTATTAAGAACGACAGTATTTGGTTTGAAAAGTATTATGATGATTATAATGAGCGCTCAAAATCAAACTCGTTCTCTATGGCAAAAAGCTACGTTTCTGGTTTATTAGGCAAAGCAATAATGGATGGTGACATTGAAAGTTTAGAACAACCTGTTTGCGATTTCCTACCTGCCTTTTGCGATGGCTTAGCCGCTAAAATGACGGTAGGTGATTTGTCTTCTATGAGTTCAGGTACGAATTGGGATGAAGCTTATTATTCCCCATTATCGATTACCACTCGCGCTTATTTTGATGATGATTTGGCGAAAGTCATGAACGGTTTAAAAGTGGTTACAGAACCCGGAAAAGCCTTTAAGTATGCCAGTGGAGACACACAAATGTTAGCGATGGTGATTGAAAAAGCGACAGGCAAAAAAATGTACGATTATTTAGCCGAGAGTTTTTGGAAACCCTTAGGAGCAGAACACCCAACCCTATGGCAGGTAGATAGTGACGAACACGATTTAGTAAAGGCGTATTGTTGTATTGCTAGTAATGCTAAAGATTTTGCACGCTTTGGAAAGTTATATAAAGATCATGGCCAGTGGAACGGCGAACAGGTTTTAGACTCTACTTTTGTAGCTAAATCCTTAAAACCGCGATTTAGCCCAATGTATGGTTATGGCTGGTGGTTAAAAACACACCAAGGCAAAGATTTCAAAATGATGCGTGGTCACCTAGGGCAATATGTCATTGTACAACCTGAAGACAACATTATTATCGTACGTTTAGGACACCAAAAATCGCCTGATGCCGGTGTTGGTCGCTTTACAGACGACATCTCCCTTTATATTGATGAGGCTTATAAAATGTTGGACGCGGCAAAAAACTAAGTATTTATAAGATTTTTCGAAATTTCGAAAAAAAGAAGTTAACGTTATGATATCAAAACTAAACTTAGAAAACATTCTCTTTTTAGACATTGAAACCGTACCTGAAACACAACATTTTACTGAATTAGATAAAACGAAGCAAGAGCTTTGGGAAGCCAAGTCGCGCTATCAAAGAAAAGAGGAATTTAATGCTGAAGAATTCTATGATCGTGCTGGCATCCGGGCCGAGTTCGGGAAGATTATTTGTATTTCGGTTGGTTATTTCACTAAGCAAGGCGATGCCCGGTTGTTTCGTACCACCTCATTTTATGGTGAAGAACCCCATTTACTAAAAGACTTTAAAAATTTATTGACTTCTCATTTTAGTCAAGCTAAACATTTACTCTGCGCACACAATGGGAAGGAGTTTGATTTCCCATACATCGCCGGACGCATGATTATTCATAATATTGAGCTCCCCTATAAACTCAATCTGTTTGGTAAAAAACCATGGGAAGTCCCACATTTAGACACTTTAGAATTGTGGAAATTTGGTGATTATAAAACCTACACGTCTTTAAAGTTAATGACTAACGTTTTAGGCATTCCTTCTCCTAAAGATGATATTGAAGGTAGTGAAGTGTATCGTGTGTATTATGAAGAACAAGATATTGACCGTATTATTAGATATTGTGAAAAGGACACCATTGCTGTCGCCCGGATATTTTTAAGGTTACGTGGTGATGCTATTTTAGAAGCAGATGAGATTATTCATGTGTAACCTGTTTAATCAACTCTAAATTTTCGATAAATAGTTAATAATCAACGTCGAAGGCTAATCATTTTATATAGGAATCTTTCTAGATTTCACGACCTTTATAAAAAGAACAATCGTCTAAATTAAAGGCCATTAAACATTTTATAAAAATGATAGTCGCTAACGACACTTATAAACCCATTGTATTACTCTTTATATTCAACGTATTGTTCTCCTTTCACTCACGCGCGCAGAACTTTGATGATACTGAAAACCCTTGGATAATAGGATTAGGTGTTTTAATCGTTCACGACTCGAATACGCAATTGAGTAAGCCCTTTGGTTTTAATGATAATTATCACTTCTCCAATCCTTTTAAATTCTTGGTTGAAAAACGGTTTTTAAATGATTTCGGACTAGAAGGGTCTCTAAATTTCAATCGTTACAAAAAGGGAAAGACACGAAACGGTATTCTCCTTGACAACCCCATAGATTTCCTGGCTACAGACTTAACCTTTAAGTACTATATTACAAATTTACTGGTAAACAAATACAGATCCTCTTTTGAAGGGTATGTTCATGTGGGCCTAGGAAGTACCTTTTATGATGGTGACCGTGGATTGAACACCAATTTTGGTGGTGGCGTTACTTTCTACATGAGCACTCATTTTCGTCTATTTACTCAAGCTACAGGCAAAAAAACATTAAGCCCATCTCCTAACCGATCTAATTATCTACAATACGATTTTGGGATCCTCTATCGCATCCCAAACAAGCATCGCTACCCCTGCCATTCCTGCGATTGATACTTCTGCTTTAGTCATAACCGTATTCATAACCATAGTTATAACCTGAACGTTTATTAAACGCTACATCGTTAATCACGTAAGCCATGTTTTTAAGTTTTTGACTTTTACTCAGTTCCTTAGAGAATTCAATAAGCCGTTTTTCGGTATATTCTGAACGAGTGATAAAGACAGTCATGTCTGTTAAACCGAGAAATCAATAAGGTGTCTGCCACGGGCACTGTTGGTGCAGTATCCAAGATAATATAGTCATACTCCGTTTTAGCGTAATCAAAGAATTTCTCTAAATTATCTCCGGCCATAAGTTCTGCAGCATTTGGCGGGATAGGGCCACTAAAACAAATATCAAGAAAAACGTTTTCAGAGATATTCCGGTTTATGCAATCTTTCCAATTCGTTTCTGGATTATAAAGAAAGTTTGACAAACCAATGTCCTGTTTATCATTTTTAAAATAATTATGTAGCTGCGGATTTCTTAAATCGGCACCCACCAGTAATACTTTTTTCTTAAGACCCGCAAAAGCCATCGCTAGGTTAAGCGCCACAAAAGTTTTGCCCTCCCCTTTCACGGCAGAAGCGATAAAAATGATATGTCCTGCGTCATCCTGCTTTTTAAACAACAAGTATTTTAAGTTTGTGGCCAAAATTCGAAATGATTCGGCTTTAACCGAGCGCTCATTGGTACTAAAAAAACTGGTGGTATCCTTTAGTGAGGGGATTTCTGCCAAAACCGGAATGCCAGGAGCTAGTTTTTCTAAATCTGCCTTCCCTTTAATTTTTGTGTCTAAAGTAAATTTTATATAAAAGAATCCTAAAGGAAGAACCAATCCTAACATTAGCGCGCCTAAAGCAACAATCATTTTTTTAGGAGACACGGGTTTAATACTAGTAAGCCCATAATCGACCACTTTTATCGAGGGTGCAGTCACCGCAAAATTAATGGCGGCCTCCTCCCTTTTTTGAAGTAACAATAAAAATAAATTTTCTTTTATCCCCTGTTGGCGTTCAATGGACCTCAGCATCATTTCTTTCTCTCGGAAGTTGAGAAAACAGGGCATCGGCACTATATTCTTTTTGTTTTAGTTGTTTCAAGGAAACCTTTAACTGGTTTTGATAACTGTTAACCGTATTTAATATATTGGATTTTGCTGTAATTAATTGAGAGGACAATAATTTAACCGCTGGATTACTTAAACCTGCACTCGTAATTAATTTTTCCCGTTCCAAAACGACTTGATTATATTGAAACACCAGGCTATTGATATTGGCATTCTCCACACCAATATCGGCCGGTAGTAAGCCAAAACTGGTTTGATTCTTCAAATTGTTTTCTAAGAGCTTAGACAGTTCTATTTGGGTTTCAATCCTAAAGACTTCACTTTCGGCAACAGAGCGTTTTTCGATGGTCATTCCAGCATCGGCCTGAATGTAAGAGAGGTTGTTGGTTTGCTTGTAGGTTTTTTTATTTGCTTCAATAGAGTCCAGCTCTCGCGGAAAGGTACAAAAACCGGTCATCTATAAAATCTAAGGTTCGTTTAGAGACCAATTGCCTATCCATAATACCATCTTCATTAAATGTAGTAACAATCTCATTTAAAATGGTCTCTGCCAGCTTAGGACTTTCACTGTGCATCCCAATGGAAAGCACATCGCTATCGGTAGTAATAGGTTCTACAGTGAGTGTCTTAATTAAATTAAGGACGGTTTCTTTTTTATTATGGATTTGAACAAAGTAGTCGCGGTTTTTAGAAGATTCGAAATCAACATTTGCGTTTCTAGTCATTTGAATTGGGAAATCTGCTTTGGTAAAACTAATAGCCGAGGAATCCATAGTAAAAACCTGGCCCTCCAAATCTGTAATTTTCATGTCTTTATCTGTGAGAGACACATGATAAACCATTGTTTTTTCAAGACTATTCTCAGGAAACAATTTAGAAACCAAAAAGGGTGCTTCAAAAATTTGTTGATGCTTTAACGTACCCGATTCATAATATTCAATATCCAGATTTAGAGACGAAACAACTTGGTCTAATAACCTATAGGATTTAATAACGGCAATTTCATTGTCTAGGTTTATTTTCGAGCCGCCACCTAAAAGGGATAAGGCATCGGTAGCAATATCAAATTCCTTGGAATCATCAATAATTTTTATTTTTGCTTCTGAAGCATAAACAATTGAAGCATACCGGACATACAAATAGCCAAAAAACAGACACAATACAACCGATATAACAAACCATGGCCATTTACTTAAGTACTTTAATAAATTGTCCTTTAATGCGATGGAACTCTCATTATCAGTGTCTAAAACATATCCGGGATCTTTCATACTATCTTGAAATTAATACAATTGAAGATAAAACTAATGATGCAATAGTTAATACCACGCCTGCATTACCAATAAAGCCAGCACTTTTAACTTTGGTATTATTAGGATTTACAACAATAACATCATTTGGTTTCACATAATAATTGGGCGTATCAAACCAATCGGTCTTTGTGAGGTCTATATGGGTAATACTCCGTTTTCCATTTTCTTCTCTTATAAGCAGAACGTCCTTACGTTCTCCTGTTATTGCTAAATCTCCCGCATAACCCAAGGCTTGAGGCACTGTGATGCTTCTTTCTGTAAAAGTGAAGGTTCCCGGCAATTTTACTTCACCAAGAATAGTAATCTTGGCATTTAGTAAACGTACATTCACGGTAGCATCTTTTAAATGGTCCCCGTCTTCCAAACGCTGTTTCACTTCCAAGCCCAAAGCATCAATGGTTTTATCCTTTGTTGAAAACAAGCCTAAAATGGGAAAATTGATCGTATGTTCTTCTGAAACTAAATAACCTTGAAGTTTCAAGGCTTCAATATTAAAATTAGTCTCACCCAAAGATTGGCTGTTGTAAGGTATTGCTGCCTCCGGTAGGGGTGTGCTCACAATAATGCTTAAAATATCGTTGGGTTGTATTTTAGTTTCCTGATAGTTAATTTTTTCTATATTGGAGTTTTGGGCGTCTTGAAAATATAGGATCTCCTTTTTGCTTTTACAAGACTGTAAAAGCATGACAAGAACGAGTAAGATGAGACTGCTTTTATACATTTTATTTTAGAATTTAAAAGGACTTTCAAGATATGTAAAATGAATTAAAATCATGACCGTTTTGGCGTATTTTGGACTGCTTTCTATGCTGTTTGTCGGCTAGAAGTCAACCTTTTATCTTATGTCGAATCACCTCGAACACAAATTTAGGGGTAGACACCAAATTTCTTTCTGCAAGACGTTTGGGTTCTTTTAAAAACCGCGGAAGCCATTCCAAGCCTAAGTTAATCCAGAAAGCGCTAGGTCTTTTAACTGTGCCTGCATAAAAATCGAATACGGCTCCAATGGAGCAAATAATATCGGCCTTTAAAACCACTTTATGTTCATATGCCCATTTCTCCTGTTTTGGTGCAGTCATGCCCACAAAAAGGACATTTGGTGTATGGGCATTCACGTTCTTTATCATCAGGTTATTGTCTTCTTTACTAAATATTTTTTTGTATGGTGGTGAATAGGTGTTAACCGTTACATTAGGGAACTCTCTGGCTGTTTTAGCCTTAATTAACGCCAATGTTGCCTGGGATGCTCCTAAAAAAAAACAAGAGCCACCAGTAGCATTTAAATGTTTCATTAAAAAAAGAAAAATATCAAAACCAGCAATTTTTTTTATGCTTTGTTTATGAAGCATTTTTGATGCCCATACAATCCCAATTCCATCTGGTAGTAAAATATCAGAATTCTTTAGAACCTGTTTAAACTCTTCATCCTTTTTAGTCATGCAATAACTATGCGGATTGATGGTGTTAATAATTCGATTTGTGCTCAAATCGATATCCTCAACCGAGCCATCAAAGACCTTAAAACCTAATAAAGCTTTCATAATATATACATTTAATATCTGTTTTTTTTTCCTTAAAAGACGCGGGCACAACTTTAATTAATGCCCAAGCCCCCCCTCATTTTTTCATGCGCCGTTATTTCTTCATTACTGAATCTTTTTTTTAAAACTCTCGCAGGGTTTCCACCCACTATAGCATAATCTTCTACGTCTTTAGTAACGACACTTCCGGCAGCGATAATACATCCCTTTCCTATAGTAACCCCCGACATAACAATAGCTCCATACCCTATCCAAACATCGTTATTCACCACTATTTTTGAGGTTAAGCCATGCCAGCTATAATCATCGTCCCTAATTTGAGAAGCCAAACGTATTGGGACACCTATTTCTGTGTACTTATGATCGTATTTTCCAACGAAAGCCACATAGTTTCCCAAAATGACATTATCACCTATGCTCGCATCACATTCAATTTGAGAATACCGGCCTATATAGAAATTATCTCCAATGGTAATGCCGTTTTTTGCCCACATGTTCACGCCTTTGCCGCTGTGAAAATGTTTACCAATCTGAATGTTTTTGTATTTAAAGTTAACTAAATACCAATCTCTTATCAAAACAACATATCTTTTTATTTTACTAAGCATTCTTTATAAATATTATACAGTTTTTTTCCTTTTTCATTCCAATAATAGGCTTCAACCTTCGGACGACAGCCTTGTTTTAATGCCTCAATTTTTGTAGGATTTTCAATGAGTTTGTCAATCTCTTGGCTAAATAATTTAATACTTTTTGAAACGTTAATGAGAGGTATTTTAATGCCACAAGTGGCGTCAATGACCGCTCCAAAACCACAGGTATCATGGCACATCACTGGAGTATTAGCTTGTAATGCTTCAAAAATAACAGTGCTAGTTGCATCAAGTAAACTAGTAAAAAATAACAGGTCAGCTTTTGAAATTTCTCGTTTTGTTTCTTCATTGGGTCTTACTCCAAACCAATGGACATTGTTTAAGCCCAATCTCTCTATAAGGGCTTTCGATTGCTCTGTATTAGGACCTTCTCCAATAACATTCAAAATCACTTTGTCTCTATGTTTAGATTTAGCAATAGCATTTAAAGCAATTGGTAACGCTTTTCGTCCTGCAATTAAGCCAACCAAACAAGCACCAACTTCTCCTTATCACGATACGTTTTAAGACTCATTGGTACTTTATGCGCGCCTGTTTCAGGCAATATGATGGATTCTTTTTTAGTATATTTCGATACAATTTCCCGTCCGGAAGGGGTTGCAAGAATCACGACTTTCGCCTTTTTATAAGCTTTATGTGGTCGTGTTAAAAAATGCATTTGAAACTTGTTTATAATGTTTCTAGCCAAGTAGAATAGCTTGTCTTTAGTATTTAAAATTGAAAAATAAGATTGCGGGAATTGGTTGTATCCTCCTATTGGCCCAATAATATATGGCTTTCCTTGAATCTTCCGAGAGATAACCTGGCTCACGATATCCAATCATATTCAATTGATGGATGACATCAAAATCTTCCTTTTCTAACAATTCTTTTGCGAGCACATAGGCCTTTTTTTGCCACCTTTTGTAGTGACTATAAAAGCTTGCGGCACCCTGTTTCCAAAATAATTTTCGCCCCCGTGCTCCAATATCTATATAGTAAAATTTTGGCGGGAATTTAATCTCTAAATCAGGAAGCACAGCCTCAATATCTTTTTTAAAACCCAGTTCGGTTATCACCGTTAGCTGACAAAAGTTGCTGGTGCTAATCACCCAATTCCAGCCCATCCCAATTTCTGACCCCCAATGAGGCCCGCAGGCAAAAGCAGAAACTAATGTATGTAGCGGTTTATTTTCCATTTAATATAGTATTTAGGCCTAAAACTATACATTGCGCTTGATGGGATGGGTTATAAAGAGTTTTAATGACCTGTTGACAGTCACGAGTATTACTACTCTTAGAAATGTTATTTTCCATCCAATATTTTAATTTATGAAGCATATCGTCCATAGCATTATATTGGTAAAAAATACCTGTTTTGCCATCGACAATAGCTTCTACTTCGGGTTTTGATACACAAAATTATTATGAGTCAACACAGGAACACCGTACGCTAGCGCATGAATACAATTGAGACCTACATTACCAGGAGAAATCATTAAATCGGCCTTCACAAAATAAGGTGCTATACTTTCTTCATCATACAAAGCCCCTGCAAAATACACCTGGGTATTAAGCTCGTTTAGAATACAAAACGTTTGCATTTTTTCTTTTTCTTCTCCCTCCCCAATAAAAATACAATTGACTAAAATAGAGGCGTCTTTAAGTGATTTCATTGCTTTTAATATATTCATTACCCCTTTAGAATCAACGAGT
Source organism: Lacinutrix neustonica (assembly GCF_026625145.1). Classification (GTDB taxonomy): domain Bacteria; phylum Bacteroidota; class Bacteroidia; order Flavobacteriales; family Flavobacteriaceae; genus Lacinutrix; species Lacinutrix neustonica. Next base: position 2,460,529 of record NZ_CP113088.1, on the reverse strand, counting down.
CTACCAATAAATATTAAGGTGAAATTATTAGCCGATTGAAATAGTGCCTTATTATTATCTTGAGATGAACCGTTCGATATATCCTTTAATATTTTAAATTGCTTTTCCGGCTGTAATGAATTAAAAATAACAAAAAGTTTATTAGGATCGTAACCGTCTTCGATCATGAGGTTCCGTTGAAAATGACCATAGAGAAATAAACCATCCCCAAGCCATTTAAAGAGAATCACCCTTAGAAATTTCTTGATGCCTCTGTCTAATCCTCTATTACCGTGCGTCCAAAACACCACTTTTTTGTCACAGAGTTTACAAAGCAGTGCAAATAACCGAGATGGGTAAATGGGCCAAAGCACCTTCAAACACGAAAACCTTAAATTTGGATCTAAATATTTCTTTGATAATACCTGTTTGCCATAAGAGACGTTCTGGTTTATAAAAGTAATTTCCGGTTTTAATCCATCGAATCCGCCCTTCACCTCCGGCCGTTGCATACGAAAATGGAATCTGTTTTATACCACCTTGCTCTTTAGTATCACCAAAAAAACTAAACTCGTAAGTTTCTGTAATAGTACTAAGACTTTGAAAAACACCCAACCGGTAATAGGGCATTAATTTGCAAACCATAGCAACATTTATTTTTTCCATTTGTTCTTATAATTTATTCGATAGGATAATCTACTACCTGTGTAGGACGCTCCGGTTCAGTATTAGTAAACGCTTGTTTCCATTGAAATTTTATTTCAGTATTATTCAAAATAATTATAATATACAGCAAAATAGAGATCAACATAAAGGGTTGTACTAAAAAACTCTCAAAGGTCGCTCCAACGAGAATGCCCACCAAGATGCTCCTATTGACTCTATTAAGATATTTCCAGGTATTCCTGATAATAATGAAGAAAAAGAGCAACACAAAAATACCTCCGCCAGCTAAGAGTTCGATATATGAGTTATGGAATGACAAAGACTTAAGGTTATCAAAATAATAGAAGCCTATATATTTATTTTGACTAAGCACTACATCGTTTAAATTGAACAATCCATTGCCGAATAATAGCAGATTATTAGTAAACATACTTTCTAAAGCTAGGGACCATATTTGATATCTTCCGGAGGTAAAAGAAATTAAATCCAATTCTGAAAAATCTTGAAACATTAAACTAATATTAACCCCAATAAACGTTAATGTGAATAGTATGACTTTATAAAATCTATTTTTTACCATTGAGATAATAAAATAATAAATTAACACCACAAGAATAATAAGAAACGCATTTCCGGAAGTAAACAAAGCGATTCCTCCATAAACTAAAAGCAAGGATGTGTTAAAAATAGAAGTGTCTCGGACAAGATTATTAAATCGAAAATAAAAGGATAAAAGAAAGCCCGTGACTACAAAAAAGCCGAAATGTATCTCATCTTGATAAAAGCCCCCAAAACCCCCATCATCTTCATACATATTTATACCACGTGCAAACGCTAAAACAAACCGAGAAAACAAAATTGACAAATAACGTTTTTCTAAAGATTGACAGTAGATTGAACTCTACCAATTGCTTCACATTTATACCCGCTCTATTTTTTTTTATCCTAATTAGTAATTTTATAATTAGAAAATAAAAAACGAAATAAACAGGGAAGGCTAAGTTTGGCAATAAGTTAACCCGCGTACTGGTAGATAGCATAAAATATGCGGAGAATATTAGTAGCAAAACAATAATAAAAATCCATTCCTTAACCCTTGAAAAGGTAATATTTATTTTTCCTTTATTTGTAAACATAATGGTCCCTGCAATAAATACTAAACAGAACAAAAGCTTTCCAACACTCCCTATAGAAGCAATTACGCTAATGAAACCAATAGAATTCATAATGACTAATGTCAAGTAAATAAAAAAGGAGATAGACAATACTTTTGTTTCTAACTTATTCATAAGTCAAATACTTATTAGTAATTCGTTTGTACATGATGAAATACGACACTTGATAAAATAGATTTTCAATCATCATGGTATAAAATACGCCATACAATCCAAATTTAGTAATAAAAAAATAGCCCAATACTACTGAAATGATACTTCTTGGTATGAGAATCCGAGAAATTGACATCCGTTCTCTTAATCGCGTTGAGTACTATTTTGTAAGGTTGAAAAACAATGGTTATTGCCTGAACAACAAAAGGGTAAAGCACAATGAGACCTAAATTTCCATACTTCGAGCCAAAAAGCAATGCGATCAATTGTTGTCCGATAAAATATCCAATAAGTACAAGTACCACGGCAGCACCCATAAAAAAGACAACCCATAATTTTAACTTTTGGTCAATGCTCTTAAAATTCTTATTCATCTTAACAAATATTGGTAATAAATAGGAACTTAAAGCGGTCAATACGGGGTTTACCAACCCCGCGATACTCATTAAAACACCAAAAACAGCAATGTCATCTTTTGTCGTGATATACAATAATAGCCATGGATAAATGTTAGAACTAATATGAAACAAAAAGTTCGACCCCAATAACCATTTTCCAAGGGTCCAATTCATATTCCAGTACGCGAAGTACTGTTTTCTTATACCATTAATCCATTGAAAATTTTTAATAAAATAGACACAGGCAATACCACCGTATATAATACTGGCAATTCCTATAAAAATTTGAATATCTTGTAATTTATTGAAAAAAATAAAAAATAGTAACACCATTAAACTCACAGAACAGGCTAGCCCATAGGTGAGATTTTGTTTCGTTTTGCGTTCACTTAATAAGGTTTCTCTAACAAAAAAATAAGAAGAGTGTGTTAGAATGTAAAAAAGAAACAGCAGAAACCGAGAAGTGTACCAAGCATCAAATAACATATAATATAATAGTGGAAACACTACTATAACACCTATAGTAAAAGCGATTTTTAAATTCAAATTAAACTGAAAATAACTCCTTATTTGATGCTTTTTAAAATCATTAAGACTTATAGCATAAGGTTTAGAAATAATAGCGCTTTGGAAACCCAATGTAAAGATTGTAATAGAAAAAAGCAGAACCAGATCGGCATAATTTATTTTGGTATATGTTCTCGCCAAAACAATACTTGTTAGTAAGGTTGTCAAACTCATAAATGCTTGATCGAGCAAAACACTCACGAGTTTTGGTAGTTCCTTATTATTTTTTAGGTTGAGCGTTTTTAGCACAGGGGGCGTGATTAAGTTGAGATGGCACGTTATAAAGGCAATAAGAAATATCAATTGCTTCTACAAAGGTCATATTTATGTAATGTACAGCGTTATGATCTATTTAAAAATTAAATTTTAATCTGGTAATATACTGGTCATTTTTTTACTAAGTAACTTAGGAGTTCTCCGGCGCACAATTTTTTTATTTTCTCCAACAAGAAAAGGCGAAAGGTACACTAGGGGCGCTAATGTAAACACTATTAGCAACTGAATGTGAATATTGAAATCAAGGTAATCCACAAAAACAGCAGATGTAATAACGATAACATTGACATAGATTATTAATAAGGTCGCTTTTATATGACTAAACCCTAAATTCAATAATTTGTGGTGTATATGATTTCTATCTGCAATAAATGGGCTCCGCCCTTGTTTAAGTCTTACAGCAAACACTCTCGTAGTATCTAAAATAGGAAAAGCCAGTACGGATAATACAACGATTTGAACATTACTAAAGGCATAAATTGTCGTCTCTAGCTCGTTCATACCTAAAAGAATAATGCCTTGAAAGGCTAGTAAAAAACCTATAAACATTGAACCGAATCTCCCATGAAAATCTTGTGATCCTTAGACAGATTGAAATACAAAAAACTAATTAAGGATCCAATTAAGATAAAAGACACCAAAGCCATTAGGTAATTAGAATTCACTAAAAAATAAATTCCAAAAATGGTGCTAGAAAGAATAGCAATTGAGCCAGCCAAACCGTCGATCCCATCTGCAAGATTAAAAGCATTAATAATAAAAACAAAGGTTAAAATTGTAAAAATAACAGAAACAATAGGTGCAAGCTCTCCAATACCTAAAAGACCTCCTAAACTAGAAATTCTAACCTCCCCTAATATTACAACAACGGATGCAGCTATTATTTGACCAACAAGTTTCTTTTGTGCCGATAAAACCAAAAGATCGTCTTTAATTCCAAGAAATAACAATATTATGATTCCAAAAAGCAAGGAAATGAGTTGTGCAAAGTCTGTGACAGTTAATTTAACGATTAGTCCAAAAAGGATAAGCGTAAGAGAGAAAGTAATAAAAACACCAACACCTCCCAAAGTCGCCGTTTTATGAGTGTGCATACTTCTTTCTCCTGGAACATCCATGAGGTTCTTCGTGTTCGAAAGGTAAATTATAGCGGGAAATATTTTGCGAGACAAAACCACAGCTATTGTCGCCGATAAAACACCTAAAAAATATAAATTTGAAAATGCTGTATCTATAAAGGACATAATTAGTGTGTTTAATTATTAAGCCTTAACAGAAATAGTTTTCGATGGTTATACATCGATTAAATTCTAAACGTCGTTATTTATTAGGTGATAAAACAAATAAGCAACGATTTTAAATAGCAGATATTGGTGACTTTAAAGATCAATAACGTTACATTTTACAAATAGCGTAACCATATTATTAATAGCGTACTCTAATATAAAATATAATTTAACCAATTCATAATCAGAATGTAAAACAATCTTTTTTTTAATGGATTTAGCACATCGCCATCGTTCAATGACCAATTTTAACTATAAATGGATGCAATAAATATATTTTTCTTAATAGTCTAATTGGCTATCCCTTTTAAAAATTTTAAATGCTAACGATTACCTGTTCTTGATTTAGTTTGTCAAACAATACTAAACCAAAATTCAAAATTTAAGCCCCCTTTGCTAAAAATTTATCTGTACAGTAATAGCAAATATTGTATATGATGTCAAGAAAGGGAGGTTGATACTAATCATTTATCACTTTTAATGCAATCCTCTAAAACATTTAAGGATCATAGTCAAGGAATTAGTGAAAAACTAGAAGCTGGCACCAAACAAAAACAAGATATTTAAGCGCGCTGGGACACATGTTCATAATAGGAGCTATAAGACTTTAATTTTTAGTAATTTAGCGTCTGAAAAATTTATTTTAGTTATGATTAAAAAATTCACGTTAGCACTGCTGTTTTTAATCCTATTCACAAAACACAGTGACGCTCAAACAAGAAACAATCTAAAAGACATCAATGCCACGTGGCAAAAATTCTATCAAGCCTTCGAGACTTTAGATTATACACTAATGGCGCAAATTCATTCTAAAGCCTTAATACGTATCTCAAATGGTCAAAACATATTAGATTACAATACATATATTAGCAATTACAAAAAACGATTTAAAGATGCTAAAAAAAACAACAGTACCAATAACATTTCATTACGCTTCTTTGAACGTATTAATAACGATTCGATAGCTAGTGAAAGAGGTATTTATAAGCTTATTGTACATGAAGATAAGAGTAATGAAAAAGCCTATTACGGCCAATTTCATGTGATACTGAAAAAAGAAGTTGGACAATGGAAAATCACTCTAGATTATGACTCCAGTGAATTTAATACTATTGGAGCAAATGATTACGCTAAAGCCCATGGAATTGAGGCATTAGATGTGTTTGTGAAGAACTAAACCTTGTTTGCCGATTGCTAAAATAAAAGCGCGCTATTGGTTGTTCCTTAACGCACTATGTATTAGATAATATGCCCTGAATGATTAGGTAAAAACAATAGGGGTACCATTTCCTGTTATTACGTATTTAATTGATATATCTAGTGAATAATTAAGAAATAAAAAAGCGCTAAGGCTTCATACTGAATTAAACAATTACTCTGAACTTCTTGGTGAAAAGTACGATTTGTTTAACATCATAGAGCAGAGTGTTAATTCTATGGTCTATAATAACCTTCTTAAAAAGATTTGGGATCCCTGGACTACGATTAAGCTAAATACTCAATAAATTTAACCCCTTAATTTAATGTCTCTTTCTTTATATTTCACAAACATTTTTTTAAAAATTTAGGACTAAAAAAAAACCCAAACTTTCGCTTGGGCTTTAAACATGATTAGATGTTATTTAGTGGATTTTAACTATTCTTTAATAAATCTTTTCATTTTGGTTTTCTCTCCAATATTTAGCTGTATGATATACATGCCCGATTCTAATTTTGAAACATCAATAGTATTGCTATAACTCCCTTTAATTACAGTTTGTCCTAACATATTTTTAATTTCAAAACTTTGTGCTTTAAAACCAACCAATGACACCCTAAGTTCTTCTTCAACAGGGTTTGGATATAATTTAAAGTGTTGGTCTAAATTATTTGCACTAGTAGACACTGAAGTAAATCCGAAGCAAAACCTGAACTTGCTAAACAAAAGTTAGTGGTCTCAGAGCTTGCAAAGGCTCCTCCGGAAGCTAAAGCAACACCCGTATCAGCATTAGTTAATGTGTATGATCCATTACCATACGAACAGCAAATACCATCTCCATAAGTATCGGTTATGATAAAGTCATAGCATCCATCGTCTAAACACCCAACAGGAATGTTAATCGTTGAGCCATCTGGTTGAGATCCATAGGTGCCTCCGGAGGCAACAGTCGTTCCCGATCCATTTACAATAGACCATGCCGTTTCTTCCTGGATAATTATCAAACGTAAGGGAAAGCGTCACATTAGAACAACTAGGTTGTGGCCCGCCTGTAGAAGATACACCGACATTATCAATGGCAATATCTGCTTGCCAAGTATTACCTGTTAAACGATTAAATCGTAATTGTACACTATTTCCAACATAACTTGAGAGATCTAAATTAACAGATTTCCAAACATTTCCTTGTGAAACACCGGATTGAGACCAAATAGTTGTCCAGGTTGATCCGTTATTATTACTAGCTTCTACAGCAATACTTCCTAAATCATTGGCGCCATACATGTGATAATCAAAAGTGAAATTAGCTTGAGATACAGAACTTAGATTAAAACAAGGTGAGTTTAAAATAGCCCGCTTACTCGGGTAATTTGGAGAAGAGGCTTCTACATATACATACCAAGATCCTGCCGAACCTGATGTTGGTCCTGTGTTAGAGGAAGGGGTTCCACCACTATCACGGGTCCAGTTCAAATCGTCTCCTGTTGCTTGAGTCCAACCGCCCAATCCACTCTCAAAACTTTGATTGTATGGAAAAGCCGTAATGCCACCAGTACAGCCTCCTGGAGGGGTGACTGATAATGTCGTCACACTCAAGTTATTACTTGGGGCTGACACATTCCCTGCAGCATCCTTAGCTCTCACAGAAAAAGAATACGTTGTACTTGCCGTTAAGCCTGTTACATTAAATGTGGTTGCCGTTACTGTACCTAAACTTGTACTCCCTCTGAAAACTTCGTAGCCTGTAACACCAACGTTATCTGTTGATGCATTCCAAGATAAATTGGTCGTTGTTTGCGTAGTTCCCGAAGCGGATAAGCCTGAAGGAGCACTTGGTGCTTGCGTATCCGGATTGGTAGTGGTAAGACTAAATGCATCGATAGCAATATCTCCTTGCCAAGAGGTATTAGTCGTTGCTCTAAATCGTAATTGTACTGTTTCTCCAGCATATGCCAGCAGACTGACATTTGCACTTACCCATGCGGCACCTTGATCTCCTGTTTTAGACCACACTTCTGTCCAGGTTTGCTCAGCATCTAATCTCGCTTCTAGCCTAATGGTTCCAACAGAGTTTCCAGTCATTTGATAATGAAAATTCGCGGTTGGATTGGCCACACCAGATAAATTAAAACACGGTGAATTTAATAGTGTTGTTTTCCCTCCAAAATTTGGACTGGAAGCCTCTACATAAATGTAATGTGTTCCTTCAAATGCTCCTGCAGGACCTGTGCTACTAGAGGGTGTGCCTCCAGTTCTAAGTGTCCAATCGAAATCGTCTCCTGTGCCTTGAGACCATGCGCCTAAAGTATTTTCAAAACCTTCATTGTATGGGAAACTTGCAATTGTAGACTCACAATTTATTGGTGTTGGATCATCACAAGCACTAGTGAAAGATGCTATTTGATCATTATTTGTATTTGTACCTCCGTTAGTGTTTTCTACGGCATCTACGCCAACACCTCTTTTTGCAAAAGCATCCCAAATTAAGCAATTATATTGTCCTCCATAGAGGTCTTGATCCGCTTGAAGAATACCATTACGACCGGAAACATAGCCTGGATTGTTTGCCGTATTTTTTAGTCCTTCTATAACCAAAGCCATGGCTATGTTATTTCCACCAGTACCTGTATATAAATTGGAATCATACCCTTCCGGATCAATAAGATCCCAAGTCATATCCCAAAGTATCGTAGCAAACCCATAGCCTACACCATGAGGCACGACAAGACTTGGTACATCAGTATAATCTGTGCCATTCACTGCGAAATCAGTAGAATATCTTGTCGGACGAATACCCGCACCTGTTGTGGGTTGACCTATGGCGTAAGTCCCAACACCACGGGCTGTATTCCTATCGTCTCCTTGTCGGATGGTAAGTACTAAACCTAACCAATCTGACCAGCCTTCTCCCATTTGCTCCGATCCGCCTAACGCATTGGTATTTGGCCCCCCTACTAAACGCGTGGAAATGCCATGACCATATTCATGAGCGATAATAACATTGTCTAAATCACCATCTCGAGTAGGATTTGTAAATAAAAACATTTGCATTCTTGGATTACTTCCATCTCGGAGGTGTAGCAAAATTTGCATTATTTGTTCCACTTCCATCTTGAGCATCTGCATTTACAGAATCACTGCCAGCACCCCCTTTACCATAATTATTTTCTTGGAAATTTCCGAAGCTTCATTGAATCCATATTGATAAAACACATCATGCATGATATTATTCCAATAGAATAAATTTGTTGTTGCCGCTGGTAAAAAAGTGGACGGACTATTGTTTAAATTTAATGTAAAATCAAAATTTAAGGCACTCCCTCCATTAGGAGAAACACCTGTTCCATTATTTCCATTCGTGTCTTCTTGTGCCCATACATTATTTCCTCTAGTTATTGTAAATTCTGCTCCGGAACTACCGTTCGTATCATGCCATCCATAGGGAGAAGCTAAAGCAGTCGCAGGATCGGTAACTATCGTTCTGTTGCCGTGATTAGGACTTTCTATACCTAAAGGATACACGTTATAAGACCCACCACCTACTAGAGTTTTAGTAACTGATCTTTCTTCATAATGTAAAGGCCTCATATGCTCTAATTTTGGTGATGCCGTTCGGTCATGATTATGGTTTTCATGATTCGGATCTTCATAATTACAAGAAACCACCCAATCTTCAGTATAAAGTATTTGCCCAGTTTTTGCATCTACGTTTTCACTCCACCAATGTTGTCCATTCTTTTGATAAAGATTAACATTCCAAACCAGTTTTAGTTGTTCATTATCCTTTTGATACAATAATTTTACTGTAATCGGCTCGTCACTTATTCCTGAGTTTTTATACTCATAAGTATCCTTTTTAATTTTAGTTCCCCTAAGTGTTGGACTATTTAAACGATGCTTAGCTATTGTTTTTGATATCGCTTGCTCGGAGTAATTGAGGGAGTTGCTCCATTGGCTTTTGACGCGATATCTGTAATAAACTGATCAATGTTCCAAGTCACTTGATTATTCTTAACCGTTAACTTGTAACTAGCAAATTGAATGGGGATGTTGTTATGATACTGTTGCACATAAACATGTTGAATTTTTGGATTCAAAGAAGGAACAACATCGGTAATTTTCCATTCTGCCAAATCTGCTTTTTTTGAATCTGATGCTTCAGAAATACTATTAAAATAGTTCTGAACGAGGCCATCCATTTGGTGTTGGGAGAATGACGTTTGAACTGCAAAAATTAGCAGCAAAAACAATTTGTAACTGTTTTTCATAATGGTAATAATTTATGGATTAATTAATATTTTAAGATATAAGATAATATATCTCCATTTAATTTATTAAATCTTTGCCAACAACTGAACAATTTTCCATCCTTTTCGATAAACAACACGAAAACTAGGTTTACTTTTTTGGCAATTACGGTTAAACCCGTAATTTTCAGCTTTTTATAAATAAAAAAAAGTCTCAACCTAGGTTGAGACTTTTTGTGAAATTATTTATTTTAGTAAGAAAACTCTTGTTTAGTCTTTTACGAATTTTCGGGTTTCCAATGTACCATTCACATGAAACTGAATAACATATAAACCAGCTTCAAGTTCTGAAACATCAAGCTCACCTGTAGATATTTTTCCTTTTGTTACTTGCTGTCCCGTAATATTAATCAGCGTAAACGGGATGTTATCTAACGTTGTTTTAATATACAAGACCTCTCCTTTTACGGGATTAGGGTAAATACTAAGACTAAATAACGCACCTTCTTCATTAGGCTCCGGAATAACCTCTCCACGAACTGTTGATGCGGTTGTTAAATTAATATTATCTATAGCCACATCTGCCTGCCAAGTATTCCCTGTCACTCTGTTAAATCTTAATTGAATACTTTGTGCTAAATAGGGAGATAAACTTACACTAACATTCAACCAAGCATTTCCTTTGTTTCCTGTTTGGTTCCATAAAGACGTCCACGTATTTCCATTATCGTTGCTTACTTCCAAGGCAATAGAACCCATGTTAGTGGCGCCATACATATGATAACTAAAGTTAAAGTTAGCAGAAGACTTTCCGCTTAAATCAAAACAAGGAGACGTGATAATGGCACGCTTATTAGGATAACCCGCTCCATTCCCTGACGCTTCAACATAGATATAGTAAGTGCCTTGTATTGCACTTGAAGGACCCGTACCAGATGAAGGCGTCCCATTCGCATCAACGGTCCAGTTTATATCGTCTGCTGTAGATTGAGTCCACGCACCAAGGGTGTTTTCAAAACCTTCAGTGTATGGATAAGAAGTAATGCCACCTAAGCAACCATTTCCAGGAACCCCTTCGGTCATCTTTATAGCATCTATAGCAATATCTGCTTGCCAAGTACTTCCTGTTACTCTATTAAACCTTAATTTAACACTACCTCCAACATAGGTTGTTAGGTTAATAGAAGCACTTTGCCAAGTGTTTCCTTTGTTTCCTGTTTGACTCCATATAGAAGCCCACGTTCCTCCATTATCTGTACTCGCTTCTAGAGCTATACTGCCCATATCTGTAGCACCATACATGTGGTATTTAAAACTGAAAGTCGCTTCTGAAACAGCACTTAAATCAAAACAAGGGGAATTTAAAATAGCTCGGGCATTTGGATACCCTGTACCTTGTACAGAAGCCTCTACATAAACATAATTGACGCCTTCAAAAGCGCTTGACGGTCCTGTACCTGTAGATGGTGTTCCATTCGCGTTTACCGTCCAATCAATAGTATCTGTCGTAGACTGCGTCCAGTCCCCTATCCCACTTTCAAACCCTTGATTGTATGGGAAGGAGGTAATGCCTGAAGTACATCCGTAACTCACCTGGGTAACATTAATGGTTCTTATCACTGGCGTGGCTGCATTTCCAGCCGCGTCGCTTACATTATAGGTAATGGTGTACGTACCTGCTACCGATGTATCGACATTACCGGTAATGACAATACTTGAGGTGATGTTTCCATCCACATTATCTGTTGCCGTAGCTCCTTGTTCATTATAAGTATCACCAACCAATAAGTTAATGGTTCCATTTCCTATTAATGTAATTACTGGGGCCGTTGTATCTCCTGCTCCCGCTTGAATGTTAACAGTATAATCTTCAACTTCTCCATATTGAAAAGACTCACATGAAGTGGGTGCCGCATTATATTTCATTGCAACCCGCAGTCTTGTCGTACCATTCGTCGCTGTATTTGGTACTGTAAATGTACCGCTTACTGGCGTGGCTTGCGTTGGTGCTTGAGAAAACACTTGCTCTCCAGCATCTGTAAAATCACCATCTTTATTATAATCAATCCAAACGGCATAAGCTTCATTATAAACAGTACCGGTCCAGGTTGGAGTGATTGTAATCGCAGTAGCAGACCCCTTGGCTAAATTTGTAGATTGTGCTGTAAAATCTGAATAGAATTGTGCTCCGTAAATGTTATTAATAGTTCCTAATTGCACCCTAGATATGTATTCATCGTTAACATTTGAACTTGCAGAAGTACAGTAATTTAATTGGACGTCTGTTGTTGTAAAACTCACTGAAGCACTATATGCTGAATTACTTCCACTAGAACATTTACTTCTTACTTGTGCTTCATATGTGGTTAAAGTCGTTAATCCTGATACGGTTGAAGACGTTCCCGTCACCACATTAGTGGTCCAAGTTGTTGTTCCGCATTTTCTATAACGCAAATCATAAGTGGCAGCGGGTACTGCTGTCCAACTTAATGTTGCTGTTGACGCCCCAATATTTGAAGCCGCTAAACCCACTGGAACATTAGCAACGCAAGTTACTGGAGTTCCAATAGTAAAATTACTATTGGAGATATCGAAGAAAATATTATTCGAGCCTTTTACCATTATTCTGTTTTGATTGCCTTGGTTATTTGGCACTACAATGTTCTGCGATCCATCATTTGCCACTCCAGTTGCTAAAGTAATTGGGTAGGTATTACCACCATCTATAGATAGAAAAATATCAACATTAGCAGCATTTATACCATTACCTGTTGTTCCCGCAACGTTCCACGTTACAGACTGCGTGGTCCCCGCATTCCAGGTGACATTTGTATTTGGCGTATTAACAACAAAGGGCCCCGCAGTACCATTCACGGTTATTGCCATATCATCACTATTATTATTGGCGCCTCCAGCTTTGTTATCTCTCACGGTTAGCCTAAAATTTAAACTTCTAGCAACATTAGGCACAGCTTCCCACTCCCAAGCCGTTGCGCCTGTTTTAATGGTCGCTAATCTAGGGAAATACCTCTTAGTATCGGTAGATGGAAGATAAGACCTAAAAGCGGGGCCGAAGTAGCGGTTACACTAGGCTTTTGAGTCGCAGAGTTATTCTCATCTATTTCCTCCCAGCAATACGTGAGCACATCTTGCGAGTTCGCATCAGAACCGGCTCCTGTTAATACAAATGCGGTTCCCTTTGGAATGGTATAATTTGATCCAGCGCTGGCTGTTGGCACTGCGTTACCCGTATTGGTGTTTGTTTGACAGCTTGTTGATTTTACGTAATTTGTTATTTGTTGTATTGAAATCGCATGAAAATAAGGATCACTATTTTGTTGAACATCAGTATTAGCGCCTGTAATTCCAGCATAACCCATAATTGTGCTACCGCTACCAGGCTCCATCTGAACATTAGTCCCTTCATTTCCGCCATGCGTCCAAGTATGATTTCCTCCAAATTGGTGCCCCATTTCATGAGCTACATAATCTACATCAAATGGATCACCCACTGGGTCTTGCCTTGAGGTAAATCCACTACCTTTTTGGCCATTTACACATACACAGCCTATACAACCTGCATTTCCATTATTTGAGGCCTTGGCAAATAAATGACCGACATCATAATTTGCTTCGCCAATGACATTGGTTAACGTGTTTTGTAAAGCACTATTAAAACCTCCCGAAGTAGAGCCATAAGGGTCTGTAGATGCATTGGTATAAATAACCGCATCTGTGTTAGCTATTAACACCATGGTCACATTAAAATCGTTTTCAAAAATACCATTGACTCTAGTCATGGTCGTATTAATAGCTGCTAATGCTAATGCTTTTGTACCGCCATGAAAAATAGTATACTCTGCAGTAGTAGACACGGCTAATCTATAGGTTCTTAAAATAGCATCATCTGCATTTCTTAACGTAGAAGTATTCCCCAACAATGCTTTATTAGCGGCATCTGTAACTTGGCACTCAAAATTATCATAGGTGTCTGCTTTGTCTTCTCTTTTGTAGACGGTATATTCTAAGCCATCAATCGTATAAGGTTCAATAAACGCAGCTGGCTGTCCTGCTGAAAGCCTCATGCTTTGTAGACCAAGCGGTGAAACACTGAAGCGGATTCTTGCGGAAGCATCATCTACGCCCTGTCCTGCATACGATTTAATTCCTGGATATTTTGCTTCTAAGTCGGGATGCATCACAGAAGCTTCAACGATTCTAAAACGCTCAAATTCACCTCGATCATTAGGGAATTCAATAATAACATTAGAATTATTAGAGGCTGAGCCTCTTATAGGCGCTTTGATTAAGGCTTGCTTTAAACCTTCAAAATTTAAATGGTAAGTTGTGCTGGTTGGCAAGTTCTTTTTACTTTGTTTTACTTGAGAAGCAGCTGCTGGAGCTTTTTTTGCCACAGTGATCTACTTTGTGAAAAAGCAAACGATGTAGAAATAAAAAAAGCTAATAATACTAGTTTTTTCATGAGGGTGGTTTAAAAGATTAATTGATTAATTGTGAAATCTCAATTAAATTATCACTTTTTTAACAAATATTAACGCATAAAATCAAAAAACTTAATAAACAACAGTAAAAATTTAGTTATATCATAAAAATTACGGTTTTAACCGTAAAGCTTTCCTCTATAAACTAAAAAAGCCCAAGCTTTCGCTTGGGCTTTAAACATAATTATTAGTTGGTTAGTGACTTATAATTATTGTTTCATGAATTTTTTAGAAATCACTTGGTCGTTTATGTCAAATTGAATTAAATACAATCCAGCTTTAAGCCCCGAAACATTCACACCATTTCCGGATGTTGTCCCTCTTGCCACTTGCTGACCTAACATATTAACCACGGTATAAGACAAACGTGCTACTGATGTTTTAACATACAGGGTGCTTCCAGCAACTGGATTTGGATATAATGAAATTTCTAAAGCATTTGGCGGATAGTTAACGGCCACTGCAACTACAGCGTTTAAAGTGGTGCCACAAGCACCTAAGTTCGTCCAACCTGATGCTGTTCTTTCAAATAAATTACCTTGGTACGTTACTCGATCTCCAGTACTATAAGATTGAGTGCTCACATATTCTGAAACGCCAGCACAAATGTCTGTGCTTGGCGCAGCATTTAAAAGTTTCACATTATCTATTGCAATATCTGCTTGCCATGTATCTCCTGTGATTCGTACGAATCTTAATTGCACGGAACCTCCAACATAAGCTGACAAATCTAAACTTACAGATTGCCATGCATTGCCTTGAGTCGCTCCGGATTGACTCCGGATTGCAGCCCATGAGCTACCGCTATTATTACTAGCCTCAACCGCTATGCTTCCTAAATTACTAGCGCCATACATATGGTAATCGAAAGTGAAAAAAGCATTAGAGACACTACTCAAATTAAAACAAGGAGAGTTTAGAATAGCACTCTTACTTGGATAATTTGGAGAAGACGCTTCTACAAACATGTACCAAGATCCTGCTGAACCTGATGCCGGTCCTGTATTTGACGAAGGCGTTCCACCACTGTCACGTGTCCAGTTTAAATCGTCTCCAGTAGCTTGAGTCCAAGCACCTAATCCGCTTTCGAAACTTTCTCCGTAAGGGAAAGACGTAATACCTCCTGTACAACCTCCGGATGGTGTATCTGACAATGTGGTTACACTCACCGCATTACTTGATGCTGATACATTTCCAGCGGCATCCTTTGCTTTAACAGTAAAAGAATACGTAGTATTTGCTGTTAAACCTGTTATGTTAGAGGATGTTGCCGTTACTGTTCCTAAGCTATTGCTACCTTGAAAAACTTCATAGCCCGTTACACCTACGTTATCTGTAGACGCGGTCCAAGATAAATTGGTTGTTGTTTGTGTAATTCCTGAAGCCGTTAAGCTCGTTGGAGCACTTGGCGCTTGTGTATCTGCAGTTGTTCCACCGATATTAATGGTGTAGTCTTCAACTTCACCGTATGTAAATGACTGACATGCTGTTGGCACCGCATTATATTGCATAGACACACGCATTCTAGTAGACGTTGCACTAGCCGATGATGGCACAGTAAACGTTATGCTAGAGGTCGCATTTTGATTTGGAGCTACAGTACCTAATAACTCTCCTGAATCACTAAAATCTTTATCTCCATTGTAATCAATCCAAACAGCAAAAGCTTCATTGTACTTAGTACCTGTCCAAGTTGGTGTAATCGTTACAGTGTGTGTAGATCCTTTTGCCAAAGTGGTAGCAACAGAAGTAAAATCGGAATAAAACTGTGCGCCTGACGCATTATTTATGGTGTTTAATTGTACACGAGAAATATATTCATCATTAACATTAGAACTTTGAGAAGCACAATAATTGCTTCCACCGCCTCCGCCTCCGTATGCTGAGCCAACACCTACTGCATGCCATGCATTAGTCACTGCTATTTCTTCAGCACCACCAGCCCCATATAAATCGATCGCCGATTGAATGGCTCCAGTTCTTGCATTTGCAAATGTTGAATTAGCCGATAAATATTGTGTTAAGGTTCTGTAAGCAATTTTAGCAGATTTGGTCATTCCAATACCGTAAACACTAAAGGCATTTCCTATATCGTTAGTACCCGTTCCACCAGCTACGTTTAAGTAAAACCAATAGTTTAATACACCCGAGTTGGTATGCACACCACAATAATCATTAGATTGTGTTGGTGTTCCACAATTTGGGTTTTTCCAATACGTTCCTCCATAAGTATCTGGTTGACTACGAGATGTTGGATTGCTCATAGAGCGTAAGGCAGAAGAACCCGTTCTTCTATCAATTTCGTCACCAATTAACCAGATCTCTGCTGATGGTGCTGCATCATTTCCATTTCCTTTAGCGAAATGCTCCACTGCTGCTCCCCAAATGTCAGAAAACCCTTCATTAAGTCCTCCGATTCTCTTTGGTAAGCTAAGTTTGCCGTACTACTTGTTACTGCATGTCCTATTTCGTGAGCCGCAACATCTATAGACGTTAAAGCATCAAAATAGCCATTGCCTTCTGCACCATTAGACGAACCATCACCATAGGTCATAACACTTCCATTCCAAAAGGCATTGTCATAACCTAAGCCACCGGCTACATCATCATAATGTACCCAGCTATTAATTGCTGCACCAGTAACCGTTGTACGAATTCCTAGAATGCACGGTAGATAAGTAATCATATGTTTTTTCTGCTCCCCAGTGGGCGTCTAAAGCAGCATTATCTTTATTTGTATTGTCAAATTCTGCAGCGGTCCAATCATTATTAGCATCTGTAAAATTGGTAGATGGGTAAGACGGTTGTCTTCCACTATTATAGGTATTCACTCCATTTCCTCGTGTATCGTCTCTCAAAGCATAGCTAGAACCCACCACGCGCGTTGTAATTTGTTTTGTACCACTGTATCTTGTCGCCGCATTACCTGTAGCTCTGTAAGCATTTGCCGCTTTATCACTGTGCTCCGTATCTACAGTTACCAAATTTTTAGATGAGTTGGCGTGTTCATCCAAGTGCTTAATAATGCTATTATAAAACAAAACTTTACCGGTAACAGCATCAACATAAATCTCTCCTCTACTTATTGGTTGAGTCGCATAAATGTCATATTTATAAGCGAGTTGTGCATTTTTAGACGTTTCTTTTCCTTGAGCATCCAAATTAGGGAGTAAAACTAATTGCCCTGCTGGTTTAGAATAATTCATTTGTTCCGCCATCTCAGCATTTTCCCATAAATAACTTTGGGCACCTATTTGATTTACTGCAGATTGAAAGCCTTGCAACTTATTAATTTTAGGATTTGTATTAACACCTTCTAAGTCATAATATTCTCCACTAATTGAAGCTACCTTTCCATTTTTTCCATGTAAGGTATACGTTCCAAATTCTACAGGAATACCATTATATACTTGTTGGTACTTTTGATGAACAAAACCTATATTATCCGATTCAGAATTAATTTGGGAAAAGCTATCCCCACCTCTTGTCTTTAACTGTTCTGCTAAAACCGCATTCACATCTTGCATAGAATAAGAGGCCTCTTTACTAAAGACTACTAATGAGGGTTGACCATTATCGCCATAAATTTTTTGCTGTACTTTATCTTGTGCAAAACTGGAAGCACAAATGCATGCTGCAAAAAGTGACAAGGACAATGCCTTGAGGGAGTTTTTTTTCATAATAATAATGATTTTAAGATGGATTAATTAAAATTTCCGGATGGTTCATAGAATATCCGCAATGAATGTATTAAAATTTTGTTAAATACCGAGTTTCACTCTGCTGTTTTCGACGTATAACACTAAGTAGAAAACTATTCTACTAGATGTATGGTTTTAACCGTAATACAACGGTAAAGTTCAATAAAAAAAGCCTCAACTTTCGCTGAGGCTTTTAAATAACAGTTCGTTGTTAAAATAGTGGACTATTGCTTTATAAACTTTCTAGTCTCTACTTTATCATTCACATTAAATTGAATCATGTAAAGTCCCGTTTCAAGATTGCTAACATCAACACCATTGGTAGATGTTCCTCTTGCTACTTGTTGCCCTAACATGTTTACTACTGTAAATGGTAAGTTTTCAACATTCGATTTTATGTATAAAGTATTGCCTTTTACTGGGTTTGGATATACTGAGATGTCTACACCTAAGTATTGTACAAAACCTTCCTCTGTAATTCTAGCAGTCCCACAAGGACCTAGATTCGCCCAACCTGTAGACGTTCTTTGATACAAGGTTCCATAATACGTCACTTTCGCTCCTACTGGGTAAGATTGACCACTAACATATTCTGAGACTCCCGCACATTTATCTACTGGCGCCGTTCCTGTTTTAATATTTACCGTATAATCTTCTACTTCTCCGTAAGAAAAAGTCTCACAAGATGTTGGGATGCCATTGTATTTCATAGAAACTCGTAATCTTTTGTTTCCATTAGCTGTCCCTGAAGGCACAGTAAAGCTTCCGCTTACCGGTGACGTTTGCGATGCCGACTTAGAGAAAATTTGTTCTCCAGCATCTGTAAAATCACCATCATTGTTATAATCAATCCAAGCCGCATAGCCTTCATTATATTTAGTACCAGTCCACGTTGGTGTCACTGTGATTGTATATGCAGAACCTTTGTTTAAATCTGTTGATGTACTTACGAAGTTTGAATATTTCTGTGCTCCGGAAGATTTATTAATACTTCCTAATTGTACTCTAGAAATGTATTCATCTGCAACACTGTTTCCTTGAGAAGCGCAATATTGATTCCCTGTTTGACAAGGCGTACATGAACCACCACAATCTACACCTGTTTCGTTTCCATTTTGAATACCATCGGTACATGTTGGAGTTGTTGTTGTTCCACCACATTTTTCAGATAATGCTAAAGCTCTTCTTGAACCACCTGCATTTAAAACGGCGCGCATTCTGTTTTTTTGTCCTGTAGTAAATAAGTTCATACAAGAGTCATTTGTATAATCCATATAGTTTTCAACCATATCGGTTGATCCACAAGACACTTTTCCCGTAGGACAACCGCCATTAGACGTTTGATGCGTAGGTGTATCACTCACTAAATCGTTTCCACAATTTGAATCTCCCCAAATATGACGTAGGTTAAAAAAGTGTCCTACTTCGTGTGTTGCTGTTCTTCCCTCATCAAAAGGTGCCGACAAATAAAATCCTGAACCTAAATTTTTAGATCCAAAATATTGCGGCCCCATAACAACACCATCTGTAGAGGCACTCCCTCCAGGAAACTGTGCATATCCAAGAATTCCGCCTCCAATATTACATACCCACATGTTAAGGTATTGTGAAGCATCCCATGGATTTACACCTCCTTGAGAAGCTTTTTTCATATCATCATTGGTTCCCCAAGATGTTCTAGTAGATGACTTTCTTGTAATACCGTTAGTGGCACTTCCATTAGGATCTACAGTCGCCATACAGAATTCAATTTGAGTGTCTGCTGCTTGTGACCACGTATTATTTGCATCGGCATTTAGTCTTCTAAAATCGTCGTTTAAGACTTGTATTTGAGATAAAATTTGAGCCTCACTAATGTTTTCATTTGAATTGCTATAAATCACATGTACTACCACTGGAATGGTAATAATGCTGCCTACTATTTTACCCTGAGCTTCTTGGGATTCTAATTCTTTTACTTTTTGCTCTGTAAAAGCTTCAATTTGAGCCATTCTAGATTCCAGTTGTGGATCTAATTGTTTTCTGTACTCAAAATTTTCAATGACACCACATTCTCTTTGCTGTTGGGCAAAGGCGAACACCGTGAAAAGTAAACTCAATAATGATAAAGTAATTGTTTTTTTCATGAGGATTGTTTAAAGAATTAATTAATTTTTTATTATATCGGCAGCGAAAGTATAGAAATTAAAAATATTAAATTATCAACACCGCAATGTTTTCGATGAAATACTGTTAAAATTTTAACGTTCGGTTTCAATTACGGCTAAAACCGTAATTAAATTGTCTATTATTCCTACATTTACATAATATATGAAACCAGTACTCTCAATAAACAACCTATCTATTTCTTTTTTGTCTAACGCACAAGAAATAGAAATCATTCATTCTATTTCCTACCATTTAAACACTAATGAAATATTAGGTATTGTTGGTGAATCTGGTTCGGGAAAATCGGTCTCCTCATTAGCTATTTTAGGGTTGCTTCCGAAGAACATTTCGAGAATCTCTTCCCGAGAAATTTATTTTGAAGGTGACGATCTCACCAAAATGAATACTGAAACCTTCCGAGACGATAAGAGGGCAAAAGATAGCTATGATTTTTCAAGAACCCATGAGTTCTTTAAACCCTTCTATGCGATGCGGAAAACAGGTGGAAGAAATCTTGAAGCAACACACCAGCCTCTCAAAAAAAGAGATAAAAAAGGAAACCTTGTCTCTTTTCACCAAGGTCAAGCTTCCAGATCCTGATCGCGTATACAAATCCTATCCACACGAAATATCCGGAGGCCAAAAACAACGGGTAATGATTGCGATGGCCATTGCTTGCAAGCCTAAAATTTTAATCGCCGATGAGCCTACCACTGCTTTAGATGTTACGGTACAAAAGGATATTATCGAACTGCTTAAAACACTACAAGCGGAAACCCAAATGAGTATTCTTTTTATAACACACGACCTGTCTTTAATTTCCCAAATTGCAGATCGCGTTTTGGTAATGTATAAAGGACAAATAGTAGAGCAAAATACGGTTAATGCCATTTTTAAATCCCCTCAACACAACTACACAAAAGCGCTCATACATTCGAAACCCTCATTAACGACAAGACAAAAAACCCTACCAACTATTCATGATGTTATGCATGACACGGTTTCTAAAACGATTATAACTAGTGAAATGCGGGCAATGAGTCATAAAAAGATATACAGTAAAACGCCTTTGCTAGAAGTAATTAATTTGGAGAAAGAATACGTTTCTAACCCTGGTTGGTTTACAAAACAAACAAGCTTTAAGGCTGTGAATGATGTAAGTTTTAAAGTATACGAAGGCGAAACCCTTGGGTTAGTTGGAGAATCGGGTTGCGGGAAATCGACTTTAGGCAATGCCATTTTACTTTTAGATAGACCTACTTCGGAGCTATACTATATAAAGGAAGAGATATTACTACCTTGTCGTCTTCTGAAACAAAAACGCTTAGAAAGGACATTCAAATTATATTTCAAGATCCCTATTCTTCTTTAAATCCGCGTTTAACTGTGGGTAACGCGATTATGGAACCAATGAAAGTACATAAACTTTATGCCACAGATGAAGCGCGCAAAGAAAAGGCGATGTCTATTTTAAGTCGCGTAGGGTTAAATGAAGACTATTTTAACCGTTATCCTCACGAATTTTCTCGGCGGCCAACGCCAACGTATAGGCATTGCACGAACAGTAGCTTTACAACCTAAATTGATTATTTGTGATGAATCTGTTTCTGCCTTGGATATTTCAGTACAAGCTCAAGTACTGAATTTGCTGAATGAATTGAAAGAAAATTTTGGATTTACCTATATCTTTATCTCTCATGACTTGTCTGTCGTGAAATATATGAGTGACCAATTACTGGTAATGAACAAAGGTAAAATTGAAGAAATTGGGGATGCTGATGAAATATACAACGCACCTAAAAAGGAATATACTCAAAGATTAATTGCTTCTATTCCGACCCCCCTAAAGTAGCTTCTTTCTAATTGTTCATGACCTTGTAAGCAATAACATAAAGAATCTCACTATCAATTAAGTATTTCAAAATATAAATCGGTAATTAAAAGGTAATGTAGGATTTTATAATTATGTAGCGCTGCTTATAGTCAACAATTACAACATGAATACTTTCTTAGTTAAATATAATACGCTTTTAGTAAAACGCAACGTATTTTTAATCCCATTAAAAGTTCTGTTAATAATTGTAGAGTGTTCAGGTAGATTTGCTGCTGTATTCATACTAGGTCGTTTTAGGTAAATTTGGATTATTTTTAAATTAGTAAACTTGGGTTAAAACAATAACATAAAGGTTAAATTATGGTACATTTGAGTTTTATAATGTTAGATAGTTTGGGAAGACCAATATATCATACATTTCCAAATTATCGGCTAAACAGCATTAATATTCGATGAAATACATAAAATTTTAACGTTTAAGGCGCAATTTATTGATTTTAGTTTTAAATTTATTTAAAATTAACACCCTTCCATGTCATGCAGACTTTCTTTTTATAATTTAAATGCGATTACTTTCTAGGTTATAATCGCCATGTGACCGCTATCAAAGTTACAAGCGCATTTCTCGAATGTCTCCTTCAATAATCAGAGCACCTTCAGTAGCTTCTTGTATTTCTTCGACTGAAACGCCTGGCGCGCGTTCTAATAGTTTGAACCCTCTATTGGTCACTTCTAATACTGCGAGGTTTGTCACTACTTTTTTCACACACCCAACACCTGTTAACGGTAAAGAGCATTTCTTAAGAAGCTTGGATTCGCCAGCTCTATTGGTATGCATCATCGCGACAATAATGTTTTCTGCACTGGCCACTAAATCCATAGCACCACCCATACCTTTCACCATTTTTCCTGGTATTTTCCAGTTGGCAATATCCCCATTTTCCGCAACCTCCATAGCACCCAAAATAGTCAAGTCTACATGTTGCCCTCTAATCATGGCAAAACTCATCGCGCTATCAAAAAAACTGGCTCCAGGCAATGTGGTTATGGTCTGCTTTCCTGCGTTAATAATATCGGCATCTTCTTCGCCTTCAAAGGGAAATGGCCCCATACCTAGCACGCCATTTTCACTTTGAAATTCAACCTCAATATCATCAAGTACATAGTTGGCTACTAATGTTGGTATCCCTATGCCTAAGTTTACATAATATCCATCTTTTACTTCTTTTGCTATGCGTTTGGCTATACCTGTTTTATCTAACATAATGCGTCGTTTTTGTCGTTCCCACAGAAGTGAGATTTTTTTTAATTGATCTTAAATATGACCCGTGCCTTCCCTACTTCGAAGGAATAACAAGTCCTTTTTACTCTTTGTTTCTAACCGTACGTTGTTCTATACGTTTTTCGTAGGTTTCCCCCTGAAAAATACGCTGAACAAAGATTCCCGGTATATGAATCTGGTTTGGATCTAAGTCACCAACAGGCACTAATTCTTCAACCTCAGCCACTGTGATTTTTGCAGCACCAGCCATACACGGATTAAAATTTCTTGCGGTGCCTTTAAAGATTAAATTTCCGGCAGCATCCCCTTTCCAGGCCTTTACAAAAGCGAAATCAGCTTTAAACGCATGCTCTAAAACATACATTTTACCATCAAATTTTCGTGTTTCTTTACCTTCAGCTACTTCTGTACCATAACCTGCAGGGGTGTAAATGGCTGGAAAACCACCTTGTGCAGCACGACAACGTTCCGCTAAAGTACCTTGGGGTATGAGCTCAACTTCTAATTCTCCGGATAACATCTCGGCGTTCAAATTCATCATTCTCACCCACATAAGAAGATACCATTTTCTTTATTTGATGTTGGTGCAATAATAACCCCAAACCAAAATCGTCTACACCAGCATTATTGGAGATACAGGTAAGGCCTTTAATACCACTTTTTACCAAAGCAGCGATGGCATTTTCTCGGAATACCAGAAAGTCCAAATCCACCCAACATGAAGGTCATATTATCTGTGACACCCTCTAGCGCTTCGATGACACCATTTACTTTTTTATTAATCATAGGACTGTGTTTCTTTACTGGTTTAAAATTAAGAAATAAAAAAGCCATTCGGTAAAGAATGGCTTCAAATATTTATTGTTTTTTCTAAAGGTTATAGTTCTAAGCCATCAGGCACTTCTTCTTTTGGTGTATCTCCGTCAGAATTGTCATCGTCATAATTAGCACAATCAACAGCTATGGACAAGTTAGAAGGCCGTTCAAAATCGGCTTTCGAGACGTTAAGCGTTTCATCTTCATAACAACTTTTCATGTACATGCCCCACATAGGCAACGCCATTGCCGCTCCTTGGCCATACGTAATCGTAGCAAAATGCGCTGCTCTATCTTCTGCTCCAACCCAAATACCAGTTACCAAATTAGGCACCATGCCCATAAACCAGCCGTCACTTTGATTTTGTGTGGTCCCCGTTTTTCCTGCGATAGGGTTGGTTAATTCATAAGGGTAACCCGTGATGACTTCTTTATATGCTTTATCCCATTGGTCTCTACCTGTCGTCCTTAAGCGACTACCGGAACCTAGACTCTACAACACCTTGCATTAATTTCACGGTCACATAAGCCGATTCTGCACTCAATACATCTTTACTTTCCGGTGCAAATTGGTATAAGACTGTTCCGTTTTTATCTTCTATACGCTCAATCATAACTGGTTTAGTATAAACCCCTTTATTTGCAAAAGCAGCATATGCAGCAACCATTTCGAAAACACTAATGTCCGGAGTTCCCGCAGCAATTGAAGGCACTTCGGAATGTAAGAGGTAACGCCTAAACGCCTCACTAAATCAGCTACAGGCTGTGGTCCCACTTTATCCATTAAACGGGCGGTTACGGTATTTACAGAGCCTGCCAAGGCTTGTTTTAAGGTGATTTCTCCCCCATAATTGTTATCTGAATTGCCAGGTGACCAAGGTTACGGATTCCCATATTTGTTTGCCTCTATAGTAATTTGAGACCGTGGTAGTTTATCGCAAGGCGACATATGTAACTGGTCTATGGCCGTGGCGTATACAAAAGGCTTAAAGGTTGATCCTACTTGACGTTTTCCTTGGTTGACATGATCGTATTGAAAGTGTCGATAATTCATGCCGCCTACCCATGCCTTTACATGGCCTGTCTGAGGATCCATGCTCATCATTCCAGGGTGTAAGAATGATTTGTAATAACGCATAGAGTCTATGGGTTTCATGATGGTATCTACCTCACTTGCCTTTCCTTCAACCCACTTAAACACGGTCATTTTTGTTGGTTTGTTAAAAGAAGCTATAATTTCTTTGTCAGACTTGCCCTCTTCTTTAAGTACTCTCCAACGTTCTCCTCTTCGCATCGAGCGATTCATTAAATCCTCAATCTCAGAATTATCTAACTCTAAAAATGGCGCGGTTTTGTTTCGCTCTGGTGTATTTTGATGAAAAAACTCTGCTTGCAGTCTTGGCATATGTCTATTCACAGACGCTTCTGCATATTTTTGCATGCGTGAATCTATGGTAACAAATATTTTTAAACCTTCACTATTGATGTTGTATTTGGAACCATCTCGTTTTCTATTGGCTTTATCATTGATCCAATCTTTCATCCATGCTCTTAAATATTCTCTAAAATAAGTAGCAGTGCCATCTCGGTGAGACTGAGGTGAATATTTTAAATCTAATTCTGTTTTTTGTAGGGAGTCCTTAACTTCTTTCGTAATGTAATCGTATTTATACATTTGAGACAGCACCACATCTCTTCTGTTCTTGACGCCCACTGGATTTCTTCTAGGATTATATAAAGAAGAGTTTTTAAACATGCCCACCAGCATTGCCGATTCTTTTATATTTAACTCACTTGGCTCTTTGTCGAAATAAATATTAGCCGCAGACCGAATGCCATCGCCATTATTACCAAAATCGTAAATATTAAAATATTGTGCAATAATTTCTTCCTTAGTATACTGGCGTTCCAGTTTCGTGGCAATGACCCATTCTTTTACTTTTTGAAGAACACCTTCAAACTTTCCTTTGGCTCGCACACCAACAAAAAGCTGTCTCGCTAGCTGTTGAGAAATGGTACTGGCGCCACCTTTAGACCCCAAGAAAAAAAAGGCTCTTAGTGTACTTCTAGCATCAATGCCTGAATGCTCATGGAACCGAGCATCTTCGGTTGCTATAAGTGCGTCTACCAAATTCTTTGGTAACTCATCATAATCTACAGGCGTTCTATTATCATCAAAATAGAATTTCCCCAATGTTTTTCCATCACTTGAAATAATCTCTGTTGCCAAATTGGTTTCAGGATTTTCCAATTGGGTATAATCAGGAAGTTCTCCTAACCCCCCCAAAGAGGCAATAAAAAATAACAATAGTACTGACACTATTCCTCCTAAAAATAACATCCAAAACCAGCGTACATATTTGTCGAAGTCTTGTGTTTCGTTTGTTTGATTTGTTTTAGCTTTTGCCATGCATTCCTCTTTTCTTGTCGATAGCATTCTGCGATAGCAAAAGCATTCGATATGACTCTAATTTCTTATTTTGTTTTTTCTATTCGAAAACCAATATCTGTAATCCCTTCTAAACGCTCAACACCATTTACTTCTCCATTCTCTCTCATACCATGTTGAATGCTCACAACATACTCGCCATCTTCATTAAAAACGACCCCTTCTTTATACCACAGTTTGTTTTCTTTTACGTTCCCTAAACCAGTGCCTAAAAACGTGCCATCAGGTTGTGTCATTTTATACTCTAAGGTATCTCTTAACGTTTTTCCATGTGGAAAATTCATTTCAACAATTAAAAATAAATTGCTGTATTTATAATCACTCGTATTTCTTAAGTTAACAAACAAATTATAGGCTTTTGTTGAATCTGGTGCCTCAATATTGAAACGAACAACATCATTTTTATTCCAAACATTCGGCACGGTTTGGTATTCATCAAAAACTCTTTTAGCGTCACATGACGTTAAACTTAGAATAATAATACCTAAAAAAATAAAACTACTTCTCATTTTTAGGTTCCGATTTTGGCTTATTAGATTTATTACGATTGTTTTTATTTCGTTTGTTTCTGTTTGCAGGTTTCGTTTGATTGCCTGGTTTTGCTTGACTTGCTGGTTTGTTTGGTTCACCAGCTTTGTTTTGACTTACAGGCTTATTCGGTTTACGTTTCTTATTGTTTCTACGTTTTTTATTTCCTTTTGGACCATCAAACCGCGTTAAACTATCTTGACCCACAACGTTTTCAAATTCAACTTTAGTATCTTCAATTAGATCTGAAGCATACTCTTCTAGGCTGGCAATCTTTTCTTTCTTTTTATTTAACTCAATGATTTCTCCTGGCTTGATCTGTTGTAATTTTATGCCAATTCATCCATTCGCCCTCATAGGCATACCACATATGACCTTTGAAAATATCTGTTTTTTGGCAAACAGCGGTTCCCTTTTCTGTATATAATTTGGTTTCGGTTTTTGGAAATGCTTTTAAAGCATCCAAATAAGAATCTAATTCATAATTTAAACAACATTTCAACTTCCCACATTGTCCGGCTAACTTTTGTGGATTCAAAGACAATTGCTGGTAACGTGCTGCACTGGTACTTACCGAACGAAAGTCGGTTAGCCAGGTAGAGCAACACAGCTCTCTACCACAAGAGCCAATGCCTCCTAATCTGGAAGCTTCTTGCCTAAACCCTACTTGCTTCATTTCAATGCGTGTTCTAAATTCCTTAGCGAACAGTTTAATTAATTCTCTAAAATCTACCCGTTCTTCGGCGGTATAATAAAAGGTCGCTTTACTCGCATCCCCTTGAAATTCAATATCAGAAATCTTCATATGAAGCTTTAAGTCAATTGCAAATTGACGTGCTTTCACCTTCATTGGTTCCTCTTTATCACGCGCATCGCTCCAAATATCGATGTCTCTTTGAGAGGCTTTCGGTATATTTTTAAAACATCCTCGGGTTTTTCGTTAATTTTTTTGCGCTTCATTTGCACACGCACCAGTTCGCCCGTGAGTGTAACCATGCCAATATCATGACCAGATTGTGCTTGGGTTGCAACCACGTCTCCAATACTTAACGATAAATTCTCAGTGTTTTGATAGTAGTGTTTTCTTCCATTTTTGAAGCGAACCTCTACGAAATCGAAAGGTTTTTCTCCATTGGGAACAGACATGTTGGCTAACCAATCGAAAACGGTTAGTTTATTACAGCTATCGGTACCACAGGTACCATTACTTTTGCAGCCTTTAGGTTGGCCATCTTTACCTGTTGAGCAACTTGCACAAGCCATAGGTGGTATATATTGATTCTAAATGCATTACGCACAAGAAGATGATTAATAAAAAACTTAGTTTAGAGCGCGTTATAGACCCGAGCTCTGATGTCGTAAATATACTATTATTCTATAGACTTAAAAAACTCTAAATAGTATTCGTCCCTTTATAAATAGTATTCGTTTACTAACGGAGATTATTTGTTTTTTAAAGTCTCGAATATGTTTCTTAAATCCTTTTTATAAGGCAAATGCTCTGCTCTTCCTTTTTTAAAAATATCATTGCTATTTCCTTGTCCTTTTCGTAAGGCTTTTTGTGTTTCGTAAGGCAACCCGACAACCTCCTTACAACTTGTTGAACAGCAATTATCAAGTTCGTCTTTGCAAGTCTCACATTGAATAAACAACAAGTGACAGGCCTCATTTGCACAATTTACATGGGTATCGCATGGTGTTCCGCATTGGTGGCAACTGGCAATAACGTCTTCACTAATTTTTTCGGCACGGCGATCATCAAAAACAAAGTTTTTACCTATAAATTTATTCTCTAGGCTATTTTCATTCACTTGCCTTGTATATTCTATAATGCCGCCTTCTAATTGATAGACCTTTTTAAATCCTTTATGCTTAAAATAGGCACTAGCTTTTTCACATCTAATCCCTCCCGTACAATACATCACTAGGTTTTTATCCTCCTTATGTGCTTTTAGGTCGTCTTCAATAATATCCAAGGATTCCCGAAACGTATCGACATCCGGTGTAATTGCATTTTTAAAATGACCAATTTCACTTTCATAATGATTTCGCATATCTACAAGAATGGTGTTCTCGTCTTCAATAAGCGCGTTGAATGTTTCGGCAGCCACATGAATTCCTTTATTAGTGACATCAAAAGTATCGTCTGCTAAACCATCGGCAACAATTTTATCCCTCACTTTGATTTTTAATTTCAAAAAAGACATGTTATCTTGTTCGATAGCGATATTTAAACGAATATCTTTTAAAAAATCAATGCTGTCTAAATGCGTTTTAAACGCATTAAATCGATCGGCGGGTAAAGACAATTGTGCATTAATCCCTTCAGAAGCCACGTAAATACGCCCTAAAACGTCTAGTGCATTCCATGTAATAAATAAATGATCTCTTAAAATTTGCGGATTGCCAATGTTCGCGTATTGATAAAACGAAAGCGTTAAACGCTCTTTTCCAGTGCTTTCTATAAGTTCTGCTCGTTCTTTGGCGCTTAGTTTATTGTACAGTTGCATGCTATACTAATGTATTAAGGTTAAAGAATTTTCATTTTATCTTATGTTTAGAAGAGGTAAAATGAATTTTAAAATGCAAAAGTACTGTTTTTGTTCGATTTACCAAGACATTACCGTTCTCCAACCATTGCGAGTACTGATATTTGGCTGCAATATAGTGGCTTGTAAGTGGCTTGTAATTGATAACACGTCTAATAAAAAACGCTATTTCAACGCTCAGATTTATATATAAAAAAAAGTCCGTTGTTTGCGCAACGGACTTTTAATAGACTAACTCGTTAATAATTTTTTATTTCTAAAAAAATATACGAGCTAACCTCCATCGGCTTTACAGCTACTGTTTATAAAAACAGTGACTGAAACACCAAATGCCTTCGAGGTGATTGTTTTTTTTATATATTTCATCGCTAAATATTTAAAAATTAATGATGAATCGTTTAAAAACAGGGTTAATTTTTCTTTTTCACAACAAATAATTTCCCGCTTTTATTAGTAGATGCAGAAAGTATAAAAAGGTTGCGTGTGAAAGTAAAAAAAAGTTAAAAAAAGTAGTATTTTAGCAGGCACAATAGATAAAATTAAGAAAAATGGCAAATGAAAAAGAAGCAAAATTAAAGGCACTAAAATTAACCTTAGATAAATTAGACAAAGCCTATGGCAAAGGCACTGTGATGAAAATGAGTGATGCAGCCATTGTAGATGTAGAAGCTATTCCTTCTGGTTCACTTGGGTTAGATATTGCTTTAGGTGTTGGCGGTTACCCAAGAGGTCGGGTGATAGAAATATACGGTCCGGAATCTTCTCGGTAAAACAACATTAACATTACACGCCATTGCCGAAGCACAAAAAGCAGGAGGCATTGCTGCGTTTATTGATGCAGAGCATGCTTTTGATCGTTTCTATGCTGAAAAATTAGGCGTTGATATTGATAATTTAATCATCTCTCAACCGAGACAACGGTGAACAAGCTCCGGAAATTACAGACAACCTTATTCGTTACGGTGCTATTGACATTGTGGTTATTGATTCTGTGGCTGCTTTAACACCTAAAAGTGAGATTGAAGGCGAGATGGGTGACAGTAAAATGGGTTTACATGCCCGTTTAATGTCTCAAGCATTAAGAAAATTAACAGCCTCTATAAGTAAAACCAATTGTACCGTAATTTTCATCAACCAATTACGTGAGAAAATTGGCGTTATGTTTGGAAACCCTGAAACGACAACTGGTGGTAACGCATTAAAGTTTTATGCTTCTGTACGTTTAGACATTCGACGTTCGACACAAATAAAGAGCACCGATGGCGAAGTTTTAGGTAATAAAACAAGAGTGAAGGTGGTTAAAAACAAGGTAGCACCTCCCTTTAAACTCGCAGAGTTTGACATCATGTATGGAGAGGGCATTAGTAAAGTTGGTGAGATACTTGATGTTGCCGTAGAAAAAGAAATTGTAAAAAAGAGCGGCTCTTGGTTTAGCTATGAAGATACTAAGCTCGGACAAGGGCGAGACGCTGTCAAGTCGGTTATAAAAGATAACCCGTAACTTTTTGATGAGCTAGAAGCAAAAATTAAAAAAGCGATTAAAGAAAATATGTAAAATAAAAAATCCCGAAAGTATCGGGATTTTTTTATTTTTAGACGCAACCCTTTTACGTTTTTAGCATCTACTTTATAAATATCTATTTATAATATTGAATTAAAATGAAAAAGCTCCTTATTTTATTAATGCTCTCATCTGCGTTTTCGTGCAGCGTAGACGGGGTTGATTCTAGCAACTATCAAGAAATATTGCCCATTGAAAGCGCTATGGTACCCAGTGAATTTCTATTAAATGAAACTTACGAAATAACGGTCACTTATTTAAGGCCTACTAGTTGTCATGCCTTTAACAATATTTATTACCAAAAGCACAACAATGAAAGAACTGTTGCTGTTATTACCACCTTTTTTGGCGATAATGGTAATTGCACAACTATAGATAGTCCATTGGAAGCCACTTTTAATTTTAAAGCGACACAAGTAGGTACGTATGTTTTTAAATTTTGGCAAGGCGAGGATGACAATGGCGAAGATAGTTATCTCATTGTGGAAGTTCCAGTAACAGAAGAATAATAACTAATACGTGGATTGAATTTGAGTTTAGATCAGCTCATACATAATTGTAAGATTAATGATACTAAGGCACAAAGCGAACTCTACAAACTCTTTTCGAGTAAGTTGTTTACTGTTTGCCTTAAGTATTCACGAAATTATGCCGAAGCTGAAGACAACTTGCAAGATGCTTTTATCACTATTTTTAAAAAAATAGAACAATATAAAAACAAGGGGTCGTTTGAAGGCTGGCTAAAACGAGTGACCATTAATACGGCTTTGCAACGCTATAGACATCAAGGT
Organism: Lacinutrix neustonica; assembly: GCF_026625145.1. Taxonomy (GTDB): domain Bacteria; phylum Bacteroidota; class Bacteroidia; order Flavobacteriales; family Flavobacteriaceae; genus Lacinutrix; species Lacinutrix neustonica. The sequence continues at coordinate 2,428,423 of NZ_CP113088.1, read as the reverse complement.
GTTTTTGATATTATTAATGAGGATCACATTGAAGATAATAGCGTAACCATTGAAGATGATAACGATATTTCAATTGAATATCTATTAAAAATCATTCAGGAATTGCCGGACAGATACCGGTTGGTATTTAACCTTTATGTTTTAGATGGTTATTCCCATAATGATATTGCCGATCTATTAAAAATAAATGCAGGCACCTCAAAATCTAACTTAGCTAGAGCACGGCAGATTTTAAAAACTAAAGTAACGGACTATAAAATGGGTCACCAATCCCAATCTTTATAAGTATGAGTGAAAAAAAACACATCGACAGACTTTTTCAAGAAAAGTTTAAAGATTTTGAAGCAAAGCCAAAGGATACGGTTTGGAATGCTATTCAAAATCAACTAGAGCCAGCAGCAGTTCAGCCTAAAGTGATGCCTTTATGGTTACGCCTAGCAGGAGTCGCTGCATTGGTCGTACTTTTATTTACCATAGGAAACACTTTCCTAGAAAGCAATACTTCTGAAGGCAACACAGAAACAATTGTAGACACTAAAGTAGACACTAATGGTAATCCTGAAAACACCAACAGCGCTTCAAAGACGAATAACACGGCTTCAACAGAAAACGAAACCGTTTCAGAAAAAAAGCCTGAGAATAATGCGTTAAATAGAAACACGACTACGAATGTTCCTACTACTCAAGGTTCAAATCCCATTGTAAACACAAACACAACAACTTCAGGTAATACTAATAAAACCAGCACCAATTCTATTATTACAAAAAAGGAAACACAAGCTAATGCTTTATCGGCTTCTGAACCCCTTCAGAAGAACGCGAAAACACTCTCTAATGACACAACTTCAGAATCAAAAGAGGTAAGCACAGCAGTTACCAATGTTATAGACAAAAAAACGGGCTCCCAAAATGCTGATAGAAATACTGCAGCTAAGACTACAAATAAAGCGAACAGGTCTTCACAAGATACAAAGGCATCACCTTCATATAATGCAATTGCAAATAATAAAACTTCTCAAAATGCTTCCGAAAAGTACGCCAAAAGCACTTCTAATTTACCACTATACACTCAAAACAAAACTGCCAATAATGAGCGTTTAAATAGTAATGGTATTGCCGATAATACTGAGAAACTAGAAGAAAATCAAACAAATCAAAACATAATAAATAATAAAACAAAAGCTAAGACTTCAAAAGAAGCTTTAGCACAAACCAATAGTGAAGAAGAAAAAACGAATTTAAACCCGGTAGATGAGGATGCGCAAACTCCAAATCTGCTAGAAGAGGCAGCCCTTGCCAATAACATCGAAGATGCTATTGAAAAAGAAGAAGAAAAAGAAGAGGAAACTGTAATGAACAGGTGGACAGTAAACGCAAATGTGGCACCTGTTTATTACAATACACTTGGCAAGGGCTCTCCTATTCATGACCAATTTATTGACAACCCAAAAAACGGTGAAATTAATACCAGTTATGGTATTCATTTAGGCTATGCATTAAACAACCGATTAAAAGTGCGCTCCGGAATTAGCAAACTGAACTTAAGTTACGATACAGCTAATGTTATTATTTACGAAAATGTTTCGAACACCCCTAATAGTGCTCCTTTGAGAAATATTAATTTTGTCCCTACAAATCAAGGTCAAAGCATTGGTGTTTTGAGCGCGAACAACTTGTCTATCCAACAAATAGACGGTGTCACTAATGACGCCTTGAATGCCGCCCTAAGTCAGCGGTTAAGCTACCTCGAAGTTCCGGTGGAACTCGAATATGCTATCATTAACAAGCGCGTAGGCTTTAATGTCATTGGAGGTGTTAGTACCTTTATTTTAGAGGGCAATGAAGTCGTAACAGAAGTAGAAAACAGAAAAACAACAATTGGCGAAGCCAATAATATAAATAATGTGAGTTTTACCACCAATATTGGTCTTGGATTAGACTATAAGTTTAGTGATACGTTTAAGTTTAATTTCGAACCCACCTTTAAGTATCAAGTGAATGCTTACAACGAAACTTCGGTAATTTTAAGCCTTACATCATTGGCGTTTATACTGGTTTTAGTTATAAATTTTAAGTTTTAGATTTTTTTAGTTGATTAGACTTTTACTTAGTGGCTCTTAAAAGAGCAACCAATGATGACTAAAAGCTGCTCTGTGCCAAGAGCAGCTTTTTTTACGCCTCGTTATCTTGACCCAAATGCTTTTAGTTGGTTGTAAATAACACGTCCGGCCTTGGTGTTTATAGCTGCAGTATCTACAGTTTTTAAGCCTTTTGTCTCAATAAATTCATGTGTTTTAACACGCATTTTTCCAGGGCCGCCGCTAAAAAAAGTATAAGAAAAACGCGCTTTATTATCCCCAAAAGTAATAGGAACTATAGGGATTTGATGATTTATAGCTAAGCGAAATGCCCCATCCTTAAATTCAGTAAGTAAGATGTCTTCTTTGGGCACCAATCCTTCAGGAAAAATACAAATACTCAGGCCTTGTTTTAATCTACGCTGCGCTCTTAAAAATACGGCTTGCCTACTCTTCGCACTATTTCTGTCTACTAATATGCACGTGCGCTTATAGAAAAAACCAAATAAGGGGATCTTAGCGAGCTCAGCTTTCCCAACAAAGACAAACGGATTATTAACCGTTACTAACATAAGCATGATATCTGCCATAGACGTGTGATTAGCGACAAACATATAACTGGCTGTTTTACTTAGTGTTTGCTCCCGCTCGATTTTGATAATAAACCCCATCCCGAGAAGAATAAACCGTGCCCAAATTCTAGCCAATTTAAAGAAATAAGGATACCACGACTCTTTTAATATAGAAATAAGAAGCAATGGAAATAGCACAAGAATAGGCACTGCTACTAAGATGTAAAACCAAATGCGATAGAGCAACCAAAAAATGTATTTAAATACAATCATAAGCGCCAAAAATACACAAATGTTTTGAGCTATTTTAATTGAAAAAAAATACCTTTGTTTTCGGAAAAAATTTTAGTTTAATTTAGGTTTCAGTTTAATATGTATTAAGTTGAAATTCTAAAACGCAATTAATATTTGCGTTGTATAAATAAGATTTCCGCTTTCGCGGAAAGTAAACATGGCAAGAATACTCACAGGAATACAAAGCACAGGAACACCACATTTAGGTAATATATTAGGCGCGTTAATGCCCGCAATAGAAATGAGTAAAGACGAAAAGAACAATTCGTTTTTATTTATTGCAGACATGCACTCACTTACGCAAATAAAAGATGCCGAAACATTACGACATAACACCTATTCTACTGCTGCCACTTGGTTGGCCTTTGGGTTAGACATTGAAAAAACGGTATTTTACAGACAGAGTGATGTCCCTCAGGTCACTGAACTCTCTTGGTATTTAAGTTGTTTTTTTCCCTACCAACGCTTAACCTTAGCGCATAGTTTTAAGGACAAAGCAGACCGATTGGAAGATGTTAACTCCGGCCTATTTACCTATCCCATGTTAATGGCTGCAGATATTTTGTTGTATGACGCCAATATTATTCCTGTGGGGAAGGACCAGTTACAGCATATAGAAATGACCCGCGATGTCGCGTCTCGCTTTCATGCACAACTTGGTGACACTTTTGTCTTACCGAAGCTAAAATTCAGGAAAACACCATGCTAATTCCTGGAACCGATGGCGCCAAAATGAGTAAAAGCAAGGGCAATATTATCGATATCTTTTTACCGGAAAAGAAATTGCGTAAACAAATCATGAGCATTGAAACGGACAGCACGCCTCTTGAGGACCCAAAAGATTGGAGTACCTGTAATTGTTTTGCACTCTATAGTTTATTAGCTTCTGAAGACGAAAAAGCAGCTATGAAAACCAATTATGAAACCGGTAATTATGGTTATGGCCATGCGAAGCAAGCGTTATTTGAGTTGATTTTAAAAACCTTTGAAACACAACGGGAGCGTTATGATTTTTATATGAATAACCTTGACAAAATTGATGAGGCATTGGCTAAAGGTGCTGAAAAAGCGACGGTTGTAGCAGAAGCTGTTTTGACGCGTGTTCGTACAAAGCTCGGGTATTAATTTATTAATTGATCGCGTATTGCGTTAATATCAAGTCATTTACAAGCAACAAGATCTTAATATTCACTTTTACCCTGCTTTTAACGTCACGTAGTGAGCATAATTTATTATCTTTACTGTGTTATCCTGTAAACTTGCTACACGCATTGAAAAGGTAGGTTTACTCAATAGCATGTACCTCTCCCTAAAAATTAGTTTTAATATTCATTAGAACCGCTTAATTTTAACACGCAAACATTTAAATGACTAATTATTTATGACACAAAACCTAAAAAGGTTTCTTAAACCAGATCTGCGAAGTCTGTGACGTTAGTCAATATGTGTTTTAATAAATGCTTCGAGGTTGCAAACTTCGAAAAGTTGGTTAAACACTCCATAAACCATTTTAAACATGTCGTGGTTAATTTTTGGTTAACCACCTAATATTTTTTTTACTTTAAACGCTATTGGGCACTTATGAAAAAACAAGTAGAATCTAATTCACGCATTTTTGAGAAGATTCAAAAAATTAATTCAAAAAAAAAATGTAACCAACGTACTTAATAAAGACATTTATAACAGCGCTTACGGTTTTACCATTAATACCGATTTTGTAACACATATTGAGAACACAGAAACGGGTTATCATTCTTATAGCTTTAGTATTCTTAGAGATTCTACTAGCAATATAACGTAGAAAATTTATTATTAACTTTAAATGCAGACAATGACTACACTGCATATATTGTAAAATACGCCTTTACAAAACAAGAATTCCTTACTTTAGACACCAATGCTTTAAACTCTAAAACAACAACTTATACCCCCATAGATTTTGACGTTTCTGTATTTACAGAGGGTGAATTATCTAAAGATTATCAAATGCGAGAATTAGTCTGCGATTTTCATTGGGAAACTTTGCCTTGTTACGATGTGGCCTATTCAGATTGTCCTCCAGTATTAATGGCCACTAATTGCCATTGGATTGGCGGCGTTGGTATTGGTGGTGGTGGAAATGAGGATGACGATTATTCTAACACGGGCACTACAGACTCAGAAGGAACTTCGGCACGGGAGGCGGTGTTGGTGGGAATACTGATTCTACTGGCACCAACACAGACCCAGCTCTTGACGAAAACCCTTGTAAGGAAACTTCTTGCATTGAAATTGTGACTACTCCTGTTGTTGAACAACCCGATCCTTGTCAAAAAATAGCACAGTTAAAAAATGACGATGTATTTAAACAAAAAATGAATATTCTAAAAGGTGCCGCTGAACAATGGAGCTTTGAAAAAATGTTTACGGTGTACGATGACCCAACACCAAATACAGAAATTAGTCAATCTGATAATTATGACTATGATGAATTTCAAGGAACGGCAAGTAATCCATTTGTATCTTGGACTGGCAACTCAACCATTAAAGGCGTCATTCATTCTCATTATGATGGTTTATTATCTGTTCCTTCTCCAACTGATTTACAAGATATGTATAACCAGTTACTAACCCCAACTGTTACAAGTGATTTTTTCTATGGTGTGGTTACACACTCAGGAAAGGCATACATTTTGCAAGTAAACGATAGGAGCAACTTTATTAACTTTGGAAATAAAAATTTAATAAACAATAAGATTAATAAATTTATTAAAAATAAAATTATTAAAAAATATAACATTAAAGAAAACAACACAAATGCAACTAATGAATTAGGGTTTGTAAAAATGCTAGAAGAGTTAAATGTAGGCTTGAATATTTATAAAGCAACTGACTTAACTTTTTCAGATTATCAAAAATTAGAAATACAAAACAATCAAGTTACAGCAACACCATGCAACTAAACAAGCAAATTATGAAAATATTAATATTAAGTATGTTATTCTTTGTTTCCGTAAAAAGTATAGCACAGACACCAATTAACATTGTAAATATATGTAATGGACTGACCTCAGAAGATGTTTCTGACAACACCTATTTTAAAGATATTAATCAAACATTTGACAATTATATTGGTACTTGGGTATGGACTAGTGGAAATGAAATAGTAACGTTTAAATTAACCAAAGTAACACAAAAATATTTCCCAGAAGAAAGAGTGTTTGAGGATTATATGATTGGAAACTATAGCTATTCAACAGATGGAGGTACAACTTTTATAGTAAATACAATAACCACACCAACAAATGAAGAGCGAGAATTAAATCCGATGTACACGGCCTGTGTAAATGATGATGATGTTGGCATAAATATCTTTGCTTTTGATGATGTAATTATTGATAAAGGAAATAGTTATTGTACAGCAACTTTTGAATTTCTACCAAATAGCACGACACAAATGCAAGTAACTATAGAAAATCCAAAAGGTCCAGTTGGAAGATTAGATGGACAACCACCTTTTAATCCCAATTTTACAATTCCGACAAATATGATAGTTACTAAACAATAAAAACTAACCAACTCTGCGAAGTCTGTGACTTGGTAGTGGCTTCGAAGTTGCAAACTTCGAAGAGCAGGATATTGGGAATTAGATTCTAGTGGTGCAGCTATTCCAAATTCATATATAACTAGAATAAATCCAACTTTTGAAAATACAGCAACAAATAATGCTATAGCAAGAACGATGCTTCATGAAGCTATACACGCTTATTTATTGAGCCAGGTGGATTCGGCAGATGCAGGAACAATTAATCAAACTCAATTTCAAGAAAGTTTTTCACTACTTTGGGAGTATTATATGGATGGTTTAGGTTCTGCAAATCAAGCTCAACATGAAACCATTGCACAGTTATTTGTTAATACACTAGCAAATGCTTTAAAAGAATGGGACAACAATTCACAGAGTCCTCAATATTATATTGATTTAGCTTGGGGAGGCTTACACGAAACTAATATTTATTTAACGACAATTTCATTAACAGATGATGATAGAGACAGAATTAAAGACGTTAATGAATCAGAAGATTTTAATGAAACTAAACAACATATAAACAGCTTAGGAGAAACTATTATTACTTCACCAAAAGGAACACTTTGCCCATAAATACAGACATTATGAAATTTATATATTTAAGTTTATTAATACTTACTTGTAGCTGTGTCACACAAAAAACAGATAGAGATAGCAACGAAGATTATCAGGTCTTAAATGCTTATTTAGAAAAAAATAAAGATTCTATTATTTTTAATACAAATACATTAGTTCTTGATTATAGAAAACCTGAATCGTTTTTTCAAAGCTATCTATATTTTTCAAAAAAATTTAAAACAAAAAAGAAATTCTTCAGCGAAAAAGAAATTGAAGAATTAAAAACCAAATATCCAAATTGGCAAGTTGAAAAATGGAATGTCAAATTAATTACAAAAAAGAATCTAATATTAACTGATAGTATAAAAAAGGAGAAACTATATTTAAATGATATAGATTACGAAATTGTCTATTATTATCATAATAAAAAACATAATATATACATGGTATCTAAACCATTTTATGATAGAAAAAATAAAAAAGCTTTTCTTATAGTAGAAAAAGATAAAATAATGAAAGAAAATGTTAAGTTAAGACATAATGGAAAAGAACTCCTCTTAATAAAACTAAAAAAAACAAAAGGTAAGTGGAGATTCTATGGAGGTTCTCCAATTTATTAATGTGATTCTATTATAAAAAACACTCTACAACAAAGTACTGTGGTCAAAAACTAGTGAAAAATTCAATAATTTTTCACTAGCGTACTTTTATAATTTTCATCATAAGGCACTCGCATTTAGCAATAGCAAAAGCTTGTTTTTAGATGGAAGTCATTAAAGAAATAACAAAAATCAAAAAGCTTTGAAACCAATTTAGTATAAACCCTAATCTTTAACTGGTGTAAATGAGGGCAATCTCATCCCGAATGTAGGCAATATGAATCTTAAAAAGATAACCAGCTCTGCGAAGTCTGTGACTTCGTAGCTTTAAATAAATACAGAAAGAGCACACTTTAAATGGTGTGTTATTTTATGCGTAAGCTTTTTTAGTTTTTAAGTCACGTAAAGCCATATCAATCATATTAAGGATAAAAGTCTTGTTGTCTTCATTAAGTTCAGAAATACTTGCCAGCTCTGCGTGTACTGTGCGAAGTTTGTAACTTAGTCCCGTTAGTCAATATGTGTTTTAATAAATGCTTCGAAGTTGCAAACTTCGAAGAGCGAGGGAATAAAAAAAACACCTTGTAATTAGTCAACTAAAAAAATATACATTATGAAAAACACATTATATCTTCTATTATTTACGTTTATAATTTTATCATGCAAAGCCCAAAGCCCTGTCATTTCTTTATATGATGGAGATGAATATTTAAATATAGAAAACGCCTATTATAAAGACACAGATAACGATTTTGATAGATTTGTAGGGACCTGGAAATTTACTAATGGTAGCGAAGAATTTACCATTATTTTAAAAAAGAAACTGCAATATATGTTTACTTATATAAATAAAACGTATTATAAAGATATGCTATATGGTGAATACAATTATATTGATGAGAATGGTAACGAGCTCATTAATACATTAACCTATATAGATAACACATTTACTAATATATCAGAGCATAAAATATTTGGAAATAGTATAATACCTTATAAATTTTTACCAAAATGTGAAACTTGTTTGCCTGGAGAAAGAAGAATACGTTTAAGATTAATAGATGTATTAAAAGATTATTTAGGTATTAATATTGTTTTAAGAACCGTGCCCAATGAAACAAATATTACTGTAAATGATTTACAATTAGTGATAACAGGAACCTATGCCGATATTCCTGATGGAGTTTCTACAATACCAACAATACCTTATGGAGCGTATTTAATGATTAAACAATAAGCTTATATGGATCAATCCATCTATCGCTATTTTGTAACCCTATTGCAGGAAAAACGTATACTATTTAAAAGCCACAATTTGACTATTGTGGCTTTTTTAGTAATGCTCTAAGATATCTACAATTCTACAATAACTTTTTGTTTTACTATTTTATCATCGAATTCTGATTGTAAAATGTATAGCCTGCTGTGCGAAGTTTGTAACCTGCTGTGCGAAGTTTGTAACTTCGTACCGTCTACAATAAATGTTTCTTTTAATGGCTTCGAAGTTGCAAACTTCGAAGAGCAGGTGTTATATTATGCGTAAGCTTTTTTAGTTTTAAAGTCACGTAAAGCCATGTCAATCATATTAAGGATAAAAGTCTTGTTGTTTTCATTAAGTTCAAAAATCCTTACCAGCTCTGCGTGTGCTGTACGAAGTTTGTAACTTATTACCGTTAGTCAATATGTGTTTTAATAAATGTTTCGAAGTTGCAAACTTCGAAGAGCGTTAGTCATAAATGACAGATATTTTATACCTTTAAAATCATGGATTCAGACGGCTATAAAATAAGAGACCAATCGAAACCACACTTTATTACACTAACAGTAGTAGGTTGGATAGATGCTTTTACAAGAAAGCGTTATAAAGATGCACTTATAGAGAGTTTAAATTACTGTGTAGAAAATAAAGGTTTAGTTGTTTTTGGCTATGTTATTATCAGTAATCATGTGCACTTGATTGTTCAAAGTAAAGACGACGATCTATCTGGTCTCATTAGAGATTTTAAAAAATTCACGGCTAAGAATATTATACACTTAATTAAATCTGAATCAGAAAGCAGAAGAGAATGGATTTTAAAATTGTTAAAAGAAGCGATGCAAACCCATGGTCGCAACAAAGACTATCAATTCGGAAATATGGAAACCATCCTGAAGAAATCTATACAGATAAATTTATGTGGTCAAAATTAGACTATATTCATTTAAATCCTGTTCGCGCAGGTTTAGTGTCTAAAGCATCACATTATCTTTACTCGAGTGCAACAAATTATGTAAATGGAAACGGTATTCTAAACATAATTTTAGTTGATAATCCAGTTATAAATGTACATGAAGACGTTGCCTTTTGGAAAAGTAGTGTTTGGTAAACAAGTTAAATAAAATAGTTAGAATCATAATATGCTTCGAAGTTGCAAACTTCGAAGAGCAGGTTTAATACGCGAAACTCTAATAACAAGAGCGCTTCGCTGGAATCTAAATAACCTCAAACAACTTCCCTGGTAACGGCCGCACCACGCCCTTTAATTCCATGTTCAATAATAATCCTGCAAGTTTATAAGTGGGCATATCACATTGTAGCGCAATAACATCTAGGAGTTGCTTATCGTTATTTTTTAAGTAATTATAAATCACTTTTTCATTAGCATCAAGCTGTACAAATAATTGTTTTTGTACTGCGGGCTTCTGGTCTTCTTCTAACTGCCAATTGAGTAAGTAGGGCACATCTAATGGTGTTGAGAGTAGATGAGCCTTCTGCTGTTTTATTAAATTATTGCAGCCCACACTTTGAGAATCGGTGGTGCGACCCGGTACGGCAAATACGTCACGATTGTAAGAATTTGCAATATCGGCAGTGACCAAGCTGCCTCCTTTTTCGGCGCTCTCAATAACTATTGTAGCTTCACTTAGCCCTGCGATAATGCGATTCCGTTTTAAAAAGTTGTTTCTATCAAAAGCATCTGTGCTCCAAAAATCTGTAAAAAAGCCGCCATTCTCTTCTACCGCAGCCATGTATTTTTTATGGGTTTTTGGGTAAATTTGGTTTAAGCCATGCGCTAAACAAGCTATGGTTTGGAGTTTATTATCTATTGCCGCTTTATGAGCCGTGATGTCTGCTCCGTATGCAAAGCCGGAAACAATCACGGGATTGTAAATAGCCAATTCTTCTACTAATTTTTCACAAAACGCAATCCCCAAATTGGTTATTTTTCGGGCACCGACCACACTAATAATATGTTTTTTATTCAAATCAATGGTTCCCGCTTCAAAAAGTAATATGGGACTATCAATACAGTGTTTTAGTTTTTCAGGGTAACTTTCAGAAGCAAAATAGTGTGTTTTAATGCCTTCCGCTTTAATAAATGTTAGCTCAGCTTCAGCAGCTTCAAGATGATTTCTTGAAAACAAATCTGTAATCGTCAGACTTCCTATACCATCAATTTTAAGCAAATTTTGACGCTTTTCTTTAAGCACCGCTTCCGCAGAACCACAGTGCGCGATTAGTTTTTTTGCCGTAGTATCCCCAATTTTAGATACGTTTTGGAGCGCTAACGTATAAAGCAACTCATGTTCTGTCATTTTATTTTACTGATTTTAAGACTACAAGAAAAGAATTTTCGTTGTGTTAATAACTAATACGCCCCAAATTTTATTGGCATACAAAAATTTCTAACTTTGTTTCTATGCAATTAGAACACTACATAAGCGATTTATTATACCGTTACGAATGTGTGACCGTGCCTAATTTTGGTGCTTTTTTATCACAGCGCGTGAGTGCCACGGTTCACGAAACCACGAATGCCTTTTATCCGCCAAAAAAGAGTTTAGCTTTTAATGAGCAAATACAAACAAATGATGGGTTATTAGCGCGGTATATTGCAGATGTTGAAGACGTTTCTTTTGAAAGGGCTACTGAAAAAATTGCGAATCAAGTAAAATCGTTAAAGTCATACTTAATTGAAGGGGAAGTCGTGGCTTTTGAAAATATTGGTGATTTAAAGCTGAATAACGAAGGGAAAATAGTGTTTTCTCCATCGTATCATTTAAATTATTTAACAGATGCTTTTGGGTTGTCACAATTGGTTTCTCCACCTGTCACTCGTGAAGTGTACAAGGAAACGGTTGAAGCCATTGAAAAGGTAATCCCTATTACCGTCACAGCCGAAAAACGCAAAGCGATACCCTATCTTAAATATGCCGCCGCCGCTATAATTGCCTTGACTATAGGTGGGTTTGGTGTAAGCAATTACCATATAAATAACATTGCGACACAAAACGAAATGGCGCAGGAGGAAGCAAACGCGCAACTCGACACTAAAATTCAAGAAGCGACTTTTATAATTAGTAATCCCTTACCTACAGTCACTTTAAAGGTCACAAAGCAAACTGGGAACTATCATATTGTGGCTGGTGCTTTTAGGGTGGAAGCCAATTCTGATAAAAAAGTTGAACAGCTTCAAGCTCAAGGTTTTAAAGCTAGGAAAATTGGCATGAACCGCTACGGTTTACACCAAGTGGCTTATGCCACATACGAGAACCGCTTTGAAGCCCTTCGTGTACTTAACGAGATTCGCGAGTCGAGTAATGAAGATGCTTGGTTGTTAGTAAAACAACTGCCATAACGAGAACTTAACTTAGCTACTCATTTCATTAAGCGCTTATAATCTTTACCTGCTTCTACCGTTAATTATATCTAAAATTTAAGGCTGAAAATCTAAATCGTCTTACCTTTGTTTTTTAAACGATTCCTGATCTCGAAACTTCGAGACTAGGAGATTAAAAGACCTCCATTTTCGCCATCGCGAAAATGACAACATTAGTTTATGGAAGCAAAGACACCCAAAGAATCAAGAACAATCATGACCGATATGGTTTTACCTGGTGAAACCAATCCCATCAACAACCTTTTTGGTGGTGAATTACTAGCCCGAATGGACCGTGCCGCAGGTATTAGTGCCCGTCGCCATTCGAGACGTATTGTGGTGACCGCTTCTGTGAATCATGTGGCGTTTAATCGTGCTATTCCTTTAGGAAGTGTTGTCACCGTAGACGCAAAGGTTTCTAGAGCATTTAAAAGCTCTATGGAAATCTATATAGACGTTTGGATAGAGGACAGAGAGTCCGGTATTAAGGACAAGGCCAATGAGGCCATATATACTTTTGTTGCAGTAGATGAAACCGGAAGACCAGTGCGTGTTCCGAATTAAAACCAGAAACAGACTTAGAAACGGAACGTTACGAGGGGGCGTTAAGACGCAAACAACTCAGTTTAGTTTTGGCAGGTAAGATGAAACCTCATGATGCTACCGAATTGAAAGCATTGTTTGAATAACGGCATTGTATTTAGAAAGTATCAATTTACTTAGGAACACACTACATCTTATAAATCCAAGACGCTGGATTTTGAGTGTGACTGTCTTTATAAATACTAAAATTTAAGATACTCTCACCATTGGTTGGGCTTGTAAATACTTCGCCAATCTCCTGTTTCGTGGTCACTTTATCTCCTGTTTTTATATATAGTTTACCAATATTTCTATACGCTGTAATGTAATTCCCGTGCTTAATTAATACAATGGGATTACTACGTTTGGGCTGTATGATACGCCACACTTCACCATTAAAAACAGCTCTTACTTTAGCGTTTTTTTCTGTAGATATTCTAACCCCGTTACTATTAATGGTCACTGAAGGGTCTATGGGCGAGGGTTGCTTGCCATAACGTAGTTTTATGACACCTTTTTCTACTGGCCAAGGCAATTTGCCTTTATTGCCCAAAAAGTCGTTAGCGAGCGCCTTAGCCTCTGCTGTTAAAGCAAATTCCTTTGAACTTACCCGTTTGGTCTTGTCTGAGGCTTTTGCTTTATTAGATGCTGCAATAGCATCACGAATAATCTTATCTATTTCTTTATCAATACGGGTGGCCTCTCTCTCCTTTTCTTTTACTTGTGCACTGTATTTATTTAAGTTCTTTCTAATAGAACTCATGATTTGTTCGTGTTCTATACGTTCGGTTTCCAACGTTTTTTGTGCGATCTTATTTTGGGCTATAAGGGCACGTTTTTTTTCTTTTTGCGCTAATAGTTTTAGGTTGGCGTCTTGTAAGGCTTTGGTTTTTTCTTTTATCGTTTCGCCCTGCTGTTTTTGGTAGTCTGCATACTGGTTTAAATACTGAATGCGCTTATACGCTTGTTTAAAGTTAGCAGACGACAATAAAAACATGACACGGTTTTGTTTGTTTTTATTTTTATAAGACTTCTGAAGCATTTTACCATAATTGACTTTCAAAAGTTTTAACTCATTCCGATTGGCAGTAATTTCCTTCTGATTGGTATTAATTTCTCGTGTCAACAAATTGGCTTGTTGATTGGTTACTTTAATCAAATTTTCTCTTACCCTAAGCTTGTGATTGAGATCTTCAATTAAAGAGACCTCAGATTTTTGTTTCGATTTGTTCGAGGCCAATAGTGTATTGATTTTTTCAATTTCATTACGCAATTCTACACGCCTCGCTTCCAACTCTTTTTGCTTTCCGCTTTGCGAAAAACTAAAGGTTGTCGTTAGCAATAACCCAAGCAAACAATATGTAAGGTATTTATACATTAATCGCGTTTAATTTCGTCGTATCCTGAAGGAATGTTAAATGGAAAACGTAGCGGCTCATTTATTTCAACCGATTTGTATTCCAAGTTAATTCTTAATTCTTCGTTCTTTTCAACCGCTAAAATAGTCATTTCTTCAGGGAGTGTTTGTGTCTGTACTTTTTGGTATTTTAGATAGTCTACCTGTAATAAGCGCATGGCTTCCGGTTGAGCTATTTGCTGTGAATCCAGTTTAAAATGGGTTGGGTTAAAAAGAAAAAATAGTTCGTATATTGCTAATTGGTTTTTTGGCTGTAACATATAAGAGGGCTCAACCACATCACTTCTATAGTCCTTTGCATTAACATCAAGAATGGCTTCCCCTAATAACATATTTTGCACCTTATCGAAATCCAGTGCTGTACCCAAAAGGGTGCTTAAATAAGCAAAATCTCCATCAAAATAGGTTCCATCAAGTTTATTATAAAAGGCTACTCTAGTGGGCGTAATTAATGCTTTTACCACAGAAATTGGCGTTGAAGACAACAAAATTTGCTTGTCTTTTTCCAATCGTAGATTTACCGTATAACTTTTAGATTTGTTGGTCTCATGAATCTCTATTTTAACACGAGAAGCTAAGGTGTTGAATTTAGACTTCCCTTGGTTTACTTCTTTCACTAATTGCTTAGTAGAGAGGTTTTTATTTAAAGCACCCGTGTCTACGAGTGTTTTTGCAGATTTACAGCCAGTAAAACACATTGCTAAAAATAATATAAAAAATACTGAAATAGATTTCGCTCTCATTTAATTAGGAAGTTCTAGCTTTTTAGCTTTATCGCTAAAGGTCTTTGCTTTGCTCAAATTGTTTAAGCTTGTGTAGGCTTTTGCTAGCTGGTTGTAAAAATCGGCTTCCATTTTATTATCCTCAATAATATAATCTAAACCTGCGTCTAGACTTTCTATAGCCTCCTTTGGCCGGTCTAACCGATTTAATGCAACACCGTTAATAAGGTACAAAACAGGTTGTGAAGGATGCTTTTCTATGTTCTCTTTACTTTTTTGTTGCGCCTCTTGATATTGTTCTAAATCTATATGAAGTAATAAAATATTTCTTAGTAACCCGAAGTTTTCAGTTTCCGAGCTTCTGCTTTTAAATAATAATGTATCGCTTTGGCTTTATCGCCTTTCACTAGGTAGTATTGCGCGATCTCCACAAAGGTTTTTCCATTGGTTGCTTTTTCTGAAACTAAGGTGGTAATTTCTACCAAATCTGTTTCATATTGTGGATTTTTATCTACAAATTTCACAAAATCGCCCAATACTTTTACCTTAGCCTCCTGGCTTAATTAGCCTGCTATTTAGAACGACTTTCATAGATTGAATGGCGTTTTCTGAATCCCCGTCATCTAAATAAAACTTATACAATGCTAGATGTACCAACTGAGACTCGGGTTCATTTCAATAAGTTTTCTAGCCGTTTCAAAGGCCTTTTTTTTATCGCCATTCTCACTATATCTAAAGATAAGGGCTAGATAGTTCTTTTCTGCATCCGGATTTTCATCCACTCGATCTTCAAGATTTTTTATTTGTTTTTTCTTTTGTCCAGTGACATTATAAATTTGATTTCGCAAACGGTCCCGAATGTCGGACACACCCAATTCTTCATCTAAATCATCCAACACTTTTAAAGCATCTTTGTACCGTTTTGTACGCACATAAAGAGAGGCCAAATCTTCCTTGTAATCGGGGTGGTATTTTACCAACTGCTTAATGGTCTTTATTGCTTTATCAAAATCTTTTTGTTGGGAATAGGTTTCATACAACTCATCTAAATACCATTCGTTTTCTCGGATTTTTACTCACCGCTTCTTTAAGAGCATCTTCTGCTTCACCAAAATTCTTTAGTTGGTTGTAATTTTTACCAAGTTCAAAATACAAAATAGACTCCGTATCATCAATTTCAAGTGCTTTTCGAAGGGCAACAATGGCTTTGTCGTAATTCTCAATGGCCTTTTGTTTTAAAGCTTCGTAAAACAACTCTTGAAATTCATCTGAAACATTTCCTAAATCATCCTCAGGCACAGCATTAAAATCTATTTGTGCATAGTTATGCTGCGGCATGAAAAACATTCCGGAAAACAAAAGTAAGATGTATAGTTGTTTTTTCATAGATGTCTCCCTTGAAAATGGAAGTCTTTAAAATCTTGTGTGGGATAATTTAATCAAATTTTATTCCAAAAATTGTTTAAAAAACGTGAAAGATTAATAATATTCACGATTTACCGAAATCCGTTTATTCTAAAACCGAATAGTCCCCAATACTAATTTTAGAAAATTTACCATCGTATTTTACATGATTACCAATCATCGCTTCCTCTAAATTAGCGTTTTTTATCGTGGTGTTATTCTGTATTAGGCTATTTTTAACGGTGGAATTTTCAATGACACAGTTATTTCCAATAGACACATTGGGGCCAATTTTGGCATTTATTAAGCGCACATGTTCACCAATAAAGCATGGCTCTATAATTATAGAATTCTCATTTCTAACTGAAGCCGCTATTAATTGCTCCTCACCATCTGCTTTTAAGAACCCCAACATGCGTTGGTTCGTTTCTAACGTCACGGCTTTGTTTCCACAATCCATCCACTCGGCAACCTCGCCAGTTTTAAATACCTTTCCTTTCGCCATCATGCCTTTAATCCCGTCATTAATCCGGTATTCACCACCATTAATAATATTATTATCTAACACCTTTTGTAATTCTTCTTTTAACACAGAAACCTCTTTAAAGTAGTAAATCCCTATAACGGCCAAATCACTAACAAATTGCTCTGGTTTCTCTACCAATTCTACTATTTCTTGCTTGTCGTTTAGTTTTACCACACCATAAGCTTCGGCTGATCCACTTGTTTTACCCAAATGACAGCATCTGCTTCTGAATCTAGATTAAAATTAGCACGTATAAGCGTGTCGGCATAGGCAATTACTGCTGGACCGAGAAGGGATGCTTTGGCACACATAATCGCATGACCCGTTCCTAATGGTTGGTCTTGTCTATAAATTGACGCTTTGGCCCCAAGGCTTCGTGCTAACTCTTGCAAGCTAGATACCACATCATCACCAAACCATGCTGGATCTCCTAAAACAAAGGCAATTTCTTCTATTGGTTGGTTTAACACTTTTACGATATCTTTAACCAAACGATGGACAATGGGTTGACCAGCAACTGGAATTAAAGGCTTTGGTACGGTTAAACTATGTGGACGCAATCGAGATCCGCGCCCTGCCATTGGAACTATTATTTTCATTGAAAAAGTATATTTTTATTTCCGCCACAGCGGAAAACGTATTAATTTTTTTTTGAGTCCAGGCTTCAACTTTCATCCGCCTAACGCCTTTTATCTCCTGTACAATTATTTCACCCCTGTACTACCAAAACCGCCTTGTCCTCTACCGGTTTGAGAAAGCGTTTCCACTTCATACCATTCTGCACGTTCATGTTTTGCAATAACGAGTTGTGCAATGCGTTCCCCATTTTCTATAGTAAAGGGTTCTGTAGACAAGTTAATTAAAATCACCCCGACTTCGCCTCTATAATCTGCATCTACCGTTCCTGGTGCATTAAGCACTGTAATGCCTTTTTTAGCAGCCAAACCACTTCTAGGTCTAACCTGTGCTTCTACACCTATAGGAAGCTCTAAAAACAAACCCGTAGGCACAATTGTACGCTCCATGGGTTTCAGAATGATATTTTCTGTTATGTTTGCTCTTAAATCCATACCGGCAGAAGCCATGGTTTCATAATGTGGTAGTGCGTGATTGGATTTGTTGATTATTTTTATATTCATATAATCTGTCATAGGATTCTCTATTGTGTTCAGAATACTATTTCTTTTTTAATACTTGTTTTAATTCGTTTTTTTCAAGCTGAAAAACTAAGGCTAAAAATACAATTAATGCTCCAATTCCAATAACATAATTTCCTCTAAAATTATAAAAATATACCATTGAAAAGAGGGTCGACCCCCCGAAATATAAGCTTATTTTTTTTAAATTATATGGAATAGGATAATACTTTCTTCCGAAGAAAAAAGATAAAAGCATCATCATGGCATAGGCCGATAGCGTAGCTATTGCAGCCCCCTTAAAACCAATTTTGGGGATTAACATATAATTTACCGTTAGTGTAATTATGGCTCCAAAAACAGATACATAGGCGCCAAATTTTGTGCGGTCTGTAATTTTATACCAAACGGAGAGGTTGTGATATATGCCTAGACAAAAATGTGCTAAGAGAATGAAAGGCACGATCCACATCGCCTCATAATAAGCTTCACTTCTAATAATATACGGTTTAATTGCATCTGCAAATACAACCACCCCTAAAAAGATGACTGAGCCAAAAGCAACGAAAAACTCTAAAATTTTAGCATAATTCTTTTGTGGATTTTCGGTCTTAGAATGGCTGAAAAAATAGGGTTCAATACCCAAACGGAAGGCTGTAGCAAATAAGGTCATAAATAAAGCGAGCTTATAACACGCAGAATACATCCCTATTTGTTCTTCAGCAATAGTATTGGGTAATAATTTTTCTAACAGAATACGATCGAATGTTTCATTTACTGAATAGGCGATTCCGGCTATAAGTACGGGCATCGCATATCGCATCATTTTTTTCCATAAAACCGTATCAAATCTTAGCTTAATTCTAGTGTAAAAGGGCAGTAATAACAGTAATGTGATGCCACTGGCAATCACATTAGCTATAAAAATATAACTGATTTCAAAATGGTCTTTACAGATGTTTGAAAAGAATGTATTTCCATAAGACCATTCTTTTAGGTACAATAGAAAAAAAACGTTTAAGCCCGCATTTATGGCAACATTTAATATTTTAATAATCGCATATTGCATGGGTTTCGCTGTCGCACGTAACCATGCAAAAGGGATGATTACTAAAGCATCTAACAATAGAATTATAAAAACTAAATTGAGGTATTTAAGTTCTATATTAATCAGGTTTGAAATGTCATGTCTAAACAAAAATGCAATGCCTAATAACGCAACAGAACTTACAATTAAAGAAATGGCAGACGTGCTGGTTACATGTTCTTGGCCGTCTTCCTTATTAAAAAATCTAAAAAAGGCAGTTTCCATACCGTAAGCCAGCACCACATTGAACAATACAAAATAGGCAAAAATGAAAGAGACACGACCATATTCAGCAGTAGAAAGTACTGATGGGTTGGTATAAAGAGGTACTAAAATAAAACTCAACATTCTAGGCAACACAGTGGCTAAACCATAAATAAATGTTTGTTTAAAAAGAGATTTAAATCCGCTCAACGTTGGTGTATAATAATTGGTCTAAATGTATAAGTATTGCAAAACCTTTAAAAGTTGTACAGGCATTCGTTATTGCTTCGTTTGAGTTGGAGGCGCGCTTGGATAATCTACTCTAGCTTTTTCGCTTAGGTTCTCAACCTTAAAATACTTGATGTTACTGTTGTCTTGATAGCTAACAACACATTCATTATCCTTCAATTGAAATGGGAAGCCCCCTGTAATACTCGGTACTACATTACCATACTCTCCGTTTTCTTTATTTGTCATTATAAGGTCGCTTTCCTGATTAGAAGCTGTAGTAAACCTTCCTATAAATAACGTTTTGTCTGTTTTAGTTACTAATTTAGCAACTTTTCCTCTAAAGTAAACACTATCTAACACGAAGTTAGCCTGCGAACGCTCATCAATAGGGATAAATACATTAATTCCGGAACCGCCACCCTTTACACCTCCTACCCATGATTGAAAATAGACCTCACCGACTTTTACTGGCGCATTCTCTAATACTTTTTTTGAACTTGAACACTGAGAGAAACTTAATACAAAAAAGAGTAATACGCTAGAAAGGGTGATTGTTTTCAATAATTTCATTTTTAATGCATTTAAGTCTCGTAAAGATAGTAAATCTCATAGTGTTCCATAAAAAAACCCTATTCTATTTGAATAAGGTTTTTCCTTTATAGGTTGCTTTACTTAGCCAAAAGCAATACATAATCTTTTACTTTTTAACTCTTATCACTGCGGTGTGCCCATTCTCTATTATCGAAAAGGTTCAAGGCTTCCGCATTCTAACTCGCATACTAGGTTTAATTGTTCAGCGCTTCTGCACCACCTACAATTTCTAATATTTCATTAGTAATAGCCGCTTGACGTGCTTTGTTATACGTTAATTTTAATTGATCTCTTAATTCAGTAGCATTGTCTGTTGCTTTGTGCATTGCTGTCATACGTGCACCATGCTCGCTAGCAAAACTATCTCTTATACCTTTATACAATTGGGTTTTTAAAGACTTAGGGATTAACTGTTCAACAATTTCTATTTTTGAAGGCTCAAAAAGATAATCGGCATTGGTGTTTACGGCACCTTCAACAGGCACAATTGGTAAAAACTGTTCTGTCATTACGATTTGAGTGGCAGCGTTTTTGAACTTATTATAAACAATTTCAATTTTATCATACTCTCCTGCAACAAACATGTCCATGATACGTTGTGCGACATGCGCCACGTTGTCAAAGGTTAAGTCCTCATAAATTTCGCTATAATTTGCAATAACGATGCGTTGTTTTGCAAAAGCATCATTGCCCTTTTTTCCAATAGCAAGAATGGACACCTTTTTTCCAGCATACACGTTTTTAACTAAATGCTGTGTTTGCTTAATGATATTAGAATTAAACGCTCCAGCTAAACCTCTGTTTGAAGTAATGGGAACGATCAATACATTTTTTACTTCACGCTGGTCTGAAAATTTACTTCCGAATCTTCATCTAAAGTAGCGCTTAAACTTTGTAAAAGTTCAGATAATTTATCTGAATATGGTCGCATTGCGGTAATAGCATCTTGCGCTTTCTTTAACTTTGCCGCCGATACCATTTTCATGGCACTGGTTATCTGCATGGTTGAAGATACCGATGATATTCTATTACGTATTTCTTTAAGATTAGCCATTCTTTATATCTGTTCGAATGTTATACAAAGGACTCTTCGACTGTGCTCCGAGTGACCTTCCGTTTAAATCCATTTAATTTACTATATTTAAAGTTATGAGCTATAATCGTTATAACTCATAACTTTAAACTATTAACTTGTTTAAGCTCTATATTTAGCTGAAAGGTCTTTTGCTACAAGCGATAAAGTATCTGTCACCTCATCTGTTAACTTACCTGCTTTTAGAGTGTCTAAAACATCTCTATGTTTTGCATTTAAGAATTCAAGATAATCACGTTCAAATTCTTTTACTTTTTCAACAGGAACATCTCTTAATAAGTTTTTAGATCCCGCATAAATAATAGCGACTTGATCTTCCACTTTAAAAGGATCGTTTTGTGCTTGTTTTAAAATTTCAACGTTACGTTTTCCTTTTTCAATAACATTTAAAGTCACCGCATCTAAATCTGAACCAAACTTAGCAAACGCTTCTAATTCACGATACTGTGCTTGATCTAATTTTAAAGTACCAGATACTTTTTTCATTGATTTAATTTGTGCGTTACCTCCAACACGAGATACCGAAATACCCACGTTAATTGCTGGACGTACACCGAGTTAAATAAATCTCCATCTAAGAAGATTTGTCCATCTGTAATAGAAATTACGTTTGTTGGAATATATGCTGAAACGTCACCTGCTTGTGTTTCAATAATTGGTAATGCTGTTAAAGAACCCCCACCTTTTACGATAGGTTTTAACGAATCTGGTAGGTCATTCATTTCTTTAGCAATAGCATCATTATTAATGATTTTTGCAGAACGCTCTAATAATCTTGAGTGTAAGTAGAAAACGTCACCTGGATACGCTTCACGTCCTGGTGGTCTTCTTAATAATAAAGAGACTTCACGGTAAGCTACTGCTTGTTTTGATAAATCATCAAAAACAATTAAAGCAGGTCTTCCAGTATCTCTAAAATATTCTCCAATAGATGCTCCTGTAAATGGCGCATAAACTTGCATTGCAGCAGGGTCTGATGCATTTGCAGCAACTATGGTTGTATACGCTAAAGCCCCTTTTTCTTCTAAGGTTTTAGCAATTAAAGCTACAGTAGATGCTTTTTGACCTACAGCAACATATATACAGTATACAGGCTCACCTGCATCGTAAAATTCTTTTTGATTTAAAATGGCATCGATACAAACAGCTGTTTTACCAGTTTGTCTATCACCAATAACTAATTCACGTTGCCCTCTACCTACTGGAATCATCGCATCAATAGCTTTAATACCTGTTTGTAACGGCTCGGTTACTGGTTCACGATAAATAACACCAGGCGCTTTACGCTCTAAAGGCATCTCGTAAGTTTCACCAGTTATAGGTCCTTTTCCATCAATTGGATTCCCTAAAGTATCTACCACACGACCAACAATACCTTCACCTACTTTAATAGATGCGATACGCTCTGTACGTTTTACTGTAGAACCTTCTCTAACGCCTACTGAAGTTCCTAATAATACGATACCTACATTATCTTCTTCAAGGTTTAATACAATACCTTCTAAGCCGCCATCGAATTCAACTAATTCTCCATATTGAGCATTAGCTAGTCCGTAAGCACGTACGATACCATCACCTACAGTTAATACTGTTCCAACCTCATCTAATGAAGCGCTTGCTTCAACACCTGAAAGTTGTTGTTTTAAGATTGCTGATATTTCAGCTGGTTTTACTTCTGCCATTTTCTTAAGTATTTGCTTTATGGTCGTATGAGGCTTCGACTGCGCTCAGCCTGACATCTGCGACCAGCTATTTTAGTTTAATGTGAATTCTCTTTTAATTTTATTTAACTGATTTGCAATACTTGCATTGTATTGTAAATCGCCTACTCGTAAAATGAAACCTCCTAAGATGTCTTCATCTACAATGTTTTCTACAGCCACATCTTTTCCAGTTAATGCTTTAGCCTTAGCTAACACCTTTGCTTTCAAATCGGCTGTCAATGGCACTGCTGTGGTTACTGTTCCTGATTCGATTCCTTTTGACACATCATACAATTCATTGAATTTTGATGCGACATCTGCAAAGATATCAATTCTCTTATTAGTAATTAAAGTCTCTATTAAGTTACCCGTTAGTGTGTTAATATCCTTAAAAATGGCATGTAATGCCGATTTTTTAATGGATGCACTAATTACCGGACTTTGAAGCATAGCGCTTAAGTCTTCATTCTCGGCAATAGTATTAGCGATTAGCTTCATGTCCTCATTTACAGGCTCGGCCGAATTTTGATCATTTGCTAGACTTAACACTGCTTTTGCGTAACGTATTGCTGCTCTTGCCATTCTATTTCTTAGTTTAGTTTTGCATCACCTAACATCGTGTCAACCAATTCTAATTGCCTGTCTTTGTTTGATAATTCTTGACGTACTACTTTCTCTGCTATTTCAATAGATAAAGTTGCCACATGATTTTTAAGCTCAGCCATAGCGGCTTTCTTTTCACTTTCAATCGCTGCTTGGGCTTGCGCAATCATTTTGCTCGCCTGTTCTTGCGCTTCCTCTTTAGCCTCTTCAATCATATTGTTTTTCATCTCACGAGCATCTTTTAACATCCCTTCACGTTCTGCACGCGCTTCTTGTAAAAGGTTTTCATTATCTGCTTTAAGATTCTGCATTTCTAACTTTGCTTTTTCAGCAGAAGCTAATGCATTATTAATGGAGTCTTCACGGCTTTTAACAGCACCTAAAATAGGCTTCCACGCAAACTTCTTTAATAAGAAAAAGAACAACACAAAAATTATCGTTGTCCAAAAAATCAAACTTTACTGGTGCAGTAAAGTTCATATCTATACTATTATTTAATTATTTTTAATTTTTAAAATAGTTCCGGAACCAACCGTTCCGGAACTATTTAGTTTGTTTTCAAAAATTACTTTGCAATTAAAGCAACTACCACTGCGAAAAGTGCAACACCTTCAATAAGTGCAGCAGCAATAATCATCGCCGTTTGAATTTTTGAAGTAGCTTCAGGTTGACGAGCAATTGCATCCATTGCAGATCCACCAATTTTTCCAATACCGATTCCTGCACCAATTGCAGCTAAACCAGCTCCGATTCCAGCTAATACCATAAGTAATAAAATTTATTTAGTTAATAATTAAAAAACTCTTGTTTAAATAAAATCCCCACGCACATCTTCTGCATCTGGAATTTCGTGACCAGCAGCATCATGCGCATGATCGTGGTCATGTTCTGCTACCGCCTGACCAATAAATAGCGCTGATAACAACGTAAACACATACGCTTGTAAAGCAGCAACTAACATTTCTAAAACACTCATAAACAAAACAAACACTCCGAAAACTGGTGCAATAAATACGCTTTTAAATATGAATATTAAAGAAACCAAACTTAATATAATAATATGCCCAGCTGTAATGTTTGCAAATAAACGAATCATTAACGCAAAAGGCTTTGTAAATATCCCAATGATTTCAATTGGAACCATAATAGGATATAACGCTTTTGGTACTGGGGGTGTTAGTATGTGTTTCCAGTAATCTTTATTACCACTAAACGACGTCACAATAAATGTGATAAACGACAATACGAACGTGAAAAATATATTCCCTGTTAGGTTTGAACTAAACGGAAAGAAAGGAATTAACCCAAATAAATTATTTACCCGAGATAAAGAAAAATATAGTTAATAAATACGGCATAAATCTAGCGTATTTCTTCTCACCAATGTTTGGAATAGCAATATCGTCTCTCACAAATAGAACCAGTGGTTCAAGGAAAGCAGCCAAGCCTTTAGGCGCCTTGCTATTTTTCTTATATGATCGCCCTACCGCGCTAAACAAGATGAATAATAATAACACAGAAAACATCATAGAGAACACCAACTTTGTTATTGAGAAATCTAAAGGTCTCACCGAATAATCAACAGGCACCATTGTTTCTTTATCTTCCTGAGTCATGGTTTCGAATTTATTTTTATAATAAATTCTTTCATGGTGTCTTACAAATTCTTGACCATTAGCTTCAACTACTGTTTCTCCGTAATTATCATGATGGAATTTTTCCGAAGAAAATAAAGTTAAACCATTGTCTGTCCAAAGAATCACTGGCAAGTAGAAAGAAATTGGATGACCATTCCAATCTGCTATATGAAACTCATGCGAATCACCAATGTGATCATTAATTAACTCACTCGCATTAAATTCTTTATCCTCACCATGTTGACCACCTTCCAATGCCAATGAAGCCACTGGTATCAAGGCTAAAACTACTATTGCGATCAGTTTGATAGATTTTTGTGCTATCGTCATACCTTATCTAATAAAAAATTAACGTCCTAAAAATTCGGTGCAAAGGTATGCTTTTTCTTTAAATTTTTAAGGTATTAAGAAGAAAAAAAAATAGAGCGTAACACCTTAATTTTTAACGTGTAAAAAGCAGCTATTTATTTAAAATTTTAACCACGTAAATTGTTTCTAACAATAGGAAAAGAAAATAGGGAATAAAGAAGGTGATGACATCGTTCACCGCATCTAATTCCTTGTTTTGGATAATCGGTAACAAAAAAATAATAGCTGCCATCATTTTTAATAACCCACAAGCCATAAAAGCAAAGCCGGTTTTATCTGAAAAATTTTTATTGACAAACAGAACAAATAAATAGACGAAAAAACTTGCTAAAAAATTAAACAAATACACCTTCCAAGTACTATAAAACAGCAATTTAGTGTCAAGAATGAGGTCAGAAACAAAATGTTGCAGGGTAAAAAATACGAGGGTAAAAGGAATTAATACGAAAAGAAATTTTATTAATTTTTGATTCATTATTTATCTTTTGACATTCCAATGACTTGTTTTATGACTTGGTAAATAGCAAGAATTACTCCTAAAAGAGAAAAAATCACAGTATAAGCACTGTACTCATTTGGAAATTTTGAATCCAGCCACCAACCCACAAAAGACAATAGCCCAATGGTGGCAATCATTTGAAAAGCGATTGTTGTGAATTTAATGTAATTATTTAGTTGTTTTTTGGGCTTTTGAGTCACCTTTTATGTCTTTAGTTGTGTTTTTCATATCACAGGTTACATTAAAAATAGCGCCCGGCTCTATGGCCAATTTTGCGATTATGACTTCGCCTTCAATTTTGGCAGATGGTTTTAGGGTAAGCGTTTCGGTAAGTGTGAGTTTTCCTTTTAAAGTCCCTTCAAAATAGGCATTGCTACTTTCTAGTGAGCCATGGATTTCTCCCGTTTTGCCTACCACTACTTTTCCAGGTGTTCTCACCTCTCCTTCTATAATACCATCGATTCTAATATCGCCTTCACTTTCAAAAGTACCCACTATTTTAGTGCCCTTAGAGATCAGGTTCTGAACTGAGTTTTGGTTAATATCTTGTTTTGTTTTTTTACTATCGGGAAACATATGACTATTTATTTTACTGGTTGGTTAAATACGATTCTAAATTCTTATGAATTTGAAGAACCCTGTAATTGGCTGTTGAAATACCAAAAAATGATCTTGATATCTCGGCTTGCTCCGGCTTTTCAAAAAAGGAAGGAAAGCCCCGGGCTGCTTCAATACTTTTTAACCCATGAACGACAACAAATGTTTTATCAGGACTATATAGGTCAATAGAGACATACATATTATGGTATTTCATTTTATCTATTGCTTTTTCTAGGGTTTCTTTAAACGTTTTTAATTCTTCTACCGTGGCATTTACAAATTCAAAGACCGCTTTTGCGCTTGTTGCTGTGGTTTCATCTTCAAATGAGGCCGTTTCTAGGCCTTTGATTGCGTTATCTAAAATGGATTGTGCTTGAATACCTTCTGCAGAATTTGCATAATTTACGGCCACATCGTTAATTGCTTTTTTATATTTTATAAAACCATACAACCTACCTATAGCATAAGCCTTTAGTAACTCGAATTTAGGCACAATAGCCTCACCATCAAAAGCTGTAATATATTGATCACTTTTGGAAATGGTTTCCGCAAATTTCTGTGTCTCAAAAAGCTTATAAACAGACTCATAAACACTTTCAGGACTGCTTTCGTCTTTTGTAAGCGCTGTTTCAGGATGATTTAATATTTGGGCATAACGGGTCTCTCGGATAGTTAGTAGTAATCTCGTTTTTAACACGCTCCATTTCTGTTGTAAGACCTAAAATTTCGTAGATTTTAAATAGATTATACTTTGAAGGTAATATTAAACGGTCCTCGGGTTCATTATCTAATAAACTAATGAACTTCGTTTTTGACAACTCATATTCTTTAAATTTTTCCTTGTATATCAAACCTAATTGAAAATAGGCGAAATTACGTTCTTTAGCTATGCTATCTATTGTCTTTTTTTCTGAAGGTATTTGAGCGATATAATAGCCGGCATCAAAAAACTCGTTGTCTTCCGCAAGGTCGTTTTCAGCAAGAGCATTTTCTATACCTTGAGTTGCCCCTCTTCTGTTAGACCAACGCCAATTATCTCTGTTTTCTCGATCTCCCCAAATTCTAGTAAATTCATTTTTACCGTAAGCGACCGTCTGATCATTATAGAAATAAAATGAAGATCCCACAGGGGTGCTCCCCGAGGGTTTAAATCCGCCAACATTATTTTGTCCCGCATTGTTTTGAGCTAAGCCTTGTTTTTGTAATGCTATGGCCGCTTTTTCTTTCTCTGCTTCAGCTTTTGCTTTTAGTTTTGCCACATAGTCTTTAAAATAATCCAAGCGTTCCGCTTCGGCATATTTACAAAACGGAGAATACTATCGTTAACCTCGGCAACGCCTTCGTAGTATATAACATCATCAAGATTTTCTCTTTTCCGTTTTATTATTCTAAAGGGCTTGCTGTTTTCTACCATTTTTGTCATGGTGCTATCGTAGTAAGCACCAGCAACTTTAAAATTATTTCGGTCGAAATTCATATCGCCAAGCGTTTCATAATTTTTAGAAATGAGTATCTTGTCTTGTGAATTCGTGCGAATAGACTTGTTATAATACACAACGGCTAGTGAATCTCTATTTCGATTTAGATAATACGTAGCTTTTTGGTGATAGATATGGTCTAAAAAAGGCCTGTTTTCTCGGTCTTCTTCCAGTTTACTTAAATGCTCAATAAACTCTAATTTGTTACCTTTTTCGTAATCAAAGTTTTTCGCTTTTTCAATGTGTGCGCTAATGAGATATTTACGAGGTATCTTCCGGTTTAAATCGATTACTTTATCAAACGCTAAGTTGGCACTGTCTTTATCTTTTAGCGCATTATAGAGTTGTCCTTGAATAAAGTAGAATCGGCCTTCTTCATGAGGTTTCTTTGTCGCTACGGCAGCTCGACCTATTTGAGTTAAGGCACTATCCAAAGACTTGGTATTAATATAAGCTTGCGCCAATATAGAAGTAGCATCTGCCAACTCCTGATCTTGTATTTCTTCCTGTTCTAAAAGCCGTTTTAAGTTTCTAATAGCCAACTCATCATTTTCTAAACGCATGTTGGTTTTCTCACGCCGAGACCTTTGCTTGGTTAATGTTGCTACTTGCCGGATATTTGTATAAAATGTAATTGAAGGCTTCCGGAGCCGGTATAAATCGTTGATCAAAATAACGGGCTTTACCTAATAAGAGGTAGGCTTCATCCATTTGCGGATTGTATTCCTTGCCTTTAATATTCATACCATGTTGTTGTATGGCTTTTACCGCCTTTTCTTCAGCTACAGTAAAATCTGCATTTTTAGACTGCCCCGGAAGCATAATCTCTTCGGCAATTTGCATGCGTTCTACGGGTAAAACAGCCCAGTAGTTGTCTCTATAAGCACTGTTGAGATTTTCTCTTCCTTTTTCTAAGGCGTTGTTTCCATTAAATAACGTGTTGTATTCTGCCGTTACCGCGTGAAAATTTCGACTTACAAAACTGTCGTTCTTTCGAGAACAACCCGTTATGGTTAGTGCAGAAATTACTACTATTAATATTGATTTGTGTGCTATTTTCAACGGTCTTGTATTTAGTCTAATACATAACTTTATTCTTTTGAAAATAGTATATAACTATTGCAAAAGCACGTAAAAATAAGCATCTTTTTGACTTTATGCCAATTAATAAAGAAAATGTGATTTAAAATAGAAAAGAACTACACCTCAACCACTCCGAGAAAAATGAGCTTCTAATTCTTTTAAGGTTGCTGGGTTAGTTTCTAAATCCTTAACCACTTTACCTTTTTCAAGCACAACAATACGCTCACAAACGTCTGTAACGTGTGACAAGTCATGACTTGAAACCAAAACAGTAACTCCTTTTTTTTCTGCCAAATCTCTTAAAATCCCTTTTAATCTAATTTGAGTGGTGGGATCGAGATTAGCAAAAGGCTCATCAAGAATAATCACTTCGGATGCCCTATAAGTGCGGCTACAATGCCTGCTTTCTTTTGGTTACCCTTACTTAAATCGCGTAAGTACTTTTTTTGCAGAAGAATTTCACCGTGGAAAAAATCTTCGAACTGAGCGAGTAAGGCATCGACATCTGCTTTATTTTGCCCCCGCAATTCGCCAATAAAGTAAAAATATTCTTCAGGGGTTAAGTAACCAATTAAAAAGGTTTCATCAATAAAGGCAGAAGTAAACGGTTTCCAGTCTTCGCTTTCGTGAACGCGCACATTGTTATTTTTTATATAGCCTGTTGTTGGCTGAATCAAATCTAATAGTAAACTAAAATAGGTCGTTTTTCCAGCACCATTGTTGCCCACTAAACCAAAACTCTGACCTTTTGGTATCTCTAAGCTCTCAATGTTTAAAACCGTGTTTGTATTATATGTTTTCGAAAGGTTTGAAGTAATTATCATAGTTCTAATTTGTTTGTTTATAAGCAAGTAGTGTTTTATATTTTTCAGCTTTATAAATCTTTTCTATTAAAGTAAACACCGCATTTTTAAATAAAAACCCTAATAACCCAAATACGGCTACTAGTGCAAAACCTAGGATTTCGCCTTGTAATAAATGACCAGCGGCATAGATAAGCATTGGTAATAATAATTTAGGAATCGTTAATAGAAGGGTTTTAACATTAAATGATTTTTTATCACCAAAAGCCTTTTTTCCTGAAGTTAAATCTATAGGTGTTTTAATATAGGCACCACCCCAAAGGACGACGTGAGAATTAACACCTATATTATATATGGCCCCAACAACAATGGCCGCATAAGCCTGCCAACCAAAAAACAAATAGAACGATGCAAAAAGTGTTGAAAAAATGGTGGCAATGACCATCAAATACCATTTAGATTCTAAGTATTCTTTGTAACGAATATTTTGGCTCATTAGTAGTGGGTAGTAGGCACTATCCCAGCTAGGAACAAATTGTCCGAAAGAAAATAAAAAACCACCAGTCACAAAAATACCTGCAAAAATCCGCCAAAACGGACCATCATAAACTTCGATTGATCCGAGAAAAAAAGAGCAGACCATAAAACAGAAAAGCAAAGCTCATAAACAATGTCATTTTAGAACGTTTGTTTCTTTTTATTAATTTTATATCATTTTTAAGGAATGTCGAAACGCTACCAAAGCGGTCCAGCCAAATCATGTTATCGGTTTCTGCGACAGCGACTTTTTTAGCTAAGCCTGCATCTAAGTAGAAGTTTTTTCTAAAATAATTAAAAGCCATTTTATAAAGCAAGACTGCTAATGCTAATGGAATAATGGCCCAGTACGGCTGGTTGTAAAAGGCCGAAAACACTGGAGTGGTGTATTGTGTAATATCAAAAACATCATAATACATTAACGCCATTAAAACGACCACGACAGCTAAAACAGAGTAGAATGCGAAATCTTTGTTATTGACAAAAATATTAATAAAATTATTACAATAAACAAGTGCCAGCATGGCCAAATACCAACCCAAGACATTAATAAAATCATGCCCTTCGATTAATAGCACGATTGAAAACGGAATAAAAAAGAAGGCGTGCCAAATATTGAAGAAAGACACCATTGTTTTGTTGATACCAAATCGAACCACTTGATTCTTTTTTAGTGGTAAATATAAAAGCGGTTTGATATTAACAATTGGCATTTTTTGCAGAAAATACCTAAAGACCAAGTCGCCTACAAAATAAAAAATTATAAATTTATTGATGATCTTAAACGGTTCAGGATCTACCAGTTCTTCAATAATATAATAGGCACCAACACCCAGCCCTAACGCGTAAAGTAACATAAAAAAGGCTCCAATAAGCATTAAAACTTTAAGTGCGAGATTCATTTTAAATGAAGCAGAGCGCGTAAACCCTTTCCACTCTAAACTTATAAAACGTTTAATCATTTTTGGTTTGTTTTAATCCATTAGTAATATTAATACAGTTTTTGTTACAATAAAAGGGATTTAATTTCTTGTTGCTTATTTTTGTAAAAAAAATAATGGCGCAATTCCACACCCTTTCAATAAAAAACATACACCGCGAAACGGCTCAATGTATCACATTAAGTTTTAACATCCCCGAACAATTAAAGCAAACTTTTAGTTTTAAAGCGGGACAATATATCACTTTAAAAACGACTATAAATGGCGAATCCATACGTCGTGATTATTCCCTTTGTTCTTCTCCAAAAAGTGGCGACATAACAGTGGCGGTTAAAGAAGTAGAAGGAGGAACGTTTTCCAAGTATGCAAACAACTCTTTAAAAATTGGAGACACCTTAGATGTTGCCGAACCCAAAGGCCGATTTACTTTTGAACCTTTAGCTACTGCAACTCGAACGATAGCGGCTTTTGCGGCCGGTAGTGGAATCACACCCGTATTGAGTATTGCTAAAACTCTTTTAGAGGAAGAGCCCAACAGCACATTCGTTTTAGTTTACGGAAACAAAACAACCCAAGACACTATTTTTTTAAACGAACTACTAGCACTGCATCACACCTACAAAGAACGCTTTGTCATTCAGTTTCTATTTAGTCAAGCACAAGAACCTGATGCGCTTTTTGGTCGTATTGAAAAAAGCACCGTGAACCTCATCGTGAAAAACAGATACAAACACGTAATTATTGACGCTTTTTATCTTTGTGGTCCGTGAAGCCATGATTAATACTGTTACCTCTGTTTTAGCAGAGAATAACATTCTCGAAAATAAAATTCATTTTGAACTGTTTACGGCAGCCCAGGCTTCTAAACCCCTTGACACTATAGCCGCAGCAGATGGCAAAACAAAAATAACGGTTATTGTTGATGATGATGAAGAAAGCTTTGAAATGGAACAGTCGCAAACCATTCTAGAAGCGGCATTAGCTAAAGATTTAGATGCGCCTTATTCTTGTCAAGGTGGGATTTGTAGTAGTTGTATTGCGCGTATTACCGAAGGCAGCGCGACCATGAGGCAGAACAATATTTTAACCGATAGCGAGGTCGCCGAAGGTTTAGTGTTAACGTGTCAAGCACAACCAACTTCCGCTAAAATTATTGTAGATTATGATGATATTTAGGGGGTTGCCATGCCAAACCACCACTCTTAGTCATTGAAATTAAGTCTTTCGTCGAATTTACAAAATCTTTAACATTAAAAAAAAGACAGGCACCCTTTTCGTTTTATTTTTGCGGAAGATTATAACGCTAAAATTGTTAGTTAAGGGATAATATATTTATGAGCTGTTATAATTTAATGCCTTGCATAACTGCGAGGCATTTTTTTTATAATGCCCTTTCTATCTTTTTTATAATGGTTTCAGGAGCTATCGTTCGAGAAGCTTCTTTATAATGCTCTGGATATTTATTGCCATAGATTGAAGTCGGAATTAAAGGAAACTGTGTTCTGTTTGCTAAAACAGCATATTCTTCTCGGCTGATTAAACGCTGAAAAACCTGCAAAAGGATGGGTAACGTTCCATATAGTAATTACTTTTTTACCTAACATAGCAGCCGGATGTGCATTCCCGAATCCATAGACAGCATGACATCTAAATTTGATATGATATTGAGTTCTTCGTTAAGATCAAATTTTCCAGCAACACTAATGACGTTTTCATATTTATTTTGAAACCCCTTTAACGTTTTTATTTCATGCTTTCCGCCACCAAAAAGTAAAATTTTATGTGATTTAGATAAATGGGCTATTACTTTTTCAAGTAAATCCAACGGGTACATTTTAGAGTCATACTGTGCGAATGGAGCCATACCAATCCAACATTTCGTGTCGTTTCCCAAAACGTCTTGTGTGCTTAATTTCAATTTTGCCTTTTCAGGAAATGAAGGGTTCTTTAACGTTAAAGAAAAACCTAAGGTTCTAAAAACGTCTGCATAGCGTTCATGAGTGGTTTGCAATTGCTGAAATAGGTACCCCTCCGTTAGTGCTTTCTTTTCGTTTCTGCCTTTGTCGATTTGTAGAAAAGTTTTTCCGAAGAAAAATAGTTTTAAAATATTGGTTCGTAGAACATTATGTAAATCTGCTACAGCGTCTATCTTAAGTGCTTTGAGTTCTTTTGATAATTTGTATAATCCATAAACCCCTTTATGCCTCCCCTTTAAATCAGGGGCAAAAACAGTGACCTGAGGGAGGTCTCTAAAAAACGGTATGAAAAGCGCACGTGTTAAAACGGTAAGTTTTATTTCTTGATGTTGTTCACAAAAAGCACGCAACACAGGTACAGACATGGCAACGTCTCCCATGGCAGACAGCCTGATGACTAAGATATGTTTTGGTTTTCTTGGCATTATTAATCGCTATCACACTAAGCGCCATCGAAGCGTATTTGGGGACCCATAATTATGGCATTCGACAGTGTTCAGGATTGCTATTTAAGGGCGTGTTCTATTTCTGCCCTCGTAACACAGGATTTAATTCGTCGTCATTATACATTTTCATTTGCTTATACACTTTCATGTATTTATCGCCTTTACTAATGTCGTTTAATAACGTGTCAATCGCCGTAGACAAATCTACGCGTTGTTCTAATAATATCTCAAGTTTTGTTCGGCAAGCGGCTCTATGAGCCTCTGTCGCATTCGTACGTGTTGCCTCTTCTTCCATATGATATACTTTTAAGGCTAAAATGGAAAGCCGGTCGACACCCCAGGCAGGGCTTTCGGTATTAATGGTTGCATTAGGTTTTGGTGCTACTGTCTTATATTTTTCTAGAAAATAACTATCAATGTACTCCACCATGTCTGTTCTATCCTGATTAGACGCATCAATTTTACGTTTCAAGGTTAAAGCAGCTACTGGATCTATTTGTGGATCACGAATAATATCTTCGTAATGCCATTGCACGGTATCAATCCAACATTTTCTATATAGTAAATGCTCCAGTGTTTGCGTTTTTTTGTCATACTTATTAACAAACGGCTGATTTACCGAGTTAATTTCATGATATTGTTTTATAACCTCTTGAAAAATGGCATTTGCCTTATCTGTAAACATAAATGTATTATTTTAAGACTTCAAAATTACGTAAATAATATAAGAAACATTAAAATGGAGTTGTAACTTTACTCTTGTAAAAGCAATATAAAACCATGACCATTCACAATATTTCCGAAAACGACTCTATTTTAAATACTTTTTTAGCAGAAATTAGAGACACTGTAATTCAAAAAGACAGCATGCGCTTTCGTCGTAACATAGAACGTATTGGTGAAGTTTTGGCTTATGAAATGAGTAAATCATTCGACTATAAAAGTAAAACAGTTGAAACTCCTTTAGCTAAAACAGAAGTACAAATACAAGAGAATGACATGGTCTTATGTTCTATTTTGAGAGCAGGCCTTCCTTTGCACAATGGGTTAATTAATTATTTTGACAAAGCGGAAAACGCCTTTATTTCTGCGTACAGACATCACCTTAAAAACCCCGAAACCTTTGAAATTATTGTAGAATATTTAGCCTGTCCTAATTTAAAAGGAAAAACCTTAATACTGGCAGATCCCATGGTTGCCACGGGCCAGTCTTTACTAGCTACCTTTGAAGCGCTAAAACCCTTTGGAACACCTAAAGAAATACACCTAGTTGCTGTTATAGGAGCACAAGAAGGTCTTGATTTTATAAAAAAACACTTCCCAAAAAACACCACTTTATGGATTGGCGCTGTAGATAAAGACCTTAATTCGAAAGGCTATATTGTACCAGGTCTTGGGGATGCTGGTGATTTAGCTTTTGGTGAAAAATTACAACACTAAGAGAATAAACGGAATTACTAATAAGGCCATTAAAAATACTTCTTTAAACCATCTTTCTTCTATGGTTTCAATATAATTTGTGATAATTATTGCTAAGGGCGCAAATAGAAAAAGGAACTCACTGCCATTTTTGTTTGGCGCAATAATAACAATGCACGTTGCAATAATACAGGCTGAAAAAACAACACTGTACGACGGCCTAAAGGTTTTCTTTTTGTTTTTAATACCTCTTAAATAAAAAATAGAAGACCACAACCCAAAAGAGACCAACATGGTAATCGCTATTATAAATTGAACACTATTAAATGGGCTCAAATCAAAACTAATTTGTGGCGTCCAATTAAATGCAGAGAAAAAAACATCATCAACAAGCAGAGAATAACTTATAGCCACCACGTAAATAGATATTAATCCTAAAAAAGGAGTGATTACTTTTTTAACCTCAGCTTCTGCATAGAATAAAATAGCCAGTAAAGATTAAAAGGAAGAATAAGATAGACCGTGAAATAAAACAAGCTGGCTAATCCAATTAAAAACCCTGAATCAAAGAGTTTTTTAAGTGTCTCTTTTTGCTTATGAATACTAATCATTCGCCGTAAGGCTAAGAGGATAATTAAATTAGAAAAAACAAGGTGTGGGTGTAAAAATAATTGTGGAATAGCCGTAACGAACACACTAAATAATAAGACTTCATAGTTGCTCTTCTGAGACAGTGAGTTCTTGCTTACAATAAAATCTAGAAGTAGAATACTGAAATAACACCCAATAAACACAGGTAAAACCTTAAAAAGGTTTAGTGCCGTTATCTCAGATTCTGAATCAGAATATAGCGCAGCTAAAACGGCAATAACCGTAATAATAAAAACGATTAAAAAATTTATTGGTTTAGATTTACTAAAAATACTTGCAATCATTAGTAGTTTTTGTATTTTTGCTTTATAAATATACTATAAATTATGAAGGATTTATTTGAAGCTATAGAAGACTTATTTGTAAATATTCTTTTTGCCCCTTTTGATGCCTTAAGAGCTTTAGAGTTAGAGAGCTGGTTTACAGCGAATATCATGAGCTGGTTATTCACCATTATAGGCTTAGTTGCTTTTGTTTATTGGATGCTTCAACTTAAGAAATTTAATGACAACAATGACGAAGACAAAAGTATTTCTTCGCACTCCTTTTTATAAATCGAAACCAATATCTTTTCGATAATTCATCTTATCAAAATGTAGGTTTTCTATATTTTGATAAGATTTTTTTATAGCTTCTTGATACGTGTCTCCATAACTAGTTATAGCCATAACACGTCCACCCGAAGTGACTACCTTATGGTCCTTTACCTGCGCACCTGCGTGAAAAGCAATAGAACCCTGAATGTTTTCAAGTCCTGAAATTACTTTTCCTTTCTCGTAAGCTTCAGGATAACCGCCAGAAACGAGCATGACCGTCGTTGCTGCACGTTCGTCTATTTCAAGAGTTATTTGATCTAACGTTTGATTTGCAACCGCCTGAAAAAGGTCTACTAAATCATTTTTTAACCGGGGTAAAACCACTTCTGTTTCCGGATCTCCCAAACGCACGTTATATTCTATAACCTTTGGGTCATCACCCACTTTTATTAAACCGATGAACACAAAGCCTTTATAGGGTAGATTATCTTTTTGTAGGCCGTTTATAGTAGGGATTACAACACGCTCTCTTATTTTAGCCATAAAGGCTTCATCTGCAAATGGTACAGGAGACACCGCTCCCATGCCGCCTGTATTTAACCCCGTATCCCCTTCTCCAATACGCTTATAATCTTTGGCCGTAGGTAATATTTTATAGCTTTTACCATCGGTTAATACAAAGCAGCTTAATTCTATTCCTTCCAAGAACTCCTCGATAACTACTTTCGTACTTGCAGCTCCAAACTTTGCATCAACAAGCATCGCTTTTAACTCTGCTTTAGCGTCATCAATATCATTTAAAATGACAACCCCTTTTCCTGCTGCTAATCCGTCTGCTTTTAATACGTATGGGGGTTTTAAAGTGTCTAGAAAAGCATACCCCTTATCAACGGTTGAAGCATCAAAGCTTTCGTAAGCGGCCGTAGGAATTTGATGCCTGTATAAAAATTGTTTTGCAAATTCTTTACTTCCCTCTAATTCAGCAGCGGCTTTTTGTGGCCCTATTACAGCCACGTTTTTAAGTTGCTCATCTGCTAAAAAGAAATCATGAATCCCTAAAACTAAAGG
This sequence comes from Lacinutrix neustonica, assembly GCF_026625145.1. GTDB lineage: Bacteria > Bacteroidota > Bacteroidia > Flavobacteriales > Flavobacteriaceae > Lacinutrix > Lacinutrix neustonica. The sequence goes on along the minus strand of NZ_CP113088.1, from coordinate 2,390,772 downwards.
GTCTTCCGGCCCCACAACTACCATTGTAATATTATTATTTAAAACCACTTGTTTTATGGCCTCAAAATCTGTTACGTCTACAGGAACATTTGTTGCTACTGTTGCCGTACCCGAATTTCCAGGAGCGACATATAAGTTTCTACATTTATCGCTTTGAGCGATTTTCCAGGCGATAGTATGCTCTCTTCCGCCGTGAACCTAATATTAAAATGTTCATTATTGTTGGTGTTGTTTTGACAAAAATAACATTTTGAGGTTTCAATTTAAAAGGTTTGTTTGGTTCATTTTAGAAAACTTTTTTAAGTTCGGATTTTTTGTTCAACCGCTCTTTAGCTTTAAATACTAAGGCATTGAAAACCGGTTAAATTTGTTTAATTTTGAGTTTATAAAACAAAACATCCTTTGAGTCTATTTGAGCGTTCTTTAAAATGGAAAGGTTTCCCAATACAGGAAGCTAAAGACCTGTTGAAGACTATTAACACATTAAACAGTAAGGCTCTTGAGGCTTCCATTTTAAAGCAAAGAGAATTCATCATTAATTACCATTTAGAACACAATTCGTTTTATAAATCGTTTGCTTCTAAGGCAAATGCCCAGGATTGGAGTTCCATTCCTATACTATCAAAAAGTGATTTACAACAGCCTTTAACTAATAGATTATCTCAAGGCTTCACTAAAAAAAATTGCCTAATAAATAATACGTCCGGCTCTTCACGCCAACCCTTAAGCTTTGCAAAAGACCCCTTTTGTCATGCGTTAACCTGGGCTGTTTTTATGGACCGATATCTGTGGTATAATATAGATTTAAACACCTCGAAACAAGCTCGTTTTTATGGCATTCCATTGAATACAGTAAGTTACTACAAAGAGCGTATAAAAGACGTCCTAAGTAATCGCTTTCGCTTTTCGGTGTTTGATATGAGCGATGCCAAATTAAAAGAAAATGTCGCCACATTTAGTCGAACTAATTTTGAATACCTCTATGGATATTCGAATGCCTTAGCTCTTTTTGGAAAATACCTAGCGCAAGAAAAAATTGTTTTAAAAACGGTTTGTCCGTCACTAAAAGCCTGTATAGCGACGTCTGAAACTCTATTTGAAGAAGATAGGGAATTACTAGAAAAAGCCTTTGGCGTCCCTGTAATTAATGAGTATGGCTGTGCCGAATTGGGGCTCATCGCCTTTCAAAATCACAATGGCACGTGGAAAATAAATAGTCATGATTTGTATGTAGAAGTTTTAGATGAAAACGGGGCTGTTTTGCCTTACGGAGCAGAGGGTCGATTAGTAATTACTTCCTTATTTAATAAAGCACATCCCTTTATTCGCTATGATCTAGGTGATATTGGAACATTATCTAAGAAAAGCACCATTCAGTACCCTATACTAGAGTCGTTAGCAGGCAGGACCAATGACGTTTTAAGATTACCAAGCGGAAAAACAGCTGCAGGGTTTACAATGTATTATGTAACTAAAACAGTTATCGATGATACATCCAATGTTAAAGAATTTATGATAGAGCAAATGACCTTAGACACTTTTAAAGTAAGTTATGTCTCTAGAACAGCCTTTTCAGACACGGAAAAAACTAAAGTAATTAAAGCTTTAAATCAATATTTAGAACCTGGTTTAACGGTGTCCTTTGAGAGAAAGGAAGCTTTAGAACGTAGCAAAAGTGGGAAAGTGAAACAATTTATTTCTTATGTAACGTAATGGTCTGTTTTGATTTTACAAAGACGTGTTCCCATACAAAGATCACCATAGACCAAAGCGATTTTAGTACAGAAAAACGGAGTCCTTTTCTATACACCCAATAGTTATATTTTATTAAATCAAACTTATTCGATGACATAGAATCCTTTCTAACACGGTAAAAGGCCAAAGATTCTTGAAGGCTTTTAGCCGGTTCCCCGGACTTGCTAATAGCCGCCAACCACAGGAGCCAATCTTGGCGTTTACGCAAATTGGGGGAGGTGATTTTACCTAACCGTTTCGCGTTATAAATCCCAGTAAGGTTTCCTATATAATTACTTCTTAAATACTTTTTATACGTTAAAACCGGCAATGCTTTAATTAGTCTATTTAATGGGTTTCCTGTTTCGTCTATTTGTTCATAGCTACTAAAGCATACCATGCAATTTTCGTTTTCCATAAAAGCCAGCTGCTTTTCTAATTTCCGGGGTTTCCATAAGTCATCCGCATCTAAGAAGGCAATAAAGTGCCCTTTTGCATGCACGATCCCTTTATTTCACGGCCTTGGCTGCTCCAACATTTGTTTTGTTCTTAAGCAGATAAACATTGGGGTGTTTCCGGGTAAAACTTTCTGCTATTTTTATGGTGTCATCCGTTGAGCCATCATCAATAAGCCATAATTCCCAATGGGGGTAGGTTTGATTAAGAACCGAGTTTATAGTTAAAGTAATAAAGGCCTCAGAATTATATAAGGGTGTAATTATAGAAACGAGTGCTTTCACAGTTAATAAGCCTTTTCTTGGCCCTTAAAGATATTAATAATGGTTTGAAAAATAATTCTTAGATCCAATAAAATAGACCAGTTTTCAATATAAAAGATATCATATTTTATTCGGTTAATGATGTCTTCGTCATTTTTAATTTCTCCTCGATAACCTTTAATTTGAGCCAATCCCGTAATACCAGGTTTAACATGATGGCGAAAAATAAAATTATATTTGTCTATTTTTTTAGAATATTCGTCTGTATAAGACAGCATATGGGGTCTTGGCCCAACAACAGACATGTCTCCTAAAAGGACGTTTACAAATTGTGGCAACTCGTCTATACTGGTACGTCTTAAAAAGCGGCCTATTTTAGTCACCCTATTATCATTTTGTTTTACATAAGTCCCATCTATTTCTTGAACCGTTCTTAAGGATCTAAATTTATAACAAACGAATTCTTTATAGTTAATACCATTACGTTTATGTGTGTAAAATAGAGGTCCTTTAGATTCCATTTTTATTAAAATAAATAAAATTAAAGTAATCCAAGACAGGATAAAAATGATGATAAAGAGCGAAAAAATTATATCGAATGTACGCTTAACCAATTTATTAAAGTCCTGATTAAGAGCCACTTTCTGAATAGATAAAACGGGCAAATAATTATAAAAATCGGTTTTTAACCGTTTGGTAAACAGTTTTTTAGTGTTGGGGATAAATTTAATATTACAATGGTGACTATTAGCATATTTAACGAAGTCGTTAATTTCCTTTTCTGTGAGCTCGTCGATAGCACAATAAATTTCGTCAACATTATTGGCTTGTTCTAAAAACTTAAAACTGTCTTTAACTGTGCCTTTATTTTCTATCCATTTTTCATTCCCGAACATGGCTAACAAATGGTACCCTAATTCTTTTTTATTACGGAAAATAAATTTTAACTCTTTTGCACCTTCGCTATTTCCAATAATAACGACATGTCTAACGTTCCCATTCAAGCGTTTACGAAAGGTTTTTAGTAAAAAATAACTCAATAATTTAATTGCACAAATAATAATAAAACTATAGATTAAGTACCTAAGGGTTACCAAAGCTCCGACATTGACACTTCTAAACATTCCAATAAAGGCATACACAGCTATAGCGAAAATGAAAAACTGTTTCACAATTAATGAAACAATATTTAACACTGAAGTGTACCGATACACACGATAAAAACCAATAAAAGTTGTTGAAAACAACCAAAAAATAATGGAATAAATTATATATAAAACATGCTTGTTATTAAAAATACCGGAGGAAAAAAAATACAGGTTTTGGTCATTAAAACTGAAAAAACAAAAGGCTAATAAGTTAATAATTAAAATATCTAAACTCGTTAGAAGCGGTCTTAACACCCATGAATACCGACCGCGTTGATAATCCATTTTTTATTTATTATAACTAGTAAAATCTTTATGTTCACTTTTATAAAGCTCATTTTCACTTAGGCTTTTAAAGTAATTGAAGGTCAATTTCATACCTTCTTCTCTCCCTACTTTAGGTTCCCAGCTCAATAGTTTTTTTGCTAATGAAATGTCCGGTTGGCGTTGCATGGGATCATTAATGGGTAAATCTTTATAGATTGCTTTTTGGTTAGTTCCTGTAAGTTTTATAATTTCTTCTGCAAAATCCCTAATGGTTATTTCATGTGGATTTCCTATGTTAACAGGATTAGAGTAATCACTTAGTAATAATCTATAGATGCCTTCTATTTGATCATCAACATAACAAAAGGAACGCGTTTGCATGCCGTCTCCAAAAACGGTTAAATCTTCACCGCGTAACGCTTGACCCATAAAAGCGGGAATCACCCGGCCATCATTAAGTCTCATCCTAGGTCCATAAGTATTGAATATGCGTACGATTCTTGTCTCTACCCCATGGAAACGATGGTATGCCATAGTTATCGATTCTTGGAAGCGTTTGGCTTCGTCATAAACGCCACGGGGTCCTATGGTGTTTACATTTCCATAATATTCTTCTGTTTGTGGGTGCACCAATGGATCTCCATAGACTTCTGATGTTGAGGCGATCAACAGACGTGCTTTTTTTGCTTTAGCTAATCCCAATAAATTATGCGTTCCTAGGGAGCTCACTTTTAATGTTTGAATAGGAATTTTTAAATAATCTATTGGGCTCGCTGGGGACGCAAAGTGTAAGATATAATCTAAATCCCCTTCTATATTTATAAACTCTGTAACATCATGATTTATAAAACTAAATTTAGCGTTGTTTTGAAGTTGTGCTATGTTTTTTTTGTCCCCAGTTATGAAATTATCCATACCAATAACAATATGACCTTCCTTAAGAAAGCGATCACACAAATGTGATCCTAAAAATCCTGCAGCCCCGGTTATTAATACTTTTTTTAAACTCATTATCTCCCTATTGATATGTAATTAAAGCCTTCATTTTCCACATCTTTAACATCATATAAGTTTCTACCATCAAATATAATAGGAGTACTCATTAATGCCTTCATTTTTTCAAAATTGGGCGTTCTAAAGATACTCCATTCTGTACAAATAATTAAAGCGTCTGCATTCTCTAGGGCTTCATACATCGTTTCAGAAAAACGTATTTTATCTCCCAGTTTTCGTTTCACATTAGGCATCGCTTCCGGATCAAAAGCAATGATATTAGCTTCTAATTCTAATAAACTATCAATAATATATAGCGCCGGTGCTTCACGAATATCGTCTGTTTCCGGTTTAAACGCTAAACCCCAAACAGCGATGTTTTTTCCTTTTAAGTTATTATTAAAATGGGCTTTAATTTTTGGAATCAACACCAGTTTTTGTCGTGCATTCACATTAATTACAGCATCTAGTATTTGAAAATGGTAGTTGTTGTCTAATCCTGATTTGTGAAGTGCTTTTACATCTTTAGGGAAACAAGACCCACCATAACCAATACCAGGAAACAAGAAGCGTTTGCCTATTCGGGAATCAGTACCCATCCCGATTCTTACTTTATCGACATCTGCCCCTACTTTTTCACAAAAATTGGCAATCTCATTCATGAACGTTATTTTTGCTGCTAAAAACGCATTCGAAGCATATTTGGTGAGTTCGGCAGATTTTTCATCCATTATAAGAATTGGATTTCCCGATCGTACGTAAGGTTTATAGAGTTTTTCCATAAGCTTTATAGCTTTATCGCCACTTGCCCCTATCACAATACGTTCCGGCTTTAAAAAGTCGTCTACGGCAAAACCTTCTCTTAAAAATTCCGGATTAGAGACCACATCAAATGCTACCGTTGCATTCTTTGCAATAGCTGCTTGAACTTTATCTGATGTCCCTACTGGTACCGTGCTTTTATCTACTATAACTTTATAGGTTTTAATTAATTTTCCGATATCCTCCGCCACGCCTAAAATATACTTTAAATCTGCAGAACCATCCTCATCTTCGGGTGTTGGTAAGGCTAAGAAAATAATATCGCCATGATCTAAACCTTCTTCTAAATTTGTAGAAAATCTAAGCCGATTGGCTTTTATATTTCTATCAAATAACACATCTAAATGTGGCTCATAAATGGGCACTTTACCGGCCTGCATTTTCTTTACTTTATTTTCATCAATGTCTATACACAATACATCATTTCCGGTTTCTGCTAAACACGTTCCGGTCACTAAACCAACATATCCTGTTCCTATTACTGCTATTTTCATTTATAATGATTCGGTATTTTATTTACTAAATAAGTTAAACAATTTTTTTATCTAAGCGCTCAAAGTCTGAATTCATACTCAAAAATTCGGGAACAAGATCTTTCATTTTTAAAACAATTTCATTTTTACTACCCTCTTTAGCTATTTCCGCTAATTCTAAAATCATGGTATTTACCAGTTCATATTCATGACTGTCAATTTTAGCAATCATAATTTTATCGTTATATGTTGGTAATGTTTCAGAGGTGTCGTTTAACAATTCTTCATATAATTTCTCCCCTGGCCTTAAACCAATAACTTTAATGTCGATATCTTTATAAGGTATAAAGCCTGCCAAACGGATGATTTTTTTTGCCAAGTCTATTATTTTCACAGCCTTGCCCATATCAAAAATAAAGACTTCACCTCCATTTCCCATTGCTCCAGCTTCAATAACCAATTGACACGCTTCCGGAATGGTCATAAAATAACGAATGATATCCGGATGTGTTATTGTTAAGGGACCTCCTTTTTCTATTTGTTTTTTAAAAAGTGGTACAACAGAACCATTAGATCCTAAAACATTGCCAAATCTGGTTGTTACGTATTGTGTTTTAGACCCGTTATCTTGTTTAGGTTTCTTTTGAAGCGCTTGTATATAAATCTCGGCAATGCGTTTGGAAGCCCCCATAACATTACTCGGATTTACGGCCTTATCTGTAGAAACCATTACGAATTTTTCTGCTTCATATTGATAGGATAAATCTGCAATATTTTTAGAACCTATAATATTTGTAAACACTGCCTCAGACGGGTGGCTTTCCATTAGAGGGACGTGTTTGTAAGCCGCGGCATGGTACACTACTACGGAAGGTGTTCTTTAAAAACCTCGGCTATATTAGCTTTATCTCTTACATCTGCTATTATGGCTTCAAAATCGAGGTCTCGGAAAATTATTTTTTATTTCTAACTGAATACGATACAGCGGAGATTCTGCTTGATCTAAAATAATTAGTTTTACGGGATTGTAATTTGAAACTTGTCTCGGCAATTTCACTTCCAATTGAGCCCGCTCCTCCAGTAACTAAAATACACTTATTATAAATTTCTTTAGCTACTAATTTATTGTCTAGTTTAATTGGGTCCCGCTCGAGAATGTCTTCAATTTGAATTTTTTCGATTTGATTAGAGAGACTCTTATTGGTTTCTATATTTGATATCAGTGGCGCTCGAAACACCTTGAAATTATAATCAATACAATTATCAATTATTACAATACTTTCATCTTTAGTTAAGTTATTATCTGCAATAATCAAAGCTTGTGCTTTATATGCCCTAAGGATGGTTGCCATTTTACGATGTAAATAAATGATTGGCAAGCCTAATATTTCTTTGCTTTTGTTCTTTCCATCTTTATCAACAAAACCCAACACTTTGTATCTTGATGGTTTTTCAGACTTTAAGGCACTTGCAATAGCAATCGCATTTTCGTCTGTTCCGTATACCAAAATATTTAATTGATCTTCCTTATATTGGTAATTCAAATAGGTCTCAAAAATTTGTTTGACAAGAATTCTAAAAAGAAACAATCCGCAAAAGGATATTATAGCATATAATAGTATTTCAGATAGAACAAATAAAGGCGTGCTCGTGAAAAGATAATATATAAAATAAATCCCTAAAATAGTAATTAAAGTAGAAACAGAAGCTAAAAAAAACTTTACCGCATCAATAAAAGTGGAATGTCTTATTAAGCCAGCATACGTTCTAAATAAGATAAAAAACAAGACATTAACTAAAACAACTATTAATTCTCGTTTCGTAGGAAAAAAGGAAAAGTAGCTAATATTTTTTAAGCTGCTTACAATGAGTTTCGTTGTCATTAAAGCAATAATTAAAATGACCGTATCAAAACATAAAATGGCCCAACGTGGCAAATAATTAATTGTCTTAAAATCTATCTTTTTACGACTAGATTCTAAGACTTGAAATACCGCTTGTTTTAATTTTCTTAGCATTTAGGTAATTACAATTCAGTCTACAAATATCTTAATTATAATTACAATATAGAAATATAAGGAGGTAATACCTTTAAAATAAGTGAAAAATAAACCTATGATAGACCGTTTATTACTTTAGCAATTCGATTTAAATCACTTTGAGCTAAATTAGATCCGCTTGGCAAGCACAAACCTGTATTAAACAGCGTTTCACCAACTTTTGACCCGTAATATGGCGCATTATTAAAGACTGGTTGTAAGTGCATAGGCTTCCAAAGCGGTCTAGTTTCTATATTCGCTAGTAGCATACTATCATAAAGCGCTTCTCTCGGTAAATGGAGCACGCTCATTAATAAGAATACAACTTAGCCAGTGGTTTGAAAACACTTCTGTATTAGATTCTTCTAAAACTGTGACGCCTTCAATATCTTTAAATAGTGTCTTATAAAAAGCATTCATTTTACGTCTTAAATTAACGTGTTTATCGAGAACTTCCATTTGACCACGACCGATTCCCGCACTAATATTACTCATTCTATAGTTATATCCTACTTGAGAATGCTCATAATGAGGGGCATGATCTACTGGCTTGGGTAGCCAAAAAGATGGTGTTATCCTTTTTATTCTTTGTGTTACATACCATGGCACCACCCCCGAAGTTGTTATTATTTTGTTACCATTAAATGATAATATTGAAAAATCTCCAAAAGTACCACATTTTCTCCCTTTGTAAGTCGAACCTAAGGCTTCTGCTGCGTCTTCAACCAAAGGAATATTATAATCTTTTGATATGGCTTGAATCTCATCGATTTTGGCAGGCATGCCATACAAATGCACGACAATGATGGCTTTTGGTTTAGTACCTTTTTTTATTCTATCTTTAATGGCGCTTTCTAAGTGTACGGGGCACATATTCCAGGTCTCTTTCTCACTGTCTACAAATACGGGGGTAGCTCCTTGGTATTTTATTGGGTTGGCTGAAGCTGAAAATGTCATGCTTTGACAAATAACTTCGTCATTTAAACCGACTCCTAATTGCACTAATGCCAAATGGATTGCTGCCGTTCCCGAGGATAAACAAGCCACGTGTACCGCTTCATTTAAATACTTTCGTAAATCGTTTTCAAAACCTGTAACATTTGGGCCCGGAGGCGCTATCCAATTCGTGTCAAAAGCCTCTTTTATATAGTGTTGTTCTGTACCACCCATATGAGGTGAAGACAACCTGATTTTTGGATTCATAAGTTCTAAGTTACTGTTTTAATAATATATTTGATGTCTTTAAACAAAGAATAGTTTTTAATATATGCTTTATTTATTATTACTTTTTCGGGCCAAATAACAGTATCGTTATATGCCAAAGGATCTTGCTGTTTTTCAAGTAGGTCTTCTTCATTTTTAAAATGAATGGAAGCGGGACCCGTTATTCCCGGTTTTACAGTTAATATAACCCTGTCTTCACCAGTTAATTTATCGGCATAACCGTGAACGTCTCGGTCTAGGGCCAACAAAACTCATGTTTCCAATTAAAACATTAAAAATTTGTGGAAGTTCGTCTAATTTATATCGCCTTATAGACCTCCCTATTTGAGTTATTCTTTTATCTTTTCGTGCTGTTACTGTTGATTCATTTTCATTATCAGAAGATTTCATGGTTCTAATTTTATAGATACTAAATGGTAGTCCTTTATACCCTATTCTTTTTTGAATGATAATTCCAGATTGTTTGGTATCAAAAAAACTAATTACAGCTAATACTACAATAAGCCACCAGATGAAAAACAAGAGTATTGCTGCCAATATAAAATCAAAAATACGTTTTATTATTTTTTGCTTTTTTCTTAGCACTTTAGAGGGACTTACTTATTTAATTTAATAAACTTTGCTGGAGACCCTACAACAATTGAAAAGTCAGGAACATCTTCAATAACCGTTGAACCCGCGCCAATAATACACCATTTACCTATAGTGATTCCCGGAATGACATGGCACCCTAAACCTATTTGAGTACCCTCTCCAACGGTTACATTTCCGGCTAATGCCGCATTTGGTGCAATGTGCACGTAATCTTCAATTTTACAATCATGCTCCACCAATGCAGCCGTATTAATTATGCAATGTTTACCAATGGTCGAGTTAGGATTTATTACAGCGTTTGCCATCACAACAGTTCCTTCTCCAATAAAAACTTCCAATTTAGAAATAACTGCCTTTTTATGGATAACAGAAATGTATTTCGCCATAAATGATTGGGCGATTTTTTTTCTTATACTATTATTTCCAATACTAATAACAACTTCCCTATCACTATTTTTCTCTTTACCTACATCAATTATAGGAATATGGTGTAGGAATTTATCGGATGAAAAATTGTCATAAACACCCTCAATCTGATAATTAGTCGAACATTGAATAATATCGATTATAACTCTTGCATGACCGCCAGCACCATATAAAAACATACACTTAATTTTAATTATTGAAAGCTTCTAATTGCTGAATTGAATTAATGCCAACAATAGTTGTTAGTAACGATTTATGAGTAGATATATACCTTAAACAATCGTCTATCGTTTTTTTTATATCATCAGAATTTTTTAATAATGCGCCTGCATAAAAAGGTCTTATCGCAATAAAGGGATTGTTTGTCGCAAACTTAGAGTACTCTTGTTCTTGTCTATTTAAATAAGAAATAATTCCATCTATTTGGCTAAGTTTTTCAACTTCTTCAGCAAAAGGAACAGAATATGGAAAACTAAAAACAGATTTTATCTTGCCTTTTTGTTTCAAATTTAAAAAACAATCTTCAATTTCTAATTCACTATTTTTTAAAGTATTTAATCGTTCTAAATCGTTAATTGGTTTAGATCTTAAAAGCCACTGTAACACATCTATACACTCTACATTTAAATTAACAAGTTCTTGGTTTACCCGTTCCTCTAATAGTTTTGCCGAGAAGCTGGTGTCTTCAAAATGTGGCGCAGATAATTTAACGATATGTTTTATGTTTTTAGCACAACTAGTACGTTTTATCGCTTCGGTATATAATGGATAAGAACTGTATTCTACAGAGGAATGGTGTGTGTTTATTCCCGAGTTATATGCTGCTTCAATTAAATCCACTACTGCTCTCGTAGTTAGCGCCTTATCGAAAAACCGCATCGTTCCTAAAGTAATTGAACTTAAGTTTAAAGTGCTTTTCAATTTTTCCACTTGAAACCCGTTTTCCGGATAAATCTATCGTTCGTTTTCTCTGCTTCGTAAGATGTACGACCATGTAACACCAATTCATCCCACCACAAAACGGCTTCACCAGGATTTAATATTACTTTTTCGACCATGTGTGAATGCGCTACATAGTTTTCAAGAAAATCAAAAAACTCCTTGTTTAAGGCTTTATTTTCCTCTGTTTCGTCTCTGTCTACACAATAGTAGTTATAATTAAAGTGCACTTGACCATCCTCTTTAAAATCGATTATTCGTTCTGTTCGTTCTTCATTTGCCTTTTTATATCTAACTTCAGTAGTCTTCAACCGACTTAATAAATCGGATGCATTTTCTTCCATATATTTAAGCAATACCTTACTATCAATAAAAGTAGTAGCTCCGCCTTTGATCGACTTATTAACTCCATAGAACATCATAACGTCAGCAGGGTTAGAGATATACGATTCATCTGTGTGTAATGGTTGTGCGTTTTTACTGTGTCTATAGGCTGCTAAATCAGGAATATCTGCGTCGTATCTAATTTCTAACCATTTTTCTTGTGTTTGTTCGCCTCCTTTTGTGAAATCTTCACCAATATTTATTGGATCCCCTAGGTTATCTACAAAGACATCATAAAACGCTCTTAAGTCGCCCAAATACCATTACGGAATAATTTTAATTACTTTATATTGCGCTAATGATTCTTTAACAATTTTTGCGGCTTCTATAGGGTTATCTGTTCTTAATTTTACGTCTGTTATAAATTCCATTGTCTCTAGTTTTTACCATTAAATTTAACCGTAGTCGCTTCTCCGATTTGATTAACATCAGTAGGATTAACGATTTTGAGCAAAGTTAAAAAAAGTATTTTAAAATCAAGCGAAAAGCATTGTCTATCAACATACCATATATCTAGTTCAAACTTTTGTTGCCAACTTATACTGTTTCTACCATTCACTTGAGCCCAGCCCGTAATTCCAGGTTTTACTTCATGTCTTCTTTTTTGATGATCGGTATATAATTCTAAATACTCAGACATAAAAGGTCTTGGCCCAACTAAACTCATTTCTCCCTTTAAAACGTTTAATAATTGCGGTAATTCGTCTAAAGATTTGTTTCTTACAAAACTTCCAACTTTGGTTAACCTAAGGTGATCTGGCAACAGTTCGCCATTGGCGCCTTTTTTGTCATTCATCGTTTTGAACTTAATGACATTAAATATTTTATTGTTTTTCCCACCTCTTGTTTGAGTAAAAAAAGGTTTTCCTTCATTCTTTATATATAGTAGAATAACGAGAAGTAGAAAAATTGGAGAAGCTATTAACAAAAGGGTTAATGCTGAAAAGAAGTCGAAAAATGGTTTTATAACTGTTGTATACATATACTTTATTTTTTCGCCACTTCAATAAGGCTTTCGAGATATTTCAGGGCCAGCTGTTTTCTTTCAAAATGAAGCTTAGCATAATTGTAACCGTTTCCCCCCTGATCTTTAATCTGCTCGATATTAACCATATATTTACGTATTTTACTGGCAATATCATCCGGGTTTTCACGGTTCTACAAAAATGCCACATTTCGCATCTTCTATCAATTGTTTTGAGACGCCTTCGATCGCTAATAATATGGGCTTCTTACAAGACATATAATCGAAAGTCTTATTCGAATATATGGTTTTAAAAGTATCCACTCTTTTTAATACAGATGCTCCCATATCTGAAGCAAGAATATATTTAAACACCTCCGCTTTTGAAACTGGGTCCCTAAATACTATATTGTTTAATTTTCTTTTTAAGGCTTCCTTCTGAAGCATTTCCTTTTCCATCCCGGAGCCAATTAATTGAAAAACAACATTAGTGTCTGTTAATTTTTCGGCTGTATCGACTAACTGAATTAAGTGGTTGGCAACACCATGAGCGCCAACATACGTGATAACAAATTTGTCATGTAAATTTAGTTCGGTTTTAAATTTAATAGCATCAAATTCTTTTTGTACGCTTTCTGCCGGAGTAAAGTCGGCTGCATTTGGAATAAATAAAATTTTGTCTTTAGGAACATTTTTCTTTTTAATTAGAGTATCTCTAAATGCTGGTGTAAGTACATTGATGAGTTTTGCTCTTTTATAGACAAACCCTTCAAACCAATAGGCAAACTTAATAATGGCTTTATTTTGCAAAACGCCAGTATCTATTGCCGATTCGGGCCATAAATCTCTAATTTCAAAAACAAAAGGTGTTCTTTTTAAGAATGATAAAACATAGGCGGTAATACCTACAAATAAGGGTGGAGAAGTCACTAAAATTACATCAAACTTACCATGCAGTTTAAATAAACCAGCGTAAATACTCGAGAATACGAAAGAAAAATAAGCCCAAAGCCTTCCTAAGAAACTAACATTATAGCTTTCAGAGACATGACACCTGTAAACATCTACCCCTTTGTAAAATTGTTTATCTGTGTGAAAATATTTCCCTTTGTAGCGCGTGTTTTTTTTCCCTGTCGCGTAATGCACCATACCCGCCAAAACACTTACTTCGTGCCCTTGGTTTGCCCACACTTGAGTCATTTCATTAAAACGAGAACCACCACCGTCATTTTTTTCTAAAAATGCATGATGAATTAAAAGAATACGCATATACCTAACTATCTATTGTAATGGTCGTTTTAAAACCACTTTTATCGGTTACAAAAGTAAGCCTTATTGACTTTTCTTTTACACCATAATAACCGAGAAAACCATTTTTCTTCTATTATAGGCTCTAATTTCTGATGGGCGGCATCACAAGTCACTATTTTAATACGGTCTTGAAACTCCGGATTGATCTGCCAGTATTGGTATATCTTTTTGTTTTCAACATTTTCTAGAACATCTATAACTTGCCACTTATTTTCACCTATGTTTTTGTCAATACTTCGGTTATGGTAAATATTATTTCCTATATTTTTGAAAGCTTTTATTCTTCCTGTGAAGTTATACGTCGTGTCGTTTTTAACTAATTTGGCCTGTGCTTCTTTTATCCAATTATACCAGATAAAGCGATTGCCTTTTAACATTTGATTTTCCCGTGAAACACTTACTGTATTATGTCCTTCGCACCCATTGAAATAATTTAAAAATTCCTTTTCAGTATTGTATTTGTAAGAACCGGAATCTCTTAAAATATTATTGCCATTACTCCATATGTCCATATGTAAATTATCACTTTGAAATGGTCTGTCTTTATACTTACCACATCTAATAAATGTTTTTACATCTTGATCTTGTATTATGTAGTAACCACCGGTATCGAAACTATTTATTTCTTTTGGAGCAATATAGTCCACTATATTTTCATGTTTTAAACCATACCAAAAGGCACTTTCGTTTTTAGCATAAGCTTCATTTTTTAAAGCTAATCTTAAATCATTTAATTCTGATTTATAGTTTCTGAAATCATCGTTTGTAAGCTTAAAAAATAATGCCCCATCATTGGAGCCATAGTTTGGTAACTTACCGGAAACAGGATCTAAGCACACCTCTAAAAACTCTAGAGATTTTGATGCTCTTTGGTATACTACAGGTTTAAACTTCTCATTATTTAATTTTGAAAGTTGCAATGCCCAGGTAAGTAATTGCACAACGACACGATGATAATTCATAGAAAACTGAAGGAACGTCCCGTCGTCATATATTTGGTAAGCTATCTCTTGCTCAAACCATGCTTTTCCTTTACTACTCCATTTTTTAGTTTCCGAAATAAACGGGAATAGTTTCGCTGATAGATACAAAGTAAGTGTTTCGGTAATGGCATGATTATTTCTTACTGCTATTCTTGAAAAATGAATGTTGTTATATACGTGATGTAATTGCCAATAAATTGCGTTTATTATTTTCTGAAACAAAGCATCATTTAAAAAGGCTGAATCTTTATAGTAATATAATGCAAATGTCCAGTTTAATACCCGTAAGCTTATTTCTTGGCTACATTTATAATTTGGCCCTTGATTTATTGGGTTTTTGTCAATAAAGTCTTCCATTTCACTGAAAACTAATTGCGATTGGTCCTCTTCAAAATGATAATCGTAACGAATGATGTCATACAAAAATGAAAAGCGAGCTTTCTCCCATACAAATTTTATATCTCCAGCTTCAATGGAAATGTCTTGAATTTCGCTCCAATGCTGTGAGCTGTTGTATTTGTGATTGGTAACGGGATTAGTCATCCAATCATAATTTTTCCCTAAGTCGAATTTCTGTTTACTAAAAAAAGTAAAGCGTCCATTTTCAATATCTTCAAAAGTCTTTTTTAATTTTTCGTCTTTTTCTCGAGGAAGATTGTTTATGTTTTTTCCAAAGAAAAAAAGGGCGGTAAATTGTTCCGCCATTCTTCTAAAGTGACGAATTTTTTAAATTTAGGACTGGTAGGAAAGTCTTTTTTTTGCCATCCTAATTTTGTTGAAATCGCGAAATAAGTTCTATATAAAACATATCGCAACCCCATGTTTTTCAAAAGGTTGAAAACTAATTTTATTTTTTGAATCATCGCTTAGTCTTATCTGTAAGATTTTAGGTTTTGGTCTGCAATTTCTTTCATATATTCATCAATAATATAATATTGCTTTCCATCATCTAATAATTGTTTCTTAGGTTCTATTTCTCCATTTAAAAAAGCGGTTATGGTTTTTACGTAATTCTTAGTCATTAATGGTTCAAATCTTGCTCGAAGTGTTTTTATACTATCATCTTCTTTATGTATCTCTACACTAACAACTTCTAAAATATCTCCAGTATCTACTCCTTTGTCCATAAAATGAACGGTAAAGCCTAAATTATTAAAATCTTTCTTAAATAACGGCCACTCTACAACGTCCATCCCTCTGTATTCCGGTAGTTTTCCCATATGGCAGTTAAAAACCCCAGCTCCAGCGTTTTTAATAATATTCTCTCTTATTAAACCGCCTCCAGTAAACACAACTGCATCTACTTTTTTAGCTCTTAATATTTTTTCAACACTTATATCATTCAAATCGTTTACAAAATGAACACCTATTCCTTTCTTTTTTAACTCTTTTACGTTGTTGAGTTTTATTTTCTCTTTTTCTCTAAAAGAAATTATATTTTCTACATGTGTAAAACCATTATATGCTTTTTCTTGCAAAATCAACTTATTCCAAATTTTTTTTATCAATCTAAAGCCATCTCTTGAAAATTCTTTTTGAAATCTTGAAATAGTAAACTTTTTGACAAACACATCTTCTATAATAATGTCATTGCGGAGTAATAGTTCGCAAACTGATGTTGTATATAAACTCTTTGGATTTGGAGAAAATACAGCTATTCTTTTTCTATCTCTCATTTTTTAAAAATTATCGATTAAATATTTAGATAATAAAATATTATATGAGCTTTGAACCGAATGGTTTTTTGTATTTCTAAATTCTTTTACTCTCTGTAATTTTACTGCTAAGCTTAAAAATCTTGCATCCTTTGAAACATAAGCATACTCTAGCAGTAGAGATATTAGGTTTTGAATAAATAACGTGCGTTCTTTAGGATTTGCATAGTTTATTTTAAACCTTTGTTTTAAGCTACTAAAACGGTATTCTAAGAATCTAAGAATTTTATTGCACCACTTTTTTTGTCTACTGTCTAATTTAATAATATTACTTCTTAAACATTGAATGTCATCAAGTCTAATAATTTTAAAAGTAGTATACCCATTTAATTCTTTATAAGTACTTTTATTCTGTATTTTAATTGATACTGTAGTACCATTAACTAATTGAAATATATCCTGGTTAAATACCGTTAAATTTCCTAAGTTTAGTCTTAAATTCTCTTGATGATCGAGCGTGTTTGAAAATATATTATTACTCATTTAGTGAACAGATATAGGATTTACCATCTACTTTTTTTAAGGCTTCAAAATGAATAGCAAAACTTTTACTGCTCTGTTTTCCATCTGCAAAACCTATAACTCCCCATTTAAAGTATCGCATTGGAAAAATGTCTTTTGGAAACTTGTATACACTTTCCCAATTTTCCAAGTCTTTACTTACAAATAATTGTGCTTCTTTAGAGAGAACCCCTTCTCCAATTTCTACAGATGTTGCTGCAATATAATAGCCGTCTTCTAGTTTTTTTAAATACCAAACTGGACCCGGGAAAAGAGATTTTCTTGTAATTTTATTTGTTTTTCTATGTAATGTGTAATGATAACTTTTCTCTAATGGAGAGTCCATTATCCAATGGACATTTTCTAATGTAAAAAACACATTTACGGCTCTATATTTTTGACTTCCATCTCCAATTTTCTCATTCTCTGTAAAATCTAAATTAGATTTCATTATTATATTTTCTTTCTTGAAATCTCCAGTAAGTGTCCAGATTTTGTTTTCATATTTGTCATAGTAACAACCATGAACATGCTTAATTTCTCCTGATTTAAAAGTGTAGACCACTTGCCAAGAAAGCCCTTTATCTATACTTTTGTACACATTGACTGGCTTACGTTCTCCATTGTTTCCGTATTCACCAAAAAAGAGCTCTCCTGTATTGGTTTCTCCAATAGATTGATGAAGAACATTTCTACAATTCTTTAATTGTAAAGTTTCTTTTAATTCTTTAGTCTCTAGATTATAACTGTAAACCTTATGTTTTCTAATAATGATTAAAAAATTTCCAGTAACAAATACATTACATTTATCTAGCCTTAATGCGCGCCTCGTAATTCGAAATAACCCAAATACAGTACCTATTAAATCAGTTGGGAGTTTTACAATACAGTTGTAATCTTTATATTTTACATATATTTTGTTAAATTTACTAGTAATAATATCGTCATTACAAAAGTAATGTGTGATCTCTGCATTTTTTATTTTATGTATTCTCTTAAGTTTCATTTTTATTTAATAGCTTTTGCGCTTTATTTATTTTTTGCAGGCATATTTCACACTCTCTTTAAAATTTTTATAGTAGTTCTCAAAACTATATGAAGATTCAATTGCTTTTTTAGCGTTTTCTCCCATTTTTTTTAAAAGATCTCTATTGTTATAAAGAGTTTCAATTTGTGTAAATAGGGTTTCTGAAGTCATCTCTTCAATAAGAATACCTGTAATGTTATTTACAATTAAATCTTTTTCCGTTCCATCTGCTGTAGATGCTATTACGGGTAATCCATAAGCCATAGATTCTGAAATTGCCAAACCTCCAAGCCCTGGAAGGACAAATAAATTTGATTTGAAATAAAAGCTACTTAGACCCTCTGTTTGTCTTCCATGAAAAATTAAATTATCAGATGTGTTTTCATATTTTGTTTTTAAATCTTCATAATATTGTGCTCCGAGCCTACAATGTCTAAATATGTGTTTTTATGTTTTTTTTCTAATTTCAAAAAAACATCTAATAGCAATTCTAACTTTTTTTCTGGTATAATTGTTCCTACAAATAATATTCTAAAGTTTTGAGAATTGGTAAATTCCTTTTTTAATTTAAGGATCTCTCTAGTGTCTAAAACGTTTACGCCGACAAATATTTTCTCCGGATTGATGTTTCTTGATGTAAAATATCTTTTTGTAAATGAGCTGTATGCAAATATTGCGTCCGTTTGTTTTTCAATATAATTAATGAGCTTATCTATTTTTCTTACGGGGTAAGAAAGTGCTTTGTTTTTAACACTTCCTAAGGTCCAATAAATGATCTTCCTCCTAAATAACTTAGCGTAAAACAAAGCGGATAAACAGTTAGGTACAGAGGTCGATTCAATTAATATTACTTCAGGGTTTTGTTTTATTAAAGAGAAAAATAAGAACGGAAAAAAAGAAAAATACCTTTTTTCTCCCTGCTGTTTGAAAGGCATTTTTAAAGATTTAATTTCTAAGACACTCTTAAGATCATTATTTGCATTTCTGATTTTTGTTCCTTTAATACCACTTCCATGTAGTATAATAGAATTAAAGTCTTTATCTCTCTCAATCTCCTTATAGAACGGAATTCTGTAATGGAAAATTACTTGATATACTATTGCTAATTTTATCTTTTTCATTAAAAATTTTAATATCCTTTATAATAGAATATGATAGTTACAAGGTGGCTTTTTATGCGAAGGTCAAAATTTTATGCGAAATTAGTTTTAATTTGATACAAACCCAAGAATTATACTCAATTATGAACACTTGAATTGATAACAGGAGGCATTATAAACTTTACAGCAATATAGAGAAAAATAACAGAGGTAACGTTTAATAGTAACCCCCGAGAAAAAAAACTAGTAACAAATACGATTACTATTAAATTTCTCATTAAAAAATCGTTTTTGTTTAATAGCATACTTGTTATGTGTAAATAATATAACACCCCTGAAATACCTAAAAACAGGTATAAGTCTATGAATTCGAATTCTACTTTAAATGTATTAAAATCAAGTCCCCCTACAATATAATTAATGAATGTCCAGTTTTTGTCAATATGAAGTGCAGCTAATTCTAATAGTTCATTTCTATAAGATGTTATAGTAGATATTAAACCGCTTTGATGATATATACTCTCCCAAAAAGGCGAAAATTTCAAAATTGCTGTTACAATATTTTCTTTGAATAAAATAAATATCAATACTGTGAAGGGGAGAAATAGCCTGAAAAACTTTTTATATCTATTATTATGTATTAAAAAAACCACTCCTAATAAGAGAAGAAATAAATATACTTTTTTTTGACCTAAACATAAAGAACATGTTATAAACAGTAAAAGTTTAAAGAATAAAAACTTACTTCTATGCGATATCCAATGATAATAACTAACAATGATTGCAATAGCGTACATGTAACTAGCTTCTCCAGGTTTCGAAAATAAGCCGGAAAAACCAAATCTTGGGGTGTACTCATAAGATCTAAATATTTCTATTTTAAATAAAAAACCTAAAGCAATGGCGATAGCATTGATATATAAAAAATACTCAAAATATTTATATGCTTTTTGAAAAGTTTCTTTTTTTACATCAACATTCTCGATAAAAATGACAAAAATTAGCAGGTAAATATAGCAGTTATAAAAATATATATTCCCGCTTAAAAAATGTCTCTTGATATCATAATCAATTACACTACTTAAATAGAGTTGGCTAATAAAAAATGTTAAAGAAACTATGATTAAAACCCAAAATGTTCTAGAGTAATTTTTCATGTTAATGGATATTAAACTAATCATGAAAACTTCAAACAATAATTTTATGAGACCTGCATATCTATAAAAGAATGGTGTATTGCTAAAACGAAAGTTTTCATATTTAAGATTTGACAAAAAATCGCCCACCAAGAAGGCCATCAAAGAAAAAAATATTATAGCATCTATATTTTTCTTTATTAAATTCATAGCCGAAATTTAATTTTAAAATTTTTTTGTAAAAACACCCACATTATTATAAAGAAGAAAAAACCATAACCTAAAAATGATCTAGGTAGGCTTGCTTGAGATAGATAATATGCGAACACAAAGCAAAATATTATAAATACTATGTTGACTACATTTCTCTCCAGTTTCTCTAAAAAGCTATCTAATAGGGCAAAAAAACCACCTAGAAATAATGTCCCAAAAAACAAACCATAATACCCAAATGCACCGTAAAAATCCATTATAGATGATATGGCTAAAGATCCACCTTGTTTTCTTGATGAATAATAATTAAATAGAACGCGACCATCTAGAAATACGTCGTATCTGAAAATTTTCCCTAAAGTCCCTATGTTTTTAATACCATAATGGTCCTCGACTTTTGGAAAATAATTTACATAGAAAAAGGAAGGAAGTGATAATCTTCCAAAAATTCGGACTAAAGATACTTCTGTAAGTTTTTTTATTGCTTGAAAAAGATTTTCAAACTTATAATTAGTTCCGAGAATAGTATAATAACATTAATAAAAAGAACAAACTTAATCCAATAAAGATAAAACGCCTTATTACGTATTTTCTACTTCTAATTTTTTTAACTTTTTTGAAATTGGAATGTTTTTTAAAAACATACCCAGCTAATGCAAAACAAAGCAAAAATAGGATTAATGGTCTTTTTTGAAATAATAATAAAATTAAGATTATTGAAGTAAATAATAACAACAAGAATATAAACTTATTTAATGAACTTTTACTGTTAATAGTCACATAGAGTGAAATAATTGTTAAAAAAGGCAGTAAATTATATGTTATTATTACATATAAATAATTGGAAGTAATACTTTTTCTAGAGGACAATAATGCGTTTGAATCTCTTCCTATTAGACCATCAAAAAGACCAAAAATAAGTGTGTCTCTTTTCAATATAATATAAACAAACAGAAAAATAGCTATGCAAAAAAGGATAAAGTAATAGTTAGATTTGCTTAGGTTATCTACAATAGGTACGTTAATTTTTAAATGATTAATTGTTATTATTTTACCGTGCACAAACATTAAAACTAATGAGTAAGAATATAAAACCATTAAAACACCTCCAACACTAATACATTGCGTTTTAATAATTTGGGCATCTGTAATTAAACTAACTTTAAAAGTCCAAAATTCTTGATAAACAAATGGTTTGATAAAAGGAAATAAAAGAATTCCTATTATAGAAAAAATAAGTGTGGCTATAAAAAAAACACTAAAAACATTCCATTTAAAAATGAGTTTTCTAAACAGATAAACATGTAATAATAAAACAAATATAAGTATATAGGTTATTCCCATTTATAAGTATTTCTCGCGTTTAGGTAAAGTAAATAATTGAAACTCGCAAAGAATATAATTCCCCATTGTCTACTTAATATGTTTTCAGTAAAACAGCTGCCTAAAACAAGTATTAGAAAGCAAAAATATACATAATTATTTAGTTTAACTGATAGGTAAACTGCATATCCAATAACAGCTATAAAAACCAACAACCCAAACAGTCCAACACGTAATAAGTAATCCAAATACTGGTTATGTATATTCGTATTTGTTTTTAGTCCATTGTTTTTATAATTTTCAATTAAAACTTTATTCCCATCACCAGTTCCAACCCCAAAAACAATATTTTCTTTTAATAATGGCATTGCAGATTTCCATAGTACAACCCTTGTTTCTCTATTACTGTTTGTAGTATTACTTAACTCTTCAATACGATCTGAAATCCTGTTTAGCGGTAGCTTAAATTTGGTCGTTGTAAAATAAAAAACACCCGCTAATAGGATTAATAAAAAAAGCAAAGTTTTTATTTTTTTTTTAGTGATCAACAAATAAAATAATGATGGAATTATTATTAATATGTTAATTATTATCGCCGTTTTTGCAACCATTTGCATAATAAATAACGATTGAAAGGAAATTATTAATAATAATAAAATGAATAAACTACTCTTTTTAATTTCTTTTAAAAATGAAATAATTAATACGTTAGAAAGTATGATATACATCCCTAAATATGCGTTGTGAACACCTATTAATTTTGTTAGTTCCGCACCAGTATATCTAAACGATAGGAACAATTCTAAATCCAATGGAAAAATATCACTTTGATAGAAAAATCGATATAGCGTGTAGATTTCAAGAGTTATTAGAAGTATAAAAATAGCGCAACAATACACCTTGAATAACAACTTAATATTCTTTAAGTTGTAACTTATGTAAAATAGTGGGAATAAAAAAAGGCTTACTTGCCTAGTAATTATCATGAGCCCTTTGTTTAGATCTTCTGTATAAAGTAAGCCTATAAAATTAATGGCATAAAGTGCCATAAGCATCCAAAAAAAAGGAGTGGTTTTAAATTTAAAATTTCGCTTCTTTATTATTAAAATAAATTGAACAACAAACAGGCAGAATACAAATTTAGGATTTACTTTTTCTAAAGGAAGTGTAGAAAACACTCCCAACAAAAGTAAAAAAACAAGTTCTGAACTTTTAAAATTTATTTTAAATTTAGTATTATTTACCATAATATATTCTTCGAAGACTAATTCTAATTACGGAAATTTAGATTCGGTTTAGATGATAATTAAAAATGTGTTTTTATCCCTAAAGTGTCTTTCTTTTTAATAAAACATTAATAGCTTCTTTGATAAAAGATGGTTTTACTATAAATATTATACTAACATATAAAAATGTAGATATTAAGGTAAATATTATAAAACCAAGTATATTATTAAAATATTTATTAGCAAAATAGTTTGCTATAAACAATATAACTCCTAAAAATATTAATACTTCAAATCTAAAATATTTATTTCCAAAAAAATCTTTTCTACACCATATGGCTGTATTTATTCCCAAAGAGATAAACGCTAATGCTAATGATATAGAAAGCGCCGCTAATGTAGAATAGAAATTTTTAAGGATGAAGTACAATACTATATGTATTATTAAAGCTATAATAAGCGAATACAAATTGTAGGGTTTAAAAAATTTAATCTCTATTATTCCTTTTAAGCCTTGAAAAAAAGCATAGGGTATAAGACCGAAAACAATAAAGCCAAAAGCATATAAAACATTTTTAATTGTCTCCGGATTTGTTAACCAAAAATTTAACAAAACGTCTAACCATGTAGCTAATAATATTACAAACAATAGTGTGATATAAATAATCGCCCCTGTCATTAAATTAATCGCTTGTTTTTGTTTCTCTATAGCATTATCATTACCAATAATTACCGAAGATAATTTTGATACTGGTTGTAATACCACTAATACCATTCTCGAAATTACTAAAGCGATTAAAAAAGAAGCAATTATTTTTTCGTCTTTAGAAACCAAAAGAGACCCTATAGTCAATAGAAACATATCTGAAAACGTTATTGCTGATCGAGGGATGCTATACGTATAAAAAGATTTTAATTCTGTTTTGATCTTCTTTTTTGATGGTACATTGTATAGTTTAAGCTTAACTATAATATATAACATGAGTACAATTTGCAATGCAGACATTACAAAAAAAGCAGAATTCAAAATGAATTCTAAACTGGGGTTTTTAGAAAAAGAAAAAAAAGAAAAAATGAGTATTACACTCGCATTTAATGTGTTAATAACATTATATATAATAACGTTTCGTTTGGTTAAAAAATAGGGCTGCACTAAATAACTCAAATGTAGTATAGCAATATACCATAATGTTAATAGCATATATTTTTTGCTATTAACATTCCCGTCATAAGCTATATCTCCTAAATATTGACCGATTAAGAAATAGAGAACAATTAAAATAAGAACACTCATAAACCAACCGAGAAAATGATATAAAAAAATATACTCTCTTTTTATCTATATCATTTCTACTTAAACTAACAAAACGAATTATAGCTTGAGAAGTTCCTAACTGACTTAAATTAGAAAACGTTGCAGCAACCCTACGTATCAATAAGAAAACACCTAACGCAATTGCCGAGAGCATAAATTCTGCTTCCTTAATTAGCCACATATTGAAAAGCACATTCACTACAGAAAAGGCTGTGCTAAAAAATAAATCACGACTTAGTTTATTCATCTATTAACTGTAAATTTTTAGCTTGCAATGTAAATGTATTGTAAAGAAAAACCACAATTAATAGACTTAGAAATTAATTATGGTTTTCATATTTTGGGTGAAATTACTAATTATTTAACAGAAAAAACTCAACAGTTCATGTTTTATATAATCGTTATCCAAAATTACTCCATTTGTAGATGGGATTGAGTTGTTTTTTAGTTCTATTCCTAGTGAATAGCACAAGTGAGCTTTGTAACGGGTCCTCATCAGCTGACTTGACACTTGACATACCCTGACAATAATATAGGGGATAGTGTGTTCCTAATTCAGAGAGAACTTCAAGAAAACAATATAACCTGTGTTAATATGTTTAAAAAGTTAAATTTTATCAAAATACATAGGTGTAAATCCACCAGTGTTATTAATAATAAGGTTTTATCGTCAACATTGTAGTCTTTACTTATTGATAACCTGTCTTTAAAGTATTCATACAATAAATATATGCTTTACTTCCTTAGGCGTTTTTGATTTCTTAAGAGCCTTCCTGTGTACCCGTTTAATCATTCATTACTAAAAGAAACCGCAACCATCAATATAGAGCAAAAAGTGATGGTTTAATAATGTACTGATTGGATTTTAAAATTCAAAACAGTGTTTTTCTCTATGTCACAAAAAGCTAATAGTTTTTTTGCTTCGATTTTATGCCCATAATTTCTACTTAAAAAATATGACCCAACTTTTAATCGTGCAAAATTTTCAAAAACTATATGGTACTTCCTATTACTTACCGTTATTATAGCTTTATTATCCTTTAATTTAATTTCCGCATTATCAATAAAGTGTAGGCTTCTTACAATTTGATGCTTTGAGTTACAATACACCTCATCTTCGCAACATATCTCGCTGAAATCTTTTTTAATATTAAAAGTACGCTTGTGCGTCACTGGGTCTTTTAATCTTTGGTAACCTTTATGTTCCCAGAAATTGATATAGAATGGTCAGTATCTTTAAAACTAACATTATTTGGTTCTGCAATATTACTAATTCCCCAAGCTCCTATTTGAGGAGCGATTTCTTGGTTGTCTACTACTAAACTATTATGATAAAAAGAGGATTTCATTTCGCCTTTAAGCTCTAAATTTCCAGTATAAGTATAACACCCAGCATCTACAATGATGTCTTGTTTATCTAGCATCAATTCAAAACTAAATAAATCGTTATGCCCATGACCTCCTTTACCATGCATACCTACCTCTCCATAATCTGCGATAAAATAGTTCGTATTTGATTTCGCTGAAATAAAGCCGCCTTTTTCAAAGTAATTTAGCTCAAATGAGTCTTGTTTTTGTGATGGATTAATTGCGTTTATTCCAAAGCACTCCATTGAAGAATGATAAACTTTATCCGTAATATTCAAACTTTCATCTTCTAAAAACAAACTAGCCAACTGTAACATGTTTGAATGATTGTTAAGCGATACAATGTCATTCTGAAATACCGAAGCACTATCATTATCTCCAATAATTGGTGTTTGTAAGTTGGGTTTCGTTACAGCTTTTATAAAAACATTTGCGTTTTTGAAAACAGTAAGTGTTTCGGGCTCAATTTTATTCCACTACGTTTCATTACTAAAAACGAAATAAAAAACAACTCCACTACAAATCTGTGATAAGGTATTGATTTTTCGAAATTAACACCATCTTTAAAAAATTGTAAATGAAACTCTTTTTCGGTTTTCTTAATTGCAAAATCATACCATTGTTTGGCTTCTTTGTAAAAGGATTTAAATACTTGTCCTAATAAAAGGAGTGCTGTTAAATTGGCAGCATAATGGTTTGCACGAACATCTGTATATTCGAGGTTTCGCCATAAAAAAACACCATGGAGTAATAGGATTTCATTTAATAAATTGATGGTTTTATTTCCTTTTGCAGAAACTAACAACAATTCCCGTGATTGAATGAGATTAATAGTTCTAACAGCAACTTCCATGGGGTACCAATTGACAGAATATGCCATTGGATTCGGTTTTTCCAATTGCTTAAAGTATTGTAAATAAATTCTAAATACTTGTCCTCCTCATTAATAGAGTATCCTCTCGGAAACAGTAATTAAGAAACTAAGCCTTGATAATTCCCAAGGAAACTTAACGTCATATTCTTTTTCTTTATTTGCTTGATAAAAACTATAGCCTTTAAAGTACTTATTATCCCAGGTTTCATTAGCTCTCCAATCTATATTCCATTGCAGGGGAAAATCAAATTCATAATCTGCTTCAAAAATGGAAATCGTACCCTCTAAGATACGACTAGCCTTTTCTAATGTAGTTCTGCTTCCAGTTGAAGTTGATTCGTTATAGCCTTTAAAATCATCATGAAACAGTTGGCTCTTAGCCTTAAAAGTATCTGCTTTGGAAACTTTATTCGCAATTTGTTTTTCAACCTGAGACCAAAACTGCGTTCTAAAGTAATAATGAAGCTTTAGTAATTGCTTAAATCGATACCAAACGACTGGAATGGGTTTAGATAAAATCGTTTGAATATTCATCCTTTTGAATATTAATTATCCTGAATCAAGAACGTTGCTTGAGTAGTCTCCACCATACTATCAAAACCAATAGCCCATTGGTTTTTTGCAATTGCATTATAAAAATGAATTAACTCTTCGTATTGTCCTTTTTCCGGAGTTTTAGAGTTGATGTCCTTTACTTTTACGCCATAACCCGTAAGTTTTATAAAGTCGTCCATGATGATAGTTTTTTCATCATAATGTACTTCTAAATTCTCTTTTTGATAGCCCTTATTTCCAACAGCAAAATACTGTAAGTTTCCAACCGAGCCGTCTTTATATTTTAATAAGACCGATACATTATCGTCTGCTCTAATATGACCGTTTTTAGGAGATAGTTTTTCAACGCTAACAGAAACAATACTAGAATCTGTTAGATAAGAAATTAAATCTATAAAGTGACATACTTCCCCCACAACGCGTCCACCATGTTCGTGCAAAGCATCAGTAGAAGGCCTAAAACCTGCATTAATTCTGTAACTTATATAAAGCGGGTTAGTACGTTGCTCTGTGTGTGTTTTAATTTCTTGAGCGTATTTACTAAAACGTCTGTTAAAGCCCGTTAACAATTGTGGTTTATTTACAATGCTATCATCATTATAGAAAGCAATTATTTTATCTAATTCTTCTTGCGTTGTTGCTAGAGGTTTTTCTACAAACACATGTTTCCCTGCCTGTAACGATTGTAACACTAAAGCCGCATGATCTTTATGCTGCGTCGTTATAAACACCAAATCTACGTTATCATCTATCAACACATCATTAATATCTGAAGTGGTGTATTTAGCATCAAAATGCGTCGCGACTGTTTTGCTTTTATGCCCCGTTCTATTTACCACCGCATACAAGGCGTACTTGTCTTTCATTTTTTGCATGTTAGGCAAATGCATGGCCGTTGCAAAACTTCCTGCACCAACAAGCGCAACGTTTAAAGCTGAATTTGGTTTTGCATAATTTGTGTTTACTGTAACTTTATTATTGGTTGGGACTTCAGTAGTAGTGTCATAAGACAATATTACAATAACAGGTTTTTACTGGGCTTTGCAGAGAAGCATAGGCTTCTTCTACTTTTTCAATAGGGTATACTTTACTTATTAAAGGTTCTAAATTAACCTTTCCTTCATGAAGCATCTTGAGATACTCGGTCATGTTTCGGTTTTCTGTCCAACGCACATAGCCATACGGATAGTCGTTCCCATCCTCTTCATAACTTCTATCATAACGGCCAGGGCCATAAGAAGTGGACACTAAGAAATCTAATTCTTTTTGGTAGATGTCCTCTCGTTTAATTTCCATTCCGGAAACACCAACTAAAATGACTCTACCTTTTTTCTTACAGGCTTTGAAGGCTTCAGATAGTGGCTCGTTACTTCCCGTCGCTGCTGTAAAAATAACGGCATCGGCTCCAAAACCACCAGTAAAGCTAGTTATGGTTTTTACTACATCACCTTTTGTGGGATTGATAATTAACTCTGCACCAAGTTCTTCTGCAATCTTTAATCTGTCGTCATTAATGTCTGTTACAATAGTGCGAATACCGGAATTTTTTAAATATTGAACCGTTAATAAACCTAAGATCCCCGCGCCAATAACTACTGCATATTCTCCTAATCTTAAATCTGCACGTCTTACACCTTGTAAAGCGATACCGCCTAAGGTTACCGTTGAGGCTAGTTTTAAATCTAAACCTTCAGGTACTTGCATGACTAAATTTTGAGGTACGACCACAAACTCTGCATGATTTGCAATACCTGCTCCAGCGGCAGCTACTTTATCGCCAACTTGAAAATTAGAGACCCCTTCTCCTACAGCAATTACAATTCCTGAATTGGAGTAGCCTGTTGGCGTCCCATACTTTACTTTTTGCTGCACTTTAGAGAACGCTCTAGAAATGCCTTGCGCCTTTGCCATGGCGATAACCTTTTTAAGGTTTTACGGCTGTTTTATGGCACGCATTAAAAGATTTTCTCCACTATTTCCAACACTCTTTAGTTCTGTGCCTGCAGAGATACAACTGTGAGAGACACTAATGAGTACTTCTCCAGCAGATAAAATTGGTGCTGAAACTTCTTCTGCTACTACTTTTCCTTTTTTTATAATGGCTTGTAACATCTTTAATTTAAATTTTCTATTATAAATTTTTCTAAAACTTCGTGTGCTTGTGCATCAAAATGTAAAACATCTATTTTGCCCCTAACGCTTCCGTTAGTATAAACCCCAAAGTTCTCTTTATTCAGTATATATGAAGCATCTATGCATTTCACATTGTTTTCTTTACAGTAGGATTTAACTTGGGAAACTAAATCTGCATATTGATCTTTCTGTGGGTATGCCGATTTTTTATCTGTATGCCAAAACGGTGTTAATAATAAGTACTTCTGTTCTTTTATTTTACTCCAATGCTCTCTATTATAGTTGTAAGATACATTTAAACGTTCTTTTAATTGTTCTTCTGCACTTGGATTTGGTATAATATTTTCATGCTTTACCCCATCAATAATTGGAAACGCTTTTATATCATCAAACCAAACCGTTCCTGTTCCGCCATAAAATAACAAATGTGGCTTAATTGATTTTACTTTTTTATCAAAACAAACCAATATATAATAAATACTACTGTAAAAAACAGTAAGAAGAGTGGGGTAGAAAAAATCATTTAATATATACCTATTTTGGTAAGTCAATATTTTTTAAGGTTAACATTTTATCGTTTTCTACACCTTGGTCAGAGTAGAAATAAAATTTAATCAATTTGTGTTCTTTAGGAACCATTGTAAACTCTTGAGAAATCACAGCTTCATTATCAAGAATGCTAATTTTAGCTACAGAAGGCACTTGACGAACTTCTCGCTCCTTATATAAATCGTCTGTAAATAATTTTGGGTTTTCAGCGTAAAAATTTGCTGAGACTTTTAAACTTTCTATGCGTTCAAGGTCTGATGATGCATCTATTCCATAAATTAATTGATAGTTATTGTCGCCTTTAGCTTGTAAAGCGATGTAATTTACTTTGATATCTTCTGCAAATTCAAAACCGTTTTCAAAAATGTAGTTAAGTTGTAGTGGTACACCTTCTAATTTTGGATAAACTACAGTTGTTTGTTCTTCAACTTTTGGAGAAGTCTCCTTATTCATCGTTTCTTTTTTTGCCTCACCTTTACATGAAACAGCAACTATAAATAGTACTAGTAATACAACGTTTTTCATATTTTCTTGATTTATTGATTTGTGACATTACAAAAATCTAAAACTAATGCATTAGAATTCAGCGCTTTAAATTGATCATGAGCGACTAAGTACACAATAATATCTGCGTCATTTACTGCTTGATCTATAGTATATATTTCTAAAGTTTTATGCGACTCTATATTTGGTTCAACTGGTAAAATACTTAAATTGGAATTTTTAAGAGCTGTCACCACGTGTAATGCCGGAGACTCTCTTAAATCGTCTATATTTGGCTTAAAGGCTAAGCCCATGGCTGCAATTTTAGGTTTCTTGCTATTATCTAATTCAAATTGCAAAGCTGTGTTTTTAATTTTTTCAATAACCCATTCTGTCTTATAGTTATTAATTTCTCTTGCAATACGAATAATTTTTGCTTGCTCAGGAAACTCACTAACTATGAACCAGGGATCCACAGCAATACAATGCCCTCCAACGCCTGTTCCTGGTTGTAAAATATTGACCCTGGGGTGTTTGTTTGCTAACCGAATAAGCTCCCATACATTAATTCCCGCTTCATCACAAATCATAGAAAGCTCATTAGCAAAGGCAATTTGAGTATCTCTTGAAGAGTTTTCAACCAATTTGCACATTTCAGCAGTTTTAGCATTGGTTTTATGTAATTCTCCTTTTACAAAATGCTTGTAAAACCAAACTGCTTTTTCTGTTGATGCTTCATTAATTCCCCCAATAGCCCTGTCGTTATGCTCTAACTCATAAATAACATTTCCAGGCAACACACGCTCTGGACAGTAGGCCATATATATTTTTCCTTTAAGTTACGGTCTTTCAGAAAAAATAACCGCTTCCATTTTTTCAGTGGTACCTACCGGGCTGGTAGACTCTATAATAACTAAAACACCTTCTTTAAGCGTGGGTAAAATAGCACGCGTAGCAGATTCGACATAAGAAATATCTCGTTCATGATCACCTTTAAAAGGTGTAGGAACCGCAATTAAATATACATCGGCTTCAACAGGAGTGGTACTGGCCGTTAAAAATTTGTCTTTTACCACATGGTGCACTAAACCATCTAAATCAGGTTCAATAATGTGAATCTCTCCCTTATTAATAGTGTCTACTACGTGTTGATGGATATCAACCCCTGTGACTTTAATGTTTCTACTCGCTATTAATGCGGCTGTAGGCAAACCAATGTAGCCTAAGCCAACCATTACAACGTTTGGTTTATTACTCATATTTATAAGTTAGAAATGAAGCTTACTATTTTCTGACAAGCGGTACCATCTCCATAAGGGTTATGTAATTTGCTCATTTTTAAATAGGCCGATTCATTATTCAGTAAATTATTTGTTTCTTTTACTATTTTATCTTTGTCTGTTCCTACCAAAAAAACCGTTCCCGCATCAACGGCTTCGGTCTTTCTGTCGTGTCACGCATAACCAAAACAGGCTTCCCTAAACTAGGCGCTTCTTCTTGCACGCCACCACTATCAGTAATAATAAGATGTGATTTATTCATTAACCATACAAACGC
Organism: Lacinutrix neustonica; assembly: GCF_026625145.1. Classification (GTDB taxonomy): domain Bacteria; phylum Bacteroidota; class Bacteroidia; order Flavobacteriales; family Flavobacteriaceae; genus Lacinutrix; species Lacinutrix neustonica. Next base: position 2,358,677 of record NZ_CP113088.1, on the reverse strand, counting down.
TGGATATGATAATGGACTGATAAGTTTTACGTTTTCAATACCAGCTAAAAGTTCGTATACGGGCTTTTGAACATTTGGATTTAAATGTACTGGATAAATGATTTGAACATTCTTATTTTTTTCCGCTATCTCCTTTAAAGCACTACAAATATTAATAAAACCTTGGCCATGGTTTTCACGTCTATGACCAGTAACGAGTATTATTTTTTTTGAATCATCAACAATATGCTTTAGGCGTTCAACCTCGTTATCTGAGTATAGTGATGCCGTTACTTTTCCTGAGCTAAAATCTAATGCATCAATAACCGTATTCCCAGTAACAAGGATGTTTTCTTCTGAAATGTTTTCCCTAATTAGATTCTGTTTTGAAGTTGCTGTTGGAGCAAAATGGTAATCGGATATACTACCAGCAATACTTCTATTCACTTCCTCTCGGAAATGGGGATCTTTTATTAAATGTCCTTAAACCCGCCTCAACATGACACACTTTTGCTCCGAATAAAAAGAAGCAATACTTGCCGCCATTGTCGTAGTGGTATCCCCATGAACATATACATAGTCTCGGCTTAAATTCTTCTAAAATTGGTTTTAAATTTGTTATAATATCTGCAGTAAGGGTATAGAGGTTTTGATTTGGCTTCATTAAATCCAAATCGTAATCTGGTTTAATTTCAAAAAATGACAAAACTTGATCTAACATTTCTCTATGCTGAGCTGTTATACACACTCTAGTTTCAAATTCATTTTTGTTTTTAAGAAACTCCTTAACCAATGGTGCCATTTTTATAGCTTCCGGTCTAGTACCGAATATAATAAGGTTTTTTTTCATTTATTGTTGAGGCTAAGCATTCTATTAACATCGTGCCTTTTTTCGGTTGCAAAAGTAGTATTTTAAATGGACATTCGTAATTTTATGATGCATAAAGTTACACCAATTGTACTTTTAGGCGGTTCAATATTTTAATTTACGCAATTTGAGACTTTTGAGTTAAACCACTCAAATATTGCATTTTAAGTTTCCATAGCTGTTACCATTTTCTCTAGACTTTCTCTCCAAGTTGGAATTTCTATACCAAAAGTTGCCATAATCTTTGATTTGTCTAACACACTATATTTTGGTCGTTCAGCTTTTGTTACAAATGTATTAGAGTCGACAGGATGAACCTCAATATTCGCATTGGTCATTTCAAATATGGCTCTAGCAAATTCATACCAAGTTGTGCTGCCTAAATTACTAAAATGGTATAGCCCATATTTAGTGGGTCCGAAAAGAATAATTTTGAAAATTACGTCTGCTAGATCCGGACCATAAGTGGGTGTTCCTATTTGATCGTTTACGACATTTAGTTCCTTTTTTTCCTTAGCGAGCCTAAGCATGGTTTTTACAAAATTGCTGCCAAAATGAGAATATAGCCAAGAGGTCCTTAGAATATAATAGTTTTTTAAAGTAAAAGCTATTTCTTTTTCTCCAGCTAGTTTAGTTGCTCCATACACCCCTAATGGATGTGTTACATCCTTTTCCTTATAGGGTGTAGTGCTCTTCCCATCAAAAACAAAATCTGTTGAAATATGTATTAAAGTAACCTGATGTTTTTTACAAGACTCTGCTAAAAATTTAACGCCCAGCGTATTAATTTTATAGGCCAATTGTTTTTCATCCTCTGCCTTATCAACCGCAGTGTATGCGGCACAATTGATACAATAATCAAATGGCGTATTTCTAAATAGTGTTTCAACTTGTTTGGCGCTTGAAACATCTAATGCATTACTATCTAAAAACAAAAAATCCAACGATGGATATCCGTTAGATAATGCTTTTATACATAATCCCAATTGACCTTTAGCCCCTACGACAACAATTTTTTTCATGTATAAGTTATTGTGATTTATTGGTCACCTGTTATGCGCTATCAATCATTCTCATAAGTGGTTATGCGATTGACCCGCCCGTCTCATTTAAATAATTCTTTAACTGTTGAAAGTCTTTTGTCTTTTTCAGAAATAATGAATTGTTCCGGTCTAAATTGCCAATCTATATTTAAGGTTTCATCATTATAAATAATTCCGTTTTCTGAAGCCTTTTTGTACCAATTGTCACATTTATAATTAAATACTGCCGTTTCAGTTATTACTATGTATCCATGAGCAAATCCCCTAGGAACAAAGAGCTGCTTTTTATTATCTGATGAGAGTTCAACAGCGATATGCTTTAAAAAGGTTTCTGACTTGGGTCTTAAATCTACTGCCACGTCGATGACAGCGCCCTGCGTCACTCTAACCAATTTGGCTTGTGCATGTTGACCTTCTTGAAAATGAAGACCTCTTAGCACCCCTTTTTTAGAGAATGCTTCATTGTCCTGAACAAAATTAACAGTTTCACCAACAAGAGATTCAAATTGTATTTTATTATAGCTTTCAAAAAAATAGCCTCTATCATCACCAAAAATAGTTGGTTCTAATAGGTAACAGCCCTTTAAAATGGTTTCTTTCGCTTGCATTTCACTCTTGGTTTACTAAACTAATTAAATGCTCTCCATAACCGCTTTTAAGTAATGGCGTTGCTAAATCTACCAATTGTTGTTTAGAAATAAAACCACTACTGTAAGCCGCTTCCTCTATTGCTCCAATTTTCAAACCTTGGCGCTCTTCAATAACTTGAACAAATTGAGAGGCTTGCATTAGCGAATTAAAGGTACCGGTATCTAACCAAGCCGTTCCTTTGTCTAAAATAGAAACTTTAAGCCTCCCTTGTCTCAAATACTCCTTGTTAACGTCTGTTATTTCCAATTCTCCGCGATGACTAGGTTCTATGTTTTTTGCTATTTCAATGACAGTATTATCATAGAAATAAATCCCTGGCACAGCATAATTAGATTTTGGTTTTTCAGGTTTCTCCTCAATGGACAAGGCTTTTCCATTTTTATCAAAATTTACAACACCGTAACGCTCTGGGTCTGTAACGTGATAGGCGTAAACAATACCGCCCTCTGGATTATTATTAGCTTTCAAAAGTTCGGATAATCCCGTACCATAGAAAATATTATCTCCTAAAATTAAGGCGACCTTATCTTTACCAACGAAATCTGCTCCTATAATAAAAGCTTCTGCAAGACCATTGGGTGCCTCTTGGACTGCGTATTGAAAGTTACACCCTAATTGGGTTCCGTCTCCTAACAATTGTTTAAACAGCGGTAAATGTTCCGGTGTTGAAATGATTAATATGTCCTTTATTCCAGCATGCATTAAGGTTGATAGAGGATAGTAAATCATGGGCTTATCATAAATTGGCATAAGCTGTTTACTTAACACTTTCGTTAATGGATGAAGTCTTGTTCCAGAACCTCCCGCAAGTATAATTCCTTTCATGTGGCTGTTTTATTGTTCTTTATTAGTCACCTGTTGCTTCCAATTAGAAATTCACTATGCAAAAGACTTTCGATTCGGAAGGTGTATTAACTATGAGTATTTATTTAAGTACCAATCTATCGTTTTTCGTATGCCCGATTCAAAATTCTCATCGGCCTTCCAGCCGAGTTCCTTTTCAATTTTTGAAGCGTCAATGGCATATCTGAAATCATGACCTGCTCTATCCTTCACAAAGATTATTTGATTTTTATAGGATGCTGAAGCTGGCTTTAATTCATCTAAAATAGAACAAATAGAATCTACAATGTAGAGATTATTTCTTTCGTTTCTACCACCAATATTATATGTTTCACCTGTTTTACCTGTTTTAAACACCAAATCAATACCCTTACAGTGGTCCAAGACATATAACCAATCTCTAATATTTTTACCATCTCCATAGATTGGAATAGCTTCCCCTGATAAGGCCTTTCTAATGATTGTAGGAATGAGCTTTTCATCGTGTTGTTTCGGACCATAATTATTAGAACAATTTGTAGTTATCACAGGCATTCCATAGGTATGAAAATAGCTTCTTACAATAAAATCTGAAGCCGCTTTTGAAGCACTATAGGGACTATTGGGCGCATAAGGTGTTTCTTCAGTAAACAACCCCGCTTCTCCTAATGTGCCATAGACCTCATCAGTAGAGATGTGATGGAATCTAGCCGTCTCAAAGTCTTTTTTAAATTTATTAGGGCTCGCCATCCAATAGTTTTTAGCCACATCCAATAAGTTAAAGGTTCCGGTAATATTAGTGTCAATAAATGCTCCCGGGTTTTTTATTGAATTGTCTACGTGAGATTCAGCTGCAAAATGAATGACCCCATCAAATTTATACTCATTAAACAAACTCTCAACTAATTTTCTATCACAGATGTCTCCTTTAACAAAGGTGTAATTAGCACTATCCTCAACATTCTCTACATTAGAAAGATCACCTGCATAGGTTAGATTGTCTAAATTTACAATATTGTAATCCGGATATTGATAGATAAAATATTCAATAAAATTAGATCCAATAAACCCTAGCCCTCCTGTTATTAGTAGATTCATTTCAGCGTCTAATTATTTGATTGCTCGTGTTTTTTTAGAAACTCTCCTAGGCCTAGAAAAAGGAACACTAACATCATTAATGCTACCGCTAGTAATGGAATTTGAAACTTTCTATCTTGATAATATTCCGTTATATCGTAACCGAAGTAGGAAAATCGGATATTACAGATATAATATTCTCTTCCTTTATCATATTACTAATAACTTCTCTTCTCATCTCCTCTACTTCTAGAATTTCATTTAATAATTCTGCCTCATTAACTAGCAGTTCATTCTTTTGAGCATTTCCTAAATACAGATTGGTACCCGCTCCTGGGGTCGCTGGCTTATTAGACTGATCCGATCTAATTTGCAAATAGACTCTAACCAAGGAATCTATTTTCTTTTGTTGCGCAGCTAATGTTTTTTCTTCTCTTCTATAATTCTCTTGACCTACTTCTTTAGCTCTTCTTAGATAAGGATTTTCAGACAGAACCTTAGGCAGGACATTGTTTAATTTACTGTATATTTTTTTGTCTGTAGAAGCGACTCCTATCTGATGTCTTTTAAAGTTGAACTTACTTACCCGTAATATAAAAGATTCGTATTCCAGTTCTTCTCTAGCTGTAGAATCCAATTCTTTTTTAAATTCAACAAACATTTTCATGTTCTCACTGGGATCGGTCTCCGGTTTTATATAAAATGCCGTAATGGAAGAAGCTTCACTAACTTTAAGACCCAACATTTTTGACAACTCTTCAGCATCCTTGTCTACACTAGCAAGTTCATTTAGGTTTTTGATGTTTTCATAAACCTGATAGCCTGAATTATAATTGGTTTCAATAAACATGTTAGCCCCATAGCTCTTTTCAGATGATCCGTCTAAAAACAAACCAATAGCAAGACCTATAATGGCCGCTCCTATATACCAAAAAATGCGTTTATGAAAGTGCGATAAAATGGAGATTAAGATCTTAAATAGCCCTTTAAATAATAATGCTATGAAATCAAACAGCTTGGAAAATGCATTCCCAATAAGATTAAAAAACACAATTAAATCGACTTCCTCATTGTTGTTTTTGTTAGATGGTAATTCTTTACTCATAATTATCGTTAATTATTAACTAAATATTTGTTGTAATATCTTTCTTGTTATTAGATAGGTTGGTCGCACTCCGAAGTTCCCAGTCCACCCGAAGCTAGTGTGCCCCCTGTTTCTAAAGGGTTGTCACTGGCATAATAAGCATACCGTACTTTTACATCCGGATTGATACTCCCTCTCACTTTGGAGGCGGCTTGTATCGCTTTTTGATAATGTGCCCCTTCCATTTCAAGTCCAATGACATTCCAGGTAGAATTAAAAAAGAACTTCAAAATATCTTTGTTTTGAAGCGACGTACCCAATACAGAGACCATGGTGCCCTCATAAATATTGACGCCCTGTCCTTCTAGATCTGCTTTACTCAATTCGTTTTTAAAAGGGTAATTATCTGCAGTGCCCTCAAAAATATGAGCCGAAGGAATCATAATATCCCCTTTACCACCTTCTAAGATACCTGCTTTCCCCATTATAGAAATAGAATCGATATTTAGGTGAATCTTATCGTTCTTAGTCCCAAAAGGTTTTAACAATTCATCTATGGTTTCGTAGGCTTGTTCCCCAAACGCATAATCCATAACAACAATAACGGGTTTCTCTCCTTCTTTTTGTGAAGCACTAATATCTAAGTCTGTTGTCGCTAAATCAAGTTTTTCTGTGTCAAAGATTTGAACATCAATATTAGTACCGAGAGGTGTCCGGAATAAAAATCATGCCTTGTTGTAACGCTTTTTGAGTGACTTTATTGCGCATCTCAACATTTTCAGAACTACTTAGCGCTTCGTATATTTGAAAAATATCTTTTTTGGTTGCTAAACCCTTAAGCGCTTGTGGTGCATATAGGGTATTCATGACACTATGTAAGTTTGCACTTATAATATGAATGGGCCTGCTTAATAACTTGTTCTTTTTAAGAACTTCTTTTATCGTATTTGCCCAAATCTCTCCGTGAATGTGATGGCCTAATCTTTCTCGTAGTACGGGACTAAATGTGACGGTACGCTTGTTGTTGTTTATGACCTCATCAATAGCTAGTTTTCCTAACCAGTAAATAATATGTAATAACCGTTCAGGATACTTTGGTGTTGCAAAAAGCGCATATGCTTCTGACAATTCTTTAAATGTTCTCCCTAAGATATTTGCTGTGTGTGTAATCGCTATTTCACGTGCTTTTTGGGTGAGTTTCTTTTTGTTTAGAACGGCATCTTCGAGTTTCAACCAATCCCGAGTAGTTGTCCCTTTCTCATCAATAATAATGCGCTTACTAATTTTATGAGACTCAATAAAAAGGAAGGTTAAATGCGTTAAAATATCATAAATTTCAGAACGACCTCGCGTAATTTCAATATTCATTTGCTCATCGTCAATACGATAACAGTTACGTCTCCTCTTTGGTGGTATTATAGGTTCAAAATGAGAGTTTGTGTACCCTTCATCACTGGTTAAGTTAATAAAGCGACACTCCTCTATTCCTATGGGTAGTCTGTCTATAACATAAAGCAATCCTTCTAACTCGGCCTTTTCTTCTGCAATAGAACCATAAATTTCAGGGCGCAAAACCAGTAAAGCTTCACGTAAGGTCTCTCCGGAAATCCCCATAGGCTTATAAAACCCACGATTAAAAAGATGTCGCATGGTAATGTACATTCTTTCAATAGCATTTGAACTCTCTTGTGCTCGCGTTCTCTCGTGTCGTTTTATATTGCTCATGACGTTCTTTTAACAGGCAAATATACTATTATTTAGTGATAATTTCTGCTAATAAAGCATCTGCAATTTTACGGTCGTTTGCTAGTCGCGGAATTTTATTTTGTCCGCCTAATTTTCCAACCGATTTCATGTAGTTTTGAAATCCGTTTTTTCGAATTACAGAAATCTGTAATGGCTTTAAGACTTTGCCGGCTATTAAATCTAGATAATAGCTATTTTGCTTTTGTAACGCTTGATCTATTTTTTGTGCTAAAGCGGAAAGACTTTCTCGGCTCATTTTCAAATTCTATAAACCATTCATGGTACGGTAAACCCGATTCTCGGATTAATTTGAGGCGCGACTGTAAATTCATTAATTCTAATTTTAGTGCCTTCTGTCGCTATTTTTAATGCAGACTCCACCTCTTTACCAATCACGTGTTCCCCAAAAGCAGAAATAAAATGTTTAATACGGCCCGAAACTATAATACGAAAAGGTTTAGTACAAGTGAACTGAACGGTATCTCCAAGGTTATACGCCCAAAGTCCAGCGTTTGTGGAAATGATCATAACATAATTTACACCTAAAGACACATCGGCTAAGGTAATTCGCTTTGGATTTTCACTAAAAAAGTCTTCTGCTTTTACAAACTCATAAAACATACCTGAATCCAACTGCAATAGCATGCCTTTTTCGTTTTGTTTATCTTGAAAGGCAAAAAATCCCTCGCTTGCTGGATAAAGTTCAATGCTATCGACTTTTCTACCTATTAAATTTTCGAATTTGGCTCTATAAGGCTCAAAATTAACACCTCCAAAAATAAAAAGATTGAAATTCTTAAAGAGGTCTCCTACTTTTTTACCTGTTTTCTGTTGCAATTTTTCAAAATACATTTGAACCCAGGAAGGAATACCCGAAATAATGGTCATGTTTTCAGATAGGGTCTCCTCAACAATGGCATCTACTTTCTTCTCCCAATCTTCAATACAATTCGTCTCCCAAGAAGGCAAGCGGTTTTTTTGAAGATACTTTGGAATGTAATGCGCCACAATTCCTGAGAGTCGCCCTAATTGTACGCCATTTTCCTCTTTTAAAACGGGACTTCCCTGAAGGAAAATCATTTTACCATCTACAAATTTTGAATGGCCGGTTTCGTGAATATAAAGTAAAATGGCATTGCGCGCAGCGTTCACGTGATTGGGCATGCTTTCACTAGTAATAGGAATGTATTTTGACCCGTAAGTCGTCCCGGACGTTTTAGCAAAATAGAGTGGTTTGCCTTTCCAAAGCATGTTTTCTTCACCGGCAACAACACGCTCAACATATGGTTTTAAGGCTTCGTAATCACGAATGGGTACCTGCTCTTTGAAATCTTCATAGGTCTTAATTTTTATGAAATCATGATCTATTCCAAACTGCGTGCCTTCTGCTTCCAAAATTAAATGACGAAACACCTTTTCCTGTGTTTCAATAGGGTTATTGGCCCATTTTTGAATTTTTTTGTACGTGCGTTTCGCCAACGGTTTGGCGAGTATGGCTTTTAGTGATATCATTGTTTTAAATAGGTGTTAAACCAATGCAATATTAAACGAGCTCGTTCCATTACAAAATGAGTCAAATTCCGGTTTAAAATTATACTTAACATTTTTTTGTTAAAATTAAAAGGGTCTTTATTGACGCGCTTTCTTTAAATAACCGTTTTCATTAGTATCTCCATGCCTTCTTTTGTTCTCTTTCTTTGGCAAGATAAAAGTAGCCATACAAAGTGCTTCAAATGAGCGACGACATATTTAAACTTTTTTCTAATTCTTAAAATCAATAAAATTTGTTGGATTTACAGGATAACCGTCACTCCATAATTCAAAATGCAAATGTGTTCCCGTAGTGAGTTCTCCTGTGTTTCCCGCAGTAGCAATCACCTCTCCGGCTCTTACTAGATCCCCTTGAGATTTTGTTAGAGATGCATTATGTTTGTAAACCGAAATTAAGCCATAACTGTGTTCAATTAAAATCACGAAACCTGTTTCGGCAGTCCATTCAGAAAAAATAACTGTGCCATCTGCCGTCGCTTTAATAGGGGTGTTTTTAGCCACTATAATATCTACCGCATAATGTTTTTCTTCAATATTATAAGCGTCGCTAATTTCACCATTTACCGGTGGAAAAAGCACAAAATTCACCTTAGATTTCGCTGAATCAAACAGGCTATATTTATCCTCTTTATCTACTTTAGCTCTTAAAATGGAGTCTTCCTTTATTGGGTTTAAATCTATCTCGCTTATATCAACACTAGCCGCTCTGATAATCGAATCTCTATTAATGTTAACACTACTGATCTCTCCTTTCAACACCTTTTTAATAGATGCGTAATATTTATCATTGTTCGTAATGATTTGATGTAAAGAATCTGTTTTATAATTTAATTCAAGTGCTTGTTTTTTTAAAGCTGTTGATGAATATCCAGGGATGTATTCTCTCAAAGGCGTAAAGGCAATAAGTAAAATGGTAAAGGTTATTAATACAATAGAAGAAATACCTAACAAAATAAAAACATTTAGTCGTGTTAACTTTAAAGCCAACCGCTCTTCAAAGGTGTCTTCATTGAGAATTACCAAACGGTATTTATGAAGTAATTTTTTAGATATTTTTTTCGATTTCTTTTTTTCCATAATCAATTATTGACAAATATAATCAAGGCTTTTTTGTAAAGCATTTTAAATATAATATTTTTTAATAAAGCACTTTGCAAATTAGATTTAATATTTTGTTTTTAAGATGGTTACGCCATTTATAGACAACCCGATTTTATAAAATTGAGGACGCTTCCCTTGTGTTTGTTCTTTATTATCTGTTGCTTTGAATCAAATACTCAAGCACATGTTACATTTATTAATTAGAGTTTCATTCATAATAGTTCTTAATATAAAAGACACATTATTACTAACTTATTAATCGTCTAAAAATTATGAATGAAAATAATATTTTCCCGTAAGATATTCTTCACAATACGGTTGAATATCATATTGCTAAGCATAGTAAAAAAACGAATCTGATTTTTTGGATTATATTTTTTGCTTTGACTGGTACCTTTATAATGCTTCCCTTTATAGAAGTAGATATTTATACTACCAGTCGTGGTATAATTACTTCTCACGAAAAGCCCGTGACACTTTATGCGCCTGTGAGTGGAAGAATAACATATTTTAACCTTATTGAAAACATGTCGGTCTCAAAAGGGGACACCCTGCTGGTGGTAAACCAAAGTATTCTAGAAGAACGTGATCATCTTATGGATTCTCAAAAAGAGGATATTGAAGACTTTATAGTAGACTTAAATTATTTAATAAAAGGGGATTATTCATCTATTAAAACGAATCAATATCAAAAGGAATACATTCGGTTTCAGCAACAATTATTTAATGTAAATACACTAATTAAAAACACAAATGCTGAATACAATAGATCAAATGCGCTCTATCAAAAAGGAGTGATTGCAAAAGCAGAATATGATCGTGCGCTGTTAGATTTAAACAAGTTAAAGAATGACAAAGAAAACACCATTAAACAATCTCAATTAACATGGCAAAAAGAGCTTACAGACTATAAGCGGGCCTTAGAGGATTTAGAATCGAACAAAAAACAGCTTGAAGAGGAAAAAACTATGTATGTTCTAATTGCACCAATAGACGGTGAGCTTATAAATGTTCAGGGCTATAACCAAGGTAGCGTATTAAGTCCCGGAAGTACTTTAGCTAATATCTCACCTAGTAAAAATTTAGTCATCGAATCTTATTTATCACCTACGGATATTGGCTATATCAAAGAGGGTGTTTCTGCAAAATATCAAGTGGATTCTTATAACTCCAACCAATGGGGGTTTGCCACAGGAAAAATTACTGAAGTTGGAAAAGATATAGTACAAATTAACAACAGAAATATTTTTAAAGTGAGAAGCTCTTTAAATGAAACCTATTTATCCCTAATTAATGGCGCTCAAGGCCAATTAAAAAAAGGAATGACAGTGACCAGTAGATTCTTTTTAATACGAAGAAGTCTTTATGATTTATTATTTGACAGTATAGACGATTGGTTTAACCCTTATAATCCTACAAATGAGTAAGATAGAAATAAAACAACATGATTTTAGCGACTGTGGTGCGGCTTGTTTAGCGTCTATTTCAGAACATTACAAACTAAGTCTTCCTATTTCGGAATTAGGCAATACGCAAGTACAAATCAAAAAGGAACGACCCTTTTAGGGTTAAGGGAAGCAGCCTTAAAACTAGATTTTATTGCAAAAGGCGTTAAGGCCTCTATGGATAGTTTAGAGGAAATCCCGCTTCCTGCTATCGCTCATGTGATGATTAAGCTTGAAGAACATGAGTTTCCACATTATATGGTAATCTATAAGGTCACTAAGGATTATGTTAAGGTTATGGATCCTGCTAATGGAAAACTAGAAAAGAAAAGCAGGGCCGAATTCGAGACTATTTTCACAGGCTATATGCTTATTCTTATTCCGGATGAAGATATCTTTAAGGAACGAAACGAAAAATTCTCTAACCTTAAAAGAATGTCTTTTCTTTTAAACCCACATAAGCACATTTTAATTCAAGCTTTAATTGGCTCCATTTTATATACTATTTTGGGTTTTTCTGTGTCTATTTATATAGAAAAAATTACAGATTTTGTTTTGGTAAGTGGCAACAAGAGTTTACTTAATTTGATGAGTATTATTGTGTTGGCCTGCATAATACTGCAATTCTTATTTGGCGCCCTCAAAGATGTCTTTATGCTTAAAACGAGTCAACAAATTGACTCCAGGCTTATTTTAGGGTACTATAAGCACCTATTTACAATGCCCCAAAAATTCTTTGACACTATGCGAATAGGGGAAATTATGTCGAGAATAGGAGATGCCGTAAAAATTAGACTACTTATAAATGAAACGGCTTTAAATATATTGGTTAATATATTTATTGTTGTGTTTTCATTCATCTTCATGTTTACCTATAATGTAAAACTAGCTGGTATTATCATGCTTATTATTCCAGTATATATTATTATATACTTTATTGTGAATAAGTTGAACAAAAAAGTAGAGCGTGAAGTTATGGAAAAGAATGCTTTACTAGAGTCTCAATTAGTAGAATCTATTAAAAACATTGGTACGGTAAAAAGGTTGTCTCTTGAAGAATTCTCAAAAAACAAAACAGAATTAAAGTTTATAGATTTATTAAAAACCATCTATAAATCTGGACTAAACAATGTTTTCTCTAGTACTTCAACTGGCTTTATATCGAGAGTATTTACAGTTATTTTATTATGGGCTGGGACGTATTATGTCATAGATGGAGAAATTACGCCTGGAGAATTATTCTCTTTCTATTCGATTATTGGATACTTTACAGGGCCAGCATCTCAGCTTATTGGCACTAACAAATCCATTCAAAATGCGATGATTGCTGCCGATAGATTATTTGGGATTATGGATCTTGAAACCGAAGCTAACGAGGCCAACATAGCCATTACTGAACATTCTTTTGGAGACATTCAATTTGATCATGTTCGTTTTCACTATGAATTAGGAAGAGATATTTTTAAAGATATTAGTTTAACCATTCCAAGAGGTAAGTTTACGGCTTTGGTTGGAGAAAGTGGTAGTGGAAAAAGTACCATTGCTTCACTTATTCAAAACATATATCAACCTTCAGAAGGTAAAATCCTCATTGGAGATTACGATCTAAAATACATTACCAAAGACAGTATTAATGCGTTAGTAACCACTGTGCCTCAGAATGTTGAACTCTTTGATGGCTCAATAATTTCAAATATCGCAATAGGTGAGTACAGTCCAGATATGGAAAAAATAATTAAAGTATCTAAACAGGTTGGTGCTTATGAATTTATTGAATCACTTCCTAATGGTTTTGAAACATATTTAGGCGAATTCGGTGCCAACCTTTCAGGAGGAGAAAGACAACGTATTGCTTTTGCTAGAGCACTTTATAAAGAACCCGAAATACTCATTTTAGATGAGGCTACTTCAGCATTAGATTCTGAATCTGAATTGGTAATTAAAGACCTCATCGAAGATTTAGTTTCACAAGGAAAAACGATAATAATTATTGCCCACAAACTACAATCTATAGTTAAAGCCGACAAGATCATTGCCATGAAAAAAGGTGAGGTCATTGAAACCGGAACACATACAGAACTTTTAGCTAAAGATGGCTACTACAACAAAATGTGGCAAAATTTAAATGTATAACTAAAAAAATCCGTCAATTATGAAAAATCATTCATTTGCAAACCAAGCGGTTGTTAGAACACCGCTAAGCGCTAAAAAAATTGATATTACTTGGGAAGGTATTCAAGAAATATTTAAAGACACTAAACATAGAGAGGCTTTGTTTATTGGCTCTCCCAATATCTATAAAGCAATGGAAATGTGGGAACGTGGTGAAGCCTTTCAAACCGAAGATGACCTTAAAAGTCTTAAAGGCTCGCTTTATAAATACACGTCACGATTATCTAATCGTTGTACACCATTTGGTCTGTGGGCCTCTGTTAGTACGATAGGCTTAGCTAAAGAAACAAACATTGATGTTGCCAACGCTGATTTGAAGCGTACTACAAAATTTGATATGTATTTTCTTGGTGAGATTTTACCGGAAATAACTAAACATAAAGAGATTAGAGACGTCCTTAAGTATTACCCTAATAACTCTATGTACAAAGTAATGGACAAATATCGCTTTGTAGAATATTACTTTAAAGATAGCGCTAGATGCCACAAAATATCTGAAGTGGATATTAATGAGTATTTAGAAAAAACCATTGCAATTGCTCAAAAAGGGGCAACAATTGCTGAACTTATAAAACCAATTACCGATGATAATATTAGTGTTGAGGATGCTAGAACTTTTATTAACCAAGTTATAGATAGTCAGTTTTTTGTAAATGAATTAGAATTTACGTTAACTGGAGACGATTATTTAGAAAGTCTATTAGCTGTTTTAGCAGAAAACCGATTCGATTTTTATGAAGCTAATGTTGTAAAAGAATTGCTTTTATCTCTAAAGAGTAAAATTTCTGATATTGATGACGCTGTATTTAATGATCCAAATAAATACACAGAAATACATGAGCAAATCGAGAAGGAAATACAGGAAGCAGATCTTACCAAGCTCTTTCAAGTAGATAGCTATAAAGATTTATCGACATCCACTTTGAGTTACGGAATAGTTAAAAAACTTAGAAATGCTATCGTTGCATTAAATAAGTTACAATCTGAAAAAAACAATCCGACATTAGACGAGTTTAAAAAGAAGTTTCAAGAACGTTATGAAGAATATGAACAGCCATTAATAAACGTCTTAGATCCCGATTTAGGTATAGGCTATGGTAGCGGTTCCGGAGCAAAAACCCCCTTAGTCGATAAATTATCTATTAGAGGAAAACGAGCTAAAAACAGTCAAATAAATTGGAACAACAAAACAGGTTTTATATTTAAAAAAGCGCTTCATGCACTTCAAACTGGTACAAAAGAGATCATCTTAACCGATGAAGAAATTAATCAGTTTAAAGAAAATGAAAGCCTCTATCCGGATAGTTTTTCAACATTTTTTAATGTATTTCACGAAAATGGAGAAGAGAAAGTACACTTAAAATCTGTTTGGGGGCCATCGGCAAACGGATTAATTGGACGTTTTGCTCATTTAGATGAGTCTATTGAAACCATGTGTGATGAGATTCATGGCCATGAAAAAGCCTTATACCCAAATAAAATTTTAGCAGAAATAATTCATCTGCCGCAAGCGAGAACTGGAAATATTTTATACAGAAAATTTCAACGTGACTATGAAATTCCCTATTTAGGAAATTCTTCATTAGATAAAGAGCACCAATTGGATGTTTCAGACTTATATGTTTCTGTTAAAAGAGGAAAAGTGATTTTGCGTTCAAAACGCTTAAATAAAGAAATTATTCCTCGTTTGGGTAATGCGCATAATTATAGTGCAAATGCATTACCTATTTATAATTTTTTATGCGATTTACAAGACCAAGAACAAGCTGGACTTACCTTTAGCTGGGGAAGCTTAAGAAATGAATTTGAGTACTTACCAAGAGTGAGTTATAAAGATGTTATATTATCTCGTGAGACCTGGAACTTATCGAGTAAGACTATAAAAGCGTTACTTGACACCAAAGAAGAAAACGTAATTGAAGCCGTAAGAGCATTTCAAAAAGAGAGAAACATACCCCATGTCGTTGCTTTTACACAAGGAGATAACGAAGTGGTTGTTAATTTTGAAAATGATTTAAGTTGTACCGTGTTTTATTTTATGTTAAAAGGAGAAAATTTTATTCAGCTTAAAGAATTCTTTTTCACAGAAGACACAGTAACAGGAGCGTATTGTAATGAGTTTATATTACCATCTTATAAAAATGCCCCTCAAGATTCAAAGCAAGAACAGCCACTAGAAGCACAAAAAGGCACTTTACAAAAAGCTTCATACTCTACCGGAGATGAGTGGCTATACTACAAGTTTTATTGTGGGGAGCGTGTAGGAGAAAAATTACTAAACCAAGCCATTAAGCCTATAGTTGACGAACTTGAAGCTAATAACCTCATCGATAAGTGGTTCTTTATTCGCTATGCAGATAAAGATGGTCACCATTTACGTTTTAGAATTCATTTAAATGACCGAGACAAAATTCTCTGAGTGTGTATTAATCATCAAAAAACACATTCAGCCGTTTGAAAACAACCTGTTAATTTGGAAAACACAAACAGATACATACTTAAGAGAATTACAACGTTATGGTTTTGAATCTATAGATGCTACTGAGGAATTATACTATAATGACAGCGAGGCCACTGTTAAGTTCGCTGATTTAATTGAAGGAGATGCAGGGGAACGCATTCGTTGGTTATTCTCACTGCTCTCTATGGACCATTTACTCAACGACTTTGGTTTTGATATAAAGCAAAAAATGCAGCTCTTAAATGTCGCCAAAACAAGTTTTGGAAAAGAATTTAATAAAACGGGAACTCTTAATAAACAGGTTAACGAACTTTATAGCGAAAACATGTCTAACATAGAAGTTTTTTTAAATGAAGAAGCTAAAGCAGACATGTACGGCCCACTTTGGGATATTTTGAAAGAACGGTCACTCAAAAACAAACCAGTAATTGATCAATTAAAATCTTTAGCCGCTCAAAATATTTTACCTGGTGGGTTAGAAAACACCGTGTTAAGTTATTTACATATGGTTTGTAATCGTATTTTCTTAGCAAAACAACGCGTGCATGAAATGGTCGTTTACGATATGTTATTTAAATATTACAGTAAACAAATGCACACTCAGAAAAAGACAAAAACAAAAGTAAGCGCATAGATTAATAGCTAATTAAGTTAAAAGAGAGCTTCTATGGCTCTCTTTTTTAAACGCAACAAAAGATACATTATGAGAGCATTAGGCGTACTAAGTCCTTCTTTAGCGACGAGGTTAAACAAGGAGGATAAATATATTTTAGAAATAGATTCATTAAAAATACCATTAGCTTTAATACACATACCAGATACCGCATTTGATGAAACGGACGACCAGTATGCCGATGTTGTTTTGGTAAAGAAAAAAGGATTTTCTTTAAATTACAGAGATTTTGGAGTTATTGAAAATGCTTGGAAAAAATTAAAAGATACAGATCAAGACACCTATTATCCAATAGGCTCAGAATTTTGTGGAGAGATCCTTAAAATTGGAAAAAATGTAACTCACTTAAACGTGGGTGATTATGTTATTGCGAATTGTTCTTACCCTCAGGCTTCTCACAATGCACCACCAGGTATACCAAGTAATCACGCCAGTAAGGAGTTAGAAATTTACCATAAAGGTAAGTTAATTAAAGTTCCAAACAACATTCCCGTAGAACAAGCGTCCGGCATAAGTATTGGCATCCGAGACGGCGATGTCTATGATTAAAAAAGCAGACATAAAAGATGGGGATAATGTATTGGTAACCTCTGTCACATCAAATACGTCATTAATAATCCTTAATTTTCTAAGAGATAGAAATTGTACTATTTATGGCTTATCTTACTCAGGAGAGGACAAAGACAAGGTGAAAGAATTGTTTCCATTTATCCATACCATTTATAACTTTAAAGACAACAACCTACCTAAAGATTTACTTTTTAATGCTGTTTTAGATCCCTTTGCAGACACGCACATCGTTGCTCTACAGCCAAACTTAAATTTTGAAGCCCGCTATGTTACTTGTGGTATGTTTAATCAGTCTTCTCGAAAAATAAAAAGCAAGGCGTCTTATACAAACTTACCCCTATTTATCGGTACTTTAATATCAAAAAATATTCAAATTAAAGCCAATTGTTTAGGGACTACTGAGGATTTAGAAAAAGGTTTAAAATTATTAAGTGAAAATGTTAATAGTTCGATTCCTATCGATTCTTTTTACAACAAAGATGAAGACATTAATTTGTTTTTAGACAAATCCTTTTTAAAGACTAAGAAAACAGGAAAAGTCTCTTTTTTATATAACTAACCTATCATTTTAATAAAAAAACAATAAATCATTACCGCCTAACGCTAAGCGTTTATTAGAATAAAACACTATTTGATAGCATCCAAATTACAGTGTTAAAGGGCCTGTATATGATTCGTAGCTATGTTTTTTTAGTAAATAGGTGGACATAAAATGTGAGATTCCTAACATCTTACTTAACTATAACGGAATAAAAAATTAAAGAATTATTACACTAAAAGCATGAAATTATGAGAGTTCTAGCAGTATTAAGTCCGTCTTTGGATAAAAAAATTGAAAGTAAAGATAAAAGCTATATCCCAATTGATTCTTTAAAGATTCCATTGGCATTGATACACGTAGCAGATGAAGTGTTTGATACACATGATACTAATAATAAAGATCTTGTATTACTAAAGAAAAAAGGATTTTCTCTCAATTATAGAGACTTAGGAATAATTGAAAACGCCTGGAAAAAACTTAAAGATTTTGATGGGGATACGTACTATCCTATTGGATCAGATTTTTGCGGGGAAGTTGTGAAAATTGGTGAAAATGTTAAAAACTTATCTGTTGGGGACTTCGTTGTTCAAGACGGTTTTTACCCCTATTCAGTAGATGGGGGAAAATCGGAATTCCAACGAATCACGGCAGTAAAGAATTAGAAGTAATCCATAAAACCAAACTAATTAAGCTTCCAAAGGATTTTCCAGTAGATATTGCTTCAGGTGTAGGAATTGGAGCTCAAACGGGCATGTCTATGATTAACAAAGCAGAAATAAAAGAGGGGAGTAACATTCTCGTTACTTCTGTGACGTCATACACGTCACTATTTCTTTTAAGCATGTTGAAAAATTATAATTGTAATGTGTATGGCTTATCTTATTCTCGTAATGAAATAGACTCTGTAAAAAAGCAATTTCCCTTTATTAAAGATATCATTACTTTTAAAGACAAAAATTTTCCTAAAAATGTAACCTTCGACGCCGTTTTAGATCCCTTTGCAGATACTTATTTTCCATATTTGTTACTGAACAAAAAATTAAATTACTATTGTAAGTATATTACTTGTGGCTTTTTTAATCAATCTTCAGAAAAAAAAGCCTCGGATGTAGAATTTAAATTGTCTTTAATTCTATCACACATAATAATATACAATGTTCATCTTATAGGGAATTGTTTAGGTACGACTAAAGACTTAAAAGAGGGTATTGATATGCTTCACAAAGACAACGTACTACCAATGGATAGTGTTTTCACAGAAAATGATGATTTAAATGATTTTATAATAAAATCTTTTAACATGGATAAAAATCGTTTTGGCAAAGTCTCTTTTAAGTACTAACTAAAAACTATATACACTTCTAAAACCCGAGAATTTACAATCTAGTAAGTTTTTGGGTTTCTCTTTGGTTTACAATTAACCGCTCTGTTAGGACTACAACGTGCTTCTGTTTTAGACTTCAAACATCCCTAGTCACTATCGTATAAGAACAAAACAGTCCATGATTCATAAAAAAAGCTCGTTCTAAAACCTTATTTTATTTCTATTCATAACGGCTATTTGCCTAAAGATTATAATAAAGACGGCATTTCCAGCTTAAAACGAAAGCGCTTCTCTATGTACACAACTAAAAAACCAGAACAACTAATTGTTCTCGGTTTCATTTTTTATAACTTTCAAGTTATCTACTTAGTGAGCATCGTAATTAAAATCAATTTCAAACTTATAAACAAGACTTGAAATTAAACAAACCCAGCTGGTTGTGCCATTTCCTCCTCTTACCTCGTTAAGCTCGCTTTTATTTAATTCTATCACTGCGCTTTTGTTAAAATCTAATGATTTTTTATTTGTCTTCATAATTATTATGTATTAAATGGTTTATATGTTGTGATTCATACTAAGGCTGTTACTTAGTGAGCATCATAGTTAAAATCAATTTCAAAATTATAAGTAAGACTAGTAACTAAACAGACCCAAGAGGTTGTTCCTCCTCCTCTTACCTCGTTAAGTTCATTTTTATTTAATTCCATTACTGAACTTTTGTTAAAGTCTAATGATTTTTTATTTGTCTTCATAATTATTGAATGTTATTTTGTTTATTTTTAGTGGTGTACGATCGAAATAACTTGATGATCTGAAACGGTTACCGCAATAGCAAGAAGAATGACACCTGCACAAGCCCAGGCAGTACCTCCGTCTATTTCATTCATTTCACTGTTTTTAAGTTCTATTATGGTGTTGGTATTGAAGCTTAATTTGTTGTTTTGTGTTTTCATAATTTAAAATTTAATTAATGTTTTTGAGCTAATTTTAAGGTATCGCTCATTAACCTTTGTTTGAACAAGAGGTTTTTAATGTTAAGATTTACTGATCGAAAAAGTCGAAGACTCTACTAAATAAACCGTCCTAATTCTTACGTGTTATTGTCAATTTATCTCGTTTTGAGTAAACTCTAATTGTTAGTGGTGAACAATCGATATGACTTGATGATCTGAAACAGTCACCGCAATAGCAAGAAGAATAACACCTGCGCAAGCCCAGGCAGTACCTCCGTCTATTTCATTCATTTCACTGTTTTTAAGCTCAATTATCGTGTTGGTATTGAAGCTTAGTTTGTTGTTTTGTGTTTTCATAATTTATTTGTTTTACAAGTTAGTCATCAATGGCTACTGAAATCCGAATATAAGTTCCCCTTTACTGTTTTCAACAAAGGATAAGGTAAAACCATCACCTCCGTTAACACCTATCATTTGTTGATCGTTTAATTCAGAAATTGAATCTTTTTTAAACTGTAATTTGTTGTTTTGTGTTTTCATAATATTTAGTTTAAAGATTAATGGTTACCAAAAAATTGTAACATCTATTTCTAATTGTGTTTCATCATCTCTACCAATATAAATGCTAATACTTGCTCCTGCATTTACGTCAAGCATGTCTTTATCGTTTAATTCAACAATAGCGCTTTTTGAGAACCCTAATTTTGTGTTTTGTGTTTTCATAATTTATTTGTTTTTAAAAGTTAGTCATCAATGGCAACAGAAATCCGAATACAAGTTCTCCTTTACTGTTTTCAACAAAGGATAAGGTAAAGCCATCGCCTCCGTTAACACCAATCATTTGTTGGTCGTTTAATTCAGAAATTGAATCTTTTTTAAACTGTAATTTGTTATTTTGTGTTTTCATAATATTTAGTTTAAAGGTTAATGGTTACCAAAAAATTGTAACATCTATTTCTAACTGTGTTTCATCATCTCTACCGATGTAAATACTAATACTTGCTCCTGCATTTACGTCAAGCATGTCCTTGTCGTTTAATTCAACAATAGCACTTTTTGCGAAACCTAATTTTGTGTTTTGTGTTTTCATAATTTTAGTTTTATTAATAATAGAGGCCATTTTTAAGGTCTGTCTCACCGACCTTTGCTTAAATTAAAGTTCTTTAATGTCTAGATTTAAAAATCGAAAAAGTCGATGGCTATCTTAAATTAACTTGTAAATTTTCGCTTGTTTTTGTTTGTATATTGTACTTATTTTGACCTATTCAATTTCAAGAATAAGGCTAAATGCTGGCCAATACCAACTAGTAACTTCGTGAAAAGAAATCGTTACTCCTACAGATTCGCCTCCACCGGCAACCCCTGTTAATTGTTGATCGTTTAATTCTAAAACAGAATTTTTACTGAAGTCTAATTTTTTGTTTTGTGTTTTCATAATATTACGTTTGGTTTTAATTGTTGTTATAATCTGTTATAGATCTGTTATAGATCTAGAATAAAACTAATGACTGGAATTGGAATAATCCAACCATCAATTTCGTGGAAAGAAATGGTAATGCCTACAGATTCACCTCCACCGGCAACCCCTGTTAATTGTTGATCGTTTAATTCTAGAATAGAATTTTTACTGAAGTCTAATTTTGTGTTTTGTGTTTTCATAATATTGCGTTTGTTTTAATGATTACTTTAATCCCCTATCCTATTTCAAGAATAAGACTAAATGCTGGCAAATACCAACTGGTAACTTCGTGAAAAGAAATCGTTACTCCTACAGATTCACCTCCACCGGCAACCCCTGTTAATTGTTGATCGTTTAATTCTAAAACAGAATTTTTACTGAAGTCTAATTTTTTGTTTTGTGTTTTCATAATATTGCATTTGTTTAATGAGAAATTTGTGATGCTTTTTAGTTGGTAAGAGTTGCTACAAAAGAAAAGAAGGGTTCTGTTGCTCCTTGGCTTTAAACGACCAATAACGTTCTAACGTTCAATTCTGTTAAAGCTGTTTATTGAAATTTAATTTTTGTTACGCCCCAATAGCCCCCATTATATATAGGGAGACATGTCCTCCTTAGCTTCATCTATTTGATTTTGCACCCAATCCACAAAAAAAGTGGTACTCCCTCCTTTAATAGAAACCATTTGAGAAGTATTTAAGTCTACTATGGCTTTTTTGTGAAATCTTGGTTTATTTGTTTGTGTTTTCATAATTTAAAAGGGTGTTTTATTACAGTCCAAAATCGAACCATGTCCCATAAGTGGCCGCTCTTGTAATAATTTCAATGACCTCAGAAGAACCTCCATGGATCTTACTAATGTCTCTATCGTTTAATTCGACAATTGAATTATGATTAAACAATACGTTTTGATTTTGTGTTTTCATAGTCGTTATTTTTAAAAATTAATTTTGATTTAATCCTTGGTGAACAAAGGGGTAATCCGTTTTAACCTTTTAGGCATAGAGTCCGGCACGCCATTTTATATGCGTAACCAGGATCCTCTATTGCCTTTTAAATTAGTTATCTTCTAGTTACACAACTGTCTTCGCCACTGCCACAGGTTATTTGTTCTGTTAATTCTGCAATGTTTATAGAGGTCGTCACTGTCACGCCGTTAACTAAAAGGAGTGCTTCCTTTTGAAGTTCAACTATAGTACGTGTCTCTAATACCTGTTTTGTTTTGTGTAATTTAATAAGAATTAAAATTTGAGATTTTTTAAAATCTACATGGCTACTTCAATTTGCGTAGGCATAACTATTGATTTATTACCTGCCGTTAAAATAGTTTGGGTGGCACCACACATACATCCCGTGCAAGTATCTCCTCCTACTATTGTAGAACCGCCATTAATATTTAATAAATCTGAGCTTTGTAATTCTAGTATCGAGCTTTTGCTAAATACTAATTTGTTGTTTTGTGTTTTCATAATTTTCTTTTTTTAATATAAAATAATGGTTTCAACATGCGTTGGGTTATCTATAATAGATATTTTAATCGTTACAGTCGCTCCGGATGAATCTCCCCATTGGCAGCCTCCATGAATTGACTGAGATTGTGAGTCGCTAAGCTCTGTGATTGCATTTTTACTAAATACTAATTTGTGTTTTTGTGTTTTCATAATAAATGGTTTTTAATAATTAATTGTATTGTCTTCTCGTGCTATTTAGCATCTGAAGTACATAGTGTGTTTGTTGAATAGTTCACTGTTGGTATTTGTATTGACCTTGTTAATCCGTGAAGTTAATATGGTACCTCCCTTAACTTGTTGAAGGGTATTTGTATTTAATTCTGAAATAGAATGCTTATCAAATGCTAATTTTAATGCTTTTGTTTTCATGATATTACGGTTCTATTATATACTATCTAGTAAATGCTTTTATTATAATGTCTGCCATATCACAAAGCGGCCCACTTTCTGAATTGGTACTAAATGTTCCTCCAAATACTGCATTTAGATCGCCTCTATTTAATTCTACAATTTCGCTTTTAGCAAAGTTTAATTCCGTTTTTTTCTTTTGTGTTTTCATAATTAAAGTTGTTTTAGGATTATAAATTTTGTTTCTGTTATAACTGCTCCATAGTCTAAGGTGTTTAACCTCTTTTGGAGTGTTTTCTACTTCTTTTAGCCGTTTTCAAGCGTGCACGTCATGAGTGCTTTTAAGGTCGCTAATTACGCTTGCAAAAGATCTCTTATTATAACCGTTCCTGCTCCGTTACTGCTGTTGATACAAAAAGAGCAGCTAATGCTTCCTCCGTTGGGAGTTATTGAAAGAGTACCTCCATTGATTTTGCTAATTTGATCTTGATTTAGCTCTGAAATTGCGTGTTTTGTGAATTCTAATGCGCTTTTGTTTTGTGTTTTCATAATTATATAGTTTTGTTTTAATGACTAAGGTTAAGGATTAAAAAAAGTTAACATGTCCTTGATCGCGTTTATAGTACATCAACTGTTCTCCCAGTTAAGAACGTTAGAAAAATGACCATAGATTGAAAATCATATGAGGTTATTAATGCATACTATAAGAGTCTTCCTTTTTAGTGAAACAACCATGTGCCATAGGTTGTTGCTACAAGTATATCTTCAATTAGGTCTGCAGAACCCCCTATAACTAATTTTGATTCTGAGTTCGTAAGCTCTGTAATGATACTTTTACTAAATACTAATGGTGCTCTTGGCGTTTTCATATTATGGCTCATATAAAAGTGTCTCAATTACAATTCTCTGGTTACACCACTATCTTCTCCGCCTCCTTGTGTAATTTGCTTCGTTAATTCGGCAATTGTTATTATAGAGCTTGGATAAATAGAGGTCCCTCCTCTAACAGCTACTAAATCGTCATTTTGGAGTTCAACTAATGTTTGTTTTTCAAATACTAACTTTGTACGTTGTGTTTTCATGGTTGTCTTTTTTGTTTTAATAGAGTATAATGGTAAAAACTGGTGTTGGGTTGTCTACTATGGTAATTCTAATGGTTACGGTAGCACCCGATGAATCTCCCCATTGACAGCCTCCATTAACTGAGTTTATTTCTGAGTCTGTAAGCTCTGTGATTGCATTTTTATTAAATGCTAATTTGTGTTTTTGTGTTTTCATAATAAATGGTTTTAATAATTAATTGTATAATTTCCTTCACTTTCGTTGACGACGGTGGTGCATCGTAAATGAGCACTTCTAGTATAAGACTGCCGCGACTATTAATAGTCCTTTTAGAATTTATACAACCGCCCACGTTACAGATTTCACCAACAATAGTTTTAAGCGTTTCTTTATTCAGCTCAAGTATTATAGGTGTTCATAATACGTTGATTTACAACTTGCTTTGTTCTCTTTTGAATAGCTCTATTAGTCTCTTCCACCAACTTTTATCATTAGGTAATTCAACAATTGTTCGCTGTCTCAATTTATCTTTATGAGTATTCGTGTCCTCTTTCATAAGGCGTTGTTAAATACGATTAATCAATTACGATAGCGTCATCTAATGAATGAAAGACATTGTCAAATTCTTGACACAATTCGTTTGAAATAAAATCTAACGCATCCAAATGCAAGTCTGTGTTACTTTGTGTAGTTTTCATTTTTCAAAATTTTAATTAAACTAATATTGTAAAGAACTGATTACTAACTAAAATGAAGCGTTCATCAGTTCTTCAACTCAAGCGCGGTTAAGCCTTAAGCTAAATCTTATTTTAATCTTGTATTCCGAAAAGTGTAGTGAAGTACTCTTGAGATATAATATCCTTTGTGATGACACAAAAAAAATATATATTTGTAGAGTATTCAATGTTGACGGACACGGAATACATGAAAATTTGTGTTTTCAAAATTAACAGGGCTTTACAGAGCTCTGTTTTTTTTATGTCTAATAATTAAAAATGCTTGAGTAAAATTATTAGAACTGTTCTCTTTCTTGTCCCAAAGTAATCTCAAATAAAAGTAACATCCAAACGAAGTAGCCAACAATTTATAAAAAAAACAGTGCTTTTTTTTTATTAAACAATTGTAAATCAGTAGGTTGAAATAAAATCTATGTTTTATATTTCTTGGATCTTTTTAATGTAAACAGATGGGGTAATCCCTGTAGCGTCTCTAAAATATCTTGAAAAAGCATCTGCATTTTTATATCCCATTTCTCCCGCAATACCTTTAACAGAATACGAACGTAATCGCTTGTTATTTTTTAACTCGAGAATCGCGTAATTGATTCGAAGTTCGTTTATATATGTACTAAAAGATTTATCTAAGTGTGTGTTTATTATTTTCGAAAGGTAAGATGTATTGGTTTTAAGTTTTTTGGCCATATTATGTAATGTACAATCCTGGCGCAAGTAATATTGTTTCTCTTCAAGTTTTTGAAGTTTAATAAGTATTTCTTCTACTTTTTTATCATCGATAACGTACGTCGCTTCTGCTTCCTCAGCCTTTGGCGAGGAAGATAGCGCTTTTACTTCCGTGTTTTCTAGGACTTGACGTGATTCTATAGGTTCTTCTTCTAACACCGGTTCTATCTGCTTCTTATGCTCTAAAACAGGTTTGTTTTCTTCAGCCTTTCGCTGTTCGAAAGCTCGAATTTTTATCATTAAATCTTCAAAACGACTTTGATTCTTAATGGCTTTCTGTCTATAGAACATGAATACCCCAACCATAAACAATAAGAGTATTGCACTAATAAAAACCCACAACCATTTGGTTTTTTTATATTTCTCTTTTTCAGAAATTTCTCCCAAAAGCTCTTCTTCATAGGTGTTTTGAATATCTGAAAGCTCTTCTTTGAGTGTGATATCGTGAATACTTTGAATGGCAGATAAATATTCTTGAGTCGCTTTCTCTCTTGCATCCATATATTGAGAGTAGAATGTATTGGATAGCCGAATACTGTCTAAATTTTTATAAACATTCGCTGTTAACTTATAGTATTTCGAAGATTGAAGTGCAGATTTACTGCTTTTTTTATTATTAAGTATCTTTTTTAAATTGTTAAGCGCTTCCTTATATTGTTTCTTTTCAAAAGCAATATCAGCTAACCTGTAGTTAATTTCATTTTTGAACACCTCATTTTTAAGCTGTAAAGCATACTCCATGGCTAAATTAGCATCCTTTTCCGCGCTATTTAAGTCTTTTAATTTTAAGTAGCTTTTTGATCTATAATCATACATATAATAGAGAAAAAGCACATTTTTCTTATGATTGGCCTCCTCTATTCCCTCATTTATTAGCCGAATCGCTTCGGTAATATCATTTTCATTTAAATACACTTCAATAAGACTTTTCCTATTATATCTAAGAAGTATTATGTTATTACTGTTTTTCTGCTTAAGGTAGGTCTCTTTTAAATAATTAAACGCCTCTTTAGAGAGGCCATCTCTATTAAGTCCCACTTTCGTTTTTAGCAGCTCAATTGAAAATTTCATATCCTCTACAACAGTGTCATTTTTCTCTTTCTTTGCTAAATCAATAATTTGGCTATACTGCCTTAAGGCTTCGTTGTAATCGTAATTGTTATCATATATTCGAGCAATAAAATACTTGTTTTTGATAATGTCTATCGGCTTATCAACCAAGCTTAACTTCTTATAATAATAATAAAGAGTACTGTCAATTTGATTCATTGACTCGTGAGAAAAGGCCAAAACAGAATACGCCAATATTATATTTTCTGTATTATTACTAGCCTTATTTAATTTGAGAAATTTATGACTGAAAACAATTGCTTTTTCTCGATTGTTATAAATGTATTTTTTTATTGAATCCCCTGTGGACGCCGTACTCTCTTGGCAAAATATAGGGTGACTAAAAAATAACAAGGAAAAAATGAAGAAAAACAATTTACTTTTCATTAGCGAGGGGATCTATGGACTAAATTTCAATTGTAAAATTACGTTTTTTTTTTTAATTCATAAATCTACGTAAAGCACTGATTTTTATAGCGTTAAAACAATAAAGCAATTCTTTTTTTTTATAAATCGCAGCTTATTATTTTTGGGGTAATAAGAATTAATAGCCATATTTGTTAGAGACAATTAATTAATCTATAAATAAACCTTTTAAGTATGAAAACTCAAGCAAACAAAAAATTGACATTTAACAAGCAGAACATTACAGAACTTAACGACGTATCTCTTTACAATATAAAAGGAGGTGGTGAAACAAGTATTGCCATACAGAGTCATATGCCTCCAATTGAAACCACTTGGTTATGTCTTGGAAACAATCTAATAATGAATAATGAATAGATTGATTTAGACATTGGGCTTACCCGATGCTTCCATGATACTCTTTAAGAAAAGCGTGTAACACTAAAGTGTTACACGCTTTTCTTTTAATATCACATCAATCTTCAGATTAATTAAAAAGAAGGTGTTTAGTACATTGTTTCTATAGTAATTGACCTAGCGAAAGCTCCATATCCCGTTAAATTTCACGTTTCTTCTTGTCTATTTCAAATAATCATGTAGACAGAGAATGGCTTTATCTCGGCGGTAATAATTATGATTTCAAACGAAATATGCTATAATCCATTTCAATTTATTGAAGAATCTCTCTTTTAGCCTATTGACCAAAATAGGATTACCACGGAAAAGTGCATTAAATATAAGTGAGTTATTAGACTTTTACGACGTTAAGGGTCCGTCCGTATTAATCTACTAAATAATTTTATAAAAATAGGTTGCTTAATTTCTATTTAAATATATCAAAAAACTAAGTTTACTCTGAAGTTAAATGTAGCGCGCTATGAAATCTTGAACACTAGCAGCCCTTTTTTTGAGAAAAAAACCAGTAATTTGAATTCTTAGCGGCAATGAAAGTGTTACTAAGACAATTCACTATCTAGAACATATAATTACTTCTGAGACCACGATTTATAGCAATGTTAATGAAAATTAATTTTGTGTATTGGGCACTCTAAGGCGTATAAACTTACTAATTAAAGCATTTAAAGGAAATTACTTTTTTAACGCATTTTAAACACTTTAATTAGTAACTTTGCACTTTAAATCTATCTATTATGATTTCAGTAAGTATATTTTTAGGAATGATTGGACCTTGGCAAATTGCAGTCATCGTGGTGTTAATACTACTCTTATTTGGAGGCAAAAAAATCCCGAATTAATGCGCGGATTAGGAAGCGGCATAAAGGAATTTAAGGATGCTAGTAAAGAGGAAGACGAAGAAAACGTTAAAGAGAAATAGTTTCTTTGTCACAAGATAATAATAAAAAACCCAACGCTATGCGTTGGGTTTTTTGTTGTTATTAGTTAACGTTTATTAAATTTTACTAAAACCCATCTTCGAAAATAACATCACCCGTTGGACCTTGGTCTCCTGGAATAGTTGTTATAATTGATACTATTATTATCGAGCAAAACAAAGTAGTTGGTGTGCTTCCTCCATTTACATCAAGTAACTGACTATCGTTCAACTCTAGTAAATCTCTTTTAATAAATTCTAATTTATTTGTGTTTTGTGTTTTCATAATTTGTGTTTTGAAAATTTAACTTGTATCGTATTTTGATTTGTGATAGTATAGATCAAAACGTTATAAAATTCAGACTCATGGACTCTATTTCTGTTGATCTCTAGTTATATTATAACTAAGAGCTATACTAGCAACACCTATTCCTACGCACTTCACTGATGATGCAATAGCTATGATACAAATAGGAGAAGTCCCACCATCGACCTCCATTAATTGTCCTTCGTTTAGTTCTACTATACTTTTTTTTGTAAAATCTAATTTGTTTGATTCTTGTTTTTTCATAATGTATATATATATTAATTAGTTGCAATTGTAGCGCCGGCAATTGCACCTGTTATAGCTGCTCCAACAGCACCACAGCCAGCAGATGACATCATCGCAGCTACGTTTACACAGCCCATTGAAGATACGACTAAAGGCGTTGTACCTCCTTTTATGTCTTGTAACTGAGCATCGTTTAATTCTAATACAGCGGTTTTTTTAAACCCTAATGTTGTGTTTAAATTTTGTGTTTTAAATAATTATTAAATCCTTTGTTTTTTAATGGTAAAGGTTGCCATAATAAAAGAATAACAATTAAACCCTATATTAGTAATATTCATTATTAACGAAAAAGTCGCTGTCTTTAACTAATAGGTTTTAAAAACTACCTAATACATATTATTTAGTATCTAATGTTGGAATGCATGCAGAGCAGATGTAAGTCGTTGCTCCTCCATAAATAGCGATTGACTCTAATGTGGTTAATTCTACAATTATTTTTTTTGTAAAATCTAACGTGTTCTTGTTTTGTGTTTTCATAATTTGTGTTTTTAATTTGTTATTATTACTGAAATGACCCTTGTTGTTACTCGCAAACAGACTGAAGAAGACATAATAAATATTGGTGATGTTCCGCCATTTACGTCATGTAATTGTGTGTCATTTAATTCTACTAAACTTTGCTTTCTTAAGTCTAATTTGTTTTTATTTTGTGTTTTCATAATTTGTAATTAAAAAGTTAAATAAGCCATTAAACAGCCAATTCCGAGAATCTTTAGAACAGATCTCTGTCGACCCGCCTTTTACCTGATTTAAGTCGTCGTTATTTAATTCTACAATAACCTTTTTTTTAAAATCTAATGTGTTGTTGTTTTGTGTTTTCATAATTGTTTAAATATTAAATTCATTTAAAAATAAATAACCCTTAAAAACCATCCTGAAATATGTTATCCTGGCATGGTAATGAAGATTGTCTTATAGCTTCATCTATATAAGGCGGAGAAAAATATGTCGTAATTGATACTGTGCCCCCGTTAACCTGCACTAATTGAAGATTATTTAATTCTACTATTGAATGCTTACGCACAGATAATTGCTTATTGTTTTGTGTTTTCATAAAATATTATTTCGTTTTACTTAGTAATTAATCTGGTAAAAAGGCTTGTTGGTCCTACTATAACTGTTGTAGCTGTTCCCCCATTTATAGAATGTAAATCATCGTTTTGGAGTTCAACTATTGCTTTTGTTTTAAATGCCAGTTTCTTGTGTTGTGTTTTCATAATTTATTTTTATTACTTTCTTATTGTGTAATTTGTACCACCACTACTTGTAACTAAAAAAGTGCATCTAATATCACTTGGGAGTGAAGTATGCGTACCTCCCTTTATTTCTTTTAACTTATTGTTATTAAGCTCAGATATTGTGCTTGTACTAAATTCTAGTTTGTTCACATTTTGTGTTTTCATAATATTTTGTTTTGTTATTATTGTTGTTGATTATCTGATGTACATAAAGTATCTTTTGAAAAATTGATTATTGTAGTTAAATTTGGGAATGAAGTGACTGTCGTACCCCCTTTTATTTCGTTTAGACTAATATGATTTAGCTCTACAACATCCTTTTTTTCTAAGCTTAGCTGATTTTTAGTGTTTTGTTTTTTCATAAAGTTTCTGTTTTTTAAAATTAGTTACCCACTCCTATTCCTTGAAAAGGATCTCTATAAGAAGTAGTTATAGATACAGCAACCATACATGGCTCAGAAGTAAAGAAATCTGTTTGACCACTAGCTGTTCCTCCATTAATTTCTTTTAATTTTTTGTCATTAAGCTCAGATATTGTGCTTTTACTAAATTCTAGTTTGTTTTTATTTTGTGTTTTCATAAATAGTGTTGTTTTTGTTATTGCTAATTATATGATTGTATATGATGTTTTTTTGAAAAATCAGTGTCTTGTTTACTCTTTTTAAAAACCGCTATGATGTAGAAAGTCCCTAAATCACTATTTTTATAAACTAAAAATCAAGCAGTTATCAATGTTTTGATGAGTCAAAGTAATTTTAAAAAAAAGGAGTGTGCAAGTGAAGACCTGTCATTTTTATAAAAACGACAAGCAAAAAAAAACAGCAAGTTGCTGTTTTTTAGTTGGTTATAGTTGGTTTTAAGACAACTCTTTTATATTCTTAATATAGACTGCAGGAGTAATACCTGTGGCTTCTTTAAAATATTTAGAAAAAGAATTCGCTTTTTTATAGCCTAATTCTTGAGCAATGGCTTTAGTAGAATACGCGCGTAGCTGTTTGTTCTTTTTTAATTCTATAATAGCGTAGTTAATTCTTAGCTCATTAATGTAGGTGCTAAATGTTTTATTTAAATGGTTATTAACGACTTTGGAGAGGTAAGACGTATTGGTCTTTAATCGTTTTGCCATGTTGTGTAAAGTGCAATCCTGACGCAAGAAATACTGCTGGTCTTCCAGGTTTTTAAGTTTTACCAATATCTCATTAACCTTTTCATCGTCAATAATATAAATTGAGGATGTTTCTTCATCAAGTGCTTCATGAGCAACACTATTAACCTCATCACCTTTTATCTTGCTTTTTGTGTTTTCTACTACTGGGACGTTTTCTTTTTCGTAGGCATCAACTTTTAGCATCAACTCATTAAACAGTTTTTTATTTCTTTTTTGTGTCTTCTTATTTCGTAAATAAACAAAAGTAGAAACACAAAATAATACTATAAAAGCAGTAACCCAATACCATTTTTTTAGTATTTGTTGCTTTGTCTCTTGCTTTTCTTCTTCAAGAAAAACCTTATGAATGTTACTTATTATTTTGGATTTCTCTTTAGAAATTTTTGAATATCCAGCATCATATTTGTCTCTATAATTTATATGTAGATCATTTTCTCCTAAAGATTTATATGCTTCTGCTAATAGTTTATAATATTTTGTCAGTTGCGCTGTCTTATTTTTAGCTGTTTTTTCTATTATACTTTTTAATAATTCAATTTGCTCATCATACTTTCCTTGTTTTCCTTTTATTACTGCAGTTGTATATTTTGCTTCGTTTTGAAAACCAATATTGCCTAATAGTATTGCTTTTTTTGTAGCTTCATGTATAGAATTAATTGCCAAAAGTAATTCTTGTTTTTTAATGTAAGCCCTAGCCTCTAATTCATATAGGTAATACTGAAATTCTAGATTCTTATTATCATCGGCTTCAAGGATGCCTTCTTTAATCAAATTAAAAGCCGCGTCTATTTTATTCGCTTTTAAATAAGCTTGTATTAAATTTTTACGATTAAATTTCAAGTCTGTGTTACCTATCTTTCCTTTGGTCTCATTATATCTAACTAAATAAAGATGAAGTGCTTTTTCATTGTCTAGCAATATATACTCGATTTCTTTTATGGCAGAACGTAAGACTTCTATAACACTAATAAAATTTTTCTTTTTAGCGAGTATTAAGGCTTCTATGTATATATCTAATGCGTTTTGGTATTTGTATTGCCTTTCATAAATACGTGCAATACTATATTTATATTGAATAATATCGATTGGATTATCGATGCTTTTTAATGTCTTTTTATAGTAATGAATCGTACTATCAAGAATATTTAATACATCGTATGCTACTGCTTTGTATGTGTTAGATAAAATTATCCCTTCAACATTATTTATTGATTTACTTTTTATTAGAAAACTATCAGATAGCGTTATTGCTTTATTAGGATTATTGTAAATCGTTTTTTTTATTTGATCTCGATAGTGTTGGTTTTCTTCCTTAAAAAGATCCTCCTTTTTACAAGATGCAACTATTACGAATAAAATAGCTAAAAATAGAAATGCTGATTTATTTTTAAAAGCCATATAATCAGGGTGGTTATTTATAGTAGATGTTGTAAAAATACATTTTATAAAAACTTTATTACTATTAGGAGAGGGATTATTTACACCCTTTTTAATGATCCTTTTTTATAAATAGGGTCAAATTCAACGCATTAGAAAGCTCAAATTAATTTATATTTGATAATTGAGTAACTATAATAACACCTAATTATGAAAAGTAAAAAAGGAAAAGTATCATTTTTCGCAAAACTATCTATTACAGAACTTAACAACCAACAATCTCTATCCATTATTGGAGGAACTGTTACAGCTGCAGAAGTGGGACAAAATTCAACAAATTGCCATATAGAGATAAGAACGACAACTATTGCTACAAATCAATCAAATTAGCTAAATACGCTTTATTAGTAAGCATGTATCCCATAACAATTAATAGTTTTATGAAAATCCTTTATGAAATCTAAAAAACAAAAATCTTTAACTGTTAATGGTGGTGTTCGAGAAACGAGTTTAAATATTAGACTCACAACGGTTACAAATTGTAATACTTTAACTCCATCAGGTACTGGCGAAGCTAATGGTGGTGGTACTACAACAAATATGCAACAGTAGTTTTTTAATATAATATTCTAGTTTTAAAAATCAACTATAATAAAAAACCCAACGCAATGCGTTGGGTTTTTTGATTAGGAAGCCTAATTAAGCCGTAACTCAAACAAATCGCACAAATAACCCGAAGATCCTCCATGGATTTTTAGCATTTCATTCTTTTTTAATTCAAAAACTGTGCTTGTCTTGAAATCTAATGTGTTGTTTTGTGTTTTCATAATACTAATGTTTTAATTATTGTAGGGACGCTGCATACACATGAAGAGCCTCCGTTAATTTCTAATAACTCGTTTTGATGTATCTCAACTACAGAATGAACACGAAATTCTAATTCTTTTGTTTTTGTTTTCATAATGTTATGTTTTAATAGCTAATACATGACTCTATAAAAAGGTTTGTGCTCCCTCCTCCATTAATGGTTAGTAAATTATTGTCATTTAACTCCAAAAGGGTCTTTTGTGTGAATTCTAAATTTTTATTTTGTGTTCTCATCTTGTTTGTTTGTTGTTTTCGCTTGTCGGGTACTGTTTTCTAATCGTTTTACACTAGGCTTTTAATATAATTTGACTACTAGAAATAAATTACCTGAACAATAAAGCTATTGTTCAGGTTTATTGAATGATTTTTAATCCTTATTGAATGATTTTTGAAATAATTCGACCAATCGCAAATCCAGCTGCGAATGCGGTGCCTCCTTCGATGGCAAGTATCTCTTGATCACTTAACTCGGTAACTGACCCCTTTCTAAAATCTAATTTATTTTGTGTGTTTTGTGTTTTCATAATATTTCGTGTTTTATTGTTGTTGTTACAATTTATGTTTTGTTATTATTATACTAATTCATATAGAATTCCAAGAGCAACGCCTAAGGCAAAGGCCCCCAAACTTCCTCCTTCAATTGCTAATAATTGATCCTCATCTAATTCTACCATTGTGTTTTTGCTAAAGCTTAAGTTTGTGTTTTGTGTTTTCATAATGTTTAATATTTATATTAATAAAAGTGCTTTGTGTATTTATAGTGCCACAAAGCGGTCCACTGTTGGTAATTCTCGTTATTGTAAATAGATAAGCTCATGTTTGTAAATGGATTAAGTCGATGACTTTAGCCTCTATTGCTACTTTTTAAGAATCACCATATTTTATTCTTTTTACATTAATGCTACAGTACCTATAGAAAGTGCTTGCAAAATGGCACCAAGGTTACTTCCTACATCCACACTTTTTAAAGTGCTGTCATTTATTTCTAAAATTGTCGCTGTGTGAAATTGTAAATTGTTTTTTTGTGTTTTCATACTATTTAAGATTTAATTGCTGTGTTTAAATGAAGAACGATGACTCCTAACTATTAAAAGCGTCCACCTCCTTCTCCAACTCACGCAAATTTTTATACTGCCCAGGTATCTATTTTTAACAAAGAGCTCTTAAAAATGAAAGTTCGGAAATGTCAATCTTACTTGAGTGAACCCTTCTACTTTACGTTTATAAATGATATTTTTTAGAACGTTTAAAGACTAATGTACTGTAACACAATTGTTTTCGTTTGTTGGGTCAAAGTAATTTTAAAAAAAAGTGTTGTGCAAGTGAAGACTCCCGGTTTTCATAAAATATAGAAAACTAGATTTTTATAAAAATCCTATAATGGAAAGTTGAAAGCTTTATTATACTTAAGAAGTTCTAATGCTTTTAATCTTTTTTATATAAACAGAAGGCGTGATACCTGTTACCGATTTAAAGTAACTTGAGAAGGAATCTGCATTCTTATAACCAAATTCTTCAGCAATTGCTGCTACCGAATAAGCTCTTAATCGACTACTATTTTTTAATTCAACAACTGCATAGTCGATTCTTAAATCATTTATGTACTTACTAAACGATTTATTAAGGTGTTCATTTACAATTTTAGACAAATATGAAGTGTTTGTGCCTAATGCTTTAGCCATATTATGCATGTTGCAGTCTTTTCTTAAAAAATAATGCTCTTGTTCTAATTTTTTAATTTTTTTAAGAATCTTACCAACTTTTGCTTTATCCAAGACAAATCTATTGGTTTTTGAAATGGCTTCTTTGGTTTCAGCTGTCTCAACCTTTAATTTTTTAGCTTCACTATTAGCCTTTTTGGAAAGATCTTTAATAACCAGATCTATATCTAAGTGGGCTGATTTATTTTCATAATCCTTAACTTTTCTAAAAAGCGCATCGAAAGCGATTTGATCCTTTCTTTTTATTTTTATATATCTAAAAAACAATACTATTGCGGTAAATAGTAGTATTACAAAAGCAATAATCCAGTACTTTTTTTTAGTTTTTTGCTCTTTAGTCTCTGTAATTTCTTCGCCTAACGAAATTTTGTAAATTTTTTCTAATGTTTCTATTCTTTCAATGGATGCTTTTTCTCTTTCTTTAATCGATTTTTTATAATACGTATTCGACACATCACTACTGTCTAACAACTTGTAATTTTCTGCAAGTAAATTATAATATTTATAGCGCTCTTCGGATGATTTTTCGTCTTCCCGCTGTAAAATATTTTTTATTAAAACAATAGATTCTTTCGTTTTTCTTTGTCTATTTTTAACTTCTGCTAACACATAATTAGTATTATCTAAAAACAATTCATTGTCTAGTATATTAGCATGTTTTATTGCAATTTCTAAAGCTTCATGACTACGTTTGTACTCTTTTTTATTTAAATAGCACTTTCCTTTAAGTTCATTCAAATAGTATAAATATTCTGAGTTATTTTCTTCCGAAGCTTGTTTTAACCCCTCCTCAATATGTATTAATGCTTTATCGTATAAACTGTTAGCGACATAACCATCAATTAATTTTTTTCTAATATATCTAATGGAAGTTTTATCATCGGCATATTTATCGTAAGCGGCTAAAAGTTGTGTGATAGACTCTAAAGTTCCATTAACCTTATTTCTTATAGACGTGATTGAAAGTCTGATGTCTTCTTTTTTACTTTCTAAATTATTTTCTGATGCTATTGATAATGCTTCATTATAAAGTCTTAATGCTCTTTCATAATCCCGTTTTGCTTCATAAATAACACCTATACTATAAGTGTAATCTATAATATCTGAAGGAGTCGAAGACCTATCTAATGCCTTTTGATAATAAAATACAGTGCTATCCAAGTCATTCGACAGTTCGTGCATGATTGCATAGATCATATAAGACCAACTTAAATCTTCTTCGTTATTTTTGCTTTCACTTAAAGTAAACAACTGTTTATTAAAATATTCTGTTTTCTCTCTATTATTATAGATGTATTTCTTAATGGAATCTTTTAGCTGTTGGTTTTGAGCATCAACACTAAAACAAACGGTAATTAGAAGGGATAATGACAGTATACGAAAACACTTATGGTAAAATATCTTGTTTTTTAAGAATGTTTTAAGAGACATAATTGTTTGATTTTAAGCTATTTACTGTATAAAAAAAGTGTTTTTATAAAAACAGGGTGTAGTTACTTTAACTGAATACACATATCCTATATCTTTGTTTTGAAAGATTGAATATATAAAAACTAATCTTTTATTTAACCAAAACATTAATTTTATAATCCCTCTTAAAATGAAAACAATTCAAGCAGACTTTCCTAACCAAAAAAAAATAATGCAAAGCAAAAAAATTTCTTTTTTAAAATATTCTATTATTGAATTAAATGATTCAAATTTAAAAGAGAT
Source organism: Lacinutrix neustonica (assembly GCF_026625145.1). GTDB lineage: Bacteria > Bacteroidota > Bacteroidia > Flavobacteriales > Flavobacteriaceae > Lacinutrix > Lacinutrix neustonica. Next base: position 2,321,234 of record NZ_CP113088.1, on the reverse strand, counting down.
TAATGGAGGTACATTAGGAGGTAGTACGGGGGCAACACATAGTACAAGACCTAAAAGTATTGCTCACTAAATCAAACTAAGTACCCCCCTATAATAGAGCATAAAGATTGTTTCAGAACGATACGTTATACTAGTGTTTATACATCCCATTTAATTACAAATTAAAAATAATCGTAAATTTCGTTTGTTTTATACTATGAAGACATCTCAAACAAAAACGATTTATAGCAAAACACTCAAAAATAAATAAACAAACCATCATTGAATTAAATGCTCCAAACCTGAAGGAGATTTTAGGTGGTTCCGGTACAAAGCTAAGTGAATCAAATACTAGGATGATCGTTGGATCTGGCCAAAACCTCTGATGAAACGATTAGTACAAGACATAGTAGTTCACCGTTTATATATAAATAAACAACTCTGTTGACTCTAATTAAGTTGACTTTCTAAAGACATTCTTATTATTTAAAATTCCATATTATGAAAACAACTCAAGAAAAAAAATCACTTTCAAATTCTCCTATTTTTATGAAAACAACTATTGTGGAACTTTCTGAACACACAATGCTAAAAGTTAATAGTGGTTCCGGATTTCGCAGGCCTGTTAGTATACGTACTTCTGACACAAATTAAACACTTACTTTAAAAACAAACGCCCATGTTTAAACATGGGCGTTTGTTTTTAGATATTCAGTAACTGTATTTATTTCACCTCAATAGATTTTATTACAGCCTCTAATTCAAACATATAATCTCTTTTAGACACGGAAGGTGCGAAAGTAAAACCTTCTGCGACCAGGTATCTTTCATTCACTTTATCTTCAATAAAGTAAGTGATAAAAGGTCCGGACATAATGGGCCCTCCTTTTACATCCCAAAGGCCTTTAACTTCAATGGTAGGTTTATTGTCGATAATGGATTCGTATATGTGTGGGGCGTACATCATTTCTGTTGCCATATAACTCCCTTCTACTGGTCCTCCAATATACTTCGGCCAATGGAGTCTCTTATTTTTAAAACTTGATTTACGAGGCTGTCATCCTTCTTCAGGGCTTCCATAGGCACTTCATATAACAGAACATTGGTGTAACCTGTGGGAATATCACGTCTTATCCAAAAGAATTTATCTTCCGGCTTTGCTGCTGTCGTAGCAATTCTAAACGTATTAGGAAAGCCTATTTCTATACCTAAAGATTCTTCTATCACTTGGGCATTTTGTAACGCTTTTTGGTGATCTTTTTGTGTTTTTCTTATGTCTGACACCTTAAACGCGTTCACTATTTGCGTTTCATGTTTATTAATCTGCATCTTTATTTCAGCAATATCCTTTCCGCTTAAAACAATCATCGTTTGTGGTCGGGCAAAAGCATCTTTTACAATTTTAAAACCTACCGGTCCTTGTTCAATTTTCAAAGTATTTCTGCTTTCTTTGGCAAAACTCGTAAATACTTGAGGTGGGATTTGATTTAACGAAAACAACGGCTCTTCTTGATTTAGTCCATCTATTGGCGCTGCAAGAACATCTCTTATCGCCTCACCTACCGTATTTTTCCGAGTTCGTTATCTATAACAATAGAAACATTATTTATTGGCCCTGCTGAATCTGGTAGAATTCTTTGGCTTTCTTTACTTCCTTCTTTGCATGAAAAAAGGGATAATACAATAACTACTAAGAGTGTCGTTTTACGCATAATTGAGCTGTTTTTTATTTAAATATTAACCTTCTAAAATGTTTAGCCTTTAGAAATTTTTAAGGTCTCTCCTGGTTTTAAATTGTTCCCACTAATATCGTTCCATTCTTTTATATTTTCAATGGTAACGCCTGAAAATTTTTGCGAAATGCTCCAAAGTGAGTCACCACTTTTTACTATATAGGTCGTTCCTGTATGATTTGAAGACTTATTTGTGTTTAAAGCATTATTCGTTGTAGATGAGGGATTTCTTGGAAAAATGGTTAACCGTTGCCCTACTTTGAGATTATTGCTTCTTAAGCCATTCCATTGTTTAATTTGGCTCACGCGCACCCCAAATTTTCTTGCAATTTTACCTAAATAATCTCCAGCTCTCACTCTGTAACGCGTTTTCGTATCGGCTTGCAATAATTGTGGTAATGGTTTTTCACGTTTATCAAACTCTGCTTTAGCAAAAGCATACATGTTTTCTTCATTGTTTACGAAGGTACCAACAACTTCCCGTGGTAAACGCAAGGTGTATTCTTTACCCTTGATATAGGGAATAATATCCAACTTGTACGACGGATTTAAAAACTGAAGGATTTCTATATTTACCTCAGTAAATTCAGAAACCTGATCTAACGTAATCATTTGTTTTATATGGATCGTATCGGTTTCAACATAGTTAAATTGCGGTTTATGTTGCACAAAGCCATGTTCTTCGGCATACTCAAAAATATACATTGTAGCTAAAAAAGCAGGTACGTAACCCGCTGTTTCACGTGGAAGATTAGGTCTTATATTCCAATAGTTCCTATGTCCACCAGAGCGTCTTATGGCTTTAGCCACATTTCCTGGCCCGTAATTATAGGCCGCCAGTGCGAGGTCCCAATCTCCAAAAATTTCATAAAGCTTAGCGAGATATTTTGAAGCTGCTTGGGTCGATTTAATAGGGTCACTACGCTCATCTACATAACTGCTAACATCTAAACCATATTGTTTCCCCGTTGCAAACATAAATTGCCATAAACCCGTAGCTCCAACACGAGATTTAGCTCTTGGTTTTAAAGCAGACTCTACTATAGCAAGATACTTCATCTCTAAAGGAATATTGTAATTGTCCAACTCTTGTTCAAACATTGGAAAATAATAATTACTTAAACCCATTAAACGTTCAAGGGAATGATGTCTTCTTTTTAACCACCCTTTTATTACACTTTCTAATTGGGGGTTATATTCTACATTAAAGGGCGTTCTAGCATTCAACCTTTCTAATCTCGCCTTTAAAGTATCTGTGGTTAGCTCGGGTAGTCAACTACGTCGTATTTTAAGTCGGAAACCTCACGATAAATGGTGTCGAAAAGAGAATTACTGTAAAGTTCTTCCATCCACTTTTTATCCACCTCAGAGGCAAAGGGATGGTCTTTAAGCGCGTTTTCTAAATCTAATGGCCCTTTATGCTCCAGGTCCTTTATAAATAACGTTTGTCCATCGATAGCATCTACAGCTTGGTTGTCGTCCATTACTCTTTGAAGCCCGCTACTCTTTTGGGGGTTAATTTGCGTTGCATCTTGTGCATAGCTTAAAATGCAGCAAAATGAAGTACATAAAAATATACTGTAGGTTTTTAATTTTCTCATTGACTCTAATTGATTACAAAAATAACGCCATGTTAGTAAAAATGGTATACAAAAACCGTTTTTACTTTAAAATTGCCGCAATGCCTGGTAATGTTTTACCTTCTAAGCTCTCCAGCATGGCGCCTCCACCGGTGCTAACATAACTTACTTTTTTCTCAAAGCCAAATTCCTTAACAGCAGCTACTGAGTCGCCACCACCAACAAGAGAGAAAGCACCTTTTTTGGTTGCTTCTGCAATAGCGTCTCCTAAAGCTTTCGTTCCTGCCGCAAAATTTTCCATTTCAAAAACACCTAAAGGGCCATTCCATAAAATAGTTTTGCATTGCATAACCACATCGTGAAAAAGAGCTCTTGATTTTGGTCCAGCATCCAAACCTTGCCAACCGATCCGGAATTTTTGTAATATCAACAATTTGCGTATTGGCATCGTTGCTAAACGCATTTGCGGCAACAACGTCAACAGGAATGTGAACAGTCACCTTTCTTTCTTTGGCTTCTTTTAAAATATGTAACGCTAAATCCAATTTATCATCCTCACAAATAGAATCACCAATACTGCCACCCTGTGCTTTTACAAATGTAAAAGCCATGCCTCCTCCAATAATTAAGTGGTCTACGGCATCCAAAATGTTTTCTATGATGGTGATTTTAGAAGACACTTTTGCACCTCCAAGTATTGCTAAAACTGGATGTTCTCCTGTTTTTAAAACTCTATCTATACTTTTAATTTCCTTCTCCAACAAATACCCAAAACATTTGTTTTCCGGAAAAAATTCGGCAACAATAGTCGTAGAAGCGTGTGCTCTGTGCGCGGTACCAAAAGCATCGTTTACATAAATATCCCCCAGTTTAGAGAGTTCCTCGGCAAACGCCCTGTCGCCCTTAGTCTCGGCGTCATGAAAACGTAGGTTTTCAAGAATTAAAATCTCCCCCGGTTTCAAGTTGGCAGCAGCTTCCTCGGCGTCCGCCCCTACACAATTCGTTACAAACTTAGTTTCCACTCCAATCACATCTTCCACTTTATCCCTAATGTGCCTAAGTGAGAAGGTGTCATCCACTCCTTTTGGCCTCCCTAAATGAGACATTAATACACAACTACCTCCGTCTTCTAAAACCTTTATTATAGTGGGTTTTGCCGATGCAATTCTTGTGTCATCGCTCACATTAAATTGGTCATCTAATGGCACATTAAAATCTACACGAATTAATGCTTTTTTATCTTTAAAGTTAAAGTCATTTAAAGTCTTCATTCTCTCTTAGTATTATATTAATCTATATTTTAAAATCCTCAACGCACAAAGGCCGAGGATTTGCTTATTTTTTTTGTGTTTATAAAAGTCACTTCCTCACTACATATATCCAAACAACATTGTGTTTATCGCTATTCTTGTTGTTGCACCGCCCTTTAGTCTAACCGTTATCCACACAGCTCAGGTACACGATTTAAACACACGACTCCTCCTGGTATGATTATATTGCAAAAAAGAGCGTCATCCGCTAACCTCTCAAAGATAAATAAATACATTGAGACCATTTTTTAAAAAAGCGCCTTAAATAACGGCCCAACTTATACTGCATAAATAATAGCTTTTATTTACAGGACATACTATATTTGCCACATGCTTTTTAATGATATCATCGGGCAACAGCATATAAAAAACCATCTTACCACAAGTGTAGATAATGGTCGTATTCCGCATGCCCAACTTTTTGTTGGCCCGAAGGTTCCGTACTTTACCCATGGCTATTGCTTACGCGCAATATCTTTTATGTAACAATACCGAAGGCGAAAACACTAATGGAAACGCGGCCTGTAACCTAAAGTTTAAAAATTTTTCTCATCCCGATTTACATTTTGCTTTTCCTGTAACCACTAATGATAAAGTAAAAAAGCACCCCGTTTCCAGTCACTTTTTAGAAGAGTGGCGCGATGTACTAAATGAACAACCTTATGGCAATCTGTTTGATTGGTATAAAGCGCTAGGGGTTGACAACAAACAAGGACAAATTGGTGTTGATGAAGCACTTGATATTGTTAAGGCTTTAGCATTAAAACCCTATGAAGGCGGTTATAAAATTATGGTCATTTGGATGGCGGAAAAAATGAATACGGCAGCATCGAATAAGCTGTTAAAACTCATAGAAGAACCTCCAAATAAAACCGTATTTATCTTAATTACTGAAGATGAAGAACAAATAATTAGTACGATTAGATCACGGTGTCAAACGCTACATTTTCCCCCTTTAGCTGAAGTAGATATCAAAAATGCGCTCATTAAAAACTATAATTTAAATGAAGCTGTAGCCACCAATTTAGCACACCAAGCTAACGGCAACTATAATAAAGCCTCCGATTTGGTTTATCACGATAGTGAAGATACTCAGTTTGAAGACTGGTTTATTTTACGGATTCGTGCCGCTTTTAAAGCTAAAGGTAATAAAGCAGCCATTCATGATTTAATTTCTTGGAGTGAAGACATTGCAAAAACAGGAAGAGAAACTCAAAAACTGTTTTTAAATTTTTGTCTAGATTTTTTTAGACAAGCGTTATTACTTAATTACAATGCAGAAGCACTCGTTTATATGGAAATTAAAAACGAGAATTTTGATTTAAAAAAGTTCGCTCCTTTTGTACACAACAACAATATTTTAGATATATCTAGTGAAATTCAAGAGGCTATTTATCATATAGAACGAAATGGTAATTCTAAAATTATCTTGACGGATTTGTCTATAAAACTCACGAGATTGCTTCATAAAAGCTCTGAGTAAAGTATTTTAAATAGTGCTTATTTTAAGGTAGGTATTGTATGAAAATAGACCCTATTATACAGTTGAAAACTATATAAAACACTATAATTTTTTACCCAGTTGCTTTTCAATGTTAACGTTCAAAATCCACACATCTTCTAAAAACGGATTTTTTATAAATGCTTTTCTAAGCATAAATACGTCGTAAAAATTTTCAGAGTTAAAAAGGTAGATGTAATATTTTTCTTGCAAATGGTCTATAAATATCTTAGAATGTACTCCTTTTTCTAATAATTCATTCTGACTCTTAACTGCGCTGTCAAGATCGTAAACTAAGCTAGCTATAATATAATAGCCCTGTTCCACGTCTTTAATAAAAGTGGGCTCTTGGTTAAGAATTCGCTTGAAATTTTGTGTTTCGTAAATATAATCTTCCTTAGTAAGTAATTTTTCGTAATTCTCACGATTTAAAACTAAAGTACGAGCTAAAAGCGGTTTGAAAGACCCTTCCGGCTGATAAATAGTGGTATCCTTAACAAAGCCAGCCGCTTGCTTTTCTTTAAGCCATATTGGTAGAGATTTTTCTTTGTCTACAACCTCCGGTATATAGTCCTTTGTTGTTACTGTGGTATTTGGTTTAGCTCTTTTAGCCCATAGTAAAGGTTTAAATACCCTTTTATCATCATTCTGTTCATTATCGCTAACCTCTTTATTATCAGGCTTATATTCCGATTTTATTGAGAGCACATCTCTTTTTGTCTGAACAATTTTGTTATTTGCTTGTTGTTTTCCAGGTCGCGGTTTTTTCTTTATTACCATTTTATCCTTAGTTACAGGAATGGTGTTTATGTTTTCCGCGAGAGCTTCTTCTATGTTCTTCTTTTCTTCATAATAGGTCTTACTTATTTCGGTTTGAAATGCGGTGAAAAACAAATAAAACCGATCTGCTTTGGTATTAAAAGCCATTTCTACATCAGTCGTATTATTGTCCACTAAAGGCTGGGAGGTCTCCGGTAAATCCATAGAAATGATGTCAAACCCTAAGGTGTTTTCACTGCTAGGGAACCGTGTTGCCAAACCTTCATTTCCATAGGTGATTTTACTATTAAAAAAATTATTTCTCGGTCTTTCCAACGTATTTAAGAGCAGTACGCGTTTCGACTTTGGGTTTAAAAAAAGACACTCATCTTCATTTAGTGCTGAATCACCTTCCAATGCAGCGAACGTTAATGACGTTTTCACGTCTCCTGTCTCCAAAGCCTTAAAATTACTAAATTTTAGTGTTACTGGATCTCCACTTACGTGAGCAAACCCATTATAAGTTGTTATATATTTAGGATTTTTTGTGGGGGCTTCGTAAACAACATAAAGTAACCAACCCGCAGCGCTTCCCCCGAAACAAAGCCTTGGGTAGCAACAACATTGGCAACCATATATTCTCCATTTATAATTTCTGAATTCTTTAAAAGCTTAGTAACATCTGCCATACAGACGTAAGGGGAGTTAAGAGTAAACGCACGATCTCTAGCGCCATCAAAAATAACAGAGCCAATAACGTCTGTATACCTCCCGTTCGGAGTTTTTAATTTAATATTATTGATTTTATTACGTTTATTATCACGCTTTCCTTGAAAGAGAAATTGTCCATCGGACTCTTTTCTAAATCCTTGCTCATAACTATAAGTCGCGCTCCAATATAATGCTGCGTACTTTATTTTAGTATGATTTAAAGGCAAGATTAAATTTGCAGAACTAGAACTAAAAGTAGACACGTCATCGTCGACATCAACAAATACCATGTCAATATCGTCATTCGTTAAATCGGGATCATTGAACGGTTCTTTCGCATCCTTACTTAAAACATTATTACCAATAACCAAAGCGTCCCCATAGATATAAAACTCATTTTGAATTTTAAATGGAATAGCCTCTTGAGCTAATAGGTAACCGTATGAAGTAAAGAAAACAAGAGATAGCCAAGTGGTTGTACTCATCATCTTAAATAGAATAATTAATAGCGGTAAATTATGCTAGTTAAATATAGTTAATTATTCAATACGTATGAAATGTATGAGCTTATTGCATAAAAAAAGCGCCGAACGGTAGGTCCAGCGCTTTTAAAATTTTTATATGCTCTTATTTAGCGTATTTAGCATCAATTTCTTTAAGAATAGCCTCCGTTAAATCCGCAGTCTCTTCACCATACAAAACAGTTCCAATAGATTCATTAGTTCCTAAAATAAATGTATACCCATTAGCTTTACCATATTCTTTAACAGTCGTTTTCATTTTACTTATTACAGAATCAATTTCGGCTTGGTAAGCTGTCTGCAACTTTTGCTGCTCGGCTTGCATCCTTTGTTGATACTGTTGTGCTTTTATTTGAAAAGGCTGCATCATTTCCTGTTGTTTTTGTTGAGATAATTTAGCCGCTTTAGTTTGTAATTCTTGGTATTCCATTTGGTAACTTTTACCAAGGCTATCAGCTCTATTTTTAAACGATTCGTTTAAAGCTTCATATTTAGACTCGACGTCTTTTTTTCTTGGATGTCATTTATGACTTTACCATTATCAACATACCCAATTTTTTGTTGTTGACAAGACGCTAATGTCACCATGGCCATTACCGCTAAAATTAAATTTTTCATTTTTATGTTTTTTAAGTGTGACGCAAAAATATAAAAGTAGACTTACATTTTTAGAAATAAATTGGTCTGAATTTCCAACTATAAGAAATACTTATCATGAAAATTAGTTTTAATAACAACCCTCTATCAAAAACAGCTTCAAATAAGCCGTTTTAAGGCATTAATGAAAAAAGCCGAGGTAAAGCTTTGTTTAAAACCAAGACCCTTCCGAATAAAGCTTAAAAATGAATTTTACCTATTTTTAATCACATAAATCAAAGAAGAATACTCTCAGAGCGCTTAGCTTTTAAATTGGATTGCAATCCAACAGTAAAAGCTCTAATAAGGTTCATTGAGTTGTTTCTATATTTTTCAGAAAGTAAGCTTACATAGAACGCGTCAAAAATCATGGGATAGGTTTTCACAACTTCCATATGTTCTTTTCCAAATAGTTTTTTAATCGCTGTCTGTGAAAAATGCCAAAGGTGTCTCGGTACGTCGTAAGCAGCCCAAAAATTTTTATATACTGAGGCATCGTAGCTTTTATAATTAGGAACGGCAATAAGCAAAAAACCATTTGGCTTGAGTAAACGTTTTAAAACAGAAACCTGCTCGTCGAGATTTGGTAAATGTTCTAAAACATGCCATAACGTAATGACATCAAAACTATGCTCCTTAAGGTTTAATAAATGATCAACATTAAAAACTTTATTATTAGTGATGTTATTGGCTACGGTTCTTGCTTCTGTATCTGGTTCCACACCACACACATGCCAACCATTGTTTTGTGCTGTTTTTAAAAAGGCCCCCGTACCACAACCAATATCTAGAAGCTGTTTGTCTTCAGGGTTAAAACTATTAATCAACTTTAGTTTTCTCTTTAAAGAAATATTTCTAATTTGGTGATACACTTTTTCAAACAGGTTTCGTTTGGCATTGGTATGAGAAATATAATCTTCACTTTTATAATAGGCTGGTAATTTATCTGCAGAAGGTTTTGGTCTCGTTTCCAAATAGTCCATCTCTAAATTATGGACCAGTTGAAAGGCCTCTCCGTAAACGGTATAGTCAATAACTTTTAAATAGGGGTTGTTTTTAGAAGACACAATAAAAGGGTGTTAAAAATTTGTTTTTAAAAAGCTTCCGTGAACACGGAATAATAACGTTTGAATTTATAATTTTGTTCTCATTACTTTCTTTAGCGCTTATTTTAATAGTTTTTGTAAATAAAACGTTCTTATCACAAACAAGTTCGCGCGCTACCTCATAGCCAATCATGCCCTTTTCCTTTTCTTTTTACGTTGTCTTTTGGTCATTCGTTTTAAAGAAACACATGCATGTACTAATAAAAACTTAGCATATCTCCCTAGACTTTTTTCTAGATCACCACAATTTCTTTGCGATAAAAAAACAAAAGCATTTGTTTTAGAGTCAACAAACAACACCATTATCACCACTCATAAACCCAGTCGCGTTACTTAATGCGTTTTTTAATCTAAGACCAACCGCTCTTTCTAAAACAAAAATAGCAAACCACGAATTCAAAGAAACACTTGTCATTGTGTTAAAGAATAAAGGCAAACTTTAAAGTCTTAAAAGACCCAAAGCATCTTCTATAACCAATCACCTATAAGCATCGAAACCATCCATCAATTAGTGAAATTTCAATCAAGACTCATGTTTAATAAGACGTTCCACGTGGAACAAACAAACAACACGAATAATTTAACGTCCCATATAAACTAAAAGAACAGAGACATCACTCGGCGACACCCCGCTTATTCGTGAGGCCTGTGAAATCGTCACTGGTTGTATTTTATTTAATTTCTCCCTTGCTTCGAGACTCATGGACTGCAATGCTGAGTAATCAAAATTAGCTGGGATTTTAATGTTTTCTAATCGACTTAGCTTATCAGCATTGTTCCTTTCTTTCTCAATATAACCCGAATATTTAACCTGAATTTCCGCCTGCTCTATAACCTCCCGATCCGGATTATGCGATCGAATATAACTTTCAACCGCCTCAAATTTCCTCACATCCTCAATACCTATATTAGGCCTTGCAAACAATTTAAACATTTTTCCTTGTTGCGAAACCGCCGCAGAATCCTTAGCTTCCAAAACAGGATTTGCTTCTTCAGCGCTTATACTCGTCTCCTTAAAAAACTGTACGAAATTTTCAGACTGCTCCCTCTTCTCCTCCATTCTTCTCAGTCTTTTTTCACTTGCTAAACCCAGATCGAAACCTTTAGGCGTTAACCTAAAATCTGCATTATCTTGTCTCAATAACGTTCTGTATTCAGCCCTAGAGGTAAACATTCTATACGGCTCCTCTGTTCCTTTTGTAATTAAATCATCCACCAACACACCAATATACGCTTCATCCCTTCTAAGAATAAAAGGTTCTTTTTCTTGTACTTTTAATGCCGCATTTATACCCGCCATCAAACCCTGTGAAGCCGCCTCTTCATAACCTGTAGTCCCATTAATTTGACCAGCAAAAAACAACCCGTCAATCAGTTTCGTTTCTAAGGTATGTTTTAATTGTGTGGGCGGAAAATAATCATACTCTATAGCATAGCCTGGTCTAAAGAATTTTACGTTTTCAAAACCAACAATGGAACGCATCGCCTTAAATTGAACATCTTCCGGCAAGGAGGTAGAAAAACCATTTACATACATTTCACAAGTGTTCCATCCCTCTGGTTCTACAAACAATTGATGCCTATCTTTATCTGCAAAGCGGTTTATCTTATCTTCAATACTTGGGCAATATCTCGGTCCCAAACTTTTAATCCTACCATTAAACATAGGAGAACGATCAAACCCCTCTCTCAACAAATCATGTACCAATGCACTTGTATAAGTCATATAACATGAGCGCTGATTTTCTAACGGCTTTGTAATATCTAAATATGAAAATTTCTCTCGGATTAACATCTCCTGGCTGTTCCACCATTTTAGAAAAATCCAATGAGCGGCCATCCACTCTTGGAGGTGTTCCAGTTTTCATTCTTCCAGACTCAAAACCCAAACCAACCAACTGCTCTGTAATTCCAGTTGCCGCTCTTTCTCCTGCTCTACCACCACCAAAATTTTTGTCGCCTATATGAATTAACCCATTTAAAAAAGTCCCATTAGTAAGCACTACGGTTTTTCCCTTCACCTCAACACCAAGAGAGGTCTTAACACCAACGACCCTGTTATTCTCAATAATCAACCCGTAAACCATTTCTTGATAAAAATCAAGATTAGGCGTGTTCTCCAAAAGCAGTCTCCAATCTTCGGCAAAACGCATGCGATCACTCTGCACTCTAGGGCTCCACATCGCAGGTCCTTTAGATTTATTCAACATCTTAAACTGAATAGCCGAGGTGTCACTCACAATCCCGCAGTACCCGCCAAGGGCATCAATCTCTCGAACAATTTGTCCTTTTGCTATACCTCCCATAGCAGGATTACACGACATTTGTGCAATATTTTGTAGACTCATCGTGATGAGCAATGTCTTACACCCCATGTTTGCAGCAGAAGCCGCCGCCTCACTTCCAGCGTGCCCAGCCCCAACAACAATAACATCATATACTTCGTTAAACATATTACTCTTTTTTAGACTCCTTTATACAAAACAGTCGTGACTTATAATAAAATAATCTTGTGTTCCACGTGAAACAATCAATCCATCAGTTTCTAAATAAAACCAACCATATCTCCTATTCGAATACCCGTGTTCCACGTGAAACAATTTGCATTTCAAAAATTAAAGTTGGCAAATGTACAACTATTTAACGGGTCTTATTTAATTAGGCCGAGGTAGTGATTTTCTTTTTCCCGCATTAATTTTGCCTCAGATTCAGATTTGTCTTTGTACCCACAATAGTGCAATATACCATGAACCATAACCCGGTGTAATTCATCTTCAAATGCTACATCAAAATCACTGGCGTTTTCTGAGACTCTTTCGGTGGAGATAAACACATCGCCTTGTAGTGTTTTTCCTACCGAATAATCAAAGCTAATAATATCAGTGAGTGTGTCATGATTCAAAAACTCGACATTCAATTTATACAAATACGCATCATCACAAAATACATAATTCACCTCATCCTCTATACATCCTTCTGATTGGATAACATCGGAAATCCAACTCGATACTCTATGCTCGTTTGGTAATTTAAAATTGTTCTCGTAGTTAAAACTAATCATCAAATTTCTTAAAATATTCTTGTACCTTCATTTTGTAAATTTGCTGCAAAGGTAAGGCTTGTTTATTCAAAATTTCAGTGGTGTTAAAATATTCTTTTGCAGTGGGAATTTGATTACTCGTTGTGTTTTCAAACTCTTTTTTGTTCGTCTCCGATTTGCGTTTCGTATCCTCCCCTTGTTCAAAAGTTGCCTTTTCTAACTTCAATAATTGATGTTGTAACTGCATCATTTTACTCAGCGTCTCGTTGGTAAAGCCATTATTTATTAAATCCAGTTCTACATGTTCCATGTCTTTTAATAATTGTTTGGTTTCACCAATAGCACCTTTCCCTAATTTATCCTCTAATAAGCGTTCTTCAAGAGCTTGACGAATAAGTTGCTGCTGTTGATAAATACGATACAATTCACCATTCAGGTCTTCATTAAACCCATCACCCCCCAGTTTATTAGCCCCTTTTCCTTCTCCCTCTCCTTTTCCGCAGTTACCGCTTTCCCCTTTCTCACTTCCCGATTGTTGGCCCCCGGTCTTTTGTCCCTGTCCATCACTATCGCTAGGTGTATCGCCAGGTTTACTACCCGGCTTCTGTCCTTCACCTTCTTTTGGCTTTCCCTTATCACTGTTATTAACCCCTTCTTCCATTTGCTTATTAAGTTCTTCTTGACTCATAATAATATCGGGTAATGGTGTTCCCCCTTCACCACTTCCTGAACCAGGAGAAGGGATCGCATTTTGAAGATTATCTAGTGTTTCACTTAAAAAATCAGCCAAATTATTGGCCGCGGTTACGGTGTATTGCTGTGCAGCTACCCCTCGATATAAATCATTCTCAGATAACAAATCTAAGGCCTTGTCTATATTGAAGTACACCTCAGAAATTTCTTTATTCACCTGTTCAGAAATTTTAGGTTGGCGTAAGGATATAGCAAATAAACTATCATCCACATGTTCAAAATGGGTACGCAACTCCTTTTGTTTCTTTAAATAGGTGGCGTACTCGTTGTGGTTAGCATCTATGTTACTAAACCGATCCATAATACGTTCTTCATCAAAAGAAAATAATAATAAGTTGTCCAAAATTTGTCGTAACATCTCAATATCTTCTTCTAAAGCTTCTTGACTGGATTGTCCCATTTGAGCCTGCATTTGCATACTCAACTGTTTCATTTTTTGAGCTGCTGCTTTCTGTCTTTTTTGAGCCTTATCGCCGCTTTTCTTTTTATCTTCCTGGTTTTCTACCTGTTGTTTTTCATCTAAAGCTTCTGAAGCCTCCTTTTGATCTTCCTTAATATTTTCCTCCGTACTTTCGTTTCGTGGAAGCTTCAGGGGTTGTCTAAGCCCATTGTTTTCCTTTTCTAGGGCCTCCAACTCTTTCTCGGAGTTCATTAAATTTTTTATTAAGTACCTCTTGCTCCTGCAATGTGTTCTCATCAACAGCAGCATTAGCCAATTTATCCTGTTCCTTTGCCAGTTTATCTAATTCATTACCTATTTTTTCCAACTTTTTACTAACATAGTAGCGCTTCGTCAACTCTAACATTTGCTCTAGACTGCGTTTTTGGCTTTTAGCTGTTTTTGCTAACTGATCTAACTTCTCTGAAAAGGCCTCTTTATTAATCTTTTCTTTTAGTTTTTCAAGTTCTTCTAATAACTTCTCATCTTCTTTAAGTTGCTTTTCATTTTCTTCTAACCGCTGTTTTAAATCCTTTTTAAAAGGGTCTTCTTGATCCTCTTCCTTTTGAAAATCCTCTAAATTATCTTGCAATTTTTTATTGAAGTTCTGCATCATTTGTTCCTGTTGCTTTTGACGCTTCAGAAAATGTTCAAACTTCTTTTTATCATTAAAACTAAGTTCAGGTTTCTCCTTTTGGTTTTTAGATATCGCCTCTAGCTCTTTTTCCTGTTTATCAAACTGATCCAAAGACTTACTCAAGTTTTCAATAGTTTCACTCTGCTCCCGCAACTGTTTATCTTCTTCCTCCTCTACAGTACGCTTTCTATAAGTAAACACCCTACTTTTCGTTCGCTTGTTAGCATTCACAGCGTCGTTGTCGTACACCTCAAAAAACAAATCATAGGCGACGCCATCAACAATATCCAATTGATTAGGAAAAGCACTAACAAATTCGCTAAAATTAGAGCCTGAGATGGATATGGGTACATAGCTTTTCTTCGCTTCGTCACCACTGGAATAATACACTAACTGTAACTTAGATAAACCGTAGTCATCACTTACCTGTCCATAAAAATAAAGGGATTGCTTGTCCAAAGAATCTATTTTAGATTCCAATTTAAGTTCGGATATTCATCACGTACTACTGAAATATTAAAACCCGCATTCTCATAACCTTGAAGGTTTTGATTACTAGTAGCTATGCTGTAAACATAGTTAGTAAACAAACGCTTGCTAGACACAAAATCGCCATTACCTTCATTAGTAAATGCTATAGTGTCCTTTGCCTGCAAGTGTACATGGTCTGTGGCCTTAGTCCTAAGCTTCCATGTCGCTAAAGTACCTGCCGGTACCACCGCATTCCCCGTACTTTTTAATATTTCGTCGCGTTTATTAGTGTAATTGGGGTAATTTAAAACCATATCAAAACTGAGCAATGTTGGCGCTTGTATCACTCGTATCTTGTAAGGTTTGGAATATACATTGTTCGCAGATAAACGAAATGTAAGATTGTCTTTAAGCTGTTCAAACACATACTCGAAACTCCCTAATCCCTGTTGCTGTAAATAATACGTTTCATCATTAAATTTTATTTGCACCGCTTCCGGAATAACCTTTCCCGCTGTTTTAATAATGAGTCTAAAAGAGGTGTTCTCTACTACTTCCAATTCTTCATTCAAAACAAAAAACTGAAATGGTGCCGGCGGCTCATACGCTGTTTGATAATTAACAACACGTTGGTAACTCTCACTAAACCACGCGCTTTTTCCGGACAAGACCACACTGGCAATTATTAAGATTGGAATAGCAGTATACTTTAAGTATTTCAGGTTTTTTTTAAAATTAATAGCAAGTTTAAAAGGAATGGGACGTAATTCTTCCGATTTCTGATTAATACTTGCTAATAACAATTCAGATTGAGTCGATGCCGTGTTTAACTGAAGTACATTTAATAATTTATCACTAACCTCAGGAAAATGGCTTCCTATCAATCGGCGGCTTCTTCATAGTTAATTCCCTTTTGAAGCTTCGCTAGCTTGGTTAACGGCATCACAATAAACCTGATAAATAAAACCAACTCGACAAAAATAAATAACCGGAATAATAGCATTCTTGCCCCCGTATTCAACCATAAAAAATGTTCAATAAGTAACGTAAGTATAAAGTACAGAAGCCCTATACTAAAAAACAGAAGGATGCCTTTAATAAGTTCATTGGTATAATATTTACGAATGAACTGTTCTAATTTAGTTTGTATGTCTTTAAAATTATTCAATGTGATATTCATTTTTTGGCGCTTATTAAGAGTGGAACGACAATCTAAACTTTATTAAAAAGCGTTTCAACAACACACCGTGTAACATATTATATTGCTTATAATGTTCTAACTTACTAAAATACAGTTTTATTTTATAAAAGAATTGTTTAGATTTATAATCTATTGTTAATTTAGTACGTGTCCCAACAAAGCGTTCCGACTACACATAAATAATAACCAGACTTCCATATGAAAGATATCAAATACATCGCTGCCTTTTCCCTTCCCGTAGTTGCAATTATTGGCTTATATTTTAAAGGTGTCTATACTTTTTTAACGCCAGTTTATGCCTTTGGAATCATTCCTGTTTTAGACCTTCTCCTTCCTATACAAACGGAAAATTTAACAGCAGAAGAAGCGGATTCTAAACTAAAAAGAAAAGTGTTCGATTGGTTGCTCTATATGAATTTACCTGTAGTTTTAGCTTTGCTCATCTATAGCTTTATCATAGTTTCAACAAACGTTTTAGCAACCTACGAATTCATAGGTTTGTTTATTTCTATGGGAATTGTACTAGGAACGAATGGTATCAATGTTGCCCACGAATTAGGGCATAGACAAGCTACAAACGAAAGATTTATAGGCAAAGCATTGCTTTTACCTGCCTTCTATATGCATTTTTATATTGAGCATAACTTTGGCCACCATTTACATGCAGCTACCCCTGAAGATCCAGCTACAGCTCGATACAATCAAAGCGTTTACTCCTTTTGGTTTACCTCTACGGTTCGACAATATTTTAATGCGTGGCGCATTCAAACGAAAAGACTTGAAAACAATAATCAATCCTTTTTGTCTGTAAAAAACGACATGCTTTGGTACACGATACTGCAACTAGCTTATTTAGCTGTTGTTTTTATGGTCTTCGGAAAAACGGTCCTACTCTTTGCCATTTTATCAGGAATTGGAGGGTTTATTATGCTGGAAACCGTTAATTATATTGAACACTATGGCCTACTAAGACATAAAACCAAATCTGGACGATACGAACGCGTACGTGAAATGCATTCATGGAATTCCAATCATGTTGTTGGACGTATTGTCCTTTATGAGTTGACAAGGCATAGTGACCACCATTACAAAACATCTAAAAAATATCAAATTTTAGATTGCCACGATGAGAGTCCACAAATGCCCTTTGGATATCCTACTTCTATGGTTTTAGCCTTAATGCCGCCTTTATGGTTTAAGATTATGAATAAACGTGTACCTCGTGACATGGTTTCCATTTAAAATAAATATGCGTGATTTTATAAATCTTGTACACGCTCTCTTTCTTCTTTAGACTTATCACTCTATCTTTGTCGTTATATAAAACAACACTTGAACTGTGCTTAATGTGACAGTTGGAGATTAAAATTAAAACATGTCTAAAAATGTTCGCGTGCGATTTGCACCAAGTCCAACAGGACCTTTACACATTGGAGGCGTAAGAACAGCGCTTTTCAATTATTTATATGCTAAAAAACACAACGGTACTTTTATATTAAGAATAGAAGATACCGATCAAACCCGATATGTTGAAGGCGCAGAAGATTATATAGTAAACGCCTTAACTTGGTGCAATATTCCTTTTGATGAAGGCCCAGATAAAAACGAAAAATTTGGTCCTTATAGACAAAGCGAGCGGAAACATTTATATAAGCAATATGCCGATCAATTAATCGCTAGTGGCAATGCTTATTATGCCTTTGACACTTCAGAAGAACTGGATTACCACAGGGCTGATCACGAGTCAAAAGGGAAAACATTTATCTATAATTGGCACAACCGTTTAAAATTAAGTAACTCATTATCGCTAACTGAAGAGGCCGTACAAGAAAAATTAAAGGCAGGTGACGATTATGTGATTCGTTTTAAATCACCCCAAGACGAAACTCTGCACTTAAAAGATATTATTCGTGGTGAAATTAAAATAGACACGAATGTTTTAGATGACAAAGTTTTATTTAAAAGTGATGGTATGCCTACCTATCACTTAGCCAATATTGTAGATGATCATTTAATGGAAATCTCTCATGTTATTAGAGGTGAAGAATGGTTGCCAAGTTTAGCGTTACACATGCAGCTTTATACTGCTTTTGGATGGGAAGCACCACAATTTGCACATTTACCACTTATTTTAAAACCAACAGGAAAAGGAAAGTTAAGTAAACGAGATGGCGACAAACTAGGGTTTCCTGTATTTCCTTTAGAATGGCATCCTGAAGAAGGTGACCCTGCTAAAGGCTATAAGGAAGAGGGATATTTCTCTGATGCGGTTATAAATTTCTTGGCGTTTTTAGGATGGAACCCGGGGACAGAACAAGAACTTTTTAATATAGAAGCATTAACTCAGGCGTTCGATCTAGAACGAGTAAATAAAGCGGGGGCGCGCTTTGATCCGAGATAAAATTAAATGGTTCAACCATCATTATATGCAAGAGCAGGATAATGAGGTGTTAGCAGAGGCTTTTATAGAAGCCCGACCGAACTAAAAAATATAGATATCAATTATATTGCCATGGCTATCGGGTTAATAAAAGAACGTGCGACGTTTATAAGCGACTTTTGGGAGTTAAGCCACTTCTTCTTCACAACCCCGGAGCACTTTGAGGAAAAAGCGTCTAAAAAAGCATTCAAAGACGACACCAAAGGCTTAATGACAGAATTGGGAGCCATCATTTCAAAAATAGATGTTTTTGAAGTAGAAACCCTTCAAAAAGACATCAAGGGCTGGATTACTGGAAATGAAATAAGCTTTGGCAAAGTCATGATGCCCTTACGACTGGCACTAGTTGGGGATTTAAAAGGCCCGGATGTTTTTGATATCATGTTTATGATAGGAAAAAACGAAACGATTAAACGCATAGAAAAAGTAATAGCCACGCTATAACTTAAGCATCAGCTATAAAAAAGCGGATTCAACTATTGAATCCGTTTTTTTTATGTATAAACTGTTCTTATTGTTTTACAAACTTTAACACGGTATCTGCTCCATAAAATTTTATAAAATAAGTTCCCGAGGCAAAGTGTGACACATCTAAAGAGTTTTGCGATGTACTTAAGGTATGGTTCTTAATTTTTTGACCCAGCATATTGAAAACAGAAATATTATATGTTTCCGTAAGGTTTTTAAAAGTGAGGGCCCCTTTTGTTGGGTTAGGGAACATTACGATTGGCTTGGTTTCAAATGCCGCGACACTTAATGTACACGTATAGGTTGGTAAATTATAACCTCTTGCCGTAAATCTATCTGTGAATACTTGAATATCTTCGCAGGTATAACCACCCGCAACTCCCATATCTATAGCTGCTTGCCTTACAGCAATGGCAGCCTGTTCTTGATTGGTATTACTATTGGTCATGGCGATCCCTTCGATAAAGGCTTTATCTGTTTTTTCACGACCAATAATATCCCAAATTTCCATTAATGTCGATGACCACATCTCGCCATCAAAATGAGCGGCCCCGCCTTGGAGTCCAATCAATCCATTTGGATAGCTTCGTGTATCTGCCGTCGTTCGTCCTGGCCAGCAGGGATTATTTCCATCCCATCCAAACATAAAATCATAGGAGGCATCTGAAGGGGACCACTGTGCAAAACTTCTTTTATAAGAGGCTGCTAAATAGTCCCCATTACCTTCACCCAAATAAGCCGATGTAGCACCATTTGTAATCCAATCATGAATGCCATGTCCAAGTTCATGAATAATGACGTCTGCGTCCTCTGCATCGTCCACACAACCTTCACCAAAAGCTAACCTACCGGAGCCGGGAAGGTAGTGTGAATTGTCAGCTCCACTTAAACCGGAAGGATCTACTCTTACACCGGAGTTATATTGATAGGGCTTAACATTCAACCCTAAGGTTTCATTGTAATATCGCATGCTTTTATCGATATGATAGTACACATTTACTGCTTCAAAAGCATCCTGATTTCTATTAAAATTAAAGACACTCGTGCCTTGAGAAAAAACGCCTTTATTTGGTGCTTCAAAGTCTTGTATTTCAGCATAAGGTCCTGTTAAGAAAAACTCCCCTCCCGTTTGGGTGATATCTAATAATGTAACACTAGATCTTGCGGCATCTAAAGCAGGGTTGGTTGCGTCGTTTGCATCTACATATTGACCACCATATACATTTAAAGTCGCTGTCAAGGGATCTGTTTCATAAACGAATCCGCTCCCATTCACGGTGCTTTTTTTCCTTTTTATAAACTCTTTTCTATGTCTCTTATTTCCTTGTTTTTCATCCTCCCCATTATAATAATACGCTTTATCTCGAGCACTTAAAACCTCACCCGTTAGCGCATTGATTATAATTTCCCAACTTCCTATTGGGGTCACTTTAGGCTCTATAGTTATAACGTAAGTGAGTAATGTCTTTCCCATTTTATTATAAATGTATAAGTCATTCTTTTCGAAAGCAATAGTTCCGGCGTGGATGTGTTGTCTCGGCGATATGGATTGCTTTCTGTTTAGAGATGGTAGGAGTGGTATTGATAGTAGCTACCGCTCTATCATATGTACTTTGATGAAAGGTCACGTTATTATCATTTGAGACATGAATAGTTACTTCAGCGCCATAAACCTGAACACCATTAATCATTTGGTAAAAACGAAAGGTTTCTCCGGATAATCCAGCAGTACTAAACAACATCTTGAAAGAGTGATTAGAGTGAATACCTAGTCGCGTCTGATTCGCTGTTAGCCATTTAAGAGCAATAACGTCCTTATCGTGCTGTGCATAAGAAAGCATTGTAATGCTTACTAAGACTAAAAAGACTAATTTTTGCTTCATATTAAGGATAATATTAATGGTTTTTAGATTGCATTAAAATCCAAATATAAACATTAACGCCTAAAACTCAATATATTAAAAAGTAATCATAGCTGTAAACGCGAGCATAGATTGGTTTCCTTTAAACTTTTTATCATTATCGATTACATCTAAATTATTATTAGAGTTTAACTTATTCAGGATATTGGTCACCCCATAAATATATTGAGCCCTAATCTTAAAATGACTAAAACCGGCGGTTACACCTGCTGCCGCGTTGAAATTAATATTTGAAATTTCGGTGATGTCGTTTGCTGTTAAGTTATTGTAATTCCTAATTAAATAGGTTTCTTGAGTATAGTCCTTTAATTCTAAGTCACTATTATATTGTAACATAGGTCCTAAATCTAAAGTTACAAATTCGTTAACTAATTTAATGTGCCACAAAAAAGCCAGTTGTGCGGTGAATATTTTATATTCTACCTCTTGTGCCGTTAAATCTGTTAAGGATGTATAACCGAGAAACACCTATGCTGTTTTCAGAGAGTTGCATCCCATAACTTACACCATATGGCCTGTGTGGTGGCATCACTGTGGCACTCATACCACCAATCCAGCCTTCTCCTTTTGTGGTTTCAAAGTTGTCTGTAATGATATCAAATTGAGTAAGTCCTCCACCTATAGCAAAACCGTTTTTAATAACATATTTATTACTTTGTGCGCTACTTATTGTAACGAAACATATACTAAGTGCTACTAATAAAACAAATGGTATCTTTTTCATAATAACTTAAAGGTTTATTGTATAAATATAACTTAATTTAGTAATCAACAAATGTCTAACCCAATAATTTAAAAACTCATGCTTTATTTAATACCTATTGTATTCCTCGGAATAATCATTTTATTCTCTGCTTTTTTTGTCGTGAAACAACAAACAGCGGTCATTGTAGAACGTTTTGGAAAATTTCAAAGTATCCGTCAATCCGGCCTACAATTAAAGGTTCCTCCGGTTGATAAGATCGCTGGTCGATTAAGTTTAAAAATTCAGCAATTAGACGTCATCATCGAAACGAAAACATTAGACGATGTATTTGTTCGCCTTAAAGTATCTGTACAATACCGTGTTATTAGTCAAAAAGTTTATGATGCTTTTTATAAATTAGATTATCCACATGATCAAATTACAAGTTACGTCTTTGATGTGGTTCGTGCCGAAGTCCCAAAAATGAAATTAGATGATGTTTTTGTAAGAAAAGATGATATTGCAATCGCGGTTAAAACCGAATTAAACGATGCCATGTCTGATTATGGTTTTGACATTATTAAAACCTTAGTTACAGATATAGATCCTGATGCGCAAGTAAAAGCAGCGATGAATCGTATTAATGCGGCCGATCGAGAAAAGACCGCCGCGCAATTTGAAGGGGATGCTGCACGTATATTAATCGTAGAAAAAGCGAAAGCTGAAGCCGAAAGTAAGCGTTTACAAGGTCAAGGTATCGCAGACCAGCGTCGAGAAATTGCGCGTGGTCTTGAAGAATCGGTAGAAGTACTTAATAAAGTGGGTATTAATTCTCAAGAAGCCTCGGCTTTAATAGTAGTCACACAACATTACGACACACTTCAATCCATTGGTCAAGAGACGAATAGTAACTTAATTCTATTACCAAACTCTCCACAAGCAGGAAGTCAAATGTTAAACGACATGGTGGCAAGTTTTACTGCTAGTAATCAAATTGGTGAAGCCATGAAAAATCAAAAAAAGAAAAAAGAATAATACGCAGATCATGCCATAAAAAAGCCTCAAGTATAATACTTGAGGCTTTTTTATAGAATTGTTTTTATTTTTCCTGTTTTTTATATTTATCAATCAGGCTCTTTAAGCTATCTCTATGATTTTTTAAAGAATCTACATCTATTTCTCCACCTATACCGCCCTGAGGAAGAGTTTCTCGTGTTTCATCTAGGTATTTTTGTAATTCTGGATAGTTCTCTTCGATTGTTCTACGTAATGTTGAAATTTCGGTAAGAATATCTTGTTGTGTTTTTTTCATGATCTGTTGATTTACTTAAAGGTATTTAAACTTCAAAAGAACCTCAAAAATATAATGCTAATCTTTTATTAAATTTATTTAAAAGGATGACGCTCTTGCCAAGCAGTTGTAGGATTGAGGTATCTAACAATGATTTTCAAAATTGTATTGGCGATAAAATTATTGGTATGTTTCATGTAAATATGCATGTTTCTAGGCCGCGCACCAACAGAGCTTTTAATTTCCATGGCGGTTCGCGCATAAATCACCTGAACACAATGGTTCTCGATAGCATAAAAAGCCATATCATAGAGCATATTTAAATACAACTGGTGTTTGTGTTGTAGATTTTTATTATAGCCTAAAAAATAAGTTTCTAAGTTGTTGTTATTTAAAATCAGGGTATAAAAACCAACAAGCTTATTATCTAGAAAATAGGCGAAAATTTTAAATTGGGTATTTAATGCTTTCTTTAAATGGCTAAAGTGATCCCTAGGAAGAACAAAAGAATTCACCCCGGCGCCATCTGAGACCATTTTATAGAGTTGGAATAAATCGGCTTCCAAGGCTTCTATTTCAACTAATGTTAGTTCCTTTTTAACAATAGTAAATCCTTTTTTTCTAGCCGTCTTGTAACGGTCTCTATACTTTTTTCTGAAACTAGAAATGTAATCCCCTGTCGTGGTCCAAGACTCAGGAATATCAAAAACCATGTTAGGTTGCACTTCTACCCTATACAACTTCTGCTTTTTAAAAAAAAGCTGTTTTGATGAATGCCGTCCTCTTCAAAATAATCTTTAAAAGCGATAATCCGGATTTTTTTGTTGTGCTTCCTTCTAATTTCTGCTTTTATTTGGGTTAACGCTTGGTCTATGGTATTTAAATACGTTGCAAAAGTAATGGCTTGAGTATTACAATATAAACCATGTTGTCCAGTATGCATGAGATTGCCAACAATTAAAGCATTCCCTCTAACAATTTTAGCGACTATTTGCTTAGCTTTTTGGTACAAGAAGTTATCAGAAGTGTCTCTAAATATATCGTCAAAATACATTTCTACACGTTGTATAATTGCTATTCCAACGAGCGCCTCTGCTTTAAATATTCCTACATAAAATGGGGTAATGTTATCCGGACAGGAGCATTCTAGTCCTTTGAGGAAGTTCGATTTTAAAAAAACATCATGGTTTTGTACACTGTCCCAAGAATCAGGTAGATTATTTACTGTATCGTATAATTTATAGTGTATCAAAGGCGTAAAGAAAAAGACTGAAAACGTAAGGCTTCCAGTCTTTGTAAATATACTTTATTTTAGACTTACCTCCAACCGCATACAATGGCACCCATCGCAGCCAAAGAGATTACCCAATACCCTGAATTCATTAGAATGTATTTCCAACTTTTACGCTCGAATAACCCATTTATAGCAATCACTGGAAAAAAGAGAAATAATCCTGCTAAGACACCATGTAAAGCACCATGCTGAAAGGTTCTAAATGCATCCCTGTAATCCCTCATAAAGGCTTCGTATGATGGTTTCGCAAGTGCTGGATCTCCACCCATTAAACTATAAGCTCCCGTTTGATGAATGGTTAATGTTTGAACAAAGAATGCTAATATAAAAGACAGAATTAAGGTGATAACAAAAATAACTAGCATATTGCCGGATTTCATTTTAGCCTCAGTCATTTCGGCTTCGCGCATCCACGCCGTTCCAAATACTTTTGGATTATACCAAATAAATCCAATAAAAATAGGTACTAGAGCAGCAACGAAAATTGCCAAATAATTAAATCCTTCCATACTGTTTTGATTTTTAAGTTAGTACTTTAAATGTACTAAAAAATTATTGAAACGGATTTGTGGTCTTTCTAGCAGACATCCCTACTCTTACATTTCTGCCTTTTTAAGCTATGCCCTTAGTTTCACTAACCAATAGCTCATTTTTGTCTTCCAACGCCTTAGCAATAAAAGCGTTTATGGCGTCATTCTTCTCTAAGCCATCCTTCAATAACACCCCTAATGTTATCATGGTAATTATACGAGTCCCTACCTTTTTAACAGCGGTTCCAAATAAAGGCTCTAGCTCATCATAGTGTACCTTTTTGGCTAGTTCTTGAATTTCAGCCTTTGCTTTTGCTTGCTGTTCGGCATTCATTCTATCATATTTTTTACCAAAAGATTTTATTTGCTCTATAGCTGAACGCGTGTTCTGTTGCGGTTGTTTGTGCTCATTATTTTGAGCGGGTTTAGGCGCTTGCTTCGCCCAAGAATCCCTTAAACCCACTGTTTTATTAAACACTAATTTTTGTGCTGTTGCATCCTCATCAACGTTAAAATACCCTAAACGCTGAAACTGAAACTGATCTCCCACTTTAGCCTCTAATAAGCTAGGTTCTACAAAAGCGTTAATAATTTTAAGTGAATTAGGATTTATGAAATCCATAAAATCTTTATCAGTATGACTATCTCGGTGCTTCATCTACAAACAATCGATCATACTCTCTAACCTCTGCCCTAACGGCGTGTTTTATAGAGACCCAATGGAGGGTGCCTTTAACTTTCTTATCGGTATCTTCAGAATAGGTACATTGAATTTCGGTGATGGTTCCATTTTTGTCTTTTACCACCTGCTCTGCCTTAATGATATAAGCGTTTTTTAATCGCACTTCTCCACCAAGTTTCAATCTAAAAAATTTACTCCCCGCGACTTCTTTGAAGTCTTCTTTTTCAATATACAATTCCCTAGAAAAAGGGATTTGTCTGTAACCGGCACTTTCATCTTCCGGGTTGTTCTCTGCCTCCAGCCATTCTTCTTTATCCTCCGGATAATTAGTAATCACCAATTTAACGGGATCTAACACAGCCATCACTCGCGGCGCTATTTTATTCAAATCTTCACGAATACAAAATTCTAAAAGAGACACATCAATGATGTTTTCACGCTTAGCAACACCGACGGTTTCTACAAATTTTCTAATAGCATCAGGAGTGTAACCTCGGCGACGTAAACCAGAAATGGTTGGCATTCTTGGATCGTCCCATCCGTTTACGATCCCTTCCTCTACTAATTTAAGTAGCTTACGCTTACTCATGATCGTATAGCTCAGGTTCAAACGCGCAAATTCACGTTGTTTAGGACGTAATCTATTCCCCTCTACAACTTGGTCCAAAAACCAATCGTAAAGCTCTCTATGAGGCTTAAATTCAAGCGAACATAACGAGTGTGAAATTTGTTCTATATAATCACTTTCACCATGCGTCCAATCGTACATGGGGTAAATACACCAATCGTTTCCTGTACGGTGATGGTGTTTCTTTAAAATACGATAAATTAAGGGGTCACGCATTAACATATTGGGGTGCTGCATGTCAATTTTAGCGCGTAATATATGCTCCCCTTCATTAAATTCGCCGGCTTTCATTCTCTCGAATAAGTCGAGATTTTCTTCAACAGAACGATTTCTATACGGGCCATCGACCCCTGGTTGTGTTGGTGTTCCTTTTTGCGCAGCCATCGCCTCGCTAGATTGCGAATCAACGTAGGCTTTTCCATCTTTTATTAATTGGACTGCCCAATCGTAAAGTTGTTGGAAATAATCTGAAGAATAGCACTCTTCAGCCCATTGGTATCCCAACCAAGAAACGTCTTTTTTAATAGCATCCACGTATTCCTGCTCTTCTTTTGCTGGATTAGTATCGTCAAACCTCAGGTTTACTGGTGCATTATATTTTTCACCTAAACCAAAACTAATACCAATGGCTTTTGTATGACCAATATGTAAATAGCCATTAGGCTCGGTGGAAAACGAAAACGAAGATCGTTTTTAGAAATTCCCTGTGACAAATCTTCTTCTATAATGTGCTCTAAAAAGTTGAGCGATCTTGTTTCTTCAGACATAAAAAAATACTATTGATTACAGCTATTAAATCAATTTATAGTGCGCTGTAAAATTAGTGAAAAAACCATAGATTTTAAGTATATTTAAACGAAATGCATCTATGATGAATACAGATTCCTTTGAAAGAAACTATTGGAACCAGCGATATCGAGAGGCGGCTACTGGCTGGGATATAGGCAGGCCTTCTACTCCACTGGTAGCCTATATCAATCAGTTAAAAGACAAAACCCTAAAAATTCTAATCCCGGGAGCCGGAAATGCATATGAAGCAGAATACCTCTTCAATAATGGATTTAAAAACGTTTTTGTGTTAGATATTGCAAAACTTCCACTAGAAAATTTACAATGTCGAGTGCCTCACTTTCCTTCAAACCAGCTTATTCATGAGAATTTATTTTCTCATAAAAACACCTATGATTTAATTTTAGAACAGACTTTTTTTTGTGCGTTAGAACCAACTCAAATAAACAGAGATACCTATGCTAAACACATGCATAGCTTACTTAATGCTCATGGTAAGCTTGCGGGGTTGTGGTTTAATATACCACTCAACAAAGCCTCTGAAAGACCCTTTGGAGGTACACGAGAAATGTATTTAAATCATCTTACTCCATATTTTGAAGTTCAATGCTTTGAGCACTGCTATAATTCTATACCTGCTAGAAAAGAAAACGAACTGTTTGGCATTTTTACAAAAAAATAAGCGGTTTGTAGTTATCTTTGCCCATTAACAAAAAACTATGGGAATTATAAAAGTTGAAAATATACGTGTGTATGCACATCACGGTTGCTTAAAAGAAGAAACCGCCATTGGTAGTGATTACCGTGTGGATTTAAAAGTAAAAGCCGACTTACAAAAAAGTGCTTCTAGCGATACATTAAAAGATACCGTAGACTACGTGTTTTTAAATAGAGTAGTTGTTGAAGAAATGGCGATACCTAGCGCCCTTTTAGAGCACGTTGCTAAACGCATATTAGACCGTATTTTTGCTGAAGATAAATTAGTTACTATTGGTACGGTAGCTGTTAGTAAAATTAATCCACCTATAGGAGGTGATGTTGAAATGGTTACGATAGAAATAACCGAAAAAAGAAAAGTGGGCAGTAAATAGTGTAAAAAGGGAAAAGTTTTTATATTTGCTGTCACAAATAAGGTGTCGTGGCCGAGTGGCTAGGCAGTGGTCTGCAACACCATCTACAGCGGTTCGAATCCGCTCGACACCTCAAAAAGAGAGTTGCTTTTTAAGTAGCTCTTTTTTTATGCTTAAATCTCAACGCCATATGGGTGCTATTACAGCCCGGTTCGAATACCATCAATCTCTCAAGCAACCATGCCCTGCATTGATTGATTTCAGCCATTAAAAACGATCACTAAAGGATCCTTTGGTTCTATGTGTTCGTTAATTCTAATGGAGCAGCTGCTTTAGTCTTATTCATGACTTTGATGCTCGATGTCTTCAATAATATCCTTAGGGTTAAATTGATCTTTAGGTAAGAATCCTTTAACGATTAAAATCGTACCACACACAACCGGAATAAGACCTAACAGTCGTTTAACTTTAATAATGCGAACGGGCGTAAGCTTACTTTTTAACTGTTTTGCTAACACGATTTTTATTAAATCGGTAACAAAATAAGCTCCTAACATAGCGCTAAAAAAAGTTAAAAAGCGATTCGTGCTGTTCCCTAAATTGGGACTCACCACAATAATAACACCTAACCAAAATACGAGAACCCCAATGTTTATAAAATTTAAAAAGAAGCCTTTAACAAATAATCTTATATAATTTGTTTTAGGTGCTATAATATCAACGGTGGTTTCCAAATCCTTTTTAGACTTTTTAAAATAGATAATTAGTCCATAAACCGCTAAAATAGTGCCTCCAAAGACATATAATCCGGGTTGGTTACTTAAGTTTTCTAAGAGTTGAAAGCTTGAAAAATAGGCTACGGCAATAAACAACGCATCGGCCACAATAACACCAAAATCGAAAGCCACAGCTGCACGAAAACCTTTAATCACGCTAGTTTCAAGTAAAACAAAGAATACAGGACCAATCATAAAAGCTAAAAAAAAGCCTAAGGGAATTGCTGCCTGGATATCTTCTATCATAACTAAGTAAGTGTTTCCTACAAAGTAAAGAAAATAATTGGTGTTATTAAAGTATTATGACTAATGAGTAAATAAAGTGACTTGCACACTTTATCCATAAAAAAAAGCCTCAAATATAATTTGAAGCTTTTAAATATAATAAAAGGTCCATTTTTAAAGGCCGTCTCTAATTTCTATTCTACCACCAAAGGTTTGCTTTTTATTGAGTTTTTTAGGTTTACCATAAATATACACATCACCTCCTGCCGTTATTTTAACATCTGCTAAATCACTGGCCTTTATTTCGGCTTCTCCAGCAGCTGTTACTTTTACATAGGTTTCCTTTGTATCAAAGTCTCTGCCTTCAAAAACGCCTCCTGTATTTATGGTAATATCTTGTGTTTCAGCCTTTCCTTTTGGTATGATAATACCACCGGAAACAGCTCTTACTATTAATTCTTTTACATCTAATCCTACTTTTAAAACAGCACCTTCTTGGGCTCTTAATTCTATTTTATCTTGCTCAATAAGCTCATTTGAAAATATTTTTGATCCTTCATTACCGTCAATCACTTCAATGTTTTTATAGTGTACAGCAACAAATGTTTTAGTGCCATCAAAACTACGTTCAAATTTCATTCTTACTTTTAAAGTTCCATTTTTAGATAATACTTCTACATCATCTGCATCCTGTCCTGAAATAATAACTTTATTTTCATCTGATTTTACTAAGCTGATATGAATTAAGTCGAACACTTTTACAGTTGTAAAATTGTTCACCCTTTTTTCCATCGGGTTTTGAGAAAAGCCAATGAATGCTATGCCTAATAAAAATGTTGAGAGTCTATATTTCATCATTATAAGAGTTTTGTTACTACTAAAGAGTCCCTTTCTTTAACATTGTTACAGTTTAAAAAAATTATTTACTAGGAACTACGTGAACAGCCGTCCCAGTCACAGAAACCATGGTCATGGCTAAGTTAGGATTGGTTTCTAAATCTAATTTAATACCAACCACTGCATTTGCCTGTAGTTTGTTAGCATTATCTTTTAGTCTTTGAAATGCTTCTTCTTTAGCATCGTTCATAGTCGCTTCAACAGAAGCGTAATACTTATCCATTTTAAACGAAAACGATGCCTTTCTAGTATTTACACTTACGCCGGTTACAATCCCTTTATATTCTAATATTTTAAAACCTTCTATTGAATTCGTTGTCGTTAAAACCATAATTATTATTTACTATTGGTTGCACATGTTGTATAAATATTTCCAAATTAATCTTCAGCTTTACCTATTAATTCAAAATCTAAGTGTCGTTTCACTAAATCGGCTTGTTTCACTTTTACAATTATTTCATCTCCCAATTGATACATGGTTTTTGTATCGCGACCAATTAATGCAAACTGACTTTCATCAAATTCATAGTAATCACCTTTAATATCACGAGTTCTTACCATACCTTCACATTTATTAGCTATAATTTCTACGTAGATGCCCCAGTCTGTTACCCCGGAAATAACCCCTCTAAAAGG
Source organism: Lacinutrix neustonica (assembly GCF_026625145.1). Classification (GTDB taxonomy): domain Bacteria; phylum Bacteroidota; class Bacteroidia; order Flavobacteriales; family Flavobacteriaceae; genus Lacinutrix; species Lacinutrix neustonica. The sequence continues at coordinate 2,290,524 of NZ_CP113088.1, read as the reverse complement.
TTCGTCTAAATGATCTTGCATAAAACGTATTTGCATGTATTTAATAGAGTCTCTCTCGGCTTTCGTAGCTAGGTATTCCATGTTACTAGAGTGCTTACATTTTTCTTCATAAACCTCTGCATTCGCCGATTTCTCACCATCTAAATAGCGTTGTAGTAAACGGTGTGCCATCACATCTCGGATAACGACGAATTGGTGACGTAAAATGACTGTAGTATTCAAAAGCCAAGCCGTAATGCCCTATATTATTAGTAGTATATTCTGCTTTAGACATGGTTCTAATGGCCAATGTATCGACTAAATTTTGTTCTTTTTTACCTTGAACATCGCTTAATAATTTATTTAAAGAAGAGGCAATACCTGCTTTACTATTAAAATTAAGCTTGTGACCAAATTTTGAAACCACGCCTTGTAACGCCATTAATTTACTTTCATCTGGTTCATCGTGTACCCTATAAACAAATGTCTTCTCTGGTTTTTGTTTGCCAATAAACTCTGATACTTTTCGGTTTGCTAACAACATAAATTCTTCAATTAACTTGTTGGCATCTTTACTGGTTTTAAAAAAGACACCAACAGGGTTTGAATCTTGATCCAAATCGAATTTTACTTCTACTTTATCGAAAGAAATCGCCCCATCACGCATGCGTTTGCCACGCATCATTTTAGCAAGTTCGTCCATTTTTAAAACAGCTTGTGCTATTTCAAGGGTGGTGTTATATACTTTACCTGTTAATGAAACTTCGTTAGGAATGGTGGTATTAATAGTATCCGGTTTTTTAAGTACGTCCCCAGCATTCAAAGCGACATTGTTTTCTATAATGGCTTGAGCTTCTTCATAAGCAAAACGCGCATCAGAATACGTCACGGTTCTACCAAACCACTGGTTCTTTACTTCAGCTTTATGATTCAATTCAAATACTGCAGAAAATGTATATTTCTCTTCATGTGGTCTAAGCGAACATGCACCGTTTGATAGTATTTCAGGCAACATCGGAACAACACGATCTACTAAATATACAGATGTAGCACGTTCATAGGCTTCATCGTCTAAAACAGTCCCTTCTTGTAAATAATGAGACACATCTGCAATGTGAATCCCTATTTCAAAATTACCATTTTCTAAAACGGTAAAGGATAAAGCATCATCAAAATCCTTTGCGTCTTTGGGATCAATCGTAAAGGTTAAATCTTTACGCATGTCGCGACGCTTGGCTATCTCTTCAGGTTTTATATCTAAATCAATGTTATTAGCATACGCTTCCACTTACGGTGCAAACTCGTACGGTAGTCCATAATCTGCTAAAATAGCGTGGATTTCGGTATTATGTTCTCCAGCTTTTCCTAAAACTTTAATCACTTTTCCATTAGGAGAATCGGCTTTTTCGGGCCATTCTTCCATTGTAACCAATACTTTATCACCATCGTCGGCTTGCATGGTTTTACTAATAGGCACGAAAATATCCGTCTTCATTTTATTACCATCAACCACTACAAAAGCAAAGTTCTTTTTGGCATGAATTTGAATAACTCCAACATAATCGGTCTTTGCACGTTTTATAATGTTGGTAATTTCACCTTCTAATTTGCCACGCTTTCTACGTTTGTAAACATAGAGCTCTACTTCATCACCATTTAAAGCTTTGTTAACATTGTTTGAAGCAATGTATATATCATTTTCAAAATCATCACAAATAACATAGCCATTGCCACGTTGTGCGGCATCGAAAATTCCGGTATGGTATTCTGTATTGTTAATGATCTTAAATTTGCCACGCTCTATTTCTTCAATTTCGTTTTTAGCTTTAAGCTCGGCTAATTTTTTTATAATCTGGTTGCGACTACTAGCATCGTTTACGTCTAGTTTTGCCGCTATTTGTTTATAATTAAAAGTTGCGTTTCTCTCTTTTTTTAAAATACTTAAGATTGTATTGGTTAGGTTAGAAATCTTGTTATTTGAAGGTTTCCTGTGTTTTTTATTTGTCATTTAATTTGTAATCTATATCGATTTTCTAATCCCGAAGTCTCGAGAAAAATCATGTTATTTAAAGGTAATCTATGGAGAAGATTATGTATTACCTTTTTACAAAGCTACGTTTTTATTATTAAATGAAAATAAAAGGAACAGTATATTAACTATTTGATAACAAAAAGGGCTTACAAATGAATGCAAGCCCTTTAGTCTTTTATACATTTTAATACAATTATTCCACTATAAATCGCTTGGTCACTTTCCAAGTATTTGTGATTATTTGAGCAAAATAAACACCTTTAGAAAACTGTGAAACATCAAGCTTGGTTTGGTTTGTTTCTAATATTAATTGCCCCAGTTGATTATAGATGCTGAGGTTTTTTAAAGTTGTATTATTACTTAAGGCAATGTTTAAAAATTGTGACGTTGGGTTAGGATATAGCGCAACAGTATTGCTATTTAAACTGAAGGTTTTTGTACTAAGCGCATTGCACTGCCCTTGATTTTCTACAAATGCACTGCTAGCATCAATTGCTGTCCAGGTTGTCGAGCTATAGTTGGCATCATCTACTAAAATACAATTTAAATTAGGATTATTTAATGAACCATATTGAGTTTCAATAATGGCCGCATTATTTCCATTTCTTAGATCTAGACTAGTTAAATTGTTGTTGTCACATTTAATGTATAGAAGGCTTGTATTTTGACTTAAGTTTAAACTACTTATGTTATTATCAGTACAACCAAGAACTTCCAGATTAGTATTTTGGCTTACATCTAAACTACTTAAGAAATTAGTAGAACAATGAAGATATGTAAGATTGCCATTTTTACTTATGTCAAGGTTATTTATATTATTTACATAACATGAAATAGTTTTTAAACTCGTAATCTGACCAAAATTAATACTACTTATGCTATTATTGTTACAGAACAACCGTTCAAGACTTGTATTTTGGCTAACATCTAAACTTTTTATACTATTATTAGAACATTGAATATATGTTAGACCGGAATTCTGACCTAAATTTAAACTAGTTATGTTATTATTTTGGCACCAAAGTTTTTCAAGACTCGTAATTTGGCTGACGTCTAAGCTACTTAAGTTATTATAAGTGCAATAAAGACTCAAAAGACTTGTGTTTTGTCCAAGAATAATATTACTTAGGTTATTATTCTGTGAACAAGAAATTGTTTTAAGACTCCTATTCTGACTGAGATCTAAACTATTAATGCTTGTATAGTTACAAGTAAAATTTTCAAGATTAATATTTTGGCTTAAATCTAGACTAGTAAAGTAAACGTTACCGCATTGAAGTTCTACAAGACTCGTATTATAACTGAGATCTATATCATATAAGAAATTTTTATCGCAATGAAGCGTTGTAAGGCTAGTATTTTGGCTCAAATCTAGATTAGTTAACTTATTATTGCTACATCTAAGATCTGTAAGGTTGATGAAGGCTTCTATCCCTGTAAGGTAGTAAATAACTAAATTACTACAATCTATTGTACCCGTAAACGCTTGTGCTTCACTTACTTGTATTTCTGTGTCATTATTAATATTTATTAGTGCATTGCCTATTAAGTAATTTTTAAAATTAGTATCTCGGAATGTTTACATTTTGTGCTTTAACAGTAGTTATGAAACACATAAATAGACAGATGGATAAGCTTAATCTTTTTAAGAATGTCATTAGTTTTAGAATTAAGAGTCAGTATTTATATTTATAAAATATTGAGTAACTACTTTACAGTTTCAAATATATCACTTTTGTTACCCGAGACTTATTGACTTATCCACATTTATACTATATATTATTATTCTTTCTTTAAAATTTAAAAAAAAATTAATGATGATGATGGCTTGTGAATAGCGGTATAACTTTTTAAAGTTTCTATTGTATAGGTGACTTGTCTCTTTCTATTAACAGGTTATACACTTGTTAATAGTCTCATTTTAAAAGCAATTACTTACACTATTAACAACTGTTTATAACTACAATTCACCAGTTGTTTTTAATAAGTATTTTATTTTTTACTGTTGGTATATGTTCTATTTTACGTGATAAATAGTCTAAATAAAAAGGCTAACTTTTTTGGTCGTTTGCTTTGCATTTTTGTTTGTAAAATTAACTGGATAATCCTAATAAAACTTTTAAAAAACAATGATTAGATATTAACAAGTAGTCCCTATTTAACCTCACAGTTATCAACACTCTTTTATTATTATAATTAACCCTTGACCACAAACCTTTTATAGTAAAAAATCTTTGTCAAATTTAATATAATTCCAATGGTAGAGGATTATAAGTTATGCCTACTTATATGGTATTATTAAAAGACTGTTCACATTATATTTTATGCAATAAGATATTTTATTACGCGGCAAAGCAATTAATTTATAAAGGGTTTCATTAACTTTATAGTCTTAAACACACAACTATAAAATATTAAAAAAATGACTATCTCAATTGGAAATGATCACGCAGGTACCGCCTATAAATTTGCTATTTTAAAGCACTTAGAAGCCAAAGGCTATACGGTTAACAATTATGGTACAGATGCTACAGATAGTGTGGATTACCCTGATTTTGTGCACCCGGTAGCCACAGATGTTGAAAACGACAAAGCAGATTTTGGTATTCTTATTTGTGGTAGTGCTAACGGTGTTGCCATGACTGCTAATAAGCACCAAAAAGTACGTGCAGGAATTTGCTGGACCAAAGAAATTACGCAATTAACCGGACAACATAATAATGCTAACATCATATGTATTCCTGCGCGTTATACAGCCGTGGAGCAAGCAATGGCTATGGTAGACACATTTTTGGAAACCAAATTTGAAGGCGGAAGACACCAAAACCGTGTGGATAAAATACCAGTGTCTTGTTAATATATGAGTCATGACCATTTACATAATCATAGACATGATCATAACGACCTTAGAGGACGCAACCTTTTAATTTCTATTTTTTTAAATGTTGTCATCACTGTGGCACAGGTTATTGGGGGCGTACTCTCCGGGAGTTTGGCTTTATTAAGTGATGCCCTGCATAATTTTAGTGATGTTATCTCATTAATTGTTAGCTACGTTGCCAATCGCTTAACTAAGAAAAAGGCATCTTTAAATAAAACGTTTGGCTATAAACGGGCAGAAATATTGGCTGCATTTATCAATGCTTCAACCTTAATAATTGTTGCTGTTTTATTAATAGTGGAAGCTGTTGACCGATTTCAAAATCCACGCGAGATTGAAAGTGATTTAGTCATCTGGTTGTCTTTAATTGCTATTTTAGGAAATGGTTTTAGTGTATTGTTACTTAAAAAAGACAGCCAGTCTAACATGAATATGCGAAGTGCTTATCTACATCTTATTACAGATATGATGGCTAGTGTTGCCGTTTTAATAGGCGGACTTCTAATGAAATTCTATCAGATATTCCGGATAGATAGTGCGCTTACTTTAGCCATCGCTTTATATCTCATTTATATGGGATATGATTTACTAATGGCCTCTACCAAAGTGCTTATGTTGTTTACACCAGATACTATTCCTGTTGATAAAATAGTTGAAGAATTACACCAGTTTGAAAGCATAAAAAACGTGCATCACATTCATGTATGGCAATTAAATGAAAACGAAATTCATTTTGAAGCTCATATTGATTTTGAAAAAGACATCACTTTGTCTCATTTTGATAAAATACTTCATGAAGTAGAAATTTTATTGTTTGATAAATTTGAAATCAACCACGTTAATATTCAACCGAGAATATGGAAAAGATGATGTTAAGGATTTAATTGTGCAAGATTGATATTATGGAAGACGCCGGCTCATTATTACAAACGGTATTGAAGACGTGCATTTTGTCTTAAGAAAAAAATAATTAAGGGGTATACATACCCTTCCCTAAGAAAAAAGCGAACCAAAGGATAAGGAACTATATGTTAGACATTACAACTAAAACATTTAAAGAACTCACTATTCATGAACTTTACGATTTACTTCAATTACGCAGTGAAGTCTTTGTGGTAGAACAAGATTGTGTCTATCAGGACCTAGATGGTAAAGACGAAAAGGCATTACACGTTATAGGTTTTAAAAATAAAAAAATTATTGCCTATACTAGGCTTTTTAAACCTGGTGATTATTTTAAAGAAGCCAGTATTGGTCGAGTGGTAGTGGCTAAAAATGAAAGAGAACATAAATACGGTTATGATATTATGGCTGCATCGATTGAAACCATTAAAAGGCATTTCAAAGTTTCGGAAATAAAAATATCAGCACAATGTTATTTAAAACGGTTCTATAATAATTTAGGTTTTAAAGAGTTAGGTGAGACTTACTTAGAAGACGGTATACCACATATTGCAATGCTTTATAAACCATAAAAAAAGCCAGCGCAAAGCGCTGGCTGTATAAGTAATAAACCCTACTAAAAATTAATTACTTAGAAATATATCTTACTTCCAATTCAACTCTTCTATCTTCTTTATCTGCTCCTCCTAAGTTGTACTGGCCTGCTAAGCCTTGGTACCTTACTCTATTGGCATCGACACCCGCTTTTACGAGGTAATCACGAATGAATTTTGCTCTTACAACACTTAAGTTAACTTTGCCTGTTTCTTTATCTCTAGAATCTTTTCCATTGAAAGTACAACATACGTGACCGTTGATGGTGAAAAAGATATCTGTACGTCTCACTAAGTAATCTGCCAATTCTTTTAATGTCTCTGAAGATTCAGAGTTAAATAACGTAAACCTCTTTTAAAGTTTAAGTTCTTTAAATTTATAACATCTCCTTTTCTTAAATCTTCACCATAAAACGAACCAGCGATAAATTTCTTAGGAGCAACAATAACAGTCACTCTTCTATTCAAGCTTCTCAACTCATTAAATAAAGTCGATTCTGAAGTGGTTAAAGCGACTTCTCCTTTACCATTTACAGTTACAACTTCGGCTTGTCTAAGCTATTTCTGTATTTAGCAATAATGTCTCTAATCGTTTGTGCTCTTTTATTAGATAATGCCTTATTGTATGAAGTACTACCTCTATCGTCACAATACCCAACAATAGTTATTCTTTCAATATCTATGGTTTCAGTAGCCTTAATAAAAGTTACCAATTTTAAAAATTCTTCAGAAGTCACTTGCGCCTTGTCAGTATCAAAAAAAACATCATGACTAACTACTGAAGTTTTTCCTAATGCCTCATTTTTTGATTCATCTATTGCGAAAGCAATATTTAAAGTGAAGATAACAGCGAATATGTAGGTTAAAATTTTCATGCTAATAGTATTGTAGGTCTTTCAAACATAGAGCTACATTATCTTCTTGCGAAAAATTTTAGACCAGTTTCATATTTATTTGGTTTAAATGCACAACTTCTGTTAAAACGCGCCTTTTTATCGACAAATAGCAGTGCTAAACAACTGATTTTATGCACGTTTCATGGATACGTTAACAAGTAGACCTAAAAAAGGGTCTCTAAAGTTGATCGTTTTGTGACTTCTTTAAAATGGTGTGTTTGTTTTTATAACAAAGCCTTTTTTACTAAAATATAAGGATGTGCTTATAAGGTTTTAGGTGATGAAGGATTAAATTAGTTTAAAAATGTTTTACAAAAGGCTTAAAAACATGTTGACTTTATTCAGGATGGCTCATGTAGTAATTTTACCGTTACGGGATGCTTCCGCTACAAAACCAGTAAATAACAATCAAGCTGCTTTAAAACATAGCTATTACGGGCTTCATGATCATTAAAACCAATAAACGGACCCTTTTTTTCTCTAGCAGCTTCTAATCAAGCGATAAATAGGCTTAGCTAGTGTTGTTCAGTTATGGGAACAACTTAAAGCTGACGATTAAAAGTGCGTACTTGAATGCTTTTTTTTACAAAAAGGTATACCACTCGATACGCTTTGAGTAGATATCCTTTAAATGAAATCAGGGGCTGTTGCCGAGATAACACGGCACCAATAGCTTTTAGTCTATGTTGTTACTTTAAATAACTGTTATATTTAGAAAGGTTTTCTAAAATTTCGGTAGACTTTTTTATTTCAGCGTTGTGCATTTTATAATAGTCATATAAGCCTTCTCTGTAAACATAGCGTTTAATGATTTCATCACTTAATAAGCTCATAAGTTGCGATTTATTATCATCAACAGCTTTTAATTTAGAATTATTTAAATTTTCAAGCAATGAATTAAAGTCGCGACGAATATCGTCATCGAGATTTTCAGATTTTGCCACTTCTAGAGCCTTGTAAAGGGCCATTTCTGTGTCTGTTTCAAAGGAGAAATGAGAGGATTTTAAAAAGCTTTTAAAGCTTCGGAAATCTGAATCTGATAATTTAAACGCATTGATGTCTTCAATCTCATGACTATAATAATATTTAGTAGCATAATCAAAGATACTTTGATTACTCAAAATAGCTTTTGTAATGGCTGAGTTTTTAGAATAATCTAAAGCTTCATCAGGAAACACACCGCCGCCATCATAAACTTTTCTTCCTTTTGCAGTTTTGAAAACGTTATAGTCTTTTTGTTTTACTCTTACTGCATTGCCTTTATCGTCTTTATTCCAATAATCTAAAGCCTGAATACAACGACCAGAAGGTGTGTAGTACCGAGAAATCGTAACTTTTAGTTGTGTGCCGTATGTTAATTTTTTAGGGCGCTGAACTAAACCTTTTCCAAAACTCCTAGCGCCAACAATCACTGCACGATCTAAATCTTGTAGCGTTCCAGCAACAATTTCACTAGCAGATGCGCTTTGCCCATTTATTAAAACCACTACAGGGATTTCTGTATCCACAGGATCGCTGTTGGTATAATAGGTACGGTTGTATTTTTTAACCTTAGATTTTGTAGTTACCACTAATTGCCCTTTTGGTACAAATAAATTCACAATATTTACCGCTTCTCTCAACAGGCCACCAGGATTACTACGGAGGTCTAAAATAACCGTTTTTGCACCTTGTGCTTTTAAATCTTTTAGCGCGTACTCTGTTTGTTGTGAGGCCTTTTCATTAAATTTCTTTAAAACAATATATCCTGTTGTTTCATTTACCATTGAGAAATGAGGAACCGCATCGATTGCAATTTCAGAACGTTTTATTATCGCTTTATAAGTTTTACCCTGTCTTACATAAACGAGTTCTACCGTAGAATTAGGAGTGCCTTTAAGCAGGTTTCCGGCATCATCTTCGTAATCCTCTACACTGTGGCCATCTACATTAATAATTTCATCTCCTGCCTTTAATCCTGCTTTATCTGCAGGATAGCCCTTATAAGGCTCAATAACTACTAATTTGTCTTTTAATGTTTTAATACTCGCACCTACACCTGTATAGTCTCCTGTTTGTTTTATTCTAGCAGCTTCAACATCTTGCTCATTATAGAATTTTGTATAGGGATCCAATTCATTCAACATGTTTTTAATGGCATTATCCATCAAATCTGCAGGGTTTGTTTCATCTACATAATTCATATTTAACTCTTTAAAAAGCGTAGTAAAAATTTCTATTTGCTTTGCAATTTCAAAGAAGTCATTATTGTATGTTTTAAAGGCAGAACCGGTTATTAAAATAACCTGAGCAAAAATTGGAATGAGAATTTTTCTTTTGAGTATCTTTTTCATGACTTCAGGTTTTTAGAAGTTTGATCTATAAATTTATGCAATAAGCTTTTCATTTTGGTATCAACCAATATAAAATCGGGCATTTCTTTACTAATATATAAAATCATAAACGAGTAATGTGTACTGTTGTTGTCTATTAACATATTTTTATTGAGGCGATAAGCCTCTCTAAGCAATCGTTTTATTCTTATTCGGTCTACCGCTTTTTTAAAATTACGCTTGCTTACAGAAACACCAGCCTTAATTCCAGTTTCATTTTGTTGGTATACTAACCGCAAAGGGTATGCCGAAAGACTATGGCCCTCAAGAAATAGTTGGGCAATCGCTTTTTGGCTTTTAAGTTTTTCTTTTTTATTGTAAGTGAATTTCATTGTAATAGAACCGAAATTAGTTCTTACTTGTTTTTTTAGACCCCATCCTCTTATAGCCTTCCATTAATAATACTATTTTATAGTGGTCTCTTTAACCCCTATTCGTTTTGAAAAGGCATAATTATTTAAATGAAAGGGGTTAATAATAGCAGTGTTTTTCATCTATAGTAGTCATAAATACTTAAAATATAATAATCTTTTACTAAATGTTTAGCACTTATGCTATAGACGAGACGAAGATACAAATTTATCAATAAATCAGACATTTGTATATAACCGCCAGAAGAAATATTTGATTTTATTTTGAGTACACCGCATCGCGAAAAAGAGTTGAAATGTAAATAACCTGTAAAAGGGATGTTTATAGGGTTCTAGTTAAAGTGTTTTTTATAAGAAAGACAAGGTCTGTTTTATTTTGATTTTATAAGGTATTGTTTGTTGTCTATTACCAAAGATTATAAAATGACACTTAAGCTCAAAACCAGGTAGTGCCCTTTCAATTATACTGTTAGTTTAATTAAATGCACAATAAAATATGATTTTAATCATGTTTTAATAGCAGTGTTTAAAGTAATTTTAATACCATTAACTCTAATACAATGGGAAACTTAAATGTTATTAAGCTAAATAAAAAAAGAGATAAAGCAAATTATATATATCACCTTTCTAAAGATATTGAGGCTTTAGATCGAATGATTAATGAAGACCTCATTGAAAAAGCACCTATTAGAATTGGTGCCGAACAAGAGTTTTGTATTGTTGATAATGCTTTTTTACCAAATAATAATGCAATTGCTATTTTAAAAGACATCGATGATACCCATTTCACTACAGAAATTGGTAACTACAACTTGGAAATTAATCTTGATCCGATTGAGTTGGAAACAAACTGTTTTTCTAAAATGCATACTCAGCTCATCACATTAATGGAAAAGGCTAAAATAAGTGCAAAAAAACACCACTCAAAAATAGTTCTTACAGGCATTCTTCCAACCCTTTCTTTAAAACATATAAGTATAAATAATATGGCGCCAATACAGCGGTATTATGTGTTAAATGATGCTGTAAAAGAATCGAGAAAACAAGATTTTAACATTCACATTAAAGGTGTAGATGAACTTAATTTGTTACATGATTCCGTCATGCTTGAAGGCTGTAATACCAGTTTTCAATCCCATTTACAAATGAATCCGGAGACTTTTGTGGAAGACTATAATTGGGCACAAGCTATTTACGGGCCAATCTTAAGTGTCTGTACTAACTCTCCGTTGCTTTTTGGTAAGGAGTTGTGGAGTGAAACTAGAATTGCACTATTTACGCAAAGTGTAGACACCGCGAGCAAATTCATTTTTACTTAATGAAAAGCAGTCTAGAGTTAGTTTTGGTCGCGCTTGGGAAACAGGAAGTATTACTGATATTTTTAAAGATAATATTTCCAGGTTTAGAAGTTTGGTGACCTCTGAATTCGAAAAAGACAGTATTGAAATGTTAGATCAAAATGACATTCCGGAACTGAAAGCATTAAATCTTCACAACGGAACAGTCTATCGCTGGAATAGAGTATGCTATGGGGTTGGAAATGGAAAGCCTCATATTAGAATAGAAAACAGATACATTCCTTCAGGCCCTTCAATGACAGACGAAATTGCTAACATGATGTTTTGGGTTGGTGTCATGCTTGGCAAACCAAAACAATACAAAACCATACATGAAACGATGGATTTTAAAGATGTAAAATTAAACTTCTTTAGTGCGGCACGTTATGGTATGGGAACTCAGTTTAAATGGAATAACAAAACGATTTCCAGTCAGGATTTAATTCTAGATGAATTATTGCCTATGGCTTATCGGGGGCTTTATAGTAAAGGTATTTCTCCCAAAGATGCAGAATACTATTTAGGCATTATTGAAAATAGGGCACATTCTTTTACAGCTTCAGAATGGCTAATTAAGAGTTATAGAAATGTATTGCAATCAAAAAAACGACATGAAGCCTTACAAGTATTAACGGCTAATTTGTATTTAAAACAGGCACACGATTATCCGGTTTCCAGTTGGGAGGTCCTTCAGCCTGATGCAACCACGACATTTAAGATTAAAAAAAAGGTGCGGCACATTATGAATACAGATATTTTTTCTGTAGACAAAAAAGACAGCTTGGAGCTTGTTCTTCAAATTATGAAATGGAAAAACATTCACCATATGCCGGTCATTAATAAACGTAAAAATTTAATTGGATTATTAAGCTGGAATGATGTAAAAAGCTATTTACATAAATACGAGGCCACTACAAAATCGGTTCAGAATGTAATGAAACAAGACTTAATAACCAGTACTGAAGATGAAACGGTAACCAAAGCCAAAGCCTTAATGGAGACGCACCAAATTGGGTGTCTTCCTGTTGTTAAAGGAAAAAAATTAATAGGGATTATTACATTAAATGATATGTAAACTTTATGGTGAATGTCTTCAATAAGGCACTGGATGAAACCATTCAGGTCAATAGAATAATTGGAAAAGTGGAAGGCCATTCTCAAGGGCCAACCGTCGTTTTTTTTGCAGGGATTCATGGTAATGAAACCGCAGGCGTTTTTGCTCTAGATTCTATTTTTAGAACACTTACTAATAGTTTGGTAAATGGGACAGTTTATGGCATCGCGGGAAATTTAAACGCCTTAAACCATCATCAGCGTTATATAGATGAAGATCTAAATAGGCTATGGACTGATGAGAAGCTTAACGCACTTAAAAACAAATTGGTTTACAACATAGAAGAAAAAGAACAAACAGAACTTTACAGTATTTTAAAGGACATTATAAATACGAATACAGGTCCTTTTTATTTTATAGACCTACACACAACGTCTAGTAAGACACTTCCATTTATTACCATTAACGACGCTTTAATAAATCGTTATTTTTCAAAGGTTTTCCCGGTCCCAATTGTTTTAGGAATTGAAGAATACCTTAATGGTCCATTATTAAGTTATATAAATACACTAGGTTATGTATCATTGGGTTTTGAATCAGGTCAACACGATAGCGCAGCGGCCTTCTCAAATAGTATTGCATTTATTTATCTTGTGTTAGTAAATACGACTGTGATGCAAAGCGAAGATATTACTGGGTATCCTGTTTATTATAACCAACTTAAAGAACAATCAAAAAACAACATTCATTTTTTTGAAGTCGTTTATTTATACGCTATTAATAAAGAAGAGCGATTTGAGATGCTTCCTGGTTTTAAAAGTTTTCAACGAATTAAGAAAGGAGCCGCTTTAGCTAAAAGCAACAATAACAAGATATTATCAAAATTTAATGCGAGACTTTTTATGCCATTGTATCAAAGTAAAGGTCAAGAAGGCTTTTTTATTATAAAAACAATCACGCCTTTAATTTTGCAACTTTCAATAGTTTTACGACGCTTAAAATTAGAACGCTTATTTGTAATGCTTCCAGGCGTTTTTTGGGAAACTAGGGACAGAAAAGTACTTATGATTGATTTAAGGGTCACTAAATTTTTCGCTAAATCTATTTTTCATTTATTTGGGTATCGCAAAAAAAAAATAAGTAGACATTTTATGATGCTATTTAATAGAGAACAAACAGCAAAGGTTCTGCAGTATAAAAATGAATTGTGGTATAAAAAAAGCAGTATTTTTTAAATACTGCTTTTTTAAATTTTTAAAATTGAACGTTTACTTTTTATTATTCTCTTTATTAATATCTGCCATTAACCCTTTAGGATCAATTTCAACGCTTTTCACATTCTTTTTAACCTCAAAAGTATAGGTTGGATATGCCCAAGCCCAATCTGGTTTAATAGTTGCTGAGGTTGGTTTCTCACCCCGCATCATTTGTAAAGGAATATAAACACTCTCGGTTGAACCATCGGTATAGGTAACTTCGACATCTAAAGGCATTGGCATTAAGCCAATACGTTCTAATGTGACTTTATTAGCATCAATATTTTTTACGCCGTAGTCAATGGTATTGGTGGTCATTGTCCAATCGGTTAAATACCAATCTAACTCTAATCCGGATATTTTTTCGGCCACACGAATAAAATCGTTAGGTGTAGGGTGCTTAAAAGCCCAATCTCTAAAATACTGTTTTAAGGTTTTATTTAAATTTTCCTGTCCAATAACATAGCCTAGTTGAGATAAAAATACCGCACCCTTATTATAAGCAGCAATGCCGTAAGCCATATTAGACTCAAAACGATCGGCGTGTGTGGATTGTGGTTTTTCTTTACCTGATTTAACTAAATAATAGTATCCTTTATAAGCACTTGCAACAGGGTTATCAGCATTTTCTTTGTTAATAAAATCCATAGCATAATCACTAATGTAACTGGTGAAACCTTCATCCATCCACTCGTGCTTACCTTCATTGGAGGCCAATAAGAATTGAAACCAGGTGTGTGCCAATTCATGAGCAGTAACCCCGATGAGGCTTCCAAGCTTTCTTTTTCCTGTAATTAAAGTACACATCGCATACTCCATACCGCCGTCACCTCCTTGGATAACTGAATACTGATCGTATGGATATTGGCCTATATTTTCACTAAAATATTGCATCATTTCCACAGTTTTCGGCTGTAATACTTTCCAAAACTGAAGATTTTCAGCAGGTAAATCTTTTTTGTAATAGAAATTAAGCAGAGGTCCGTTAGGCACCTGCATCGTATCGTGAATATAATCAGGATCTGCAGCCCAAGTAAAGTCGTGAACGTTAGGCGCGGTATAACGTAAGGTTTTTTTATTCCCGTTCACAGTCTCTTTTTCAAGATATCCCGTACCCCCAACGATATAGTCTTTATCAATAGTTAAGTTCACATTAAAATCACCCCACACACCATGAAATTCTCTTCCAATGTAAGGATCAGCATGCCAACCTTCAAAATCATACTCTGCTAACTTAGGATACCATTGTGTCATTGACAATGCCACACCTTCGGCATTATTTCTGCCCGAACGTCGAATTTGTACTGGGACTTGAGCATCAAAAACCATATCAAAAGTGACACTTTCACCGGGCTGAATGGCTTTGTTCAATGTTACCTCTAAAATAGTTCCTGCAGTTATATGCTCTACTTTGTTTCCATTTTGCTTCAAAGAGGAGACATTGATGTACCCAATTTCATTGGGTTTTAATTTACTTATTCTACTTTCTTTGACATCGCCAACTTGAGTAACCATCCTGCCGTCTCGGATCTTCTATGGTTTGTAATCGAATATCCATTTCACTTCCTGGTTGAAACGCATTAAAGTATAAGTGATAGAATACTTTGTCTAAAACATCTCGGAGAATTATTGGTATACACTAATGTCTGCTTGCCTTGATATTGGTAGTCATTCACATTCATATCTATATCCATTTTGTAGTCAACATGTTGTTGCCAATAGGTAGACTTAGCAGAACTAGCTGTCACGGCCATGGGACTGCTTAGTGAAGGGCTTGAAGTTTTTGAAACACTTTTAGATGAGCCACATGAGGCTAAAATAAGAGACACCGATACCGCGAAGAAAAAAAGCTTTTTCATTTGAATTTATTTAAAAATAAACCGCTTAATGGTTAACCAAGAGGATAACTATATTAAGCGGTTTGTTAATTACTAATTATTTAGATAATTGAGCAGCCATAACCAATGCATTGTAAGCATTAACCATTTTTGCTGATTTTGTTAAGCTTCCAAAGGCTTGTATATTATTAGCATCACCACCAACAACAACCTTAGTTGTAACCGCTAAACCGAGAATCTAAAATAATTTGCTTCACTTGAGCAGCGGTTAGTTTTGGATACTGAGACCATACTAAAGCAGCAACCCCAGCAACCGCAGGAGCAGCCATAGATGTACCACCAAAAGTACTATATTCGTTTTCACGGTGTTGTAGAATATATTTGAGCACCAGGCGCAAAAACATCTACATTTTTCTTTCCATAGTTAGAAAACCCTGCAACCATATTGGTGCCATAACTAGGGGCTAAAGCACCAACACGAATATACGTATTGCTCACTTCCTCACCATTTATGTTATCGTCTCGGAAAATTTGGGGCTGTATCGACATCTTTACCATCATTTCCTGCAGCATGGACAAAGACCACACCTTTATCACTAGCGTACTTAATAGCATCTCTTACCCAATCTGCATGTGGAGAAAAACTTTTTCCAAAACTACCATTAATTATTTTTGCACCATTATCAACAGCGTAGCGAATGGCTTTTGCAACGTCTTTATCATACTCATCACCATTTGGAACAGCACGAATACTCATGATTTCAACATTATTAGCAACGCCATTTGCTCCTTTTCCATTATTACGTTCGGCAGCAATAATACCTGCAACGTGCGTTCCATGAGCTTCAGATTTTTTTACTGGCAAAACATTTCCATTACCGTAGCCTGATTTATCGTTAAAATCGTTTGGGTTATCCCCTGTTTTTCTACCTTTAAAGTCTTTGTTTAAATTAAAATTTACTTGATCTGTAAAGTACTCTACACCTCCCTTAACTTGTTCCAAACCTTCTTCAAGAGACGTCATACCATTACTATACATTAAATTAGCGGTTTCTATAGCTGCTTTTAATTCTGCGTCTTCAGTTTCAATTGCGGCAACTTCTTTTGCTGTATAACTGCGTTTTTTAAAATGAGCCGACAGTACTTTATTAGCATCATTCACCTTCGCGTATACTTGATCATAGTATTGTTTTCTTGATAACGCTTGTCCATAATCGGTATCATATTTCGCTTTAGCTTCAGCATATCTTGGCGCGCTGGTGTCACCACTAGCAATTAAGCGCACGTATTCTAATTGCTCATCATAGCCAGTACCCGGAAAATTCCATCCGTGGATGTCATCGATATACCCATTACCATCATCATCTTTCCCGTTTCCGGCGATTTCTTTTTTATTGGTCCACAGGACACCATCTAAATCTTCGTGAGTGATATCAATTCCGGAATCGATAACGGCAACAATAATTTTTTGTCCTTTTTTGCCTTTTATAATTTCGGCATATGCTTTGTCAACACTCATTCCTGGAATCGTATCTTTTACTAGATCCAAGTGACCCCAATTCTGCTTTTCGGCAGTAGTTAAATCGGCCTCTTTAATAGGTGTTGTGTCAATATTTTCAATAGGCGTTGATAATATTGGGGCTCCACCACCACAGCTTGATAACATCACTGCTGAAAAGAGGGAGAATAATAGTGTCTTATTAATAAATTTCATGGTGTAAGGTGTTTAGTTATTTTTATAAATTAAATATGTCTTTACTGGTGTGAATTTCTTTTAAACGCACACCTTTCTCCGTATGTTGAACGGTTATTAGTTCATGATGTGCATCGTGTTCCAAAAATAAGTAATAATTATTATCTGCCGCTAAATTGAGGAATTTTTCTTTTTCGTCTAAACTCAATAGTGGTCTTGTGTCATAGCCCATAACGAATGGAATTGGTAGGTGTCCCACGGTAGGTAATAAATCGGCCATAAAACAAATGGTTTTGTCTTGATACCTTATCATAGGAATCATTTGTTTTTCTGTATGACCATTGGCGAAGAAAATATCAAAACCTAATGCCGAGTTTTTTAAAAGATCTTTTTTAGGAAGCGAAGTAAACTTTAAATGCCCGCATGCTTCCATAGGTAAGATGTTTTCTTTTAAAAAAGAGGCCACTTCGCGACGGTTGGGCTGTGTTGCCCATTGCCAATGTTTGTCATTGCTCCAAAAAACGGCGTTTTTAAAGGCAGGTTCTAAAAGTGTGCGGTCTTTGTTATATTGAATGCTTCCCCCACAATGATCAAAATGCAGATGTGTCATAAACACATCGGTAATATCATCCCGGTGAAACCCATATTTTGCCAAAGACTTATCTATAGTATCGTCACCCCAAAGATGGTAATACCCATAAAACTTTTCACTTTGTTTGTTTCCCATTCCAGTATCGATTAAAATTAACCGATCGCTATCTTCAATCAAGAGACAGCGCGCCGCAATATCAATCATGTTATTACTATCGGCAGGATTTGTTCGGGTCCATAGCGATTTTGGTACCACGCCAAACATAGCGCCCCCATCAAGTTTAAAATTGCCAGCATTAATTGGATATAAATTCATTCTTGCAAATTATGAAAAAGGATAGAAAAGTGAGTCACTATTAAGTTTTTCTTATGAAACAATAGCCTTTAATCGTCTACCAAAATCATAAAGCGCCTCTATTTCTTGTATACTAGCTAAACGTTCTCGACCAAAAATAAGTAAGTCGTTGCCGTTAGATTCTACGTGATAGTAAGGATTGTTTTCAAAAAAGTGGGTGATTTTATCAGTAAAAAAAGCTTGAATGGCCTGCGTGTCCTCCCCTAATAAATAGAAGTGTCTTGAGAAATCAGAATGATTATCAATAGGAATATCCTTGAAGCCAGCAAAGGCATAGACTTTTTCTAAAAAGCCCTCGCGATCTAAAGTAAATTCAGGAATATCTTTGTTAAGTTTAATATGAAGCATGGTAGAGCGCATGACTTCTTTCGCAATAAACTCGCCTTCAGAAAATTCAATATCAAAGGCGTTTAACGCTCCATTTTTACTGTTGAGTTGATTGTAAATGTAATTTATTTTCTTGGTCCTGAAGAATAAAAAATTATCAAGAAAATGCGTCTCTCTTTGTTTTATAGATTTATAATTTAGCGCGTACTTTTCTGCCAATTCTTCAATAGACGTTTGTCTGCGTGTCAAACTCTTTTTAATCATATTAGGTACGGGCAATAAACGTCTAAGCGCAAAGGGATGTTTAGAATCTGTATCGTGTAAATCTAAACCTAACACTTCAAAGTGGCCCCCACGCTTAGAGAACAATTCTTGATAGTTATTCAGGTTTTCCATAACGGTATGATCTACAAAAGGGCAGAGAGAAAAATCGACAATAATATCTTCGGTTTCTCGGAACAGCGTCTAGTTTTTCTTTTAATTTATAAAAATTTAAAAAACTACAAAAGTGTTTAACACTCACATAATAATTACGGTCCTCTTGAAACATTAAAACATTGGGTTTTAATAAGTTTCTCGCAAAAAGCGCGACACTCTTATTAATAAACACATGAATTATAAAAGTGACTAAAACACCCGATGTAATCCCGTAAATTAAACCCACTTTAAGGGTGACAATAAGCGTTACAAAGAAGATAATGAGTTGTTCTCTACCAATTCTAAAAATCTTTTTTATGTTCTCCGGCGAGGCTAATTTGTAACCCGTATATACTAAAATAGCCATTAAAGCAGGCAAAGGGATACGGGTTAATTGTGTGCTAAATAAAACGATAAAAATCACTAAAAATGTAGCATGAAAAAAGTTAGAGGAGCGGTTGCTCCCTCCGTTGTTAACATTTACAGAACTTCGCGCAATAACAGTTACGACGTTTAAACCTCCCAAAAAACCACTCCCTATGGTAGCTAAACCAAGGGCTTTTAAATCCCTATTAACATTACTCCGACGTTTCTCAGGATCTAATTTATCTACAGCTTTTATACTTAAAAGGGATTCGATACTGGCGATTAAGGTGAGTGCTAAAACACTGATCCAAAACGAAATGGTGCCAACCTGACTAAAATCTACAGTTGGTATTTGCGATATAATTTCTGAAAATTGGGGAATGCCGGAAATCATGTACTCTCGGTCTATTGGATTGTTTTCATGGATTACGAACTCAAAATAATAACTAAAACCAATAGAGAGTAAAACAATCCACATGGGGGCAGGGATTAATTGCAAATACTTGTTTCTAATTTTAGAGTATAAACTCATAATTAGAAAGCTTATAGCACCAGCCAATGCCGCATAAATTAACGCGGTTTTATGGTAATGAATGGCGTCATTTATGGTAAAGGGAATCTCAAACAGGTAATCTAAAGTATCCTCACGTTTTATTCTGTGGGCTAGCATGATATGGAATTGCTTGCCTAAAATTATAAGACCAATAGCAGCTAACATCCCTTGTATAGCACTGGAAGGAAAGAAGTTTGCTAACTTTCCTAAGCGCAAAAAACCTAAGGTTAGAAGCAATATTCCGAGAACAGATGATGGCAGCAAAAGCACTTTCTAGTCCTAATGTGGATATAGCGACTAAAAGGACGCCCACCAATCCATTTCCTGGTCCGAGAAATAGTCACATGGCTTCCTCCCAAAATAGACACAACAACACCTCCAATTACGGCTGCAATAACCCCCGATATAGGCGGTGCATCACTAGCCATAGCAAGGCCTAAACCTAGCGGTAGAGCGATAAGACTTACCACAAATCCCGAAAAAATGTTTCTTGGTAGGGTTTTAAAAAAACTTTTTATGTTATTCTTTTTGGGACTCATTGAATAATTAAAACATCGGTTGGTAGCTCGGTTAAAATGTGTTCTATATCGTGTGGAAATAAACGATCCCAAAAGGTCATTTTTGAGGGTGCATTCATGATTAATAAATCAGCGCGCTTAATTTGTGCGTAATGCCCGATAGAATAACCTTGTGTTCCAAAGATAGGTTGAGATTTAACAGCTATATTTTGAGTATATTCTTTTGGAATATTTTCTATAATATGATTGACTCTCGAACGTTCACGATTACGTAAACGCTCTTTCAAAATCGTTGCTTTTCGTAAAGATTTATCATCTTCAACTTTAACAGCGATTTCATTTTGTTTTATTTCTTCAACAATAGTAAGCTTTTCAGACCTTAATTTTAAACCAACGTAAAAAGCTGTAGCGATAGTTCTTTCGGTTTTAGGGTCTTTTAACCCATTAACCACAATGTGTTTGCACGAGACTCGATCTACCGAGGGGTTGATTAATAGCAGCAACGAGCATGTTGCCTGTCTCGTAATTTTACGAGCAATAGATCCCACATAATAGGTTAAGAGTTTTTCACGTTTTGCGGCACCAATGATTAATAAATCAATATTATTTTCTTTAGAAGCACTTAAAATAACATCTACAGGGTCTCCGGGCTTGAAGATTACCTCATAGTTAAGTTGGTCTTTTTTAAAGGTATTTAGAATTATCTTCAGGGTTTTTATTTTGTCTTCAGACTCTTCACCAACATGAATAAGTACCAATTTGGCATCGAAATATAAAGACAGTCGAGCGGCTTCATATAAATTCGGTTTTAAATTTGGTGAAAAAGCGACACCGATTCCTAAGGTTTTAAAGGGTTTTAAAGACACTAATCTGTTGGATTTCTAAAAAATTGAAAGATAACATTTTTTTCAGTTTAAAAAAATCCATTCACACAGACTCTTTTGGAACCTGTTCTCCCAATTTTTGCTTAATTATACTTTTCATTACGGTTTTAAATGTTAATTTCACGAAAAAATCAAATTTATGTTAGAGTTAGGAGGTATTATTATATTAGGAATCTTGGCACAATGGGTGGCTTGGAAATTTAAAATCCCTGCCATTTTACCATTAATTTTAATAGGGCTGTTAGTTGGACCAATTGCTGCCGAATTTTTAAGTGAAGACGGCACTAAATGGATAGAACCTATCCGGAACGGAGATGAGGGCTTATTCCCCGGAGAAAGTTTGTTTTATTTTGTATCGCTAGCCATTAGTATCATTCTTTTTGAAGGCGGCTTAACTCTAAAAACAGGAGAAATAAAAAATGTTGGACCAGTAATTACCAAGTTAATTTCAATTGGATCACTCATTACTTTTTTTGGAGCAGCAGTGGCCGCGCATTTTACTTTTAATTTAAGTTGGAAAATTTCATTTTTATTTTCTGCGTTAATTATTGTTACTGGACCAACAGTGATTACACCTATTTTAAGAAATATTCCTTTAAAGAAAGACGTATCTGCTGTATTAAAATGGGAAGGAATTCTAATTGATCCAATAGGGGCATTAGTTGCCGTTTTAGTTTTCGAATTTATAAGTGTGGATGCTGGTGGGGAATTTACCAAAACGGCTCTGATTGAATTTGGTAAAATTGTATTATTTGGTGCCAGTTTTGGTTTTACTTTTGCACATGCATTGAATTTAATATTGAATAGAAAATTAGTCCCTCATTATTTAATGAACGTCTTTACTTTAGCCGCTGTTTTAGGTGTTTTTGTTCTATCAGATGCCTTTGCTCATGAGTCTCGGATTATTGGCTGTCGTTGTGATGGGTATGGTTTTGGGGAATTCTAAATCTCCTTATTTGAAAGATATTCTATACTTTAAAGAATCACTAAGTGTTCTTCTTATTTCTATTCTTTTCATCTTATTAGCAGCCAACATTAATATGGAAGAGCTCTATCTCATTTACAATTGGAATACAGCGGCCTTATTTGCAGCTATTGTGTTTTTAATAAGACCTTTGGGTGTTTTTATAAGTACACAAGGATCTTCTTTAAAACTTAATGAAAAACTATTTATTAGTTGGGTTGGGCCAAGAGGTATTGTCGCTGCGGGTATTGCTTCTCTTTTTGGTTTAAAATTAGCAAAGGAAGGGGTTCCTGGCGCAGAGTATATTACACCATTGGTGTTTATGATTGTACTAGGTACCGTATTATTGAATGCGACAACAGCACGATTATTTGCTAAAATGGTAGGTGTGTTTTTAACTAAATCTGACGGTATTTTAATTGTAGGCGCCTCTAAAGTCTCCAGATTAATCGGACATTATTTAGAGTCTAATGGAAGACACGTGGTCCTAATTGATAGTAACCCCGGTAATATTGC
The DNA here is from genome assembly GCF_026625145.1 of Lacinutrix neustonica. GTDB lineage: Bacteria > Bacteroidota > Bacteroidia > Flavobacteriales > Flavobacteriaceae > Lacinutrix > Lacinutrix neustonica. The sequence goes on along the minus strand of NZ_CP113088.1, from coordinate 2,267,828 downwards.
CAAAGCAAAAGAATTAGGTCTTGAAGCCATTACCACGAATATTTATTCAGATACGTTGATGGATAATATAGAATTAAACGATGTTGGGTACTTAATGGCTTTAACTGGAAGTACTGATATTAACAAATATGCGATTGGTAAATTTAGTAAGCAATTTGGAGAAAATGGTTCCTTTAGACTGGTTAGCGTTGATGAAATGCGTGATGAAAAGAACAACCCAACAGAAGGCCTGTTTTCGCACACCGATGATTTTACAACCTTAACTAATGTAACCGAGAAAGTTTCCAAGCATTCAGGAAATTGAACTTAAAGACAAGGCACATTATGAAGATTTAATAAAAATAACAAACGCCGATAAAGATATTATACCTTTATTTCTAAAAAAGGCAGAAGGCGACATACTTATTATCTCTTCGTATAATACAAGCATTGAAGAAATTAAAGACGGTGATTTTTTAGTTTATCTAGGAAAACCGTTGGATGTTGAAAAAGTTGAAACGGTTTAATGCTTATAAAACGGTTTCAACTTTTGTCTTGATTTACATAATATGTAACTCAGTAAAATCTTTATCAATAATCATGGCCTGATTTTTTGTGAATTTTATGTCTTTGTAAAGCACCTCAACGTTATCAATTTCAATCTTTTTAATTTCAAAGGGCAATCCAATTAAGTTCAATTTAAAGGTTTTGAACGGTGATATATACTTTCCCGATTTATGTTGCTGAATGATTAATTCATTAGATTTCCCTGTTAATTTGAAGTGACGTAAACTGTAGCGTCCTTTGGTATAATCGTAGCCATCATGCGCATCATCATATAAATCTGAATGTTCTTTTCCTTTTTTGTAATAGATATCTAAAGTCACTTGGTCAACTTCTATTTCGCCAACATATTGTTGAATAGGGTACTTAGGAATAATCGCGCCGGCTTTCACAAAAATAGGCATACTATCTAAGGTGGCATCAACCCAAACCTCTTTGCCACCTTGAAAAGATTCGTTTTTCCAGTAGTCGTACCATATCCCTTTTGGGACATATAAACGCCTGCCTTTTGAATTGGGTTCTAAAATAGGGCATACAAGCATTTGACTTCCAAAAATAAATTCGTCTGTTCTATAGTGCGTTTGTATGTCATGCTGATCGTACAGCACCAATGACTTTAACATGGGGGTGCCTTGATTTAAATAATGCCGAAAAGAGGTATATAAATACGGCAATAACTGGTAGCGTAACTCTATAAATTTTCTTACTACGTCTGTCACTTCATCACCAAACATCCAGGGTTCTTGTTCACCATGATCTCCCGAAGAATGGGTACGGCAAAAAGGGTGAAACACACCCAATTGAATCCAACGCGCATAGAGTTCACCATTAGGCTGTTCTGCGAAACCACCAATATCACTTCCAATAAAGGAAAAGCCGAGACAAGGCCATGCGCTGCGCTTGTACATTAGCAATCCATAAATGTTCCCAGGTCGCGATATTGTCGCCCGTCCAAGACGAGGTATAGCGTTGTGTACCGGAATAAGCGGCACGGGTTATAGCAAAAGGGCGTTTGGGGTACGAATATTTTTTTAATCCGTGATAGGTAGCGCGAACCATTTGCATCCCGTAGATGTTATGGGCTTTTCTATGGCTACACGGGTTGCCGTCATAATCATGTCTTACATCGTCTCGGAAATGTTTTATTAGGAACCTCCATTACGGCGGGTTCATTCATGTCATTCCACACGCCTTTTACACCAATATCTTCAATCAATTCTTTAAATAATCCGGACCACCAGTCTCTTACTTCTCGTTTTGTAAAATCTGGGAAGTAACATTCTCCAGGCCACACTTTACCTTTCATATAAGGTCCATCGGCACGTTTACAAAAATAATCGTTGTCTAAACCTTCCTTAAAAACACTATAATCTAAATCTATTTTAATGCCTGGATCGATGATAACAATGGTTTTAAAACCATCCTCTAGTAATTCGCTAACCATGCGTTTTGGGTCAGGGAAATACTCCTTGTTCCAAGTAAAGCATCTAAAACCATCCATATAATCAATATCTAAATAGATCGCATCACAAGGGATTTTTAGTTCTCTAAATTTCCGGGCAACTTCTTTAACTTTGGATTCGGATAATAACTCCATTTACATTGGTGATACCCCAAAGCCCATAACGCAGGGAGTTGATGAGGTTTACCCGTTAAATCGGTATAACTTTCAACAACGTCTGTCATTTCGGGCCATAAATAAAGTAGTAATTCATTTCACCCCCTTGTGCCCAAAAGCTGGTTACATTTTTACGTTCGTGGGCAAAATCAAAATAGGAACGAAAGGTATTATCAAAGAAAATACCATACGATTTACCGTGATGCAACCCTGTAAAAAACGGGATTGCTTTGTAAATGGGATCTGTTTGCTTACCATAGGCATAAGAATCGGTCACCCAATTTTGAAAGCGTTTACCTTTTAAGTTTAGGTGCTCCGGCTTATCTCCTAAACCATAATAACTCTCACCATCTTGAGCGGTTTTACTCATTTTCACGACATCACCACCAAATTCATAACTATCTTCCCAGTGAAATCCTAACTCATCTTGATTAATTAAACTATTATCTTTTGCGTCGTAAAGCGTAATTTTTAAATTAGATTTATTCACTTTACAAATTAATTTTTGCGTCTTGATGGTATAGTTTTTAAGGTCTTCCGTAATCTCTAGAAGATTATAACCGCGGCCAGCATATCGTGTTATGGCATAAGAAAAGTCTTTTTCAAAACTTAAACTTGTGGCGTATCTAAAACGTAAAACACTATCTCGAATGACGGTGATTTGAAGGGCGACATTGTTTTCTGTTTTAAAGTGAAGCACATCAATATTTTTCGAATAAGAAATGACTTTTGAAGGAAACTGATTGCCTTTTTTTTCAAGCTCTGTATTTGTAATCATGTTCGGGTGTTTTAATTATAAACGTAGTGATTTACACCATGATAAAGGCTTTTAATTCTTTAAAAATAGATGCGTTTTATTATATAAAAATGAATTTTAGGACCTTAAAAAAACTGTTTTTCCATTATTCATATTTAAAGACCGTGACCGCCAATGGTGGTATTGTTATATCAGCAGAAAACGGATTATTGTTCCAGCGTTCCTTAATCGTTTTAACTGGTTTAGTATTTAATGAATTGCTCCCTCCGAAGTCTTCAGCATCACTATTAAATATTTCTATAATGTTTCCTTTTTTTGGCACTCCTATTTTATATTTGTTATGAGTATTGGGGGTAAAATTACACACGACAATGACATCGTTTTCTCGGATCATGACCTTTTCTAAGGAACGCGATCACACTGTTTTTGGCATCGTCATGACTGATCCATTCAAAACCTTCTACACTAAAGCCTTTTTCGAAAAGGGCCGGTGTGTTTTTGTAAAATAGATTAAGTGCTTTAATATGATTTTTAAGTCCAATATGTGGTAAATACTCTAATAAATTCCAGTCTAAACTCTTTTGAAAGTTCCATTCTGTATATTGCCCAAATTCATTACCCATAAAGAGGAGTTTTGCACCAGGATGCGTGTACATATAGGTGTATAGTAATCTTAAATTGGCAAAGCGCTGCCACTCATCGCCCGGGAGTCTACCTAAAATAGAATTTTTACCATGAACCACTTCATCATGCGACAATGGTAACATAAAATTTTCAGTAAACGCATATGTTAAGCTAAAGGTAATGTCGTTTTGATGGTGTGGTCTATAAATAGGATCTCGAGCAAAGTAATGCAGCGTATCATGCATCCAGCCCATCATCCATTTCATCCCAAAACCTAAGCCACCAAGACTCACAGGTTTTGTAACGCCTGGAAATGCTGTAGATTCTTCAGCAATGGTTTGAACATCATCATAATGACTATAAACAGCTTCATTAAATTCTTTTAGAAAGGAAATAGCGGCTAGGTTTTCGTTTCCACCAAATGCGTTGGGATCCCATGCGCCATGTTCTCCGGAGTAATCTAAATATAGCATGGAAGCTACAGCATCTACACGTAACCCATCGATGTGATAATGGTCTAACCAAAATAGTGCATTGCTTATTAAAAAGGAGCGAACCTCATTCCTTTCATAGTTAAAAATAAGACTTTTCCAGTCCGGATGATACCCTTTTTTTGGGTCCGGATGTTCATACAAATGAGTGCCATCAAAAAAACCTAAACCATGGTCATCAGAAGGAAAATGAGACGGTACCCAGTCTAAAATCACACCGATATTATTTTGATGTAAGGCATCAATGAGCTGCATAAACTCTTGAGGGTTTCCAAAACGAGAGGTTGGTGCAAAGTAACCTACCAATTGGTATCCCCAAGACGGATTATATGGATACTCCATTATAGGCATAAATTCTACATGTGTAAAATTCATGTCTTTTACATAATGAACTAATTCTTTTGCGAACTCGTTATAACTAAGACTTGTTCCATCCTCATTTTTTCGCCAGGAATCTAAATGAATTTCATATACCGAATAGGGCTTATCTAATGCATTTTTATCTTTCCGATAGCTAAGCCATTGCGTGTCGCTCCATTTATAGTCTGAAATATCCCAAATTATGGATGCTGTCTTGGGAGATTTTTCAAAGTATAGCGCATACGGATCAATTTTTTCAGTAACTACACCATTGCTATTTGATACGATCTTATACTTATAGCGCATGCCTTTTTTTGCCTCGGGGATAAAGCCTTCCCAAATCCCCGAAGCGTCCCAGCGTACATTTAAAACATGCTGTGAGTCATCCCAGGAGTTAAAATCACCGACTACAGAAACCGTCTTTGCGGAAGGGGCCCAAACGGCAAAATAGACACCTGTTTCGGTATTATACGTCACAAGATGTGCTCCAAACTTTTCGTATAATTTAAAATGTTTCCCCGATTTGAAAAGTGTAATATCAAAATCAGTAAAAAGACTGTATACTTTTGTTTTGCTCATTAAACTATTTTAAAACCAGCAGGGATTATGGCGCCTTTTTTAATCACGACGATGCCCTCTTTTATTAGGTAGTTTTCGGTTTCAATATCTTGGAGGTGTTTCCCGCCTTTAATCTCAACATCGTTACCAATGCTGCAATTTTTGTCTAAAATGGCATGACTAATTTTACAACGCTTTCCAATGCCTATTAACACTTTGTGATCATCAGACAAATCTTCAAGACTCGGTAATAATCACTTCCCATAGTATATACGTGGCTAATAATACTGTTGTCTCCAATTCGGAGCGAATGCCTATAACGGAACGCTCTATGCTTTCTGCGCTTATAATGCAACCTTCGGCAATTACTGTTTTTGTTAATTTTGTTCCCGTAATTTTTGAAGTGGGTAGCATGCGAGCTCTAGTGTAGACACGGTTTTTTATGTCGTAAAGATCAAATTTTGGGAGATCATCTGTTAAACCAATATTGGCTTCAAAGAAAGAATCTATATTCCCAATATCTGTCCAATAGCCCTCAAATTGATAACTCAGTACTTTGTGATTATGAATGGATTGTGGTATGATTTCTTTTCCAAAATCAATAGTAGTTGTATCTGCCATAAGTTCCTCTAAAAGGGCTTTATTGAAAATATAAATACCCATCGACGCCAGGTGATTCCGTTCTTGCGCTTGCATTTCAGTGCTCACCTCAGAAGTCCAATCAGGTAACAGTGTTTCATCTCGGTTTTTCTATAAATGATGTGATGACGTTTTCTTTATCGGTTTTTAAAATACCAAAGGCTGTGGCGTCCTTTTCTTTTACTGGTAAAGTCGCTATAGAGATAGCAGCATTATTTTCTATATGCTTGTTGAGCATGTCATTAAAATCCATACTATACAATTGGTCACCCGATAGAATGAGAGCATATTCATAATCATGTCTTTTAAAATGGTGCATACTCTGTCTCACGGCATCAGCAGTCCCTTGAAACCAGGTTTTGTTTTCTCGGTGTTTGTTCTGCTGCTAAAACGTCTACAAATCCGGAGCTAAAAAAGCTAAAGTGATAGGTGTTTTTAATGTGTCTGTTTAATGATGCTGAATTGAATTGTGTTAATACAAATATGCGTTTGATGTCGGAATTGATACAATTCGAAATGGGAATATCTACCAAACGGTATTTTCCTGCAATGGGCACTGCTGGTTTTGATCGGGCTTCGGTAAGCGGATATAAGCGCGATCCCTGTCCGCCTCCCAAAATAATTGAAATGACTTTGTTGTTTATCATTTTAGCTGATTTTTATATAAAGTTCCTGATATGCTTTAGCCGATTGTAGCCAAGAATGGTCAATAGACATGATGTGTTTTTGTGTTTTTTTGAAAGCCGCTTTGTTGTCGTAAAAGGCTTTCGCTTTAATAATGCCGGCAACCGTTGCTTCGGTTGTAGCAGAAGGGATTACAATTCCAAACCCGTCGTTTGAAAGATCTTTTATCGTGTCTTTTAAACCACCAATATTGTTTACTATAGAAATGGTGCCATAGCGTAGTGCATATAATTGATTGAGACCGCAAGGCTCCACTCGAGACGGCATAATTAAAAAGTCGGCACCAGCGTATAAAATATGTGAGAGTTTTTCGTCGTATCCAATAAAATGATTATAATTCTCAAACGCTGAAGACAACAATTTTAGGGCCTGTTCTGTTTTTGTTTCACCGTAGCCTAAGAGCAAAATTGATAGATCGTTTTTTCTTAATACTTGACTGAAAATTTCAGGGAATAAATCGGCAGTTTTTTCACCAACCAGTCGTCCAATAAACGTAAAGAGTGGTTTTTTTTCGTCTAAACCAAAAGTGTCACACAACCATTTTTTGTTTGCCTTTTTACCAGAGATGACGGAAGTGTTTTTATAATTTTTAATAAGAAAGGCATCTGTTTCTCGGATTCCACACCGTGGTATCAATACCATTCAAAATACCGACACATTTTTCGTGTTCATGAGATAAAAGCCACTCCAAACCGTTGGCATTGTTTTTTAATTCCTCCATGTAACTTGGAGAGACTGTTGTGACTTGCCAGGCGCTTTTTATGGCTGCCGCTAAAGGATTAATTTGGTGATTCCAGTCGATTAAGCCCACATGATCAAAATTAAAGTCCGGAATGAAGTGTATTAAATCATGAGAAAACTCACCTTGATATTGTGCATTATGAATAGTGAAGACCACAGGAATTCTATTCAGTGATTGATACTCAAAAGACTGTTGTAGCATAAACGGGATTAAGCCCGTGTGATGATCATGACAATGTATGATGTCCGGTGTATTGTCGAGGGATTTCAGCCAATCTAAAGCAGCAATTTGAAAGCCTAAAAACCGTTTGGTGTCCTTATTAGAATACACATAGTCTTTATAGAGTAAAGGTTCGATATTTATAAAATAAACGGCGAAATCTAATGTATTCTCTGTCAGGGTTAACACTTCAAAAGGAACACTTTTGTCCCCAAATTGTAGTGTCGCCATGAAAACAGGAGTAAACCGGTGAGCTGTTGTGAACACATTATTATAAAAAGGCATAATGACAGAGGCGGTGTGGCCTAAGTCATTTTGATATTTAGGTAATGCCCCAACAACATCTGCCAAGCCGCCAACCTTGGCAATGGGATAACATTCTGCACTAATATGAACAATGGTCATTAAGAAAGTTTATAAGCGTCCTATAAAGCTAATGATATAAACTTAAAAAAAAGAATGTTTGTTAAATATTGTATACTTTTTATGAATCCATGTATGCGTATAAAACACATGAACCATCTAATAAGAATTAGAAAACATCTATCAGGACAAAAGTCTTAATGCGATACTAAAACAAATGAACATCACAACCCGATAGGGTATTAGTCGTTCAACTTCAAAACAGCCATAAACGCTTGTTGTGGTATTTCCACATTACCCACTTGACGCATACGTTTTTTACCTTTTTTCTGCTTTTCAAGAAGTTTACGCTTTCGTGAAATATCACCACCGTAACATTTAGCGGTTACATCTTTACGCAGGGCTTTAATGGTTTCACGAGAAATAATTTTGGCGCCAACGGCAGCTTGAATTGGAATATCAAATTGTTGACGGGGAATGAGTTCTTTTAGTTTTTCACACATTTTTTTACCAATACTCTGTGCATTATCGGCATGAATTAATGCTGAAAGCGCATCTACGGGTTGTGCATTTAATAAGACATCTAAACGCACTAATTTTGAAGTACGCATCCCAATTGGTGAATAATCGAATGAAGCATACCCTTTAGAAACCGTTTTTAATCGATCGTAAAAATCGAAAACAATTTCTGCCAAAGGCATATCAAACGTTAGTTCAACACGCTCTCGGTGTTAAATAGGTTTGATTGGTAATCATCCCACGTTTTTCAATACATAAAGACATAACGTTACCCACAAAGTCGGCTTTAGTGATTATCGTGGCTTTAATAAAAGGTTCTTCAACACGATTAATCGTAGTTGGGTCCAGTAAATCACTAGGGTTATTAACTATAAAAGGTTCTTCCGGGTTTTTATTGGTATACGCAAAATAAGACACGTTTGGTACAGTTGTAATCACGGTCATATCAAATTCACGCTCTAGTCGTTCTTGAATAATTTCCATGTGTAACATTCCTAAGAATCCACAACGAAAACCAAAACCTAAAGCCGCAGAGCTTTCACGGTTGAAACACTAAAGAGGCATCGTTTAATTGCAGCTTTTCCATAGAGTTTCTTAGCTCTTCATAATCTTCTGTGTCCACTGGATAAATACCCGCAAAAACCATAGGTTTTACATCCTCAAAACCTTCAACAATATTTGTCGTTGGGTTATCAAAATCGGTAATGGTATCTCCAACTTTAACTTCTTTTGCTGTTTTGATGCCTGTAATTAAATAGCCTACATCTCCCGTTTTTACACTTTGCTTAGCTACTTGAGTTAATTTTAAGGTACCCACCTCATCGGCATAGTATTCTTTTTCTGTGGCAACAAATTTAATTTTTTGTCCTTTTTTAATTTCGCCGTTAAAAACTCTAAAATAGGTTTCAATACCTCTAAAGGTATTGTAAACCGAGTCGAAAATAAGGGCTTGAAGTGGCGCGTTTGGATCGCCTTTAGGCGCTGGAACACGCTCTATAATGGCTTTTAAGATGTTTTCTACACCAAAGCCTGTTTTTCCACTAGCATGAATAACTTCACTAGGATCACAGCCTAAAAGCTCGACAATATCGTCTGTTACTTCTTCAGGATTTGCACTAGGTAAATCGACTTTATTTAAAACAGGAATGATTTCTAAATCATTTTCTAATGCCAAATATAAATTTGAAATCGTTTGTGCCTGAATACTTTGGGCGGCATCTACAATTAGTAAAGCCCCTTCACAGGCAGCAATAGATCGAGACACTTCATAAGAGAAATCGACGTGGCCTGGAGTATCTATTAAATTTAAAACATATTTTTCACCTTCATAGGTATAGTCCATTTGTATGGCGTGCGATTTAATGGTAATACCACGCTCACGCTCTAAATCCATACTATCTAATAACTGGTTTTGTTGCTCACGGGCCGTTACCGAACCGGTAGCGTCTAATAAACGATCGGCAAGTGTACTTTTACCGTGATCGATATGTGCGATAATACAAAAATTTCTAATGTGCTTCATAATCAAATTCCTCTAAAAACAACGGGAGTGCAAATATAATGCATTATTGTCGATTTTTTCTTTTTTCTTAGGAATAGAATGGTCTTGGGGTTTACGGTTTTAACCACAGCAAAAAGTAAAAAACAATTGGTATATTGCCTTTAAATATTTCTCCTTTGTTGCGATACATACTTTACATATTTATTTGTCTTTTTTGCTCAGAAATTCGGCACAAGAATTTACTATTTACGGAACTTTGGTTGATGAAAGCAATGTGCCGGTAGCCTTTGCCTCTGTTTTGCTTTTAGCTGAAGATGAGACCATTGTCACGGGTGTTAGTTCTAGTGAATCCGGTACTTTTTTATTAAAAGACCTTTCGGCAAACGCCTATACATTAAAAATCACATTTGTTGGTTATAATGAAGCATTAGAACGTTTTGAACTTACTCAAAGCAAAAATTTTGGGACCATTATGCTTAAGAATAATACGGAAGCATTAGAAGAGGTTAATATTACTTCAAAGCAACCCACCTTAAAAAAAGAAGCTGATCGTTTTATTTTTAATGTTGAAAACACAGCTTTAAGCGAAGGTAACTTGCTAGAAGTCTTACGGAGCACCCCAGGTGTTTTAATTTTAGACAATGTGATAACGGTTAAAAACAGTATACCAACGGTTTATATTAATGATCGAAAAGTGAATCTCTCGGCAGGAGAGATTACCCAATTGCTTGAAAATTCACCAGCAAATAGCATTAAAAAAGTGGAGGTTATAACCAATCCTCCAGCAAAATATGACGCAGAAAGTGGTGCGGTGTTAAACATCGTGATGAGTAGAAACTTGATTACAGGGTATCGTGGCAACATTTTCACTAATTACACACAAGGTGTTTTTCCTAGGCATAGTGCGGGACTCAATCAGTTTTATAAGACAAACAAAGTAAATGTTAATTTAAACTACAGTTTTACAAAAAGTAAAATTAATAGAGAACAAGATGATCGTATTAATTATTTAGAGAACACTGGCGCTTTAGATGAACAATGGTTAACCAATAATAACCGGAATACACGTTCCAATACACATAATGTGAATTTGAATTTTGATTATTTTATAGATGGCAAAAACACATTAAGTCTTTCAGCCAACACGTTATTGGTTCCTTTTTACGATTATAGAATTAAAGGACTAACCCGTGTGAATGGTAATAGGATTTTTAACTTTAATTCAAAAAATCACTCAGAAGATGAAAAATACAATCTGGGATTCGATCTAGATTTTGAACATCGCTTCAAAAATGGCGCTCAAATATCTTTGAACACGCATTTTACAGATTATAATTATGCTAGAGACCAAAAGGTTAATAGCAATTATTTTTTTCCGAATAGCATCAATAATTTTAGTACCGCTTTTAACACCAATAGTAATCAGGACACCAATATATTAACCTCTCAATTAGATTATACTTGGCCAATAAATGACAGTTCAGAGTTTACTGCTGGGATAAAAACCTCTAGCATAACAACAGAGAGTGCTATTGATCATTTTGATTTTGACGAAACTTCAGGCAGATTTATTTTCGATCCAACCAATTCAAACGCGTATGACTATGAAGAATCTATATTTGCAGGATATTTGAGTTATAACAAAAATTGGGAAAAATGGAATTTTAGTGGTGGGCTAAGAGTAGAACAGACAGATGTCGATGGACTTTCTATATCTGACAATCAAAAAAATAAGCAAAATTATTTTGAAGTGTTTCCTACCTTAAATTTAAGTTTTCAAGCCTCAAAGAATGCTAATATCTATACCAACTACAAACGCAGTATTTCTAGACCGAGTTACCAACTGTTAAATCCATTTAATTTCTTCTTGAATGACAATACAGTGGTTACTGGAAACCCTTTTTTGAAACCGGCCTTTACTAATAAGTTTTTATTGGGGACTGGATTATTCGATTTCCTAACCGTTGATGTTTTTTATCAAGCTCGAAAAGATGCTATTTTCGAGATTCCAATTCAGGATAATAATAATAGCATTATTGCTTTCACACCAACCAACATCAATAAATCCAATGAGTACGGATTAGATGTTGAGTTCTATAAGAACATTACAGACCGCTGGTTTTTGTATTTGGCAAATAGAATTGCAAATATTGAAGAGCGCTTAATTGTTGATACCGCTGAAATAAACCAAAATCAATGGTACAACTATTCTATTTTAAGTGCAGATTATAGTTTTTTGAAAGACAATAGTTTATCTGCAAATTTATCTTTAGTACATATTGGTAAAAATATTATTGGGTTGCAAAGAATAGATGCTCGGTTGGTGTCCAACCTTTCAATCAAGAAAATTGTTTTTAGTAAAAAAGGGACTGTGTCTCCGGCCATTGCAGATCTCTTTAATACTCAAGATTCGGCGTTACAACGAGATACAGAACTCAAGATAATTATCTTTTTACTGATGATGACAATCGCTATATTAAACTTGGGTTTAGTTATAAGTTTGGAAATACGACTCTAAAAACCAATGCCCGAACTAAAGAACGCGTGGAGCGTGAGCGCTTAGAGAAATAAATGGGAATTACCCCTTTGCACTTTTTTAATCCTGCCACTCTGCAATAAACAAATTGGTGTCGCGACCACCTCCATTATTTCTATTGGAAGAAAAGGCTAATTTTTTGCCGTCATTGGAAAACACAGGAAAGGCATCGAAGGTTTCGCCGTGGGTCACCCGTTCTAAATTTTTCCCATCTATATCAATCAGATATAAGTTAAAAGGGAAGCCACGCGAGGCTTCAAAGTTTGATGAAAACAATATTTTCTTACCACTTGGATGAAAAAACGGGCTCCAATTCGCATTGCCTAAATCGGTTAATTGCCTTAGTTCACTACCATCAGCATTACAGATATAAAGCTCCATATCTGTTGGTTCCACCAAGCCTTCGGCTAACAACTCTTTGTATGCTTTGATGTCCTGCTCTGTTTTTGGTCGAGACGAACGGAAGATAATTTTGGTCCCATCTCGGTGAGAAAAAAGCACCACCATCGTAGCCTAATTCGTCTGTAATTTGCTGGACATCACTACCATCTAAATTCATGGTATATAATTCCAAATCACCACTTCTTGTTGAGGTAAATACTATTTTATCACCTTGAGGAGATACCGTTGGCTCAGCATCATACCCTTTTTCATGTGTCAACTGCTTTACGATGTTACCTTGTAAATCTGCAACAAAAATATCGAAGGTATCATACACCGGCCAAATGTATTTTCCATTTTTACGCAAGGGTGTCTCTCGGACAGTTTTCATCGCTTAAATGCGTGGATGCATATATAATATGTTTATTGTCCGGAAGGAAATAAGAACAGGTTGTGCGCCCCTTGCCTGTGCTTACCATGGGTGGCGGGACACTATCGAAAGTGTCGTTGACCTGCATTAAAAACATCTCGGTCACAGCTCACATTCCATTTTTCATAATTAGACTGAAATACTATTTGCTTATTATCAAAACTCCAATATGCTTCAGCATTATCACCCCCAAACGTCACTTGTCGTAAGTTTTTAAAATGCACTTCTTCCGGATAAATTAATGGGTTTTTTGTTTCTGAAACTTCAGAATTTATATCGGTCTCTTTCGCGTTGTCTTCATTTTTACAAGAAAATAAAATTAGAAAAAGGAAGCTGAGGTATGTGATTTTCATGAGGAGTAAAGTAATAAATATTGTATAGTTTTGTGTAAAATTAATACTTCTCACAATGAAAAAAGGAATTGCAGTCGTTTTTTTACTGCTTTTAATGGCTTGCCAACAAGAAAAAACAAAGACCGTCACCATAAAAGAGGATGTCGCTTTTCTGTCTTCTGATGCTTTAGAAGGCCGACAAACGGGAAGCAATGGCGAACTAAAAGCAGCAGCATATATTGCCGAACGTTTTCAAAATATGGGGCTAAAAGCTCAAGGCACAAACACGTATTTTCAAACCTTTTCTTTTAGACCAAAGACCGATCCTCACCAAGCCGTGAACTATACAATAAAGGATGGAGATAGTACTATTACAGGAACTAATGTTATCGGTTTTATAGACCACAAAGCAGAAAACACGATTATCATTGGAGCACACTATGATCATTTAGGTTTAGGTGCAGAGGGATCATTACACCGTGGAGAAACAGCCATTCATAATGGCGCCGATGATAATGCCAGTGGGGTCGCCGTCCTTTTAAATTTAGCCGAAAAACTAAAATCAGTAAACACCAATAACAACTATTTATTTATCACGTTCTCTCGGTGAAGAAATGGGCTTGTTGGGCTCAAACTATTTTGTAAAACACCCCACGATTGATATCAAAAAAGTGAATTACATGATAAACATGGATATGGTTGGGCGTTTAAAAACAGACAGCACCTTAGCGGTTTACGGTGTGGGAACATCGCCTGTTTTAAAGCAGACGGTAAAAGCGAACAACTCTAATTTTAAATTAGTGCCAAAGGAATCTGGTGTTGGGCCCAGCGATCATACCTCTTTTTATAACGTTGATATTCCCGTACTCCATTTTTTTACTGGACAGCACGAAGACTATCACAAACCGAGTGACGATTTTGAAAAACTTAATTATGAAGGCATGCAAACCATAGCTAACTATATTTTTGAAATCATTACCGATTTAGATAATAATGGAACATTACCTTTTAGAGCAACCATAAACGAAAGCGATGCCGTACCAAAATTTGAGGTGGGATTGGGGGTTACACCAGATTATTTATTTGATGGTAAAGGCATGCGAATCGATGGTACAAGAGCAAATACTCCAGCCACCAATGCGGGCATTCAAAAAGGTGATATTGTAGTTAAAATTGGAGCTCATGACATCTCAGATATGATGACGTATATGAAAGCCTTATCAAACTATAAAAAAGGCGACACAACTGATGTAACTCTGAAAAGGGGGGATGACTTGGTTGTGGTTGCGGTAACATTCTAAAAGAAGTAATTAAAAAATGTTGAATTTTGGGTCATTTCGAAACCATAGGAAATCATATCCGAAGTAGAATGATGATTAAAACTAAAGAGGACTTCATTAATAAAATCCACCTCATTATTTCGGTGTGTATCGTTATTCCTGTGGCTTTTGTTTACGGTTTTAAACCAGAACTAAGCTTCGATATGCTTTTAGAAACTACCGATGAGCATAATTTTTACAAAGCCATTATGGGACTGTATTTGGGGTTTTCTGCGTTATGGATTTTGGGATTCATTAAAAAACGATATTTTGAAACAGCAATAGTTACCAATTTTATTTTTATGCTAGGTTTGGGTTTAGGAAGACTGCTAAGCCTTATTACAGATGGCATACCCACTTCAGCTTACGTTTTTGGAACCGCTGCAGAATTGTTTACGGGTTGTTATGGCCTTTGGGTTTTTAAGAGGCTTAACCAGTAAGAAGCGCCCCACAAATCCCTAAACTAACAATAACATATACGGCAGCTAGAATAAATAAAATTTTGGCTGCTTTTTTGTTTTTATTCTTGACAGCAAACCCAATGATTGCTAAAACAATGGCTGGACCAAGCATGATGGCAATAAGCATAAATAACAACCCGTTAAGATTCCCAACTTCTAATAGAAAATACCTCATATCATTTCATTTCTAAGGCGTTCTAAGTGCTCTTTTTTATCATCACGATAAAACAAATTCATGGTTTCAAAAGGAATGATTTTATTGTCTTTGTCTACAATATGAACACACGACTTTTTAATAGCGCGTACATCAAAATTATAGGCGTCAATAAACTGCATAATGATGACGCGAAATAAATTATCATAGCCTAAGTTTGGAGCCTCAATATTTGGCAAACAACACATTATAGATTTCAAATTTTCTTCTGCAACTTCTACAGAATTCCCTGTGCTAAACAACTCTATCATTTTATCTTGAAGCTGTTCATCCTGTTCATAAATAATGGTGTTTTTACTGTTGTCTAATAAATCTGCTGGATTAATATAGCGTGTTAACGGAAACACGGCTTCGTCTAATTTAAGCGCATAACCCATGACTAAAGCATCAGGGTTACAGGGCACAGGAATAAGATCATCACTATTAAATATAGTGGTTTGCTCAATGATTTTTCTGCGCACTTCGGTAAGGGTCATACGATCCGTCTCCGGATTAAAATGTTCTAACCGTCCAGCAATTTGTGTAGGCTGAAGGGTGACACCACGAACACATTTTTGTAGTAGGGCGTAATCAATAATTTTTCCAATTTCATGATCATTCAACCCCTTTTGAAGCGTCACGACCAAGGTCGTTGAGAGGTTCACGGCATTCAAATGCGAAATGGCTTGGGTTCTTATGTCATTCAAATCGGCACCCCGTAATTCACGAAGCACGCTATTTTCGAAAGAATCAAATTGTAAATACACTTCAAAATCGGCGCATAGGTTTTTAGTCGTTCTGCGAAAGCGAGGTCTTTAGCTATTTTTATACCATTGGTATTCAGCATTAAATGTCGAATGGGTAAAGATTTAGCATAATCCATAATCTCCCAAAACTGCGGGTGAATCGTGGGTTCGCCACCGTAAATTTGTACCACATCCGGCTCTTTTTCATTCTTTACAATAGTATCTAACATCACTTTGACTTCCTCTAGAGTACGATGTCTCCCATACGTTGGTGATGAGCCCGCATAACAGGTTGGGCAGGTTAAATTACACCGGTCGGTCACCTCGATAACCGTCAAGCAACTGTGCTGTTCGTGGTCCGGACACAACCCGCAATCGTAAGGACACCCATAGTCTGTTTTAGTATTAAAGGTATAGGGCGTTTCACTTGGTTTATTGTAGTTTCTTATATTTTTGTAGTATTCAATATCATCGGCAATCAATACCTTAGAGTTCCCGTGTTCTTTACAGCGTTTTAACATGTAAACGTTTCCTACTTCAAAAACGATTTTAGCATCTACACGTCGTAAACATTCGGGCAAAGGCTTAAGGTAAAATCGTAATAGGTATAATTTCTAACGGGCATAATTAAGTTTTTGAAGTATAAAGCGAGAATAGTATAACCAACAAATTACACATAAAATTTGAATGGTGCTCAATCCTAAGAAATAAAACACATTCGGTTTTAAAAATTCAATACAAAAGCGAAAGCCAAAATAGAGGAGCATAAACCATTTAAACAGGTCCCCATTTTTTATAGAAGCATGGTTTTGCAATCGTTTTAATCCCAAAAACAACAGCATTAGAAAAACCAATTCGTATAATGCCGAGGGATGCCTGAGGAGGCCATCCCCTAAATCCATTCCGAAAAGGGAAGTGGTTTCTTTACCATAGGTAAATTCATTGATTCCGAGATAAAAAGCACCCGATGCGACCTATAAAAATTCCTAGGATTATAGGAAGCGTAAATAAATCGCCTGAAGACTGTGTTTCGCCAATGTGTTTTTTAGCTAATTCGACCCCAAGTAATCCGCCAAATAATCCACCCATGATGGTTTTGGTATTTAAAAGCATAATAAGATTGGCTTGAGACCATGCTACAAGCGGGTTTTCTAAGAGCCCAATGAGTCGTGATCCCAGTAAAGCGCCAATGGCGGCACCTAAAATAATAGAGAGTCTGTTGCCTCCGGAAATACTGTCGACTGAGCGTTTTCTTAAAAACACGTAATACCGAAAGGCAATAAAAAAAGCGAGATACTCTAATATGAGATGAATGTTTATATGGTAACCTAAAAGTGTGGGTTCGAAAGGAATAGTCAATGAGTTGCGTTTTGAAGTTTAAAAATACAATAATTATCATGCGAATAGTAGGTTTACTTAAAAAGCATTAATTTTGCAGCAAAATCAAATCCCTTGGTAAAAATAGACCACATAGAACTTCCCGATTTTCCGTTGCTTTTAGCACCCATGGAAGATGTTAGCGATCCACCGTTTCGTGCCTTATGTAAAGAACAAGGTGCAGATGTTGTTTATACCGAGTTTGTATCGAGTGAAGGTTTAATTCGTAATGCTGCAAAAAGTGTTATGAAATTAGACATTTATGAAAAAGAACGTCCTGTTGGGATTCAAATTTTTGGAGCCAATATGGAAAGCATGTTAGAAACCATTGACATCGTTTCGGCATCGAAACCTGATATTATTGATATTAATTTTGGTTGCCCAGTAAAAAAAGTGGTAAGTAAGGGTGCGGGCGCAGGCATTTTAAAAGATGTGTGTCTCATGGAACAACTGACGGCCGAAATGGTAAAGCGCACCAATATTCCTATTACTGTAAAAACGAGATTAGGCTGGGATCACGATTCTATTAGAATTGTTGAGGTTGCTGAAAGGCTCCAGGATGTGGGCTGTAAGGCCATTGCTATTCACGGGAGAACCGGAGCACAAATGTATAAAGGGGAAGCTGATTGGGAACCTATTGCCCAAGTAAAGAACAACCCAAGAATGCACATTCCTGTCTTTGGCAATGGAGATGTAACCTCTCCAGAGCGCGCTATGGAAATGCGAGATGTCTATGGTTTAGATGGTTGTATGATTGGTCGTGCTACGATTGGTAATCCTTGGTTTTTTAAACAAGTAAAACACTTTTTTGAAACAGGAGAGCATTTAGCGCCAATTTCTCTAGCTGAGCGGGTTGATGCAGCTCGCAGACATTTACAAATGGCTATTGATTGGAAGGGCGAAATACTTGGCGTATTTGAAACCAGAAGACACTACACTAACTATTTTAAAGGCATTCCACACTTTAAAGAACACCGTATGAAAATGGTAACCAGCGATGCTTCAAAAGATGTGTTTGCGGCTTTTGATGAAGTCGAAGCGCTGTTTAGTGATTATCAATTTACAGAATAAAGGGATTAATTCACTTTTACCATAGCCTTGTTAATACGAACCGAGGCAATTTTAGAGGCCATAATGCCTAAAATGGTAATCGTTAAAAAGACGATAACAAAGTTTTGTGCATGAACAGCAACGGGATAGGCCGAGAGACGGGGTGATCATCACTAAAGAAAACGCTTGTTGCATCATCACAATTAAATACCCGATAAAAAGTCCAATCAAGGTGCCCAAGGTGGTCATTATAGTGCCTTGCAAAAAGAAAATTTTCCGAATATCTTTTAAGGTTGCACCAATATTATAGAGTGTAGATAAGGTTTGTTTTTTATCTAGAATCATCATGATGAGTGAGCCAATGACATTAAAAATAAGAATTATAGACACCAAAGTAAGTAATAAATACACAAAGAGGTTTTCCGTGTTTAACATTTTATGTAATGACTCGTTAAGTTCTTCCTTATTTTTAAGTACAATTTGATTTCCAAGAATCGTTTGAAGTTCTTCTTTTATTAGTGTTTCGTCAGCATTTTCTGTTAGACGAAACTCAATACTTGAGAATTGACCATTAGGTAAACTTAATAAGTCTTGGGCTAAGCCAATGGAAGAGAAAATGTAGGTATCATCAAATTTCTCATTAACTGAAAACACACCAACGTTAATCGCGTCTGTTTGGTTGAATGCTTGTTGCACAGAGGTTATTTGTCCCTTACCAGGTTTTGGTACATAAAGCGATAAGCGTTTGCCATAATCTAAAACACCAATATTTAAACTCCTTGAGACGCCCCAGCCTACCACAACTTGAGACGTGTTTTTAGTCAACCAGCTCCCGAGTTCAACAATGGAATCTACCTTGTAAACTGTAGCATAATTTTCATCGACTCCTTTAAGGAAACAGGCTTGTTTATTGCCATCAAATGATGCAATAACACGTTCTTCAATAATTTTGGAGTAAGCAGCGATGCCATTAACACGATTCAGCTTTTCTTCTATATCTCGTGTTAAGGTAAACGATTTTCCAACAGTCGATTCGGCTTTTAAATCGGGATCGATAATGGTGGTAAATTCTAAAGTAAAATCTTTTAAACCTGCGAATCCGAGAAAGCACAATAAAAAGTGCAGCAGCACCTAATATAATACCGCCAATAGCAATATAAGTGATAAAATTTATAGCATTATTACTGCTTTTTGAGCGTAGATAGCGTTTAGCAATGTAATAAGGAAAGCTCAAAATGCATTAAGATTTTTTATGCTTGTCTAAAAGGTCCGGATTTTTTATAGGATTATCTTTTCCTTTTAAAGACTGTTCAATTTTATCGATATGCTCTAGAGAATCATCTACAAAAAAGTAGAGTTGAGGCATTCTTCGTAGTTGATTTTTGGTACGTTGTGCCAATTCATGACGAATAAATGGCTGATTGGATTTAATACCTTCTAATAACTCTGCCGCCTTATTATTTGGGAAAATACTTAAATATACTTTGGCGACAGATAAATCTACAGTGACTGCAACTTTAGATACCGAAATAATAACACCACGCATACCGCCCTGTGTGGCAGCTGTTTGTAAGATGTCTACTAAATCACGCTGTAAAACCGATCCTATTTTCTTTTGTCTTTGACTTTCTTCTGTTTTCATTTCTTTGATGCGTTTTCGCAAGAATATAATGCAAAAATACGCTTATTTAAATTTAATACCATTTACCAACAGTATTTATTACTTTTGAAAGCAAAATTCGTACCTTTTTTAAATGCTCAAACAAGTTACGAAATTATAATAATCAGATTTCCATTTTATGGAAATGAAACACTTTTTTGATGAAAAAGATAGAACACGTAGGTATTGCTGTAAAAAGCCTAGAAAAATCAAACGCGTTGTTTGCTAAGTTATTTGGTGCGCCACATTATAAAATAGAGGAAGTAGCCTCTGAAGGTGTAAACACCTCGTTTTTTAAAGTTGGAGATAATAAAATAGAACTGCTGGAAGCCACAAAAGACGACAGCCCCATCGCTAAATTTATAGAAAAAAAGGGGGAGGGTATTCACCACATTGCTTTTGATGTTGACGACATTCATGCCGAAATTAAAAGACTAAAAGCAGAAGGGTTTACTGTTTTAAATGAAACACCTAAGAAAGGCGCAGATAATAAATTAGTGACTTTTTTGCATCCAAAATCGGCTAACGGTGTATTAATCGAGCTTTGCCAAGAAATTAAAGATGATATAAAGGAATAAAAATCTTGTAGAGTTTTAAAAATAATATTAGATTTGCACCCGATTTCGGTCCCATAGCTCAGTTGGTTAGAGCACCTGACTCATAATCAGGTGGTCCTTGGTTCGAGCCCAAGTGGGACCACTTTTATAGATTGCAAAGCCTTGTAAACGTTAAGTTTATGAGGCTTTTGCTTTTTTAGGGGACGAATTGGGGGACGAATAATATAGTGTTATTGGATTGAACAATTAACGTAGTTTATAACTATTAGAATTTTGATACTGTATTAAGATTAATAAATCTTGTTTGCTTTCCCTCATATAATTATGATATTTTAATTAATTTTATAGTAGATATTCTGACAATAAAAACATACTATTTTGGTTGATAACAATGTGAGAAAATATTGTATAGCTAAATAAATTATTCCATATTTTTGGACTATTTTTGTCCTAAATAGAATATTGAATATGACACCAACCTTTGGAGAATATATTAAGCAACGTAGAACTGAACTTGGATTTCCACTGAAAAAAGTTGCATTGCATTTAGATATTGATACTTCCTCTCTTGGAAAGATAGAAAGAGAAGAAAGAAATCTATCTGAACACCTATTAAGCCCTCTAGCAGATATACTTCAAACGGAGCAAAGAAAAGTTTTAAATTACTATTACTCATCAAAAGTAACACAAGAAATTAAAAACTATCCTTACTATAAAGATGTTTTGAATATTGTTGAGGAACAATTACAATTATACTTTTCTAATACCGAACATAAAGAAAATTGGACAGAAAAAGAGTTTGAAAATCCTAAAGCCAAATTAAGAATTGCGACAATGTTTTCAGGAATTGGAGCTATTGAATATGCTTTTAAAAGATTGAAAATAGCAACAGAAATAATTTTTGCAAGTGATATAGACAAATTCGCAAAGCAAAGTTATTTTGCTAATTACAAAATTGATGAAGAAAATTGGTATGATGATGTTCAAAACATTAATGGAAAAAAATATAAAGGCAAAGTTGATTTATTAGTTGGAGGAAGTCCTTGTCAATCATTCTCAATGGTTGGAAAAAGAAAAGGGTTTGCGGACACAAGAGGGACTCTTTTTTATGATTTTGCGAGAGTTGTTAAAGAAAGTCAGCCCAAAGTATTTATATTTGAAAATGTAAAAGGTTTAATAAATCACGACAACGGAAATACATTTGAAACAATAAAAGCAACCTTTGATGAATTAGGGTATAAATACTTTTATCAAGTTTTAAATTCTAAAAATTATGGTGTTCCACAACACAGAGAACGAATTTTTGTTGTTGGTTTTAAAGATAATTCAATAGAATTTGAGTTTCCTAAGCCGATAAAGTTAGAGTATAAAATGCAAGATTTTCTAGAAGATTATATTGACAGTAAATATTATTTGAAAGAAAAAGGGGTGAAGTTTGTAACAAGTTCAAAAAACAGAAAAAAACGATACACTCAAATTAATGGGGATATAGCAATTTGCCAAAAAGCAAATCAACAATTTAATTGGCATGGTGATTTTATTTTCGAAAGCAAAGACTCACCAGAGTTTAACGAATTGATTTTTGATGTAAATGAAGTTGAAGAAAAATATTACTTACTTGAAAAAACAAAAAAATATGTTTTGACTGAGGGAACTAAAAACTTCAAAACATCAATAAAAACAGATCTAGAAATTGCAAGACCCTTATTGCAATCTATGCACAAAATGCATCGTGCAGGAGTTGATAACTACGTTACCCACAATAAAGGTAGAATAAGAAAACTAACTCCGAAAGAGTGTCTAAGATTGATGGGTTTTAGAGATGATTTCAAGCAAGAAGTTAGTGATACCCAAATATATAGACAAGCAGGGAACAGTATTGTGGTAGATGTTCTTATAGCATTATTAAAACAAATGGACATAACTAAATTTGCGAAAAAATAATTGGAGAATTTACAGAAAATTAAAATTGAAGGTATAGAATATTTAATAATCGATTCTATACAAGATTTTAGAGCAGAAGATAGTTTTATTCATAGAAAAAACAAGTTAGCACAATTTCGAGGGAATGGTGAGTCTAAAAAACATGTCGGAACTTATGCAGGAGAAAAAGGCGATAGAATTTCTAATTTTTTCAATTATTCTAATTGGGGTTTAGAACATTATGATTTAAATAAAAAAAGAAAATCAATTAATTCAGCAAAAGAA
Organism: Lacinutrix neustonica; assembly: GCF_026625145.1. Lineage (GTDB taxonomy): Bacteria > Bacteroidota > Bacteroidia > Flavobacteriales > Flavobacteriaceae > Lacinutrix > Lacinutrix neustonica. The sequence continues at coordinate 2,244,960 of NZ_CP113088.1, read as the reverse complement.
AAGGGAGCGATAATAAGCGAAAACAGATGCTTTTTTAGTAAATCAAACTTTCAAAAATATTTAAATGATGCTAAAACAGAATACTTTTCTCAAGAACAGCAATATCATAATAATATAAGTGAATTCTACAACGAACGATTTGAAAAAGTAAATAGCCTAGAAACAAATCTCTTGTTTTTCAGTATTTATGATGCCTCAGATAACTTATCCCAAAGCCAAAACAGGGGTTATGTTCGTTCTGACGATTCCATATGGAAGTTGTGGCGAGAATTAATATTACCTAGTATAAGCTATTTGTCAATCTTAAAATTAGTTCCCACAGACAACAAAAACGCAGAACCACTATTTTACTTTAGAATACTGTTAGATTATCAATTTAGATCATTTGTTCATCCAAAATCACTAAATACAGAGCAAGAATTGGAAATAGAAGAAATGGAAACTGGTGTTATTATAAAAAGTTCTCATAGAAAAGGTTCTATAAAATATAGAAAAGAAGTTATCAATTATATGCCTCAGTGCCCATTTACAAAAATAACAGATGAACGTTTATTAATTGCAAGTCATATTAAACCCTACAGTATCTGCATTAAAAACAACGAAAATGATCAAGCATTAGACTATTTAAATGGATTGGCACTATCTCCTACTTATGATAAATTATTTGATCAAGGGTATATAACTTTCACCGACAATGGAGAACTGATTTGTGGCACTCAATTAAGCTCGTATACTTGGGAGAAATTAAGCATTAACCCTAATGCAAAAAACAGAATGAGAATATTCCCCGAAGACAGAGAAAAGTATTTGGATTATCACAGAAATAATGTGTTTCAAGATGATATAAATGATTTGATATAAAAAAACAGGTTATTAAATAATAACTATATAATATGGATCGATACTAAGGTGAAAAGTTTCTGAAGAAACCTAACCTAAGAGCGTAAACATGTTTTGAGAAGTATGTAATTGGAGTTGAAACAAAAAGAGAACCTGTTACTAAAATGTACAGGCTCCCCTTTTATTGTTAAAAAAAGTCTTAAACGAAATTAGCTATTTCATGATTAAATTTAAAAATCATCTGAATATTCATAGATATCTATCGTAGTACTACGTATTTCATCATCATAGTTTTCTGATAGATAATTTATAATCTCGTGACTTATTTCTTTTGTAGTGTCTAGTATGATAAAATCAAGTCTAAATTCATATTCATTGCCAAATGATAGCAAAAGGCAGTTTTTATACTTTAAAGTTGCGTATCCATAGTTGTAACCCTCTTCAATTATTATGTTATCAAAATTTTCGCTTATAAAAGTTGAGTTTATTTCGTGCTTTTCTTTATCTTTTATAACGTAAAAGTTATCCGTTACTTTCGTGTCAAATACTATGTTTTCAATAATTTTTTTATTCATATTTAATTTTTTATAGTGTTTATATTTTTATCATCAAGCCTTTTATAAAGTGGCAAGGTATTCCTGTTTAAATCAATCATTTTAACGTCAACTACTGGGTTGTTTCTTTCGCTGTTTGTTATCTCCTTAGTCACTGCGTTAAGGCGTTTAAATTGGTCTGTAAATTCGGTTGTGGTATAGAAATCTGTATATAGCTCAGATACTTTTCTCGAGCAATTCCAAACTTGACATTTAAACTTTGCATTATTCTTGGTGACGTATTTCGTGACATAAGAAGATATTCTTTTAATATTGTTTGTGTTTAATTGTTTTACATCAAAAGCCGAGGAGGGTTTAAAATCCTTATCTCTCGGGAACAATGCCGTTCTTGTGTTGGAGAGCCAACCAGTAATTCCACCATTTTTCAATTTTCCAATACTTGTTGGTTATCATGTGAAAATGTGGGTTTCCCTTAAATTCATCGTTTTTGGTTTGTCGCTCTACCACCCATAAATATTGAAAATCGTCACTTCGTTTTTTAACGTTATCAATAAATTTTCTTAGAACATTTACCGCTTGTTCATCTGAAACTTTGTTTAAAAAGGTAAGCGTGACAAAACTTAGTCTTTTTTGAGTTCTAGAGAAACACGTAATTTTTTTTCTAATTTTTTGTTTCGAGCGCCTAGACAAGGAGCGTTCTCTTCGCTCCCTGTCTTTACTTTCCTTTTTTTTTGCTTTTGGTTTATTTAGAGGTTTTCTTCTCTGCAATGCGGAACCTGTAAACTCACTTTTTGGAGCAATGCCGTATTTTGCAATTGAAAAAGCAACACTCACACCGTATGTGTTCTTGACTATCATAATCTGAATCGTTGTACAATTATTAAAACCATTAAAAGGTTATTTATTAAAGGTTTTTATTTAAAGGTTTTTAATTTTAAAAGGTTAAAAAAAAGAAAGACCTACTCAATGAACGGCGGGACGAAAACGCCTTTCTTGAATTGCTTCATAAACTGACTGGTTCGCCTGTTGTAAACATTCATGTATAGCCAAGTAGGGTGTTTTTTAGATAAGAACATAGAGAAGCCATTTAGCTTATGAACAAATTCCCACTTTTTAGGCTTTTTTTCATTTTCTAGGAAAACAATAACGGAGTAATCATTTTTCTTTTTTAACATGATAGTTCCTCCCTTCTTACTTTTGGGTTAATCAACGTCAAAGCATCTTCTATATCTTGCTTTTTATATAGAACTCTACTGCCTATGCGATAGGCTTTAATAATTCCCTCTAAAGTCCAGTCATGAAGTGTTGGGAGTGAGATGCAAAGTTTTTTTGCAGTGTTTGACCTAGAGAATAAGTCAATGTCTCCAATTTTTGGAGGGAATAGTTTGTTTTCTACTGCTCTTTTTATTGCTTTATTAAAAGCGTTGTCAAAAGCTTTTTCGAAGTCTGAAAATTCGAAAGTGTTCAATTCAATTTTTGCCATTATTTTACTTTATTTTAGTTTAACAATGGTGCAAATATTAAATAAGATATGGCTGTGGTTCCCGTTTTGGGGTGCCACAATTTTTAGTTTAACTCCTTAATCTCTCTTTTTAATTTGTTAGAAACAGACTCAAAGGTTTTGTTCTCAAATAGTTCTGTGAGTTTTTCAAAATTCGTAATATTTCGTAAATCATTTTTGCCACCGTTTATTTTTGAAAGATTTTTTCTAATATTTTACGGGCCGACATTTAATATTTGACTAAGTACATTTGCAACATGAGTATTTGTAAAGTCTCTAAAATCTAGGCCTAAATAATGCAGGGCAAGCAATTTTTGTTCAGGGCTTAAAGTGGAGTATTCTTTTTCTGTGGAGGGCTCGTTTTCTAATTTTCTGAGCCATAAAACATATTTTCCCAACTCCAATCCTTGATTATGAAATACTTCATTCTCATCATTAAAGCTTTTTAAGTGTTTTTCTGAAATATCATTAATATTTGAGACTCTTCTATATTTGGTTTCTTTTTCATTATAATAATATTTTTCGTACCCCCATAAAAATATCTTCCAACCACTTTGAACACAATTATATATTCTATTTAAATTCTCGAGTTTTGATTTATATCGTTCTGTTAAACCTGACATTCCGAAATCTGGGGCATAATTACTATGATTTAATAACAAGTCAACTTGCTTCAACTCGTCTTCTACAAATCTTTTTGTGTTTTTCAGTTCACTTGAGCGTGAATTAAAGTCCTTCTGTAATGTTTTAAAATCTATTATCATTAGTTAAAAAATGGGTGTGTTAATAATTTATCTGCGTTTTCTTTTTGTGTTACTCTTATGTATTTCAAAAAGGATTGTTCTGTTTTATGCCCTGTTATTTTCATGATGGAGATAGTAGGCACTTGTGCTAAATATAAATTTGTTGCAAAACTTCGTCTTGCGGTGTGGGTTGATACCAATTTAAATTTTGGTAATACGGTGCGTTCAATTTTTCCGCCTTTTGTAATTGAGGTTTCTATAAGTTCTTTAATGCCTGCTAAACTAACCACTTCTTTTAAATATTGATTCATGGTTTGGTTCGTGTATGCTTTTGGCAACTTGTTATTGTATTTTTTTAATATCCTTCGTACTGTTTGGTGTAACGGAATAGAAATGCGTTGGCTTGTTTTTCTTGTGCGTACTTCTATTAGTGAATTGTTAGAGGTAATGTTTTCGGGTTTAATTTCTGTAAAATCGGAAAACCGTAAGCCTGTATAGCAACCAATGAGAAACAAATCGCGCACTCTATCTAATCTTTGGCTAGCCGATAATTTTAAATCTTCAATGCGCTTGAGTTCGTCTATGCTTAAATAAATGGTGTCCGCTTCTTCACGAATGGTTTTAAATTTTCGCTTTCTATAATCAAGATTATCATTAAGCCCTCTGTCTGTGGCTTCATTCATAAAAGATTTTATAGTCTTAATATGTTTGCCAATCGTATTAGAAGCAAGGTTGTATTCTATATTTAAAAAGGCAACGTAATTACTGTAAAACTCAAGTGTGATGTTTTCAAAATTTAATTTTTTACGCTTTTGTGAATACTCTTTAAGATATTTAAAAGTGGTATTATAAACTTTAACCGTACCTATTGATTTTTTTAATTTACTTTCTTCAATGTAATCCTCTATAAATTCTAAGAGTGTGGTTTTCTTTGGTTTTAAAATGTGGTCTGATAATTCGTTTTCTAGTGCGTCTTTTAGATTTTTGTTGTTTGGTTGAATGCCATCATTCAACAATTTTCGAAACGCATTATTTATTCCGTTCTCAATTTTATCCAATCGCGCATTAAATTCGGGATGCTCGGGAAAGTTTTTAGAAGCCTTAACACGTTGGTCGTTTTTATTCCAAAATTTAGGATTTACTTTTTCAGCGGTAGAATATTTAAATCTATTATATTGGTAGTTGTAAACGAGATAGATTAAAGTCTCTGTTTTTGCATGAGGTTCTTTGAGTACAAATTTTGCTTTTGCCATGACCCAAAGATATTAAAAAAGAATCTCTAGGGGACGAATGAGGGGACGAATAATTTTAATTTGATTGAATTTCGCTTTATTTCCCTTTTCTAAAAACCCCCGTATTAACTGGGTTAAAGTGCTTAAATACAATAAAATAGAGTAAAATAAGACAACACTTCAGGTGGACCAAGTGGGACCACACTTAAAACCCTTCTTTTTAGAAGGGTTTTTTGTTTGATGCTTTATTGACTCATAATGATACTACAAATCTATGAGCTTTGAAGCCGATAATGGATCCTTTTTCAAAATCATTACGTCAGGATAAAAAGAATTACATTCCTAATTTTTATATCGCATTGTAATTAATGTATAGAATAAATAAGGTCTTTCTTTAGAATATAGACCTTGTTTTATAATTAAATATCACCTAAAACTATTTTTTTTGTAACCGTTTCTTCCCCTTCAGTTTCTAAAGTTATTAAATAGAGACCTGCGCTAAGTTGTAATTTCTTAGAAGAAAAGGCATTCACACCATAGGATAAGGGTTGTTTAAAAATCGCTCGCCCGTTAATAGTGTACAGGGTGGCAGTAAGGGGGTTACTTGTTTTTTGTGTTACATGAATATTGAAAATGTTAGAAACAGGATTAGGACTTATGGTTATATAAGGCAACACACCTTCCTCTTCACTGCCTAAATTAGGCTTTGTTATGGCAAACGTTATCTTTTGGGCTACAGAAGTGTCGCAAACGCCTTCATAAATTTTGACCTGGCTAATGGTAGAGTTGTTGCCGGTACCACCGTCATTATCGTTAATAAAAACCAACCGATCCATGGCGCCGTAATAAAAATTACCAACCGGTATCGTATAGGTTTTTGTACTTCCAGCATAAGTATCGTAGTTAGTAATGCCATAATTTTGGGTGCCATACACTTTAAAATACTGGTTACTGGTCAGGGTATTATCATTTTCAAAGCCTAGACCATGAATTTCTCCTTCAGAAGTACTACTGAATGTAAATTCAATAACCGTTTGAGCAGTAACAGTATAGTTGAAATTGATGTGTTTCCAGGTGTTGTTATTTAGAATTAATGTCCCGCCGAGTTAGCAATACTGTATGTACCATCAGCATCTTGATTAGAAAAAGAATTTATGGTGTAGTTATTAAAATTAATGGTTTCACAAGTTGGATTAGTGGTTGTACCATTATTTATGGAGATCGCATCGAGAGCGATGTCGCTTCGCCAGCCGCTACTTCCGCTTCCCGTCACGATAGTGACGCGCAATTGAACAGCAGATTCGTTGCCATAAGAACTTAAATCTATGTTGGCGGTCTTCCAATTGCTACCTTGGTCTCCGATTTGGTATATATAGCATTCCAAGTGCCAGTAGTACTTGTTCTAATGTCAACAGTTAACGAAGCAATAGCACTTCCTAACATGTGGTAATCAAAACTTAATTCAGGTGTTGTAAGTGTGGTGAGGTTGTAGCAAGGAGAGTTTAAAGTCGCGGTTTTATTAGGAAAGCCGGTGCCACTGCCTGAAGCTTCAACATATATGTAATAAAAACCATTAGATGCACTGGCGGGACCTGTACCACTTGAAGGTGTCGCGCCTGAGTTTCTAGAGTAGTCTAAATCGTCATCTGTGCCTTGGGACCAAGCTCCAAAAGACGACTCAAAACTTTCCTGATACGGATAGATTGAGATCGTTTCAGTACAAACCTCACCATTAGGATTGCCTGTATTGATGCCGTTTGAGATTTCTATTAGGTACTCTAATGCTAGTTTTGCAAATTTTGCCGCATGTGTCGCATTCGGGGTTGGCGATCTGTCAAACGTGTCGTTTCTAGTATGGATATAAGGATTGCTTTGATTGAAGGTGGCTTCAAAGGGGAAAGCAACATCATAGCCCTCTTGTGCCCAGCTATAATGATCTGAACAACCGTAGTTACAAATGGAAGTGCCGTAAGTTAATTTGTGCGTTCCGAAGCGTTGTAAAAATCCATAAGCTCGATTAAGAAATTATTCAAATTATCGTCGTTATAAGAATCTGTTGATATGTATACGTCATTTGCAGAACCCTTATAGTTGGTCATGTCTAATTGCATATAACTAATCACGTTAACGTTCCTGGATTTATAGTCTTGCGCAATTTCTTTAGAGCCCCTTAAACCTACTTCCTCAGCGGCAAAAGCCATAAATTCTATAGTGCGCTTAGGTTTGAAATTCATTTCGAACAATACTCTCGCGGCTTCGGTAATGGTTGCTATTCCGGATGCATTATCATCTGCTCCTGGAGCATCATTGTTATTCGCACTATTTGTAGAGTCTATATGACCCCCAATAATTACAAATTCATCTCGGATTTTCTGAGCCAGTAATGGTCATCACAACCGAGGGCATACTGGTACTTGTGTGGTTTACAATCCTAACAGAAACATCCGTTCTTCCTGAAGCAAGCGTTTCCCATTTGGTTTTTAAGTCGAAAACAGCTTGTGCTGCACTGTTTTTCGTGTGGTATCTGGTCACATAGCTTTCTAATTCTTGAATTTGATTTGCAATGTTTAGATTGTTCACTAAATCTAAACTTTGTAGCACCAATGGTTGCTGGGTAATGCTATAAGTAAGGTTGGCTTTATTATTAGCCTCTTTAGAGGCCATGAGACTGGATTTGTAAATGGCCGCAATAGCATTTTCCCTTGAGGCTTCATAAATAAATCCGGGACCATGAACTAAAACCTTGTGGTGTAGCTCTTCGGCCGCATGATGAGACAGCATAACGGCACTATGGCCATTAAAGGATTTGATAATTTCGATAGCCTCCGGATGATTGATCTGTAGTCCTTTAGCATCTTGTGTCTGCATGGTTGCATAAAACATGTCCTTCTTTTCTAGGGACTGACTGTTTTGAGATTCTGAGATTTGTGGTTTCAAAGCCATGCAAAAGAATAGCATGGATAACATTGTTAATTGGAGGGTTTTCATACGTAATGGATTTTGAAATTAATTCAATTCTAGTGGTTTGATAATCAGTACCTAAGTTATGATAAAAAACACCTACAAAATTATTTAAATCTAATTTTTTTAACCCATTCCTTAATTTTATTTAAAATTTTTAACAAAAAAGGGTATTATTTTTCAATGAAACTGGTGGTTTTTGATAAATTATTAAGGATACTCTATTTTTTTTAAGCCTTAAACGATCTTGCCCGTATTAAAAAGCAATGGTTGTCGCTTAAAACGAATTCTAGTTTAACGGCTACGAATACTAAAACCGTCCCAATTAAAGGAAGGTCTCATAATACCTTTGAAGTGTAAACAAAACAATAACACTCTAAAACACTTTATTATGAAAATTTTAAAAAACAGTATCCTGGCAGTAGTATTATTAATCGCAACTAACGTATTTGCTCAAAACAGAGAAGTCGTTTTTGACACGTATGCACATGCAACAGCAACACAAGCTTCAAAATACTTGTTAGCCAATGATGTTGCTTTAAGAGACTGCCCAGCAACACAATGCCAAAAATTAACAACCTTACCTATTGGCATGAAAGTAAGGTTATTAGAAAAAAGCGAAAAGCCCATAACGTTAAACGGGGTAACCAGCAGTTTTTATAAAATAAAAGTAGGTCCGAGATACGGGTTGGATATGGGGTGGACTCATCTCACAAAAAACAATGAGCAGCACAGCAGATTCAGCCATTAGGTTTGTCTTTGGGGAGCAAGGTGTAAAAGGAAGTGATGATGTTGACGCTTTAAAGAGCTACCAAATAAGAGCCGTGAAAAATGGTGTGGAAATCGATAGACTAACCATCACATCACAAGCATTAAATTATGAAAACGTGACCAATCTAGGAAACAAAGGCTTAGAAAACGTAGACGATATTATAAGCCTAAGCTTAATGAACGACGACGCTTGTGATGTTATAGATAATGCACTATATATTCTTTGGAAAAATAACTCTTTCAAAAAAACAACAGAGGTTGTTATGGTTACCAATGCCATCTCTCGAGTAGATTGTTGTTCTCTTTTTGATAATTAACTTGGGGTTTTAAATTATCAAAAAATAAACGCTACGTACTTTCATGGTTCGTAGCGTTTTTAATGGTAAGTATACAATAAGAGTTTAACTATATTTGTTTTCATTATCTAATACATTGCACTTGAATCGATTTGTCACATGTTTAATCCTTTTTATAGTTTCACGCTCCGGTTTTTCACAAAACAGGAACCTAAGAGCCTATACTATTGAAGACGGTTTACCACAATCGCAGGTGTATGATGTGATTCAAGATGGGGTAGGCTATTTGTGGTTAGGTACACAAGGTGGCGGATTAAGTCGCTTTAACGGAAACGCATTCGAAGTTTGGAACGAAAGTGATGGCTTACAATCTAATTATATTTTTGCATTATTATCCTCAAAAGAAAAACTTTACATAGGCACTAAAAAGGGGTTGTCTATAAAAAGCAAGAATGTATTTTTAAACATTGAGGCGCCTCAGGTTAATAAAATTTATCAATTTAATAACACCATTTATCTCGCTACAAAACGCGGCATTTATAGCCTAAATAAAGATGAAACACTCAAAAAGATCAGTATAAATAAAGACATTGACTCTAGTTCTGTGAATGCTATTATTTTTAAAAACGGTTTTTTTTGGATGGCAACAAACCAAGGGTTTTATAGGCTAAGTGACTTAAAGGAAGGGTTGGAAAATTTGAAAAAGTTAGAGTCTAACAACTTCTCTGCCGCTATTTCATACCAAAATAAAATTTATGCTTCAACCTTTGCCGACGGGACTTTTGTTTTTGACCTTGAGGATTTGGAGTCTCCTATTTTAATGCGGGAACCGTTGCGTATAAATAGTTTGTCTATTCAAAACGAAAACGAACTCCGGGTAACTACAGATAATGATGGCATTTCCATTATTGAAACAAAAACAAACTCAGAGAAAGCGGTCTTAAATACTAAAAACGGGTTCTCCGTTGCACATATTAGAAAAGTTCTTGCCGATAGCCAATCCAATCTGTGGATTGCTACTTCGGAGGTGGGCTCTATAAATATTTTCAGAACAACTTTAAGCATTATACCGTAAATACCGGATTAAAAGGCAATCGCGTGTATGCCGTGCATCAGGCGAAAGATGGTTTATACCTTTCAAGCTCGGAGGCAGGTTTGAGCCGAATGGATTCAGCGGGCATTCATCACATAAAACCTTACAAACACTTTTCCGATGTAAAAATTAAAACCATTGCAAGTGATTCTAGAGGGAATATTTGGGCAGGATCAGACGGTCGTGGCTTATTATTTCGTGAAACTAAACTTGTAGATAGTCTTTCTGCAGATTCCACAGAAACGTTTAAAGTAAAAACCGTTAAAAATCATCTCTTCAATACCGATACTGGTTTTACCAACGATTGGATTTGTAAAATACAGGTTGTTGATGATGCGGTTTATGCCGCGACCTATTCCAGCGGCATTATCAAGTTGAATTACTATCCTGAAAAGGATAGTTTAGTTATTAGAAAAATTTTTGGAGAACAGGAGGGTATAAAAGATTTATACATTAAAAACATGATTGCAAAAGACGGTCAACTTTGGTATTCTACAAAAAGCGGACACATTGGTTATATTCAAGATAATAGAGTTCAGGATTTTGGTCAGGTATTAAAAAGCCCAACGGCTATTAATGCCATGGAATTTAATAATAATACCCTTTTTATAGGAACTGCAGGCCGTGGCATCTGGTATAGTGAAAGAGAAGACTATACGCGTTTTACTAAATTGAACGGAATTAAAAGAATATATTCAGAAAACATTTACCAACTTATTTTTGATAATCAAGGTTTTTTATGGGCTGGAAGCGAACGCGGTGTAGATAAAATTTTAATAAATCAGGCGAATACCATTTTAGATGTCTTTCATTTTGGAAGAAATGACGGTTTTTTAGGCATTGAAACTTGTTTAAATGCTGTTGAAAAAGGCGCCAATGGAAATTTGTGGTTTGGTACTATATATGGCTTAACAAATTACCAACAAAGTGAAGGCAAACAAAACAACAGTAAGCCCAACCTTTTTTTTAAGGATGTTTTAGTGAATTATAAAAGCGTAGACTCCATAAACTTAAAAAAATGGACGAATAGCAAAAAAATACTTCAGCTCAACCCTAAACAAAGACAGATAAGTTTTCAATATGCCAGTGTAGATTTAGATCACCCCAACGATATTCAATTCCGTACGCAATTAAATAACACCGTATGGAGTCCATGGTCCAGTGAAAGCACTCAAAATTTTTCCGGGTTAGCTTTTGGCGCACATACGTTTTCTGTACAATCAAGAAATTACCGCTGGGAAGAAAGCGACCCCATTCGTTTTGGTTTTTATATAGAGCGTCCACTATATAAGAAGATATGGTTTCAATGGTTATTGGTAATAGCAATGATTACTTTTTTAGCGCTTTTAGTGTGGCGTTATATTAGAGGGGTAAAAAAAGAAAACACCGTAAAAACGAAGCAATTAGAATTGGCGAATCATTTGTTGACCTTAGAACAAAAGGCCTTGCGTTTACAAATGAATCCACATTTTATTTTTAATGTTTTGAATGGTATTAAAGCCATGGCCAGTACCAAACCAGGAGAAGATGAATGTCACTATTAATAGTTTTGCAACATTGCTACGCGACACTTTAATGAATTCAAGAAAAGACACGATTAGTTTGGCTCAGGAAATAAAAACCTTGCGTCATTATATCGAAGTTGAAAAACTCATGGCCGCTAAAGCTTTCAACTATGAGATTACAGTGCATTCAGATTTAGACCCGGAAGAAATTTTGGTCCCTTCAATGCTTATTCAACCTTTTGTAGAAAACGCAATAAGGCATGGTATTTTAAAAGCGAATAATACGGGGCATTTAATTATTACTTTCCAGTCGACGGAAGAGGACTTACAATGCTCTATTTCAGATAATGGGATTGGCGTTTTTGAGTCGCAAAAAAACAAACCAAAAACCGATCATCAATCCATGGCGCTTAAAGTTACTGCGGAGCGTCCGGAGTCCATATCTCGGAAAGAATGCGTTACAAATAAAGGAAATTAAAAACCATAATGGAGCAATTTTAGGAACAACGATCACCTTTAATATACCTCTAGAAACAGACTATTAAATGACACTTACTGCAATTATTATAGAAGACCTAATGGACGCCATGGAACTTTTAAAAAGAGACATAGAATCCGGACATCCGGAGCTTACTATTGTTGATACCGCGCAAAGCGTTGTTGAAGCAGCGAAGGCTTTAAGAAAACAGGAGCCGAGACATCTTGTTTTTAGATATTATGTTGGGCGATGGCACTGGTTTTGATGTTTTAGAGATTTTTCCGGACTTAAAATCTAAGATTATTTTTGTAACAGCAAGTGATGAATTTGCCATCAAAGCCTTTAAATTTGCGGCTATCGATTATGTTTTAAAACCCTATAGTCCTGAGGAGTTAGACCAGGCGATAAAACGAGCTAAATCACAAATTCAACCTTCGGTAGAGCGGTTAAACATTTTGAAAGACACCTTGGCTGCACCGGAGAAAAAACCGGATAAAATCTCCTTGCATACGCTAGATAAAATAATTATAGTCAATTTAGGGGACATTGTTCGTTGTGAATCAGACAGTAATAACACTATTTTTCATCTACAAAACGGTAAAAAGGTGTTCGTTACAAAGACGCTGAAATACTTTAGCGACATGCTTAAGCCCTACGAATTCTTGCGTGTACACCAAAGTCATTTGGTCAATTTACAATGTATTAGTGCCTTTATCAAAACAGATGGCGGGTATTTAATGTTGAAAAATGGACAAAACGTACCCGTTTCTGTGAGAAAAAAGGCTGAGGTTATTGAAATATTAGATCAAATGCATCGTTAACTATGGAAACAAGAAGAAGCGATCTTACAAATAAAAATTCAAAAAAGTGTAAATTCGTAGCCTTATACGTTGACAGTCAATGCTTTTAAGTTTTCTGTAGGATTGGTGCAACTGGAAAGCCCAAAAAACAAGAACAAATGAATTATTCGTCAAAAACGGATAATTTTTTCAGTAAATTGGTAGTTTGTCGAAAAAAACAACCGTTCGCGGTGTTTTTACAACGAATAAAGTGTAGAAAAGTTTTGTTTAGATGTTTTTTTTGATACATTTACGTCCTGATTATGATAACATATAAAAAGACATTCGCCTCAATCTTATTTATATTAATAAGTTTTGTGTGCTCAGCCCGGATGCCACCACCTCCAATGAGGAGGCCACCAGGACCACCAGCTTTACCGGTTGATGGGAGTGTTTACTTGTTATTAGTTGCGGGACTTCTTTATGGCATTTATAAAATGTATCAAACCAAAAGTAAAAGCCTTTAGTGAGACAAAGCGTTTAGTCTAGCGACGTATTTGCCAATCACATCAAATTCTAAATTTACTTCCGTACCCACCTGAAAGGTATTAAAATTTGTGTTTTCAAAGGTGTAAGGAATTATTGCGACACTGAACGCATCTTTTTTAGAATTAACAACGGTTAGACTGACACCGTTAACAGTGATTGACCCTTTTTCAATAGTTATATTATTTAAAGAAGAATCATATTTAAAAGAATACGACCAGCTTCCATTGGTTTCTTTTACTTTAATGCAGGTTGCCGTTTGATCCACATGACCTTGTACTAGGTGGCCGTCCAAACGATCGCCTAATTTCATGGCGCGCTCAAGATTTACTTGCTCACCTATATAGAGTTTTCCTAGGCTTGTTTTATGCAACGTTTCTTGAATAGCAGTTACCGTGTATTCTTCACCATTAATTGCAACAACTGTCAAGCAAACACCATTATGAGCGACACTTTGATCAATTTTTAATTGTGAAGTAATAGCGCTTCTAATAGAAATATGAAGGTTCATTGCTTCTTTTTGTAATTGAGTGACAGTCCCTATCGTTTCAATAATTCCGGTAAACATACTTTTAACTGTATTATTTGGTTAAATTTGTGACTATAAAATTACGAACAATAGTTAGCATTATTAATGAAGAAAGAAGAAAAAATAATCGTAGGCATCTCTATAGGGGATTTAAATGGCGTTGGTGCAGAAATTCTACTTAAGATTTTTGAAGATTCAAGGATGTTAGATTTTTTTACGCCCGTTATTTTTGCCTCAATTAAAACGATGACTTTTGTAAAAAATCATTTTAATTTAGATGTTAATTTAAATAGCGTTCAAAGTCATAATCAAGTTTTGCAAGGTAAGGTTAATGTTTTCAATTGTTGGAAGGAAAATGTGGATATCAGTTTTGGAAAAGAAGACCCCAAAATTGGGGCGTATGCTATTCAATCTTTGGAAGCGGCAACAAAAGCCTTAAAAGATGGCGATGTTGATGTTTTAGTAACGGCCCCAATTAATAAAAGCAATATCCAGTCTGAAACCTTTAAATTCCCAGGGCATACCGATTATTTAAATCAGGAATTAGAAGGGGATAGTTTAATGTTTATGGTAACCGACACATTAAGAGTGGGTTTACTAACAGACCATGTGCCAGTAAAGGACATTGCGAGTCATATTTCACCAGCGCTTATTACTAAAAAAATTGAAACGGTTTATGATTCACTAAAAAAAGATTTTAGAATTAGGAAACCGCGTATTGCCGTTTTAGGTATTAATCCGCATACAGGAGATAATGGTGTTATTGGCAAAGAGGACGATGTTGTTATGCGGCCAACACTACAAAAAATAAAAGAAAGCGGGAAATTGGTCTTCGGTCCTTATGCAGCCGACAGTTTTTTTGGGTCTAATAATTATAAGAATTTTGATGCCATTATAGCCGCATATCATGATCAAGGATTAATCCCTTTTAAAACCTTGTCTTTTGGTCAAGGTGTTAATTTTACAGCAGGATTAAATAAAGTACGTACCTCACCAGATCATGGAACCGCCTATGAAATTGCGGGAAAAGGAACGGCAGACACCGGTTCTTTTAAAGAAGCCCTTTTTACTGCCGTTAGTATTTTCAACAATAGAAGAGAATATGAAGAGTTGCATAAAAACCCTTTAGCGGTATCAAAACGAAAGCGATTTGAAGACCAAAAAAGAGCATAAAAAACTAGAATGTAAAAAATTGTTGATAAGTCTGTTGAATAAATAAAAATTTGTATATTTGCAGGCTCAAAATAGATGTGAAAATGAAGCCATTGAAAGCGTTTACAATTCCATTTGTAGGTTTAAAAGTTGGAAAACATCATTTTGATTACGATATTGATAATAAGTTCTTTGAATATTTTGAGTACGAAGACTTCAATAGAAGTGATTTAAAAGTGAATGTTGTTTTAGAAAAAAAGAGCACACTTTTAGAATTACATTTTGAAGTTTCCGGAACAGTAAATGTCAATTGTGATGTTACTAATGAGCCCTATAATCAACCTTTAGAAAATGCGTTTGATTTAGTGGTTAAGTTTGGTGAAGAATTTAACGATGAGAATATAGACATATTAATCATTCCTCACGGGGAATATGAAATCAATATTCAACAATACGTTTATGAGTTAATTGTGTTGGCCATGCCGAGCAAACGGATGCATCCAGGTGTTGAAGATGGCTCATTGGATTCAGACATACTTGAAAAATTAGAAGAATTAAGTCCTAAAATAAAGGATATAAAAGAAGACGAAGAGGAAACAGATCCTCGTTGGAATACATTAAAGAAACTATTAACGGATAAATAAAATAATAAAATGGCACATCCTAAAAGAAAAATCTCGAAAACAAGAAGAGATAAGAGAAGAACACATTACAAAGCAACTGCGCCACAAGTTGCAACTTGCCCAACAACAGGTGAAGCTCACTTATACCATAGAGCACACTGGTTTGAAGGAAAATTATATTACAGAGGTCAAGTGTTAATTGATAATGCTGTTGCTGAAGAAAATTTAGCATAATTTATTATGCATGCATATAGAAAACGCTCACTTGTGGGCGTTTTTTTTATGATATATTTTTCTATGCGTTAAAAACAACTTAATTTGCGCATTATTGACGGGAAATGATTAATTTCATTAAAATTTCGTCATTTTTGAACGATTTTGAACCATTTTTGGTCGAATTAACTCGAAAAGTATGAGTAAAATCTCAGCAGCAATCACAGCTGTAGGTGCTTATGTACGCGAATATGTATTAACTAATAAGATCCTAGAATCTATGGTTGATACAAACGACGAATGGATAACCTCGAGAACGGGAATCAAAGAACGTCGCATCCTTAAAGGAGAAGGCAAAGGCACTTCTTATATGGCAATTAAAGCAGCAAACCAGCTTATTGCTAAAAGACAAATCAATCCCACAGATATAGAATTAGTAATCGTTGCGACTGCAACACCCGATATGCAAGCGGCTTCAACAGCGGCTTACACGGCGACACAAATTGGTGCTGTTAACGCTTTTTCTTTTGATTTGGAGGCAGCTTGTTCCAGTTTTCTTTTTGGAATGTCTACTGCGGCCAAATTCATTGAATCCGGACGCTATAAAAATGTTTTGCTTATTGGCGCCGATAAAAATTCTTCAATGATTAATTATGAAGACCGCTCAACCTGTATCATCTTTGGAGATGGTGCTGGCGCTGTTTTATTTGAACCTAATCATGATGGTCTTGGGTTGCAAGATGAATATTTAAGAAGTAATGGCGCGGGAAGAGAATTTCTACAAGTAAAGTCTAGCGGCTCCTCTTATCCCGTGACTGCTGAAACACTTGCCAAAAAAGAAAATTTTGTTTTTCAAGACGGAAAAACAGTGTTTAAAAATGCGGTTTTTAATATGGCAGATGTTACTGTAAAAATATTAGAGAGAAACGATCTGGAGAAAAGCGATATTGCTTGGTTGGCAGCGCATCAAGCTAATAAGCGTATTATTGACGCTACTGCAAATCGTATTGAATTAGAACCAGAAAAAGTAATGATGAATATTGAAAAGTACGGCAATACGACTTCAGCAACATTACCGTTATTATTAAGCGATTATGAATCGCAACTTAAAAAAGGAGATAATATTATTTTTGCTGCCTTTGGAGGTGGCTTTACCTGGGGCTCTATTTATTTAAAATGGGCCTATAACTCATAGAAAACTAACTAAAAACACACTTAAAATAACTCTTAATTATGGATTTAAAAGACATTCAAAACTTAATCAAATTTGTAGCGAAATCGGTGCAAGTGAGGTTAAATTGGAAACAGAAGACGTTAAGATTACAATAAAAACTGGTCCTGATACAGAAACGACTTATGTACAGCACATGCCAATGGCAGCACAAATGCCTCACATGCAAATGCCGGTAGCTCAAGCGCCAGCAGCAGGAGCTCCTGAGGTATCTGCAGCCGAAGCCGCTGCTACAGCGGCCGCCAGCGAAGACGCAAAATACATCACAATAAAGTCGCCAATTATTGGAACGTTTTATAGAAAACCATCTCCGAGATAAGCCGTTATTTGTAGAAGTAGGACAAACCATAGCTGAAGGTGATGTACTTTGTATCATTGAAGCCATGAAACTATTTAATGAAATTGAATCTGAAGTATCAGGTAAAGTCGTTAAAATTTTAGTAGATGATTCCTCTCCAGTAGAGTTTGATCAACCATTATTTTTAGTAGATCCGTCTTAATATAAATCTTTCCCGATATGTCGGGATCAATCGGCAAATTTCAAAAGGAAACTATTTGGAATTTGATTGTTGAATATTGAAAATTTAAAGCATTTATGTTTAAAAAAATACTAATTGCAAATAGAGGAGAAATAGCACTTCGTGTTATTAGAACCTGTAAAGAAATGGGCATTAAAACCGTCGCAGTATATTCTACGGCCGATGCCGATAGCCTTCACGTAAAATTTGCAGACGAGGCGGTTTGTATTGGACCTCCTGCAAGCAGTGAGTCTTATTTAAAAATGTCAAATATTATTGCTGCAGCCGAAATCACAAATGCAGATGCCATTCACCCTGGTTATGGGTTTCTGTCAGAAAACGCTAAGTTTTCTAAAATATGTGAAGAGCATGGTATCAAATTTATCGGTGCCTCTGCAGAGATGATTTCTAAAATGGGTGATAAAGCTACGGCAAAGGCAACCATGAAAGAAGCAGGTGTCCCTTGTGTACCAGGAAGTGAAGGGATTATTAAAGACTTTAAAGAATGTGAAAAACTTGCAATAGAGACCGGTTACCCTGTCATGCTTAAGGCGACTGCCGGTGGTGGTGGAAAAGGAATGCGAGCAGTATGGAAGCCTGAAAAACTTAAAGATGCGTGGGACGCGGCAAGACAAGAATCTAAAGCGGCCTTTGGAAATGACGATATGTATATGGAAAAGCTTATTGAAGAGCCACGCCATATCGAAATACAAATTGTAGGGGATTCCAACGGTAAAGCCTGTCACTTATCAGAAAGAGATTGCTCGATTCAAAGGCGTCACCGAGGTTAACCGAAGAGGTGCCGTCTCCTTTTATGACTGATGCGCTCCGTAAAAAAATGGGAACAGCCGCTGTTAAAGCCGCTGAACACATTAAATATGAAGGAGCAGGAACTATTGAGTTTTTGGTAGATAAGCATAGAAATTTCTATTTCATGGAAATGAATACCCGTATTCAAGTAGAGCATCCCATTACAGAACAAGTTATAGATTTTGATTTAATTCGTGAGCAAATTCTAGTTGCAGCAGGTGTGCCTATTTCCGGTAAAAATTACTTACCACAACTACATTCGATTGAATGTAGAATAAATGCTGAAGACCCTTTTAATGATTTTCGTCCATCTCCAGGAAGAATAACGACTTTGCATGCACCAGGAGGTCATGGCGTTCGTTTAGACACACATGTTTATGCGGGCTATTCTATTCCTCCTAATTATGACTCTATGATTGCCAAGTTAATTACTACGGCGCAAACAAGAGAAGAAGCCATTAATAAAATGAAACGCGCCTTAGATGAATTCGTTATCGAAGGCATAAAAACAACGATCCCATTCCATAGGCAACTCATGGATCACCCGGATTATTTAGCTGGAAATTATACCACTAAATTTATGGAAGATTTTGTGATTCAAAAACCAAATGAAGCCTAAAATAAAAAAAGCACCTTATACGATATAAGGTGCTTTTTTTATGTCTGATGTTTTTTATAAGGTGAAAGATTCTTCGATACGCGTGATAACTTGTGGCACCTCCGAAACATTAAAAGTGAGTTTAAAGCTGTAGGTTTTATCATCGTTTTTGGAAATCGATAATCGACCTTCTTTAACAGCATAATAGCCCGTTTGATCTCTGCAAAAACACAATCTACCAAAGGACACCTTCGCTTTTAAAAGATCCATATCTTCGAGCTTAAGACCCTCGGTGTTAGCGTCTATTTCAACATAAATTAACTCTCTGTAACTACTATCCTGAGTATCAGGGATTGCATTTCTAACGTATTCAAACTTCAAGATTGTTTTTGTTCCCTCAGAAATTTCGGGATACGTATTTCCAAATTTTTCGTTAATGAAAAACGTTTTATTTTTTAACACTTCAAAGGTGCAACTCCCATTTTCAGGGCATTGAGAATTGATACTAGTTTTATCTAAACGAGCATCCTCTTTAACTGTTTTTTGAGAATTACAAGATAAAACAATTAATAAAACTAGATTGTACATGATACTTTTCATGTCACAAAGGTATACTATTTAACTTTGTTTTTTTGGTGGTTTATAGACAGAGAGGTATCTTTAATCTTTAAATAAATCAAATAATTAAATTTATGAAGCAATTTTACTCAAAATTTGTTTTAATACTAGTTACAATTTTAATGTTTTCTGCATTCGGTTCTGCTCAAAACGGAAAATCGTTATGGTCTAAAACAACACAAAACCAATTATCTAAAAAAGCACAAGTTTTTAGAAAAACACAACCTAAAAAAGCAAATTATTATCAATTAGATATTAATAGTCTAAAAGACATGTTGCAAACTGCACCTGACAGAAAAACGAATCAGAACTCTAATCTCATAATTAGTTTTCCAACTGCAGATGATACCTTTGAGTCTTTTAGAATTAGCGAAGCATCTGTAATGGCTCCGTAACTACAAGCGAAATATCCTGATCTTCGTTCTTATGCAGGACAAAGTATAGATAACCCTAGCACATTAATACGGTTTTCTATAACCTCGCAAGGATTACATGCTATGTTTTTATCTGCAGAAAAAGGAACCCAATTTATTGATCCTTTTACAAAAACGGATAATAACTACATTGTATATTCTAAAAGAGACCTACCTGCTTTAGACCAATATTGGGAGTGCCATTTTAAAGATAGTGACTATAATATGGACGAAAAAACATTAGGAGACAGCTACTTATTAAGAGATACCGGAGACGGAATGTTGCGTGACTTTAGAACGGCTATAGCAACAACTGTCGAGTATTCTGCATTTCATTGGGCAGCGGCCGGATTAACAGCTGGTGATACTGAAGCTGCCAAAAGAACGGCAGTAATGGCGGCAATAGTAGTAACGATGACCCGTAATAACTTTGTTTATGAGAGAGATTTTTCAATTACTATGACCTTGGTTGCTAATAACGATCTTGTTGTATTCATAAACTCAGATAATTTTAGTAATGATAATGCGAACGCTTTAATTAATGAAAGTCAAACAGTCATTGATGGAGCTATTGGATTCCCAAATTATGATGTAGGACATACCTTTAGTACCGGTGGTGGCGGATTAGCGCAATTGAATTCTCCGTGTACTGGAAGCAAAGCGAGAGGAATTACAGGTGGACCCTCTCCTGTGGGCGATTCTTATGATATTGATTTTGTTGCTCATGAATTGGGACATCAATTTGGGGCACCACACACGTTCAACGGTAATCAAGGAAATTGTGCTGGAGGCAATAGAGCAGCAACAAATGCATACGAAGTAGGCAGTGGAACAACTATTATGGCATATGCCGGTATTTGTGGTAGTGATAATGTTCAAGGGAATAGCGACGCTTATTTTCACCAAAAGAGTTTACAAATGATTTGGGACAACGTATCTACAGGAAATAGTACATGTGCAACACAAACGGCTACAGGAAATAATGCGCCAACCGCTGAAGCAGGAAATAATTTCGTAATCCCAATTTCGACACCTTATAAATTAACAGGATCTTCAACAGATCCGGACGGGACTTCATTACATACTTATACTTGGGAACAATATGATTTAGGACCTGCCGGTTTACCAGCAGAAACGAATCCCTCCGGACCAATGGTCAGATCTTTTGAAGGAACTGAAAACCCGACACGATATATACCAAGATTACAAGACTTAGCAATAAGTGGTGGTTCTACAACATGGGAAAAATTAGCTTCAGTCGCACGATCTCAAGATTTTAGATTAACAGTCAGGGATAATGATACCAATGGTGGTCGTACTGCTGTAGATAACATGTCTACGGTTACAGTAGATACAGCGGGGCCATTTTTAGTGACCTCTCAAAATACAACTGGTATTTCTTGGACAGCAGGTGCAACTGAAACCATTACATGGGATGTGGCAGGAACAACAGTAAATGGTATCAACACGGCGAGTGTTAATATTTTACTTTCTTCTGATGGCGGATTGACTTATGATAGGACATTAGCCACAAACGTACCTAATGATGGAAGTCATGACATTACTGTTCCAGGAGATGTCTATTCACGGATACTGTAGAGTTATGGTAGAAGCTGTTGGAAATATTTTCTTCAATATTAATACGGTTGATTTCGCGGTTAATGCAACAGTAGCGACAACTTGTAATGTATATACTACGGGATCAATTTCTTCGCCAATTCCGGATAGTGGAGGGGTGAATCAACAAGGGACACCTGTGTTTATACCTGTTTCTGTAACAGAATCTACTTTAATTTCAGACATTAGAGTAAGTGCAGATGTGACACATAGTAACATAGGTGATTTAATTATGCAGTTACAAGCACCGAATGGTCTTGGTTTTTCGAATATCTGGGCACGGACTTGTAATTCGGGAACGTTTCAAGATGTAGATATTACTTTTAAAGATGGAGCACCAGCAATTGCCTGTGCCTCTCCAACAACAGGAACTTATAATCCAGCAAATCCTATGACCGGTTTTAATGGAGGGAATCCATCCGGAACTTGGAATTTAGTTTTTGTGGATTTTAACAGTGGAAATACAGGAACGGTTAACGAGTGGTCTATTGAACTTTGTACTACAACGGTAACTCTTGGTGTAGATGAGTTCAATATCGAGAATTCTTTATCTATTTATCCAAACCCTAGTAATGGTGAATTTAATATTAAGTTTAATGGATCTACAGATAAAGTGCAAGTTAAAGTGTTCGACATTAGAGGTCGTTCAGTTTTAAATAGTGCTTTTGAAAATTCATCGAAGGTATTTAATGAAACTATTAATTTAGGCAATGTACAATCGGGAATGTACTTATTAAATATAAATGACGGTTCTAGAACAGTAACCAAAAAAATCATTGTTGAATAACGACAACGACTCTTCATAATCTTAAAACTCCGAATTCATTTTCGGAGTTTTTTTTTGCATCTAATTCTCTAAGCTGTGGTTATGTGGTACGCTGTGTTTTTTTAAAACAAAAAGAAGGTTGCTTCCATCCTTAACACGAAAATAGTAACTTCGTAACATGAATCTATCCTACTGGGAAATAAAATCTTGGCTCACTCATGTAGACTACACTATTGTTGGCAGTGGAATTGTGGGCATAAATTGTGCGTTGCGCTTAAAGGAACGGTTTCCCAAAGCCAACATTCTCATTTTAGAAAAAGGCATACTACCACAAGGCGCTAGCACAAAAAATGCAGGTTTTGCGTGTTTTGGTAGTCTTAGTGAAATTATAGATGATCTTAAAACACATAGCGAACAAGAGGTTATAGACCTCGTAAAAAAACGGGTTAAAGGACTTCAAAAACTAAGACAAAATTTAGGAGACAAAACCATTGACTATCAACAATTAGGGGGTTACGAGTTGTTTGCTAAAGATGACCTGCTGTTTGAACAGTGTTTAACGAAAAAAGAATATATCAATGCCTTACTAGAACCCATTTTTAGTGCGTCCGTTTTTAGTTTAA
The DNA here is from genome assembly GCF_026625145.1 of Lacinutrix neustonica. Classification (GTDB taxonomy): domain Bacteria; phylum Bacteroidota; class Bacteroidia; order Flavobacteriales; family Flavobacteriaceae; genus Lacinutrix; species Lacinutrix neustonica. The sequence continues at coordinate 2,221,950 of NZ_CP113088.1, read as the reverse complement.
AGGAGAATATACTTGGCTTTCAAAACATAAAAAAGAATTACAGTTTTAATGCCTTTGAGGGACAAATTGATACTGGAAAAATGATGGAAGCCTTACTTCAAAAAGCACTTTCTAAAGGGATTAAAATACTTAATAATGTGTTGGTTCAGCGTTTTTCAGAAGACCAAAATGCCGTTAAAATTGAAACAGACCAATTTAGTTTTTCTACGTCTAAGCTGTTAATAGCCACCAACGGTTTTGCATCTGTTTTAAATATACCTAAAGTCAAACCGGCAAGAGCACAAGTATTAATTACTAAGCCCATTAAAAACTTGCACATCCATGGCACCTTTCATTTAGATGAGGGCTATTATTATTTTAGAAACATTCACGACCGGATTTTATTTGGAGGAGGCCGGCATTTAGATTTTAAAGCTGAAGAAACCATGGAACTAACACAAACAACACGCATTCAGAATAAGTTAGAAGAACTCCTTAAAACGACTATTTTACCAAAAACAGTTTTTGAGATTGACCACAGGTGGAGTGGCATTATGGGGGTTGGCAGTCAAAAAAAGCCCATTTTAAAACAAATAAGCAACCATGTGTATTGTGGTGTACGTTTAGGGGGCATGGGTGTTGCGATTGGAAGCCTAGTAGGAGAGGAACTGGCAAATCTCATAGAATAATGCTTACAAAATTATTCAGACTTATTACTAAAACAATCCTATGGTTCATTATTGCATCGGTAGGGTTGGTTCTAATTTATAAATGGGTACCAATACCTATAACGCCTCTCATGGTTATTAGATATGTTCAATCAGACAGCTCTAAAACTTTAAAACACCATTGGGAACCTATTGAAAATATTTCAAAAAACTTGCAATTGGCGGTTATTTGTAGTGAAGACCAAAATTTTTTAAAGCATAATGGCTTTGACTTCATAGCCATTGAAAAAGCCTATGAAAGCAACAAAAAGGGAAAACGCTTAAAAGGTGCCAGTAGCATTAGTCAGCAAACGGCTAAAAATGTCTTTTTATGGCCACAGCGTACTTGGTTACGTAAAGGATTAGAAACCTATTTTACCTTTTTAATTGAATTGCTTTGGTCTAAGGAACGTATTATGGAAGTGTATTTAAACAGTATAGAAAAGGGTGATGGGGTCTATGGTGCAGAAGCAGCGTCTCAATATTGGTTTAAAAAAGCAGCGTCTAAACTATCTAAAAATGAAGCATCAGCAATTGCCGCTATATTGCCCAACCCAAAAAGATATAAAGCTAATCCGGCCTCAAATTTTATAGCACGAAGAAAAGCTTGGATTTTGAATCAGATGCATTTTTATGGAATCTTAACTTACAAAGAAGGAAAATGAGTAAAACCGAAAACATAAAACAAGCGCTATACAATAAGTGTGTTGGTTTTACTCAAAGACGGTTAAACACCATTAATAAAACCATTGAAGAATTACAGGAGTCTTTAACTTCTGAAACCAAAAGTAGTGCTGGTGATAAACATGAAACAGGGCGTGCCATGGTACAATTGGAGCGTGAAAAAGCCGGACAACAATTGGCTGAAATTCAGAAGATTAATCAACTATTAGCAAAAATAGAGATTTCTAAACCCTCAAAAACAGTGGCTTTGGGTAGTCTTGTAATGACTTCTAAATCCAATTATTTTATTGCCATAAGCGCAGGAGAATTTGAGATTGAAGATCAAAAATTCTACGCCATTGCTGCCAATACGCCAATCGCACAGCTACTATTAGGAAAAACAATTCAGGATGAGATCACCTTTAGAGACCAACATTTTACCATTATTGAGGTTGTGTAATTTTAATCTAAAATAAATTCGACTTACCTTTAGTAAAAATGAATTGCTAATTAGAAGTTGAAAACAGACCCCTCAAATTTTGATGTTATAATTATTGGTGGTGGCTTAGCGGGTTTAACCAGCGCCATTCATTTATCAAAGCAGGGGTTGCGTATTTTGGTTATTGAAAAAAACGCCTACCCAAAGCATAAAGTTTGTGGCGAATATATTTCTAATGAAGTGTTGCCTTACTTAGAATCTTTAGATATTGACGTCTTTAAGTTGGGTGCAGTTAAAATCAATACTTTTGAGTTATCCACAGCTAAAAATAAAGTTGTAAAAGCCGAATTACCTTTAGGTGGATTTGGCATAAGTAGGTATTGCTTAGATTATGCTTTAGCGCAAAAAGCGATTGAAAACAAGGCAATCATTATTCAAGAGACTGTTGACCATATTCAATTTTCGAACGAGGCGTTTACCGTTGAAACCAAACAGGCCATGTATTTCTCAAAAATAGTTGTTGGAGCGTATGGCAAGCGTGGCCATTTAGACGCTAAACTCAAGCGGGACTTCATTAAAAACAAATCCCCTTTTTTGGCAGTGAAAACCCACGTAAAAGGACATTTTCCGAGAAAATTTAGTGGCCCTTCATAATTTTGATGGTGGTTACTGCGGGGTTTCAAATGTGGAAAAGAACGCGATTAATTTATGTTATATCACCACTTTTGAAGCGTTTAAAAAGCACAAAGACATTGCAGAGTTTCAAGAGCGCGTTCTATTTAAAAACAAAGCTCTAAAACGTATTTTTGAAAACAGCTCACCACTTTTTGATGCGCCTCTAACTATAAGTCAGATTTCATTTGAAACGAAAACGCCCGTAGAAAACCATATACTCATGTGTGGCGATACCGCGGGCATGATTCATCCTTTATGTGGAAATGGGATGAGTATGGCCATAAGGAGTGCTCAGATGGCTTCTTTATTAATTGTAAAATTTTTTGATGGTGATCTAAAAACCAGAGCCGCACTTGAAAGTGCATATCTTAAAGCATGGAACGAGGCGTTTAAATCGCGTCTTAAAACAGGGCATATTGTGGCTAATTTGTTCAGTAAAAATAAACTAGCCGAAATTTTAATACAAGGTTTAAAGCTGTTTCCATTTCTTCTGCCTTTAATAATAAAACGAACACATGGCAAAATGATGCACGTAAAATGAGCGTATTAGTAAATACAAAATACAGGAGCGAACAAGAGGAAATCATGGACAATTTAGACTATAAGGGTCACATATTACATGATGCTTTAAATAAATTAGCAAAGATCAATCAATGGTTAGGCGGAAATAAGGTAACGCTAAACGGACTTAAAAAAGTACTGAAAAACCAGTCTAAAAAAGAACCAATCACTATTGTTGATTTAGGTTGTGGTGGCGGAGATATTTTGCGCGAGGTGTCAAAATATGGAAAACAAAAGGGCTATAAATTGAACTTAATAGGAATTGATGCCAACCCTAATACGGTTAATTACGCCGAGACAATTATCAGAAAGTTATGATAATATAAGTTTTGAAACGATGGACATCTTTTCAGAAGCCTTTAAAGCTATAGAATATGATGTCGTATTAACCACTTTGTTTTTACATCACTTTAAAGAAAAGGAATTGGTGTCTTTTTTAAAGCCAGTTATTGAAAAGGCCAAATTAGGTGTCGTGGTTAACGATCTGCACAGGCATAGATTAGCCTATTATCTTTTTAAGCTCCTGTGCACCACAATAAAAAACCAAACCATTATTGAAGATGGCTTAACGTCTGTATTAAGAGGGTTTAAAAGAAACGAACTGGAAGACATTTCAGAAAAAATAAATGCAACCTATCAAATACAATGGAAATGGGCCTTTCGTTTTCAATGGATTTTGATGAGAAAATAATCGATAAAACAAAACAGGTATTAAAACTTGTAAAGGCTAAAATATGAGCGTAAAAATAACAGCAGTAGCAAAACAGTTACCAAAATATACTAGAGATACTAAAGACATTATTCCCTATTTAAACCTGTGGATGACCGGACAAGAAGAGCGGTTTCAGCGCAAAGTGATTAAACTATTTGAAAGTGCAGGGGTCGATAGGCGTTATTCTATTATGGATGCTGAAGAAGTGTTTAATAACACCTCTTTTGAAGAAAAGAATGCTATTTACTCAAGAGAAGTGGTCAAATTAGCAGAACAATCTTTAGTTAAAGCGTTAGATAAGGCAAAACTCAAACCAACTGATATCGATTACATCATTACCGTGAGTTGTACCGGCATTATGATTCCATCTATGGATGCCTATCTTATTAATAACCTAAAAATGAAGCAGGACATTGTGCGATTACCTGTAACAGAAATGGGTTGTGCCGCAGGTGTTTCAGGAATTATTTATGCAAATAATTTTTTAAAAGCGAACCCCAACAAAAGGGCGGTAGTTATCGCTGTCGAATCCCCAACAGCAACGTTTCAGTTAGACGACTTTTCCATGGTAAATATCGTTAGTGCTGCTATTTTTGGTGATGGAGCTGCTTGTGTTATTCTATCCTCTTATGAAAATGAAAAAGGCCCCAAAATTATAGATGAAGGCATGTATCACTTTTACAATGCAGAAACCATGATGGGTTTCAAATTGGTGAATACAGGTTTACAAATGATTTTAGATAAAGCGGTGCCCGAAACCATTTCAGAACATTTCCCTGACATTGTCCATCCGTTTTTAGAACGAAATAATATGACCATTGAAAATATAGATCATCTCATTTTTCATCCTGGTGGAAAGAAAATTGTACAAACCGTAGAAGACTTATTTGGGTCTTTAGGAAAGAATATTGATGACACCAAAGAAGTCCTTAGATTGTATGGCAATATGAGTAGTGCCACCGTGTTGTATGTGTTAGAACGGTTTATGGATAAGCAATTACCAAAAGGGGATCGCGGATTGATGCTCAGTTTTGGCCCTGGATTTTCGGCACAACGCATATTATTAGAATGGTAAGTCTTCAACAGACTCAGACAGACACAAAGCGATAAATCGCGTTTTGGTCTAACGAAGTAAAGTGTTACAATGGAACAAATTAGAAACTAAAGGGCACACGGAGCTACGTCTGTACTGAGCTAAGTCGAAGTATCGAAGTCTTATTGAAATAAATATTTGAATAAAAATGAAAGAATTTCAAAACAAAAATTATTGGGCCCTCATTCTAGGCGGCTCTAGCGGTTTAGGCTTGGCTACAGCAAAAAAATTAGCGAAACACGGGATGAATATCTGTATCATTCATCGCAATTCTAGGGCTCAAGAAGAAGTCATTCAGTCAGAATTTGAAACAATAAAAGCGGAAGGTGTTCGGTTTAAGTCTTTTAACGCAGATGCGTTTAAAGAAGAAAAAAGAGCGCAAATAGTTTCAGAATTAAAAACCATATTTGGTTTAGAAGGGAGGGTACGCACCTTGGTACATAGTGTTGCTAAAGGGAATTTAAAACCCATGCTGTCTGACGACCAACCCACCTTAAAAAATGACGATTTCAATTTAACCATCAATGCTATGGCAATTAGTTTGTACGACTGGACGAAAGCCATTTTTGAAGCTAAATTATTTGCTGAAGATGCCCGAATCATTAGCTTTACTAGTGAAGGAAATACTAAGGCGTGGCAAAACTACGCAGCAGTATCTGCCGCAAAAGTGACCTTAGAAGCCATCACCGTAAATATCGCTTTAGAGTTTGCGATGTATGGCATTCGTGCGAATTGTATTCAGGCAGGTGTTACTGATACCGCCTCACTACGTATGATTCCTGGGAGTGAAAAAATTAAAGAACATAGCTTGCTTCGTAATCCATTTAAGCGATTAACACTACCTGAAGATGTCGCCAATGTGGTTTACCTGTTGTGTAAAGATGAAGCGCGTTGGATTAATGGTTGTGTGATTCCTGTAGATGGCGGAGAACATATTAGTTAAATAAATTATGGAAGGCAGACCTCACGGGTGTTTAAAACAGGAGAGGTCTTAATAAGAAAACACAATGACATCAAATCAAATTATTAAACTGTTACCCTACCAATATCCGTTTCTGTTTGTAGATGAATTAACTGAAATTTCTTCAGAAGGTATTACAGGCAATTACCATTTCAGAACAGACGAATACTTTTACCAAGGGCATTTCAAAAACACCGCAGTCACTCCAGGAGTGATTCTAACAGAATGTATGGCGCAAATCGGACTCGTGTGTTTAGGAATTTATATGCTCAAAGCAGAACTGTTAGAAGAAAAACAGCCTCAAATAGCTTTAACGGCGAGTCAAGTTGATTTTTTCATTCCCGTTTTTCCGAGATGAAAGGGTGACTGTGATTTCAGAAAAAGAGGTGTTTCGGTTTAAGAAATTAAAATGTAAAGTAAAGATGTTAAATGAAAAAGGGGAGTTAATATGTCGCGGACAAATTTCGGGGATGATAAAAACGTAATCAAAAGATAAATGAATCGAAATGTCACACTGAGCTTTGCCTATACTGAGTGCAGTCGAAATATCGAAGTGTGCTATAAATTAATATTAATAAGATTCCGGTCTTCTCGAAAATAAAAAAAAATGGATAAAAACAGAGTCGTCATCACAGGATTAGGAGTCGTTGCACCAAATGGTGTAGGTCTCGATGCGTTTACTAAAGCCATAAAAAATGGTGAATCCGGAATTACGTTCCATCAATCCTTAGCAGATCTTAATTTTTCGTGTTGCATAGGCGGTATTCCCCAAATTTCAGAAGCAAAAAAACTGGAGTATCTCACCCCTTTACAATTGCGCGGATTCAATAGTTCTCGGCATTTTATATGGCTGCATGGCGGGTATAGATGCCTGGAGAGATGCTGGACTTGAGCTGGATTCTGAAAGCACCTTGGATTTCGATAGCGGTACTGTTTTCGGCACTGGCACTTCAGGTGTTGAGAAATTTAGAGAAGCCATTTATAAATTAGATGCTGGGGAGGTAAAACGCTTAGGAAGCACAGTCGTCGTTCAAACCATGGCAAGTGGAATTAGTGCGTTTCTAGGCGGTATTTTGGGCTTAGGGAATCAAGTCACCACAAATTCTTCGGCCTGCACCACAGGAACTGAAGCGATTTTAATGGGTTACGAACGTATTAAAAACGGACAAGCAAAACGCATGCTTGTGGGCAGTTGTAGTGACGATGGGCCTTATATTTGGGGCGGCTTTGATGCCATGCGCGTCATGACCTATAAACATAACGAATCTCCGTGAACAAGGTTCAAGACCAATGAGCGCCAGTGCCTCCGGTTTTGTGCCGGGAAGTGGTGCTGGTGCTTTGGTTTTAGAGTCTTTAGAAAGTGCTTTAGAACGAAACGCAACGATTTATGCTGAGGTTTTAGGTGGTAACATCAATTCGGGGGACAACGCGATGGCGGTACCATGACTGCGCCCAATGCTGAAGCTGTGCAACGTTGCATAAAAGACGCGCTAAACGATTCGGGGATTTCTGCAGAAGACATCGATACTGTCAATGGCCATTTAACAGCAACTTCAAAAGACAGCTTAGAGATTGAAAACTGGACGAAAGCGCTAAGCCGAAAGGGTAGTGATTTTCCTTATATTAACTCTTTAAAGTCCATGGTAGGGCATTGTTTGGCTGCGGCTGGAAGTATAGAAAGTGTCGCAACGGTACTACAAATTAAAGAGCAGTTTGTGTTTGCTAATAGAAATTGTGAAGCGGTGCACCCCGAGATTTTAGCACTTATTTCTGAAGAAAAAATAGTAAAAAAAATGTTGAAAACAGAACTCAATATTGCGGCCAAAGCGAGTTTTGGTTTTGGTGATGTGAATGCTTGTGTTATCTTTAAGAGATATATTAAATAGGGTCTTCGACAAGCTCAGACTGACATTCGATTTCAGCATTGGCTTCATAACCCATTTAACAAAAAAGGAATATTGAAAAATAAAATTAGGAACGTATCACTGAGCTTCGCTTAGTGCAGGCTAGCTTAGACTGACAAAGGGATTAGATTTGTCTTGAATACTATAGTGCCAATTAGACGTTAAGATGTCACACTGAGCTTGTCGAAGTGTTGAAGTGATAATAATATGTAATATAACAGACCGTTAGAAGTTAAGCTGTCACACGGAGCTTCACCTGTACTGAGCTAAGTCGAAGTATCGAAGTGTATAATGCAAACAAGAAGTATTAAAAAGAAATTCTATTATGTCTATATATTATTATGTTCAGATAAAACCTATTACACAGGAATGACGAACGATTTAGAAAGACGACTGATTCAACATAAATCTGGTCACAGAAAAGACTCGTATACTTCAACTAGATTGCCCATTAAATTGGTCTCGGTATTTAACTTGCGAAAACCCAAAAGAAGCTATTAAAATTGAAAAGCAAATAAAAGGCTGGTCTCAAAGAAAGAAAAAAGCATTGATTGAAGAAAATTGGCAAGACCTCATTCAATTTTCAAAAAATTATACTCAAAATAATAAGTGTATTTAATTGATTAGAGTCTTCGACAGGCTCAGACTGACATATGGATTAGATTTGTCTAGATAACTATATTGCCAGTTGTGATCTCTATTGTCACACTGGCCAGTTATTTCAGTGTTGTATGTTTTGCAATTTAGCCAATCAGGAGTGTCGCTGTCACACTGAGCTTGTCGAAGTGTATCTATCGCTATTTATAAATTAAATTGTGAACGACCCACTGAGCTTCGCTTGTACTGAGCGAAGTCGAAGTATCGAAGTGTATAATCCAAATAAAGAAGTATTAAAATGACATTCTATTACGTCTATATCCTTTTATGTGCAGATAAAACCTATTACACGGGGATGACGAATGATTTAGAAAGACGACTGATTCAACATAAATCGGGTCACAAAAAAGAATCGTATACAGCATCTAGATTACCTGTTAAGCTACTTTGGTATTTACAGTGTGAAAACCCAAAAGAAGCTATTAAAATTGAAAAGCAAATTAAAGGATGGTCTCAAAGAAAGAAAAAAGCATTGATTGAAGAAAATTGGCAAGACCTCATTGAATTTTCAAAAAATTATACTCAAAATAATAATCGTATTTAAGGGATTAGAGTCTTCGACAGGCTCAGACTGACATTCAATTTCAGAATTGGCTTCATTTCGTCATGAAATTAAAAAGAACCCAAACAAATAAAAACACAGCTGTTACACTAAGCTTAGACCTACTAATAATTTCAGTTTTACCTGAATTACAACATTGCCAATTAGAAGATAAGATGTCACACTGAGCTTGTCGAAGTGCTAAAAAATAGTGATCTTTAGAAAACATTAAATTCTTGAAGTTTCAAGAATAAAAAATGATAAAATAACCTATGACAAAAGAAGAACTTATCGCCAAACTAAAAACCATCGTCCAGCCTTATATTCAAGACGAAGACGCCTTTAAAAATCTTAATGAAAACACAGATTTCATCAACGACTTAAAAATAAACTCTGCCAATTTGGTCGATGTTATTTTAGATGTTGAAGATGAATTTGACATTCGCATTGAAAATGATGATATGGAAAAAATGATCTCTGTAAAAGCAGCCATGGACCTTGTAAACGAAAAGTTAGCCGCAACATGATAGGCAATGATATTGTCGATTTAGAACAAGCCGCTACAGATTCGAACTGGAAGCGACCTCGTTTTTTAGATAAAGTGTTCACACAACAAGAACAAGATTATATTTTTTCTGCGGAAGATCCTCACCAAAGGGTTTGGCTGCTTTGGAGTATGAAAGAAGCGGCGTATAAAGTGCAGGTACAGCAGTTTGGAACACGTTTTTTTAATCCGAAACGATTAGAATGCAAGCTTCTTTCTATTAAAAAAGGACTTGTTTCAATAGGTGACGACACCTATTTTACCCGTTCAGAAATCACTAAAGATTACATCTACACAATTGCAAAGCAAGACAAGGCTCAAAAGGTAAACACCTCAATGTTCAAAACGGAATACCCAGCTTACAAAACGCAAAGTGACACCTTAAAACATAACTTCCTAAAAGCAATTTCTAAAAAGGAAGGGGTAGCTTTTGAAACGTTAGACATTAAAAAGACAGCAGCTGGTGTTCCACAAGTATTTAGCAATGCTTTGAAACTATCAACCTCATTCTCTTTGACCCATTGTGGACGGTTTTCAGGATTTGCCTATTAAACCTGTTTACCCATTAGGAACGCTAAATACTTTTTATTCTTTTGCGATTTCTTCTTCTAATATGGTTTTTAGTTGTTTAATAGTAGGATGTCCTAAATCTGTATTCACAACGGCCCCTTTTTTATTTACTAAAACATAATGTGGAATTCCTCTAAAATTAAATTTCGTTAATAAACTTTCCCATTGATCATTAGTAACTCTATAATGCTCCCCTCTTATATTCGAAACCGCATCCTTCCATTGACCTTCCGGAGATCTTTCGTTTGTAATATATAAAAACACAATAGCATCATCTTTCATTTCTTCTTTAAGTGGCTCAATAGCCTTAATTTTAGGTATGCATTGGCCACACCAAGTGGCCCAAAAATCCACGTGAATAACTTTGCCCTTAAATGGTTTAATTAGAGACTCAAACAAGTCTTCACCTGCTGCTTTTTTTACAGTATTAATGTTGTAGCCTGTTTTTATATTATTTTCCTTTATGTAGGCTTTAGCTTTATTGTTTGCGGTGACTAAATATTCTGATATAAAAGGATCTTTAATTTCTTGTTGTAATTTTATTATTTCAGCATCGGTGTAAGTATCATAATTATTTAAAAACTTTTTATAAGCGTTTTGAAATCTTATAAAATCAAGCATAAAACTGTTAGTGAGTTCAAAATGCGTTTTAATGTTGTTTTCCAATTCTTTATCAGTGCTATTTTCGTTTTTAAAAGCAGAATTTTCAGATAGTTTTTTTGTAGCAAACCCAAGCCAAGGTGAGACGACAATTGGTAAACGACTATTTAAAATTTCTTCAGGGACAAAATCAAAAAAAGCGGCATCCACATTTGAGGCTTTGTATTCCAGCTTGTTAGCCTCATTTTTCTCCTTTTCATTTAATTCATCAATCAACATTTTTTTAGAACGGTTATAATTGAGAATTCTTATAAGGGAGATTAATTCAATTTTAATCTGTTTTACTTGAAGCGCTTTCTTACTTATAAACTGTTTTTTCTTTAGTGCTTCAAGTGCTTTATATTGTTTGTCTTTAAATATTAGACTTTCTAGTTTATACTCTTCCGGAGATTTTTTGATAGAAGAACGCACAATTTTAAGGTCTTCAATGTTGTCTTTATGACGGAATTCTAATTTAATTTCTTGAAAACCAGTATTTAATGCTGCGACATCTCCCATAAAAAGATCTTCTTTATCTGTAATAAAATGAAAGGTTTCTTTTCCAGGTTCTACATAAACTTCTTGTTGAGATTCATAAGGTGACATAACAAGAATAGTTTGTGGGTAATTTGCAGGGAATTCTATGGAGAAACTGCCGTCATCATTTATTTCAACTTTGTGGAAATCTACTTTTAAAGTAAAGCAATCTTGAGTAACTATTTTAATTTTCACCTTATCCTTTACCGCTTCTGTATAGCCTTTTATTACGCCCGAATATGTGGTGGAGCTTACTTTGAGTAAAGATTCTGCTGCGTAAGGCACATCATTTTCAAATGTGTAATTGGGGTTGTGTGTTTTTTCTAAACTATAAGTTTTTAGTACTTTCGGGTTAGTTCCAAAATCGACTTGCCCATCTTTATGAAGTTCGGCGTAAACGGTTTTTAAAGCACCTGGTCTTTCTAATGTAATCGTGTACTGCTTCCCTTTATTGGTAACAGATTTATAGTTCCAAACGGCTCTGTCTACAATCGCTTTGTCGTAATGAAAACCATAATCCCAACGGTTACCACCATCAGTTAACAACCAATCACCACGCAGTGCTTTTGGCAGCATTGGCGAATCTTCGTCTATAAGAATATGGTCAATAAAACCAGTATCGGCTGCGGCTTCATCGGTTTTAACTTCACCAAAACTTATGACTTTTACGTTAGTGTCTAGTTTAGGGAAATATAGAGAATAGAACAATTCTCCATAGTCTGACGTTTTGTTATTTTCACCTCCTAGTTCTACTCCCACAGCTTTAGTTACAAATAGTTTCTCTTCACTACCTCGCGCTTGGATATAGCTTTTTTTGGAAACAGATAGGTCACTATTTGGATAATATTTAATATGAAAGTACAAAACAGTAGCGTCATCCAACAACTCAATTTTAGTTAAAGAGCCAGGAACGGTACAAAGTCCGTATTCGGATTTTCAATTGTTTTTTGAGCAAAAGTATTGGTAATGAGTAGTCCTAAGAAAAGGGTGAAGATTAATTTTTTCATAATGAAGTAGGTTAATTTTGGGCGATATTTCTTACGAATATAACTTAAATAACGTAATCAATAAGGTGAAGTTTAGTAAGTAGACGTTTTGTACTGTGCTTCAAGGAAGCAAATTTGTCCTTTTTCAACTTCTAAATCACTCTCAAAAAACACGGTTTCACCATCCAAATCTACTTCAATTAAATAATAAGCACCTTTAAAATAGTTTTGTTTTACTGTGGCTCTTAAATGAGAATGCACCACAATTTTTAGCTGGTTGGCATAAATAATAGCGCCATTAATAACATTAAATTCTCCAAAAAACGAAGCGATTAAAGCTGTTTTAGGGTTGTTGTACAATTCCTGAGGTGTTCGTTTTGCTACTATTTTGTTTTGGTCTAAAACAATCATCGTATCTGCGTAGCCTAAAACATCACTTTTGTCGTGAGTTGCAACAATACAGGTTATGTTGTTGTCCTTTAAATACCTAAAAATATTCCTACGGAGCGTTTGTTTTTTAAAGTTATCAATGTGGCTAAAAGGTTCATCTAGTAATAAAATCTCCGGGGCATTAGCTAAAGCTCTCGCCAAAGCGACCCGCTGTTTTTGTCCGCCGCTTAGTAATTTTACTTTGGTATTTGCAAAAGCGGATAATTCTACAACGTCTAACAATTCTGAAATACGCTCTTTTTTTCTTCTTTGTAAAAATTAGATAGGTGTTTACCAATGTTATCTACAACCGAAATAAAAAGATCTAATTCAAATTCTTGGGCGACGTATTTCATGAAATCGTAACCAATAACAAGATGATGTTTAGGCCCTAGAATGGCTTCCGTTTTCCAAAATATTTGTCCGTGATTTAAATCGTATTCACCACGTAAAACTTTTAGAAGGGTACTTTTTCCTGAGCCACTTTCACCAATAATAGCGATAGACTCGCCTGTTGTTGCTTGAAAAGAGAGGTCTTTTAAAACAGGTGTTTTTTGATAAGAAAAAGAGAGGTTTTTTTACGTTTAGCATAACCCTGCAAAAATAGTATAAAAAAAACCACTTGCAGCGCAAGTGGTTTCATCATTTTTATAAAAGAGTACCGTGAAAGCGTTAGTCTTTAAACTCCGCTTTCATTTTACTTGGTAAAATATCAAATCCCATATTGTATAGTGTAAAGCCAAAAATATCGGCATATTGTGCTATCGTTTTACTTACAGGAGTCCCAGCACCATGCCCAGCATCCGTTTCTATACGAATTAAAGTGGGGTTATTTCCTGATTGTTTGCTTTGTAGCTCGGCAGCAAATTTAAAACTATGCGCTGGTACCACACGATCATCATGGTCGCCTGTTGTTATCAAAGTCGCAGGATATGCTACCCCTTCTTTTACATTGTGTAGCGGCGAGTACCCTTTTAAATACTCAAACATTTCTTTACTGTCTTCGGCTGTACCGTAATCATAAGCCCAACCAGCACCTGCAGTAAAGGTATGGTAGCGTAACATGTCCAAGACCCCAACGGCAGGCAATGCGACTTTCATTAAATCCGGACGCTGTGTCATTGTTGCGCCAACTAATAGACCGCCATTAGAACCACCCCTAATCGCTAAATAGTCTGATGAAGTATAATTTTTTTCTATCAGGAATTCAGCAGCAGCAATAAAGTCATCAAACACATTTTGTTTTTTTAACTGTGTCCCGGCATCGTGCCATTCCCTTCCATATTCTCCACCACCACGAAGATTTGGCACGGCATAAACACCACCTTGTTCCATCCAAACGGCGTTGGTGATGCTAAAAGAGGGTGTTAAACTTACATTGAAACCACCATAACCATAAAGTATGGTTGGGTTTTTGCCATTAAGAGCCATTCCTTTTTTATGTGTAATGATCATTGGTATTTTTGTGCCATCTTTAGAAGCATAAAACACTTGATTACTTTCATAATCTTCTCGGATTGAAATCTATCGCGGGCTTACGGAACAATTCAGAAGATCCTTTTTCAATGTTATACTTGTAAATGCTACCAGGAGTCACATAATTTGTAAAAGAGTAATACAGTTCTTTTTCTTCCTTTTTAGCACCAAAACCGCCTACGGAGCCAATGCCTGGTAAAGTGACTTCTCTTATTAGTTTTCCATTGAAATCATACTGCATCACTTTAGACACCGCGTCCACCATATATTCAGCAAAAAAGTAACCACCCGCAGTAGATGGGCTGAGCACGTATTCCGTTTCGGGAATAAAATCCTTCCATTGGTCTCGGTGTTGGATTAGAGGCATCAACAGTTACAATCTTTTGGTTTGCTGCTTCTCGATTGGTTACCAAGAATAATTTTGACCCTTCGTTTTCAATAACGTAAGTGTTACTATCTGTGTCACCAATGATTTCAACAAATTTTGAATTCGCTTGTGTTAAATCTTTAATATACAATTTGTTTCGAGACGTTGAGATACGCGGAGAGATAAATAAATACCTGTTATCTTCGGTAACGCCACCATAGATATATCGGTGCTTTTCTTCCGGTTTATCACCATATATTATTGCATCGTCTTTTTGTGAGGTGCCTAGTTTATGATAATAGACTTTGTGTTGATCTGTTTTGGCAGATAGCTCACTTCCTTTTGGTTTATCGTAACTTGAATAATAAAACCCTTCGTTTTTATACCAAGACATGCCACTAAATTTAACGTCAACAATAGTATCTTCAATAATTTCTTTAGTTTCAACATTCATGATCAGGATTTTTCGCCAATCACTTCCGCCTTCAGAAATCGAATAGGCTAAGGTTTTTCCATCTTTAGAAAAGTTTAGGCCTCCAAGAGAAATCGTCCCGTCCTCTTTAAAGGTGTTTGGATCTAGAAATACAGTTGCTGTTTCGGGGCTTCACCTGTTCTATAACGATAGATGACATATTGATTTTGAAGCCCGTCATTTTTATAAAAATAGGTGTAATCGCCTTCTTTAAATGGTGCTCCTATTTTTTCGTAATTCCATAATTTTTCTAAACGGCCCTTTAATTCCTCACGAAAAGGAATCTTATCTAAATAGCCAAAAGTCGTTTTGTTCTGTGCCTTTACCCAAGCTTCAGTCTCAGGGCTTCTGTCATTTTCTAACCATCGATAAGGGTCTTTTACTTCTGTTCCAAAATGAGTAGTTACGGTATCGACTGTGTTTGTGTGTGGATAGTTTACAGTGATTTCTTTTCGTGTTTGTTGTTCTTCTTTACAAGACATGAGTGCTGAAAGTATTAGTAAGCAAAGCGCTGTTTTTTTCATGAAATTTTTATTTGATGACATAAATGTAAACAAAAAAGCGCTTGTGATTAATACACAAGCGCTTTTTTGGTCAATACTTATGTTAAACAGCTATACCAATTTGTTTGCCACCGAGATACTCGGCAATTTGCACGGTATTTGTGGCAGCCCCTTTACGTAAATTATCACTTACGATCCATAAGTTTAATGTATTGGGTTGCGACCCGTCACGACGAATACGGCCAACAAAAACATCATCTTTTCCGTTAGCGTATAATGGCATAGGATAGGTATTGGTGTCTAAATTATCTTGTACCGTAACTCCATCGGTCTCGGCTTAGTAGTTGTCTGACTTCATTGACGTCAAAGTCGTTTTCAAATTCTACATTCACCGCTTCACTGTGTCCTCCTGCTGTTGGAATTCTTACAGCAGTAGCCGTAACAGCAATCGTTTTATCATCAAGAATTTTTTGGGTCTCACGAACCAGTTTCATCTCTTCTTTCGTGTAACCATTCTCTTCAAAAACATCACAATGCGGAATGGCGTTTCTATTAATAGGATAATGGTATGCCATCTCACCTTTTATACCAGCCAATTCATTTTCTAATTGCTGAACTGCTTTGACACCAGTTCCGAGAAATGGATTGATAGGTTGAAACAACGATACGTTTGATTTTATATTTTTTGTGCAAAGGAGCTAATGCCATCACCATTTGAATGGTGGAGCAATTAGGATTAGCTATAATTTTATCGCTTTTTGTTAAAGCAGAAGCATTAATTTACTGGAACAATCAATTTTTTATCAGGATCCATTCGGAATGCCGAAGAATTATCAATAACCGTTGTGCCAACAGCGGCAAATTTTGGAGCCCATTCTAGTGACGTAGTGCCACCTGCCGAAAATAAGGCGATATCTGGTTGCATTGCTACGGCCGTTTCAAGACTAACAATGGTGTGTGTTTCATTTTTGAAGGTCACTTTTTTACCTACCGATTTCTCAGAGGCTACGGGAATAAACTCCGTAATATTAAAAAGACGTTCTTCTAAAACTTTACGCATCACTTCACCGACCATGCCTGTGACACCAACTACAGCTAATTTCATAAATAATTTATTCTTTTATTTTTATAGAGACAAAAAATTCTTCTCATCAAACCAGTTACAAAGCTATTATATTTCTCTGTTTTACAGGTTAAAACCTCATAATTTTTTTCAAAAACTAAAGCATAAAAAAATCGGTGTTGCTTTTGCAACACCGATTTAACGAGTCACGGTTAAAAGCTATTTATTTTTTTAAAGCATCTCTAATTTCTTTTAGCAAATCAATTTCTGATGGACCAGCGGGTGCTTTAGGAGCTGGAGGGGTTTTCGTTTTATTGTAAGCCTTAACAATCATGAATAATACGAAACCGACAATAATTAAATTGATTATAGCATTAATCCATTTTCCATACATAATAGCATTTTCGGGCTTAGTGATGCTGCCGTCTCGGCGCCACTATAGCTTCATCAAGCACTATTTTCATATCTGCAAAATCTAATCCGCCGGAGAAATGTCCAACAATAGGCATCATAATATCGGATACAAAGCCACTAACTACAAGTCCGATGGCACTTGCGAGTAATACGGCAACTGCTAAATCTATGACATTGCCTGTCATAATAAATTTCTTAAATTCTTTGAGCATAATTATAAATTTTAAGTGGGTTGATCATTTAAATGGATTCCAATTTAGTTAAAACTTGTGAAAATTAAAACGAGTGAAGTGTCAATTATCGAACAAATACGCGTTTCACGCGCTGAGACACAGCAGTAATAATTTCATATGAAATAGAGTTTATACTATCTGAAAGCTGTTCTGCAGTATGTTCTCGTCCAAAAACAATCACTTCATCACCTTCTTGGCAATCAATGGTCGTGATGTCTACCATGATCATATCCATACAAACATTCCCTAGAATGGGTGCTTTTTTACCCTGAATAAATACAAAGCCTTTTCCGTTTCCAAGCTGTCTACTTATCCCATCGGCATGACCAATAGGTAACGTTGCTGTTTTTGTTAATGTGTTTGCTTTAAATGCACGGTTATATCCTAATGTATCACCAGCTTTTAAAGTATGTATTTGAGAAATCACCGTTTTTAAAGTGGCAATTGGTTTTAAATAGTTATCAAATTCTCGTTCATTGCCAAAACCATATAACCCAATACCGCTACGTACCATATCAAAATGAGCTTCAGGAAAATTTAAAAGTCCTGAGGTGTTACTTTGATGTAATAGGGGTTGGTATCCTAAAGCTTTAGTTATTGTTCGTGCTATGTTAGTAAAGGTGTTAATTTGTTTTAGGGTAAACGCTTTTTCTTCAATAACTTCACTGGCCGCTAAATGTGAAAAGAGAGATTTCACCTTAATAGCGGCACTATTTTTTAGCAAAGAGAGAATGGTTTCAATTTCGGCTTCTGCAAAACCGAGTCTGTTTAATCCTGTATTAAATTTAATATGTATTGGGTAATTTTTTTGCTTCAGTTCTTCGGCAACGGTAATAAACGCATTTAAAACGCGTTGCGAATAGAGACTAGGTTCTAGGCAGTGTTCAATTAAGGTTTTAAAATTGAAGGGTTGTGGATGCAAGACTAAAATAGGAGTGCTAATTCCCGCCTCGCGCAAAGCAATACCTTCGTCTATATAAGCCACGGCAAAATAATCTACTCCTAAATGTTCTAGGTGTTTTGCGATTTCCACAGCATCGCTACCATAGGCAAAGGCTTTAACAACAGCCAAGAATTTTGTGTCGTTTTTTAGTTTAGATTTAATAAAGGCAACATTGTGGGTTAGCGCCTTTAAATCTATTTCAAGAAGGGTCTCCTGCGCTTTAGGCATCCGGTTTTTTTGTTTGGCGGTAAGGTCTTCTGCATCTTTCACCTTCATGGTTTTTATTTTCTCACGCATGGTTGCTTTGTAATACGCAGCACGGCTTAAAGGCTCATACTCCTCGGTTTCACCTAAAAGAACCAGATCTTCACTTTTGTTTTTTCTATAACTAAATTGGGCTAAATTTCCTGTTCGAGTACAAACAGCATGTACTTTAGTAACATATTCTGCAGTGGCCATTAAATTAGGCATGGGACCAAAGGGGTTGCCTTTAAAATCCATGTCTAATCCCGCTACAATGACGCGAACCCCTTTATTAGCCAAATCATTACAAACGCGCACTATTTCATCATCAAAAAATTGCGCCTCGTCAATGCCTACCACATCACATCCGTCTGCCAAAATAGGGATGTTTGCAGCCGCAGGAACAGGTGTTGAGCGAATTTCGTTGGCATCGTGTGAGACCACCATTTCGTCGTCATAACGCACATCTATAGCTGGCTTAAATATTTCTACTTTTTGCTTAGCAAATTGGGCGCGTTTGAGTCTGCGAATGAGTTCTTCTGTTTTACCAGAGAACATGGAGCCACAAATGACTTCGATCCAACCAAATTGTTCTTTTTGATTTACTGTATTTTCAAGAAACATTTCGTAATTTTAACACTAGAATGAAACGCATTTATCGTTTTGATAAAGGTGGCTCAAATTTATTAAAAATCAAAAGGCTAAATTGCAATAAATACAAATAATTATAAAATTTAAAGTAATGAAGAAGAAGTTAGAATCCGAATTAATGAGTATCGCTCATAAGATTCTTAAACTGAGCGGTAAGGATGATATAAATAAAATGCACGCACAAGTGGCAGCACTTTATGAAAAATTAACGGTTTTAAAATTTGCTCAAGAAAATTTTGATGACCATCTTCCCACGATTGGAAACGACTCCTCCTTTTTTGACATGTTGGATACGGCGTTTAATAATAAGGTGAGTGATAACATAGAGGTAGGAAATAAAACGTATGTAAACCTGGATGATTCTGATGAAGAATCAATTACCGAGCCGTTAATTGAAAAAATAAAGGATATGGTAGCACAAATGCCGCAGGAAACACAAGCGGTTGATGCTATTTTTGATGAGGTCAATGCGAGAATCAAATTCCATAAAAATGATTTCGATGAGATCACAGCCGATTTTAATAAAGTACCAGTATTTGATAAAGTGGGTAATGAAAAAACGGAAGCAGAAAAGAAATCGCTAAATGATAAACTAAAATACTGGGGTTAAAAATAGGGCTAAATGATAAATTGGCCTTTATCAAATTTTTATTTGATGGTAAACCGGAAGATTACCATCGGGTGATATCACAATTGAATACCACCGAAAGTTTTGATGAAGCCGTACAATTTATTCAAACTCAAATAAAGCCGGAGTACAATTTCTCGGACCGGGAAAGAAGAAGTCTCAGAGCGTTTTATGGAAGTTATTGAAGCACGGTTTAAATAATAGTACATTAAAACTGTGCAAAAAAAACGAATGAACCATAATCTATGATGATGCACACAAGTATGCCTTGGACAGCCGCAAGCTTAGAAACTGTCATGCTATCATATTCTTTTACAAAAGTAATTACAACACCATGAGTAAACTCTACATAGTGCCTACACCCATAGGTAATTTGGAAGACATGACCTTTAGGGCCATTTCAGTTTTAAAGTCTGCCGATTATATTTTAGCCGAAGACACCGGAACTTCGGTAAGCTCCTAAAGCATTTTGAGATTAAAACCCCCATGCAAAGTCACCACATGCATAATGAGCATAAAACGGTAGCCGGACTTATAGAGCGATTACAAGGTGGAGAAACGATTGCTTTAATTAGTGATGCGGGCACACCAGCGATTTCAGATCCTGGGTTTTTACTCACGCGGGCTTGTGTAGAGAATAATATAGAAGTCGATTGTTTGCCGGGAGCCACCGCATTTGTCCCTGCCTTAGTAAATTCAGGCCTCCCAAACGATAAGTTTGTTTTTGAAGGGTTTTTGCCAGTAAAAAAAGGAAGACAAACACGTTTGTTGTTACTAGCAGAAGAAACCCGAACGATTATTTTTTATGAAAGCCCCCATAAGCTCATTAAAACTTTAGGTCACTTCTGTGAGTTTTTTGGTGAAGACAGACTGGTTTCGGTGTCACGAGAATTGACAAAATTATATGAGGAAACCATTCGTGGCACCGCAAAAGAAGTACTAGAACATTATACAAATAAACCACCTAAAGGTGAAATCGTGATAGTGGTAGGGGGCAAAAAGTAATGACAGGCTTATTTAAATAGCCTTAAAATGTATCAAAAAAATGTTAAAAAAAACAGGACTTCTCATCGTTATTTTAGTCGTGGCAATGAGCTGTCATTCTATGCGAAAGGCATCAGACTTTAAAAATGAAGCCAGTTCAGAGTTAAATTATTTCGATTTAGTTAATCAACGATTTACGGGAGGTATCGCCTATAAAACGACCGCTTTTGTTGAAAAATATTGGCGTGTTGTTGGTAACACGGGCTTTAATGAAAGCGTTTATGAAATAGCCGGACAACTTGAAAAAGCAGGTTTCGTTTTAGAAGAAAAAGCGTTGCCGTAAACGGTTTTAACCTACCGCATAGAAAAACGTCCTCTAAAAGATCCAACTTGGGAACCGGTCTCAGCCCATGTAAAGATTCAAGGCGAAAAAGCCCCATTACTACAGCAAAAAACGAATCGAAATATGGTGGCTTTAAATTCGTATAGCACAACAAAAGAAGGCGTTACTGCTGAGGTCGTTTATATAAAAGATTTAAAGACATTAAAAGAGCAGAATTTAAAAGGAAAAATTGTTTTTGTAGAATCTAGTCCTGCAAGTGTGTTCCAAAAGGCGGTGATTGAAGGTGGTGCATTAGGTGTATTATCTTACAGCAATCCTAACTATTTACAACCGTAAAAGAATACAACGTCTATACAATTTCGCTCAATTCCTTTGAATCAAGAAACAAGAGGCTGGGCCATTGCCATGTCTTACGAAGCTAAAGAACGACTAAAAAACCGTTTGAGTCAGGGGGAAGTGACCGTGAATGTTGCTATTGACACCAAAATCTATGATTCAGAAGAATTAACCATTATAGCAGATATCAAGGGGGCAACAGTACCAGAAGAGCGCTTGGTGTTTAGTGCTCATATTCAAGAGCCAGGTGCAAACGATAACGCTACTGGAGTAGGAGTTGCTCTAGAAATAGCTTCGGTAACAGCAACCTTAATTGCAGAGAACAAATGGTCGCCAAAACGGACACTAACTTTCCTTTGGGGTGATGAAATGATATCTACAAAACGGTATGTAGAAGACGATAAAACACGCGCAAATAACATTAAATGGGGCATCAGCTTGGATATGGTTGGTGAAAACACCTCAATAACAGGAGGCTCTTTTTTAATTGAAAAAATGCCTGATCCAAGTGCGGTGTGGACTAGAGGCAAGGATAAACACACCGAATGGGGCGGTATGAAAATGAGTTTAGAACAAATGAAACCGCATTACTTAAACGATTTTCTAATTGATATATTCAAGGCACAAGGGAAACGAGCCAACTGGACAGTCAATACAAATCCCTTTGAAGGAGGGAGCGATCATGTGCCCTTTTTAAGCGCCAATATACCAAGTGTTTTGTTTTGGCATTTTACAGATCAATTTTATCATACCGATAATGATCGATTAGATAAAGTATCTAAAGCAACACTTAAAAACGTAGGAATAGCATCATTGGTTTCTGCTTACACGCTTTTAAATTCAGATGAAATATTAGCGAAAAAAATGATCTTGCAAATAGAATCTGCTGCAATAGAAAGATTAAACGAAGAATTAAAACAAAGTAAAATAGCGTTAGACAACGGAGAAGATTTAAAAACACAATTAGCAATAATCCACGCTTGGGAAGATTGGTACGTCAAGGCTATTGCAACAACAAGTGATATGGTTAAAGACATATCCACTATAAAAAACGTAATAGAATCGTCTCAAAAGCGTATTCGAGATGCATCGCAACGCATAGTAGCACAAATTAATCAGTAATAAAGCACCACTTTTTTTTATGCAGTTAAACTTTAGTTTCTTCTTAATATAATAATGATGGTTTCTTTGTTATCTTCATTTTTAAAAAAGAAACGAGCATGTTCAAAAATTTGTCACCTATAAAAAGGATTAATAGCGAACAGCATGTGTCCTTAAAAAGAGCAGTAAACATAAACACATGAAAACGAAACACTATAATGTCTTTGTCATTGGTTCTCGAATTGCTGGACAAACCGCTGCCGAGGCCTGTGCAAAAAACAAATTAACGGTAGCTATTACCGATAATCGTGAATACGGAGGTACTTGCGCAAACAGAGGTTGTGACCCCAAAAAAGTGATGCTTCAGTTTTCTTCTTTATTAGAGCAATCCAACCGTTTACATCATTTAGGAGTTTCAAAATTACCCAAGATAAATTGGAAGCAGGTTCAAGATTTTAAAAAGGAGTTTACTCAGAAACTTCCAGTATCCATTGAAGACAGGTTAAAAGAATTAAGTATTGACTTATACCATCAATCACCGGTATTTATTTCAGAGCATGAAATTACAGTAGAAGGAAAAACCATTACTGCAGATTATTTTGTTATTGCAACAGGGCAAATACCTAGAGCACTAAATATAAAAGGAAAAAAATACTTAGAAACCAGTGATGCCATTCTTGATCTGGAAAAGATTCCTAAATCTGTAAGTTTTATAGGTTCGGGGTATGTAGGTATGGAATTCGCTACCATGTTGGCCGTATTAGGGTGTAAAGTCACCATTTTTGAGCACGGGCCTACAGCACTTTCAAATTTTGATGCGCTTTTGGTTGAAAAACTAATTGCCAAAATGGAAAAATTAGGGGTTGCATTCATTTTTAATGCTGAGGTGTCGGCCATTGAAAAATTAAGTAAAAACATAAGAATCAAATACGCGGTTAATGGCAGTAAAAAGCGACACAAAAGCCGACATGTATTTAATACAGCCGGACGTGTCCCGTCCATTAGTAGTTTAGAACTTGAAAAGGCAAATATTGATTATAATGAGGCTGGTGTTGTTGTCAATGATTTTCTCCGGAGTCCTTCAAATAAAAAAGTCTATGCCTGTGGAGATGTCTCTAATTTGTCCCTGCCTTTAACACCGTTATCTCGGTTTACAAGGCCACATTGCTAGTGAAAACATTATAAACGGAAATAAAAAAGAATTTCAATATCCCTTAGTGCCCTCAACTGTTTTTACACAACCCAATCTTTCTGCTGTAGGCCTTTCAGAAGCAGAAGCTAAAAAACGCTACAAAAACATACTGGTGTTTAAAGGAGAGGCGCAAGAATGGTTTAATGCAAAAAAAGCAAATGAAAGCACCTATGCTTATAAAATTATAGCGAATGAACGTACAGAAGAGATTGTGGGTGCTCATATTTTAGGACATGAAGCTAATGAAAACATCAACTTGCTTACCGTAGCTATAAATAATAAGATGACGGTTTCAGAATTTAAACGTATGATTTTTACTTATCCCTCGTATAGTAATGATTTGAAATACATGCTGGCTGATAAATAAATAGCTATTTATTTATTACGGTTTATATTGAAGCGATTGTTTATAGCGCAATACAATTTACTGAGGAATACTCCCAAAGTGAGAACAAGAACGCTTATTTACAATCGAGAACGGATTACTGATTTGCTTCTAGTTTGGAACTTGTAGTAAACAGGTGAGGTCTTATTAGTTTACTATAATGCGTATGGTTTTTTGATTATTATTCGCATCACTAACTTTTACGATATATACGCCTGAAGCATAGGTGCTCACGTTCATATCAAGTTCTTTAAATAATACATGACTATATATTATTGTGCCAAGGAGGTTATAAATTTCCACCTTTTTTTCAGTAGTATTTGCTGTAATAATAGTCGCTTTGTTTGAAGTCGGGTTTGGGTATATTTTAAAAGAGATTTCTAAATTGTCATCATTAGTACCCAATGTATTTAAACGTTGCGCAAATAACCAATCCCACACCTCTTGATTATTATAAGTTTTGGTCCAGGCATCATGATTGCCATTTTTGTATAGGGTAAAGGAGAGTTTGTCGTTAGGGGCATGGATTCCTACGCTTGCAGACCACGTTTGCGTATTGGTGTCAAATTGCATGGAATAATCCGCATCAGCTACAGAATTACTGCTACCGTAGGGATAAACGCTCATCACAGAAGACCCCGTGTTGGCAATGCGATTCATGTTATTAATTGTTTGGCCTTTACCAACCACGCCATCATTAAAATTATGATGTGCCCGGATCGGGGTTTGTTGAAGAAAAGCTGCCGGGTCGCTAACGCTACCCGCCCCACAGATGGGTAAAGCAGCAGCAATTTTCTCATGATGTCCTTTTAAAGCATTCCATGTGCCCCCTCCACCGGCACTTAATCCTGTAACATAAACGCGATTAGTATCTATAGGATAGTGAGCCGTTAAATAAGTATACAAACTCAAAAAATTTGCGGGACTAAACCAACCGTAAGCACTTTGTGGAGAAATTATAATAGCTTCAAAGTCGGTGCCTTGTTCAATGAGTTTTGGCGGGCCATTAGCCAAAACTTTATTTAATTCAGTAGTGCCATTCCCTTTTTCTCCCAAACCATGATAAAATAAAACAAGAGGGTAAGTTGTACTGGAAGAGGCATCAAAGGAGGTTGGTAGATATTCGTAATAGCCAAAAGGTGTTTCCGGACGGCCTAGTATTACTGGCGTGTGATCACCAGCATTGCCATAAGGCGTTTGTGCACTTAAGAGCGGTGAATAAGAGAAGACAATAAAGAATAGGACAAATAGTAGGGGGCTGGTTTTCATGAGGGTTTTTTTGTTGGAGGTCTTTTTAGTGTTCTAGTAGCCAACAGCTAAGGGCCTTTTGTAATCACAATATAATAAAAAAAGGCCACAGCTACAAAGTTCGGGTCCTAAGGATGTTCTATTCTAACGTATCCAAAAGTGCAGTGCTTTAATACGGGCACCGTTTAAACATGCTTTCCAACCTCAAAGCCATGTTTGCCTAGAAATTGGTTGCCACTTTCTATAGCAGCGCCCTCTAGTGTGGTTCCCATAGAATCATTCCATCGGTTTAAGTAGCCAAATAACGAGACCACACCAAGCATTTCTACAATTTCCCCTTCATCCCAATGCTCATGTAAGCGTTTTTTTATGGTAGCATCAACAGCGTTGGGTACTTGTGATGCTGCTAAAGAAAAATCTAAAGCGGCACGTTCTGCTTCACTAAAGGCAGGATGGGTTCTATATTCCCAAATATTATCTAATTGCTCTTGTTCTGCACCATAGCGTTCCGCAGCACGAATGGCATGTGCCTGGCAATAACGGCAACCGGTGGCATTACTGCTTACCCATGCGATCATTCGCTTAAGGGCAGAAGTCACGCGCCCTTCGTTGGCCATAACAGCCTTATTCAAAGTAATGAAAGCCTTCGAAATGTCAGGCCTGCGTTGCATGGTAAGTACAGAGTTTGGACAAAAACCCAAGGTCTCATTAAAAAATTCTGCCAATTTTTTAGTTTCTAAATCATGTTCGGCATCTAAAGGTGTTACTAAGGGCATATTTTTGTTTTTTTAGTAGTATTTTTGAAAGTATCAATTAACGAAAAATTCTTCAATTATGACACATAAAGTCACAACCGTTTGGAAAGAAAAAATGATTTTCGAAAGCGATAACCCTGGTGGTTATTCATTTAATTTAGGCCAAACGGAAGAAAATAACGATCCATATAAACCGTTAAGACCTAAAGCGGTCATGTTATCGTCTTTAGCAGCCTGCTCGGGATTAGACATCGTTTCTTTGGCTGAAAAAATGAGAATAACATTTAATGACTTAAAAATTAAAGTGGAAGGTGAGCTTACAGAGGAGCACCCAAAGACGTATCATACGGTTTCTGTAGATTATCATTTCTATGGTAAAGATTTAGACGAAAGCAAGATTAATAAGGCCATAGCCCTTTCGGTTGATAAATATTGCGGGGTCATGGAAATGTTTCGTCAATTTGCTCAAGTGAAAACAAAGACACATTTTCATAATCATTGAGATATGGAGTAATCTTCGTTGTATAATGCTTCAACTTAAACACGATATTTAATTCATGCGCTGGACTCTTAAACCCAAACCAAATCTTGATACCGTATACGCTCTGCAAGAGGCTTTAAATATTGAAGCTTCTATTGCAACACTTCTCGTTCAAAGAGGCATTGAAACCTATGAAGACGCGAAGTTGTTTTTTAGACCTAGCCTAGAACATTTGCATGATCCATTCTTAATGAAAGATATGGAAAAGGCAGTTGAACGCATCGAAAAAGCCTTTGAAAACAACGAAAACATATTGGTTTATGGTGATTATGATGTTGACGGAACTACCGCAGTCTCTTTGTTATCTAGCTATTTATTAAGAGACTATTCTAATGTTGCAACCTATATTCCCGACCGTTATGATGAAGGCTATGGGATTTCATACCAAGGGATTGATTTTGCTGAAGACAATGGGTTTTCACTCATTATTGCGCTCGATTGTGGTATTAAAGCCATAGATAAAGTCGCTTACGCAGCAGAGAAAAACATAGATTTCATTATCTGTGATCACCACAGACCAGGAAAACAAATACCAAATGCAATCGCCGTTTTAGATCCAAAACAAGAGGATTGTCATTATCCTTTTGATGAGTTATGCGGCTGCGGAGTTGGTTTTAAACTAATCCAAGCTTTGGCGTCTAAAAAAGGGCAAACCATAGCAGATTTAGTGCCTTATTTAGATTTGGTTGCCACAGCAATAGGAGCAGACATTGTATCCATTACAGGAGAAAATAGAGTGCTCGCTTATTTTGGTTTACAAGTGATTAATAACAACCCACGCGCTGGGTTTAAAGCGATTATTAATCAGATTAAAAAGAAGACCTTAACCATTACAGATGTTGTATTTATCATTGCCCCAAGAATTAATGCTGCGGGACGTATGAAACATGGGCAATATGCAGTGGATTTACTAACGGAAACCCATGTGGAAACCGCTGAGAGATACGCGAAAGAGATTGAAGCATTTAATACCGACCGACGGGAAGCAGATAAGCAAATCACCATAGAAGCCTTGGAACACATTGAAACCCAAAAAGAACGGGAACGTTTTACTACCGTTGTTTATAACGAAAACTGGCACAAAGGCGTGATTGGGATTGTGGCTTCTCGGCTTATTGAAACCTATTACCGTCCAACACTAGTATTTACAAAAAGTGGCGATAAACTAGCGGCTTCGGCGCGTTCTGTTAAAGGCTTTGATGTATATAATGCTTTAGAAGCTTGTGCTGAGCATATTGAACAATTTGGCGGACATAAATACGCTGCCGGACTCACGTTGAAAGAAGAAAATTACGAGGCTTTCAAACAAAAATTTGAAGCAGTTGTAGAAGCCACCATAGATAAAAGATTACTAACACCGTAAATCACAATAGATACTCAAATAGAACTTAACACAATCACCCCTAAATTCTATAGAATTTTAAGCCAGTTTGCACCTTGTGGCCCAGGAAATATGTCTCCTGTATTTATGAGTGATAATCTTATGGATACGGGCTATGGTAAATGTGTTGGTGAAGATGAAACACATTTACGTATTACAGTAAAGCAGCCTAAGAGTGCTAAAATAGTATGTATTGGCTTTGGCTTGGGTGAAAGGCTAAGCCTTATTGAAGGAAATAAAACGTTTAAAGCGGCTTACTCCATAGATGAAAATGAATGGCAAGGGCAGGTGTCTTTGCAATTGAAGTTGCGAGATATAAAAGAATAATTAATTAAACCTCAGAGTCCCGGAATATCGGGATTAAAACAGATGAGGTTTCAATATTTAACAGATTTGCAAAAAAACGACCCCTACGCAGCATTGCGCTTTAAAGAGTTCAACATCTTTTTATTAATGCGTTTTTTATTAGTTTTTGGCTGGTCTATGCAGTTTATCGTTATAGAATGGCAAGTGTATTCTATTACTAAAAACCCGTTATCGCTGGGTATTATAGGTTTAATGGAGTTTTTCCCTGCTTTTTTTATGGCTTTATTTGCTGGACATATTGTAGACCAAAAAGAAAAACGAAACTTACTCATTCTTTGTATTGCTGCATTTTCAATAATTAGTTTGGGGTTGTTTTTATTAACGAGCCCTAGTGTTACTCAAGAGTGGTCCACTAATTCTGTGTTATATTCTATCTATGCTTTAGTCTTTTTTGGTGGCTTTTTGCGTTCCTTTTTTGGACCGATCTTGTTTTCTTTAGTTGCTTTAATTGTACCAAGAAAAGTATTTCCAAACGCTGCAACCTGGAGCAGTAGTACTTGGCAAATGGCTTCAATTATAGGTATTGGTTTTGCTGGTTTCTCTATAAGTTGGTTTGGTGTGCATTGGTCTTTGTGTATTGTTTTTGGTTTAGTGATGCTCTCCTTAATCACAGTGACGCAGATTTCTAAAAAACCAATATTAAACACAAAAATTAATGAACCTATATTAAAAAGTTTAAGTGAAGGTATTCGTTTCGTCTTTAAAACTAAAGCTATTTTAGGAGCATTGACTTTAGACATGATATCCGTTTTATTTGGTGGAGCTGTTATGCTTTTACCCATTTTTGCTCAGGATATTTTAAAAGTAGGTAGTGAAGGTTTTGGTGTGTTAAGAGCCGCTCCTTCTGTTGGTGCGATTATAACTATGGTCGCCACAGCCTACATTCCTATAAGTAAAAATGCGGGTATGAAATTACTAGCGGCTATTTTTGGTTTTGGTGTGTGTATTATCGTCTTTGGCTTGTCTTCTGTCTTTTGGATTTCGGTAGTAGCCTTGTTTTTTAGTGGTGTTACAGACGGCGTTTCCATGGTGATTCGTCAAACCATTCTTCAGCTTAAAACACCGGACCATATGCGTGGTCGTGTGGCGTCTGTCAATTCTATGTTTGTTGGTTCATCAAATGAATTAGGGGCTTTTGAAAGTGGTGTAACAGCAAAATTAATGGGTACTGTTACGGCAGTGGTTTTTGGTGGCACCATGACTTTAATTACCGTAATAACCACGGGAATTGTATTACCCTCTTTTAGAAAACTAGACTTGAGGAAAGATTTTGAAGAGAATGAAACCCATTAATCGTTTCGTGTGTGTTTTTCTTCCAATTCATTAGTCTTTTGACTTTAAACGCAACCCAATGTTTTGTGAAAAAACACGCCCTCAAGAGCTTTGAAGAGTTCTCTATAAAAAAATTATTTGCTAACGAAATACTATATTTAGTAACTCTAAATAAACTTTTCTTAAGTAATTTAGTATTCTTTCAATTCCAAATGCTCACCATCAAAAACACCATAGGTATAGTAGGAAATCCAATCACCCAAATTCACATATCGGGAGTGCTCGTTTAACTCAATGTCTAGAGGTAAATGTCTGTGGCCAAACACAAAAAAGTCTCTGTGTTTGTCTTTTAGTTTTAGTTTGCAATATTGTACCAACCACTCGTTGTCTTCACCTAAAAATGTAATATCGTCGTCACCGTAAATGAGTTTATTCTTTACTGAAAGATATTGTGCCAAACGCACGCCTAAGTGCGGGTGTAACCAACGAAAAAACCATTTAGCAACGGGGTTTGTAAATACCTTTTTCATACGCTTATACCCTTTGTCGCCTGGGCCTAAGCCATCTCCGTGACCAATAAAAAAGGTTTTATCATTAAAGGTGTATTCTTGTGGGCTATGGTAAACCGGAATGTTTAATTCTTCTTCAAAATAGCCATTCATCCATAGATCATGGTTTCCAACAAAATAATAGATAGGGATTCCGAATCACTTATTTCTGCAAGTTTACCTAAGGTTCTTGTGAAGCCTTTTGGCACCACGGTTTTATATTCTGCCCAAAAATCAAATAAGTCACCTAATAAAAAAATAGCTGCAGCATCTTCCTTTACCAAATCTAACCAGGCAACAAATTTTTGTTCACGCGGAAACGATTGTTCTTTTGTTGGAGCTCCTAAATGGTTGTCTGAAGCGAAATATATTTTCTTTCCTTTTGGAATTTGCATGTGTAAATATAATAATTCCTTAGCAGGAAGGAATCTAATGATTTAAATTTTCATAGTTTGAATGCACCCTCAGTAGTTGGGTTAGGGATTACGCAGTCATTTTACTAAGAAGTAAATCACGATTATTTTATAGTTAAGCAATTGTTGGAGTTTCTCACAAAGCCTCAACTTTAGGAAACACCAAAAAAATTACGCGGTTAGTTTTCACTGGCGTACCATTCGGCATAAGAGCTTTCTGTCTCTTGTAATTTAAGGGAGTGCAGCTGAATACTTTTAGGTAATCGCTTCTTGATTTTTTCAGCAAAATCAATAACCATCATTTCACTAGTGGGTTGGTAGTTAACAAGTAACACATTATGTCCTCTGTCTTTAAGCTCTTTTGCAAGTTCTACATGAGGGGTGTTTTTATTAAAGACCGTCGCATGGTCGAACACGTCAACAATCTCTTCTTTTACTATTTTTTTAAGATCCGTAAAATCGATGACCATCCCAAATTTTACATGAGTATTATCCTTAATGGGTTGACCAAAAACGGTTACAGATAATTTATAGCTGTGGCCATGCACATTTTTACACTTCCCATCATAGCCATATAAAGCGTGACCAGTTTCGAATGAAAATAATTTTGTAATACGAATGTTTCCCATTATCTGCGGTTTCTAAAACGGTTTACTAAATAGATTATGATAAGCGCAAAAGCTAATACAGCGAACATACCGCTGCCTCCTAAAAAATTGAGAATATCCATAAATTTATAATTAAATATACTTTAGGCGTCAAAGTTAATGGTTTTGGGTACGGGGTAAAAATTCTTTTCTAAATTTTATGATTAATGGTAGTCCTCTCGGCGATAATCCAAAAGGTAAAAGCGATAAAAACGGCGTATAATTTTAAGTCTAGACGGTCCGGAATATATAAGATTGGAATAAAAACGGCAAGCGTTGAGACTAATAGGAGGTTTCTGAGGGTTTTCATTTTACCAAGTCCTTTAAACATACCATCAAAGATAAAGGCAAGGGCACAAAAAGGTTGCATGGCGAGAACAATCCAAAAAATCGTATAAAATTGATTTAAAACTTCCGGCTCATTAGTGAAAATTTTTCCTATGGGGTAATACAAGAAGGCACCTAAAAAGGCGATTATAATACCTATAATAATTCCAATTTTTATCAGTCTATTACTAAGGGCAATAAGTTTACTGTATTCTTTACCACCATATAATTTACCCGACAAAATGTTACCCGCGCTGGCGTAACCATCGATCAAAAAAGCACCTAAAAACCATAAATTTATGGCTATTGTGTACGCGGCTATATATTCATCACCATAACCTGTTGCATATCTAACCGCTAAGAATAAAGTAGTATTTAAGGCCAACGTTCTAATAATTAAATTTCCTATCATGATCAAAAAACGTTTAATTTCTTTGTTAAATGGAAAAGTAATTAATAATGGAATATCTGTTTTTTTTAATAAATAATAAGCAGAAAGCACTGCCATTAGTACTTGTGCCAAAATACTGGCGTAAGCAGCACCTTTAATATGCAGGGAAGGAACAAGGCCAGGAGACACCATAGACCAACGCATAATCTAAAATAATGTTTGCTAAAGCACCAATTATCGCTATAATCATGGGGTAGTAGGTGTTCTGTAACCCCCGAAAGGCACCAAAAACACCAATAGTAAATAAGGTAAAAGGAAAACCAAACACCCGTATTTTATAATAGTCAACAGCATAGTCTAAGATCAAGCCCGAGGCATTATAGAGTTTAAAGATACTTTGTACAAACGGATAGGTGCCAAGAATAATGAGAATGCTTAGAGCGGTAATAATAAAAATGGCTTGTGCGGGCAGGTTTTTGATGTCGTCTAATTTGTTCGCCCCTAAATACTGTGATACAAGAGATGAAATGGCACTTCCGGTTTGCCCAAAAACCCATATGAGCATGGAGAGAAAGGTAGAAACGATACCAACGGCGGCTAAAGATTCTGTAGCGTTTAAATCCACATGACCTACTATCGCGGCATCTGTTAATGACAAGATAGGTTCTGAAATCCCAGCAATTAAGGCAGGTATTGCTAAAGTGTTAATGTGTTTTAAGCTTATATTTGTGCTCAATTTCTTTATTTAATGGCTATTTGGCTAAGTTCGGAAACTTTTAGTATAAAAAAATGTATTTTTGTATTCTAAATTGTTTCACACGCTATAATTATGAAAAACATTCTGGTTCCAGTTGGCTCATCAAAAAACGCTAAAAGTCATTTGCAATATGCTGTAGATTTCGCAAAGGCTACGGGCGCAAAGCTGTATGTTGTACAAATTTATAATGTATACACCAAGGCTGGAACAATGATAAAAATAGACGATATTCTTGAGCGTGAAAGTAAAGAGTTTTTAGAGCGTCATGTCTCAGAAATCGAGTCTAAAGGGGTTGAAATTATTACGAAGACCTTTAAAGGTAAATTAATAGATACTTTAGAATTGGTTTGTAAATCCCTCAGTGTTGATTTAATTATTCTAGAACCTAGAACCAATTCTATAAAAGACGAAGTGTTCTTAGGAAAGACCTCCGGTAAAATTATAAAACAAACGAATATTCCGGCATTAATAGTGCCCGAGGGTTTTGTTTTTAAGCCTATTAGTTCTATATTGATGGCTATAAAGTCGGCTATTATTAAAAAGGAAGAGGCTTTAAGACCTTTAAATGTTTTGATTAGAGATTTTAACGCTAAGGTAAATTTATTGATTGTTAAGACACCGTTTTATACTAAGGAAGATACCGTTATAAATCAAGCATTAAAAGCGATCATTAGCTCCTCTAAAGAGACGGAAAACGCAACAACGTATCAAGGCGTATTGGAACACTATAAAGAATTTAATCCGGATTTATTGTGTGTAGTAAGACGCAAACGCGGATTCTTTACTAAACTTTGGGAAAATAATATCGTCTTAAAAAAGGATTTTCATATTACTGGCTTTCCTGTTTTAGTGTTAAGTGGATTAAAATAATATTCGGGGATGTAGCTCAGTTGGCTAGAGCGTTTGACTGGCAGTCAAGAGGTCGTGGGTTCGAGTCCCATCTTCTCCACATTTTTTTTGTAAAACCAACGTGATATATATTACGTTAGTATATAGTGTTCAGCTATTTGTTCCCTCCTTTTGAATAGTTGTACTTGATTTTTTTTGATCACCACCTAAATCAACCAAAAATGCGTCAAGTATTACTCTTTTTTATCATTTTTACTTCATTCTTCGCGGTTGCACAAAACAACGTGTATAACCCTTTAAAAAGCAAAGGAAAGCTCTTTGAGTACGCCATGTTTACAAAAGCTCCAATAACAGATGTTCAAGAGCTTATTACTAAACAAAACCAACTCGAGTTTCAAAACTTAAGTTCAGAGAATCAAAGTGTTGGTTTTACTTCAGACGATTATTGGGTGACCTTTCGTTTAGAAAACAGTGCCTCAAATGAAAAAACGTATTATCTCGAGACAGCTAGACCCGTTACAGATGTCGCTTATTTATACCAGCTCCAAAATGGAAAAATAACAAAATTTAGTAGTGGAGACGGCATAGCTTTTGAAGACCGACAAGTGTCCCATCGAGAAACTGTTTTTAAAGTACAATTGCCTCAAAATACAGTTCAGAAATTTTATTTACATTTAAAAAGTGATGGGGAAACGCTTAATCTTCCACTTAAGTTATATACAGAAGAGGATTTCACGGAAAGCCAATTATAATCAGCAATTGTTTTTAGGTGTGTTTTATGGGTTATTATTTCTAGCCGGTTTAATTTATCTTTTTTTCTATACCAGTTTATCGAATAAAACCTTCTTGTATTATAGTGTTTATGTGTTTTCGATAGCATTATTACAATCAGCTTTAGATGGTTTTATGTTTCAATATCTATTGCCTTTTGGAGGATATTTAAATGATAGAGCGGTTTTAATTACGGCCTTGTTTTCTAATTTTTTCTTGTTAAAATATTGCGAACATTTTCTAAAAGTGTCCTTGCGAAGTAAAACTTTAAAATACGGATATAAATTTGTTTATACCATAATTCTTGGATTGGGTGTTATGTTATTTATTAACGATAAAACTATGGCCTTGGTATATCCTATGAGTAATTTGAATGGCCTTTTAAGTCTCATTTTAATTTTGGGCACTCTTTTTTATTTACGGTATAAAGGTATAACTATAGATCCTTTTTTCTCAATAGGTATTTTCTTCTTAGTTATTGGGCTTTTAGGTTTTGTTATGAATAACTTAGGCTTGCTTCCAAACAACTTTATCGTTCTTAACAGCGCTAAATTTGGTATCGGATTCGAGGTGGTATTCTTATCGTTGTCTATGACGCATTTAATTCGAGATTTGCGTTTAGAAAATGAACAATCTCAACTTATTGCGCTTAATAAATCGGAAGAAATTAGTGAACTTAAAAGTTACTTTATGTCTAATATTAGTCATGAATTACGTACGCCAATCAATGCCATTATGGGGATCGCCGAGGACGAATTAATGAACAATACAAACCACGAAGCGCATAAGAATTATGAGATTATTAGACATGCTTCACTAAGTCTTCTGAGTAATATTAACGATATTTTAGATTTTGAAAAAATAGAGAAAGGTACCTTAAAATTAAGAACAGAACACTTTAATCCTAAAGAGGCGATTGAGCAAATTAGCAGGAACTGGCAGCGTATGGCCGAAAAAAAAGGATTGAAATATAGTCTCGAAATAGCGAACACTTTGCCTTATTCTGTTGCCGGTGATGCAGATCGTTTCATGCAAATCATTAATAATGTTTTAAGTAATGCGGTAAAGTTTACGGCATTCGGTAAAGTAGTGTTTCAAATAAAAAGCACAGTAAAACCATCCGGCGAAGTAGAATTTATTATGACTGTATTAGATACCGGTGTTGGAATTAGTAATAATAAAAAAGCCGACTTATTCAATAGTTTCGGTCAAATGCGGTCAAATGATAAGCGCCGTTTTGGTGGAGTAGGTCCGGGTTTAAGCATAGTAAACCATTTAATCAAACTATTTGGCGGTACCATCTCTATTGAAAGTGAAGACACTCGTGGAACTAAGGTAACCATGGTTATAGTGCTTAACGTGATCGCGCTAAGCATGCCCATTAATGATAACGATACTAAGGAGACTAGTACTCAGGCTTTAAAAGTATTAGTAGTAGAAGACAATATGATGAATCAATTAATTATGAAAAAAATATTGACCACCTTATCGATAACAGATTTTAAAATGGCCGTTAACGGACAGGTCGCGCTTGAGCTTTTAGACAAGCATACCTTTGATATTATTTTAATGGATTTACAAATGCCGGTTATGGATGGGTATGAAACGACCACTAATATTAGGAATGGTAATTTAAAACACAAGCATAAAAACATTCCAATTATAGCAGTAACAGCCGATACCACAGAGGCGGCAAGAGAAAAAGTGCTCGCGGTAGGAATGAACGATTATATTAGCAAACCAGTAAACAGGGATTTGCTTTTCAATAAAATTAATAAGCATAAAACGAGGCCTCTAAAGATCGCTTAATCTTTAATTAGGCTTAAAGCCATTTTAGTGATTTGTTTTAGTACTGGGGGCATTCTCTCGTCGTGCCATGGATGCTTAGCTCCAAAGACATGATCACTGTTTTCCACAGAAATTAATGTCGCTTTTGGATTCCACTGTTTTAATAATTTTGCTTCTTTATAATTTACAGAGGGATCGTCTATCGCATGAATAATAGCGTGTGGGATGACCAATGATTTTTCCGCCTGCTCTATATTCAAGCGTGTTTCGTGCGCTTTAAAATCTTCATAAAACTGGTAGTTGTGGGGCATTTGCTGCTTTGTTCTTCCGTTTAGTACATATTTAACGCCTTCTTTTTTCCACGCATCTAAATCTCCACTTATTGCTGTTCTTTTAGCAAAGTCACAAACACTCGCTAGTGTTATTAATTTTGTAATTCTTGAATCTTCCGAGGCTTTAATTATTGCAATTCCACCACCCCGGGAGTGCCCAATGACAGTGACGTTAGTTGGGTCTATTTCCATTGTAAAATTAGTGCCTTCTGATAAGCAGTGAGTTAAAATAACATCTAAATCAGCGATCTCTTTGGTATAGTTGTTTTCTGCAAAGGCCTCTAAATCTGAAAAATCAATGGGATTTTCAACGGTGCCTCCATTGTGCGAAAAATTTAATTTAACAAAAAACAAATCGGCATTCATAAAGGCTTTAGCCATTAAATTCCATGCGCCCCAATCTTTAAAGCCCTTATAACCATGACAAAAAATGATTAGGGGTTTTGGTTTTTTAGTTTTTTTGTAAAAAAGATCAAAAATGATTGGTTTTTGACCAGCACGACTTAAAATTTGGTTTTTGAGAATCATTTCAGCTCTTTTTCTATAAAATTAATATCTGGATTGTAGATTTCAATAATGAGCGTTTTAAGTTCTTCAAAATAACTTGCTAAGGTATCCTCTGTTATTAGTGTCGATTTGTTTCCACCTCGAACTTGCTCCTTTTTTGTAAATTTCAAAAAACCGGAATGTAAATTTTTAAAGGAAATAATACCTGCTTCTAACGGGAATTCAAGTGGTTTCTCTTTATTTAGCATGTAGGCGTAAGCCAATATTTGAAAACTTTTACTGTACTTTTTATAATCGGTCGTTAGGTCTTGCCAGTCAACAATGGAAACCTCGTTTTCTAAAACCTTGCCTGTTTTGTAGTCTATAATTCGTGTTACACCATTATATTCGTCGACTCGATCTACTGTACCGTTCA
Organism: Lacinutrix neustonica; assembly: GCF_026625145.1. GTDB lineage: Bacteria > Bacteroidota > Bacteroidia > Flavobacteriales > Flavobacteriaceae > Lacinutrix > Lacinutrix neustonica. Next base: position 2,184,711 of record NZ_CP113088.1, on the reverse strand, counting down.
TGTTCACCTCAAAATTTAATTCAGGAATATCTAAACATACGGTTGATTTTGTTTCTAATGCAACAATCTTTATCGTGTTGCCTTGTTCTAATTCTGCGATTTCAAGGTTTATAAAATTAAGAACATAGCGTTTTGCGATTTCAAAAATGATGAGGTTTCTACCAGTGGTCATGTCACCATCCTTATAGATAGAATTAAAGAAATGTAATATGGTTTTCTCGATTTTTTTCTTGAGTATTTTAAGACCATCAAGGGTTAAATACTGGCCTAAAAAGGGTTGATATAAGGCCTCTAAGGTGTCATGTATTACAGTTCCCATGGTGTTGGCTGCTACCGTTTCCTCAACTTCTTCTAGCTCTTTAATTCCTAGTAATTTTTGATAATAAAAATCTATAGGATTTCGTATATAATTTGTTAGAGAAGATGGCGAAAAGCCTTTTTTAGCAATGGCTTTTAATTGATTTAAAACCAATTCTGTTTTCTTTATCTCTTTTAATTTTGGAACTACATTGGGAACGTGGGGGACAACTATTTTGTGTTTTATATTATGGATCCCTTCTAATTCTAATTGGGTTATGAATCGACTTTTTTCGCCGCCCGTTAATATATCGGCTTCTGTATTATATAGAATATAAATGTTTTTCGCGCGTTGGAGTAACCTGTAAAAGTGATACGTATAAACAGCGTCCTTTTCTTTATATGTTGGTAGTTTGTTTTCCAGTTTCACATCGAATGGAATAAAGGAGTTATTTGACTTTCCCGAAGGTAACACGCCCTCATTGACACTAGAAATAATAATGGTTTCAAAATCTAAAACACGAGATTCCAACATGCCCATAACTTGTAAACCTAGTAGTGGTTCGCCTTGAAAATCTAAAGTTTCCGATGTTAGGAGCTCCTTATATATACTATATAAAGCGGAAATGTCATTAATATGGTGATAACATTCATTTAGTCTGTAAAGTTCATTAAACAGGGTGTTGAAGCGAAATAAATACTCTAATCCCAAGGTCTGAGATTCTTTATCTTCAGTAAGAACGCCTTGGATTTTGTTAATGATTATAAAGCACTGTGATATGCCCTTTTGTGGATTATTTTTCCAAGGTTCAAAAAGTAATCCAATAGTGTCCGTTTTGCTTTGATCATAAGACTTCAAGTCCAGTAGGGTTAGATAGACAACATTGTTTTTTTGAATATTTTCAATAATTGCGGAAGCATAATCTATAGTGTTTACCTGTAATAAAGGTCTTATAAATTGATGGGATACGATTTCAATAATATCTTTATAGTAATAGCGGTCTGTTGCTTTCTTTTGAACGGTAAATAAAAGATCAAATAAGGAGGCTAGTGGAATTAAACGCAATGGGAAACCCATAGTGATGTTTATATTCTCAATAGTTGAAGGTATTGAGTTAAGTACTGGGATTAATAAATTTTCATCACCAAGGACTACAGCCGTGTTTTTTAATTCGGATTAGTTTGTGCTATTTGTTTTAACAGGGTACCAATAGTTTTAGCCTGTCCTACATTTTTTGGAATCCCAAACACTTGAATATTTTTTTCTTCAGAATAGTGATTAGTAACCCATTTAAAAGGGTGCTTTTTAAAATGTTTCCAATTGTCCTTGTGCTGTCGGGTAAAAAGGGCGGCATCATGTATGGGATTGCTTAAAAAGACCTGGTCGATGTCCCAATACGTTTCGGCCATGTTGTTAAGCAAGAGTTCTTGAATTATGGTCTCTTCGGCTGTATTTAGAGCGTTAAAACCTAAGAAGATATGGCGGTTGGTATTACCCGCACAATAATTTTCAATGTTTTTTACAGCTTCTCTATAGATGAGTCCTTGATAGCCTAATTTTTTATCGATTAAAGTGGATGTGTAGTGTGAATAATAGCGCTTGAGCTTATTCCGAATTTGAGATAATTTTCTACAAATTCGGTCCTGGTCTTTTTCTGTAGACCAATGCTCTAATTCTTTTATAGCGCTTAAATAGTCAAAAATATTATTTTGCGGGATGAGGTAACGATCAATTTCATTAAAATCCTGGAGAAGGATTTGTGCCCATTTAGCAAAGCTTTCAAAAGACTCTCTTTCTTGGCTTGGTGTAAGATGCGTATACGTATTGTAAAATTCGAAAAGCAACTCTGTGTTAGTGATCGACTTAAGCTGGGCGAGGTCTTCTACAAACTCCTCAATACTAATTATAGTGGGAGAAAAAAGGGTGCTATCTGAGACATTAAATAACTCCTTTTTTAAAAACACACCAGCACGTCTACTTGGTAAAATAAATATTAAATCTGATAGATTTTCACCGTTAGTCTTTAGGTCTTCAAGTACATCTAAAATAAAGCTTTTCATTTTATAAAAATAAAAAACGCCTCGGTAAACCGAGGCGTTTTTATAAAAACTTATTTAAAAGTATTGAGAAACTTATTTTTTAAGTTTAATCTCAGTACGTCTGTTGTTTTTTCTTCCAGATCTAGTTGCATTTGAATCTACTGGGTATTCTTCACCAAATCCATAAGCAGTTAATCTATCACTGTTAATTCCATTAGCTATTAAGTAATCTCTTACTGCATTAGCTCTTCTTTCAGATAATAACTGGTTAGAAGACTTAGAACCAACGCTATCAGTATGTCCTTCTAATGTAAAGTTAGAATCTGGATATTCTTTTAAGATAGCAGTTATGTTTTGTAATACTTCGTAAGATTGTTTTTGGAAAGATGATTTTCCTGTATCAAATAAAATTGTTCTTGCATACTCATTTAATTGATCTATAACTTCTTGAGTTGGTTGTACAATTTACGGGCAACCGTTGTTTGCAACAGTTCCAACAACATCAATACACTGATCGTCTTTATCTAAAACACCATCACCATCTGTATCTCGGCCAAGGACATCCATTATTAGCAGCTGGACCAGCTTCGTTAGGACATGTATCATTCTTATCAGCAACACCGTCACCATCAGCATCTGGACAACCGTTTAAAGCCTTAAGACCTTTAACAGTAGGACATTCATCACTACCATCTACAACACCGTCACCATCTGTATCAGGACAACCGTTAAATTCAGCTAAACCAGCTTCATTTGGACAAGAGTCTTTAGAATCTTCAATACCATCACCATCTGTATCAGGACAACCGTTGAAAGCCTCTAAACCGAATACTTCGGACAGGCATCATTTTTGTCATAGATTCCATCACCGTCAGTATCTTTTCCACCAAATCTAACAGTAAAACCTGCAGAATGTTGGAAGTGAGTTGTTAAGTAATCTTCAAAAGCATGCTTATATTTAGACTCAACATATAAACCTACGTTATCAGTAAACCAATAAGTTAAACCTAAAGAACCATTTAAAGTTCCAGCACCAACATTATTATTACCGGAAGCACTATTAGTATTAAAAGGACCTTCTTCTATCCAAGTATAACCACCACCAACTCCAACATGTGGAACTAGTCTTTTGGTGTTTAATACGCTAGAAAGACTGTATCTTACATTTCCATCAAGAGCATAGTAGTTTAAGTCTGAAACTGAAACATCACCGTACTTTTCGATTTTGTTGATAGAACCAGCCGCTTGTAAAGAAAAATTTTCTCCTAAGTATTTCGACACGCTAATTGTTGATAAAGAAGGAAGAATATTCCAGTGGTCAGTTGCGTTAAAGTATTCATCGAAAACACCAGCATCAAACGATTCCTCACCTGAGAAAAAGTCTACTGCGTTAACTCCGAAACTAATAGCCCAAGGATTGTCTTGGTCTTGTGCATTCACATTACTAAAACTTACTACAAGTACTAGTGTGAATAATAATCTGCTAAGATTTTTCATATTCAAAAAATTTAATTTTTAAGTGTTAATTAGAAGCAAAAATAAGTTGTTAATCATTATTAACAAAGACAAATATATAAAAATATTGGTTATTCTGACAAATTGTTAAAGTTTATAACAATTATTTAATGATTTCCAAGGCTTTTCCAACTTTAATAAAGGCTTGTATCGCCTTGTCTAGATGTTTCTTTTGGTGCGCTGCTGAGAGCTGAACGCGTATTCTTGCTTTTTCTTTAGGCACAACAGGAAAAAAGAAACCTATAACATATATTCCTTCTTTTAAAAGCATATTTGCCATAGTTTGTGATAATTTTGCATCATACAACATAACCGGGACAATTGCTGAATCTCCATCGATGACATCAAAACCGGCCATTTTCATTTCTTTTTTAAAGTAATGGGTGTTGCTTTCTAGTTTGTCCCTTAACGAGGTGTCATTTTTGAGCATGTCGAACACTTTAATTGAGGCTCCAACTATAGCAGGTGCTAAAGAATTTGAAAATAAATAGGGTCTTGAACGCTGCCTTAATAGGTCTATAATTTCTTTTTTGGCAGTAGTATAACCACCCATCGCACCACCAAGTGCTTTTCCTAAGGTTCCGGTAATAATGTCTATACGTCCTAAAACACCTTTGGCCTCAAGGGTGCCTATTCCTGTCTCTCCTATGAATCCCGCAGCGTGACATTCGTCTATCATGACTAAAGCATCATATTTGTCTGCGAGATCACAAATTTTATCTAAAGGAGCGACGATGCCATCCATGGAAAACACCCCATCTGTGACTATAATTTTAAAACGAGCACCATTCTCGTTGGCAGTAATTAGTTGTTCTTCTAAATCTGCCATATCACTGTTTTTATAACGATAGCGGGCCGCTTTACATAAGCGCACACCATCAATAATAGAGGCGTGATTTAAAGCGTCTGAAATTATGGCGTCCTCTTTTCCTAATAGAGGTTCAAATACACCGCCGTTGGCATCAAAAGCTGCGGCATATAAAATGGTGTCTTCAGTGCCATAGAAGTCTGCAATTTTTTGCTCGAGTTCTTTATGAATGTCTTGAGTTCCACAAATAAAACGGACTGAAGACATTCCAAATCCGTGGGTATCCATGGCCTCTTGAGCGGCCTTTACAACCTCGGGATGCGAGGACAAGCCTAAGTAGTTATTGGAACAAAAATTTAAAACCGTTTCGCCCGTACTCAGCGTGATTTCTGCCCCTTGTGGCGAAGTAATAATGCGCTCTTGTTTATAAAGTCCGTTGTCTTTTATGTCTGTTATTTCTTGTTGTAAATGTTTTTGAATTTTACCGTACATGTGAATTGCTTTTTTACAAATTTAGAATGTTTTTTTACGTTAGAGATACAAACAACCTCCTTTTTTATATATAGGTTATTTCAGGTGTTCAAAAGTATGGGTGTTTGTTAATATGTTTGAATCTTAACCCCTTCATTAATATAGATTAATATTTTTTTAGTGATTTTATAATTCATTTCCTCTAAAACATCTTGATAGTCTTGTAATTGATGCTGGTATTTAGGGTTATGTAAGCCTGTTTTATAATCTATAATAACCACTTCTTTTTTATTATTTATTACCAGGCGGTCCGGGCGATAAATTTTTCCTGTTCTTGAAAGAATATCACGCTCATTGTAAACGGTATGGCCTTTAGAAAAATATTTACTTAAGTCTCGGATGACGTATGATTTCAAGGATTAAAATCCCTAAAATGCTGGCTTGTTCTTCATTAATTATTCCTGTACTTAAAAAATGACTGATGGCCTTGTCAACATCTTTTTCGGTTTTAATGTGTTCCATTAAATCATGCACTAGGTTTCCTTTTTCTAAGGCTTGTTCTTGTTGGGTATCCCAAAGGTAGCCCGAGTTAGTAATGATACTAATATTATGCGAAGCTTTAGATGTTGAAATGAATGCGGTTTGTTCAAGGGTTTCTAATGTAGTGATGGTTTTCGGTTTTTCGGTTCTTTCTTTTGAACCAAAACTATACATCGTTTTTGTGTCTTCCCATTCCCCTGCCTCCTTTAAGTACTCTATGAGCAATGATGAATAGGATTTTGTACTTGGATTAGTTTTACTTCCGAGATCTTTTTTACCAATCACATATAATTGTTCAATAGGTCGCGTTAAGACAACATACAATAAATTTAAACTGTCTAATTCTAGTTCTGCTTGATGTCTGTGGTAGATTTCTTTACCAACGGCGCCATAAAACTCGAAATCTTTATTGTAGTTTAATAAGGTATACGAAAAACCCTGGTATTGTTTAGGGTTAATTGGAAGCCATTCTTTAGGTTCTATATCTTCGTAGACGTTAATGTCAGCATATGGAAAAATAACCACAGGAAACTCTAAGCCTTTAGATTTGTGAATGGTCATAATCTGAACAGCCTCTTGCTCCTTAGGCGAAACGATACTTAACGTGTCTTTTTTAGTCTCGAAATACTCTAGAAAAGAGGAAATATCTGAACTGTTATGTTGCGAATAATCTAATACCGTATCGAGGTAAAATTGAACATAAGCGTTTGAATGACTGACTAATTTAAAGCCTCTAATAATAGTTTCTGCAATATCAAATAGTGCTTCCTGTACTATTGTTTTAGGATTGATACAAATATCAAATTTTTTTAAACCCTCAAAAAACGCTTCTAAATCTAGATGTATAGAACTGTTAAAAAAGGCATGCTTGTCTTCGATGCTATGTTTTTCAGCAATAAAATCTAAAATAGAGACTTTACGTTCATTGTCATTGGGTTTTATAAGTAATGAGAGGATATTATTAATTAATTGAACTTCGGAGCTCTATTAATTAGCATGGTCTCACTAGAGGTAATGTTTATGTTTTGACTGCTCAAATGTTCTGCAATAGCAATACCTTGCTTTTTCTTTCGTACTAATACACAAATATCTTTTAAGCGATACCCGTTATTTTGACAGGAGAGAATGGTTTGTAAGACCTTATTTGTATAGACTTTATCTTTATTATCATCTTTATCAAAGTCTATAAAGTTAAGATTGACATAGCCATTTTCTTGTTTAAAAGGTTGTTGAAACGCCTTGTCGTATAAATCACCATATGAAGCGTTGCTAAAAACGGAAGCGGAGACGTGTTTAAAAAAGGCGTTGTTAAAAGCAACTATCGTCTTTGAGCTTCTGTAGTTTGATTCCAGGTTTTGAACGTTTTGTTCAACATGAAAGGGGCGCTCTGTGCCATTAAAAAGCCCCATAAACTGCTCTGCTTTACCACCTCTCCAGCGATATATTGCTTGTTTTGCGTCACCAACAAGCATGGCTGTTCCTTTTTCAGCTCTTATATTTTCAGCAGATAAGGGGTTGGCGATTAAAGGAATTAAATTATCCCATTGCATTTTCGAGGTGTCTTGAAACTCATCTATAAAATAATGTTTAAATTTTTCACCCATACGCTCATAAATAAAAGGGGTGGGTTGTCCTTTTATTTCCTCGCTAATGATGGCATTAAACTCACTAATTAGCATTTTGTTTTCTTCCGTTTTTATTGTTAAAAGCTCTTGGCTTATTGCTTTTAAAACCGAAAGCGGTGTTAAGTTTTTTGCAAATGTTTTGAGGAATTTTAAATGGAAAATACCGGCTTTAGTATCATTAAAAGATTTTGCTATTTGAGGTTGTAAATTTTCAATTGTTTCCGCGATAGCTGTCGAAACTCTTTTTGGGTATAAAGTATTAGTATCTATGTTTTCTTGCCATTTTGATTCAAAACTAACAGAGAAGTTATTATTGGCTAATTTTTCAAAATGTTTGGGCAAATAGGCGCCTGAGAAATCACTGAAGTCTAATCCGTTGGATTCTAATAGAGATAGTAGTGCGTTGGCTTCTTCTACAATTTGTTTTTCGGTAGTTGTTTTTTCAGTAACTAACTGTTTTTTTAAAATCTCAAAATCATCTAGTGTTTTATCATCAAGTAATTTTATGTATTCAATGTCGCTTTCTTTTAAAAGCAATTGGGCAATGGCATTAAAATCTCCGGAAACATCCCAGCTTTTATCATCATCGGCTTTTTCAATGGCGAAAGCGATTAATATCTTAGTTAATGTCTTGTCTGTGCCAGCCTTTGAAATTAAACGATCAACGGCTTCGGCGAGTAATGATTTTGTATCGAGCTCGACTTCAAAATTTAGGGGTAATTTTAAATCATGAGCAAAGGTGCGAATGAGTCTGTGATTAAATCCATCAATGGTTGAAATATCAAAAGCAGCATAATTATGCATGATGGTATTTAAAATGATTATTGCCTTATGGTGAAGTGTTTCCGGTTTTAGCTTTAATTCTTCGGCCATGGCAGAAAACATGGGGTTAGGTTTTTCCGAATTTCAACTTCAGAAAAAGCCTTTAACATGTCTAAAATGCGCGCTTTCATTTCAGCTACTGCTTTATTAGTAAAAGTAATAGCAAGAATGTGTTTAAACTGATACTGTGTAGATGCTGAAAATAAAACCTTAAGATACTCTTTTACTAAAGTAAAGGTTTTACCGCTGCCCGCAGAGGCATTGTATACTTGAAATGGAGAAGGTGTAGTCATAAGTGTTATCTGCTACAAGATAAAAACAAATCGGATGATGCCGCCTAGATTTTTATTTTTTTCGTATGAAAAGGAAATTCACTTCAATTCATGATGTTAAACTATTATTAAAAGGAGCGGATTAGTATTGTTTAAATTTTTAATTGAAATGTGAAAGCATTAAATTTACGTTCAACGAATTATTAACCAAAAAACACATAAAATTATGGCTTTCGAATTACCGAAATTAAAATATGCATACGACGCTTTAGAACCAAATATAGATGCGCGTACCATGGAAATACATCATTCTAAACATCACAATGGGTATACCACCAAATTAAATGATGCTATTGCAGGCACCGACTTAGAGGGAAAAACCATTGAAAATATCTTGGCAAATGTTGATATGGAGAATAAAGCCGTTCGAAATAATGGTGGCGGATTTTACAACCATTCTCTATTTTGGGAGGTAATGAATCCTGAAGATAAAGGGCAGTTATCTCGGTGAATTAAAGGAGGCCATTGAAGTAGCCTTTAAATCTGTAGATGCCTTTAAAGATGCTTTTTCTAAAGCTGCTGCTACTCAATTTGGTTCGGTTGGGCTTGGTTGTGCGTGCATAAAGGAGGTAAAGTAGAGGTGTGTTCTACACCTAATCAAGACAACCCCTTAATGCCTGGCGTTAGTTGTGGTGGAACTCCAATTTTAGGATTAGATGTATGGGAGCATGCTTATTATTTAAATTATCAAAATAGAAGACCAGATTACATTGATGCGTTTTTTAATGTGATTAACTGGAATGAAGTAGAAAGACGTTTTGCTTTGGCAAAATAGTTTGAACGCTATATAGTATTGAAGAGAGCTGGTGTAATAACTGGCTCTTTTTTTGTTTATAAAGTTTTAAAAATAAAAAAGCCGGACGAGAGTCCAGCTTTTTTGCCCCAAATCTACCATGAACTTAACCTACTTATGTTATGGTAAGTTCAAATATAACGACATATAAATTGATTTATTGTTTTTTTTAGATAAATGGTAAAAATATCTGATAAAATGCATTTTATCGACGCTGTTGAATATTTTTATACGTAGTTAGATTAAATGTCATTGGTTTTATTAAGCATAAAAAAAGCCGGACGAGAGTCCAGCTTTTTTTGCCCCAAATCTACCATGAACTTAACCTACTTATGTTATGGTGACTTAAATATATATTAAAAAACAGTTACAGAAAAATCTTTTAGATTAAAAGCATTGATATCTGTTAAAGTGATTAACAACTGTTAATATGCGCGTTCCTTATTGCCTTCGTAAAAATTGATAAAGGCTCTATTAACGACTCTATTTCCTCCAGCCGTAGGGTAGTTTCCTGTAAAATACCAGTCCCCTAAATTTTTAGGACAGGCTTGATGGAGGTTCTCAACTGGTTGAAAAATGATTTCAACTTTGGCACGAACAGAATCATCACTCAATAGTTCTGATATTTTAGCTGAAATTTCCTCGGGTGTAAACGGATCGTAAATTTCTTTTACAAAGTTTTTTACCTCGTGATCTTTTAGCTTCTGCTGTGCTTTACATTTTTTATAAACGTCATCAACGATATGGTATTTATTATTTTCCTTTAATAAGGATAAAGCGGCATTGAAAGCCACTAAGGTTTCCAAATTAGCCATGTCTATACCATAACAATCAGGATAACGTATTTGTGGTGCAGAGGATACAACGACTATTTTTTTGGGATGTAACCTATCCATCATTTTAATAATACTCTTCTTTAAAGTGGTACCCCGAACAATACTATCGTCTATGATAACCAAATTATCTGTGGGTTTAATAACACCATAGGTCACATCGTACACATGGGCCACTAAGTCGTCTCTGCTGCTGTCTTCCGTTATAAACGTTCTAAGCTTAACGTCTTTAATAGCTATCTTTTCAATACGTGGTCTCTCTTTGAGAATATTAATAACACGTTCCTTGGAGAGCTTCCCGTTGCCTTCTAAAATGGCTTGAGTTTTTCGTTCGTTGAGATATTCTTCTACGGTTTCTATCATGCCGTAAAAAGAGGTTTCTGCTGTATTTGGTATGTATGAAAAGACTGAATTTGCCGTGTCATGATTAATAGCTTTTAATACTTCAGGCATTAATAAGCGACCTAACATTTTACGCTCTTGATAGATTTCGGCATCACTACCACGAGAAAAATAAATACGTTCGAAAGAGCAGGCTTTTCGTTCTAAGGGTTCTAATATTTTTTTAATAGAAACTTCTCCGATTTTTTAGTGATAATCGCGTGACCTGGTTCTAATTCTTTTACATCCTCAAACGCAACATTAAAGACCGTTTGTATTACAGGACGTTCTGAAGCAACGACAACAACTTCGTCATCCTTATAATAATACACCGGGCGTATACCTGCCGGGTCTCTTAAAACAAACGAATCGCCATGCCCTAATAAGCCGGCCATAGCATACCCGCCGTCCCAATTTTTCGCGGCTTTTCTAAGGATTTTCCCTACTTTTAGACGTTTTGCGATTAAAGGCGAACACTCATTTTTATTATATCCTTCTTTTTTTAAATCTTTATAAATTTTGCTTACCGCATCATCCAAGAAATGGCCAATTTTCTCCATTATGGTAATGGTGTCTGTATATTCCTTGGGGTGCTGTCCCAGTTCTACCAGATTGCTAAAGAGTTCTTTAACATTGGTCATATTAAAGTTACCAGCTAAAATAAGATTTCTGTGTTGCCAGTTATTTTGTCTTAAAAACGGATGTACACTTTCCACGCTGTTTTTACCAAAGGTACCGTAACGTACATGCCCCAAAAGCACTTCCCCTATATATGGAATGTTTTGTTTTTGTAACGCCACATCATCATTGTACTCCGGGTGCTCTGTTAATTCCTTATTAATACGTTCGTTAATTTGAGCAAAGATATCTTGAATAGGTTGTTGAGCTACAGAGCGTACACGACTAATATAACGTTCACCAGGTTTCGTGTCTAATTTTATACTTGCAAAACCAGCACCATCCTGACCACGATTGTGCTGCTTCTCCATTAATAAGTACATTTTGTTTACGCCGTAAAACGCACTTCCATATTTTTCTTTGTAGTATTCTAAAGGTTTTAAAAGTCTAATGTGTGCAATTCCGCACTCGTGTTTTAAAGCATCACTCATTGTTGTTGTGTTGTGAGTTGTTTATTAATTTAAAAATATAAAAGATTTCTGCAGGAGCAGAAATAATAAAAATATAGTTATAAAAAACGCGCTCAATGAAGGAGCGCGTTTTTTTGTTATTGAACATCTGTTAGAACAATTTCAAATTGTGTTAAATCTTTAAATTGCTGTAAACGCTTATATACTTCTTTGTCTTTTAGAGTTAACATGCGTTCTGTGCCAAATTTCTCAACGCAAAAGGAGGCTAAGGTTGACCCATAAATCACCGCATTTTTCATGTTCTCGAAGGAGGTGTCTCTTGTTTTAGCTAAATAACCAGCAAAACCACCAGCAAACGTGTCGCCTGCTCCCGTTGGATCAAACACTTCTTCTAAAGGTAAGGCCGGAGCATAGAATACATTCTCATTATGAAAAAGTAAAGCACCGTGCTCTCCTTTTTTAATCACCACATACTTAGGGCCCATCTCATGAATCTTACGAGCGGCAACTACCAAAGAATATTCTCCTGTGAGTTGTCTTGCTTCTTCATCATTAATAGTAATGACATCTACATTTTTTATTACAGAGCGTAAATCGTCTAATGCGATATCCATCCGTGAAGTTCATGGTGTCTAAAATAGCCAACTTTGGTTTTTTTGACATCTGATCTAAGACACTTTGTTGCGTCAGCGGATGTAAATTCCCGAGCATCACAATCTCGGCATCTCTATAACTTTCAGGAACTACAGGAGTAAAATGTTCTAAGACATTAAGCTCAGTAGCCAAGGTGTCACGAGAATTCATATCGTTATGGTATTTACCACTCCAAAAAAATGTTTTGCCTTCTTTTACAATTTCAACACCCTCTATATTAACACCTCTATCGGTTAAAAGGTCAAGGTATTCTTGTGGAAAATCGCCACCAACAACCGAAACAGCTGCGGTATCAACATTAAAGTTAGAGGCCGACAACCCAATATATGTAGCTGCGCCTCCTAATATTTTATCTGTTTTTCCAAAAGGGGTTTCAATAGCATCAAAGGCTACTGTACCTACTACTACTAGTTTACTCATGTAAGCGTTTTAATTTTAAGCGGCAAAGATACGATTTTTTAGAGGATTAGTGAGAAAAGAAATAACACTTATTTCCGCCCAAAATCGGCAGGAATTTCTCCCCAGGCTTTGGTTTCCCATTTTACAATGGTGGTTTTGTAATCGTTTTCTATAAGCCAGTTAACCGCACGATCTACCAAATCGTACACCGGTTTGTTTTTTGCATTACGTACTAACTTAGAATTACAGGTCTTTTTTCTTACCCAACTCATAGCTGTTTTTGAGTCGGTGTACAGGATGCGATTACTATTGTGTTTTTTTAAATAACTCAAGCCGTGAACTAAAGCTAAAAATTCGCCGAGATTGTTTGTGCCCTCAGCAAATGGTCCTTGAATAAACAGTTGTCTTTTTGTTTTAGTGTCCACACCACGGTATTCCATAATTCCAGGATTACCACTAGAAGCAGCATCAACGGCTATAGAATTGTAATTGGGACGCCCTATTTTTTTAAGTTGTTCAGTTGAAAGTTCACTCTTAAAAGTTTTGTTCTTACCTATATAATCAAAATAGTTGCCTTTTAAAGCTGCTTTTGCGGCATCAAACGTAGCGAAAGATTTGTATTGCGCGCCTTCATAGTCTTTAATTTGTGCTTTGCAATCATTCCAGGATTCAAAAACTCCGGACTTATGTCCTTTCCAAACGGTGTAGTATTTTTTCTTTTTTTTGCCCATTATTGTTATTTATGCCGTTTTGGCTTTTTGGGAGTGGTACTGTTTTAGTCACGTTTTTCATTAGATGTAGCATTCATCTCATGGCCATCTTCTTCAGAAGTCTCTGCAAACTCAGGTTTTGATGTCATAACCGGATCGTTTTCTAAGCGCTTTATAGCTTTCTTTTTACTTTTTATTTGGTAAGCGATTTTTCTAATGATAACATTGAAAACAAGAATTATAATGAAAACCCCTATAGCAATAATAATGATATCTAATAAATTACGCATTCAATAATTTTTTAACCACCTTGGGAAAATGCTCCTGTTCCAATAAATGAATTTTTTCGGCAACCGTTTGGGCAGAATCTGTAGCTAAAACCTCACATTTTGCCTGAAAAATAACAGCGCCGTCGTCATAATGTTCATTTACGTAGTGAATAGTGATGCCGATTCCATTTCTTTTTGGTCTACCACGGCTTGATGCACATGCATGCCGTACATGCCTTTTCCACCAAATTTTGGGAGTAAAGCGGGGTGGATATTTATGACTTTATTTGGAAAGTGCTTCAAAATGTTCTCTCGGAAATTTCCAAAGAAAACCAGCCGAGAACAATTAAGTCAGGACGGGAGGCTTTTAAAATATTGAGAACATCTTCGGTTTCAGTAAACGCAATTTTATTAAATGATAACGCGCTAACGTTTAGTTTTTTACAGCGCTCTAACACTTTGGCATGAGGATTGTTTGTGAGTACTTGAATAACAGACGCATCGTCGCTATTTTGAAAAAACCGAATTAAATTTTCAGCATTACTTCCGCTCCCGGACGCAAAAATTACTACACGTTTCATTTTCTAGTTTCCATGTTAAATATTCAAACAAAAAAAAGGATAATTATTAACAATTATAGGGTAAAAGAGAATTTCTTCAGGATTAATTATTAAATTACGAAGACATTTTTAACATAAAGATGTTTTTTCAAGTAAAGTTTTTTATTTTTGCCACTTAATTAAAACTAAAAAAATTAAAATTATGTCAGACATTGCATCAAGAGTAAAAGCGATAATCGTAGACAAATTGGGTGTTGATGAAAACGAAGTTGTAACAGAAGCTAGCTTCACAAACGACTTAGGCGCAGATTCATTAGACACTGTTGAATTAATCATGGAATTCGAAAAAGAATTCGATATCCAAATTCCGAGACGACCAAGCAGAAAACATTGCAACAGTAGGTCAAGCTGTATCATACATTGAAGCTGCAAAATAAGCACTAATATTTATGGAACTTAAGCGAGTTGTAGTAACAGGTCTAGGCGCTCTTACACCTATAGGAAACACCAAAGATGAATATTGGGACGCCCTTATTAAAGGAAAAAGCGGTGCTGCGCCTATTACGTATTTTGATACTGAAAAGTTTAAAACAAAATTTGCTTGTGAGTTAAAAAACTTTGTCGCGACTGATTTTATTGATAGAAAAGAAGCGCGAAAAATGGACAGGTTCACGCAGTACGCAATGGTCGCATCTGATGAGGCTATTGCGGACGCGAACCTAGATTTAGATGCCATCAACAAACTTAGGGTTGGTGTTATCCGGGGTGCAGGAATTGGAGGTCTTGAAACCTTTCAAAACGAAGTGCTCAACTTTGCAGAAGGCGATGGAACACCAAGATTCAATCCCTTCTTTATCCCAAAAATGATTGCAGATATTGCACCAGGTAACATTTCTATTAAAAATGGATTTATGGGGCCTAACTATACGACGGTTTCTGCTTGTGCATCTTCTGCAAACGCCATGATAGATGCTTTAAATTATATTCGTTTAGGGCAGTGTGATGTTATTGTCACTGGAGGAAGTGAAGCGGCTGTAACTATAGCAGGCATGGGCGGTTTTAATGCAATGCATGCGTTATCAACGCGTAACGAAAGCCCGAAACAGCCTCAAGACCTTTTGATGCCACCAGGAGATGGTTTTGTGTTGGGGGAAGGCGCTGGCGCCATTATTTTAGAAGAATATGAGCACGCCAAAGCAAGAGGGGCAAAAATTTATGCTGAAGTTGTAGGTGGCGGAATGTCAAGTGATGCCTACCACATGACAGCACCACATCCAGATGGTATTGGTGTTATAGCTGTAATGAGAAACTGTTTGGAAAATGCGGGTTTAAAACCGGAAGATGTAGATCATATAAATACACATGGTACATCGACGCCTTTAGGAGATGTTGCCGAATTGAAAGCCATTTCTGAAGTTTTTGGTAGTCATGCTAAAAACATTAACATTAATTCTACAAAATCGATGACGGGTCATTTGTTAGGTGCTGCGGGAGCTATTGAGTCTATTGCCTCTATATTAGCCATGGAACATGGTATCGTGCCACCAACAATTAATCATACCACTTTTGATGATTCGATAGATCCTAGTTTAAACTTAACGTTAAACACTCCTCAAAAAAGAGAAATAAAGGTTGCCATGAGTAATACTTTTGGATTTGGCGGACATAATGCCTGTGTGTTATTTAAAAAATTAGACTAACGCTCGAATGAAATAATTATGACAAAATATTTCTCTATTAATAAAAATATTTGGTTCATTACCTCTGATTTATGTAATGAAATAGTAGTCATCAAATGAAACGCATTCGAAACATATTTAGATCCCGTAATAAAGATAACGGGATTTTTTTTACCACTATTTCAGAGATTATAGGTTATAAGCCAAAAAATGTCAAGCATTTTAATACGGCCTTTACGCATCGCTCTATGAACATTAAAAACACGAAAGGCCATATTGTAAATTATGAGCGTTTAGAGTTTTTGGGAGATGCCATGCTTAGCGCTGTTATTGCTCATCATCTTTATGAAGAAGTGCCTAGCGGTGATGAAGGGTATTTAACTAAAATGCGTTCTAAAATTGTGAGTAGAGAACATCTTAATGAGTTGGGTCGCGATTTAAAACTAATTGATTTAGTAGAGAGTAAAATTCCAAAAGGACAATTTGGAGACAACATTCATGGCAACTTATTTGAGTCCTTAGTAGGTGCTATTTATCTCGGATGGCGGTTATAAAGCTTGCGAAAAATTTATTTATAAGCGCGTAATTACACCGTTTGTAGATATAGAACAATTAGAAGGCAAGGTGATTAGCTATAAGAGTTTGCTTATAGAATGGTGCCAAAAGGAAAAGAAAACCTTTGATTATAATGTATACGAAGATACTGGAAATGATGACATTCGCCACTTTTCGGTAAAACTATCTATAGATGATAAAATCGTGTCTAAAGGTCGGGCGACTTCAAAAAAGAAAGCCGAAGAAAAGGCTTCTAAGCGTGCCTTTTTTGTGTTTCAAAATCAAATTTCTAAGGCATTCTTATAAACAGCCTTATTCTTTAAGCCAAATAATAGCTATCTCGCTTTATGCGTTCTTGTGAGCACGTACCGAATGTCGTAAATTTCAGTCGAAGCAGTAGATACGATCTTAACAGTACCGCCATTGGCTTGCCAAGTCCCTAAGGTATAGCCTGTAAAAGAACTCAAATAGTAATGTTCTATTGCGTTACCTTTAGATAATACAAAATCTCTTTTATAAATTTCTCCTATACCCCCACCAATATCAATGGCTACCGTTAGGCGTGTGCTCGCAGCTGTTGTTGGTCTAGCTTTAAATTCTATGACTATGTTTAAACCGTCCCCATTTCTTCCCGTTATGGTTTGATTAGTAGCATCATAGAAAGTTGCTATGTCAATCGGTTTTTGAGTATCAATACCACCAGCAGCGTCATTTGGAAGCGTGACTTTAATCCCTCCTGTCAATGTGAGCGGATTTCCGAGTTATAAGTACCATCAACATAATCTGCCCAGCCAGTATAGTCATTTGCATTGTTTCCGGAGACAATTGGGAACCAAGTTGCTCCATCGTAAAAATAAAAAACAGTGTCGTCAGTATCAAAAACTAATAGCCCTTGAGCTGGACTGGCAATGGCTACACGCTGTACGGTTGTCATTCTAGGAGTTAACATACCTTGAGTTGTAGAACTTACATCTAAAACTGCCGAGGCATCCGGTGTAGTCGTGTTAATACCAACTTGGGAGAAAGATTGGTGAATAACTGTTAGCGAAACGACTAAAAAACAAGTTATTTTTAAAATTTTCATCCCCCGCAATATAAGAAAAAACGTATTACTAATCCAAAAAAAAAGAGCTTTAACGGTAAAAAATAGTGTTTAAACGGTGATTTATGACGTGAGAGGAGCATAATTAGTTAAATCTAGTATTCAGAAACAAACAAAATACCCGTTATAATTACCAGTTTTAGTTTTTTTTTGTAAAATTAATAAGTTTAATTATAAGGCATTTCACTCATTATATAATATATTAAAGAACAGAAAAAATGAAAATATAATTTCGGGGATACTATGAAATTTCAAGAAAGGGTAAGGCCTAGAGATACTGTTCTTTTTATTAGGTACTAAAGTGTATAAGTGTATTTAATAAAATAACTGCAGAGGTGTGGTGTGTAAATCTCCGTTTTTCAATGCTTATTATTAGTATCCTTCACCTAGATGCCTGGTAATTAAAAACAAGGTATACTACAACGTTTGCGTTACTATTTCTACTAAAATGCAATGTTTTGAACGATTTTAAATACTATATTTACAATTAATTCTGTTGTGAGTATGGCGATAAAAAAACTCGTTTTAGATGACTTTTGTGAGGAAGAACATTTCTCTCTAATTGGTATTCATTGCACGATAGAAGATTACAGGTTAGCTTTTTTATTGAATACCGCTTTAGATATTAGACTTACAAGAAAAGATAGTGATATCGATAATAACAATTCAAAGACGACTTTTTCTATTTTTGAATGGGAAGATCATGCTCAGTTTAAAACGTGGCATTTAGTGTCTAATACCTGTAAAATTGTTTGTAATCAAAGCCATGAAACTTTAGATTCGCTGTTTCGTTTTAATGAAATCACCACAGAAACGCACCATTTAGTTTCAAAATACAAGAAAGCTAATTTCTTACTTAAAATAAATAATGGGTTAAATTCTAAAAAGGAAAAACTCATTTTAGAAAAAATACTAAATATAGATCATGTCATTACAGCGTATAGTATTGCTACCGATGCCTTAAAATCTAAAGACCAACTAATATTTAACTAATGTTAAAAAGAAAAAAAACAAAGATTGTTGCTACCTTAGGTCCAGCAACCAGTTCAAAAGCCGTTTTAAAAGCCATGCTGGAAGAAGGCGCCGATGTGTTCAGAATTAACTTTTCACATGCCGATTATGATGACGTAAAGGAACGCGTAAAGATGATTCGTGAGCTCAATGCCGAATTTGGGTATAACGCTTGTATTTTGGCAGATTTACAGGGTCCAAAGCTTCGCGTGGGCGTAATGAAAGGAGAGGTTATTGTGAATCCAGGTGACGAAATTATTTTTGCTACTGGCAAACGTTTTGAAGGCACAAAAAAACGGGTGTACATGACTTACGATAATTTTCCGCAAGATGCCAAACCAGGAGAACGCATTCTGTTAGACGATGGAAAATTAATTTTTGAAGTGGTATCTACCGATAAAAAAACGGAAGTGAAAGCCGGAGTCATTCAAGGGGGGCCACTAAAATCTAAAAAAGGAGTAAACCTACCAAATACAAATATTTCTCAACCAGCGTTGACTGAAAAAGATATAGAAGACGCCATATTTGCATGTGAATTACAAGTCGATTGGATGGCCTTGTCTTTTGTAAGACATGCCGAAGATTTAATGGTGTTACAAGAGTTGATTAAGAAACACAGTGACCATAAAATACCAATTATTGCCAAAATTGAAAAACCAGAAGGCGTAGAGAATATTGATAAAATTGTGGCGTATTGTGATGGTTTAATGGTAGCCCGTGGAGATTTAGGGGTAGAAATTCCAGCAGAAGAAGTACCCTTAGTACAAAAGCAACTCGTTTTACGCGCTAAAAGAGCAAGAATTCCAGTAATTATTGCGACACAAATGATGGAGACCATGATTGATAGCTTAACACCAACACGTGCTGAGGTTAATGATGTGGCTAATTCTGTAATGGATGGTGCCGATGCCGTGATGCTTTCGGGAGAAACCAGTGTTGGTAAATATCCTGTAGAAGTTATTAAACAAATGGCCAGTATTATACGCAGTGTAGAAGACAGCGATTTAATTAATGTGCCTCAAGAACCGCCACAAATTCGTACTAAGCGATATATCACTAAGTCTATTTGTTACCACGCCTCGCTTATGGCTAACGAAATTAATGCCAATGGTATTTCTACCTTGACAAACAGTGGCTATACGGCGTTTCAAATTTCGGCATGGAGACCCAGTGCACACATTTTAGTCTTTACCTCAAATACGCGTATTTTAACACAGCTCAATTTGCTTTGGGGCGTTAAAGCCTTCTTTTATGATAAGTTTGTAAGTACCGATGAAACTATAGAAGATGTTAATAAGATGGCACAAGAGATGGGCTACCTTAAAAAGGGAGACATGCTAGTCAGTTTAGCAGCCATGCCAATTCAAGAAAAAGGCATGGTGAATACGTTACGTGTGACCGAAATATAGTTTATGGGTTTCCTTTTAGGGGACCGTGTTGACTCAAATTAAATAGATTAATAAAGGTTAGCGCGAACCGAGAATAAAGCATGTATAATTAAACCCGTCACTTTTGTTGTACGGGTTTTTTAAAACCCAAATTTTAATTGTACACTAACTGTATTTGGTTCTTCTTGTTTAGTCTTTTTTTCAGTGTTTAAATTTGAGAGAGAGAGGCCTAATAAGCGTACCGAATTATCCAATTTTTCTTGGTAGAGTAAGTCTTTTGCCGTTTCAAGCAGAATGTCTTTGTCACTAATAAAGTAAGGCAAGGTTTTACTGCGCGTGTGCAACGTAAAATCACTATATTTTATTTTTAAAGTCACTGTTTTTCCGGCAACTTTACTTTTTTTTAAGCGTCTCGGAAACTTCTTCTGCGATATGCTCTAGTTTTTCCAGCATAAAAATTTCTGAAGATAAGTTTTCATTAAAGGTACGCTCGGCAGCTAAACTTTTTCTAATACGATTTGGTTTCACTTCACTGTTATGAATACCACGTACCACATAGTAATAGTACCTTCCCGATTTTCCGAAATTTTGCTCCAAAAAATCTAACGATTTAGACTTTAAATCTACGCCAGTAAAGATTCCTTTTTGGTACATTTTTTCTGCAGTCACTTTACCAATGCCATAGAATTTTCTTATATCTAAAGCCTCTAAGAATGCTAAAACCTCTTCCGGGGTTACTGTTTTTTGTCCGTTAGGCTTGTTATAATCACTCGCGACTTTGGCGATAAATTTGTTTATAGAAATACCTGCGGAAGCTGTTAACCCAACTTCATTAAAAATACGGGCACGGATTTCTTCAGCTAACATGGAAGCACTCGGATTTCCTTTTTTGTTTTCTGTGACGTCAAGATAAGCCTCATCTAACGATAGCGGCTCCACCAAGTCAGTATAATCATGAAAAATCGCTCTAATTTTAGAAGATATTTCTTTGTAGCGTTCAAATCTTGTCTTTACAAAAATAAGCTCCGGACATAAGCGTCCGGCTAGAACACCACTCATCGCGCTTTTTACTCCAAATTTTCGAGCTTCGTAACTCGCGGCACTGACGACGCCTCGTGTTCCACCACCTCCAACAGCTAAAGGTTTCCCTTTTAATTCGGGATGATCCATTTGTTCAACAGAGGCATAAAAGGCATCCATATCGACATGGATAATCTTTCTTATGGGTAAGGCTTCATGCATAACACAAATTTATAATATCTTTAGCAAAAAGAATTTTAGAAATGAGCAAATCGGCAATTATTTTAGGAGCCACTGGATTAACCGGAGGCATATTGTTACAACAGCTTTTAAAAGATGCCCGGTATTCAAAGATTATATTATTTAGTAGAAACACTTGTGGTATAAACCATGTTAAAATTCAAGAGCATCTTATTGATCTTTTTCAATTGGAAACTTACAAAAAAGAGTTTGTTGCAAATGATGTCTTTTGCTGCATTGGAACAACCAAAGCAAAAACAAAAGACAATGACCAATATACCAAAATAGATTATGGGATTCCCGTTGCAGCAGCACACTTATCAGCAGAAAATGGTATTGAAAACTTCATCGTAATATCTGCTTTAGGCGCAGATGCGAATAGTAAACTCTTTTATAATCGAACGAAAGGCCTTATGGAAAATAAAGTGTTGTCAGAAAAGATAAAACAGACATATGTGTTGCAACCGGCACTCATTGGCGGACAACGCGAGGAGAAGCGTTTGGGGGAATATGTCGCTAAAATAGTTATGACATTAGTAAACCCCTTTTTAATTGGACGCTTAAAAAAATATAAATCCATTGCACCTAAAACCATCGTCAATGCTATGGTATGGTTGGCAAACCACAGGTATGAAAGTGGCAGGATAGAATCAGATGTTATTCAGCAACTGGGAAAAGATTAAAGCCAATGAAACTAATATATACGTTGCTTGTTTTTATCGTTTTGTTGCTTATTTGGTCCGGAATAAAACCCTTCGAGTATTTTACCTGGTTTTTAGAAGTGTTACCTGCGTTATTGGGTATTTTGATTTTAATATTTACATTTACTCGTTTTCGATTTACCAACTTGGTTTATATTCTCATTTTTATTCATTGTGTTATTTTAATTATAGGAGGGCATTATAGCTATGCTGAGGTGCCGCTATTTAATGACCTCCAAGAAGCCTTTCATCAAACCCGAAACAATTACGATAAGCTTGGTCATTTTGCACAAGGTTTTGTGCCTGCTATGATTATTAGAGAGCTACTAATAAGAAAACAGATCATTAATGGAAGTGGTTGGCGAAATTTTATAACGGTTTGTATTGCCATGGCAATTAGTGTAACTTACGAGTTTATAGAATGGTTTATTTCTGTTTTTACAGGTGAAGGGGGAGACTCCTTTTTAGGTACACAAGGTTATGTATGGGATACCCAATCGGACATGTTATATGCTACCATTGGAGCTGTTTTCGCCTTAGTTTTTTTAAGTCGAATACATAATTTTCAAATAGAGAAAATCAATTAATTACATGGGGTTCCTGCTCCAAGGGTAAATACGTATGATAGAGATAGAACGTAAATTTTTAGTAAATTCTGAAGCTTTTAAAAAGCAAGCCTCTAATGCCACACGAATCATTCAAGGCTTTTTAAGCACAGATAAAAAACGAACTGTACGTGTGAGATTAAAAGGCGAACAAGGTTTTTTAACGATTAAAGGCGCGTCTTCAAAAAATGGTTTATCGCGTTTTGAATGGGAAAAGGAAATTTCTAAACCTGAAGCTGAGGCGTTGTTGAAGCTTTGTAAAAAGGGAATCATTGATAAAATGCGATACGAGATAGCAGTAGACCTGCACACCTTTGAAGTTGATGAGTTTTTTGAAGACAATAAGGGTTTAATTATTGCTGAAGTAGAGCTCACTTCAGAAAAGGAAACCTTTTCAAAACCAGATTGGCTAGGCAGAGAAGTTACTGGAGAGCCTAAATATTATAATTCCCGAGATAAGTAAACATCCATTTTCTAAATGGTAAAGCACTAACCGTTGTCTATCTCAGGTTTTGAGATCACGACAATAAAAACACTTATGTTATGAAAAAAGCACTTTTAATTTTATTACTCATTGTTTTAGCTTGTAAAGAGGAACCCAAAGCGATTGAAATCCCCGAAGAAGCACCAGCTGAAACCCCAATGGAAACGCCAATAGAGGCGGTCGAAACTCCGGTCGAACCAACAGCAAAAGAAATACTTGAAACGTTAAAATCGAAAGGTTTTGAAACATTTAATTATGTAGATGAGCAAACAAAAGACACCGTGATCATGCAACAATATTTTATGGCGTTTTTAAAAAAGGGTCCTATTGTTACTCAAAATGAAGAAGAGGCCGCAATTTTACAGCAAGAACACCTCGACCATTTAGCAGAAATGTATGCTCTAGGCTATGCAGATATTTACGGGCCTTTTAGTGACGATGGTGATATTAGAGGCATTACAATTTATAACGTGCCAACACGTGCTTTGGCAGATAGCTTAGCAAATGCTGATCCCATGGTGAAAGCGGGACGTTTAGAAATCGAGATGCATCCTTGGTGGGCAGCAAAAGGGTATGGTTTAAGATAAAAAAAGGTCATGAGCGTTAATATCCTGTGTAGTTAAACCAGGAGATTATCTTGCCCTCATTTACTTACTAATCTCTATGCTTCTTGTAATGGCGTTTCCAAATGGATCGACTACAGTTATTAGATGTTTCCCTTCAGAAGGCGTAATGGCCATATCGTGAATGTCTTTAGTGGTTCCTACAAAGCTGTCGTTTAAATACCAGTATAATGTAGATTCACGGTTTTGAATGGGCTACTTTTAAAATGAGAGCGTTGGTTTTACCGTCAAAATCTTTTGGAAGAAAAATGGTGCTCGATGCTTTTGGGTAAATAAACTGCATGCTTGTGGTTGCAGTGGCAATGCAATCCTTTCTAAAAGGCGGTAATGGTTTATAAAACGGATTTTTTATTTTGTAATAAAATTCCATTAACGGTGGCAATACAAACCAGGATTTATGAGTCATTTTATTGATAGCTTCACAAGAGGAATTCACCTGATGCCATTCATTTTCATCTAAGTGAACACGCCGGTGATAAGGACAAGGCTTTGTTTTTAGTCCGCTCATTTGAACAAATTGCTGGAGTACTTCATCACAGTTTTCATTCGCACGATAGCCACTTTTTGCGCAAATTTCAATGTCTCGCATGTCATCAAAGGGCCTATCAAACCAAGGACTATTAGGAAGCACATCGAAAACATCAAATAAAATGGGTGCAGCCGTTTGCACGCCAACTAAGCCAGGGCGCCCTTCTCCATCGGCATTGCCCACCCAAACACCTACAACATACTCCTTTGTTGTGCCGATGGCCCAGGCATCACGAAAACCAAAACTGGTCCCCGTTTTCCATGCGATTTGCTTTGAGTCATCATAAAACTCCCAATTTTCATCACCTTCAGGGCGGTTTACTTTTTTTAAACTCTCGTAAGTAAGGTAAATGGAAGCGGCATCAAAGAGCGTTTTTTCTGATGTTTTTTTGCCGAAGTCAATAGATTCCGAGGCTAAAAACGTCGGTTCACAAAATTCATTTGAAAAGTACTCGCTTGAGGTCTCATTGAAGTGATTGAGCGTTGATGAAAAATTTGCATAGCTTTTACAGAGGTCCCACAAGTTACTTTCGGCACCACCTAAAATTAAGGACAGGCCATAATGATTAGCATCGTATGTGATATCTTTTAGTTCTAAGGCCTTTAAATAGTGATGAAACCGATCGAGTCCAAAATCTTGAAGCATGCGTACTGCGGGCACGTTTAGCGAGCGTGATAACGCACGACTTGCCGGTACCGCACCGTCAAACGTTTTATTGTAATTTTGAGGTGCGTAATTCCCGAATTGTGAGGGCACATCCGGAATTAATGTGTTGGGTAGTAAATCACCAGCGTCCAGCATGGCCGCATATAGAAAAGGTTTTAAAATACTCCCTGTACTTCGTGGTTTATTAATGATATCTACATCTTTTTGATGGGCTTTATCGGTTGGTGCATTGCCCACGTAAGATAACACTTGACGTGTTTTAACATCTAGCACTAACACTGAAATATTATAAATTTCATTTTGTTTTAAAAGCTGGTGGTGGTTAAATACAATGGTATTTGTTTGTTGTTGTAGTTTGGTGTTTATGGTGGTTCGTACGCGTTCACCAGCATGTGTTTTCGACACTTTTTGCAATAAATGTGGGGCTCTTTGTGGTAAAGGATATGGTTTTTGTGGTAAGTCTTCTGCGATGGACAACTCATACGTCAAGCGGTCAATTATTTGCTTATTGAGAAGTTTTTTTAATAAACGATTGCGTTTTTCAAGTAGTTTTTCTTGATTTTTGCCGGGATAAATCAAACTTGGGGCATTCGGTAAAACGGCTAGTGTGGCACTTTCAGACCATGATAATTCGTTGGCATCTCTATTAAAATAGCGCCAGGATGCCGCATCAAGACCAACCACGTTGCCCCCAAAAGGGGCATAACTTGCATAATAAACCAAGATGGTTTCTTTACTATATCTCAATTCAAGGCGGGTGGCCGGAAGGAGTTCTTTTATTTTTTCAAAATAGGTGCGCGATTGACCTTTTCGAGAGAGACGAATCACTTGTTGGGTAAGTGTGCTTCCGCCGCGTTTGACCTCACCTGACGTGATATTTTGTTTAAGTGCCTTATAAATTGAAACCGGGTTGAAACCAGGATGTTGATAGAAATATTCATCTTCAAAATTAACGACACAACTCTTAAATTTTTTCCGGAACAACGGCGTTTTTTGGAAATCGCCATTGGCCATCGTTTGCGATTTGGGCGCCTAGCAAATCGTTAGTTGCGCTAGTAATAACAGTCGCTGTTGGGTCTTTAAATAGTTGTTGGGGTAGGCAAAAATAATAGGCAACCAAAAGACCTGCTAGGAGTAGCGCTTTTATTTTGTGACGTGTTATGTAGGTGATTATTTTCATTTGTTAAAATCATACTCACGTTCTACTTTGCATATTCGTACCTGATACCAACTGTACCACTCCTGTATTCCCTTTTTCTGCGCTATAACATGTTCGGTTTGTTGTTTCCAGTTTTTTATGGCATCTAAAGTTTTCCAATAGCTTACGGTAATACCTACGTCACTTCTTGCAGAATCCATGCTAATAAAACCCTCTTGTTTTTTGGCTAATGTTTCCATGAGTTCAGACATTTCGGCATAACCGGTAATCTCCTCGGTTCTTGTTGACGTGAAAATGACAGCGTAATAGGGCTTAAAGGTTTTCATTAATTTCTTTTTTTAGTTCCGTGAAGACGGTACGCTTTAATTTAAAATAACGCGGACTCTTAAAATCCTGTCAGTTGTAATTGTTTATTTCTCAACAGTCACCCATTGTCCTTTTGTTCGCACTAAGAAGTCATGGTCATACATCGCTTCCGCTTGAACCCCGTATAAGTAATAGGTGCCCAAATAGGAGGCATTCAGCATCACATTAAATGTATTGCTTCCGTATTGCCCCTTTTTATTCAAATCGAAATAGAAATTCACCCGGTCGTCACGAATATCTGTAAAGCGGGCTTGACTGGTTGTATTGCTTCCAAAAGCCGTAAATCGGGTATTCACAATTTCCCACCCTGAGGGGAAAATTTGAGTGAGTGCGACGTCACTCACACGTTCATTTTTAAGGTTGGAAACCGTTACTGTAGCCATAAAATCCTGACCTTGTTGCAAGGTGCTAATATCGATGGTGCTTCCTTTTAAATCTTTATAAGCGACACTGATACTCAAGCCCCGTTGCTCCGTGATTTCTTCTCCTAAGGGTAGTTTTCCGAATTTAAAACACGCACATACACGACATTGTCTTGATTGTTTTTAAAGGATAAGCTGTTGTTGCCTTCTTTGACCTTTAACTCCCGTTGGGCAATGGCGCTCTTCGTGTTAATGGTTTGGGTTTTACCGTTCATCGTGTATTCTAGATTCACAGATTTCCCACCATTGGCTTTGACCATTTTGGCCATGGCTAGTAAACTATAGGCTGCCGTTTGTGTGCTCATCCAGCGATTACTAGATAGTGCTTTTGCAATGCTTTCTGAAAGTTCTCGTGCACGCGTATCTTTGGTTAAAATCATCGTCTCTAAAGCCATGGCACGATTCCTGTTCAATGAACCATAGGTATAATAGTTGTAGCGAGGTGGCTGAAATTCTATGTTTGCCGTTTGCGAAATCTGCTCACTAGCCTCTTTTTGTCCAGCTAAGGCATAAGCTGCTGCTAATCGCCATTTTGCTTCGTTAGAAATTTCGGTAAATTCGCGTAAGCGATTCATGGCGCCTAAGTCTCGGACGCCCAGCTAATGCTAAGGTATATAGTCTATAGGCCTGTGCTAAATCACTATTTTGGGTTTTATAGCTTGGCCGCCATTCGCGCGCTGCTTGCGTTTGGTATTTAATCCAGTTGCTTTTAAAGGTTAAGGGTAATACATACCCTTGTTTTTCGGCTTCTATCATAAAATGCCCGGAATAGCTGGTTCCCCAATCGCTGGCGTTATTTTCTCCCATCCAATAACTCATGCCACCGTTTGGCCTTTGGAAGTTTCCTAAACGTTTAATACCATTGGTAATGTTTTCCTGAATGTCTTGTTTTTTCTTCAATGGTAAATCGAAAATGTCGTTTAAAAATAACTGCGGGAAGACACCGGATGTTGTTTGCTCCACACAACCATGTGGGTATTGTACCGAGATATTGTAACCTACGTGAGAAATCCATAGGCGGCATGGTTGAAAACTCTACGGTCGCACTGTTGCTTCCGGAGACTCCAAAGGTTGAAAAGTCTAAAGCTTTAGGAGCGCGGTCTTGTAGCGTTTCATCGCGTACTTTCGATGTTATCGGGTTGGGATTCATCACATCCAATGCCACTTTATAGGTTGCTTTTTCTCCGTTTCCAGTGGCAATGACCTCAACGGTGTTATTACCGTTCGCTTTACTCACGTCTAGTTCAAAGAACGCCATCTGTTCATCTGGTTTTGAAAAGCTTAAGTTTTTGGAAGACGTACCAACAACCGAAATACCAGCACTTGTTTTTAGTTGAATGTTTACATTTTTCAACTTAGATTCCATGGCAAATACAGTTACCGGTAGCGTTACTTTTTCGCCGGGGCTCAATTTTCTAGGTAAGGCTGCCAATACCATTAAAGGTTTTTTTACTTCCACCGATTGGTCTGCGCTTCCGTAAGCTTCATGGTCCACATGTCCTGCGACAACCATGGTACGAACAGCACCAATATAATTTGGCATTTTAATGGTGTGCGATTGTTTCTCACCAACATCCATTTTAAAAGGGCCTAAAAATTTTACAACAGGCTTGAATCGGTTTGCTTTTTTATTTTTCCCTCCTGTAGCACTCCCATCACCACCAATAGCAAAAACCTGATCAATACTGCCGCCATAAGCGCCAATGACATCATCAAACATATCCCAAGTTTTTACACCTAAAGCTTCACGCGCATAAAATTCATTCCACGCGTTTGGTGTTTTAAAACGGGTAAGGTCGAGCAAGCCTTCTTCAACGATAGCAAGCGTATAAGTCATGGGTTTATTGTTTTTTTCTGAAACAGTCACGGTAAATGTTTCTTCGGGGCGCAATACGCTAGGCATTCTAATTTCAGGCTCTAATTTCGTATTTGGGTCTTCTACCATTAGCGGAATGACACCGTATAAACGAATGGGTAAATCGTTAGCTGTCGTTATATGTGGTTGTAACAATGAAATATTGATAAATACATTAGGCGCCATTTTTTTTGTTATTGGAATGTTCACAACCGTTTCTCCTTGAGTGGTCTTTATCCATTTGTGTTCAATGACTTCTGTGCCATTTTCAATGGAGATTAAGGCACGGCCTTCTGTACCACTTGGAAATGTAATTTTAGCCGTTTCACCAACCTGGTAATCTTCTTTATCGGCAGCAAAGACTAGCATTTTTGCAGCTTCCTTATCACCTGATGGTTGTTTTTTCCACCAGTTTTTGTAAAAATAGGCTGTGCGACCAGTAGCGTGCCCACTATTAGGATCATAAACACGAATTAAATAGCGCCCACCTTCTGCTTCAGGCACATTAATTTTAAAATTAGCCTTACCCTTTGCATCTGTATTAATGGTGCGAGCCATAAATGGTTTATGAAAAGAACTTGACGTATATTTTGATAAGTTGTCGTTAGAGGCATTCCACCACCAGCGCCATTCTACTTTATAGACGGTGACTTCTAATCCGTCACGTTTTATGGGTTTGCCTTGGTCGTCGACGACTGCAACATCAAAAGTTTGATCTTCATCTGTAAAAAACGAACCATAAGCGCGACCTTGTGGGGATTTTAAACCTACAAAAGATTTATAAGGGGCATATGGCTTGGAAAAAGCATCCATAGAAAAATCGCCACCATTTTCAAAAGCACGCACAAGAAACTGTACGTTTAACATCCCAGGCGCATTTTGTCCAACACTTAATTGATTCGTGATTTCTGTAAAGCCCTCTTCGTTTACCTGGCCTTCGAATACGGTAATTTCTTCACCGGAATAGGTGCGAGAGGGATCACTAAACACGTAATTTTTGTAGTTTTTAAACGGGGCATACGCATTACTGAATTTGGCTTTAATTTCAGTCTTTACACGTTTTGCTGGCGCTCCATGTAACCAGTTTACTTGGAGTGCTCCATTAAGCGGTGCAAACCCGGATAGAATGTCATCTTTGAAATCGACTTTTATTTTAAGTCGATTAGGTTTTACGGTTTCTACTTTTAAACCTTTATAAAAAGTCGCACCTCCAAC
Source organism: Lacinutrix neustonica (assembly GCF_026625145.1). Classification (GTDB taxonomy): domain Bacteria; phylum Bacteroidota; class Bacteroidia; order Flavobacteriales; family Flavobacteriaceae; genus Lacinutrix; species Lacinutrix neustonica. The sequence goes on along the minus strand of NZ_CP113088.1, from coordinate 2,154,954 downwards.
ACTAACTTTGGCGTTCCAATTCCCAGTCTTGCTTTCGACCGCTGTGGGTACCGTAAAGCTGTAGAAATTATTTATATTATCACCTATTACCTTTTGGTAAGTGAGTTTACCGTTAGGATCTGTCACTTCCATTTTTACAGGATGTCCTTTAGGTAGTTTGTTGCCATTATCGTCTAAAATGAAAGACAGATGTAATGAGTCTCCAGGACGCCAAACGCCGCGTTCCCCATAAATATAACCTTTAAGGCCGCGTTGTAATTGATTTCCGAGACACATCAAATTTGCTTAAGGAGAGCGAATTACCATCTCCAAGCTTGATATAGGTATGACTGTTATCTTTTGAAATGATAGCAAAAGCTGCACGTTTGTCGGATCTAATGGTAGCCAAGCCTTCTGCATTTGTTTTGGCACTCGCAATTTCTTGCTGCTGATAGTTATAAATTTTAACCAAAGCTTGGGCTTCCACATTAGTATTTAGAAGATTAGTAACGGCAAAATAGTAATCGCTAGTCGTGCCTTTTTTAACAAGGACACCTAGATTTGATGCCATTAAATTTTGAGAGACCATACGATCTGAATTATAGTATGCCTCATGACAGGGGTTGTCGCGTTCACGCCAGTTGTAATTGTTATTTCTATAGCGGTAGGTTACATTATCCCAATAGGCTTCTTCACGGAGCGCTTCGTCTTCGGTTGTGCTCGTGGTGTTTTCATCGTAGTAATAATCGTCGTGGTAATAATCGTCATTATTTTCAGTGTTTGTAATGTTTCTGTTTACACTACAATCGTACAGTGCGTATTCTTTTTTAAATTCGACTTCCACACGATAAATAGCGCCTTGATCTGCTTTAAACAAACTTGATAAATCAACACTGTAGGTTTTCCATTGCTCGTTATCCTGTGCCGCTTCACTAGTGAGAAGGATGGTTTTTTTTACAATGCGACGACCTACTTGACGAATGCTGTTCTCATTGCTACTAGACAATTCATTATCCTGTAAAAACTGAAGAATGTTGTCTTCAAAAATTTTAATCACTCGAAGGTCTACGGCCTTTAAATTGACGGCCTCAAAATTAAATTTTAATTCTTGAGAGTTCGGTAAGATAACCCCGTTATTTACCAAACGCACTTGTGGCTTTACTTCTTCAAAAGAAATGGTTTCAGAAAAAGGATGTTTTAATTTATAGCCTTCGTTATTTTTAATGCCTTGAAAAACATCGACCTGAACCGCACCCTTTATTTTGGTGTCTCGGATAGGCTTTTAAAATATTACCTTCAACAATGTATTTTGGGTTTTTAGTATTTTGAATGGTCACCAATCCATCAAAATTTTGTTGTTTTTTAATAGGATCGGAAAAATTAATAAGCAAATACTGCTCTGGATTTTGAACCACTTCAATGCGTGTAATGGTAAAATTATTTCTACCTGGAATCGTTACCATATTACTGCCAGCGTTATCGGCTTTAATGGCTTTTCCGTTCCACGTCACTTCAATTTCTGAATCTTCGACGTTACGACTAATACTATCGATTTTAAATTCGAAAACCCGCTGAGGTAACTGGGATTCATTCCATTCTATATTCAATTTTTTACCATCTTGTGTCGCGTGGACGAGCTGCTTTGCCTCTTCAATGGTTATATCATCAGCAGATTTTACAACGCCTAATAGGTATTGCCATGCTTTACTGTAAGATTGCAAATCATTGGTAACAACATTGAAATTGGGTGTGATGGTTTTAAATTGAAAGGTATAGTTTTCAAATCCAGAAGGCATATCAGAATAAATGGCCCCCAATTTTACGGTCACTGTATATTCTGTATCCGGATCTAATGGCTCATCGGGATAAAATAATAATGAGTGTTTGCTTTTAGTAACTAACCGTCCTGAAACATCAGGATTGAAAGAGACAATGTTATCTTTGATATCCTGATTTAGTTCCCAGCCTTCGACGGCTTTGTGTAGATTAATAGTAATTGGTTTAGTAACAGAAACGCGCCCCGAAGTGGTGTAGCTAATATAGTCTCTAAATTTAAAGAGATTATCGGTTTCAACGACTTCTTTTTTACAAGAGGTTACAAGAATAATGAAGAGGAATAAGGCAAAGAGTGGATGTAATCTCATGTTTTCTGTTTTCGATAAAATTAGTAGAAAGTATTGCAATTTCTAGATTAGATGTATCAAACGTGACTAACAAAAGAGTATCCGTGTGATTCTTAATGGGATTCGTTTTCTTTTTGATAATGCACTCGACTTTAATGGAAGGGCATATCCATGTGAAATAGTTCTAAGTGCAACGGGTTTATAGGGCATACTAGCTTTTAATATTAACATGTAACGTTCTGCTATTGAAGTTTACTCTTTAAAAATACCAATAACCAATTCATCCTTATCATTCATAGCGGCGCGATACATGCCAGCAGTATTGAAATTCATTTCCATATTTCCATATTTATCCACTGCAATGATGCCGCCATCTCCTCCCAGTTCAGGGACTTTTTTCTGAATGACTTCGTTCGCGGCTTCTTTTAATGATACTCCTTTGTATTCTATTAACGCAGAGATGTCATGGGCTACTGTTGCACGAATAAAAAACTCGCCCCATCCCGTACCGAGATACAGCACAAGTCGCGTTATTGGCGTAGTTTCCAGCTCCAATAATTGGCACATCGCCAACACGACCATATCTTTTATTTGTCATCCCGCCAGTAGACGTTCCCGCAGCAAGGTTGCCATTTTTATCTAGGGCGACACAACCAACAGTACCAAATTTACTGTCTTTAATAGTTGCATCGTAAAATGCCGAGGCATTATCACTTTCTTTTTGTGCTTCTTTTTCCTTTACTCTTTTTAGGGATTGCATTCTACTTTCAACATAGAAATACTCCGGAGAGACCAATTCTAAACCTTGTTCTTTTGCATAACTTTCTGCGCCCTCACCAGCCATCATAACATGTGGTGAATTTTCCATAATTTTTCTTGCTAAACTAATGGGGTTTTTTACGGTTTTAGTACCTGCCGAAGCCCCTGCATTTAAGTCTTTTCCATTCATTATTGAAGCATCGAGCTCATTTGTTTCTGCATTAGTAAAGACGGCACCTTTTCCAGCATTGAATAATGGAGAGTCCTCTAAAACAGTAATGGTCTTTTCAACCGCATCAAGACTTGTTCCACCATTTTTAAGAATGGTGTGCCCCACACGAATGGCTGCTTCCAATGTTGCTCTGTATTCTGCTTCCTTTTCATCAGACAGGTTTTCCTTAAGAATAGTACCCGCGCCACCATGAATAACAATGGCAAATTCGTTTACTTGTTCTTTTTTCGGGGTGCTTTAGTAGTGTTTTTAGAATTGTCGTTTGGCTTGGGAATGAGCTCTCCACAATTGAGTAGCACTAAAAAAACAAAGAGTACGCTGAGTGATTTTTTCATTTTGGTTTGGTTTTATCCGCATTAAAGTTACTATTTTTAAGAAAGCTATAACCTTTAAAACGCACATTTATTAGTATATTTGCCTCAAAATTAAATAATTCGTAAAAATTGATTATATATGATAGCAGTTTCAGCTGATTTCGGAATAAAAGAAGCCTTACAACAGTTAGGTATTAAAGATGTAAATGACGGAACCTCTACAGGATCTAAAAGCTTTGGAAGTGGGGAGATGATTTCATCTTATTCACCAACAGATGGGTCTTTAATAGCAAAAGTAACAACCACAACAAAAGCAGACTACGACAAAATGATGGAAGCAGCAACCACTGCTTTTCCAACATTCAGAGCGATGCCAGCACCTCAAAGAGGAGAGATTGTTCGCCAGTTTGGTAATAAATTAAGAGAGTTAAAAGAGCCATTAGGAAAATTGGTGTCTTATGAAATGGGTAAATCTTTACAAGAAGGTTACGGTGAAGTTCAGGAAATGATTGATATCTGTGATTTTGCGGTAGGGTTATCGCGCCAGTTAAACGGTCAAACCATGCCTTCTGAGCGTCCAGGGCACGTCATGAGAGAACAATGGCACTCTATTGGTGTTGTAGGTATTATTTCAGCCTTTAATTTTCCAGTGGCAGTTTGGGCATGGAACACGGCTTTAGCGTGGGTTTGTGGTGATGTTTGTGTTTGGAAAGCTTCAGAAAAAGTACCCCTTTGCTCAGTAGCTTGTCAAAATATTATTGCAGGCGTATTAAAAGAAAATAATTTGCGAGAAGGTATTTCTTGTATTATTAATGGAGATTATAAAGTAGGTGAAATGATGACTACTGACAAAAGAATTCCATTAATATCTGCTACAGGTTCTACAAGAATGGGACGTATTGTGGGAACCACTGTTGCAGAACGTTTTGGAAAATCGTTATTAGAATTAGGAGGAAACAACGCCATTATTATTACACCAACTGCAGATTTAAAAGTAGTAGTACCTGGTGCTGTGTTTGGAGCTGTTGGAACCTGTGGACAACGTTGTACTTCAACAAGACGATTAATAATTCATGAATCTGTTTACGATAAAGTAAGAGATGCTATTGTTGGAGCCTATGGACAATTAACTATTGGGAACCCTTTAGATCAAAAAAATCATATTGGACCATTAATAGATAAAGATTCTGTGAACACCTATTTAGCGGCTATTGAAAAAGCAAAAGCTGAGGGCGGAAACGTATTAGTAGAAGGTGGTGTTTTGGAAGGTGAAGGTTACGAATCCGGATGTTATGTAAAACCAGCAATTATTGAAGCAGAAAATAGTTTTGAAATTGTACAACACGAAACTTTTGCACCAATTTTATACTTAATGGAGTATTCAGGAGAGGTTGAAAATGCTATTGAAGCTCAAAACGGTGTTGCACAAGGATTATCGTCTGCAATTATGACTAACGAAATGAAAGAAGCTGAAAAATTCTTATCATTCTCAGGATCAGATTGTGGTATTGCAAACGTAAATATTGGAACTTCGGTGCCGAAATTGGAGGTGCTTTTGGAGGTGAAAAAGAAACTGGTGGTGGACGTGAGTCCGGATCAGACGCATGGAAAGTGTACATGAGAAGACAAACAAACACTGTAAATTATTCAGATGAACTACCTTTAGCACAGGGTATTAAATTTGATTTATAAGACGTATTAGTTCAAATTGGAAAAGCCACATCGAAAGATGTGGCTTTTTTTATTTAATAGGAGTTTAATCGCTTATTTTGTTGTGTTGGTCGAATTTCGATCGTTTGATTTTTTATTTGTTATTGTAAGTGTGAAAATTTGATTTTAAATTTAATAACTTGACAGTCACTAACATATAAATCAATATCATAATGAATAAAAAAACCGGCTATCTTCTCGGTGTTTTTTTAACGATTATTCTTGGTATCATTCTGTACTATTTTTTATGTTGTAAATCCTGTTGGGATGCTCAAAAAGCGGAAGCTAAGACGATAGTTGTAGGAGTGCCGGAGGTTGAAAATACTTCAAAAAACAGGCTTTCTATTATTGATTCTAAAAGCGGAATAGCATTTAAAGCAAAGGATAATTTTAATTTTAGAACATCAGACTTTTCAATTGTCACACCTTTAGGGGAAGGATTGGTCGAGGAGGTCTCTAAATTAGCACGATTTATAAACGATAATTCAAAGAAGGGACTTGATATTACTGGTTATTACTCCATTGGCGAAGAGAACACAACAGCATTTCCAAACTTGGGTTTAGCCGAGCTAATGCCGTGAAAAACTATATGGTTTCTCAAGGGATTCCCTCAAAAAAACTAAATACATATGGGATACAAAATAATGATATGATTCCGAGATGAAAACGGAATGTATTATGGACCGCTACACTATAATATAAGTACTACGATAGAAGGAGATCCTGGCGTAGAACTTGCTTTAATAGCGCTACGGCAAGACATCCAAGCAAATTCGTTGGTCATGTATTTTGATATTGGGAATGCTGCCATTACACTGTCTCCTGAGCAGAAAGAAATAGTAGCTAAAATGTCTCGGTATATTGATAAGGCTAACGATAATGCCGTAATTGAAATTATTGGTCATACCGATGATATTGGAGATTGGGATAGTAATGTCAAACTGGCCTTAAGCAGAGCCAACTTCGCCAAAGAATACTTTGTGGAAAACAACATTTTAGAAACTAAAATAAAAACGACTTCTAAAGGACCCGATCAACCCATTGCAGACAATGCAACCGAAGAAGGACGGTCTAAAAATAGAAGAGTAGTCGTAACTATTAACTAACAAAAAATTAAAATATGGATATGTGTTTATTTATTCCCATACTCGTCGGGCTTGTATGTGCTTTATTGGGTTACTTATTAGGAAAACTTTCCGGAGATGGAAACAATCGATCTAATGCAGTAGATGTTTATAAAAATAGAATCTCAATATTAGAGACAGAATTAGCGGGTTGTAAAGAGCGGTTAGGCAATACTAAAGTGGTAGGCAATGGTATTTCTTCCGGGGCAGGAAATTCGGGGCAAGATCAAGTATGATGTCTGCTGGTAAAACGGCCGAATCCACGAGCTCTCGAGAAAATGCCACACTAGATTTTAACGCAGCTGCCGCGAAAGCCGCTTTTGGAAAAAAAATAGCCCCGGACGATTTAACAGTTGTTGAAGGTATTGGGCCAAAAATTAAAGCGTTGTTTCATAAACACGATGTTCAAACCTGGGAGGCACTAGCCGCTTGCTCAGTAGATAAATGTCAGGAAGTGTTACGTAGCGGCGGTAAGCGATACGAGATTCATAGGCCAGGAACATGGCCGGAACAAGCAAAATTAGCAACTCAAGGCAAATGGGAAGAACTCAAAGATTGGCAGGACATATTAAAAGGCGGAAAATAAGTATCTAAACCAGAACATAACGCCAACTTTGTCTTTAAAGAACTAAGCAGTGCAGCGTGGATTACAGGTGACGTGAGTATCGCATGGACCGCTAAAACGGATATAATATTAGTAAAAGCCTCAACTGTATTTTACTTTTCGCAAGATTCGTATAGACTCTTTAAATTGGATGTAAACAGCATCGCTGTAGTCTTTTAAATACGGCTTGGCCTCCAGTAATTTATCTATGGCCTCATGGAATAAGTTCAAATAACAGATTAAATAGGTTGCCGGTAAGTTTTGAAGGTCTTGTATTTCGGAAAGATTAAGAGTGGCTCCTTTTTTTAATTTTTCTAAAATGGCATTATTAGCATTGTAGATGTGATGCAATACTTTTTTGTCAAATTCCGGTGGCTGAAATACTAAAGTAGAGTCAATCGTGTAATGCGCGTTTTCGTTAAATTGAATGATGGTTTCTTCAAGGGGATAATATTTAAAATTATTCTGAAGACCTAATGACACATATTCTATTATTTTGAAGGTATCCTGGTCAAAGTAAATGGCAACGTCATCTAAAGTCGAATAAAATAAGCGCACTTGTTCATTAATAAGTTCAATGTCTACCCTAGAAAAGAACACATTACCATTTGCTTCTTTACGCTGCCCAGCCCAACATACCACAAAATATTCTTTGAAAACTTTGTATTGTGGATGGTAATCTTTTCGTTTATTCATAAAATCGAATACACCATCTAATGTGTGTTCAATATTATTGTGTGAGTGACTTTCAATAGCTTCAACTATTTTAGAATTAACATCTATAATATCACTTTTAAATATTTTAGGCATGCTCATACTGCCATCTCTAAAAAATACAGAACCTCCATAATATTTCCAGATGTTTTTTCGTAATGAAGTTAAACCTTCATTGGCACGAATAGTGACTAAGCCCACCACTTTATGATCTGCTAAATGTGGAAATGGGATATTCTCATACTGTACAATTGGTGGATTCGTGAGATAAGCATTGATGAGGTTTTGAATTTTAGAGTCATCAAAAAAATCGACTCCAATAATCTCGTTATCCTCGTCTTCTACGCCAATAACAATGAAGGAGTTGTTTTTAGGATTACTATTTGAAAGCGCACAAATATGTTTTAAAAACTTCGCCTTTCCTTCTTTTAAATCAATATCAATTTTTCGCTTTTTGTCATAAAAACTGTTCTCATCATTATGGGCGAGTAAGTTTTTAATTAAAAGGCGTTTGTTAATCATTTTAATCTCCTTTTGGGCTTTTATTACGGCTTGATCTTCAGGCGTCTTTTTTAACGATAGTGCTACTAGCTTGTGCCGTACAAAACATTAAAACATCTGCGATGTTCACATGTTTCGGTCGTGAAATTGCAAAGTAAATAACCTCTGCAACATCTTGGGGCTGCAACGCTTTATAACCCTTATAAACATGATCTGCTCGGGCTTCCCCTTTAAAACGAACTTGAGAAAATTCAGTTTCTACTAATCCAGGATTAATAGCGCCAACTTTTATTCCAAACGAATTGAGGTCCATGCGCATCCCTTCAGTAAGGGCTACAACCGCATGTTTGCTGGCACAATACACATTTCCGTTTGGATACACTTCTTTTCCAGCTGATGAACCAATGTTAATAATATGTCCCGATTGGCGTGCGGTCATTTGTGGTATTACGGCTTTACTCACATAGAGCAACCCCTTAACGTTGATGTCAAGCATGGCATCCCAATCGTCAAGATTGCCTTCGTGGATGGGGTCTAAACCGTGCGCATTACCGGCATTATTGATTAAAATATCAATAGCTTTAAAGCCTTCGGGTAGTGAAGCGATGGCTTCAAAAACACCTTCTTTATCTCTAACATCAAAGTTGAGAGTGTGCACATCGGTGAGTTTGCTTAACTCTAGCTTAATGCTGTCTAGCCGTTCTTGGCGCCTGCCACAAATAATTAATCGAATGCCTTGTTTTGCAAATTCATGTGCGGTGGCTCTCCCTATACCACTGGTAGCTCCAGTAATTAATGCTGTTTTTTTCATATGCTTTCCTGCGTAGGCAGGAACCTTTTTAATGTTACACTTATTTTTCTTTTAGAATAGCCTTTATAAATCTCTCATTTTCAAAAATAAAACTTGTTGTTTTAACCTGTTTAAAGCTTGATTTCTGCCTAAACAGGCAGAAATATCAAGGCACTTTATGACCTTGACAGGCCACTAAAATTAAAAACCAATCTTCCAACTCTAAATCAATAGCTGTCGCTTTGGCTGCATTGGTAATGCGCTCTAAATTGGTGGTTCCGATAACTGGTTGAATATGTGCTGGATGTTTTAACAGCCAAGCCAATAATAATTGATCTTCGGTGGCATTATATTTATGGGTTAATTCCTGTAATTGTTTATGAATGCGTCTGGTTTGCTCGGTATCTTCCCTAAAAACAGAACCTAGTGGTGACCAGGCCATGACAGGGATGTTATGCGTCGTTAAGTAATCAAGTGTACCATCGTGCATCGCACTGTGTTGTGTTAACGAAAATTCAATTTGATTGGCAGACACTTCTGTTTCTTTTCTAATCAAGTCCATTTGAGAGGGGCTGAAATTTGAAACACCAAAAGCCCTCACTTTACCTTGTGTTTTGAGTTGTGAAAAAGCTTCGGCAATAACTTCGGCTTCCATTAACGGACTCGGTCTGTGTAATAGTAGTAAGTCTAAATATTCTGTTTTTAAGTGATTTAGTGAGGCTTCTGCAGAAGCAATAATATAGGCTTTACTGTAATCGTAATGCTTCACTTTATTGTAATGCCGCGTTTTACCTAAATATTGAATGCCGCATTTGGTTATGAATTGAAGTGTCTCTCTATCGGCTCCACTTTCATCAAAAGCACTACCAAAGTCGGCTTCTGTGGTATAATCACCATAAATGTCTGCATGATCAAAAGTAGTAATCCCGTTTTCAATACAATGGTTGATACGTTTTATCATCTTGGTTTTTGAGAGTTTCTTTCCCCAAACGCCCCAAGTCATAGTGCCTGCAATAATTTTAGAATAGTTCACCTAAAAACGCTTTAAAATAGTTTGCTTAAAAATAAGGAATAGCCTATAAATTCTCTTTAAAAAAAGACGCTTAATTGTTAAACTTATTATAATACGGGTTTATAAGAAGTCTGTAAGTATAAAGCTCACGTAAATGACATTAGAAACTTTTAAAAAACAAAATTATAAGTATGAACAAAATGAAATTTTTAAAGTATGTAATTTTATCATTATCATTGGTATTCGCCTTGAGCTGTAACAAATCTGATGATACCAACCCTGTAGAGGGAACTTCGAAAATATCGGTTAGACTAATGGATATGCCGGGAGATTTTGATAACGTATTTGTAGATGTTCAAGATGTCATGATAAAATTGAATGATGATAGCGAAGGGGATTCAGGTTGGGTTAGTGTGGAAGCTATAAACACTGGAATATACGATCTTCTTGAACTTACAGGAGGTATTGATGTACTCTTGTTGGATGATTTTGAATTGCCATCAGGATACTTAAATCAAATTCGTTTGGTTTTGGGCAATGATAACACAGTGGTGATTGATGGTGAGACCTTTCCTCTAAATACGCCTAGTGCACAACAATCAGGATTAAAAATCAAAGTAAATCAAAATTTAGAACCAAACATTAATTACACGTTCTTACTTGACTTTAATGTAGACGCGTCTATTGTTATGGCTTCAAATTCTGAAAATATTAATTTGAAACCAGTAATTAGAGCAAGCGTTGAAGCGCAATCAGGTTATATTACAGGAATGGTAACACCGCTGGATTTACAAGTTTTAATTGAAGCAACTAATGGCGTTGAAACGATTTCGACTTATGCTGATGAAACGGGACAATTTGTTTTAGTAGGACTTGATTCGGGAGCCTATACCGTTACGGCGACTCCGAGATACTGCTTCGGGATTTGAAGCTCAAGTATTTGAGAATGTGGAGGTCGTTATTGGAGCATCAACAGACCTTGGTACAATTACATTTGAATAAAACGTCTTTTTTTTATATAAAGCCAGTATCCGTATGATACTGGCTTTTTTATTTTTAACCAATTATTAACAAGATATGAGCAAAAAAAGTGACAATTTGCGAATCTAAATTTCCAATATTATATTCGACGCTTAAAATTTATAAAAAGATGGAAGAAACCAATACAATTGATATTAAATCAATTAACGAGAAAATTGAAAAGGAAAGTGCTTTTGTCGATTTGTTGACATTCGAGATGAATAAGGTAATCGTTGGTCAGAAAGATATGATTGAACGGTTGCTTATTGGCTTATTAGGCCAAGGACATATTTTACTAGAGGGCGTACCAGGTTTAGCAAAAACATTAGCGATTAATACCTTGTCGAAAGCCATAGACGCAAGCTTTAGCCGAATTCAATTTACTCCGATTTATTGCCTTCAGATGTGGTTGGAACTTTAATTTTTAATATGAAAGAGAATGATTTCTCTATTAAAAAAGGACCCATATTTGCCAATTTCGTGTTGGCCGATGAGATTAACAGAGCGCCAGCCAAGGTGCAGTCTGCCTTGTTGGAAGCCATGCAGGAAAAGCAAGTTACCATTGGTGATGAAACCTTTGTTTTGGATAAGCCCTTTTTAGTGATGGCCACTCAAAATCCTGTGGAACAAGAAGGAACCTATCCTTTACCGGAGGCACAAGTAGATCGATTTATGTTAAAAACAGTGATAGACTACCCAAAGAAAGATGAGGAGCAGCTCATTATGCGTGCTAATTTAAAGGGAAGTTGGGATAAAGTGAACCCTGTGGTGTCTATTGCTCAAATTTTAAGAGCGCAAGAAGCCGTTCGCGAGGTTTATATGGATGAGAAAATAGAAAAGTATATTCTCGATATTGTTTTTGCAACCCGTTTCCCAGAGCAATATAAACTTGCCGATTTAAAACCATTAATCTCTTTTGGCGCCTCACCTCGTGGAAGTATTAACTTAGCTACCGCAGCAAAATGTTACGCCTTTATTAAGCGTCGTGGTTATGTTATTCCTGAAGATGTTCGTGCTGTAGTTCACGATGTTTTACGTCATAGAATTGGTATTACTTATGAAGCTGAAGCCGAAAATGTGACTTCAGAAGACATCATTAATAAGATTGTAAATGTGGTTGAAGTACCATAGATAGTTACTAGTACTCATATTAAGTGGGGAGACGCTCACTCGAAATTTGATTGTTTTTTAACTGCATACTCAAGACTGCACACTGCATACTTAAAAAAAATGGATACTAAAGAATTACTTAAAAAAGTACGAAAAATAGAGATTAAGACCCGTCGTTTGTCTGATCATATTTTTGGAGGAGAATACCATTCTACTTTCAAAGGGCGTGGTATGACTTTTTCTGAAGTTCGCCAGTACCAATTTGGGGACGATGTTCGAAATATCGATTGGAATGTTACAGCACGCACAAACGAACCACATATTAAAGTATTTGAAGAAGAGCGAGAGCTCACCATGTTATTAATGGTGGATGTTTCTGGTTCAGAGCTGTTTGGTACAGAGCAGCAATTTAAAAATGAAATTATTACAGAAATTTCGGCGACACTTGCTTTTTCTGCCACACAAAATAATGATAAAATTGGCTTGATTTTGTTTTCAGATGACGTCGAGTTATTCATCCCGCCAAAGAAAGGACGGTCTCACGTGCTTAGAATTATTCGTGAATTAATAGAATTCAAACCAAGAAGTAAGGGCACAAATATTGTTGAAGCATTGAAATTTATGCGCAGTGTGATGAAGAAAAAGGCCATTGTATTTGTACTGAGTGATTTTATTGCAGACGACTATAAGCAAACATTAAAAATAGCCGCAGGAAAACATGATGTGACAGGCATTCGTGTGTATGACAAAAAAGAAGAGGCGATCCCAAATTTAGGACTGGTACAAATGCAAGATGAAGAGTCTCGGCGAGTTCCTGTTGGTCAATACATCATCAAAAAAAGTACGATTAAACTACAGTAAATTTTATCATGAGAAAGTAGAATATTATAAAGATAGCTTTGCAAAAGCAGGTGCAGGAACCATCGATTGTAGAGTGGATGAAAGTTACGTAAGAAAGCTATTGGGTTATTTTAAAAGAAGAGGATAAAAATTAACTAGGAGGTCACACTAAGCGCCATTGAAGTGTAATTGAAGTAATAACTAACAATGAAAAAAATTGAATTGAAAAATTATAAGAGTAAAGACAAGGCTTTGGTCTTCCGTGTTAACACTTCCGTTTGCCTGTCTTTTGTCTTTACACTTTTTTCTCTGCTCTCTTTCAGTCAAGTCCAATCATCAATAGATGTGGATTCCATTAAAATTGGAGAACAAATCACGTTTAAAGTTTCCGTTGAAGCAGATACTTCAGAAGTGATTGTTTTTCCTGAAGGGCAGACGTTTGGTGCCTTAGAGATGATTGAGTCTTATAAGATAGACACTACAAAAAAAGACGCTAGATTCAATCTGATTAAAAAATACGGATTAACAAGATTCGATTCCGGAGCCTATACCATTCCAAGGCAAAAAATACTAATAGGAGCCAAAGAATTTTACACGGATTCTCTTAAAGTTGAGGTGCGAGAAATGGCAGTGGATACCACTAAACAAGGGTTGTATGATATTAAGCCCATTATAGAAGTTGAAAAAAGCACGGGTAATTGGTGGAAGTATTTCCTTGTTATTTTAATAGGTTTTGGCGTAGCGGCCTTCTTGTTGTGGTGGTTTATCCGGAGACCAAAACCATTAAGTGAAGAAGAAGAGATTGCTCTGCTTCCGCCGTATGATCGTGCAAAATTAGCCTTACAGAAACTAGACGAAAGCGGCTACTTGCAGAATGAAAATTTGAAAGAATATTATTCTGAATTGACCTTCATTATTAGAAAATATTTGGATGAAAAAGTGTACGATCGTGCCTTAGAAAGCACCACCTCCGAACTTGTTTTACGGTTAAATTTGCTAAAAGATGGCAATCAAATAGAAATTAGTAAAGAAGATATTCGAAATATTGAAACCATATTAAAACGTGCCGATTTGGTTAAATTTGCTAAGTCTGCCCCGGATATCGCTTTAGCCGAAATTGACAGAAAAACAATTGATTTAGAAATCGATCACGTTAAAGAAGCACTACCTGAACCAACTGAAGAGGAGAAGTTATTGGATAACCAATACAAGGAAGCCCAAGTGCGTAAAAAGAAACGTAAAAAAATACTGGTTACTGTTCTTATCTCTGTGTTTTTAATAGTTGCCACAATTACTGGTTTTGTATTCAAATTTGGATTTGATTACGTAAAAGATACCGTTATTGGGCATGAAAGCAAAGAATTGCTTGAAGGAGATTGGGTAACGAGCGCCTATGGTACTCCTCCAGTGACGATTAGTACTCCAGTAGTGCTTAAGAGAATGAGTCTGCCAACAGCACAAAATGAGCCGAAGTAAAAATAAACATGTTTTCTTATGGAACCGTTTTAGATTTATTTAGTGTCACAGTTAGCACTCAGGTGTTGCTGCAACAACAAGCTCAAGGCGAAAGCCAAGACCAGGGAAAGACTTCAGAAATTGACTTGAATGAAGTATCAGAAGTGGTTATCAAAGGTTTAGAGTCTAAAGGCGTAAAAGACATCGTGCTGTTACGTGATGCCTTTGAAACCCCCAATGGGGCTAAAGGGTTAAAAACACATGGAACTTTGAGTATTCCGAGCCAAACGAGCGATAAATTAAGAGCTGCTCAATTCATTTTACTACAATTTACCGCTCAAAATATTTTACAACAAGTTATTATTACCGCCCCAAATAATGACGATTATGCAGATCAAATGATTGAGCGTATTTTAAATTCAGTTGAAGTAAAACCAAAAGAAAACTAATGTTAGAAGGCATAGAATTTTTAAATAAGGAATTTTTCACGCTATTGCTATTACTTCCCCTAGCTGTACTTTGGTATATTTTTAGGTACAAACAGCAAACGGCAGAATTAAAAATATCGACTCTAAAAGGGTTTAAACTCACGAACTCTTTGTTACCAAAATTTAAGCATGTTTTGTTTATTTTGAGGTTGATTGCCTTAACTTTTTTAATCACTGCATTAGCTAGACCAAGAACCGTTGATATTTCTTCAAAAACAAAAACAACCCGTGGTATCGATATTGTTATGGCAATCGATGTCTCTGCGAGTATGCTCGCAAAAGATTTAAAGCCAAACCGACTGGAGGCCTTAAAAAAGGTCGCTTCAGAATTTATTAAAGGCAGACCTAACGATCGTATTGGCCTGGTGGAATATGCGGGAGAAAGCTATACTAAAACACCAATAACGAGTGATAAAAGCATTGTTTTGCGGTCACTTGCAGAAATAAGATATAATACGATTATTGAAGGAGGAACAGCCATAGGGATGGGTTTGGCAACGGCGGTGAATCGCCTAAAAGATAGTAAAGCGAAAAGTAAAGTTATTATTTTGTTAACCGATGGGGTCAACAATTCAGGGGCTATAAATCCAAAAATTGCGAGTGAATTAGCCGTAGAGTTTGGTATTAAAACATATACCATTGGTTTAGGAACAAACGGGATGGCGTTATCCCCTATTAGGATTAAACCAAACGGCGACTTTCACTATGGAAGAGTCCAAGTAGAAATTGATGAAGCCCTATTAAAGGAAATAGCGCAGGTCACTGGAGGAAAATATTTTAGAGCAACAAATAATAAGAAATTGGTTGAAATTTACGACGCGATTAATAAACTTGAAAAAACCGAAGTTGAAGAGTTTAAATTCTATAACTATGAAGAAAAATATCGCTGGTTTGTTTGGGTCGCGGGTCTATTATTACTCACCGAACTATTGTTGCGGATTACTATTTTTAGAAGTTTTGTTTAATAAAATAAGAAACAGGACATATGTTTGATTTATTAGAAGAAAAAATATGGTTTTGGGGGTTGCTGGTCATTCCATTAATAATTGTTTTGTTTTTAGCACAACAAGTATGGAGGCGCAGTGCGCAAAGAAATTTTGCAAATAAGAAGTTGTTAAAGCGCCTAAGCCCTAACAAATCTGTATTCAAGCCAATATTAAAAATCGTGATTTTATGTTTGGCTTTTACCTGTTTAGTTATTGCTTTAGTGAACCCTAAAAACGGTTCTAAATTAGAAACAGTTAAGCGCGAAGGCGTCGATATTGTCTTCGCGGTAGACGTATCTAAAAGTATGTTAGCCGAAGATATTGCACCAAACAGATTAGAAAAATCAAAGCAGTTAGTCACACAAATCATTAATAATTTAGCCAGTGACCGTATAGGTATTATTGCCTATGCAGGTAAAGCTTTTCCGCAGCTACCAATCACTACTGATTATGCTGCAGCAAAAATGTTTTTGTCTAATATGAACACAGACATGTTATCTTCTCAAGGGACAGCAATTAATGAGGCCATTGAGTTGGCTAAAACATACTATGATGACGATCAACAAACCAATCGTGTACTCATTATTATATCAGATGGAGAGGATCACAGTGACGTGTCTGAGCGTATTGCAGAAGAAGCGAGTGAAGAAGGAATTAGGATATTCACCATTGGTGTTGGCGATTTAAAAGGCGGACCAATACCTATTAAACGAAACGGTGTTATTATTAATTATAAGAAAAACAACGAAGGAGAAACAGTCATCACACGACTAGACGAAGGCACCTTAAGAGGGATAGCAGAGGAAGCCAACGGGGCTTACATAAACGGGAATAATACAGAGGCAGTGGTCGAAGAAATAAGAGATATTCTTAATAAAATGGATAAAACGGAGTTTGAAGCTAAGCAATTTACTGATTTTGAAGATCAATTTCAGTGGTTCTTAGGCTTCGCAATTCTATTTTTATTCATAGATATATTCTTATTAGAGCGTAAAACAGCATGGTTAAAGAAACTTAATTTGTTTAATGAGAATTTATAATTTGTTTACACAAGGTTTCTTGAAAGAGGTAAGGCTCTAAATTTTATAAAATCCTTAACACGTTTGAATCCAGGGCTTTCATATATTTAGAAGTTGAAAAAGCAGTAATAACACCCACATTTACATAAAGTAAATATGAAACAAATAATAACCTACATATTCATTTTAATAGCAGGACTTTCGTTTGCTCAAGAAGCAGCTCTTGAAAAGCAGCAATCCAAGATTACAAAAAGAGCTAATGATTTAATTCATGAAGCTAATGATTTGGCAAGTAATGATGATTTCGTGTTAGCCGAAATGGAATATAGAAAAGCGATTTCTACTCAACCCACTAGCGTTGCAGGTACCTATAACTTAGGGCACTCTTATTATAAGAAAGGGAATTATGATGAGGCGCTTTACCGCAATCAACAAGCGGCCAAAAACGCCACTAATAAGGAAGAAAAACATAGGGCTTTTCATAATATTGGAAACATTTTAATGCAAAATAAAAAATGTAAACAGGCGGTAGAAGCTTTTAAAAATGCGTTGAGAAATGACCCCACAGATGATGAAACACGATACAATCTAGCCTTAGCAAAGGACTGTGCAAAGGACGAAAAAGAACCACCTCAGGAAAAAGATAATAAAGACGATAATAAAGACAACCAAGAAGACGACAATAAAGAGAACGAAGACAAGAAAGATAAAGAACAAGAAGACCAGAAGGATAAGGGTGGTGAGGGTGAAAATGAGGATAAAAAAGAAGGTGAGGATAAAGAAGATGAAGGGAAGCCTGATGATAAAAAAGAAAAAGATGGTGAAGGTGGTGATAACAAAAAAGAACAACCAAAACCACAGCAACAGCCAGGTCAATTATCTGCACAGCAAATTAAAAATTTGCTAGAAGCAATGAATAATCAAGAACAAAAAGTACAGGAAAAAATGAATGCCGAAAAAGTAAAAGGTGTCAAGGTACAAACAGATAAAGATTGGTAAATAACGTCTTTGTCATTTCCGGTTAAACGGAAGTCTCATAACAGTTACATAGATAATGAAACTACTAAAAAACATATCGATTCTACTACTGATACTTTCAACAAGTATCGCTACTGCACAAGTTGATTTTCAAGCCAAAGTGAGCAAGAAAACATTAGGGGTTAATGAGCGTTTACGGGTGGATTTCTCAATGAATCAAGACGGGGACAATTTTAATCCGCCAAATTTTGAAGGTTTTACTATTATTGGCGGACCAAACCAATCGGTTAGTAATTCATGGATTAATGGAAAACGCTCCTTTGAAAAAACGTATAGTTACTTTTTAGCCCCGAGACCGTGAAGGGGATTTCATGATTAAACAAGCGACTATTGAGATTCAAGGGGAAACCTATAATACTACCCCCATTGTCATTAAAGTGACAAAAGCGATAGACAAACCCAAAGACCCTAATGACCCGAATGTGATTATTGCAGACAACATTCATTTGGTTGCTGAGGTTTCTAAAAACAATCCCTACTTAAATGAGGCCATCACTGTGGTGTACAAATTATATGTATCACCAAATACGGGTGTTAGTAACTGGCGGGAAATTGAAGACCCTAAGTTTGATGATTTCCGGAGTCAAAATATAAATGACAAAAATTTAAAAGTCCAAAACGGAAAATACCAAGGAGAAGACTATAGATACGTGGTATTGCGTAAAACAGTATTATATCCTCAAAAAACTGGTAAATTAGAAATAGAGCCTTTAAAATTAGATATAACGGTAGATGTTCCTACAGCTCGGCGTGATATATTTGGCGGTCGACTGATGTCTCAAGTGCATAAAACGGTTTCTGCCAACGTTCGTGTTATTGACGTAAAACCACTGCCGGAAGACGGAAAACCTTTAGATTTTACGGGAGCTGTGGGTCGCTTTGATTTTAAATTGATCACTTCAAAAACCGAATTAAACGCCAATGAATCCCTACAAGCCAAAGTAGAAGTTTCAGGCGAAGGCAATTTAAAGTTATTTCAATTACCCAAACTTAACGTGCCAAGTTCATTAGAAGTTTATGAACCGGAGCATGATGAAAACATACG
Source organism: Lacinutrix neustonica (assembly GCF_026625145.1). GTDB lineage: Bacteria > Bacteroidota > Bacteroidia > Flavobacteriales > Flavobacteriaceae > Lacinutrix > Lacinutrix neustonica. The sequence goes on along the minus strand of NZ_CP113088.1, from coordinate 2,136,091 downwards.
AACGACATTTAATGGAATGCAAGGAAAAATTTCCGATAATTATACGCTTATCCCACAGTACAAAGGGAAATATCCCATTCCAGCGATTTCGTTTTCATATTTCGATTTAGAGACCAAAAGTTACAAGCGACTCTCCTCTGAGGAGCGTACTATTAATGTGTTGGAAGGTCCCGTATATGGAGCTTCAGACAATAATTTGACATCGCAAGGCGCAAATAAACAGCGTGTGATTCTTAACAATGACCAATTTGCTTTTATTAAAACCCATGCGAATTTAGAACCAAAGAAAAAAGCTTACTTTTTTAATTCTACCACTTTTTGGGTAAGCTTATTAACGCCATTATTAGCCATTCCATTAGCTATTGTTTTCCGAAGAAAAAGAGAAGAACGTGCGGGGGATATTACGGGGAATCGCTTGAGAAAAGCAGATAGGTTAGCCAAAAAATATTTAGGAGAGGCTAAGAAAGCTTTGGGGCATAAAGAAGCGTTTTACGTGGCTTTAGAAAAGGCATTGCATAATTATTTGAAAGCAAAATTGAATATTGAAACCAGTGATTTAAGCAAGGATAAAATAAAAATGCTGTTGTCTAAAAAACAAGTGGAACACAAGGTGATTTCCGATTTTGAAAGCATTCTTAAAAACTGTGAATTGGCGCGATATACCCCAATAACTACAGTAACGATGAAACTGGATTATGAAAAGGCGGCGAATACGATTAACTTAATTGATAAGCAAATTAGCTAAATTTTCACCTTTAATTTAATATGAATGCCGAGAATCTTATTTTAATTTTTTTTGGTGAAATAAAATACAATGAAAAAAGTAATTTACATATTTCTGTTCTTTTGCGGACTACTTTCTGCGCAAAACGAGGTGCTATTCGATCAAGCCAACACCCTGTATAATGAAGGTAAGTTTGTGGAGGCACTAGATAAATACGAAACCATTTTAAAAGGTGATAACCACTCTGCTGCCTTGTATTTTAATATGGCCAACACGCATTACAAGCTCAACCATATTGCTCCAAGTATTTATTATTACGAAAAGGCTGCTGCTATGGCTCCAAATGACCAAGAGATAAGTAATAACATGGCATTTGCAAATAACATGACCATAGATGCCATAGATACCATACCGAGAAACAAGCATATCTAAAACGGTTAATGGAATTACCAATGTTTTCTCTTTCGATGGTTGGGCAAAACTCACCGTGCTTTTTGTAATGGGCTTCATTTTATTTTATTTAGGTTATTATTTTGCTTTTGAAACTAAAAAAAAGCGGTTGCTTTTTACGGGAAGTATATTGTTTATATTTTTAGCTTTTTCAGCATTAGCCATTGCTTTTCACACGCACGATGTGGCAAAAAGAAGTAATCCAGCCATTGTTTTTGCTCAAGAATCTCAAGTTAAAAGTGAACCAAACATAAGAAGTAACGAAGCTTTTATACTTCATGAAGGCACAAAAGTTCAGGTTTTAGACACCGTTAGTCATTGGAAAAAAATCAAACTTTCAGATGGAAAGACGGGCTGGATCCCGGAAAATGATATTAAATTGTTGAATATTTTTTAAACATTCCTTAACACTATACTGGTGTTATAGTTTTATATTTGCTAACCTTAATAAAAAACAATGTTTAAGAAGACAATATCTATTTTCTTTGTGTTATTATTTTTGGCCACAATTACAGCGCCATCTATAATTATAGCCATGGACAATTCTGTAGATATTTCTGTTTTTTATAGTCTTTCAGAAGAAGAGGAAGAAAAGACCAAAGAAAAGGATAAAGTTGAAACCTATTTATCAGAAAAAATTTCAACTTCAGATTCATTTATTGAGCTGTTAGAAAGAAAAGATATTAGATATTACTTTAAAAAATATCAAAAACCGCATTTAAATTTAATTTCTCCGCCACCAGAAAACCACATATTATAATTTCGATTTTTAGGCTTAAAAGCCATCTATTCATTAAAAAAAGCTATTGATTTTCTGTCAATAGCATAAAATCATTATAATATGTTTAAAACATTAAAAAATGACATACCAGCGAGTATCGTCGTATTTTTTGTTGCATTACCATTATGTTTAGGTATTGCATTGGCGAGTGGAGCGCCTTTATTCTCCGGATTAATTGCAGGAATTGTAGGAGGTGTTATTGTTGGAGCTTTAAGCGGCTCGAAAATAGGAGTTAGTGGCCCTGCTGCTGGTTTAGCAGCAATTGTTTTAACCGCAATCATCAGTTTAGGGAGCTATCAGAATTTCTTAGTTGCTGTTGTTTTAGGTGGGGCAATTCAAATTGTTTTTGGTTTATTAAGACTTGGAATTATTGGATATTACTTTCCTTCTTCAGTAATAAAAGGCATGCTTACAGGTATTGGTATTATTATTATATTAAAGCAGATACCTCATTTTTTTGGTTATGATGTTGATCCAGAGGGCGATTTTGCTTTTTTTCAAGTGGACGGTGAGAATACATTTTCAGAAATTATAAACAGTGTTAATCACATTCAGCCAGGTTCGGCATTAATTGGTATCATTGGTTTAGCGATCTTACTGGTTTGGGATAAAGTACTATCTAAAAAAGGTAAGATTTTTCAAATTATACAAGGTCCTTTGGTTGCCGTAGTTGTTGGTATTGTCTTTTTTGTTGTAACACAAGGAGATTCTGCTTTGGCCATAGAAAGTTCTCATTTGGTAAGCGTTCCTGTACCTGATAGTGCCGAATCTTTTTTGGGACAGTTTAGTTTTCCTAATTTTTCAGCCATTACAAATGGAGAGGTGTGGATCGTAGCTTTTACTATAGCGTTAGTGGCTAGTTTGGAAACGTTATTATGCGTTGAAGCAACAGATAAGCTAGACCCTGATAAAAACGTTACACCGACTAATAGAGAGTTATTTGCACAAGGTACTGGAAATATTATTTACGGTATGATTGGAGGTTTACCTATTACTCAAGTTATTGTACGTAGTTCTGCAAATATACAATCTGGTGGAAAAAGTAAAGTGTCTGCTATTGTCCATGGCTTCTTACTGTTGATTTCTGTAATAATTATTCCTAGGTTATTGAACATGATACCATTATCTGTTTTAGCAGCAGTACTTTTAATTGTGGGCTATAAGTTGGCGAAACCAGCACTATTTATAAAAATGTATAATTTGGGTTGGAAACAATCTATTCCATTTACAGTCACTGTTTTAGGTATTGTGTTTATAGACCTGCTTTGGGGAATTGGATTAGGATTAGCAGTAGGAATTGTTGTTATTTTAATAAAAAGCTTTCAAAATTCTCACTTTTTACATATTGAAGATAAAAGTAACGGGAAGCACAAAATAAAGATGACATTAGCAGAAGAAGTGACCTTTTTTAATAAAGGGGCCATATTAAAAGAATTAGATAGTCTACCAAGAGATACTTACTTAGAATTAGATGTTAGAAAAACCAGATATTTGGATAATGATATTATAGAGATTTTGGATGATTTTGCTTTAAAAGCGAAAGAAAGAAACATCGATATTGAGTTAATTTCAGAAAGGGGCAGTGTAGAAAACCCTACAAGTTTTATTGAGTTTTTTAAATTACGACCAAAAACAGCTTAAATAATAAGAGTATGACACATAACAAATATAAAATACTCGTGCTTTCAGATTTAAAGAAATCTGCAGAGTTGGAATTAAAAAGCACAGTAGGATTGGCAAAAATGATTGATAGTGAAATAACACTTCTCCATGTTCAAAAGCCTACAGAGATCGTGGAAAGGGAAAGCCAGTTATCTGCTATGCGAGCGATTAACGAGGAACATATCATGACTAATAAAAGGATTTTAAATTTAATTCAGCCCATTAGTGAAGCTTTTCAGGTGAGGATACATCATGAATTGGCAATTGGTAATATAAAAAATGAAATAGAAGCTTTTATTATTAAGTACAAACCGAGACATTGTAGTTTTAGGAAAAAGAAAATATAATGCACTTAGTTTTATAGGTGATAATATTGTTGATTTTGTTTTAAACATTCATAAGGGAAGTATTATGATAGCTGCAGAAGAGCATGCATTACAACCCGATACAGATGGAATATTTGGGGTTTTAAATACAACTGGAAACACTTCACGCACCGACTTTTTTGATAGTTTAGTAAAAAAAACGAAGCATCCTCTAAAGTCTTTTAAAATCAATAAAGGAGTTTCCAGCCTCCCTAAAACGGAAGACACCCTAGATAGTAGAACTGTGGAATATGTTTTCGAAGCGGGCGTTAGTGCACTTGATAATATTTCAAAATATGCATCTAAAAGCAGAATAAATCTAATGTGCTTTAATGATAAAGGGCATGATAAAACAAATAAAAACATTAAAAACGTTATCAATAAACTTAACGTTTCATTATTATTAAGAGGTATACATAAAAATGATGCTACAGAGGTGGCATTTAAATAATAAATTAAATCAATAAAAACGATGAAAGCACATACAAGAGAAACCCAGGCGACAATGACACCAGCAAAGTCATTACAATATTTAAAAGATGGCAACCAAAGATTTCAAAATAATTTAAAAACAAATCGTAACTTATTAGAACAAGTAAATGACACTAGTGATGGTCAATTTCCTTTTGCGACAATATTGAGTTGTATCGATTCTCGAGTGTCTGCCGAGCTGGTTTTTGACCAAGGGCTGGGGGATATTTTTAGTGTACGTATTGCAGGGAATTTTGTAAATGAAGACATCTTGGGAAGCATGGAATTTGCCTGTAAATTAGCAGGCACTAAGCTTATTGTAGTATTAGGTCATACAAGCTGTGGTGCTGTAAAAGGGGCTTGTGATCATGCTGAAATGGGTAATTTAACAAAATTAATAGAAAAAATTACACCTGCTGTAAACGCTGTAAAAGAGCCTCAAGACGAAAGCTTAAGGAGCTCTAAGAATTTAGATTTTGTTGATGAAGTATCTAAAGTAAACGTAAAATTAACGATAGAAAGAATTCATGCCGAAAGTCCAATTTTAGCCGAAATGGAGAAAAATGGAGAAATTAAAATCGTTGGAGCTATGTATGATATTAACACAGGAGAAGTCGATTTTTATGAATAGAAAAGCAATGCCGATGAGAGAATTAAAATTGAAAAAGAAAAATATAATTGCAACACTAACTTTATCGTTAGTGTTGCCTTTTTTATGCTGTAAGTCAAGATAGTAATATAGGAAACTGGTTAATATACATTGGAAGTAAACAATTAAATAATGGGTGGAATATACATAACGAAGTCCAATACAGAAATTATGATGCCATTGGTGATTTAGAGCAATTGTTGTTAAGAACTGGAGTAGGCTATAATTTAACCGAAAACAATAACAACCTATTATTAGGCTATGGTTATATTCTGTCTGAAAACTATAGTGGAGAAACTGAGCAAAAATTAACCGTAAACGAACACCGAATTTTTCAACAATTTATTACAAAGCAGCAGGTTGGTCAAGTGGGGTTTAGTCATCGTTACCGCTTCGAGCAACGCTTTGTAGAGACCGATTTTAAAATGCGCTTTCGGTATTTTTTAAGTGTAAAAATACCTTTGCAATATCATGAAGAAGGTAAAAATCCATTGTATCTTTCCGCATACAACGAGATTTTTTTAAATACAGAATCATCCATCTTTGATAGAAATAGGTTGTATGGTGGTTTAGGCTATCAGTTTTCCAAAGTATTAAGATTAGAAGTGGGCTATATGAATCAGTTTTTTGAAAGCTCAAGTAGAGATCAAATAAATATCATTGCTTTTGTTAATTTTTAAGGTATGGATTACGTATCATTAGCTAGCAATAAAAGAGGAGTATCAGCTATTTAAGTTGAGAATTAATACTAAATTAGTATAACACCAAAACCACAGATTAATGAAGACATTTTTTACCCATTTAAAAGGAGACGCATTTGGAGGGATCACTGCAGGAATTGTAGCATTACCCCTGGCATTAGCTTTTGGTGTTTCCTCCGGCCTGGGGCCTCAAGCAGGACTTTATGGAGCCATATTTATTAGTTTCTTTGCAGCACTCTTTGGGGGAACAAATACTCAAATTTCGGGCCCTACAGCGCCAATGACGGCGGTAAGTATGATTGTTATTGCAACAATTATTGCAGCTAATGATGGTAGTGTAGAGAAAGCCTTGCCAGCTATTTTGACTGTATTTTTATTAGCTGGTCTGTTCCAAATAGGACTGGGCGTTACGGGTTTTGGTAAATACATAAAATACATCCCGTATCCTGTGGTCTCCGGATTTATGACTGCCATTGGTGTAATTATTTTGGTGACCCAAATTTTACCATCTATTGGTTATTATCCTAAAGAAGACATCGATTTAGTAAGCCAATTTAAACCCCAAGCAGAAGAACTCATTTTAGAAAACATTTTAAAAGAAGAGGCAGGAGAAGGTATTTTGGTTTTAGAAAATTTTGAAGAAACTATTATACGTGCTAATGCGTTAACAGAGGAAGACATTGCAAAAGAATCACAAACTTTAGCTAAATCTGCGACCTCCGGCGTTATGGGAACCATTAAAACATTGCCCGAGCTATAAAAAACATTAATTGGCTCGAACTGGTCTTGGCCTTATCCACCATCTTCATTGTTTATGGGTTTAAAAGGATAACCACTAAAATCCCAAGTGCTTTAGTCGCGTTGATTGTCGTTTCGGGATCGCTTATGGTTTCGGGTTAAATTATAGGCCAATAGAAGAAATTCCATCAGGCTTACCCATTCCTAATCTCGAAATTTTTACTGGATTTAAATTATCTTCCGTAACACCCTACATATTTACAGCGATTACTTTAGCGCTTTTAGGTGCTATTGATTCCCTGTTAACAAGCGTTGTGGCAGACAATATGACCAAGACCAAACACCAACCTAATAAAGAACTGGTAGGTCAAGGTATAGGTAATAGTATAGCTGCTGTCTTTGGAGGTATTCCTGGCGCTGGAGCAACGATAAGAACCGTTGTTAATATTAATTCAGGAGGTAAAACTAAGCTGTCAGGAATGATTGCGGGTATAATGCTCCTTATCATTTTACTTGCATTGGGTCCAGTAGCTTCAAAAATCCCAGCAGCCGTTTTGGCTGGAATTTTAATAACCGTTGGTATTGGGGTCATGGATTACAAAGGACTTAAAGCCATTCCTTATTTACCAAAAGATATGAAAATTGGTCCGGTAAAGGTAAGTTCAGAAGTTTTAATAATGATAGTGGTTTTAGTCCTTTCAACTTTTTGGAATTTAGTTTATGCTGTTGGCATAGGGTTAGTCATCGCATCTCTGTTGTTTATGAAAAAAATAGGGGATCTTACCGCTAGAAGAAGTGATGTGAAATCATTAAGGGAAGAAGCGTGGTCAGACGAAATTAATTTTCCTGACAATCTAAAAGAAGAAGTTTTTATAAAGCACATTAAAGGCCCTTTATTTTTTGGCTCAACTTCAGATTTTCAAGCGCTATCAAAACAAATTCCGGCGACTGCAAAAACGGTTATTATTAGATTAGGGCGTATGCAGTATATGGATCAGTCCGGGTTATATGCCATGGAAGATGTTTTAGTCGATCTTAGAAAACAAAACATTAATGTCTTATTTGTGAACTTGCTTCAGCAACCAAGATACATGATGGAACGAATAGATATTATTCCGGATTTAATACCTAAAGAATATATTTTTAAAGATTTTAATTCCTGTCTTCAATGGGTTAAAAATAATGTAGAGGATAAATTTTAAAAGCACTATGGATTTAAAACACGTGTTTGATAATAATGAACAGTTTATTAAAAACAAACTGGCCTCCAACAAAAATTACTTTGAGGATTTAGGGAAAGGTCAAAATCCGGAGTTGCTTTATATTGGATGTAGTGACAGTCGTGTTACTGCTGAGGATTTAATGGGCTTAGGACCGGGAGAAGTGTTTGTGCATAGAAACATTGCTAATATGGTCTCCGGAATAGATTTGAGTGCCATGTCTGTCGTGGAATATGCTGTTGTACACTTAAAAGTTAACCACGTGGTGGTTTGTGGCCATTATGCTTGTGGTGGTGTAAAAGCGGCCATGCAATCTGCTGATCTAGGCATTTTAAACTCCTGGTTGCGTAATATTCGTGATGTGTATCGCATTCACAAAGAGGAGCTTAATGACATTAAAGATGAAGAAAAAAAGTATGATCGTTTAGTAGAGCTCAATGTAAAAGAGCAGTGTGTTAATCTTATAAAAACAGCAGCAGTTCAAAAAGCGTATCGAGATAGAGGCTTAAAAGTTCATGGCTGGGTTTTTGATGTACATACCGGAAAGTTGATAGATTTAAAAATAGATTTTGAACATTATTTAAAAGATATTATGGAAATCTATCATCTAGATTAAAAAAAAGCTGCTGTAACTGGCAGCTTTTTTATACTCCTTTTCACGGAATAAGTTCCTCGTCTTCCGCGCTTTCTGTTTTAATAATATTAGGAAAAATCAAAGGTGCAATGGATTTTACTGGTTGGTATAAAAGAGAATTCTCGATGTGTTCTTCGTCGACAAAAGTTATCGTGCTATTCAGGGTATTAAACACAATTAATAAAACACTCAAAATTAAGCCTACCTTTAAAAGGCCAAAGACGCCACCAAGCAATTTATTTAAGATGCCTAGAGCTGCAAAATCGGCCAGTTTTGTTAATGCTTTTCCTGCGAGAGCAATAGCTACGATTATAATAACAAAAGTAATAGCGAAGGCCACGATATTAATGGTTTTCTCTTCCCATTCGGTTTTATCCTGAAGAAATTCGGCAGCAAAATAACTAAAGTGGATGGCGCCATAAACCCCGGCAACCAAAGCAACAAGTGATGCCACTTCAACAAATAAGCCTTTCGTAAACCCGCGAACGAGCCCGAATAGCAATAACGCACCTAAAACAATATCAATAACCACCATAACATGAGATTTATCACAAACCTACACAATTTTTTACATTTTAATAAATAACGTCTATAGAGAACAGTTTAGTTTGCTAACTTTGAACTTTTAAACGTTATGTTGAATAAATAAGATGGCAAGAGACGAAGCATTAAAAGAACGCTGGGAGTTGGTGGTGACTAAGTTATCCAATCAATTTGCAGATGGAGATAGATTAGATTTAGATGCCATAATATACCTTATAGGGGTACAAGAATTGGGGCAGCTGGATAGATCCTTTAAAAAAGACCATAAATTAGACCTTATGCATATAGCAATCTGCAAGCTATTATTGCCCTATGGCTATTATGAATTAGATTTTGTTGATGATGAAGGTTGGCCGCACTACACGATTAAAGAAGAATTGCCGCACTTAAAAGCTGGAGAACAAAGTGTTTTAATGAAAGAGGCTATCGTTAATTATTTTATCGAGACCGCGTATATAGAGTAATGTGTTTTTGATGGAAAAATATTGATCTAATGTGTTTTATACTGTAATGCATTTTGTGATACAAGGTATTTCATACGATACAATTGTTCGAAACGTCTTGGGTAATGAAAATCTCAAGAAAAGTAGTAAATTTGCCAATCATTTAGAAGATTATGATAGAGAAGATTAAAGAACTCATTGCTGAAGCAGAAAGTTTTAAAGCCCAATCGAAGGAAGAGGTGGAAGCCTTTCGTATAAAATACTTGGGCAAAAAAGGGGTGCTCAATGAGTACTTTGCTGAGTTTAAAAATGTGGCTAACGAGCATAAAAAGGAGTTTGGACAGGTCATCAACCAGTTAAAAATTACCGCTCAGGAAAAAGTGAATACGTTAAAGGAGGAGTTGGATAATACTGATGAAACCTTAGGGGTTTATGGAGACTTATCTCGTCCTGGCGAACCTGTTTCAATAGGAGCGCGGCACCCTATTTCGTTGGTAAAAAACCAAATTATAGATATTTTTTCTCAAATAGGATTTAACGTAAGTGAAGGTCCTGAAATTGAAGATGACTGGCATAATTTTACGGCCTTAAACTTACCCGAATATCATCCGGCGCGGGACATGCAGGACACCTTTTTTATTCAAACCAATCCTGATATTTTATTGCGTACGCATACCAGTTCTGTTCAAGTACGTTACATGGAAAATAATCCCCCACCCATTCGTACCATTTCACCAGGACGCGTCTATAGAAATGAAGCGATCTCTGCACGGTCACATTGTTTTTTCCATCAAGTAGAAGGTTTGTATATAGACAAGGAGGTTAGTTTTGCCGATTTAAAGCAAACCTTACAATACTTTACGACCGAGCTATTTGGCAAGTCTAAGATTAGGTTAAGACCCTCATATTTTCCATTTACCGAACCAAGTGCAGAAATAGATGTGTACTGGGGATTAGAAACAGAAACCGATTATAAAATTACCAAGGGTACTGGCTGGTTAGAAATTGGTGGTTGTGGTATGGTTGACCCCAACGTGTTGACCAATTGCGGTATTGATGCCAACGAGTATTCACGGTTTTGCTTTTGGGGTAGGTGTCGATCGTATCGCCATGTTATTACACCAAATAAGTGATATTCGACTGTTAAGCGAAAATGACGTGAGGTTCTTAGAGCAATTTAAAAGTGCTTTATAAATAAAGAATTAAACCTTAAAGAGGCCCAGCAGAATAGTTTCGTTGGGCTTTTTTGTACTTTAGATTTAAAGAGAATATAACTTATTCTTACTTTTGAAATGGCTTCATTCCCTATTTCATCGGTTAAATAAAAATATAAAACAAGTGACCCTTTTTTACGGTAAGCAAGTATGAAAAAAGACATCGACATCCCTAACGTTGAAAACGTTTACATAGCCATTGTAAATGAATACAATGACATTTACAAAACTCAAGATTGGAATGCCTATATTATTAATGATAAAGCGGTAGATCTTGAAATGGTTTTGATTGTAACCAGTGGCTATAGTGAAGATAAAATGACTTCTATCTTTCGTAAGAAATTGGAGTTGCTCCCAAAGAAAAGCTATGCAAAAATAGAACTGATGCAAGAGGATTTATTTGCTTTAAATAATCAATTTAAAGTCTCTTTTTTTGAAGGGAATAAGATGTTTGATAAAACGTACCTTTTTAGAAAGAATACGGTACATTTAAAAGCATTGCAACCGCTACCGCTAATGAAGGCTCGAGGCGTTTTAGTAAAGTAACGTCTAGCGTTTCCTATTAGCTAGTAATAGCAAACGCTTAGACCTTTAAGATTAATCTAACTTTTCAGTCAATTTTTTAAAAACTTTCTTCGCATCTTTGCCTTCATATAGAATATCATACACCGCATTAATAATAGGGAGTTGCGTCTTTTTTTTATTTTTTTTATTGAGCTCAAAGGCACTTTTAGTGGCATAATAGCCTTCGGCAATCATGCTCATTTCCATTTGCGCCGATTTTACCGTGTAGCCTTTCCCAATCATATTTCCAAACATCCTATTCCTAGAAAATACAGAATAGCCTGTAACCAGTAAATCCCCTAAATAAGCCGAATTGTTAATATTACGTTTCATTTTATGCATTTTTTTGATAAAACGTTTCATTTCACGAATAGCATTACTCATTAGTACACTTTGGAAATTGTCTCCGTAGCCCAATCCGTGGGCAATTCCAGCAGCAATGGCATAAATGTTTTTTAACATCACCGCATACTCCGTACCAATGACATCATCACTAATTTTAGTTTTTATATAATCACTAGATAACGCCTGAGCAATGAGTTTTGCTTTTTCTGCATCCACACAAGAAATAGTAAGATAAGACAACCGTTCTAAAGCAACTTCTTCTGCATGACAAGGCCCAGCAATAACACCAATGTTTTCAAAAGGCACATTATAATTTGAGTGAAAGTGTTCTCCTAAAAGTAAACCAGTTTCAGGAATAATGCCTTTTACAGCACTAACTACAATCTTATCTGTAAGTTCTAAATGGAGTTTTTTTAATTCATCACTTATAAATGCAGAAGGAATAACAAATATTAATACATCGGCATAAGCTACCATTTCATTAATGTCATTACTAAGCTGTAATTTTTCTAAATTGAACTCCACCGAACTTAAATAGCTTGGGTTGTGCTGTTCTTTTAATAAATGTTCTTTGGTATAAACGCTGCGCATGTACCATCCTACTTTTTCTTGGTTTTCACATAGCATTTTCACTATGGCAGTCGCCCAACTTCCGGAGCCAAAAACAGCAAATTTTAATTTGTTACTCATAAATCAATTTCTAATCTAGTTCAAAAATACGGAAATTATAGTATTTAATAATCTATTGATAATCAAAACAATAGCATTTTTGGCACGTCTTTTGAAAACCCAGTAATAGCAATCCTAAAACGACAGATTATGAAAACATTTAAATTACTCTCGATATTTGCTTTAATAGCAACGTTATTTACTTCGTGTTACACAGAAGTAGTGGTAGAAGAAGAATATGTAGGTAGTGGATCTCCAGTAGTTCCAGCAATAACTTTAGAACAAATGCTACGGTCATACGAATTATGGTATGTAGACATTAATCAAACCATTGGCTACGGTGAAACGCCTTTTTTACAAATTGCTTTTACAGTATCGTTTAAAAACGGAGCGCTTTATGCTAACAATAATTTGGTGGGCATTGGGAGTCAGGGTAACGGGTTTGGTATTCCTATAGGATATTACGACACAAGTAATATGATATTAAATGTTGATCATGATATTGATGGCTATGATAGTTTTGATGTCTATCAAATAGATAACAATACTATTGAATTATATAACCCGTATAATGACACCTCTTATTTCTTAAATGGTTACCAACGTTCAACCTTTGATTATGACTATGTTTTTTATGATAACATTCGTTATTTTATGCAAGAATATGAAGCTTGGGAAAAAACATATACCAGTGAATATGGTGCTTTGAATGAGTTTGATAATGAAAACTATTTACAGTTTTTGTCGGGAGGTAATGACAATACCTTTAGAAGTTCTCAAGATCAAATGGGTACGAATCCAAATAGTTTATACTGGGATTTCACGGGTATCTATGGTGTAGCAGATGTATCTCGGCAATATGTACTCTAAGATAATGACATTAAATTATGATTATTTTGATAATGAATACTTTGAGCTAAGTGTCATCAATGATCAGACCGTCGAGTTATTTCATACAACGTCGGGAACAGTTTATGAATTTAAGGGCCGTGGGTATATTGAATTCTTAAAGGAAGGAAAAATTTTAGATAAATCTAAATCTTCAGCAGAAAAGAAACGGAAACAACGCACCGTTAAAAAAGAAAATTCACGAGTTAACACTAGAGAAAAGTAAATTTTGCTTGATTGATTTTATGAAACTGTTTTAAGAAACATCTTAAAACAGTTTTTTTTTTGCTCTATATTTTTTTTAAGATAATAATAAGATTTATAAGTTGCAATTGAAAGAGATTTTATCCAACTTTACGTGATACATAGTATTAACCAATTAAAACAATTTAAATTATGGGATTATTTTCATTTATTAAAAATGCCGGCGCAAAGATTTTCGGTATAGGAAAAACAGATAAAGAAGAAGCGAAAGATGCTGCTGAGGCAGAATTAAAAAAAGAAGCCGCTGCGGCAAGAAAATTAGAAGAAACAATAAGAGATTTAGAGTTACATGTTGAAGGTTTAAGTGTGCATATTGACGATGATAAAGCAACGATTTACTGGTCGGGCACAAAATCAATCCACTCGTGAAAAAGCTATCTTGGTCGTAGGAAATAGCGAAGGTATTGCGACGGTAGACGACCAAATGACGGTGGAGCATAAAGAACCTGAAGCACAATTTCACACGGTTGTTAGTGGAGATACTTTAGGGAAAATTGCTAAGAAGTTCTATGGTGATGCCATGAAATATCCAGTTATTTTTGAAGCGAACAAACCCATGTTAGAGCATCCGGATAAGATTTACCCAGGACAAGTACTACGTATCCCAGCATTAGACTAAAAAGAATCTATTTCAGGAAATAAAAAAAGCCAACTCATAAAGAGTTGGCTTTTTTTCCGCTATTAATCAAACTAATAAATAAAACCTACATTACCTATTAGAGGTACTTTAGAATCACTTTTGAGAAAGCTTTTAATAAAGTACTGATTCAAAACTAGGGTAAACTTAAGGAGTCTACAAATGAATTTTTTGCATTTTTATGCATTTCATCGAAAAATAGTGATTTTAGACCGTTTGTGGTACGGTAAAAACCGTAAAACCGAAAAAAAGCGGGTTTTGGGCTTTTAAAAAAGGACGGTTTTTGAAGAAATTGTGGAAATATCAATTACGGTAATGACTATTTATTAAAACACAAGAACAAAAAAACAGTCTGAATCGTAAAGGTCAGGTGTGTTTCAATTTTAAATTAGCTAATAGTAACATGGTCAACATTTAAAACGAGCTTCTATATGGTTTTTTTTCGAAAGGGTACTGGTTTTAAATATTCTATTTCCTTTGTTTCAAAATACAAGGAAATTAAGAGGTTATTCAATACATGTTGAAAAGGTAACGTGTGCTAGTGTTTCCAATTCGTTTAAAACATGTAGTTCGCGAAGCTTGTCATGTGAGGTGTTGCATATTGGAGCACGATAGAAATAGGTGTTCAGCAAATGTCGTTCCTTTAACAAAAAATGCCAACTCTATTAGAGTTGGCTTTTTTTTGAGCTAATAATTTAAGGGATAAATATGAGCTTAATTGTTTGTAAGTGATGTATGTGAATCACTCCTGGATTAGATAATTAATAAAATACGCCGTTGAGCCTATAAATGGAAGACCTAAAATGAAAAGCACCCAATACAATTTATTCTGATTGTTGTTTTTGTTTACAAGCCACAGACTTAAAGCCATGTAGCCGAATAAAATTAACAACAAAAGCAATAGGTTTGTGGAGCTTACTACGTTCATTTCGTGAATTTTTATCAAAACTATAGTAATGGACCATTGCTTACAAAAGTATTTTTGCAGATTTTGTGCAGTTCGTCGAAAAGTGTTGTTTTTTAGTGTTTTGCTGTACGGTAAAAACCGTAAATGAAGAAAAATATTACATTTTAGGCACTAAAAAAAGGATGCTTTTTTAGTAAACGTAAGGCTATAGGGGGCTCTGTATGATGTTTTTTGAAGCACACTCGTGTTTTATACCTTCATTATTTTAAATACTAAACATTAGCTACCTGATAGTTTTGAACATATCAATTCAATCTAATTTGTTATTACTAGAGCAGGCTTAAAACAAGTTTAAAGAGATTTCACGTCCAATAAGGGGTTTAGCCATTTAAAAATAGAAGTGTTTGAGTTTAATTAAATACGTAACCAAAGGTTAAGGCGAGGTTATTATAATTAGTATTCCAAGAAGGATGATTATTTAATATCTTTCTGCTGGTTAAGAGGGTCAATTCTAATGTGTATTTACTGTGGTAATTATACCCTGCTCCCAGTGCAAAACTAGGCTTAGAAGAGATGTCTAAATCAAATAACTCCGTACCTTCGGCTCTATCAGCAGATATTGAGCTAGACATAGGCATATCTATTATCGCAGATAAATTGAAAAATAATTTTGAGTCGGCATTAAGAAAAGAATAATATCTAACCCCAATAGGGAACTCTAGTGATTTGTAATTTACGTATACAATTGTTTTTTTAGTAACCAAAGACGTTTGTAAATACGTTATTTCTTTTTCTGATTTAAAGGATTGGTAAGTAGGCTGTACTATTAATGACCACTTATTTTTATTAAACGGTAGAATGAACTCAGTTTCAACCCCAATTCTTAACGTTAACTTACTGTCAAAATTTGTATCCCAAGAAGGAATGGGCATGTTCTGTATTTTCAATGATGTAGCACTTAGCCCAAGTCTAGCTGAAAAATTAAAAAGATCTTTTTTTGGTCTTTTAATTGAGAAGCTTTCGTAATTTGGATCTTTACATTTATTATAATTTTCGAATATTTTTTTAAGCTCTCTTTCCTTATAATTCGTGTTTTTTATATCTTTTTGTGAAATGCTGCTACAATTTAAATTATTCAACAATTGTTGCTTGTATGCATTGTTTGTTCTAATGATATTTTTGTACTCCCCCTCGTCCTCTGAATCTAAATAACTTTTAAAAATGAGTTGCTCAGGATTGGTATTGGGAGAATCAATGTTAAAAAAATAGCGGCCTAAGTTGCTATCTTCATAGGAATATAAATTGGCAGTGCCTTCCACTATAAGTTTTAAAAAAAGAATTTCTTCATTAAAGGAAGGGGCTCTTTCCTCACTCATATACTTTATAATTTCACGAGATCTGTCTATGTTTACAACAAATCTATTATATTTTACAGAATTTGTAATGCTAAACTCCTTTACAGTTTCTATTGTTGCTGTGTTGGATTCTATAGTAGTTTCAGATAATTTATATTCAAATGACGTAGGATTGTTTTTCCAATCCATGTTTTTAATAAAACAATTGGTTTTTTGATCTTCATTATTTATAAAGTATCCAGGTTCATACGATATTTGCGCGTAACCATTAAGGGTAAAGATGGTGATAAAAAAAAGTATAGTATGCTTCATGTTTTATTGGTAAAAATCAGTTGGCGAAAATAGTCTTTAGTGTTAGAAAAAATAATTTATTCGCTACAAATTTTTGAAAAAAGTAGTTATTAATTCGGGGATCTTCCTTCTTGGATCACATTTAATGTGCCTGTTCACGGTCTATTATTTTCTACCTATAAAAATTCATCTTATCTAGGTATTCCCATACGTTCTCAGGCAACAATGGCTTTACGCTTTTCCCTGCTTTTATAGCATTGCGAATCATGGTCGAAGAGATCTCTATGATGGGAGCTTCAACTTCGTGAATTTTTTTGTGTCCTGCAAACTGTGTGTCTACAGCCCCTTGAGAAATCCTTGGATACACATAAATAGCATGATTTTGAAGTATGACTTCATAATTTTTCCACTTGTGAAAGCTCTTCAAATTATCGGCTCCCATAATAAGAGAAAATTGATATTTGGGATGTTTTTCTTGAAGATAAGTGAGGGTGTTTATTGTGTAATTAGGTTGAGGTAAATTAAACTCGATAGCACTTGGTTTTAACTTGATATAATCTTTAGTTGCTAGATAGACCATTTCTAAGCGTTGATAATTATCTAACAACGTATGTTTCTTTTTAAACGGGTTATGAGGTGTAACTACAAACCAAACCTGATCCAAATCGCTATTTTCTACCATTTGGTTGGCAATAATTAAATGCCCAACATGAATGGGATTAAACGAACCAAAATAAAGACCAATGTTCATTGTTTAATTGTTTTTCTCGGAGTTGCATTGAATGTAGGCGAAGGACCAATCATACATGGCACCCGGTGTTTAGCTTTGAGTTTCACTTATTATAAAATGACCAACAACACCTTCAGCCTCTTTTAAAGCTTTTTCTAAATTATCATTTTCTATAATCACATCAAAAAGAGGCGCCGTCGCTAACTCTGCACTAGCTTTAGCCACGCGCATGTTAATTTTATCGTCGCTTTCGGTTTTACGGTTTTTTAATCTTATTTTTAACTCATCAATACTTGGTGGCTTCACAAAAACAGCTAACGTTTGCTCGGGAACTTACGCTTAATTCGAAGCCCCCCGAAACATCGATGTCGAAAATAACATTTTTGCCTAATGCCCAAAGACGCTCTACCTCGGTCTTAAGGGTGCCATAAAAATTATCTCTGTAAACTTCTTCCCACTCTAAAAAGTCTTCATCTTTTATATGTTGCTTAAATTCGTGGGCAGACATAAAATAGTAGTCTTCTCCATGTACTTCTTGTCCACGTTTTTCTCGTGAAGTAGCAGAAATTGAAAACGCAAGGTTTAGGTCTTCTTGCTTTAGCAAATGTCTTACAATAGTTGTTTTTCCAGATCCTGATGGCGCAGAGAATACAATGAGTTTTCCTTCTTTCATTATTTATTTTCTTTGTTCACTTTTAAAAGTTTATTAAAGGACGTTCAACAATTGTTCTTTAATTTTCTCCAGTTCATCCTTCATTTGCACCACCAATTGTTGCATTGGTGCATAATTACTTTTCGAACCAATAGTATTGATTTCTCGACCCATTTCTTGACCAATAAAGCCTAGTTTTTTCCCATTAGAGTCTTGAGAATTTAATGTTTCAATGAAATACCCTAAATGGTTTTTTAACCTTACTTTTTCTTCTGTGATATCAAATTTTTCTATATAGTAAACTAATTCTTGCTCAAAACGGTTTTCATCATATTTCTCACGTAACTCATCAACACCTTTCCTTAAGCGTTCGCGCACCCCCTCAATGCGTTCAGGATCCATGGCAATCACTTGCTCTAATAAATCACTAATAGTTGCTACGCGATCTTTAAAATCTTCTTCTAAAACCTTACCTTCATTTAAGCGATATTCATTTATGGCTTTTATGGCATTTTTAATGTCAGCTTCAATGTGTTTCCATTCGTTTTCGTCTATTTCTTCCCGTTCTGTATTTAAAGCATCCGGAAAACGCACTGCCATTTTTAGTAAATCTATCTCCTCGCCGTCAACGACATTTTTTAATTGCTGGATGTACTGTTTCACAACAGGGGTGTTAATTTTAGTTGAAGTGTCCTCGGCAGTCGCTTCAACATAAATAGAAAAATCTATTTTTCCACGATCCAATTCTTTCGCCATTAGTTTACGTAAATACAATTCTTTTTCTCTATAAATAGAAGGCATTCGGCATTCAAATCGAAGCTTTTGCTATTAAGCGATTTAAGCTCAATTGTTATTTTTTTTGTTGGTAATTGTAATACAGATTTACCATAACCTGTCATTGAATGTATCATAAAATAATTTATAAAGTTGAGCAAAAGTACGGGTTTTTTTTTGTTTGGAAATTTCGCTTACCATAAAATAAGTGGTAAACGAACGAAGCGGTTCTTTAATTTAATGAATTGTATTGCAGTTTTGTAAATAAGAATACCGCTTTTATTAGATAACAAATAAAAACAGAACCCTAAGAAAACAGTATTTTTGTATTTTAAAAATAGGAAGTATGCATTGTATATCAGTTTATATTCCTAAAAATAAGTCTTGACGATTGCGGTCTAAGCGTTAAAAAGCATAACCATATAATACATAAAATGTACACAAAACAATTCGAAATACGTTGGAGTGATGTTGATGCCAATAGACATTTAGCCAATTCGGCATATACCAATTTTATGAGTCACACCCGTATGGGGTTCTTGATAGAGCAAGGGTTTACCATGAAGGAGTTAGCGACTTATAACATTGGCCCTGTCGTTTTTTATGAACACATGCATTATTTTAAAGAAGCTTTTCTAGGACAGCCCATAACAGTCTCGCTAGAAGTTTCGGACTTAGTGAAAACGGTGCCTTTTTTAAATTCGATCATAATTTTTATAACCATAAAGGTGAAAATATAGCTTTTTGCGAAATGCTTGGTGCTTGGATTGATTTAGGGGCAAGAAAAATGACGAGCTTACCAAAAGCATTATTAGAACTTGCAGATCATTTTCCAAAATCTCAGGACTACAAAATTTTGACTAAAGAAGATACACGAGCAAACGGCAGACGGCCTAAAAATTTAAATTTATAGCTTGTTATTTTTAATTGCTTTGGGTTTTTTAGTTACCGAGATAGACGCCTGCGAATATTAAGGTAGACGCTATCAATTTTACAGCGGTTATAGCATCGCTTCCCATAATAATAGCAAATAGACCAGCGATTACAGGTTGAATATAAATAAAAGTACTCACAGTGGAAGCTTTTAAATAGCGAAGCGATAAAGGGTTCAACACGTAAGTGCCAAAAGTAGCTCCAACAACAATAAAAAACACAGAGAAATAGATGTAAGGAGTAAAGGTCTCTAGTGGGGTTGCTTTTAAATCTTGGAATCCAAAAGGTAAGACGAGCAAGAATCCAAACAAAAACAGCCAGCGTATAAATGTGAAAGGATGGTATTTGTCTGTTAGTTTTTTAATAATGATTATATAAATACTGTAAGACACAGCATTTATGAAAATAAATAGATTTCCTAATGAAATATTTTCGCCAACGAGATTGCCTCGGCCGTAGATGCTTAAAACCAAAGCTCCGAGAAAAGCCTAGCACAACACCTATAATTTTTAGCGTCGTAATACGCTCTTTTAAATAGATAGCAGACAGCACTAATACGATTATTGGAACGGTAATCATTATTACAGAGGCATGAATAGGTGTGGTGTATTCTAAACCTTTTATAAAGAGCAGCATGTTTATGGCAACACCAAACACCGCTCCAAAAAAGAATGTTTTATAGTCTTTTTTATCGATTTTTTCTTTTGGCCCTATGTTTTTAAATAACCGTGAATAGTGATGCAGCACCTATAATTCGCAAAAGCACAAGTCCGTTGGAGCGCATATGTCCACCCGATAAAACCACTTTTACAAAGGTGTAATTCAGGCCATACAGTAATTGTACAGCAAATGCAGCAATTAAAGCCCAATATCTAGTTTTCATTTAAAGCCATATTTACAGCTTCAATATTGTTTTTAGAATTGCCAATAAAGATTTTGTCATTTAAAATAAAAACGGGACGACTTAAAAAAGTATAGTGTTCTAGGATGAGGGTTCTATAATCTGTTTCCGTAAGCGCTTTATGTTTTAAATCACGCTGCTTATATAGGGTGGCTCTTTTGCTGAAAAGTGCTTCGTAGCTTCCAGCGAGTGCTTTCATTTCATCAATTTGTGTTTCAGTAATGGCGTCTGTTTTTATATTCTGAAGGCGGGTGTCTTGAGGTAAATCTAGTGCTTTTAGAATACGAATACAGGTACTGCAAGATTTAAGATAGTATACTTTGTTCATTGAAAATTCTTTTGCATTTCCACGGAAGTAGAAATCTCTAAAATATTTAATTCTACAAAGTAAATTCATTTGTAATAGATTCCATTATATTTATAAAAAAAATGATTTATGGATTTTACTTTTGATGTTTTTGCTAAAACCGGAGGCTTTTTTAAAGCCTACTTAGAAGAATTGTCACTTGCGCAACTTAACGCCATTCCTAATGGATTTAATAATAATGTGATTTGGAATATTGGACACTGTATTGTTACAGAGCAGATTTTAGTTTACAAATTGTCCGGTTTGAAGCCTCATGTAAGCGAAGCGCTTATTGAAAAAATACAAAAAGGGAACGAAGCCTGATGGAAAGGCAACCCAAGCCGATGTTGATGAATTAAATGAATTAGCTTTCTCTACAATAGAACATACAAAAGCCGATTTTGGCTCTAAAACCTTTAGTACATTTCACGAGTATACCTTATCCACAACAGGAAACACGCTAACGAATGTTAGCCAAGCCATTCAGTTTGCATTGGTTCACGAAGGGATGCACGCGGGTTATATTTTAGCGTTATTGCGTGTTTTAAAAGTTTAAATAGGGATTGGCCTCAATATAAGGAATGGTAAATTCAATGATATGATTACTAATAGAATTGAAGGTGTCATAAAAAACAATAACACCATCTTCGCTAAAGCCTATATTTTACGGGATTTCAAACGCTTTAGCTTCAAAGGCAGAAATGCGACTTTCATTTGCAGACAATAATTCTTTGTCGTAGTACTTTTTAGCTAGAATGGTAAAGGCTTGAACATCATTAATTAAATTTTTGGTAGTGAGTTGTTTTCCGGTTTTAATATCAAAATTATAAAACTCAAAAACGAGGTTGCCATGAGCGGCACCCGTATTAACACCAGAGGTCATTGCCATAGAAATGAGCGTTTTATTTGTATAGAGGATTTCGCCATCAATAATAACCTCCCAAACGGGTAGATTTGTATACAATTTGTTTCCCATTTGGGTTTTGAAATTAGCATACGATTTTTTAAAACCAGCAATACTTTTTTTAGTATCTACGTTTATAGGATAAGAATTTTCTATATTTAATACGCTATTAACAAACTGACTCAAAGCGCTATTGATTTGTTTTGCAGCTTCCGAATGGCCTTCTGCCTTTGGGATGTTGATTTCAATAGTTGTTTCGTCTCGGTCAATAATTTGGGTTTCTGTAAATTTTAAGGGAACCTCTTTGTCACAAGAATACAAAACGGTAACAAAAAGTATAAAACCGAATATTTTTAGAAATCTGAAAGGCGCTGTGTTAAACATAGGCTAAAGGTATTAATAGAATTTGAATACAAAGCATGAACGGCTATTTTTGTTGTTACCTACTAAAATAGGGATGGCGCGCGTTTTATTCATGCGAGTAATTAATTTTTTGGTTGATCGATTCAAATTCTAAAACATAATAATATTGAAAGATGAAATTTAACACAAAAACAATTCACGGCAAGCAAAAACTGGATCCGGCTTATGGAGCGGTAATACCTCCCATATATCAAACATCCACTTATGCACAATCTACTCCTGGTGAACATAAAGGATTTGCCTATTCAAGAACGCATAACCCCACACGTCAGGCTTTGGAAAACGCGTTGGCGAGCATTGAAAACGGGGGCTATGGCTTGGTCTTTGGTTCCGGTATGGCGGCAATAGATGCCGTAATGAAGCTTTTACGACCAGGAGATGAAGTGATTTCGAATAACGATTTATACGGTGGGAGCTATCGCCTATTTACTTCAATTTTTGAGGGCTATGGGATTAAATTTCATTTTGTAGACCTACAAAAGGCGTTTAGTATGGAAGAGTATTTAACCGATAAAACAAAATTAATTTGGATAGAAACACCAACAAACCCAATGCTCAATATTATCGATATTCAGGCCTGTGCTGCTATTGCGAAAAAGCACAAAGTCTTATTGGCAGTTGATAACACCTTTGCAACGCCTTATTTACAACAACCTCTCGGAGTTAGGGGCAGACATCGTCATGCATTCGGCAACAAAATATATTGGAGGACATAGTGATTTAGTTTTGGGAGCATTGGTTGTAAAAGACAAACAGTTGGCAGATAAGTTATATTTTATACAGAATGCCAGTGGTGCTATTTGTGGACCACAGGATGCGTTTTTAGCACTGAGGGGAATCAAAACACTTCACGTAAGAATGCAACGACACTGTGAAAACGGCAAGGCTGTTGCTCATTACTTGGCTTCTCATCCTGAAGTAGAAAAAGTGTATTGGCCAGGTTTTGAAGCCCATCCAAATCATGACATCGCAAAATCTCAAATGAAAGATTTTGGAGGCATGCTGTCTTTCACTACCAAAGGAAACAGTTATGATGAGGCGATTAGAGTTGTTGAAAAACTCAAGATTTTCACCCTAGCAGAATCTTTAGGTGGTGTAGAATCTTTAGCGGGGCACCCAGTAAGTATGACGCATGCCAGTATTCCAAAAGAAGCACGTGAGAAATGGGGTGTAGTAGATGCCCTAATTAGGTTAAGCGTGGGCATTGAGGATGAAGAAGATTTAATAAACGATTTAAAACAGGCCTTAGAATAGCATCTCGTTTTATGCATAAACAAAAAAGCTCAAGTGCAATAAACACTTGAGCTTTTTTGTTTGCTTTTTTTAGATTAATTTAAATAATAGATATAACCAAAGTTTAACCAAACCAACCAATCGTTATTTTTGTTATATTCTAATTCATGATTTAATCCATCGACCCAATCACTAAAGTAGTATTGACCTCTAAGATCTAGCATAATATCTGCCAAAGGGGATATTTTATAACGTACACCAACACTTGATACAATAGACCAGGTGCTTCCTGAGCTTGGATCTACAGGTATTTGTAACCCATTAGGATTCGTATCTGCGTTGTAAGGATTATCTGCATACCACGGACTATAGAAATTAGAAAAATCTTGGGCGTTACCATTACCATAATCAGTATTAACCTTTGGGTTATAGGCCACATAGTGCGCACCTAGACTTACAAAAGGAGCAAATTTATAACCAAAAGCTTGAAATGAACGAATACTTAATGGAAAAAACTCAAGTTGCATACCAATATCAAAATTATTGGCCTCGCCAGTATGTGCTCTTAAACGGTTAGATTCCTCACTCGTTTTATTAGGTGCAACAAACTCGCCAACGTGTTCTAGTTTTGTTTTATTCCATGATAGTTCGGTGCGTAACTTAAAATGATCGTTAAAATAATTATCTGTAGTATAACAATTACAATCGGCGCGATATGCAAAATTGATATAATGGACTAGGCCAATACCAAACCCTGTATTTTCTGTATTGGTTTCAAAATCAGAACGCACACCAAAATCCGATTTCATGGCCACAGGGCCAGCTATAATGCCCAACTCGTGAGAGAATCCTAATTGTGCTTTTGCTGTTTGCATAGCAAAGCAAATAAAGAATAGCACAACTATTTGTTTCGTTTTAAACATTGTATTGTTCTGGTTTAGAGGCAACATGTAAGCAAATATAGAAAAATCCGATTAACCAACAAATAATATAGATTAAATGCAGCGAATTAATTTTCTTTCTATTAATTTTTCTTTTGTGAATTTTAAAAAAAAACAATGTCATTTTTAAAGATAATGTATATTTGCAAGAACAATTAACTATATATATAATAGTATCATAATTTTACTTTTAATGAAAAATAAAATACAAGCATTTTTAGACTTAGTTAAGGAGAAAAATAGTCATGAACCTGAATTTTTACAGGCCGTACATGAAGTAGCTGAAACAGTCATTCCTTTTATAGAAGACAATCCACAATACCAAAATAAAATGTTGTTGGAGCGCA
This sequence comes from Lacinutrix neustonica, assembly GCF_026625145.1. Lineage (GTDB taxonomy): Bacteria > Bacteroidota > Bacteroidia > Flavobacteriales > Flavobacteriaceae > Lacinutrix > Lacinutrix neustonica. The sequence goes on along the minus strand of NZ_CP113088.1, from coordinate 2,111,392 downwards.
TGGTAGAACCAGAACGCACGATTATATTCAGAGTGCCTTGGATTGATGACAAAGGCGAAACTCAGGTAAACAGAGCTTTTAGAGTTGAGTTTAATTCTGCTATCGGACCGTATAAGGGCGGTTTACGTTTTCATCCTTCGGTAAACCTAAGTATTCTTAAATTTTTAGGTTTTGAACAAGTGTTTAAAAATTCTTTAACAACACTACCAATGGGTGGTGGAAAAGGAGGGAGTGACTTTAACCCAAAAGGAAAAAGTGACAACGAAGTGATGCGTTTTTGTCAATCATTTATGAGTGAATTATTCCGTCATATAGGCCCAAATACAGATGTTCCTGCGGGTGATATAGGTGTTGGAGGACGTGAAATAGGTTATATGTTCGGACAATATAAAAGGTTACGTAATGAATTTACGGGCGTGTTAACTGGAAAAGGTATTTCTTATGGTGGTTCATTAATTAGACCGGAAGCGACAGGTTATGGTTGCGTTTATTTTGCAAAAAACATGTTGGCAACAAAAGGAGATTCTTTTAAAGGAAAAACCGTGGTTATCTCCGGTTACGGAAATGTCGCGCAATATGCTTGTGAGAAAGCAACACAACTGGGTGCTATAGTATTAACTATGTCAGACTCAGGAGGTTATATTTACGATGAGGCGGGTATAGATGAAGAGAAATTAGCACACATCATGGACATTAAAAACGTGAAACGTGGAAGAATTAGTGACTATATAGAAGCTTATCCTAACGCTACTTATCACGAAGGAGAAAGACCTTGGGGTGTTAACTGTGATGTCGCGATGCCGTGTGCTACTCAAAACGAATTAGATAAAGAAGAGGCTGAAACTCTAGTTAAAAATAAGGTTATAGCAGTAGCAGAAGGCGCGAATATGCCTACTACTCCGGAGGCGATTGAAGTTTTACAAAAAGCGAAAGTGTTATTCTCCCCAGGAAAAGCATCGAATGCTGGTGGTGTAGCAACTTCAGGTTTAGAAATGAGCGTGAATTCATTGCGTTACAATTGGACAAGAGAAGAGGTTGACGCTAAGTTAAACCAAATTATGAACGACATTCATGAGTCTTGTGTAACATATGGACGACAAAAAGATGGAAGCATAGATTACGTAAAAGGAGCAAATATCGCCGGATTTGTTAAAATAGCAGATGCTATGTTAGCACAAGGTGTAGTATAAAACGTTTTGATAAGACTATTAAAAGCTCCTAAAATCAGGAGCTTTTTTTATTTTTTTATATAATTTCTTCTGTTTCTACGTTATATGTTCGTAATTACAAATTATGAAAGTTAGGTTTTTATTTATATTATTTATATTTCCGTCTCTAATCTTTAGTCAAGACCTTTTTCCAGGGTGGACGGGTTGTTTTTCATATCTAGACGTCTCTAGTATTTCATATGGAGAAACCAAAATTTTTGGAGCAGCAGAAAATGCTATTTTTGTTTATGATGTAACTACTAATGAAATTGATAAAATATCAACCATCGAAGGGTTGTCGGGAGAAACCATTTCAAGTATTGAATATATAGAAAATAAAGGGTTGCTCTTTATTGGGTTTGAAAATGGATTGATTCAGATTTATATTGAATCGAGTAGAGATGTTAAAACGATAGTCGATATTTTAGAGAAGCCCTCTATTCCTCCAAACGATAAAATAATTAATGATTTTTATTTGACTGGGAATGAGGTTTATATCTCAACAAATTATGGTATTTCTGTTTATGATAGTAGCGCTTTAGAATTTGGTGACACCTATTTTATAGGAGACAACGGTGCTCAAATTAAAATTAATGAAACGGCAGTATTCAATGGTTTTATCTATGCAGCGACAGAAAATGGCTTAAGAAAAGCGGCATTAGATAATCCTAATCTTATAGATTATCAACAATGGGAATGGGTAACAGCAATCCCGTTTAATGGTATCGTATCGACAGGGTTAAAGCTGTACGGGACTAGTGCAAATGGTAGACTTTATGATCTAACGAATGGGTCTGCTGTTTCATTAATTTTGTATGCCACACCTCCATTAGATATGCGCTACTCAAATGAAAACCTCGTGGTGACCATTACAAATAACATTTACATTTACACCGAAAATTTCGAGGAAGTACGTACGGTTTCTGCAGTAGATTATAATAATGTTACCTTTACATCTGCATTCACAGATCTCTCTAAGAACAAAATTTATATTGGTTCTAGCCGTGTTGACACGATTGGGCTATCGGGTTTAGGAATTATTGAAATAGACATCAATGCGCCCTCTGTATTTCAAGAAATTCATCCGCAAAGTCCGCTACGAAATTATTTTTTTCAAGTAAGAACGCAATCGAGTGAAGTTTGGGTTACTCATGGAAGTCACGATGCAAATTATAATCCATATGCAGGTATTAGAGAATCTGGTCTAAGTCATTATATCAACGAGCAATGGAATAATATTTCTTACAATTCTTTAACGACAATTACTCCAAATCCTTGGGCACTAACATATCTTTCTATAAATCCTTTTAATACTGGAGAGGTCTATGTTAGTTCTTCTATTAAAGGGCTAGTTTATATCAAAGATAGCGAGCCAATTACCTTTTATAATGAAGGCAATAGTACATTAACTCCTTTTATTCCTGAAAACACGTTTGTTTTCGCTAGTAACTTTGACAAAGATGGAGCGCTCCGGGTATTAAATGCTAGAAATGAAAGGCCCCTTAATCGATTTAAAGAAGGCCAATGGGAAAGCTTTAGCTTAGAACCACTTATTAGCCCCGCTACAGAAAATGCGGGCTTCTCTTCCATCGTTTTCGATAACAACGAGACTGTTTTTATGGGATCACATGGTTTTGGACTCATAGGATTTAACGTCACGACAGGAGCTATTAAAAACATAAGTCAAATAGGACAAAACATGCCTTCACCATCTGTAAAAACAATGGCTATAGATAAACAAAATCAGTTATGGTTAGGTACAGACAAAGGGCTAAGAATAGTAACCAACACATTAGAATTTATGGAGGGTGTGCCGAAGTTTCTAATATTGTTATTTTAGACGATGGGGTTCCTAGAGAATTATTGTTTCGACAATTTGTAACCGATATAGAAGTTGATGGATCCAATAATAAATGGATTGCAACATTGGATACCGGAGTTTATTATTTTTCTTCAGATGGACAGGAAACCATTTATCATTTTACAAAAGACAATTCACCACTCCCTTCAAATGATGTTTTAGATGTTGCTATAGATGCTACCAGCGGTCAAGTTTATTTTGCTACTGAGAAAGGGATGGTTGCCTTTAATTCTGAAACCTCTGCTCCAGTAGATGGTTTGGAAGCGACCTATGTTTACCCAAATCCTGTTAGGCCTAGTTTTAACATTAATGAAAAAAAGGTGAAAATTAAAGGCATAACAGGCAATGTTAATATAAAAATAACAGATATAGAAGGTAACTTAGTGACTGAAGGAGAGTCAAGAACAAACGCGAGATTTAAAGGGTACAACTTAGAAGTTGTTGGAGGAACAGCCCTTTGGAATGGGAAAAATATGTCCGGTAGAACAGTGGCTTCGGAGTCTATTTGATCTTAATCTCAGATTTGGAGTCTTTCGAGACTAAAACACTTAAACTAATGATAGTAAGATAATGCTTGTTACTACAAATGCTATTGTACTTTCTAAAATTAAATATAGAGATCACGATTTAATAGTTAAATGTTACACACAAAAGGAAGGCATTGTTAGTTACTTGTTAAGAGGCGTTCTAAAAGGTGCTAAGGGTTCTAAAACAGCGTATTATCAATTGTTGTCACAAGTGCAGTTGATTACCGATCATAAATCTTCTCGAGGGTTACAATACATAAAGGAAGTCAAAATCAATTACCTCTATTCCAGTTTACATACTAATGTTTTAAAAAGTGCTATCGTTATGTTTTTAGCAGAGGTACTCTCGATGTCACTTCAGGAAGAGGAACAAAATGATACGTTATTTAATTATATAGAAGCGACCTTACAGTGGTTAGATACGCATGACCAGTATGCTAATTTCCATTTATTATTTCTATTAAATTTATCAAAACACTTAGGCTTTTATCCTGATACCTCCCAAATTGATTCACCTTATTTTAATTTAGAAGATGGCGCATTTGTCTTTAGGAATTCAAGCAGGTATCATGTGTCGGAAGAAAACTTATCTTTGTTAAAACAGTTGTTAGGCACAAATTTTGATGCGTTAGAATCAGTAAAAATTAACGCGAAACAAAGACATGCTTTTTTAAGCTTTATTCTTTTGTATTTTGAATTACATTTGGGAAGTTTTAAAAAACCAAAATCACTACAAATATTTAATGACGTTTTTAACTAAAAATACCCCTGTTTTTTTCTTTTTATTTATGGTTGTTTGCTTTAGCTCTTATATGGAAGCACAGGAAATTACAGTGTATAATAAAGAAACGAAAGAGCCAATAGTAGAAGTAGCAGTATTTAATAAAGTCCGAGAATAAAAGTGTTATTAGCGATTTCTATGGAAAAATTAATTTAGACATTTTTAATGACACTGAAATCATTTATTTCAAACATATAGGATATAATTTGTTTGCTATAAAAAAAAAGGATATCAAAAAAGGACAAGTTTTCTTAGAAACCAAGGCAGAAGGTTTAGATGAAATTGTTATTTCTGCTTCGAAGTTTGAAGAAAGTAAAAGAGATATTCCAAAAAAAATAGTGAGCATTAATGCTCAGGCAATTCAATTTAACAATCCACAAACCAGTGCAGATTTATTAGAAGCATCGGGGCAGGTCTATATTCAAAAAAGCCAACTGGGTGGCGGAAGTCCAATGATAAGGGGTTTTTCAACCAATAGATTATTAATTACAGTCGATGGTGTGCGTATGAATAACGCCATTTTTAGAGGGGGAAATATTCAAAACGTCATTTCTATCGATCCCTTCTCTATTCAAACCACGGAAGTATCTCTAGGGGCTGGAAACGTGATATATGGTAGTGACGCTATAGGCGGTGTGATGAGCTTTTATACTCATAAACCACAGGTGTCCTATTCAAAGGAGAGCTTTGTTAAAACTGAAGCGGTATTACGCCATGCTACAGCAAGCAATGAGAAAACTGGGCATCTTGGATTAAATTATGGTTTAAAAAAATGGGCGTTTATATCCAATGCGACGTATACGTCTTTTGATGATTTAAGAATGGGCAGTCATGGACCAAAAGATTATGTACGACCCGAATTCGTTGCGAGTAATAATGGAGATGATGTTGTGGTGAGAAATAGCAATCCGCTCGTTCAAAAATTTTCCGGATATAATCAGATGAATCTCATGCAGAAAGTGCGGTATGAATCAAAAGAGGAGTTAACCTTTGACTTAGGTGTTTTTTATACAGCGACTTCAGATAATCCAAGATACGATAGACTTATTCGCTACCGTAATGGCACGTTGCGATCTGCCGAATGGTATTATGGTCCACAAACCTGGTTCATGACCAATTTTAATGTAATCAAGTTAAGTAGTCATTCCAATTTATATGATAAAATTCAAGCGACTGCTGCTTATCAAAATTTTCAAGAAAGTAGAACCGATCGGGATTTTCAATCTTCTATTAGAAACCACAGAGCAGAAAATGTAAATGCCTTATCTTTTAATTTAGACTTAGAAAAAGGGTTGAGTAGACGTACTAAGCTGTTCTATGGCATTGAATATGTCTACAATAAGGTTAATTCCGAAGCGTTCCAAGAAAATATAGAGAATTTCGAAACACAGGCTATAGTAACACGATACCCTAATGGTTCCACCTGGCAATCGGCTGCTGTATATGGAAACATAAAGTATAAGCCTAATAATCAAGTGGTGTTTCAATCGGGAATGCGTTATAACTATGTCGTATCTCATGCCGATTTTTCTGAAAACAATGTGTTTTTAAACTTACCATTTAGAGCGTCTACCAATAGAGCAAGTGCGCTTACAGGATCTGCGGGTGTCAGTTGGTCTCCCAATAATACCATACAATGGCGATTGAATGCCTCCTCTGCTTTTAGAGCACCAAATATAGACGATATAGGAAAGGTTTTTGACTCAGAACCTGGCGCAGTAGTTGTTCCTAATGAAAGTTTGATGCCGGAATATGCTTATGGAGGAGAACTTGGTTTGAGATTGAATTTTGATGACATTCTTATTTTAGATACAGCTACGTATTATACGTATTTAAATAATGCTCTAGTGCGCCGTCATGGGGATTTGAATGGTGAAACGGAAATTGTTTACGATGGAGACCTTAGTGAAGTGCAATCGATACAAAATGCTTCAAAATCATGGATTTATGGTTTCGAGATTGGAGCTCAAGTACATTTTAACAACAGCTTTAAATTAACGTCGCAGTATAACATTACTGGGGGAACAGAAGAGACCGATGGTATTGAAGTGCCTGTTAGGCACGTCGCTCCAAATTTTGGTAATACACATTTGGTATGGCAAAATAAATGTCTAAAAGTTGATGGGTATTTAAATTACAATAATACTCTTGATTTTAATCAATTTGCGCCTTCTGAGAAAGAAAAGGACTATTTGTATGCATTAGATCAAAATGGAAATCCGTATTCACCTTCATGGTACACTCTTAATATAAGAAGCCAATATCAAATAAACAAGGCAACCACGTTAACGGCTAGTATAGAAAATATTACCGACCAACGCTATAGAACCTATTCGTCTGGTATCTCTAGCCCTGGACGAAATTTAATAGTCTCTATTACATACAACTTATAAAAAAGTACTACAGTAGCTTTACTTATTTGATTCCTGGTACCAACGAAAACAATCAGATTAATTTATTTTGTGCTATCGCCTTAAAAACGAAGGTAACTTGACCTGATGGTTACGTGTTGCTATCACAAAAGACTTTTTTGGTATTCTTTTTTAATCACTTATTTTTGGAATATGTATCAAAACATAAAAACACATACAGTAGAAGAAGCAACCAAAAAATTAGAACATTACTGTGCTTATCAAGAACGTTGTCATCAAGAGGTAAGACAAAAGTTGAAAAACATGAACATGATTCCTGAGGCCATAGATGTTATCATTGTTCATCTTTTGGAGCACAACTACCTTAATGAAGCACGTTTTGCTCAAACATATGTTAGTGGGAAGTTCAGAATAAAAAAATGGGGGAGACGGCGTCTGCTCCTTGAACTTAAGAAGCGGGAGATATCAAAATTCAACGTCAATCAAGCGCTTAAAGAAATTTCAGAAGATGAATATCTCTCTGTATTCGATGCTTTAGCAGAGAAAAGAGTCCATTCTATGCATGAAAGCAATATGCTAAAGAAGAAAAAGAAATTAATAGATTATTTATTATACCGTGGTTGGGAGGCGCATTTGGTATATGAAAAGGCCAATGAATTGGTGAAATAGCTTTTATAAAAAAGCCTTTCAATGAAAATTGAAAGGCTTTATAGATGTTATAAAAAACGCTTACAGATTAAAAATAGCTCCAATATTTGTTACAAATTGATTGTGAATTTGTTCTGCCGCTGTTAAGTTATCAGTATTGTATTTTGCAAATGTTGTTCCAACCTCAGCAAAAACACCAAAACCGGAGGTGAAAAGATAGCGAAAACCTAAATGGCCTCCAAAGTTTTTTAAGCTCAAGCTTAATCCAGGGTAAACATCAAAATTGTCGCTAATATTTAAAACATTCCCTAAGTTGGCATTAAAACGTCCTTTTAAATCAAAACGATCTACAAAATCTGCCGTTAAACCATTAGTTAAATTCAATGCGTACGCCCCACTGATACCTAATGAAATGTTTTCGCCAATACCATAGTCTAAACCAATGGTAATACCTGTTGCATTTTCTTGCAGGTTAGCTCCTATAAATAATTTTTTATCATCCTTTCCTGAGAATGCTTGGGCATTTCCTAAATAAGCGGCTAATAGAAATGCTATAAGTACTATTTTTTTCATTTTATTGTATGTATTTATTAGTATTTGTTATTGCTTTTTGATTTTTCCAATCGATCCACTTTTGCCCTTTTACACGACGCATGATATTATCTAAAGTACGCATAAAAAACACATTATAAAAAGCTTGACCTAATGTTTTTGGATGTCTAGCAATAGCACGCAGACTCATGGAGAACCCTGGGGTTATATAACGCATATAATGCCAATACCCTTCCGGCATGTATAGCACTTCTCCATGGTTTAATTCGCACCCCCACCCTTTTGCCTTCTCTAATGCGGGCCATTTATTAAAATCCGGATTTGTAAAATCAATATCTTCCCGTACTATTAATGAATGTGGAATTTTATACAAATAATTGTTTTGCTCTTGATCAAATAAGATGCATTGTTTTTTGCCTTCAAAATGGAAATGAAAGATATTGGCTAAATCAATATCGTAATGCATAAACGTATGCGAATTAGTACCCCCAAAAAATAACATTGGTAGGCCTTTCATTAACTTCAATCCGAAATCCGGAAAAGTAAAATCTTTTTGAAGTTCAGGTATCTCTTTTAAAACATTCCAAAGAAAAATTCTCAATTTTGTAGGTTCCCGTTTTAACAAATCGATATAATCGCTCATCTTCATCTTGGTATGAGGCTCATTAAATCCGTCTTTGTAATTAACAGGCCTGTCGTCGTATAACGGTACGATTTTATCGCCCGCTAGACGTTTTATAAATTCTAAATTCCATTTAGAATAGGCTGGCCAATCTTCTATAAATTGTTCTATAACCACTGGTTTTTGTGGTTTGAAATAATCACGAATAAACACTTCTTTTGAAATGGTTTTTACTCGTGGGATATCTTGAAGATTCAATTTCAAAAATTAGTTGTTTTATAGTGTTAAAGTTAAGAAAAGGTTCTGAAATTGACGCTTTTATAATAAGACTTTAACTATTGAATAGGTTTCGCTTTTTGCTTAGCTTCCTCATTTCTCTCAATTTTGTGCTCCGGCCTTGACCATTTAGGTTTTTCTCCTAACGCTTCAAATTGAGAATCTTTCGCTTCTACAGAGGCTGGCTGCATCTTTTTTATGAATGGCTTCTGAGGATTCAACCCTAACATCTCAAACATTTTCATGTCTTCATTGACATCGGGATTTGGGGTGGTTAAAAGTTTATCACCAGCAAAAATGGAGTTAGCACCAGCAAAGAAACACATGGCTTGACCTTCGCGACTCATTTCTGTTCTACCAGCACTTAGTCGTACTTGGGTTTCCGGCATGATAATTCTAGTTGTGGCGACCATTCTAATCATATCCCATATAGATACTGGCTTTTCTTCAGCTAAAGGGGTGCCTTCCACTGGAACTAATGCATTTATAGGTACCGATTCCGGTTGCGGGTTCAAAGTCGCTAAGGCCACCAGCATCCCTGCTCGATCTTCAATAGCTTCTCCCATACCAATAATACCTCCGGAACAAACGGTTACGTTTGTTTTTCGCACGTTGTCAATCGTTTTTAAACGGTCTTCAAAACCACGTGTAGAAATCACTTCTTTATAATAATCTTCAGAAGAGTCTAAGTTGTGGTTGTAGGCATAGAGTCCAGCTTCAGCTAAGCGATGGGCTTGGTTCTCTGTAATCATTCCTAAAGTACAACACACTTCCATATCCAGTTTGTTAATGGTGCGTACCATTTCTAAAACTTGGTCAAACTCCTCTCCATCTTTAACATTACGCCAAGCGGCGCCCATACAAACACGCGAACTTCCTGAGGATTTTGCACGTAAAGCTTGTGCTTTTACTTGCTGAACACTCATTAAATCATTGCCCTCAATGTCTGTATGATATCTTGCAGCTTGTGGGCAATACCCACAGTCCTCAGGACAACCACCGGTTTTAATAGACAGTAAGGTACTTACCTGAACCGTATTTGGGTCGTGATGTAACCGATGTACAGTGGCTGCTTCGTAAAGCAATTCCATTAAAGGTTTATTATAAATAGCTAATATTTGTTCTTTTGTCCAATTGTGTTTTATCTCGCTCATGAAAGAATTCGTTTAAAACAAAAATAGTTATATCCATTTATATAGGGTATTTTATTTTGAAATATATAGAGATATTTTTATCCTAATATTAATTCCTGTTGTTTTACGGTTCATTAACCTTAAAAGATTAGTTTTGACGAAATTTAAAAATATTAAAGAATGAAAAAAGTATTAGGATTAGCGTTTGCAGCATTAATGTTAACTAGTTGTGGAACAGTAGGATTTGTTTCTACACCTTCAAACTATGTAAAAGCAGGAAAAGAAGTGAGCGTAGTAAAAAAGAACACAAACGTTCTTGGTTTAACTGCAATGGATGCTCAAGAAGAAGCAAAACTAGCATTAACTGAATTAAATGGTAAATGTACAGATGGTGTTACTAATGTAGTTACAACAGTATCTGCTTCAGGACTTTTTATCTTTGGATTTGAAAAGCTAGAAATGTCAGGAAATTGTAAATAAATAGTATAAAATTTTATTTAAAAACGCTTCGATAACCATCGAAGCGTTTTTTTATGAATTTACTTAATAGATGCCTATTTTAGTTACAACCATTTCGATTCTGGTTCTGTTGCATCTAAGATGTCAATGTTTAGGATTTGTGCAATTTCATCTGCCATTTTAAAAGCATCCTTTTTATCTGTTGTTGTGTAAGCCGTTATTTTTTGATTTCTGTTGTGAAATAAATTGAGTTGAATGACATCACTTTTTATATTGGCTTCTGCTCCTAAAGATCTTATTGTATTAATTTCAGAAGTGCTAAATACCGAAATATATTCAATATCCGGCAAAGCTTTCCATTGTCCAAAACGAAAACCAAATAGAGAAATAAATGTTCTATATGTTTTTGAGTCTAAATCTATTTCTGAGCCATCGGTGTAGAAGAAGAAAGTGGACATACCACAAATGAGAAATCCATAAAAATGAAAGAGTAAAGAAAAGCCAAAAATAAAGAATATGATACCAAAGGCCATTTTCATTTTTGGCACTTTTCTTTTATAAACTATTTTATTCATTCAAAAAGGTGTTGAAGATTTTAAAAAATTTCTCAGGTTCTTCCAAGTAAGGATTATGGCCGCTATTCTCAAACATTTCAAATTGAGCTTTAGGCATAAAGATTTTGTATTGTATTGCAAATTCCGGAGTGGAGACGCCATCATAGCGCCCGGCAACAATTAATGTTTTTGCTTTAATATTTTTTAATTCCTTTCGGTAATCCTGATGGATCATACTTCCTGATACGTCGAAGTCTCCATCTCTACCAATGATAGCGACATAAACATCGTTCACCCAGCCACGATGTTCTGTTTTTGGCAGGTTTTGTTTTAGTTTTGTGTTGTGATAATAAATATATTTTGTTGGAAAACTCCCGTAAACAGCTGCTAGGGCTTTATCACTTGACACGTAACCTAAGGCACGAAGTGAGTCCACTTTTGTCCATCGTTCGGAAAATGGGTTTTTGCATAATGGTTATAACTATCACAGTTCGCTTGCCACATGGCGCCACTGTGGAAACCATTAATAAGCACCATTTTATCTAGCTGATTAGGATATTTAATAGCATAAGCTTGTGCAGGAACCGTTCCGTAAGAATGCCCAACCAATGTGATTTTTTCAAATTTTAGAAGCACTCTTAGTTTTTCTATCATTGCTACATCATTCTCTACAGAATATTCCGACGCGCTCTTGGCATCATCGCTCTTTCCCCGGCCCAACCAATCGAAAAACACCACCGTATTCGTTTTGTAATACTGCCCAAAATTACCTTGCATATAATCATGAGAATTCCCCGGACCACCTGGCAAAAAGAAGATTGGGTCACCGGAACCTTTCATTTCTACATTTATTTTGTAACCATCTATAGTATAGAATTTTGATTCAAATTGTGTGTAAATATTAGGGTCTTGTTGTGCATCATGGCATGCGGTAATTAAGAGTGCTACGAGGCATAGCAGTTTGTATAAGGGTTTCATAGGCGCTTGGTTTCCGGTAAATATAGAAAAATTGGTAAAGATAAAATCCGCTCTCGTAGCGGATTTTATCTTTACCAATTTCGTCTTTTATTTTAAAGGCATTTCTTCTACAGCTTCTGCTTCAGTATTACCTTTTGGATCTTTCCCTTTTAAGTATTCCGGCAGTTCCATACCTGCCATATTAAACATTTCTTGTAAAGGGGGTACCGATTTATACATACCGGACAAAAAATTAGCGGTTGATGATTTACCATCTTTTCCGCCGCCATTTTCCCAAACGGTCACTTTATCAATTTTAATATTTTTAATGGCGTCAGACTGCATTTTCACTAGTTCCCGTAATTTGTCTGCGATTAATAATAAAACAGCATCCTTAGAATTATTTCCCGCAGCTTTAACAATTTGTTCCATACCTGCAGCCTGCTTTGTTAAAATCTCATATTGACCTTGAGCTTCGGCTTGGGCTTTAAATAGTATGGCATCGGCTTCACCTTTTGCACGTCTTCTAATCTGTTCCGCTTGGGCTTCAGCATCTATTTCCACTTTGCGCTTGTCAATTTCGGCAGGCACAATAATATCGGCCATTTGAGATGAGCGTTCTCTTTCAGCCCTTACGACTTCGGCTTCTTGCTCTGCAGCATACGATTCTTGTAACGCTTTTGCTCCTTGTACTTTTTCTGAGGCGATAGCCACACGCTCTGCTTCAGCCTCCCGTTGGCGACGCAAAGAATCTGAATTTGCAACAGCAATTTTCGCTGTGTTTTCACCTTCTACTGCTTGGGCATTGGCAGCTGCTACTTGCGTTCTTTCATCCTGTACCGCATTTGCTTCTCCAATAGAACCATCTCCTGGTTTTTTCAGCTACAGATTTACGTGCGGCGTTAATAGCATGTGCCGCAGCTTCTTTTCCTAAAGCCTCAATATAGCCGAGACTCGTCAACAATATCTGTTATGTTTACGTTGATTAATTTCAGCCCCACTTTCTTTAGCTCTGATTCTACACTTTGAGAAATATTAGTTAAAAACTTATCACGGTCATTATTAATTTCTTCAATATCCATAGACGCTACGACCAAACGCAATTGCCCAAAAATGATTTCTTGTGCTAATTCCTGAATATTACCTTGGTTGAGCCCCAGTAATCTTTCAGCAGCATTTTGCATAATACCAGGCTCTGTAGAAACACCAATAGTAAAACGAGAGGGTACATTTACACGAATGTTTTGTTTCGATAAGGCATTGACAAGATTGACCTCAATAGATATTGGTGTTAAATCTAAAAATTGATAATCCTGAAATACAGGCACGATAAAGGCTGCACCTCCATGGATACATTTGGCGGATTGGCCGCCACCAACTTTACCATACACGACAAGTATTCTATCTGAAGGACAGCGTTTATACCGTCTGATTAAAATAATTAAAAATACAAAGACAAATAGTATTGCAAAAATAATGGCAATTGGAAAACCTAAATCAAATTTAGGTTCCTGTGTTAGAAGGTAATTCATAAGTTTCTTGTTTAGTTGGTTCTATAGGTTTTTTAGTTTCATTCACTATTAAAATGCCATTACTAGTGACATCTATTACTTGTATAAGCGTTCCGGACTTAAGGTCGGTTAATGCATCTGTAAGCGCTTCTAATTCTCTTAAAGAACCTTGCACTCTAACGCTCACTTTACCCATTCTTGAGCGGTTAGCGCCAATGGTTAAATAGACTTCACCAATAGCATTAATGGCATTTTTGTAATTCAATGTGCCGCTATCGGTTAGCTTTTTCATGGCGTAAAACATGCCGGCCATGATAGCCATCATTAGTAAACCACAGCCAAAAGCCGTAATAACAGTGACTGGTTTTGAAAACCCTGCATTTATTCCAGCGATCCCAATCCATCCAAAAATGGTAAAAAACCCGATAAGATTTTTAAATGTTATAAACTGAAATTCTATACCAACATCGGTTTCAATAGCATCAAAGTCGTCGCCACCATCAATACCTGCAAAGGTGGTTACGATGACGAAAGCAAATATTAATGAGCTAATGCCCGCTATAATCCAAAAGAATTGGGAAAAAGAATCTAAAGCCGAAAACCATTCAGTCATAAGTAATACGTTTTAATTTATAGTATTGAAATATCGTTTTTTATACGGTTGCATCATTTTATTTTGAGAGTAAAATACTCACAGCATTACCTCCAAATCCAACCGCATTGACTAGGATGTTTTTTAGTCTTTTAGGCTGTTGTGTTTCAATATAAGGAACAGAAATAAATTCCTGATTTTGAAGCATTAAAACCGCCATTTCGACGCTTAACATCCCTGAGGCTCCTAAGGTGTGACCGAGTTTCCACTTATTAGTAGTTAAACTAGGCGTGCTGTTACAAAAAACTTTTTTAATGGCATGAAATTCAGACGTGTCGCCTTTAATGGTGCCAGGGGTATGAGTCACAATAACGTCTATATCTTTTGGGTTTAAATCGCCTAAGGCCATATTCATAGATTTTATAAAGCAGTCTCCATTTGCAGATAGAGAGACATTGTGTTCTAAAATTTCGGTGGCATAACCCATACCTGTAATTTTTGCTAAGGCATTTGGTGTTTCTTGAGATTCTAAACAGGCCATGGCTGCACCTTCGCCCAAAACCATAGTGTTTTGTTTTTTATTAAGATCTAAAGCGCGACAAGGATAATAAGAGTCCTCACTTTGTCCGGATTGCTTAGCATAAATCTTTAAAGCTTGCATTTGCGAGATGGTAAATGGGGTTAAAGGGGCTTCACTTCCGCCAACTAAAAATTTGTTGCAAAGTCCGGATTGTAACCACGCAACCCCATTAAGTATGGCGTGTAGCGCCGTTGAACACGTGATGGAGTGTGAAATTTCCGGCCCTTGTGTTTGTAAATCGTGCGCAATCCAAGAGGATATATTACCTAAAGTTGTTGTGGGAGAACTCAAGGTTTTTGCTTTGTTATTTTTTAAAAAATCTTCGTGATAGCTTTCGAAGAGTTGGGTTGCCCCGCGAGAGGAGCCTATATTAATTCCAAAATTACCTTCTGATGACCAGCCTGCTTTTTTTGTAGCTTTTCTAGCGGAATAGATACCGAATAATACAGAATCGTCTAGTGCTTTATATTTGGAGTCCAATGATTTAAGTTTTAAAATCTCTGCTTGTGAGTCTCCGGATAATTCTGAAACCAAATGCCCGTTCTTTTCAGAAATAAAATGTGCGGCACTTTTATAGTTTTTCCAAACCTGTTCCGTGGTGTTTCCTAAAGCGGAAATAGAAGAAATAGACGTTATGTATATTGGTTTATGCACGAAAAAATATTTGAAACAAAAGTAATCGTTATGGCTTTTAAATCATATCATTTTAGCTTGTAAAGCAGAATTATTTTGCTGAAATTGTAACAAGATTCCATTAGGATGGACGTATTGGTAATAAATTTAATAATTATGGAAGTTGTACAAGAAAGAAGTTGGTTTAGCAGAAATTGGGGATGGGTACTTGGCGGAGGCTGTTTGACGCTAATTGTTATTGTTGTCGTTATCGTAGGCGCCTTAGTTTATAAAGTTTCAGATGCCATCGCGGGTTCTGAGCCTTATACCCATGCCTTTTCTTTGGCTACAGAAAACGAAAAGGTAATTTCATTTTTAGGGGAGCCCATCGAGACCAATGGTATGGGAAGTACCAGTTATAAGCATGTAAACGGATCAAGCACTGCCGACTTAAGAATCCCTATTAAAGGTCCAAAAGACGAAGGTGTCATTGTTGTTTCTGCCGAAAAAATAAATAACGAATGGAGCTATAGTACGCTTTATGTAAAAATTGATGGCGAAATGGGAACCATTAATTTACAGGAATTAAAAATGGAAGAAGGTTTAGACGACTTCTAAAACGTCTTCAATAACCTGATAGATTTTATCGAGTTGGGCATCTGTAATAGTATAAGGCGCTTGAATGTAAATGGTGCCACCAAGAGGCCTTAAAAAGACCCCGTTTTCCATAAAAAAGTGGAAGAGCTTGTCGCGTAAATCGCCATAACGTTCCATTTCAACATCTAAATCCAGCGCAAAAATAATACCTTTTTGCCGTATTGATTTTACTTTGGGATGGGATTTAATATAAGCTCCAAAGATCTTATGTTTCTCTATTATATGGTTTATGTTTTGCTGGATGGTATGTGATTGCAATAGCTCTAAGCCTGCAATTGCAGCTGTACAAGCCAGGGGGTTTGCTGAATACGTATGGCAGTGAAATAAACCCTTGCCTATATCGTCACTATAAAAAGCATCGTAAATGGCTTGAGTACAAGAGGTAATGGACATGGGCATTAAACCAGCAGTTAGGGCTTTACTCATGCACATGACATCCGGCTTGGTTTCCATGAAATCTGAAGCAAAATAGCGTCCAGTTTTACCAAACCCAGTCATGACTTCATCGGCAACGGTAATGATATTATGGGCTTTACAAAATTTTAAAATCGTGTTTAATCCTTCAGCATCATGCATTTTCATGGCGGCCGCACCTTGTACTAAAGGCTCATAAATGAATCCGGCTACTTTATTTTGTTTCACAATAGCTTTTAGAGTCTCTAGAATCTCAGCATGATTGCTTCCATTTGGTGTAGGAATCCGTTTAACGTCAAGAAAGAAATCCTCAAAAGGGCCGTTGTAAACAGATAGGCCTGAAACACTCATGGCCCCAAAGGTATCCCCATGAAAACCATCTTCAAAAGCAATTAGGGTGTTGCGTTTTTCACCGGTATTGAAATGGTACTGTAAAGCCATTTTAATACCAATTTCTACACTGGTAGACCCGTTATCTCCAAAGAAAATTTTCTCTTGATTTTCTCGGTAATATTTTAATGAGTTCTTCACTGAGTTTTACTGCGGGTTCGTGTGTAAAACCAGCAAAAACCACATGGTCTAAGGTTTGCATCTGTTTATACACGCGGTTCGTGATAAACGGGTTGCAATGCCCGTACATGTTAGAGTACCATGAGGCAATACCATCAATATATTCATTCCCATCCTCATCAAATAAAATACAGTCTATAGCTTTTGTAATCGCCATAGTTTCCGGATGTAACTTGTGTTGCGTCAAGGGATGCCGGATGTGTTTTTTATCGCGTTGTTTTATACTCATATTTTTGATTTCCATAAAGTAAGACCTCTATTTTTTCATCGTGCAGCTCATGTTTCAGCCCGAAGTGGTATTAAAATTTTAATAGTTCAGGTTTGAACTGAGTAGCATACTCTAAAACCACGTTTTTATCAAAATAAGGTTCTTCTTCAATACGACCAATGATAGGAACGTTAGTCATTTTTTTTATAATAGCTTCTGTAGTTTTATGCTCGTTTCCACTAAAAACAATAGCGACTTCAAAGCCTTTTTCTTTGAGTAAATGTACTGTTAATAGGGTATGATTTATGCTGCCTAAATAGTGTCTTGAGACGACAATCACTTTATAATGAGGCTTTATAAGCTCTATAATCGTTTGTTTATTATTTAAAGGGACTAATAGTCCGCCAGCACCTTCGATGACCAAGTGGTTTTTTGTTTTTGGCGCGGTTATTTTTTTTAAATCAATAACGACACCGTCTAGTTCTGCAGCAGCATGCGGACTCATGGGTGATTTTAAAGCGTAGGCATTCTTATGAAATTGCGACGTTTGGTTAGAGACTAATTGTTTTACTTTTTTAGTATCACAAGTATCGAGCTCACCAGCTTGAATAGGTTTCCAATAATCGGCTTCTAAAGCTTCAGTGATGATTGCCGATGCGAGGGTTTTACCAACCTCGGTGGAGATGCCTGTTATAAAATAAGTGTTCATTTAAAAAATAGTATTACAAACATTACAACGGAACTTTGTTTTTTCAAAAAACGGAAATAACATATAAAAAATATTTTTTCGCGTGAGTTCTGCTATTAGTATTTTTGTTGATTGGCAGTTTGGGCAAACAATAGCATCACCTGTTTTATCTGTTTCATAGAGCCTGATCCTATTGTATATTTTTAAAGCGTCTTCAGCATCCTCATTATAAACTAATAATTTAACACCCCCAATGGCTTGACTAATTAGAGGATCGGAATCTATGGTTTTTTCATCTAATAACATCACGCGAATTCCTTCTGCCTCCAGTTTAGATTTGGTTATTTGCGCTTCGGAAGAGTAGGGAAACGTCGTTAATATCGTATAATTATCGATCATAATATGGTATCATTTTAAACAAAGGTAGTGAGTAAGTTTAAAACTTGAGAGATTTCGTCTTTAGTATTATAAGCATGTAAGCAAAAACGCAAACGTTCTTGTCCTTTTGCAACCGTTGGTGATAAAATGGCCTTGACATCAAATCCTTTATTTTGATAATGCTTGGCAATAGTTTTTACCGTTTCATTATTAGGTATTATGCAACATTGAATGGTCGAGTTGCTTTCTATGAATTTGTTTTTTAACTGAAGTCTTTTTATTTCAGATTTAAAAAAGGAAATGTTTTGATGGAGTTTGTCAATTTGAGGCGTATTTTGAAGCGCTTTATAAGCACAGGATATCGTTGCTAGACTGTGTGGTGACAGACCAGTGGTGTAAATAAAAGGGCGAGAAAAATTAACTAAGTATTGCTTTAAGTCTTGGCTTCCTAAAATAGCGGCGCCATGGCAACCAACGGCTTTCCCAAAAGTGATAATTCTTGCAAAGGTTTCTATGCTTTGGGCCAAGCCTACGCCCTGTTTCCCACAAACACCAATAGCATGCGCTTCGTCAATGATTAAATGACAAGCATTTTCTTTTGAAAATTGAGCAAACCCTTTTAAATTAGGGGTGTCCCCATCCATTGAAAACACAGATTCTGTAACAATATAGATCTCGCTGTCATGCTGAGCTTGTCGAAGCAGCTGCTTGTTTAGATCGTCTAAATTGTTGTGCTTAAACTTGTAGGCTTTGGCATCGCTCATTTTTATTCCGTCACGAATAGAGGCATGAATGAATTCATCGTAAAAAATAATATCACCGCGTTGAGGTACACTGGAGAAAAACCCTAAGTTGGCGTCATAACCGGAGTTAAAAATTAATGCGGCTTCACTATCGTGAAATTCACATAATTGAGTTTCTACGGTATTATATAATTGATGATTTCCGAAAGTAAACGTGAACCGGTGGCACCATTCTCTACAATATTATTGACTAATAAATAGTTGTGAGAAGCTCTAAAAATAGCATCATTCTTAGAAAAACCTAAATAATCGTTAGAGGCAAAATCCACCAGTTTATTTTGTACGCCTAATTTGCGAATGGCGTTTTCTGCTTCACGTTGATTTAGCTTGTTTTGAAGTTTTTTAGGTATCACAAACCAAAGGTACAAAGACCCCACAGGATTTGAAAACCTGGGAGGTCTAAAAGATTAATTTTATTCTTTTTTAATAAATAGTTATTGTTTATCAATAATTATTATATATTTGTTATCGTAAAACAATAATTTTAATGCATTTAAATATGAAAAAACTCATTATTTTAAAAGCACTGGTAGACTTTATTTGGATTGTCACCTGCTTACCCTTAATTCCTATAGCCCTATTTTTTTCGGTCTATATGTTTTTTAACGAGGGGGTACTGAAAACATTTAATGTGCTTAATCAAGGCCTTATTATTACGCCTTGGTATTTAAAAATCGTAGCGTTATTGGTAGTTTCCGTGTTATTTGTTTGCATTTACAGCTTTTATTTGTTTAGAAAGACACTACGGTATTTTCAAAACCGGAAACCCTTTGATGATTATGTTATTGGTAGTTATAAGAGAATCGGACAATTACTTTTGGTTTCAGGAATTTCGGCAGCTCTTATCTCCTTTAGTTTTTATCTTTTTTTTAAAAATAGTTTGACACTCAATTTTGGTTTGAGTCCCTATCTATTTATGGTTTGTTTGGGGTTGTTCTTCTTGGTACTAAGTGAAACCTTTAAAATAGCAAAAACAGCAAAGCAAGAAAACGAACTAACGATATAATTTATGAAACATATAAAATTAAAAATGTTTGGAAAACACTCTGTATCAGCATTGTTTTTTTGGCTTTCTATTGTCTGTTTTCTATTGTCAGTGATTTTT
This sequence comes from Lacinutrix neustonica, assembly GCF_026625145.1. GTDB lineage: Bacteria > Bacteroidota > Bacteroidia > Flavobacteriales > Flavobacteriaceae > Lacinutrix > Lacinutrix neustonica. The sequence continues at coordinate 2,091,324 of NZ_CP113088.1, read as the reverse complement.
TTTGTCGGTACATTTTTTTCAGATCTTTTAAAAGCATTTACGGCTTTAAATTCCATATCTAAAATTTCCTTCTTTTTTATACCTAAGATAGTTTTCTTTTATATGCTAATTTTAATATTTAGAGCATTTAAAACGGAAAAGATTTTCACTAAAAGAACTGTTATTTATTTGTATTTATTCGCCGGTATTAATTTTTTAATGGTGCTTGTCATTCTTTTGTCATTAAAATTTGAAGGATATTGGGCCCAAGATATTGTGCCAATATTTCCGTTGATAGTTTTAGGGGTGTTTGGGTTATTTATAGCGGCAATTTTTAAACAAGGGTTTCAAATCCAAAAAGATAACGAACTAACGATATAACTTATGAAACATATGAAATTAAAAATGTTTGGAAAACGCTCACTGTCAACACTGCTTTTTTATGTAGTTCTTTTGTGCTTGCTATTTGTTGTGTTTATATTCTTTCAATTTATACCAGATTTATTATTTAAAGATGATATACCTGTACTTTTAAATATACTCCCAATGTTGGGGTATTTAGGATTTTTAATTCCTCTAGGCTTACTACTAAACACATTTAGAAAGGAAAAAATATTCACCTCAAAAGCCGTAAAGTATCTCAATATTTTTGCAGTATTAAACCTTGTAATACCTGCTTTTAATGTTTTAGTATCGATTTTGATTTACGATTTTGAGTTTATGGAGGTCGCACCAGGACTACCATTGCACATAATGCTTGTTATTTTTTCCTTATTCCTTGCTTCCGTTTTTAAACAAGGGTTTCAAATACAACAAGAAAACGAATTAACCATCTAAGCATGTCTATAATTGTAAACCTAGATGTTATGCTAGCCAAGCGTAAGATGAAAAGTAATGAGTTGGCAGATCTTGTTGGTATTACCACCGCGAACCTGTCTATTTTAAAAACAGGGAAGGCCAAGGCGATTCGATTCTCTACTTTAGAAGCGATTTGCAAAGCATTGGAATGCCAGCCCAGTGATATTTTAGAGTATATAGCAGATTAATTTTATATTTTTATATAAAACGAAAAGTTATGGCTTCGGAATCACCTATCATAGAGCAAAAAGCATTGACGAACTCGAGGCTATTTTAAAACTTCAGAAAGAAAATTTACACGATTTAATTTCTGATGAGGTAAAGCAAAAAGAAGGCTTCGTCACGTTGCAGCATGATTTTGACCTATTGAAAAAAATGAATGACGCTTGTGGCCATTGCATTGCAAAACATGAAGGCAAAGTAATAGGGTATGCTCTTTCTATGCTTCAGGCGTTCAAAAACGACATGCCTTTGTTGATACCCATGTTCAATGAAATAGATCATGTCTTGAGTGGTCAAAACAGGAGGCTAAATTATATTGCTATGGGACAAATTTGCATCGATAAAAGCTACAGGAGAATGGGAGTTTTTAGAGGCTTATACTTATATATGGCAAAGGAACTTAGTAATGAATTTCATGCGATTATAACAGAAGTCGATAGTAAAAACACACGCTCTTCCGAGGCTCATAGGTCTATTGGGTTTAAGGTCCTAAGCAAGTATACCTCAAATGATCAGCTTTGGGAAGTTATAATCCTAGAGATTTAAAATTTGATGCGGAATGCTGTGCTATTTGCAACTTAGAAAATAGCTGGCAATTGTAGTCGCATGTGTTTTTATTTTGAGATAACACTTGATTAGGAACTGTACTGAGGGCTGCAGCGTGTAATTATAAATATGTGTAACTAATAAAATTTTCCTTAATGACAAGTCATGATGTAATTAGAACAGTTATGTCTATCTTTAAAACTGGAAAAACACACGTTTATATGATAACTCTCCAATGTGAAAGTTTAACTTTCTTCACCCCTGAGCCCAGTGCTAATGCAGCAGGACATTTTTTTGATACTGGAATTTCAGCGGGGTTTCCTTCGCCGGCAGACGATTTTAAAGGAGAACCTCTCTCCTTAGATGAAACTTTAGTAAAGAATAAAGAAACCACGTTTTATGCTAAGGTAAGTGGACAATCTATGATTGGAGCTGGATTAGATGATAACGATTTATTGGTTATAGATAGAAGTTTAGCGCCGAGAAAACAACAAAATAGCCGTTTGTTTTTTAGATGGCGAGTTTACGGTAAAACGTTTGCGGGTTTCTAAAGATGAAGTTTGGTTGCAACCAGAAAACCCGAGTATCCTATTATTCATATAACAGAGGATAATAACTTTTTAATTTGGGGTATTGTTACTAATGTGATTAAAAAAGTATAACGCATATCCCAATTCCTCAATTTAATTTTTAACTATAAAAAATGAAATCACTATTTTCTATACTTCTTACCATTTGCAGCACTTTTGTTTTCGCACAAAACACGAGCTACACGATAAGTTTTGAAAACGCAGGACACCACGAAGCAACTATTGAAATAGCGTATACCCATTTAAAGGATACCTCACTTGTAGTACAAATGAGCAGAACATCGCCAGGACGTTATGCAATTCACGATTTTGCTAAAAATGTCTATCATGTTAAGGCTTATAATAGTAAAGGAGAACCATTACACATCAATCGAATAAATCCACAAGCGTGGGAAATTCAAAACCATGATGGTGCAGTAACAGTCTCTTATACCTTGTTTGCTGATAGAGCCGATGGCACCTATAGCCAAATAGACGAAACCCATGCGCACTTGAATATTCCAGCAACTTTTATGTTTGCACCTTCTTTAAGTGACAAACCGATGGAAATTACCTTTATGCCAAGAGCTGATCTAAATTGGAAAATAGCGACTCAATTACCTTTAAAAGAGGCTACGACTTACAGGGCTCCAAACTTGCAGTATTTTATGGATAGCCCTACAGAATTGAGTAACCATAGTACACGCAGTTTTGAGGTCAAGGGACAAGAAATAGAATTTGTATTACACCATGACGGCAGTGAAAAAATGTTGGATACTTATTTCGAGAAGGTTAAGAAAATAGTATTAGCGGAGGAAGCGGTCTATGGCGAATTACCAACCTTCGATTATGGTAAGTATACTTTTCTAGCCTGTTATTTGAACCATGTGAGTGGCGACGGCATGGAGCATAGAAACTCTACCATTTTAACAGATAAAGAAGGTTTGAGTGAAGGCGGAATGGAAGGTAATATTGGTACGGTGTCTCATGAATTTTTTCACGCGTGGAACGTAGAACGCATCCGTCCAGCAGCATTAGAGCCTTTCGATTTTGAAGACGCCAATATGAGTGGGGCCCTTTGGTTTGCCGAAGGTTTTACCAGTTATTATACCAATCTTATTTTGTGTAGAGCGGGACTTATTACGCCAGAAGCTTATGTTTCCGGATTAAATGGGACGTTCAACTATGTATGGAACTCTCCGGCGCGACAATTCTTCAACCCTATAGAGATGAGCTTTCAGGCACCCTTTGTAGATGCAGCATCATCTATAGATCCGGTGAACAGGGACAATACTTTTATTTCTTATTATTCTTATGGGAGTGTTCTAGGCTTAGCATTGGATCTATCATTACGCCAAAAAGGTTTGGATTTAGATACGTATATGAAACAGGTTTGGGCTACTTATGGTAAAACAGAAATCCCTTATACTATAAAAGACCTTAATGCCGTTTTAAATGCCTATGCGGGAACTGATTTTGGAGACGGTTTTTTCAATACTTATATTTATAAAAGTGAGATGCCCGATTATAAAACCTTATTTGAAACCGTTGGTTTAACGATAGAGCAGGACTCAAAAAAGAAGTATATAGGCGCTTCGTTTAATAATAATCTAGTGTCTAGAAACACGAAAATAGGAACCCCAGCCTATCAAGCAGGTTTAGAAAAAGGAGATGAAATTATAAGTGTCAACGGCATAAAACCGAGAGGCAACCAATACAATCGAAAGTCTTATGAATGGTTTAAAAATTGGGGTTTTAAAGATGATATACTTAAGAAACAGGAAAACAAAAGAGACCGAGGTGACGTTAGCGGAAGACCCTAATTATACCATTAGTATTTCAAAAGAAAATAACAAAATTGCAGTCAAGAACCGAAAAGAATGGTTGAAGCAATAAGGAAACTCATTTGGTAATGTGCTGATGATTTGTGTCAGTTAAATAAATAAAAAACGCGAAAAATTAATGTTTCGCGTTTTTTTTAAGGTCTTACTAATAAATTATTTAATGACGTTAATTTCTACGCGTCTGTTAACAGCTCTATTTTGCGCGGTATTATTATTTACAAGTGGTTTGGTTTCACCATATCCAATGGCGGTTAATCTTGATGCGTCTATAGTATTGCTAATCAAATAGGTTTTAACTGCATTGGCTCTTGATTCAGACAATTTTTGGTTATTAGCAAGACTACCTACACTATCTGTATGGCCTTCTACCATGAAATTAGCATTTGGGTATTCTTTTAGAATACTTACAATGTCATTTAGTGCCGCGTAGGAATTCGTTTTAAAGGTTGCCTTTCCGAATTGAATAAAATTGTTTTGGCAAAGTTATTAAGTTCCTTTTGAACGGTTTCAGTAACCTCAGGACACCCCTTGTTTTCTACTGTCCCCGCAACCTCAGGACAAGCGTCATCTTTATCTAAAACACGATCCCCGTCGGTATCTTTAAATGGACATCCTTTGTTTTCAACAGCTCCTGCTACTTGCGGACATGCATCATCTTTGTCAATAACGGAGTCACCATCGGTATCTGGGCAACCGTTGTTTTCAACAGTGCCTATAGCATTTGGGCATGCATCATCTTTGTCTAAAATGGTGTCACCATCAGTATCCTTCCATGGACACCCATTATTTTCTATTGGTCCAGCTTGTTCAGGGCATGCATCATCTTTATCTAAAATGGTGTCACCATCTGTGTCTTCAAAGGGGCAACCACTATTTTCAACAGGACCTTTTACTTCTTTACAGAGATCTAATTTATCAATAACACCATCGCCGTCTGTATCTTTGGGTCTAGACTGATAAACAGGAATTTTCAAACCAGCATAAACATCAGCAGCTTTAGAATTATCACTAATTAATAATGAGAGAATAGAACCGGAACCTAGATATAATGGTCCAGCACGTAAGCCCGCTCCCCATTGAAACCCACTGTGTTGTAAATAACTCACTGGAGAATAAAAACTAAACCATTTACTCTCAAATCTTGGGGTTAATGAGGTAACGTTTGCGACTCTATTGGTATTCACTTTTGTTCTTGAAACCAATGAAAAATCGCTGTTTAAATTGGCATAGAATTTATTGTTTATATTCCAATCTACACTAACATGTAAGGCTGAAGGTAATGTCGCCTTGGTGGCATCATTGGTTGCTGTTTTGGTATAAAAGGCATCTAATACTTCATCAAAATCTGAAGAGTTAAAATCACTTTCAGAAATAGTATTGTTAATGTCGTAAGCGTCTTCTTCTCCCTCTTTATAATTAATGCTTCCAACGTCCGTTAAAGATAAACCAAACTTTAATTTATATTTATTTTTGTCTTTTGCTAATACCGTATCTCCATTTGCATTAGAAATGTGGTAGATCTTGTAATCGGGTCTCCATTCATAAACGAAACCTAAATCTATCGCAAAGCCATTAGACTCGCTAATAACTTCAAAATCCTCAAAGTCATTACTGCTACTACTACCATAATAGAGTTGGCCTTGAGAGGTTATACTCCCGTCAGTAGGGTTTGTACCATCGGCATCATACGTTATAGAAACGTTTTCTCCATTAGTATAGACATTACCAAAACCTTGCAAGTATTTTAGAGAAATTCCTCCTTTTAAATAATGTTCATTGTTGTCTATTATTTGTCGCGCGTAAGTGACCCCTATTTCTGCCCATGCATTAGCGGTAAAACTAAAATTGTCTTCGTCAATTGAGAAATCGCTATTGTCCTCTATGTCATCATTAATAAAATTGTCAAAGGTTTCGCCACTAATATCGTTAATACTATAAAACACCCGTCCTCTGGTAAAAAGACCTATAGCGCTTTTGTTGTTAAGATTGAACATGAAAGCGGGTCCTAGAATATCAATATTACCAAAAAAGTTGTTTTTAGCCTTTGGGGTTTTAGCTGCATTATCAAAATCGTAATTGGAGTCGAATAAACTATTAAAGTTAATCGCTGCATAATCGTTGCCTATAATAGCACTAGCACCGGCCAAGTTAATATCGGTTCTAAATCTTGAATCGGCAATATTTGCAGGGTTTGATATGATACCGTGAATACCACTATAATTATCAGATAAAAGACCAATATAAGATTGGGCAGTTCCCTTATAAATATATAGTAGGGACACTATAAGCGTTAAGTAAATTTGTTTCATAAAAAATTGGTTAAGGATTAAGTTTAGATTCTATAAATGAAAAAAAGGCACAGAACGAATTCTATGCCTTTTTTTTTATCTTTAAAATAATTAATCTGCTAAAATAATAACTTTGTTATCTTTCATTTCAAGCGTACCAGATTGGATTGCTAAAGACGTTGTATTTCCTGTTGTAATAAATTTATTAGCAACATCTTCGGTTAAAGTAACATTACCATGAATTTTGATGTTACCAGCCTTTAGAAGGGATACAATGGCTGCGTGATTATTCAACAGTTGAAATTCACCATCTACCCCTGGTACTGTTACAGAATCTACTTCATTGGCAAACAAAGTAGCTTCCGGTGATACGATTTCTAAATACATATATTATAGTTGTTTGTTATTAGTTTGTGGTTGTTGATAAACTAGAAACCAACAACTATAAACCATTAACTAATTACGCTTCAGCTAACATTTTTTCTCCAGCTTCAATAGCTTCTTCAATAGATCCTTTAAGGTTAAAAGCAGCTTCGGTAAATGATCTAATTCACCATCCATAATCATATTGAATCCTTTAATTGTTTCTTTAATATCTACTAAAACACCTTTAAGTCCTGTAAACTGTTCAGCAACATGGAACGGCTGAGATAAGAAACGCATCACACGACGTGCACGACCTACCGCCATTTTATCTTCTTCAGATAATTCTTCCATACCTAAGATGGCAATAATATCTTGTAATTCTTTATAACGTTGTAATAGCTCTTTTACGCGTTGTGCACAATTGTAGTGCTCATCACCTAAAATATCTGCTGTTAAAATTCTTGATGTAGAATCTAACGGGTCTACCGCTGGATAAATACCAAGCTCAGCAATTTTACGAGACAATACTGTTGTTGCATCTAAGTGTGCAAAGGTTGTTGCCGGTGCTGGATCTGTTAAATCATCTGCAGGTACATATACCGCTTGTACAGAAGTAATAGAACCTCTTTTTGTTGAAGTAATACGCTCTTGCATCGCTCCCATCTCTGTGGCTAATGTTGGTTGGTAACCTACAGCAGAAGGCATACGTCCTAGTAATGCAGATACCTCAGAACCCGCTTGTGTAAAACGGAAGATGTTATCGACGAAGAAAAGAACATCTTTTCCTTGTCCTTCACCAGCACCATCACGGAAATATTCTGCAATGGTTAAGCCGGATAAAGCAACACGTGCACGTGCTCCTGGTGGTTCATTCATTTGTCCGAAAACGAAAGTCGCTTTCGATTCTTTCATGATATTTTTATCCACCTTTTTAAGATCCCATCCACCTTCTTCCATAGAATGCATAAAGTCATCACCGTATTTGATAATTCCTGACTCTAACATTTCACGTAATAAATCGTTTCCTTCACGTGTTCTTTCTCCTACTCCTGCGAATACAGAAAGACCACCGTGGCCTTTTGCAATATTGTTAATCAACTCTTGTATTAATACGGTTTTACCTACACCGGCACCACCAAATAATCCAATTTTACCACCTTTTGCATAAGGTTCAATTAAATCGATGACTTTAATACCAGTAAATAATACTTCTGTAGATGTTGATAAATCTTCAAATTTAGGTGCTTGTCTGTGAATTGGCAAACCAGCATCTCCTGCTTTAGGTAAATCACCTAAACCGTCAATAGCATCTCCAATGACATTAAATAGACGTCCATAAACATCAGGGCCTACAGGCATTTGAATTGGAGCACCAGTAGCGTTTACTTTTGTTCCTCTACTTAAACCATCAGACGAATCCATGGCGATAGTACGTACAGTATCTTCACCAATGTGAGATTGTACTTCTAGTACTAAAATAGAACCATCAGGTCTGTTAATTTCTAATGAGTCGTAAATTTTTGGAAGTTCGGCACCAGCAGCGAATTCAACATCGATAACCGGACCTACTATTTGAGCAACTTTACCTGTAACTTTTGACATTACTTATCTATTTAATATTATGCTATTTAATTGTTCGAAAACACGATTTGTTTTCGCGTGCAAAGATAGGAGATTTAATTTAAAATGAAAGTTGTTTTTTAAGCTTTTTTACGCATAAAAAACGCCTTCATTATGAAGGCGTTTTTTTAAAGATAAATTCGTTTGGCTTATTGCAAAGCAGCCGAATAGTTTGTATTGTAATTTCCGATATCTACAAGATTACCTGAAGCTTCAAAATTGGAACCATAAGTAACATCAATAGCTTTTAAAAACTGGTTAGCCAGTAGTGCATAGCCTCTAGATGTTGGATGAACGCCGTCTAAAGAAAAAGCGCCACCAGTTACTAAATTTGAGTTTAATACATAATTCCCTGAAGGTAAATTAGAAGCGGCTAATTGATTTAATAAGCTATTAGCATCTACAAATGCTAAACCAGCAGCATCAGCCTGAGCTTTTATAGTTGAGTTAAATAAATCTGTAGCTGTTTTAATTTCCAGTTGTTCTTCAGGTGTTAACACCCATTTGTCTTCTAATTGAATTTGCGTGCCATAGCCTTGAGGGATTAAAGACGACAGTGGTAAAACGAATAAATCGTTTTTAGTAGATTGTCTAAAGTTTGGTAAACCAACACTCATTGATAAATCAGTTAAGTCCTCATCAATTAATACCATGGCATTTCCTTCTCCTACAGAGAAAGTAATCGTTCTTCTCTCTAACTCGTCTGCATCGATCAACCCACCTTGAGCTGCTAGTTGTAGACCGCCGTTATATTGAGCATAAGCTCCATTTAAAGCGTTTGCAGACGCTTGATTTAAAGGTATAGGGTTATAAGGAACCGTGGTAAAATGTGGAATAGAAGTGACATCCGGAATATTAGCTACGACCCCTTGAGCTCCGTTAGAAGTTAAGGTAGCAATTAGTGCGCCATAACTTTGATCGAAACCAAAACCAGGAGGGCCTGCAACAGGAGTAATTGGATCGCTACCATCACCACCAGATAACGCATAACCTAATACGTCGTTATTACCTATCCATAAAGAAAAAAACGTTGGCGCTTGTGCCATTGCTAATTCTAAAACACTGGCATTAGGAGTTGCTCCAGTCATTCTTACAAAATACGGATTAGCTAATCCTAATGAGACATTTCCTAAATTTCCATATCCTGGCGCTAATAAATGATAACTTTTAGCACCTGGTACTCCCATATTATTAAAAGGGCCTGTTGGGTTATTTGTAACAATGTCAGTAGTTGAATTGGCGTTTAATCTTACTGGTGCTGGATCAGCTCCTGATAAATCCGAGATATAATCTAGGAGGAAACAAATTTGCTCCAGTCATTGGGTTTAAAAGTGGAGATCCACCAGCCAATAAGCCTCCAATATTATCTTCCATTAAAGGCTGCGTAAAAGCACCTCCTCCAACTTTAGCAAATTGCTCTGCCATAATACTTGGCATAGAATTTTCTTGAGCGATTTTGTAAAGCGCACCATCTGCATATCCTGCGGTAAGAGAATTTCCTAAAGAGACAAATGTTGAGAAATTGGCACTCCCTGCGGTTGCTACTTCTAATTCAGCAGCAGGTTCAGGATTGTCTAACATGTCTTCAAAATCACTTTCGTCATTACAGGCCGTTAACCCTAATGCTACGGCCAATAGCCATAAATATTTTATATTTTTCATAATTTTTCTTTTTTATAGGTTGTTAATAGTGATACCAACATAGTACATAGAGCCAATAAATCCAGTACCAAAGGCTGTAAAGTATTCTTTTCCTCCTAAATTAGTTCCACCTGCTTTAAGCGTTGTTTTTAGACTAGGGATTTGGTAGTTTATTTGAGCATCTATAGTATGGAATTCCGGTACAATACCATTTCCAAAAGTAGCTTCCCGAAATAATCATCACTAAATCTATAAGCGACATTAAAACCAAAATTTGTAAACAATTCTGTGTTACCAAAAGAGGCTTTGAATTTGTGTTACGGCGTGTTAAAACTAGTCATTAAATGCGGATCACTAGCTTGGTCGAAATCCTGCTTAGTAAAGGTATAACTACCTCCTAAATCAAAGTCTCCTAATACTTTTGTAGATAAGCCTAAAGAAGCACCATAAGATCCTACATCGGCACTAGAATTAGTATAAGCACTGTATGTTTGGAAATCACCATTTGCTATTGCTTGAATTGATAAGCCGTTATCGCCAACAGTTCCATAGTAAGGAGCGATCACAACTTCTTGAGAGATGAAATCTTTGTATTGGTTGTAATACGCACTAAAGTCTACAATCAACTTATCAAATTTACCTCTATACCCCACTTCTACAGAAGTCACTTGTTCCGGTTTTACTAAATCTGGATTAGCAATAGCTTCCGGAGTTCCTAATAATGCAGGGTTTCCAGTGTTTGCGAATTGTTGAACCACTGTAGATGAGTAAGAATTGTTATAAGCATTCGCACCCGTTTGTGTTACTGTAGTTTGACCGAGAAGCTGTTTGGCCGTCTGTACTTACATCAAACGTTCTTGTGTATCCGGCAAGGTTATCTGCCCCTGAACCTATTAAAATAGCACGACCGGCATCTAGACCAATGAATAAATCTTGTGTGGTAGGGTTTCTAAAACCTGTTTGCACAGAAGCTCTAATGTTATGGTCTCTGTTTACCGTTAAACCTGCCGATAATCTTGGAGATACAAAACCATCAAATAATTCAGATTTGTCATAACGCGCAGAAGCGGTAATTTTCAACTCCATATCGTCATTAACATCAAAATCTTTTTGGATTTGAGTATATATCCCTAATTCCGAATAGGTAATATTGCCGTCTTTATCTGTGTATATCGTTCCACCGGAATTTAAATCGTAACTTCTATAAGAAGCGCCCACTTGAATGTCTGCGAAGTCTGTTAAGTGACTAAAATTGTAGTTGGCATCTGAATGATAGTATTTCGAGGCATCTTGAAACTTAGAACCAGTGCTTAAATCGGGATCGTTTACACTTCTATTGAAAGCCGATTTGTATTCTGCTGATCCAGGTAAAAAACGTCCAGTATCTGCAACTGCTCGAGCAGCGTCGTGTTTCTGTTGTTCTGACAACCCTTGTGGGTTACCACTTAACTCAATACCAGCAAAAGTAGCGATATACTCTTGGAACCATTGCGTATCACTCTTCCACGCTCTGTTAATATTGATACCCGTAAATACCATATCATATGAGTCACCGAGAGCGATCTCCTACAACGTACCCTCTTAAAAAGAAGTTGTCATTCTTTATTTCTAATTTGTGTTGCTCTTGAAAAAAGCCTTTAATGTTATAGCGGTTCGTGCCTTGGTAGATGGTGTTACCTGTTCCTACTTTCCCAACATAAGATAATTCTAAACTGTTGTCTTCAATAGGTCTAAAGTATAATCCCCAATCTGCTTTAATACTTTCCGCATTATAATTGGTTAAATCACGTTCGTTATATCCTGTTCTAGTTACTTCAACATCAGGAAGGAATGCTAATCCGATTCGGACTGGATGTTTACTGAAAAGTCATCACCATAAACGTTTACCCCATCATAATTTGTGTTATTCTCTCGTGTTCCTCCTTCTTGATTTTTATCTACAGTACTAGTGGCTGCCCAATCGGTTCCTTTTAAATACCCAAAGTTTACTTTTGCAGCAAATTTATCTGAGAATTTGTGAGCCATTCTAATTCCGAAATCTGTATATGCATTATCTCCTGCAGCTTCTTGTGATGTAATTCCTTGCTTATAAAAGGCGCTAATGCCTGTATGATCAAAAGGATTTTTACTTCTCATAAACAAAATACCGTTAAAAGCATTGGCACCATATAAAGCAGAAGAGGCGCCAGGTAGCAATTCTACACTTAACACATCTGTTTCAATCATACCTACTAAATTTCCTATAGGGAAGTTTAATGCTGGGGTAGAGTTGTCCATCCCATCAACTAACTGCATAAAACGGGTGTTGGCAAATGTTGCAAAACCACGCGTGTTAACCGATTTAAAGGTTAAACTGTTGGTATTCACATCGACACCTTTAAGATTTTCTAAACCATCATAAAAATCTGCAGAGGCTGTATTTTTTATCTCTTTTAAACCGAAACGTTCTACAGTAACTGGCGATTCAAAAATACGTTCTCGTGTTCTAGATGCTGAAATAACAACTTCGTCAAGAATACTTCCTTCTTGAAGGATAAAGTCTAATTTTTGACTACTGGAAGTTACCTCTATAATTTCAGTTGAAAAACCAACACTACTGGCTTGTGCCGTAAATGGGGGCGTACTGTCTGTTGTGAGTGTAAACGTTCCGTCGAAGTCAGTCATATTCCCTGATGATGTCCCAACAATAATGACATTTGCACCAGCAATAGGTCGTCCGGTGTTATCCGTAACGGTTCCAGTCATTGTGGTTTGAGCGAAGGTGAATCCGCAGAAAACCATCAATACTATAGATAAAATTGTTTTCATTTTTTAGATTTAGTTAAATTATAGATGCCAATATACGGTTTTTAACCAAATCTTAAAAAAATCTTAAAGAAATTTATGCGTGCATAATAAATTTATCAAAAAACAAAAGGCCTTATTTTATGAAAGTCTCATAAAATAAGGCCTAAAATTGTATTTATAAGAATTTTGAGAGTGAGTAAAATCACTCTACAGTAACAGATTTTGCTAAATTTCGTGGTTGGTCTACATTTTTATTCAACAACACCGCAATATGGTACGATAGTAACTGAAGTGGAATGGTTGTCAATAATGGGGTTAGTGACTCCAGTGTTTCAGGAACTTCTATAATGTGATCTGCAAGACTTTTTACATCGGTATCTCCTTCTGTTACAATTCCAATGATCTTTCCTTTTCTTGATTTGATTTCTTGAATATTACTTACTACTTTTTCGTAGTGGCCTTTCTTAGTAGCGATAACAAAAACGGGCATGTGCTCGTCAATAAGCGCAATGGGACCATGTTTCATTTCGGCTGCAGGATAGCCTTCTGCATGTATATAGGAAATTTCTTTTAACTTTAAAGCGCCTTCAAGTGCTACTGGAAAATTATAACCCCTACCTAAGTATAAGCAGTTTTTAGCATCCTTATATATTTCTGCTACTTGTTTAATATGACTATCAGAAAGCAAGGCTTTTTCAACTTTTCCAGGAATGAGTTCTAATTCATACAGGTGATGTTGAAATTGAGATTTAGAAATCGTTCCTTTTTCTTTTGCTAATTTTAAAGCGATGAGTGTTAAAACAGTTATTTGCGTGGTGAACGCTTTTGTAGAGGCGACGCCAATTTCTCGGTCCGGCATGTGTATAAGCACCTGCATGCGTTTCTCTAGCAATAGAAGAGCCCACGACATTACATACCCCAAAAACAAAAGCACCTTTTGATTTTGCTAACTTAACAGCAGCTAGAGTGTCTGCAGTTTCACCAGATTGTGAAATGGCGATAACAACATCTTTTTCTGTAATGACAGGATTTCTATATCTAAATTCCGAAGCATATTCTACTTCCACAGGAATACGTGCCAAATCTTCAAAAATATACTCTGCGACTAAGCCCGCATGCCACGAGGTGCCACAGGCAATAATAATGATTCTGTTAGCGTTTAGAATTCTTTCTAGATTATCATCAATTCCGAGACATTTTGATAATGCCTTCTTTGGCTCTTAATCGGCCTCTGTATGTATCCTTAATGGCTTCGGGTTGTTCATGAATTTCTTTTAACATGAAATGCTCGTAACCGCCTTTAACAATTTGCTCTAGGTTTAACTGAAGTTCTTGAATATAGGGATCTACTAAAGTGTCATCTTTTATTTTTCTAATTTTAACCCCTTTTTGTAAACGTATGATAGCCATTTCTTCATCCTCTAAATAGATGGCTTTCTTTGTGTATTCTAAAAATGGAGTAGCGTCACTAGCAATAAAAAACTCTTCATCTCCAACGCCAATAGCTAAGGGGCTACCCAATTTTGCAACCACAATTTCGTCTCGGCTTATTTTTATCAAAAACGGCAATGGCATAAGCCCCAACAACCTGGTTTAATGCAATTTGAACGGCTTTGCCAAGTTTTACTTTTTCATTCTTTTTAACATCTTCAATAAGATTAATAAGAACTTCTGTATCGGTGTCAGAACTAAAGGTATACCCTCTTTTAATAAGCTCTTTCTTTATAGAGGCGTAGTTTTCAATAATACCATTATGGATAATCACTAAATCTCCGTAATTTGAATAATGAGGGTGTGAATTAACATCATTAGGAACCCCGTGTGTTGCCCACCTTGTGTGACCAATACCCACCGTTCCATGAGTTGTGATGTCTTTAGTTATACGTTCTTCTAAATCTGAAACCTTGCCTTTCGTTTTCGAAAGTTTTAAGTTTTCACCATCATAAAGTGCAATTCCTGCACTATCATAACCCCGGTATTCCAATCTTTTTAAGCCTTCTAAAATAATAGGATACGCTTCTTTTTTGCCTATATATCCAACGATACCACACATATGCTATTAGTTTTCTCGGTTCTGTATAAAAAATTTCTAATTCTGCTTTTTGTCCTGCAGGTAAGTTACCGCTTCCATAAAGAATGGTGCCCTTAGGGCTTAAAATACTTGTTGGAGGCAACGCGTCAATAGTAGCATCGTCTTCATCATTATTAACACCTTGAATTTTAGATGTAATTATTCCGCTAAAATTATCGGCTAACTGATTTATATTATAGGTTAAATACAAACCCAATTTAACATTTGTAGAATCTCTTCGTAGTATATTATTAATATGGTTAGTAATTCGAAACTTATAGCGCACGCCATTACCATTACTATCACGATTTAAAATTTCGGAATACCCGATTCTCGATTGTCTAGGGTTCGTTGTATTCACTGTTCCATCTAAAAAATAGTCAACAATAGGTTCGTTATTTTTTAAATCATAAAGCACGACACGTTCAGGTTCATCACCATTAACTAAATCTTGATTCACATAAAACACAAGATCCGCTTCATTAATGAGCCATGTGTCTTTTTTACTCTTAAAGTAAGTTAGGGCATCCACAAGACCCCCTTGGTCGTCTTCAATGTCTCCTGCAAATAAGTCTATTTCAGCAAAAGCACCATCACCACCTTTAAGGTAGAGGTTGTCTTGGCGGCCTTCCACATCTTCATTGTTTATTGTGTTGAAGGTATTTACTTTATTTCCACTAAATCGTAAGTTGTAGACCGTCGCATCTTTAACACCAAAAGGCTCTTCAGCATCCATCTCTTCTTGATTTGTATAATCTACGACAATACTAGCACCATCGAGATTTACATAAAAGATAGTGCCATCATTATTATTTACCTCAAACTTAAAAATAAGACCCTTAAAATAATTAACAAATAAGTTTTGGTTACTTAAATCGGCTGGAGAAGCATTTTCAAACAATAATTCAGAAAAAAACGTGGTATCAATAAAGGTTGTGCCTGGGATATTGGGGTCTTGAGTTAAATCAAGTGTAAGACCTGGAGGAAAGCGCGTAGGCTCTCCTTCAATCATGGTATCAGGATCAACTTCTCCAGGGATGATATACTCCGCAGCATTAGGTCTAAAAGCCGTATTCTCATAAATTAAGTCCGCGGCACTAACAGTCGCTTGAAATACGTCTTGTTGATTAGAATAATAGCATTGTGGGTTTTCGAAGTCGGCATCCGGATTTAAATCTCTTAACAAATAATTGTTTCTGTAAATAGAGAGCTTGTAATCAGCGCCAGTATTGCCATATATAGAGTCTAGGGTGTAGGAGTTGTTTCCATCATCATCAGTGCTTTGCAATGTTGAGAAATAAGGAATATGTAGTATTACAGATTCTAAAACAGGATTATCTCCAAAATCAGGATTGAATATCGTTGGAACCAATTGAGTGGTCAAATTTGCTTCTGTAATTCCAAAAACAGTATTAGGATCTTTATAAACACCTAAAAGTGTTCCTGGTAGGTTGTCTGCTTGAACGCCTACAAAATCTTCACTTCCGAAGGAGTGAAAGGTGTAAACAATCTAGTAGTGGCGACCATAGGAAATGGTTTGCTGGTAGCTTCAAAGTTTTTTATTCCTTGAATATCACTTTCTATATTTGAAAAATCTCTATCACAAGATACAATAACACTTAATGTTAATATAAGTAGTGTTATAAATTTGAGGCTGTAAATTATCTTCTTCATATGTATTTATTGTAATACGCTTGTATTATAAAATTCTGTGTAGGCTTCTGCAAACTCATCTTTATCTTTAAAGTCTAGCACCGGTTTTTTAGATTCTTTTAAGTAATTTTCTAATTCTTCCTGGTATTTCTTTCGACCCAATAATAAGTGCATCAGACTGGTCTATTGCTACTTTCATTAAGTTATTATAGGTCGGGTCTTTTAAAGCTTTAATAGTTGATGGATGTATATTATCAAACGACACTTTGTTAATAAGGTCTTTGTTTAACGTTTTTTCGAAACTTTGATTGTATACAGACGTAACAATTTTACTTTCGTTAAATAAAGGTTCGTCTTTATAAAACTGTTTTAAATATAAAGGCAACAAAGAGGCCAACCAACCGTGCACATGAATGATATCTCGGAGACCAGTTTAATTTTTTTACGGTTTCAATAACACCTTTGGCAAAGAAAATAGCACGTTCATCGTTATCTCGGAAATAAATTACCATCTTCGTCTGTAAGGGTTGCTTTTCTTTTGAAATATTCATCATTATCAATAAAGTAAACCTGAATACGTTCTTTTGGGATTGATGCCACCTTAATAATTAAAGGCATGTCTAAATCATTGATTACTAAATTAATTCCGAGATAAACGAATCACTTCATGAAGCTGGTGCCTTCTTTCATTAATGTTACCATATCGCGGCATGAATATTCTTATTTGTCCGCCTTGTTGGTTTACCATTCTCGGAGTTTCAAAGGACATTGAAGAAATCTCAGTTTCAGGCAAATAAGGTACCACTTCAGACGACACGTATAATATTCTCTTATCTTTCATACATTAGTTTTTCTAGTTCAAAATACAGTTATTAATAGCTTGCCGTTTTTAAAAAAAACCTCAGACACTTTTGGTATGTGAGGGTTCACTTTTGAAAAAATCAAAATAAAAAACACGCAAAAGTACAAAAATTTATGCAGATTGCGACTAATATATTAAGTTTGCACGCGTTAATTTTATATTAAAAATGACTGTTTTCAGGGATAAAACTAAAATTCAAAAGCATATTGCATACTATAAGGCTAAAGGAAGCACCTTTGGTTTTGTGCCTACAATGGGGGCGTTACATCAGGGGCATTTGGCATTAGTAAGAGAAGCATTAGCTAATAATACCATCTGTGTCGTAAGTATTTTTGTAAATCCCACACAGTTTAACAACGCCAAAGATTTAGAAAAATACCCGAGAACGCTTGAAAAGGATGTAGAACTTCTTGAAACGGTCTCTAAAGATATTGTTATTTATGCCCCTACTGTCGCAGATGTCTATGGAACCGATGCGAAGGCGGAGCATTTTAGTTTTGATGGCCTCGAATTTGAAATGGAGGGCAAGTTCAGAAAGGGGCATTTTGATGGTGTTGGAACCATAGTAAAACGCCTTTTTGAAATTGTAAAGCCGGACCAAGCGTATTTTGGAGAAAAGGATTATCAGCAATTAGTGATAATAAAAAAGCTGACTCAAAAATACAATCTTCCTGTAAAAGTTAATGGATGCAAAATCCATAGAGAACAAAGCGGTCCCGCAATGAGTTCTAGGAACATCAGGCTAAAATCGAACTATAAAATGGCAGCACCATTTATTTACCAAACACTACAGGCTGCCAAATTAAAATTTGGCACAAAAAGTGCTAATGAAATTACGGCATGGGTTGAAAACCAATTTGCAAAACATAAATTATTGGAATTAGAGTATTTTATTATTGCCGATGTTGAAACCTTACAGCCAGTAAAACGAAAAACAAAAACAAAAACCTACAGAGCGTTTATTGCCACTTACGCAGACGACATAAGATTAATAGACAATATCGCCCTAAATTAATTATCTTTGCACCATGCAAATACAAGTAGTAAAATCTAAAATTCACCGCGTAAAAGTAACAGGCGCAGACCTTAATTATATAGGTAGCATTACCATTGACGAAGATTTAATGGATGCCGCAAATATTATACAAGGTGAAAAAGTTCAAATTGTAAATAATAACAATGGCGCACGATTAGAAACCTATGCAATTCCTGGCCCAAGACAGACAGGAGAAATAACTTTAAACGGAGCAGCGGCACGACTAGTATCACCCGGAGACGTCTTGATATTAATCACCTATGCTTTTATGGATATTGAAGAGGCTAAAGTGTTTAAACCGTCATTGGTGTTTCCCGACGAAAACACAAACTTATTAAAATAAGACATTGAATAAGTCAATACTTAAAATATTAAAAATTTCACTCCCAATTGTATTGGGAGTTTTTTTAATATGGTATTCGCTTTCAAAGTTATCCATTCAAGAACTTTTAGGTTATTTTAAGAGCGCCAACTATACGTATATCGGTCTTGGTGTCTTTTTTGGTCTTTTAAGTCATTTGTCTCGTGCTTATCGATGGTTGTTTATGCTAGAACCTATGGGTTACAAAGTCAGGTTTGGCAATAGTGTTATGGCTGTTTTTGCCACCTATTTAATAAACTACACCATTCCTAGAGCAGGCGAAGTTGCCGGAGCCTCAATATTAACTAATTATGAAGGTGTGCCTTTTGAAAAAGGTTTTGGAACTATAGTTGCTGAACGTATTGCCGATGTATTAGTCATGTTGTTAATTATTTCTATTACCTTGATTTTAGAGTTTGATTTTATTTACAATTTTTTGGTTGCACGTTTCAATCCTTTAAAAATAATTATTGGTTGTATTGGATTAACTGTTTTGGCTTTTCTCTTTATTTTCTATTTAAAAAGAAGTGAGTCTGCAATAGCAATAAAAATCAGGGATTTTGTAAACGGATTAATTGAAGGCGCGCTAAGTATTTTTAAAATGAAAAAAAAGTGGGCATTCATTTTTCACACGTTTTTTATCCGGGGCATGTATGTGCTTATGTTTTATATCACGACGTTTGCGATTCCTCAATTAAATGCCATACCACTAGGTGCTATTTTAATTGCTTTTATATTGGCAAGTTTCAGCATTGCAGCTACTAATGGAGGTATTGGTTCTTATCCGAAGCGATAGTGGTCGCATTCTTAATGTTTGGTTTGCCGGAAGACCCCAGTCGTGCTTTTGGTTGGATCATGTGGACATCACAAACAGCTTTAATTATTCTCTTTGGTGGTTTATCACTACTTTACCTGCCCATATACAACAGAAAAAAATAATTTGTACCTTGCCTTATTAAATTTAAAATCACCTACTATGAAACGTTTGATATACCTATTTACCCTCTGTCTTTCAGTTCAATTTCTTTCTGCACAAGTGATTTATAAGGAATTCAACTCTGAAAAATTAGGAGGTCCACGTGAGTTAAAAATTCAGTTACCAAGGAGCTATGATTCAAGTGAAAAAAGTTATCCTATTATTGTGGTTTTAGATGGGGACTATATGTTTGAAATCGTTTCAGCAAATGTTGATTACGCAGCGTATTGGGAAGACATTCCGAAGCGATTGTAATTGGAATAAATCAGTATGGAAAAAGAGATGATGATTTATTTTACTCAGCAAAAAGTTCATTACCCTTTGAGACAGGCGCCGACTTTTTTGAGTTTATTGGTATGGAGTTGATTCCATATATCGAAAAAATATATCGAACATCAAAATTTAAAGTGGCAGTTGGTCATGGAGCCACAGCAAATTTTATAAACTACTACCTTATTAAGGAAGTTCCTTTATTTAATGCATACGTATCTATAAGTCCGAGACCTGGCTCCAAACATGAAGACGTATTTGTCTGAAAAACTTCCAAAAATAGAATCAAAAGTATTCTATTATCTAGCAACATCTGATAACGATGTAAAGTTTATTAAAGAAGAAACGGAAGCTTTAAATACAATAATTAGTGGAATAGACAATAAGAATGTATCATTGTCATTCGATAAATTCGAAGGCCCTTCACATTATACACTTCCAGCTTATGCTATATCAAAAGCTTTGGAGAATATATTTTTTGTCTTTCAACCTATATCAAAAAAAGAATATAAAGAGTCGATATTAAAATTAGAATCTTCACCTGTAGATTATTTAATACAAAAATACCAAACGATTGAGGATCTTTTTGGTATAGATAAACCTGTTTTAATTAATGATTTCAGAGCAATAGCCACTGCCATAGAAAAGACAGAAAAATTTGAATATTTTGAAGCTCTTGGTGAATTAGCGAATAAAGAACTTCCGAATCTCTATTAGGACATTATTACTTAGGTCGCTTTTATGACAAGGAAGAAGATTATAAAAAAGCAATAAAGAATTACGAAGCAGCTTATTTGTTGGAAGATGCGGGTCGTATTACTAAAGAGGTTGTTTTAACTTATCTTGAGAATAGTCAAGAAATTCAAGCAGCAATAGCGCTTAAAGAAGAGGAAGAGAAACTTGCTGAAAAAGAAGAAAAGCAAAGAGAAAAGGAACTAAAAAAGCTAGAGAAAGAGGAACGAAAGATAGATAAAGAACTGGAAAAGATCAAGAAAGAAGAACGAGAGCTAGAAAAAGAATCCAAAGAAAAGAACGCCGATGAAAATATTGGTATTGAAGATGATAATTAGTCTCTCTTTAAAGAAAAGCAGTTCTAGTTATAGTAAAATAAATCATAAGGTCTCTTTTAAATGAGATTTATAATAAAAAACGAAACAATGATTTCAATAGTTAAAACCCGTTGCGTAATGAAAAATTGTATTCCAGTATTAATCATACTATTTTGTTTTAAATTTTCCATAGCTCAAACCACTTATAAAAGATTTACTTCTAGCAAGTTAGGAGGGGAGAGAGATATTAAAATTCAATTGCCAAGAACTTATGGAAATGGAACCGAAAGTTACCCAATTATAGTAGTGCTGGATGGAGATTTTATGTTTCAAATAGTTGCAGGAAATGCAGATTATATTCCATATTGGAATAATATGCCTGAATCTATAGTTGTAGGTGTTAATCAATTTGGTAAACGTGAAGCAGACACTCTTATATCAGAGTCAAATGGACTGCCCATAGATACCGGGGCGGCTTTTCTTGAGTTTGTAAGTTTGGAATTAATTCCATTTATTGAAAAAACGTATAGAACAGAGCCATTTAAAGTAGTGGTAGGTCACGGGTCCACTGCAAATTTTATTAATTATTTTTTATTGAAAGAAAAGCCGGTATTTGATGCGTATATTGCTGTAAGTCCTAAATTAACGTCAGGTATGACTTCTTTAATATCAAAAAAACTTTCTCGGAATCCAAAATCAAATATTCTATTATACCGCCACTTCTGATAACGATATTAAATCAATTCAAAAAGAAACGCGAGCATTGAACACAGCTATTAATGAAATAAAAAACGATTATCTCAGCAGTAATTTCAGTGATTTTACCGGGGCATCACATTATTTATTACCCGCTATTGCAATACCTCAAGCCTTTGAAAATATTTTTAATGCATTTAGACCAATATCTGTAAAAGAATATAAAGAAAAGATAATACCATTAGAATCTTCATCTGTAGATTACCTTGTAGAAAAATATCAAAGGATTAAGAACCTTTATAATATAGATAAACCTGTTTTAATAAATGATTTTAAAGCCGTTGCTGCGGCCATTGAAAAGAAACAACAATATGAAGACTTTGAACCTTTAGCTAAATTAGCTACCAAAGAATATCCAGACACATTGTTAGGGAACTATTATTTAGGTCGTTTTTATGAAGAAACAGGAGATCCTAAAAAGGCTATGAAAATTTATCAATCTGCCTATATTTTAAAAGAAGCTGCCGGTATTACTAAAAATCATGTTTTAGAATTGTCTGATAAGATTAAAGCAGACTTTGGCTATTAAAAATAAGATTTTCGGTTTCAAGGATGAAATAATTAATTAAATTAAAGGATATTTTCGCTTTCGCGGAAGGTAAATATGGCAAAAGTAAAAACTACTTTTTTCTGTCAAAGCTGTGGCACGCAATATGCCAAATGGCAAGGACAATGTACGGCTTGTAAAGAGTGGAATACCATTGTTGAAGAAGTCATTCAAAAACCGAGAAAAAAGCGACTGGAAAACTCCAACAAACACCTCAAAACGCGCTTCAAAACCTCTAAGAATAAAGGAAATTGATGCCTCTAAGGAGGCGCGACTAGATACTTTAGATGCGGAGTTTAATCGTGTTTTGGGTGGTGGTATTGTGCCGGGTTCTTTAACCCTTTTAGGGGGTGAGCCTGGCATAGGTAAGAGCACGTTAATGCTTCAAATCTCACTAAAATTACCTTATAAAACATTGTATGTTTCTCGGAGAAGAAAGTCAGAAACAAATAAAGATGCGGGCCGAACGCATTAATCCAAATAACGACAGTTGCTACATTCTTACAGAAACGAAGACCCGGAATATTTTCAAACAAATTGAAGGCTTAGAACCCGACATTGTGATTATAGATTCTATTCAAACCTTGCATAGCGATTATATAGAATCCTCTAGCGGAAGCATCTCTCAAGTAAAAGAATGTACGACAGAACTTATTAAATTCGCAAAGGAAACCAATACGCCAGTGATTTTAATAGGTCACATTACGAAAGATGGTAATATTGCTGGACCTAAGATTTTAGAGCATATGGTAGATACGGTGTTGCAATTTGAAGGCGACCGCAATCATGTGTTTAGAATTCTACGCGCGCAAAAAAATCGATTTGGTTCTACACACGAACTTGGTATTTACGAAATGCTAGGCTCTGGTTTACGCGAAGTGAGCAACCCAAGTGAAATTCTTATTTCTAAAAAAGACGAAGTGCTTTCAGGTAATGCCATCGCTGCGACTTTAGAAGGCATGCGTCCACTAATGATTGAGGTCCAGGCATTAGTGAGTACGGCTGTTTATGGCACGCCACAACGGAGTGCCACAGGGTTTAATGCGAAGCGCTTAAATATGTTATTGGCGGTCTTAGAGAAACGTGCTGGTTTCCGTTTAGGAGCTAAGGATGTCTTTTTAAATATTACGGGAGGCATTAGTGTAGATGATCCGGCTATAGATTTAGCTGTGGTGGCTGCTATTTTGTCCTCAAATGAAGATGAAGCTTTGGAAGCAAATTTTTGTTTTGCTGCAGAGGTTGGTTTATCCGGAGAAATACGCCCCGTGCAACGTGTCGAGCAACGCATCCTCGAAGCCGAAAAACTAGGTTTTTCAACAATTTTTGTGTCAAAATACAATAAAATTTCCCTGCAAAATACAGCGATAAAAATTCAGTTGATTTCTAAGATTGAAGATTTAGTGGAATTTATAGTTTAAGCCTCAGCCATTTCCAATCAATTTTGCCTTCTTTTTTGCTAAAATTTCTTAATTTCGCGACTCGATAACGAAACACTACAAAATGAGCGCAGGATTCCCTGAATATAAAGGACTTAACTTACCTAACGTTGCAGAAGAAATTCTAGCGTATTGGAAAGCAAATAATATCTTCGAAAAGAGTGTCAATACTCGTGAAAATGCAGAACCTTATGTGTTTTTTGAAGGGCCACCAAGCGCCAACGGCTTGCCTGGTGTCCATCATGTCTTGGCCCGTGCGATCAAAGATATCTTTCCACGTTATAAAACCATGAAAGGGTTTCAGGTGAAGCGTAAAGCAGGTTGGGACACTCACGGTTTGCCCATAGAATTAGGAGTAGAGAAGGAATTAGGGATTACCAAAGAAGATATTGGTAAAACCATTTCTGTTGAAGATTACAATGCCGCGTGTCGTAAAGCCGTTATGCGTTACACCGATGTTTGGAATGACCTAACTCAAAAAATGGGGTATTGGGTAGATATGGACGATCCATACATTACCTACGAGCCTAAATACATGGAAACGGTATGGTGGTTGTTAAAAGAGATTTACACTAAAAACTTAATGTATAAGGGGTATACAATTCAGCCGTATTCACCAAAAGCAGGTACTGGATTAAGCTCGCATGAGGTTAATCAGCCAGGAGCTTATCAAGATGTAACCGATACGACTATTGTTGCCCAATTTAAAGCTTTAGACGAAACACTGCCGGATTTTTTGCAAAACGAAGGTGATATTTATTTTACAGCATGGACAACAACACCTTGGACCTTGCCTAGTAACACGGCACTAACCGTTGGTCCCAAGATCGATTATGTGCTCGTTGAAACCTACAATCAATACACGTTCAAGCCAATAAATGTGATTTTAGCAAAAGCATTGGTTAAAAAACAATTTGACGCTAAATTTCATAACGTTGAAACGAAACCAGAATTATTAGAGTATAAAGAGGGCGACAAGAAAATTCCATTCTACATCGTTAAAGAATTTAAAGGGAAAGACTTAGTAGGAATAAAATACGAGCAGTTATTACCATACGCCTTACCAAATGACAATCCGTGAAAATGCCTTTAGAGTCATTGCAGGAGATTTCGTAACCACTGAGGACGGTACAGGTATCGTGCACACCGCGCCAACATTTGGAGCAGATGATGCCTTAGTTGCTAAACAAGCCACACCTGAAGTCCCGCCACTGTTAGTAAAGGACGATAACGGAAACTTGGTACCACTTGTGGACTTGCAAGGACGCTTTAGACCAGAACTGAATGAATTTGGTGGAAAGTATGTTAAAAATGAATATTACAAAGATGGAGAAGCGCCGAACGTTCTATGGATGTTGAGTTGGCTATTAAATTAAAAGAGGAAAATCGCGCTTTTAAAGTTGAAAAGTATAAGCACAGCTACCCACATTGCTGGCGAACAGACAAGCCTATTCTGTATTATCCATTAGACTCTTGGTTTATAAAAGTAACAGATGTTAAAGAAAAAATGGTGGCACTTAATGACACCATTAATTGGAAGCCAAAATCAACAGGAACGGGACGTTTTGGAAATTGGCTAGCCAATGCAAACGATTGGAATTTATCCCGTTCGCGTTATTGGGGTATTCCATTGCCAATTTGGAGAACTGAGGATGGTAAGGAAGAAATCTGTATTGGGTCTGTTGAAGAGCTTAAAAATGAAATGGCAAAAGCGGTTTCGGCAGGCGTTTTAAAAGAAGATATTTTTGCAGATTTTGAGGTTGGGAATAATACTGAAGATAACTACGGGAAAATCGATTTACATAAAAATATTGTAGATGAGATTGTATTAGTATCTCCAAGTGGCCAACCCATGCGCCGTGAAAACGATTTAATTGATGTATGGTTTGATTCGCGTTCCATGCCTTATGCGCAGTGGCATTATCCTTTTGAAAACAAGGAGAAAATAGATGAGAATAAAGCGTTCCCGGCTGATTTTATAGCTGAAGGTGTAGACCAAACTAGAGGGTGGTTTTATACCATGCATGCTATAGCTACTATGGTCTTCGATTCGGTAGCCTATAAAAATGTAGTCTCTAATGGATTGGTCTTAGATAAAAACGGACAAAAAATGTCTAAACGACTGGGGAACGCTACAGATCCTTTTGAGACTTTAGAAACCTATGGGGCAGATGCCACGCGCTGGTATATGATTGCCAATGCAAACCCTTGGGATAATTTAAAATTTGATTTAGAAGGAATTGAAGAAGTGAAACGTAAGTTTTTTGGGACTTTATATAATACCTATTCTTTTTTCAGTTTGTACACCAATTTGGATAAATTCAGCTATGCAGAAGCGGATCTTATGCTAAAAGACAGGCCTGAAATAGACCGTTGGATTCTCTCTGAGTTACATACGCTTATTCAAAAAGTAGATGCTTTTTATGCAGAATACGAGCCTACTAAAGCAGCGCGTGCTATTTCAGACTTTACGCAAGACTATTTAAGCAATTGGTATGTGCGTTTAAGTAGAAGGCGTTTACGGAAAGGCGATTACCAAACCGATAAAATTTCGGCGTACCAAACGTTACATACCTGTATGTTAACCATTGCAAAGTTGGGAGCACCCATTGCCCCGTTCTTTATGGATAAATTATACTTAGACTTAACAAAAACGACTCAAAAAGAACGATTTGAAAGTGTGCATTTGGCCGAGTTTCCAAAATTTAATGCAGATTTTATAGATAAATCTTTAGAACGTAAAATGGAAACGGCCCAAACAATATCCTCATTAGTACTGTCGTTAAGAGCTAAGGAAAAGATAAAAGTAAGACAGCCTTTACAAAAAATAATGATTCCAGTAGATTCTGTTGCACTTAAAGAAGAAATCAATGCTGTAGCAGATTTGATAAAAAGTGAAGTAAATATCAAGGACATTGAGTTGCTCGAAGATGCGTCAGATATTTTGGTAAAGCAAATAAAACCTAACTTTAAAACACTAGGGCCGCGCTTTGGGAAAGATATGAAGTTGATTGCTAATGCAATACAAGGTTTTGACTCAGAAGACATTAAAAAAGTTGAACAAAATGGAAGTATAGATGTCAATTGTAACGGAAAAATTATTACATTACATCGGGAGGATGTTGAGATAACATCCCAAGATATTGAAGGATGGCTTGTCGCAAATGAAGGGTCTATTACCGTGGCATTAGATGTTACCATTTCAGAAGAATTACGTGAAGAAGGGATCGCTCGTGAGCTCGTGAATCGCATTCAAAATCTTCGTAAAGATTCAGGATTTGAAGTGACAGATAGAATAGCAGTGCAACTGCAAACAGACCATCAAATTACGCAGGCTGTAAAAACAAATTTAGAGTACATCAAGGCAGAAACCTTAACAGATAGTCTTGAAATTATTGACCAAGTAAACAATGGTATAGAAATTGTATTTGATACTATAAATACCATGTTGTTTATTAAAAAACATTGATAGTATGGCAGATGATAATACAGTAAGATATTCAGATAAAGCATTAGCTGAATTCAAAGTCTTAATTTTAGAAAAAATTGAAAGCGCTAAGCATGATTTAGAGTTAATAAGAAGTGCCTACATGAATGATCATGATAATGGAACAGATGATACTTCGCCACAGTTTAAAGCGTTTGACGAGGGCAGTGCGGTCATGAGTAAAGAGTCTAATTCACAATTAGCTATTAGACAAGAAAAGTTTATTCGCGACCTAAAAAATGCATTAATTAGAATTGAGAATAAAACTTATGGTGTTTGCCGTGTTACTGGTAAATTGATCAATTCTAAACGTTTGGAATTAGTCCCTCACGCCACGTTAAGTATTGAGGCCAAAAACATGCAGTAATCGTGCTAAGGCACATTAAATTATAAACGCTTCAATGAAAATTGAGGCGTTTTTTATTCATGAATAAATTCGTTTTTGTTATATTTTTAAGTCTGTCGCTTCCATGTCAAGCGCAAAAAGTTATAGAGCAAAGCATTGAGAATACCGCTATAAAAACCGTGGTGATTATTGATGATGCTATTTTTAAAATTAAAATAGCTACGACACCGCGCAATAAGGGAATTCAATTGGAATCTAAAATTGATGGAGAATATGCCAAGGATATTATCCTGTTAACAGAGATGAAAAATGACACATTGTTTATTTCAAGCATGTTTCAGCCTTTTTTTGAAAGTAAAAACGATAAGTTAAGTGCACACAAAATAGTTTCTGTTGAACTGGTTTTAGTCCTACCCGAAAACTTATCAGTTTATGCTAAAAGTGCAATTGCATCAGCAAAAATAAAAGGAAGGTATAAACGACTTACACTAGAATTTGCCCAAGGAAATACGACTATAAAAAATTTTATTGGTGAGGCAATTGTCAATTCAGTTAATGGAGACATTGCTATAGAGTCTAATTATGCCTTAGTGAAAACGTCTTCGAAAACAGGTGTTGTGAAAGAGGAGCCTTTAAATAGTGGCATACACCATATTACGCTAAATACTATAAATGGGAATATTAGCGTAACTAAAACTAAAAAATAACTCTATTTTTGTATCAAATCTATAGTATGTCCTTAAAAAAAGCCTCGATTTTAATTATTGCTATTTTGCTTATAGACCAGTTGAGTAAAATTTATATAAAAACACATTTTCAACTACAGGAGTCTGTGGCGATCTTTAGCTGGCTTAAAATCTATTTCGTAGAGAATGATGGGATGGCTTGGGGTACGACATTGCGTGATATTATTCCTTTTATGAGTGATAAAACAGCAAAATTAAGCTTAACCCTTTTTAGAATAACAGCTATTTTTGGGATTGGTTATTGGTTATTGCACGCTATAAAAAGACAACAATCGAATGTTTTAGTTATCGCTTTAGCTTTTATTTTTACTGGCGCTTTAGGCAATATTATAGATTCTGTATTTTATGGTATTTCGTTTAACGACAGTTACGCACAGGTCGCACAATTTTTACCAGGAGGAGGGTGGTTATGGACGTGTTTTTTATGGTAATGTTGTAGACATGTTGTATTTGCCCATTTGGGAAGGGAATCTACCGGAATGGATACCTTATTGGGGCGGTCGTTATTTTATGTTTTTTGAACCCGTATTTAATATTGCAGATGTCGCGATAAGTATTGGTTTTGCAATTTTGATTTTATTCAATAATAAAGCGTTTCCTAAAACACTTGAAAACGACTAAATGTACAGGTGCTATTTAGTCGGTTGGTTTACAGAAGATGTTTTCTAATTCAGAGATATTAATGGGCTTTATTAAGTAGTCTTTTACACTGGATAATGATTTTGCGCGATTCACATCTAATGGATTGATAGAAGAGCTAACGACGTAAAGTGTAATGACTTTGTTGAATTTATTCTTTATTTTGGTGAATCGTTCTAGAAATTCCCAACCATCCATAACGGGCATGTTGAGGTCTAAGAATATAATTTCGGGAATGCTGTCTTCTTTCATGTTCTCCATCAATGCCTCAAAATATTCAATACTTTGTTTTCCATTCCTAAAAATCATCAGATTTTCACAGAGCTTTTTAGTTTCAATAATTTTCTTAACTAAATTGACATACACTTTATCATCATCTATAATGCAAGCTAGTTCAACAGTAGGAGACTTCATAGGGCTATTGAGTAAGTTAAAATTGTATTTTAAATGTGGTGCCTTGATGTAGGGTGCTGTCTACAAATATTTGACCATTGAGCGATTCAATTTGGTTTTTGGTAATAAACAAACCAATGCCTACAGCGTCTTTGTTGTAATGAAAAGTTTTATACATACCAAAAAGCTTGTTTCCATATTTTTCTAGGTCTATACCACTACCATTATCACGCACTTCTAAGAAGTGATTATTATCTAAAACGTAAGAGTTAATTCTAATTTCAGGGGCTCTATCTGGATGTTTGTACTTAATAGCATTCGTGACTAAATTTAGTAAAATGCTTTCTAAATAAGCTGGGATATAATCAATAGCTGGTAATGCCGAAAAATCGCCATGAATTTGGGCGTTACTTTCATTAATAATCCCGCCAATGGATTTCTTTACATTATTGAGTGTTGACGAAAAACTAACCTCTAATTTATTTTGGCTGGTCTGAGTTTGAATGGTCACTATCTCATTTAAATGATCTATGGTGGTGTTAAGACTTTCAGATATATCTTTTATACTAGACAGCAATTCTAACTTCTCATACACCGTTTCCACGTCATCAATGAGTTGAGTAATTAAAGTAAGATTACTGGTATGAGAACGTAAATTATGTGAGACAATATGTGCAAAATTAAATAACCTTGAGTTTTGTGAAGCAATAATATCGGAGGTTTTTTGAAGGGTAATGACCTTCAATTTTTCGTCGTCGATATCTTGAAACACACCTCTTACTCCAACCACTTCTTTATCATCATTATAAACAGGTTTTCCAACCGCTTTCACCCGAATGCTCTCCCTTTAAACGTTAGCATTTTAATCTCAGCTTCAAAAGGGATGCCTGCCATGGCACATTTAAAAAAATAATCGGCAGCTACTTGGTGATACTCTTTAGGAAAAAATTGCGAAGAATTTTTTAATGAAGGAATGTAGCCTTCTCGGATATTCTAAAATCTTTCCGGTTTGGTCGTCCCAATAGCTTTTTCGGTTTTTAAAATCCACATACCAACTTCCAGTAGAGGTCATTTCGGCGCTTTCGCGGTAATAAAAATAATCCTTTTTTACTTTTTGACTGGTTTTAAATTTTCTTTCGTTAAAGAAAATAACCGGAGCATCTCCATGGGCGTTTATAGGTAAATTATCATTGGTTAAACAAATAAACTCTTTATACTCTCCATTTTTGCACTTAATAGAGATCACTTGTTTAAAATCAAGATGGTTTCTTACTAAACTAAAAAAATTGTCTCTAAAATTAGCCCGATGATCGCTATGAATAAGGTGATTTAAAAAATAATCCAACTTGATTTCAACATCTTCAGGTTCATACCCTAATACCTTCAAAAAAGCAGCAGACCAATTACTAGTATTGTTATGAAGCTCCCAATAGCCAATATCAAGGTCGTCGATTACGTTTTTAAAAAGTTGATTGGGTCTCATTTTAGACACTTAAGTGATTTGGGTTAATAGATCAAATATAGAATAAAAATACAATTTAACGACAAAAATAGCATTTTATCGATAAAAAGCTACTTAAATGTAAGAATATTCTTCGGCGATATGCAAAAATCAAGTGGGATATCGGTGATAGACACATCTGTAATGAAGTTTTCAGGCTTAAAAAAGGACAGCCCTATTTTTATGGTGTGGGGTTTACAACCCGCTAAAAATTTGTCGTAGAACCCTTTTCCATACCCCACACGATTACCCATTGTATCATAGGCTAATAACGGTACAAAAACGACTTCTATTTTTAAAGGGTCAATTTCAATACCATCCACAGGTTCAGGAATGTTATGGCGGTTTAATTTTATTGTAGTCGCATCGGTTAATAAAAAATGCTGAAGTGTTCGTGTTTCAAAATTACTTTTGGAAATCACAACATTTTTATCTTTACCGAAAGGATGTTTAAAATATAATCGGTATTTACTTCTTTTTGATTTTCAATAGCCAAAAAAAGATGATAAAAACTAAATTGCCAAATGTCCAATTTGAGGAGTTGATTGGCGATGTCAATGCTTAAATCATGAATCACTTCATCAGTTAACCCTTTACGAAGTGTTTTATATTTTATTCGTAATTCAGCTTTAGTCATGGCCTAGAAATTAGTCTGATAATTTAGTTGAAATATGGAACAAAGCATCGCCTTGATAAACTATGGGAGATTCATTTACATTGATAATATAGCCCTCATAGGAGGCTTTTACAAAGTGATTAAACTTTCCATAAGGATCTGTTATATTACCTATAATCTGTCCTTTTTTTACTTTTTCGTTTATTTGAATGGAGGCTTTGAACATCCCTGAGAAATTAGCACGAATCCATCGGCTTTCAGCAATAAATATGGGCGCCTCTTTTGGTCTCGGACACTTTAAAATTACTTCTTAGCATGCCGTAGTGATGCAAGATACGTTTGGCGCCATTGACGCCCGTATTTGTAATGTTGTTGTCTATATGAATCGATTTCCCGCCTTCAAATAATAAAATAGGCTTACCCATTTTATTACAAGTATTTCTAAAGGATTTCGCAATATTATCTGAATAGAGCACAAATGGGGCACCAAAAATTTGAGCAGCAATATCAAAATCGGCATTGCCTTTAGCGATTCTAACCTGAGGCGCATTATAACGCATCGCACCACCAGTATGAAAATCTAAAACAAAATCAGTATGTACTAAAATTTCGGTAGTTATAGTATAAGCAACTCTGCTTGCCAAGGAACCTGTTTTACTACCTGGGAATACCCGATTTAAATCGCGACCATCTCGGAAATTCACGCTCCATATTTATAAATCCAAAAATATTGAGAACTGGAATACAAATGGTTGTGCCTGTTTTTGGTTTATTAATACCTTTGGCTATGATTTGTCTAACAATTTCAACACCATTAATTTCGTCACCGTGAATCCCTGCCGTTAATAATATGATGGGCCCTGGTTTTTTAGAGCGTTCAATAATGATAGGAACATCTACTGGAGTTCGGGTGTGTAATTTGGCCGATTAAAACTTATTTCTTTACTCTCGCCAGGCTTAATTATTTTTCCTAAAATTTTTAAGTCGTCTTTATTTTGAATTACTGCCATTAAAAAAAACGGTTAAACATTTCGCTCAATAAAACGAATGATAGTCGATGCGATGTCCTTTTTAGTAGCCGCTTCTATGCCTTCTAATCCGGGAGAAGAATTGACTTCTAATATTAACGGGCCACGAGACGATTGTAGCATATCTACACCGCAAATACCTAAACCAAGTGATTTAGCAGCTTTTAACGCCGCATTTTCTTCCTCATCGGTGAGTTCAATAATATTCGCACTACCACCTCTATGTAAATTAGATCTAAACTCACCTTCTTTTCCTTGTCGTTTCATAGCGCCAACAACCGTTCCATCAACGATAAAGGCACGAATATCTGCTCCTTTAGATTCTTTAATAAACTCTTGAACAATCACTCGGGCCTGCAATCCATTAAACGCTTCAATTACAGATTCTGCAGCGTTATTAGTTTCAGCCAATACAACTCCTAATCCTTGAGTACCCTCTAATAATTTAATCACTAATGGAGCACCTCCTACATAATCAATCATACTTTGTACATCTTTTGCATAATTTGAGAACACTGTTTTTGGCATCCCTAAACCTGCTCTTGAGAGTACTTGTAGACTACGAAGCTTATCGCGAGACCTTACCGAGAGATTGAGATTCTACGGCTGAAAACACTTTCATCATTTCAAATTGTCTCACTACAGCTGTCCCATAAAAGGTTACAGAGGCTCCAATTCTAGGTATAATAGCGTCTGCCTCCAAAGTTCTTCCTTTAAAAATAACTTTAGGACTTTTCTTCTCAATAATAATATCGCACATTAGAGGATCGATGATTTCAACTTCATGCTTGCGTTTTTTGGCAGCCTCAACAAGACGTTTCGTGGAATATAAATGTGCGTTTCTAGATAAAATTATTATTTTCATTGTTCTAAATTGATATATTATTATTTATTAAAATAGTGCTTGGTGAGGTTGTCTTATTTAGAGAGCAACTTTTTATCATAAGATAAGTTTTTTAAATTGATGTCTACAAGAAATTTTTTAGAAAGAAATTTACGACCAATTAAAATAGGGTATTTCATCTCGTCTCGAGTACTTAAGGTGAGGTTAATTTTGTATTTCTTATTAAAAAGTATCATTGTTGTATTAACCATATACCTGTTTTGAACCATTCCATTACTACTTTTCACTTTGGCTGTAGAATAGTTTTTAAAAACGATGATTTTTCTATTGTAATTAGGATGTTCTTTATCAAAAAACAGACATTTAAGTACATTATCTTCTTCAATTACTTTATGACAGTGCATAGATGAAGTAAAGGCACCTGTATCAATTTTTATATCTATATCAAATAAATCAAGAGTAGGAAAATCTGCTTTATCTATTCTGCCTATTATTTTTTTTGGCATTTTTAAAAGTTAAATTTAAGATGCAAAGTAACAAAAACTTCAATTAAATTAATCTTGTAATCATAATTACTATCCAAAATATTTTTAAGTATTACCTTTGAGACATGAGTATACTCGCTTTAGACATACAACTTAAAACCATTCCAGAATCCCCTGGAGTGTATCAATATTATGATGTTGACGGCGTGATAATTTATGTTGGTAAAGCAAAAAATTTAAAAAAACGGGTAACATCCTATTTCACTAAAACACATGATAACGGTAAAACCAGAGTACTAGTTAGAAAAATTGCCGATATAAAACACATTGTGGTAGAGACAGAAAAGGATGCGTTGTTGTTAGAAAACAACCTGATTAAAAAATACAAACCGAGATATAATGTCTTGCTAAAAGACGACAAATCGTATCCTTGGATTTGTATTAAAAAGGAACGCTTCCCTAGGGTGTTCCCAACGCGCCGCGTTATTAAAGATGGCAGTGAATATTTTGGACCGTATACCAGTATGAAAACGGTAAAAACGTTGTTGGATTTAATAAAAGGGCTTTACTCTTTACGCACGTGTAATTATAAATTAGATCCCGAAAAAATAGCCGAAGGTAAATTTAAAGTGTGCCTAGAGTATCATTTAGGAAACTGCAAAGGGGCTTGCGAAGGTTTAGAAAGCCAAACAAGTTATCATGAAAATATTACGGCTATAAGAGAGATTTTAAAAGGAAATTTTAAAGAATCACTAGGGCAATTTAAAGTGCAAATGAAAGCTTTAGCCGAGGAGATGCATTTTGAAGCCGCTCAAAAAATTAAGGAAAAAATTGAAATTTTAGAAAATTATCAAGCCAAATCTACGATTATTAATCCTAAGATTAGTAATGTGGACGTGTTCTCTATTGTAAGTGATGAAAGTTATGGCTACGTCAATTTTTTACAAATTTCATACGGCTCTATTATACGTTCTCATACTTTAGAAATAAAAAAGAAATTAGACGAAACAGATAAAGAGTTATTAGAACTGGCCATTATTGAGTTAAGAGCGCGTTTTAACTCTAATTCTAATGAAATTTATGTGCCATTTAAAGTAGATGTTGGTCATGATGTTAAGGTGTCATTACCGCAATTAGGCGATAAAAAGCAAATTTTAGAATTGTCTGTTCGAAATGCGAAGTACTACAGGATGGAGCGTTTTAAACAAGTTAAAATAACAGATCCGAGACCGTCATGTTACACGCATTATGGCACAAATGCAAAAAGATTTACGCTTAAGTGAGGAGCCAAGACATATCGAATGTTTTGACAATTCCAATATTCAAGGGACCAATCCCGTAGCTGCCTGTGTGGTATTTAAAAACGGAAAACCCAGTAAAAAAGACTACAGGCATTTTAATATAAAAACGGTTGTAGGTCCAGATGATTTTGCCTCTATGGAAGAAGTGGTTTATAGGCGCTACAAACGGTTGTTGGAAGAAAACGAGCCATTACCACAATTAATTATAATTGATGGTGGGAAGGGGCAATTGTCTTCAGCTTTAAAAAGTTTAGATGCTTTGGGTCTACGTGGCACCATCGCAATTATTGGAATTGCTAAACGTTTAGAAGAATTATTCTATCCAAACGATCCAATTCCCTTATATTTAGATAAAAAAAGTGAAACGCTTAAAATCATTCAACAATTAAGAAACGAAGCGCATCGTTTTGGTATAGAACATCATAGAAATAAACGTAGTAAACAGGCATTAAACACAGAGTTAGCGACGATCTCCGGTGTGGGAGAAAAAACAATTATAGATTTATTAAAGGTTTTTAAATCTGTAAAACGCATTGCCAATGCTAAACTAGATGAACTTGAAAATGTTGTAGGAGTGTCTCGGGCAGAGAAGGTATATAATCACTATCATAAAAACGAAAATTATTAAATGAGATACGTTATCATTGTCATATTATTACTATTAAGTGCCGAGGCTTACGCACAAAATATTGAAAACAGAGAGCCTAAGGTGGGATTGGTTTTAAGTGGTGGTGGCGCTAAAGGGTTGGCCCATATAGGAGCTTTAAAAGTAATAGATAGTCTTGGGATACGTATAGATTACGTGGCAGGTACAAGTATGGGAGCCATTATTGGCTCCTTATATGCCTCCGGTTATTACGGTAAGCAATTAGATTCAATTTTTAAAACGGTAAATTTTGATAATATTATTACAGATAATATTCCACGTGAAGCAAAAACATTTTATGAACGGGAAAATGATGAAAAATATGCGGTTATACTCCCCTTCGATGATTTTGAAGTCAAGCTTCCTTCTGCCTTGTCACGTGGGCAAAACACCTTTAATTTGTTATCTAAATTGACACTTCATGTTAGCAATGTTGAAGATTTTAGTAAACTACCCATTCCTTTTTTTGTCTCGCTACCAATATAGAAAATGGCCAACCCGTCATTTTGGATGAAGGTAATTTAGCGCAAGCAATAAAAGCCAGTGGTGCATTTCCATCTTTGTTCCAGCCAGTTTTAATTGATGATCAACTATTAATAGATGGTGGGGTGTTAAATAACTACCCTATAGATGAACTTCGAGCAAAAGGAATGGATGTTATTATTGGTGTGGATGTACAAGATGGATTAGCCAATAGAAGCGATTTATCATCGGCGCCTTCCATATTATTTCAAATAAATAATTTTCGTACCATAAATGATATGAAAACAAAAGGGCCTAAAACAGATATTTATATAAAACCGAGATATTACTAAGTTTACAGTTGTGTCGTTTAGTGATGGACCTAAAATCATTGAAAACGGGAAAATCGCGGCCAAGATTAAAATAGATGAACTAACAGCATTGCGTGAAAGACAGATAAAAAAACCCACTGATTTTAAGGTAGAAAATACACCAGATAGCCTACAGATTAATTTGATATACTTTGAAGGTCTTAAGAATTATACCATTTCTTATGCCTTAGGTAAGCTAAAATTGAAACCCTTTGAAAAAGTGAGTTATGATCGGTTTATTAGTGGTACGAATAACCTTGTAGCCACTAATAACTTTGATAGTTTCACCTATAAACTGGTGCCATCGACTTATGATGGTATACAGGGTTATGATCTTTATACAGAGATGGTTGAAACAAAAAAAACAGCGTCAATAAAGTTTGGGCTGCATTATGATGGTTTATACAAAAGTGCTTTATTAGCTAATGTAACAAAGACACAGCTTCTATTTAAAAATGATGTCCTATCATTAGATTTAATTATGGGGGATAATGTACGATACAATTTTGAATACTATATTGATAAAGGGTTTTATTGGAGTGTTGGTGTTAAATCTCGCTATAATGAATTTAATAAAGGTGTCGCCGCCTCAGCATTACTTACACCGGAGCAGCTTGCGATTGCAGGAGTAAATCAACTGGGAGTCAAAGTTACAGATTTAACGAATAAGATTTTTTTGCAAACGCAATATGAGAATGATTTAACGCTAACACTAGGAGCAGAACATAAACGTTATAAAATCACCACCGAAACGGTCATTTCTTCTTCCAGTGAAAATAATACCGTATTCGACAAAAGCGATTACGTGAGTGCCTTTGCTAACTTGAGATTTGACTCTTTCGACAATCGTTATTTTCCAAATAATGGCATCTATTTTAATAGCGATTTTAATTTTTATGGCTATTCTTCAGATTTTAACAAGGACTTTTCGGAGTTCTCCGTGTTAAAAGCAGATCTTGGATATGCTTATAGCTTTTCCTCAAAATTTAGTGCTAACCTATTCGTTGAAGCAGGAGCTAAAATTGGGGCTGGTGATAACACCTACTTAAATTTTGTTTTAGGGGGGTATGCCGGAAATTTTATAAATAATTTTGAAAGTTTTTACGGTTACGATTATTTGTCAATACCAGGAAATAGCTTTTTAAAGGGCACCTTGGATGTGGATTATGAAATTTTTAATAAACATCACATCACATTGGCAGCAAATTATGCCAATGTTGCAAATGATTTATTTAGTTCGGAAGATATAGAATGGTTCTCAATTCCTAATTATTCCGGATATGCGGTAGGATACGGCATAGAAACCTTTTTAGGTCCTATAGAAGCGAAATATACTTTTTCTCCGTGAAAACAGTCAAGATTATTGGTTTTTCAATATAGGATTTTGGTTCTAATGGAATGGTGTAGTTGTAAAACAACAAAAATTGAAAGCACTTTTTAAAGGGGTTACATTTTATTAACTCCAAAAAAATGCCGATATTTGTTTACAATGAAATACTTCGGCAAGACATACTATCCTTTTTAAAATTTCTTATTAAAAGAAATCCAGAATGATTTTGTAATTTTCTTTTTCGCATTTAAATAAGTTAAAAGCATGGCTTTTAAACTTTATTTTTTTAATTTAAAACTGAAGAAAATGCCACTTTATCATAAATTAGGAAACATTCCACACAAAAGACACACCCAGTTTAGAAAAGCTGATGGGTCTTTATATTACGAGCAATTATTTGGTACTATTGGGTTTGATGGGATGAGCACAAATTCCTATCACGAACAAAGACCAACACAAGTAAAAGAGATTAAAAAGCAATACAGCGTTGCTCCAAAAATTGCTAAAAAAAACCATCTACAATCCTATCGTTTTAGAGGCTTTCAAGTCAAGCCGGAAAGTGATTATTTAGAAAGCAGGAAGGCTATTTTAACAAATAGCGATTGTACGATTATTCTAGCGGCACCAAAACACTCTACTGAAGATTATTTTTATAAGAACTCTGATGCAGATGAACTTATTTTTATTCATAAAGGTTCCGGGAAACTAAGGACGCACTTAGGGAATCTTGATTTTAAATATGGCGATTATTTAATAATTCCTAGAGGTATTATTTATAAAATGGATTTCGATACCGATGACAATCGTTTATTCATAGTAGAGTCACGCAGGCCTATTTATACACCAAAACGCTATAGAAACTGGTTTGGTCAATTACTAGAACATGCCCCCTTTTGTGAACGCGATATTAGAAGACCTTATGAGCTAGAAACCAATAATGAATCTGGTGATTTTTTAATGAAAATTAAAAAGCAAGACGAAATTTTTGACATGGTCTATGCCTCGCATCCTTTTGATGTTGTAGGTTATGACGGGTATAATTATCCCTATGCTTTTTCAATCCATGATTTTGAACCCATAACCGGACGTGTGCATCAACCACCTCCTGTGCACCAAACATTTGAAACAGATGCTTTTGTAGTCTGTAGTTTTGTGCCACGGTTGTACGATTACCACCCACAAAGTATTCCTGCGCCTTATAACCATAGTAATATAGATAGTGACGAGGTATTATATTATGTCGATGGTGATTTTATGAGTCGAAATGATATTGATCAAGGACATATTTCTTTACATCCAGCAGGGATACCACATGGACCACACCCTGGTGCAACAGAGCGCAGTATTGGTCACACTAAAACTGAAGAACTAGCAGTAATGGTTGATACATTTAAGCCGTTAATGGTTACAGAAGAAGCGTTGAAGATTGCTGATGAAGCGTATTATAAATCATGGTTAGAGTTTTAATTGGATGCATTTTTATTCCTGTGAAATTCAGGAGCCCACTTAAATAAATTAAAAGCTATTTCCTGCTTTTGGCTATATCTTTTGGGAAAAACAAAAAAGGATGTCGCTACAATCAGGGCTAAAATAAATGACAATGAGTAAAAAAGAAGTACAATCAGTAAACTACGGTTTAGAAAAAATATTTGAGGGCGCACAAGATTTCTTGCCGCTTTTAGGAACAGATTATGTTGAGTTTTATGTGGGTAATGCCAAGCAGGCAGCGCATTTTTATAAAACAGCATTTGGGTTTCAGTCCTATGCTTACAAAGGCTTAGAAACTGGTTCAAGAGATACCGTTAGTTATGTTTTAAAACAGGATAAAATTCGTTTGGTTTTAACTTCCCCGTTAAACAGTAAATCTAAAATAAACGAGCATATTGTAAAACATGGAGATGGTGTTAAGGTTGTGGCGCTTTGGGTGGAAGATGCTAGAAAATCTTACGAAGAAACCACGAAGCGCGGCGCGAAATCTTTTATGGAGCCATTGGTTGAAACAGATGCGTATGGGGAAGTAGTAAGAGCAGGGATTTACACCTACGGGGAGACCGTTCATATGTTTGTTGAGCGTAAAAATTATAAAGGGACTTTTATGCCTGGTTTTGAGGCTTGGGA
Source organism: Lacinutrix neustonica (assembly GCF_026625145.1). Taxonomy (GTDB): domain Bacteria; phylum Bacteroidota; class Bacteroidia; order Flavobacteriales; family Flavobacteriaceae; genus Lacinutrix; species Lacinutrix neustonica. The sequence continues at coordinate 2,051,274 of NZ_CP113088.1, read as the reverse complement.
GAGTGATTACAATCCGGAGCCGGTAGGTTTAAAATACATTGATCACATGGTTGGTAATGTGGGCTGGGGACAAATGAATACCTGGGTAAAATGGTATGAAGAGGTTATGGGCTTTGTTAATTTCTTATCTTTTGATGATAAACAAATCCATACCGAATACTCTGCATTAATGAGTAAAGTGATGAGTAATGGTAACGGACGTATTAAATTCCCAATTAATGAGCCAGCAAAAGCGGCTAAAAAATCACAAATCGAAGAGTATTTAGATTTTTATGAAGATTCGGGGGTGCAGCACATTGCAGTCGCCACAGACGATATTATAAAAACGGTGGCACAACTAAAATCTAGAGGCGTAGAATTTTTGCCACCACCACCGCAAGCCTATTACGACGATATTCCAAGGCGCTTAGGGGTGCATATGGACATGATGAAAGAAGACATTAAAGAACTTCAAAGATTGTCTATTTTGGTTGATGCCGATGAAGAAGGGTATTTGCTTCAAATTTTCACTAAACCAGTAGAAGATAGACCCACATTATTCTTCGAAATTATTCAACGTATGGGTGCACAAGGGTTTGGGGCAGGAAACTTTAAAGCCTTATTTGAATCTATTGAGAGAGAACAAGCAAAGCGAGGAACATTATAGCTTTATATGTAATTTCAAATAACTATAAAAAAATGTCATCTAATATACAGATGACATTTTTTTGTTTTCTATTTTTGGAATAGTAATTGTAATTAACAAGATGAAACAATATTTGTCAGCATTTTAAGTTGATATTAATTACGAAAGACTATGAAAAAATTACTCCTAATAATATTTACGCTCGCTGCATTTAATAATGCGGTTGGTCAAACAAAAGAAGGCGCTTTTAAAGATGGCGAATGGTTCAAATTTAAAATGAGCTACAGTGGTTTTTTTAAAGCAGGAAATGCCACCCTTCAGGTTAATGAAGCCAATTTAAATGGAAAGCCAGTGTTTCATGTTGTCGGTAAAGGTTGGACCACAGGAGCTATAAAATGGGTTTTTAAAGTAAAAGACAGATACGAGAGTTATTTCGATGTGCATTCAATTGTACCTTATAAATTTATTAGAAACATTGATGAAGGGGGGCACAAGAAAGATATAGAGATTGATTTTGATCAAATAAATAACAAAGCACTCGTTCATAATAAAAAACACAATACTAAAAACATAGTAGATACTAAGCCAAACATACAAGATATGGTATCCACATTTTATTATTTAAGAAATAAATTAGACATTTCTTCCTTGAAAGAAGGCGATGAAATAAAGTTAGACATGTTTTTCGATCAAGAAAATTATGGTTTTAAATTGAAATATCCGGGTGAAGAAACCATCGAAATTGATAATGGTAATGATGTAGAAGCTTTAAAATTCAGACCCTATGTCATGGCAGGGCGGGTATTTAAAGAAGAAGAAAGTTTAACCCTTTGGGTTACAAAAGACAAAAATAAGATACCTTTACGTATTAAAGCCGATTTAGCGGTGGGCTCTTTAAGAGCCGATTTAGTAGATTGGAGAGGACTAAAACATCCTTTTAAAATGATTATAAAAGAGTAATGAGTTTAGATAAAAATACGACCGACCAACTAATAGATAAATATCAAAACCTTGGCCAAAATGTAAATACGCATTTGGAAGGGTTGTTGCACAGCAAACCCATAGATTATTGGGATTATATTCAGACCGATGCGCTGTTGAATTTGCAAGTACAACGTACAACGTTGCCGAGATGAAATGGTCTTTTTAATGTATCATCAAGTCAACGAATTGTTGTTTAAAATGGTGCTTTGGGAAATCGATCAAGTCGCAAAAAAACAAGACATTACAGCTTCTTTTTTTGAAACTAAAATCATGCGTATTAGCCGGTATTTCGATGTGTTAACGTCGTCTTTTACCGTCATGAAAGATGGTATGGATGTTGAACAATACAATAAATTTCGCAATACGTTAACCCCTGCCAGTGGTTTTCAAAGTGCCCAATATAGAAAAATTGAATTTGCAAGTACAGAACTTATTAATTTAATAGACAACCGCTTTCGGGCAACTATTGATAGAAATACGTCTTTCGAGCATGCGTTTGAGCATTTATACTGGCAAGCAGCAGGAAAAGACTATAAAACAGGTAAAAAAAGTTACACATTAACAGTTTTCGAAGAGAAATACAAAGACGAATTTATTAGATTTGCGGAATTCTATAATACACACAACCTGTGGACGATTTTTAAAAAACTACCACAAGAGGTTAGAGAGGATAAAGATTTAATTAAAGCCATGCGCCACTACGACTATACGGTCAATATTACATGGGTTATGGCACATTATAATACAGCCAATCATTATTTAAATATTGGTGGTAAAACAGCAGAAGCAACAGGAGGAAGCGAATGGGTAAAATACATGCATCCAAAATATCAAAAACGAATTTTCTTTCCGCATTTATGGAGCACTCAGGAATTGGACGATTGGGGAAAAAACATTTAATACTTTTAATACTTTTAACAGCGCTCTATAGTTGTAAGGAAGACGTTGAGGTGCCTGTAAAAGCGCCTGATACTGTTGTAGTAGAAGCCCCCAAAGAGATCTACGAGTTTGGCTTCAAGTTAAATGATTACGTTGTTAAAAGAGACACGATTCAAAGTGGCGATACGTTTGGGAAAATACTAGAACGCAACAATATTTCGTATCCAAAAATCTTTGAAATAAGCGAAAAAGCGAAAGATAGTTTCGATATTAGAAAATTACAATTGGGTAAGCCGTACACCTTGTTGTGCACAAACGATTCTCTTCAAAGTCCTAGATGCTTCATCTACCAACCCAATAAAGAGGAATATGTAGTTATCGATTTTCAAGATTCCATTAAAACCTATACAAGGAGAAAACCAATAAATTATGTTGAAAAAGAAGTGTCGGGGGTTATCACCTCTAATATTTCTGAAGCCATGGAAAAACAAGGAGCAAGCGTTATCCTAGCTTATAAGATGAGTGATGTTTACGCATGGACTATCGACTTTTCTAGATTACAGGTTAATGATAAGTTTAAGGTGGTCTATACTGAAAAGTATATCGATGATACTATTTATGCAGGCATTGATAATATCAAAGCAGCCTTTTTTGAGCACAATAAAGAACCGTTCTATGCCTTTGAATATGAAACGGATTCGGTACTCGGTCTTACAGAATATTTTAATGATGAAGCAAAAAATTTACGTCGGGCCTTCTTAAAAGCCCCTGTTAAATTCAAACGCATTTCATCACGCTATAATTTAAACAGACGTATTTCTCTATATGGCAATCGTGTTAGAGCTCATAAGGGAACAGATTTTACAGCGGCATTGGGCACACCAATTTTAGCAACCGCTAATGGTACGGTTATAGAATCTAAAAAACGAGGCGGTAACGGCAATTATGTGAAAATCAAGCATAACGCGACGTATACCACGCAATATTTACACATGAGTAGACGAAAAGCGAAGGTTGGACAATTTGTAAAACAAGGCGAAGTGATTGGTTATGTGGGTATGACAGGGAATACTTCGGTCCACATGTTTGCTATCGTTTCCGGAAAAACGGGAAACAAGTAGATCCTTTCAAGCAAAAATTACCCGAAGCCAAACCCATTTCAGACAGCTTGAAAACAGAATTTTTAGAGTTTATTAAACCTATAAAAGTACAGTTAGATCGAATAAAATACCCGCTTAATCCAATAGAAAAAGATACCACCAATACGCTTTTCAATAATAACAAACTCATTTCAGAAGTTCATTAAAATGGCACTACCAACGGTTAACCCAACAACAACAAACGCTTGGAAAGCATTACTTAATCATTTTGAATCTGTAAAAGATTTAAAAATGAAAGCTCTTTTTTCTAAGAACAAAAACAGGGCAAACACGTTTACTATTGAGTGGGATGATTTTTACGTCGACTTTTCAAAAAACAGAATCACAGAAGAGACCTTTAAATTATTGTTAGATTTAGCAGATGAGGTAAAGTTAAAAGAGGCGATACAGGCGTATTATACAGGAGACCCTATTAACCAAACGGAAAACAGAGCGGTCTTACATACTGCACTACGTGGAAAAAAAGCAGACACGGTCTTAGTTGATGGAAAAAATGTGATGCCGTAAATTTTTGATGTGAAATCAAAAATGCAAGCCTTTAGTGATGCTATTATTGAGGGTAAGCGAAAAGGGTATACTGGTAAGGCATTTACAGACGTGGTGAATATTGGTATAGGAGGTAGTGATTTAGGTCCGGCAATGGTTGTAGAATCCCTGCAGTACTACAAAAATCATCTCACGACACATTTTGTAAGTAATGTGGATGGGGATCATGTTAACGAAATCATTAAAAAACTAAACCCTGAAACAACGTTATTTGTAATTGTTTCAAAAACCTTTACCACTCAAGAAACCTTGTCAAATGCAACGACTTTGAAAGCGTGGTTTTTAAAAAGTGGCTCACAACAGGATGTCGCAAAGCACTTTGTGGCGGTCTCAACAAATATCGAAAAAGTAAAAGGCTTTGGGATAGACGCGTCTAACATTTTCCCTATGTGGAACTGGGTTGGAGGGCGTTTCTCTTTGTGGAGTGCCGTTGGATTAACCATTAGCCTAGCCGTAGGTTTTACTCATTTCAACAGTCTTCTTAAAGGTGCTAACAAAATGGATCGTCACTTTCAGGAAGCAGATTTCAAAAGTAATATTCCTGTTGTTTTGGCATTACTTAGTGTTTGGTATAATAATTTTTTTAAAGCCGAAAGTGAAGCCGTCATTCCCTATTCACAATACTTAAATCAGTTTGCTACGTATTTGCAACAAGGCATCATGGAAAGCAATGGCAAAAGTATTGATCGTAATGGCCATAGGGTAAACTACGAAACAGGAACGATTATCCGGGGCGAACCTGGCACGAATTCACAACATGCTTTCTTTCAGTTAATCCACCAAGGCACAAAATTAATTCCAGCAGATTTTATTGGTTTTGGGGAGAGTCTTTATGGAAACGAAGACCATCACGATAAACTCATTTCAAACTATTTAGCCCAAACTGAAGCGCTTTTAAATGGTAAAACGGAAGCTGAGGTTCTAAATGAGTTAAAAAAGCAAGAGGTCTCTTTAAAAGAAATTGAAGCCCTTCTGCCTTTTAAAGTTTTTGAGGGTAATAAACCTACAAACTCCATCTTTATAAAAAAACTAACGCCGGAAAGTTTGGGGTCGCTCATAGCAATGTACGAGCACAAAATTTTTGTGCAAGGCATTATCTCGGAATATTTTTAGCTACGACCAGTTTGGTGTTGAATTGGGGAAACAGTTAGCCAGTAATATATTAAAAGAATTCGATTTTAACACAAATACGAATCATGATGCTTCTACTCAAAATCTTTTAGAATTCTACAAAAAAATAAGATAAAGACTGTTGAAAAATATGTTAATAGGTTTTTATTTATTAAACATATAAACAGATACTTAGTAAGTATATTTGCCCTGGTGTAAATATGTTAACGTTAAGTTAATATATAATGTTTAATAATACGTATTTTTGCCGAAAATTTAAATCAATTAATTTTAATTTAACAAAATGAAGAACAATTTCAAATTTTTGTTTTTTGCAGTGTCGTTATTATGTTCTGCAATTACAATGGCTCAAAGTACAGTAACAGGTACTGTATTGGATCCGTGAAACTAATTCACCTTTACCTGGTGTAAATGTAATAGAGGTCGGAACATCAAATGGAGTTTCTACAGATTTTGACGGAAAGTTTAGCATAACTACAACTAAAACAATTGCGACTTTAGCAGTGTCTTATGTTGGGTTTTTAACTAAAGAATTTGAAATCAACGGAGACACAAATTTAGACAACATTACTTTAGCTTCTAACCAAGTTGGTTTAGAAGAAATAATGATTGTTGCCTCTGTCGCAGTAGACAGAAAAACACCTGTTGCAGTTTCAACAATTAAAGCTGCAGATATTTCTTTAAAATTAAGTACTCAAGAATTTCCTGAAATTTTAAAATCAACTCCAGGTGTTTATGTAACAAGAGCTGGTGGTGGTTACGGAGACAGTAGAATAAATCTTAGGGGGTTTAGTTCTGAAAATGTCGCAGTAATGATAAATGGTGTTCCAGTAAACGATATGGAAAATGGCCGTGTATATTGGAGTAACTGGGCAGGCTTAGGAGATGTAACGTCTAGAATGCAAGTTCAAAGAGGATTAGGAGCCTCTAAAGTTGCCGTGGCATCAGTAGGAGGGACAATAAATATTATAACAAAAACAACGGATGCTGAACAAGGGGGTAATGTTTCTACGAGCATTGCAAATGACGGTTATTTGAAATACGGGATGACCTATTCAACAGGGTTATCCGATAATGGATTTGCTGCAACAGTTAGTGCCTCAAAAATCTCTGGTGACGGTTATGTAGATGGAACTGAGTTTTCAGGTTATAATTATTTTGTTAGTTTATCACAACAATTAAATGAGGCACATAGGTTGTCTTTTACTGCTTTTGGAGCACAGCAAGAGCACGGTCAGCGTTTTAATCGTGGTACTATTGCAGAATTGAAAGACACCGATTCGGGGCCAAAAAAAGCGAATAGAGACTGGGGTTATAAAAACGGTGAAGTGTATCACCAATCATATAATTTCTATCACAAGCCTCAAATGTCTTTAAATCATTTGTGGAATATAAACGATAATTCTGCTTTGTCTACTGCAGTATATGCTTCTTTCGGTTCAGGAGGTGGACGAAGAGATGAAGGTGCTAAAATTGGATCTGATGATTATAGAATAGGACAAACAGGCTTACAGCCAATTGATTTTGACCGTGTTGTTGCAGAGAATCAAGCGAATGGGGTGAATGGATCAAGCGATATTATTTCCTCTTCTAGAAATTCTCATAAGTGGTATGGCGTTTTGTCTACTTATAAAAATGACGTTACTGATGCTGTAACCATTTCGGGAGGTTTGGATGCACGTTATTATGTTGGATCACACTGGTATGAAGTGGATGATTTATTAGGAGGACAATATTTCTTAGACAACGAAACGAATACTTTTGCTTATGGTAAAGCGCTTACTGTTGGTGATAGATACAATAAGGATTATGATGGTATTGTGCTTAGATCAGGCTTATTTGCTCAAGCAGAATTTCAAGTTAGTGAGTCATTCAACCTATTTGTTGCTACAGACGTGTCTAATACCAATTATAAAAAAGAAGAATTCATGAGTTCTGACATTACTGGTAGTAGAACTTCCGAAGCTGTTGACTTTATAGGTTATGGCATTAAAGGTGGTGGTAACTATAATATAGATGCTGTTAACAATGTGTTCGCTAATGTAGGTTACTTTTCAAGAGCTCCATTTTTAATTGGAGTGTTTTTAGATGAAGATACTCCGGAAGCAAATGAAGAAGCTGAAAACGAAAAAGTATTTAGTGTAGAATTAGGATATGGTTTCCGCGAAGAGAAGCTTAGTGCTAATGTGAATATATACTATACGCAATGGTTAGATAAAACAAATTCGGGTCAATTGGTACGGGTGATAACATATTTTTCTATAACTTATTAGGAATAGATGCTCTACATCAAGGTGTCGAAGTTGATTTTAGATATAAAGCAACTGACGCTTTAACTGTAACAGGTATGGCCTCTATAGGTGATTGGAAATGGAAGAGTAATGTATCAGCCATTGTAAGAGATCAAGCAGGTGAAGAGGTAGACGTTGTTGAAGTTTATGCAGAAGATTTAAAAGTAGGCGATGCTGCACAAACAACATTCGCTTTAGGAGTGGATTATCAATTGGCAGCAAAGTCTAATATTTATGTAGATTATAACTTTGCTGGAAATAATTACGCGTCTTACGATGTTACAAATAGAGAGACTAATGATTTACCAGATGTTTGGAGACTTCCTGATTTTGGTCTATTTGATGTTGGTGTAAGACACAGTTTTGATATGGGAGCTTTTGATGCTACTTTAGTTGGTAAAATAAATAACGCTTTTAATACTGAGTATGTTTCAGATGCTAATGATATTGATGGTACTGCCTCAAAAGCTCAGGTGTATTTTGGCCCTGGAAGAACATATAGTGTAGGTTTAAAAGTTAATTTTTAAAAAATAGTTAAGATGAAAAGAATAATTTATTGTTTAGCACTTTTAGGAATAACCTTGTTAGGTTGTAACCCTATGGAAGACATTTATGACGAAATGGATTCATCAGATAATCCTATTGTTGGAGCTGAATCTTACACATTAACAGATGATGATTATGCTGATTTTGATCTTGGTTTTGGTAGCTTTAATTCTGAGCAACAGGCAAAAGATTCAATACCGCAATTGCTAGCGAACCTTTATCCTTTTTGGGGACAAGGATCTTCGGTTTTAGTGAATTATAACCTCTATATCGGTAACGCAGAAGGCGTAAGTGATTTAACGAACTCTGATATTTACACGTTAAGCAACGCAGATTACGCAGCTACAGGAAGTGATGCTTTTGGTTTTTATCCAAATGTAAATGCCACGGCTAAAATTCCAGAGGTGTTAACATCTCAAATTGCAAGTCCAGTTGAAGGACAAATTGTATTAGCAAAATATAAGCAGTATACTGAAACACCTGTAGTAGGTTTAGCGAATTTAGTAGATTACAACTTTGCTGGTAGTTTTGAAGGATGGACACCAGTAGAAGAGTCCGGAGCAGACATCGTTTGGACGTCAGAAACGGGGTATGTGCAAGGGAATGGTTTTTTTGGTGATCAATTTTCAAATGTGGAATGGTTAGTGTCTCCTTCAATCGATTTATCGGGTGAAGACAACCTTAAATTTCAAATCACTCAAGAACTTGATTTCGCAGGCGATACGTCATTAATTAAAATTTTAGTTTCTACAGATTACGCTGGTGATGTTCTTACCGCAAACTGGAATGAAATTACATTGGCCAATCCTGCGACTGGAGATATGGCTTCTTCTGAAGATTATGATTTTTCTGCTTATGATGGTCAAACCATTAATGTGGCATTTAAGTACACATCTATAGGAGATGATCCAGCTACAACAACAGTAGATGAAGGCGATGCAGGACGTTGGAGAATTGCTAGTTTAGCGATTAAAACCCTTGGAGCTACCGGTAACACAAATTCTAAAGGGGAGTACTTTATGTATTCGGTGGAAATTGGGAAGCGGTACAAGATACATACTTTTTAAGTTCTGCAGATTACGATGCTATGGGAACTGGTTCTGGTGAGCCTGGTCAATACAATAACTTTAGTAGTTCTGTTTCTCCAAACAATTATTTGCCAACGTTTTTAGAGTTAAATTTTCCTTACGGACAGGAAGGTCAAGAGCTAGTTGTAATTTATGACTACTACTCAAGTAATTCAGGACCGCAAAGAAGAGGCAATCTTTATACTTTTGTTGATGGAATGTGGAATGCTTACGAATCTACGATAGAAACGTCATTACAGTTTGGTTTTGACAATGGTATTTGGGTTCCGAGATAATACCATACGATACACATTAGAACCTACAGATTATGATTTTGCTGCTGCAGCACTATTAAATGAACCAGGATTTGAAGCGCCGGCAGCAAGTGTAGCCAATTATGGGAACTTTGATAGAAGAGTGGGGAATTCTGCTTATTGGAGTGATGATATGGTTGTGACGGCCTTAGGTATAATCTTAAATAATATTGATCCTTCAGCATCAGAGGAACAAAAGTATATTGTTACAGTTGATATTTATAATGGAAGTAATACTACTGAAGATTTCAGTGTAATAAAAACAGGTGGAGAATGGGTTGCTAACTAATAATTAGTAATTTCGAAAACCAAAAAAAACCGCTTCTTAATGAAGCGGTTTTTTTATGCCTTAATAATTCCTACATTTGTTAAACTAACTTAAAACAAGAAAAACATGTACTCAACAGTTAAAATGCTGCACTCTTATTGGGCTTATTTAGTCTTATTTATGATTGTAGTCGCTACATTTAATGCGCTTATTAAACATTTTGGTAAGAAGGAATATGAAGCCAGAGATTTTAGAGTGGCCTTATTTACATTAATAGTAACTCATATTCAATTATTAATTGGGTTAGTGCTTTACTTTACATCACCAAATGGGTTGCAGAACCTAACCTCTAATGGCATGGGTGGTTTAGATAATGTAGCCGAGACTATTGGCTGTTGAGCATCCTTTAGTGGGAATACTAGCGGTTGTTTTTATTACTATAGGCTATTCTAAACATAAGAAGAAACTTACGTCTGCGGGTAAACTAAAGGCTTTGGCTATTTTTTATTCTATTGGATTATTATTAGTGCTTTCAAGATTGCCTTGGAGCCAATGGTTTTAAAAAACCTAGGCATAAAAAAAGCGATTCATTTCTGAATCGCTTTTTTTATGTTATTATATTTACAGGTATTACTGCACCTCTTTAATCAAATAAATGTACACAGGGAAGTGATCACTAAAGCCGCCAGTAAATCCACCGTCTGCAAAGCTTCGTAGCGGATACCCTTTATAGCGGCCCTTATTATTTGTCAAATAATTTTTATTATAAATTCCGGCTTTGTAATACCTAAAAGAACTAAAATCTGTTTCAATTAGTGGTTTAGTTACCATTATTTGATCAAAAAGACTCCACGAGTCTCTGTAGGCGCCTGTTCCCAACCCTTGTTTTTTAAACATATTAATAAATGGATTATAGATACCCTTAATTTTTACGTTCTTCTTTTTTGATTTAGCCTTTAGAACATCTTTTACACTAGCATTTGTAGGGTTGTCGTTTAAATCGCCCATGGTAATGATCTTTGCATAGGGGTCAATGACCTGTAATGAATCAATAATACGCTTATTTAAGTGAGCAGCAGCGACTCGTTTAGCGCGACTTCTTTCTTCACCACCGCGTCTAGAAGGCCAATGGTTTACTATTATGTGAACCAGTTCTCCGTCTAATTCTCCTGAAACCAATAATTGATCTCTAGTGTAAATACGATTTCTAGTTTGATCATCATATATTTTTAAAGTATGTGAACTTTTAGATATTGGTTGGAATAATGCTTTTTGGTACATTAACCCAACATCTATACCACGTCTGTCTCGGAGAATCGAAATGTACAATAGCATAATCTTTACCTAATAATAAAGGATCATTTGCTAAATCTTCTAAAACAGTTATATTTTCAACCTCGCATACGCCAATAATGGCTGGGCTATTTCCAATGGACTCACTACCGATATCCGAAATGACACGAGCCATATTATTAACTTTTTTTTGTAAATGTCTTCACGATCTACCTTAATTTCCATCATGGGGCTAGCTTCATCGTTTTTTTCGGTATCGTTTACAGTATCAAATAAGTTTTCAAGATTGTAAAAAGCCACAGTATGGATTTTAAACTTCTTTGCCTCTTGAGCGTTAACGCTTATAGCAGTAGCAACAAGCACAACTGCAAGCCATAGTTTTAATTTTTTCATTAATTATAATGTTCTGATTATATTATGCATGCATTCAAAATGCTTGCCAAAGGTAAATGTTTCTAATAAAAAATGTAAATTTGGAAGCTTTAAATATTTAAAGATTAAATTATTATTAACCATTATTTCTAATATGAAGAAAAGTATATTTATTTTTTTGTTTGGAATGTTTTCAATCAGCACAATCCTCGCTCAAAGCACGATTGTAAAAGGTAGTGTTAAAGACGCTGTCACAGATGAGGCACTTCCCAATGTAACAGTAACTATTGAAGAATCGTCATTATCAACAAAAACTGACGCTTTCGGGCAATTTATCTTCGAAAAAGATATTCCTTTAGGAGAGCAATTTTTAAAAATTGAACTTCGGATTATACTTCAAAACGCTTTCCAATCATAGTTAATCAAGGAGAAACTGTAGATATACAGAATATGACTTTAACTTATAACGCGAGTGATAAAAAAGACTTGTATATCATCTCTATTTCTGATGATCAGTTGAATAGCGAAGAGGATGGACTAACGAGTAACGTCTCAGGATTATTACAATCTTCTAAAGATGTGTTTTTAAGAGCTGCCGCATTTGATTTTAGTGCTACGTTTTTTAGACCAAGAGGACTCGATAATTCAAGTGGTAAAGTTTTAATCAATGGCCTTGAAATGAATAAACAGGCCACTGGAAGACCTCAATGGGGAAACTGGGGCGGAATTAATGACTTACAACGTAACCAGGAATTTTCAATGGGAATAGCTCCTAACGATTATAATTTTGGTGATATAGCAGGTACTAATAATATTATTATGAGAGCCTCTAAATATCGTAAAGGAGGACGTTTGTCTTATGCTTCTGCTAACAGAAGTTATGAAGGACGTGTGATGGCTAGTTATAATTCGGATTAATGGAAGATGGTTGGGCATATAGCTTATTGGCATCTAGACGTTATGGAGATGGTGGTTATATAGAAGGTACATTATACGATGCCAATTCTTTTGTCGCTGTTGTTGAAAAACAAATCAGCGATCAACACAGTATTAATTTTACATCTATCTATGCACAAAATAGAAGAGGTAGAGGAGCTGCTTTAACCCAGGAAGTAACTGATTTAAAAGGACGACAATACAACCCTTTTTGGGGAGAATTAAATGGAGAGATAAGAAACTCAAGAATGAGAAAAATTGAAGAGCCAATAATCATGTTAAATCATTATTGGACCATTTCAGATAAAACCTCTATAAATACAAATATTGGATACCAATTTGGAACCTCTCGGAAACACAAGAGTAGATAATGGAGGTACACGTTTAGATAATTCTCAAGGTCAAGATAGTTATATTGGTGGTGCACGTAATACCGATCCAACATACTACCAAAACCTACCAAGTTATTATTTAAATAGAGATGGTGGACCAACAGCTGCCGATTACGAATTAGCTTACGAAGCGCAGCAATCGTTTTTAGAGGATGGACAGTTTGACTGGAATGCATTATATGGTGCTAATGTTAGATCTACTAATCAAGGCTATAATGCCATCTATGCCATACAGGAAGATAGAATTGATGATAAACAATTAATGGCTAACATTATTTTTGACACAGAATTAAATGATAACATTCGTTTAAACGCTGCTGTTAACTATAGAAATTTAAAGAGTGAAAACTTTGCGTTAGTTTCAGATTTATTAGGAGCAAACACATATTTAGATGTTGATTTCTTTTCTGATGAAAATATTCAATCTACAGATGGCGTGCTAACAACAGCACAATCCGACCTTAGAAATCCTAATAGACTAGTAACAGAAGGTGACCGTTATAAATATAATTACGAAGTTGATGCTAACGTTGTTAGTGGTTTTGCTCAGGCGCTTTTTAAATATAGCAAAGTAGATTTCTATTTAGCAGGAAATCTCTCTAAAACCGATTACCAACGTAATGGTTTATACGAAAATGGATATTTTGAAGGCAATTCTTTTGGTAAAGGAGAAAAAATAGAATTTAATAACTTTGGAGTTAAAGCAGGGGCTACGTATAAAATTTCCGGAAAACATTTGTTAGATTTTAATGGGGCATATATGACTAAAGCACCAATTACCGGAAATGTATTTGCAAATGCAAGACAAGCTAATATGGTACTTGAGGATGTAGATAGTGAAACCATTTCAAGTGTAGACGCAAGTTATATTTTTCGTTCTTCAATAGTACAAGCTAGATTAACTGGTTTCTATTCAAAATTTGAGAATGGAACCGACACTGGGTTTTTCTTCAGTGAAGGCGCTGGAAGTAATTTAGTACAGGAAGCCATTACTGGAATAGAGACACAACGTGTAGGAGGAGAATTAGGCATTGAAGCACAGGTAACACCAACAATTAAATTAAAAGGTGTTGCATCTGTAGGACAATTTACTTACACCAATAATCCGAGACCTCACTTATTATAGTCAAGAATTTGGTTCAGGGCGTGCTGTTTTTGGAAATGGAAAAACTAACCTTGAGAATTTACATGTGGCAAGTGGCCCGTAACGTGCCTTTCAATTAGGGTTTGAATACCGTGATCCGGAGTATTGGAATATTGGTATAACTGCAAACATGTTTTCTAATGCTTATGTAGATCCAAGTGCTTTAAAAAGAAGTGCTGCTTTTGTTGCAGATCCAGAATTATATACAGACACACAATTTCAAGATGGTACAGATGAAGGAAATGTTTATGTATTTAACGGAGGAGAAATTAATGATATAGATCCAGTGATTGCAAAAAAATTATTGCAACAAGAACAGTTTGATGATTACATGTTGTTTAATGTTGTTGGTGGTAAGTCATGGAAAGTAGGTGACTATTTCGTAGGTTTCTTTGCAACCATTAATAATGTATTTGACCAGGAGTATAAAACAGGTGGTTTTGAGCAATCAAGACGTGTGGATTACAGAAGTCAATTAGAGGAACAAACCAACGAAAATGGACCAGTATTTGGTAATCGTTATTTTCTTGGAAATGGAACGACCTATTACATGAATGTATACGTAAGATTTTAATTATATTTAGTAAAAAAAAATAAATTCAATAAAAATGAAAAAATTCAATTTAAACAAATTAGCAGGACTTTTAGTTGCTTTAGTTGTATTAACGGGTTGTGTTGAAGACGATAATTTCGAAATTCCTACAGGGATTTCAGGAATCACAGAATATCCAAATGAAGCAGACTTTAATCCACTTAGTGCTGTTTTAGGGAATTATAATAGTGGCAATGGAGATGCAATTACTTATGAAGAAGCAGGCGTTGGTGTCTCTGAGAAATATACTGAAGGTTATGTCGTGTCCAGTGATGAAGGTGGAAATTTCTTTAAACAAATAGTCATTCAGGATAAGCCGTGAAAACCCAACCGCAGCGATAGTTATACAAGTTGATCAAAACCCAATGTTTACGCAATATGAGTTTGGTCGTAAGGTTTTTGTTAAATTAAATGGGTTAAGTGTAGGTCCGGACAATGGTGTCATTCAATTAGGACGTTTAGATGGTAATCAAATAAGCAGAATACCAGCGACTCGAGTTTCTGAATTCATAATTAGAGCTGCAGATGTTGAAACGATTATCGCTAAAGAAGTTAGTATTTCTGACTTTAGTGACGACTTAGAGAGCCAGTATATTCGATTAACAGATATGCAATTTAATAGAAATTTGATGGGATTGTCTTTTGCATCAGAAACTGATGATAGTTTTGATGGAGAACGTTTATTAGAAAGTTGCGAAACTGGAGCTTCTGTCATTTTAAGTACAAGTACATTTTCAGATTTTAAAGGGTTACAATTACCTGCGAATAGAGGAACTATTGATGGGATATTGACAAGAGATTTCTTTGATGAGTTTTATACTATTTATATTAATACTCCGAAGCAATAAATTTTGATAATGAAGAGCGTTGTGATCCAATAGAATTAGATTGTGGTATTGCTGCGACAACAGGAACAAATAGCCTTTTTAGTGATGATTTTGAGACTCAAACAAACAACACACTAATTAGTGGAAATGGCTGGACAAATTATATCCAAGCAGGAACAGAGGGATGGGAAGCGTATACTCAAAGTGGTACAAATTCTTCTTTAGGTCGTTCTGCTAGAGTAGGATCATTTAATTCACGGTGATGCTAGTTCAGTAGCGTGGTTAATAACACCAGCAATTGATTTAGACGCGAATAATGGTGTTACAATTAATTTCAAGACCTCTAATAGTTTTGCAGATGGTAGTAACATGGAATTATTGTTTTCTACAGATTGGGACGGTACAGAAGCTAATATAGCGTCTGCTACTTGGGGAATTTTACCAGCAGCGTATATTGTACAAAATTCAGATTTCTTTGGTGATTGGTTGGATTCTCGGTAATGTAGATCTTTCTTGTGGTACAGGGGTGATTCATATTGCGTTTAAGTATACTGGAAGTGGAGATCAAAGTTCTGATGGTACTTATGAGTTAGATGATATTAGTATTGACGCGCAATAGAATATTGTAAAATTATAGTTAAAAAAACCTGCTAGTTATTCTAGCAGGTTTTTTACATTTACCCCATGACAGTATTCGATAAAATATACCTCTTTATTTTCACGTATTATAAGGTACGTTACAAACAAAAAGCTAACACTATAGCCTTAGTGTATACCTCTGTGCTCCAAATGAGTTTAGTGTTCCTATTAGGTTGTTTTTTTGCGGCATTTGCCAGTCAGTTACATGTGGATAGTTTGTCTAGTGAGAAATCATGGTTTCTGTTTGTTATACTGTCTATCGGGATTTATTATAAAAACTGGATGGGATACAGTGGGCAAACCAGAAAGATATTAAATGCGAAGTTTAACAAAATTAAAACGCCGCAATACAACATAACTTTGCTTTTCACACTGCCATTTATAGCTATTGGTATGGGTCTCGGTGTTTATACAGGCCTTATAACGAAAGGGATGAAATCAAAAAACCACTTGAAAGGATCAAGTGGTTTTTCTCGCTATTAATCAACCAACATATAATTAGTTTTAGGGATTCACTAATTATTTATTATACCATAAGTAGTAGTATACTGAAATGTCTTTTTTAAAGGCTAACGTATTACCGTTTTGCTTACACAAATATACGACGAAGTGTGTGTTTTGTAGGACGAAATGTAATAATCGGGCAAAATAGCGTATAGTTGGATATTTATGCGATTTTTCAAAAGAGCTTTTGGGTCTAGCGAAAAGTATTGGCGTACGCATTAATAATGGATCTTATTTCCGGAGAATAACACCACCCATACTGCGCATGACAGGGTTGTTATTAGTCTTACAACGTGCTAGCACAAATTGATCCCCCCTACGAAGTTTGCAACTTCGTAACGTTTACAGTAAGTATTTATTTTAATAACTTCGAAATTGCAAACTTCGAAGAGCAGAGGATTTTAGCCTGAAGGAAAGACACTATACGGAATATTTTGAATAGTTATCACTTTATCTTATCCAATAGCCGTCTTAATATTTTCATTCGGAAAAAACAAAAACGACAGTTAACAAGTGCTAAGGTAAAAAACAAATAGACTTCTTTTCATTTTTACCCCATTCATTACTTATAAAGAGCATTATATTATTTACAGCCCTAAAATCGGCCTTATCGTCAGATTATAGTTTACTATACAAAATAAGTGTTTTTTAAATTTTAGGCATACACTATTTGGGTCATCTGTAGGGCCCATTTTATCTCTTCTATCGCCTCTAAAACAAGAGCAGATTATTATAAGATTATTTTTGGGTTAAACTGTCATTAACTTTGTTGAACGACTAGGGATACCTTATATTTTTTTTCTAGTTTTGCCCCGAAATTTATGACTAGTAGCGCGCGATATTAGTATATTATGAATTTCGAGACCTATTAAAAAAGTAAACCTTTAAAAAAAACAAACCATTTAAAATTATCATGAAAAATCGTATATTATTAATCATAGGCTTAACCCTCTTTTTAACCGCTTGTGAACAGTCCGATATTACTATTGAAACACCAGCTGAAGTTTCACAAGAACAAGTCCAAGAAATACTTATTGACGCTTCACAGGAACAAGCCAAGAGTAGTAATTCAGAGACAGGCATTTACTTTACCATGGGGTATAACAAGCAAGTTTTAATTATTAGCCGCAGAGGTTACAATACAGAGAGCATAAGAATTGCTTTTACCGGGATTGACGATAGTCGTTGTCCAGTGAATGCTAAGTGTATTACCCAGGGGGCTGCTAAAGTACAGCTTTCTTTTACAGAAGAGAGTGGGGCCTCAGAAACAGTTCCAATGTGTATTGGTGATTGTTATGAATTAGATCGCCCATTTGATAACGAAGCCAAGCTTAGATTGGAAGATGAACTAGTATTTGAGCTTAATAACGCCTATTTTGCATTAGTGTTAAAAGACGTTACTCCTGATCTAATGGCTGGTTTTCCTACATTAGAATCTGATTACGCAGTTGAAATGCAGATAATAGCCCTATAAACTAATAGGTTGTTGGCAAACCAACTAACACTTTATTAAAAACCCACAAGATTTTTTTCTTGTGGGTTTATTATTTTTAGGTATTCCTTATTGATTCAAGTTCTAGAGCTTTACGTGTGAGCTTCCCTTGAAACCTATTGGTTGATTTCCTTATGTGAAACTTGTAACTCGCGCTTTAGTAAGTATCTGTTTAATGCACAACCATCGAAGCGTTCGATTAATAATATTGAATTTCCCCCTCATAGATTAACTACAATTTTGGATTACCGCATCTTTTAGGAGTGATCTGTTTTAATACAAGCTTTAAAAAAAATGAACAAAACTAAAAAACCACTTGAGGGGTGTCAAGTGGTTTTTCTCGCTATTAATCAACCAACATATAATTAGTTTTAGGGATTCACTAATTATTTATTATACCATAAGTAGTAGTATACTGAAATGTCTTTTTTAAAGGCTAACGTATTATCGTTTTGCTTACACAAATATACGACGAAGTGTACGGTTTATAAGATGAAATGTAACAATCGGGCGAAATAGCGTATATGTGGGTCACTACTGGGAATTAAAAAAAGAGCTCTTGGGCTAAACGAAAGGTATTGGCGTGCGCTTCAATTATGGTTTTAATTTCCGGAGAATAGCCGCCTCCCATACTACACATGACAGGAATATGATTGGTCTTACAAAGTTGTAGCACCAATTGATCTCCGGCTTTACATCCAGCAACCGTTAAGGCTAATTTGCCTAATTTGTCGGTGCTAATTACGTCCACACCACATAAGTAGTAGATAAAATCCGGGTTTACCTCCTGGATTAGTTTTGGAAGTGTGTCTTGTAAAATAGCGAGGTATGCTGCATCGCTTATATTGTTATCCAAAGCAATATCTAAATCACTCTGCTCCTTTTTAAACGGATAATTGTGTTTGCCATGCATTGAAAATGTAAATACAGAGGGATCATTGGCAAAAATCTCTGCCGTCCCATTGCCTTGATGTACGTCTAAATCAACAATTAAAATTTGCTTTGCGAACCCTTTTTTTGAAGGTATCTAGCGCCAATCGCCTGGTCATTGAGCATGCAAAAGGCCTCCCCTTTATTGGTGTAAGCGTGGTGTGTGCCTCCTGCTATATTCATGGAGATACCATATTCTAAAGCAAATTCACTGGCTTTAATCGTACCATCGACAATGGTGATTTCACGTTCGACCAAAACTTCACACAGGGGGAACCCTATTTTTCTAGCGGCTTTAGTCTTTAAGGTGATGTTGAGTAAATCGTAAAAATAGTCAGGGGTATGAACCGCTAAAATAGGTGCCTCATTCAGCATTCGTAAAGGCTCAAAAAAATTTTCGTTTGTACAAGTGCCTTCATGAATGAGCTGCTGCGGTAGTAAGTCGTATTTTAACATGGGAAAGCGATGCCCTTCCGGCAACGGATGACAGTAAATTGGATGATAAGCGATTTTTAGCATGAACTTAAGTGTTGTAAAGCTTTTACGTTGAGTACCATAGAAAGCCTTTCAAAGCAAGCCTGATTAGTTTTCTAACTTTAACTGGATGCGTTTTCTAGGGACATCTACTTCCAAAACTTTCACCAGTATTTGTTCATTTAAGTGTACATGTTCATTAACATCTTTAACAAAACGATCACTTAAATTCGAGACATGGATTAAGCCACTTTCTTTGATACCAATATCAACAAAACACCCAAAGTTTGTGATGTTGTTTACGATGCCTGGAAGTAATTGACCAGTATGCAAATCGGTAATGGTCTTGATGTTTTCATCAAAGGCAAACATTTTCGCTGCTTCACGAATATCTAGACCCGGCTTTTCCAGTTCCTTGACGATATCTTCTAAGGTTAATAACCCAACCGTCTCTGTACAGTAAGCTTTCAAATCAATGTTTTGAAGAAGGTCTTTATTTCCAATCAATTCAGAAACGGAAACACTTTTGTCTTTCGCCATTTTCTCAACAATCTTATAACTTTCAGGATGCACTGCAGAATCATCCGGAGGATTTTTTGGCTGTTTAATTCTTAAAAACGCCGCGCCTTGCTCAAAGGCCTTTCCTCCTAATCGCGACACTTTTTTAATGTCGTTTCGAGATTTGAAACTACCGTGTTCGTTTCTATACTTGAAAATATTTTCAGCCAATTTAGGTCCTATGCCGAAACATAACTTAAAAGAGAGGTACTGGCTGTATTAATATTTACACCTACAGCATTCACACAATTTTCCACCACAACATCTAATGACTTTTGGAGTTTAGTTTGGTCTACGTCATGTTGGTATTGTCCCACACCAATAGATTTAGCATCAATTTTCACCAACTCTGCTAAGGGGTCTTGTAAACGGCGACCAATAGATACCGAGCCGCGGACGGTCACATCGTAATCTGGAAACTCATCCCGTGCTATTTTTGATGCCGAATAAATACTGGCTCCCGCTTCACTGACTACAAATACCTGAATCTCGTTTTTGAAAGACACTTTTTTAACGAGCGCTTCGGTTTCACGGGATGCGGTTCCGTTTCCTATAGCAATCGCTTCTATTTTATATGCCTCAGTTAACGAGGCTAATTTTTTAATAGCACCAATACTATCACTTTTAGGCGGATGCGGATAGATGGTTTCGTTATGTAATAAGGCACCTTGTGCATCTAAACATACGAGTTTACATCCCGTTCTAAACCCAGGGTCGATGGCTAATATGCGTTTTTCACCCAAGGGTGAGCCTAAAAGAAGTTGTTTTAAATTATTTGAAAATACGTTTATTGCATCAGTATCGGCTTTTTCTTTTGCCTTTTGAAGTGCTTCGTTACTTAAGGAAGGAAGTAATAAACGTTTGTAAGCATCACTAATTGCAAGTTCTAATTGATCGGCACAAGCGGTATTAGAATTTATAATTTTCCGATCTATATTTTCTAACGCTTTAATAGCATCCACTTCAATTTTCACGCGAATAAACCCTTCGTTTTCAGCCCTTAAAATAGCAAGTAATCTATGAGAGGGTATTCGACTTAGACTTTCGGTCCAATCAAAATAACCTCTAAATTTCTGAGCTTTTTCATCTTCCGCTTTTGTTTTAACGACCTTGGTTGTTATTTGGGCATGACGGTCTAATTGGTTTCTTAGATTATTTCTGATATCTGTACGTTCGTTAATCCATTCAGAAATAATATGTCTTGCACCCTCTAAGGCGGCATCAATAGTTGTGAGTTCTCCTTTTACATATTTTAAGGCAATAGATTCGAGATCATTGGCGTTCTGTGACATAATGATTTTAGCCAAGGGCTCTAAGCCATTTTTACGCGCTGTTTCGGCTTTGGTTTTTCGTTTCTTTTTAAATGGGAGATACAGATCTTCAAGCGTTGTTAAATCTGTTGCAGCCTGTATTTTACTTTTTAGAGTTTCTGTTATATCGCCTTGGTCTTCTAGAGCCTTTAAAATAGTTGTTTTTCGTTTTTCTAGCGCTTCAAACTGTTCTTTGTACTTTACGATATCTCCAATTTGAACTTCGTCTAAATTGCCTGTAGCTTCTTTTCTATATCTAGAAATAAAGGGGATAGTACACTCTTCATTTAATAAAGCCACGGTGTTTTTAATCGAGGCATCAGATAAATTGGTATGGGACTGTATGTATTTTAAAAGCATAAAAAAAGACCTTATTTTTTACTTAATAAGGTCTTGTAATATATTTAACTCTGTTTAATTTTCCGAAGAAAAACTAAAAGATTTCTAATTTTCTCCAGATTGCGTTTTAGCATCTTCAATCATTTTCTCATTTGGCAAAATAGCAACGTTTACACGTCTGTTTTTTGCTCTACCCTCTGCAGTACTGTTGTCATGCATTGGCTGAGATTCTCCAAACCAATTAGTAGTGAATCTAGAAGCGCTTAACCCTTTTCCTATAAGATAATTGGTCACGGCGTTCGCTCTGTTTTTAGATAACGTCATGTTGGCTTCGTCTGAACCAACACTATCGGTATGACCAACAACTAAAATATTAGTATCTGGATATTCTCTAAAAACATTTGTTAGTTTGTTAAGTGATTCTTGAGAGGCCGCATTAACATTGTATTTGGCCGTGTCAAAAAACACGCCACTATTTTCATCGAAAGTGATAACGATAGCGTCATCCACACGTTCTACTTGCGCACCAGGAATTTCTTCTTCAATTTTTTGTGCTTGTTTGTCCATTTTAGAACCAATTAAAACACCAGCACCTCCGCCTACGACTCCACCAATAACAGCGCCTAGTTCACCATTACCACCTTTACCTACATTGTTACCAATAATGGCTCCTAAAACGGCTCCACCAGTTGCCCCAATTACGGCACCTTTTTGTTTATTATTTGCGTTTTTTACTGCTGTACAACTTGAAATACTAACGATTAAAAGGAGAGCAGATAATGTTATTAATGAATTTTTTATTATTAATTTCATGTTTTTATAGTTTTGAAAAGTTCATATTAATTGTAAATGGTTTTCCATCTACTGATACAGTTTGTTGCCATTGCATGTTCATCTCTGAAAGTTGAGAGAGTTTTAGTCTAAAGCCTTGATTGGTTTCACTGTTTCCCTTAGCATCCGTTGGCTTTAATAAGAAATGATACAATCCTGTAGTTTCGTCTACTTCTTGAATGGTAAAATTAAAATTGCGATCTCCAGTAGCACAATCGGTGTTGGCAATACTGTAAACTCCAGTGTTATTATTTGGTATAAATTGCCATTGACTTTGTTCAAAGCATGCCTTGGAAACGTCATTAAAAATATTGACTTTGTAAGTGCCCGCTTCACTATAATTAATTGAATTGAGTACCCATTGTCCTTTAATAGTACTTTTTGACTGTCTTACAGTCTTTGATGCACCACAACTAAAGAGTAATGCAACAACTAAAATGGTTATTATTTTTTTCATAATCATGAATTATTGTTATATAGTTCATATAAAAGTACTGAGGATTAATTCAGGATTTATTAAAAAAAAACCAATTACCATAACTTTAACTAAGTGTGCGTTATTCGTCGTCAATATGTGCTCAATAGCTGAGAAAGTTCCAGCATTGAAAGGCGTGTGTCCTTCTGTACCCTAATGATAGTGTATGGGGCAGTGAAGTCAAACGACTAGGGAATGTTATAATTGTACGTCTTTAGTTTGGTGTAAAACGGAGAAGACCTCACCGCTTTTTAAAAATGGTGAGGTCTTCTTTAACTCATATATAGTGAGGTCTACTCTAACTTATATGTAATCCGTTGGAAACATTGACATCATCTGGGTTAACAAACACCAATTGGCCTTTAGCTGTTTCGGTCATTAAAATCATGCCTTGGCTTTCTACGCCACGTAAGGCTCTTGGTGCTAAATTTACTAAAACGGTTACTTTTTTGCCTACGACCTCTTACGGGGTGAAACTTTCAGCAATCCCGGATACAATGGTACGTACATCAATTCCTGTGTCTACTTTTAAAACTAATAGTTTTTTCGTTTTAGGCATTTTTTCAGCTTCCGGAATCGTGCCTACTCGAATATCTAATTTTGTAAAATCATCAAAGGTAATGGTCTCTTTTTGTGGTTCTAAAACTTTGTTTGCAGCGTCGTTAGCTACCTTACTTGCTTCTAATTTGTCCCGTTGTGCTTGTATTTCGCTATCTTCAATTTTACTAAAGAGCAGTTCGCCTTTCCCTATGTGATGTCCCGCAGGTAATAAGACGTCTTTAGTAGAAATCTCTCCCCAGGAGGACTCCGCATCTAGTGCCGTATGGCAAAGGATGTTTTTTAATTTAGCAGAAGTGAATGGCAAAAATGGCTCACTTAATGTAGCCAAAGCAGAGGCGATTTGAAGGGCAACATACATAATGGTTTTTGTACGTGCTTCATCTGTTTTTACTAATTTCCATGGCTCTTCGTCTGCCAAATACTTGTTTCCAAGTCGCGCTAAATTCATTAATTCTTGAGACCCTTCTCTAAAACGATAACGCTCTAATGAGCTTTCAATAACAGATGGGTATGCCTTAACCGCAGCCAACGTTTCTTCATCTAATGCTGAAAATACGGCGGGTTCAGGAACATGTCCTTCATAATATTTATTAGTTAAAACGACCACGCGATTAATAAAATTACCAAAGATGGCAACCAATTCGTTATTGTTTCTCGCCTGAAAATCGCTCCAAGTAAAATCGTTATCTTTTGTTTCTGGCGCATTTGCCGTTAGTGCATAACGCAAAACATCTTGCTGATTAGGAAAATCAACAAGATATTCGTGAAGCCAAACCGCCCAGTTTTTTGAAGTGGATAATTTGCTGCCCTCTAAATTTAAAAACTCATTGGCAGGCACATTATCCGGTAAGATATAAGAACCTTCAGCTTTTAGCATGGCGGGGAATATAATACAGTGAAATACGATATTATCTTTACCAATGAAATGCACGAGTTTAGTGTCTTCATCTTTCCAATAGGGTGTCCAATCTTTACCTACACGTGCTGCCCATTCTTTAGTGGCAGAGATATAACCAATGGGTGCATCGAACCAAACATACAAGACTTTGCCTTCGCCTCCAGGAACTGGAACAGGAATGCCCCAATCCAGGTCACGTGTTACTGCTCTTGGTCTCAAACCATCATCAATCCACGATTTTACTTGTCCGTATACATTAGGTTTCCAATCTTTTTTATGACCTTTAAGAATCCAATCTTTTAAAAATTGTTCATGCTTATCTAATGGCAAAAACCAGTGTTTTGTTTCTTTTAAACTAGGAACATTTCCTGTGATTGCAGATTTAGGGTTGATTAAATCGGTCGCATTGTGGCTGGTGCCACACTTTTCGCATTGATCGCCGTAACTTTCTTCATTACCACATTTCGGGCAAGTACCCACTACAAAGCGATCTGCTAAAAACTGATTGGCCTCAGCATCATACAACTGTTCTGATACTTCTTCGATAAATTCGCCCTTGTCATATAATGTTTTAAAAAACTCGGAGGCGGTGTCATGGTGAACCTTAGCCGAAGTACGCGAGTAGTTGTCGAATGTAATTCCGAAGTCTTCAAAAGAGGCCTTGATTATTTTATGGTATCGGTCAACGATTTCCTGAGGCGATACGCCTTCCTTCTTAGCTTTTATAGTAATAGGGACGCCATGTTCATCACTTCCACAAATAAAAGCGACATCGTTTCCTGTTAATCTTTTATAGCGCGCATAAATATCTGCTGGAACATAAACCCCTGCCAAATGGCCAATGTGTATGGGGCCATTTGTGTACGGTAAAGCAGCAGTAATCGTATATCTTTTCGACATGTTTTGAATCTTTTGGTGCCGTAAAATTAAGGATTTTAGGTGAAGTTATAATATAAAATAAGCCTTTAGTGTGGGCCAGTGTTTTTAATGGGTGTTTTATGTAATAACGAGGCAGTCGTTTCGTTTTACTTTAGGGGGCCTTATACATTGAAAAAGAATACCTGAGTGGTCTCGAAATTAATTTGTGTTTTAATTTAATCTTTTGGAAGAGTCCGTCATTTATAAAAAATAATTAGGTTTTAAGTGTCGCTTGTTCTTTTTCACATACCGCAAGGTTAATAACAATATGTGGCGTACTGAAAGCTTAATCTGAATGACGGTATCCTCATTAATCTTTTAATAAAATGTGTATTTTTACAGTATGATTAAAAATGTAGTATCTATTTCTTTATGCTGTCTCGCTTTTTTCTTTGGAATAAATTTGGCGAAGGCACAAGCATTTAATTCGCAAAAAAACAAGACCACTTTGATACAGCCTCCATATTTAAAAGCGGGTGATACCGTAGCCATTGTTGCGCCTTCGGGAATTCTTAAAAACCGGAATGATGAAGTGTTAACAGCTAAAAAATTATTAGAAAGTTGGGATTTAAAAGTCCTCGTTGGGAAACATGTTTTTAGTAAAGCCGATCATTTTGCTGGTACAGATGCCGAACGCTGCGAAGATTTTCAAAACGCCTTAGATAATCCAAATATAAAAGCGATTTGGAGTGCCCGTGGAGGCTATGGTACCGTTCGCATTTTAGATCATTTAGACTACTCAAAATTTTTAAAATCGCCGAAATGGATTGTCGGCTATAGTGATATTACTGCACTACACAACCAAGTACACACTAAGGGGGTAGAATCCATACATGCATTAATGTGTGTGAGTTTAACCGATGATTTATCAGAAATAAAAGAGAGTATAGCCACTTTTAAATCGGCTATTTTTGGAACACCTTTACGTTATACATTATCTCGGTTCTAAATACAACAGGGAAGGGAACTCTACCGGCCAATTGGTAGGTGGCAATTTAACGATGCTGCACACTATGTTGGGGTCAGACACGAGTCTTACGATGGATAATAAAATATTATTCATTGAAGAAATTGGTGAATATAAATATCATATTGATCGTATGTTACAAAGCTTAAAACGCGCAGGCTATTTTAAAAACTGTAAAGGAGTGATTGTGGGTGATATGACAAAACTAAGGAAGAATACAACACTTTGGGGAACCAGTGTTGAACAGCTTGTTTTAGATGCGTTAGCGGAGTATGATTTTCCGATTGCATTTAATATGCCTGCCGGTCATGAAGATGATAATCGGGCAATGATTTTAGGGCGAACGATCGAATTAAAGGTTGAAAAAGAAAAGACGACTGTTGTTTTTCAATAGTAGAAAAACATTCAAATAATTACGTGTAGGATGTGTGTCCTGCGCTCTTAGGAATTTATGGCACAACATAACGCACTGGGTAAAAAAGGAGAACAACTCGCCGTCGATTTTTTAATTAAAAATGGCTACGATATTGTGGCACGCAATTACCGTTTTGATAAGGCTGAGGTAGATATTATTGCAAAGTTAGAAGAGACGCTTGCTATTATAGAAGTAAAAACCCGTTCGACCATTGATTTTGGTAATCCACAAGACTTTGTAAAACCAAAACAAATTCAACGCTTAGTAAAAGCCGTGGATGCCTATGTTAACCTTAATGGATTAGAGGTAGACGTGCGTTTTGATATAATTGCGATAGTGAAAGAAGGAAAAACATTCACTATCGAACATTTGGAAAATGCTTTTTATCATTTTTAACAACACTTTTTCTGTAGTAACTTTTAAATACAACAGGTATAAACTCATTGCTCAGAAGCTCAAAGATTTCGTGTCACGTATGCTTTTAATCTTATATATCATAACAAGTTTCCATAAAAAAAGCGACATTCAACGTCGCTTTTTTATTAATTATTTTAATCTTGCGTTAATCTTTAGGAAGAACACCGTCCTTATTAATCATTTCTGAATCTTTAAAACGTAAGGTTTTCCAAGACGTCCCTTTAAGCCCGTTTAATACAAATTCTT
This sequence comes from Lacinutrix neustonica, assembly GCF_026625145.1. GTDB lineage: Bacteria > Bacteroidota > Bacteroidia > Flavobacteriales > Flavobacteriaceae > Lacinutrix > Lacinutrix neustonica. The sequence goes on along the minus strand of NZ_CP113088.1, from coordinate 2,023,933 downwards.
TGTTATCTATCGCCACTGTAAATTGAAAGTCTGTCAAGTTTTTATCTACGGCATTAGATGCTGCGTTTGCACCAACTATACCGTATTGATCTACACTCTGTGCACTTTTATTTGTTTGATTGAATTCTAAGTCTGTCCAAGCGCAACCCCTAACACAATTGAGTTTTATGTTCTGTCCTGCTTTGTTAACACTTATAATAAAGTCATTAGAATTGGATTGTGCCGAGGCAACAGTTGTCGTGAGCATGAGCATCATTAAACCTAAAACAGGTAGTACTAATTTTGAAATTCTTTTCATGATATCTAAAGTTTTAAATTAATTTTCTTTGTTTGATTGTAATAAATTGTCAAAATAAGGCTTGAATTCAGTAAAATCATAAGGTTTCGCTACTATTGTTTTGTTTTTGTCTAAAATAAAATAGCTAGGGGTCGCTTTAGCATTATATCTATTGCCTATTTCGTTTTCCCATTTGCCTTCACCAAAAACATGATAAAAATGGGGATAATCCGAGAATCATATTTTTCCAGCGATATTCATCGGTATCCAAGGCCACAGCCACCACTTGAAGTTGTCCTTCTTCTAGAGTTTTAGTATAATCTCTTAGTTTTGGCATTTCATCTAAACAATGCGAACAGGTGGTATTCCGAGAAAACAATTAAATAGTTTTCTGCGGTATCTAATGCACTTAATGTTTTAAGCGTGGTCTTATTTTTTTGGTCTTTTATTTCAACAGCGAAATCAGGCGCTGTTTTACCTATAGACGCCATCTCAAAATAGATAATATTGTCTGCTAATTCTTTATCCTGAGTGGCTTGAGCGATGGCTAGTAAATATGTAGTCCCAATATAATTAGCTAAGGTTTCATTGTTAGCATTAACAAACTTATTCCATAAAATCTTTAAAATCGTTTTCTTAACCTTAGGATTGTTTCCTATTTCTTTAACCACGGTATCTACGTTTTTCATATAAGAGACCCCTTGATTATTAGGGTCTACAAAGCCGAAAACATAATTAACTGTATTACTAATTAAAAAATTAGAGTTTTGAAGTTGTGTGTTTCCAAAATCAATATTCTTAAAGTAATTGGCTTTGACGTGATTAGAAAACGTCATCAAATCTTCATACTTAGTAGGAATATAGGGTTTACAGGCTTTAATAAAATTATGAACGACCATCCCTTTAGACGCTTTTTCAAATTCTAATTGGGTGCGTGCTAAAATATCAAAAATCTCCTTGAACCCCTTTTTGTCATCTTTTTGAGAACCATAATAATTACGGATGCTTTTATTCACTAAGGCGATACTTCTGTTATACGATTGGTATAATTTATTTTCTTGAGATTTAGTAAACGACACCCCTTTTTCTAAATCAAATTGAAGTTCAATATTTTCTTTGCCATTCAAAATAAAATCAAAATTATGTTCGTCTTGAGGCTGGGCATAAACAATACGATAGGTGCCAGGAATAACAGCAGTCGTGGAATCTAATTTTAGTTCAAATTCACCTTTTTTATTGACTTCTGCATTAGCCACAAAAAGAGACGTTTACGGAGTTACACGATACAAAAAAGCAAAAGTAAATTGCTCTGCTGGTGAAAAAGTACCTTTAACCGTATGCTGTGCAAATAACATAACGGGTAAAATGGTAAATAGGAAAAGTGATTTTTTAGTCATTACTACTAGTTTTTCTTCAACTTAGACAAAAATTAAGCCAAAATAGGTTCTAACGCCTTTAAGGCCTGTTTTACAGTTTTTATATGCTCAAAGGTAAGTAATAATCGTAAACCTTTTCCGGTCTGCTTTTCTTTCATCTTACCCAAATTTGGATTCTTTTGTACGTATTGTAATAGTTTGGTAAAGGGTGTACTTTGGTAAAAACCACTTTGTTGATCGTTAATAAAGTAGCCTACGAGTTTGCCTTTTTTCATGATTACTTTTTCTAGACCTAGTTTCGAAGCCACCCACTTTAGGCGAACGCTATTCAATAAATCTTCTACTGGTACAGGTAATTCTCCAAAACGGTCAATAAGTTCTATTTCGAATTTTTCAAGTTCAGCTTCTGTTTTAAAATTATTAAGTTGTGTGTACAAGTTAAGTCTTTCGGTAATATTATTAACATAATCGTCTCGGAAATAACAATTCAAAGTCTGTATCGATGGTCATGTCTTTAACATACGCTTTCGTCTCAATATCTTCAGGATATAACTCTTTAAACTCCGTTTCTTTAAGTTCATCAATGGCTTCATTTAATATTTTCACGGTAGGTATCAAAGCCTATTTCATTAATGAACCCACTTTGCTCGCCACCTAATAAATCGCCTGCACCACGAATTTCTAAATCTTTCATGGCAATATTGAAACCACTACCTAGCGCTGTAAATTGCTCCAAGGCCTGAATACGTTTTCACGGCATCGTCTGTCATTGCTGAATATTCGGGGGTAATAAAATAACAAAACGCTTTTTTATTACTTCGACCTACACGACCACGCATTTGGTGTAGATCACTCAACCCAAAATTATTTGCGTTATTAATAAAAATAGTATTGGCATTCGGGACATCTAGGCCGCTTTCAATAATCGTCGTACTTACCAACACATCAAAAGCACCTTCCATAAAAGAGAGCATGAGTTCTTCTAATTTTTTTCCATCGAGTTGTCCGTGACCAATTCCAATTTTAGCATCGGGCACCAAGCGCTGAATCATCCCAGCCACTTCCTTGATATTCTCAATACGATTATGGATGAAGAATATTTGTCCGCCACGTTCTATCTCATAACTAACGGCATCTCGAATCGATTCTTCACTAAAGCGAATCACGTGACTTTCAATAGGGTATCGGTTTGGTGGCGGTGTAGTAATCACAGACAAATCTCTTGCTGCCATTAAACTAAACTGAAGGGTTCTTGGTATAGGAGTAGCGGTTAATGTTAACACATCGACATTGTCTTTTAGTGTTTTTAGTTTCTCTTTAACCGCAACGCCAAATTTTTGTTCTTCATCAACGATAAGTAACCCTAGGTCATTAAACTTTACATTTTTGTTAACGAGTTGATGCGTTCCGATAATAATATCGACATGTCCTTTCTCAAGTTTCTCTAAAGTTTCTCGTTTTTCTTTCGCGGTACGGAAACGATTCACATAATCGACAGTAACGGGAAACTCCTTTAAGCGTTCACTAAAGGTTTTGTGGTGCTGAAATGCTAGAATGGTAGTAGGCACTAAAACAGCTACCTGTTTACCGTTATCTACAGCTTTAAAAGCTGCGCGAATCGCGACTTCTGTTTTGCCAAAACCAACATCCCCACAAATTAAGCGATCCATAGGGCGTTCACTTTCCATATCTGTTTTAATATCTGCTGTTGCTGTGATTTGATCTGGCGTGTCTTCGTAAATAAAAGAGGCTTCTAATTCGTGTTGTAAATAGGTGTCCGGCTTATATTGATATCCCTTTTCAAGCTTACGTTTTGCATATAACTTGATGAGGTTGAAAGCAATATGCTTGACTCTTGATTTTGTTTTTTCTTTTAGTAATTTCCAAGCTTTACTACCTAATTTATATACTTTAGGTGGCTTGCCATCTTTACCATTAAATTTCGTGATTTTATGTAAGGAATGAATACTTAAATATAGCACATCGCGTTCGCCATAAACGAGCTTAATGGCTTCTTGCTTTTTGCCTTCAACATCTATTTTTTGAAGGCCGCCAAACCTTCCAATGCCATGATCGATATGGGTTACATAATCTCCAATATCTAAATTGGTTAGTTCTTTTAAAGTGATGGCTTGTTTTTTGGCATAGCCATTTTTTAAATGAAATTTATGATAGCGCTCAAAGATTTGATGATCGGTGTAGCAAACGATCATATGATCGTGATCTATAAAACCTTGAAATAGTGAAATAATAATAGTTTCATAGTGCACTTCTTGCTCCACATCATCAAAAATATCATGAAAACGTTTGGCTTGTTGTTCACTAATACAAGCGATAAAGTTTTTATAGCCCTTATTATGATTCCTATTTAAATCATCGATTAATAAGTCGAACTGTTTATTAAACGACGGTTGCGGGGTGGTGTTAAAGGTGATGTTTTCTTTAATACTCAACCAGGCGTCACTACCAAACTCAACGACATTGAAGTCTATTAATTGTTTTTTTAAGAGTGTGGCATTACAAAACAATTCACTAGGCTCGGCATGTTTCACCTCTGTAGAAAGACTTTTGAAGGCCGCTTCCGCTTTCCCAAAAAATTCATCGATTCTTGAAAACAAAACATCGATATTTTTGGTAAAAATCACAGTTTTTGAGGCAATGTATTTCAAGAAACTAGCCCGTGATTCTTCGAGGAACTTATTTTCTACATTGGGGATAATGCCTATTTTCTTAATTTGCTCATTTGAGAGTTGTGTTTCGACATCGAAAGTTCGAATACTGTCCACTTCGTCGCCAAAAAACTCGATACGATAGGGCTCATCATGAGAGAATGAAAAAACATCAACAATACCACCACGCACTGAAAATTCTCCTGGCTCTGTCACGAAGTCGACACGCTTAAATTTGTATTCGAATAAGACTTCATTTACAAAATCGATACTCAACTGATCGCCAACATTTATTTTCAGGGTATTGCGTTCCAATTCTTTTCCGGTCACTACTTTTTCAAATAGTGCATCGGGATAGGTCACAATTATTGCCGGTTTTTTTTGCGAGTTGATACGGTTTAAAACTTCTGCTCGCAAAAGCACGTTGGCATTGTCTGTTTCTTCTATTTGGTAGGGTCTACGGTAACTTCCAGGGTAGAATAACACATCCTTTGCGTTTAGTAATTGTTCTAAATCGTTAAGGTAAAAGGCAGCTTCTTCCTTATCGTTAAAAACAAGAAGGAAGGGTTTTTGCGCATTTTTAAAGCTTTCGCTTATAACAAAGGATAAGGCAGAGCCTACAAGACCTTTTACGTGCGACTTTGTTTCGGTTTGGGTAATAGCAGTCTGCAGTTTTTGCAGTTGCAAAGACTTTAAATAAGTTTGCGAGATTAGCGTTTTGCTCACGTATTTTGTATTGAAAAGCAAATATAAGTGATAGAATGCTGAATTGGTAATTATGTATTTATAACTTTTTATTTTGAGTGATAAACAAACCCATCTAGTCGTTAATCTATAGCCGTTTAAACCTGTTTAATATGAGTCAATAATTGTAGCCTTCTTCGGTTTTTACTAACTACTTTGTTGGGGGTAAACGCATTACATAGCCTGGCTTCTATTTTAATACACCGCTTTTATAAAAGATGTTAACGAATGATACCGCATTCTTTTTTAAATGCATTTGAGAGTTTTCTAAACGGGTAAAACAGTGTTAAAAGACAGTTCGAAAAGCGTGGCTTATATTTAATGTTTTTGGATTCAAAAAAAGAAACATTTAATTTTAAAAGATTTGAAGTTTAACTATCTTTGCAATACTAAAAAATTAAAAGATATATGTCATTTTCAGATTTATTTGATAGCGGATTTAAAAAGCGTAATGAAGATCATTTTGCTGCAATTGTTAGAGTTGCTATGGATGATGGGATTATTAGCGAAGAAGAAAAAAGGTTTTTAGACCGTTTGGCACGTAATTTAGATATTAGTGAAGTCGATTATAAAATTATTTTGAAGGATTACCAATTACACCCAATAAACCCTCCAACCTCTTATGACAATCGTTTAGAGCGCTTATACGATTTAGCGCGTATGGTGTATGTAGACCATATAAAAGGAAATCAAGAGGACGTTTTATTAAGAAAAATTGGGGTTGGTTTAGGTTTTAGTCCGAGAGAATGTAAAATATGTTGTTGATAAAGCGCTAACTTTAGTAAGTAACGGTGTTGATTTAGAGACCTTTACTGAGGAAATTAAACACATGAATAGATAATTTTCTATTTAAAGATATAAAAAAAAGCAAGCCTAATTCGCTTGCTTTTTTATTATATATTTTCTTCTGTTAGCCATAGCCTTTCTATTGAACTTGTGCTGGTATTAAATTCATACAACACCTTTTATGGCAAGGACTATTAAGCGTTTTGCATGAATGTTTCGGCCTTTTCCACCATGTTTTTGCTGCCGCAGAAAAAGGGAACACGTTGGTGAAGTTCTGTAGGTTCAATATCTAAAATTCGAGTAAAACCATCACTCGCTTTGCCATTTGCTTGTTCTGCTAAAAAGGCCATAGGGTTACATTCGTATAATAAACGCAGTTTCCCATTAGAGTTTTTAGAACTTTTAGGATAGATGTAAATACCGCCTTTAATCATATTTCTATGAAAATCTGAAACCAAACTTCCAATATATCTTGAGGTATAAGGCCGGTCTCCTTCTTCTTTTTGGCAATATTTAATATAGTCTTTTACACCTTGAGGGAAGTGGTTGTAGTTGCCTTCATTTACAGAATAAATGTGACCATCTACAGGGAATTGCATGTCCGGATGTGATAAATAAAAGGTGCCTAAAGCAGGATTTAGCGTAAACCCATTAACGCCATAACCAGTCGTATATACAAGCATAGTTGAGGTGCCATAAACCACATATCCGGCGGCTACTTGTTGATTTCCCTTCTGTAAAAAGTCTTCTAAAGTTACAGGGGTTCCTACTGGTGTTACCCGTCTGTAAATAGAAAAGATGGTACCCACCGAAACATTAACATCAATATTAGAAGAACCATCTAAGGGGTCGATTAACACCACGTATTTATTTTGGTTGTTTTTATCTTGACTGTTTATGGAGATAAAGTCATCCTCTTCCTCACTGGCAATACCGCAAACAATATTTCTGTTGGTTAAGGTATGTATAAATTTTTCATTGGCATAAACATCTAGTTTTTGCTGGTCTTCACCTTGTATATTGGTATCGCCTGCCGCTCCAATAATATCTACCAAACCTGCTTTATTCACTTCGTGATTCACTACTTTTGCAGCCGAGACGAATAGAGTTGATTAATCTTGATAATTCTCCTGAAGTATATTTGAAAGACGATTGATTTTCAATGATAAATTCTCCTAAGGTTTGATTTTTTCTTGACATAAAATGAGACTTCTTTTTTGCAAATATCTGACTTTTTTAGCGACCTACAACGTTTTCGTTAATTATTAAAACTGAAACTATTTAACTTTAAACTATATTTGAAATTAAATTTAAACTTATGTCTTTCACTATTCGTTTAGCCACTGCGGCAGACATGCAAAGTGTTCATGATCTCATCGTGGAACTTGCCATCTATGAAAAAGAACCAGAAGCCGTTATTATTTCGGTTGAAGATTTAAAACGGGACGGGTTTGGTACGTCGCCAAAATTCACTTGTTTTGTGGCAGAAAAAGCACATCAGGTTGTAGGAATCGCTTTAGTATACAAACGGTATTCCACGTGGAAGGGTGAGGTGTTGCATCTTGAAGATTTAATAGTGAGCCAAAAAATGAGAGGGACTGGCCTAGGGACTGCATTACTTGATGAAGTTGTGAAATATGGTCATGAGTTGGGAGTCAAACGGATTTCGTGGGAAGTGATAGACTGGAACGAATCGGCCATTACTTTTTATGAAAATAAAGGCGCTAATGTGATGCGTGATTGGGATGTTGTGCAATTGGATGAATCGGGTATAATAAATTATTTGAACACTATTTCATGAGAATATTTAAATTTGGTGGAGCTTCTGTAAAAGATGCGAATGGGGTGAAAAACGTTATTCGTGTATTAGAAAAAGTAGGTTATAAAAACACACTTATTGTAGTTTCTGCAATGGGAAAAACCACGAATGCTTTAGAAGTTGTCATTGATAAATATTTGAATGATAAAACAAAATTAGCAAACGAATTATTTGAGGTTAAAACCTACCACCAGACTATAATTAGCGATCTATTTGAAACAGAGCAACATCCTGTATATCAAGCTGTAGGTTTGCTTTTTGAAGAACTACAGCAGTTTTTTACCAGTAATAAATCTCCGAGACTACAATTTTGTCTATGATCAGGTCATTGGCTTTGGTGAGCTACTTTCAACAACCATAATCAGTCAATATCTAAATGAAAAGCACTTAAAAAACAGCTGGTTAGATGTTAGAAAATGTATTAAAACCGATAACTACTATCGTCGTGCTAATGTAGATTGGGAAGCGACCCGGATGCATATTGCAAAAGCAGTAGAGGCTTCTACGTTATATATTACTCAGGGGTTTTTAGGAAGCGATAGTAACAATTTCACCACCACCTTAGGGCGAGAAGGGAGCGATTACACGGCGGCTATTTTTGCCTATTGTTTAAACGCTGAGAGTGTTACCATTTGGAAAGATGTTCCTGGGGTATTAAATGGGGATCCAAGACATTTTAACAATGCGAAGCTGTTAAACACTATATCTTATACCGAAGCGATTGAGTTGGCCTTTTACGGGGCCTCTGTAATTCACCCAAAAACATTGCAGCCATTACAGCGTAAGGAAATTCCTTTGCATGTTAAATCCTTTTTAAATCCGGAAGATAAAGGAACAACCGTTAATAAAACAAAAGGTATAGAGCCAAATGTCCCCTGTTTTATTTTAAAACAGAATCAGGTGTTGTTATCATTATCAACCTTAGATTTTTCTTATATCGTAGAAGAAAATATCAGCGAAATTTTCACTTTATTGGCGTTATATAAAATGAAAGTGGATGTGATTCAAAATTCGGCCATTAGTTTTTCTGTGTGTTTTGAAAATGCATACAATAACTGGACCCATTATTGTTACACTTAAAAGCAAAATTTAAAGTGACATGTCACAACAAAGTGCATTTATATACCATTAGACATTTTGATGCCATTTCGATTAAAACATTAGAACAAGGTAAAACGGTTTTATTAAAACAACTATTTCAAGAAACAGTTCAAATTGTAACTGAATAATCTATTGCTTACATTTGTAGCAATTAACTAAAAATAAACTATGGGATTAGTAACGGCAAAAGAGGTTTCAAAGGCAATTCACCTTGACAAATATGGTGTTTTTGGAACTTTTACTGGTTGGTTATTGATGAAGGTTTTAAAAATTTCAACACTTAATGAAATTTACAATCGCAATAAACATTTAGGTGAAGTCGAGTTTCTTGATGCTATTTTAGAGGAGTTTCAAATTAAGTTTGAAATTCCGGAAGAAGACTTAAAAAGGTTGCCAAAAGAAGGGGCTTATATCACTGTTTCTAATCATCCTTTAGGAGGTATTGACGGTATTCTATTGCTTAAGTTAATGCTCGAGCAGCGTTCAGATTTTAAAATCATCGCTAATTTTCTATTGCACCGCATAGAACCCATGAAGCCATATATCATGCCAGTTAACCCGTTTGAAGATCGTAAAGATGCGAAGTCCAGTATGGCAGGTTTTAAACATGCGATTTTGCATATTCGTGAAGGGCATCCTCTAGGTATTTTTCCTGCTGGCGAAGTGTCTACCTACAAAGATGGTAAATTAATGGTTGACAAACCTTGGGAAGAAGCAGCGATGAAATTGGCTCAAAAAGCAAACGTACCTATTGTTCCTATTTATTTTCATGCCAAAAACAGTAAATTGTTTTACAAGCTTTCAAAAATTAACGATACGTTTAGAACGGCAAAATTACCTTCAGAGTTGCTAACACAAAAGCGCAGAACCATTAAAGTGAGAATAGGAAAAGCCATTTCTGTAAAAGACCAAGACGAGCATGAGACTTTAGAAGAGTTTTCAGAGTTTGTTAGAAAGAAAACGTATATGTTGTCTAATGCCTTTGAACCCAAAGAGAAAATTATAAGCAGTATTTCTTCCAGTTTGAAAGCGCAGAAGATTCCAAAGAAAATTGTGACGCCTGTAGATTCTAAAATCATGATTAATGAAGTAAAGGCGCTACTAAAAAGTGACCGGCGTTTATTAATTAGCAAAAATTACGAAGTCTATTTAGCACCAGCAAACGAAATTCCTAATATACTGCGCGAAATAGGACGGCTGCGCGAAATTACGTTTAGAGAAGTTGGTGAAGGCACCAACGAAGCCATAGATTTAGATACTTTTGATACGTATTACTACCATATGTTTTTGTGGGATAATGAAACTAAAGTGATTGCGGGAGCGTATAGAATGGGGTTGGGGTCCAAGATTTTTGAATCTTTTGGTATCGATGGATTTTATCTTCAAGATTTATTTCGTTTTGAACCCGAGTTACATAAAATGATGAGTGAGTCTATTGAGCTTGGTCGTGCTTTTATAATTAAAGAATACCAGCAAAAGCCCATGCCCTTATTTTTACTCCGGAAAGGAATTGTACATACGACCCTACGTCATCCAGAGCATAAATTTTTAATTGGTGGTGTGAGTATTAGTAATCAGTTTTCAAATTTCTCAAAATCTTTAATGATTGAATTTATGAAATCTCATTATTACGATCCTTACGTTGCCCAATATGTAAGACCTAAAAAGGAGTTTAAGGTAAAACTTAAAGATGCTGATAAAGACTTTGTTTTTGATGCTACGGAAGCCGATTTGAATAAGTTTGATAAGATTATCGATGAAATAGAGCCAGGTGCATTAAGGTTACCGGTATTATTGAAAAAATACATCAAACAGAATGCGCGACTAGTGGCATTTAATGTGGACCCACTATTTAATAACGCGGTAGATGGCTTAATGTATATAAAAATTGAAGATTTACCTGAAAGTACGGTAAGGCCCGTTATGGAAGAATTTCAAGCCGAGTTGGAAAGAAAGTTTCCCAATGGTAATGGGGTCATTGAAGATTGATTTTTTAAATAAAGCCCTTGAATGCTATGCCATATAAATCTAGTGTGTTTTATTTTATCTTATTTGTGGGCGTAAATCTAGCCTGGTCTCAAACATTGAGTGGGACATTAAAAGACCGTAATACAAATGCACCCATTGTAGGGGCTTCGGTATATTTTGATAATACATCTTATGGAACAACCACTAATTTTGACGGAGAGTTTTATTTTGAATTAAAAAAACATATAAGTGCGCCACTAGTGATTTCTTTTGTCGGTTATGAAAGTATTATACTATATGCGATAGACTTCGATAAAGTTTACCATTTGTCACTAAAACAAGACGTTAACGCATTAGAAGAGGTTGTGTTAGACAGCAAAGACGAGTGGTCACGGCCATTTAAATTACAACAATTTAGGCGAGAGTTTTTAGGGCATTCAAAATTCGGAATGGGCTGTGCTATTTTAAATGAAGACGCCATTGTACTCAATTTTGATAGGAAGACGAAACAACTGGTAGCCTCATCAAAAGCTCCGTTAGTGATAAAAAATATAGCTTTAGAATATCTTGTGAGGTACGATTTAAATCATTTTAGTATTACCTATAATATAGATACAGATTCTACTTTAGATTTAGAAAACGCCTTTAAAACAGTTCATTCGGTTGGCTATTACGGTACTACCTTTTTCGAAAACATATCTTCTAACAATCACAGAAAAGCTTTGAGAAATAGAAAAGAGGCTTATATAGGCTCTACGCTGCACTTCATGCGAGCAGTTGCTAATAATAGGTTGAAGGAAGAAAAATTTAAGATTTTCAAGGGCGCTTATCAAATAAAACCCGAAACGCAAATTACCACGTTCAAAAATGATAGTACAAAAATCGTAGAAGTTGAAATTCCATTAAAGTTAAATATCCTTTGTAAAGGCAAACAATCTGCAATACAAAGCGAGGTCAAGCGTTTTCAAATTGATGCCTTTGGTAATCATGCACCTGTTGATAAAGTGTTGTTTGGTGGCTTTATGGGACATCAGCGTATAGGTGATGCGCTACCATTAGATTATGGGTTAGCACAATAACCCATCAGGCGGCTTTTACCGGAGTCGCTTATTTATATTAATAAAAGAAGTCCGGATGAAGGTTCACCTGGACTTGTTAAGCCCTTTTAGAACCAAGGCTTGCGGCCAACTTGATAAGTGTTGTAAAATTCTGCGTCCGTTTTTGTTAGATACATAATACCTTCAACAAGTCCGATTACAGAAACTAAAGCTGTAGGAATACCACACAAGAACCAACCGAACACCAACTGCTGCCATTATTATGCCTTCCTTTTGATAGCCTAAAATAAATTTATGAACACCAAGCCAGCCCAATAATATTGCCGTAATTCCAGCTAATAGTTTTTTGTTTTCTGCAGAGCTTCCAAAGGTTTCTTTAGCACTGTTAGAAAATTCATGAGCCGATTTCTTCGCTTCCTCAGCAAATTCCCCAGCCTTATCTGCAGCTTTTTTTGCACCTTCTTTAGCGTCACCTAACATATCGTCAAGGTTCTCGTTTAAGTTTTTTTCGTCAGACATTTTGATTTTTAATTTATTGGTTGAAAGCTAAAGTTAATAAAAATTTGATTCGTTTTACAAAAGGGCTTGGTCTACTGGCTCCCAAAGTTCAATTTTGTTACCATCATTGTCTAAAATCCAACCAAATTTTCCATAATCATATTCTTCCATTTGGCCAACAACAGTTACCCCTTCCGCCTGCAATGTGGCTAATAATTCTTTAAGATTTTCTACTCGGTAATTAAACATAAAATCTTTTTTAGAAGGCGCAAAATATTCTGTGTCTTCTTTAAAGGGTGACCATTGGGTGGAGCACTCGTTCCCTTCTTTGTCTTTCCACAAAAAGGTACAGCCATAATCGTCTGTGTTAAATCCTAAATGTTTTTTATACCAGTTTTTTGTTTGTTCCGGGTCTTTTGTTTTAAAAAAAAGACCCCCAATTCCTGTAACACGCTTTTTCATATCTATTTGTTGTTTTACTGTTATCCTTTGCTTAATAAAAGCTTGGAAGATATTTATTTCTTTATCGCTTTCTGATAAAGGTCAACCCACTCTTCAACACTCATTTTACTAAGTAGTTCTTCAATTAAATTATACGGGATGGCATCTATTTTTTTAAAGCGTACACAGCTTTTGCCCATGTCTAGTTTGTGTTTTGAATGCTTTGGGTATTCAGCCACAAACCAGTCGTGGAGTTCCTTTTTTGCATACAGTCCGGAATGGTATAGCGCAATAAAGTTTTTTTGAGAGGCCACGTTTATAAATGGTAACGGGGGAAAAGGTTTACAGTGGTATCCCTCTCGGATAGATAGATTTGGGAACGTAATACGCTAACATACCATAACCCATTCCAGCTTCTAGACCTCTTGGCATATGGTTTATTATGAGATCATGGAGCTTCGTTACGGCCACTTTTCTTTCCTCAGGTAGCTGCTCGATATAGTCTTCCGGAGTTTTGGCGTTCGATGTCATAAACAGTAGTTTTTACGTAGGTATAAAGCTAACAAAATTTTGCTTTAATTTTGTCGACTATGGTTTGAGCCAATTTTTCTTTACTCTCTATAGTCCAACCTGCAACATGGGGCGTTAATAGCACGTTTTCTGAGTGGACTAAATATTGAAACGCTTTAGGTAATTTATTGTCACTAAATAAATCTTCAAATGAGGTTTTCTCATATTCTAGAACATCGAGTCCTGCACCTAAAATTTTACCACTTTTTAATGCCGCAACCAAATCTGTCGTGACCACACTTTTGCCACGGGCTGTATTTATGAGCCAAAAGGGATTTTTAAAGGCATCAACAAAAGCTGAGTTTACCATGCCAATGGTGTCTACCGTTTCGGTGTATGTAAACTTAAGACGTCTGCTTTTTGCTGGAGTTCTTCTAAAGTCACCTGCCTGGCATTGTCATCACCTACATCCGGCTTTATATCATAACACAATACCTGAACCTCAAACCCGTTTAGCTTTTTCGCGAATGCTTTACCCATATTTCCATAGCCAATGAGACCAACGGTTTTTCCGTCGAGCTCTTGTCCGCGATTGTCTTCACGCAACCATTTACCCTGTCTCACTTCTTGGTCTGCCTTGTTTAATTTATTAAAGAGTGATAGCAATAGGGCCAAGCTATGTTCGCCAACAGCATTCCGGTTGCCTTCAGGAGCTGCAATTAGTGTGATGCCTTTTTGTTGGGCAAATGCACTATCTATGTTTTCAAGTCCAGCGCCAACACGCCCAATAAATTTCAGCTTTTTTGCCGCATTTATAAACTCAGCATCAATATTGAAACGACTACGAATTATTAAACCATCAAAATCATGAATGTTTTTTTGAATGACTGCTTTGGAATCGGAATAATTCTCATGATTTTCGAATCCTAAATCCTTGAGTCTATTTATTAATAAGGGGTGATTGGTATCTAAATGAAGAATTTTCATAAATTATATTTCCGGATATTTGGTTTGTGTTTTATCGTCTTTTATGTTTCCTGTATGAGCGGTTGACAGTTTTTCGAAGAGTAAAACATGCACTTCTTCGTCATTTTTTGTCATAGGATTATGCTCTACACCTTTGGGTACGACAATAATTTCACCTTCTTTTACAATTTCTGTTCTGTCTCGAAATCGCATATAAAGAGTTCCTTTAAGCACTTGAAATAGTTCATCTTCATCATCATGACTGTGCCAAACAAATTCGCCTTCTAGCTTTGCTAAAAGCACTTGCATTGTGTCTACCGTTGCAATGCGATGGGGGTGCCATTGTTTTGTGAAGCTGGCGTGTTTTTTTTGTAAATTAATCGCTTTCATAATAAATGTATCTGAAGTTGAAAGTTACGAAGTTTTACGCTAGTGATGGAAGTGGGATCCTTTTTTTGCTTCAGGAGAAGGTCAAAAAAAATGTGTTAGAAATGGAAGCCGATCTGTAATGCTCCAAAATTTTAGAAAGCTTGTAGGTTTGACAAAAACGAAAAGGCTATTAAAAAAAACTTAGATACCTATAATAAGTTTAGCAATCCGTAGTAAATTAAAATCCCAAAAATATCGTTGCTAGTAGTAATAAATGGTCCGGTAGCGATGGCTGGATCTATTCCTTTTTTATCTAAAAACAGGGGTACAAATGTACCTATGAGTCCTGCGACGATAATGACAGCAACGAGAGATACAGAAATGGCTAGTGCCGTTAAGAACTCACCTTTCACAATCCACACGAAAGCGAAAAGGAATAAGGCTAGAATTGTTCCGTTGAGGGCTGCTAGAAGCATTTCTTTAATTAAGCGGTTATTAATACTACCTTTTACATCGTCATTAGCTAAACCCTGAACAATAATAGCACTCGATTGTACCCCCACGTTTCCAGCCATGGCTGCGATTAATGGTGTAAAAAAGAATAAAAGGGCATACGAATTAAAGGCTTCCTGAAACCCTTCCATAATTAAGAAGGCCCCTATGCCTCCAATTAATCCTAAGAAAAGCCAAGGTAAACGTGCTCTTGTTAATTGCAAGATACTATCATCGGCCTCGACATCTTTGGTAATACCTGCAGCCAGTTGATAATCCTTTTCTGCTTCTTCTTTTATGACGTCTACAATATCATCTATGGTAATACGTCCTAATAATATTTTATTCTCATCGACTACGGGTATGGCTTCCAAGTCGTATTTCTGCATGATTTTAGCGACGTCTTCAACACCTTCATCTACAGTGACGTAATCAACTTTTGGTATGTAAACGGTAGAAATATGAGCTCTTGGTGAGGCCATGAGCAAGTCTTTTAACGAGAGACGTCCAATAAGCTTTTCGGTATCATCTACAACATAAATGGAATGCACTCTGGTCACGTTTTCAGCTTGCGCGCGCATTTCTTTAACACATTCGGTTACCGTCCAGTTCTCATTGACTCTTACGAGTTCTTTTGCCATTAATCCGCCGGCAGTGTCTTCATCGTAAGCGAGTAACTCTTGAATTTCTGCCTTGTGGTCCTGATCTTCAATTTGTGCGATAACCGCTTCTTGCCGTTCTTCGGAAAGTTCAGCAATCATATCTGCCGCATCATCAGTATCGAGCTCTTCAATTTCTTCGGCAATCTCTTTTGTGGATAACAACGCCAAGATTTTCTCGCGATCGTCTTCATCCATTTCCATAAGGATTTCCGACGTTTTTCCGCTATCTAAAAGCTTAATGATATACGTGGACTGTTCGGGATTTAGGTCTTCGAGAATTTCGGCAATATCAGCATGATGGTATTCATTTAGTAATTCTAAAATGGCGTTATCATTTCTAGAATCTACTAATTCTTCTACTTGAGTAATAAGCGCGTCGCTTATTGTAAATTTGATATTTTCGTCCTGTTCTTCCACCTAAAAGTCTAAATTTTGCTGTCGTTTTCTATTGCGGTTGTAAGTTCTATAAACGCCTGAACATCTAGTTGCTCCGGTCGTTTGTCAAAGATAACATTTGCTTTTAGAATATCACTCAAATCAAATGTTTTTAAGCTGTTGCGTAATGTTTTTCTGCGTTGCTGAAAAGCCGTTTTCACAACTTTAAAAAAAGTTTTTCATCGCATGGCAAACTGTAATCAGCTTTACGTGTGAGTCTTAATACGCCGGAATCTACTTTTGGTGGTGGGTTGAAAACAGTTGGAGGCACAGTAAACAAATACTCAGCCTCATAAAACGCTTGGGTTAAGACCGAAAGAATACCATAGACTTTACTGCCTTCTTTAGAACAAATACGTGCCGCAACTTCTTTTTGAAACATTCCGGAAAATTCGGAATCTGATCGCGTAATTCTAAGGTTTTAAACACAATTTGAGTCGAAATATTATAAGGGAAGTTACCAATAATAGCAAAAGGCTCCTCTTTAAACGTTTCACTAACATCGTATTTTAAAAAGTCTTTTTCAATGATTCTTGGCGTTAGATTTAAGTAATTGTTTTTAAGATAAGCAACACTATCTGTATCGATTTCGATGACGTAAGTCGTTGTGGGTTTCTTAAGTAAATATTTGGTAAGCACGCCCATTCCTGGGCCTATTTCTAAGACGTTTTCGTAACCTTTTAAGCTTAAAGTATCCGCAATTTGCTCTGCAATAGCCTCATCTTCTAAAAAGTGCTGTCCCAAAAACTTTTTTGCTTTAACTTCTATTTTGTTGTTGTATTTGCTCATAAGCGTATGCCCTTTTTAGAAATTTTGAATGTGATTATCATGAACGTTAAAACGTCCGTGTTTTAAGGGTTGTGTGAATCTTAAAACTTAGCTACAGCTATTTAAAATCTACAGAATATTCATTAATAACTTCTAACTCGGTTCTAAACGCTAGCATTTTATCTGCGAATCTTTTGAGTCCGTCGCCACGAAGTCTTTCAGCGTCTTCTGTATAATAAGCCTCTAAAGTTTCTCTAGAATGGGCTCTGTATTGAATGGAGTATGTTTGACCTTCCAAATCTTCATCAACTAAAACTTTTGTTAGTTTTGCTTCTTTAAACTTGCCTGTGGCGAGTACTTGGGGAATGTGTTCCTTAATCCATTGTAGCCACTCCTCGTGAATACTGTCGTCTATATTTATGGTGACGTTATATATTATCATAATTTAAAATAGAAGATTAAATTCAAGTTGTAAAATGTGTGGTGAACACGCTACAAAGGTAATATTTTGATTTTAGAATGTGAGTAATCCAAAGAAGGAAACTGTTTACTAATTCAAGGCATCACCACGTAAGGCTCTAAATTTTTTTCGAGCTTCTACGAAATAAATACTATCTGCGTGTTCAAAAAGCAGGGTTTCATAGAGTGGTTTTGCTTTTTCAGGAGACGCTAAATGATTCGCGTAAATTTCTGCTAAAGCATATAAGGCATCATCAATTAAAATGCTCTCTTTAAAATCTCGAATGAGTAAGATATAGTTGTCTTTAGCTTTGTCATAGGCTTCTTTTTCCTCAAATAACTGAGCTTGTTTTAAGAGGGTTCGAGGGACAATAATTTCGGTTTTATAGGCTTTCAATATGGTAGAAAGAAGATTAATAGCTTCCTCCTTGTTGTTTTGAAAGGCTAATAAATCGGCTTTCGCATAAATTTTAAGTGCTGTTTGCAATGAATCTACAACTTTATTATCAGAAATTAGTAATTTTAAATCTAAGGCGTCATTTGCAGTAAGCTGAGATGTCGATTTTTTTAATACTTTTAATTGTGATTCTGCCCATTTAAAATCCCCTTTATAATAACTCGTTTTAGCCACTTTAAATCGTGCCAATTGAGAAATGGTACTATTTTTTAAACTGCGTTGAATTTGTGTATAATAAATTAAGGCTTCATTAAATTTTTCTTCTAATACCAGTATGTCTCCAAGTTCTAGTTTTAATTGTGCCAATTGAAATTCACTAACATTAAGATTTAAACTTTCTTTCAAAAAAGCAATAGCTTGTTTTGTTCTGCGATAGTTGAAAGCCAAAAAATGAGCATAAGCAATTTGCAACTCTAGAGTACGACTGCTTCTACCATAATGATCCGTAAGACTTAAATATTTTTCATTAAGCGTCTCATACGTTTTAGGTGTGGCTTCTTTAGTCTCAATATTTATTATGTGGTATTGTGCTCGAATTTTATCGTCGATATCTTGTGAATTGTCAATAATAAATTGAAAAACAGCCTTTGCAATGTCATTCTGTTTTTGATTGTAGGCAATGTTTGCTAATTCTTCAATACGATCCGGACTTTCTAACTGCCTTTTAAATATGGCCTTTTCTTGAATAAATGCTTTTTTGTAATCTTTTTGCTGTATAAAGAGCCAACTCAGTAATTCATTCCATAATATGTTAGGAGCTGTTTGAACTTTCTTTAATAAGATTTTTCTTAGAATGACATTATTTTCATTTTCATCACTCTCACTTATAAAGGTGCTAAATTCACGTTTTATAGTATTTACATAGGATTCATTGTCTTCAGAAAACTCCGGATAGCTGTTAAACATCTTTTCAATATTTCCTTTTTCACCATAAATACGTGCTAACCGCATATTAAAGTTTAACTCAGGGTCAAAAAGCATAGCTTTTTCATAAGTGGTAATCGCTTGATTAAGTAATGATAAGTTTTCGAAAGCAATGCCAAGGGCATAAGCGAAATTCGGCTTTTCTTCAATAGAAGCAATCGCTTTATTATAGTTTGCGTTTGCAGAAACACTGTCATTTTGAAGGGCGTAGTTATACCCTAATTCTATATATAATGGCGGAAAAGGATAGCGTGACAACTCTTCCTCCAATAATTGTTGCGCTTCTGTGTGTTGCTCTAATTGCTGATGTGTTTTAACGAGTTGTAACAGGTAATTACGATTGTTACCCTTTTTGGAATAGAGCTTTGTGTAGAGGACTAACGCTTTTTCAAATTCGCCTTTTTTAAAGTATTCTCTTGCGACAAGATCTTCGTCCTGAGCAAAAGTTGTCAAGCTGAATAGAAGAAAATAGAGTAATAACAAAGACGTTCTCATCATAGTGTAAATATATCAAATGTCATACCACTTCACAATTAAAAAGAGGGTATTATACCGCTCTTTTAAATTACCATTTGTTAAAAACAAAATCAATAACAGCGTCGATGTTCTGTTATTCGTTGTTATTTCAAAATAGAACCTTGCTGTATGGACTATTCACTGAAATAAAAATAAAAAAAATGCCTGAAAATAAATTCAGGCATTAGCCAATCTAAATAAATGTGCTATTAATCATCATATTTAAAATGATTCAATTACTTGATTGAGGCTTATTTTTAAATTAGAAGTATTATCATTCGTTAACGGCTAATGTGGTGTTATTATCTGCTTTGAATTCTTTGAAGTCTGATTCAAAAACAACTATTGCAATGATAATAAGGGTAGCAAGTAGGAATAAGCGTTTAATGTTTTTCATGGTTCTGTATTTTTAACTTGGGCTTTTAAAAGTGAGAAGAAAAAACCAAACAGCAAAAGGAAACACGAGAAAATCGTCAAACAACGTGTTTTTTTAACACTTAGTCGAGGAAAATCAATAATTTAAGCCTGTTTATGCTCCCTTTAGTCTATAATTGAAAATCCTGTGTAGGGCACTAAGACCTCCGGAATAATAATTCCTTTTTCTGTTTGGTAATTTTCCAAAATACCAGCAAGAACGCGAGGTAGTGCAAGTGAACTACCATTTAGAGTATGAGCGAGTTCATTTTTGCCGTCACTGTTTTTAAAGCGTAACCTTAAACGATTGGCTTGGTAAGATTCAAAGTTAGAGACACTAGAAATTTCTAGCCAACGATCTTGAGCTGTAGAAAACACTTCAAAGTCATAGGTCATAGCAGAAGGAAAGCCCGTATCTCCAGCGCATAAGCGTAAAATACGATAAGGTAGTTTTAATTCCCGTAAAATATCTTTTACGTGTTCAATCATACCATCAAATGCTTTATAAGAATGTTCTCGGATGCTCCACGCGAATAATTTCAACTTTATCAAATTGATGAAGTCTGTTCAAACCGCGCACGTGTGCGCCATAGCTTCCCGCTTCACGTCTAAAACATGGCGTGTAGCCCGTAATACTAATGGGCAGCTCACTTTCAGCGAGTAATACATCTCTAAAAACATTAGTTCCTGGAACTTCAGCGGTGGGAATTAAATATAAATCATCACGAGAGTCGTGATACATTTGTCCTTCTTTATCTCGGTAATTGGCCAGTACCATAACAAGAAGCCTCATTGACTAAGTGCGGCAATTGGTACTCGGTATAGCCAGCAGCAGTATTTTTATCTAGGAAGTAAGCAATTAATGCACGTTGCAGGCGAGCACCTTTTCCTTTATAAACAGGAAAACCAGCGCCGGAAATTTTGTTACCTAATTCAAAATCAATAATATCATATTTTTTTGCTAGGTCCCAATGTGGTTCTGCACCAGCGTATAATTTTGGGATGTCACCTTCGGTAAAAATTTCTTCGTTGTCCGCCTCACTCTTGCCAGCAGGAACAGAAGGGTGTGGGACATTTGGTAATTTATATAATAACTGTTTTAAATCCTCTTCCGTGCTATTTAACTGGTCTTTTAATAGTTTGTCATTGTCTTTTAAAGCCGTTGTTTTTTCTTTTAAAGCATTCGCTTCTTGTGCTTTCCCGCATTTATATAAATCCCCAATTTCTTTTGAGAGCGTGTTTAGTTCTGCTTTAGTATTGTCTAGGTCGGTTTGCAGTGCTCTACGTTTGTCGTCAATGTCTATAACTTCGTTTACAATAGTGGTCGCATCAAAATTTCTTTTGGCCAAACCAGCGATTACCGCATCTTTGTTTTCTCTTATAAAGGGTACCTGTAACATAAATTTTATTTTGGGCGCTACCGTTAGGTCAGGCTATAGACGTTGTGTTTTTGTAGACACTTAAAACGTTAAGTAGATTCTGAGCCTAGACTTTGGACTTCGATCCTTAGCGCAAACTGAAACTTTGATTTAAAGTGGTAAAAGTAGTAAGATTTCGTATGCTTTAAAATAAAAATGAAGTCTATTTTGAAGGGAGTATCCAATCGTTGTGTTTAAATACTTTCCATTCTGTATTGGCCAGATCTACTTTAGGATCAATAAGCTGTTGGTAGGGTTTGCCATTTACACTTACATTTGCATTTACAAAAACCTGTATATCCTGCCCTTTCTTTTTATAGTCTTTTTTTAAATGCTGAGAAAATTGCCAAATAACATCGGGCTTTGTACTCGCTAATCTTATTTGTTTTCGTGTTAAATAGTAGTCTAAGTTTATAGGGGTTTTTTCGCCTGTAGTTTTATTTACAACGTTGTAACTCGTATAACTACTTTTAGAGCGCAACATCATACGCCAAGAGAGCCTGTGTCCTTCTTCGGTCCAGGAGCACATCATCCTGAATAAAGTGATGGCGTAAGGGTAGTATGACTTGAATAATAAAATATAAGCTGGCAACAAACAATAAAGGAAATTTATAGGGAGGAATGATTGTTTTTGACTCTGTGTATAACGATTTATGTTTTAAAAAAAGGTTTTTAATGGTTTTAGGTTCAAAAAAGAACAGTGAAAAAGCCAATGATAAATAAGGAAAAACGCCAACCTGAAATACAATAGAATTAAACATATGAAAGAAAATAGAAACAACAAACGCATATTTTCCGGTACGTTTAAACAAAAGCAAAGGTATGATGAGGCCATCAAATAAAATGCCGCCATAAGCGACCAAGTATGGCATAAAATCAAACTGCAAATAAGGGCCAATGATAGGCACACTCGCTTTACTTTTCATTAATAATTTTGGAACTGTTAAGTCTATCCAATCGGGATATATTTTAGCAATAGACGCATACGTATAAAGGATGAGCAGCTGTAGCACAAAAACCCACTTACACCAATTTGGCATAGAAATACGCTTAATACTTGGTCTTAATTTAACATCTATAGAAGCATACTTATGGGCAGGTAGAAAAGCCATAATTAGGCATAGTAACATTAAAAAATAATAGTGGTTATTGTAAGATGCTTTTTGCATTAAATACACAGCTGTCCACATAATACCAAATGAGACGATACTAAGCCTATATTTATAACCCACCATAATTAAAAGGCCAAACAGTCCCATGATTACATAATAAGCATACATCCATTGTCCTGGTAAGGGTTGTAAAAACTCAAAACCAATAAACGAAAAAGTAAATTTAGGCTCTACTAAAGTCCTTGCAACCCAACCTGTGAAAATAGCGCCAACAGATTCTAAAAAACAGAGCAAACCAAACACCATGCGGAAGACAATTAACCCACTATTATCTATAGGTTTAAATAGAAACTTATTGAGCATTGTTTTTTATAAATTTTAAAGCGGTTAATTGGTCTTGTTGTAGTTGTTGTTTTAAAGCTTCAACAGATTGAAATTTATGTTCGTCTCTTAATCTATGGAGTAATTCAACCTTTAAAGGCTTGTCATATAGAGAGGCGTTAAAATTAAAAAAATGAACTTCTACAGTCTCTTTAATTCCGTTCACAGTGGGATTAATTCCAATATTCATCATTCCAAAAACAAGACGATTGTTAATCGTAGATTTCACAATGTAAACCCCTTTTTTTGGGATGAGTTTATAGGTTTCTTCAATATGTAAATTCGCTGTGGGAAAAGTTAAGGTACGCCCTAAGCCTTTACCTTTTACAACTATTCCTGTGAGAAAAAAAGCATACCCTAAAAAGCTGTTTGCTGTGGCAATATCACCATTTGTTAATGCTGTTCTTATCTTTGTAGAGCTAACGGCAACTTCATTTATGTCTTGTGCACTTATTGCTTCAACTTCAAAACCGTAGTGTTTTCCAAAAGCGATTAAATCATCAATATTCGCAGAGCGGTTTCGGCCAAAATGATGATCGTAACCGATAATTATATGTTTTGCTTGGAGTTGATTTACTAAAATGGAATCAACAAATTCCTCAGCGGTTAATCGCGAAAATTCTTGTGTGAATTTTTTAACCACCAAGTTTTCTAATCCAAAATGCTTGAGGATGGTTTCTTTTTCGGTAATCGTATTAATGAGTTTAATATTGGCGTCTTTTTGTAATACCATTCTTGGGTGAGGAAAGAAAGTAAGAATAGTAGGCTCTAGATCTTTGCCTTTACCAACTTGAATGAGGCGTTCTATTATTTTTTGATGTCCAATATGCACACCGTCAAAAGTGCCAATAGTGACCACTGTGTGTTTTTTTTTAACCGCTGGTGATTCCAAATATGAATAGTTTAGATACAAAAATAAAAAAAGACAACTGAAATAACTCGAATATAATTTTAAGTTTTATTCTTTTATAATCTTTGCGGTATTATTTGCTTGGATTCTGTAAAGTTGTTTAAACACTTCCATTTCTAAAAAGAGTTTCCTGTCGCTTTTCTATATGTTAACGCTTTGTGCTGATCACAACTGGATTATTATTGAAGAATAGACCTCTAATTACTGTCACTTTTTTCAACACAGCAGAATTTAAAGAGAAACGTATTAGTGAATAGGTTTTTTTTAAAAAAATACATTTTATTATTTTTGTATTATCCAAATAAATGAGCTGAAACGCATGTTTTATCGATTAAAAACCTTTCTTAGGAGTGTATTGGATCACGTTTTTTCCAGCGGTGTATGTGGGATTATAAAAAGCACTAATATTTGATTTATTTCTATGTTTTTATGAAAAATATTGGTTATTTTGAATTTAATTAATCAATTATTAACTAATATGAAACTAAAATTACATTACTTATTCTTAAGTATTTTTGTTTTTTCTATTAACGCATACAGTCAAGAGGGCTTGTGGAGTAATACTTCTTTTGTTGAAGGGAAAGACGGTGTCTATCTAAAAAATTTGGACGCAGATAATTCAGAAATTCTTAAATTGAATATTGAAAGCTTTAAACAACAACTAGAGGGGGCGCCATTACGTTCAAATTCTCAAGGAAAATCAAATACTATTGTTAATTTTCCAAATGTAGATGGAAAATTTGAATCATTCAGAATTGTTGAAACGTCAATATTTTCAACCAATGACAATGAGCATTCAGAGATTAAAACGTATTTAGGTTCTAGAACTGATGATTCAGGAACTCGCGTTAGATTTAGTGTTACTCCACTAGGATTAAAAGCAATGATTTCTGAGCCAGGCAAAGAAACGGTGTTTATTCAACCCATAACTAAGGTGTCAAATAACCAGTATTTAATTTATAATAGAACAGCACAGTTAAATGCATCGAATACTTTTGAGTGTCTAACAGACGATATTGATATCTCGAAAAGAAAAGGAAGTGTTGCAACTTCAAGAGATGCAAATGATCAGTTATTAAGAACTTTTAGAATAGCGATCTCTGTTACTCAAGAATATACTGGCTTTTGGGATGATGGTATTGCAGGAAATGGAGACGATAGAGCAGATGCATTGGCTCAAGTCGTGTCCACTTTAAATAGAATGAATGAAGTGTTTGAAGTCGATATGGCCATTACTTTCGTATTGGTAGATACGGCTGATGATCCTGCGATAGATTTAATTTATTCTCCATCCGTGCCTGATCCTTATGGAACCGATTTAAATGGTGATTTACAAGCAAATCTTACAGCTACTGTTGGAGAAGCAGATTATGACATAGGACACTTATTTGCTTTTGCCTCTAATAATGGTAATGCTGGTTGTATAGGTTGTGTATGTTCAAGTGGCAAAGGAAGTGGGTTCTCAGCTCACGAATTTACTGATAACAACGGAGGGCCATATATGTCTGATTTTTTTGACATTGACTATGTGCCTCATGAAGTTGGCCACCAAATGGGAGCCAACCATACATTCTCTTTTAATTCTGAAGGGACAGGTGTAAATGCAGAACCAGGTAGTGGAACAACCATTATGGGTTACGCTGGTATAACAGGAGGCAATGATGTTCAAGACCATAGTGATGCTTATTTCCATTATCACAGTATTGATCAAATTTTAGATAATGTGGCTACTGCGCCAAATAATTGTGCCGTTACTACAAGCATTACGAACAATCCACCAGTAGCAGATGCCGGTTCTGATTACACAATTCCCTATGGTACAGCTTTTATTTTAAAGGCATCAGCATCGGATGCTGACGTAACAGATGTATTAACCTACTGTTGGGAACAAATAGATGATGGCGTTACAACCAATAGTAACTTCGGACCAACCAAAGGTACGGGAGCATTATGGCGTTCAAGACCACCAAGTACATCACCAAACAGATACATGCCTATATTAGAAAGGGTATTAAATGGGCAATTAACAGAAATTACACCTGTGGAAACAGTGGACAATTCATCGTGGGAGACTGTTTCAACTGTGGGAAGAGATTTAAACTTCGCATTAACTGTTAGAGACCGTTCTGAAGCAGGAGGTGTGGGACAAACTCCACAATCTGACTTTGATGAAATGTTAGTAACAGTGGATGGTGCTTCAGGGCCATTCACAGTGACCTCTCAAACGACTAACGTTCTTTGGGATGCGGGTTCTACTCAAACAGTGACATGGGATGTGGCCGGAACAGATGCAGGTTTGGTGAATACGCCAACTGTTAATATATTATTGTCTATCGATGGCGGCCTAACCTTTCCTTACACGATGGCTTCAGCTGTTCCTAATGATGGGACTCATGATGTCACCGTGCCTCTTACAGGAGGTGATACCTCTTTGGCAAGAGTGATCGTTGAAGGTAATAATAATATTTTTTATTCTGTAAATGCTTCAAATTTCTCTATTCAAGAATCTGAGTTTGTTATTACGGTTTCTAACCCTGTAATTGATGTGTGTGAACCAGCAGATGCTATTTATAATTTTACTTATAATACGTATTTAGGTTTTACTGATACTACAAACTTTTCTGTGGTTGGTTTACCAGTTGGAGCATCTGCGGTAATTAATCCAACATCAGCTTCGGCAGATGGAACCACAGGAACAGTGACCGTATCCGGAACGGGAAGTTTGGCTTTAGGGTCTTACAATTTTACAATACAAGGCGACTCAGGAGCTATAACAAAATCTGCAGATCTTACTCTTAATGTTTTTAGTAGTGCTATTAGTGCAGTAACTTTAGTATCACCTTCTGATGGTGCGATTGATATTTCTGCCGATGGTGATTTAGTATGGAATAGTGACGTTAATGCTGAGGATTATTTTGTTGAGGTAGCTAGTGATGCTGGCTTTACCGCTATTGTTGAATCGGCTACGGTTCAAGCGACATCGTATACTACGACAGCACTTAATGCTAATACTCAATATTACTGGAGAGTTACAGCTTCAAATGCTTGTGCAACAGCAAGTCCATCAAGTACCTTTAGTTTTACAACGGCAAACTTAACCTGTGGCACATTTTCAGCAGGAGGGCTTCCTTTAACCATTTCTGAAAGTGGTGCAGGAAATACTTATAATGCCTACGTCAATGTGACCAGTGATCTTCCAATTACAGATGTTAATGTGATTATTGATATTACGCATAGTTGGGATGCCGATTTAGACATTACTTTAACAAGTCCTAATGGTACTATTGTTGAGTTGACTTCTGATAATGGTGGAAGTGGTGATAATTATACCGCAACTATTTTTGATCAGGAATCAACCGGAGGACCTATTACTGGTGGTGTTGCTCCTTTTACAGGGAGTTTTGTGCCGAAGGAGATTTATCGACTTTATACGGAGAAATGTCAGCTGGAACTTGGATTTTAACTGTTGTTGATGATGCTAATCAAGATGGAGGAACTTTAAATAGTTTTGATTTAGAATTATGTGTTCAAGGTACGTTGTCGGTTGATAAATTTGAGACTACGATATCTAACTTCATACTCTACCCTAACCCTAATAACGGGTCGTTTAATATACAATTAGCAAACACTTCTACTAATGGTATTGAAGTTTCGGTTTTCGATATTAGAGGTCGCAGTGTTTATAATAAGCGTTACCCAAATACGCCTAATTTTAACGAGACTATTACTTTAGAATCCGCTCAATCAGGACTGTATATTTTACAGGTTTCAGATGGTGTAAATACTCAAACCAAAAAGATTGTAGTTAATTAATTACTATAAAAACTATTTATAAATAAAAAAGGAAGCGCTTGGCGCTTCCTTTTTTATTTCCCATTAAAGAGATTCATGGTCGTATTTATTCCGGCCAAGCCAAAGGATTTTATAACTGCAATAGACTTCTCTAGTCTTTCCTCTAGTTTTTCATCTTCCTCAGGGGTCCATTCACCTAAGACATAATCCACTTGTCTGCCTTGAGAAAAAGCATCGCTAATTCCAAATCTAAAGCGGTTGTAATTCGAGGTGTTTAATTTGTCTTGAGTATCTTTTAGTCCGTTATGTCCCCCAGCACTACCTTTTAACTTTACACGAATGCTGCCAAAGGGCAAGTTTAAATCGTCTGTGATTACCAGCAGGTTGTCTATTGGAATTTTCTCCTTAGTCATCCAATATACTATGGCTTTTCCACTCAAATTCATATAGGTATTTGGTTTGAGTAGGATAAAGGTTCTTCCTTTAAATTTATAGGTGGCTACCTCTCCAAGCTTTTTTGTTTCGAAGGTTAAGGCTTCTTTTTTGGCAAAATAATCTAAAATTTTAAAACCGATGTTATGGCGCGTGTTTTTGTACTCTTCGCCAATGTTTCCTAAGCCGATAATAAGAAATTTTTTCATAGGATCTTGTTCTTCTATTGAGGGTTTGGGTTTATTTATTTTAAAAAGTTTGGTCACACAGTTAAACATAAGCCGAATGATTTTCAGTAAAAATAAAAAAAGCATCCTGAATAAACAGGATGCTTTATAGTATTTAAAAATGTTGAATTTATTCTTTTACTGCTGCTACATCATCAGTTTCAGTTGCTGGAACATCTCCTGCTTCATCTTCTTCTTCAGTATCATCTTCATCATCCTCAGTGATTGCTGCTCTAGAACGTCTCACTAAACATACTACCGTGTTGTCCGGGTGCATGAATGTGTAGTCTTCACTAGCTAATTTTGTGATGTATAATTTGTTTCCAATTTTAAGCTCAGAAATTTCAGCATCAATATAGTCAGGTAAATTTCCTGGTAAGGCTTTTACTCTTAAACTACGTTTGTTTTTACGTAAAACACCACCGTTTCTAACACCACGTGGATTTCCAATAAAGTTTACAGGAATATCCATAGTTACCGCTTTATCTTCAAATGTTTGATAGAAATCTACATGTAAGATGCGGTCTGTTACCGGGTGAAATTGAATGTCTTGCAAAATAGCATTGAATGTTTCGCCACCTTCTAATTCGATTACAACTGTATGCGCATTAGGTGTGTACACCAATTTAGAGAATGCTAATTCAGCTGCCGAGAAATGCACTGCTTTGTCTCCTCCGTATAATACGCAAGGAACCTGACCAGCATTACGTAAGGCTTTTGTTGCTTTGCTGCCTACGCTTTCTCTTTGAGATCCGTTGATTGTAATTGATTTCATTGTTTTTATTTATATTTAATTTATTTATATACTTTGTTTAGAATGTAGTTAACTACATTAAAAATTTAGAGCTAATCGACTTGTTGTAATGCACATTATGCATGACTTCAGCAAATAAATCGGCACAGCTAATCACTCTAATTTTTTTACTCTCTTGCTTTAGCGGTATCGAGTCGGTAACAATTAATTCTTCTAATTTTGAATTTTCTAATTTTTCATAAGCATCGCCCGATAAAATAGGATGTGTACATATGGCTCTTACACTTAATGCACCACGCTCCATCATTAAATCAGCAGCTTTTGTTAGTGTGCCGGCAGTATCTACCATATCGTCTACTAATACCACATTTTTACCAGTAACGTCACCAATAAGTTCCATGTGAGAAATCACATTCGCTTTGGCGCGTTGCTTATAACAAATAACAACATCGCTTTCTAGTGCTTTAGAATAAGCATAGGCTCTTTTACTACCTCCCATATCTCGGGAAGCGATTGTTAAATTATCGAGATTTAATGCTTTCAAATACGGTAAAAACACAGTTGATGCAAATAAATGATCTACTGGTTTTTCAAAAAAGCCTTGAATTTGGTCTGCGTGCAAGTCCATGGTGATAATTCTAGTGGCGCCAGCTGCTTCCAGCATTTTTGCTACTAATTTCGCAGCTATTGGTACTCTAGGTTTGTCTTTTCGGTCTTGTCTCGCCCAACCAAAGTAAGGCAATACTGCAGTAATATGTCTCGCAGAGGCACGTTTTGCAGCATCTATCATTAATAACATTTCCATTAAATTTTCTGAACTTGGATTGGTAGATCCAATAATGAAAATTCGTGTCCCTCGTATAGACTCTTCGTAAGAGGGTTGAAACTCTCCATCGCTATACGTCGAGGTGATCACGTTACCCAAACTGGCACCATAGGCTGCTGCAATTTTTTCAGCTAAAGCTTTACTTTGTGTAATGGAAAAAATTTTAGCGTCTCGGCTTAGTATTTGGCATCGTTAAAATGTTGTTTAGCAGCGTTTAACACCGCCTGATTTTTAATGAGGTGCAAATTTAGAATTTTTTTTCATCTATTAAGCATAATCCCTACTATTTTTAAGGCATTTACAGAAAAAAGATATATTTTTGTGCTCACAATTGCTCAAGTGGTGGAATTGGTAGACACGTCGGATTCAAAATCCGATTCTTCGGAGTGCGGGTTCGATTCCCGCCTTGAGTACAAAAAGCTTCAATTTATATTGGAGCTTTTCTCTTTTTTTATATATTTACCGAGTCCCTAAAAATGATTACTTATGCTCCAAGAATTTCGGTTTGATGTAAAATATGGTATCGATCATGTTTTAGATATCAATGCTTACGATCACATTTTATTTTTAATTGTTTTAACCGTCCCTTATTTATTTAAAGATTGGAAACGGGTGTTTTTATTAGTTACCATGTTCACGGTTGGGCATACGCTGTCGTTATTATTGGCAACTTATGGTGCTGTAAGTATTAAAGCGAGTATTGTCGAATTTTTAATACCCGTGACCATATTAATCGTGGCTGTTTTTAATGTTTTCACCTCCGGTAAAGGGGCCCAAAAAGAAAAAGTGGGTGTTTTGTTTATTTCTACTTTGTTTTTCGGTCTTATTCACGGCTTGGGTTTTGCAAGAGAACTTAAAATGCATCTAACGGCTGGGGAAAATAAATTATGGTTACTTTTAAAATTCGCTTTAGGGATTGAAATTGCTCAAATCATTATTGTCTTTATTGTGTTGTTTTTGGGGTATTTAATGCAAACCATTTTTAGATTCTCTAAACGAGACTGGGTAATGGTCATATCTGCTGTGGTTATTGGTTTAGTCATACCTATGTTAATACGAAATAATATTTTTTAAGGGGTTTACTTAAACTTTTCACAAATCTTCTTTATTTCATTGTAATTAAAATACTAACAACTTATCTTCGTTATCATTAGAGGTTGCACTACGGATTATGTCTTTTGTTGAGGTTCTTTTTTGTTTTTCAAAAAATAGAGTATCAGACAGTAGTCTTGATTTAACACAGAAAAGCACGCCTAATAGATGCTATAAACATGCCAAAAATAAAACAACTTAAATACGATAAAGCCTACTTGCGAATTGCCAAAGAATGGGGGAAATTATCACATTGTCATAGAAAACAAGTCGGAGCACTTATTGTTAAAGGGCGGATGATTATTTCTGATGGTTTTAACGGAACACCAACGGGTTTTGAAAATCCTTGTGAAGATGAAAAGGGGGATACCAAATGGTACGTGCTCCATGCCGAAGCTAACGCGATCTCTAAAGTAGCATCATCAACACAGTCTTGTAAAGGCGCGACATTATACATTACGCTTTCACCATGTAAAGAATGTAGTAAGTTAATTCATCAAGCTGGCATAATTCGTGTGGTATATAAAGATGGATATAAGGACGATTCTGGTTTGCGCTTCTTAGAAAAGGCAGGGATAGAATTGCAACAAATTGAGGATTTAAACGCTTAAAAAAATGAATAAAAAGTACTGGCCTTTAATTATAGGAGCTGCGATTGCAGGTGGTATTTTTATTGGGGGAAATCTCGATTTTAATGATTCTTCAGATCGTTTGTTTACTTCAAATAGTAAAAAAGACAAATTGAACCGTCTTATTGACTACATCGATCATGAATACGTTGAAGACGTCAATACCGATAGTATAGTAGATGTCACGGTTAACGGTATTCTGCATAATTTAGATCCGCACTCGGTTTATATTCCTAAAGATGAATTACAGCGTGTAACCGAAAATATGAAAGGCGATTTTGTAGGGATTGGCATAAGCTTTTATACCTATAAAGATACGATAACCGTAATAAGAACCATTGAAAAGGGGCCTAGTGAGCGTGCCGGTTTAAAAGGAGGTGATCGTATTATTACTGCCAATGGCGATTCGCTTTTTGGTCGCGATTTAACGGATGGCGATTTGATTAAAAGGCTGAAAGGACCTAGAGATAGCAAGGTTGTGCTAGAGGTCATAAGAAGGGGTGAGGAACAAGCGTTAACATTTGAAGTAAAACGAGAGGATATTCCTATTAGAAGTGTAGATGCGGGATATATGTTAACGGAAACTTTAGGATATATAAAAATTAATCGTTTTGCCGAATCAACATACAAGGAATTTAAGCGCGAATTAACAAAATTAGAAAAGAAAGGAGCCCGTGCATTAGCTTTAGATTTGCGAGAGAATCCAGGCGGATTTTTAGGTATTGCAGAACAAATAGCAGACGAATTTTTAGAAGATGATAAACTTATTTTATTTACAAAAAATAAGCGCGGGGATATAGAAAAAAGCTTCGCTACAAAACGAGGTTCTTTTGAAAACGGGCATGTGTATGTTTTAATCGATGAGAATTCGGCATCGGCCAGCGAGATTGTAGCGGGAGCATTACAAGATAATGACAAGGGTACTATTGTGGGTAGGCGTTCTTATGGCAAAGGTTTGGTGCAACGCGAAATGCAATTGGGAGATGGGAGTGCTGTGAGGTTAACCGTGTCTAGATATTATACACCAACGGGACGCTCCATTCAGCGTGCTTATGAAAAAGGAAATAGTGATTATTTTGATGATTATTATGCCCGTTTAGATAGTGGAGAATTACTAGATCCTGAAAAAATTGAAGTTGCAGATTCTCTAAAGTTTACGACACCTAATGGAAAAATAGTGTATGGGGGTGGTGGTATCATTCCGGATGTTTTTGTCCCCTTAGATGAACGGATGCAAAATGAAACCGTTGCTTTTTTAAGACGTCGCGGATACATTAGTAATTTTGCTTTTGAGATGTTAGAAAATGACCGTTCCGGATTTAATGATTTGTCACGGGAGGCGTTTATATTAAATTATCAAGTAAGTGATGACGCCGTTGAAGAGTTTCAGGATTATTTAAATATAAAGCGAAAAACGACGGTGGTTTTTGTTACCTATAAAGAAGAAATCAAACAATACCTCAAGGCGGCTCTAGCAGAGCAACTTTATGGTTTTGGAGCTTACGAAGAAGTTTTAAACCAAAAAGATATGATGGTGAATGAGGTTATTAATTTAAGTAAGGGCAGTTTTCAAGACTAATATACTGTGATTTTACAAGGACTACTGCTTTTTGTTCATAGGAGTAGAATCTAAAGGCCAAAGATTTGGAATTCGATTAAATTTCAAAAGATATAAAATAACGTTTCTTATTTGGCTGTTGAATAAAAAATACCGCAATAGCGTTTTTTTTAAAATTATTTAATCTGCTTGGGGCTTATAGTGATGTCGTCTTGTCGTGCACTTTAGTCTGCTTCCCATTATTCCAAAGCGTTAAAATATCTGTGGCTACATGTGCACCACTACCCGAAGCTATCGCAAATTGGCTACGCCAACCAGCTAAAGTGCCTGCAACAAAAAGATTTTCTTTAATGAGATGGTTTGTGTTTTTGAGCCAAATACGGTTTTTTTCGATAGCAGCTTTTGGATGTGGTTTGATATAATTTTCTAAGCCCTTAATCGTTAGTAAATTCGTATACCCTACAGCAATAACCACGCGCTTTGAAAGGTATTCCTTCTTGTTTGTGATTACTATAAATCCATCTTTAGTTTCTACAATGGTAGTAGCTTTTTCTTTTTCAATTTGAATCACTTCGGGATATAATTCGGCCAATTGTTCTTTACCACTTTTTAGTAAATCTTTACCTAAGGTACCTGGAGTCAAGCCTAAAACATTGTTAAACAAGGCGTTCTGTAAGTGGGAGGTTTTTTGATGCGTAAGAATCGCTACGGTCTTACCTTCGGCAAATGGTTTTTCTAGGGCAGAGCCTAAAACTAAAGCACAGGACAATCCAGCGGCGCCACCTCCTATAATTAGCGTGTCTAGCATCGTTTAGTGTTTGCTTTTCTTTTCAATTTTTTTCGAAATCCGTAAAATTTGAAGTAATAAAATAGCGCAAAGGGATGCGAAAATGGTAATTAGAGCAACAACGCTCTCGCCTTGAAAAAACGCGTCAAAATTTATTTTGGTGGCATTATATATAATTAATCCCATGGCAATAGCACTTAATATGATTGTAAATAGTTTCATAGTTACAAAGTTAAGCAAAAAGAATTTTAATGTTGTGCGCAAATAATTTTACAGAAATAGCGAGTAAAATCACACCAAATACTTTTCTAATAATATTAATACCATTTTGCCCAATTAATTTTTCAATCCTACTAGAGGTTTTTAGAACGATATAGATAACGATGACGTTTAGTAATACTGCGGCGATAATATTTTCGGTAGAATACTCTGCTCTCAGTGACAGTAATGTGGTTAAACTTCCGGGACCAGCAATTAAAGGAAACGCCAAAGGAAATACAGAAGCCGTCATCGGGTTTGTCGCTTCGTCCTTGTATAAGGTAATGCCTAAAATCATTTCTAAAGCAATAAAAAAGAGTATCAGAGAGCCTGCAACAGCAAATGAGCTAACATCAATACCAATGAGATTTAAAATACTTTTACCTAAAAACAAAAAAGCGATTAAAATTACACCAGCAATAATAGAGGCTTTTTCACTTTGTATGTGCCCAGCTTTTTTGCGTAGGTCAATAATTATAGGAACATTTCCAATAATGTCAATCACAGCAAACAGTACCATAAATACTGTGACAATTTCTTTAAAATTGAAGGTCATAACCGCAAGGTTTTAAATTTTCGGCAAAAGTACTTCTAAATAAGTGATTTACAAATTTATTTACTGCGTTAATTCGAGTTTTAATTTTTGAAAGTTTTCGACGTATATTTGTAGCCAATTTGAGATTTTAAACCCATGTTCCAACTTGGAAAAACAATAGTTTCTGAAGCTATTATAGAAAATGATTTTTTGTGTAACCTATCAGCTTGTAAAGGGGCTTGTTGTATCGATGGGGATGCTGGTGCGCCTTTAACAGAAGAGGAGGCTAGCACCCTAGAGGCTATTTACCCAAAAGTAAAACCGTACCTACGAAAGGAGGGTATTGCCGCGATTGAAGCGCAAGGCACCTCTGTAAAAACCGCTTTTAATGAATTGGAAACCCCTTTAATAAATGGCGCAGATTGTGCTTATGTTATCTTTGATAAGAAAAAAACGGCGCTTTGTGGTATAGAAGAGGCGTATAACCAAGGACAAGTGGACTGGAAAAAACCTATTTCTTGTCATTTATACCCTGTGCGAGTTAAAGAATACACTGAGTTTTCGGCGGTGAATTACGACAAATGGGACATCTGTGATGATGCTTGTACCTTGGGGAAGGAATTACAAGTCCCTATTTATAAGTTTGTAAAAGAAGCGCTCATTAGAAAATTTGGTGAAGATTGGTACAGTGAATTGGAGAAGGTGGCAGATAAGATGAAGTCTTAAAGGTATCGCTAACCTTCATGATACACGATTGATGTGCATTCTAAAGGGTCATTTGTAATCACGTGTTCTATTGATTGCTTTGTGAATAGTTTATTTATTTTATTCTATAACCTTTTTTTCTTTTATACCATTATAGTTATTAGAAATGCTACTAGTTTTTTACTGTTAAAAAAGGAGGCAACAATAGTGTCGTCGTTTTAGTTATAAATAGTCTTGTGCACGGCTCATTTTAAAAATTACTAAAGCTCCAAAGACGGGCTTTTTATTTCAGGACTATTTTCAGAAATTTCAGTAGCTATTTTAATTAAAAACTCAATGTCTTTAAAAGGGCAATTTAAAGTCATGTATTCTTACTCTTTAGCGCGAGAATTTTCTTTTTCTGCGATGTCTTTTTATGTTTTCAGAATCAACATCTATGATTTTAATCGATATTACGCTCCAGTTTTTTTGAATTTAAAATAAACAAGAGAAATATCATTTAATTATTAAATGTTTAATTATCAGATATTTACTATGTTTTCAAAGCCTTAGATGATATTAATAAGTGCATGTTTACAGGATCGCTTTTTTTTGTTCCTATTCTACTTAAAAAATTAAAACGCTATAACGGCAGTGAATCCGACTTGTAGGTGTACATTTCAACAATTGATGTTAAAAACTTTGAAAAGATTTAGGGTAAAGCACCTTTTAAAATCATAGATTATTTCCAATCTTTGTTTGTCCCAAGAAAGAGTATTTTTTGATCTAAGTTAATTTTAAAAAAAACACAATTATGTCGCAAGCCATCGAGCCAATATTAGCACCAAATAAAGATAGATTTGTCATTTTCCCAATTCAACATCATGATTTGTGGGAATGGTATAAAAAATCTATGGCTAGTATCTCGACCGCTGAGGAAATTGATTTACATCAAGACATCACAGATTGGTCAAATAAATTAACAGACGATGAGCGTTATTTTATTAAACATGTGTTAGCCTTTTTTGCGGCTAGTGATGGTATAGTAAATGAAAACTTAGCTGAAAACTTCGTGAATGAAGTACAATATAGTGAGGCGAAATTTTTCTATGGTTTCCAAATCATGATGGAAAACATTCATAGTGAGACCTACTCATTATTAATCGATACCTATGTAAAAGACGAAAAAGAGAAAGCGAATTTATTCAATGCTATTGAAACCTTTCCTGCTATTAAAAAGAAAGCAGACTGGGCATTAAAATGGATAGAGTCTCCAAGTTTTGCAGAGCGCTTAATTGCTTTTGCAGCCGTAGAAGGGATTTTCTTTTCAGGGTCTTTTTGCTCTATTTTCCGGTTAAAAAAACGGGGCTTAATGCCTGGATTAACCTTCTCTAATGAGTTAATCTCCGAGAGATGAAGGGATGCACTGTGATTTTGCGGTACACTTACATGAAAATCATTTAGTGAATAAAGTACCAAAAGAACGCATCAAAGAAATTATTATCGATGCGCTTAACATCGAGCGTGAATTTATTACAGAGTCTTTACCAGTGAGTTTAATTGGTATGAATGCTAATTTAATGACTCAGTATTTAGAATTTGTTACTGATTCTTTATTAGACGATTTAGGCTGTGACAAAGTGTATAACACAGCAAATCCTTTTGATTTTATGGACATGATTTCACTGCAAGGTAAAACCAACTTCTTCGAAAAACGCGTAGGAGATTACCAAAAAGCGGGAGTGATGAATAAAGAAGTAGACGAGGATAAATACAATATGGATTTCGATTTTTAACAACGAAATCAATTCGAAAAAAAATAATAGTATCCTTGGTATCCTGTTTTCAATAGATAGCCACGAGCTGCCTTTGTAATCACGAGTGCCAATAGGAACACCAATATAAAAAACTAAACAATAACTCGCTGTTGATCAGGTTATTATGTTTTAGAATAATCAACTAACCGCTTTATTGATCGTGGGCTCAGTAAAGGATAAAATCTAAATGTGTAAAGTATGTATGTAATTAAAAGAGACGGGAGAAAAGAACAAATCATGTTCGATAAAATTACGGCACGTGTTCGTAAATTGTGCTACGGATTAAACGAATTGGTTGACCCTTTAAAGGTGGCCATGCGCGTTATTGAAGGGCTATATGATGGTGTAACCACTAGTGAATTAGATAATTTGGCAGCCGAAACTGCTGCAACAATGACAACGGCACACCCAGATTACGCACGTTTAGCAGCACGTATCTCTGTTTCTAATTTACACAAAAACACAAAGAAAACATTTAGTGAAGTGATGCATGATTTGTATACGTACGTGAATCCACGAACGGGTAAAGCGGCTTCTTTGTTAAGTGAAGATGTGTATAATGTCATACAAGAAAATAAAGACGTTTTAGACTCGACAATCATTTATAACCGCGATTTTGGATATGATTATTTTGGATTTAAAACTTTAGAACGTTCTTATCTTTTAAAATTAAACGGGAAAATTGCAGAGCGCCCACAACACATGTTAATGCGTGTGTCATTAGGGATTCATTTAAATGATTTGGAATCGGCTATAGAAACCTATGAGCTGATGTCGAAAAAATACTTTACACACGCGACACCAACACTTTTTAATTCGGAACACCAAAACCGCAAATGTCATCTTGTTTTCTTTTAACAATGAAAGATGATAGTATTGAAGGGATATACGACACATTAAAACAAACAGCAAAAATCTCGCAAGCAGCAGGTGGTATCGGGCTATCGATTCATAATGTGCGTGCAACAGGCAGTTATATTGCAGGAACTAACGGGACTTCAAATGGTATTGTACCCATGTTAAAAGTCTTTAATGATACGGCACGTTATGTAGATCAAGGTGGCGGGAAACGTAAAGGAAGTTTTGCGATGTATATCGAGCCATGGCATGCAGATATTATGAGTTTCTTAGATTTAAAGAAAAACCATGGTGCTGAAGAGTTGCGTGCGCGAGATTTGTTCTACGCCATGTGGATGCCGATTTATTCATGCAGCGTGTACAGGAAAATGCAGAATGGACCTTAATGTGCCCTAACGAATGTCCAGGATTATGCGACGTACATAGTGAAGCATTTGAAACCCTATATATTAAATATGAAACCGAAGGTAAAGGGAGAAAAACCATTAAAGCGCGTGAACTTTGGGAGAAAATTTTAGAATCTCAAATTGAAACAGGTACCCCATATATGTTGTATAAAGATGCAGCAAACCGTAAGTCTAACCGAGAAAAATTTAGGAACTATTCGTTCTTCAAATTTATGTACGGAGATTATGGAATATACCGCTCCGAGATGAGGTCGCGGTATGTAATTTGGCATCTATAGCATTACCTATGTTTATAAAAAATGGAGCGTTCGATCATAAAGAACTCTTCCGAATTACAAAACGGGTAACAAAGAACTTAAATCGAGTGATCGATA
This sequence comes from Lacinutrix neustonica, assembly GCF_026625145.1. Classification (GTDB taxonomy): domain Bacteria; phylum Bacteroidota; class Bacteroidia; order Flavobacteriales; family Flavobacteriaceae; genus Lacinutrix; species Lacinutrix neustonica. Next base: position 1,985,373 of record NZ_CP113088.1, on the reverse strand, counting down.
GAAACTACTACCCCGTAAAAGAAGCCGAAAACTCTAACTTTAGACACAGACCAGTAGGTTTAGGTGTTCAAGGTTTGGCCGATGCCTTTATCAAATTGCGTTTGCCATTTACAAGTGATGAAGCAAAAGCCTTGAATCAAGAGATTTTTGAAACCTTATATTATGCGGCTGTTACAGCAAGTATGGAAGAGGCAAAAGTAGATGGCCCTTACGAAAGCTATAAAGGATCACCTATGAGTGAAGGGAAATTCCAGCATAATTTATGGAATATCCAAGAAGACACCTTAAGTGGTCGTTGGGATTGGGATAAATTAAGAAAAGAGGTTAAAAAACATGGCGTGCGTAACTCGTTATTGGTCGCGCCAATGCCAACAGCTTCAACCTCTCAAATTTTAGGAAATAATGAATGTTTCGAGCCGTATACCTCTAACATTTATACCCGTCGTGTACTGTCCGGAGAGTTTATAGTTGTAAATAAACACTTACTTGAAGACTTAGTAGAATTGGATCTTTGGAATGAAGAATTGAAAAACGAAATCATGAGAGCGAATGGTTCTGTTCAAAATGTCGACGGTATCCCTGCAGATATTAAAGAACTGTATAAAACGGTTTGGGAGATGAGCATGAAAGACATTATCGATATGTCTCGCCAACGGGGTTATTTTATAGATCAATCACAATCTCTTAATTTGTTCCTCGAAGGCGCAACCATGTCGAAGTTAACATCGATGCACTTTTATGCTTGGAAGAGTGGCTTAAAAACAGGTATGTATTATTTACGTACTAAGAGTGCGGTAGATGCTAAGAAAATGACGGTGACTAAAGAAAAGAAGGCAGAACCAATGGCTCAGAATGTCGCTGTAATTAATGACGGTGTCATACAAAAGCAACAAAAAGCAGCCAAAACAGCAGAGACCTTTGCAAAGCAAAACACTGATAATGTAGACGTTGAACCTTTAAGTGCTGAAGAAATGAAAGCGTTAATTGCACAAGCGAAAGAAGCAGAAGGTGATGATTGTTTAATGTGTGGAAGCTAATTAAATACTATTCTATACGGATGAAAGCATCTCACCTAATAAAATCGCTGTAATAAAAGCGCTAAATTAAGTAGTATTACCGAGAAAAGTGCCTTGAGGTTCAAGGTACTTTTTTTAGAGCTTAATTGAAATTGAAACTTCGACGCTAAGCAACTGATAATCATATTTATATGTAATTAAACGATGATTTTAAAAAAAATATAACCTTATAAAAATATAGTATATGTAGAGTAATATGGTGAAGATAAGTACAAAAAAAAGGGACATTTAGAAATATCCCTCTTGGCTTTTTTGTTTACAAGTTTGGTTCCTAGGCCTATTTTGTAATTAAAAATAAAAACGAGGTTAATAACCTCTTACTTATTTCTTCAAAGAAACAAAATTTCAATCTTCTTGCCAAGTTAAATATTTTCATTTAAAAGGATTTGTCTCTTAAGGCCTATAGTTAAGGTGTTTATGAGATGAATTATTTGTTAACCATTCTAGTTATTGTTGTTAACAACTAGAATTTAATAATTAAATAAAATGATTAATTACACTATTTACAGAGTTACACTCATTAATAAAGACAATGAAGACCAAGTATTAAATTATTTTAATGGAGAAAAGGATTTTTTAGAGGTATGTAATCAATTCTATGAATCTCTGAGAGAAAATAAGGTAGACTATTTTGATAGTAAAGGGAATAAAAGAACATTTTCGATAAGTTCAAATATTGACTATCAAATAAATGAAAGGCTATTAATATCTCATATAGATTCCGGTTATACTGGAGAAAATTTAGAAATACGCAGTGAACAAAATAAGTTAAACTATCCCGTTAATAAGACAGAGTTTCAGAGTAGAAAAGTGTTCTCTCTTTTTTATGTTCCTAAAAATTCAAAATATGGATATGTAGTTTATGAAAACAAACCTAAACATGGAGTTAAGGTGATATTTGAAAGGCAGCTTCAGAAGTTTCTTAAAGAATTGGGATATCAAGATTACAGAGTTGTAATGACACCTGGTCTAAATTTCAACTATTTATCCAATATGGTTGAAAATGGAAAACTAAAAAAAGTTAGGTTGATCAATTATAGACTTTCCTCTGATATTCAGTTAAGTCTTTGGAAAAATGTAAATTTAAAATCGGATGATCAAGATGTTAGAGAAATTAAATTCAAAAGCAAAACAGAAAACAGTTTGTTTAAAAAAGAGCTGTATGATCTATTTTTTTCTAAAATAAATAAAAGTGAAAAAATTCGCTTTATGAATCAATATGAAGTTGATGAAATTTCTTTTGAAGTTAATCACAATGGGGCTTCAAAAACATTTTACATCAAAGACAAGGCATGCATGAGAGCTAATGTTGATGTTTCAAAGCGTCTTGATATTATTAATGGAGAAGCAACTTATGAGTCTATGAAAATGATTGGGGTTGTTTTAATTAAGGAAATATTAGATTTTGGATTTTCCTATTATAATGAAGTAGCTTAAAACCAAAAAAGCATCCGTAATACGGATGCTTTTTTTATTATTTCATTCGGTTTAGTTGTTAATCAACCGTAGAAACGCCTTCTTGATTATCCATCAAAGCAAAAAACTTGTTAATGTTTGGTAAGATAACAATGCGTGTTCTTCTATTTTTTGAACGCCCATCACGCGTGTCGTTATCGGTAAGCGGTTGGTAGCTACTACGTCCAGCAGCAATTAATTTTGCTGGGTCAACATTATAACGGTCTTGTAGCTTTCGTACCACAGAAGTCGCTCTTAATACACTTAGATCCCAGTTATCGGTTACCTTTTCTGTATTAATCGTTCTACTATCTGTATGCCCCTCAACCATCACTTCTATCGACGGTTCAGAATTGATAACGTCTGCTAATTTTTGTAAGATGTTATCGGCTTTATTACTAATGCGGTAACTACCACTATTAAAAAGCATCTTGTCTGAAATGGATATCATCACCACCGTTTCATCAATATTGATCGCAATATCGTCGCTTTCATCTAAGGTAGACGTGTCCATCGATTTCTTTAAATTATACGACACAGCCAAATTCATAGAGTCTTTAAGCGTTGTTGCCTCACTTAATAAAGAAGGATCCACTTGCTTAAGCGTTTCACGCATTTTGCGCTTCGTCGCATTTGAAATGACAGCAGCATTACCAACAGCATCAAACTTAATATCGTTTTCTGCAGTTAAAGACCCCACCTCATCGGTTAAGGTATTTATTTTAGAATTGTACTGTTCAACACGTGCTTCAATTTGAGCAAATTTCTCTTCTAACTCTTCTTTTTCAACTTTCGTTTTGGTAAGTTCACTAACGACTTCACCTTTTTCTTGTTCTAGAGCTACGTATTTCTTCTTTGAAACACAGCTCGCCATTGTAATGATTGCGAATAATGCAATTGAGATTTTTTTAATAGTCATAATTAAGTTTATAGTGTTTGTATTAGATACGCACCTAATCCTGCTACAGACGTTTGAATATTGAATTTTACAATAATTTTAACATTATGATTAATTATCTTCAATTTTTGAAACGACAAGTGAAATGAATAATAATAAACTAAAAGACGTCGCTTTGGTGTTCTTTAAATTAGGCTGTTTTGCTTTTGGTGGTCCAGCGGCACACATTGCGATGATGGAACAGGAAGTGGTAACCAAAAGACAATGGATGACAAGGGACACGTTCTTAGACCTTGTTGGAGCAACAAACTTGATACCAGGTCCCAATTCAACAGAAATGACGATGCATTGTGGCTATGAGCGTGCTGGAAAAAAGGGTCTTTTTGTTGCGGGTATTGCCTTTATTTTTCCTGCCATTTTCATTACAGCGCTTTTAGCTTATTTGTATGTGGCCTATGGGCATTTACCGAAGTAACGCCTTTTATTTTTGGTGTCAAACCAGCGGTATTAGCCATTATCGCTTCTGCCGTTTATAAACTGGGCACAAAAGCGATTAAAACTATGGAGTTAGCTATATTAGGAACCCTCGTTTTAACTGTGAGCCTGTTTGGTGTTAGTGAAATTATAGCTTTGTTAGCTGCTGGCGTTTTAGGTATGGGCTATTTTTATATTAAAGAGAGGCGCCAAGGGCATTTGTATAGTTTTTTGCCTTTTACGATGTTTCTAACTCTCGGTGTGTCGCTGTTTAAAATAGAGACACTACAGGTTTTCTTTACCTTTCTAAAAGTAGGGGCCATCTTATATGGAAGCGGTTATGTGTTGTTTGCTTATTTAGATGCCGAATTGGTGAGCAAAGGCTGGCTCAGCAGGGTGGAACTTATAGATGCCATCGCGGTTGGCCAATTTACTCCGGGACCCGTATTGTCTACGTCCACATTTATAGGCTATCAATTGTCCGGTTTTCCTGGAGCCTTAGCAGCAACAGTTGGTATTTTTCTACCCTCTTTTTTATTTGTTTTATTACTTAATCCTTTAATTCCTAGAATGCAAAACTCTAAAATATTACGTTATTTTTTGGATAGCGTTAATGTTGCGGCTGTAGCTGTCATGCTTGCCGTGCTTCTTGTTATGGCACAGAAAACCTTAATAGATTGGAAATCCATTACCATTGCTGTTATAGCCAGCTACTTAACCTTTGGAACAAAATTAAGTCCCATTTGGAATATCATTATGGGGGCTGTTTTAGGTTTTGTCCTGGTTCGCTTTTTTTAAATAAAAAAAGCCACCATAATCATGGTGGCTTTTCTATCGTTATATGGACGTTTAATCCTCAGTAGTAATAGTTGCGGGAGCAACTGAACTGTCATGAGCATCATGATATTCTTGTAATAAATTCATGGTCGCTGTTAATAAATCTTTAGTCTCTAATAACAAGCTAAAATAAAGCGTCGTGTTTTTTGGACTAGACTCTTCACTACGTGTACGTGCGACTTGCTTCGAAATTTTAGAAGTTACTAGATCAAACACTTCTTTTTTGCTATTTAAGATGGCTCCAATTTGCTCAAAAGATCTAGAGTCAAATGCGCCTTTAATATCAACAAATAACAATTCTACGGCATCATCTACTTCTTTTAGCTCTTTAACCTGACTAAATTTAAGATTTTTATGGTTGTTATTTATGTGCTTATGACTGGTTTTAGAAATGTATTCTAAAGACTGTGTCATGTCCTGTAAATACCCTAATATATTAATATAGAAGCTACTTGCACTAACACTTGACTCATCTAAGTTTTTTATAAAATAGAAAATGTTATCACGCAGACTATCCACTTCATCTGCTAATTTTTTAACTTGTTTCTTATTCTTTTTTAATAATGACGAATCCTGCTTAGCAAGTCCTTTTATTGCATTCGTGTAAATTTTATTACCTCGTTTAACCACGCTTGAGATGTTTTTAGCACTCTCATGAATCACCCCTTGCACAGAACTGATATCTGAGGTTGTTAAACTGTCTTCTTCAATAGTTTTATTGGTGCTTTTTTTGTGTGAAGAATAATTTCTATATAATAAAATCACTGTTACCAATAATAAAATCGGTGTCATCACCATAGGATTCCAATTAATCAAGAACACCACGATTCCCGATGCGACAAAAGCACCAATGGCAGTACCAAACCATCCTCCAATAACATTTAAAACTCCTGCCACTCTGTAAACAGCACTTTCTCTACCCCAAGCGCGATCAGCAAAAGAGGTTCCCATAGCAACCATAAAGGTCACGTAAGTCGTGGATAAAGGCAATTTCATTGAGGTCGCTATTGCAATTAAAACTCCTGCAACCATTAAGTTTACAGAGGCTCTAATCATATCAAACGCGGGAGCATCGGCTCTAGCTGCTTTGCTTGAAGATTCCGTTGGTTTTTCAAAACTCAAGCTAATCTTATCTTGAATGGTTTTTGGAACTATAGAGTCTATAGCAATAGATAAAAAAGAAGTTCCTTTTACCACAGCTCTTGATAGTGCATTAGGTTCGAATTTCTCACTGGTATCGCCTTGACTCGAAAGTTTAATCTCTGTTTCGGCAACCGTTTTAGCTTTCTTAGAGAACCATAAGGTTAATACCATAATGCCTCCGAGAGATAAATAATAATAATGGTTCTGCCGGTACTTTTTTTGAAAGCACACCCATTGAAAATTCTCCGGCTGCTGTTCCGGAAACCACCCAAGCTTCATAAGAATGATAAGCGGCCATTGGGACACCAATAAAGTTCACTAAATCATTTCCGAGAGAAGGCCAATGCTAAGCCGAAAGTTCCAACTGCGATAACAATTATTAAAATACTTTTATTTGTGATTTTTTGAAAGGCAAAAGAAAACAAAGTCCGTAACACAAAACTACCAATTAATATAATGGCTTCTTTACCTTCAATAAGGCCTTGCATATCCTTGTAGTAAGGTGTGCCTTTTAAACCTTTTAAAAAGATGAAATACGTAATGGCTGCTAAAGCAAAGCCGCCAAAAAGCGCTCCAAAATTTTTAATTTTATTTTCGTAGTGGAATGTAAATACTAAGCGGGATACCCATTGTACCAAAGCTCCTATTGTAAAGGCTATAAATACAGACATGAGAATGCCGGAAATAATTTCTATGGCTTTAGAGGTGTTAATATAGTTTCCTAAATCTGCAATAGAATGTTCATCAGAGCCACTTATTTTTATTAAAGACATAACCACTGCAGCTCCCAATAAATTGAATACAATAGAAACCGTTGTTGAGGTTGGTAAACCTAGAGTGTTAAAGAAATCTAGAAGTAAAATATCAGTTATCATGACGGCCATAAAAATGTACATGATTTCATCAAAATAGAATTGTCCAGGCACAAAAATACCTTTACGTGCGACTTCCATCATACCGCTAGAAAACACGGCTCCAATAAAAATACCTAAACTAGCAACTATCATTATAGTACGCATAGAAATGGCCTTAGAGCCTATCGCTGAATTTAAGAAGTTAATCGCATCATTACTAACACCAACAACAATATCAGCAACAGCTAAAATGGTGATGGCAATCAACATAAATAAATAAATATTATCCATAATTTTTAATTAAAATAAGTTTGCAAATATCTCGAGTGTTTTCGAGTGTTGTGTTACCTCAATGTTATCTTTTAAATTTTTAAAAATGAATGTCAAATCCAAGTCTAAAGGTAATATTATCTTCGTTACCATCAACAGTCGTATAACTTAAGTCACTTTGTACCTTTAATTTGTGTCCCACAAGATACTTAGAACCTCCTAAAGTATATTGTTCTTGTGAAAGGCTTCCAGTAAAAGCATCATAATTTACGACGGTAAAACGTCCTGCAACTTCATAATTGCTTTTAAATAAATACCCCATTTGAAGGTTGAGTGCATTACCAGTTAAAACAGTACCTCCAGTTAAATCCCCATTAGAATCTGTTGCAAAGGTTCCGTCTGAATTGGTGGCAAATGGGTTTTCTGCATTGCGTATAGCATATTCTCCCATAAAAGAGAGGCCTCGGTATTTAAACATGGCATCAACAAAAATCGTTTCAACATCTGTTTCATACAAAGAAGTGCCCTCGTCGTTAAACATATAATCTCCTAAACCACTGCGTTCTCGAACCGCATCCTGATTAAAGTTGTAAGTAGCACCTAACATTAATTTTGGTGTTGCTTCGCGTTTTAAATCGGCTTGAACATAATCTCCTTTGGATTGAAATTCCCCAAATGGTAGAAGCTCTAAGCGACCGGTGTATTGCAATCCTCCTTTGTTACCTTCAGAAACATTACGTCCTTCACCTTGAGAAAGCGCTAATTTTTCACGCATTAAAAAGTGGTTGCCTAATTGTGCTTTATGACGTAATTGTATCCCTAAATCGCGGTCTATATTAAAACGACTGTTTAATAACGAACGATCTATTAATTGAAGATTGGCAGAAGACACGACGCGCTCCACGTTTCCAGGCAACTTAGTTTGTCCTGCCCAAAGTTCGAAATTTTCTGCAAAGTGCCACATGATCACGGCATCAAGAATGATATTAGGCGTGTCTCTATTAAAATCATTGGCTCCGAGAGACATCTCTGTTTGATAAGCCCAATTCTAGTTTGTATTTTAATTTCGGACTGTATGCAAATCCATCAAATTTTAAGCGCGCACGACGCACAATAAAGCCGTGTTCGGGCTGCCATATTGATTGCCGTCATGATTCCATGAAGACTCTGAGCGCACTTGAAAACGAGGTGCGAATTTGATACTAAAAGAACTGTCTTTAGCTGTGAAGTTTAGTAAACCCTTCCCGAAAGACGTATCGCTAATTTCTTGTGCATTTATAGACAAGTAGGCGCAAAGCAAAAATGCTGTAAGTGTAAATTTAAGTTTCATTGTAATCTATAGTTTTTTGTCGCCGCAAATAACTGACTCTAATGTTAACTCAATGTTTCCTAATGATTATTTTTTTAATTAAATCATATAAAAAAAGACTGCCTTGGCCTAGGGCAGTCTCATTAGAAATCATAATAATGTAGTCGACAAAAACTAATAGATTATATGAAATACTAATTGTTTGTCTATAGACAGTACAAATATCTCGGTATTCGAGTCATGTTATTGTAACCTTAATATTACCAAATTATTAATTCGCTATGTTAAATTTTAATTATCAAAATACTGATAATCAAGATTTTATGATTTCAATGTTAATTTAATGTTACCAAATGGTTGTTTAAATGTTAATTAAGATTTATATTTGATATATAATGATAAAACCCATAATTATGAAGAAATCAATTTTATTTTCAATTGCCTTTTTAATTGCTGTGGTATCTTATGCTCAGCAAGAGCGAGATTTAAAACTTAATAAAGACACTAATTTAATTGAAGTGGTTTATTATCATGACAATGGAGTTGTAAGTCAAACAGGTGCTTACACTACAGATGGTAAATTACAAGGAGAGTGGCTTAGTTTTGACACAGAAGGCAAGAAACAAGTTTCTGCAAATTATGATAATGGTAAAAAAGTCGGCAAGTGGTTTTTTTGGAACGAGACCACTCTTAAAGAAGTAGATTATAACAATAATGCGATTGCTAATATTAGTGAATGGGAAGTGAAAGCTCCAGTTGCTGTTAGGAATTAAATTAGTGAAAATTAAAAAACAAAAAAGCATCTTCGTCACGAAGATGCTTTTTTATTTATACCATTTTAAAACTATTCTATGGTCCAGCCTGCTCCCCAAGTAGCATAATCTGTTCCCGTTGCAGTACCTTCAGCTGTGTAAAAATCGGCGTCTGTAAAAGTGACTGTAGTGTCGTTTTTCATGTTTAATATAACATCTACAAAAGTGACTCCTGTGACTTGTAAATCATCACTTACAACCCCGTTACCTGTGTCTAAATCGTCTAAATCAAAACCTTCAGCATAGCCAGTAATCATAATGTTGTTAAATATACCTTGAGTTCCAGCTCTTAATCTTACTGCTTCTGCAGAGTTAGCAGAGCCTTCTCCAATAATAGTCACGTTGTTTACCGTTGGCTTAGAGAATATCCCTGAGGCATTGCTAAAATCGGTATTGTAACCATCGGCTTCAATCGCTTTATCATCTGTAGCTCTATTGGAGATGTACACTTCATTTAAAGTTCCGGAATAGCCTTCTGTCCAGTCTACAGAATCATCTTCAGCATGAATTACTGAAATGTAGCTCGCGTTTACCGTGCCTCCAAAAAATTCGATACCATCATCTTTTCCTGCGTAAGCCTGAATATAATTTACAGCCGTACCATTTCCAACACCGTAGAATGAAAAGCCGTTGTTTTCTGATTGTCCGTCAGCGGCACCCCCGAATATTCTACTCTTACGTAATTTAAAGCACCGTAATTGTCATTAGCTATATTTCCACCATAAGGTAAGTTAGCAATTTCTGAAGTTGCAGTAGCGGTTCCGGTTACTGAGTTTATAGGTGCTTTTCCTAATAAAATTAAACCTCCCCAATCTCCAGGTTGTGGGTTTGAAGCATCTGAAGTAAATACAATAGGACAATTGGCAGTACCGTTGGCTACAATTTTGGCACCCTGAGAAATGGCTACATATACGTTGGCTCCGAAGCTAAAGCTTCAATAGTCATACAACCAGGTATTGATAATGTGGTGCCGCTGGCCATAATTAACGCTCCATTAATTTTGTAAGTATTGTTTGCGTCTAGCGTTAAATCTTCGGTGTAAGTTCCCGACAAGAAAATAGTTTGTGGGTTTGAACCACCGCCACCTGTAGTGTTGTTTGTGGTTGTGTTGATTATAATATCAGAAGTATCGTCTGTAGTACAAGAAAATACTGTAGCTATTAAGGCTAAGCCTAAAATTAATTGTTTTTTCATTGTGTTCTTTTTTAATTTATTTTAATTAATAGTTGTGTTAAAAGTTGTATTTAATTTGAAGACTTAAGTTCATGCCGCGTTTGTAATCGGTAACTCCTTTGCCATTAGCAGAAGTTACAAATACGTTACCTTGGTTTTGGTCTTCTCTTATGTATTGAATGGTAGGATTTAATATGTTTTTTGCACTAAAGTTGATTTCAAAATCCTTTTTAATCGTGTTTTTCCGAGATGAAATCTAAAGTAGGAACACCTTTTTCTACGATGTTTCCTAAATCACCAGAGCCTAAGGCATCAATTCTATCAGAGAAATAAGAGAATACTAGGTTCGCTACTGGTTTGTAATTTTCAAAAGTTGGCGAGTAACTGATGTCTGCATTTAATAAAAGAGGAGATGCGCCCTGTAGCTCATCTTGTGCTTTCTTGAAAGATAAATCAAAAGTACCATCTATAGCAGGGTATAAATCTTGCTTGGTTTTCATGTAAGTCGCGTTAATTCCAAAGGATAAATTCGTGTCATCCGCGTCGTTTACAATGAGGTTTTTTCTTAACTCTACTTCTACACCATACACAGTAGCCTTATCTCCAGTTCTTACATAGCGTTGTGTTCCGGTGGCATCGCCTACAACTACTAGATTAATAGGGTTGTCTATCTGTTTGCCAAAAGCCCCTACAGAAAAGATCTCACTTCTACTAAAAAACCATTCGTATTTGAAATCGGCATTAACTATTTTAGAATAGCCTAACACATCCGGGTTACCACCAATTCTTGTAGAAACGTCTTCATAAACAAAAGGAGCCACTTCTTTAAATTCGGGACAGAAACCGTTTGGCTGGCAGAGAAACGTAAATTTTGATCGTCGTTTAAGGCATATTTAATGTTTAGTGTAGGTAGGACAAACGTTTCTTTAAAAGCACGTTCGCTATTGCCTTGATTTCCTAGGTTTATAACATCGTATTTAATAGACTGGTCAAAAGATTCTAGTCTAACCCCTGGAACAAATAACCATTTTTCACCAGCTTTAATTTCTGCATCCATATACCCTGCCGCAATACTTAATTTTCCGGAGTACGTGTTTTCAGGTAGCCCTGGTAAATTGGTGTTACCTAAGGTTTGATTGGGATCGGTAGCGCTCACAGGAATACCATTAATCACTGTGATGTCATAGCCTGTATTGTTATTATCAAAACTAATATTTGATAAGGTAAAGAAACTATCAAAGTTGTTAACGTCTGTAACGGCATATCCATTGTCTTGAATATCATAGCCATAACGAATATTATCAAACTGTCTTGTTTTGTACCTTCCGTTATAGCCAAAATTTAATTTAACAGTCTCATTGGCGTCATAAGCTAAATTAACCCTACCACTGTATTCGTCGTCTTCAATATTTTGAAAATAGCGCTGATTGTCAAAATCTACATTACTATAAAAGCTTGGATTTGTAGAGGCATCATTATCAAATGCCAAATGGTAGTTTTCTAAACTCACACGTTTTCTGTCGGGTTGGTTAGCATAGACCTTGTTATACCCAAAACCCCAGTCTAACTCATACTTCTCTGATTTGTGGTTTCCTAATAGTTGGTTAACAAACATTCCGGTTTGATCAAACTGAACATTCATTTGATAAAAACCTTCATCGGTGTTTAAAATAGCATCTCTGTTTTTTCCTTTTCCATCGATACCAAAATAGCCTACTTCGTCTGAAGAACTATTGATGAACACCGAGTTAAACTTTATACTATTCTCATCATTGATTCTATAGTTTATGTTAGTCATGCCCGTTGTCGTCGTACTATATTCGTATTCCTCGGCAGCATCAAAACGCTTTTTTTCTACAGTTGAAAAATCTACTGCTTTTCCAAATCGGTATTGATAATTGTTTTCAAACGAAGCTGTGGCAAAGACACTTAAACGAGAGTCGTCATTAAAATTAAAGGTATTGCCAACAGAAGCACCATAGTTAATATTAATAGGAGTGCTCACATTTTCCGGGTCTATACCATGTGATAAAATAACAGCAAAAGGATTGTGCTCATATCTGCCATAATAACCAAAATAGCCCGTACCTTCACTTCTTACAAAGCTTTTATCTATAGCATTGGTATTAAAGCCAGATCCAGTAAACACTTCAAAAAATAAATCACCTTTATGCTCTTTTGATGTGATGTCTACATTACCCGCAGAGAAATCGCCATAAAATCTCGAAGAGTAAGCCTTACTTATGGATACATTTTGAATAACGTCTGAAGAGAAGAGATTCAAGTCAATGTTTTTCTTGTTTACATCGTTAGACGGTAAAGACAAACCGTTCATAGTTGTATTTAAATAACGATCACCTAATCCACGAACATACACGTTACTTGAACCTTCTTGTTTAGATACACCGTAAATTTTAGCAACAGCACCGGCAGCATCACTAACACCTTTACGTGATAACTCGTCTGCACCAATACTTTGCTTAATTTCTACGGCCTTTTTCTCGGTTTAATAATAAGGCAGTTTCACTTTCTCGCTTTGTTGTTGTTTGAAGTACAACTTCTTCTAGTTTTGCTGTACTTGCCGCTAAGCTAACATTAATTTCTTTCTTTTCTCCAGCGTTAATTTGAACTGGAATATTTTGTGTTTCGTAACCTACAAAGCTAAATTCTAAAGTATAGCTTCCAGGTTCTAAATTAGCAATAGAATATAAACCATCAAAATCTGTAGTTTCCCCTTTCGAAGTCCCTTTAATGGCAACATTACACTGAGGTAATGCTTCGTCGTTATAGTCTTTATCAGAAACTTTTCCATAAACAGAACCCGTTTCTTGAGCGAAAGCGACTAATGAAGTTAGTAGTGTAATAATTAGCAAAAATTGTTTCATTTTTAATTTTAGTTTTCTCGATGCAAAGAAACTGCGGTTCTATGAATCGAAGGTTAAGCAGGCGTTAAAACTCAGTCATCAAAAGGTTAGCGCAATGTTACCAAGAGTGGGATTCATTTTTAATTTGGAAACATTAATTTAACATTGAATTTTTCTATCTTGCGAGCACTTAAAAACCAACTATGAACTGGGAACAATTACTCTCTTTAAAGCGCTTTGGAGACACCAATAAACGATTACGAAAAGAACAAGACGAAACGCGATTGGGTTTTGAGGTAGACTACGACCGTGTTATTTTCTCGTCGGCATTTAGAAGTCTTCAAGATAAAACCCAAGTGATTCCCTTATCGCAAACCGATTTTGTGCATACCCGTTTAACCCACAGTTTGGAAGTGAGTGTTGTAGGGCGTTCATTAGGGAGAAGAGTGGGTTTAAAAGTGTTAGAAAAACATCCGCATTTGCAAAACATTCATGGCTATCAGGCACATGATTTTGGAGCCATAGTGGCTGCTGCGGCGTTAGCTCATGATATTGGAAATCCGCCGTTTGGGCATTCGGAGAAAAGGCTATTGGAGAGTTTTTTAAATCGGAAAAGGAAGTCAATACAGAAAAGAGTTAACCGAAAAAGAGTATCAAGATTTATGTGATTTTGAAGGCAATGCGAACGGATTCAAAATCGTAACACAAAGTAGAGATGGACGTGAAGGTGGCTTAAGATTGAGTTATGCGACCCTTGGGGCATTTACTAAATATCCTAAAGAATCGCTTCCTAAAAAACCAACGCGTCATATTGCTGATAAGAAATATGGTGTTTTTCAGAGTGAGAAGGAGGCCTTTATTGACGTGGCTAAAGAACTAGGGTTGGAAAGTCGAAATGACAAGGCCATGAGTTACTCCCGTCATCCATTAGCCTTTTTAGTGGAAGCCGCAGATGATATATGTTATACGATTATAGATTTTGAAGATGGTATTAACTTAGGACTCATACAAGAAGAGTTCGCTTTGGAATATCTCATTAACTTAGTTCGCCATAAGATTAATACTAATAAATATCACGAGTTAAAAAACACAGAAGACCGCGTGAGCTATTTAAGAGCACTAGCTATTGGGACATTAATTGACGAAGCAGTGACTCTTTTTATGCAAAACGAAGACGCTATTTTAAATGGTGAATTTGATCAAGCCTTATTAGATAAAAGTCAATATGAAGCCCAAATTAACGACATCATTAAATTAAGCGTGGAAAAAATTTACCAATCTACAGAGGTAGTAGATAAAGAAATCGCGGGTTATGGTGTGTTGAGCACGCTTCTTGAAACCTATACAGAAGCGGTGAACAACAGCTACGAAAGCAAAGCCTCTAATTATGACGGTTTAATACTAAAAGGATTGCCTAAAACAATTAAAGTGAATCAAGATAGCATGTACGAACGCTTATTAAGTGTTTGTCATTTCGTTTCTTTACTATCTGACAGTCAGGCAATCATTCAATACAAAAAGATAAAAGGGTTTAGTTTTTAGATTAGTTTAGATGAAATATATTCTGAAAGTCCGTTAGCATCTAGGCCAATGGATTGCTGTAATTCATCAATAGTCCCATGTTCAATAAAAACATCGGGAATGCCTTTTAAGTAGACTTTGTTTTTATAGTGATGCTCAGCAGCAAATTCCAAAATAGCTGAGCCCAACCCGCCTATAATGGATGCGTCTTCAATCGTAACAATACGCTCATGTGTTTTGAAAATAGTGTGAAGTAATGTCTCGGTCTAATGGTTTTACAAAACGCATATCGTAATGCGAAATAGATTGAAGTGTTTCCTTTAAATGTATGGCCTCAGAAACATTTTTCGCAATACTACCAAGAGACAAAACCGCTAGTTTTTTTCCTTTTAATAGTACTTCCGCTTTTCCTATTTCAATTTTAGTAAAGGCTTGTTTCCAGTCAATTATATTTCCACGACCACGAGGATATCGAATGGCAATCGGGTGTTCTAGGCCTAATTGAGCAGTGTACATAATATTACGTAATTCAATTTCATTACGTGGAGCGAAAATGATCAAGTTAGGAATACAGCGTAAATAACTTAAATCGTAAACACCATGATGTGTTGCGCCATCTTCACCAACCGGACCAGCACGATCTAAACAGAAAATAACGGGGAGATTTTGAAGAGCAACATCATGAATCACTTGATCGTAAGCCCGTTGCAAAAAAGTAGAATAAATATTACAAAAAGGGATTAAACCTTGTGCAGCCATACCGGCAGCAAGTGTAACGGCATGTTGTTCTGCAATGCCCACATCAAAGGCACGATCTGGGATTTGTTCCATCATAAATTTAAGTGAACAGCCCGTTGGCATGGCTGGAGTAATGCCTATAATATTTTCATTCAATTTTGCTAATTCAACCAGTGTATGCCCAAAAACATCTTGAAACTTAGGCGCTTCAATACTGCCTTCTTTTACATACAAATCGCCTGTTTTTACATCGAATTTTCCTGGAGCATGGTAGGTAACTTGGTTTTCTTCTGCTTGACGAAGCCCCTTGCCTTTAGTGGTAATGACATGTAAAAATTTAGGGCCTTTTACAGTCTTTAAGCGGGTTAATTCTATAATTAATTTAGGTAAATCATGACCATCTATTGGGCGCGAATAATCAAAGTTTAAGGCTTCAAATATATTGTCTTGTTTTTGAGTGCCTTGTTTAACATTAGTCAAATATCGTTTTAGGGCACCTACGCTAGGATCGATACCAATGGCATTATCATTTAAAATAACTAATAGATTACAATTAGTGACGCCTGCATGGTTTAAGCCTTCAAAGGCCATACCACTCGCGATTGAAGCATCTCCAATGACAGCAATATGCTGTTTATTAAGATCACCTTTTAATTGAGACGCGAGGGCCATTCCTAACGCGGCAGAAATTGAAGTTGAGGAATGACCAACACCAAAAGTGTCAAATTCACTTTCACTTCGATTTGGAAACCCACTAATACCACTAAATTGTCTGTTTGTATGAAAGATGTCTTTTCTTCCCGTTAAGATTTTGTGGCCATATGCTTGATGCCCAACATCCCAAATGAGTTTGTCCTTTGGCGTATCGAAAACATAGTGGAGAGCAATTGTTAACTCAACAACACCCAAACTGGCGCCCAAATGGCCCGCTTTTGTAGCAACAGCTTCTATGATAAAGCTGCGTAATTCTTTCGTTAAATCAATAAGAGCTTTCTCATTGAGTGTCCTTAACTTTTTAATAGAATCAATGGTGTTTAAAATTGGCGTGGCCATAATAGGATAAAATTGATTGTAAAATTATCAAAATGAGCAGTATAAAATGTTAATTATTTAAGATAATTTAGAGATTATTGAAATAATTGTAAGTTGCTCCTTATATTTGGGACTTATCTTAAAAATCTATTAATAAACTAATTCAAACGATGAAGAAAAACTACTTTTTACAGCTTATTGTTTTCGCTTTCGCATTTGCTTTTCAAATGGGTAATGCTCAAAACCGATTGGCTAATAATGAATTTGGTTCAACCATTCAAAACTGGCTAAACCAAAATAAAGACAGCTATAGATTGTCTGAAAATGATCTTTCCAGCCTATTAGTAAGTGATGCTTATTTTTCTAAAAAAACTAAAATAAATCACGTTTATATTAATCAAGCCTATCAAGGGATTAAAATTCACAATGCTGTTTCAAGCGTAGCAATGAGAGATAATGCTGTGTTTTATTATGATAATGCATTACTTTCTAATATTGCTTCAAAAATAAATACAACAACTCCGGTAATTGATGCGCAATCGGCTATCAATTCAGTAGTCACGGCATATAATTTAGGACCTGTTTCTAATTTAGAGGTTCTTAAATCTTCAGAAGGGAGTTATCTTTTTTCTAAAGGGGGTGTTTCAAGAGTGGATATTCCAGTACAGTTAGTTTTTCAACCTTTAGAGAATGGAAGTATTAAATTGGCTTGGGATTTAAGCATTAATACTTTAGACAATAAAAATTGGTACAGTGTTAGGGTGGATGCTTCAACAGGAGCTATCATAGATACTAACAACTGGATTTTATCTTGTAACTTCGGAGATGGAAATCATAAAAAGCACACGTCACATAAAATAAAAGAAAGCACTGGAATTAATTTATTTAAATCAGAAAGTTCTTATATGGTAGATGGGTCTCAATATAGTGTTTACCCAATTCCTTTTGAAAATCCTAATGATGGACCATTAACTTTAGTTTCAGAACCCGCAAACCTCATCGCATCACCTTTAGGATGGCACGATACCAATGGTGCTGCTGGTGCAGAATTTACAATTACTAGAGGAAACAATGTCTATGCGCAAGAAGATGCGAATGGAGACGATGGTTTTGGTGCAGCTCCTGATGGAGGTGCCGCATTAGATTTTGATTATTCAGCATCAGTTATAACTACGACACCTTCTAGTTTCCAGGATTTATCACTTACTAATTTATTTTACATTAGTAATATCATGCATGATGTTTGGTATCAGTATGGCTTTGATGAGGTGAGTGGAAATTTTCAGCAAAACAACTATGGTAATGGTGGAGCAGGAAATGATTTTGTAGTGGCAGATGGCCAAGATGGTAGTGGTTTTAATAATGCAAATTTTGGAACACCTCCGAGATGGAAATAATCCAGGAATGCAAATGTTTTTATGGGATACGAATGGGAGTCCATTAACTGTGAATTCGGGTGGACCATTAGTAGGTGAAATAACAGCCGTTTCTCCTGCAGCAGGAGCTGGTAATAACATCACTGGGCCTTCAGGGACTCCAGTTACAGCAGATTTAGCGGTAATTATTGATGATAATATTGGACAACCCACTTCTACAGATCCTAATGATGGTTGTAACGCGGTCATCAATGCCGCTAATCTCAATGGTAAAATTGCCGTGATTAGAAGAGGGGCTTGTAATTTTACTTCTAAAATTCAAGCGGCACAAGATGCTGGTGCGGTTGCAGTAATAATGGTGAATCATAATAATCCAACGAATGATCCAGCTTATACCGAATATGTTAATATGTCGGGTGAGACAATGCCCCCTTTTACAATTCCGTCGTTGTTTATTAATAATGCAGATGGAGAACAATTAATTACAGCGCTTCAAAATAGTGAAGTAATTAACGCGACTATCTTTAGACCTTTAGTAGATGGTAGTTTAGATAACGAAATTGTGGCTCATGAATACGGGCATGGTATTTCTAATAGATTAGCAGGAGGGCCAAGTAATTCAAATTGTTTAGGGAATGCTGAGCAAATGGGAGAAGGCTGGTCTGATTGGTTTGGAATGATGATAACCATGAAGGCGACAGACCTTGGGACAGATGCTAGAGGGTTTGTAACGTATTCTACTAGCCAACCACTAGATGGTTTAGGAATTAGACCAGCACCTTATAGTACGGATACTAGCGTTAACTCGCTTACATATGCAAGTACTAATGATGACACTAATATTTCACAGCCTCATGGTATAGGAACGGTATGGGCCACCATACTTTGGGATTTAACTTGGAAGTATATTGAAAAATATGGTTTTGATTCAGATGTATACAATGGTACTGGTGGAAATAATAAAATAATGCAGTTGGTATTAGATGGACTTAAACTTCAAGCTTGTGGCGCAGGTTTTGTTGAAGGTAGAGATGCCCTTTTAGCCGCAGATACTGCTTTAAGTAATGGCGAAGACCAATGTATGATTTGGGAGGCTTTTATTGATCGAGGGGTTGGTTTGAACGCAAGTCAAGGGACTTTTGGCTCAAGAACAGATCAAGTTCAAGATTTTACAGCTCCTGCGTCATCAGATCCATCACTTCAAAATTGTACTAGTTTAAGTGTAGATAAATTCAAAGCTTCTAACTATTCAATTTTTCCTAATCCAACCAATAACATTTTAAATATTAATGTTAAAAAGAGTTTTGGTGAAGTGAACATTACATTAACGGACATTAACGGACGTGTTGTTTTAAATACAACAAAAATATTAAATGATAATGCCACTTTAAACATTGGGGCATTGCAATCTGGAATGTATATTCTTACTATTAAAGGAGAAGGTATTAATACAAACGATAAGATTCTTAAAAACTAAGTGTAGTTTTTAAGTCATAGAATTTAAAAGGCAGCTAAGAAATTAGTTGCCTTTTTTATTTAATAGTGTATCTCACAAGAAGCAGGTGTTCTACTGTGAGTCGCAATAACTTAATATTATAACAGGCATAAAATGAGCTAACGCTTTGGCGAAAGAGTTCAATAGCGAATTTTTTTAATTGAAGATATATAACCCTAGTTTTCTAATCATGGTCTTGGAATGACAATGTTCTATAGGGAGGTGATGGTTGAGTTTTTTGTTCATCTGAATCAATTTTTTTCAGATAGTATTAATAATTTAAATGAAATTGTATTTTTGTCATCTATGATAAATCCATACGACGACAAATATTTTATGCAAAAAGCAATTCAGGAAGCTGAGGCTGCTTATGAAAAAGGGGAGATCCCGGTTGGGGCTATAATCGTAATTGATAACCGTATTATTGCGAGAGCACATAATTTAACCGAGTTGTTAAACGATGTTACAGCCCACGCAGAAATGCAAGCTATAACAGCAGCAGCAAATTTTCTCGGAGGGAAATATCTTCAGAATTGCACCTTATATGTCACCTTAGAGCCTTGCCAAATGTGCGCAGGAGCATTATATTGGAGTCAGATTTCAAAAATTATATATGGGGCAAGGGATCCGAACGTGGTTGTATTCATCTTAACACAAAGTTGCATCCTAAGACTAAGATTGAAGGCGGGGTTTTAGAAGCAGAAGCATCAAGGTTATTGAAGCGGTTTTTTATAGAAAAACGCAACTTGAATTAAAGGTTATAGCTTTCGCTGGTCACCTTCCTTTTTACGCATTTCTTCTATTTTTTCTTTGGTTAACATGTATTCTTTAATATCTCTGTCTTTCCATCTATGGTATGTAAATAATGGAATGACTATAAAAAAGAAACTCAACACCCCGAAGCCAATAAGCTTCTGTGAGTAATCAACTTCTAATGTGTAGCCACAAATCACACTGGTAACCGAAGCGATAAAGAAAAGCCAAATAATATATTTCATTTTAGTATTTTATAAACTCACAAAATGCGTAAGGCATACGACAAAATTAAACAATTTAAAACTATGAACTAACATTAATCAATTGTCTTCTATAAGCCGTCAACAATTTTGACTTTGAAACAAATCCTATATATTTTCCATTGTCAATAACAGGTAAATTCCAAGCATTGGAATCTTGAAATTTCTGCATCACCTTTTGCATGGAATCTTTTTTATAATGAATTTTATCTGGTGGGTTATTCATAATATCCTGAACTAGGGTTGAATCATATAGAGATTGATCAAACATCATGTCGCGTATGTCATCTAATAAAAGGATGCCAACAAGTTGTTGGTCTTCATTGACTACTGGGAATAGGTTACGAGCAGATTTAGCAACACCTTCATGAAGCATTTTACCTAAAGTCATTGTAGGTTTTAAAACGATAAAATTGGTTTCAATGATGCCATCAAGTGTCATTAGAGTTAATACACTTTGATCTTTATTATGCGTCAATAATTGCCCTTTTTCAGATAATTCCCGAGTATATATAGTGTAATCAATCGCGCTTTTTTTAACACTGAAAGAAATACCTACAGCGATCATCAATGGTATAAATAATTCATAACCCCCTGTAATTTCAGCTATTAAAAAAATAGCGGTTAAAGGTGCGTGAAGTACTCCTGCAACTAATCCAGCCATCCCAATGAGTGTAAAATTAGTTTCTGAAACATTAAAACCCAAGCCAATATTATTAATAACTTTGGCAACCACGTTGCCTAATGCACTTCCCATAACCAGTGTTGGGATAAAAATACCCCCAACCCCTCCTGCAGCAAAAGTAGTGGTCATGGCTACTGCTTTAAAAATGGTGATACCAAATAATAATGCGATGACCACCCAAATATTGTCATTAAAAGCATCAAAAGGCGTTTTGCCTAAAGCTTGTAAATGTTTGCCAGCCAGCAAATTATTAATAAAACCGAAGCCCTCACCATATAAAGGAGGAATAAAGTACAGCATAACACCAATAGCTAGTCCGCCAATAATTAAACGCTGAAAAGCAGTTTTGAAACGCTCAAAAAATTTTAAAATGGCAAAGTACATTTTAGTAAAATAAATAGAGGCTAAGCCCGTACCAATTCCTAAAACAGCATAAAAGAGAATGTCTTTTATTTCAAACTTGTCTGAAAAGTTAAAATTAAAAAGTAAATCGTCCCCAAGAAAGAAGTATGATGTAATTACAGAAGAAACCGAAGCAATAAGTAATGGAAGTAAAGAGACAAAAGTTAAGTCTAAACTGAAGACTTCTACAGCGAATATGATTGCTGCAATTGGTGACTTGAATATAGAAGAAATAGCACCTGCTGCCGCACAACCTATTAACAAGGTTCTTGTTTTTCTATTGATATGAAAAAGCTTGCCTAAGTTTGAGCTTATAGCCGCACCAGATGAAATAGCAGGTCCTAAAAGTCCTACTGAACCACCGAAGCCAACAGTTAGTGGCGCAGCTATTAATGGGAAATATATTTTACTGCGTTGTAGAATACCGCTTTTTTTAGCTAAAGAATAGAGTACGGAAGGTATGGCGTGTTCTAATGGTTTTTTTGACACATATTTCACAAATAAATAGACTAACAATAATCCAATAACCGGTAAAATAAAATAGAGCTGATTGCTTGAAAACGCAATACTCTTAGATAGTAGAGACTCTATGGTAAACGTAATATTTTTTAATATAACAGCAGCTAAACCTGCCAATAAACCTACCAGTGCACTTAATATAAAAACAAAGTTTTTTTCTGATAGATGTTTGTATCTCCGGATTAAAAAGCGTCTAAAAGGTGTTTTTTTGGGCATAAGATTAGTCTCTATTAAAAATAACAAATAAACCTGTGGGAAGTAGATTTTTTGTTCAATTGTGAGCCGTTATTGCAATGTTTTTTTTAAGTCCTCTAAATCTTCCGGATATATTTGGCGTAAGGTTTCTACATAAGGCCGTTTATTATTATAACCTAAATTGTAATCTGCAATCGCTTCATTTATAGTTTCTTTGGATAGTTCTAAAAGGTTTTGGGCTTTAAATATTTGTGCTTTATAATATTTAGCATCTGCACTCAGATTACGGGAATACGCTAATTGTTTGTCAAAATTGACTAATGCTTTTTCGTAGTTTCCTGCTTCAAAATAAGAAATGCCGTTGTATAAGAACGCTGTAACATCGACATAATCTTCTCCAAAAGCTTTAATCTCTTGGGCGATATGTTTTTCAAAATAGGCATTAGATGCTTGATAATCTTTCAATCCTAAATAGGCGATGCCACGCCAATAATCTACACTATGGCCTTGTGGTGCATCAATAAAATTTGGAGTTAATGTATCTGAAGCGTCAAAATCTGCAATGGCTTTCTTGTAATCTCTATAAAACCATAAATATAAGTAGCCACGCCAAGGTATTCGAGTTGCAGCATCTAACGTAACAGCTTTATTGTACTGCGGCAACCATTGGTGTGGTAGTCCCCGTTTTAAGTACGCGACAGACAATTCGTAAACGGCTTGCTCATAAGTGGAGTCTATTTCTGTCGCTCTTTTTATTCCATTAATGCTCATCCTTGAGCCTTGTGGGTATTGAATCGCTCTTTTATAAACCGCTTCGGCTTTCTCTCTTTTTGTACTACAACAAAAGAGTAGTAAAAGACAGGCAATACTAAGGTATAATTTCAGTAATTTCTCCATTTTCTATGCGGTATGAAATGTACATGTAGGCATCTCTCTTTTTGTCGTGTAGATACACTGGATGCCATTGTTTAACATTTGTCGTTAAGTTAGTGAGTTGTTTTTTTAAATCTGAATTAAAAGACTGTGGTTCTAGATCGAGGTTGTTTTCATGCGTAATAAACCGCCCGGCTTTTCCTTCACAATTAATAATAAATCGAATGTTGAAATATCCGGAATCTGAATAATTTCGATTCTCGTACCCTTTATTTATATAGTCCCTAAAACCATTTTTTCCACTGAAATAAGGTAGGGTTTCTGATTGATTGTAATACTGATAAACATGATTTTTGTCACAAACCTTAAAGTCATCATTTAAAATAGAAATCTCCGGATTTATATAGTGGGCATCCTGTTTGTATTCACCTTCATTAGGTAATAAACTATAATGCATCAAATAATAAGTATAGGCAACTAAAAACCCAAAGACAAGCAAGAGAATGCCTAATATACTGCCTATTATTTTAAAAATCTTTTTTCCTTTCATAGTTCTAAACTAATAAAAAATCCTGCTCGAAGCAGGATTTTTTTATTATGATTTTAAGTTTAGTTTTAAACTTAATTCTTTTAACTGATGATCATCAATTGGTGCTGGTGCATCAATCATCACATCCCGACCCGAATTGTTTTTTGGGAAGGCTATAAAGTCTCTAATAGTTTCCTGTCCGCCAAGAATAGCGACTAATCGGTCTAAACCAAAAGCTAATCCCCCATGTGGCGGAGCACCATATTCAAAGGCATCCATAAGGAAGCCAAACTGTGCTTTGGCGTCTTCATCTGAAAACCCTAAATGCTTCAACATAATCGCTTGCGTCGCTTTATCGTGAATACGTATCGATCCACCACCAATTTCATTACCGTTTAAAACCAAATCATAAGCGTTCGCTTTTACGTCCCCTGGATGGGTATCGAGTAATTCTATTTGCCCTGGTTTTGGTGATGTAAAAGGGTGGTGCATGGCATGATAATGTCCTGTTTCTTCATCCAGTTCTAATAAAGGGAAGTCAATAACCCATAATGGCGCAAATACTTTTGGATCACGCAATCCTAAACGAGTCGCTAGTTCCATACGCAACGCACTTAATTGCGCACGTACTTTATTGGTCTCTCCGGAGAGTACACAGATTAAATCGCCAGGTTTTGCACCGGTTACCTCTGCCCATTTTGCTAAATCCTCTTGATCGTAAAATTTATCTACTGAAGACTTAAAACTACCATCCTCATTAAAACGCGCGTAAACCATACCTAAGGCACCTACTTGTGGACGCTTTACCCAATCAATGAGTTTGTCTATTTCCTTCTCCGGTATAGGTGTTTCCGCCGGGCACTGCAATACCAACCACTAATTCTGCCGTGTTAAACACGCTAAAATCTTTGTGTTGTGCTACGGCATTTAATTCTCCAAATGCCATTCCAAAACGAATGTCTCGGCTTATCGTTTCCGTATAAGCGCATCGCATCATCGTATAGCATTCTTGGGAATTTTTCCACTTCCACGCCGTTCACTTCTTTAAGTAAGTGGCGAGTTAAACCTTCAAATACATTTAAAATATCTTCTTGCTCAACAAAGGCCATTTCACAGTCAATTTGTGTGAATTACGGTTGTCTGTCGGCACGTAAATCTTCATCTCTAAAACACTTTACGATTTGAAAGTATTTGTCCATACCACCAACCATTAGCAATTGCTTAAAGGTTTGTGGCGATTGGGGAAGGGCGTAAAACTCGCCTTCATTCATTCGTGACGGTACCACAAAATCACGAGCACCCTCTGGTGTAGATTTAATTAAGTAGGGTGTTTCCACTTCTATAAAACCATCATTGGATAGATAGTTTCTAACTTCTTGAGTTACTTTTGCTCTAAAAATCAGGTTGTTTTTTACCGGATTACGTCTAATATCTAAATAACGATATTTCATACGAATGTCTTCGCCACCATCGGTTTTGTCTTCTATAGTGAACGGCGGTAAAAGGGCTTGGTTTAAAATAGTTAATTCTGAAACTAAAATCTCAATAGCACCAGTGGGCATATTTGGGTTTTTAGAATCGCGTTCAACCACTTTACCTGTAACTTGGATAACGAATTCACGACCTAATTTTTGTGCGCGTGCCAGCAATTCTTTCGAAGTACGCTCTTCATCAAACACCAACTGTGTGATGCCGTAGCGGTCTCGCAAATCGACCCAAATAATAAATCCTTTATCTCTCGATTTTTGAACCCAACCCGATAAGGTCACTTCTGTATTGATATGTGATGCGGTTAATTCACCGCAGTTATGACTTCTGTACATAATAATTGATTAGAATGCAAAAATAAAAAATCCGAAGTAAAGACTTCGGATTTTGGTGAATCATTTTAGACTATTTATCTAAAACTAAAGGCGTACTGGTTTCGAGTGGCTCTTTTTGCTCTTGATAGGTAAAGACTTCTTTTGTTTCTTCAGAAGACGTCTTTCTTCTAATCCACATTTTTATGCGCATAGATATATAGAATAATATGGGCACCACAATTAGTGTTAAAAAGGTTGCTATGAATAAACCATAGATTACAGTCCAAGCTAGTGGTCCCCAAAAAATCACGTTATCGCCCCCAAAATATATTTTAGGATTGAACTCACTAAACAATGAAAAGAAATCAATATTTAAACCTATAGCTAAGGGGATTAAACCTAGAATAGTGGTAATAGCTGTAAGTAATACGGGGCGTAAACGAGCTTTGCCTGCTAAAATAATAGCGGCTAATAAATCGTCTTTACTTAAGTATTCGTGATCTTCTAAATCTAACTCATTTTTCTTTCTGTCAATTAACAATTGTGCATAATCCAGTAATACCACACCGTTATTTACTACAATACCAGCGAGAGAGATAATACCCATCATGGTCATCATAATAACAAAAGGCGATCCTGAAATAACAATACCACCAAACACGCCTATTAAACTTAGGAAGATGGCAATCATAATGATGGCTGGTTTTGAAATAGAATTGAATTGGAAAATCAAGATTAAGAAAATCAAACCTAAACCGGTGAAAAAGGCGCCCATTAAAAAGGCCATTTGTTTGTTTTGCTCTTCGATTTGACCAGTATAATCAATGCTAATATTCTCTGGTAGATTGTTGAAGTTTTTCATTTCTTCTCTAATCTGTCCCACCGCTGCGGCAGCATCTGTAAAGCCTGGAGCTAGAGCCGAATAAACCGTTACCACTCGTTTTGTATCGCGATGTTTAATCGCACTAAAACCGGAACTGTTTTTTTGCTTGGCGACTGTAGAAATTGGAATCTCTCTAATTTGACCGTGAAGCCATGTCTCTAAAAATTATTTTCTCGTTGAAAATCGCACTTGTATTGTAACGATTGGCTTCATTAAATCGCACGTAGATATCATAATCTTCACCATCTTCTTTGAAAATACCTGCTTTAGCACCAAAAATAGAATTACGTAATTGTTGTCCAACCTGTCCTGAGCTGACACCCAATTCTCCTGCTTTCTCACGATCTACGACCACCTGCATGGCCGGTTTGTCTTTATTCACATCTATTTTTAATTCATCGATGGCCTCAATATTTTTAGAATTGATGAATTCCCGCATCAGTTCTGCAGTATTGATAAGGGCATTGTAATCATCGCCTTCCAATTCAATATTAATTGGTGCACCTGCAGGTGGTCCATTGGCATCTTTTTCTACTGAAATTAAAACGCCAGGATAAATACCTACCAATGACTCTTGTACTTTTTTTAGTAACTCCTGGCTGTCTGCACCATCCCGATATTTGTACTCACGCATGGAAACCGTGATTTTTCCTTTATGTGGCATTTCGGCAGCAGAACCACCATCCGTTTGTGGGTTCCCTGCCCCTTCACCCACTTGGGAAACCGCACTTTCTACGAGTACGTTTTCGCCATCCTGCACGTATTCGGAGCATTAAGCATCTTATATACTTTTTCTTCTATCTCTTTAGTAATGGCATTGGTTCGGTCAATATCTGTGCCTTGAGGATATTCAATGTAAACAATAATTTGATTGGGTTTATTCTCTCGGGAAGAATTCGATTTTTGTGCGTTGAGACGCTACAGAAACTCCAAACGCCATAAAGGCTCCAATAAGTAAAACAAAAGTTAGAATAGAAATAATCGCTGGACGCTTTCCTTTTAAAGCGGTTGATATTTTACCTTCATACCAATTTTCAAGTCTTACTAAGGTTTTGTTTTGAAAACGATTGGCCATACCTCTTAAAACCAAGCGGTATACCCAAAGCATGATAGCTGTAAAGATCATGACAGAACCTAAAGCTCTATAGGTTCCTCCAAACAATAAAATGAGCAAACCGATGCCTCCTATAATAGCCGAAATTCTAATTATTTTATTTATGGGCATTTCTTTATCTTCAATGGTCATGAATTGAGAGACCAAAACGGAGTTAAAGAATATAGCCACGATTAAAGAAGAGCCTAAAACAACAGATAGTGTGATTGGGAAATAGACCATGAATTCACCCATCACACCAGGCCATAATCCTAGCGGAATAAAGGCCGCTACTGTAGTAGCTGTCGAGATGATAATAGGAAATGCAATTTCCCCAATCCCTTTTTTAGCCGCTTCAACGCGAGTCATCCCTTCGTCTTCCATTAATCGGTACACGTTCTCGACTACAACAATACCATTATCTACAAGCATACCAAGCCCCATTATTAATCCAAATAGAATCATCGTATTCATGGTATAGCCTAAGTAGCTTAGTATCATTAATGACATAAACATAGACATGGGTATAGCAAAGCCAACAAATAAGGCGTTTTTAAAGCCTAAAAAGAACATTAAAACCGTAACCACGAGTATAATACCAAAAATGATGTTGTTTACAAGATCATCCACCTGCCCAATGGTTTTAGAGGATTGATCATTAGCGATTGTTACGCGTAAGTTAGATGGAAAAACATCTGTTTTAGCGTTCGCTACAATCGCTTCTATTTGTTCTGCGGCTGCAACCATGTTCTTGCCGGCACGTTTTTTAACATCCAACATGACCACACGATCTCCAAATTCTCTAGCGAAAGTGGTCCTGTCTTTTTCTTTAAAGGTCACAGTAGCTACATCTTTTAAATAAATGGGATTGTTGTTTTCAACTTTTACAACGAAGTCATTTAAATCAGACGGCTTCTCTATTTCACCAATAATGCGTATCGTTCGGCGTTGTCCACTGGTTTTTAAATTACCTGCAGACATCGTCATGTTGCCATTGCCTACAGCCCCAATAACGTCATCAAAATTTACTTTTGAGGCCATCATTTTATAAGTGTCTACTGCAATTTCAACTTCTTTTTCTTGAGCCCCACGGATGTCTACTTTTTTTATTTCATCTAAATCTTCAATTTCATCTTGAAGATACTCCCCAAATTCCTTGAGTTTGGCTACTGGATAATCACCAGTAAATATTGATGTTTAATATGGGTATTTCTTCACTCATACTCAATTCAAAAACATTGGGCTCTACTTTGGCACCGTTAAATGTTGGCCAGTCTTCTCCGAAGTTTCAGAATCTATTTCATCTTTTACTTTTTGCTTCGCTTGTTCTACAGAGATGTTTTCGTCAAATTCCACAATCACCATAGAATAATCTTCCTGCGATGTTGAGGTAATTTCAACAACATTACTCACAGTTTTTAGCTTGTCTTCTAAGGGATCTGTAATTAATTTTTCAATATCTTCAGCCGTGTTTCCTGGGAATAGAGAGCTCACATAGATTTTGGTTTCCTTAATCTCAGGAAAACTCTCACGAGGCATACTAAAATACGCTGAAACCCCTAAGAAGAGAATGAGCGCCATCGCCATATACATGGTCGTTTTATTTTTTATAGCCCATGAAGAGAGGATGAACTCCTTATCTACATTTTTTTTCTTTTTATGCTTTGCCATTATGCCTCCGTATTTTGATTAATAATTTGGACCTTCTGACCATCCTTCACACTTCGTGCGCCTTCTTTAATAATTTCAGCATTGTCTTCGATGCCTTTCAAGACTTCAATAACATCCCCTTGTGTTTTTCCCGTTTCAATAATCACTTTTTCAGCAATCGCGGTATCCCCTTCTTTTTGTTTTAACACATAGATGTATTGCTCTCCTTCAGCGTTTTCTGAAATGATGTTTTGTGGGACTAGTAGTGCCTTTTCATTAGTATAATCGTTAATCTTTAGCTTGGCTGTTAAGTTGGGTTTAATGGTCCCTTTTTTATTAGGTACGGCAATTTCAATATTAAACGTCCGGTTTGCTGGATTGATAAAATTCCCGGTTTGACGTACTTTAGAATTTAAAGTTTCTCCTAAAACAGGAAAATTAACCTCTACATCTTTATTCTTGGTGACGTCTGAAACATAACGCTCTCGGGACATCAACTGAAATATACATATCATTTAAATTTACAATACGCAATAAAGGCGTTTGTCCTGGAGCAACAACACTCCCTTGTTCTGTAATGATATCATCAATAACACCAGAGAATGGTGCGCGAACGGATGTTTTTGCTAACTGACTTTTTAATTGATTCACGGCTTCTACTTGACCTTCATAAGCCGATTTGGCTTGTAGGTATTGAATTTCACTACCAATTTTTTGATCCCAAAGACGTTTTTGACGTTCGTAAGTTGTTTTTGCCAAGTCTGCTTGAATTTGAAATTGCGCGATTTGTTGGCTCATGCCCCCATCGTCAATGCGCGCTAATAATTGCCCTCCGGAAACGTGTTGCCCTTCTTTAACAAGAACACTTCTTAAAATACCACCCATCTCTCGGAGTAATAACTAAATTTTGTTTTGTGGCAACATTACCTTGAAGTTCTAAAAAATGTTCGAATTTTTCAGATTTCGCTGTAAACGTTGTTATTAGTGGTAGTTTTTTTTCAGGCGTTAGCGCATCGATCCTCATATCGATGGTTTTTAATTTTGCACTAATTTCTTGTTGTTGTGCAATGAGTTTGTCACGTTCTGCTTTTACGGCATTAACATCTGTTGCAGAGGCAATATCAAGGGTTTTATTGGTATTGTCTCCACCGCAAGCCGTTAATAATAAAGTGAGAATTAAAATGGCATATATGTTTTTCATTGTAATGTATTTTCCGGATTGATTAATATTTTGGTACTTCATTTAAAACGGTTTCTAATGCGGCCTTTTTGGTTATAACGTCAAGCATGGTTTGTAATAATTCATTTTGAGCTTGGTACAATTGGGTTTGTGCTTGTCTCAGTTCAAAACTTGATGAAATCCCTTCGAAAAATTTCGTCTCGGTTCTTTTGTTCTATCCGTTCTGCCAATGCTAGATTGTCTCTTTTATTGTCATAATCTTCAATGGCAAATTGGTAATCGCTTTTTGCTTTAGCAATTTGAAGTTTGATTTTTTGTTCAATTTCAATCAAATCTGTATTTGATTTATCTAAATTAATTTGAGCACGTTGGGTTGCAGCACTTCGCATCCCTGAACTAAATATTGGGATACTCAAGTTAACGCCAAACAGAGAGGAGCCAAACCAATCTTGATTACTGTTAGTAAATGTAAATGCATCACTAAATGCAGAATAGCCCCCGTTTAAAAAAGCGTTAAGTGTGGGTAATGCTTTGCTTTTTTCAAGTTTCACCATCAAGGCCTTCGCTTCGGTATCATTTTCTGCGATTTGATAATCAATCGTGTTTTTAGGATTTGCATCCATTTCTAATAAACGTAAGGACATGTTTTGAACAGTTAGGGTCTCTAAGTTATCAGTCAAAATCAAAGGGTTATTAACATCCAGGCCAAGCACAATATTGAGCATTTGGTAGGCTAAAGTTTTTAACCTATTCGTATTATTTAAATTACTTTCTATTCCGAGACAAAGTGATTTTTAGTTGCTCAACACTCTCTTCTTCACCTAGACCATTTTCGTAAATTTTTGTGGTTTCAAAAAGGTTTTTTTCTAAGACACTAATATTACGTTCTAAAATATTAGTACTTTCCTCGGCTAATAATACATTGCCATAGGCGTCAATGACGGCTTTTCTAATTTCGAGATCGGTCTTTAATTTGGCGTTTTTAGAAATTTCCGAAACACTTTTGCAGATTGTAAGCCTACTAAATAAGACCCATCAAATAATTTTTGATTTAAAGTAGCAAAAGCAGTAACACTTTGTTTGGTGCCGAAAGTGACCTCTGCAAATTCCCCAGGATTACCACCAAAAAATTCTGCTGGTATCACTTGAACCTGTTGTTTTAGGAAATTTTGGTAGTCAACATTAGCACTAATTTGGGGTAATCCAGTAGCGGTCGTTTCCCATTTTTGTTGTTTAGCGGCTTCAATATCCAAAGCTGCATTTTGTGCGGTACGGTTATTTTCTAAGGCATAATCAATAGCTTCCTGTAGTGTGAAGCTGGTTTTTTCTTCTTGAGAAAATCCAAGAGAAAATGCGAATAAAAATAATAGAATATGAACGTGTTTCATATAGTTTATTGGTGGGTTTTTGTAATAAAATTATTTAATATATTGAATCCTTTTTCTGTCACTATGGCTCGCAAATGGTATTCTAAATAGCTCTCCATTAAATACTCCATGGTATAGGTTTCGGGTGGAAAAAACATGCTGTCTTTAATTCCGGTCATACCCGTGAAATACATTCTCGAAATAAAATCGATATCTATGTTAGGGCGAAAAACACCGGTCTCAACACCTTTTACGAGGCTCTCATGCACAGATTCGTGCATCTTTTCAAACTGTTTGAATTTTAATACTTCATGTATTTCAGGATAATATTTTTTAAGCTGAAATTGAGGCGAGGTTTTTTCGTTTTTTAAATGATGCATCACATACATCTTAATGTCATATAATTCCTCAATAGGGTTAGGCGAAGTGTCACAAATGCCGTCAATACCAGTGCAGATCACATCAAAAAGATTAAAAGCGACAGCTTCCACTAATTTGGTTTTATTTTCAAAATGAACATAAATCGTTTTTTTACTCATGCCCATTTCATTGGCGATATCATCCATGGTCACACTCTTAAATCCTAGATTTAAAAAGAGGTCGCTCGCTTTGTTTATAATTTGATCTTTTATCATAATGAGTGCAAAGATACATAAGGAAACTTTAAAAACATTAAAAGTTTCCTAAGTTTTAATAATTTCTTAACATTAGAATAACTTTCACTTCTATTAATTTAGGATTTTACATTATTTTTGCGGGATGCAAACAACTGAAAACTACCAAAACGAATTAATAGCGTATTTAGACTCATTTACAAAAACCGGAGAGCCTAAAAACCTATACGAACCTGTAAATTATATCCTAAAATTAGGAGGTAAACGTTTGCGACCAGTCCTTACCTTAATGTCTGCCGAAATTTTTGATTGTGATTATAAAAAGGCTTTAGATGCCGCTTTGAGTATTGAAGTGTTTCACAATTTTTCGTTGGTTCATGATGATATTATGGATGCTGCTCCTATACGACGCGGAAAGCAAACAGTTCACGAAAAGTGGGATGTAAATACGGGTATTTTATCGGGAGACGCTATGTTGATTATGGCGTATCAGTTATTTGAAAATTATGAACCACAGAAGTTTCAGGCTTTAGCAAAACTATTTAGTAAGACAGCTTTGGAGGTTTGTGAAGGGCAACAATACGATGTGGATTTCGAAGTGCGTGACGATGTTACTATCCCTGAATATCTTAAAATGATCGAATATAAAACAGCCGTGTTAGTTGGGGCTGCAATGAAGATGGGAGCAATAGTCGCTAGCGCTTCAGAAAGAGATCAAAATAGTATTTACGAGTTTGGAAGGTTGTTAGGTATTGCTTTCCAGTTGCAAGACGACTATTTAGACGCTTTTGGGGACCCGAAACGTTTGGGAAACAAGTAGGAGGCGACATTATTGAAAACAAAAAAACGTATTTATATTTAAAAGCGGTTGCATTTTTAAGTGTTTCAGAGAGCAAACAATTACAACAATTATATAGTGTCAATTTAAAGGATAACGACGAGAAAATTAATACCGTAAAAGCCTTTTTTATATCCAGTGGTTCTGCCGAAACCACAAAAAAAGAAATAGAAAATTACACGAGTAAAGCGTTTTCTGTTTTAGAAACTTTGAGTATTTCTAATGAAAAGAAAATGCTTTTACAACAATTTGGTAACACATTAATGACGCGTAAGGTTTAAATTGTGCGAATAAAAACCATGACATTACCAACTACTTTTGAAGATTTAATAGAAGAAGCTGAGACTTTAGACTTGTATAAAAAACTAATCTTTCAACTTAATAAAGATTTTTTATATGCTAATATTGATTTAGATTTTGAGGTCGAAATTCCACCTTCACAATTAAAATTAGTTTTGCATGAAACAGTATATAAGCTCCTACAACACAAATTTCGCGAATACCTCAATTTACTCTATATCATCGATGTTCCTGAACCTGCCATTAAAGCATTAGCTGGAGATGATACTGTTGCGCTTTCTGCTCAGGTGGCCTTTTTAATATTAAGAAGGGAATGGCAAAAAGTATGGTTTAGAAACAAATATTCTCAACAATAAGTCCTTATGTCATTGGGGATCCCGAGGAGTACTAAAAATAGACCCTAATAAATGGCGCCCAAGGTGTTGCGTAAACACTTTTGTCATTATCATATAATACATCATAGCGTAGACCAATGGTGGCTTGTTGTACGCGGTAACCCATACCAACAAACAAAGCGGGAACCCAGTACGAATCATCTTGGAAAGCCACAGCATCAAAGTTTTGGCTGACGTGATTTTGTTCAAATTCACCTGATAACTGAATCTCCTGAATGGGGTTAAATAAACTAATAACACTACCCCCTAATATTGTAGACTTAAAAGCATTTTTTTGACGATAATAAGTTCCATTTAGCCCAACACCCAATGAGAATTGTCGATTAAAATCGTAAACCGCACTGGGAGCAAGCGTCGCACTAAAAACAGCGTTTCCTATGCTTAATCCAATGCCGCCACCAAACCTTACCTGTTGCCAAAAATTATTTTCTGCTTTAGAGGAATCACCTTGTGAATGTGCAAGCGTGATAAAAATTAACGTAAATACTGAGAAAAGAATATTTTTTAAGACTTTGGTTGGTCTATCTTTCATAATCTTATATTTAGTGAAGTTAAGAGTGTTATAAATATAATAAAAGCATCTCTAATTTTAGATAATGTTGTATTTTTGATGAAATTTTGTTGAAGCGAACACGTCTTAAAGAAAATAATGGATAAATATTCCTTTTTAAACGCAGCACATACAGCATACTTTGCTGATTTATATGAACAATACCAAACAAATCCAGATTCTGTAGAGCCAAGTTGGAGAGCCTTTTTTCAAGGTTATGATTTTGGCAGCGAGAGTTATGGAGTGGATGGTGAAGTAGTAGAATATGATTCTACGCAAATCCCTGGCCAAGTACAGAAAGAATTTCAGGTCGTCAAGCTAATAGATGGCTATAGAAATCGCGGGCACTTATTTACACAAACGAATCCTGTTCGTGACCGTCGTAAATACGCACCAACTTTAGCGATTGAGAACTTTGGTTTAACTGAGCAAGATTTAGGGACTACCTTTAATGCTGGTGAAATTATAGGCATTGGTAAGCAAACGCTTAAAGAGATTATCACTCATTTAGAAAACATCTATTGTAAATCTATTGGGGTGGAGTACATGTATATTCGTAAGCCTGAAGAAATACAATGGATTCAAGATAAGCTGAATATCAATGATAATCAACCTAATTTTTCTTCAGAACAGAAAAAATACATTCTTAAAAAACTAAACGAAGCCGTGTCTTTTGAAAGTTTTTTACACACAAAGTATGTGGGTCAAAAACGTTTTTCTCTTGAAGGCGGAGAGGCTTTAATTCCTGCTTTAGATGCGATGATTGAGAAAGCCGCAGAGTTTGGTGTACAAGAATTTGTCATGGGAATGGCACACAGAGGACGTTTGAGTACGCTAACAAATATCTTTGGAAAATCGGCTAAGGATATTTTTAGTGAATTTGACGGTAAAGATTATGAAGAAGAAGTTTTCGATGGCGATGTCAAGTACCATTTGGGTTGGACCAGCGAACGTAAAACAGCATCCGGAAAAGCCATTAAATTAAGTATTGCACCTAACCCATCCCACTTAGAAACTGTTGGAGCTGTTGTAGAAGGTATTGTAAGAGCAAAACAGGATAAAGAATATAGTGATAATTTTAGTAAAGTTTTACCCATTATAGTTCATGGAGATGCGGCTATTGCAGGTCAAGGTATTGTTTATGAACTGGTACAAATGGCACAACTTGATGGTTATAAAACCAATGGTACCATTCACATTGTGGTAAATAATCAAGTAGGTTTTACAACCAACTATCTAGATGCGCGCTCAAGCACGTATTGTACAGATGTTGGTAAAGTAACCTTGTCACCAGTACTGCATGTTAATGCAGATGATGCTGAAGCTGTGGTACATGCTACGTTATTTGCTTTAGATTTTAGAATGCAATTTAAACGTGATGTATTTATCGACATGTTAGGGTATAGAAAATATGGTCATAACGAAGGTGATGAACCGCGTTTTACGCAACCGAAACTGTATAAAGCTATCGCGAAACACGCCAATCCTAGAGATTTATATGCTCAAAAGCTTTTAGCTGAGGGTATTATTGGAAAAGGGCATGTTAAGGAACTAGAAAGAGAATACAAAGATACATTAGAAGAGAAATTAGAAGATTCCAGGAAAGAAGACAAAACGGTCATCACCGCATTTATGGAATCGGCATGGAAAGATTTTACACGTGTTGATGAATTTGAGATGATGAAAGCGGTGGATACCACAACTTCTAAAAAGAAATTAACCGAAATTACTAAAGTGATTTCAAACCTTCCCAAAGGAAAGAAATTTATTCGTAAAATAGAGCGTCTCATCAATGACCGTCAAACGATGTTTGATGAAAACCGATTAGATTGGTCCATGGCTGAACACTTAGCCTATGGGACCTTATTAGATGAAGGATATGATGTGCGTATTTCTCGGTCAAGATGTAGAACGTGGCACATTTTCACACAGGCATGCCGTGGTTAAAGTAGAAGATAGTGAAGAAGAAATATTGCTTTTAAATCATTTGAATGCTTCGCAAGGTGATTTCTATATCTACAACTCTTTACTTTCAGAATATGGCGTGGTTGGTTTCGATTACGGCTACGCGATGGCAAGTCCGAAAACATTAGTGATTTGGGAAGCACAATTTGGAGATTTTAGTAATGGAGCACAAATCA
The DNA here is from genome assembly GCF_026625145.1 of Lacinutrix neustonica. GTDB lineage: Bacteria > Bacteroidota > Bacteroidia > Flavobacteriales > Flavobacteriaceae > Lacinutrix > Lacinutrix neustonica. Next base: position 1,949,014 of record NZ_CP113088.1, on the reverse strand, counting down.
TGTTGGATCAATACATTTCTGCAGGAGAAGACAAATGGAAAACCCAAAATGGCTTGGTCATGTTGTTGCCTCATGGTTATGAAGGCCAAGGTGCAGAGCATTCTTCGGCAAGAATGGAACGGTATTTACAATTATGTGCAAAAGATAACATGTACGTTACAGATTGTACCACGCCGGCCAATATGTTTCATTTGTTAAGACGACAAATGAAATCTAACTTTAGAAAACCATTAATTGTATTTACTCCAAAGAGTTTATTGCGTCATCCAAAATGCGTGTCTACTGTAGAAGAATTTTCAAACGGAAGTTTTAAGACACTTATTGACGACGATCAGGTAACGGCAAGCAAAGTAAAAACATTAGTGTTTCTTACTGGGAAATTCTATTATGACCTTGATGAGAAGCGTGAAGAATTAAAACGTGAGGATGTCGCTTTAGTAAGAATAGAACAATTGTTCCCCTTACCTGCGGAAGAAATACGTAAGGCTATTAAAAAATATAATAAAGCAGACGACATCGTTTGGGCTCAAGAAGAACCAAGGAACATGGGGGCTTATAGTCACATGTTAATGCATTTAGACGAAGCAAAAACCTTTAGGGCAGCTTCAAGACGTCCTTATGGGGCACCAGCAGCAGGAAGTTCGACACGATCTAAAAAGAGGCATCAGGAAGTGATAGATTACGTGTTTGATAAATCGAAAAATAACCAACGATAAGCGTAATAGAGATAGACAGTTAAAAAGAAGGAAGCACTTATAGCTGTATTTTAACTTCTTAAAAAGAGGTCTTTTTCTATTAAATTAAAAAGTATAAAATAAGCGGATTCTAAAGGATATCCTGAAAATAAATAACAACACAATAAAATTATATTACGATGATTTTAGAAATGAAAGTGCCTTCACCAGGCGAGTCTATTACAGAAGTTGAAATTGCAGAATGGTTAGTACAAGATGGAGATTATGTAGAAAAAGATCAAGCCATTGCAGAGGTTGATAGTGACAAGGCAACTTTAGAGTTACCAGCGGAAGCCAGTGGAACCATTACCCTTAAAGCCGAAGAAGGCGATGCTGTTGCCGTTGGGCAAGTGGTGTGCTTAATAGATACCGCAGCTAAAGCCCCTGAAACCTCTACTTATGAAGGTGGTGATGAAGGGAGTAATGAGGATGTAGAAGAAGACTTAGCAAAAGACCAAAAGGCAGTTCCTAATACCCAAAATCATGAAAAAGCACCAAATCCAGCAAAAGGGACTTACGCTTCGGTGTAGCAAGCCCTGCAGCTAAAAAGATTTTAGCTGAAAAAGGCATGGATGCTGCTGCTGTTTCCGGTACTGGAAAAGATGGACGTATTACTAAGGACGATGCTGTAAATGCAGTGCCTTCTATGGGGACTCCAACAGGAGGAACGCGTAGTACTTCAAGAAGTAAAATGTCTATGTTACGTCGTAAAGTAGCGGAACGTTTGGTAGAAGCTAAAAACACGACGGCGATGTTAACGACATTTAACGAAGTGGATATGTCGCCCATTTTTGCATTAAGAAATGAGTATAAAGAGACCTTTAAATCTAAACACGGTGTGGGATTAGGTTTCATGTCTTTCTTTACATTAGCCGTAGTTCGTGCTCTAAAAATGTATCCTGCAGTCAACTCAATGATTGATGGAAAGGAAATGTTATCTTATGATTTTGTAGACGTTAGTATTGCTGTGTCTCGGACCCAAAGGATTAATGGTGCCAGTAATTAGAAATGCTGAAAACCTATCTTTTAGAGGGGTTGAAGCAGAAGTAAAACGTTTAGCCATAAGAGCCCGTGATGGACAAATAACTGTAGATGAAATGACGGGAGGAACATTTACCATTTCTAATGGAGGTGTTTTTGGATCCATGTTATCGACCCCTATTATCAATCCGCCTCAGAGTGGGATTTTAGGAATGCATAATATTGTTGAACGTCCGGTTGCCATAGACGGCCATGTGGAAATAAGACCAATTATGTATGTTGCACTATCATACGATCACAGAATAATCGATGGTAAAGAAAGTGTTGGTTTCCTAGTCGCTGTTAAAGAGGCCTTAGAAAACCCAACAGAACTGCTAATGGATAATGATGTAAAAAGAGCCTTAGAACTTTAAGTTTTTTCTAACGATCATAAATACTAGCGCAACTTATCAAGTTGCGCTTTTTTTATTTAAGGCCCTTTTTTCTTCTAAAAAAAAGCGGCAATAATGTTAATTGAAATCACAATGACTGCGACTATAATAATGCCAATAATAAACGTTCTGTTTTGTGTTGTTTCTTCCATGTTTTTTGGTTTAAGCTGAAATTCTAAGCTATTACAACATAGAGTTTTTTAATAGTTCTCCCTAGGAATCAATTAATAGCGGGGTAAAGGTAAACTACATTTGTGAATTATGAAATACGTGGAAATACGTATATTTCTTTAAAAATAGTGCCGTTTTTAAAATAGAGAGGCTCCACATTATCCCTTAATTAATGTGGAGCCTAATTCTCTGAGGTAATTGATTAATAGCACTGTAAAGATAAAGTGAATTTTGAAATTAAAAAATACGTTGAATTACGTATTTTTTAAGAGTTGGAGTGTCTTAAAAATAGAGAAGCTCCCTATCATCCCTTAATAATAAAGAGCTACATTCTCTATAGTAATTAATAGCACTGTAAAGGTAAAGTGAATTTTAAGTTTTAAATCACGTAGAATTACCTGTTTTTAATTCTAAAGAACGGTATGGTATTAAAAGAGAAGCTCCATATTATCCCTTAATAATATGGAGCTTGAGATCTCTGTCGTAAATGATTAATAGCACTGTAAAGATAAAATCAATTTTAAAATTAAAAAATACGTTGAATTACGTATTTTTCAAAGACTCTTTATTTAAGGTTGCCCAAAGCACCAGAGCGTTATGCGATTTTTCCAACTGTAGCTTCTTTACAATGTTACTCCTGTGTTTTTCTATGGTTCTAACAGAACTATTTAAAATTTCTGCAAGATCTGTATTGGTGTTACTGTCAGCCAAAAGCTGTACAACTTTCATTTCTGTTTTAGTTAATACTTCGGCCAAACCCGAATTGGTATATTTGATTTTAGAATTTAAATAAGAAGCAATTTCCTCACTAAAATAGGGCTCACCACGTTTTACATGTTCAATACAATGTTCAATTTCTTCAATGGCAAATTCTTTTAAAATATAACCATAAACATTAAAAGCTTTGGCTTTATCAAAAAGCGCCTCTTCATTATCAAAGGTGATTAAAATAATTTTAGTTTCTAAAGCATTCTTTTGGCAGTGTTCTGCGACATCAAGACCCGTTAGATAAGGCATTCTAATATCTAGAATAGCAATGTCTCGGTTTGTGCTTTACAATAAGATTATATGCCGCTTGTCCATCTTCTGCACGGCCAAGGATACTATAACCCTTAGATTCAATAAAATCACTAAGCCCTCTTAACATTAAGGGATGATCATCTGCTATTACGATGCTGGGTTTCATGAGGGTTGGAATAGATTAATACGCATATAAAAATAATAAAATTGGGCTATTATAAAGGTTTTAAATAGAGATATTTTTTATCGTAGTCTATAATCGCTTTTCCTTTTTTGAGAACATCGGCACCAATGATGCCATGAACAGGTTTCGCCTTATGAGCAGTTAACGCCGTGTTGACATGAACTAAATCGAATAATACCAGCTTTAATTTTTTTATTTTCCAGCTCCCAATTTTAAGTGTATTGCTGTTAGAAACTTGGGTAAGCATATTTGTTGCTCCAGCTCCAGCGGCTTTAATTTCAGAGTCTTTTACTTTTAAATTAAAGACATTAGTATCTGCAAAACCAATGCAGCTACTTGAGGCGCCTGTATCTAAAATAAACAAACCCTTTACTCCGTTTAAAGTAGCCTTAACTTCAAAATGATTTGTTTTGGTGAGCTTTAATTTTACTTTTTTATACGAGTGATTCAGTAGAAGCTCTTGAAGTTCGTTTTCCATATTTAAATATATTTAACACAAGTAAAAGTACTGCAAATCCAGCGATAACGCCTATAATAAAAATTAAATTTGAGGGACTTTCTTTGGGCTTAATAAGTGCGCCGTGGTATGTAAAGGCACTCCGTAAGTATGGTGATTTTTTTGTGTTTTTAATAGAGGCATCTTTAAGGTACTCGAGTTTTGAGAAATGATTGGCTTCAAAAGCCGACGTGCAATCCGCGTATTTTTCGTAAAACAAAGTCATTAATTGTGAAGTGGAATAATCACTAATTTGCCAAAGAGACAATAAGATGTTTTTTGCACCAGCATATTGAAACCCACGAGCGACACTCATAACACCTTCTCCCCGCTGTGAGACACCAACTCCGGTTTCACAAGCACTTAAAACCACTAAATCTGCTTTTAAATGTAGCGGATACAACTCGTTTAAGTATAGCTTTGTATCTCTAAATTCTATATAGGCCGGCTCTATAAAATCTCCGCTACTGGCGTGAGTAGATAAATGGATAATGTCGAAGCTTTCAGCCTCTGCTAAAAAAGCCTGTTTGGTTGCTTTTTCATTCATTAACAAAGTGACATCCATTTCCTTTTCTAAACTTTTTGCTTCGGTTACAGAGTGTTTTAGTTCCATATTCGAGTTTTCAAATATGGGAAAGACACCTAACGCGTTTTGTGTTGGGCTTGGTTGATCTGTTTTTATATACAAATCGACAGTAGAACCATAAGCCAGATTATGTGATTTTACGACAAAAGGCATATCCCTAAATTGAATGGCATTTGTTTTTTCTGTTAGTAGAGCATCAAAAGGAATAAAATTTAAGAAGCCGTCTCGGAATGATGATGAGGTTCTTTTTATCCTTGACTTGGTTTAATTGTAGTATTTTATACAGTTCAAAGGCATCTTTAGTGTATTGGGGCACATCATTATTTATGGCCGAAGCAGTATTGAAATAGTTAATGAAGTTTGCAATGCTTTTTCTGTTCTTATCGGTTAATGCAATCTTTATTAGTTTGGCTGTTGACTCTGAAATCACAAACTGATAGATGTTTGTTTTCCCGAAGAAATATTCCACTAAAGTCGCGTTGTCTTCCTTCAGTTTTTCTCTAATAGATTTAAAACTTGCTGTTTTAATTACTGTTGGATAACGCTTTTCTATAGCTGTATTTAGTGTTTTCAAGGCCACAGCAATGGTATTTATACTGTCCCGTAAACTATTTATTTTGGATGCTGTTTCCGGCGAATAGGGCATCTTTATTAATTTAAAACGTAAGGCATCTTGAGTGTTGAAAAGATCTTGCTGCCGTAGTAATAAGCCATCCTTAGGATGATTTTCTAAAAGTGATTTTTTATTAATCACGCCTTTTAATATGGCCGCTTTATGTCTTTCTGAAAAACCAAAAGCACGGGCAATATGTATTATACTATCGCTGGAACCTGATAGTTCGTATAACGCAGAAATACAACGCTCGCTGCGATTCCTGTTTTGAGTTAAATTAATGAGCTTGCCTTGTTGATCGGTAATGTTTTTGTCTAATAATTCTGAAACATAAAAACTTAAGTCATAGCATGCCAATGCATTCTCAGGATTGGTTTGTAGCTCAGCCAGCAGATCAAAAATGTCAATAAACGTATTTTCAGCAAAAAGCAGGTCTTTGTGTGGTAAACCATTTTGAACCTTGATCTTAGGAATCAAAATTTTCAAGGCTGTTTGTAAGTGTTCAGCACAGGTGCTTTTGTCCCCTAATAAATAATAAAGTTGCGCTTCTTCGAATTTAAATTTAGCGAGGTCTACAATCGATTGGCTTCTGCTATTTTGATAATGCTTTAACTCATTAAAATGTGCTAAAGCCACGGTATAGTCACCCTTTTGTTTAGATAAAAGATAGACGGCTTGATGTTTTGTAAAACCGGATGCTTCGTTTTGAGTAAGAATCGCGTGATCTGCTAAAGTGTTTTGTGTATTAAGGGCTATTTCACTTTGTGTTTTTAGGAGGTGTAACTCCAGTTGTTTGCTTGATGTTAAGTTTTTAATATGGAGCGCTTTATCAACAATGGCAATGGCAGATTTGTGTTTACCTAATTTCTGATATAAATTCGCGAGATTTTTGGCGCCTTTAATTTGTTGTGAGACGTTGTTGTTTTTCTCAGCGATAAAAAGATACTGTTTAATACTATTTTCAGCATTGGTATAATTGTTTGTTCTATGGTAGAGAATGCCCAAATCTATTAAGCAATACTCAACGATATCAAACTCTAAAACCCTATGTTTTTTATAAAGAGCATAGGCTTTTTCATAAGCTTGAATCGCGTGAGTTATTTGATTGTTTTGTTTTAAGTAATACCCCTTATTAACTAGTAAGTAAATGAATTCATAATACTCATTTTTTGAGGATAGCTGAGGCTCGAAACGCTCGATTTGTTGGTTTAATGTCTGTAATGTTTCCGGATTAGAATGCTCTACAAATACGTCTGTAGCCATTATAATTTGCTGCTCTAAATCTTGTGCTTCACTAAGGCTGAAGGCCAATAATATCAGGAATATAATACCGCTTTTTTTCATAGTGCAAAATACAAACAGGAGCTTTTTCAAACCAAGAATTCATAATAGACCACTGGACTCAAAATTTCCATAGGGCGTACAATTGCAGGTAATTAAATTGTTCTTTAAAACTGAAGACATAACGGGCGCCTACACTTGGTCCAATACGGGCAAATCCAGCTGTAGCTTCCACTAAAAAACCGCTTCTAAAATTAGAAAATGAGTCGCTGGTTTCTTCAGAACTGTCGTTTGCGAGAATGAGGGCTCCAGGTTGCGTGTTTATGTTTTCGAAGTTCTCGATTAAGATCTGTTCTGTTCGTTTTTCACTAAGAGACACCATGCCTTGTAATCCCGCACCTATACCCGGATAATTATTAATATTGTAGCGTGCTAAAACTGGGAATTCCCAATCTATAATTTTATAGCTGTTATTTGTTGTTATGCGCTCAAATTGCTGTTCTCCGGTGGGCGAATCGGTGAGTCCTTCTGTTACAGAACTTTCACTTTCATAGCGGTGAAAACTGTTTAATAACTCTGCTTGCCAGTACCATTTATAAGATTTATAAGGGGAAATGGTGGCACCTATAAAATAGCTAGTAGAATTTTTTAAATCACTAAATGCATTATAGCCCGTTTTTACGCCAACAGAAACACCAGGTAAAAAACGCGTGGTAGAATAGTTTGTAATGATGGGGTCATTTTTATCAAAAATAATAGCGGTACGAGACTTCGTTTTTATTTTATGAAAATCCTTACCAAACTTCAAACTGTATTTAACAAAGCCTTTGGTGGAGTCGTAATCTTTGACGTTTTTTTGTTCACTTCCAGGCAAATAGATGTTTTTAAAAGTGAAAATAGCTTGCGTCTCTGTAAATGTGGTATCCAAACAACTGTATTTTACGACTTGTTTGGGGCATATTTTGCATTTGGGGTACATGTCTTCCACTTGAATAGTCGTTTTATCAAACATGTTTGGAATGTCTGTTTCTAAACGGATGGTTCGCGCGGGGCCCTCTCCATTATTTTGAAATCTAATTTTGAATTTAGGACGTTTAAAACGAACGAGGCGGTAATTTAAAAAGGTAGCGTTCGAAGACATTTTATTGGGATCATGTGAGGTTACAATTTCCATCTCCATATCCTTAACTTTATGACTCTTGTAAGCATCATCTCGGGATGTAAATACTTCTTACAGAAATAATGGCACTGGTGTCTTTTAGCATTTACGGAGTCGTTTTAAAAGTAAAAAATACATGACGTTCCTCATTGGGCTTCATGTTACTAAACTCTAAAGCCTTCGTGTTTTTATACGTGGTCTCTGCTTCTGCTTTGGTTAACTCTAGATCTTCTCTTTCGGTAGTGTCAGAAACGATTGCTTTTATATATTGAATGCTGCTTTCTGAGGACGCATAAAAACGCGTGTCCTCATTTTTTTCTTTAGAAAAGACGAAACCATCGACAGGACTGTTTTTTTCATTATGATAGGTTCTCGAATCGACCAACTCAAAATTATCGGCTTTATATTTTGCTTCATTAAAATAAAGCAGTAGCTTTCCGTTAGTCGCATATGTCTTACTGTTTTTATAACTCATAACAATCACCATATCTTCGCTAGGCATGGGTTCGCGGTTTCTAATAAGTGTTAAATCTTCAGTCATAGAGGCTTCTTCGTTATAAGTGCCCTCTACCGTATCAATTTTTAATTTTTCAGGTCTTGTGGTTGGTGGTTTTCCTGTGTCATACATATTGGTCGCCCAATACTTTACTTCGTACTCGCCTTCTTTTTTGTATTTTTTTAGAGGCTTTTCTTCTTTGCTATAATCACCATCTCCAAATTCCCAAAAATGGTTGTAAAATGCTTTTGGGGCCCCTGCAATTTGATTTAAAGGCGGGGTAACAGCAGAAAATTCAACAGTATTGGCTTTAATCTTATAGGTTATTGTAGCCGTTCGTGTAAGGGTGTCATTTATCATGTTTTCCTGCGCCAATAGCATTACGGAAAAGCTGAAGAATAAAAGTGTAATAAAGGACGTTTTCATGGTTGAATGAATTAATAGCATTTAAATATACAAAAACTGAAAAGGGTTAATGAGATATAATTTTAAATCTTGCAATACTGGACTAATTTATAGGTTAAAAGCCGGAATCTATTTCCGGCTTTAGTTATGTAGGTTATTTATGAAATGGAAGCTAATAGGCTTAACAGAATGACCAATCGAATGGCAAAGAAAAAAAGTTGCTCTTGAATTGCTGTTGTGTTAACTGTTGTTTTCATAATCTTAAACTTTAATGTTTACACCCTTATATCAACTCAACCATTACTTTGTTACCTGTTTTTTACATTTTTTTCAAAAAAAAGTCGAAAACTAGGTGTTTTCGACTTTTTAAAGTAGGCATTAATGATTATGGTAGCGCATTAATGATGTTTATAAATTCGGATTCGGTAACTAGTGCTGTTTCACTAAAATCAAAAGTAATGATGTCATCGGCAACAATAGTTACTGCCTTTACAGCGTATCTCCATATTCCATTGTCTTCTGTTGCGAAAATAACATGACATTCTAGGCCTATTGGAATTTGTCCGTAATGTTCGCTAAATAAGTTTAATGTGCCATCGTAAGTGTCTAAAGAAGCTAAACCACTGTCTTCCCCGTCGTATGACAAGTAAATCGCACTATTTGTAAAATTGTAACCTACTGGAGCTTGTGCTTTTATTAACGTTTTTGGTCTTGGATCGTTATAAAAACGGTCAATATTAGACCATCCAAATTGACCTAAAAAAGCATAATAGGCACCGCCTTCTACAAAGACTCCCCCTTGTCCTGTAGCATCACCAACTCGGTCCCAATCTAAATTATCTTCGGCATCTATAGTGCCTTCCCAAAGGGTCATCGCTGCATCTGCTCCTCCAGTTAAACTGTGCGGCACTACTAATTGTATATCACAATTTGTTTCTATAGCGATGCCGTTTTGTGTGGCTTCTAAAAGAAACTCCCCACCGAGATAATAACAGTGCTTTGTCTCCATTAGGTAAGACCCCCATGGTTGGTTTGTTTGTGGTTAACATGTTTCCTTTTTCAAATAATTCAACATACTCCAAATCAATGGTTCCAGTGACTGCATTCCCGTTTAATGATAAACAGTTGGTGTTTATGTTGATTTGTACACCGTGGTCTGACATTAGTGAGACGTTCCCATCATTGCCATCAAACTGGAAAGTTTGTGTTTGGTTTTCTAAAGCTTGTGCTTTAATGTTTGAAAATTCCTGAGCAGTAGCGACTGTTTTTACGGTTTCCAAGTCTGAATCATCGTTGGTTTCACAACTTGTGAATAATACTGCGCTTAATATTAAGGCTCCGAATACGTGTTTTAAATTTCTATTCACGTCTTTCTTAGCGTTAAAGTGTTCGTGATTTGTTTTTGAAAAGTTCATAATTTCTATGTTTTAATTGTTATACACCTTTATATAAACAAGGCAACGTTTTTGTTACCCTGTTTTTAATATTTTTTTAATCCAATAGGCTTAAAGCCTCTAGAATTTCTTGAGTAGATTTCGCTTCAAAGTTTAAGGTCAATTCTTCGTCATCAGCAATTACTAGATCTTCTACCGCTAGATATTGCTGATTGTTTAGTAAAGTAATTGCGATATAGGTGACTGCTAAGCCTTCCGGTAACATGTCGATATAACTTTGTAACCCATTGGTATATGGTGTGCTAAATTTTACGACAGCAGGAAGGTTGTTTTCTTCAAAAATCAAGAATACCACGGTTTCTGATGGGTTTGGACTATTAGATAAATTGATGTAATTCGTCGTTTTGGTTCCGGGATAATTGTAAAACTTATCACAATTAGACCAGCCCGTTTCAAAAACATCATAAATATAAGACGCTGGAGAAGAAACATATTGCATATTGTTTCCGTTGGCACCTACATCACTAGTTGCATTCCATACAATACCTTCTTGAGTTGAAACTGTTCCAGCAAAGGGAAGTATATCTAGATCTAAACCTCCTGCTGAAGGCACTGCGATTTGATAATTAGTGCCATTAGCTATTTCTAGAGGGTTTCCGTTTTTAGAAATTTTCACTTCTGTTTCACCTTCAGAGAGAAGAAACGTATTTTCACTAGAAAAGTTAATAGCATTGGTGGGTTTATTAGACAAGATCATCCGGCTTGGTTTAAAAATTTCTTTAATCGCCACCTCTACCATTCCTGTTACTGGGGTGTTGTTCCCGTCTACAAAAGTATTGGGAGGAAAGATGACTACTGTTCCCTCTTCACCAGTTACACTTCCTCCAGCTGAGGCATCTATTGAAAAGGTTTGGTCTTGTACGCCATTTGCTTCAAAAAAGCCTTGAATGTCATTATAGTTTAACACTTCTCCCGTGTCAATAGGAGCCGTGTCATCATTTGTTTCACAGCTAAAAAATATGGCGGTTAATAATAGGGCGCCGAATACACGTTTTAAATTTTTACTCACCCCATGCTTAGTGTTTAAGTGTGCGTTATTTTTTTTTGAATAGTTCATAGTTTCTATGTTTTAAAAGTTTAATATTTTATTATTCACTTTTATATAAATGGAGGTAACATTTTGTTACCCCCCATTTTGAAATTATTTTTTAATTATTTTTTTACTGAAGGATTCTCCATCAATTTGTGCAATACAGATATACAGCCCTGTTGGCCACTTACTGGTGTTTATAGTAGTTTTTTTAGTAGTCATTTCTTTAGAAAATATACGAGTTCCACTTTGGGTTGTTATTTGTAAGGCAATAGCCGAAGTGCTTTTAAACGCTGAAAAATCTAGAGTTAATTCATTATTTATAGGATTAGGGTAGGCGACTATCTCGGTCCGCTTTTGTTTCTGTACTCTCCTCTTGTGTTATAGGGTTGGTAACAGGCAGCTCTAATTCAACCTCTTGATCTTCTTGGTGAATGATAATGCGACGTTTACAACAGCTTACTTCAAAGAAAATATCAACCGAATGCCACGGTGAACCTACAGCTAAACGAAATCTATATATTTTCCCTGGTCTTAAATGGTAACCGAGAGGGTAAAAAATCCACAATATTGATGTTGTTAGGAGCTTGTGTTAATGGGTATACCCAACCGAGTGCAATACTAAGGTGTCGGTCCAGGTCATGGGGTTGAATTCTGCAAGACCAACAAAATATCCAGTCTCACAACTACTCAATGCGCCATCAACTAATAAATTATCAACCAAACATAATTCTGTAACGTCTAATGGGCCATATTTTGATGGTACTTGATTTACGGCGTAAGGATATCTAAATTTGGCCACTGCGGTAGCCCCCATATTTGGTCGGCAATCTTTACAGTTAAACACCTGGTGGAAACTTTGGTAGCTATGTAATAATGGATTGGCGCCTAGTTTTCTATCAATTCCGGTAATGATAAATTCACAATCGTAAATAGCAATACTGGATAAGTGATTTTCAATTTTCGTGCTTACCGCATATTCATGTATTAAAGCATTAGAGGCATCGAATAGTTTTAGCTTATAGTTAGGGTAATTAATACTGCCGTAATTCTTACTTATTAATAAACGGTTATTGATATCTACGTCTACTAACCCTTCAGAAGGTTGAAAGCTGCTGCTCGTGCCACCCACTAAATGTTTTACCACTTTAGTTGTAAAAGGGTAGGACGTTGAGGTATTCACGTTATAAAACACCTCCCAATTAGATCGTAAGGCTAATTGATTATTATTAAATTCAAAACGTTGCCCTGAGGTAGCATAGCTGGAATATAGGCTCGATAAATTAATGTTAGAAAAAGGCATAAAAACTGGCGAATACGTATAGCGCTTAATATGTAATTGCGAAGCGGTAATACTTCCGTGAGAATAGCCCACGGCGAACTTGCTGTCTTTCATGTCCATTTGAATAGAAAAAGGTTTAGAGTTTGTTATGCTAGGAATATTATCTAAAGGCAAAAAGCCTTTATAAAGTAAGTTTCTAAACACTTTAACTTTAGCTTTGGTGCCTTCAACACAGCCAATAAGAACATCACCATTAGGCGCTATTTCAATGTCTGAGGGTTTGGTGTTGTTTACAACTTCAATTCTAGGGCCCAGCTGAGCTCCAGAACTGTTGTATTTTTTTAAATACGTTCTAAAAGTCGTACTCCCTGCACTGGTGCGATCTACATACAATACATAAACGGTATTGTTTTGGTCCAATCTAATTCTCGTAAAACCGTGATAGGTTGAAATAAGTACTTGGGGAGACGTCGCTGCAAATGAGGTGCCGTTGTAAACCTTCAAATAATTTCCACAATCGACACCGCTCACCCAATAGGCAGAGGCATAAAATTGTTTATTCTTGTCTGATGTAGACTGCACCCAACTGCTTATAGAAGCGGTTAGACTACTGGTTTGAACCCCAGGGGTTAATTGGCCTTGGGCATGGGTCCATGTGGCGTGAGTACTAATGAGTACAAAAAGGACGAGGGTGATCATTTTTTTCATGATTTCTAAATATTTTTGGATTAATAATTTATTTAATTGTTTTGCCAAGTTGGCATTAACAACCTTATATCAAAAGCATTTAAAAATTGTTACCATTAATCGGTGAACTTTTTTTAAATTCGTTAGTAACTAATCAGGAATTAAGGCTTTTATGAGTGAAAAAAAGATCCACGAAGACCAAAAGTATGTTGACGGTTTACTACAAAACAACTCTTTTATCATTCAAGCTATTTATGACAAGTTTGTACCCAAAGTGGTTAATTATATAAAGCAGAATAGCGGTGATGCTGATCAAGCTCAAGACGTTATTCAAGAGACCATCTTTACCATTTATAATCAAGCAAAAGAAAAAGGGTTGCAACTCACTTGCCCCTTTGATGCTTATTTCTTCTTGCTCTGTAAACGTAAATGGTTAAACACGCTCAAAAAAAAGAATAACAAAGAGGTAACAATTAATGAAGCGGTTTTATCTAAAGATGACGACGCCCAAGAACTTGTTTTTGAAACGGCATTATTTGAGGAGAAACAAGCCTTGTTTAATGAGATGTTTCAAAAGTTAGGGGCCGCATGTAAAGATTTAATAAAAGCCACCTTTAAAATAAAATCCATGGAGGAAGTGGCAAAAAGTTTAGGCGTAACGTATGCCTATGCACGAAAAAAGAAATCGTTATGTATAGGACAATTAACAAAGCTGGTTCAAGAGTCACCTAAATTTAACCAACTTAATTATTAATGTTATGGAAGATCAAAATTATATAGTATTCGACCAATACCTACAGGGCGAATTAGCTGCTGAAGAATTAATTGCTTTTGAAGCACGCCTTAAAAGTGATGCGCGATTTGAAACCGCGTTCAAACTTTATAAAGACGTGTCTTCTCATTTACAGCATAAAATAGAAAATGAGACTGAGACGCATGCCTTTAGAGAAAATTTAAAAAACATCTCGAATACGCATTTTAATAAGATCAAAACCCCTTTAGAAGCACCAAAGAAACCCAAAGTATTTAGACTCGGTCAACTTGCAATAGCGGCAAGTGTAGTCATTTTATTAGGTCTTTTTATGTTTAATCAATTTTCAAATCCAGTATATTCCGATTATAATACACACGAACCCATGACGGTTATTCGCGGAGCAGATGGTATGGAAGCTGTGATGGAGGCGACCAAAGCCTTTAATAGCGCAGACTATATCAAAGCGAATGATTTGCTCCGAGACGGCACTTGAAAAGGACCCTGAAAATAAGGAGCTGCAACTGTATTATGCTATTACTAATATTGAATTAAATCATTTTAAAGTAGCCGATGCGATGTTGCTTGATTTATCACAGAGCCATTCGGCTTATAACTATAAAGCAACTTGGTATGCGGCTTTAAGTCAATTAAAACAGGAAAAAACAGCGGAATCTATTGCGTTTTTAAAACAGATTCCGAAACTGCAGAGGATTATAATCGAGCGCAAACACTTTTAAACAAATTAAAATAACTAGAACAAATCTGTTCGGTTTTATAAGCCTGACACGTCTTAAATTGTCGATAGTAAAGTAATTAATATTACAAGCATTGTGGTTGTTTATTTTCCTGTTTCAATAAACTCCGGAGCTCTATCCAAAACCTCGTCTTTCCCTTGTTGAATGCCTAAAATGGTTGGTTTAACTTCAATATCTCGGAACAATCCCAATGCGTTGTGTTTCACGTTTATCGGGATAATAAACACCAATTCCTGTAAATCGTGAATAAAAAGCTTTTATAAAATCAAAGTCACTTACATTTCCATCTGTGCCAGCGGTTTGACTGCCAATAATTGTTGTATTCTCTGCCGTTTGAAAGCACATGGCTGTCCATTCTGATTGGCTCTTAGACTTCTCGTTAAGTAATACAACAACTTTACCTTTGTAGTTGTTATTGTTTGTTAACGAATCTACTGGTCTTTCGCTTTTTGTCCATTTAAATTTCCCTGGATACTTTAAATCCGGTTTTGTATATATTGCAAAAGCTTTTTGTTTGACATTTAAAAACTGTGAAATCGCTCTAAAAGTGCCATTTGGGTAATTTCTCATGTCAAAAATAATAGCTTTACTTGATTTTAATTCTTTAATCATTTCAGGAACGTTTTCCACTTGTAAAGCACCCATGTTTACGTAACCAATGTTATTTTCTAAACGTTTAAATTTATTTTTAACTTAGATGCTTGATTAAGCTCCCATCTTTGCCATATGTTATAATCATTCCAATCAATTGTTTTTGATGTGGTCATGCCCTCTTTCAAAAACTCTAATGTAATAGTCTCACTATATCCTGAGAGCACAGGTTCTAGTATGTGCTCTAAATAGTATGCTTCATTTGATGCACTAATGAAGTCTCTGTTTTCTAAAATAATTTCTTTAATTGATTTGCCATTAACCTTAGTGATGACGTCTCCTACCTTTATGTCTTCTTTTTCTGTAAGTGCAACCTGTAAGACCTCTGTTACAATTATTTTTTCCTCAATTATTTTACAGGTAACAGGTAGAAACCGTTTGGTTTTTGTACCCTTTCCAAGATATCTATGAAACACGACATGGGAGTCATTGAGCCTGACCGTTAATTTTTGCATCGCTAAGTAAAAATCATCGTCGTTATTAGCTTCTATGAATAGCGGTATCATGTCCTCTAGAGTGCTATCCCAATCTTTGTCCATAACATACTTATAAGGATAAAAATATTCCATTAAATTCCAGTACATAAATAGCGCTAAAAGCCTTGAGTTTTTGTCATTAAAATCGTAAGCGGAATAGTCTTCGTTTTTTACGAAAATATTTCCCGCTTTTCTTTGATGCACATAATTTTGATTGCCTTGAAAGCGGTTGTTCTCAATAAACTTCAACGCTCTTGAAAGATTATTAGAAAACAAATCGTTTTTGTCAATCCAAGACAAATCAAAGTTTTTCTCAAAATAGTCAATATCTTCTGAAAGCATGATTGGCGCGATGGCTTCTACTTCTCCCAGGGAATTAATCCAGTCTTCTAAAACTAAAGAGAAGGCTTCTTTTGTTTTGGCTTGTTCAATTTTTGGTAAAACGTCAAAAAGTTGATTGTCCCAATGATAAATACCATTAGCTACTTTTGGATGATAATATTTAAGAACCCCCCAAACTTTACAGGTAGCTGCCAGTTTTTTAGTCTCAGTAAACTCGACTTGACCAAATGTTGATTGAGAAAGTATTAGGAGGAAGAGTAGGGTGATTTTTTTCATTTATTAGAAGATTATTAAAATAAGATATCTATATATGCAACAGTAATTCCCGTCTTAACAAAAGAGCTTGAGACTTATGTATTATAATGTAAATCAAATATAGGCTTAAAAAAACAAAAAGATAAATAGTAAATAGAAGCAGAAAAGTCCTCAATAACCAGATGACTTTTTTATTTTTACACCATGATTATTACCGATACGCATACCCACTTATATAGTGAGTCTTTTGAAGAGGATAGAACCGAAATGATGCAACGCGCGTTAGAGGCTAACGTTAAGCGATTATTTGTGCCAGCTATAGACTCTACTTATACAACAGCGATGTTGGAGTTGGAAAAAGATTATCCGAACATGTTTTTTTAATGATGGGATTGCATCCAACACATGTAAAAGAAAATTATAAGGAGGAATTGTTACATGTAGAAACGATGCTAGCGCAGCATAAATTCTATGCGGTTGGCGAAATTGGGATTGATTTGTATTGGGATAAAAGCACTTTAGCCATTCAGCAAGACGCTTTTAGACAGCAAATAAAATTAGCAAAACAACATCAATTGCCAATCGTAATTCATTGTCGAGACGCCTTTGATGAAATCTTTGAAATCTTAGAAGAAGAGAAAGGCGATGATTTATTTGGGATCTTTCATTGTTTTACAGGAACGATAGAGCAAGCGCATCAAGCCCTATCCTATAATATGAAATTAGGTATTGGCGGTGTCGCAACATTTAAAAACGGAAAAATAGATCAGTTTTTAAAAGCGATAGACTTAAAACATATTGTTTTAGAAACCGATGCGCCTTATTTAGCACCAAAACCTTTCCGAGGCAAGCGAAATGAGAGCAGTTATATTTTAAAGGTGATAGAGAAACTATCTGAAATCTATACTATTTCTGAAGAAAAGATAGCCGATATTACAACCGAGAATTCAAAAGCTGTTTTTGGAGTTTAAGAAACGAAAACCAAAAAGCTAAAGCTAGACTATGACTAAAACCATTCCAAACATACTCCTTATATATACAGGTGGTACCATAGGTATGATAAAGGATCCTGAAACCGGAGCTCTCCGCGCCTTTGATTTTAATAATTTATTAGATCGTATTCGCGAACTAAAATTATTAGACTGTAATATTAGTACAACCACTTTCGATTCGCCCATAGACTCTAGTAATATGGAACCCAAATATTGGGTGGCCATTGCAGAGATTATTGAGAAAAACTATACGGCTTGTGATGGATTTGTGGTTTTACATGGTAGCGATACGATGAGTTACACCGCTTCAGCGCTGAGTTTTATGCTGGAGCATTTAGCAAAACCTGTGGTCTTTACCGGTTCCCAACTCCCCATAGGTGATTTGCGAACCGATGCTAAAGAAAATTTAATTACCTCCATTCAAGTGGCGGCACTACAGCATTATAATAAACCGGTTATAAAGGAAGTGTGTTTATATTTTGAATATAAATTATATCGAGCGAATAGAACAACCAAGATAAATGCTGAACATTTTGAAGCCTTTGCCTCATTAAATTATCCGGACTTAGCAGAATCTGGTGTGCATTTAAAGGTTAATAATGAACGCTTGTTTAAACCTAATGCAAGAAAAGAGCTTGTTGTTCATAAAAATTTAGACGAAAATATAGCGTTGGTAAAATTGTTTCCAGGTATTTCAGAACGATTGTTGACCTGTATTTTTAATACTCCGATTTAAAAGGTGTTATTTTAGAAACCTATGGTGCGGGAAATTGTACGACAGAAAAATGGTTTGTCGACTTGTTAAAAGAAACCATTAATAGAGGAATACATATTATTAATGTCACGCAATGTTCGGAGGAAGTGTTATGATGGGACAATATGAAACGAGTGAAAAGCTGAAACGTATTGGATTAATCTCCGGAAAAGACATCACAACCGAGGCTGCCATTTGTAAATTGATGTATTTGTTAGGGCAAAATATTGCGCCTAACTTGTTCAAAACCATTTATGAAACGGCCTTAAGAGGAGAAATGAGTTAAAAATTAACGGTCAAAATTTGAACCTTCGCTTTTTTTTGTTTTTATTTGAGGCCGAATTAGCAGTGCCATTGATTAATTTATAACAGAGATTTTTTAAATCGATTAATCTATTTTGTATTATTAATTCCAATTTTTATATCTTTAACACTTTAACTAATTAATAAAATTAAGATCAAAACAAATGAAAAGATTTTTTTCTATCCTAGCCATAGTATTTCTAATGGCATTTGGTACAGCTAATGCAACTACTAATGCAGCAACAGTTGCAACTGCAGTTGTAACAATTCAAGATGATGCAGATGATACAACTGCAGCAGACGAAGACAAGAGTTTTCACCAAGAATTAAAACAACGTTTTATTGAAGGTGGCCCAGGATTTATGGGAATTGTATTATTATGTTTAATTCTAGGTCTAGCGATTGCTATTGAGAGAATTATCTTTTTAAACCTTTCTACAACAAACACAAAAAAATTAACTCAAAACGTTGAAGATGCTCTACAATCAGGAGGAATCGAAGCAGCAAAAGAGGTTTGTAGAAATACAAAAGGACCAGTAGCTTCTATTTTCTACCAAGGTTTAGATCGTGCAGATGAAAGTTTAGAGTCTGCTGAAAAAGCGGTTGTCGCTTACGGTGGCGTACAAATGGGACAATTAGAGAAAAACGTTTCTTGGATTTCTTTATTTATCGCATTAGCACCAATGCTTGGGTTCATGGGTACTGTAATTGGTATGATTCAAGCCTTCGATAAAATTCAATCGGCAGGTGGTATGGATGCAACCTTAGTAGCAGGTGGTATTAAAGTAGCCTTATTAACAACAGTATTTGGACTTATTGTAGCGATTATACTTCAAATTTTTTACAATTATATCGTAGCAAAAATTGATAGCATTGTAAATGACATGGAAGATTCTTCTATCACTTTAATGGATATGTTATCGAGATACAAAAAATAAGGAATTTACTAATTTTAAAAACGAATAAAGATTATGCATAAATTTTTAAAAATAGTTGTAGCCTTATTAAGTTTAATAGGTATCGTTTCTTTATTCCGTATTATCGCAGAAGGTAATGAGGGAATGAAAAAGGCATTTGCATCAGGCGACACGACTCTATTTGAGCCTATGGCTTGGGTAGCCTACATTATATTAGCATTAACATTGGTATTGGTGGTATTCTTTGTTTTAAAAGGGTTATTTACACATACGTCATCGTTAAAAAGTACTTTAATAGGTGTAGGTGTTTTCTTAGCCATTTTAGCGATTGCTTTTGTAGTGTCTGCTGGTGATGAAAGAGCTTATTTTTACAACAACATGCAGGCAACTGCGAATGAGTCTCAACTTGTAGGAGGCGGATTAATCGCTTTTTATGTACTAGCGGTTATTGCAGTACTTTCAATGGTATTCACAGGAATTAAAAAAATGATTAGATAATTATGGCAAGAAGATCAGCACCGAAGTTAATGCAGGCTCTATGGCTGACATTGCCTTCTTATTACTAATATTCTTTTTAGTAACAACAGATATAGCGACCGATTCAGGGTTAAATAGAAAGTTACCACCATGGGAGGAGGATCCACAGGATACCGAGGTAGTTATAAAAGAAAAAAATATCTTTACTATTAATGTGAATAGTGCCGATAGGATAATGGTGACTCAAAAAGGGGAATCGGATCCTATTGACTTAGATAACTTACGTAAAGAAGCGGTTAAGTTTTTAGACAATGGTGGTGGCAAAGGCGCAGATGCTTGTAAGTACTGTAAAGGAGCCAGAGACCCAAGATCTTCAGATAATTTTGACAAAGCGGTAATTTCTTTAAGTAATAACCGTTTAACAAAGTACAAAACGTATATTGCTGTACAGAATGAAATTATTGCTGCTTATAATGAAATTAGAAATAGAGAATTTATAAGAGAGTATCCGGGAGAAGGTATAAATTATGTTCAGGCGAACGATGAGTATTTAGATCCAGCAACGCCGCCTAACAGAAGAGAAAATTTGAAAACAAAGCTAGAAGCTATTAGAATTCTAGTACCGCAAAAGTTCTCTGAAGCAGAAACAAAGTAAAGTTTAATTAGATAAAATAATTTTATGTCTAAATTTAAAAAGAAAAAAGATGGAGGTTTACCTCCTATTTCAACAGCATCTTTACCAGATATTGTATTCATGCTTCTGTTTTTCTTCATGGTTGCTACAGTAATTAAAGAAGATAACTTAAAGATTCAAAACAATTTGCCACAGGCAAATCAAATTGAAAAGCTTGATAAAAGAAAGCCTATTAGTTATATCTATATTGGAAAACCGAGTCGGAACTATGTCGATACTTATGGAACAGAAGATAGGATACAGTTAAATGATGCTTTAAAAAGCCCGGATGCTGTTCAAGCATTCATTGCTTCAGAAAGAGCGGCTTTACCGGAAGAACTCGTACCGCTTTTAATAGTATCATTAAAAGTTGACAGAGATGCTAAAATGGGGGCATTAACAGACGTGAAACAAGAATTACGTAAAACAAATGCACTAAAGATTAATTATACAACAAAGAAGGGAGAATCGATTTCTTCAAGTCGTAATTAATCTATATTCTTAATTTTATAACCTAAAGCGTTTTGATTTTCAAAACGCTTTTTGTTTTTTTATACTTGGTTTACGATTCGACTCCATATAGTAATAAGTTATTATGAAATTTACATGGCTCTTTATTTTGTTTTTCGCACTCATGGCTAAAGTTGGGGCACAGGAAATAGAGTTACTATCTGAAACACATTTAGATTCGCTTTATAAAGAAGATCAATTTTATATTGGCATTACTTCTAACCTCATTGGTAAAAAGCCTTCGGGCTATCTCAAAATGGGTTTTCTAGCGGTTTTCATGCAGGTTTTATTAAAGATATTCCTATTAATAAAAAAAGAAATCATGCCATAGGAGTTGGTTTGGGACTGTCTTTAAATTCTTATAATCAAAATCTTTTAATGAGATCCTCTGAAGATACTGGTGAGACCTTCCAAATAATCGATGATAGCCAAATAGAATTCTCTAAAAACAAATTCTCCACGTATATGTTAGAGGTACCCATAGAATTCAGATGGAGAACTTCTTCTCCCTCAGAGTATAAATTTTGGCGTATTTATACGGGATTAAGATTGGGCTATGTTGTTGCTAGTAGTAGTAAGTTTGAAGGAGAACCGAGAGAATATTAAATTGTCTAATTTAAATGCTTTAAATGCAATGCAGTATGGTGCTTCTATTAGTGCGGGCTATAATACCTGGAATGTGTTTGTTTACTATGGCTTAAATGCAATATTCAAAAGTGACACACAAGTAAGCGCTGAAACCATAGAAGCTAATGCTATTAAAATTGGGTTAATGTTTTATATCCTTTAATTACAACCAGTACTGTAACAATAGTAATTGTGGAAAAAAACCAATACAAAAACCAAAAACCAATTCTACCCCGGTGTGTGCTTTTAGGTGTAATCTAGAAGTCCCAACAGCTCCAGCAATTAAAGCGAATAACGCGAGTGAACCGTTTATGTTTTTGCTAAAGTGTAACGACAAACCAATAGCGAACATAAAAACACCTGCAATAGCGATCATATGAATGCTGGCCTTAAATTTAAATAGGGCGAGAACCAAACAGACCATGGTAGACATGAGTATGCCTACAAAGAAATAATACAATTCTATAATTTGATTGGAAGGCAACACTCTTAGAATAATGAGAAGTGTGATAATTAGATTTAAAGCGAGCGGTATAATGCGCTCTTTGGTAGTTTTTAGATATATAGAATGGGTTCTACCCAACGTTTTTAGTAGAAAGTATATTAGTATAGGTAATAAAATAGTTAAAATGACTAAAGACACGATTTTCGCATTTTCCAATTCTTTAGGAAAATATCTAGGCGTTTTAGAAAAATAAAAAATAACCCCCAACAGAGGCATGATGATAGGATGAAAAATAAACGATATACTTTTAAGAATCCAGCTCATTAGAGTTCTTTACGGAGTCTAGCAACAGGGATGTCTAACTGCTCGCGATACTTGGCAACTGTTCTACGCGCTATAGGGTACCCTTTTTCTTTCAAAATTTTGGCTAAAGCTTCGTCTGTTAACGGTTTCTTTTTGCTTTCCTCCTCAATAACCGTTTCTAAAATTTTCTTGATCTCTCGGGTAGAAACCTCTTCACCTTGATCATTCGTCATCGACTCGCTAAAGAATTCTTTGATTAGTTTTGTTCCATAAGGTGTATCTACATACTTACTATTTGCGACCCGTGATACCGTAGAAACATCCATTTCAATTTCATCGGCAATATCTTTCAAAATCATAGGTCTCAGTTTACGCTCATCACCAGATAAAAAGTATTCTTTTTGATAATGCATAATGGAACTCATGGTAACAAATAAGGTCTGTTGGCGTTGTTTTATAGCTTCTATAAACCATTTTGCGGCATCCAATTTTTGCTTAATAAATTGTACGGCATCTTTTTGTGCTTTCGATTTATCCTTAGACTCCTTATAACCCTTTAGCATATTGTTATACTCCCTAGATACATGCAATTCGGAGCATTCCGTCCATTAAGGGTTAATTCTAATTCCCCTTCAACAATGTTAATGGCAAAGTCTCGTACCACATGCTCCACCATTCGTGTGTTTCGCGAATAGCTTCCTCCAGGTTTTGGATTGAGTCTTTCAATTTCGTGTACCGCATCTTTAAGTTGGGCCTCACTCACATCAAACTTTTGCATTAATTTTTTATAATGCTTTTTGGTAAATTGGTCGAAGGCCTTATTTATAATATCAGAAGCTAATTCAATATCTGGACTTTGCTCTTTTCGCTCTAATTGAATGCTTAGACATTCTTGTAAATTACGAGCACCAACGCCGAGATGGGTCCAATTGATGTACTATTTTGAGTACGCGTTCAATTTTATCTTCGGTCGTATAAACATTTTGAGTAAATGCTAAGTCATCCATAATATCACTTAAGTCCCGACGGATGTAGCCACTTTCGTCCACGCTACCTACTAAAAACTCGGCGATATCACGCTCTTCATCATTTAATCTGTAGGTGTTTAACTGGCTTACTAAGTGTTGTGTAAATGAGGTGCCGGACGCATAGGGGATACTTTTTTCATCATCATCTGCACTGTAATTGTTAACACTAGTTCTGTAGTCTCGGAATCTCATCATCACTAAGATAATCATCCACATTAATGTCATCATTGCCTATAGATTCACTATCATCAAAATCGTCATGGGTATTATCCATGTCCTCATATTCATCAACTTTTTCTTCTTTTCCTGTATCTAGTGCAGGGTTTTCTTCTAACTCTTGCTTTAAACGCTGTTCAAAAGCTTGTGTAGGCAACTGTATCAATTTCATTAATTGAATTTGCTGCGGAGACAATTTCTGCGATAATTTGAACTGTAAATATTGTTTAAGCATGAATAATTTTTGATTTCATTAAATGTAGTAAAACTATTTAAAAAAACCTCACAGGTTTTTAAAACCTGTGAGGCTTATTAATTTTAAAACTCAGCATTTTGTGGCGTCCTTGGATAAGGGATGACATCGCGAATGTTGCCCATTCCTGTGGTAAACATTACTAAGCGTTCGAAACCTAAACCAAAACCGGAATGTACGGCGGTTCCATATTTGCGTAAATCTAAATACCACCACAAATCTTCTTCAGGAATATCTAAAACCGCCATTTTTTCTTTTAATACCTCCAAACGTTCTTCACGTTGTGAGCCTCCAACCATTTCTCCAATGCCAGGAAATAAAATATCCATAGCGCGAACGGTTTTGCCGTCTTCATTTAAACGCATATAAAAGGCTTTAATATTCGCAGGGTAATCAAACAAGATTACCGGACATTTAAAGTGTTTTTCTACAAGAAAACGTTCATGTTCTGATTGTAAGTCGGCGCCCCATTCTTCAATGATATAATTAAATTTCTTTTTCTTATTTGGTTTTGAGTTTTTAAGAATATCAATCGCTTCGGTATAGCTTACTCTTTTAAAGTTGTTTTCGGTAACAAATTTTAGTTTTTCAATTAAACGCATGTCACTGCGTTCTGCTTGAGGTTTTACTTTTTCTTCGTCGAACAAACGTTGGTCTAAAAATTCTAAATCTTCAGCATTATTTTCAAGGATGTATGTGATCACCGATTTCATAAAATCTTCTGCCAAGTCCATGTTTCCTGCTAAATCCATAAAAGCGACTTCAGGTTCAATCATCCAAAATTCAGATAAATGACGTGAGGTATTCGAGTTTTCAGCTCTAAACGTAGGTCCAAAAGTATAAACTTTCCCTAAAGACATGGCATAGGTTTCGGCTTCCAATTGTCCGAGACACCGTTAAATTAGTCTCCTTTCCGAAAAAATCTTCTTTATAGTTTACCTCTCCGTTTTCATTTAAAGGAGGGTTTTTGGCATCCAAGTTTGTTAAACGAAACATTTCTCCAGCACCTTCTGCATCACTGCCTGTAATAATTGGGGTGTGCATGTAATAAAACCCGTTCTCATTAAAGTATTTATGAATCGCAAATGAAAGTGAAGAGCGTAAACGCATGACGGCACTAAATGTGCTGGTTCGCGTACGTAAATGTGCATTTTCTCGCAAAAATTCAAACGAATGTTTTTTGGGTTGAATGGGATAGGTTTCAGGGTCACTATCTCCTAAAATTTCTATGGAGGCCACCGCAATTTCAACGTTTTGACCTTTGCCTTGACTCTCAATTAATTCTCCTTTAATATGAACGGCAGCACCTGTTGTTATACGTTTTAATGTACTTTCATCTGTATTTTCAAAATCAACAACACATTGAATATTATTAATTGAAGAACCGTCATTTAAAGCAACAAAACGATTGGCTCTAAATGTTCTTACCCATCCTTTTATATCTACTTCTTGAAGCTTCGTTTCTTTTAATAATTGGGCAACTGTTTTTGTGGTCATTTTAATACGTGTTTTATGGCAAATATAATTAGTTTTTTATTCCGATTCACTTGAAATGTCATCATCATCGTCATCACCTTCAATGGGTATAATATTGATTGCTGGTTTTTTTAGAATTTCTTTATTCGCTATGTTGCGTTCCAATGACAATAATAATGAAGGTAGAAGTAATAAGTTTGATAGCATGGCGAATAATAGCGTTACAGAGACTAATGCGCCAAGGGCAACCGTACCTCCAAAACTGGAGATAGTAAAGACAATAAAACCAAAGAATAATACGATAGAGGTATAAAACATACTTACACCAGTTTCACGCAAGGCCGCGTAAACCGATTTTTTAATCTTCCAGTTATTGGCTTGTAACTCTTGTCTGTATTTTGCTAAAAAATGAATGGTATCATCGACTGAAATACCAAAGGCAATACTAAAGACTAATATCGTGGAAGGTTTAATTGGGACGCCTAGATAGCCCATTAAACCGGCTGTAACCACCAAGGGTAACAAATTAGGAATCAAGGAGACTACAATCATTCGAAATGAACGAAACATATACGCCATAAATAGCGATATAAGGATAATGGCAAGTGATAGCGATAGGGCCAAATTTTTAACCAAATAAGTAGTTCCTTTTTGAAAGACCAAAGCCTTACCAGTCATGGTAACATTGTATTTTTCTTCCGGAAATACCTTGGCGATTTTTTGATTTAAGTTTTCTTCAATACGTTCCATTCTATCTGTTCCAATATCTTTCATAAAGGAAGTGATACGGGCATATTGACCTGTAGAATCCACAAAGTTTTGTAATAAATTAACATCACCAGTAACCTGAATTTTTAGCAAATGGTAAAATAAAAGCCTCCTCTTGTTTTGTAGGTAATTGGTAATATTTTGGATTGCCATTATAATAAGCCTGTTTTGAATATTTCACTAAGCTCACTACAGAAATGGGTCCGGATAGTTCGGGGTCTCAATAATTAAATCTTCCAATTCGTTCATGCGTTTAAGTGTGGTGGACCGCATCACGCCTTTTTTACGCTTCGTATCAATCATGATTTCCAACGGCATAATGCCGTTAAACTCTTCTTCAAAAAAACGGATATCACTAAAGAACTCTTGATTTTTAGGCATGTCTTCTATAAGACTTCCTGAAATTTTAATTTTGTAGATTCCAATCATACAAATGACTAAAAGGGCTAATGATACGATATAGATAGCAATTCGTTTGCCACGTACCATGCGCTCTGTCCAATCTACAAACCCACCAATCCAGCGTTTATTTAAATGCTCTAAATGCCGGTCTTTTGGGTAGGGTAAAAAGGTATAAATTATTGGAATAATTAATAAACACAGAATAAAAATAGCCGAGAATACTTAATGAGGCGACCACACCAAATTCTTTTAGTAATTTACTTTCTGTAAAAATAAACGTCGCAAAACCGGAGGCTGTGGTAACATTGGTCATCAAGGTGGCATTACCCACTTTAGTAATAACACGCTGTAAAGATTTTACTTTGTTTCCATGAGACTTCACCTCATGTTGGTATTTATTGATGAGAAAAATACAGTTGGGTATTCCTATAACTATAATTAGTGGTGGAATTAAAGCCGTTAAAACGGTAATTTCATATTTTAATAAACCTAAGATGCCCAAGGTCCACATCACGCCAACACAAACGACGATTAGCGAAATGAAAGTAGCACGAAGGGATCTAAAAAACAGGAAGAAAATAAAAGAGGTTACGAACAAGGCAGCACCAACAAACAGTCCAATTTCGTCGACAATATTTTGAGCATTAAGTGTTCTAATATAGGGCATACCAGAAACACGAACATCCATGTTATATTGCTTTTCAAAGGCTTCTATTCTATTAATAAGATTAGAATACACAAAATCTTTCCTGGCAGGTGTATTAACAATCTCTTTATTTAGATAAATGGCGGTACGAACAGTTTTCGTTTCTGTATTAAAAAGGAAATTGTCGTAAAAAGGGTATTGCTTAAAAAGTTCTTCTTGTAACCTGTCAATTTGTGCCATTGACGCAATAGAATCTTTAATAAAAGGTTCTAAATCGAATTTTTGGGCACTATTATTTTTAACCAGTTTTTGTAAATCTTTTATAGATACAACGGTTTCAACGGCTTTATCACTTCTAAAACTTTCTGAGAGCCTGTTCCAAGCATTTAACTTTTCAACAGTAAAAAGCGTCGTGTCTTTTACACCAAATACAATTAAATTGCCTTCTTCTCCAAAGATTTCAAGAAATTTATTGTACTCAATATTAACTTCATGATCGTCTCGGTAAAAGATTGGCTTCCGTGTAGGTAAAACGCATGTATTTCCATTGCGTACTAAATAAAACCGTAATGATAATAAGACTTAAGAGAATACCAATTTTATTCCGCAAGATGAGTCTTGCAACGACATCCCAAAATTTAGATTTTTTCTGTTTTGACATTGGCCTTTTAAAGTAGGCCGTAAAGGTATGTAAAAGCTATAAAATTTCGCTATAAATTTGCATTTATAATGTGATGTTAAAGGTGAATTTGAAGGCAATATTATCTTCTTCAAGAGGTAAATGGTAAGGTCCATACCTATACGTTAGACTCAGCCCGAAACCAAAAAGCAACTTGTTAATTTCAAAACCGCTTTCCATATAGCCGTGCTTGAGAGTACTAAAATTCACCTTTTGATGTCTGCCAACGTTATTCATATTCCCAATGGCGTAACGTGAAATGAGCACCAATTGCGGGTTGAATTTATTTGCAATGTGAAACGGTTTAACATAATGTTTAAAAACTAGGGTGGCGTAACGATCGGAAAAGAATTCATTAAAATACATCGTTTCAAAACTATTGATTCCTGCCACTGAGAACCGCTGTAAAATGGTTTCTTTTCTTATATTATTAGGGTAGGCATGATATAAGTGGGTTAAAGGGGTGTCGCCATGTGCAATGCCTGCCGAAAATGTAGCGACAGAGTAAGAATCTGCGTTGTAAATTATCTTATGAATGGTTCTGAAATCTAATTTCGAAAAATTAAAGTCGGCATTGAGCACCTCTCTAAAGCTCTTAGAGTATTGTAGGGTAAACTTAGGGTAGCCGTCTTTGAGTTCTTTAGTGGTTCCTTCCTTAGTGACTTCATATGCGCTAAAAGGGTTCCATTGCAGGGATGCTTTAGCTCTTGTGGTTTCGAAAGCGCCATAGGAGCGGCCGTTTAAAACATAATTATAATCATAAGTGGGACGAATATTACTTACTGAAAATTCTGTTTCAACCAGTAACTTGGGATTTAATTCGTGCTCAATGTTTATAGCAGTCGTAATGTGTTTATGAAATAAATCGATATTTAACAAGCGCGGTTCGAAGAAAGAGAAAAAGCGACCATCTGTGAGAAAATCGGAGCTTCCTGTTTCTTGCAAATCATCTTTATACGAGAAGTTTATCCAAGTTTTTGTTTCCGGATGCACTCTAAAACCGCCGCCTATTTTGTACTTAAACCGATGGTCGACAAAACCATAGACTACATAAGAATCAATTCTGTACTTTTCTGAAAAATTATCATTGGTAATCCCGCCTAACCCCGTTCTAAACCCCTCATATTGATTAAATTTCACGAGGTAGCGCAAATCAAAATTCCATACTTTTGTAGGAAAGAAACCGTTTCCAATTTGTTTTAATAACACATCAGAACTGGTACTGTCTTTCTCTGTTTTGGGTGTTTGTGACCGGACGTATAGAGAAAAGAAACAAAAGACAACTAGGGTTAACTGTTTTCGCATATTATTTTTCGAGTTGCGAATTAATAGATTTTGATAATACGGTTTTAATATTGGTTCTGTAACCTAATTCTTTGAGTACGATTTCTCCTTTTTTATTAATCACCATACTTGTTGGGTAGCTTTGTACTTGGTAACTCGTGATCACATCATTCGCATTTGCAGCAATCGTATAATCGAAGGTCTGCTCCTCTAGAAATTGTTCCACCACATCTTTTTTATTAAAGGTAATGGCTAAAAAAACCACTGCTTTATCTTTGTAATCTTTAACTAAGCTATTTAAATTGGGCATTTCTTGTATGCAAGGGCCACAATTAGTAAACCAAAAATTAAGCACCACTACGCTTCCTTTTAACTCTGAAAGTTTGATGGTCCTCCCGTTTAAATCACGAACAATAAAGTCTAACGCTTTTTCCCCTTTTACGAATGCGGCTTCCGGATTTTTCATAATTAAAACAGGGCGATTATTTTTCTTTTGAAACACTAGCGTTTTTATCTTATTGTTAGCGTCGACATAAAATAGGGGCTTGTATTGGGGATTAGACATCAATTTCAATTGCGACTGAGGCAAAATTTCGCCTTGTTCATTTAAGAGTAGCACTTACGGTGTTATCTTGATTTGCATAGTAGCCACCTGCTCATCGGAAAGGAGGTGTTGATTTTCCGGAATGAATGTATAGTCTTGTGCGTTGCTGATCATTAAAAATAAAAACGCACAACAAAAACTGAAGGATTTAAAATAGCACATAATATTATATATAGATAAAGTTAAGTGTTATTGCTATAAAAAAAGCGACAATTAAGTCGCTTTTAACTTTTAAACCGTCATAATCTCGGTGTCTTTATTGGCATAGAGCTCATCGATACGCTTAACAGCTTTGTCTGTTAACGCCTGAACATCTGCTTCGGCATTTTTTTGAAGGTCTTCAGAGGCGTCCTCCAGTTTTTTTATTTCATTATTCGCATCTTTTCTAGCATTACGCACGCCCACTTTAGCGTCTTCAGCTTCGGCTTTTGCTTGTTTTGCGAGTTGTATTCTGCGTTCTTCGGTTAAAGGCGGGACGTTAATGATTAGAAGTTCGCCATTATTCATGGGATTAAAACCCAGATTAGCAATTAAAATCGCCTTTTCAATAGGTTGAATCATGTTCTTTTCCCAAGGTTGAATGGTGATGGTTCTACCATCCGGGGTATTCACGTTCGCCACTTGACTCAAAGGCGTTTGCGAACCGTAATAATCTACCATGACGCTCCCTAGCATCGCAGGACTAGCTTTTCCGGCTCGAATGTTTACAAACTGTTTCTTTAAGTGTGTGATGGCGCTATCCATGGCCTCATTAGCACTGTCTATTATAAATTGAATGTCTTCGTTCATTATTGAAATTTTTTAATACTATTCGGGCATTTCAAAAACTACGCCGAATTTTCACAAAATAAAAATACTATAAACTTACTTGAGTTCCAATATTTTCACCACAAACTACTTTCATTAAATTACCTCTCGTATTCATATCGAAGACTATTATTGGTAATTCGTTTTCTTGACTTAGCGTAAAAGCCGTGGTATCCATAACTTTTAATCCCTTTCTTAGTACATCTTCAAAGGTGATGTGGTCGAATTTTATGGCTTTATCATCTTTTTCTCGGATCCACATTGTAGATGCCATCCACACGGGTCCCTTTTAAAATCACATCGGCTTCAATTTCTATGGCCCTTAACACGGCAGCAGAATCTGTGGTGAAATATGGGTTTCCTGTACCACCTCCAAAAATCACAACACGTCCTTTGGTTAAGTGACTCATGGCTTTTCGTCTAATAAAAGGCTCTGCCACTTCATTGATTTTTATGGCTGTTTGTAAGCGGGTTTTCACACCTGCATCTTCTAGTGCATTTTGTAAAGCCAAACCGTTAATTACAGTGGCCAACATGCCCATATGATCGCCTTGAACACGATCCATACCATTCATGGCGCCGGCGACTCCTCTAAAAATATTACCACCACCAATGACGATAGCGACTTCAATACCTTTTTCGGTAACGGCCTTTATGTCTTCTGCATATTCAGATAAGCGTTGGGGGTCGATACCATATTGGCGGTCTCCCATGAGGGCTTCACCAGAGAGTTTGAGGAGAATTCTTTTGTATTTCATAGAAAATAAGCTGTATCAACGGTTTATAAGATTCCTTTAAGTTAGCAACAAAGGTTTAGCAAAACTAAGTGTTTTTCAGCATAAAAAAAACCACTAACTCTAAAAAGAGCGTAGTGGTTGGCTTTTTAATTGTTTAAATAACTCAATTTTTATTCTTTCTTAATTTTTCAAAAAATGGACCTCTGCCTAGATTTGAATAAGAATAATCTTTTATTGTTCCATCATATGTAACTTCCCACATTATATGTTTTTTAGTTTTATCCTTTTCCCTAAGTAATAGTTCTCGGATGTATATTGGCGACAATAAAAATACGTATTCCACTAAAACCTTTATTTATAAGACTTAATTCATTATGGGTTTCGCAAGCAGAGGTATCTTTAAAAAAATCTTCCGGATTGATATAGTCTATAGTTTTAATATCTATTCTTTTGCCTAAGCTATATAAAGACTTCTCTTCTCCTAATGGATTATTGATTCTTAAAAAATAATTATCAGTTGAAAATCTTTTATCGTCACTTTTAATAGTGAATTTAGCTCTGTATGCCCCCGAATTACCAAAAAAATCGGTACGATTAATGTAAAAACATACGTCTTGAACCATGGCTTTATCTTGGGCAAAACTCATTAAAGAAAATCCAAATGCTATTAAAAAAAATACTTTCTGTATATTAATATACTATAATTTGTTAAATGATTTGGATCAGAGCTTTGCCTTCATATTCTTTAAAGTAACCTTTTTTGCAATCAGAAATTTATTACATTTATCATCCTTATTAGAGATATAAACGTTATCAAACGATTTTATAGTATTTATTAAGTTTTCAAAATCTCTTGCATTTAATATTTCCTCATAGGTTAACCAATTTGTAATGTTAGCTTCATTAATTAAAATTTGTGGATTATTGTCTTTAACATTTTTGTAAATTAATTCAATGAGTTTTAATTTTCTACTTTTCGAAAATATTCTTTTACCCAATTTCCCTTTTTCATTAATATAAAATTCATATTCTAAGTTATTTGAATTAAGGTTTAGCCTAAAAATTTTTAAACTAATTGAATCATTTTGTGCATTTATTGTGTCTAAAGCAACTTCATTATTAATTAAAATATACAAATCTTCATTTTGACAATAGGTTAAAGAACTATATAAACAAATAATAAATATTAATATTTTTTTCATGGACAAATATTGTTAGTGTTCGAAATTTTATTGTTAATATCACTTATATATAAAAGTTTTGATATTTGAGTAGAATAACTGTTTAAGTATGAATTATAACCGTCCGTCCCTTCTAATCCTATCCATGAAATTGCTTTAGCTAGTTCTTGTTTCCAATTTGCCCCAAATATTGAAGAAGCATTGCTAACAAATCCGAACTTTCACTACTCCAATCATAGTCATTTAAAATCATATTTTCTAACTCCTGTCTATAATCCTGAATATTAAATACATTTGAATTAAATAAATCATGAGTCCATTGCTCTGTCAATGTTCCAGCAGTATTCATTGCACAAATTAAGGAAACAAATCTATCATTTATATTTTGAGCATTTAAATTAACATTATTTGATGGGCAGTTGACATTTAAAATTGGAAAGCCTGCTGAGTCAAAAGTAATTACACCTATATCTTCCAATGCATCAAACATATATGCATGTATTAATTCATGACTCAATGTAATATACCGCATTAGATTTGAGCCGTTGGTTTCAATAGTATCTTGATGGATAATAATATTGTAGTCATTCGAAACCTGTGAGTTTTTATATGTTCTTATTAAATTATGTTATTTCTATAAAAACATTACAGAACTTGTTTTAAGCGTTACTTGTCTATTAAATTTTTACTAGACATATTCACAAAAGTAAGGTCTTTGACGCTACCGCTATACTTGCTATACCACATAAGCAGTTTTCCTTTATAATCATTACCACCTTCTCTATGGCTATCTCGGAAAATCAGTAACTATAAATATTCTCTTATACCTACTCAATTGTAAATGCATTTCACAAAAAGAGTTGTCTTCAAAATAGGAAACTGGTTCAACATAGTTTATTGAATCCTTCTTAACAATTTTTCCAAGTTCAAATAAAGTGTGACTATCTAAATCTGGATAAGTTATTTTAAAAAAGTAAGTATCTTGTTTAAAGTCTTCCTCTTGACTTTTTAAATCAAAATAGGCTTTATAGGCTAATAAAGATCCTGTAAAATTACTGTTTGGCACATAAATGTATAAGTCATCTTTCTTAGACTTTTCTTGACAATATGAAGATAGAAAAAAAGAGATAATACGATAGTAATAATTGATTTCGGCATAGTTTTATTAGTTACAGTCATTTGTATAGTGTGTTCTAGCAGAAGTTTCAACAAAATTTTTCTTTGTCAATTCTAATGGTATGTCTTGAATGTTATTAATAAAATCTTGAGTTCCTTCTAAACCAATCCAAGCGATGTAATCCATTAACTCTTCGATTGTGAAATCACCATAAAGATTTAGCGTGTCCGCATTAACATTTGTAATAAAATCACTAGACGTGTCATTCAACCAGGGATGTACAAAAACCAAATTCTGTGCCATTTTTGTTCTATAACTTAATACGTTAAATAAATTGTGATTCCATTGACTATCAGAATTTGGAGGATACGCACTATAAACTATTAAAAGTTGATTAAAAATAGCATCCGGAAGCGTAAAAACATTATTACCACTAAAACTATTAAATTCCATTCCTCCTAATATTGATACATTGTTAACTAAAGATAATTGTATACATCTATCTATCAACTCTGCGTGAATACTCTCGTGAATTATAGTTAATGCAATTTCAATAGTGGAAGCATTTTGTACAAATGTATTACTTAGCCTTACCGTCATAACATCGCCGGGAGCATTTGATATATTATTAACATCATAATTAGTGTATGTAAAAGCATCAGTATTACCTAATTGAGCAGGTATAGTTCCTATCTCAAATTTTAAATCTCTAGTACTATTACTACCAAAATGGTCGTTTATTATATCATTAAAAATAGTGCTTGATAATCCTTTCAATTTATCGTAAACACATTTTGCTTTTTCGTTATTAATAAAAGTCGAGTCTAAAACTATTTTATCCTCATAATCTACCTCATCACCATCACAAATAGCTTGAGCAGCCGGAGCACCAAAACCTTGAGCTTCTGTATCGCAACTATTATTAATTAAATAATTATTTAGCGCCCCTGTTTGGTATTTATTTTCCTGTAAACAAGTCGTTATACCGTCACTGTAAAATAATGAAAATTAAAATTTAAAGAGAGATCCACTTTAATGAGTAAGCATTAAATTTTTTTGAGGTAAGGCTATTATTATAAAGCAAAGTTTATATGTTGTTTAGTCAACTATTTTATCTTCTACAAGCCATATTTTTTCAACTTCAATAAGACAACCTATATCATTTTTATCTTTAATAAAGATATAAAATGAATATATATTAAAATAATCAGGATATTTTTTCCCTGTATTTAATCTAATAAATTCAGAAAAGGATTCAAATTTTTTGCTTTTTATCAAATCATATTTCGTTTCTATTTTCTCATTTTTTTTTCCATCAAACTTAAAAGTATGTTTTTTATCAATTGAGTAAATTTCTGAATCATGTTTGACTATTAAAGTATCACTAGCTTTATTGAAAAGAAACACTATTTTTTCTTTTTCCTGTGAAAACATGTTTAAGGATATTAATAAAAATGTATAAATTATTTTCTTCATAATTATTGACAATTAGAATTATTGATGTTATAATCAGTTACGGTTTGAATTATATTATCTCTTTCAGTTTGTGTTAAACTATTCCATGCAACTGTATTTTGAAGACCCGTCCATGCTAAAGCTTTATAAACTTCATCTGTTTGCGAGTTGTCAAATTCTTGAAGCGCCTGTTTAATAATACCCCTGTAACATTGAGCCATTGCTTCATGTTGTATTAAGGAAGCGAAAGCTTAGTTAGTTGAACTTTATTTGTTTTTTTGTGGTATTAATGCCTAAACTGTGTTATGAAATACTAAGTAATTTATAACTTTTTATTTCCCATTTCCCATTATTTTTTTCCAAAATATATAACTTTAAATTTGAATCAAGTCCTGATCTATATACTCCAACACATACAGCGGCTTTTTCATAACCTTTATTGAAAGATACTCTTGAAAAACTTATTATGCCATCTAAACTATCTTTCTCTTTGGAATTTTTTTTCAGAAATTGTTTGCTAGAAAATACAATATCATCTTCACAAAGTTTAGTAACCTTTTTCTTATCAAGTTTTTTTGAATAATTTTGAGTTTTTAAACTTTCAATTAAAACAAATTCATCTTCATTTATATTAATAGTTTTGAATAATTCTTTTGAGTTATATGACTTAAACTTTTTACTAATATTATCAATTTCAAAATTTATGAAGTTTTCATTTATAGCATAATTAAAAATAAGAGGATTAAGGTTATCATAATCTATTTTATTTACAATGGAGTCTAGAACTTCGTTTTTGCCAGTGGGCTTAGGAGGAGGTAGCAATTCCTTTGGAATAGAATTATATATAGTTGCTATAACTTTGTATTCTTCCTCATTATTATTTTGACAAGAAACAAATATTAGTAAATAAATTAGTATAAAAAATTTAGATTTTAATTGCATACATCACTGTTTTGAATTACTATTGGTTTGTAAGAATTATAACTGTCCTCTTCGTCATCTCCTAAGATATTACTGGCGTCCCAAGCTCTCAAGCCATCCCACGCAAATGATTTATAATAGTCTATTGGGTAACTATTATTATCAAATTTCTTTAAAGCATCGGCAATGGGTATAATGTATTGCGAGGTCATATAAATATGGTCTATTTCTCCTGAATTGTTGTCGTACAAATCCTTGTAATATTTATATAATGCAAAAAGATAAGGTCTATCATTTACATCTGCTCCAGATTCATATTGAAGTACATATCTTGCTAATTCAGCATGTATCGCTTCGTGCAATATTAATTGTGCAAGCTGTATCGGATTTGTATTTATATCTTCAATAATAATTGTAATATTACCTGTAGTAGACAACTCACTTGTATTGGCACAAGCGTCATCTGTAAATGTACAATTTCCAATCATAAGGGTTAAATTAAATTCAGCATTTTGCTCAAATGACTCGACAGCTATTTTAAATAATTGACTTCCATCTGCTGCAAGTTTATTATACACACACATCAACGTTGGATTATTTGTAAAAGTTGGATCTAAAATAATTTTATCGTCAAAATCCACCTCTCCACCATCACAAATAGCTTGAGCAGCCGGAGCACCAAAACCTTGAGCTTGTGTATCGCAACTGTTATTAATTAAATAATCATTAAGGGCTCCTGTTTGGGATTTATTTTCCTGTAAACAAGTCGTTAACCCGTTGTTTAAAATACTAGGGATACAATTAACTATCTGTGCTATTGGCGTGGGTGCAGGAGGTGTTATTACTGTAACTGGGGCGTTTGGGTCTTCATTTAGGCCAGTACCGTCACCAGTACCACCACCAGCTCCAACGACACCTCCGTGAGTGCTGCCATCGCCATTGTCTCCTGTTCCGGTAACGCCGCCGCCACCGCCGCATGGTCCGCCATATTCAATTGTTGTACCACACTTAGTCGTAGTGTATTGGGATTCCATACAGCCATCTATTTCGCAAGGGACTTCCCAACAGCTAAAGACAAAACTAAAACCGCAATCAGGCGTGTCTTTACTAAAAATATCGCCAATTAAATCATTGTCTTCTATGGCTGTGAAAGTAACCTTGTTTTCTAAATCTATTTCTATGCCATCTCTAATATCCAGTTTTTCTTTTACTGTTAAAGTATAAGTCACTAAAAACATAATATAAGTCCCATCGGTTTTTCGAGAAACTAATAGGTTTTCCAGTGCTTCAGTGTTTTCATTTCTAGAGATAGGAAAGGTATAAGAATGGTATAAACCATCCGGGCTTTCTATGTAAGTTGCAAAGTTTGTATCGATAGTAAAATCTAATTGACTGGATAAATGTCTTTGCTTGCTATCGCATGTCGTTTTTCTTTTTCTTGCTTGTCTTCAATTTTTAGAAGGTTTTTAACTAAACTAGTGTTCTCTTCAATCTTTGGCCTGTCGATTTTAGATATTTTAAATCTTGCTTGATAAGTGCTTGGGTCATTTTTAGTGGTTTGAAATTCATCATCTTTTTGACATGAATTAATAAAAAGAACGGCTCCCAAGGATAGGATGGTAAGTTTAATATACTGTTTTAATTTGTTGTTCATTTATCTATGATAATAATTGGTTAATAGTTTCGAAATTAAATGCTTTATGGCACTCTTACAAAGAGAACTTAGGGAGAGCGCTATTCTGTTGAGTAAACACACCATTTTAATGGGTGTGCAGCCTTTTTAATATGGAGCAAAACTAGGCAAAATGAGCACAGGCCTATTACGGGAAAAACCGTAAACCGAGTGCTAAATTATTTAAACCGCTGGTAGATAAGGCAATAGCGCCTATTGCCATGCTGGGTTTTCGATGACCTACAGTTTTTCGGGGTAACATGTACAAATTTGGCATAAAAAAAACCACTAACTCTAAAAAGAGCGTAGTGGTTTTATATTTTAAATATCAAGACAAACGCAATTGGTTTGCGCTTAGTTTGACATTATGTTTTAATTATCCTAAAGACACACGTTTAAAAGCAGTCACTTCCACGTTTTTAGACGCTACATAATCTGCAACAGTCATTTTATCATCTTTAATAAACTTCTCGTCTAATAAACATTGTTCTTGATCTAAAGTCGTGTTATCTGAAATAAAACGCTCCATTTTTCCTGGTAAAATTTTATCCCGCATTTGTTCGGTTTACCTTCGGCTTTTAATTCTGCTTTAGCATCAGCTTCTGCTTGAGCCATTACTTCAGGTGTTAATTGCGCCATAGAAATGTATTTAGGTACATTTTTTAAGGTTTTACCTAAACGACCTAATTCGATGTTGTCTTTTTCAATAACCGCAATTCTTGCTTCATTTTCACTCGCGATATAAGCGGCATCAAAACCTTTGTAAGACAAAGACGTTGCTCCCATAGAAGCCACTTGCATAGCTACATCTTTAGCCACAGTTTCGTTGGCTTCTGTTAAACCTACTAGTGCACCAATTTTATTGATGTGCACGTAAGACCCTACATAAGGAGCTTCTAATTTTTCAAAAGCATTGATTTCTAGTTTTTCACCTACAACACCAGTTTGTTCTACTAGTTTTTCAGCAACGGTCATGCCGCCAAAATCTGAAGCTAAGAAATCTTCTTTGTTATCAAAGTTGATTGCTTTTTCAACCAATTCATTTGCTAAGGCAACAAAAGAGTCGTTTTTTCCAACGAAATCTGTTTCACAGCCTAATACTATTGTTACCCCAACAGTGTTATCATCATTGATTTTTGCAACAGCAGCACCTTCGCTAGAATCGCGATCTGCTCTTTTTTCTGCTACTTTTTGACCTTTTTTACGTAATACGTCGATTGCTTTGTCAAAATCACCTTCAGCTTCTACTAAAGCTTTTTTGCAATCCATCATACCTGCACCAGTCGCTTTTCTTAATTTGTTTACTTCTGCTGCTGAAATTTTTACTTCACTCATAGTAAATATAATTTAAAAAAGTCGCTCAATTAATTTCTGTTAAGAAAGAACTAAACGACTTTAATTGTAATTGTTTTATGTTTTATTCTTCTTCTTCGTTAGCAGCCTTTGCCGTTTTTGCTGGTTTAGCTTCTGCTTTATCAGCTTTAGCTTCAGCCTTTGCTGGTTTAGCTTCTGTTTTACCTTCAGCCTTGTCTGCTTTTTCAGATTTGCGCTCGTTTAATCCCGCTTTAACAGCTTCAGTAACGTGCGTTAAAATTTTATCGATCGATTTAGAAGCATCATCATTTGCTGGTATCACGTAATCTACTTGACGTGGATCTGAATTGGTATCTACCATTGCAAAAATTGGAATGTTTAATTTCTGTGCTTCTTTAATCGCGATATGCTCACGTTTAATATCTACAACAAACAAAGCTCCTGGAAGACGCGTCATATCTACAATAGAACCTAAGTTCTTTTCTAGCTTAGCTCTTAAACGGTCTACTTGTAAACGTTCTTTTTTAGATAACGTTAAAAAAGTACCATCTTTTTTCATTCTATCGATAGTCGCCATCTTTTTGATTGCTTTTCTAATCGTAATGAAGTTTGTTAACATTCCGCCTGGCCATCTTTCAGTAATGAAAGGCATGTTAATACCCCCAGCTTTTTCAGCGACGATGTCTTTTGCTTGTTTTTTTGTAGCAACAAATAAGATTTTACGTCCAGTGAGGCTGCAATTTTTGCTAATGCATCTCCAGCTTCTTCCATCTTAGCTGCTGTTTTGTAAAGGTTTATAATATGGATGCCGTTACGCTCCATATATACGTAAGGGGCCATGTTTGGATCCCATTTACGCGTAAGGTGACCGAAGTGTACACCTGCTTCAAGTAATTCTTTTACTTCTACTGCCATTTTGTAATAGTTTACGTTCTGTTGAATTAGCAATAATTAAGTGGTCATTCGTAAAAAATCGCCTTAACTATTTAGATGCTAAACTAGATCCTGTCTTAAGACTAGGACAACAATAACTGTTTGTTTTTTAGTTTTGTGAAATGAAATGCTTCGACAAGCGCCGCATGACATATCGGATAAAATTAACGTTTAGAGAATTGGAATTTCTTACGCGCTTTCTTCTGTCCGAATTTCTTACGCTCCACCATTCTTGGATCTCTTGTTAATAATCCTTCGGCTTAAGGATGCCTCTGTTCTCGTCATTTAACTCACACATTGCGCGAGAAATAGCTAAACGGATAGCTTCTGCTTGACCAGTAATACCACCTCCAAAGACGTTTACAGTAATATCAAAAGTTTCCTCGTTGTTAGTTAAAACTAACGGTTGGTTTACTTTGTACTGTAACGTTGCTGTATCGAAGTAGTCTTTAATGTCTTTTTTGTTAATCGTGATGTTTCCTTTACCTTCTTTAAGGTAAACACGAGCAACAGCCGTTTTACGACGACCAATTTTGTGTAATACTTCCATTACTTGAATTCGTTTAAGTTAATTGTTTTAGGCTTTTGAGCTTCGTGAGCGTGCTTAGTACCTGTAACAACAGTTAAATTTCTAAAAAGTGATGCGCCTAATTTGTTTTTAGGTAACATTCCTTTTACAGATTTCTCTACTAATCTTGACGGATCTTTTCCGAACAATTCAGTAGCAGTTAGACTTCTTTGACCACCCGGGTAACCAGTGTGACGAATGTACGTTTTGTCATTCCACTTGTTTCCTGATAAGTTGATTTTTTCTGCGTTGATAACAATTACGTTATCGCCACAATCAACGTGTGGTGTGAAGCTTGGCTTGTGCTTTCCTCTTAAAAGTTTTGCAACTTGAGTGCACATTCGCCCTAATGTTTGACCGTCAGCGTCAATTAAAACCCACTGCTTATCAACAGTCGCTTTGTTAGCTGAAATCGTTTTGTAGCTTAGTGTATCCACAATTATTAAATTTTATTATTAAACATTCCTCTCTCAAAAAGAGTTTGCAAATTTACGACAATCTTCTTGATTACCAAATAGTATGCGGTATTTTATTTGATAACTTTGTTGATATGTTTTCAGGCATTGTTAACTACAATCGAAATTGCAAAAACGACCGTTTATAACTCTGTTATTTTGTTTATTTCTGTCTTAAAAACGAAAAACGCTAATGGGTTATTGAATCCTTTTTATGGATTGTGATTAATAATGTCCATGTTAAAATATATCCTAAAGGCTTTAATAATAATGCTTAGGACTCTTTTTTTAACTATTTTTGCAGCATTATGCAAGAATTAAAATTGTCCAGTTGGTTACCTACCACGAATAAAGAGGTTAAAATACGAGGATGGGAAGCACTAGACGTCATACTGTTTAGTGGTGATGCTTATGTAGATCACCCAACATTTGGTCCTGCAGTTATAGGACGTTTGCTCGAGAGCTTTGGCTTGCGTGTGGCGATTGTACCGCAACCTAATGTTAACGATAACCTTCAAGATTTTGTAAAACTAGGAAAACCCAGGTTGTTTTTTGGGGTTACTGGGGGTTGTATGGATCCTATGATTAGCAATTATAATGCGAATAAAAAGAAACGTGATAAAGATGCCTATACGCCCAATGGGGATATTGGTTTTAGACCAGACTATGCCTCTACCGTTTATAGTACTATTTTAAAAGAAAAATGGCCGAGATACCCCGGTTTTAATTGGTGGTATTGAAGGGTCTTTACGTCGCGTCACTCATTACGATTATTGGAGTGATCGATTGATGCCCACTATTTTAGAAACGTCTAAGGCAGATATGTTGGTGTATGGTATGGGTGAACAGCCCTTGCGTGAGATTATCCGTTTACTAGAAAAAGGGGTCCCTTTTAATAGTATTACGACGGTAAATCAAACCGCAGTACTATTAAATAAAGACGAAAAAATTCCAAAAAACAGTAATTGGGAAGATGTAGAAATCGCTTCTCATGAGAGCTGTTTAAAGGATAAGAAAAAATACGCCTCAAATTTTAAAGTCATTGAGCAGGAATCTAATAAATTGGCTGCTCGCCGTATTTTTCAAAAAGTAGGTGAGAAGGTATTGATGATCAATCCGCCATATCCTACCATGACTGAGGCGGAGATTGATGCTTCTTTTGATTTGCCTTATACACGTTTGCCGCATCCAAAATATGATAAACGCGGCCCCATCCCCGCGTTTGAGATGATCAAGTTTTCCATAAACATTCACAGAGGGTGTTTTGGTGGGTGTAGCTTTTGTACTATTTCGGCGCATCAAGGAAAATTTATTGCGTCGCGTAGTCAAGAATCTATTTTAAAAGAAGTGGATACCGTGGCAAATATGCCGGATTTTAAAGGCTATTTGTCTGATATTGGTGGGCCAAGTGCCAACATGTATAAAATGAAAGGTAAAATTCAATCTATTTGCGACAAGTGTGTGGCACCTAGTTGTATTTCGCCAGTAATATGTAGTAATTTAGATACCTCACATAAGCCTTTAACCGAATTATATCAAGCCGTTGATAGACATCCTAAAGTAAAAAAATCGTTTATAGGTTCTCGGTATTCGTCATGATATGTTGGTGCCGGAATTTAATAAAAACGCGGATCCAAAAGAGTTAGACGCTTACACAGAAGAGGTGATGACCAAACATGTATCTCGGCCGACTCAAAGTGGCGCCGGAACATACCAGTGATCCCGTTTTAAAACTGATGCGTAAACCTTCGTTTACCTATTTCCATAAATTTAAAGAACGCTTCGATAAGATTAATATCAAGAAGAATTTAAAGTTACAACTCATCCCTTATTTTATTTCCAATCATCCCGCTTGTGAAGTAGAGGACATGGCTAATTTAGCTGCCGAAACTAAGGACATGGGTTTTCAGCTAGAGCAAGTTCAAGGGTTTACCCCAACACCCATGACGGTTGCAACCGTGATTTATTATAGTGGTTACCACCCGTACACCCTTAAAAAGGTAAACACACCTATAACACGTAAGGAAAAAGACGAACAACACCGCTTTTTCTTTTGGTACAAAGAGGAGAATAAAGAGTGGATTAAAAAAACGTTAAACAAGTTGGGTCGTGAAGATCTTTTGAAAGTGCTGCTTCCGGAAAAGACTGAAAAATGGCGTAAAAATAAACCAGGAAAAGCGAAGCATACCTTTAATGATGCGGTGCCGTTTAATCAACGTAAAGACAAGGCTGCATTTAGGTCCAAAAAGAAGAAGATTTAATCGTTTAAATTTATTAATTCATATTCCGTTTGTAAATTACTTGCTTTATATTCGCTAATCATTGATTCTTTTTTATGAATATTATTGGGATTTCTTGTTTTTATCATGATTCAGCAGCCTGTTTAATACAAAACGGTAAATTGCTTTTTGCTGCACAAGAAGAACGATTTTCTAGAATTAAAAACGACAAGTCTTTTCCTAATAAAACAATTGCGTTTTGCTTAGAAGCTAATCATCTTTCAATATCAGATATCGATTTGATTGTATTCTATGAAAAGCCCTTTATAAAGTTTGACCGCGTTATTAACACGTTATTAAATGAAGCGCCATTGACCTTTAATTTGTTTAGAAAAACATTACTGTCTTGGTTGAAAAACAAACTTTGGGTTTCAAGCATTATTAAAGATGAGTTAAATTATACTGGAGAGATTATTTATAGCGAACACCACGAAGCTCATGCTACTGGTAGTTTTTTTACTTCTCCATTTCAAGAGGCTGTAATTATTACTATTGATGGTGTAGGGGAAAAGGCGTGTACGTCTATAGCAATAGGAAAAGACAATAGAGTAGACCTTGTAAAAGAACAACATTATCCGCATTCCATAGGGTTGTTATATTCGGCATTTACTCAATATTGTGGCTTTAAAGTTAATTCAGGCGAGTATAAATTAATGGGTTTAGCGCCCTACGGGAAGCCCATTTACAAACAACGTATTTTAGACCATATTGTTAGTTATGACTCTTCCGGTTTAGTTCATTTGAATTTGGCTTATTTCTCTTTTGAAAGAGGAAAATCTACGATAAACTCAAAATTTTGTAAAATTTTTGGAAAACAACAACGGGCTTTAGATGGGGAAATGGAGGATTTTTATTGCGATATTGCTTCTTCTATTCAGTCTGTTATTGAAGATATTATTTTAGCAATTTTAATTCATGCCAAAGAACTGACCGGTTTAAATAACCTTTGTCTTTCGGGAGGTGTTGCTTTAAATTGTAAAGCAAATGGAGAACTTTTAGGAAAAAATATATTCGATAATATATGGGTTCAGCCTGCCTCTCGGTGATTCAGGATGTTCAGTGGGTGCTGCTTATACTGGATGGTATCATTACTTAAA
Source organism: Lacinutrix neustonica (assembly GCF_026625145.1). Classification (GTDB taxonomy): domain Bacteria; phylum Bacteroidota; class Bacteroidia; order Flavobacteriales; family Flavobacteriaceae; genus Lacinutrix; species Lacinutrix neustonica. The sequence continues at coordinate 1,904,878 of NZ_CP113088.1, read as the reverse complement.
AAAAGATAGAATTTATTTAAATAATTCTTTAAATGATCAGGCTTACTTAGGTTCTTCATATACTAATGAAGCTATAGAAAAATATCTAAATTCCTACAATTTAACGTATACAAAACTAGACAATGTTACACTTTGTGATACTGTTTCTTCTGCTTTAAAACAAAAGCAAATTGTAGGCTGGTTTCAAGATGAAATGGAATTTGGACCAAGAGCTTTAGGACATAGAAGTATATTAGCAAGTCCTTTGTTTGAAGACATGAAGAAACATGTTAATTTGAATATTAAATTTAGAGAAGGTTTTAGACCATTTGCTCCCATAGTACTTGAAGAAGACTGTAACGCATGGTTTGATATGAAGCATACTATATCAAAATACATGCTCTTTACTGTTAAGAGCAATAAAAGAAATGAAATCCCATCATGCATTCATGAAGATAATACTGCAAGAGTACAGACCTTAAACAAGGAGGAAAATAAATTATTACACGAGTTAATTAGTAATTTTAAATTAAAAACAGAGTGTCCAGTTTTAATAAATACGTCTTTTAATGTTAGAGGAGAACCTATTGTTGAATCGCCTTTAGATGCTTTAAGATGTTTTTTTCACACAAAGATGGATGTACTGGTTTTAGGAAATTTTGTATTAAATAAAGTAGATAACTTAAAAGTAGATGAACAATTAATTGTAAGTAAAAATTATGAATTGGATTAAGACGCCATTATCGAAAGTGTTAACTATGAGTAAGTTGCCAAAAAAACAAAGGGACTTTGGCTATTTGCTTTCGGTGGTACTTATTTGTGTTCTTGGGGTCTCTATTTATAAAAATGGATTCTTATTAAACCAAAGTCAAATTTTTATGGCTGTTGGTTTGTTATTAGTTTTACTTATTACTTTTACTGTAAAACGTATATTACTCCCCTTTTTGATTGTATGGTTACTTATAGGGGAGGTTCTCGGTGCTGTAACTAGTTTTTTAATTATGGGTGTGGTTTATTTTGTGGTTTTTTCACCGATATCTCTTATCTTAAGATCCTCTAGAAGAGAACCAAGTTATCAACCGGAATGGAAAACAGTTACTCGAGAAATAGATTATAAAAAATTAAGTTAGTTATGAGTAAGTATGAAACGATAAAGCAATTAGGGGCTTTTTTAATAGAGCAAAAAAAGTTTTGGTTAATACCTATTATCATTGTTTTAGTGCTCTTAACCCTATTGGTGATTTTCGCTGAAAACTCTGTTATTGCACCATTTGTATATACTTTGTTTTAATTGAATGCGTTTTTTTAGGAGCTTTTGTCTATCCTTAGCCAAAATAACACTAATAGTTTTGGTATCGTTAGTGCTGTTTGAGCTGTCCTACAGATATAATGTTATTGATTTTTACAAAGCTCAAAATCACGGCTTAAATAGAGAAAAAGATCTGGAAGACCGCACTGTAGATCTCATGATATTTGGCGATTCGTTCTCAGCCACATCTAAAACGATTAATTACGTAGATATGCTGCGAAAAAATGCTCCAAATTGTTCGATTTTAAACTTTAGTGTCCCTGGTTTTGGGATTAGACAAGTGAACACCTTCGCGAAAAAAAAATAAAGAAACATAAACCGAAAGCAATATTATACCAAGTATATGTTGGAAATGATCTGATAGATGTGAATCATTTATGGAATTTAAAAGCCTATTCCTTTACCGAGAAATATATACTGGGAAGCTTCAGATCATTTCTTGAGTTTGGGGTATTTGAATCAGCGATTGGCTATTCTCAATGTGGAAAAGGACATTAGGCTGCCAGTACTATTAATGGACGAATTTACTAGTGATTTTTATGATATTCGGACCAAACGTTTTTTAAAAAGCGACACGAATTATTTAGACTATACAATACGGTTAGAAGGAGATTTTAAAAAACGATATGGGTCTTGGCTAGTTCATATGAACGCTTTTTTAGACGCAGTTCCTGCGGATGTCCCGGTATACATACTATGGATTCCTCATCAAGCACAAGTGAATGATTATTATTATGAAAACATGAAAAAGCTAGGCGCAATGTTTAATAGTAAAACAGCTATTCAACAATATGACTATCCTTTTTTTAGTGAAGCAACAAAAGATTTAAGTGGCTATAGAAACGTAAAACACTTAAACCCTTTGACCTTTTTTCAAACCAAAGACTCATTAAATTCGAGGTTATATTTTGTGAATGATCCACATATTAATTACCGTGGTAATTTAATGCTGAGCACTTACTTAAAAGGGTACATCCCATTAAAGACAGATACTAATCATTTAAATTAATATTAATAAAACAGGGATTATTCTTTTTCTAATTACTGGTTTTATATATTTAAAAATGCGCTCGGCAACCAATTGATTACCCCGTTCACTAGTGTGGCAAAAGTCACAATATATTGTTTTTTTAGAAGTATCGAACACATTGCTAATATCTACAAATGTGCTATCGTTAGACATTAGTGAATCTTTTCTAATCACTTCATAAGATAAGTTATACAGATTTTCATAGTATTGTTGGTCTTTATAATAACCCTTTTCTGCTGTTGTTAGATTCTTTTTTGAATAAATGACGGGTTGTAAAAAGTTAAAAACCTTAAAACGGTAGGTGTTTTCTAAGCTTTTTGAGATTTTTACGTAACCCAAATACGTATCTGCAATGTCTGTTGCTAAACTATCTGATCGTTGTCCTAATTGTTTATAGGGAGAATTACTAGATATTTTTCGCTGTAGCGTAGTAATAAATCGGTAAAGATTACTAGAAGTAATCATCAATTCAATACGTTTTTTGTAATTGTGTGCAATTTTGAATTCTTTTTTACGGTTATAAGCATTCGTGGGTAATCCCGCTTCATTATTTTGATGTGCAGAAATAACTTCATTAACACCATCATAGAAAATGACAATATCGGGGACGTTATTTTTAATGAGTTCTCTTTGTAATTGAATATTCTCAGTAGCTCGCGTATATCCATGACAACCAAAATTAGTAATCTCTACATTCTTATTTGGAAACGCCTTGTGGATCAATTTAGATAATTCTGAAGGAATGGTATACGCGTCACGAGCTCCAGCACTGTACATAGTAGAGCCTCCAAAACAAAATATTTTTATGGCTGATGTTGAATCTTTTAAACTGAGATTTAAGGTTTTCCGAATACCGTTTTCGTCAATGGTATTATGTTTACCATTCATTGGTTTGAAGCGATAATGTAGATAGGGTTCCCATAACATATCTTGTTGTCGAAGTTCTCTATAAATCTCTTTGATAGTTTCATCGTTCAAATCTCCAAAGGCCCCGGATGCAATAAGTTTTTTGGTATTAGAATCAATACCATTTTCATCGTGATAATTATAAAAAACACCTAAGCCAATTTCTAATAAAAGAAAAATAAGAAGGCAATTTCTGAATAAAATAGACGTCAATTTAAGTTTGTTTTTCACTAATAAAACCGTTTATAAAATGTATTTTAATTTGCTATTCAGCCAAATCAGGAAATAACTTGCAATCACAGATAGTATAATCGTGGCAACAGTTAATGCTGTCTGTGACAAAGTAACAACATTAAAAATTAGAAATATAATTAATGGATGTACTAAATAAATGGCAATAGAATAAGAGGATAATAGTTTACTATTTAGTTTTGACCTTACTTGGAAAGAAAATGCGGTAATTAATAACACAGGACCAAATAATAAAAAAGAAAGATTCATATTAAGAATGACTTCATGTGATAAATAGTAAAAATTAACCAAACAATCTATAACTAGCGCTAGAAAACTAATATTAATTAAAATGATAACAGTAGCTTTTTTGAATTTAGTGTGAAAATTACTACGTCTAATAACATAACCAATACTTAAAAAAGGCCAGGCGTAAAATAAAAAATTTCTATGTAAAGGCGGATAGCTCATTAATTTATCGAGCAGAGGAAACCTAGCCAACTCATGAAGCACGCCCAGATATTGAATGATTATCCCTATGGAATATAAACAAATGGCGCTTATGATCAACACATTGTTTGAGGCGTTTCGAAAGGGATAAAGTAATATCCCTCCTAAAAAGAGAGCCGCCAAATACCACAAATGATTGAAGCCAAATAAGAATATAGCAATCATTTTTAGAAGATTAAAATCATTGAGATATACCCGTAAATAAGAATAGATTAACATCCAAATAACGTATAAAACACCAACACGTTTTACCCAAATTTTAATGTGATTTCGTTTAAAAACATTAAATAAAAAGAAACCATTAACACAGAAAAAAAGAGGGATAGCAATTTTAAAAATTCCGTTTCCAAAAATTTGATAAATAATTGGGTTGAGATCTAATAAAAAACGGCAGTGCAAAGCAATCACAAATAAGGCTACAATAATTTTGAAAATGTCTAGTAGTATATTGCGTGAAGTTGCTTTCAAACGGGTTATATTTTTTCAATATTAAAGATATAATTTTTCTCTTTTAGAACGCTTTTTTTTGAAATTAACTTAAGGGATAGTTTGTTTTTGAAAGCGAGTTGTTTGATGTGTTCAATCTCGCAGTCTTCAGATAATATCATTAAAGTATTCGGTGAAATGTGTTGTGGAAGTTGCGCAAATAATTTTTCAAAATATTCAAAATTGTCGCCACAAAACCAAGCATGCTCTTTAATGTTTTTTGGGGCTTTTGGATAATAGGGGGGATTGATAATAATATAATCAAACGTTTTATTTAAAAGGTTCTCAAATAAGTCTGAATACACAACGGTTATAGGTATTTTGTTTTTTTTAGAAGCTTCTTTTAATGTTTCGATTGCAACTCGATTGATATCGGAAGCTGTTACTATTGCTTTTTTAGAAGCGGCAAAAAGGGACAAAATTCCTGAACCACACCCCAGTTCTAAAAATGTTTTATTTTGAAGCCTAAGCGATTTTACATAATCGAGGAGAATTTTTGTGCTTATAGTAAAATTTGGCGGAAACACCTCCGGATTAATTGCGATTTGAATGCCTTCATACGTGTAGGTACGTTGTTTTAAATGATAAGTGTCGAACACTAATTTGGCAATTGGGAAAGCCATTTTTTTTAGTTTCTTAAACATGTTTATAGGGGTTATTCTGAATAGAATCCTTCAATTTCTCGGCTGACGGTATTTCCAAATTTTATGCAATACTTTGATTTCATAAGGAAACTTGTACCAGCCATGTTTAAAACGATAGCCTGAAACCATTTTAAGTATCCATTTTTTGTAACCTTTAATTCTAAAATCGGAAACTGTTGGATAACAGCCATTTAACACGGTTTCAAAATTTTGAATTGTATCTACCATATAGGGTTTTAACCAAGGGGTTAATGGGTTTCTTCGCAAATCAAACTTTTCCCAACTTGGTTCAATCCATTCTTCTAAGGTTAAAGGAAACGAGAAACCGGCATCTACAATCTGTTGGTAGAGTTCTGAACCTTCTGTTGGGACAGGGCTATACAGATAAATAATAATTTCTGCCTCGGGATTAATTATTTTAATTTCACGAATAAAATTAATGTCCCACAAAATCTGCTCATACACCTTTTTTTCGCTATCACCAGGTAATCCTAGTACGAACGAAAGTTCTCGGAATAATATCAACAGCTTTCATGCGCTTCACAAAACTTTTAATCATTTCACCCGACTGTGTGCCGCCTTTATTCATTTGTTTCAAGACTTCGTCGTTACCAGTTTCAGCACCCAAAAATATCATGCGACAACCTGCTTTTCGCATGTAATGTAGTTCTTCATCCGAATATTTGTTAATCGTGTCAATACGACCTTCTCCCCACCATTCGATATTATCATCTATCACAAGTTTAGAAAATTCCATCACCCGTTTCTTCGATGTAAAAAAATTATTATCATGAAATTCTACAGCATCAATATTGTATTTTTCCTTAAAATATTTTAAATCTTTATAGATAGTCGGTGCTGCTTTTGCTTTCCATTTTGCATTATAAATGGGAACCACGGCACAAAAGGAACACGTAAAAGGGCATCCCATACTGGAGTGATAGGCAAAGGTTTTCTTTCCCATGAAGGTCTTTGCTAAATAGTTCTCCAATGGATAGAAGGTATTAAAATAGGTATAAGGGTATTGTGGTAACGAATCTTGGTCTAGCAAAGCTTCTTTTACGGTTTGTATGATTTTACCGTCTTCATTTTTAAAAATAAGATTGCGAATGAGCATTAGGTTTTTATCACTGTTACCCTCTAATACATCTAACAGCTTTGGGAAAGTATTATCTCCTGGGCCGCTAATAATATAGTCAACATACCCGAGTTCATACATACTTTATATTGATTCGAAGCAAAATAACCACCCCAAATATTGATAATTTCCGGATACAATTCTTTAAGTTTTCTCGGCGTAAGGAATCGCTTGCTTCAATTGTGGACCAGGCATGATGGTCAAACAGAAATACTTATATTCTCCAGTAGCAAAATATTTAGAAATCGTCTCCCATGGATCGTCCTCCATATTTCCGTCTATAAAAACATAGTCATATTTTCCATGAATGGCAGCACCAACCTGAATAATTGTATTTGGCAATCGATGCTTTGCATTAGCGCTTCTTGGATTGAAAATGATAATCTTATTTCCCATTATTTGTTGAATATTTCGTTTCTATTGGCTAAAATATAACTTGATAGCTTGTTTGCAAATATTTGATTCGCTTTTCCATTTGGATGTGGATCTAATTCGTTTACAATGTATTTTGGTAGATTTTTACCGTAAAAAAATTCGGAAACATCTAAAAATAGTAATCCGTTTTTCTGAGCTAAATCTTTTATTTGTGCTATTCGAGTAGGGTCGTACACTAAATCCATATAAAAAATAAGTCCTTTGGTATGGAGTTGCTCTAAAGTGTTTTGGAATTTTTGAAACTGCTTGTCAATGTATAGCACATGATAAGGTTCGTAAGTCACAGGTTTATGTTCTTGCGCATTTAATTTGACCTGTAATAGTTTTTTTAAATACGAATCCCGTAACACATTTTTCTTTGGTTTTATGGTGAAATCGTCTATTGAAAAATCCGTTCCTGGTTCATAATGATCGTTAGAAGCACAAAATCCAATCACCACTAAATCAGGACGGTGTTTTAGTACATTTCGATCTAAAATCGTTTTATAATTCGTCAGCGCGAAGCCGTAAACGCCAAAGTTAAACACTTCATAGGTTGTCCTTGCATCTTGTTTATTTAAGGCTTTTTCTGTTTGTGTCACGTACATTTCATCTTGCGAAACACCCGTTCCCATGGTAAATGAATCGCCCAAAACCGCAATTTTAGTCGTCGTTGCATTTACTTCATGATTCCGATCGCGGAAACCTTCCGCATTGGTATGAAAATCGGCAAGTTTGTATTTAGTGTCTAAATTTGGTAGCAACTCATATTTTAGCTCATCAGAATCAGAATATTTTAATAGGCCGAAATTGTCTAATATACCAAATGAATTCGTGCGTGAATATGAAAATGCTGCAGGGCCAAAAAAATATACACGAGCCAAAAACTCACCTAAAAAAGCACTGAACACAAGCCCAATAATTATTGAAATAATTTTAAATTTTGTCTGTTTCATTCATATTCTAACTTCGTGATAAATATACATCAAGTAGTAGGTAAATCTATTTTTTTCAAGACTAATAAAGAATCTTATCCCGTAGGCTGTATATTTGTTTCCATCAGATCAAATTACCAAAAGATACGCTTTGCTCAAAAACAAGATCATTAAACTAATAAAAAATCTAATACTCATCTTCGGAATTACGTTTTTTTTACTCGAAACTGTATTGTCAATCTACATTCGTGTTGCTGAAATCAAAATAGAGTTACCCACCTATACATTTCAAAATACACAGCATTTTTGGTTTGATTTAAATGAAGATTTTGGTACAATACATTTACCAAATGCGAGCTATCGACAGAAGAAATATTGTTTTGATGTGGTTTATGAGTCTAATTCAAAAGGATTTCGTGACCAAGAACGAGAAATAAATGGCGAAACTAAAAGAGTGGTGGCTTTAGGGGATTCGTTTATCGAGGGTATTGGTGTTAGTCAAGAAGATCGTTTGACGAATTTGCTTGAAAGGGAAACCGGTATTCCACACTTGAATTATGGTATGGCTGGAAATTTTGGCCCTACGCAGTACATGATGTTGTATAAAACTTTGGCGCGCAAGTATAAACACGAAGCCGTTTTAGTGAGTCTTTTACCTTCAAACGATTTTATTGACGATGATTACGAAATAAATTTACGTGTTGGTGGCGATCGCTACCAACCGTTTTTAGATGGAACGTATCCCAACTATGAATTGGTGTATTATACCGATAGTATTCACAAATCGAAAGCACGTCCAAGAAAGCAAGGGTTCATCCATAAGGTATTAAAGAATTTCACTTATTCCTATAACATGTATCGGTATGTACGTGCTATTCAAAAAGTGCAGACCATCCCTGATGATAAGCTGCTAGCAGCTTCTAAAGTTCCCAGCTATTTTAATTATTCTGAGAAGCAATTCAATCGCATGCGCTATGCGCTAGAAGCCATTAAAAAACTGGCGGGGGAGCGACCGGTAATGGTATATACTATTCCAATATTTAAGGAGATAAAAGCCTATCGTAGACATGGAAAAAATCCGCTTGGCAAACAATTAAAAAGTGTTTGTGATGCTATGGGTGTAGAATATTTAGACTTGTTGCCCCTTACCAAAAATCTTTCTACGGAAGATTATGAGGCCTTATTTTTATCATGTGACGGGCATTGGAGCGAAGCAGGGAACGCCTTTGCGAAGGCGCAAATTGAATCCTATTTTAGCTACTATAAAAAATGATTAGATTTTTTAAAAAACACCAAGACCAATTCGGTTTATTGCTCTTATGGTTGGCAATTATTGCTATTATTAATCCTATGGGTGATTTCCCATTAAACGACGATTGGTGTTATGGAAAATCTGTTAAAACGCTTCGTGAAGAAGGGTATTTAAAACTCTACAATTGGGGAGAAATGACCTTGGTAGGTCATGTCTATTGGGGCTATTTCTTTACCAAGCTATTTGGTTTTTCGTTTACCGTTTTGCGTTGGTCAACGCTGTTGATGGGATTTGCAACTATTCTCGGCATTTACGAACTCTTTAAACTTGCTCGTGTTTCGCGCTGGATGAACTTGTTTGGAACGGTTCTATGCATGATGAATCCAATATTTTTATCGTTATCGTTTTCGTTTATGACCGATGTTCCTTTCTATTGCATGACTATTTGGTGTTTTTATTTTTATGCTAAAGCCATAAAAACAGAGTCTTGGCACTCTATATTTTGGGCTATTTTCTTTTGCTGTTGGGCCTTTTTAATACGTCAATTGGCCTGGGTTTTTCCAGTAGTTTGGTTGATTACTGTACTCTTAACGAAAAAGCGAACATTAGAAAACATAGCTAAAGCCATGTCACCTTTGTTTGTTCTCATTATTTTTGCCATGCTTTTTTCCTATTTTATGGAGTCCCATGATTTGTTACAAGAACGGTATAATTCTAAGTTTAAATTATTACTGGAAAGCATTAGAAATATAGATATAAAATTAATTATTTTAATTTTATCCTATTTTTTTCGGTGCTTGGCTTATATCGGGTTCTTATTGGCACCTATATCAATTTTTTATATCAGTCGATATACGTTTAAAGGTTATAAAATTTGGGCGCTTATTTGGACGGTACTTATTACCAGCATATTAATTAAAATAGGGAAAGTGTTACCCAGTTTAGATAATATTTGGATTGATTTTGGTGTGGGTCCAACCACACTCCATGATCATGCTGGAAATTTCACGACGAGTCCAGCGCCACATGCACCCGAATTATTTTGGCTAATCGTGACCACAATTGGGGTGTTTTCAAGTATTGCACTTCTTTTTCACATCAGAGGCATGGTGGTTTCTGTATTTAATAAAATAACAATTTCTCCAATCGTATTATTGTCGTTTGTGTTTTTTACCGTGTACCTCACACCGTTTTTGTTGGTAGGGGTGTACGATCGCTATTTGCTACCGTTATTTCCTATTGCCATTGTTTTTTTAGCTGCGAATTCTCAGGAAATCCCAAAACTTTGGTATCAATATATGGCATTTGGTTTTTTAGGTGCCCTTACTTGGTTCTCAGTTTGTGCGACACACGATTATTTATCGTGGAACCGCGTTCGCTGGAATGCAATTAATGGCCTTATGGATTCGGAGTTTCGGAGAATCATATTCAAGGCGGTGTCGAATTTGTTACGTGGTACCATTTTTCTGAAGAGCAAGAGCAATGGTGGAAAGATGTAACGCCTATCTATACCTTGGTCTTTAAACCCAATAAAGAAGACCAAGTGATTAAAGACTATAACTATACGCGTTGGTTACCAGGTAAGGGAAAAATGTACTTGCTGCGAGATGCGACGTTATATAAAAAGGTTATAAATAAGCGCTGAGGTTTTTTTAGTATGTAAATTGTTTACTGTCAATGCGACAACGGTGAAATGTTTTTATATAATAGTTTACCAATAATGCTATGGGCATTCGTGTTGATGTGTAAATCTTGATCCCAAAAAACTTTTTCGGTAGCGCGTTCTAATGCCGGTTGTAAGTTTAAGTATTCAATGTTTTCTTCATTTAACCAATTGGATAATGCGTTACTCAAATGCGCATTTGTATTTATTGTTTCATCATCCAAATGATGTAATTCTTGTACATAGTTTCGAAAAGCGGGATTCACATCTATTTTAGAAGGTAATAAAGTAACGATCAATCGAATATTTTCTGCTTCGCACAGGTGTTTAATCTTCAAAAGATATTGTTTTGATAGAGCTAGTGTACGTTTTTTCTCTTCTCGGAAAGTATTTATAGAATAGAATTTGTTCCAAACCCTGATTGTAAGGAATACTTTTCTGTGCTTTTGATTGTATTTTCCTACAAACACGCATACTCAAACTTCTATATACATTGGGAACGCTAGTACGATCATCTTCAAAAATGGCCGCTTCACGAAAGTCGTTTCCTGTAAAGACATTGATTACAAAAATTTCAGGCTTCAACGTTTTATATTTCTCTAAAAAGCCGTAATAGTTACGAAACGTATAATAGCCGACACCACCATTAATGCAATTATAATACCTTGTACTGTCCGACGCGTTTAATTTTTTTTCCCATAGGTTGATAAAAGATTGGGTATTGTGTTTTAAAACCCCGTCTGTATGTGAATCGCCTGTTACCAATATGCGAAACTCGTTTGGTTGCTTTTCTATAATGTCTTCGTCTTCACGAAACCCAAAATTATTCGTGCGCCGTTCTGTAGACATTTGTTGCTGTGGCGTTCCCCAATGATCATAAATTATGATATTCGGTTTGTGTATGAAAATAGCAGTGGAGTCAGGTATAAAGTATTGAGCTTGCTTGGGTTGCTTAAAGGTAAAAAAGGCTTTTATTCGATTGGCCTCCATAAAATACGCCATCAGACCTAAAATTAATAAAAGTCCCGATAGGACTGCGAGGTTAATCAAGAGAAGGCGAATGAATTTCATAAATGAAGTTTAAACAAAAAAAAACTAAAAATGTATAACAAACAAAAAATTGGACGGTTGTATTTCTAAAAAAGGAAAATTGAGAGAAGCTTTAATCATTAGGCAAACGAATCCTATATTTTGTTTACATTTATATCCTAAATAAATAGGGACGTATTTGATGATTTTTGATTATGCACACTGGAGTAAAACGTTAGGGACTGATATCAAAAATTATCAAGAAGCATTACCGTATCCACATATCGTAAAGGATGGTTTTTTAGAAGTCGCTGCAGCCGAAAAAGCACTTGAAATGTTTCCTAAAATTAAAGATGATGGCTGGATTCATTATGTACACTTTAATGAAAAAAAGCATGGACTGAATAAGCTAGAATTAATTCCTGCATTTATTCGTGATGGCATTATTAAAGAGTTTAATTCTCCGGAATTTATTAGTTATCTAGAACGCTTAACGGGTATTCCTAACCTATTACCTGATACAACAATAGAAGGGGGTGGTATACATCAAAGTGAACATGGGGGATATTTAAATATTCATGCAGATTTCACTGTTCACCCACATCAAAAAGCATGGAGACGTCGGGTAAATGTGCTTATATATTTAAATAGAAACTGGAAAGACTCCTATGGGGGAGCCTTAGAACTATGGGAGAGGGACATGTCTAAATGTGTTGTCAAAATTGACCCCATTTTTAATAGAATCGTCATCTTTAATACAGATGAAGATTCGTATCATGGCTTTCCAGATCCCATTCAATGTCGAGATGGTATCACAAGAAAATCAATCGCTTTATATTATTTTACGGAAGAAAAGGTCGGTGCCTTTAAACGCAAGGCTACCAATTACCGAGCACGTCCAAATGATGGTTTCAAGGCTGTTTTTATTTGGTTAGACAAAAAGATGATTGCTATATATACTTGGCTCAAAAGTGAGTTAGGGATGAATGACGATTTTATGAGTAAAGTTTTAAATGTCTTTCGAAAGAAAAAATAATGACCATTTATTTTACAACATAATAATGAGTAATGGCCAAAAAAGATTGGGTGCTATTTCTTTTAGGAAAACGCTTATGACTCAGTAAAAGCTTGCTGCTTTCAATAACCATTCAATAACCATTTAAGAATCACTTGAGAGCAGTTGTCTTAAGAGCAGTTGTCTTAAGAGCAGTTGTCTTAAGAGCTTTATACACTAATAACATCATCCATTGGGTGATGCAAACGCTTATTAAAACCCCTAAAATTTCATAGGTTTCTATTAAAAGAAAAATCAAGCTAATGTTTATAAAGAATCCAAAGAGACTGATGTAAATAATAGTACTTTCCTTATGCGCCTTTATAAGTTCCATAATATTTAAAGTATAGAAATAACAGGGTAAAGCGATAAGGCTGCCAAGCACATAATAATGATAAGTAAATCCAAGTTTAACAAATTTCTCCAGTATAATCCAAATGCTAAAAACACCAAAACTTGTCAATGGCAAAGCAGCAGTATAGAGTTTGTTTTTCATCTTTTGTACGACTTTATCAGAAACACGATAAATATGTTTTGTAAAGGGGATTGTGATATACGAAGCCAAGGCTTGCAGCATTAAAAAAGCCGTAATCAATAATTGGTATTCAGCGAGTTGTGATTGGTGTAGGTAGAAATCTACGATATAAATATCTACCTTAGACATGAGCCAACCACTCAAGCCGAGAACAAAAAAAGGGAAACCAGATTTAAATTCTTGAATGGAAAGTGTTGCTGAAAATTGTTCTTTCCAAAAATTCATTTGCACAGTTAAAACTACTAATTTCGTTACTATTGCAATGGTATATACTATTAAAAAAATTTCTAAATCAAAGGTCTCAAAGTAAAAAACACTTCCGAAAATAATGATAAAAGCCGCCGCTTCTGCAAGCAATTGTGCACTAAAGTTTTGGTAGTAAATTATTAGGGTACTTAATGATGCATAGGCAAACGTTAGGACAACGAGTAGTACTGCCCATAAGGCAATATGTACAGGAAAAAATAAAAACAATAATAACGCTAAGGGTAAAAGCAGGCTTCTTGATAGTAAATTGCTAAAAAAGGCATCATACATTTTTCCTGGGGCTTTACTGTATTCCCGTAAAAGATGATCACGATTTCCCCATCCAAGAATAAAGGTTAGGAAAAACACCCAAATCATAACATTGATTAAACTGGCCCAATCATTTTTTCCGAAGATTTTCACTCCAAATATTACAATTAGAAAATTAAACGCAGGGTTAGCGAAGCCCCGAATAGTATTCATTCCTATAGTAAGTAGTCTACTCATGATATAAGGCTAAGTAGGCTGTTATGGACTCCTGTCTGTTACTCATAAGAATCCGGTTTTTAGTCTTGTTTGACTTTAAGAGCGCGCTTTTACAAGCCTCAATGAGCTCAAGCTTATCATGGCAAACGTTCCAATGTTGCGATGCTTTTGCCAGTCCAACGTTATAAGAAACAAGTTGCATGCCCGAATACAAGGCTTCTAAAAACACAAAACCGAAAGATTCATAATGGCTGGTGTGTAATAGTATATTGGATTGGGCCATTTTCTCTAAAACGTCTTTTCTAGAGCGCTTTCCCAGTAAAGTAATTGTATTCATCAATCCTAAACTTCGAATCTGTATTTGTAATTCATTTCGTAAAGTACCATCGCCGATGATAACGACCTTGAGGTTTTTATATGTTTTGGTTATTGTTGAAATAATTTTTATAAAATCTGAATAATTCTTGATGGTGTTCAATGAGCCAACGCCTAAAATGTCAATCGTGTTTTTTTGAAGCTCAGGAAAAAAATCCACATCTAGATGCCATGGAATAATAATGGAATCTAAGTTGTAAGTTTTTAATAATTCCGCTTGATGATTTTGCGAAAGCGTCACGATTCGTACCTTAGAATGTAACAAGTTTTTTGCATGAAAATTTACGACTGTAGCATCCTGGCCCATCACGGTAACAACATGGTTAATTGAATGTTCTTTTGTAAATCGAACACCAATACTTGAACATTCGCCAATCCAAAAGCTGTGAATCGTTTCAATTTCGTCTTTTTGATGGATTTTTTTCAATGTGTTCAAGGCCTTTTTCCAAACCCAAAATTTCTTTGTTTTTTTGCTTTGTCCATTGAGTGGAATGATTTCAATACCATGCCAGTCATATCGTTTTTTAGTAAATGGAAATTGAAAGGTAAGTAACGTCAGTTTTGCTTCAGGCAATGCCTTTCGCAACGCTTTTAAGAATACTTGTAATGCGGGAATTGTGGTAGAATCTTCTTCAGACTCCGCAAAACCAGGGGTTAAAAAAACGATATGTTGACTTTTGTTTTCCATAATATGACATCGTGCAGTATTGAGATTAAAAGATATTCATTCAACATATCTAGTCTAATTCTCGAGGTACATTTGCAAGACGTTTTGTTATTCTTTTTTAGGTTTCCATTTAGTATTGCTAAATACTAAATCGGTATCCTTAATCAATTCGGGCTTACGCTCTAAATGTTTAAATGAAATCTGTGTGCCGTCTGTTCTATAAATGTATGTATAAGCTTTTAAATCGTTATATGAATTTGCTATTTCTTTTCGAATTCGATTTTTAAACAATGAAAACCCAAAGGTATTTTCTAGTCGCATGAATACTTTATTTAAAAAACCGGAAGCGATATGTTTGCAATAAAAGTTTTCGTTTAAATAACTATAGTGAAAAGACACATATAACGTTGGGTAGTTTGTTTTCTTAAGCGCTTCCCCTATAGTTGGTAAAATTTTAAATTCGGCACCCTCTACATCCATTTTTATAAAATCTACCTGTTGAATATGCTCATTTTCTAAAAAATCAAACAATGAAATCGTTTCTATCTTAAACGCGTGTACTTTGTCTCGTTTCCGTTCTAAAATACTGCTAGACGATTGTCCGTAGGCCTTTCCGGCCGACAAGCATAGCGTTTCTTTTTTATTTGAAATGGCCGTTTGGTGCAGTTTAATTTTTCTCGGAAAGCGCTGGATTTAAGGCCACATTTGTTTCTAATTCACTAAAACACACAGGATCTGGATCTAGGGCATGCACCTCTTTGGCTACTTTTGCAGCATAAAGAGAGAGTATACCACTCCAGGAACCCACATCTAATATCACCGATTTTTCATTTATGAAATAATCAAAAATAGCAAATGTGTGGGGTTCCCAATTATTGGAATTCATGCACATCCAAAAGTGCTTATTTTTTCCCGGATCAATCTGAAAGGTATGATTTTTGAGTTGAATATGCATGTTTAGAAGGTGTCTAAATCTGAGTAGGTAAATATAAAGTCTTTTAAATCCATAGGCCTTTTAAAAGGTAAATACCCCACGTACCAAGATTTTTTAGGTGCAGTAATAGTCGCTAATTGTCTAGCTAAACTTGCTTTTGAATCTACTTGAAAGAGTATTTCTGAAATCCCCAAGAAAACGGCTTTTCGTTTTATTTTTATTAATGCCTTTTGTAATGCAACGTTAGAAGGTGCGTAAGATAATCCTACATGCATGACACCTTCTATTTTTACCCAAAACACGCAGTTCTCTTCTTCAATATAATAATGATTTTTAAAGCTATTTTTATAGCTCACAAAGGTTTTAGTAAATACCTGTTGAAACGTGTCATTGTGCTTTGGATTCAACGCTTTAAGAGCTTGATTAGAAGCCTCTTTTTTAAAAAACAATCCATATAAATCGTTGTAATTCAATTTGTTCAAAGCTTTTGCTGCGGGAAACGTAGGGGTTTCAAAATGAAAACGCAGCATGTGGTTATGTTCCTTCCACCCTAATTTTTTTGTACTGCGGTAAGAGTTTTCATTCATAAAAGCATACACACAAGAGACATTTTGTTTAGACATTAGTTCATATGAGAGTTTGGCCAGTTCAAAGTGCAATCCTTTACCCTGATACTTTTCTAAAGTAGAGGAATCACAAGCTTGTGCAAGAATTATTGTTTCATTATTCTTTTTAAACTGCTGTAAAATAGCACCGTAAAAAGCGATGGGCGTTTTTCCATGATACGCAATTGTACTGACTTGCTCCAAACCCGGATAAGTAGCATCGTATTTATGTTTTAACTTTGTGACTGAAATTTTTTTTCTGAAGACTTTCCAAAGCAATTCTTTGACAAAAGGAAAATCATTCTCTTCGAGTTTTTTTAGCTGATACGTATCTTTATCCCACATGGTTTAAAAGTATGACCCTTTTAATAAATATGCCAATTGGAGTTCAAAAGAGAGATAGGGATTCATGACAAATCTATTTTTGAAAGCTTGCTTTTTAGTATCTTCTTTTGTGTTATAATCAACTAACAATAAGCGTTCAAAGCCAATCTCTTCGCAATAATTAGCTATTTCATGGTTGTAAAAACCAAATGGAAAAGCAAATTCTGTAATGGGTTGCCTGCAAATTGTTTCGAGTTGTTTTTTGCTGTTTGAAATTTCATGTTTAGCAGCTTCAAGCGGGATGTCAATTAAACTAGCATGTGTTTCACCGTGTGCACCAATAGTGAATAATGGATGGTTGGCTATGTACCTGATTTGTTCCGCATTCATAAGTCTCCAGTACGTTTCATGGTGTTTAGGTGGTAGGTTTTTCCAATCATTTTCAAAAATTTTGTATATCAGTTTAATACTTTTGTATGGCATTCTCTTGGCTACATTTTTCAGTGAAACGCCATGGCAAATAAATTCGTTTTTGGCGTTTTTCTCATACAAATCGCCTTTAAAAACAACTTTCTCTTTCTTGGTGTAATACGAGACCAAATCTATAAAATCTGTCCATAGATAAGGTGTGTTTTCATGAACTGTTGTAATATAAAAACATGCGGGAACCTTGTATTTTTCTAGAATAGGGACAGCATATGTGTAATTATTTAAATAACCATCATCAAAAGTAAGGGCGATGTTTAAAGTGTCTTTTTTGAATTTTTTTAGATAGTAATCATCCAATGAAACGACATTATAATGCGTCACAATATGCTTAATAAGTGCCTCAAAAAATAGTTTTGAGATGAAACGACTGTTGTACCGGGTGTCGCCTTTGGTATCAATTCCGTGAAACAACAAAAGGCGTTCACCATACCTGTTTTTTAATAATATTTTTCCAAAACCTAGTTTGAATAAGACTGTTTTGTAGAATAAACCTAAACGGTATTTTATACGTATCCAAAACATACTATTGAATTTGATATAATTTCCATCCTTCCGGATGTGTTTCTAATACCTCTAAGACATAATTTTCTTTAATAAACTCCCAGTTCAACATAGGGTTTTTATCTTTCCATTGCACTTTATGACGGGCGGGATCAAATAAAATCAAATCCTGTTCTTTGAAATCATAATAACGCGCCGTGTACATGTTTTTAAATTTAAAGTCTAATCCGCGACCTTGCATGGCCATATCGACATCAAAACTATATAAAGTTTTGCCTTGATAGGGTGTAATCATGGTTGCTATTTCTTTTTCAATTAGCGTACGTGAAAATATATGGTGGAAAGTCATGGTAAAAAAAGCGACTTGCAATCCTATGCAAGCCATTTTCAGAGGTGTAAAAAAGGCTTTAACCATTGCCATATTCATCAGTTTTTGAAAAGCAGGAAAGAACCAGATCAACACCAATGGAAATACTAAGCCGAGAATGCGTGGGTTTTGAAAAGGAATTCCTGCCAAGAACAAAATGTATAATGCACTACAAAGTATCAGTATCGTTTGGTGAAAAGTAATACGTGTTTTGTAATCTCTCAAGGTAATTGCACTTAGAAAAAAACCAATACAAAGGAATCCAGGATGAAAAAAAAGATAAAACGTGTGCAGTAAATTAGGAAACAGATAATGCTGTGTGCCATCTTCGGTCGTATAACTTGATTTAAAATAATTTGATACGGACCACACTTTTAAAAAATAATTTGAAGAAGCTTCAAATAAAGCAGCCCATTGAAAAATGAGAAATGGAATGGCAACGATGAAACTTAATAGAATGGCGATAAAAAGTTGTTGAAATTGCCTCCGGTTGATCACTAAATACAAGGTGTATATTAAGATAGGAAAGGTAACAAAAAGGGATGCATATCGTGTCATCAGCGCACAGGTCGCGAAAATAAAAACAGGCGCTAAACTTGTTTTTTTATAGTAGGACTTAAAAAAGAAATAGAAGGAGAGCACGATAAAAACCAATGCTAGGGCATCAGACATTACAATTAAGCTCATTTTTAATAAAAAAGGACTTAACAAGACAAAAATGTAGACGTATAAAAACGTAACTCTTGAATTGGAATACAGCAATCGTATTGTTTTTAACACATATAAGCTGGCGATAGAAAAAGTTAAACAACTTATTAATTGTAAAGCAAAAGCACTGTCCATAATAAAACTAAGACCACTTCCTAAGGTTGGATATAATACGGGCCAAAAATAATGGCCCGGATGCTCTCCGCCGACAATGTAGTCTTGAATAGCAATTGTGTAGCGCAAGTATTCATAAGAATCTTGACCGTATAAACCATCAAAGCCGGCTATTTTTAAGAGAAAAACAAATAGTAGTGGAATGCCAAAAAGTGTTAAGTTTTCGTAAAAAGAAGGGGTGAGTTTTTGTAACTTCAATGCTCGTTTTGTTTTGCGCATATAAATATAGTTGTTAAATTGACCATCATAATAAAATACCCTTTTTTTTTGCATTATTAGTACCATTAACCCCAAATCCATGATCAACACCAAAAAAATAATCGTTGTACTTCCTGCATATAATGCTTCGGAAACTTTACAAAAAACCTACAATGAAATTCCTTTTGATATTGTTGATGACGTTGTTTTAGTGGATGATAACAGTACCGATGAAACACTTCTAGTAGCAAAGGAATTAGGCATCACTTATATCTTGAAACATGACGAAAATAAGGGGTATGGCGCAAATCAGAAAAGTTGTTATATAAAGGCGTTGTCCCTTGGGGCCGATATAATTATTATGTTACATCCGGATTATCAATACACCCCAAAATTGATTCATTCTATGGCGTATTTGATTGCTAATGATGTTTATCCCGTGGTTACGGGCTCTCGAATTTTAGGTAAAGGTGCGTTGCGAGGCGGCATGCCTGTCTATAAATATATTGCCAATCGTTTTTTAACGCTATTTCAAAATATACTTATAGGCCAAAAATTATCCGAATACCACTCAGGATTCAGGGCTTTTTCTAAAGAGGTATTAATTGCATTGAGTTTGGAACACAATTCCAACGATTTCATTTTTGACAATCAAATGTTATGTCAAATCTTTAATAAGGGTTTTGAAATCGCTGAAATTACTTGTCCGACCACCTACTCTAGTGAAAGTTCTTCTATTAATTTTAGCCGCAGCACGACCTATGGTATTGGTGTTCTTAAGGTGTCTATTCAATATCTTTTGCACAAAAAGAAACTAATGTCGTTTCAAATTTTTAAATAGTAACTATCTTAGCTAAAAAACTCCAAATTTGAAAAGGCAAAAAATTCTTTTATATAATCCAGTAGCTGTTTTTTATGACATGCCATTAGCTTTATTAGCCATTGGTTCTATTTTAGATCAAAAAAAATATGAAGTTATTATAGTTGATGGTCGTATTGAAGAAGATCCAATAAAAGTAATTAAAGAACATATTAATGAAGCGCTTTGTTTTGGTGTGACATCGTTAACTGGAAGACCAATAAGAAACGCCTTAGATATAACACAGGCGGTTAGAAGCCTTAGACAAGATATTCCTATTATTTGGGGAGGTTGGCATACCTCTTTATTTCCGGAACAAACATTAAAAGATGAATTATGTATAGATGTTACAGTTCAGGGACAAGGAGAAGATACTTTCAAAGATCTTGTTGAAACCTATGAGTCTGACAAAGACTTATCTAAGGTTAAAGGTATATGCTATAGAAATAATACAGGTGATATAATAAAAAATCCACCAAGAACCATTGTTAAAATGGATGCCTTTGCTGAAGTTAATTATGACTTAATTGATGTAGAAAAATATTTTGAAAAAAAGGGACGACGACAATTGGATTACATATCATCTACAGGTTGCTTTTTTAGATGTAGTTTCTGTGCAGATCCATTTGTTTACAATAGAAAATGGACAGCTATTTCTCCCGAAATAATGGTAAACAAATTAGAGGAACTTTACAATAAATATAAATTTACTGATGTTAACCTACAAGATGAAACCTACTTTACCTACAGGGATAGAGTTATTGAAATTTCTCTATTAATTATTAAAAAGAAACTCAAGTTTACCTGGGCCGCAACTATGCGTGCAGATCAAGGTTCTAGATTAACTTTAGAAGACTTTAAGATTTGTAAAGATTCGGATTGCGCCGTTTACTAATTGGTGTAGAGTCTGGTTCGCAAGAAATGATGGATTGGTTAAAAAAGGACATAAAGCTAGAGCAAGTATTTATGTGTGCTGAGCGATGTAGAGATTTAGGCATTGCAGTTCAATTTCCTTTTATTGTTGGTTTTCCTGAAGAATCAGATAAGAGCATAGTAGAAACTGTTAAAGTAGCGCATCAATTAAATAGTATGCATCCTAATTTCCAAACTCCAATATTTTATTTTAAACCTTATCCAGGTACTAAAATTACCGATGATGTTGTAAAAAAAGGGTATGTACTCCCTCAAACCATTCAGGAGTGGGCAGATTTTGATTTTGTAGGATCAGTAGGACCATGGGTAAGTGATGAAAAATATGATTTCTTTGAAAAGTTTAAATTTTATATGAGGTTAGGATATTCTAACCGAGAAAGTCATTTATAAACCGTTGCAGTTATTAGCAAGATGGCGTTGTAAATACAAATATTTCAATGTTCCTTTTGAGAAGAGAATTGTAGATGCTTTTTTTAAGAAGCAGCAGTTAGCTTAGTCGTTACTTTTTGATAGAGATCCGTTTCAACAAAGCTATCGGTTCACATAATACATTTACTTATCGTATGATACATTTTTTTATTCCTTATTTCTATACATTAGAAAATGGAATGAACCTATTAGTAACTTATTCATATTACAAAATTAGTGTTTAAGCAATGGTTTTAGCGCTTGATAGATTTGGTCAGAGGCTAATAACGCACCAGATTCGTTAAAATGAAAATCATCATAGAAAGACGCCGTCGTTTTAGGAAGTTTTAAGTCTATATAAGCAATATTATTTCGATCACAAACCGTTTTTAAACGTTCATTAAAGGCTTCCATCCCTTTATAAAAAGCGTTGGTACTATAAAAAGCCTCATTGTTTGCAAAACCACTGGTAACCATCAAATCCTCATATTTTTTTCTAAATTGGGCTTCCACATGGTCGCTTGTGTTATGAAAATTAAATTGATTCTTTTTTCCTTAGCACGTTTTATAAGTTGGGTAATATTTTTTTCATAGTGATTCAAGCCAGTTTTCAAATTGGGTAATGTATCAATAATGTTTGACTGTTTTTTTAACGATTTGATGTCTTGTACTGTTTTTGTTAAATAGTCTCTGTGATTAAAATAAAAAGAAATGTTTTTCTTTGCTCTTCGTGCCAATTTATATAAAGTAAATTTCTTATAAAAAGGAAGATTCCCATCCGGAAGATGTTGAAAGGCGATGCGTTTTAATTTAGGTTTTGGAGAATTAATATATTGTTCGGATGAAATTAAATAACCAACTAAATCATTAACGCCTTGCATAATAAGCACAGTATGTACATTACTTAGTGCTTCTTTATTAAGAATATGTTCAAACTGCAATATATGGTGGTTACTACTATTTCCTGGTCTTCCAAAATTTCCAACCCAATAGGAGGGGCCTAATTTATTTTCTAATAATGCGGGCCAGGTTTTTGATTGGGTTAAGGCAAAGCAAGCGGTAGTACTTCCGCCAAAAATTACAACTTTGTGTTCTTTATCTTGATATTTTGAAATTGATCTTGCGCCCAATGCATCAAACGAAACTTCAGAATCTTGATGAATGCCTGTTATCTCTTTAGAGTCAATTTTCCATGTAAAACCAGAATTTGGGGTCATTGTATAGTAATCTGAAGGAATGAGTTGAAAGAAGGAAAGGGTAAATTCAACAAAGACAAGTAGGATGAAAGACGAAGCACCTACAATAAGTAATCTTTTTAATAATTTGTTATGTTTCATTTGTTTATTTTTTTATCAAGCACAACCATGAATATGGTGAATCTTTTTTGCCTAGTATAGCATGGAAGAGGTTTCGCTTGTACTTATATAAAAGTTGAAAATCTTTCGTCAAGTCGATGTTATGATGGTAATACTGTTCTGCCATTTCAGGAAGGCCAAGGTCGTTATAATACTTTTTTGTACGTTGTTTTGCTAGTGGAATTTCTGAAGCCTCATAGAATGGACTGTCAATGAGATGAATTTCTCCTTTTGGTTTTAAGTAAGAGACTAAAAGCCCTATTAATACTGTGAAATTTTCAAAATATTGAATCGTTCCATTGAGAGTAATGATATCAAATTGACTTTCAAATTGGTCGAATACTTTAAATAAATCTGCATAAACAAATTTTAAATTTTTCTTATTAAAAATGCGAGCTGCTTGTTCCAATTCTACACGATTAACATCTAAACCAATAACCTCATTTTTCTTAGATATCGTTGCGATTTTATTAGAAAACCAACCGTTCCCACAACCTATATCTAAGATAGTTAATCCCCTATTTTTATTAGCAATATAGTTTACAAACCGCATAGTAGATTTTTTGCGAAGCTTCCATTCATATAGGTCGATATGAGGCAGTTTTATCACTTGTGCATCTGTCAATAGACGTTGTTCTTTTTCCCGAGCCGCGAGATAAAATTTTGAAAAAGCAGTGTTTTCAGGCGTCAAATAATAGACCTTTTTTTCAGGGATGCTGTGGCTTAAATCCATTATCTTTTATATAGTCTCATACCAGTTTGTGCTAACCTTGATTTTGTTTTCAATTTTAAAGCAGTAACCAAGCTTCGTTCTCTTCCTTTGAGTAATTCCTTATTATAATTCACTTCGTTTACAATGTATCTTACGGCAAAATCATAATATTTCTTAGCGTAGGTTCCGGAGAAATCAATGTCTCGATCGGTAGAGGTTTCCCAGTCAGGTTTAGTGGTTATTTTCCCTTCGATGTCTTTATATAGAGCGGTTCCTTTTATTGGATATGCTATGGTAATGGTAAAGTGAGTTGGGTTTGCAGCTTTAAGATATGCGACAGTTTTACTAATGTCTTTCGCGTCTTCACCAGGGTACCCTACCATGATAAATGTTCCTGTTTCTATTTCTAAAGCATTTGTTTTTTGTATGGCTTCTTTTACCACATCGACATCCACGCGTCGATCCATGGCGTCAATTATTTTTTGAGAGCCACTTTCAGCACCAATCCAAATACGGTAACAGCCTGCCTCTTTAAGGAGTTTTAACACGTTATCATTTAAGCGTTCAGCCCTGGTAATACATTCAAATGGAATTACAGCATCTTGGTTTAGAACTTCTTTGTGAAATGCTTCAATCCATTTATGGCTTACTGTAAATACGTCATCTACAAACCGGATGTTATCTCGGATTGTAAGTGTTTTTTAACATTCGTAATTCTGCGGCCACTAGCTCCGGCGGACGCCTTCTGTAACTTTGTCCATAGACCGCTGTACTACACCATTTACATGTGTAAGGACAACCACGTTGCGTACTTATGGTCATAGAGCTTTTGCCGTGATGAGTTTTCCAGGTCTCTAAATATTTCTCCACAGGAATTGCGGCTCTGTTGGGCAAAGGCAAGTCTTTGAGACTCTTCATTTGCGTACGAGGGGGAGTTGTTATAAGTTGACCTTCTTTTAAATAGGCAATGCCTTGTATTTCACTATAGTCATCATTATTCGCGATAGCATTATAAAGTTCCAATGTGGTTTGTTCGCCTTCTCCAATAATTAAAAAATGAACACCAGTGTTTAAGTACGCTTCACAATTATAGGTAATGTCTCGGACCTCCTAAAATAATTTTTGGAAAGCCATATTTTGCCTCATCAATTAATATTTTAACCAATTTTATAACATTCACTTTAGTCATTATATTGGTGTAAATAGCAACAGCTTTAGGTCTTTTTTTGGCAATATAGCTTAGTTGTTCTTCTTTAGAATAAAAGGTAGAATCATAGACATGATTTTCGACGTCATTCTCATTGAGGTATGAAGAAATATATAGAAGTCCGAGAGGTGCATAGGGTCTCATTATTAATTGCTCCTTTGGGTCTTCAAATAAATAATAGGTATGGGTAAGTATTATACTCATTATGTTTTTCTTCGTTGATTATTGTTCCTCACTGTAAGATTACGGGTTTTTCGTGAATTCGATTAAAAAATGATCTGCGTATCTCGGCCCAAAATTTATTAGTTAACACAGTGTCAATACCTTTGAAAACACTTAACAATGCTGGTTTTGCTAGAATAGATTTTTCAAAATAGGAAGGAGGAATCGCTAAGCCGATAGGTTTTATTTTTTCCAACCTATAGGATTTCGTGGTTAAAGATACAATGTCTTTAGGATTGTAGTACCAAGTTTCAACACTAATACCATCAACATTGGCCATGACGCTTTCGTTTGTATTTCTTCTTTTTGCTTTTTTAAAGTTGCATTTAATAGAAAAATAAAAGTATTCCCACAGGCAGTTTTTAGGCATGATTACGAGAATTAGTTTGCCTTTTGGCTTTAGTAAACGGGAAGTTTCCTTGAAAAAAGTAAGCAATTGTTGTTGAGATAAACAGTTTAAACCTCCAAAATTAGAAAAAATAAAATCAAAGGTCTCATTAAAAGTAGCCGCAGCAAGAGTATTGATATCTTGTTGTTGAAAGGTTACATTCTGACGATGTGGTTTGGCTATAGCTGTTTCAATCATGCCTTTCGAGAGGTCGGTAGCAATAACTTTATGGCCTAAGGCACCAAACTCTATGGCATCTGCTCCTGTGCCACAATTTAATTCTAAAATAGAAAGTTTCTTCCCTTGTTTTAATAAGGGATTGATATATTTGAACACGAGATCACGTTGTGCTTTTCCTATGTTTGAAAAGGTAAATACAGAATCATATGTTCTAGAGGCTATGTCAAAATCAGCTTTCATCTATACCTTTGAAATTATTAATGTTCCTCTTTGATATCTGGTTAAATCTTCAATAGCAATGGTCGGACTGTATTTTTTTAAAATATCTTTATGAATTAATTTCGAATTTAATTCGTTTCTTTTTCTATAATTTTCACCAATAAAATTAATGATTTTTAATTTATGTTTTTCACATAATTCAAGATAATATGGGTAAGATAATCTATTGGTATAAGCGATCGTATTTTCCGCCCAATATTTCCAAGTTGAATCAGAATATCTAAGAAAATTAAATTCGGAGATTGATTTATCCTGAAAAAGTCCAGGATTAGCAAAATGATCAATAAAATTAATGGTATGCACACAGAACTGTCCTCTATTAATGCTTTTTTTTGTGAATTGGAATAGTTCATTGAGAACTTTTGGCGACATATGCTCTAGTACGACCTGAGATGAAATATAGTCAAAGCTTTTAAACTGATTCAGAACATCATGAAATGTATATGGTGCGATATAGGTGATATTCAATAGTGCGAACAGAGTGGTTAAACTTTCGGTCTTTTTTATTTGATCGATTTTGTTTTTTAATTCTTGCTTAGAGAAAATGCTTTTTGAAGCTATTAATTTCAAAATTTCGGGTGGTCTAAGTAATAACCTTGCTTTTTGTAAGTAGAAAATTTGATGTCCTTTGTGATGTCAACAGTCACTATTTTTTGAAAACCAAGTAGTGATAAAATAATTGATGACACCAGGGAGTATCCTGTACCAATTTCCAAAGCCGTTTTGTGAGAGGATAAATCAATGTTACAGTAACTAAATTTCCGAACACATTCATGGGTTTGGTATAAAGTAACGTGGTAATGGTGGTTTCTATTTAGAGTCGCAGGAAGGTGATTTAAATAGTCGCCTAGTGGCGTAGTAGATAAAATTTTTTGAAGGAATGCTTTTACTTTCCAATTCATAATGTGTTTATTTTGAGAGCCTTTCTAAAAGATATTTATCATACATAGCAGTTGGTATATAGTAAGCTAATTTTAGTATAGATTTGAATTGGTTTATGTGCCCATGTTTCAAATTATAGAGGCCTTGACTTTTTCGATATTCTTTATGAACGTAGCGTTGTAATTTTCTGTAAAATTGGGCACTGTAAGTTCCTTTGAACATCATGGCTAAGTCGTCAGAATCGGTCCAATTGGCTTTTAATTGTAAGTCGTCTTTTACTTTCTCATAAAATTTTGTGCCAGGTAAAGGATAAGAAACCGAGATCCCAATATTATCAGGAAGTAGCTCTTTAATCATATGTATCGTTTGTTCTATATCTTTTTTGGTTTCTTCTAAGTATCCAAATTGAATAAAGAAGGCGACACGAACATCTTTTGCTTTTAATAAACGAGTGGCTTCATAAATTTGTACCACATTGGTTTCTTTGTCCATAGCGTCTAAAACACTTTGGGAACCACTTTCGGCACCCACCCAAACCTCTTGTAGGCCACTTTCTGCTAAGGCATCTATGGTGTCTTCTTTCAACAATAAATCAACGCGACTTTGGATGTAATAGGAAATAGAGAGTTTTTCTTTTTTGAGTTCCGTATTAAAATTTTGAACCCAGTTGGGCTTGAGTCCGAAAATATCATCACACATCCAAAAGCGTTTTACTCCGTAGGTTTCTTTTAAATATCTTATATGTTGGGTAATGTATGATGGTGAATGTGAGTTGTATCTATTTCCATAAATTGGTTTTGCACACCAATTGCATTTAAAAGGACAGCCACGTGTTGTCACCATATTCAACGTGAATTCATTTCCACTGCTTTTCCAAACCGCCTTGTACGCGTCTATATCTATAAGATCCCAAGCTGGCATTGGTAGTGCGTCTAAATCACGCAGTACTGGATGTTTTTGATTTTTTATAATGTTTCCCTCTTTTTCAAAAACAAGGCCTTTTATGGATGTTGCATCTTCACCGTTTGTTAAGGCATCAAGCAGTTCTTTTAAACTAATTTCACCTTCACCTTGAATAACATAATCGGCTCCTGCACTTAAATATTTTTCATAATGGTCGGTAGAATCGGAACTGCAAACAATAACTTTACAATCTAAGTTTTTCGCAATTTCAATCATCTCGAAAGCCGCTTCTCGCATAGAAGTTAAACACATTTTGGTGAGATAATTAAAGCCGTCATCATATAGGACAAAAAACCGTGGCTTTTTCTGCTTTATTTTATCTAGAATATGTTTGGGTTGGTCTGAAAGGGCGGTATCATGTAATGCGACAGAATAGTTGTGTGTCCTTAGGTAAGAAGCTGCGTAAATGGTGCCTAAAGGGGGGAAAGGCATTTTGTTTGCCCACTGTTTTTTGTCAAATTTATAAAAATAAGAATGTGAAAAAAGGACATCTACCATTTTAATGACATTTTATATTATGTTTTGCTTCAAATTCTTTACGTTTGTGTTCGTAGGATTCAATTACTTTCTTTTGAAAATTTTGAGGATGATGTTTGCTCACCGACTTTGTGGATTTTAAAGCAATTTCAAATTGCTCTTTTTCTAGATGACTAAATTTTGATGTCCAACGGTTAAGTGTCACTTTTCTAAAATAATGGTCTATCGTATCCCCCACGCCTGAATTTAATGCCAATTCCGAAGTTTAGACACAATAAAAGGCTTTACGTCTTTAATGTCATCTTCTTTTAAGGCATTAATATTGGGAAAATGTTTTTTTGCCCAAGAGTTTTTCTCTAAAAAAGCAGTGTATGTTTTTTTTCCCGTTACAGGAATCAATGTGGCTAACTCGGTTGCTGTAAATAGGTTTTTTTCAGAAATCTCCGGATGATTTGTGCTAATAAAATAATTAACACAAAAATATTTTTTAGAATTTAATAGAAATATTTTTTTATAGAGAATGAGAGATGTTCTTGCAATCCAAAGCCGGTTGGGTTTGGTAATAATAAAAAAGTCTATATCACCATCATTATCATAAGATCCTTTAGACAGAGCTCCTGAAATGCTCACGCTTTTAACATAAGGGAACTTAGAAATGAATTGAGCTCTTTTTAGTGCCTTAGGCATAATTTGCATGGCCTTTCGATTACTAATGAGTCGTCGTTCGGCAATGGCGGTATCATTGTTATAAATATAAAATCCTTTATGTTCTTTTAAAACATTTATACTTTCTAGTGTTTTGATTTCATTTTCTATTATATCTCTATTTTGGGATTGCGAGTAAAGAAAAATTTCTTCCTTAGTTAAAGGGTAGTTAAAAATAGAATAATATAGTATGGGTTTTAGCGCTAGCAAATTATACTCATCAATGATTGTGAAAATCAAATTTACAATAATCAAACAGGAAATTAAGCTTTTAAATTAATTAGTTATCTCTGTTTAGCAGTAAATTAAAAAAGAGATGTGTTCGCCTTAAATAGAAGCGTGATCAATACATGGTTTAATTGTGGTCTTCCAAGTCAATGGTGTTTCTCTCTTCTTCTTCGGCCTCTGCGATGGCATATAATAGAATACTTATTTCTGCGAGTAAAAAAATAATCTTAAGGGCTTTGCTTTTAGTTAAACCGCTTCCTAAGCTTAACAATTTTGTGATAATCATAATAGAGTTTTTTTATTTAACCGTACACTTTAGTTATTAAATAAGTGTTGTTCAAGTTTTAAAATTAAAAATACGGACTTGATTTTTGAGGTAACAGCAACCTGATTTAGATACAAAAATCACAAAATTCCTTGTGCTACCCCTTTGAATTAGGATTGTCATATAGGACCAGCACATAGTCATCGTTTTTTTGTATTATAAATAAGGCGTCCTACTATTACTTTTAATTTTGACTCAGTTTTTTGGTATGCTTTTGCGTTTCATTACTTTTAGCTAGGGCATAGGCTATAATGCCAATTTCTATTAGTAAAATAGCAATTTTAGCTTTTTTGTTTTTCGTCAATAGACTGGTTAATCCTATTATTTTAGTTGAAATCATGATTTTGTTTTTTTTACAAATTACATTATAAATTGGCATTGAATTAACTTAAATAATGATATGATGTGCTTATTTGGTGCAGGGGATAAAAAATGAAGGAATCCCTAGAATGTAATTTTAGAATAAGGACATCTGTTGTGTCTTCTCCTACTTTCTTAACATTTTCTCTATGATACCCTGTTTAGATGTTATTAAATTGAGTTATAAGTGGGATCGGTCTTTTAGTTTTATTTCATGTGATTTAAATAGGAACGCGGCACTAGGCGCTCCTCGCCATTTTTAAAATAACGTTCTGGATAGGCCTCGCTTACGAGAACATGGTTTGTTGCGATAACAATGGTTATTCCTCGATAAATTGAGTGTAATGAAGATAACGTTCAAAAATTTGATTGACGTAATTGTAGGGTTCTATACCTCTAACATAACCGTATTTTACTATTGGGTTATTATAATTTTTGGGATGACTTAATGCTAAAATCATATCTTCAACATTATCATCCCAACGGGAGGCGTCTAAGCCTCTCTCTTGAGCCAATTTACGGGCGTCTCTAACGTGGTATAATCCACAATTGTATGAAGCCATTGTAAATTTAGTACGTTGCGTAGTGTCTTTTATTTTATCAAAAGTCTTCCAAATCTGTTTAAGGTATTGGGTGCCGCCTCTAATACTCTGTTTTGGATCGCTGCGATTTTGAACACCAAGTTCCTTTGCCGTTTTAGGCATTAATTGCATCAACCCTTTAGCATTCGCCCAAGAGCTGTTGTTGGGGTCAAACCTTGATTCCTGATAAATTAGGGAAGCTACCGGACGCCAATCCCAATCCATTTTTGCGGCATGTCTTTGAATAAGCGTATCGTAAGGACTAATTTTGTCTTGTGTTAAACTGTAAAAATCACTTTTTACACGGCGCCTAAAATCTTTTTTATTCTTAAAATATTTATTATAAATCACGTTATAATCTACCTCTTTTTTAATGTCCTCAAGCCATAAATTAGTTGCTTTTAATAATTCAGGCGAATTTTTACGTGTCGCCCACCCGATACGTTGTGAAAAACTTACGGGCACCTCAATATCTAAAATGGGATAATAGGAGGCCATAATCTTGGCTATATTATTATCAGCTATAGTATATTTAATATTTCCTTTGGCGACCTCCTTAATGATCTCATCAGTCGCCATTTCACCGGAGAGAGGATGTATTATAATAGGGCCACCAAGTTCTTCGCTAAGATTTATAATACGCTCACTGTAGGAGGAGCCTTTACGAATAGAGACGGTGTCATGTAATAATTCTATGGCATCTTGTATTAACGCATTTTCCAATTTGTGCCAATGCATACTGCGCCAATGGTCCGGTTTTTTTTGAACCAAAACCTGTTTGGTCAAGTACAAATAGTTTGTGAACGCTACAGCCGTTTTTCGATTTGAGGTAATGGCAAGACCGTGCGCCAAAATATCACCTTCCCCTTGATTGAGTTTCGTAATGAGCTCATCGAGATCTTTAACCACCACCATTTCAAGCTCAAGGTCTAGATGTTTGGCCAGCCGTTTGAGTAAATCGTACTCATAACCCATAGGTTGGCCTTTATATAGGAAATAGCTTGTTCCGCTATAGACGGTAAGTGCTTTTAGTTTACCATCCTTTTTAATAGCTGTTAAATCCCGTTGTACTAGAGCCTCACTAACGACGACCTTCTTTTCAGGCTGTGCACAATGAAAGACTAACAGAAATAGTACTACATAGTGTACTTTAAAAAAAGAAGCGTTTAGTTGCATTGTTAGTAGGCTTTGGGATTCTTTGTAAAGTACTAAAAATATTGGACTTAGTCTCAATGGGACTCTTTATCTTAGCTCAAGTAAGAAACCCATATTGCTTAAATGTCATGGGTAAAGAAAAAAATTTAGCGTGTTTAACCGCAATTAAGCTGTTGAACTCGGTTTGAATTAAAATCCATAAAGGTTTTGAATAACCTTTGTTTCTTGAATTGAAAGTGTTACTACTGGTTTTTTGTAAAGCGTGCAGAGTTCAGCAACCATCAATTTATTAAATTGAGACTATATAAAATGAAATGAGATAGCGCTAGTTAGTAGAAGATGTCGGTATTGCTTTAATGCGCCTCCAACCAATTCAATCCAGTGTCCACTTCAACATCTAAAGGGACGTCCATTTTAAATGCATTTTCCATTTCGGTTTTAATCAAGGTTTTCATGGCTTCCAATTCGGGCTTGTACACATCAAATACCAGTTCATCATGGACTTGTAGTAGCATTTTTGTTTTATAATTACCCGCTTCGAGTTTGTTGTAAATATTAATCATCGCGATTTTAATAATATCGGCAGCGCTCCCTTGAATGGGTGCATTTACGGCATTACGTTCTGCAGCGCCACGAACGACTGCATTTCGGGAATTAATATCTTTTAGGTAACGGCGGCGGCCTAAAACGGTTTGAACATAGCCATGGTCTCTTGCAAAATCAACTTGCTCTCCCATGTATGCTTTTAACTTTGGGTAGGTTTCATAATAGGTGTCGATCAATTCTTTGGCTTCACCGCGCGACAAATCGGTTTGGTTACTTAAACCAAAGGCAGAGACCCCATAGATAATTCCAAAATTCACCGTCTTGGCATTACTACGTTGCTCACGTGTCACGTCTTTAAGGTCCACACCAAACACTTTTGCAGCTGTGCTGGCGTGAATGTCTTCACCATTTTTAAAGGCTTCCATCATGGTTTCCTCTTTACTTAGTGCCGCGATAATACGGAGTTCAATTTGCGAGTAATCGGCAGCTAGTAAAAGATAATTTTCGTCTCGAGGCACAAAGGCTTTTCGAACTTGGCGCCCCCGTTCAGTACGAATAGGAATATTTTGTAAATTTGGGTTGTTACTGCTTAATCGCCCCGTAGCCGCAACGGTTTGCATGTAATCGGTATGTATACGACCTGTTGAGGGTTCTACTTGTGTTGGAAGCGCATCTACATAGGTGCTTTTTAGTTTTGCCAGGCCGCGATATTCTAATATATTTCTAATGATCTCATGGTCTTTAGCAAGATAAGAGAGGATATCTTCACCTGTGGCATATTGACCCGTTTTGGTCTTTTTTGGCTTGTCAACAAGTTTTAGTTTTTCAAATAAAATAATCCCCAATTGTTTTGGAGACGCAATATTAAATTCCTCACCCGCCACGTCAAAAATCTTAGTTTCTAAGGTTTTTATGTCGTTGTTGAGGTCTCCGGATAAAGAATTTAAAAAGGCTTCATCTAAATTAATCCCTTCTAATTCCATCGCAGCCAAAACCCGTAGTAATGGCACTTCGATATCATCAAAGAGTTCTTGTGTGTTGGCCTCCCCTAATTCATTGGTAAAATGTTCTTTTAACTGTAGTGTGATATCAGCATCTTCAACAGCATATTCAGTTTGCTCGTCTAGAGGTACTTCACGCATGGAGCGTTGGTTTTTGCCTTTTTTACCAATCAATTCTGTAATTGAAACGGGTGTATAATTCAAATAGGTTTCTGCCAGTACCTCCATGTTGTGACGCATGTCTGGATTAATCAGGTAATGTGCTAACATGGTGTCAAACAATTTGCCCTTGACAACAATGTTATATTTGTGTAATACCTTGATATCATACTTTAAATTTTGCCCAATTTTCTCAATGTGTTCTGCTTCAAAAAACGGACGCAGGTGTTCTATAATGGCCTGTGCTTCGGCATTATCTTCTCGAAAAGGTAAGTAAAATCCTTTGCCAACTTCCCATGAAAAAGCGATTCCTACAAGTTCTGCGGTTAACGGATTCAAACCTGTGGTTTCGGTATCAAAACAAACACTTGATTGGTTCATTAGGTTTTTTACAAACAATTTAGTCGCCATGCCCGGGGCTATACTTTGGTAAAAATGTGAGGTATTGGCTATCGTTTTTCTTTCGTAAGTGTTTTCTGATTTCGTTTCCTCTGAAGGGTTTTCGCCACCAAATAAACTAAATTGTCCCGCACCAGCGCTACTGGTTTCTTTAGGTGTTGCTTTTGTTTCGGTTTCCGATGACGTGTTTTGTTTCGAAGTTGCTTCATTTCCTGAAGTGAATGTTTTTACAAAATTATCAGTCAAACGTCTAAACTCCAGTTCCTGAAAAATTTCTTTTACTTTTTCTATGTCCGGTGGATCTAATTCAAAATCTTTCGCGTGGAAGGTTACTGGAACATCTAGCATGATGGTTGCTAATTTTTTAGACAGTAGCCCCAGTTCGCCGTTGGCTTCAATTTTTTCTTTCATTTTACCCTTTAGCTTATCTGTGTTTGCTAAAAGGTTTTCCATACTGCCAAATTCGGTTATAAATTTTTTGGCTGTTTTCTCGCCAACACCTGGTAGTCCCGGGATGTTATCAGACGCATCACCCATCATGCCCAAAAAGTCAATGACCTGTAAGGGATCTGTGACTTCAAATTTTTTCTGTACCTCAGGGATGCCCCAAGTCTCATAACCACCACCAAAAACAGGGCGGTACATAAAAATATTTTCGCTTACTAATTGCGCAAAATCCTTGTCCGGCGTCACCATAAATGTCCGGAAGCCTTCTTTTTCTGCTTGTTTTGCCAAGGTTCCTATAACATCATCAGCTTCATAACCGTCTTTTACCATGATGGGAATATGCATGGCTTCTAAAATCCGGCAGATATATGGAATAGCCGTTTTGATGCCTTCCGGGGTTTCGTCTCTATTGGCTTTGTATTCCCCATACAATTCTACACGATCACTACTGCCGCCTTTATCGAAACAAACCGCAAGAAGATTAGGTCGCTCTCGTTTAATAACATCTAAAAGGGAGTTCATAAACCCCATAATGGCCGAGGTGTCTTGTCCTTTAGAATTAATTCTTGGATTCTTTATAAAGGCATAGTAGCCACGGAATATTAAAGCGTAGGCATCTACTAAAAAGACGCGTTTGTTATCAGTCATGTGTTGTTTGTCTAATGAAAAATGATGTCACTCTGGGCGCTTTCGAAGTAGATTCTATTTATAAAAATTTATTTCTAATAGCATCACGCAAATTACAATATCTTTAAAAACTAAAGAACCCCTAATTGAAGAAAGTTATTAAAAGATCACTGGGTGCTTTTAAGGTTTATAGTAAAAATCTGAAGGGATATTTTCATTTTTGCCATCTTGATACTTCATATACGTAAAGCCTTCGTGAATGCAATAAGAACCTGTTTCTCCAGCTTTATTTATGGCGATGTAGGCAATTTGAAAGTCTTTATGGCCCTTATTTTTAGAAACAATACGCTTTACAGCTTCTTCACATGCTGCTTGAGGGCTCAAGCCATTACGCATCAGTTCAACAATGAGAAAACTTCCAACGGTTTTGATCACTTCTTCCCCCATACCTGTAGCGGTTGCACCGCCAATCGCATTATCTATAAACAAACCGAGAACCAATAATGGGAGAATCACCTACGCGTCCTTTCATTTTATATGACAAACCGGAAGTAGTACATGTTCCTGCAATATCACCTTTAGTATCCATAGTGAGCATTCCTATCGTATCATGGTTTTCTATATTTATAAGGGGCTTATATTACGGTGATTTTAGCCAGTCTTCCCAAGCTTTTTTAGAAGCTTCAGTCAGTAATTCTTCCTTTTTAAACCCTTGTGCATAAGCAAATTCTTCGGCACCTTTTCCCGCTAACATGACATGGGGTGTTTCAGTCATGACTGCTTTGGCTAAAGCGGCCACATGAGTAATATTTTCTACGCATACCACGGCACCACAATCGCCGTTACTATCCATCACACAAGCGTCTAAAGTCACATGGCCTTGTCGGTCCGGTGCACCGCCTTTACCAACAGTTGTGTTTTTAATATTTTCTTCTTCAACAGTGACGCCCTCAATAGCGGCGTCTAAAGCAGAAGTGCCTTTTAAGAGTGCCTCTCCGGCTTTTGCATTAGCAGCTACAAATCCCCAAGTACAAATAGCAATAGGTTTTTTATTCATAGTTAAGGGTGGTTTTACGTTTGAAAGGTTTGATTTTGATTCAATAGAAGTATGGCATGCTGATAAGGTTCCTCCTACAGCTAATCCAACACCGAGATAGTGATGCGTTTTTAAGAAAGTGTCTGCGTTTCATAAAAATCTGTAATTTTCATCCCCGAGTAGGCGGGAATTTTTTTCTATAGTTTTATTGAACAAGATATGATTTTCCATTTAAATGCCACTTAATAAAAACAGAAACGACTTACTAATAAGTAAGCCGTTTCTGTAATTTTAAACATATATATGTTAATACTCCACACCTTGCTTGTCCAATACTGTTTTGGTTCTAAAGGAGTAGAATAATAGGTACCCAAAGCACATCACTGCAATCCAATATGAAGACTGTATACTAAAGATGTCTGCGATTTTTCCTTGTAATGGTGGAATAATAGCACCCCCAAGTATCATCATGATTAAGAAAGCAGAACCTTGAGAGGTATATTTTCCTAAACCAGCAATACTTAAAGTAAAAATACACGGCCACATGATTGAGCAAAATAAGCCACCAGATAAAAAGGCAAATAGAGCAAGATTACCTGTTGTAAATAGTCCAATTAACATCCCTAAAACGCCTAAGGAAGCAAAGATTTTTAAAGTTTTTACCGGATTATCCTTCGCCATAAAAAAGCCCGCAATTTGAACAGCAATACAGACACAGAACAACAGCATTTCATTTGTTGTGTACTTTCCAAAGTTGACTAATAAAATAACCCCAAAGGCAATATAAGGCACAATAATTAGTAAGACTTTTTTTAGTCCTTTACTAGGATTAAATACGGCAATTGCGCCAACCCAACGCCCAATCATTAATCCGCCCCAATACAATGAAATATAAGGCGCGATTTGTGCATCGTCAAAAACGGGCAAGCCTAACGGATTTAAATTGGCTGCTTTGTCTGCCACTTGCTTTAAAAGTTCCCCTAGATTACTTTGAATGGTTACTTCTACGCCTACATAGCAAAAAATGGCGAGCATACCTAAAACCAATTGCGGGTATTTCATGGCGCCCCAACCATTACCATTTTTAGAAGCACTCGTATTAGCTATGAATACAGAAGCGACCACTGCGAAAAGCGCCACAAACAGCACAATCAAACGGGTGTTTTCTAAACGGTCTGATGCCATTTCTCCACCAGAATAGGTGCTAAAAATATAGCCAAAACAAGCGACAATGACTAACGTTAAAACAATTAATAGGTTTCGTGCTTTATTTGCAGGTTCAAAAGCAGTTTCAGATTTTAATGCTGGTAATTTTTTAGAAAAATGGAATAATGCAGCTGCCAATAAAAAAAGGACTCCAACCCCGATGTATAAGGCTTGAATGGTGGTTAGTTTAATTTCATTATTTTTTATCATGGCTGTTAATTCGTCACCCGATAAAGGGGTAGAACCAAAAATAACCAAAGCGACAACAATAGGTCCAATCGTTGTTCCAAAAGAGTTAATACCTCCAGCTAAATTTAAACGATGTGATCCTGTTTCAGGATCTCCAAGAGCTATGGCAAAAGGATTAGCAGCCGTTTGTTGTAATGAAAAACCAAGCCCTACAATAAATAAGGCAATGAGTACATAATAAAAAATATGAGTTTGACCTTGCTCGGCACCAGCAATGGCAGGATACATAATAAGCGCACCTAATGCTGAAATTAAAAGGCCATAGACAATGCCGTTTTTATAACCCCAATTATTAAGAATGTCTTTTTTAATAGAGCTGGATATTATAAAAAGCAATAAAGCACCTAGGTAATAAGCACCGTAAAAAGCAAAATCAACCAACTGTGATTGAAATTGATCGATGTTAAAATAGGTTTTGCAAAAAGGAATGAACACCCCATTTGATGCGGCAATAAATCCCCGTAAAAAGAAGACCGTAACTAAAGTGGTTAAGGCTGATTTGTTGTTTTGATTTGACATTGTTTTGGTTATTAGTGGCACTAAATGTAATTAAAAAAAATGTTAGACGATAATAAATTGTCTTGTGTATAGTTATTGTATGGTTTTTATTTTATGCTGATTTCATCAACAAATAACCAACTCCTCCCATCGTGCTTGTACCCTAAGTGCCATTCGGGAAGCTCTCCTAGTTTTTTTGCAACGATCTTTACATAGCGGTAATTCTCTTTTCTAAAATCTGTAAACTGGACAGTTTTAATTTGTACGGAATCATTTTTAGCTTCTGCATTTGTAATTCTACGACCTGTTTCACTAGAATTAAAATCTATACCATTCGTTGACACGAAACATTCAATGTCTGTTGGATAGAAAATCCATGAGCGTTGGTCTTGTAAAAAGTTTATAGAAATTTTGCTGATGGCTTTTTTACTTCCCAAATCTACGGTAGCGACCAAGTCATTATCAAAATATCCTTGCCAAGTGCCTGTTCTAAAATCTTGGGTTCCAAGAATACCATCAATGAGGGCATCATTGCCTCCGGCATTGTATTGGTTGGCGTATTGTGTGTCTAATGTAATGGATAGGTTGGGATCAATTTCAATAAATTTTGTTGCTATGGTATTACTTTTTTCTCCGTTTAATTCTGAATAAGCTTTTATGGTTACTGGCTCAGAAAGATCAAAGGGCTTACGGTATTCTTGATATTCAGTATTGTTTATAGAATAAAAAATGGTGCTGTTTTTAGTATTATTTTTTAATGCGATGGTGGTCCTTTCCTTAAAGGCTGTATGCCCTTCAGAAAGGTATGGTGGTGAAACCATGATATGCTCTGTTATTTCAGTTTTAGGTTCTTGTCCTTCTTGAGTCGCCCAATGAGAGGGGGAATTTGTCATTTTGAAATGAAGGATTCCGCCTTTCATTATAGCATCATGAGAAATATAAGAGTGGTTAAGTGTTTTACCATTTAACGTTGCTGAGGCAATGTAGATGTTTGCGTCATTGAGATGTTCAGCTGAAACAGTAAACTGCTTGCCATTTTCTAAATTTATGGTGGCTTTATCAAACAGTGGCGTGCCAATAATATAGTTATTACTTCCAGGTGTTACTGGATAAAAGCCAAGCGAACTAAAAATATACCACGCGCTCATTTGTCCACAATCTTCATTTCCGGCAATGCCATCCGGGGAATTGGTATATAATTCAGTTAATATCTGATGTACTTTCTCCTGTGTTTTGTGTGGTTTATTAATAAAATTATACAGATAAGCCATGTGATGACTAGGTTCATTACCATGGGCATATTGCCCTATCAATCCTGTAATATCTGCTTGAACTCTACCGAAGTTGTCGGTTGGGCTTCAAACAATGCGTCCAACTTTAATTCGAAGTTTTTCTTTCCTTCATGTAAATCAATAAACCCGGACATATCTTGTGGGACATAAAAGCTGTATTGCCAGGCATTCGCTTCTGTGTAGTTAAAATTTACTTCATAAGGGTCAAAAGGAGCAAACCAACTGTTTCGAAAACGACCTCGCATAAATTGGGTTTCAGGGTCAAATACGTTTTTGTAATTCTGCGCACGTTTTAAGTAAATTTCATAAATGGAGTCTCGCTTCATGGTTTTTGCCATTTGAGCTATCGTCCAATCGTCATAGGCATACTCCAAAGTTTTAGAGACCGATTCGCTTTCCTCTTCTACCGGAATAAAACCTAATGTTTTATAACTTTTTAAGCCTAATTTATCTTGCATGGCCGAATGGGTCATGGCTTGGAGCGCCTTGTCTGTATCGTAATCTTGAATGCCTTTCAAATAAGCATCTGCAATTACGGGAACGGCGTGATAACCAATCATGCAACCCGTGTAATTAGCACTTAAATCCCAAATGGGCATAATGCCACCTTCATCGTATTTTGCCAAAAAGGTGTTTATAAAATCGTTTGTTTTTTCTTGTTCAATAATGGTGTACAGCGGATGTGCTGCACGGTAGGTATCCCAAAGTGAAAACACCGTGTAGTACTCGAAATTTTTAGTTTCATGGATTTTTAAATCCATGCCACGATACCGTCCATCCACATCTTGGTATAGGTTAGGTGCAATAGATACATGGTAGAGAGCTGTGTAGAAATTGGTTTTGTAGTCTTCGTTGGTACTCTCCACGACTATTTTTCCAAGTTGCTTTTCCCACGTGTCTTGGGCTTCTTTCTTAAGGTTTTCGAATGTTTTGCTGCCTATTTCATGTGCTAAGTTTTTCTTTGCGCCTTCAATATCTACTGCAGAAATTCCAATTTTAATAGTAACAGGTGTGTTGTTGGGATTATTAAATTTTAGAGCCATTTTCTGCGCGCCTGCCACGTTTTGTTTTGGAGTAGATTGTGTGACAGCATTAAATGGATGCGACGTTTTTATCGCAAAATATAACCGTTGGTTCTTGGCCCAACCTTCAGAAAAACGGTAGCCAACAAGTTCGGTGTTAGATACTTTCTCAATGTTAGCATCTATAACTTTATCCCGATGGATTAAATCTACAATGGTGTACTGGTCTTCTGAGGTAGGAAATTGGTATTTATGAATACCACTTCTTTTTGAAACTGTCAATTCCACTTCAATATCTAAGGAATCTAAGTGTACTTTATAAAAGCCTGGTTCAGCAACTTCATTGTCATGCGAAAAATGAGCACGATAGCCTTCTTCCCCATCAGCACCATTATTAAATTGCTGCGCGTTTGTTGGCATAATTAAAATATCGCCATAATCACTAACACCAGTTCCGCTTAAATGTGTATGCGAAAAGCCGTAAATATAATGGTCGCTGTAATGGTAGCCGTAACACCCATCCCAACCGTCTAAACGGGTGTCCGGACTTAGTTGCATCATCCCGAAAGGCATGGTAGCACCTGGATAGGTGTGCCCGTGACCGCCAGTTCCAATAAAGGGATGTACATAAGTAATCAAGCCTTTGTCTTTAGTTACTTCATTATGATTGGTCTCTATGCAAGAAACAAATAGAAGTAAAACTGTAAAAACGACAATAAAATGTAACTTCATTTATAAAATTGGACTAGGTTTAAGGGCGCTAATATACTTAAAAAAAGCTTTCTCGATAAGTAAGCTAGAGCGAGTCATTTCGGCTTGAAAAAGCAAAACAGGAAAACGTTAACAAATTACTAAGATAAGTTGGGAAGAACAATTAATACCTTTGTATAAAAAACGGGCCTATGTTACGGTGGACTATTTTTATTGCATTTTATATTTTGTTTACGGTGTATGGATTTCAAGCCATAAAAACCATAGGCAGGTCTGTGTGGATTAATACTATTTTTATAGTACTAGCTTTAATTGTGGCGGGTAATTTTATTTATCAGTTTTCTATGGCTTCCGAAGGGCGTGTCATTACAGGAGTCAAAAGTTACGCTTTTGGTGTTTTGCTGGCCTTTTTAGCGCTAAATATAGTGATAACCCTTATTTTATTTGCTGAAGATATCATTCGTTTTATTATGGGTGCGTATTATAAGTTCTTTAGTACCGAAAAAGACTTTTATCTGCCTTCACGAAGACAGTTTATAAGTACAGTCGCTCTTGGTTTAGCGGCGCTTCCATTTGGTTCACTTCTATACGGAATGATTCAAGGACGCTATAATTTTAAAGTACTTAAATACACTTTGCATTTTGAAGATTTACCGAAGCGTTCGATGGTTATAAAATAACTCAGTTGAGTGATATCCATTCCGGAAGTTTTGATAATAAAAAGAAAATTGAATACGCTGTAGATTTGGTAAACCAACAAGAAAGTGATGCCATTTTATTTACGGGTGATTTGGTTAATAATTTTGCAGCAGAAATGATTCCATGGCAATCGACGTTTAGTAAATTGAAAGCTAAAGATGGTGTGTTTTCTGTTTTAGGAAATCACGATTATGGTGATTATGTCGATTGGGATTCTGAAGCATCAAAACAAAAAAATGCGGAACAATTATATGACATTCAAAAAGAAATAGGCTTCGATTTAATGTTGAATGACAGTCGTTTTATAGAAAAAAACGGCCAACGTATAGCTGTCGTTGGTGTGGAGAATTGGGGGAAAGGAGGGTTTAAAAAAGCAGGTGATTTACGTAAAGCCACAAAGAATGTGAATGCAGATGACTTTAAAATATTAATGAGTCATGATCCATCCCACTGGGAGGCAGAAGTTATAGACGACCAGTACCATTATCATTTAACTTTAAGCGGGCATACCCATGGGATGCAGTTTGGTATTGAGATTCCTGGTTGGATTAAATGGAGTCCAGTAGGTTGGCGATACAAGCAATGGGCAGGAATATACCAAAAGAAGGGCCAATATATTAATGTTAATAGAGGGTTTGGCTATTTAGCCTATCCTGGAAGAGTAGGGATTTGGCGAGAAATAACCGTGATAGAACTAAAAAAAGGATCTAAAGAGGCTTAAAATAAGGCCGATAAATTCATAAGTTGTTAAAAAATTGTAGATTTACATTAAATACTTTTAATAATGTCAAAATTTGGTGAATTAATTGATGTTAATATTCCTGTTCTGCTAGACTTTTTTACCGAATGGAATGAACAATCAACAGCCATGCATCCGGTACTTCGAGACGTTGCAGCTGCTCTTGGTGATAAGGCTAAAGTGATTAAAATAGATGTGGATAAGAATCAAGAATTGTCTGAAGCGCTTCGTGTTAAAGGCTTA
Source organism: Lacinutrix neustonica (assembly GCF_026625145.1). Classification (GTDB taxonomy): domain Bacteria; phylum Bacteroidota; class Bacteroidia; order Flavobacteriales; family Flavobacteriaceae; genus Lacinutrix; species Lacinutrix neustonica. Next base: position 1,862,596 of record NZ_CP113088.1, on the reverse strand, counting down.
CCAACACTTATAATATATAAAAATGGTGAGATGAAATGGCGTCAAAGTGGGGAACAGGACGCGAATACTTTAATTGGTATTGTTCAACAATTCATTTAAACGTCAATAGTTTCAAAACGAAAGCCTTTTTTACTAAAATAGTCTAAAAATTCCGGTAGGGCATACCTCATGTTTTTAAATGCTTTTACGCTGTCATGAAAAACGACGATGTCGCCGTTGTTCGTTTTTGACATCGCATTTTTAAGGCATTGTGCTTTGGTAATGTCTTGTTCCCAATCAAATGTAATCACACTCCACATAATTATTTTATATCCTAACTTTATCAAAGCGTTTGCTTGGCTATTTTTTATTTGCCCGAAAGGAGGTCTAAATAAGTTGCCGTGGTTGGAGCTATTTCCTAACTGTTTTGAAATGGTGTCTTGCGCTAATTTCACATCCTCTAAATACTGGTCGGTTGTGGTTTTCCAGCCTTTAGCATGATTGAAGGTGTGGTTGCCAATACGGTGATTACCCTCGATAATAGCCTGAAACAACTCGGGATGTTTTTGCACGTTATTACCAATACAAAAAAAGGTTGCTTTTGCATGGTACTGTTTAAGCACCTCTAAAGTCCATGGTGTAACTCACGGAGTAGGACCATCGTCAAACGTAAGGTAAATCACCTTATCCTTAGACGAAAAATCCCAAACATAGTTTGGGAAAATTCGTTTTATAAGGGTTGGTATTTTAACCGGAGTAAACCACATATGTTATTCTTGAGTATCTACAGGTACTACTATATCCCGAATGCTGTCTTTGGTGTTTTCTTCAATGAGCTCATCAACAATACCCTCCAAATCTCTTTCTCTTCTTTCGGGAGTCGCAACTTCACCACCAAAAAGCACCGCAAATAGTTTACGGTAACTATTGAAAGTCATAAACTCCTTTTCTGCAAAATCTTCGTCATATCTCGCAAGAATCATGATTAAGGCTTTGTATCGTTCAATATCATTAAAAATATCTTGGCCGTATTTCATTTGGTTGACTTCCGTTAAGCCCTTGTAATACTTTAATTTTTCCTGATACTTTACAGAAATCTTTTTAAACAACCGTCCGGCTTTATCGGTGGCCCCAGTTTCGTAATAGGCCCCAATATATGGTTCTAATAAGCTATAATACCCAAACTTGTCTACAGGCATGTATTTCATAGCAATATCTGCTATTTCCTCAGCTTTGTCGAGCTTTTTTTCGTTGATTAATGTCTCTATTAATCGTGCTAAATTGCCTCTGTAAGTAATCGAATTTTTACGCGTTTACTGGATCGTGATAAATATCGTCACTACCGCTATTGCCCCAATCCCAGTTTTTCACTTTATTATACATCAACTCGCTATCCACGCGTCCCATATCAAAAGGGTTGGCGCGATCTGTTGGGGTTTGTATTGGCACTAGTTTATAGGTCATCCCGTCTAATTGAAGGTAATCTTTCATCCAAATATAATCGTCGTCACCAAAAGCACCTCCCGTAAAATGTATTGGGCGTATCCAATCGTTGTTTGCTACAACATCAAGCATCAATAGGCGTTGCTTATATATAGCACTCTCCGTTATCTTGATATCAATAAAATCTACCATTTTATCGGCATCTTCACGGTTTTACAATGCCGTATTTTATAGCGTTTTCCTTATTGACAGGAATACGAATATTTTCTACAGGAAAATAGTTGGTGTTTTGTAATTGTGATGGGTATCTATCGGGATCTTCACCTTGCAATTTTAAAACATACTTAAATTTCGTTTTGGGATTATCACTAGACACAAAAGCCATAAAGTCACTTATGAGTAAAGTATCTCGAGGAAAAGTGGGTTTTGGCTCTTCTGTTTTTGGGTCCATGTAATATGTCCGTTTCATAATATAATCTCGGGTACCAGTCTTGTATTGATCATGTGTTAATTGTGAAGGTATGGGATCGCTCTCATAGGCTTTTCGTTTCATTTGATCAATGTACCAATCGGTTTGAAACAAACTGGTATTTACCACACGCACATCGCGACGGTAGCCTTCTATTTCTTGAGCATACCACAATGCAAAGGTGTCGTTATCCCCAATAGAAAACAAAATAGCATTCTCCCCGCAGGAATCAAGATATTTCATAGCCATGGACTTTGCTGTATATTTCCCGGACCGGTCATGATCATCCCAATTGTTTACCGCTAGAATGAGCGGCGCAATCAATAAACATACCGGAGTAACTGCTGTTGGCAGTAGAGGTGTTTTTATCTTATTCTTTAGCAAGTCAAAAATAGCATAGACACTAAATCCAATCCGGATGGCAAAGACGTAAAAGGATCCAACCACAGAATAATCACGCTCGCGAGGCTCAAAAGGACGAACATTGGTGTACACTTGTATGGCTACTCCTGTAAATAGGAAGAACACCAGCAATACCCAAAATGTTTTTTTGTCTTTATTAAAAAGGAAAAACAACCCTATAAGCCCTAAAAGAAGAGGAATAAAATAATACGTATTCCGTGCTTTATTGTTTTCTACGTCGCTAGGTAGGTTGTTTTGTGTTTGCCCAAGGTGGAGTTCATCGATAAATTGAATACCACTGATCCAGTTACCATTATTATTGTACTCTCCTTGAATATCATCTTGTCTCCCAGTGAAGTTCCACATAAAATAACGCCAATACATGTAACCTAGTTGATACTGGAACATATAAGTGATATTACTTAACAATGAGGGTTTTTCAATATCTAAATATTCTTGTCCATAGCGTTTTAAGAATTTGTGATAGCCTTCATAATCCACATTGCCTTTAGCTACTTCATTTTTATATTGATTAATAAAGGCGATATCCTGTTGTACGCGTTCACTTAAATAGGTATTTATTTTATCACCATACTGCACCATAAAACGATCGTATTCGTTTTCTGTTAATTCATTGTTCTGGTACTTGGTTATAAATGCGGCTATTTTCTTTTCGGTAAAAGGGTCAATAATAAATTCTTCTCGCAAATTATAGTCTAAAAAGCCCGAAAACATCATGTAATTTTCAGCATTTTCACGACTCCACATTCTTGGTAAAATAGCTTTATGATCGTTATTTGCGTTTTGTCTCGGCATCCTTGTAATCGTTAACAACTATATACTTGCCCGCTTTCTCATCCTTTTCATATTTGGGTTTGTCATCTATATAAGCTTCGTTTTCATCTGCATTTAATGGGGCATACTCATCTGTAAATAACGGTCCGTAAAACAAATGTGTTTCCGGATATTGTTCTAAATTATAGTATGCTAATAATTCTCCTGGCGCTAGACGGGTTATTTTCATTAATTACCACATTAGCATTCGCACGAATAGGTAACAGGATCCATGTTGAAAACCCAATTACGACAAAAGTTATACATAATATACCAGTGTTAAGATGCTTATGGCCTTTTTCTCTAGTATACTTTAAACTAAAATAAATGGCAGCTACTAGTAATATCCCCGCAATAATAGAACCCGAATTAAAAGGGAGGCCTACGCTGTTTACAAAGAAAATCTCAAGAGTGCTAAAAAATCTAAGAATATTAGGTGCTAATAATTTAAAAACAAATAATAACACAGCAACAGAGACCACATTCGCTAAAATGAAGTTCAAGATAGTTACTTGCTTATAATGTTTAAAATAATAAATCAAACCAATAGCAGGAATGGTTAATAATCCCATAAAGTGAACACCAAACGAAAGGCCGATAACGAAAGCAATTAAAATTAACCATCGGTTACCTCTTGGCAAATGCATTTCCCGTTCCCAACGAAGTGCTAAATAAAAAAGAATGGCCATAATAAGTGTTGCCATGGCGTATACTTCAGTCTCTACGGCATTAAACCGAGAATGAATCGGTAAACGTAAAAGCTAAACTCCCCACTAAGGCACTCCCTAAAATGGCTTGTGCTTTAGACGCAGAAAATGTTTCGTCACCAATAATTTTTTGAAGTAATAAGGAAATGCTCCAAAACATGAATAAAATAGTAAAAGCACTACAAACAGCGCTTACCATATTTAACATTAAGCCCACATACTGTGGTTCTATTGCAAAAGTAGAAAAGAAAGCCCCAAGCATTTGAAATAATGGTGCTCCTGGTGGGTGTCCTACCTGAAGTTTTGCAGAAGTAAGTATGTATTCCCCAGCATCCCAATAGCTTACGGTTGGTTCTACGGTTAAACTATAAGTAATTAATGCAATTAAAAAAGCGAACCAACCTAATATGTTGTTCCATTTTTTAAAGTTGAATGACGTCATAAAGTAGTGTATTTATTACAATGGCGAATTTACTAATTATTATCAAAAGAGCATGCTAAAGTTTTATTAACACATTTTATTGTCTTAACGGCTGATTTCCTTAGGGTTAAAAATTTTTATTTGAAAACGTTTTTTTTTATTGATTATTTTATGCTAAAATATTTGCGCAAATAAAACTTTGTTTTAAATTTGCACCTCTGTTAGAAACACTGGCCCATGGTGTAACTGGCAACACGTCGGTTTTTGGTACCGAAGAGTCTAGGTTCGAGCCCTAGTGGGCCAACAAAATTAATCCTGATACTTTAATGTGTTAGGATTTTTTGTTTTTATTAGTTACGGGTTTAGGGCGAGAGGTTTATGCTGAGCATTACTGAAATGAAAATATATTTTCATGGAAAGTACCTCATGTAATGAGTCGAAGCAAGCCCTAGTGGGCCAACAAAATTAATCCTGATACTTTAATGTGTTAGGATTTTTTGTTTTTATTAGTTACGGGTTTAGGGCGAGAAGTTTATGCTGAGCATTACTGAAATGAAAATATATTTTCATGGAAAGTACCTCATGTAATGAGTCGAAGCAAGCCCTAGTGGGCCAACAAAATTATCCTAATTCAACTATGAGTTAGGATTTTTTGGTTTTGGAGGTGTGTTATGCACGCCGTGTATGCTGAGCACCTCTCGGAAGTGAGATTCGGGGCTCATAAAAAAGTCTTCCATTTCCGGAAGACTTTTTTATTTTAAGGGTGTTGTAACTATATTTTAAAGGTGATCACGGGTCTATTGGCGTGATTTACAAGATCTTCGCTTAAACTGCCATTGAGAAAATGAGCAATACCTTGCCTGCCATGTGTGCTAATGCCAATTAAATCGGCGTTAATAATGTGTGAAAAATTGAGTATGCCCTTTTCTACGGTTTGATCATTATAGATATTGGTAGTGTAATTGGTAAACGTTGTTCCAGTAATAAAATCTTGTATTTTTACTTTTGCAGAGGCGGTTGTTGTAAAATTTGAAACCGTATTTACCATCAAAAGATGAATTTTAGCATTAAAAGTATCTGCTAATTTAGTGGCCTGTTTAAAGGTTTCACGATTGTCATTTTCAAAATCTGAAGCAAAAACAAAATCTTCAATATTAAAGTTGTTATGTTCGTTTTTAATAACCAATACAGGAATATCCGAAGTTCGAACGAGCTTTTCAGCATTAGAGCCAATAAACATTTCTTTTAACCCTGTAGCACCATGTGATCCCATGACAATCAAATCGATGTTGTGTTCCTTGCTGACTTCTAGAATCCCAGTATTAATATCGTGAAAATCAACCATTTCTGTTACTGTTACGTTTTTTAAATAGGGTTTGCTCATGATGTCTTCAAATTGTTTGTGTGCTAATCTCATAAAGTAGACAGCCTCAGGTAAATCGGCAGGACTACTGCCTGCAATGAGTTGGGTTAATGGTAGGTCTAACATGTGTAATAAAATGATTTCACAGCTATGTTTTTCAGCCAATTGAGCCGCTACTTTTATAGCATTTTCGGCTTCTTTTGAAAAGTCTGTCGGAACAAGTATTTTTTTCATTGATTGTGTTTTTTTTAAACTCTTATAAATTTAACTAAAAAAACCGACTTTTAATAATTATGAAAATCAATAAAAATGTGTATATTTGCAGCGTTGTAAGAAAATAAGAATGTGAGGGGACGAAAAGTCCCCTCTTTTTATACTTTGAAATGTTTAATACTACAGTAAAAAATTTGCTTAATGAAGCTGCGGAAGAAAGAACCGATTTATTTTTAATCGATTTAACTATTGGAGGCGATAACGCTATTAATATCATAATTGATGGCGATACTGGTGTTACTGTAGAAGATTGTATGTTTGTTAGCAGAGCTATTGAAAACAACTTAGATAGAGAAGAAGTTGATTTTTCTTTAGAAGTGGCATCGGCAGGTGCGGCTGCGCCTTTGACCTTACCAAGGCAATTTAAAAAGAATATTGGTAGAACGTTAGAAGTAAAAACACAAACAGAAACGATAGAGGCAGATTTGATTGATGCCACACAGGAAAGTGTAAATTTAGAGTGGAAAGTAAGAGAGGCGAAACCTGTTGGTAAAGGCAAAGTTACTGTTCAAAAAAAAGCGACTATTGCTTACAGCGATATTGTAGAAGCAAAAGTGATGATAAAATTTTAATTCAATAGAGTTATGGAAAATTTAGCCTTAATTGATTCTTTTTCAGAATTTAAAGACGACAAATTAATTGATCGTGTCACGTTAATGGCGATACTGGAAGATGTGTTTAGAAGCGCATTGAAAAAGAAGTTTGGTGATGATGATAACTTCGATATTATTATAAATCCAGATAAAGGTGATTTAGAGATTTGGAGGAATAGAGTGGTAGTTGCTGATGGGGAAGTAGAAGAACCTAATCAGGAAATTTCATTATCCGCGGCCCGTAAAATAGAGCCTGATTTTGAAGTTGGGGAGGATGTGTCTCAAGAAGTGAAATTAATAGATTTAGGGCGTCGTGCTATTTTAGCGTTGCGTCAAAATTTGATTTCAAAAATACACGAGCATGATAATACCAATATCTTTAAGCAATTTAAAGATTTAGAGGGTGATTTATATACTGCAGAAGTACACCATATTCGTCATAGAGCTGTTATTTTGTTAGATGATGAAGGTAACGAAATCATATTGCCAAAAGACAAACAGATTCCTTCAGATTTTTTCCGTAAAGGAGATAATGTAAGAGGCATTATTGATAGTGTAGAATTGAAAGGAAACAAGCCAACGATTATTATGTCGCGCACGTCTCCTAAATTCTTAGAAAAACTATTTGAATCTGAAATTCCGGAGGTTTTTGATGGATTAATCACTATTAAAAACGTGGTTAGGATTCCAGGTGAAAAAGCAAAAGTAGCCGTAGATTCTTATGATGATAGAATTGATCCTGTTGGAGCTTGTGTTGGTGTTAAAGGGTCAAGAATTCATGGTATTGTTCGTGAATTAGGCAATGAAAATATCGACGTGATCAATTACACGAGTAATCTTCAGTTGTACATTACAAGAGCATTAAGTCCAGCACGTGTGACTTCAATCAAGATTGATGAAGAGAATAAGCGTGCTGAAGCGATTTTAAAGCCGGAAGAAGTTAGTAAAGCGATAGGTAGAGGCGGTCACAATATTCGTCTAGCTGGGCAATTAACAGGTTATGAAATTGATGTGTTTAGAGAAGGGGCTGAAGAAGATGTGGAGTTAAGAGAATTCTCTGATGAAATAGAGGATTGGATTATCGCCGAATTTAGTAAAGCTGGTTTAGATACTGCAAAGAGTATTTTAGAACAAGACGTTGAAGATTTAGTAAAAAGAACAGACTTGGAGGAGGAAACAATTCTAGATGTTCTTAGAATTCTTAAGGAAGAGTTCGAAGATTAACATATATTTGGGAAAAATTAAAGAGTAAGGCAACATTTATGGCTGAAACGATTAGATTAAATAAAGTACTACGTGAGCTTAACATCTCTCTCGGATCGTGCTGTAGAATTTTTAGATTCTAAAGGTGTCGATATAGAGAAGCGTCCAACAACGAAAATATCTGAAGAAACATATAAGATTCTTTCAGATGAGTTCGAGACAGATGCTAATAAGAAGGTCAAGTCGCAGGCAGTAAGTGAAGCTAAACTTAAGGAAAAGGAAGATTTACGACTTCAACGTGAAAAAGAACTAGAGGCAAAACAAAAAGCAGATGAGGCAAGAGAAGCCGCTAAAGCTGAAGTTGTTAAAGCGACTAAAACCTTAACTGGACCTAAGCAAGTAGGTAAAATTGACTTAGAAGGAAACAAGAAACCTGCTAAAGTAGAACCTAAAAAGCCGGAACCGAAGCAGAAGCCAAAGCAGAGGTTAAGGCCACACCAAAAGCACCAAAGGAAGAGGTGAAGAAGGAGGCTCAACCGGAGGCGAAAGCTGAAGAAAAGGAACTGCCTAAAGCTAAGAAAGAAGCACCAAAAGAAGAGGTTAAACCGGCTGTAAAAGATACTGATAAAAAAGTGGAAGAAACAACGGCTGCCCCTGAAGAGAACCTTCCCGAAACCGTAGCGACAAAATATCAAAAATTATCAGGTCCTAAAATAGCAGGAGATAAAATTGATTTGTCTCAATTCAATAAGCCTAAGAGAAAGCCGGTAGAACGAAAAGAAGACCCTAACAAGAAAAAGCGTCGTCGTATTTCTAAACCAGGAGATAATAAACCAGGTGCTGCAGGCGGAAATAATAGAAGCGGTGGTAATGACCGATTTAAAGGTAAAAAACCGGCCCCAGGTCAAGGGCGCCGTAACATAGTAAAAGAAGAGCCTAGTGAAGAAGATGTAAAAAAACAAGTAAGAGAAACACTTGAAAAATTACAAGGGAAATCAAGTAAAGGAAAAGGCGCTAAATATAGAAGAGACAAAAGAGATCAACACAGAGAGCAGACTGAAATTGACCAACAAATTGAAGCAGCAGAAAGTAAAATCCTTAAAGTAACAGAGTTTGTTACGGCGAGTGAGGTGGCTACGATGATGGATGTTAGTGTCACTAAAATTATTTCAGCATGTATGTCTTTGGGTATGATGGTAACAATGAATCAGCGTTTAGATGCAGAAACATTAACAATCGTAGCTGAAGAATTTGGATATAAGGTAGAGTTTGTTACTGCCGATATTAAAGAATCTATCGTTGAAGTAGAAGATAAGCCGAGAAGATTTGATACCTCGTGCTCCTATTGTAACAGTTATGGGACACGTAGATCACGGTAAAACATCGCTCTTAGATTACATTCGTAAAGAAAATGTAATTGCTGGAGAATCTGGTGGAATTACACAACACATTGGTGCTTATGGCGTGGAGCTAGAAGGCGGACAAAAAATCGCATTCTTAGATACACCAGGTCACGAGGCCTTTACGGCCATGAGAGCCCGTGGCGCACAGGTTACTGATATTGCTATTATTGTAGCAGCAGCAGATGATGATATTATGCCACAAACCAAAGAGGCTATTGCGCATGCACAAGCAGCTGGTGTTCCTATTATCTTTGCCATCAATAAAATTGATAAGCCGAGATGCCAATCCTGAAAAAATTAAGGAAGGTTTAGCGCAAATGAATTTATTAGTTGAAGATTGGGGTGGTAAAATTCAATCTCATGACATATCGGCTAAAGTTGGTACTGGAGTCAAGGAATTATTAGAAAAAGTATTGTTGGAAGCTGAATTGTTAGAGCTGAAAGCAAACCCAAATAAATCGGCAACCGGTACAGTGGTTGAAGCGTTCTTAGATAAAGGACGAGGCTATGTCTCAACTATATTAGTGCAGGCAGGAACATTAAAAGTCGGCGATTATGTTTTAGCTGGTAAAAACAGTGGAAAAATAAAAGCCATGCACGATGAGCGTGGAAATGATGTTATTGTAGCAGGTCCATCAACACCGGTATCTATATTAGGTTTAGATGGTGCACCACAGGCAGGTGATAAATTCAATGTCTTTGCAGACGAACGTGAGGCCAAACAAATCGCTACAAAACGTGCACAATTACAACGTGAACAATCAGTACGAACGCAACGTCATATTACATTAGATGAAATTGGTCGTCGTATCGCATTAGGAGACTTCCAAGAATTAAATATCATCCTTAAAGGAGATGTTGATGGTTCGGTTGAAGCGTTAACAGATTCGTTCCGAAACTTTCTACTGAAGAAATTCATGTGAATATTATACATAAAGGTGTAGGTGCCATTACCGAGAGTGATGTGTTATTAGCTACGGCTTCTGATGCTATTATTATAGGATTTAATGTACGTCCTGTTGGAAATGCAAGACAAGTTGCTGATACCGAGGAAATCGATATCAGAACGTACTCCATTATCTATGATGCCATAAACGATCTTAAAGATGCTATGGAGGGCATGTTGTCTCCGGAGTTAAAAGAGGAAATTACGGGGACGGCAGAAATTAGAGAGATCTTTAAAGTTACTAAAATTGGTAGTATTGCCGGTTGTATGGTGATGAATGGTAAGATCTATAGAAACTCTCAGATTCGTCTTATTAGAGATGGTGTGGTAGTTCACACAGGGGTGTTAGAATCTTTAAAACGATTTAAAGATGATGTTAAAGAAGTTGGAAAAGGATACGATTGCGGTATGCAGATTAAAAACTACAATGACATTCAAGAAGGAGACACTATTGAAGCATTCCATGAAGTAGAAGTCAAAAAGAAATTAAAATAATTTCTAAATACTATAAATAAAAAAATGGCGATTCAATTGAATCGCCTTTTTTTTATAATTATTTTAAATAAGGGCTCTATGGTTTGAAAACAAACGCGCTAGAGAATTTCTTTTTGATTTGTATTAAAGCACGATCGGCTTCTAAACGCGATCTGAAATTTCCAACATAGACTTTGTAATTTGGTGTCTCGTAAACTATTTTTGAAGGCCAAGAATTAAAGGTGTTAATGTAACCGTTTTGAGCGTTTTCTGCACTGCTACGACTACCGGAAAAGATGCTTATTTTGTAGCGATCGCTGTCTGTATTCTCCCCATTTATTTCTTTTTTTAGTTTCAATAAATTTGAAATTTCAGCATCTTGCTTGATGGTTACTTGACCCTCTTGTGCATGACCTAACACGCTAAAAAGCACCAAAGCGCCTGATATATAGAGAGTTTTAAACAATGTTCTTTTCATATTAATTATGTATTTGTTACAAATGTAAAAGTAATAAACGAAACTTCATGGCCTTTTCTTATTTAGAATTTATCTAAATTAGTAATTAAGACTTCTTTAAGATTTATAAAATGGAGTTTAAGTATTACTTTTGCTTAAGTTTTTTAAAACTGTATTTTTAAAGTATAGATGAAAAAATCATACCAAAGTTTAGAAGTAAATTCAATATATAATATGAAACAGGTGATTCACCGCAAATTAGGCGTTAGCATTCTTCATTTAAGCTTAATTTTTTTATTAGCGTTTTCTACTTCTCTTTCAGCTCAGGAAGGCGATGCCGTGTTAGGTAAAGCTTTATTCAACACCAATTGTGCATCTTGTCATAAATTAGATAAAAAAATGACCGGGCCTGCATTAGCAAATGTTGAGACGCGTTTATCGGAAGAGGAAGGTTTAGATAGAGAATGGCTTTACACATGGATTAAGAATAGTGCTGGCATGATCAAATCGGCGATGCTTACGCTGTAAAAATTTACAATGAGTACAATGGTACGGCTATGACTGCGTTTCCGCAGTTCTCAAACACCGATATCGATAACATATTAGCTTATACAGCAGCAGCGCCAGCAACACCGCCAACACCGGCAGCGGTTACGGGAGTAGATGCTAATCCTTCGAACGATGGAGCGTCAAACACTTTAATTCTTGGAGCTTTAGCCTTGTTGTTTGCATTGTTAGCAGGCGCGTTGGTTTTAGTAAATAAAACGCTACGTCGTTTTGCAGATGAAAAAGGGGTTGAGCTTAATCAAGCCTCTAAAAGGACTCCAATCTGAAAGCGTTTGTTCAAAACCAATTCTTAGTTTTGGTGACGGCTATATTTTTCTTGTTAGCAGCAGGTTACTTCGTGTACGGCTATTTTATGCAAGTTGGCGTAAATCAAGGGTACGAACCTGTACAGGAAATTCACTACTCGCATAGAATTCATGCTGGAGATAATGGTATTGATTGTAAATATTGTCACTCGTCTGCACGTGTCTCTAAGCACTCCGGAATCCCTTCATTAAATATTTGTATGAATTGTCACAAGTCAATTTATGAAGTTGCTGAAGCTACAGCAACGCCGTAATACAGCAAGGCCTTTTACGATGGTGAAATCAAGAAGCTATACGCAGCCGTAGGTTGGGATGATGCCGAACAAAAATACACAGGAGATACCAAGCCCGTTAAATGGACTCGAATTCATAACTTGCCGAGACTTTGCTTATTTTAATCACTCACAGCACGTTACTGTTGCTGGGGTAGAATGTCAAACCTGTCATGGACCAGTAGAGGAAATGGAAGTGATGTATCAATACGCGCCATTAACGATGGGTTGGTGTATTAACTGTCACCGTGAAACCAATGTAAAAGTTAAAGACAACGAATACTATACTAAAATTCACGAGCAGTTATCTAAAAAGTATGGTGTTGAGGAATTAACAGCCGCCCAAATGGGAGGGTTAGAATGTGGTAAGTGTCATTACTAAACACTAGTTTTTTAGTACTTCCCATAACCATGGGAATCTCATTAAGGGAAAATAAAAATAAATTAAGAAGTAATTCAATTATATAATATGTCATCAAACAAGAAATACTGGAAAAGTGTTGAGGAGCTAAAAGATAGTTCTATTGTTGAGACGCTAAAACAAAACGAGTTTGTTAACGAAATTCCAACGGAGGAGTTCTTAGGTAATAAGGAAACTTTAGAGGGGTCGTCAACAACACGTCGTGATTTCTTAAAGTACGTTGGTTTTAGTACAGCAGCTGCTTCATTAGCAGCCTGTGAAGGCCCAGTGATTAAGTCAATTCCATATGTAGTACAACCAGATCGTATTATTCCTGGTGTTGCCAATTATTATGCAACAACCATTGCAGATGGTTTTGATTTTGGAAGTGTTTTAGTAAAAACTCGAGAAGGTCGTCCCATTAAAATTGAAAATAATGCATTAGCAGCTACAGATGGTGGTGCCAATGCAAGAATGAATGCTTCAGTTTTAGGCTTGTATGATAGTACAAGGGTTCAAGAGCCTGTAAAGGGTAAAACAGCCATTTCTTGGGAGCGCTTTTATAGAGAAACGGGTGAGCAATTAAAAACGTTCAGTGCAGATGGCAGACAAATTGTGTTATTAACACAAACCTTTGCGAGTCCATCGACTAATAAATTGATTGCAGAATTCAAAGAAAAATACACCACTGTAAATCACGTCGTTTATGATGCGGTTTCAGAATCTGCTGCGTTAGATGCGTTTCAAGCAAAATATGGTGAACGTGGTTTAGCAGATTACGAATTTTCAACAGCTTCTACTATTGTGGCTTTTGGAGCTGATTTCTTAGGGGATTGGCAAGGAGGTGGTTTTGATACGGGGTATTCACAAGGACGTATTCCTACAAAGGGAAGAATGTCTCGTCATATCCAATTTGAATCAAACATGTCACTAGCCGGAGCTAATGCAGACAAACGTGTGCCTATCACACCGAGTCAGCAAAAATTAGCCTTAGCTAAATTACACAGTTTAATAGTTGGAAGTGCTTTCTCAGGAAGTTTGCCACCAGCAATAGATAAAGCTGTTCAGGATGCCGCTTCAGAATTAAGAAAAGCAGGAAGTGCTGGTGTTGTGGTTACTGGAATTCAAGATGTCAATGCACAAACCGTAGTTTTAGAGATTAACGAAGCGTTAAACAGTAAGGCTTTTAATCCTGAAAAACCTATAAAAACAAGACAAGGTAATGATAATGCAGTCATGACCTTAGTTGAAGATATGAAAGCAGGTAAGGTAGGTGCTGTTATTATGGCTGGTGTTAACCCGCTATATACGTTGCCAAATGCTTCAGAGTTTTCTGAAGGATTGAAACAAACAGGATTATCTATTGCCTTTTCAATGAAAGCCGATGAGACGGCTTCAGCTTCTCAATATATTGCTGCAACCCCTCATTATTTAGAATCTTGGGGAGATGTAGAATTGAAAAAAGGACACTTTGGGTTAATTCAACCAACGATTCGTCCATTATTTAATACGCAACAATTTCAAGATGCGTTATTAAAGTGGACTGAAAATGATACGAAATATTCAGACTATATAAAAACCTTATGGAATGAGTCTATCCTTGACGGACAGTCTTTCAATCAAGCCTTACATGATGGTTCTTTTTCAACAACGGCAGTCGTTGCATTAACTGAAGAAGAAGTATCTACAGAGGAAACGGTTGAAACACCTTCAGGGAATGCTGCGGCCGCTTTAGCAGCGAGTGCGAGTTCTAAAGGTATGGAATTGACTTTATATACTAAAGTTGGTATGGGAGATGGTCAACAAGCCAACAACCCATGGTTACAGGAATTTCCAGATCCAATTACAAGAACCTCTTGGGATAACTACTTAACCGTTTCTGCAGCTGATGCTAAAACATTAGAATTGGTAAATGAACATGAAGCTACAGGTGCTTTAAATGGTAGTTATGCTGATATTACTGTAAACGGTAAAACGGTAACTGTTCCTGTCATCATTCAGCCAGGTCAGGCTAAAGGGTCTGTAGGATTGGCACTTGGTTTTGGTAGAACAGCGGGGTTAAAAGAAGAAATGAAAACGGGTGTTAATGGGTATCCATTATATCAGAATTTCAATAATATACAAAACGTAACGGTTAAAAAAGCAGCAGGTTTACACGAATTTGCTTGTGTGCAGTTACAAAACACATTAATGGGTCGTGGAGACATCATTAAGGAAACAACATTAGAGGTTTTCAATACGAAAGATAAGTCGGTTTGGAATGCGGTTCCAACGGTATCTTTAAACCATGAAGAAGTCGCAGTGACGTCTCCGAAGTAGATTTATGGGATGAATTTGATCGTTCAATAGGACATCACTTCAACTTAGCAATAGATCTTAACGCGTGTACCGGTTGTGGTGCTTGTGTTATTGCTTGTCATGCTGAAAACAATGTGCCAGTCGTTGGTAAAGAAGAAATTCGTCGTAGCCGTGACATGCACTGGTTGCGTATTGATAGATATTATTCATCTGAAGACACGTTTACGGAAGATGATGAGAAAAAAGAAGGATTCTCGGGTTTATTTGGAGACAATGGTTCTCTAGGTGGATTTGGAGAAATGGAAATTGCTGCAGACAACCCACAAGTCGCTTTCCAACCTGTTATGTGTCAGCACTGTAACCATGCACCATGTGAAACAGTTTGTCCTGTAGCGGCAACATCACACGGGCGTCAAGGTCAAAACCATATGGCGTATAACCGTTGTGTAGGTACTAGATATTGTGCTAACAACTGTCCGTATAAAGTAAGACGTTTCAACTGGTTCTTATATAATGGGAATGACGAGTTTGATTATTACATGAACGACGATTTAGGGCGTATGGTAATCAATCCGGATGTAACGGTGCGTTCTCGTGGTGTGATGGAAAAATGTTCTATGTGTATTCAAAAAACACAAAAAACAATTTTAGACGCCAAACGCGATGGACGTGAAATTAAAGATGGTGAATTTGAAACCGCATGTTCTTCTGCTTGTAGCAATGGAGCAATGAGTTTTGGAGATATTAACGATAAAGGAAGTAAAGTTGCAAAACTTTTAAAAGACGATCGTATGTATCATTTATTAGAAAGTGTGGGTACTAAACCGAATGTTCAGTACCATACTAAAGTGAGAAACACGAAAGCATAAAAAGGATTAATTAACGAACAATTATAAAAGGATTATGGCGTCTCATTACGAAGCACCTATTAGAAGACCTTTAGTTACAGGCGAAAAATCGTATCACGATGTAACCGTAGATATCGCTGCGCCTGTAGAAGGAAAAGCCAACAAACAATGGTGGATTGTTTTTTCAATCGCATTGCTTGCTTTTCTTTGGGGAATTGGTTGTATTATTTATACAGTATCTACTGGTATTGGAACTTGGGGATTGAACAAGACCGTTGGTTGGGCTTGGGATATTACTAACTTCGTTTGGTGGGTTGGTATTGGTCACGCAGGAACACTTATTTCTGCAGTACTATTACTCTTCCGTCAAAAATGGAGAATGGCAATTAACCGTTCTGCTGAAGCAATGACCATTTTCTCAGTAGTACAAGCGGGATTATTCCCTATTATCCACATGGGACGTCCCTGGTTAGCGTATTGGGTATTACCCATTCCAAACCAATTTGGATCGCTTTGGGTAAACTTTAACTCTCCACTACTGTGGGATGTATTTGCAATTTCAACCTATTTATCGGTATCATTAGTATTCCGGTGGACTGGTTTATTACCTGATTTTGCAATGCTTAGAGATAGAGCTATTAGACCGTTTCAAAAGAAAATTTACAGCTTACTTAGTTTTGGTTGGTCGGGGCGTGCTAAAGATTGGCAACGTTTTGAAGAGGTGTCATTGGTTCTTGCTGGTTTGGCAACACCCTTAGTGCTTTCGGTTCACACGATTGTATCTTTCGATTTCGCAACCTCAGTAATACCAGGATGGCATACCACGATCTTCCCTCCATATTTTGTGGCAGGTGCCGTATTTTCCGGATTTGCTATGGTGAATACACTGCTTATCATAATGAGAAAAGTATGTAGTCTTGAAGATTATATCACAGTGCAGCATATCGAGTTAATGAACATCGTTATCATGATTACGGGTTCTATAGTAGGGGTAGCTTATATTACTGAGTTATTTGTAGCTTGGTATTACGGAGTAGAATACGAACAATATGCCTTCTTAAATAGAGCAACAGGACCTTACTGGTGGGCTTATTGGGCCATGATGTCTTGTAACGTGTTTTCACCACAATTTATGTGGTTTAAAAAATTACGTACCAGTATTATGTTCTCATTTGCTATTTCAATTGTAGTAAACATAGGGATGTGGTTTGAGCGTTTCGTTATTATTGTAACCTCATTACACAGAGATTATTTACCATCTTCATGGACCATGTTTTCACCAACATTTGTCGATATTGGAATTTTTATTGGAACTATTGGGTTCTTCTTCGTATTATTCTTATTATACTCAAGAACATTTCCAGTAATCGCCCAAGCAGAGGTTAAAACCATTTTAAAATCTTCTCGGACAGCGTTATAAAAACATCAGAGAAAGAGGCGATAGTTTGGTAGGAACTGGGGCCGATAATAGAACGTCTGTTTATCAATTAAACGAGGAGACCACATTAACACCAACGTTTGCTACAGACGATACAAAAATAAGTGGTTTATTAGAAAGCTTGGGTACCTTTGATCCAGCCATTCAAACCGCTGACGACCTTACTAAAATTAATGGAATAGATCCTGAAACGGAAGCAACCCTTAATAGCATTGGTATCTTTACTTTCGCGCAGGTAAGTAAAATGACACATAGAGAATATACATTGTTTGACGAAATCACAGGTGCGTTCCCAGGAAGGGCAGAGGCTGATGATTGGTCCGGACAAGCTAAAAATTTAATAAACTAAAAGTAGCATATGGAAGCTTCAAAAGTAATTCACGCTATTTATAACGATGACGATGTCTTAATGGCTGCCGTTAAAAAGGTAAAAGCTGAAAGATTTCACATTGAAGAAATATATACGCCATTTCCAGTTCACGGACTAGATAAGGCTATGGGATTAGCGCCAACACGTATTGCAATCGCATCATTTATGTATGGTTGTGTAGGGTTAGCTGTGGCAGTTTTAATGATGGATTTCATTATGATTGAAGATTGGCCGCAAAACATTGGTGGTAAACCAAGTTTTAGCTATTTAGAAAACATGCCAGCCTTTGTGCCTATCATGTTTGAGCTAACGGTGTTTTTTGCAGCTCACTTAATGGTCATCACATTTTACTTACGTAGTAGAATGTGGCCCTTTAAAAAAGCTGAAAATCCAGATCCTAGAACAACAGATGATCATTTTTTAATGGAAATCGCCATTCATGGAAACGAAAAAGAATTGCACGATATATTATCACAAACTGGTGCAGTTGAAATAAACGTAGTAGATAATACGCATTAATTATACACAATGAAAAGTATTTTTAACATAACAATATTAGCCGTAGTACTTATCTCTTTTGCATCTTGTAAAAAGGATTCAAGACCTAATTACGAATACATGCCAAACATGTACAAGTCTGTGGCCTATGAAGCCTATCAAGAAGTTGAGTTTTTGCCAGGTGATATGGAAGCAAGGTTGCCGGCAGAAGGCTCGATACCTAGAGGCTACACCCCTTTTGACATAGCAAATACTACAGAAGGTTATAATGAAGCTAAAGAAGCTTTTAATAGTCCATTAGATTCTACTCAAGTAGATTATGAAAAAGGTGGACCTTTATATGCTATTTACTGTGCCATATGTCACGGTAATAAAGGAAACGGACAAGGAAAGTTAGTGCAACGGGAGAAAATACTTGGTGTACCAGGGTATGATGATGTTGGTCGCGCGATTACTGAGGGTTCTGTATACCATACCATTTATTATGGAAAGAACGCCATGGGATCATATGCAAATCAACTAAGCGAAGAAGAGCGTTGGCAAGTAGTCGCTTACGTAATGAAGTTGAAAGCAGAATTAGAAAAATAAGATTTAGATAAAGTTTATATATAGATATGTATACAATTTCAAACAGACTAAGATTAACAGCTATCATTTTAATGCTTGTAGGAGCATTAGGAGTGGGCTATGGTTTTATCGCTTCTAATAAAACATTAGAAGAAGTAAAAACAATGCTTGCTGAAGAAAATGAACACGGTGGTCATGGGGACGCTACTCATGTTGAGGGCGCTCACGAAATGGAAACAGAGGCACATGTGGTGGAAACAGAATCGGATGTCGTGGAAACGGAGTCGGATGTCATGGAAACGGAGGATCATGTTTTAGAAACAGACGAGCATGTCATGGAAACGGAGGCACATATAGTCGCTGGAGATACAGATCATTCGGATAATGCACATGATACTAATACGCATGGCGCTACAGATGATGAAGCACACGAAGCACACAATCCGGATGCGCACGCAGAACACGTATACCATGCGATGCACAATAGACCTTGGTCTGCCTTTTACATTGCGGCTTTCTTTTTCTTTATGATTTCTTTAGGGGTATTAGCGTTTTACGCCATACAATATGCCTCACAGGCAGGTTGGTCCCCATTAGTTTTGAGAGTCATGGAAGGCATAACCGCTTACTTACTTCCAGGTGCTTTAATTGTATTATTAATTGCTGCACTTTCTAACTTTATTGGTCATTATAACATTTTTGTTTGGATGGATCCGAAGTAGTAGCGCATGATAAGTTAATTCAAGGCAAAACTGGGTGGTTGAATATTTGGGGATTCCTAATTAGAGGCTTGGTATTTATTGCAGGGTGGAGTTTATATCGCTATTATGCTAGAAAATTCTCTATAGCTCAGGATAAAGCAAACGATAATAAAAACTTTAAAAAGACGTTTCGTATCTCGGCGGCCTTCTTAGTGTTCTTTATTTATACGGAGTCTGTCATGTCATGGGATTGGATTATGAGTGTAGATCCACACTGGTTCTCTACTTTATTTGGTTGGTATGTTTTAGCAGGTATGTTGGTTTGTGGTATTACAGTAATAGCACTCATTACAATATATCTAAAAAGCATAGGATTGCTTCCTAAAGTGAATGATAGTCATTTACATGATTTAGCTAAATTCATGTTTGGTTTTAGTATATTCTGGACGTATTTATGGTTCTCACAATTCATGTTAATTTGGTATTCTAACATTCCGAGAAGAGGTCACGTATTTTGTAACACGTATTGAAGATTATAAATTACTATTTTTCGGAATGGTGGCGATGAACTTTATCTTCCCATTTTTAATTTTAATGAATAGCGATTACAAGCGCGTACCATGGTTCGTTGTAATGGCAGGTATCGTTATATTAGCAGGGCACTATATAGATATATTTAATATGATTATGCCAGCGACGGTTGGTGACCAATGGTACATAGGAATACCGTGAAATATGTTCTATGTTATTTTTTGCAGGATTATTTATTTTCATTGTCTTCACAGCACTTACTAAAGCGCCATTAGAGCCAACACGTAATCCTTTTGTAAAAGAAAGCGAACATTTCCATTATTAATAAGAAACAATTAAATAAAGAAGAACGACAACAATGACGGCTTTATTATCAATTTTAGTTTTAGTATTCATATTCGTTGCCATATGGCAAATGGTTAAGATATTCGATTTAACTCAAAGCAAAACAGCCGAGAGTAACAGTCAAGTAGCTAATGACCAAGACAACAAGATTAATGGTTATTTAATGTTAGGTTTTTTAATCTTCATTTATGTCATAACCATCATGTGCTTTGTTATGTTTGGCGATTTTCCATTAATGTCTAATTCTGCTTCTGAGCATGGACCAGGCATCGATAATTTAATGATCATCTCAATGATCGTTATCTTCTTTGTTCAAACGGTAACGCAATTTTTATTGCATTATTTTGCCTTCAAATACAGAGGAGAGAAAGGAAAAAAAGCCTTATTCTATGCCGATAATAATAAATTAGAGGCGATTTGGACCATTATTCCAGTCATCGTTTTAGCTGGATTAATTATTCAGGGACTATTTACTTGGACCACAATTATGAACGTGAGTACAGAAAATGATCCTTTGGTGATCGAATTATATGCACAACAGTTTAACTGGAAAGCTAGATATGGTGGTGAAGATAATACGTTAGGGAAAGCAAACGTGAGATTAATCGATATCGATCGTGCTAATATTTTAGGGTTAGATGAATCTGATCCAAATGCACAAGACGATGTGATTACGGCGGAATTGCATTTACCTGTGGGAAGACCAGTGTTATTTAAAATGCGTTCACAAGATGTCTTACACTCGGCTTATATGCCTCACTTTAGAGCACAGATGAACTGTGTTCCTGGGATGATTACTCAATTTGGTTTTACGCCCACGGTAACAACCGTTGATATGCGTGAAACGCCGGAAATGATTGACAAAGTTCAAAACATTAATGAGATAAGAATAGAGAAAAGTAAAGCTTTAGTAGCAAAAGGAGAAGAGGGCTTAGAGCGTTACGAATTTGATTACCTATTATTATGTAATAAGATTTGTGGTAAATCACACTACAACATGCAAATGAAAATAATAGTAGAAACACAGGAAGAATATGACGCTTGGATGGAAACACAGAAAGCGTTTAAAGACTCTCTTAATTAATAAAAAGATTAAAAAAGATATTAGATTATGTCAGCACACGTAGAAGCACATGCAAACGACGATCATGGTCACCATCATAAAGAAACATTCGTAACTAAATATATATTTAGTCAAGATCATAAAATGATTGCTAAGCAGTACCTCGTAACAGGTACTATTATGGGCGTTATTGGGGTGATGATGTCTCTTATGATGCGTATGCAAATCGCATGGCCGGAGCAACCAAATGTTATTTTTCAAGCTTTATTGGGAAAATGGGCACCGGAAGGTGTCATGGATGCCGATATTTATTTGGCCTTGGTAACCATTCACGGTACTATTATGGTATTCTTTGTACTTACAGCAGGGTTGAGTGGTACCTTTAGTAATCTATTAATTCCGTTGCAAATTGGTGCACGAGATATGGCCTCAGGATTCTTAAATATGGTTTCTTATTGGTTATTTTTTATCTCTAGTGTTATCATGGTACTCTCTTTCTTTGTTGAAGCTGGACCAGCGGCAGCAGGATGGACTATTTACCCACCGTTAAGTGCTTTACCTATGGCGCAAGGTGGCTCAGGAGCTGGTATGACGATGTGGTTGGCTTCTATGGCTATTTTTATTGCCTCTTCATTATTGGGTTCTCTAAATTATATTGTAACCGTAATTAATTTGCGTACAAAGGGCATGTCAATGACAAGATTACCTTTAACCATATGGGCATTCTTTGTGACAGCAATTATTGGCGTTATTTCATTCCCAGTATTATTATCTGCAGCATTATTGTTAATAATGGATAGAAGTTTTGGTACTTCATTTTTCTTATCAGATATTTTTATTCAAGGTGATGTCTTACATTATCAAGGGGGATCACCAGTGTTGTTCGAACATTTATTCACGGTTCTTAGGACATCCGTAAGTTTATATTGTATTATTACCTGCATTAGGTATTACTTCTGAAATTATAGCAACCAACTCACGTAAACCTATTTTTGGTTATCGTGCCATGATTGCCTCTATTTTAGCGATTGCATTTTTATCTACTATTGTTTGGGGACACCATATGTTTATCTCAGGAATGAATCCATTCTTAGGGTCGGTATTTACCTTCACAACATTATTAATTGCCATACCATCAGCGGTAAAAGCATTTAATTATATTACTACCCTTTGGAAAGGAAATCTCCAAATGAATCCAGCCATGCTATTTTCAATTGGTTTAGTGTCTACTTTCATTACAGGTGGTTTAACAGGAATCATTCTTGGGGATAGTGCTTTAGATATTAACGTGCACGATACGTATTTCGTAGTCGCTCACTTTCACTTAGTAATGGGTATCTCTGCGCTGTACGGTATGTTTGCAGGAATCTACCATTGGTTTCCTAAAATGTTTGGACGCATGCTCAATAAGAATTTGGGATATGTTCACTTTTGGGTAACGGCAGTGTGTGCTTATGGTGTGTTCTTCCCTATGCACTTTATTGGAATGGCAGGATTGCCAAGACGTTATTATACCAATAGTAACTTCCCGTTGTTTGACGATTTACAAGATGTGAATGTGGTGATTACCATATTTGCTTTAATAGGAGGCGTATTTCAAATTGTATTTTTATACAACTTCTTTAACAGTATGTTCTTTGGAAAAAAAGCTGTGCAAAATCCATGGCGCTCAAATACTTTGGAATGGACAACACCTGTTGAACACATCCATGGTAACTGGCCAGGAGAAATCCCTCACGTGCACCGTTGGGCATATGATTATAGCAAGCCTGGGCATGACGAAGATTTTGTTTCGCAAATTGTGCCACTTAAAGAAGGTGAAGAAGAGTTACAACATTAGTCAAAATCTTATTTATAAACTTTTAAAAAAAGCGCATTCTAATTAGAATGCGCTTTTTGTTTTACTAAATTTCGTTAAGTAACGGGGTGTAAAAGGAATAAAAAACTTTTTTTTCGATGAAATACAAAAAAATCTGTTAAATTGCAAAATACAATTATTTTTATAGTTAAATTTCTGTTAAATTATATATTAGTTATATTTGTCGGATTTTAGTATAAGCTATTAATTAAACATACCTATATTATGAAAAAAAGATCCTTATCTAGGAAGTCTGTTATATTAGCCTCTTTCTTTTTGGTTTTCTTGAGCAGTATGTCCTATATGCACGCTCAATGCCCTACGGTAAATAACCCCAACCCACTAATATGTGATGCTTCCGGGTTTACATTCAACGACTTGAATGCCTTTGCGACTGATAATGGTGATGGTGTCTTGTGGTACAGCTCTTTAACTGGCGGGAACGCATTTGCTTCAACACAACTGGTTCAAGAAGGAACGTATTATGCGGAGAGTAATTCGGAAGTTGTTCCCCACGACCGGCTATAATGGTTGACTTTGTTGTGAATCCTTCTGGTCAAGTCTTTGATGGTTTTTATTGTTCTGATGATAATCCTACAATTCAAACCTATATTAATAATGACATCCAACCATTCATATCGGGCGGACTTTCTGTTGATATCTTTTATGATCCTGACTTAATGTTTCCGGCTAGTACTACCGATCCATTATCTAATTCACCTACTAACTATTATATAGTTTTAGTTGATGGTGGGGGATGTGAGAGTCAACTTGAAGTAGGTTTTGCTGTAGTTTTTAATTCCCCAGCAGACCCAACACCAACGACACCTCAAGAATTTTGTTCTGATACGAATCCTACGGTCGCAGATTTAGAGACAGGAACAACAGCCAATTTTAATTGGTTTGCCAACGTTGATGGTTCCGGGAACCCCATTCCACCAGCATTAAATCCGGCAACGGCTTTAATTGATGGAGAGAATTATTTTATACGCGCCTTCGAAGGGACCTGTACTAGTAATACAATAGAGGTCTTGGTAAATATTTTTGATCCGGCAGATGCAGGAACATCCGGAGCAATAGATTATTGCGATGATAGTGTGCCCACTACAGATTTTGATTTATTTCCATTATTAGGCGGTAGTGCTGATACTACCGGGACATGGACAGGCCCGTCAACTATAACTGCAAACCCACAAGGAACGACAAATATCTCCGGATTTAGTGAAGGTCTATATATTTACACGTATACAGTGCCCGCTAATGGAACTTGTCCGAGAAGATACCTCGACAGTTAGCATTACTATTTACGAAACATTCACAGCAGGAACAGTATCCTTAGCGAATCCAGCAACTTTTTGTGAAGCCGGATTACCTGCAGCTTTTGATCTAACGACACTTTTAGATAATGAAGATCCAAATGGGCAGTGGACACAAGGTACACTAAGTACAGATCCAGTAGTCACCTCCCCAATTGATCTAACGGGTTTTGGCCCTGGAACATATGATTTTACATACACGCAAAATATAGCACCCAATTCTTGTCCGAGAAGACTCAAGGACTGTACAAGTCATTGTTTTACAAGACCCAAATGCAGGAATAGCCTTAAATGCCGTTTTCTGTGAAAATGAATTGGCGACCAATTCACCTTACGATTTGTTTGATGCACTAGATGGATCACAGGATAATAATAGTGGCATCCGGACAGACCTATCAAACAATACAGTTTCTAACCCAATAGATATAACTGGTTTTACGGTTACAGGTAGCCCATACCAATATACATATACTATAGATAACGGAACCTGTAGTGATTCAGAACAAATAACAATTACTGTAGAACCCGCTCCGAATCCGGAACCGTAAATGGTACTGCAGCATTTTGTGAAGGCGCTGCTCCAGTAACTTATGACCTATTTGTTTTATTAGATAATGAAGATCAAACAGGTACTTGGTATATAGGTACAGATAATACAGGAACAGCCATTACGAATCCAATTGATTTATCAGCATATACCGCAGCAACTTATGATTTTACTTTTGATGTGGATGCTATTGGAGCTTGTGATGACGAATTGGTAACGGTTCAAGTTATTATAAATCCATTACCAAATACAGGAACAGCAAATAATCCTGCACCATTTTGTGAAAATGATCCTGCACTTAATAATACAGCATTCGATTTATTTACATTATTAAGCCCACCAGTTGATGCAGGTGGAACATGGACAGATGATGATGCAACCGGTGCATTATCAGGAAACACATTAGATCTTTCTCAATTAGTAATAGGGACTTATAATTTTACCTACAGCATAACTGATGCTAATAGCTGTTTTAACAGTACAACAGTAACCCTTGTTATTGATGACGCACCGGAGTCCGGAACGGTAAATGGTACTGCAGCATTTTGTGAAGGTGAAGCCCCGTCAAATTATGATTTATTCGTTTTATTAGATAATGAAGACCAAACAGGAACTTGGTACTTAGGAACAGATAATACCGGCACAGCTATTGTTAATCCAATTGATTTATCAGGATATACTGCAGCTACGTATGATTTCACTTTTGATGTAGATGCCATTGGCGCGTGTGATGATGAATTAGTAACCGTTCAAGTTACTATAAATCCACTGCCTAATACAGGGACTCCAACACCAGCAGTCTTCTGTGAGAATGATTTAGCGGCAAATTCACCTCTTGATTTATTCAATCAATTATCCGGAAATGATATAGGAGGAACATGGACAGATGATGATGCGACTGGAGCTTTAACTGGAAATACAGTAGATTTAACACGTTTAACTCTTGGAGCTTATAATTTCACCTATAGTATAACTGATGCCAATAACTGTTCAAACAGTTCAACAGTTGTTATTACCGTCGAAGATGCACCGAGTGCAGGAACAGTAAATGCAACACCGTAATTTTGTTTGGTTGAAATAACCACAGGGCAAACACTAAACTTATTTGATTTCCTAGATGGAGCAGATCAAGCCGGGGTTTGGAATGACGACACCCCTTCAGGACAATTATCAGGAAGTATAGTAACACTAGATGGATTACCCGCCGGAATCTATAATTTTACTTACGATGTAGATGCTATCGGAACTTGTGATGATCCAAACATGCCTACAGTTATTATCACAATCAATGATACGCCAGCTCCAACAGCAGCCGCTGCACAATCCTTTTGTGATGCAGCTACAGTTGCCAATTTATCTGCTAGCGGAAATAGTATACAATGGTATGAGGAAGTAACGGGTGGTACAGTTTTAGCTGGCACAACCACACTCGTGGATGGCGAAACTTATTATGCGACGCAAACAGATGCAACGACAGGTTGTGAATCTGCAGCACGTGTGGAAGTGACAGTAACCATCAATCAATCGCCGGATGCTGGAGCACCAGCCGTAACATCGATTACCGTTTGTAACAACACGACTGTCGACCTGAACACAGGCTTAGATGGGTCGCAAGACCTGACTGGGACTTGGATGGATGACGATGGTACTGGAGCGGTAACAGGGAGTGCTTTTGATACTAACGCCATTGCACCAGGGACTTACAGCTTTACTTACTTAGTTACTGCGGTAGCTCCTTGTTTAGATGATAGCACAACTATAACTATTACGGTTGAAGAACCGCAAAATGCAGGGACTTCAAATGGAGATTTATCATTCTGTAGTACAGATGCCACGTACAACTTATTCGATAACATTACAGGAGCAGATATGGGAGGTGCTTGGACTTTCAATTCAAATACAGTGTCTAATAGCTTTGACCCTAGTCAAGAAAATGGTTCAGGAACCTACACATATACTATGGCTAACGCTTGTGGTACAAATTCGGTAAGTTTCAATATTAACGTCACTCCAGCAGCAAATGCAGGAACTCTCAATGCTGAAGATGCAACCTTTTGTGTTGCTGAAATAGCAACGAATCAAACGATAGATCTTTTTGATTATTTAGATGGAGAATCCCAAACAGGAATTTGGAATGACGATTCTATGTCGGGACAATTATCTCGGAAATATATTAACCATCGATAACCTTAATCCAGCCGCTTATACGTTCACATATACCGTTACTGCCACCGCGCCTTGTACAACAAATGGCACGTCTCAAGTAACTATAACCATTAACGACACAGCGGCAGCAACAATAGTTAACGCTACTCCGAAGTTCTGTTTGGTAGATGGGCCAACAGTAGCAGACTTGGCGCCCTTTATAAGTGGCACCTCAATCACTTGGTACGCGGGGCAAGACGATACAACACCGTTAAATGCTACAGATTCTTTAGAGGACGGAGAAGATTATTTTGCTGTGCAAAATGACACGGCTACTGGCTGTGAGTCTGCTGTGAGGGTGTCACTTACAGTAACGGTAGGTGATGCACCAACACCAACACTTATAGATACCGATCAAGAATTATGTATTAATGATGCCCCAATAATTAATGACTTAACCTTAAATGTGACAGAGTTTGATGCCGCTTCAAATAACGTGGTCTCGGTATGATGCTGTAACTAGTGGTAATGTTATTACAAGTACTACTGCTCTTAGTCCAAACACCACTTACTATGTGGCATTGATTGACCCAGTTACAGGATGTGAAAGCAGCCTGCGCTTAGAAGTTAGTCCGAGACTTAACAAGTTGCGGTATATTAATGGTTCCGGATGGTTTTTCACCTAATGGAGATGGTATTAACGATACTTTTTATGTAGATAACTTAGATGTCTTGTATCCAAAATTCGTAATGGAAATTTATAATCGCTATGGGAATATCGTGTATAAAGGAAATGCTTCAACACCGGCATTTGATGGTAAATCGAACCAATCAAGAACCATTGGAAGCGGTGACTTACCCGTTGGTGTTTATTATTACATTTTCAATTTCAATGACGGCGTAAACAAACCGTAACAAGGACGTTTATACTTAAACAGATAATTTTTGGATAACACAATTTTAGAAAAGATGAAAAATTTAAATAGATATCACAAAATAGCTGTCATTGTTAGTTTGACGTTACTATCCTTTTACAGTCATGCCCAGCAAGACCCCCAATTCACGCAATACATGTACAACATGAGTGTGATTAACCCAGCGTATGCCACTGCAGACGAGGGTATGTTGAACCTTGGTGGCTTATATAGAACACAATGGGTAGGGGTAGAAGGCGCACCAAAAACAGGGAGCTTCTTTGCACATACGCCATTAAACGAGAACATAGAAATAGGGTTGTCATTTACAAATGATAATATAGGAGATGTGGTTAACGAAAATAACATCTATGGAGATTTCGCGTATGTACTTCCCGTTGGATTAGAAAGTAAGTTGTCTCTAGGGTTAAAAGCGGGTGTTACCTTTTTTAATACCAATTTTAATGGCTTCAATTTACAGTCCGGAGATCAGTCATCAGATCCAGCCTTTAATGAGAACATAAGTAATGCCTTTCCCAATGTTGGCGTTGGTGCTTACTATTTTTCAGACCATTATTATTTAGGCCTATCGGCACCAAATATGTTAACAACAAAGCATGTTGAGTCCGAAAATGGAATAAAAACAAAAGCAGTACAAGACATTCACTACTTTTTTACTGGAGGTTACGTTTTTGAAATTAACAGAGACCTGAAATTTAAGCCCGCTTTTATGGCAAAATCGGTAAAAGGCTCCCCAGTAACCGTAGATGTTACGGCTAACGTGTTATTTAATGACCGCTTAGAAGCTGGTTTAGGGTATCGTTTAGACGATGCTATTAGCGCCTTGGTTAACTTTAGAATTACTCCGGAGTTAAGAGTCGGTTATGCTTATGATTATACAACAACTAATTTAGGAGATTACAATTCAGGATCACATGAAATAGTTGTACTCTTTGATGTTGATCTCTTTGGATTTAGAGGAGGCTACGACCGTTCACCAAGATTTTTCTAACCCTTAAATGACTACAATTATGAAAAAACAATTATACATACTTGCCTGCCTTTTATTTGTTAGTGGAACGGCTTTGGCACAAAAAGGAACTATAAAACGCGCTAATAAGCTTTTTGAAATGAGAGCTTACAAAGAAGCGGCAAACCTTTATGAAACAACAGAAGACCGCTCGAAAGAAGTGCTTCAAAATTTAGCAGATAGTTACTATTACAATTATCAAATGCAAAAAGCCATAAAAACCTATCGTGAGTTTTTTATTACCCATAAAGATTCTGTGGATATTGAATTATATTTTAGATATGGTCAGGCGCTAAAAGGTGTGGAAAATTATAAAGAAGCCGATGTGTATCTCAGCCGTTATTATGGAAAACCAATTAACACCTTGGCTTTTGTTGAAGAAAACAGAAAAACAACACCGCACAATTTTGAGTTGAAGCAAATTGAAAACATAAACTCTCAACAGGATTTCGGATTGTCGTTTTATGGAGACGATAAAGTGGTGTTTGCTTCGGCAAGAAATGAAGCAAATCCTACCTTTGCTTGGAATAAATTACCTTATTTAGATTTGTATTCTGCCACGCTAACAGCAACAGGAGCACTAAAAGATGTGGTGCCTTTTTCTGATGCTATTAATACAGACTCTCACGAAAGTAATGCGGTGTTTAGTAAGGATGGAAAAACCATGTATTTTAATCGCACAAACGCGTCAAAGACAAAAACGAAAGAAAATCGTGTCGCACAAATTAAAATTTATAAAGCAACATTAGTAGATGGAGACTGGAAGAATGTCACGCCCTTACCATTTAACGCTAACACCTACAGTACAGAACATCCAGCCTTAAGTAAAGATGGTAACACTTTGTATTTTGCAAGTGACATGGCAGGCGGTTTTGGAAGTTTTGATATTTATAAAGTAGCAGTCAATGATGATGGTACTTTTGGTAAGCCGTAAAATTTAGGGGCTAATATTAATACAAAGCACAGAGAGCAATTTCCATATATGAGTGACAATGAGGTCTTGTACTTCTCTTCCATTGGACACTTAGGATTTGGTGGATTAGATATCTTTAGAAGCAATATGGTTAACGGAACCTTCGATAAACCAGTAAACTTAGGGGCTTCAATTAATGGTCATTTAGATGATTTTGGCTATGTTATTCGAGAAAATGAGAACAAAGGGTATGTGTCTACTAACCGTGGCGGTAAAGATAGAATATTTACGGTGAGCAGAATAGACAACTATTTAACCAAGTACGTTGTAGAAGGGGTGGTCACCGGTAAAAATTCTAAAGAATTGTTGGTAGGATCCTTAGTTACTTTAATGGATGACATCGGTAATGTCATTCAAGACACCTTGGTAGGAGATGAAGCAAAATACTTGTTCAAAATAGAACCAAATAAAAAGTACAAAGTACGTGGGACGCGTAAAGCGTATATTCCGCAGGACGTTGAGTTTTCAACAGATAGTAAAGGAAAGGTACAGCATGATATTGAACTTATTTTAGAATCGTATGCAGATGCTGAGGCACAGGTAGAAGAAAATGAAAAAGGAGAGGTTCAAGTGACTTTGGATAAAATTTTCTTCGATTTCGATAAATCTAATATTCGTCCAGATGCCGCTAAAATATTGAATGTATTAGTGGATTTAATGAAGAAATACCCTGAAATGCAAGTAGAAGTATCGGCGCATACAGATGCTCGTGGTGCAGACCAATACAATCTAGACTTGTCTAAGCGTCGTGCAGCGTCTACTTTAGAATATTTAGTAAGCCAAGGTATTGAAAGAAACCGCCTAAGAAGCATTGGTTATGGCGAATTGCAACCCTTAAACCGATGTGTTAAAGAAGGCATCTGTTCAGAAGAAGAGTATGACATCAACAGACGTTGTGAATTCAAGATATTGAATTAGATTTTTTTTATTTCTGTTAAGACGGAAACCACACAAAAGCCTTTCAGTTAAATACTAAAACTGAAAGGCTTTTTCTTTATATTTGAGGCATAAGATTTTTTCTGTTCTGCGGCTATGAAACTTAGGCTTATTATTTCAAAATGATACAAACTTGTCACTATTAGCACAGTCGAAACATCTTTCTCAATTAAAAAAGAACACCGCTTTCGCGGAAAGTATACATGAACGATAACCTAGATCCAACAAACGAAAATTTCTCTTCAGAGGAATTCGATATTGAAAAAAACTTAAGACCCTTATCTTTTGAAGATTTTACGGGTCAGGATCAGGTATTAGAAAATTTAAAAATATTTGTTCAAGCTGCCAATAGAAGAGAAGAAGCTTTAGACCATACATTATTTCACGGTCCTCCCGGTTTAGGAAAAACAACCTTAGCTAATATTTTGGCCAATGAATTGGAGGTTGGTATTAAAATCACCTCGGGACCCGTTTTAGATAAACCAGGTGATTTGGCAGGCTTACTAACTAATTTGGAAGAGCGTGATGTTTTATTTATAGATGAAATTCATAGGTTGAGTCCAATCGTTGAAGAGTACTTGTATTCTGCTATGGAAGATTATAAGATTGATATCATGATTGAATCGGGCCTAACGCAAGAACGGTTCAAATTAATTTGAATCCATTTACCTTAGTGGGAGCGACGACACGCTCAGGATTGTTAACAGCACCTATGCGCGCCCGTTTTGGGATTCAAAGCAGGTTACAATATTATAATACAGAACTGCTCACCACCATTGTACAGCGAAGTTCTACGATTTTAAAAGTGCCCATTTCAATGGAAGCGGCCATAGAAATCGCGGGAAGAAGTCGCGGTACACCACGAATAGCCAATGCCTTATTGCGTCGCGTACGTGATTTTGCAGAGATAAAAGGAGATGGCACCATTGATATTAAGATTGCCCAATTCGCACTAGAAGCATTACATGTCGATGCGTACGGCTTAGACGAAATGGATAACAAAATTTTATCAACCATTATAGATAAGTTTAAAGGAGGTCCTGTTGGAATTTCAACCATTGCAACGGCGGTGAGTGAAAGCACAGAAACGGTTGAAGAGGTCTATGAGCCATTTCTAATTCAACAAGGGTTTATTATGAGAACGCCACGCGGGCGAGAAGTCACAGAATTAGCTTATAAACATTTAGGCAAAATTAAAGGACCTACACAAGGCGGACTGTTTTAGTGCTATTCTTATATTTCTCGTAGTTATCGAATACCATTCAATAAGAGTGAAAAGGAATTAAAATAAAGACCATGAAGCGAGAAATACCGAAGTATCCTTAATACAATTCATCAAGCATTCTCTTGAGATTCTTAAGAATCCGCTGCCATTTCACAATAAAAATTTCACCGAGAAGGGAGACATCTTCAAATTAAATGTCGGTTTCAATACCAAGATATTCTTTTGCCGCGATGCCGCTTTAGCCCAATATGTCCTTCAGAAGAACCAGGAAAAATTATGTAAAGTCTAGCATTCAAACCAAAGATTTGGTAAAATATGTTGGCGAAGGGTTGTTAACTTCAGAAGGTGAGAAATGGAAAAAACAGCGCAAAATGATGCAGCCGGCCTTTCACAAAAAACAGTTGCAAAACTTGTTGAGTGGCATGCAGAGCACCATAGTAGAAGAATATAAAAAAATAAAGCCAGAACAAGCCATAGATGTTTATCCCATTCTCAATGATTTGGCTTTTCAAACAGTCGTACAATCATTATTCACCACGGCCGCAAGGCCTGACGAAATGGAAAGGTTGCAATACATTACCGAAGCCAATCAACGCGTGTTGGTTCGCGAATTGCGTCAGCCCTATTTGTCCTGGTGGTTTAAAGTTAGTGGTACCTTAAGAAAACACACCAAACTTTCAGAAGAAGCACGAGACATCTTAAAACGCATTGTTAATGAACGTAAAGACTCCGGTGCGCGTTACGATGATTCATTAGACATGTTACTCGAAACCCGTTATGATGATGGGAAAGGCATGACAGAAGCACAACTTATAGACGAAATCCTCATCATCTTCACTGCAGGACATGAAACGACCTCTAATGCGTTAACGTTTACGTTTCAATTATTAGCGAAGCATCCACAATGGCAAGAAAAGATAGTTGAAGAGTCTTTAGAACTTGAAGACAGCGACTTAATGCATCGGGTGTCTAGCTCTAAAATATGTCAACAAGTTCTGGAAGAAGCGATGCGCTTGTATCCACCGGCCTATTTCATAGATCGGGTGAATGTGACAACCGACAGTTTTAATGGCATGACCTTTAAGCCAGGATGCAATTTGTTATTTTCGGTGTACGAAATTCACCGTCATCCGAATTGTGGGAGGATGCAGAAACCTTTAAACCGGAACGGTTTGCAGATGGTGGGATACCCTATTCGGCACAATATTTTCCGTTTGGGGCTGGACCACGCAAATGTATTGGTAATAATTTTGCGATGTTTGAAATGATTATCGCGGTAACAACATTATTAAAAACCTATAAAATACATCCAGGAGTTCGAGGCCATAGCGATTACACCTTTAATTACATTAAAGCCTAAAAATGCATTTTTAAGGTTTGAAAAGCGCATGTCATGATTGAAAACAAGTCTAAATACACAAAAATAATAAAAGACGAAGCTAAACGCTTAGGGTTTTTATCTTGTGGTATTAGCAAAGCTGAATTTTTAGAAACTGAGGCGCCACGGCTTGAAAAGTGGTTAAATCAAAATATGAATGGCAACATGCAGTACATGGAAAACCATTTCGATAAACGCCTGGATCCCACAAAGCTGGTAGAAGATTCTAAAAGTGTGATTTCATTATTACTCAATTATTACCCCAAAGACTCTCAAGTTGATAACACTTACAAGGTGTCTAAATACGCGTATGGTAACGATTATCATCACGTCATTAAAGGGAAATTAAAAGCACTCACACATTTTATACAAGAGGAGATTGGCGCCGTGTCTGGTCGTGCCTTTGTGGATTCGGCTCCTGTTTTAGACAAAGCTTGGGCTGCCAAATCGGGTTTAGGTTGGATAGGGAAACACAGCAATTTACTCACCCAACAGGTGGGGTCTTTCTATTTTATTGCAGAACTAATTATCGATTTAGACTTGGAGTATGATAGCATTACCACAGACCACTGTGGCACGTGTACCGCTTGTATTGATGCTTGTCCAACCCAAGCCATTGTAGAGCCTTATGTGGTAGACGGGAGTAAATGTATATCTTATTTCACAATAGAATTAAAAGACCAATTACCAAACACTATGAAGGGGCAGTTTGACGATTGGATTTTTGGCTGCGACGTCTGCCAAGATGTATGCCCTTGGAATAAATTTTCAAAACCACATAATGAACCACTCTTTAACCCTCATCCGGAGTTATTAGACATGACTAAAAAGGATTGGGAAGAGATTACCGAAGACGTTTTTAAAAAAGTATTTCAGAAAAGCGCCGTAAAGCGGACTAAGTTTTCAGGTTTGCAACGTAATATTGATTTTTTAAAGGAATAGGGCTTTCACGGTCGCGGTTTTAATGGATACTCGTGTTATATGGGTTACTTTAAAATCACACAAAGAATAGGTGCTCATCCCTGTTACGTATTAGTAGGCTGTAAGAACCAGTAGGACCCATATCGAAAATCACCTTTATGTTGTTTTGTTTTCTGACTTATTGTATTTGGTATGTTGTACATTTTTCTTTTCTAAAATAGCATAAAATTTGCGAGGCGATATTTTTAAGTCTTTAGTTATTTCACTTACTTTTTTCTTTCTTTTTTTATAAAGTTTAAGATTTTCGGTGACTTCTTTATTGAAGTAATAGGTTTTTAGTTTGTCAATAATTTGTAATTCTGTTAAATTAGAAGCCACCGCGCAAGTTTCTAATTCGGTCTTCAATTGGGTTAGATCAATTTTCATAATTTTAGTTTTTTGTGTTTTTTAGAGCAATAGTCTTTATGAGCATCTGATTTATGCAGGTGTAATGGAGCTTCCGCTAAAATAATGCAATCCATCAAATTTACCGCTAATGCGTTGAAAGCAGTCCGCAGTATTTTTACTAACACCATTTTCTTTTGAAAGGGATTGTTCATAAGGGTTACAACTCATTTATACCCATAAATATATAGAACTTCCATTTCAAGTCCAAGTCCTTGACTCTTTTTTGTAATTAGACAGTAAAATGGTCCACTCTCAGAAAGAAAATAGCACTTCAGTTAAGCACTTATATTCTTTATATCTTTGAGTTTTTAAAGCGCAAAGCAAAAAGTATTTCATAATATGAAAATAATCAATGCCCATCAAAATAACCTTAAGAACATTGATTTAATCATTCCTGAAGATCGATTAATCGTGATTACAGGATTGTGCTCGTTCAGGGAAATCCTCCTTGGCTATGGGTGTGATTGCCAATGAAGGCTATCGGTACTATCTTGAAAGTTTACCGGCCTATACCCAACAAAACGGGGAAATGATTCCCACTGCTGAGGTTGATGATATTCAAGAGTTACCGCCGGTTATTAAGGTGGAGCAGTCCAAGCGCTTTCAATCCATCCATGCAACTTTTGGGACGCTCTCAGGGTTAGCAGCGCTATTCAGAATACTTTTTGCTCGCTATTCGGACCAGGAGATCATGAGCAAGTCTTTATTTTCTTTCAATCATCCTAAAGGGGCTTGCGAGGTATGTCGTGGGATTGGGAAAGCGGAGTACATTGACATTAATAAATTGGTAGGCGACACCAATAAAACCTTAAGGGAAGGTGCGATTACCACGACGCTGCCTAATGGCTATATCGTGTATTCACAGGTTACCGTTGAGGAGTTAAATAAAGTATGTAAAGCGCACGGATTCCATGTGGATATGCCATGGAAAACCCTTTCTGCCCAACAAAAAGAGGTTGTCTTAAATGGGAGTGATCGCCTCAAAGTCTTTTATGGAAAACACGGCTTGGAATCGCGATTACGATGGCAAGGAATAAAAGCTAAACCCCGTGAAGAAGGTTATTATAAAGGCATGCTTCCCATCATGCAAGACATTTTAAGACGGGATAGAAATCCCAACATATTAAAATTTGCCAGTTCTAAAGTGTGTCCCAGCTGCAAGGGGGGTCGCATCAAGGCAGAACACTTGAATTACGAATGGAAAGGTTCGAATTTTCAAGCTTGGACGGCGCGGCCATTATGCGATTTGTACGATGCGTTGAACCAGCTGGATTTGAATGCTGGAGAAAAGCTATTGGTCAATAAAATGCGCATCCCATTGTTAGATTTCATTCGTTTAGGTATGGGACATTATCAATTGAGCACGCCTAGCATGGCTATTTCGTCCGGTGATGGGCAACGCATAAAGCTCATCAATCAAGTGACCAGTAACTTGCAAGGTATTTTATATGTGTTTGATGAGCCTTCTATTGGCTTATCTAGTAATTACCAAAGGCATTTGCTTCATATTTTAGATCGCGTGATCAAGCGGGGCAATACCGTAATAGTGGTGGAACACGATTTAGAATTTATACAAGCGGCAGATTGGATAGTGGAATTAGGACCAGAAGCAGGCATTCATGGTGGAGAAGTAGTTTTTAATGGGGCCATTCAGGATTTTTTAAAGGCTAAAGATTTCAAGAGTCCTACGTTATCGGCCCTCAAGACGGTCAAGGGCCAAAAGATTTCTAAACCTCAGATACAGACTCAAAGCGGCTTGGCGAGTCATTTTCAGCTACAAGCGAATCAGCTGGTGGTAATGAGCCGGAAAACCCCACAGTTTTTAGCACGCATGAGGCGTTACTGCGAGATGAAGCATTTGAACCTCATTACCGTAACCGATCAACCTATTGGGAAAACCCCGCGAAGCAACCCCGCCACTTATACTGGCTTAGCCGATAAAATTCGTGATGTACTAGCGAAAACACCGAAGCGAAAGTCTTAAACCTTGGTAAAAGTGCTTTTTCATTTAACAATAAAAAAGGCCGATGTGAGACTTGCGAAGGCGCTGGTGTTATCACCCTCTCCATGAGTGTGATGGGTGCTATTAACCAAGTGTGCCCGACATGTAACGGGAAACGTTTTAAGGCGGAGGTGCTACGTGTGCATTATAACCATAAAAATAGTGCTACTATTTATAACCTAAGTATTGAAGCGGCTTATGATTTCTTTTCTGAAGAAAAAAAGATTACCGCCATTCTTAATTTAATGATACAATTGGGTTTGGGCTATCTCAAACTGGGGCAGCCCTCTAACACCTTATCGGGAGGCGAAGCCCAACGGATTAAACTCGCCAAACACTTCGCCAAGAATTCTAAACAGACCCTTTTAGTGTTGGAAGAGCCCAGCATTGGATTACATCATCAAAATGTGAGGCAGTTGTTAGAGGCGCTCCATCAATTGAAGCAACAAGCCGCAGGCATACTCTGCTTTGAAAACCACCCACTTTTTCAAGAAGCATGTGATATTTGGATAGATAATGCACTGGAGGTGGAACCAATGCCTCTCAAAGAAGAACCCCCACAGCAACGGGACCTTATTTCTATTCGAGGGGCACGAACACATACGCTCAAAGATTTAGATCTAGAGTTTCCCAAGCATCAATTATCAGTAGTGACAGGGGTTTCAGGTTCAGGAAAATCATCTTTGGTGATCGACACGTTACATGGTTATGGGTTACAAGAGATGACCAAACAGTTTTCCACCTATCAGCAGTCGCGAGTTGGTGTAAATTTTCAATTTGAAGTGGATGCTATTGAAGGGCTCACACCTAGCATTTGCATCACACGGAAACAAAAAAACGAATCGCAGCGCTCAGATATTGCGAAGCAAACGGGGGTGGATAAGATTTTGCGTTTTGCTTTCTCGCGAAAGGCACAATATGAGGGAGAACAACTGTCGGCTAGCCATTTTTCAAACAACCACGACCTAGGAAAATGTGCCGTATGTGATGGGTTAGGCCAAGAGCTACTTCCGGATCTCAACAAGTTGGTTTTAGATCCGGATAAAAGTATTTCAAGAGGTGTCTTTGCTCATAACAAAGTCATTGGCTATTATGGCGACCCTGCAGGCCAGCACATGGCTATTTTAAAAGCAGTGAGCGATGCGCATGGGTTTTCCTTAGAAACCCCTTTTAATAGACTCACGGCCACTCAAAAAGTGGTTTTACTCCATGGCACAGGAGACCACATTTGGGAAGCTAATTGGGTGTACCAAACCAAAACCAGAGCAGGGACACAAGCGTTACGCAGGCCATGGAAAGGACTTTTTCAGTACCTGCAAGATGAATACTATAACACCCGAAAAAACAAAAACATTAGTGCACTCACGGCACTCTTTTCTCATCAGGCATGTAGTCATTGTGAGGGTAGCGGGTTAAAGCCGGAGCGATTGCGGTTTCGCATTGGGGGGCAATCTATTCAAGCCATTAAATCTATGAATTTTAGAGCTCTAGGCGAGTGGCTTGCTCAAAGTGCCAACCGCGACAAAGGTGTAGATAAAAAACTGCTGTTTAAAATGGAGCCGCACCTATACAATACCATTGCTAGAGCTAAGGATTTACATATTGATCATCTACAACTCAATCGGAAATCAACTACGCTTTCCGGTGGAGAGAACCAACGCGTGGCCTTGATCAAGCAGCTGAAGAGTCCGCTAAAGGGTATAACCTATTTGTTGGATGAACCTTCAGCAGGCTTGTCGCAAGAGAATATTCCGAGACTTGATTCGCATTTTGAGAGAGTTGATCGCTAAAGGAAATACCGTGATTGTGATTGAACACGATAAATCCATCATACTAGCGGCAGATTACCTCGTTCAAATGGGCCCGAAAGCGGGAGCCTTGGGTGGTTATATTAGCTATCAAGGCCGTGTAGAAGCCTTCCTTAAAGAAGACGATTGCCATCCGTTTTTAAAAGCGTCTAGCCAAGCGGCACCCCTAAAAGCTGGTAAAACGCATATTACCATACGACAACTTGCCAAACACACACTAGAGAAAGAGCTGCTCGCGGTGCCTATTGGTGGCATAACGGCTCTAACAGGAAAATCGGGTATTGGGAAAACCACTTTGGTGAAAGACATTATCATTCCTAGTATCAATTTAGGGCAATCTGTAAATTGTGCTGCAATCGATTGGCCCAAAAGTATTGTAGGAGCTCATTATTTTGAACCCAAAAAACTAAGGACACATGCCAACACTTTAGTGGTGTCGTATTTGGATTTACTGAAACACATTTGTAAGATATTTGCCAGTGAATCTCACTTAAAACCAAAGGACTTTTCTTATAAAACCAAAGAAAGTCAATGCCCAAACTGTAATGGCACGGGCGTTGTTGAGACCCACTTGGACCTCACTGCCAATACTATTGAAACCTGTGACGTCTGTCATGGGCAACGCTATCAACCCGATATTTTAGTACATGAAGTACAATCGAAATCAATTGCTGAGGTTTTAGCCATGACGCTTGCAGAATTGAAAGTTTGGTTTACCATTTTTAAAGCGTTTGCAGGCTGCTTAGAACGTATTGAAGCTCTAGAAGACATTGGCTTGGGGCATTTAAGTTTAGAGCAAACGGTACAGTCGCTTTCTTCTCGGAGAAAGACAACGCGTCTTGCTCTTGAATTGGCTGCAAGATGCCCCAAAAAACCAACTCTTAGTATTAGACGAACCTAGTACGGGCTTGCATTATGCCGATATTGATTTGCTTTATGGTATTTTAGAGAAACTCAGCACTGATAATGCTGTTTTGGTAATTGAACATAACCCGTATTTATTAGAGAAAATAGGGGTGGGCTTGGTTTTAAATTAAGTGTTTATTAAGGGATATGGTTTACACCAGTTAAAGTGTAGCGTTAACACAAAATTAGTTTTAACCTTATTAATTGTTGTTTATTTCTAAAGTATATTTCATCAAAGAAGCCTTAAAATACATTTCAGATTAAGCACTTAGCCAAAACTTTTTATTTTATCTTTTTTTATTGTAAAGCGAAAACAAAAAGCTTTGGCGTATTTAATTTAAAAGCTTTGGACT
Source organism: Lacinutrix neustonica (assembly GCF_026625145.1). Lineage (GTDB taxonomy): Bacteria > Bacteroidota > Bacteroidia > Flavobacteriales > Flavobacteriaceae > Lacinutrix > Lacinutrix neustonica. Next base: position 1,822,667 of record NZ_CP113088.1, on the reverse strand, counting down.
TTCAGATAAACCCTAAATCCTGTATTAATTACAGTCTTTGTTGTGTATCGTGTTTTTAATATTAATATGTGAACACTCCTTTTTTATCACTAAAAGTGGTACTACTTGGGTATGCTGGAAGGGTCGCTATTGTTGAACCGTGAAATTGAAATTTCTACTAATCTATTGTTCGAATCTATTATTCTAGAATAATTTATTGTTTTATATTCAAGAGCTTATTCATTACGGCATCAGTAGGGCGTGCCGTGTTCTTAATATGAGTAAGAGTGTTTACTACTATAAGCCATTGCTAAAAGATGATACAGTTATTGAGCAAGCGCTACAACAAAAAGCAAAGGAGCATTCAGAAGAAGGTTTCGGAAGGCTTATGACCGTTTACGAGAAGAAGGTAAACCTTGGAATCACAAGCGCGTACATCGTGTTTATGTAGCATTAGGCCTTCCTTTGAGAAGAAAAGTAAAGAAACGTTTACCTGCGAGAATTAAAGAGCCTTTAGAGGTTCCACGTGAGCTAAATCATACTTGGAGTATGGATTTTGTAACAGACGTCCTAGAGAACAAAAGACGTTTTAGAGCATTTAATATCATTGATGATTTTAATAGAGAAGCCTTACATATTGAAGTTGATTATTCATTAACAAGTAATCGAATTGTTTGGGTACTCAACCATTTAATCAACAAAAAAGGGAAGCCTCAAAGAATACGAATGGATAATGGTCCGAGTTTATAGCACGTATTACCAATGATTGGAGTATGATGCACGATATAGACTTTAAGTATATTCAGCCAGGGAAACCAACTCAAAATGCTTTTATTGAGCGTTTTAATGGTTCTTATAGACGTGGTGTTCTAAATAAATATATTTTTGAAGACCTGAATCAAGTAAGAGAGCAAACTCAGATATGGATGGATGATTACAATCATAAACGACCACACGATAGTTTAGGAAAAATACCTCCAGTAAAATATGCTATGCTTAATTCCTTTAGAGCTAAAAACATAGAAAGTAAAAACAAAATAAAAAATGTAATTTTGGAAAACTAAGCAGTTCTAATTAAGGGAAGCCTACAAAGATATTTAAAAGAGGATTAATTCTTTACAAACTTGCGTTGTACTAATCCTTCCTGTGTTTCGATAGTTATTAAGTATATTCCGGTAGCATAAGCAGTCGTACTAATTGTGTTTTTTTGCAATCCGGAAACTTGAGATGCTTCAGTAATTGTTTCTATTACCTTACCATTCATGTCCAATACTTCAACGCGAACGTCAGAAGCATCGTTTACAATGAAGCTAACATTTACTTCATTAGTTGCTGGGTTAGGGAAGATATTTAAAGCAGAAACATTAGCGTTAGTTGCTTCGTTCAATCCCAAAGTACTTCCATCAAAGTTTAAACGAACAATAGGAGTTGATTGTTGTGCGTACCATGTATCTTCATTAGCCGCATAGAAGTAAGAGAACCCAGTTGGAGAACTTCCTGAAGTTGCAATTTGAACATCAACAGTTGCTCCACCGTCACCATCAGTTGCAGCTACTACAAAGTATTTTTTAGTTGCAGCGAACAAAGATGTAGGTGCTAGTAAAGGCAAAGAAATCAACCCTTGGTCAAGGTCTTGTTGTGTGATCTCATGGGATTCAGTTCGCTGCACATAAGTAAGTGCATCTGCAAAAATAGAGGTATTCGTTTCATCCCAAGAGTAAATCTTTCCGTAAACTGTTGAACCTACTTCAGAAGAACTATGAACTTTCACGTCAATAGAATAAACGTCTTGATCAGTCCGGATATCGTAGAAATTTCCTTTTTCCCATCCGAAACCTGCATTTCCTGAATAACCATCAACCACGTCTTCATCCATAGCGTAGATGTATTCTGAAATGTCAAAATCATCACCAGCGATAATGTTGTTTGCAGGGATATCATCAACTTCATCTTGTGTAATTTCCCAAGTGAAAGCGTGATTTCCAGGAATAGCTGCTGGTGTATATTGCGTAGAAACTGCCAAACTGTAAGTAACTCCAACAGGAATTGTAGTAGATTGTGAAGTTCCAGTCCATGCACCGTTATTGATATCAACGTTTAACGTTACATTGTTTTGCGTGTTCAAACCTCCGTTATATGCACGTGATGTAAAGTCAATTGGTGCAATTTGCGTTGCAGGGATTTGTGTATAATACAATGAGGAAGTTCCCCAGTAAGGATCCACAGCTTCGATGTCATTGTCCGGGTTGGTGAAAATACGAACGTCGTCAATATACCACCCATAAGTACCCCAATAGTTTGGGTTTGTTGGAAATTGAGGAAATGCAGTTGTCCAAGAAAACCGAATTTGAAGCGAAGTTGCATTACCTGTGATATAGGGCGCTAGGTTGATCGAAATGTTTGCTGGGTTTGGATAATCATTACCAGGACTACCTTGCGAGGTAACACTATAATGATCACGATTATCGCGAATTGTTTGCCAAAAAAATCCACCATCAGTAGATATTTGGGCCAATTGCTCATCGTTGGAAAGAGCGCCGGTCTCTTGGTACTGTAAGGTAACTTGATCCGTATTAAATATGTTCGCTGGAAGGTTAGGGATATCTAATGTGATGCTTGTCATCGTGTAAGTAACGCCTAACTCTTGTGTTCCTTGTTGTGCGTCTCCGTTAGAAAGTTCTGCAAATCCTGGCCCTGATCCTGATGATATGCCATTGGTCATATACCAACCATCAACAACACCATCGATTGTCCATCCATAAGCACCACCTGCTTGACCGTCATTATCAATCGTCCAGTTAGAACCACTATCAAAATTATCAGACCAAATAAGAACACCTAAAGCCTTTGAAGCAGCATGCTGTGTGTTAGTTGGTTTAATAGATTCTTGACTTATTACTCCGAATCCAGGCTTGGTCGTCATCTGTGCTTGAGCACTAGCTACCATTCCAACAAGGAGAAAACTTAAGTAAATATTTTTCATATTAATTAAAATTAAAGTGTAACAAATGTAACTAATTGGAGTCAGAGTATTTATATTCTTTTTAATAACGTGTTTGTATAAGATTAGTGGCGTGATTAAGCAACTAATTTAGCAAATAAATCACAGATAGAATATTCCGCAGGAATGTTCGTAAGGCGGCAGTGACCAAGCCATTAATTATGCACGGCTTAAGTTAGTATTTTAATAAAATCCCTAAATTAAAGGATATAAATCAGAAAGAATAAAAAGAGAGGATTTTCGTAAGTAGGCTAGAACTAGCAATAAATTATATACGGTGTTAGCAATAGTGTTATCTCGTGCAGGACATTACATTCCACATTTTTCTTTTCGAATCAAATTGCTCATATCTCCTTAATGTAAATTCTCCTTCTTGCTTTTTTTTAGAATAAACTTTCATTGAAAAATCTTTTTTAATAACGGTGAAATTAGAAAAAGGATTGTTTGCATAACCAACCTCAATTTTTTCATATTCAGAAAGACCTTTTCTTTTAGTCTGATTTTCAACATCAGTGTAGTTTGCTACAGTAGTGAAAAATCGTATTGTATCTTTTTTATTGATTAAATAGCTTTTTCTTGATTTATTTATAAAAAAAGTAGAATCATTTCCTTTTATTTCCCAACCGTAAGAAATTTGATTTAATTTGTCAAGAATAAATTCAGGGTTTTTATTTTTTTGAAAAATAATTAAATCGTCATAATGTAAAATTCGTTCTTCTGTATTTTTAAATTTTCTATAATCAAGAATTTCAATATTTTTTGGATTCTCTTTATCATACAAAATTTCAATTTCTTGACCTTTTGACCTTTTTTGATATTCTGAAAAATCTATAGATAATGTTTCTGAATATTCTTTTTTATTATCGTCTTGATAGCTAAGAGTTATGAAATAAGAAAATGTCCTTGTCCTAACATTTCTAGTTCGTTCAACTTTTTGAACAATAGCAGTAGATTTGATACCGATTTTATTTAACTCTTCAGATTGTATTTTCGAAGAAATTATATAAACAATGGGGAATAGGATTATTGAAGCAATTCCTACGATTAATAAATAACCTTTTAATTTTTCTTTCTTCATTTATTTAACATTTTGTTACATTCTTATGTACGCATTTTTTGTTTTCTTATTATTGCTAATTATGGTATAATGAATATTATGTTCATTATACCACTAATTTAAGATATAATGAATATAGCTTTTATGTTAGCAAGGTAAGAAATGTAATACATAGTTTAAAAATGCTAATTATAAACCATGGTCCGGTTACATAAATAGGTAGGACGAGTAAGTATGACTGCAGATCAATGGTCACGTCATTATTTATCCCTTATTCGCTTTTTTCTATAGCAGTGGCTTAATCCTTCTATTTCTTGTTACTTTTAGAAACGCGTTCTGCCATAAGTAAGGCATTATAAGCATTAACAATCTTACCCGATTTCGAGAGTGCATTAAAAGGGGGCATTTTGTCTTTGTCCTCTTTCGTTGGTGTTTTTACAGTAAAGGTATATTCTACACCGTAGTCCATAATAATGTGTTTCACTTGTCAGGCAGTAAGGTTTGGGTAATAGGAGAAAATTAAAGCGGCTACTTTAGAGGTTAATGTGCAACGTTTTATTCTTTATTCCATCAATTTTAAGAAGGATTCATCGCTATATAGAATAAACTCAATGCCTTTATTGGGGGAGATAATAATTTTATCAATTTGTGATTCTCCGAGAACAATCTTCTAATATAATTACATCAGTAAATTCGAAGTTCAATAGAGTAATATTTTCAAGTCTATTATCAAAAGGATTGTTTTCAAGTCCATTTTCACAATTTTGAAAGAAGTTGATGCCTAAATTATCATTTCCATAATAATATTCATTGATTTTAAATTGTCGTCTTTCGTAAAGAGTATTTAATTCTAGTGTTAATTCAAGGTCTTTTGAAATAAATCTAACCGCTCCGTTTAAGTTTTCATATTCTTGTAGTTGACAGCTTTCAGGACCAGGTCTGTCAGTGTAAATTTCAAATTTTCTTGGGTCAAAACTTGCTCTAATTGAATTTCCATTTTCATCCAAAAAATATGAATTATCAAAAGCGGTGTATGGAATTAAACTTTTCTCAAATTCAGTCAATTTATTTGAGTAAACTATTTCATCATCACATCCACAACTATAAATTAGTATAACAATAGTAAATAAGGACAATATTTTTTTCATAATTACTTTGGTTTTATTCTAGATGATATTATTCAAATATAGCTGCGGGTAAATGTTCGTTAAGTATAAGAAATCGTAGGTCAGGTGATGAGCACTATCGTTTAGGTTTATTACTTGGCTAAATATAAATATTTTGCTTATCTTTTTGTTATAAAAACCAAATTTTATATTTAGCGCACGTGGTTAATATTCACAGACCTTTCGGTTGAGCACGAATGCCCTAGGTTTTTCGTACCGTGCTATCTGCTTTTTATTTTTTATTAAATTCACTTCTTTCACAAACACCTTTAATCAATTCATCAGTGAGTTTTTCCTCATCATCCTTGTTAGATTTTATGATTTGGATAGCCCACTCGCATCCGGACAATCGAAAATGGTTTTCCCAACCTTCATAATCTAATAATTCAAGAATAGAAAGAGTTACAGAACCACCGCGTTCGCCATGACCACCAGCTATAGATTCACCAATATTGATTTGGTTTTTAAAGGGGTAAAGATTCACACTGTACCAATGATGTGTTTTATGCTCTTTAGTAGGAGCTTGATTTTTATAACTAATTCTTAAATTCTTGTTTTTCAAGTCAACTAAGGAGATTGTATCCGGGAATGATTTAATTTCATCAAGTGATAGGTGTTATTTATTCTTCCAGTTTATTTGTTGATCAGCATAAGTACATGCTTTCAGTTGTTTAGGCTAAGGTAAAAAAATCATATCATTTATCATACATAAAAACCATTTGTATCATATGTTATAAACTTTCCTTCAGGTTTTCCATTATTAAAATAGCCTATTTCGTGGATAGGTAGTTGGGTGTCAAGCAACCAATTTAGTAAACTTAAACGTACCAGAGAAAATTCCGAAGAAATTTTACAAATAAGCACTTGTCAAAGCAATTAATGATACAGGGTGTTGCCACCTGTTATTTATATTTTAAAGTTAATAACATCATCGTGTTCAGTTTTAAAATACTGATCTCCATCTTTTTCAAATTTCACCATTTTAACTTTGAAATACGCTGTTTTAGGAACTTGAGCTTTTCTAAATCGGAAATAAGTTCTTCCATCTTGGTCTATTACTTCCATGTCGTTTATTGGTTCAAAATTCAAATTGTCAGTACTCATTATTAAACCCACAGACCATTTATTATTCGGGAGGTCTTGAAATGTGAAATAATAAAAATGCGGGTCAGCCATTAATTTTGGGACTTCTGTAAAACCAATCATAAACCAAATGGGTTTAATAAATTGAGAGTTATTGAATTCCGAAAGAGTTAGAGGTTCTTTTAAAAGTTGCCATTTACTATCCTCGGGATAATGAGTAATAATCAAATATTCAGGTTTAATGTCAAAATAAAATTCAGATTGTGATTCCTCATTTGATGTTCCCCAAGTCGTGTCAACTAATAGCCATTTGTTATTTAATTTAATAGCATTCCAAGCGTGACTGAAGTCTTTTTCAGATAATTCCACATAATGATTTCTTGCGTCTCGAATATGTCCAGGTATCACTACTGTCTCAATATCAACCCAATCTAAAAACCATTGATATAATTTGGCATAGCCAGCACAGACGCCTTTTCTATTTTTATAAACTTCAAATTCGTCTTGACGCTTATTATAGTCTTCTAAAGTAATTATTCCATCATTTTTTTCTTTTAGCGATTTGTGGTCATATTGAATATTTGAACCTATCCAATAGTAAAAAAATTTAGCTAATTCTTCTTTATCTTTGATATGTTCCTCTGCATATGTTGTTAAATCCCACATATCAAGATTCAGTTCATTCGTTTTTTCTACCAACGCTTTTATAGCTTCTGTTTGTGAAATAACAGAATTAGTGAAAAACAGTATTAAAAATGTAATACAGAAAGTGCGCTTCATAATTGGTGGTAATGGTTGGGGCTAAAAAACGTGCGGCTTTCAAACCTCTCATTTCATTGCCAAGATGAATTTGGTTTGAAAGATAAATATTCTATTCGAACGTTCTAAAATCATGTTTGCTTAGCCGTTGTTGTAGATGGTTTTTTAATTTTTCTTAATTGAATTGAGCATTTTATTAGCTTGAGGAAGCCATTTCTCTTTTTGTTCAAGATCAAAACTGATGTTTCCAATTATTGTTGATGCATCAAGATTCAAGAAGAACATTTTCGAATACGTTGCTTTTCCATTAAAACACCTTCAAATTCGGTCAGGTGCATTGGGATTTCATTTACTGTTATAGCGTTATTGTAGTGAGTTGCACTTGCTCTTGCTAAAAATGCCGACTGACTAAAGGCTTTGCACCAGTCTAAATTTTCGGTTCGCTCTGGCATCTTCATAATTGTGATTTCAAATGATTTATCTGAACTACCGTAGTACTCGTCAGGAGCGGGTGCACCTTGATACTCCGGAACATATTCTTCTTTAGAAACATGGACATAGTCGCTTGGAATAAGCATTGTCAATTGATTGTCCAAAAGCTTCTTGGTTTCTAGGTCACCTTGTACAAGAGCTAAGTTTAGAAAACTTGCGATGATTAGTGTTAAGTGTTTTAGTTTCATGTGATTTTAAATTATCTACAATAGCGGTATAATAAACATCATGTTCATGATATCGTTTTGTGTATCTTAAGTTAGCCTTATCAAATATAAGTTATAAATTAAGAATCAAATCAGAAAGAATAAAAAGAGGGATTTATGCATTTAAGAAGGGATAGTTAGTAGAAGTAATCATGGTGATCACAATTATAATCAAAAAGATGAAAAACACCTTATAAAGGAAACATTAAAACCCGAGATGCTAAAATTTAGGTGGTCTAATTTTACTTATTCTTATTAGCTTTAGAAACACGCTCTGCCATGATCAAGGCATTATAAGCATTCACGATTCTGCCGGACTTAGAAAGTTCATTAAAAGGGGTCATTTTGTCTTTGTCTTCCTTCGTTGGTGTTTTTACAGGAAAGGTGTATTCTACACCGAGTCCATAATAATGTGTTTCACTTGTGAGGCACTAAGGTTTGGGTAATAGGAGAAAATTAGTGCTGCTACTTTAGAGGTTAATGCGGCGGCTAAAGAAGTGCCACTGTCTATTTTTATTTCATTATTGGGATATGTTGTGTAAATTTTGCCTCCAGGAGCAAAAACATCAACATCAATAGTACCATAATTGGAATAAGATACTTTCAAATTCTCATTCGCTAAATGGCTTGATGCACCAACCAATAAAAAATTGTCACAAACTTCTTTACCATTATTAATATTGTCATTGGGATAATAGTCATTAACTTCATTTAAATTTAACCACCCATTACCGCAAGAAGACACAATAAGTACATTGTGTTCCTCAGCATATATTAAAGCATCATGAACCCATTTAGGATACAATGAGAATTCCTTTCCAAAACTCATATTAATAACCTTTGCGCCATTATCAACAGCATATCTTATACCCAAAGCGATATCTTTATCATGTTCATCACCAAAAGGAGATATGCATACTGGCATTATTTTAATATTGTTTGTTAAAATAGTATCGTTATGCTTTTCAACAATCACTCCGCTCACTCCGGTTCCATGGGTGTAAAGGTCTAAATTTGAAGAAACCGTATTATTTCTATAATGTATATCATTAATATTATCCGGAGTATCCCCGTTTATTGTACGCTCATTAAAATTAAGATTTAAACGTTTGTTATAATCTACTTGAATTTTCTCAAACTCCTGCTTAAGTTGTTGGTCTGTTAGCTCATACTTTAAAAGTGACTTTACTTGTTCTACATGTTTATGTAGTCCATTACCAATAGTATCAAGCTCATTTAGTTTCTCAATAGTGTATATGTTATTTTTAACGAAAGGGCTTAAAGCTTTTTTTGCTTCATTATCTTTCTTCATTATATTTATAGCATAAAGAGATTTTCTTCTACCTAAATCATTTTCTTTATCATATTTTGATTTTGCTTTTAAGTAATTATTAAAAACATCTAAGTCTTTAGGTTTTATATCCCTTTCGGTTTTGTTTTCAAAAATAGATTGGTAGCGTTTTACAATTCTTACATAATCATAATTGGCGTGAGTTATATCTCCTAAGAAATTCCAGCCATAAATATCATCGGGATAACCATTATCATCATCATCAATAGCATTGTTAGGAATCTCTTTAGTGTTTATCCATACATTATTAGCAATGTCTCTATTACAGAGGTCTATAGGGCTGTCTAAAACAGCAACAACAATAGTCTTGTTTTTTTTGTTTTTTAATATCGTGTTATAGGCTTTATCCAAGCTAATTCCAGGAATGCTGTCGTCTATAATATCTTTATTCTGCCAGCTTGATTTATCTATTAAAGGATCCTCAATGGATAGTTCTTTATCCACTGTTTTAGACAGAGGTCTATAGTTCTCTGTGGTTTTGCATTGCAAAAGGCAAAAAGTTATAAATAATAAAAAGAGGGATTTATGCATTAAAGGATGGATAGTTAGTAGAAGTAATCATGGTGATCACAATTATAATCAAAAAGATGAAAAACACCCTATAAAGGAAACATTAAAACCCGAGATGCTAAAATTTAGGTGGTCTAATTTTACTTATTCTTATTAGCTTTAGAAACACGCTCTGCCATGATCAAGGCATTATAAGCATTCACTATTTTACCGAGACTTAGAAAGTTCATTAAAAGGGGTCATTTTGTCTTTGTCTTCCTTCGTTGGTGTTTTTACAGGAAAGGTGTATTCTACACCGGAGTCCATAATAATGTGTTTCACTTGTGAGGCACTAAGGTTTGGGTAATAGGAGAAAATTAGTGCTGCTACTTTAGAGGTTAATGCGGCGGCTAAAGAAGTGCCACTGAAATAGGCATATTTATTGTTTGGAATAGCGGTGTAAATATCCACTCCAGGTGCAAATACATCAACTTTTGAATTGCCATAATTAGAATATTTGTCAATTAAATCGCTATTAACAAAATATGTAGTCGCCCCTATTTTTAAAAAATTGTTAGAAACTTCAATTCCGGAGCCATTGGCGTCGTCAGGGTAATTGTCCCTGTTATTAATATTTAGCCCATCATTACCGGCAGATGTTACGATTAACACATTTTTGTTGTCTGCATACTTTATAGCGTCAAGGACCCATTCTTTAAATAATGAGAAATTTTTACTAAAACTCATATTTATTACTTTAGCACCATTATCTACAGCATAACGAATGGCAATGGCTATATCCTTATCATGTTCATTACCATAAGGTGAAACGCACAAAGGCATGATTTTGATATTATCCCCAATTATTAGTCCAGCAATTTTAGTCCCATGCGAATATTCATTGAGATTATTATTAAGTATATTATTACCATAACCTATGTCGCTAAGTCTATCCGTATCTTCATTTAGAATGGTTCTTTCATTAAAGTCTATATTTACTCTTTTGAAAAGTAAATCATCAAATTCTTTCATTTGCTTTGTTAAACTTTGGTCTGATTCTCCATATTTTAGAAATTGTTTCATAAACTCAACATCGCTAGTTAGCTCAGGATTAGTTATCTTAATATTATTAAGTTTAATTTCAGAATATTTATAGTTTGGGAAATATTTTTTTAAGCTACTCTTAGCTTCTTGATATTGTTGATAAACTTTATATGCATAGTCATAATTTTCTTTTGCTTTTTTAGCCTTTTTGTCTAGTGCTTTTTTCGCATTTAAATAGGTCGTAAATTGTTCTCTACCAATGATATTAGAAAAATCTTCTATTTCTTTATTTTCATATAGACTTTTGAATTTTCTTACAATCCTAACATATTCCAAATTTGCCTGAATAATGTTCTCTTTATTAGTGTTACCCAAAAAGTTCCAACCATTAATATCATCAACATAGCCGTTTTGGTCATCATCAATATTATTATCTCGGAATCTCTTTTAAGTTTATCCAAATGTTATTATTAATAGCCTTGTGATTAATATCTATTTCACTGTCTAGTATGGCAACAAAAACCTCCTTTTCCTTTTCATGACTCAACGTTAAGTTATGCGCTTTTAAAATGCTCAAACCTGGCACAGAATCAATTAATATATCTTTATAAGCCCATGTCTCTTTCAATGAATCATTTAGTTTTACAATATTTGAAACGATTGAGATTTTTGGGATTAATTTATGCTGCACTTTTTCTTTAGAAGATGAGCAGTTGAAAAAAATCAGTATTATAATGAAATAATATATATTTGTCATTGGTGATAAAGTAAAATGTTTATGACAGACATAATAATTTTTAATTATTTTGTCTGTTTTAGTCTAAATTAAATTATTGATATTAGTCATCTGGCTTGCATAATAGTCCTGAATTGGCAATACCACTTTCTTCAGTTGGTCGAGTATCACCATTTCCATCTCCATTTTCACCTCCAACGCCTCCAAATATCTTAATAAGTTTTTCATTGTTCAATTCGATGATTGTTTTTTTTGAGAAATGTAAAATACGTTCTTTTTTTTTGGTTTTCATCTTGGTTTAAATTGATTAATTGATGCTCAAATATTAAAATTTATATATAAAAATGCTATTTTATTACGCTAAATAATATCAAAATTTATAAATTTTGTTTAACTTTTATTTAATTCTTTTAAAAAATACTTTATTCTTAGACCAGTCTTTTTGTGAAATGCACTTGTAAATGATTCCGTTGATTTAAAACCAGATTCATTACCAATGGCTTTTATTGTAAAGTTCCTAAATTGAATATCATTTTTCAATCGTTCAATCGCATAGTCAATTCTTAAAGAATTGACGTAAGTGCTAAAAGTTTGTTTTTTATAGTGATTAATTATTTTGGATAAATAAGTTGAATTTGTTTCTAATTCTTTAGCTAAAGATACAGCAGATAGATCAAAGTTTATAAATTCTAAATTTCTTTCGAATAATTCCAATTTTGAAAGTATTTCCTTAATGACCTCGTCATTTATGCCAATATTTTCGTCGCTATTATAATCATTTTTATTAATTATATTTTTAGAGGGATTTATTTGTTGTTTTTCTATACTATTTAACAAACGAGCCACTTTTTCCTTATCTTTTTTGTGTTGCAACTTCATTCTAAAAATAAAAATCAGTAAGATTATAGTGGAGGTCGTTATTAGAACTAAAAGATTTCCGTAATTATTTTTTTTAATTTTTATTTGTTCAATCAGTTTTTCTTTTTCGTTTAGAATTTTGGGGTGGTCATACTCTTTTGAGATTTTATGGGATAAATATTTATAATTTTTTAATAAAATACTATCTAATTTTAAAACTCTATTTACATATAATAACTGATTTTTTAATTCTTTCTTGTCAGCATAATGTTTTATTAAAATTTCATAACCTTGTCTTAACTCGGGATGTAAATCATTGATTTCTAAAAATATTGAATCCATTTTCTTTAAATGAAACAAGGCAAGTGCTGTTTTATTTAGATTGTAATAATTTCTACCCAAAAAAAAATGGCACATGGCAATATTTGGTTTGTCTTTAAATTCTTTAATTTTTGGTAGCGAAAGAAGAAGAAGTTTATTACTTCTATCTAATTTTCTTTTATCAGAAAGAGTTGCTCCCATATTTAAAGAGAAATAAGAAATGTTTTCTTCATCATCTATAAGTGTTGCTTTTTGCATACCTAAGCTATTATAGTACATCGAGGAATCCATCTCTTTCATCAGTCTAAATGAATCTCCTATTCCAAATAGAGCTATTTGTGTGTTTACATAATTATGTTGTAAAGTGTAATGGGTGTAAGATTTCTTAAAGATCCTTATAGCCTCGGCATGTTGACCTAATCTGTTTTTAATTAAAGCTATTTTAAAATCTACTTTAAGTGAGATTCTGTCATCATTCAAAGTGTTCAATTTTTGGACCTCTAAATAATTATCTAATGAAGCAATGAAATTTCTTTTTTTATACAGTACGTGACCCTTATATGAATAAGCTATAAGGGGATAATTTTGATATCCTTTGCCCTTCGATAAGTTTATGATGGTGTCTACATAATCGAACCCACATGTCTTTATGTTGATTAAATGATACCAGTGCAATGCTTTTATAATTCTGAGCGTGTCTAGTTCCTTTTTTGCCTTATTTAAGTATGCTTTTGCATATATATTTGATAATTCTTCATTTTGCATATTGAGATTTATATACTTTCCTAAAGACTTATAATCTAATTCAGATATTGAATCTTCTTTATTATGTTTTACTTGAGCATATCCCATGAGTGAAAGTAAAAATAAAGTAAAAAAGAGAGATTTAATTTTGGTTGATTTTTTAACAAAAAGGTTCATTTAATTATTAACGATATTTGGTTTAATTATATCTGTAGTTACCTATAAATAAAAGAAAATTAAATGTAATGATTACTAATTAATTTTTTTAAAAGTTCAAAATTTATAAATAATGAATAGTTGCCTATAAATCTCAATTTTGTTTGTTAATGTTTTGAAAAAACTCTTAGTTGACTCAATTAACTAATAAACAGGTCGTTAGCAGCAAATTAAAAATAGATAATAATTCAAAATTTATAAAATTCTGAAAACATCACTTGCAAACCACGTAAAAACAATACTACCTTTATGACAGTTAAACAAAACGCTATTAGTTAAATCTTGTTTAATAAGGTGTTAATTAAAAAACGAATATGATGCTAGCTCATATTCGTTTAACCAAAATCAATTAAAAATAATTATTAGGAAAACAGAAGATTAAAAATAGAGAAAGCCTCTACAAGGTAAAGGCTCTCGTGGTTCGCTAAAACCGAAATAAACTTGCGTTTAATTCTTAAGCTAAGATATGAAATTTTTAAATAAGATTTGCAACCGGTTTATTTTAAGAGTGTCAAGCTAAACACTATAAAAAAGCCGCGGTAACCGAAAAGCGTATAGAGTAGGTATATCTTAATTTAAAATTATACATTATGAGAAATTTAAAAAATGTAATGTCAGCAGTTACGATGGCTATAGTGTTGTTAGTTAGTGTTAATGTTAGTGCACAGGAAAACGAATATTCAAAACAGCGAATTGAAGAAGTTAAAAGTAATCTTCGTCAAGGAATGAGTTCTTTTGTTGAAAGTGTAAAACCTTTTTATAAAAAAGGAATGTCTTACAATACTTTTAAATTAGGTTTGATAGGCGAAAATAATAAAAAAATTACAGATGAAGGAAATGCCTTACTCAATAAGTCTTATGCTTATTTATCAAAAGGAATTAGTTCTAAAGAAATATTAGCTAGCGATTCTCGGTGAAGAAATAGCAAAGGCATATGTTTTTATTAAGAAATACAATAAAATTAATAGAATAAAAAATGGAGGTTTAATTTTATTTGGAAACCCAACAGGAGATACATATCCAGAAGGTGATCTAACTAGGTTAGATGGCCCCTGCAAATGGTATCAACTTGGGTGTTGGTGGGATCTTATTTTTGGAGATTACGGTGATGATTTATTCATAATTTTAATAGGTATTTTATTTCCATAATATTAACAATCGCATAAGTGTGTTAGCATTTGTGCGGTTTAAATTTTTTTAATCATGAAAAAGGAATTGTTTTTACTATTAGTTTTGTTCAACCTGTTTAGTTGTAAAAAAATGCTATATAATGCTGCTTTAGAGCGAAATGGGGCTTTTAATGATGAGATGAAATTAAAGAAATTAGTAAATGACAGGAAGGAAATTGTCTTCTTTCCTATCACTCATTTGGGAACTGAAATGTTTTATGCAGATGTTAAAAATAAAATTGATTCTTTAAAAAAGAAGAATTATTTTTTTTATTATGAAAAAGTAATACCGTGAAAAAACGGACACCTTATTTATTAGAAAATTTAGAAAAGTGACACTCTTGCCTACCTTTAAAAATGGCTATAAAGGATGGATGGATTCTATTATTAAGGTGAAATTAAAAAAAAATTTGGTAAATCAACCTTCATATAATGTATTAGGGCTAGACTCTACAAACTCAAAAAATGTGGATGTTTCTTTACGAGCTATGATTCAGTATTATGAAACTAATTTTAAGAAAATTATTTTGGAACCTTGTGATTTTGAAACAAGCATTTTTGAAGAATCTTCTTGCAGAGAATCTAAAAAAGACAAGGTATTTAAAGAAGAAGTGATTATAAAATATCGCAATACTAATATTGTCAATAACTTAAAGAAAGATACTCTAAGTAAGATTGCTATAATATACGGTGCAGATCATTTTACTGGAATAAAAGAACAATTATTGTCAATAGGATATAATTAGAAGTTATAATTATTGTGAAAACCCTTATTTTTATTATACCTATTTGCGTTTTAAAAGTTGTTGTTTCGATGTGTTTATTTAGCCTAATAAAAGTTAGTGAATAGTACTTGTTATTGATGTGAAAATGGAAACTATTTATATTTCATTAATAAGAATAAATCTTAGAGATGGCACTTCAAGAACTTTTACAGTATGGAATAGAGAAAGCTGAAGAAATAACTCAGAATTGAAGAGTAATAAATAATTAGAGTTCCATAAAAAAGAATATGGGATTTTAATTACTACTCCAACTTATTATTCTTCACAGTCACTTTTTAAAAAGCATATTTGGTATGAAAAAAATAATACATACAGTAACCTTACTGTGCATAACCACTATGGTTTATTCACAAGAACAAAAAGAAGCGAATAATACAGCAATAGATGGAGTATCAACCTTTGGCAGATTAGGATCCGATTGTAGTGGTAGAGGGATTTGTAGTTTTACGACATCAACTAACAAATCACAGCCGAATACCAGATTGATCTATAATGAAGACAACACAGTTACATTTTTCATAGACCGAACCAAAATCACTACAGAAGATGTCTATAAAATAATTGGCGGGAAGATAACCGAGCACTCTAAAGGCGATGCATTTACATTTATATTGGAAGCCTCTCTTGAATTAGACAGTAGTATGTTGTCGAAATTAGAAATAACCTTACCAATAACTACAATATTGAAAGGTAATTATCCAGTAGCGATTACTAACGAATCTTTTATAATGACTCTCAAAATTCAATAGTATGCCAACCTTTATTAAATATAAATTAGTTCTGATTCTATTATTGATGTCTGGTATTTGTGCTGCAAACACAAACGACACGGCAAAAGATATCGATATCATAATTAATGAATGGATCAAGGAAATTCTTGTGGTTACTAAGGAATACGAGGCTGCTAATAATTGTATTATTAGAGAATTAAGTATTATATCTAAGGAACTTAATAAATCAAAAGACATCAATGCTCAAGTAGCTTTATTGATTAAAAAGGGTAGTATGCAAGAACAACTTGCGTTTAATGCCTTGTCAGAAGCTTCCGAAATCAGTAAAATACGCTATCTAAAAGGTTTACAAATTATTAAAATCCTCTATGAAAAAACCTTGAGTTTAGACCATCACTTTTCTTCAGTAGCTACTTTTAACGAAATCAATAACCTTAGTAATCCAAATCATTATCCGGAGTTTACTAAAATGAAAGATATTATTAGCAGTAAACAGGATAAGAAAACAGGATTTAGTTTATCCGGTATTTTAGGTGATAATATTTATACATCGGTCTTACATTCTTTTGTGTCTTTATTTAATAACACGAGCTCGACTAAAATAGAAAAAGAAGCTAATTTAGAAGAAGTCGAGTGTGTTTTAGACTTCACACTGCGTATGCATAACGATTTGAATACCATTTATTTTGAAACTGCATTTCTTAAAAAAAGTAATGATAATATTATTGAAGAATTAGAACAGTTATTTGTAGATTTCACAAAGCCTATTAAATATAGAACACCAATCGAAGAATGTAGGAATAATGATGACTGGGATGTAGTTAGGGAGTATTTAAACGGATATTTAGAAGAATTAAATAAAGCGATAATTGATGAAAATCAACGCTTTAAGGCACATAAAATGCAAATCAACTTAGAGTTTCCTATCGATCGACTATTGCAATTCATTACGCAATACAATACACATATAGATCAAGGGGCAAAGTTTTATGAAAAATTTGGAATCATGCTCACTAGCTATGAAAATGAACAGCAATGCGCTTCAAAAATACCGTTAGCTTACAATACTTTAAAGCAGAACATTCAAACTAGTATCGAGAAATTCAACAATGCCTACAAACCCGTCGAAATCAACGGGAGCAAAATGAAACAAGTGCTCTATGGAATTAATGAGTATGATTAGAACTCAAACAGCCGTTACTCTTATTTCACCCACTCCCTTTTTCCCTCTTTTCTATTCCCCTTTTTACAACCACTTTTCTCACAAAACCCTTACATTTGTATTTCACTTCATTGATTAATATATGAGCAAACAAAGTAAAAGACGTGAGGCTCTCGGTCTATCATGCCAAGCCAACGCCAGGGAAAATTAAAGTAGTGCCAACAAAAAAGTACGCCACCCAAAGAGATTTGGCATTGGCCTACTCACCAGGCGTGGCAGAACCTTGCTTAGAAATAGAAAAAGATAAAAACAACGTTTATAAATATACCGCTAAAGGCAATCTCGTCGCCGTAATTTCTAACGGTACCGCAGTTTTAGGCCTAGGAAACATAGGACCCGAAGCCTCTAAACCCGTGATGGAAGGTAAAGGCCTGCTCTTTAAAATCTTTGCCGATATCGATGTGTTCGATATTGAAGTCGATACCGAAGACATTGAAACCTTTATACAAACCGTAAAAATGATTGCGCCTACCTTTGGGGGCATCAACCTAGAAGATATAAAAGCCCCGAAGCTTTCGAAATTGAACGCCGCCTTAAAGAAGAGCTCGATATTCCCGTGATGCACGACGACCAGCATGGTACGGCCATCATCTCGGCTGCCGCTTTGTTAAACGCCTTGGAGCTTTCAGAAAAGAAGATAGAAGAGGTTAAAATAGTCGTGAGTGGTGCTGGAGCAGCAGCCATTTCATGTACCCGCTTATACTTGGCCTTTGGGGCAAAGCGTGAAAATGTCGTGATGTTAGATAGTAAAGGCGTTATTCGTGATGACCGCGACAACCTCACCTCGCAAAAAGCAGAATTTGCCACCCATCGTAAAATAGACACTTTAGATGAAGCCATGATAGATGCCGATGTTTTTATTGGGCTGTCCACCTCAGATATCGTTTCGCCAAACATGCTTTTAGCTATGGCTAAAAACCCTATTGTTTTTGCCATGGCCAATCCAGATCCTGAGATTAATTACGATCTGGCCATTGCCACGCGTAAAGATATTATCATGGCCACGGGGCGAAGTGACCATCCTAACCAGGTGAATAATGTGTTAGGGTTTCCGTTTATTTTCCGTGGCGCCCTAGACGTGCGTGCGACTAAAATTAACGAAGCCATGAAAATGGCGGCTGTGGAGGCTTTAGCGAATTTGGCTAAAGAACCCGTGCCGGAGCAAGTAAACATTGCCTATGGTGAAACACGCTTAACCTTTAGTAAGGAATACATCATCCCAAAACCTTTCGACCCCCGTTTAATTGCCGAAGTACCACCAGCCGTAGCAAAAGCTGCAATGGATAGCGGTGTGGCAAAAGAACCTATTACCGATTGGGAAAAGTATAAAGAAGAACTACTACAGCGTTTAGGGAACGACAACAAGATTGTAAGACTCTTATTAAACCGCGCAAAAACAGCACCCAAACGTGTGGTGTATACCGAGGCAGACCATATCGATGTGCTAAAAGCTGCACAAATTTCTTACGATGAAGGCATTGCCTTTCCTATTTTATTGGGTAGAAAAGAAGAGATTGAGCGTCTTAAAGAAGAGATTGAATTTGATGCCGATGTGCCTATTATCGATCCTAAAAATGACGATCAGGTCACACAAAAAAATAAATATGCAGAGGCCTATTGGGAACAACGTAAACGCCGTGGGGTAACCCTATTGGAGGCTCAGAAATTAATGCGGGAACGCAACTATTACGGGGCCATGATGGTTAACGAAGGCGATGCCGATGCCATGATTTCGGGTTACTCGCGTAGTTATCCACAAGTGGTAAAACCCATGTTAGAACTCATTGGTTTAGCACCAGGTTCTACCCGGATTGCAACCACCAACCTTATGATGACCGAACGTGGTCCTATGTTTTTAAGTGATACCTCCATTAATATCAATCCCAGTGCGAAAGATTTAATTAAGATTGCTCAAATGACGAGTGGTGTGGTAAAAATGTTTGGCTTGGAACCCATCATGGCGATGACTAGCTTTTCAAATTTTGGATCTTCAAAAGACCGAGACCGCGACCAAAGTACGCGAAGCCGTAACTTATTTACACCGCAGACATCCAGATTTGTTAGTCGATGGGGAGCTTCAAACCGATTTTGCACTCAATAGTAAGATGCTACAGGACATCTTTCCGTTTTCAAAATTAGCAGGAAAGAAAGTGAACACCTTAATTTTCCCAAATTTAGAATCGGCAAATATTACCTACAAATTATTAAAAGAACTTAATAAGGCAGAGTCCATTGGTCCCATCATGATGGGACTACGTAAGCCCGTGCACATTTTGCAATTGGATGCCAGCGTGGATGAAATTGTAAACATGACCGCGATCGCAGTTATTGATGCCCAACAGAAAGGGAAAATAAACTAATTGTATAGGGAAGTATCATCTTCATGCTTGCCTTTTAAAAAGAAGGAAAGCATGAAGATTTTTTTTAATTGGCAGGATTAGTAAAAGCAGGGACGCCTAATTTTTAAGCTAAAAAGCCGCTTGACTTTTAGTCCAATAATTTTATTACATTTGACGACTTAACAAACTGACAGTAAATGATTACACACATAAAGGGAAAAATGGTGGAGAAAAATCCAACCGACGTAACGATAGACTGTAATGGTGTTGGTTATTTACTCAATATCTCATTAAACACTTTTTCTCAAATTCCGGACCAGGAAAACGTACACCTATTTACTCATTTACAAGTGCGAGAAGATGCACATATTTTATATGGCTTTGCTTCTAAAGGAGAACGCGACGTGTTTAGACTACTAATTTCTGTAAGTGGTATTGGCGCCAATACCGCAAGAACCATGCTGTCATCTTTAACGCCAAAACAAATTAGGGAAGGGATCGCAACAGAAGATGTGGCACTTATTCAATCTATAAAAGGCATTGGGGCTAAAACAGCGCAACGCGTGATTATTGACCTAAAAGATAAAATCATTAAAATTTATGATATTGATGAAGTTTCTGTGAATAGAAACAATACCAACAAGGATGAAGCGTTATCTGCTTTAGAAGTACTTGGTTTTGTTAAAAAACAAGCCGAACGTGTGGTCGATAAAATTGTGGTAGCACAACCGGACGCGACGGTAGAAGCCATTATTAAACAAGCTTTAAAAAACCTATAATAGATTTTGAATACATCTAACCTTCCATGTTATAAATCGATTAAAAAGCACCTACTCTTAATTATCGTTTTTCTGCTGTCTTTTGTTGCTTTTGCTCAAGATCCGGAACCTACAGAACAAGATTCTACAGGCTATAGTCTAGGGACCATAATCATGCCAAACCCAAGGAGTATAGAGTCTAAATACACGTACGATGCCATTTTAGATCGTTACATCTATACAGAATCGGTGGGCCGCTTTAATATTAAGTACCCCCTAATTTTAACGCCAAAAGAATATCAAGAATTAGTATTTTCAAATAACATAAAAAGCTATTACAAGCAAAAAATTGATGCCTTCGATGGTAAAAAAGACACCTCAGAGGAAGATAAAAAAAATCTACTTCCCGAGTTTTATGTCAATTCTGGTTTTTTTGAAAGTATTTTTGGCGGGAACACCATAGAAGTCGTTCCACAAGGATCCCTAGAAATGGATTTAGGGGTGCTCTTTACCAAACAAGACAATCCCTCGTTCTCACCAAGGAACAGAAGTAATTTTACTTTTGATTTCGACCAGCGGATTAGCCTGAGTTTATTGGGTAAAGTAGGAACGCGATTGCAGGTGACTGCCAATTATGATACAGAGTCTACATTCGATTTTCAAAATTTAGTAAAATTAGAATACACCCCTACAGAGGATGATATCATTCAAAAAATAGAAGTTGGTAACGTTAGTATGCCTTTAAACAGTTCCTTAATTTCTCGCGCACAAAGTCTATTTGGTGTAAAAACACAACTTAAATTCGGAAAAACCACCGTTACTGGTGTGTTTTCTGAACAAAAATCAGATTCACGATCAGTCGTCGCACAAGGGGGCGGTACCTTAGATGAGTTTGATTTTTTTATTAGAGATTACGACGAAAATAGGCACTTTTTCTTAGCACAATATTTTCGCGAGACGTACGATAAGGCCTTGGCCAATTATCCATTTATAAATACCAACGTTCAAATTACAAGAGCCGAAGTTTGGGTGACCAATAGAAGTAACAGGACTGAGAATGTTAGAAATATTGTAGCCCTTCAAGATTTAGGGGAATCTACTATTTTTGGTAATCCTGGAGTTGTTTCTACCTCCGGACCCGGCGCGTATCCTGATAATGGTAATAACCGTTTAGATCCAACAAATATTGGTAGTCCAGGGTTTCAATTAACAGAGGCAGTGAGAGATGTGGCCACCGTGCAACAAGGTATTTTAGTGCCAGGTTTTAATGAGGGATTTGATTATGCTAAATTAGAGAATTCAAGAAAATTAACCGAAGGACAGGAATATGTTTTAAATACGCAATTGGGTTATATTTCCTTAAATCAGCGTTTAAATAACGATGAGGTGTTAGCGGTGGCGTTTCAGTTTACCGTTGGCGGCCAAGTGTTTCAGGTGGGTGAATTTGCAAACGATGGCATTGGTGCAACAACTGTTGAAACCAACGGCCGTAATGAAGTAACTAATGTCACGAATAACAACCTGATTCTAAAATTATTAAAAAGTAGTATCACCTCTGTCACACAACCACTTTGGGGGTTAATGATGAAAAACATTTACGATACAGGTGCCTATCAATTAAGTCAGGAAGATTTTAAACTCAATATCTTTTATAACGAATCAGCCCCTTTAAACTTTATTACACCTGTGGAAGGTAGTGGTGGGTTCGGAACCGATTTTAACGGCGATCCTATTAGTGAAACCACCTTGTTGAGGCTTTTCAATTTTGATCGATTAAATTTCAATAACGATCCGCAGGCGAATGGCGATGGATTTTTTGATTTTGTACCCGGAATCACAGTCATTCCACAGAACGGAAAAATTGTGTTTACTAAAGTCGAGCCTTTTGGGCGTTATTTATTTGATATTTTAGATAATGATGGCAATCCAGGAGATAATGCTGCAGATTATGACTTGGATACTTACCCGAACTTAAACCAAGAGAAATACGTTTACGATTTACTCTATAAAAAAACCAAAACGGCGGCTTTAGATGAGGTTCAAAAAAATAAATTCCAAATTAAAGGACGCTATAAATCTCAAGGGGGTGACGGGATTGCCATTGGCGGCTTTAATGTGCCTCGAGGCTCTGTAAAAGTAACCGCAGGAGGACGTGTGTTAGTGGAAGGTGTAGATTACACGGTGAATTATCAATTGGGGCGTGTACAGATTTTAGACGAAGCACTAAAAGCCAGCAACACACCCATTCAAGTCACCACAGAAAACAATGCCATTTTTGGACAACAAACCAAGCGTTTTACAGGATTAAATGTCGAGCATCAATTCAACGAAAACTTCTTAATTGGGGCCACCTATATTAATTTAAACGAACGGCCAATCACCCAAAAGGCAAACTATAATAGTGAGCCTATTAACAATACCATTTTAGGCTTTAATGGTAACTATTCAACAGAAGTCCCCTTCTTTACCCGTTTAGCAAATAAACTACCAAACATAGATACCGATGCGCCGTCCAATTTATCGTTGCGTGGTGAGTTTGCCTATTTACTACCTGGCGCTCCAAAAGGCACCGATTTTAATGGTGAAGCCACCTCTTACATTGATGATTTTGAAGGCACCCAAAATGGCATCGACTTAAAATCGGCCCAGGCTTGGTTTTTATCAAGCAGACCTTTAAATCTTAATGGAACTACCGCTTTTGATGTAGATGGACAGGAAAGTGGTTATGATAGAGCACTGTTAAATTGGTATACGATCGACCCTATTTTTTATAGCAGTCAGCGACCAGGAGGATTAACAGATGACGACGTTTACGGGTTGTATAATTCTCGTGTTTTTGTCGACGAATTATTTCCACAACAAGATATTGCACAGGGGCAAACCACCGTATTAAATACCTTAGATTTAACTTACCACCCCACAGAAAGAGGTCCTTATAATTTTAGTGATACCAATTTAAATGGGAATCAGGTGATTAATCCAAATAATGCCTGGGCAGGGATTACCGGACAACTCACGTCTACAGATTTTGAACAGTCCAATGTGGAGTATATTGAATTTCGGCTACAGGATCCGTTTCAGGAGGATAGTACCAACCCAGGAGGGAAATTGGTGTTTAACTTAGGAAGCATCTCTGAAGATGTTTTAAGAGATGGCCGAAAACAATACGAAAATGGATTGCCTCAAGATGGTAATGTAAGTCTACTACCCGTAACCAGTTATGAAACGGTGGTGCCTTTAAATCAAGCCTTAGTGTATGCCTTTGATTCTACAGGAGAGGCTAGAGCCAATCAAGATGTGGGATATGATGGCTATGATGATGGGGCGGAAGCTGCTAATTTTCCAAATTTTGCTGGTCTTCCAGATCCTGCTGGAGATAATTACCAATATTATATAAGCGCAGAAGGAAATATCTTTGACCGCTACAAGCGCTATAATGGGGTGCAAGGCAACTCACCGGACACTTTTAGTGATACCAATCGTGGGTCGACCACCCAGCCCGATGTAGAAGATATTAATCGTGATAATACCATGAATACGATTGATAGTTATTATCAATATGAATTGGATATTACACGACAAAATTTACCGTTAAATAGTCCGGATGAAGTAACGCCAGGGAATCCTATTGGCAAATTCATTACAGATGTTAAACTTCGCAACAGAGAATTGCCAAATGGAGAAGAGGTTCAAGTACGCTGGTATCAGTTTAGAGTGCCGGTACAAGGCGATCATGTAGAGGCCGTGAATGGCATCACCGATTTGCGTTCTATTCGTTTTGCACGTATTTTTTTAAACGGTTTTTCTGAGCAAACCACCTTTCGTTTTGGAACTTTAGATCTGGTACGTAGCGATTGGAGACGTTACCAATTGGCATTAGATGGTGGTGCTACACCTACAGACTTCGATGACACAGCTTTTACCGTAGGAGCGGTAAGTACTCAGGAGAATGACGGCAGTTATGCGTCGCCTCCAGGGGTGGAGCCGGAGCGATTAAACAATAATAATTCTATTATAGACCGGAATGAACAGGCATTGGTGGTCAATGTTTGCGATTTGAAGCCGCAAGATTCTAGAGCCGTTTTTAAAAACATTGATATCGATATGCGTCAATATAACCGTATAAGAATGTTTATGCATGCCGAGGCTGGAGATAAAATTAATTCGCCTTCTTTAGAACAGAATGAATTGATTGGTTTTATTAGAATGGGTAACGATTTAACCCAAAATTATTATCAAATAGAAGTGCCTTTATACGCCACAGGAGTTGATGGATTACAGGAGCTTTGGCCGAGTGAAAACGAAATAAATTTAGATTTAGAGATTTTACAAAAAATTAAATCTTTAGGTATTTCAAGTAATTCTTTAAATAACGGAAGCGCTTCTTTTTATGATATTTTTGGCGATGAATTAGTTCCTGTAACCGATGAGTTTGCAGGTTATGAAGTTCCTGGGAGAGATAAACACCGTGTCGCTATAAAAGGAAATCCAAATTTTGGCGCCATTAGAACCTTAATGGTTGGTGTTAAAAATGCATCAGGCTTTGAACGTTGTGGAGAGATTTGGTATAACGAATTGCGTTTGTCTGATATGGATAACGAAGGGGGTTGGGCAGCCATAATGAGTGTGGATACTAACTTTGCAGACTTTGCTAATGTAAGTGCAACAGGACGTATGAGTACCGCTGGTTTTGGATCTGTAGATCAAGGGCCACAAGAACGAAGTAGAGAAGAAATCAAGCAATACGATGTGGTGACTAATGTTAATATAGGTCAATTGCTTCCAAAAAAATGGGGCATCCAAGTGCCTTTTAATTATGGTCAGGGTGAAGAATTAATTACACCTGAATACGATCAACAATACGAAGATATAAAGCTTCAAACCAGATTAGATGCGGCAGAAACCAATGAGGAGCGCAAGGACATTAGAGAGCAATCGGAAGAATATACTAAACGAAGAAGCATCAATTTTATTGGGGTTAAGAAAAATAGAACGGGCGATTCTAAACCACGTTTTTATGATATTGAAAATTTAACCTTCAACCATTCCTATAATAAAGTCATGCATCGTGATTTTGAAATTGAACAGTCTATCGACAAACAAGTAAGATCCGGGGTCAATTATGCTTATAATTTTGAGCCTAAAGTTATTGAGCCCTTTAAGAAAAACGATTCTCTATTTACAGGGAAATACTGGAAGTTGTTAAAGGATTTTAATGTTAATTTATTACCGGCAAGTTTTGCCATGAATACAGATGTTAATAGGCAATTTAATAGACAGCGTTTTAGGGAGGTCGATTTGGGTGGCGCTAATATTGGTTTAGAAGAACTCTTCCGAAGAAATTATACCTTCGATTACCAATCTACGGTCAATTGGAATTTAACCAAAGCCTTAGCCCTTAATTTTACTGTAGCAAATAATAATATTGTTAGAAATTATTTTAAAGACAACATTGTTAATGGTGAACAAGACCCGTAACTAGACGTTTGGGATGGATATTTTGATGTAGGTGATGCCAACAGACGTTCACAAACGTTAGGCGTGAACTACGAAATTCCACTAGACAAAATACCAACCTTGAATTTTCTAAAAGCCACCTATTCCTATCAAGGTCTGTATCAATGGCAAAAAGGCTCAGATTTATTTGGAGCCCTTGAGGCTGATGATGGCAACACTTACGATTTAGGGAATTCCATTTCTAATGGGAATACGCATAATATCAATTCTACTTTAGATATGAATAAGCTTTATAAATACTTAGGTATTAAGAAAAAGCGTGCGTCAAAAAATAGTGGAAAGGTAAGCCGAACAGCCCAAGCAGGACCTCCTTCAGGTCTTGAAGGCAAGGGTAAAGAAAATGATAAAAAGAAAGGAAACACAACAAATAAAGGCAGTGGCGTTGGTACGGGATTGGCTAATTTTGGAATAGGAGTAATCACTTCAGTAAAAAGAATTCAGGTCAATTATTCTGAAAACAACGGCACGTTCTTACCCGGTTATACCGATACTCCAGGTTTTATAGGAACTTCAAAGCCAACATTAGGCTATACTTTGGGTAGCCGAGAATGATGTAAGGGCTCTAGCGGCAAGAAATGGCTGGTTAACCGTTTTTCCTGATTTTAACCAACAATACACCGCTAACAAAACAAAACAATTAGATGTCTCTGCGAACCTTGAACCGTTTAATGATTTAAAAATAGATTTGGTAGGTACCCGAACTTATGCCGAAAATTATACAGAAAACTTTTTAATTGCAGATACGCGTGATGCAAATGGAAATTTAGGTTCAGATGGTGTTCTCGATTATAATTCTTTAACGCCTAATGTTTTTGGAAATTTTAATATTTCAACATTTACACTGCCTACCGCTTTTGGTAAAAGTGATGCCATAAGCTCTCAAGCTTTTGATAATTTTAGGACCAATAGATTAATTATCGCCAAACGTTTGGCACAAGAACGAGGTGCTAATCCAAATGCTGTAGACGCAGAAGGGTATCCGCTAGGTTTTGGTAAAACCAGTCAAGCCGTTTTATTACCTTCTTTTTTAAGTGCTTATACCGGGCAAGCGGCTGAGCAAACCAAATTAGGTGCTTTTAGAGACATACCCATTCCCAACTGGGATCTAAAGTATACGGGCTTGATGAAATTAAAATGGTTTAAAAAGCGGTTCAAACGTTTTAGTGTTTCTCATGGGTACCGCTCAACGTATACCATTAATCAGTTTAGAAGTAACTTAGATCATACCTCTATTGACTATAGCTTAGCTTATACTGCACAACCTGAAGAAGATTTAGATCAGGCAGGTAATTTTAAAAATGAAGAACTTTACAGTAATATCAACCTAACCGAACTCTTCAGTCCGTTAATTAAAATTGATATGGAAATGAAAAACTCCGTTAAAATTTTAGCTGAAATAAGGAAAGACCGCTTGCTGTCTTTAAGTTTTGATAATAATTTAATGACTGAAATTCAAGGTAAAGAATACGCCCTTGGTTTAGGATATCGCTTTAAAGATGTAAGAATAAAATCGAAACTGGCTGGGCCTAAAAAATCAATTGTTAGTGATTTAGTGATGGAAGCGAATCTCTCTGTGAGAGATAATAAGACCATTATTAGATACTTGGACCTAGAAAATAATCAAGTGACCAATGGTCAAACCATTTATGGTTTAAAATACAATGCAAACTATTCTTTTAGTAAAAATCTAACGGGGATCTTCTATTTTGATTATTCCTTTTCAGAATATGCGATCTCAACGGCATTCCCACAAACGACCATACGTTCTCGGACTCACCTTGCGATATAATTTTGGGAACTAAGAACAATTTGTACTTATAACTATAATAATAGAAAATGCGCATTCTTTTCTGTTTGAAAAGCCGTTTCTATTAAATACATTTGTAAAAAATAAACACATTATAATGAACATTCCATCAGAATTAAAATATACTAAAGACCACGAGTGGATCAAGGTCGAAGGTGACATCATTACCGTTGGTATTACAGACTTCGCACAAAGCGAATTAGGAGATATCGTTTATGTAGAAGTAGAAACTTTAGACGAAACCTTAGATGCTGAGGCCGTATTTGGTACGGTCGAGGCTGTAAAAACCGTTTCAGATTTGTTTTTACCTGTCGCTGGAGAGATCATCGAATTTAATGATTCTTTAGAGGACGAGCGCGTAACAAGTGAATTCGGATCCTTATGGAGCAGGCTGGATGGTAAAAGTAAAGGTGTCTGATGTTTCCGAACTTAACACCCTCTTGACTGCTGAAGAATACAAAGCAATAATAGGTGCTTAGAAAAACAATATTTTTAGTCAGTATCCTATATACCGTCTTGCTTACGGCAGTGAGCTTGGTTAAAATCAATCTAAATCAAGGATACATTCCATCTTTCGGCGATAAGATATTTCATACTTTAGCTTATGTTGTTTTTACCTTGCTTTGGCTAGGCACCTTCCATTTTAAATTAAAAATGCCCTTTAATAAGGTGCTTTTAACTGCCGCATTGTTTTCTTTTTGCTTCGGTGTTATTATAGAGCTACTTCAGGGTTGGCTTACAATAAGTAGACAAGGAGATGTTAAAGACGTGATTGCAAACACAATAGGCATACTATTTGCAGTGGTATTGATATGGAGTATAAAAAAACGCTTGTTAAAAAATAATAATACTTTGCTTTTTTGATAAAATAATAGTTATTTTAGCATTCAGGACAAAAAAATTCTAAATATATGGAACCTAAGAAAAATCCAAAATCAAATGTAGGGAGAAATAGTTCTCTTTATTTTGCAGTTGGTATGGCGCTTATGTTAACGTTAACATATTTGGCTATCAATTACAAAACCTATGATGATAGTGTACGAAATCCGGCACAGCGTGATGTAGATGAAGAATTGGACGAAGAAATTCCAATTACAAATCAAGCACCACCACCACCACCACCGCCGCCGCCGCCGCCACCAGCACCGGAAGTGATTGACGTTGTTAAAGACGAAGTGGACATTGAAGAAACGGTTATTGAATCGACAGAGACTACTCAAGCAGAAGTTATAGTAGAGGTGGAAGATGTCGAAGTCGAAGAAGTTGAGGAAGATGTTGAAGTCTCTTTTGCTGTCATTGAAAACGTTCCGATTTTTCCAGGTTGTGATAGTGGAAACAATGACGCCAAGAAAAAATGTATGTCTGATAAAATCAATCAATTGGTTGCTAAAAAATTCGATCTAGAATTAGGACAGGAATTAGGTTTAAGTGGTAAGCAAAGAATCAGTGTGTTTTTCACCATTGATAAAGTAGGAAACATTGTAAATGTTAAAACCCGTGCACCACACCCAAGATTGGAAAAAGAAGCACAACGTGTTGTAGATTTAATCCCGCAAATGAAACCGGGTAGACAACGTGGAAAGCCAGTGAAGGTAACGTTCTTTCTTCCTATAACATTTAACGTACAAGACTAAAAGAAACAGTCTTTTTATAATAATTAAAAATCCCACTACAATTAAGTAGTGGGATTTTTGTTTTTGGTATGCTTATTGTGTTTTTATCATAATATTAACATATAAACTTTAATTATTATGAACAATTCGAAGAAAAGCAAAAAGACCGTTCGCCAAAACGAGAAATTTTTGCCAAAATCACAAAAGCACGATGTAAATTTACGAAAAAACTCAACGCTCTACTTTCAAATAGGGTTAATTGTTTGTCTTCCGGCGAGTTATACGGCATTAGAGATGACGTTTGCGAGTGCCAATTATAGTTATATTGCCCCCGAGCCCTTAAAAGATGTTCTCTACGTCGCCGATGCAAAAACCTATAAGGCCGAAGAGAATATAGTTGATAAATGGCCGAGCCGAAAAGAGCAGCACCAAAGAATCCGAATATAAAGCAGTGGATAATGATACCGAAGCGGAAAAGTTTGTTGAGAAAATCATAGCACCTGTTACAAATCAGAATGTATCAAACGAGCCATTTGATGAACACAGCTTAGTGGTGATAGCTCCCGAAGAACCTATCAATATAATGGCCGTTCAAAAAGTACCAGTGTATCCAGGTTGTGAAGATGCTACCAATAACGAGGCGCGTAGAAAATGTATGTCGGATAAATTATCAAAACACATTCAGAAAACATTCGATTCAGGCCTAGGTGCGCAACTTGGTTTGGAAGGCAGGCAGAAAATTTTGGTTAAATTTAAGATCACCAAAGCAGGAAAGGTGGAGATCTTAAATACGAGGTCGCCGCACGATAAATTAGATAAAGAAGCGATTCGGGTCGTAGAGAAATTGCCAACAATGCTACCTGGAATGAATGATGATAAACCCGTTGAAGTGTCTTACATGTTGCCTATCAATTTGAATATTCTAAATTAGTGTAATGCTATATTCTAAAAGCGGCTTGACCTATTTGTGTTGGCCGCTTTTTTTATTACAATACTTTAAAAAATAGTATCTTTCCACAAAATTTAATGACACCATTTTTTTTATGAAGTATTGGAAATTCGTTACACTACTTTGCTTTCCGTTTTTTGGTTTTGCTCAAGAATCAAATATAAACGAACAACCTCCAGTTTTTGAGAGTTGTAAGGAGCAGCCGTTTGAGGCGATTCAAAAATGCTTTGATATCAAAGTCTTTGATCTGTTATTTAAAAACTTTATAGTCCCGGAGCGCCTTGTTGAAGAAGGCTATAGAGGAGAGGTTATAGTACTTTTTGAAGTAGAGAAAGAGGGAACGTTCAGGGTCTTGTATGTTGATGCAATCACTGCAGAGCTAAAAGCAGAAGCCATTCGTGTATTTCAGACCTTTCCCCAAATTGCTCCAGCAACTTATAACGGCATTCCAACCTATAAACAGTATTCTATCAAACTAAAAATTCCTCTCGGTAGATCAAACTGTTTCGACTAGAGATTTGGCTCCTCAAACTATAAAGAAAGGACATAGCCCCTTGGAATTAGCGGCTAAAATGGAATTAGAGCGCCTCAATGAAAACTTACAACCATATCAAAATAAAGCATATACTAGCCAGTTAAATGTTCCCTTTTCTCATGAGACTTATTCTAAATTTGATCGCGCAACTAATTTAATTGGTACGAATAGCCACACTGCCTCTAAACCGTTTTTATACGAAGAGGTCTCTGCATATCATGATTTTATTGTAGAAAATAAGGCCTTGGAAAAGGAAAAAACGACTTGGATAGGTAAAAAAATATGGAATGAACATCTCGTGCAATTGCAAGGCAAAGATTACTGGTTTACAGTAGATCCTGTTATTGATTTGCAAGTGGGAAAAGACACAGATGCCGATTTTAACTACACATTTAACAATACAAGAGGCGTTTATATTCAGGGGGGATTAGGGAAGCGCTTTAATTTCTCAGCATCGGTTTATGAGAATCAAGGCCGTTTTGCACAGTATTTTAATCAATATGCTGAAAGTATAAGGCCTTCAGGCGGTGATCCGGCTGTGATTCCTGGTCGCGGCATTGCGAAACGCTTTAAAGAGGATGCCTATGACTATCCTGTAGCAGAAGCCTATTTATCGTACTCACCTGCAAAATTCATTAATGTGCAGTTTGGCCATGGTAAGCAGTTTATTGGTGATGGGTATCGCTCATTAATACAAAGTGATGTGGCAAGTCCGTATCCTTTTCTAAAACTCAATACCAAATTACGGAAAATCAAATATACCAATACATATACTTGGTTAAAAGATATTAGACCGTAGTGACTGTTGATGGTGCTTTTTTAACAAAATATATAGCCAACCATTATTTGAGTTGGAATGTCAATTCCCGTTTAAATCTAGGTCTTTTTGAATCTGTCGTGTGGGCTAATACAAATGACAGGGGGTTTGATATTAATTACCTAAACCCAATTATCTTTTATCGCGCTATTGAGTTTGAAACCGGTCAAGATGCCGGGAATGCTATCGTTGGAGCTTCTGCTAAATACAAGTGGAACGATGATTTTAATATGTATGCTCAGTTTGTTTTAGATGAATTTTCGCTAAACGACGTCACCGGGGGAAATAAAAGTTGGAAAAATAAATTCGGGTTGCAATTAGGAGCAAAGTACTACAACGCCTTTAAAATTAAAGATTTAATGTTTCAAGCAGAATACAATGCTGTACGACCTTACACCTATTCGCATAATACTATAGTTTTAAATTATGCCCATAACAATCAGCCCATGGCCCATTTGTGGGGTGCCAACTTTAGAGAGTTAGTCATAATTGGACGTTATCGTTATAAGCGCTGGTTGGGAGAAGCGAAGTTGATTGCTGGAGTTAGAGGTTTTGATGTGAACGAGGGAGGAGATGATTTTAATTATGGTGGGGATATTTTTAGAGATGAAGTCGATAGACCTTTCGATACAGGAGTCGCTATTGGTCAAGGCATAAAAACAAACACCATTAATGCCAGTTTACAAGGCGGGTATGTATTGAATCCTGCCTCTAATTTAAAAGTATTTGCCAACATCAGTTACCGCAATTTTAATCCGGACGCCGAAACAATATCCATAATAAACAATAGTACCGTCTCGGTTTAATTTGGGCATTAGAACCGATTTATTTAATTGGTATTTTGATTTGTAGACTCAGACTCGAAATATAAACTTCTTAAAACCAAGGTGTAAAATCCTTGTAAATTTTTGTTATAAATCTACTTTTACAACATATCTTTGCAAAAGCAAAAAAACGAGCGAAAATCCGCAATATTTTGAGTAGAACGTCCGCAAGAACAGTAAAACATACATGGATTTCAGATTTCAAAGAAATCACAAAAATGCGTTTAGCGTTAAGTGTGGTGTTCTCATCTGTGGCAGGTTATTTACTTGGTGTTGAAACCGTAGACTATACCACACTTTTATTGTTGGCTTTAGGGGGATATTTTATGGTGGGTGCGTCTAATGCGTACAATCAAATCATTGAGAAGGATTTAGATGTATTGATGGATCGCACTAAAAACCGACCGATTCCCGCCGGACGCATGACGGTGCAAACGGCATTTATTATTGCGACCCTGTTTACTATTTTAGGCATTGCTATTTTATATAGTATAAATGAGCAAACGGCCATGTTTGGTGCTATTTCTATTTTCTTATATACTTGTGTGTATACCCCGCTAAAAACAAGAACCCCTTTAGCTGTTTTTGTTGGAGCCATTCCAGGAGCCATTCCTTTCATGTTAGGTTGGGTGGCCGCTACTGATGATTTTGGTATCGAGCCGGGCGTTCTATTCGCATTACAGTTTTTTTGGCAATTTCCACACTTTTGGGCTATAGGTTGGTTTTTATATCATGATTATAAAAAAGGCGGCTTTTTTATGTTGCCCACAGGAAAACAAGATAAAGGTACAGCCGTACAAACCATCATGTATACCATTTGGACTATTTTGGTGTCCATCGTGCCTGTCTTTGGTATAACGGGTCAGTTGAAATTGTCTATCGTTGCAGGAAGTATTGTGTTTAGCTTAGGACTATTTATGCTGTATTACGCAATTCAATTGTTCAATAAAATGACAGAAAAGGCAGCGAAACAGCTTATGCTCGCCAGCGTGTCTTATATTACATTAATACAAATAGTTTACGTTGTAGATAAATTTATTAGATAATTATGGATTTAACCCAAGGAACTGTAGAAGAAAAAAATGACCGTGCAAAAAAGATGATGCTTCTGGTTTGGTCTCATTTCTTTATTTATGTCGTTTGCTGGTTTAACCAGTGCAGTTATAATTAGTCGTACGCGTCCAGACTGGTCTAATGGGCTACAATTACCAAGTGTTTTTTTGGTGAGTGTTTTTGTAATTATGGCGAGCAGTATCGCGTATATTTTTGCGAAAAGAGCGCTAAAGCTAGGAAAGAAAAGCCTCACAACAACCCTGTTGTTAACCACTTTCGTTTTAGGTGTGGTATTTATCTTTCTTCAGTTTAATGGTTTTAATACATTAATTAATTACGGTTATTATTTAACTGGTGAAACCAGTGACCCTAAGGCGTCTTTTATTTTTCTTATTGCTTTTGTACATCTTTTACATGTTGCGGTAGGATTAATTTGTTTGTTAGTGGTAATTTATAATCATTTTAAACAAAAGTATACACCAACAAAACATTTAGGTTTTGAACTGGCAGGAACATTCCGGCATTTTATCGATATACTGTGGGTATTCTTGTATTTGCTCCTGTATTTTGTGGGTTAGAATTAGCGTAAATTACCATTCGTAAAAAGTATATTTTTTAAAACATAAAATAAAGACCTCAAAAATTACGCTTTCGTGTTTCGTAAGCTAAAGAAAATGATTATTTTTGTGCCATATTTCAAACAAACGAACTCAACTATATGAATACTACAGTTGCAACTACTGAAACAGAAGGTAAATCTTGGGGCGGAGGCAATCAGCCATTAAAAGCAAGTTATGGTAAAATGATGATGTGGTTTTTCATCGTTTCAGATGCATTAACCTTTTCAGGATTTCTAGCCGCTTATGGTTTTTCAAGATTCAAATTTATTGGTTCTTGGCCAATTGCAGACGAGGTATTTACGCACGTCCCGTTTTTTCATGGTAATTATCCTATGATATATGTGGCATTCATGACCTTTGTTTTAATTATGTCATCTGTAACGATGGTGTTAGCCGTAGATGCAGGGCATCACATGAAACAAAAAGCAGTGACTTGGTACATGTTTTTAACGGTCATTGGAGGTTTGATTTTCGTGGGTTCACAGGCTTGGGAATGGAATACTTTTATAAACGGAGACTATGGTGCGGTACAAACTAAAGGAGGAAATATTCTTCAGTTTGGAAAGTACGAAACAGTAGAAGGTGAAACGGTTTTTAAAAGAGTTGCAGTTAAAGATTTTGCAGCAGCGATGCCAGGAGAGCGTGTAGATCATGAGCGCAAAAATGGATTATGGTATGAAAGTGAAGGGACGTTACCTGAATTTTCAGTTGACGAAGTTTATACGGGATTATTAGCTAAGAAAGATATCTTGGTGAGAACTCAAAGCGTCAACGAGAAAGGTGAGAAAACGATACTTACAAGAGAAGAATCTTTAAAACAAATTAAAGACAATGGAAAACAAGTCGTGCACGGTGCAAACCTGCAAGTTAATGAATATGGTTCGCCCTTGTTTGCAGATTTCTTTTTCTTCATCACTGGATTTCACGGGTTTCACGTATTCTCAGGAGTAATCATTAATATCATTATTTTCTTTAATGTTATTATAGGGACCTACGAGAGACGTAAAAGTTACGAAATGGTAGAAAAAGTAGGGCTGTACTGGCACTTTGTAGATTTAGTATGGGTTTTTGTATTTACATTCTTCTACTTAGTATAATTAAAACGTATTTTTTAATTTCCTTGGATAAGGAAATCTATATAAAGCATATTAAACATGGCACACGCACATAAATTAGAAATATTCAGAGGCTTAGTAAAGTTTAAATCAAATACTCAAAAAATTTGGGGTGTTTTAATCTTTTTAACTTTAGTAACGGCAGTAGAGGTTGTTTTAGGTATCTATAAACCAGATGCATTAATGGTGCCTGTTTTAGGAATGAAAGGCTTAAACTGGATCTTCATCATCTTGACTTTAGTGAAAGCCTATTATATTACTTGGGACTTCATGCACATGCGTGATGAAACAAAGAGTTTAAGACGTATGGTGGTATGGACATCCATTTTTCTTATTTGCTACCTTATATTCATTCTTTTACAAGAAGGAGGCTATATTGAAAGTGTGTATAGCAATGGGTATGTAAAACGTGATTTTTAATCAAAATGACCAGCAAATCGGTTATTGAATAAAAGCGTTAAAAGCGTATAAAAGGTGGTTTATTTAAACCGCCTTTTTTATTTTTGCAACAGTATTAAAACGATGTAGAAAATGAACAAAGGGCAAATAAAAAAATATATTATTTTAGGCGTACTTTTCTTCTTGCCTGTTGCTTTTTTACTCATGTTGTATCCTTCAACAAACAATTACAAAACCCTTGATGTCGTTAAGGAGGGGGTTTTAGATCTTTCCAATTTGGCTTCAGTAGAAGACGCTAGTATTACATTAAAAGATCATATTACAGTTTTGGGCTTTTTAGGAAATAATCCTGAATCTAAAATTGTAGAAGCTTCTAATTTAAAGGAACTGGTCTATAACAAGTTTAAAGGCTTTAAAAAGTTCCAAATCGTTATGTTGGTTTCTAAAAAGGCCAAAGCAGAAACGAAGCGTTTAATTCAAGAACTAAACAAATATAGTGAGCATAAATACTGGCATTTTGTTTATGCGAGTGAAAGCGATATAAATAAACTATTCAATAGCATGCGCTCTAGTCTGCGTTTGGACGGAAGTTATGCAACCAGTAGCGTTTTTATTGTTGACAAGGTGCTTAATCAACGCGGAAGATTAGATGATCGTACAGAAAAGGAAATAGAGAATGACGACCCTATACGTCCTTTAACAGCTTATAATGCATTGGAAGTCTCTATCATTAAAAATAAAATGGCAGCCGAAGACGTTCGTGTTTTATTGGAAGAATACAGAAAAAGCGGTAAAAATAAACCGAGACTCTTCAAGCCGAAGAGCTCAAGATTTGAATCCCGATAAAGAACAAACAGAGTGATAGACTTAGGAGCCTCTCATTTTTTTATAGGGATAAGGGACAGCCAAAAATACATGTTAAACAATGAAAAAAAATAACTACTCTTACATAGGCATCGCATTTATTATTTTACTATTCGGAATTATTTTTATTCCTAAAATAGTTAACAGGATTAAAGCAAATGATGTGGTTGATAATTCAGGACGGAGTAAAACCATCGCCAATCCAACAGATGCCGAAAAAAAAGCCCAAGCATTATCGTTTATTGAAATTAATGGGCAGCGTAAAAAAGTGCCAAATTTTAGTTTTACAAATCAAGATGGAAAAACCATAACCCAAGACGATTACTTAGGTAAAGTGTATGTGGTGGATTTCTTTTTTACCACATGTCCAACCATTTGTCCAAGAATGAGTGAAAATCAGGTTGACATTCAAGAGGTTTATAAAGACAATGCTAATTTTGGGATTGCTTCTTTTTCTATCATGCCAGCTACAGACACCCCGAAGTTTTAAAAACGTATGCCGAAAACTATGGTATTACGCATCCCAATTGGAATTTATTAACGGGTGAGCAGCAAAACATTCACGAATTAGCAAATACAGGATTCAATATCTATGTGGGTGATGTAGAAGAGGGTGCATTAGGTTTTGCACATTCAGGTGATTTTGCATTAATAGATAAAAAGGGGTACATACGTTCTAGAACAGATGCCTTTGGAAATCCTAAAATTTTCTATAAAGGCATCATTAGTGAACAAGAGAAAATGGATGAAGATGGCAATGAACAGGAGATTTCCATGTTAAAAGACGATATTAAAATACTATTAAACGAATAATATTTAGAAACAACACGTGAAGTGATTTTGATGGTGTTGAAATCCACTTAGGGCGTGATGGTAACGACTAAAGCGAAATTTTAAATTGTATTGAGAATTATGAGTACCCCGTGAAAACATACAAAACGAAAAAAAATATAATAAGTGGATTGTAGCCCTTTCAATAGTCATTCCTCTAGCTGTAGCCGCATTGTTTGGTGTTAAATTAAAAGACTATGGGGTTGATGTAGAGCCATTGACCTTCTTACCATCCATTTATGCAAGTATAAACGGATTAACCGCACTGGTGTTAGTTTTAGCGGTTTCTGCGATTAGAAAAGGAAATAGAAAAGTGCACGAGCGCTTAATGAAATTTGCCATAACGCTTTCGGTTGTTTTTCTGTTAATGTACATTGCGTACCACATGACCAGTGATTCTACTCCCTTTGGTGGAGAAGGTATTATTAGGTATGTGTACTATTTTATCCTCATCACACATATTATATTGTCTATTGCTGTTATTCCATTTGTTCTTATCACTTATGTGAGAGCCATAACAAGTAATTTTGAAAGACATAAAAAAATAGCAAGAATAACCTTTCCATTGTGGCTATACGTCGCGGTTACAGGTGTTGTCGTGTATTTAATGATATCGCCATATTACGTATAAGTAAGTGTTCAGTGATTATCAATACCACGAAGTTTTTTAATATTATGAAAAATAAAATAATCTTAGTGCTTTGCTCACTCTTCTTTGTGCTTGATACCAACGCCCAATGCGCGATGTGTAGAGCAGTATTAGAGAGTGAAGAGGGGAATGGTGTGGCAAAGAGTATCAACGACGGTATTATCTACCTTATGGCTATTCCTTATATCCTCGTGTTTGGTATCGCATTTATTATCTACTGGAAGTATTTCAGAACGCATCCAAAAGCATAACCTTTCTTTTTTTTAACATTTTATTAATAAAATTGATGTAACAAATGGTATCCTTTGTAGTCTAATGGATATGATGTGGGTAACTCGTCAATCAAAAAAAAACCAATCATTATGTTGAAAATCAAAAAGCTTCACAAGTCTTATCCTATAGGTGATTCTAGTTTACATGTATTAAAAGGTATTGATCTGTCGGTCGACGCCGGAGAGATGGTTGCGATCATGGGGTCTTCGGGCTCGGAAAATCGACCTTACTTAATATTATAGGGATGTTAGATGAAGCAGATGAAGGAGAATACATTTTAGATAATGTGCCTATCAAAAATCTTACAGAGAAAAAAGCAGCTATTTACCGCAATAAATTTTTAGGATTCATTTTTCAGTCCTTTAATTTAATCAATTATAAAAATGCCCTAGATAACGTGGCTTTGCCGTTGTACTACCAAGGTTTAAAACGCAAAGAACGTATTGAAAAAGGATTATTCCACTTAGAGAAAGTAGGATTAAAAGCATGGGCAGACCACTTACCAAGCGAATTGTGCTGGTGGACAAAAACAGCGAGTAGCTATTGCGAGAGCATTAGCGGCCAATCCCAAATTACTTTTGGCCGATGAGCCCACGGGCGCCTTGGATACTAAAACCTCTTATGAGATTATGGAGTTTATCCAGCAATTAAACGATGAGGGAAAAACCATTTTAATAGTCACTCATGAAGAAGATATTGCGAATATGTGCAAGCGTATTGTGCGATTAGTAGATGGGGTTATTATGGAAGATGCTTTTGTTAATCAGGTAAGAGCTTCAGAACATGTTTGATAGAGACCTTTGGCGCGAAATATTTCAAAGTATTAATATGAATAAAACCGGAACACTATTGTCCGGTTTTACGGTGAGTTTTGCCATATTATTATTTGCCTTGCTTTTTGGCATTACCAATGGGTTATTAAACACCTTTGATGAAGCTTTTGTTGACGATGCAAAAAACTCCATTTTTATTAATTCGGCAAAACCTCTAAGGCGAGCGAAGGCTTACAAGCAGGGCGACAAATCCAATTTGAAAATGCAGATCAGCAATGGATTGAAGAAGAGTTTGGCGATAAAGTACAATACATCACTTCAAGAATTTACTTAAATGTAACGGCTACTTTTAGAAATGAACAAAACAACTATACGGTTCGTGCCGTCAATCCGGACCACCAGTATTTAGAAAACACGAAGGTTAATTACGGCCGTTTTATTAATGAGTCTGATATTAAAAACAAAACGAAGGTAGTGGTCATTGGTCGCTTGGTAGAAAACGATTTGTTTTTAAAAACAACAGCCATTGGTAAATACATTAATTTAAATGGCATTCAATACAAAGTCGTGGGTGTTTTTAGTGATGACGGAGGCGATAATGAAGAGCGTTTTATCTACATGCCAGTGTCTACTGCGCAACAACTTTACGGGAACAATGAGCATATAGACCAAATTAATTTAACCTATAATCCCGATATGAACTTCGATGCTGCTATAGGTTTTAGTAATGCCCTTACAAAAAAACTGAAAGACCGATTTCAAGTGTCTCAAAATGATCAGCGTGCTATACGGGTTAGAAACTTAGCCAATGAATCTAAAGCCGTAGATCAAATGACCTTTATTCTTGGCATTTTAGTCTTGGTGATTGGTTTCGGAACGTTAATAGCTGGGATTGTAGGGATAAGTAATATCATGATTTTTATTGTTAAAGAGCGTACGAAAGAGATTGGTATTCGTAAAGCCTTGGGAGCAGAACCCAAAGCGATTGTATTGTTAATCCTATTAGAATCTATATTAATTACCATAATCGCTGGATTTGTAGGCCTATTTTTAGGTATGGGCATATTAGAACTGGTCGGTCCAAGTTTAGAAAAGTACTTTATAAAAGACCCCTATGTAAGCTTAAATCTGGTGATTGGAGCAACCATCACGCTAATAATAGCTGGTGGTCTTGCGGGATATTTACCAGCAAAAAAAGCGTCAAGAATTAAACCAATTGTAGCACTTAGAGACGATTAATTATGGGACTATTTATATTTGAAAGAGATACGTGGCAAGAAGTGTTTGATAGTTTAGGTAAGAATAAACTACGAACGGCACTAACCATGGTGGGTGTTTGGTGGGGTATTTTATTACTAATAGGGCTACTAGGTTCTGCGCGCGGTATAGAAAACTCATTTAATAGATTGTTTGGTAGCTTTGCAACCAATAGCGTCTTTGTTTGGGCACAAAGTACCAGTAAGCCTTTTAAAGGCTTTCAAGAAGGCAGACAGGTGCAATTAAAAATCAGTGATGCTCATAAAATTGAAGATAATGTGGACGGCATTGAATTTGTAGTGCCTAGAAATAGAAATCAAGCAGTAGTCGTTCATAATTTCCTGTCCGGCAACTTTGGAGTTAGTGGCGATTATCCATTACTCGATCAGGTTCAGAAAAAGAAAATGATACGTGGGCGCTTTATCAATCAAACCGATATTGACGAGAATAGGAAAGTTATTGTTATTTCTGAAGAAATCTATAAGCAACTTTTTGAAAAAGATGCCGAAATGATAGGAGAATACATTCAGCTCAATGGTATGAATTTTAAAGTGGTGGGGATGTTTGAAACGGGAAATGCAAATATGGGACCGTCAGATGACATGCACATTCCATTCACTACGTTCCAACAGATTTATAATATGGGAGAAAATATTGGGTGGATGATGATTACTGGAAAGCCTGAAGCTGATATCACACAAATTGAAAGTGACGCTAAATTGATTTTAAGAAACCTTAATAATGTGCATCCTAAAGACAATCGGGCCTTTGGTAGTTTTAATTTAGGTAAAGAGTTTGCTAAACTAACAGGTTTTCTTACTGGGATGCAGTTTTTAACTTGGTTTGTAGGGATTGCCACACTTATTGCAGGGGTCTTTGCTATTGGTAATATCTTATTGATTACAGTAAAAGAGCGAACAAAAGAAATAGGCGTACGACGCGCATTGGGGGCAACACCTTTTGAAATAAAGCGGCAAGTGATTTTAGAAGCCGTTTTCATTACCATGATAGCTGGCTTATTAGGGATCATAAGCGGAGGGGGCTTACTTATGCTTGTAGACACCTTGTTTGGTCAAGGTGATGAAGCGGTATTGGTTAATGCCTCGGTGCCCATTAGTGTTGTATTTATTGCCTTGGTCATACTCGTGTTTTTAGGAACATTAATAGGGTTAATACCGGCATTTAAAGCCACTAGCGTGAAGCCAATAGACGCCTTAAGAGAAGAATAATAAATCAATCAAATAATAAAGAAAGCATTGTTGCTTTTAAATCAACGAGAAAATTAAACTAAAAATGAAAAAAGCATTAAAAATCATTGTAGGATTAGGATTGCTAGTAGCACTGGCATTTGTCTTAAGATACTTTAAAAATTCCAATGAAGCGTCAGTAGAAGATTTTAAAACAGCAGAG
Source organism: Lacinutrix neustonica (assembly GCF_026625145.1). Lineage (GTDB taxonomy): Bacteria > Bacteroidota > Bacteroidia > Flavobacteriales > Flavobacteriaceae > Lacinutrix > Lacinutrix neustonica. The sequence goes on along the minus strand of NZ_CP113088.1, from coordinate 1,780,855 downwards.
CCGTTTTATACGTCCATTAACACAAAAACAGTGGCTACAGGAAAATTAAACCCTGAAGAAGAGGTTGAATTAAAGCCACAAATTTCCGGAATCATAGATAAAATTATGGTGGAAGAAGGCGATATGGTAAAAAAAGGAGATGTCATTGCTAAAATTAGAGTCGTACCTAACGAGCAAAATCTAGTGGGTGCTAGCGGGCAAATCGCTTCAGCTAAAATTGCATACAATAATGCAAAGATGATCTATGACCGAAATAAAGCACTCTTTGATAAAGGTGTGATTTCAAGACAGGATTTTGATAATAATGAGTTAACATTAAATCAGGCAAATGAAACCTTAAGACAAGCGCAAAACAACTATCAGATTATTAGAAAAGGTTCGTTGTCCGGAGGAGGTTCTGCAAATACAAATATTATAGCGCTCATTGCTGGTACGATCTTAGAAATTCCTGTACGTGAAGGCGACCAGGTGATTGAGAGTAATAACTTTAATGAGGGAACGACCATTGCGACCATTGCAGACATGAGTAAAATGATCTTTGAAGGCAAAGTAGATGAAGCGGAAGTAGGAAAACTTGAGGAAGGTAAAGAAATAAAAGTTATTTTAGGGGCGATTAATGAAAAGGAGTTTCCCGCAAAACTTACGTTCGTAGCGCCTAAAGGTCAAGAAGAAAATGGCGCAGTACAGTTTACAATAAAAGCCGATGTAGAAGTAGAGCAATCGACTAAAATTAGAGCAGGATATAGTGCTAATGCCGAAATTGAAATGGAAAGTAAAGACAGTGTTTTAGTCATTAAAGAGTCCTTACTACAATTCAACCGTATTACAGAAAAGCCATTTGTTGAGCTTCAAATAGGTGATGGTAAATACGAAAAGAAAAATGTAGAATTAGGGCTGTCTGATGGCATTAACGTAGAAATAACAGAAGGTGTTAAAAAAGGTGATAAAATTAAGGTTTGGAACAAAGCCTCTAAAGAAGATAACGATGACGAAGAATAATATGATTAAGAACAATATTATAGTACTAGCGCTTATAGCACTAGTAAGTTTTTCTGCAAAGGCACAGGAGAAAGTTTGGACCTTACAAGAAGCAGTAAATTATGCCTTAGAGAATAACATCACTGTATTGCAAGGTCAAAATGTGTTACTAAGTAATGAACAAGATATTATTGCTTCCAAAGGGTCGTTTTTGCCTTCTGTGAGCGGTAGCACTGGAGGGAGAATAAGTATTGGTTCCGGATTTGATCCAGTTACTAATCAAAGGATCACTAATCAAATAACAAATTCATTTAGTTACGGATTTAATGCGAATCAGACGGTGTTTAATGGATTTAGGTTAACAAACTTATATAAGCAGTCTCAACTTAATTTAGAAACGAACAAATTGGAGTTACAACGTATTAGAGATGATATCTCTCTAAATGTGGTGAATGCTTACTTGAACATTCTTTTTAATAAAGAAAACTTAGAAACGGCAAAGGCACAATACGAGTTTTCACAAAAACAGCTCGATCAAGTGCAAGAGTTAGTGGATGCTGGTGTGCAAGCACAAGCCAATATCTATGACGCCCAAGCAACTTTGAGCCGAGACATGCAGGGTGTAACAGTTGCAGAGAATAGTTATGAACTGTCTTTATTAACACTATCACAATTACTTCAAGTTGATTTTAATGGTTTCAAAGTAGCAGTCATTGAAATTGATTCGCCTTCAGCGGCATTGTTATATAATAATGTGACACCAATAATGAACTATGCGTTAGAAAACAGAAGTGAGATTAAAGTGGCAGAAAAAAATATTGAAAGTTCATTGTTGAGTACTGAAATCGCAAAAAGCGGATATTATCCTAGTGTGACAGCCGGTTATGGATTCAATTCCGTTTGGAGTGAATCTAAAGATGATTTCATAAAGCAAGCTTTTTTTAGAGAGCTAGATGTAAATAAGGGGCATAATTTTAGTCTCAGTGTCAATATTCCTATTTTTTCTCAATATCAAAACAAAACAGCGGTTGCTAAATCAAGAATTCAAGAGGAAAACGCCTTGCTTGGGTTGGAGCAAACCAAGTTGGCTTTAGAAGCGAATATACAACGGGCGTTTACAGATGCTAAAGCAGCGTTTAGATCATTTGAAGCAGCAAAATCATCTCTTGAGTCACAAGAATTAGCTTTTTCAAATGCTGAAGAACGTTATAATATAGGTGTTATGAATGCTTTCGATTTAGAACAATCAAGATTGCAATTGATAAATGCGCAATCTGCATTAATTAATGCAAAATACGATTTTGTGTTTAAAACAAAAGTTTTAGACTTCTACCTTGGCAAACCTATAGCGCAGTAATTTGGCCTATATATTAAGCATAGAAACGGCAACGACCAATTGCTCCGTCTCTCTATCGAAAGATGGAGAGACGGTGCTTTTAAAAGAGGATTACAGTGCCAATTATTCGCATGCTGAACGGCTACATGTCTTTATAGATACTGTTTTAAACGAAGCAAATGTTAAGCGTTCTCAGCTAGATGCCATTGCGGTTAGCAAAGGTCCTGGGTCGTATACTGGACTACGTATTGGTGTTTCTGCAGCCAAGGGCTTGTGCTATGCGTTAGATATCCCACTCATTGCTGTTTCTACTTTAGAAGCCTTAGCACATCAAGTTAAGGTGACTAGTGGTCATATTGTTCCCATGTTGGATGCGAGACGTATGGAGGTCTACGCTGCGGTATTTTCGAAAGACTATAAACTAGAACGTGCTATCCAAGCGCAAGTACTCGATGAACATGCTTTTCAGGACTATTTGAAATCTGAAACACTCTATTTTATTGGGAATGGTGTTACAAAAACAAAAGAGCTTATAGCTCATAAAAATGCCGTATTTATCGATGATAAATTACCTTCAGCGAATGAAATGAGCAGCATTGCTTATGCCAAATACCAAAAAAGCGACACCGAAGATGTCGCTTATTTTGAGCCTTATTATTTAAAAGATTTTGTGGCCTTAAAACCTAAACCAAAAGTTTAGCCTTGTTTTTGTATTTCAACATGGTGTGGATAAGGAATGTCAATTCCAGCAGTATCTAAAGCTTCTTTCGTTTGTTCGATCATATAAAAATTAATCGTCCAGTAATCGTCTTTCTTAACCCGGACTCGAGTAAAGAAATTGATGGCACTATCTCCCAATTCTGAGACGTTTATTGCTGGAGCAGGATCCTTTAAAATCATGTCATTAGAATTAATCACACCCATAATCACTTCCTTCGTGGCTTTAATATCAGAACCATACCCTACACCAAAAGTAACATCTACACGACGGGTATCTTCTGTAGAATAGTTGGTAATGTTACCATTAGATAGACTACCATTAGGGATAATGACTTCTTTATTATCCGGGGTTAATAATTTTGTTGTAAAAATTTCTATTTCCTTTACAGTTCCGGTCTCCCCTTGTGCTTGAATAAAATCTCCAACCTTAAAAGGCTTAAAAATCATGATTAACACGCCACCAGCAAAATTGGCTAGAGACCCTTGTAAAGCTAAACCTACAGCTAAACCTGCAGCGGCGATAACAGCAGCCGGAGAAGTCGTTTCGACACCTACAGTGCCTAGTACGATAACGATTAAAACAATTTTAAGTCCCCAACTAATTAAATTGAGTAAGAATCTTTTAAGGCTTATGTCGTAATTGGCCTTATCCATGGTTTTAGCAATCCCTTTTCTTAAGTATTTAAGTATAAATGCACCAACAACCCGAGATAACGATGGCTAGTAAAACCTTTGGAGCATATTCCACCGTAATTTCGTAACCTTTATCAATCCATTTTTGTAAATCCATAGTCTATTTAGTTAAGTATTATAGTTATTAAAGTTGCCATTGCCGGAACGGCTTGTATGTAAAATAATTTCATTTTTTTCGTAGAATAAGCGCCATAAATCCCAGCGATGACGATACAGGCTAAAAAGAAAACAGCAATACTTGAATCTTTAGTGATTAAAGAAAAAATTAAACCGGAAGCCGGAAAGCCATTGTATAAACCTTGGTTTGCCGCAAGTACTTTAGTCTCGTCTGCAAACGCCTTATTTTTTATCCCAAAAGCCTTTATGGTACGAGGTTTAGTCCATAAAAACATTTCTAAAATTAAAAAATAATAGTGTTCAATAGCTACAAAAATAACAAGAATTATGGTGATTAGTTTCATCTTAACGTTTTATTAAGTTAATAGCCTCGATTGTGCTAGTTGTAGGTAGTTTACACGCGTTATTCTCGCAAACATAAAGGAATGTTTCTCCTTCTGAAAATCTATTTTTAAGAAGCGGTAATTCATTTTCAGTTGTACTTCCAGCAACAATTTTATTAGGGATGTAGTGGGTATTAAGGACTGATGCTTTATCAATAGCCTGTTCACCAACAATGGCAACTTCATAAAAGGGTTTTGTGTAATTGAGCATTAAATCTAACCAATTTGAGAAAGCAGAACCATACTTACTCATTTCAGGTTTGACGTTATGGAGCATGGCCGTCGCTGTTTTGTAATAATATTGGTTGTCAAAATAGAGCGCTAGCTTAAATAAATTTTTAGCCATAATAGAATTACTGGCGGGAATGACATTGTCTCGATACTCAAACGTTTTCACCACAAGTGCCTGTTCTTTTTTTGAGGTAAATTGAAACAATTGACTGGATTCATTATAAAACGCATCAAAGGCGTAATCGGTTAAAGCTTTGGCCGATTTAAGCCATTGTTGGTCTAAAGTCACTTCATATAAGCTTATAAATGCTTCTGTTGTTGTTGCATAATCTTCTAAAAAACCAGGAATAGAAGCAGTGCCATTTTTATAGTTATGAAATAAGCTACCGTCTTCTTTTAATTGATTGTTTATTATAAAATGTGCATTTTTTAGTGCGGTCTTTAAATAAGTGTCATTTCCTAAAACACGGTATGCATCTATGTAACCCTTAAGCATTAAGGCGTTCCAAGACGTTAAAATTTTATCGTCCAATCGGGGGCGCGCTCTTTTCTCCCGTTCGTTAAGTAATACCGTTTTCCAACGGTGCTTTTTCTCTTGAAGTGATGCCATGGAAATAGAATGCTCTAAAATGAAATGATCATCGCTCTCTTTTCTAATTAAAACATAGTTTTTGTGCTCCCAATAGCCGTAGCCGTTAATATTATAGTAGTCGGAAAACAGTTCAAAATCCTCAGCTAAATGCGTTTGCAAAGCGTCTTTAGTCCGGACATAAAAGGCGCCTTCTTCAAGTGCTTCAGTTTCTGTCAGGCTATCGGCATCTAGGGATGAGTAAAAACCACCGGAATGATCCGTTAATTCAAGTGCTATAAATTCTAACGTTTCGACAACAACTTGTTTGTACAAGTCGTTGTTGGTTAAGGCGTAAGCATCTGAATATAGGCTTACCAGTTGTCCATTATCATAAAGCATTTTTTCAAAATGGGGCACGTGCCATTTGTCATCTACAGAATAGCGTGAAAATCCGCCACCTATCTGATCATAAACACCACCGTAAGCCATTTTTGTGAGCGTTGTTTTAACAAATTCTAAAACGGGTAGGTTGTCATATTGATACCCATAGCGCATTAAAAACTGATAATTATTGGGCATCATGAACTTTGGTGCGTTGCCAATACCGCCTTTATTGGTATCAAAGTGTCTCGGACCAGTCTTTAACGATACTATTAACAAAAGCCGAATCAAAATCAGGGGCTTCCGTGTTGATGTTAATCACATCCATCGCCTTCAGGCCTTGCTCTAGTTTGGTAGCATATTCTTCCAATTTTTCAGGGTGATTAGCATATAAGGTTGCGATTTGTTCTAGAGCATTTACCCATTGTTCTTTCTTAAAATAGGTGCCGCCCCAAACGGGTCTTCCATCTCGGTAAGGCAATGACGTTCATGGGCCAGCCACCACTACCGGTCATAAGTTGTACCGCATTCATGTACACTTGATCCACATCTCGGTCGCTCTTCTCTGTCCACCTTTACATTTATAAAATGTGTATTCATCACTTTAGCCACGTCTTCATCTTCAAAGCTTTCATGTTCCATGACGTGACACCAATGGCAAGCGGCGTATCCAACACTAATGAGAAGTAGTTGTTTGCTGTGTTTGGCATCGTCCAGTGTCTTTTCATTCCATGCATTCCAGTTTACAGGGTTATGAGCATGTTGTAATAAGTACGGGCTGGTTTCATGAATTAGATTATTGGTGTGTTTTGGCATATCTGGTTTTGTTTGTGCACAACTGTAAAGTGACGAAAAGAGAAATAAAAGATAAGAAATTTTCATAATATTCAAAGTTAATCAATTGCTAAGCATTCCATGATTTTTTAATTATGAGAATAAAAAAACTCAGCCTATGGGCTGAGTTTAATCATTTAAAAAGAATACTACTTTTTAGTTGTTATCGTCATCTGTCGCTTCTTTAACAGCGTCTTTAATAGACTCTCCTGCTTCTTCAGTTTCATTTACAGCATCGTCAATTGCTTTGCCTGTAGCTTCAAATCCACCTTCAACAGCGTCTCCAGTTTCTTCAGCAGCGTTTTCAATCGCATCACCTGCATTGTCCATGGCGTTTTCAGCGTCTTTTTTGTCTTCTTCTCTACATGATGTAAATGATGCACTTAATGCTAATAATAAAGCAGCGCTTAATACTAATTTTTTCATTGGTTTTGGGTTTAATGTTGTTATTAATGTACAAATTTAACATTTTGCACGATATTTGCTTAACTTATTTAAATTATTTGAATAATAAGCTCGACTTTATTTACGTAAATACTCGAGAATTTGGATTACGGCACCTCGGTTATTGTGAATATATTCATAATTATTTTGACCATAAGCCTTTCTTTTTATCTCATTATCTACAAAACTATCCAAGGCTATGTTCAATTCTTCTTGAGTCGAAATACTAATCATGCCTGATTGGTCAATCATGGCTTGAGCTTCAGGGAACTTTTGATGATTTTCACCTATGATCACTGGAATGCCAAAGGCGGCGGCTTCTAAAGTGTTGTGTAAACCTGTTGTGCCCATAGCGCCACCCACATAAGCAATATCTGCGTAACTATAAGTTCTACTCAATAAACCAATAGTATCCATAATAAATACCTGATAATGCTCTAGTATCTTTCCCTCCTTTTTAGAAAATAAGACACAGGGTTTTTTGATGCTTTTTTTTAATGCCTGAATTTGATTCTGATTAATATTATGAGGGGCTATTATAAACTGTAAATCGTTTGAAGCCTTTTTATTGATATAGTCTACAATTAATTTTTCGTCTTCTCGCCAAGAGCTACCTACGACAATACACAGCTTGTTTTGTTTAAAGGTTTCAATAAAATCAATCGTGTTATTTTGCAGAAGTTGACTACTAACCCTATCGAAACGGGTATCCCCTGAAATGGAAACGGTAGTATATCCAATAGTGTGCAATAACACTTTTGATTGTTCATCCTGAGTAAAAATGTGCTCAAAGGCAAATAGAGCTTGGCGCGTATTCTTTCCATACCATTTAAAAAAGGCTTGACTTTTTCTAAATACGGCTGAAATTAGAATGGCTCGGGTGGCTCTTTGTTTTAATTCATTTAAAAGATTAGGCCAAATGTCATATTTAACAAAAACGGTTAATTCGGGGTGCACAGCGTCTAAAAAGCGTTTGGCATTTTTTTTGGTATCTAAGGGCAAATAAACCACAACATCTGCAATGGGACTATTTTTACGTATGTCATAACCAGGAGGGTGAAAAAAAGGTAAGGACTATTTTATGATTAGGAAAATCTTTACGAAGTTCTTGAAAAACAGGTAAGCCCTGCTCATATTCGCCTAGAGATGCGCAATGGAACCAAAATGTTTTATCTGTTTTAGCAATGTGCTGTTTTAAAATAGTAAAGGTCTGACGTCTGCCTTCTACGCCAGCGTTTATTTTTTTACTAAATAATGCAATAATTTTTAGTATAAAACTGGCAAAATAAATACCTAATGAGTAGAGTGAATTCAACTTTAAAAAATGCTTTGTGCTAAAATACATAATTCATTGTTTAACATAGGTGAATTTTGTAATTTCGTATCTATGAAAAAAATCCAAATGGTTGATCTCAAAGGTCAATACGCAGATATAAAATCGGTTGTAAACGACTCTATACAAGAGGTTATAGAAAATACAACGTTTATAAATGGGCCTAAAGTTCATGAGTTTCAAAAAAATTTAGAAACCTATTTAGGAATAAAGCATGTGATTCCCTGTGCTAATGGCACCGATGCGCTACAAATAGCTATGATGGGTTTGGGTTTAAAGCCAGGTGATGAGGTGATTACTGCCGATTTCACTTTCGCAGCAACAGTAGAAGTGATTGCTTTATTAAACTTGACGCCCGTTTTAGTAGATGTAGACCCGGACACTTTTAATATAGATATAGAGGCTGTAAAAAAAGCAATTACACCCAAAACAAAGGCAATAGTACCGGTACATTTATTTGGACAATGCGCGAATATGGAAGCGTTAATGGCTTTAGCAAAAGCGCATGACATCTATATTATTGAGGATAATGCACAAGGTATTGGTGCAAAATATACCAATAGTAAAGGTGAAAAAGCCATGTCCGGAACCATTGGTCATGTGGCCTCAACCTCTTTTTTTCCTTCTAAAAACTTAGGCTGTTATGGCGATGGAGGAGCTATTTTTACTAATGATGATGATTTGGCTCATAAGCTTAGAGGTATTGTAAATCATGGCATGTACGAACGCTACCATCACGATGTGGTTGGTGTCAATTCTCGCTTAGATTCTATTCAAGCCGCTGTTTTGGATGCGAAGTTGCCGCATTTGGACCATTACAACAATGCGCGAAGAAGCGCTGCTAGAAAATATAACAAGGCCTTTACCAATCATCCAAAAATTACGACGCCCAAAACAGTGAATGGCTGCGAGGGTATTTGTGATACTTGTGATTGTCATGTGTTTCATCAATACACGTTGAAGATTGAACATTCAAATCGTGATGCGCTAGCAAAACATCTCAATGAAAAAGAGATTCCCTGTGGTGTATATTATCCAATTCCATTGCACAAACAAAAAGCATATATAGATTCACGTTATCAGGAAGCTCATTTTAAAGTGACTAACCAATTGGTTCAAGAAGTCATTTCATTACCCATGCACACAGAATTAGACGACGAGCAAATAGAATTTATCACCAAAACAGTTATTGATTTTGTGGATAAGAAATAGAGCCGCATTACTGCTTTCACATAGTGAAAGCCAGGTCCTTTAAGAAGTCTTATTTTTTTCAATTATAGCTACAATAAGCCTATTTGTTGAATTTTAAAGTGCTTATGTTGTCTACAATAAGTGACAAGTTATCCTTCTTAAAAGAGAGAAGGCGAAGCTATAAAAACTATAAAGATGAAAAAAATAACACTATTACTTGGTTTATTATTGTCGGGTATGTTCCATGCTCAAAGTACTTATTTACATTGTGGCAACCTTGTAGATACAAAAACAGGAAAAGTGGTTACTAATAAAACCATTATTGTTTCGGAAATAAAATCACGGCTATAGAAAATGGGTTCTTACAACCAACATCAGATAAGGATAGGGTAATCGATTTAAAGTCGAAAACAGTGATGCCTGGTCTTATTGACATGCATGTGCATTTAGAAGGGGAGAGCAATCCTAAACGCTATCTCGGAGCGCTACACATTAAATGCGTCTGATATAGCCTTTAACGCTACGGTTTTTGCAAAGGAAACCTTGTATGCTGGATTTACAACGGTTAGAGATCTAGGAGGAAGTGGTGTAAATATCGCCTTACGAAACGCCATACAGGCAGGAAAAGTGGAAGGGCCACGTGTATTTACAGCTGGAAAATCATTAGCAACTACAGGCGGTCATGCAGATCCTACCAATGGTAATAATCAAGAATTTAGTGGAGATCCAGGACCAAAAGAAGGGGTGGTCAATAGTGTTGACGATGCTAAGAAAGCAGTAAGACAGCGCTACAAAAATGGTGCCGATTGGATAAAAATCACCGCCACTGGTGGTGTATTGAGTGTTGCGAAGAGTGGTAGTAATCCGCAATTTTCGATAGAAGAAATTAAAGCCATATGTGAAACGGCCAAAGATTATGGTATGCAGGTCGCTGCACACGCGCATGGCGATGAAGGCATGCAACGCGCTATTCTAGGAGGAGTGAAAACGATTGAGCATGGCACCTATATGAGTGAGGCAACCATGGAACTCATGAAAAAACATGAAGTGTTTTTAGTGCCAACGATTACTGCTGGAAAAGAAGTCGAAGAGAAAGCAAAAATTAAGGGCTTCTACCCGGATATTATTGTGCCTAAAGCATTGGCTGTTGGCCCAAAAATTCAAGGGACCTTTAGTAAAGCGTATAAAATGGGAGTCGCAATCGCTTTCGGTACAGACGCAGGTGTATTTAAACATGGTAATAACGGCAAAGAATTTGGTTATATGGTAGCGGCAGGAATGCCCGCTATGGAAACATTACAAAGTGCCACAACGACCAATGCAAAGTTGTTGGGAATGGAAGATGAAATTGGGCAAATAAAAGTAGGTTTTATAGCAGATATTGTGGCAACAAATGACAATCCTTTAGACAATATCAAAACAATGGAAACGGTTGTTTTTGTCATGAAAGAGGGAAAAGTGTACAAAAAGTGATTGTTAATATGTTAATTTTTAGCAAATTATTTTGTCGAATTCTCAAAAAAAAGCGTATAAAAATTCCATATGTGTTTTTAGGTGTTTGATTAACAAGGTTTTAACGTCTATTTCTTGCGAGAGACGTATCAAAGTCGTTTCTTTATAGCTAATGCAACAGATATTATGAAACTGATACAGGTAAAAAGAGAAACAATATTAGAGAAAAGATTCACTCCTAAAATGGGTGAGTTAAAAACAAAAGTCACGTCCATTAAAAAGCAATTTTTAGGGATATCAATTCGAACCATCCATAAATACAGAGAAACGTATTATGGTAAAATTAAGGATTGTCGCGACTGTGAGTTGACACGATAAAGTATAAAAAAAGCCTCGTATGTAACGAGGCTTTTTTTATGCGTTTATTATTTCTTCTTTCTTGGGTTTCTCCGGTTTTTTCTTTTTAAAATTCCCAACGATTAAACAGCCCATGCCTACCATAACAGAAACATCTGCTAAGTTAAATATACCCGTTCTAAAGACACCTCCTAAGTCGATATGAAGGAAATCGGTCACTTGGCCATAAGCAATACGATCATAAATATTAGCGATACCACCACCAATAATGCAAGCAAAACCCACTAACGAAAAACGGTCGAGGTTTTTATCTCTAAAAATATGAATGAGCACTAAGGTTAGCACTATAACGGGTAGGACATTCAAGAGAATGATTTTTAAAATAGGATTAAAATCACTGCCTAAACCTAAAAAGGCACCTGTATTCTCAACGTTGTGTAATGTTAGATAATCACCAAATATTTCAGTATTAGAGCCTTTGGCCACATGTAGTCTTACCCAATATTTAGACACTTGGTCTAGAATAATATTGAAAACAATAAGTAGACTTATAAGTAGTGTTCTGTTGTTGTTTTTCATATTACGCTTCTTTTTCAAATGTAGCAGACGCGGTTACCGCCTCTCTGTTTATTTTTTTAACTAAACCTTGTAGTACTTTTCCGGGGCCAACTTCTGTAAACAAAGTAGCACCATCTGCTATCATGTGTTGTACAGATTGGGTCCAACGTACTGGAGCGGTTAATTGAGACATTAAATTGGCTTTAATTTCACTATCATTTATAATGGCACTAGCCGTTACGTTTTGGTAAATAGGGCAATTGGGTCTTCTAAAGGTCGTGTTTTCTATAGCTGCCGCTAATTCCTCACGCGCAGGTTCCATCAGTGGTGAATGAAATGCGCCACCAACGGGTAATACTAAAGCGCGACGGGCTCCTGCATCCTTTAACGCTTCGCAGGCGCTATTGATGGCTTCAATCTCTCCGGAAATCACTAATTGCCCAGGGCAATTGTAATTAGCTGCAACAACGACACCTGGTGTATTCTTACAAATGTTTTCAACAATATTATCCTCCAAGCCTAAAACCGCAGCCATGGTACTTGGTTGTATCTCGCAAGCTTTCTGCATGGCTAAAGCCCGTTGAGAGACCAGTCTTAAACCGTCTTCAAAAGTTAAAGTGCCATTCGCCACTAATGCCGAAAATTCACCAAGTGAGTGTCCCGCAACCATGTCTCGGTTTAAATCCATCGCCTAGTATTTTTGCTAGTATTACTGAATGTAAAAAAATAGCCGGTTGTGTCACCTTGGTTTCTTTTAAGGCTTCAGCAGTACCTTCAAACATAATGTCTGTGATGTGGAAACCTAGAATATCGTTGGCCTCTTCAAATAGGCGTTGTGCTTCAGGGGAGTTTTCGTAAAGGTCTAAGCCCATTCCTGAGAATTGAGCGCCTTGACCAGGAAATATATATGCGTGCATTTTTGATTAATTATTAGCTGCTAAAATAGGAATAATATCTTAAAAGGTCTTAGTTTTAACTATTCAGTATGTATTCAAAATTATAGGCCAACTACAGCCGCTTCTGCACAACGCTCACCATCCATCGCGGCACTAACAATACCACCGGCATAGCCACCACCCTCACCACAAGGAAATAAATTTGAAATTTGTGGGTGCTCTAAGGTGTCATTTCGGGAATATTTACAGGAGAACTGGTGCGCGATTCGACCCCAACAATATTGGCTTCTTCGGTATAATAGCCTTTCATTTTCTGACCGAAAGCCTCAAACCCTTTGCGTAACCTACCACCAATTAATTTAGGCAATAGGGAATGTAGTGGTGCGCTTTTTAAACCGGGTTGATATGAGGTGTCATTTAATGAAGATGATAAACGGCCTTCGACAAAATCAGTAAGGCGTTGTGCAGGTGCTACCTGACTTCTGCCACCAGCAGTAAACGCCGGACGCTCTAAATCTTTTTGAAATTCTAAACCTTTTAACTCGCCAAACTGTTCGTATTTACGTAAATCTTTATCCGCATTAATTTCTACAACAATGCCTGAATTGGCGAACTTATTATTTCTACGCGAGGGCGACATCCCGTTGACAACCACTTCGCCTTCCGCAGTCGCTGCTGGGACTATAAAGCCGCCAGGACACATGCAAAAAGAATAGACTCCGCGTTCGTTTACCTGTTGTACTAAACTATAAGACGCAGCAGGCAATAACTCGTGCCGGTCACCGGAACAATGGTATTGAATGGCATCTATTATATGTTGTGGATGTTCGACACGAACGCCCATAGCAAAAGACTTAGATTTGATGGCAATTGCTTTTTCATTTAATAAATAGAAAATATCCCTTGCAGAGTGACCAGTAGCCGGAATAACGCGTTCTACTGGCATCTCATTGCCATTTTGAAGTATGAGCGATACAATTTTATGGTTTTTAATAGTGAAGTCGGTAACCCGCGTTTCGAAATGAACTTCACCTCCATAATTTAAAATAGTCTCCCGTATGTTTTGAACGACTTTTGGGAGTTTATTGGTGCCAATATGTGGGTGCGCATCGACCAGAATTTCATCAGTCGCCCCATGAAAGACGAGGTTTTCAAAAATACGACGCACATCGCCACGCTTTAAACTTCGGGTGTATAATTTACCATCGCTGTAGGTTCCCGCGCCACCTTCACCAAAGCAGTAATTGGAATCTTCGTTAACCACATGATCTTGGTTTATGGCTTTTAAATCGCGACGTCGCTCTTTTACGTTTTTACCACGCTCTAATATAATGGGTTTATAACCTAATTCTATACAACGCAATGCCGCCCACATGCCAGCGGGTCCAAAACCAATAATATGAATTGGTTTTGCCTGTGACACGTCTTTATAGTCGAAGTGATACGCCGAGGCTTTAGGTAAGACTTCACGAATGTAAACCGAGACTTTGTAATTTAGAATGATTTTTGGCTTACGGGCATCTATAGATTTCCGCAATATTTTTATTCCAGTAATGTCTTCTTTAGGAATGTCTAAATACTGTGCCGCTTTGATGAGCAATATGTCACTGCGTTCTTCATCTTTTAAAGTTAAGCGCAGTTGAATGTCTTTTACCATAGTACAAAATTAGACAAAAATTGAATGAAGAACTAAAGAAAAGCATGAGAAGAGCGGTCTAGTCTGTTTGTCACGAGCCGTCTATTTATGCATGCAATTTCAAAAAATCTTTTACGAATGCGTCGTGTGTTTCAAGAGCATTATTCAATAGAGCTCTTTTTTTTCAATAAAAAGGAGACCCCAAATTTACTTTCTTTCATAAGTTAGGAATGAAAACGCATGATTGTGTTCGGCATCATTAGCATGTATTTTACTTGCGACTTCTTTCCATTGGGTCCTATCGATTTCCGGAAAAAAAGTATCGGCATCGAAGGTAGCATGTACACGGGTCAATTCAATCTTAGAAGCTAAAGGAAGGGCTTGTTTGTAGATTTCCCCACCGCCAATAATAAAAGGCTGGATGTCGTTTTTTGAAGCATCTAAGGCGTCTTCCATAGAATGGACAACAATGACACCTGCAGGAGCTTGATAGTTGTTTTGTCGTGAAATAACCACATGCGTTCTGTTAGGTAATGGTTTCGGGAAACTTTCAAAGGTTTTCCGTCCCATGATAATATGATGTCCGAGACGTGAGCGATTTAAAACGTATTAAGTCATCTTTTAAATGCCAAATGAGTTGGTTATCTTTACCTATCTCGTTGTTTTCACCTGCTGCAACAATAATGGTTAGGTTATTATTGTTTTTTAAAGCCAGGGTCTCATTGTACACTTGGGTCTCAGCTTCCGAGAGGGGCCTCCTGTTTTAAATTGGCTTTTATTTTTTCGATGCGCAGTTGTTGTTTGACGACTAATTTGTCTAATTGTGCTTTTTCCCAGGCCGCACCCATAAATTTATTGGTGATGAAGACATTAAAGACGTGGTATAAAAAGAAAAACAACCACAAGGAGATGGCAATAACAAACCAGTCTAAACCAAATATTTTCAAATCTTTACCAATACCTAAAAGGGTATTCGCGACGATTAAAAAGACAGCACCAATTAAAAAGATGACGAAATGTATGTACAAGCGTTTTTTTTGCTTGACACGGCGTTGTGCATTTTGAATTAATTCGAATTGCTCTTGATCTATTTGTGGTTTTGTTTGCTTCTTCCCGAACATATGGTATGATTTAAAATACAAAGTTAAACGTTTTCAATGAAATTTTAATTTCTATTTAAAACGAATGCTATGTATGTAGTTTTTTAGTGTGTTTTGTTTGAAATTATTAAAATGTAAATCCTGAAATTTTTCTTTATGATTGGCACTAATATAATGCTTACAGTCGAAGCTCATACCTATCTAGAACAGGTTGGTGACGTTCATGGGTTTGATCTGAATTTATGAAATTTTGAAATATAATCATGTAAACGACTAAAAAGTATGGCTAAACTGAACGGTCACTATTTAAAAAAGACCCGTATTACTGGAATAGATACTTCTTAGGGAAGGGTGTAAATAAGAAAGCGTCAGTTGCTTTTACTTGAAGAACTAGCGTTTTGATAGAGTACTAGTCTTGGTAACTCTCCTTCTATTTTATTCATGATAATTCTAAATGATAGCAGTTTCTTAGTAACTCTATTTACTAGCATTTTATTTCTCTAATTTTTAATATAGCGATATCTTCTAGCGAAAGTAGGTTGTGTACTAACTTTGTTATTATCCATGTTCAAAGTAATAGGTAAAAAATAGGTCATTTTAACTTTTAAGTTATTAAGTATTGCAGGTGTAAACCTTGGTAATAACGCAATTACTCTTTTGGCCTCCATTTCAAGTTTACGGTGCGGCGCTCGTGTTCTGATATTGCTTATAAGGCCTTTTTCGTCGATGGTGAAAAACACTCCAATTTTTTGATTTCCTTGTAGCTTAAGTCTTTTCATTGCTCTGAAATCAAAGTTTTTTTTAATAAAGGTGTTGATTTTAGTGCTATTACACTCATTAATCTCCGTATCAATATCTTTCTTGGTACAACCTTTTATTTTAGCTATAGTATCAAATAACTTAGTGCTATTTTGTGCATTATTCCTATTATATCGAGAGATATCGGGAATGTTAGTTTCCACATATGACGTATCACCAACACTTTCATTAAAATGTATTTTTATTGTCTGTGAATAGTTGTTCAGGTCCTTCAAAGTATTGGTTTGAAAAACTTCAGCAACATCCATTTTTTTAAATACCCTGTGGAGCATTATTTCAAAATTCAAATGCGGTGCTTTGAATCGGACATCGCTTATTTTTTTACCTTTTGATAGTCTAAAATACACTTGACAAATAACAGCTTGATTATTGGTGTTGTAATTTAATTTTTTTGCTGTTTCTAATAAGGTGGTTTCTCCGGATTTAATACGTATAGTTTCTTTTTGTACTTTTCGGTAAATGGATTTAAACCTAGAGTGTTGATCAATATAATATTCTGCGATAGTGAAAAATAAAAATCTAAATTTTCGTTAACGTTAACGGCTTTGGCGGGAATAAACTTATTTATTTTTTGTAATATGTTTTTAATTTTTTGATTGAACAGATCAACTTCTGTATTAACATTTATAGAATTTACGTTTCCGAATTTATCTATTATCAAATTAAAATTGAATTCAATAGAATCTTGAGGTTTAAAATAGGTTTTTACAAATGACGAATCCATATGCTCAGCAATATAGTCTTGAATTCCAAAATTCAAATGTTCTAAAGACTCTTCAGGATTAGAAAATTTTAATTTTTCATTAAATTTAGGAACTGGTATTCTGCTGTTGAATTTAATTTGAGCAAATGCAGCATTGGAGAGGATAAGTAAAAAGAATAGGATCTTATTCATAGTATTATACAGCAACAGCTCCTTTTATATGTGGATGCGGGTTGTAATCTTCTAAAGTAAAATCTTCAAATTTAAAATCTAAAATATCCTTAATCTCAGGATTGATTTTCATGGTTGGTAATGGGCGTATCTCACGAGACAGTTGTAGTTCTAATTGTTCAATATGATTGCTGTAAATATGAGCATCACCAAAGGTGTGAATAAATTCGCCTGCCTCGTAACCACACACCTGCGCCATCATCATGGTAAATAGGGCATAAGACGCAATATTAAACGGGACACCTAAAAAAATATCGGCACTACGTTGATACAGCTGGCACGATAACTTTCCGTTGGCCACATAAAACTGAAAGAAAGCATGACAGGGTGGTAAAGCCGCTTTACCATTAGCCACATTTTCACTGAATGATTTTGAAGTGTCCGGCAACACCGACGGGTTCCATGCAGAAACCAACATACGGCGGCTATTGGGATTGTTTTTTAGCGTTTCTATCACTTCTTTAATTTGATCCAGTTCATCACTATTCCAATTGCGCCATTGGTGCCCGTAAACCGGGCCTAAGTCACCATTGTCGTCTGCCCAGGCATCCCAAATTTTCACACCATTCTCTTTGAGATAGTTGATGTTTGTGTCCCCTTTTAAGAACCATAATAATTCGTAAATGATAGATTTTAAATGGAGTTTTTTGGTAGTTACCATGGGGAAACCGTCACTTAAATCAAACCGCATTTGGTGTCCAAACACACTTAAGGTGCCTGTTCCTGTGCGATCGCCTTTCTCGTTTCCGTTATCTAATACGTGTTTTACTAAATCGTGGTATTGCTTCATGTTCCTATTCTTGTGAAAGTGCTCCCAAAGCTTCGGGATAATTCAATTAAACTTAATTTTATTGGGAGATAAAAATAAAAAAAGCATCAAAACGTAAGGCTTGATGGGCTGTTATATTATGATAAAGTTATTAACTGTTTTTATCCTATGATCATTCCTGCAATAGTAGCCGAAATTAAAGAGGCGATAGTACCACCAATCAAGGCTTTTATTCCAAAACGAGACAGTGTCTTACGTTGCCCTGGTGCTAACGAACCAATACCTCCAATTTGAATGCCAATAGACGCAAAGTTAGCAAAGCCACAAAGCATATATGTTGCCATAATAATCGACTTTTCGTATGTTAAATGTGTTGCGGTTGCTACGTTTTTAAGCTCAGCCAATTGGATGTAGCCAATAAACTCACTTGCTGCGAGCTTGATCCCTAACAATTGCCCCATGAGTGCCATGTCTTCTGTCGCCACGCCTATTAACCACATGAGCGGTGCGAACAGGTAGCCTAATAAAAATTCTAGAGAGAGTCTGTCGTAGGGCGTATTCGCGGCGATAACGTCATTAAGTGAGGTAAAACTCCAATCGAGATTCATACTTTCTATTACCAAACCATCAAACCCAGCGAGACCTCCTAGAATGCCGTTGATCATAGCGATAAAGGCGACAAAAACCAATAACATGGCGCCAACATTAACGGCGAGCCTTAAACCTTCTGTGGTGCCGTTCGCAATAGCTTCTAAGATATTTGAGCCAATTTTTTCTTGAGAAACATTAACATCGGTATTAATGGCTTCGGTTTGTGGATAGAGTATTTTAGAAATGACAATAGCACCCGGGGCGGCCATAACTGAGGCTGCCAACAGGTGTTTAGCATAAAACAATTGAAGGGCTACATCTTCACCACCTAAAAAGCCAATATAGGCGGCTAAAACAGCACCGGCCACGGTAGCCATACCACCGATCATAACCAATAGGATTTCAGACCTATTCATTTTTTCCAAATAGGCCTTAATAAGCAAAGGGGCCTCGGTTTGACCTAAAAAAATATTTCCAGCAACACTTAAACTTTCAGCACCGAGAGATGCCTAAAATTTTTGTTAGCAATAATCCCATCCCTTTTACTGCTTTTTGAATGATGCCGAGGTAAAACAATACAGAGGTTAATGCCGAGAAGAATATGATGGTAGGTAATACTTGAAAAGCAAAAATGAAACCGAACGAGTTCACATCCAGCATGCCGCCAAATAAAAACTCACTTCCTGCTTGAGTAAACCCTAGGATTGCAATAAAGCCTTTTCCTATAAACTCGAAAGCCGTTTTTATAAAGGCGATTTTTAATACCCCAATGGCAATAACCAGTTGAAAAACTAAGCCTAACCCAACCGTTTTCCAGTTGATGGCTTTTCTGTTGCTACTAAATAAAAAGGCAATAAAAATAAGCGAAATCATTCCTAAAATACCACGCCGGAGACTACCAAAAGAAAAGCCTTGACTAGGGATGATAGGGCTGGTGTTTGTGGTTTCAGTTGCAGGAGACGCAACTTGCAAATCGTGATTTTTAAAAGTATATACTGCGTTTTTTTCGGCGAAAACTAAAGAGGAATCGGTTTTTACTGAGATTTTGAATTTTCGAACCGTATCTATAGGTGTATTGAAGTAGAAAACCAGTAAATTGTTTTGGTGTAAATAATCACCGGAGGCTCTTTCATTGGCATCAGTTGCCAAAATTTTGAACGCGCCGTCTTTTAATTCTAATGTTTCTGAGGTAGAAAACAAGCGATTTTGAGAGGTGTTTTCTAAAGAGTCTACTGTCCAAGTTCTGTTAATATCTTGCGCTAAAACAGAAGCTATTCCAAAAAAAATAGCTGTAACAGCTAATAAAAAATGTTTCATAAGGTGTTTATCGTTTAGAAATCTCATCTCTAATTTTGGCAGCTTTCTCATAATCTTCATTATTTACGGCTTCATCCAAAAGGTGTTGCAGTTCTTCAATGGTATGCGACTTGTAATTTTCTACGGGATCCGTTATTTCTAACTCTTCATTGATAATGTCTTCTACAAAGATGTTTTCACGGAGACGTTTCATCATCTTTATTGGGATCTACTTTTAAATAGATTCCAGCTTTATCTAAAATATTTTTATATGTGAAAATAGGCGCTTGAAAGCGTAATGCCAATGCGATAGCATCACTTGTTCCGGCATCGATAATTTCCTCAATTTTGTCACGTTCGCAAATCAAGCTAGAATAAAAAACACCATCGACTAGTTTGTGAATAATCACTTGCTTAACAACGATATCAAATCGGTCTGCAAAATTTTTAAAAAGGTCGTGCGTTAACGGTCTTGGCGGTCTAATTTCCTTTTCTAATGCGATCGCAATAGATTGGGCCTCGAAAGCGCCAATGACAATAGGGAGTTTTCTATCTCCATCTACTTCATTTAATATCAAAGCGTATGCGCCATTTTGTGTTTGGCTGTATGATATTCCTTTTATTTTTAGTCGTACTAAACTCATAGGTTAAAAATAAAAAAAACGGTTTAAATTGTAAAAAGTAATTTAAACCGCTTTTTTACGAGCACAATTTATAAAAAATTAAGCGTTTGCCGCTTTAAATGCTTTTAATTTTTCGATAAGTGTTGGTACAACTTCAAAAGCATCACCAACGACACCGTAATCGGCAGCCTTAAAAAATGGTGCTTCCGGATCGGTATTGATCACTACTTTTACTTTAGAGGCGTTAATTCCTGCTAAATGCTGAATGGCTCCGAGAGATGCCTATGGCGATGTATAAGTTTGCGGCCACTGGTTTTCCTGTTTGTCCTACGTGCTCTCCATGGGGTCTCCAGCCAAGGTCAGATACTGGTTTTGAGCAAGCAGTCGCTGCGCCTAATACACTAGCAAGTTCTTCAATCATGCCCCAGTTTTCCGGTCCTTTCATCCCACGTCCTGCAGACACTACTATTTCTGCATCCGCGATGGTTACTTTATCTGTAGCTTTGTCAACGGATTGTACCGATACTCCGGACTCTGGAATGGCTGGTGAAAAGTCTTCTGCAGTCGCACTTGCGGCAGTCTCAACTAAACCAAAAGAGTTGTTAGAAACACCAACCACTTTAATGTCTGTATCTATAGTGGTAATGTTAAACGCTTTGTTTGTAAATGCAGTACGTTTCACGGTGAACGGGGAAGTGCTTGATGGAGCTTCCACAACATTCGAGGCATAACCCGCATGTAAATTAACCGCTAAAATAGGAGCCAAGTACTTGCTATCTGCACTTTGACTAACAATAACAACCTTAGCGCTTTCTTTTTCTGCGGCTTGTTTAATAGCTGCAGCATAAGATTTTGCATTGAAGGTGTCTAAAGCCGTATTGGATACATTCAACACTTTATCGACGCCATATTTTCCTAATTCACTAATATCCGCAGCATTTACTGCAATAGCAGTAACCGTTGTTCCCATTTGGTTGGCAACAGCTTTGGCATAAGAAGCCACCTCAAAGGCTGTTTTCTTAAATTTTCCGTTTTCTGATTCTGTATATACTAAAACTGACATAATTTTATTTTTTTTATTCCTGCCAAGACAGGAAACTATTAGACTTATTTGTGGGTTCCTGCCTTAGCAGGAAATACAAATTATATAACTTTAGCCTCGTTATGTAACAAGTTAACTAACTCATCTAAATTTCCTGGATCTACTAAAGTGACCGCGCCTTTTGGTGCTGGCTTTTCAAATTTTATTGATGTCGTTTCAGTCTCTGCAGTAGCTGGTTCTAAAACGGTTAAAGGCTTTTTACGCGCCATCATGATCCCTCTCATATTGGGGATGCGTAAATCACTTTCTTCTACCAATCCTTTTTGTCCTCCAATAACTAAAGGTAAACTAGTGGTTACCGTTTCTTTTCCGCCATCAATTTCTCTAATAGCAGTCGCATTCGTACCCTCCAAATCTAGGCTAATACAATTAGTAACAAAGTTTGCATCGGTTAATTCGGCTAACATCCCTGGTACCATGGCACCATTATAATCTATAGACTCTCGACCCGCAATAACTAAATCGTAACCGCCATCTTTTACTACTTTAGCCAATTCTTTAGCGACCTGAAAACCATCTTTGGCTGCTGTGTTTACTCGAATGGCTGAGTCTGCACCGATGGCTAAAGCTTTTCGTAATGTTGGTTCCGTTTCAGGACCGCCTACATTGACAACATCAACACTTGCGCCTTGCTTTTCTTTAAACCACATCGCACGAGTTAAACCAAACTCATCGTTGGGGTTGATTACAAATTGAACACCGTTCGTATCGAATGTAGAATCTCCATCTGTAAAGTTAATTTTCGATGTAGTGTCTCGGAACGTGACTGATACACACTAAAATTTTCATATTTCTATAATTAAATTAAGACTATTTTATTTGAGAAGGCTAGAACGATAACATTATCGCGTGTTATGGACTTTACGCTTCAATTTTCAAGTTACGAAGATAATTATTTTATTTTGGAAATATACTATGCGTGCATAATAAATTTTAAATAATGAACAAAGAAAGGCTCCTGCAAATTAATTTACAGGAGCCCAGTTATTTTGATAGTCGAACAAAATTACATACTTGGAATCATTTTAAATTCTCCATCAGTAATTTGTATGATGTCATTCTCATCAGCAAGATTTTTCAATGTTACTGAGAATGTGCCTTCTACAATTTGTGAGGCGCTCCAAAGTACTTCTCCCACATAGGTGTTAAATGGTGTTGATTTTGTAATTTCAAAAGAACCATTAGTTTGTTCAACACCAGCAGAACTGTAATAAGGCCCATCTACAGCATTAGCTGCGTAAGTGATAGCGATATCTCCCGTTGGTCCACTATCTGAAGACTCACTGATGGCAAAACCATAGTTTCTTAATGGAAATTTATTATTGAAGGTTTCCAATTGGCTATCAGAATCTGTACACAAGTGAAATCTAACAAAATTGATGCCTGCACTAGGTAAATTGTCATTGTCAAAATTAGGATAAACACTCAGATCGTAGTTAAAGCCGCCAGTCTCTCGGATAGTAAGCACAAACTGCTGACAGGGTAGTGCTTTTTACTAATTGATAACTTAATGTTGTCGCCTCTTCTTTTTGTCCATAAATAAATGGAACGTCATCTATTTTTCCGTGACATGAAATAGATGTAATTGTTCGTGTCTGTTCCTTCTTGGTTTTCGTTGTCATCGCTACTATTACAGCTTAACATTATTAATCCAAGGGCAATGAAAATTGTTTTTTTTAACATAAATATAGTTTTATTAGATTTTGAGAATGTCAAATATATATTTTTTCATTTTATTCGTAATTCTTTTATTCTTATTTTTGTGCTTCAATTTTCAAGACGAATATGAAGACAATTCAATTTAGAGAAGCTATTTGCGAAGCCATGAGTGAAGAGATGCGCAGAGATGAGAGCATTTATTTAATGGGAGAGGAAGTAGCAGAATATAATGGTGCTTACAAGGCTTCTAAAGGGATGCTTGACGAGTTTGGCGCAAAACGTGTGATCGATACGCCTATTGCAGAGCTAGGTTTTGCAGGTATCGCTATTGGTTCTACCATGACTGGTAATAGACCCATTGTAGAATACATGACGTTTAATTTCTCTTTGGTTGGGATTGATCAAATTATAAATAATGCCGCAAAAATTAGACAAATGTCTCGGTGGGCAGTTTAAATGTCCTATTGTTTTTAGAGGCCCAACAGCTTCGGCAGGACAATTAGGAGCCACGCATTCTCAAGCCTTTGAAAGCTGGTTTGCAAATACACCAGGTTTAAAAGTCGTGGTACCTTCCACACCTTATGACGCAAAAGGGTTATTGAAATCTGCCATTCGTGATGATGATCCCGTTATTTTCATGGAAAGTGAACAAATGTATGGCGATAAAGGTGAAGTTCCGAGAAGGTGAATACACGATTCCTCTAGGTGTTGCAGAGATAAAGCGAGAAGGTACCGACGTTACTATCGTGTCTTTCGGGAAAATTATAAAAGAAGCTTATAAAGCAGCAGATGCATTAGCAAAAGAAGGTATTTCATGTGAGATTATTGATTTACGTACAGTGCGCCCTCTAGATAAAGAGACCGTTCTAAAATCGGTTAAAAAAACAAACCGTTTGGTGGTTTTAGAAGAAGCTTGGCCTTTTGGTAATGTATCCACAGAGTTAACTTACATCGTACAATCGGAAGCTTTCGATTATTTAGATGCCCCCGTGGTAAAAATTAACACAGCAGATACGCCAGCTCCTTATTCACCTGTATTATTAGAAGAATGGTTGCCAAATAGTGACGAAGTAGTAAAGGCCGTTAAAAAGGTCATGTACAAGAAATAAAAATTAAAAATGGTTACTTAAAACTTCATCAGCATAATTGTTGATGAAGTTTTTTGTTTATATTCAACACTTATGAAATTGAAATTCCTTTTACTCATTTTATGCTTCGGAAGCCTTTCCGCGTTAGCTCAAACGAAAGTGAGTGGTCATATTTACGATGAATCTAAAGCACCCATTGCTTACGCCAACATTTATTTCCAAGGGACGAGTATAGGGACCATTACCGATGAAAACGGAACCTTTTATCTAGAAAGCGATGAAAGCTATGATGTTGTCGTTTTTTCTTTTATAGGGTATAAAACACAAACCGTTACCCTCGATAAGAAAGTGAATTATGAATTCAATGTTACTTTAAGCGAAGATGCAGCAGCGCTGGATGAAGTGATATTAGTCACGGGAAAACAACCTAAAAAAAACAATCCAGCGATAGATATTTTAAGAAAAATCGGGCCAATAAGCGTAGTAATGGTTTAAAACAATATAAACAATATCAGTACGATAAATACGAAAAGGTAGAGTTTGACTTAAACACTATTGATAGTGCCACTGTAAATAGTAAGCTGTTTCGCGGTATGGAATTTGTTTTTGAGCAGGTGGATACCTCGAGAGTAACGGGTAAAACCTATTTACCAATGTTTATTAACGAGGCTTCGAGCGAAGTGTATGGTGATAACGTGATTAAAGAAAAGCGGGAAATTTTAAAAGGTAATAAAAATTCGGGCTTTAGTAATAATCAAATTATTATAGACTTTATTGATGATTTATATAGCGAATATGATGTCTATGAAAACTACTTAAAGTTTTTTGATAAGAGCTTCACGAGTCCACTATCTAGAACCGGTATTCAGGTATATAATTATGTCTTGGCAGATAGTTCTTTTATAGATAACAAATGGTGCTACAATATTATATACTATCCAAGACGAAAAAATGAGCTCACGTTTAAAGGCGATTTTTGGGTGGCAGATACGACGTATGCCATTAAGAACATAAACCTACAAGCCTCGAAAAGCGCAAATATTAACTGGGTTAAAGAGATTTATATAGAGCAGGAATTTGAAGTTTTAAATGATTCTGTTTTTTTAATAAAAAGAGATTATTTTATGTCGGACTTTGCTATCAACAAAAAGGAAAAGTCAAAAGGCATTTATGGAAAACGAACAACTTTATATAATAATTACCAATTTGATAAAGTAAAGGACCCAAAATTCTATAAGGAGAAAGTGTATAGTTTTGATGAAGACCTCTATAATCAAGACGATGCGTTCGGGAAGAGAATAGAATGGAGCAGCTAAGTAAAGATGAAAAAGGCGTTTACGTCATGCTAGACTCTTTAAAGCAAACCAAAAAATTTAAAAGCTTATATAATTTAGGGAGCATTTTAGCTTCAGGTTATATTGAATTTGATGATTTAAATCTAGATGTGGGGCCCGTGTTTTCGGTTTTTGGATACAATGATGTTGAAGGTGTTCGAATTAGGGCAGGTGGAAGAACCTATTTTGGTCAAAATGATTTATGGCGCTTAGAGGGATTTACTGCGTATGGTTTCAAGGATAATAAATTCAAGTACGGTATTTCAGGGAAATGGTTAATAGACAAGAAAAGCCGATTAATAATCTCAGGAGGAAATAGAAGAGATGTCGAGCAAATAGGTGCAAACTTAACATCATCAACCGATGTTTTAGGTAGAAGTTTAGCTTCTTCTTCCGTCATTGGTACTGGAACCAATGATAAATTAACGAATGTTAATTTATCTACATTAGCGATAGAAGCAGAACCCTTCAGGAATTTTTTAACACGAATAAGCGGCACTTACAGAACGTTAGAATCTGCATCACCAACCTTCAGTCTAGATTACTATACTGATGCTGCTCAAACGACAACGGAAAGTGAAGTGAAACAATATGAGACTGCTGTATCGCTATCTTATTTCCCAAAACGTGAAATGACAGGTTTTGGTGTTGAGCGTCGCACAAAAAACGATGATTTTGCACGACTATTTGCACAGGTTACCGAGAGGTGATAAAAGTATTTTAAGCAGTGATTTTGATTACACAAAATTACAAGTATCATATTTGCAACCTTGGGCTATTGGTGCTTTTGGGCGTTTAACCACAACTGTTGAGGTGGGTAGAACCTATGGTGAAATTCCGTTAGGGTTAATGAGTGTGATACCTGGAAATCAAACCTATTTCTCAATTTACAACACCTTTTCTCAATTGGATTTTTATGAATTTGTAACCGATGAATATGCGACATTACATGTGGAGCATAATTTTAACGGCAGATTGTTTTCTCGTATTCCTTTCTTGAAAAAATATAATTTAAGAGCTATTTTAGGTTTTAGAGGGGTAGTGGGTGATGTTTCTCAAGAGAATCGAGAGATCAACGCCTCAGGTTTAGTGTATCGCGCACCAAGCAAAGAAGCGTATTATGAATATAGTGTTGGGGTTGGGAATATTTTCAAAATCTTAAGAGTAGACTTTAATTTTAGAGGAAATTACCTTAATCCGATTACAAATCCGGACGCTAGAAAGTTTGGGGTGACGGGAAGTTTTGGGTTTTATTTTTAAAAGATATAGATACTAAATGTTAGGTGTTTTGTGAAACAGAAAAGCAGTGGTGTTTTTTTAAATTTTGCTGAGTTTATTTGATAATACCCCAAAAAAAGTCATATATGTAGTATTTTTATTTACAGTGCTGTTATCATGTTCAAAAGAGGAAGATAGCAACCCCAGTGTTAATAATAACAATACCGAAAATCCAACTTCACATATTCAAGCTACAGGACGTCTCTTAAAGTGCTGCTGTCTAATACGAACTTTTCCAGTCTCATAATTGAAGTCGTGTTTGTTGAAGGTTTTGAACCTGCTCAAGCGAGTATTAATAACTTCGTGTCTTTTTTTAGAAGAAAGAACCTATAAGCCTAATGGTATTACCGTAGAAAAACGAGGGATTCCTTCACCAGGAATGTCTCCTTATAGCAATGCAGAAATTAGAAGTATTGAAGACAACAATAGAACAAAATTTAATACCACAAACCAGATTGCTGTTTGGGCCTTTTTTGCAGATGGCGCCTCCGCTAGTAATTACGGAAGTGCCGTGGTTTTAGGAACGGCCTATAGAAATACATCCTTTGTAATTTATGAAGAAACGATAAAAAATCTCAGTAATAGCGCATTCGAACCTAATAGAACGGTTCCGGAAACGACAGTAATTAATCATGAATTCGGGCACCTTTTAGGCTTAACCAACTTGGGAGCACCTTTACAATCCAATCACGAAGATGCAGAACACGCTAAGCATTGCAATGTTGAGACTTGCTTGATGTTCGGGCTTCAGAAACAGGATCGGGTATCGACAATCTTATTGGTCTTAGCCAAGCACCACAATTGGACGCCCAGTGTATTGCCGATTTACAAGCAAATGGAGGTAAATAATAGTAACTAAAAAAAATAAAAATGAAAAAACAAATAGTAGTATTAGCGGTCTTATTTATAACAGTAATGGGTTTAAATGCACAAAAAGCTGCAAAAACAACCGAATCCAATTTTGGTATCAAAGGCGGCTATAATTTAGCTTCAGTAAAGTATGATGGCGAAGCAGAGACTGGCCAACGTCATGGCTTTAATGTAGGTTTTTATGGAGAGTCTTTTATTAACGAGGTACTGGCATTGCAAATTGAATTTCAATATTCACAACAGGGATATGAAATTAGAAATGATAACGCAACATTTACTCAAAATGTAAACTATATAAACCTGCCTTTACTCTTCAATATTTATCCAAATAAAAATTTCTTTTTTGAAGTAGGGCCCCAAATTGGTTTAGCTATTTCCCATAAAGAGGAGTATGATAGCGCGTTTAACTTATTTGATACTTCTCAGGAGTTTAACCCAAATAAATTTGATTACGGTGTGAATTTTGGCGTTGGATTTAAAACAGATTCGGTGTACGTATTGGAGCAAGATACCATTTAGGCTTAGGAGATGTGTATGACGATGGAAAACCTAAAAACAGAGTGTTACAATTTACTTTAGGTTTCGATTTGTAATATCACAACAGAACAAGACTAAAATATTTCTTGCCCATACTTAAATCATTACGTACTTTTGCAGCCCGAAAAACAGTAGGTTTTTTAAGAGGATTAAGTATTAACAAATAAGATTCCCACCGTCGTGGGAGTGAAAAAATAAATTTTTCAATGAGTCCAGCAGGAAAATTAACGTTCGACGTTTTAATAGAAATACCAAAAGGGAGTAGAAACAAATACGAATACGATTTTGATTTAAAGAAAATACGTTTCGATCGTATGCTGTTTTCTTCAATGATGTATCCGGCAGATTACGGTTTTATTCCGGAAACGTTAGCATTAGATGGCGATCCCTTAGATGTTTTAGTTATGGGAGGGGAACCAACATTTCCCATGTGTGTTGTAGAGGTAAAACCTATTGGTGTCTTTCATATGGCAGATGAAAAAGGACCAGATGAAAAAGTGATTTGTGTGCCAGTAAGTGATCCTATTTGGAACAGTTTAAATGATTTATCTGATATGAATCCACATCAAATTAAAGAAATTGAACATTTCTTTCAGGTTTACAAAGATTTAGAAAAGAAAAAAGTAGATGTTGGCGGTTGGGGAGATGCCAAAGAAGCTTACGAGATTTTAAATAAATGCATCGAGCGTTACGAAAATAGTGCGCATAAAGCGAATGGAGACTTTACTATCTAGTGAAGTATTTCAACAAAAGAAAAGCCTTTCAAAACTTATTTTTTGAAAGGCTTTTCTTTTTAACTTAGAAAATGATTTAAACCCAAAACAACTTATTATATTTGTACTGTGATACAGTTAGTAACCTTTTTATTTATCAGCGGCGCAGAAATAGCAGTCATACTACTTATAGTGGTTATGGTATTTGGTGCCGATAAAATTCCAGAAATCGCCCGCGGGTTAGGAAAAGGCATGCGCACACTCAAGGACGCTACTAATGACATTAAAAGTGAAATCACAAAATCTGCTGATAAACACGGCATAGATACGAGCATCACTAAAGATGTCAATGAAGAGCTAAAAAAAGTAAAAGACGATCTTGAGGATTTTACAGGCTCAATCCGTCGTAAACTATAGATTTTAGAAAATTCCCTACAAAAAATCACCATTTTCATATTTTAAATGCCAAAAAAATGTTAAATATTTAATATCTTATGGGTCTAATCCATTAAATGATATTAAATGAAAACCATTTTTTCAAAACTACTTTTATTAGTAGCAGTATGTATTGTGTCTTCTTGTGCAGAGGAAACGACCAATGATTTTAAAGAAATCGAACAACAAACTATTGATCAATCCCAGCCATTAACCATTGCTGAGATTAATGCAGAAATCGAATCACAACTCAATAGAGGGCAGGAATTTGATTGGGAAAACGAGTCCGATCATTTTCTTTGGAGTGCAGTTATTCACGGGAATAATATTCTAACTGTAGGTTATGGTAGCGAAAATGAAAGTTATAGTGAAAATCGTTCGGCAGCCTTAGAAACAAAGAAAGATAATATCTTAAAAATTGTTGAAACTCATGAAAACTATATCCGAGGAAAAGAAACGGTGGTGGAACATGAAATTATTAATGTAATAGATGTGAGAGTCGAAAATATTAAAACGATAGAAACATTAAGAAAAGCAAAAAACGTGCGTTATTTAGAGCCCAACGGATACAATCATTACGGTACCGATAATGTCATGCGTTCAGATTCACGGTTGTAGCAAAGCAGCAGAGTCTATAAATAGCTCACATTATAGTACTATAGCACCAAATAACGCACAGGTGGCTTGGAATTTTTACGAGCACAACATCCCTCAAGCTTGGAATTATAGTACAGGTGCAGGAGTTACTATTGGTTTAATTGATACCGGGGTCTCTCAATCGCAATCTCTATTAAACGCTGGTGGCATAAACGATGGATATTCTACTGGACGGGTTGTGGAAAAGTATGGGACGTTTATAGATTCTGCCTGGTGGTGGTCTAATAATTATGATGGCCCTCATGATAAATGTGGACATGGTACACAAATGGCATCAACGATGGCAGCACCAAGGAACGATAATGCCATGCCTGTAGGCGTAGCATATAATTCAAATTTAGTGGCTTATCGCGCCACAGAAGATGTGTTATTAAACGACTACCATGAACGTAAAGGAGTTTCTAAAGCATTAACAGAATTAGCGAATAGAAGTGATGTGGACATTATTTCAATGTCTATTGGTTATGTATGGTCTATAGGGAACATAAAAGATGCAGTGAAATATGCGTATAGTAAAAATAAATTAATTTTCGCAGCTGGTGGAACGTCTACGAGTTTTACTAATGGTTTTGGTGTTATTTTTCCTGCGACTATGAGTGAAGTTGTTGCAGTAACTGGTGTAGATGATGGCTCCAATTATGAAAGATGTGAAACTTGCCACAGTGGAAGTAAAATCGATTTCACTATTATCATGGAAGGAGATAACGATACTAGTAAACATCCCCCAGTTTTAGGCTTTTACGACAATCAAAGGAGTTACACCGGTGGTTCCTCTGTAGCAACTGCAACAGTTGCAGGAATTGCGGCTCTCGTATGGTCAATACACCCAACATGGAGTAGAACACAGGTGCTTAATAAATTAAAGCAATCATCAGATTTCTATCCTAATAAGAATGGTAGTTTTGGCTATGGAAATATTGATGCCCTGCAAGCCGTACAGTAACCACATGTATACTATTTAAGTTTACAATATAAATTGAAAGCCTCGAGACGTCTCGAGGCTTTTTTTACAAAGGGGTCTAATGTGATTTTTATTTCCAATGGTAGTTCTTCTTCTCTCCTTGTGTTTTTATAGCTTTAATCATCGCCTGTTCTAAGTTATTAGTCTGTCCTTTATTGGCTTCAAGGATAAAGGCCATTCGCTTGGTGTTTAATGTTTGTATTTTATTTTGAATGGTTTCGCGCTGCGCTTTCTTTTGAGAGATGTAAGTCTTAATTTCCATTTCAGATTTGCTCCTTAATACTTCAGGTAATTTAGATTTATCAATATTTTTATAATCAAAACTGGTTTCTTTTGATGCATCCACCAAATCCCATATGGCATTTTTATATAGGTGTGAACTTTTACTTACCGTTCTACTTACTGCATTAGCGCTACTATACGCCTCAGCATTGGTGTCTTGTTCTGCCTGTAAATTCATTTTTTCTCTCCCTATTTTTCCGTAAGCGACATAGGTTTCGTTTAATTTTTTGTTTTCTTTTAAAATAATGTCATCATAAGGAGTAGAAATATGCACGGTTTCTTGATTGTGATCAATAGCCATATAATCTCCATGTGCTAAATCTGCGCCATCCTTCCAAAAACTAGAAAGGCCTTGGGCGTAGTTACCACAAAAAATAGTGTTTACTGTAATGTCTTTGTTGTGTGCACGCTTAGCCGCATCTTTGTAATTAATCTTACCCTGAGTAAAAGGTTCATTTCCAGCGATAAAAATAAATTTCAGATCGTCAGGGTTATCATCCCACTCTAATTGATCTAAAGCCGTGTTAATAACGTAACCGCAATATTCATCACCACCGTTAGTAGTCAAAGAAAACAGCTGTTTAGAAATTTCATCTAAATCACTACTAAAAGCTAGAACTTGACGCACATAACCGTCGTTAGCATTTAGTCTCGCATTACCGTATTCGTAAAGGGCAATGAGCAAATTAGGTTTCTTCTCGTTACATTTCGCATAGGATAACTCGTTTACAATCTCCCAAAGTTGTGCTTTAGCTTGATCTATTAGACCGTCCATACTATTACTGGTGTCTAATAACAGTGCTACTTTAACGTATTGTTTGTTAGTTTTATGTGTGCCTGTTTTCGCTATTTCATTTAAAGCAAAAGTCTCCTTTTGTTTTTTGTTATTGGCATTGCAAGCGGTTATACTGCATACGGTGAGCAAAATTAAGCTCATTTTAGAAATTGTTTTCATAAGTTTTATTGTTCTAATTTTAATTCTGTGATGTTAATGTTCCCTTCATCTGATACCATAAAAAATCTGTTTTTAATCACCTCTTTTTCTTTAGGTTGTTCGCTTTTTTGCTTTTCTATGTATTGTAATTTTATCTCCATGCCTACTTGAATAACAGGTTCAACAATAGCAGGGTTTAAAACCACATCATATTCTTTAAATGATAAGGGCTCGTAATAATAAGCGGTTTGTTCTTTTGCGGTGAGTACCCCTTTGCTTTTCTTTATAGCTTCTAATGAAATACAGTTAAAAGCTTGGTAGTTTTTGTAAAATTCTTTCGGGAAATAGCAATATTTTGTATCAGCAATCATAGGTTTATAAAGACTTAAATCGAAACCCATGTCTTTGTAAAATTGTTGCTTTTCTTGTAGTGCTTTTAATATTTCCATTCTTAAAGTCGTGTAAACCGCTTTAATGTCATTAATAAAATAATCGACTTTTACTAAGTTGTAGATTTCATTGTTGGCACAAGCCGACAGGATTTTTTCAAATTGATTGACTTTGGTAAACTTCACATGAATGTTTTGTTGTAATTCAAAGCCCACAGGAACTTCATTGTATTTTTTGCTAAATAATTTGTTTTCAACAACCGTCTCGTAAGCCGGCACAAAGGAAATAACATCAATGACAATGTCGTTGTCATTTATACCGTGAGCCATTAATTCTATTTTAACCTTATTCACACGCTCAGTCATTAAATTATTAGTCTGTTCACTGGTCTCTCCAATTTGAACCATATTAAAAACAGCCGTGTAAGCATCTGCAACGACATTATTAAGTGCTTTTACATCAATAGTAATGTTAGCATTTGGGACTAATGGTTGTTGTCTAAAGTTAGTAATAGCATTACCATATGATTGTGGGTTAGCGAGATAGGTACTACTCATCACATTCTGTCTTGATATAGTAGGAGCATTGCCTTTAATTTGTGCAGAGGCCAATGTGCTCAACATTACCAATAGTAAATACATTTTTATTTTCATGATGTCTTTTTTAGATTAGAGGTAAATTTATGATCAATGTTTAATAGAAAAAATCGACAATGAGTGAACGCTAGAGAAGAATGAGTAGAACTCAATTATCAATGAGTAAACAAGGGGAATAAATAATATTTTATACGAGATTTAATAAAATGGTATTTTAATATGCCAATTAAAGGGTGTAAGTTTATCGCATAGAAATTAAAGATGAAACAAATTATAACCTATCTCTATCTTCTATTTTTGTTATGCGGCCAAAGTGTTTTAATGGCTCAAAGTACAGAAACAGAAAAACGTGGTAATCGCGCCCGAGACCTTTATTTTTCGGTGAGCGGTTTTGTGCGAGAAAATGACACTTATAAACCGGTTAATGGTGTAAACATCCAAGTTAATGGAGGCGCCTATACTTCTTCAAATTTGGCTGGTGAATTTCGAATTAAAGCTAAAAAGGGCGATGAGCTGATCATATCACATGAAGATTTTGAAACCATCTATTACATCATTCAAAATGACGCCTCTATTACTGTAGATGTCATGCCTCGAAAAGTGCCTAGTGATGATAGTCTTTTCAAATCTAAGAAAACAAATTCATTTCATAAATTAATTGACTCAGCAACCGCATACAAAAAAATTTCAGCCGAAAAAAGTATGCGATTTATTATTGAGAGTATAAAAAACAGCAGTTCTGTTAAAGAAAATGCACAGGCTTTTGAAGTATTGGGTGATGTAAATATGTATTGGAAACAGTACGATCTCGCAGTGTCTAACTACCGTATTAGCTTAAATAGTTTCCAGTCTAATAAGGTAAAACTTAAGTTGGGTGAGGCGTATATGTACAATAATAATTATCAGGAAAGTGTGGCTATTTACAAAACACTCAATAAGAATGAATTATCTAATTACCAAAAAGTAGAATTATTTGAAGGATTAGGAGATGTTTATTTTAAAATGAATGACTACAAAAAAGCCATTGCAACTTACAATGAAGGTTTAAACCTTGCGCAGCAACATTTAATAACACCCAAAGTCACCGACTTGAACTCCAAAATTGCGCAAACTTTTGATGCCAGTGGAAGCATAAAAGAAGCCAAAGCTTTTTATAGTAATTCACTCAACTTGGCTTCAAAACAAAACAAAAAACGTTCTGTTGAAGAAAAAATAAAGGTGGCCGACTTCAACAATTCTAAAGCGGAATATGACGATGAGATTAAGCTAAGGGAGGAAGCTATTCTTGATATACGAGATATAGAAACAGAAGCTGCTGTAGACAACGAAAGTGATTTTACAACGCAAAAGCAAAACTATAAAATAGGCAACGCCTTATTTCTTCAAAAGAACTACGTGGAAGCCATTCCATATTTAGAAAAAAGTATTGCTGAAGCAGATAAGCGAGAGGACTTAGTCGTCGTGAAGGACGCTAAAAGAAAGTTGTCTGAAGTATATGATGTGACTGGGAACTATGAGAAGGCCTACGAAACCTACAAGGCATACACCGCGTCTGTTGAGGAGCTATATGTTAAAAAAAATCAAGAGATAGCCCAAGCCGCAAGATATGCTAAAAGGATTGCTGAAAATCAAAACCGTATCGTTTCTTTAGAAAAAGACAGGGAATTATCGGAAGGGAAATACCAGCTCAATATTGAACAAAATAAGAATCAGAAAATAATTATATATTCACTTATTGGCGGTTTATTACTCTTATTGTTAACGGCTTATTTAATGTATAAGTATATAAAACAGCAAAAATTGGCGAATAATCTACTCGCATTAAAATCGCTGCGTAGCCGGATGAATCCGCACTTTATTTTCAATGCACTAAACTCGGTAAATAGTTTTATTGCCTCAAACGATGAACGGACCGCCAACAAATATTTGAGTGATTTTTCTAAGCTTATGCGTGCGGTTTTAGAAAATAGTGAGGAAGATTTTATTCCGTTACAAAAGGAAATAGAATTACTAGAATTATACACTAAATTAGAGCATTTTAGATTTCAAGACAAATTTGATTATAATATTTCGGTCGATAAGACTATCGCTATTGACAATTATAAAATTCCACCCATGTTGTTACAACCTTATATTGAGAATGCTGTATGGCACGGGTTACGTTACAAAAAAGAAAAAGGCTTTTTAGACATTGCGATAGTTAAAACAGGGGAGGATGAAATCGCTATAACCATTTCCGACAACGGTATTGGACGAGAAAAAGTCTCAAGCCTTAAAAACTGAAAATCAACAAAAGCACAACCCTAAAGGCATGGGTAATATTAAAAAGCGAGTGTCCATTTTAAATGAAATGTATAAAGATAGGGTAGGTGTGTTCCTTTCAGATTATCAAGTAAAAGGAGACAGGGGAACAAAGGTCGTTGTAACTTTAAAGAAGGATTAAATTGACTAAACCGGAAACTTCAGGGCTTAAATCTTGAGCTTCTAAAACATAAAGGCATATGAAACTAAAAGCAATACTAGTAGAAGACGAAGAGACAAGTAGGGCCATCTTAAAAAATTATCTTGGTAAATATTGTCCTACTGTTGAGGTTGTAGGCGAAGCATCAAACATAAACGAAGCCTTAGAGTTAATACGAGCCCAAGAATTAGATTTAGTCTTTCCGGATGTCGAAATGCCTTACGGAAATGCATTCGATTTGTTAGATAAAGTGGGCGATCGCCATTTTGAAACTATTTTTGTCACTGCTTACAACCATTATGCCATTGATGCTTTAAATGCCCATGCCTCATATTATTTAATGAAACCTATTGCTATTGATGATTTAATAAAGGCGGTGGACTATGTGGTGGAAATAAAAACAAAAGAAGACGCGTTACAAGATCAGGTGCTAGTGCCAAACACCAAAACCAATATTGATGGAAAAATCACCATTCCGCAGCAGAATGGTTTTGAAGTGATATGCACCGCCGATATATTGTTTTGCAAAGCAGATGATAATTATACCGAAATTTACCTTAATAATAACAAGAAGAAAGTCGTTAGTAAGACACTTAAGTATTTTGAAGAAGCATTACAAGAATCGAGCTTTGCTCGTGTACATAAGAGCTATCTTGTTAACGTCAATGAAGTGGTTAAATACGTTAAAGGCAAAGGAGGAAGCGTTATTTTAAGTAATGGAAAAGAAGTGATGGTGTCCCCTTCAAAGAAATCTGATCTATTAGCTTATTTTAAATAAATGTGGGATCATGATAGCCTCTTCATTTATAAAATATTTAATATTATGCGATTTAAATTTATAGTGAACTAACATTTAGATCCTATCTAACTTAAAAGGACACTCACTAATTTAGTTAATGATCGTCTTTAAATTAAAGAAATATATGCCAATAATAAAACCAGTAAACGGAAAATCACCAAAGTTACCTGACGACTGTTATATCGCAGAAAACGCCACCATTGTTGGGGATGTAGAAGTAGGGAACCAATGTAGTATTTGGTTTAATGCGGTAATAAGAGGTGATGTTAACTACATTAAATTAGGAAACAAGGTCAATGTACAAGATGGGGCAGTGGTGCATTGTACTTATCAAAAGTATCCAACAGTTATTGGTAATAATGTCTCCATTGGTCACAATGCCATTGTTCACGGGTGTACCATTCAGGATAATGTATTGATAGGGATGGGTAGTATTGTCATGGATAATTGTATCGTTGAAAGTAATAGTATTATTGCGGCAGGCGCTGTGGTTACGAAGAATACCAAAGTAGAATCCGGTAGTATCTATGCTGGTGTGCCTGCAAAAAAAGTAAAGGACATTAGCCAAGACTTAATTCATGGCGAGATCCATAGAATTGCTGAAAACTATGTCAAGTATTCCGGTTGGTTTAAAGTGGAGTAACCTTTGCTTTATCATGAGTTTTATGGGCGTGAAGCGATGGATGGACTTTTTTGTTATAAATAGTCCGTTTTTATTTTAAATGAATAGTTTTTCAGAGGGGCTATTTCTACGGTGTTATTAATGAGAACTATTATATAGGAATAGCAGAACCATTTTAATTTCTAAAACTTGAGGGACTCAACATTAAATTGGTCACCCAAAAGCGATTGCATTACTTCGGTATTTTTTACATTGATGTAAAATTCATTTTTAGGTATTTTGCTTTCAGTATTTAACAGATTACTTGTTTCTAAAACCACTTTAGTTTGTCCGGCTACTGCTAAACCGGAATCAATAATTTTAACGTGATTAGGGAGTAGTTCTAATAGCCCTGGTATTAAATAGGGGTAATGAGTGCAGCCTAAAACCAAATAATCAATATTGGCCTTCAACATGGGTTTTAAGTAGGACTCAAGTAATCCTGTCATTTCCGGACTTCGGGTTTTTCCACTTTCAATAAGTTGTACAATACCCTCTCCTATTTGCTCTATAATGGTAATGCTATTGGCGTATAAATCTGATGTTTTGTGAAACAAGGCGCTTGATAGCGTGCCTTTAGTTGCTAGAATCCCAATGGCTTTGGTTTGTGTTTGCAAAGCAGCGGGTTTTATTGCTGGTTCAATACCTATAATGGGAACATTGTATTTTGCTCTTAAAATAGAAATGGCATTTGTTGTGGCTGTATTGCAAGCAACAACGATAAG
Organism: Lacinutrix neustonica; assembly: GCF_026625145.1. Classification (GTDB taxonomy): domain Bacteria; phylum Bacteroidota; class Bacteroidia; order Flavobacteriales; family Flavobacteriaceae; genus Lacinutrix; species Lacinutrix neustonica. Next base: position 1,743,130 of record NZ_CP113088.1, on the reverse strand, counting down.
TTTGCAACCTTTATTTAAAAGTAGTTCTGTGTTTTTTATGGATAATTCTACAATCTTCTGTTCGCCTTTTGTACCATAAGGGGCATTAGCGCTGTCTGCGAGATAAATTGTGTTTTCGTTTGGTAAGAGCGCATGTATTTCTTTAAAAATAGAAGTGCCCCCAACACGAGAATCGAATATGCCAATAGGTTGTTTACTCATAAAAATGTATCACCTTATAAAAATACAAAAGCCGACTTAATAAGTCGGCTTTTAGTCATTTATTTGTTGAGGTGTTTTTAGATACCTAACTCTTTTTTTACATCTGCCATAAGGTCTTTTCCTTCAGCCATGATTACACCGCCACCTTGAGCAGAATCTAATACATAATTAAACCCTTGCGCTTTTGCTACTTTAACAATAGCAGCTTTCGCTTTTTCTGTAATAGGTTTTAATAAATCAAACTCTTTCTTTTGTAATTGTTGCTGGGCATTAGCACCGTACTGTTGGATTGCTAATTGATCAGCTTGTACTTCTTCGTAACGCTTTTCATTTTCTTCTTGCGTCTTAGTAGTTGCTTCTGCTTCATATTGCTTCATTTTTGTTTGAAGCTCAGCACGCATAGCAGCAATATCTGCTTCGTAAGTTTTACCAACTTTTTCCATATCTGCCTGAGCAGTCTTCATTTGTGGCATCGCTTTTATAAGCTCTGAAGTATTAATATGTGCTACTTTTGATTGAGCAGATACAAAACTTGTTGCTCCAATAAATAATGCTGCAGCGATAAATAGGGTTTTAAATTGTTTCATTTTAATAATAGTATTTGTGTGTTATAAATATTAATTGTTATTGTCTTAGTTTCCGTCGTCTCGGAGCACTCTCTTTTTCTTCTTTTGCTTTTTTACGGTCTTCTAAGATTTTCTGTCTTCTTTCTTCAAGTTCTTTTTTTCTAGCTTCTCTATCTGCTAGTTTTTTTTGTCTGCGTTCTTCTAATATTTGTTCTTTTGTTTTTGGAGCGTCATTAGAAGTCGCCTTTTCATCTCCATTTTCATTTTCTAGTTCTTCATCATCAGTATTCTCTACATCTGCTCCTGTATCATTTCTTTCCTCTAATTTCTCTTGCTGAGCTTGTTCTCTCTCTGCTATAAGTTGAGCTCTTTTTTCAAGGGTCGCTTTTCTGCGCTCTTCTACTAACTTCGCACGAGCTGTTTTCTTATCTTCGGCTAGTTGTTCTCTTTCGTCTTTAGCTTCATTAATTTCTACGGTAACATCTTCCGCTTTAGCTTCTTTCTTGTCTTTTTTAGACTTGAGTTGATTCCTTCTTGCAGATCGCGTAATGGTTCTTAGCACTTGCTCACTAATATCAAAGCGTTCTGCTGAATATAACATTACCACGTCAGCAGACTTGTCAAATACGAAATCGTAGTTTTTTGCTTTAGCAATATCTTGAACGGCCTGGAAAATTTGATCTTGAACCGGCTGCATCAATTGTCGCTTCGGATCATTAAGTCTCCGTCTCGGGCCAAATCGTTTTTGTTGGTAGTCTAAAATTTCCTTTTCTTCAAACGTGATATCTTCTTGTCGTTCTTCAATAAGCTCTTTAGTTAAAAGTGCCTTTTCATTATTTAGATCTTTTCGTTTTTGCTGGATAGCACTTAATTTTGTTTCTATCTCACCTTTCCACTTTTGTACTTTGGATTCTAACTGTAAAGTCGCCTCTGCATACTCTGGTACGTTTTCTAAAATGTATTCAGTATCGATGTAACCAATTCTTACGCCACGTTGTGCCTGTGCTTGAAAAGAGAGCATCAATACCATTGTCAATAAAAAAAGAACTTTAAATTTCATGTGGCTATATTTTAAATTTATTAACTGTTTAACTCAAAAAAATACAGCTAATTGTTGTCGAACTGTCTTATTTTAAATTACATAGTTTCAAAATAACGAATTTTAAATTTAAAAATTTTAATTATTGTTCCAAATCCTCGAAAACTATATTGAAAATATCGTGCCAAAAATAAAATTTTGTGTGAAATAAAAGGTGTTATGTATTAAAATTGTTGTCCTATTATAAAGTGTGTTTCCCAGCCATGCTTAATTGTGTTGCCTGGTAAAGGATCAAAACCATGTCCGAAATCAATACCTAATAAGCCAAATGCTGGCATAAATACTCTAACGCCTAATCCAGCAGAACGTTTTACATTGAAAGGATTATAATCTTTAAAGTCAGAATAGGAAGCCCCTGCATCTAAGAACCCTAAGGCATAGATCTTTGCCGATTGTTTTAAGGTAATAGGATACCTTAGCTCTAAAGAAAATTTATTATAAATCGTGCCACCATCATTATCTGATAAGGCTTGATTAGGATAGCCTCTCAAAGCAACAGCTTCTCTACCATCTAAACTATAGGTGCCTAAGCCATCACCTCCTAAAAAGAAACGCTCGAAAGGAATAATACCTCGATCCTGATTATACGCACCTAAAAAGCCAAATTCTATGGTTGATTTAAACACAAATTTATCAACTAGCTTGGTATACCAGTCTCCTTTGAATTTAATTTTATAGAATTCTAACCATTTGAAGCGCTCTTGATCAATTTCTGAAATTCTATTAGATGCAGCTGTTCTATCATCAATACTGTTAGTAGGGTCGTTGATAAACTCCGTCTTTTCGTCTCTCTCGGTGGCAAGCGATTCATAATCTACCCCGTTAAACAAGGAATATGGCAACGATAATTTACCTGTTACTGAGAAGTTTGATCCACCTGTTGGGAAAACAGGATCATTAAACGTGTTATTTCTTGTTAAACCAACAGTGTAAGAGAGGTTATTTGAGTACCCATCTCCAAAAGTAAAAAGACCAGTGTTGTAATTTTTTAAGTTATAATGTTGAAAACTGACTGCTTGTGATAATGTAAAATAATCATCAGGAACAGATAAACGTTTTGCCAAACCAACGGTTAATCCCGTAATGTTAAATCTTCTGTCTTTATCGGCACTTCGAGTTTGTGGGTTGTATAAAAACTGTTTAGTATGTGACAGAGATGTTGAAAATTGGACTGGTTTTTTTCCTCCCATCCAAGGTTCAGAAAATTGAAAACTATACGTTTGGTAAAAACGACTCGCTTGTAAGCGCAAAGCTAGTTTTTGGCCGTCCCCCATTGGAATGGGTTTGTAAGCCTCTTTATTAAAGATATTCTTAAGTGAAAAGTTGTTAAATGACAAGCCTAAGGTACCAATAAAGCCTCCGCCACCGTAACCACCTTGCAATTCTATTTGGCTTGAACCAGATTCTACAACAGCGTATTCCATATCTATAGAACCTTCATCTGGATTGGCATTTTTAAAGTTAGGTGAAATTTGCTCTGCATCAAAAAAGCCTAACTGACTTAATTCACGTACTGTTCTAACCACATTAGCTTTACTATATAATTCACCTGGGCGTGTTCTTATTTCTCTATATATAACATGATCGTTAGTTTTCTCGTTACCCACTACAGTTACTTTATTAAAGTATACTGGCTTACCTTCAGTAATTCTAATTTCCATGTCTATAACGTTGCCATCTGCATTAATTTCTACAGGATTAATTGTAGAAAACAAATAGCCATGATCTTGATAAAGATTAGTAATATCAGCACCATCTGGTCTTGAATCATCTGCAATACGCTTTTGTAATAACACCCCATTATAGGTGTCGCCTTTTTCTATACGCAATTGACGTTTTAAGAACTCATCACTATAGATGGTGTTCCCTATAAAGGAAATGTCCCCAAAGCTATACTTTTCTCCTTCTTCTAGTTTAATATTTAAACTAATAGTTTTTTGATTATTTATAATTAATGTGTCTTTAATTATGCGGGCATCACGATAACCATTTTCTTTGTATTTATTAATGATGCTAACCAAATCTTCTTTGTAGTCTGCTTCTATATACTTTGAACGTTTTAAAATACGAAGCAGTTTTTTTTGCTTCGTATTCTTCATGGCTTTTTTTAGTTTTTTATCACTTAGAATGGCATTGCCTTCAAAATTGATTTCATCAATTTTTACCTTCTCTCCTTTATCTACAGTTAACACCATATTTACTCCGGCTTTGTCTATAGAATCTTGAACGGGTATGGTGTTGATATTTACTTTAGTATTAAAGTACCCTGCTTTCTTATTCTTATTTTGAATGTAGTTTTTCGTTGTGGTGATTAGGTTTTCGGTAACTTTTGCTCCTTTTTGAAGTTTGTTTTCTTTAAGAAGCGCTTCTTTTTTGCTCTTTTTTACGCCAACAACTTTTATTTCGTTTATTTCTCGGTAAATCTGACAGTCTTATTTCTAAGTAAGCAGCATCTCCTTCCACCTTAAGCAGGTAGACTTCAATATCACTAAAGAGATTTGTATTCCACAATTTTTTAATCGCCGCGCTAATTTCTTCTCCAGGAATTAAAATTTGGTCTCCTTTATTTAAACGAGAAAAGGCAATGATGGTTTGCTCACTAAAACTTGTGTTTCCTTTTACAGTGATTTCTGCGATGGTATATTTTTTGCCATCATCGAAAGATAAATTTTGGGCTTGAGTAAAAAAGCTAAATAAGAATATTGTAGCGAATAGTGTAAATTGTAGGAATGTTTTCAATTGTAATTGTTTAACTAATTTGTTCACTTGTTTTTCCAAAGCGTCGTTCTCTATTTTGATATTCTATAATGGCATCACAAAAGTGTTGCTTTGTAAAATCGGCCAAAGTATTTTAGTAAAATACAATTCAGCATAAGCGATTTGCCATAATAAAAAATTACTAATGCGTTGCTCTCCACTTGTTCTTATAAGTAAATCAACATCTCGGTAAATTTTGCGTGTAAAGATGCTCATTAATAATCGATTCATCAATATTTTCCGCAGAAATTATATTATTTTTAACTTTAACACTTATTTCTTTGAAGGCATTTATCATTTCTGCGCGTGAGCCGTAGCTTAAAGCTAAGGTTAGTGTCGTACGATTGTTGCTTTTTGTGCTTTCTATAACCTCTGTTAGTTCTTTAAGAACTTTTTTAGGCAAGGTTTCTAAGTTGCCTATGGCCTTAAGTTTTATGTTGTTTTCATGAAGGGTTTTTATTTCTTTCTTCAATGAAGATACTAGTAGCCTCATTAAAGTGTCTACTTCGAGTTTAGGCCTGTTCCAGTTTTCGGTAGAAAAAGCGTAAAGTGTTAAGTTTTCTATCCCTAGCTCTGCCGCAGCCTCAACGGTCTGTCTAACAGCCTTTGTTCCGTTTTCATGACCGACAGCACGGAGGAATCCTTTTTGTTTGGCCCAACGCCCATTACCGTCCATAATTATGGCCACGTGTTTAGGTAAAGCGTTTGTATTTATGTTTTTTAAATCCACATTTTTTATTCTATGCAAAAACAGGGGTTTCTACCAAAGGTATAGGTTAGCGTTATTCCTGTAAAAGTGTACCAGTCATTATTATTAAGATTTCCAAAACTGTTAAGAGCTACGGCTTCTTTTGCATCGGGAACACTGCCATCTATTTCATCACTAAAAGTATATCTCGGCACCCACTTCTAAAGCAATAATAAAATCACTTGAAATAGCAGTTTTAAAGCCTAATGCCATAGGGATGCCGTAAGCATAGCTACTGGTATTTTCATCAATGATCTCACCGTTACTGTTGAAATAAAAATTATCGTGTTTAGCAACACTAATGCCCGTATATAAATAGGGGGTAGAAACATTTTTGCCTTTATGTAAGTCGAAATCAAAAAAAGTAAACTCCATTCCTGCAGATAACTCTAAAATGTTACTGTTAAATTCGTAACCTCTAATTTGGCGCCCAGGGTCGTCTGAGTCTGTGTCAATCCCCTCTAATTCTGTAAAAACTAAAGACACTCTATAAGAGTGTCGCGGACTTCTATTCCATTTATAAACACCTCCAAAAGCCAGTTGCTTTGGGGAAATATAGTCTGTTGCACCAACATCGCCTATAAAATTACTGCCACCAACAAAAACACCTAATTCGTTTATTTGGGTGTGGCTCAGTTGCGTGCTTAAAAATAGTATTATTAAAACAGTTAAATGCCTCATGAATCTTAAAAGTTTGCAAATATAATAAATAAGATTAGCCTATAATAATTTAGACCAAATAGTTACAGCTTAAACAGTTTTAAACTGGAAATATTGTAATATAAAAAGCTAATTGCGGTTGTCTTCTCCCCAAAGCAGTTTTTTTCTTAGTGTGGTTAAGAAGCTTTCACTATCTAATTCTATCATATTAATAGTAAAAGGCGCTTTCTTTATTGTAATGATCGTATTGTTGGAAAGTGTGGCTATTCTAGAATCTAACGAGACGAGGTAGTTATCTTCCCGACCACTTACTTTTAATTCAATGGTAAACGAATCTTCAATCACTAAAGGGCGTGCGCTTAGATTATGAGGTGCAATGGGAGTTAAAACAAAACTAGTGGTGTCTCGGAGTAATTACTGGTCCTCCACAGCTTAAAGAGTAGCCGGTCGATCCTGTTGGTGTTGCGATAATTAAACCATCACTCCAATAGGAGGTTAGGTATTCGCCATTAAGCTTCGTTTCAACCGTAATCATTGAAGTTGTATTTTTTCTACTTACGGCAATTTCGTTCAATGCAAAATTGAGCTCCAGTATATCTTTATTTTCAGGAGATGTTTCTATAGAAAGCAAGGTGCGTTTAGATAAAGAATATTTTTTTTGGCAGATATGTTCAATGGCCTCTTCAATGTCTTCCGTTTGAATGGTTGCCAGAAACCCAAGTCTTCCAGTGTTCACACCAACAATAGGTATGTCTAAATCTTTAACAAAAGTTATGGCACGTAGTATAGTACCATCACCACCAATACTTATTAAAAGGTCGAAGCTTTTGTCTAGGGTCTCAAAGGTGTTATAATGGGAAGTGTTTTGGAATTCATTTCTAATATCATTATAAAATGCTTTCTCCGGAAATACCGAGGCCTTTCTTTTGTAAAGTGCTTTTGTTAATACTTGTAATGCTTCTTCAGATTGCTTTTTTGGGTATTGACTATAAACGGCTACCTTCATTAATTACATGTTTAGGTATTTGTTTAAATAATCTGAACGTTCTTTTAAACTTATTAAATAGCTGTCATCTTCATGACCAGATAATATGTTATAACTGTAGCGTCTAAAACTTTGCATGATGTCATTTAAATTGGCATTGCTAATTTTAAGTGTGATTTGTGCAACGTCATTTTCAATTTTAGAGATAAAGGCTCCTAATAATTTCCCGTCGTTAGATTCTACAATTTGGCTTACTTCACTAAAAGAATAATCTGTAAGCCCTTTTTCAACAATTAATATAGCGCCAGCTTCTGAAAAGAAAGGGGTTTCATTAAAAAGACTAATAACATCATTTAACTCATAGTAGCCTAAATATACATTTTTATTACTCAATACAGGCATTATGTTTGTTGCGTTTTGAGCGAAGGCTTCCAAAACATCTAGCCAATTGGTGTCTTCTCTTACAAAAAAACCTTCAGGGGCATAGGCATAATCCTTAATGTGTTTCTCGCTTTCAAAACAATGGACGTCGTTTTCCGAAATGCAACCTAAATAAACACCTTCTTCATTTTTAATAGGAATATGCGAATAAGTTAACTGATTAAAAAGTAACTGTGCTTCACTCACTTTTTTTGTGTTTAAAAGTGGTTTTATATCGTTTATTATGTAGTCGAGAAGATTCATTCTTACTATTATATTTTATGCAAATTAATTAAAAAATAGTTCAAAACCGCAGTTCTACTTCGTATTTTTGTGAGATAAATGCTCGAGAGAAATGACTAAACTAAGTGTTAATATAAATAAGATTGCCACATTAAGAAATTCACGTGGCGGCAATACACCAAATGTAATTCAATTTGCTAAGGATGTACAGCGATTTGGTGCAGAAGGTGTTACCATTCACCCAAGACCAGATGAGCGCCACATTCGTTATCAAGATGCTTACGATTTAAAACCTGTTGTTTATACTGAATATAATATAGAAGGAAATCCTAATCCTAAATTTATTGACTTAGTATTGGCTATTAAACCCACACAGGTCACTTTGGTGCCCGATGCGGTTGATGCCATTACGAGTAATGCTGGATGGGATACGATAAAAAACAAAGAGTTTTTAACAGAAGTCATTGGGGAGTTTCAAAAAAATGGTATTCGAACCTCAATCTTTGTGGATCCAGATCCACGCCGATTGAAGGAGCAAAAGCAACAGGCGCCCAGAGAATTGAATTGTATACTGAAGCCTTTGCGCACCAATACAGTTTTGGTAATGAGGATGCCGTAAAACCATACACTGCCTGTGCCGCATTGGCCAATGAATTAGGTTTAGGTGTTAACGCTGGTCACGACTTGTCGCTTGATAACATTAAGTTTTTTAAAGAAAATATTCCAGGATTATTGGAGGTTTCCATTGGTCATGCCCTGATTTCTGAAAGCTTGTATCTAGGTGTTGAAAATGTGATAAATATGTATTTGAATAAATTAAAGTAACTTTCTATCCTAGGTATCGCAAAGAACGGAGCTTACTTTAACTAGTGAGGTTCATGAAAATTTTCGAACAAAAAATGTAGAGATTGTCAGTGTAACCGCTGACAATGATTTTTTATAAAAAAAATATGCAACTATACTCAAACATCATAGGAGACGGCAAACCATTTATAATCCTACATGGGTTTTTAGGTATGGGAGACAATTGGAAAACACTAGCGAAACAATTTGCAGAACAGCCTTTTCAAGTGCATTTAATTGACCAACGTAATCACGGTAGAAGTTTTCATAGTGACATTTTTAACTATGAGGTGTTGGCAGAAGATTTAAAGGAATATTGCGATAAAAACAACTTAAAAGATTTTGTGTTATTAGGGCATTCCATGGGAGGTAAAACAGCGATGTTATTTGCAACACGGTACCCGTAATTGGTAGATAAATTAATAGTTGCAGATATTTCTCCTCGCTTTTATCCTACCCATCATGATGCAATATTGGAGGGCTTAAGTCGGTTAGATTTTGGTCGTTTAAAAAGTCGAGGCGACGCAGATGAAGAGTTGTCTTCGGAGGTGCCGGATTTTGGAACAAGACAATTTCTGCTAAAAAATTTATACTGGGTTAAAAAAGGGCAATTGGGTTTGCGCATGAATTTAGCCGCACTAAAAGAAAATGTTTCTGAAGTTGGTGAAGCACTGCCCATTCATGCCACCTTTGATAAAGAGACGTTGTTTTTAAGAGGGGATAAGAGTGAATACATTGCGTTTCAGGATGAAAAACTGATAACATCACACTTTCCAAAAGCTAATATAGAAACGATTGCAAATGCTGGGCATTGGTTGCACGCCGAAAATCCTACAGAATTCTCTGCAGCTGTAATTAATTTTGTACATTAAAACATTAAACATTAAAAGATAAATAAATTATGAATCTCATCATTCGCCTATTATTAAATGCCATCGCCGTATTTGCATTAGCCCATTTGTTAAGTGGTGTTCAAGTTGATAGTTATGTTACGGCCATTATAGTTGCTTTGGTTCTTTCCATTTTAAACCTTTTAGTTAAGCCGCTATTGGTTATTTTAACTTTCCCTATTACGGTAGTCACTTTGGGTTTGTTTCTGTTAATTATCAACGGTCTTATTATACTACTGGCCGATAAGTTTATTAGTGGTTTTTATGTTACCAATATTTGGTGGGCCATCATATTTAGTGTCCTTTTATCGATATTGCAATCGGTACTACAATCTATTTTTAAAAGTGATAACTAGAGCGTGTAATTGCGACTGAAATTCAAGCGATTAAAAACTTTGATGGAGTGTAAAAAAGTAGTACTTTTGCACTCCATTTTTGGTTACATTAATTAAGGCTATTTAAAATGAATATTACAAGAGAAAATAAAGACGCATTAAATGCTGTAGTAACAGTGGCAATCGAAAAAGATGACTACGCTACAAAAGTTGAAAAGATCTTAACAGATTATAGAAAAACAGCAAACATTCCTGGTTTTAGAAAAGGGCACGTGCCTATGGGAATGGTTAAAAAACAATACGGAAAAGCTGTGTTAATTGATGAGGTTAATAAATTAATTCAAGACGGATTAAATAAATATTTAACAGAAGAAAAGTTAGATGTTTTAGGTCAGCCATTACCAAAACCACAAGATGATATCGATTGGAGTTCTGAGAACTTTTCTTTTGAATTTGAATTGGGTCTAGCGCCGGATTTCAAGGTTGATTTAAAAAGTAAAAAAGCCATCACGCATTACAACATTAAAGCAGATGATAAAATGATTGATGATCAAATCATCAATATTCAAAAGCAATATGGGAAATTAATATCTCAGGATACGGTTACTAAAGACAGCGAGATTACTGGGACATTTACCAATGAAGCCGAAGAAATAGATAATAAAGTGACTTTAACTCTAGATAAATTTAAAGGTAAAGCTACAGAAAAACAATTTGTTGGCGCTAAGGTGGGCGACGTGATTACTTTAAAAACGAAAGGGCTTTATGAAGATGATCATGAATTGATGCACGCTTTAAAAGTAGAGCACGATAAAGCACACGGGTTGAATATTGAAGTCAATTTCGAGATTTCGGAAATCAATAAAAGAGAACTAGCAGAACTTGATCAAGAGTTATTTGATAAGTTGTTTGGAAAAGATGGTGTGAAATCGGTAACAGAATTAAAGGATAAAATTAGAGAAGATGCTGAAAAGCAATTCGTTCAACAATCTGATCAAAAGTTGCTAAATGATGTTACAGAGCATTTAGTAGAAAATACAAAGTTTGATTTACCAGCAGAGTTTCTTACCAAATGGATGCAAACAGCGGGTGAAACAACCATGGATGAAGCCACTGCAAAAGACGAGTACGAGAAATCTGAGAAAAGTTTACGTTACCAGTTAATCGAAGCTAAAATAATGGAGGCTAACGGTTTGAAAGTAGATTTCGAAGATGTTAAAGAAAGTGCTAAAGCAATGATTAAAATGCAAATGGCACAGTTTGGCCAAATGAACCCTACAGATAAAGAATTAGACGATATTGCAGCGCGCGTGTTATCTAATCAAGAGGAAGTAAAACGGTTGAGTGAGCAAGTGGTAAGTCAGAAATTATTAAATCTTTACAAAGAACAAGCCAACGTAAAAACAAAAGAGTTAACCTACGATAAGTTTGTTAAGGAGGTTTACGGGGATAAATAATTTTATTAAAGAGCCTTTCTGTAATTGAAAGAAAAATTCTAGAATAATTAGTATATTTAGGCGCTGAATTTTTGACGATTTGGCGCCTATTTTATTAGCGTTAAATTCAGTATAAAACTTTTGTTAAACGCGCAATTAGCATTACATTTAAGATCTTCTGATAGATTTTGGAAACAATTTAAAGATTAAAACTTTTACATATTTATGGATTACGGAAAAGAATTCGAGAAATTTGCAATAAAAGATCAAGGGATTAATAGTAACTACTATGGTAAAATTATTAGTAGTATGTATCCTCAAAGCATGACACCTTACGTTATAGAAGAGCGCCAATTAAATATCTCTCAATTAGATGTTTTTTCGCGTTTAATGATGGATAGAATCCTTTTCTTAGGTACAGGAATTAATGATAATATTGCTAACATCATACAGGCACAATTATTATTTTTAGCCAGCACAGATGCTACTAAAGATATTCAAATGTATATTAATTCTCCAGGAGGAAGCGTTTATGCGGGATTGGGAATTTATGATACCATGCAATTCATAAATCCGGATGTTGCTACGATTTGTACTGGTATGGCAGCCTCTATGGGGGCCGTATTGCTATGTGCAGGAGCCAAAGGAAAGCGTAGTGGTTTAAAACATTCTCGTGTGATGATTCATCAGCCATTAGGTGGTGCTCAAGGACAAGCTAGTGATATTGAGATTACGGCTCGAGAAATATTGACGCTTAAAAAAGAATTATACGAAATTATTAGCAAGCATTCAGGTCAGGATTATGATACTATTTATAATGATAGTGACCGTGATTACTGGATGAAAGCAGACCGAGCGAAAGAATACGGGATGATTGATGAAGTGTTAGCTAGAGATTAGTTCCATTTTAAATTAAACAATAAGAATACCCGTTTGAACTTGTAGGTGATGATGCAAACGCAGACACTCAAGAGCTCAAACGATTAAAAGAGAGACAATGGCAAAGGAAGAATTAGAATGTTCATTTTGTGGTAGGAAAAAGCCGGAAACCAGTTTATTAATTGCAGGTCTAGATGCGCACATTTGTGATCGCTGTATTGAACAAGCCCACGGTATCGTTATAGAAGAATCAAAGCAAAGTGACAATAGTGAATTGTCTGCAGAGTTGATGCTTCGTAAACCACAGCAAATTAAAGCCTTTTTAGACGAATACATAATAGGACAGGAATACACTAAAAAAGTAATGTCTGTTGCAGTATATAACCATTACAAGCGTTTACTACAGCCTCCAACGAATGACGATATTGAAATTCAAAAATCGAATATCATCATTGTAGGAGAAACGGGAACAGGAAAAACCTTAATGGCCAAAACTATTTCTAAAATGTTAAATGTGCCCTTGGCTATTGTTGATGCGACCGTATTAACAGAGGCTGGTTATGTAGGTGAAGATGTAGAAAGTATTTTAACGCGATTACTACAAGCTGCCGATTACAGTTTAGAAAAGGCTGAAAAAGGTATTGTTTTTATTGATGAGATTGATAAAATAGCACGTAAAAGCGATAACCCATCAATTACCGAGAGATGTTTCAGGAGAAGGGGTACAACAAGCCTTATTAAAGTTGTTAGAAGGTACTGTTGTTAATGTGCCGCCAAAAGGAGGGCGTAAACATCCGAGACCAAAAATTTATAGAAGTTAATACAGAAAATATTTTATTCATTGCAGGTGGTGCATTTGATGGCATTGAACGAGTTATTTCAAAACGATTGAACATGCAAGCCCTAGGTTATAGTGCTGCAATGAGTGAAGACGTTGTCGATAAAGACAATATTTTACAGTACATCATCCCCAAAGATCTTAAAGACTTTGGATTGATTCCTGAAATAATAGGGCGATTACCAGTGTTAACACACATGGATCCTTTAGATGCTAAAACACTCAGAGCTATTTTAACGGAGCCTAAAAATGCCATCATTAAACAGTATAAGAAGCTTTTTACAATGGATGGAATAGAACTGTCAATTACCGATGGTGCTTTAGATTATATTGTTGGAAAGGCGATTGAATACAAATTAGGAGCCGGAGGTTTGCGTTCTCTTTGCGAAGAAATATTAACAGATGCCATGTTTGAATTACCGGGTTCTGACATTAAAAAAATAAACGTTTCAAAGTCTTATGCCGAGCAGAAACTTGTGAAAAGTACTTTAAAGAAGCTGAAAGCGGTATCATAAAAAGATAAATCATTATATTTATAAAGCCTACATTTTTAATGTGGGCTTTTTTATACCAAAATACATATGATATTTAAAACACTTCCGAGATATTCAAACCAATCGCCTTCAATTAAATAAAATTGAATCGAAACATATTGAAGTTATTTTCAAACTACGCTCCAGTGCTATTGTCGCCAAGTACATTCAAAGACCGCTTTATAAAAACAGAAAAGAGGCGAGATTTCACATAGATAAAGTAACAAATCAATTAAAACGAGACGAGTCTATTACCTGGGTTATTAGTTTGAAAAATGAAAATCTTGAGGTGGGTACCATTTGTCTATGGCATTTTTCAGAAGACAGAAAAACTGCAGAAGTAGGTTTTGACTTATTGCCGAGTACTTCAATATGGGCATTATGACAGAGGCTTTAGAAGCTGTGATTAATTGTGGCTTTCATAATCTCCAGTTAGAGACCATCGAGGCTTTTACGAAAAAAGAAAATACGGCATCTATTAATCTATTATTAAAAAAGGGCTTTGTTTTGCATCCAGATAGAAAAGACCCTATCGTAGTAAATAACGACATCTATATTTTAAAGAGAGACAGGAAATAAAAAACCACTCTTATAAAATAATAAGAGTGGTTTTCTCTGAAATCAGATTAACTTAATAATGCATACTTCAACTGATTAGATCAATTAATAGCAATTAAATATACTAATTAATAACGGATGTCACGTTTTAAAAACAATTATTCTATAATAATAAATTCAGTTCTCCTGTTTTTTTGAAATTCTTTTTGGCTACAAGATGATTTGCAATCTATTAATGGTTGTGTTTCACCATATCCTTTTGAAATTAATCTACTGGCCTCAATGCCTTTTTTAATCAAATACGTTTTTGTAGAAGCCGCACGTTTTTTAGATAAGTTCATGTTATAACGACTACTGCCTTGATTATCTGTATGCGCGTTAATTTGTATTTTCATTTCTCGGATGCTCTTTCAAAATGCGAGCAATACTATTTAATTGAACGAGCGATTCTTCTTTGACCTGCCACTTGTTATAATCAAAATAGATGTTATTAACAACAATCCTTCTCTTGTTCTCTACTTCTGTTATTTCAGGGGTAACAGCCTCCAATTCTAAGTTTTTAGTATAGGTGATGTCTTCTCCTATATTAGCAATAAAATCGAATGTTTTATCATTAAAACCGTCCTTCATGGTTTTTAAAGTATAGGTTTCAAATGGAGAGACCTTAAATTTGTAAGTTGCATTTTCTCCAATTATGTGTCTTGCGATTTCTTCACCTTCTTCATCTAACAATATTACAGTGGCATCCGGTAGTGCAATTTTAGATTCCAAATCAACAACAAGTCCTTTTAAATTTTGGATGACTTCTTCATAAGAGAAGTTGTATATATCATAGCCTCCATTTCCTGCATTTTTATTAGAAGAGAAATAGCCCTTGTTTTTGCCGGCCATAAAATAGGCCACTTCGTCGAATTCGGTATTAATGGTATTTCCCAAATTTCTTGGTGCTCTATACCCATTAGTAACAATGGTACTCTTGAAAACATCAAAACCACCTAAATTATTATGGCCTTGTGAAGAAAAGTATAAATCTTTACCGTCTTTTGAAACCGCCGGATATTTGTCATCCATTGCAGTATTTATTTTAGGGCCTAAATTTACGGGAGTATCTAATGTGCCATCTGCTTTTATAGTTGCAACATATAAGTCGAAACCGCCAAAGCCTCCGGGCTTATTAGACGAGAAAAACAGCTGCTTTCCGTTAGGAGTAACAAAAGGGTTCTCAATGGAAGCTTGGTCTTCATTAACATCCAGCATCTGTTGTCCAATCCAGTTTCCATGAGAATCTTTCTCCAAGTTAATCTTGTATAATTTGTATACTGAAGAATTTTCTTTAGTGCTTCTTGTAAAATACATGGTTTGCTCATCTGGAGAAAACGTAATTTGATCTTCATTGTTATCAAACGTATTTATAATTCGGAAAATAATAAGGGTAACCTTAACCCTCCATTTTTGTCAATGTCTAAGCAATATAAACTTTTAAAACCTTCACCAGTGGCTTTGTCTCTTTTGGCTAAACCACCCAGCTTCTTTGAGGAAACCATGATGAATTTATTCATAAAAAAACCCGAACCATATTCGGAGTATTTGGTATTAATGCCTACGTCTAATGTTCTAAAAGCAAAACCATTAGATCCAATACGATCCTTAAAATTTGTAGGTAAATGAGTTTCGGTAGAAGCGGCAAATAAATCCGACTCATTGTCTTGAGCAAAGGATACATTTAAAGTAAATAAGATATTTACTAGGAGAATAAAATTTTTCATAATCTTGGGAGTCTAAATTATGACGTAATGATACTGGAAGAATGTTGTTTAGACCACATTTCTTAGATGAAGAGCAGTAATATTCGTTGATGTAATTCTAACAACGTTCGATTTATGGAAATCACAAAATATAAGTGTTTTTTTTCGATTTTTTACAAATAAAAAGCCTGTTTATTGTTGATTTTTTTAGTAAAAGTCTTAAATATTGAAAAAGAGTCAAAATAGGTATTTTGATAAATGCCTACGAATTTACTTTAACAGGATTTTATGCGTTTCATCTTGATTTTGTTAAAAAACCGAATAAACCCTCATTGGTTTACGGCCGTTTATGCATTGAGTATTAGAAGCTCATCTATGTAGTCCCGAGTATTAGATAGTCTTGGAACTTTATGTTGCCCACCTAGTTTATTGTTTTGCTTTAACCAGTCGTAGAAAAGTTGACTTCCGGCAATATGAATTGTAGGTTTGTTTAATGTCATGTTATTATAGCGCTTTGCTTCATAATCTGAATTAAGCGATTTAAGGGCATTGTCGAATACCTCATTAAAGTAATTAATGTCACTTGGAGGGGTTTTAAACTCTATTAACCATTCATGAGCTCCTTTTTCTTTGTCTTGCATAAAAATGGGTGCTGCGGTATAATCTACAATTTCACTTTTAGTTTTTTTGCAAGCTTGCTTCAACGCGTCTTCAGCATTTTCAATAATTAGCTCTTCACCAAAAACATTAATGTGGTGCTTGGTGCGGCCAGATACTTTTATACGATAGGGAGAAATAGAGGTAAAGCGCACGGTGTCTCCTATTTTATAACGCCACAGCCCTGCATTTGTTGAGATGATTACAGCATAATTCTTATTCTGTTCCACTTCACTTAAGGGGATTACTTTTTCTTCCGGAGTACCGTGTGTTTCCATTGGAATAAATTCATAGAAGATACCATAGTCTAACATCAATAAAAGCTCATCGGAATGATTTCGGTCTTGGATGGCGAAAAAGCCTTCGGAAGCATTGTAAATTTCGTAATACTTAAAATCATTTTTTGGTAGAATTTTTCGATACTGTTCTACATAAGGATTGAAGTTTACACCCCCATGAAAGTATACTTCAAGATTTGGCCATATTTCAAATAATGAATTTTTTTCTGTTTTATCTAAAATATTGTTGAGCAGCACTAACATCCACGAGGGTACACCAGCCGGACTCGTTACATTTTCGTTAATCGTCTCATTAACTATCGCAGCCATTTTAGTTTCCCATTCGCTCATTAAAGAGACCTTATTACTGGGCGTGCTACTAAATTCAGCCCAAAATGGCATGTTGTGAATTAAAATAGCACTTAAATCTCCAAATACAGTGCCGTTTTCTTTATATAATTCCTTGCTACCACCAAGACGTAAACTTTTGCCTGTAAAGAGTTGTGAGTCCTGATTGTTATTTAAATACATACACAGCAAATCCTTACTGGCAGCGTAATGGCACTCTTCTAAAGACTCTGTGCTTACGGGTATAAATTTGCTTTTTGCGCTTGTCGTTCCACTGGATTTAGCAAACCATTTTATAGGACTCGGCCAAAAAATATTATTCTCACCTTGTCTAGAGCGCTCGATTAAATCTTTATGACCTTCGTAATTTTTAACGGGTACACGTGCAGCATATTCTTTATAGCTTTTTATGGACGCGAAATCATATAAGCGGCCAATTTCGGTGTCTTTTGCAGTTTCAATGAGACCAAAAAGTAATTCTTCTTGTACTTCATTAGGGTATTTTAAAAACAAATCGATTTGATGAAACCTTTTTTTAAAAACCATGAGGCAATAGAATTTACAAGAGGAATTGGCATTTTTTGGTGTATATTTAGAGCTTAAAAATAACACTTTTTTTTATGACTTACCAAGGCGTTTTAACAAAAATGACTACCGAGTTTTCGCAACCCATTCAGTACTACCTAGTTTTTGAAAATGATTTTATTCATATGAATCAATTGTTAAATAAAACACTCAGGTTTCAATTTGTTAAGCATCAATGTTTAAACTGTAAATTAGATAAGCCTATTTATAGACAAGGCTTCTGTAAAAGCTGTTTTTTTGATATTCCTCAGGCTGCAGATTGGATTATGAAACCAGAATTAAGTACGGCGCATTTAGATAAAGAAGATCGTGATTTAGATTATGAAAAAAAAGTACAGTTGCAACCGCATATTGTTTACCTGGCAAATTCGAGTAATGTAAAAGTAGGGGTGACAAGAAAATCACAAGTACCAACACGCTGGATAGACCAAGGGGCACACGAAGCTATTGAAATTGTAGAAGTGCCTAATCGGTATTTGGCAGGAATTACAGAAGTCGCTTTGAAAGCGCATGTCGCAGATAAAACCAACTGGCGTAAAATGTTGAAGAACGATGTAGAAGAAGAAAATTTAGTGGCATGGAGAAATACCCTCAAGCAGTATATTCCACAGGAAGCTCAACAGTATTTTATAGAAAATAATTCAGAAACAACTATAGAGTTCCCCGTTTTACAGTATCCTGAAAAACCTAAAAGCTTAAATTTTGAAAAAGTAGGAGTTTATGAAGGTGTTTTAAAGGGCATCAAAGGACAGTATCTTATTTTTGAAGATAATACCGTTTGTAATATACGTGGTAATGAAGGAAGTGTTGTGTCTATTGATATTGAGTAAACCAAAAAAACCTCGCATTTTAAAAATGCGAGGTTTACTGTATTGTAAAGCTGAAACGTAACTACTATACGTTTTCTGCGTCTCTTAATCCTTGGATGTAAGACGCTTTTTGAATTTGACGTCTACGAGTTACAGAAGGCTTAGTAAAGAACTGATTCTCTCTTAAGTTTTGCATGACTTTAATGTTACGGTGTTTTCTTTTGTAACGCTTTAATGCTCTTTCTATATTCTCTCCGTCTTTAATTTCTATTCTTAACATATCTATATATTATGTGTGTCTTAAAATTCAGGTTGCAAATGTACGTTTTAGTTTTAATTTCTACAATAGCAAAATACTTTTTTTATTTTTTTATTTCAATTTAATGTATGGAATCCTTTTTCTTCTTTTTCTTTCCAAAAAGTCCAATAATGTCTTTTACCGCATCACCTGTTGATTTTGTTGAATCTTTTGTTGAGGGATTTGTTTGTGGTGTACTCCCGCCACCCATAATAACGTCCTTAATAATGTCTTTTACAGGGGCATTCGTTTGAGTCTTTGTAGAATCTTTAGGCGTTTGATTCCCTGAAAGGCCTCCTAAAAGATCTTTAATTTTATCCTTGCCTGTGTTAAGTAGTTTTTGTTTTTCAATTTCTAAAAGTTGTGTTGTTAATTGTTCGACACCAGTGGTAAGATCTGTAGAAACTTTTGGGTTATCAAAACTACCCGTTAAATTCGCGGTGATGGGTATAGAGATGTCATTAACCTGAGGGTCATTTATTTTTCCAATCAAACGATTAACATCACTCCCTAAGTATTTAGCAGGAACATTAAAAACCGGATTATAATCCATGCTTTGGTCAAAGCCATGAGTGCCACCAACAGTAATACCAATGTCTTTATAATTTATGTTAAAAGGAGAAATACGAACGGTGCCATTCTCAAATTTTAAAGCAGTTTTAAGATCTTTTAAATCTAATTTATCGAAATCTATAAAATTTAATTTACTGGATAGCGCCTCAAATAATTCTGCGTTTTTCGGTTCGACTCGCGTTGTTAATAGCTCTGCTAAAGCACCACCTGCGATGCTTTTTAAAACAGGAGTGAAATCATCCCCAAGATTCCCACTAACACTGATGGCACTGTTTAATTTTCCGTGTAACGCTTTTGCTATTGGGGCGATGGCTTTTAACATATCTAGATTGCTAAACGACTGTGAAATATCAAAGTTCTCAATGCCTAAATCCATGTTAAAAGTAGGAACCTCAGTTTTAGTGTCTACCATACCACTAAGTGATAAGTTCCCTTCAAATATATTTGAGGTCACCTTTTTAAAATCGGCTTTTTCATCTTGGATCACTAAAGTCCCTTTTACATTTTTAAGGGTTAAATTGTCGTAAACAACAGTCTTGGCATCTGCAGTTATAGTACAATCTAAAAAGGCAGGGATTTTAAGTCTATCAGCAGGTTCTGTACTTTGGTTAATTGGTTTTTCAGAACCACCTTCAGTCATAAAATCACTCACCATAAACGTATTAGAGTGCATACTAAAAAGGCCTTTTAGTTTTTTATCGCTTAATAAAAAACCTAATAAGTTGTCAATGGTTCCTGTAGCATCTAAATCGGTTTTTCCTGTAGTCGCTTTAAAATTCTCAAGTCTTACCATACGGGGATCAAAACTAATATTGGCTTGAGATATTTTAATTGGATTAACAATATCTGTTGAAGTATATTCAAAACCAGTTAAACTAATGTTTCCATTGTTTTTTATGCGCTCGTAGGCATTGGTTTCAATGGCATTCATGTCGAAATCGGTATTTATCTTAGCTTTTAAAACACCGTTTAAAGGGTGGTCCAGCTCTATGGGGTATGCTTTTGAAAGATTTGCTAAATTTAAAACGCCATCAATAGTTGCATTTACTGCGGGATTACCCGTGATATTTTTTATTGTAGCGCTGGACTTAAAGACGTCTTCATCAATCTTAAAATTTAAAGTCTTAATATCTAAAAAAGTATCCTCTGTTTTTCCCGTGGTATTTTTAACGGAGGCATTAATGCTTATGTTATTAACGCTTTTTGGTAAATCTGGATATTTAAATGAGGCGTTATTTGATACCACATTAATGTCCAGTGTAGGAATGGTTTCATCTGAAATTAAACCTTTAATAGTGCCATTAACTTTAAAGTTGCCTGACGTCTGAACGTCACTAATGTTTTTAGAGTAAGTCTCTCGGAATCACGGCAAGAAAATCTTTAAAATCTGAACCGGGATTCTCAAAGGAGATATCCATTTTTTGACCTGCTTCAACATTTTGTACATAGCCATTAAACTCTAAAGGAAGGTTGTTTACAAACCCTTTATTCTCCCTGAACGTATACTTGTTTTGTTCTAAATCTAAATCAATTAAAGCCTCTAATTTTATTTTATTATTACTTAGATATTCAACATCATCAACGCTTAATGTAATGTTAGCATTACTTTTAGTGACTAATTCTGAAACGGTTTCAGAGAAGACCCCTTTTCCTGTATGATTTAATTCAGTGATATAAACTTTGGTGTTATTCTCCTCATCTAAATAGGTTAATGCACTATTATTTATGGCATAATCTTTAATGTCAAGTGCGAACACCTCAGTATTAGAAGTGCTGTCTTCTGCATTTTTATTTGGCTTGGCAATAGCCCAGTTGGTGTCCCCAAATTTGTTTGTTTTTAAGGTGACTAAGGCTTCATTAATGGCAATACTGTTAACTATGACAGGGCCTTCACTGGCTTTTTTGAATAACTCTTTTACCGACATGTCAAACGAAAAAGATTTAACACTCGCCAGTGTTTCTTCTTTGAATGGTTCTAGATTTGTGATTTTTAGTTCGGCGACAGTAACATGGGCTTGCGGAAAACTACTGATGAAGCTTAAGCTTACATCTGCAAATTCAACTTGTGCATTAACATTGTCATTGATAAAATTACGAACCATATCTTTTATCTGCGACTGGAAAATAAAAGGGGCTACTAATAAGAGCACAATAAGAATGAGTAATGTGATGCCTGTTATTTTAAGAATTTTCTTCATTGATTGGTGATTTTTTTATTTCCACAAGGGAGGAATTTTACCATTATTTCAGTGTCATTTGATTATTGATGCTGAGAATTTTAGTTTTAAATTCCAACTTTTAAGATATACAAAATTGTTAAAAAAAGTTAGAAGCCAACTATGTTTTGTGATAAATTTACAATAAATCTAGCGCTTCGTTAACCTTAAGGTTAAAATGCATCATAAATAAATAAACATCATGTATAAAGGAAGGGCTGTTTAAGGCGACGATATTGATTTTAAAATGAGACCCGTTTACTAATAAACCATTAAAAGTCTCCCACGGGGTATGAATAAAGCACCTAAGAAAAGGCAAACGCTTTGTGGTAGTAGGTTGTTTTTTTGTAGGCATATAACTTTGGTTCTGTTTTATTTTTTCACATGCAGTGGTACTAATGTCTTTTCAAACAAGAGGTCAATAATTGAGGAATAAAATTCGTTAATAAATAGTTTAAGTAAAGATAAAAGAAACCATTTACTTTTAGTTATTTTGCTTTCTCTTATGTCACAATCACAAAATTTTTACGTAGCACTCGGTAGTAATACAGGTGATAAATTAAACAATTTACAGGCCGCTGTTGATGCGATTTATTGTCGTGTGGGCTGTGTGCGATTAATTTCAAGAGTTTATAAAACACCGCCTTACGGGTTTCATGTTGAGGACAAAGCCGAAGACTTTTATAACGCGTGTTTGCTTTTGGAAAGCGATTTAAAACCTTCTAAAGTTTTAAATGAATTATTGGCTATTGAAACCCGTTTAGGACGTGTGAGAACTAAAAGTGAAGGCTATCAATCTCGTGTTATAGATTTGGATATTTTATTAATAACGTCTCAAGAGGGAGGAGACATTATAGCGACTAAGTCCCTACAAGTCCCACATCCCGAATTGCACAAACGGAAATTCGTTTTAGAGCCCTTGTGTACAATCGCTCCAAAATTAATACATCCAAATTTTAATAAAACCATTACTGAATTACTGGAGGTTTGTGAAGATAACAGTCAGTTAGAACCTGTAAATATTTGGTTAAAGAACCCGAGTAAACGGCATGACTTTTCAAAATACAACTATATCGCTATCGAAGGTAATATTGGTGCGGGGAAAACAAGTTTAGCTAATAAAATTTCCTCAGATTATAATGCGAAACTCATTTTAGAGCGCTTTGCAGACAATCCTTTTCTTCCCAAATTCTACGAAGATGCCTCGCGGTATGCCTTTACTTTAGAAATGTCTTTTTTAGCCGATCGTTATCAACAAATTAGTGATGATTTATCACAACTGGACTTGTTTAAGGATTTCATTGTAAGTGATTATGATATCTACAAGTCACTCATATTTTCAAAAATCACGCTTCAAGAAGATGAATTTAGGTTGTATAGGAAACTATTTTATTTAATGTATAAGGATATCGCTAAACCGGAATTATACGTGTATCTCTATCAAAATACGGAAAGACTTCAGGAAAACATTAAAAAACGTGGCAGAAAATATGAGCAGAAGATTGATAACGCTTATTTAGAAAAAATCAATTCGGGTTACTTGGAATTCTTAAAAAATCAAACCGAATTGAATATTAAAATCATCGACATCTCAAATCTTGATTTTATTAAAAGTAGGAAAGATTATTTATTTATCTTGGATGTTATTTGCGAATAGTTTTTTCCTAAATACCGTTTAATCAATCGTTTGTTTTAATATTTTAAATACAATATTAAAAACGTATTAGTAATTAAGTTTTCTATGAAGTATCTGTACTGTCTGATTATAGCATTTATATCAATAGACTCTGTTTTTTCTCAGGCTCAAACCATAGATTCTATTATTTCCTCTTTACAAAAAGACCAACTGCTTTTTGAAAAGGTTTTTATTCATACCAATAAAACTATTTATCATAGCGATGATGTGATTTGGTTTAAAGCCTATGTTTCTGAAAATAATAATAAGCCATCAGTAAAAACAACAATACTATATGTAAATCTATTTACTCAATCTGGAGAACTTGTAGACAGTAAAAATATTCTTATACTTAATGGGTTGGGAAGCGGTCAGTTTGAATTAAAAGGAGATTTGCTTCAAGGGAGTTATTATATACAGGCGTTTACTAATTACATGCAAAATTTTGGAGCACAAAATAAGTATATACATAAGTTGGAAATTGTTGGAGATTTAAATCATGAAACTCAAAAAAGTAATCCAATATACGACGTTCAGCTATTTCCGAAGGAGGGTATTTGTTAGAAAACACGAATAATATAATTGGTATAAAAGCTTTAATAAATGGAAAAGGCTTTGACTTTAAGGGTAAAATAGTAGATTCTAAAAATGCAGAGGTTGTTAGTTTTAAAAATGAATACTTAGGCATGAGTAAATGTTCATTTTATTATAAAGCATCAGAAAGGTATGAGGCTATATTTGATATAAATGATACTACATATAGGGTCAAATTACAAAAAGCAAAGCGTTTAGGATTAGTTTTAAAGGTCATTAATTCTCAAGAACGAAAAGATGTTCTTAGTATAGAGCTCCAAACGAATTCATATTCAATAAATAATACAGAGAATAACTACACCCTTTTATTTCATCAAAAAAATAAATTATCGGGCTATACTGAGATTAGTCTAAAAGATACGATGAAATTGAAATTAGAATTACAAAAGGAAGGCTTATTTAATGGTGTAAACTCAGTTACAGTGTTTAAAAATAAGCAACCAGTTTTAGAACGCAAGTTTTTCAATTATAAAGAAGATGAAAAATTAAAAATAACATGCTCAGAACTTAAAACGCAAAAAGACTCGTTGGTTTATAAATTAAGTTTAAATAAAATCGGTGAAAAAGCAAATTTGAGTGTTTCTGTATTTTCTGAAACAGCAGGTTATAATCAAATTAATACTATAGAAAGTGCCTTTTTGCTAACTCCATATGTAAAAGGATATGTGGAGAACCCGCAATATTATTTTAATAGTACCAATAAAACGGCCAATGAGGATCTGGATTTATTGTTATTAACACAAGGTTGGACTCAGTATTCAACAGAAGAGTATTTGAAGCAATTAAATCCGGATTATAAATATAATTTCGAATTGGGATTTAATTTGGAAGGAAGAGTCAGTCCTGTTATGTCAAATCGTTTAGCGCTGATATCAAAAAAGAACCAATTAATTGTAGAGACGTTTTTAAAAAATGACACAAAATTTAGTTTTAAAAAATTACTTATTTACGAAGGAGATTCAATTAAAGTAGCGTTCTTAGGGGGTGAAAACGGAAATAAAGCTATTAAGCCAAGAAACATTTATTTTGATACGGTTGTGAAAAGAAAGAACGTCTTATCTAGAAAATTTCATAGTGATTTTATTAAATCAGAAGATAAAAAGATTGAATTATTAGCAGAAGATAATTATAGAGGGTTAAACGTTTCTAATATCACAGAATTAGGAGAGGTAAAATTGAAAGGAAAAAAAGAAGCAAGCAGTATTTAAAGGATAAGGAATTTTATAATAAATATAGAGATTTAGTTTTAGATATTGGAGCTTATTCCAAATTAGATATTCCAACAAAGTATAGTGATAGCCATGATGATTTAGGTGTTTTTTTAAAAAATAACGAAGGTGTTTTTGTGAAAGACTGGAAGGGGTTAGAAACATATCTGGTCGCTGGTCTTAAAGAGGTGTCTTTGTTTATAGATGGGGAACGGGTTGTTAGTGAGAGGATAACTTCGGCTTTGTCAATAAAAATGGATTTCATTGAAGAAATAGCATACCAGCCGTTTAGAAACTACCGAATTTATCAGGTATTCACAACTGGCAATTATAAAAAAGGAATTGAAGAGGAATTCATAGATTTCATATTTCAAGAAGGCTATAGTAGAACAAAGAAATACTATTCTCCAATAAATGAATTCAATACTTCAAAGAATCATACAGAAATAGATTGGAAACCAAATTTACAAACTAATGCTGTTGGAGAAGTTGTTTTTAAGGTTAAAAAAAATGAAAAAATGAAACAATTACAATTTTCAATTCAGGGATTTACAAATAATGGTTTATTAATAAGTGACTTAATAATTAAAGAAATTTTTTCATCTTACTAAACAAATCCCAAACCACCACACCACAGCTAACTGAAATATTTAAAGAGTGTTTGGTGCCAAATTGTGGGATTTCAATAACAACGTCGCTCGCATTGACAACGGCTTGTGACACCCCTTTTACTTCGTTGCCAAACACCAGTGCATAGGTGTTCTCTTTTTCTGGAATAAACGCATGGAGCATGGTCGCTTTTTCAGCCTGTTCAATGGAACATACGGTTATGCCTTGCACTTTTAATTTTTCCACCAATTCAAGAGTGTTTTCAATATATTCCCAAGCGACGGTATCTGTACTGCCCAAAGCTGTTTTATGAATATCTTTATGAGGTGGTTTAGCAGTAATGCCGCACAAATATACTTTTTTAATTAAAAAGGCATCGCTGGTTCTAAATACAGAACCGATATTGTTTAAGCTACGAATATTATCTAAAATGATAATTATTGGTGTTTTTTTGGCGTCTTTAAAATCGCTAACCGTTAATCGGTCTAATTCGTTATTTTTTAGTTTGCGCATAAAAGAAATCTCGTCTTAGCGAGGCGTTTTCAACGTAGCAATCATTTACTTTGAAAGACACATCGCTTGTGAATAATTATCAATAACTTCGTTACAATTGACTTCAAAAAAAATCAATATTTAATTACCTTGCAAACTTACTTAAAACAAAATTTCTTTGGCAGCAAAAACAAAAAAAGTAACACCTTTAATGAAGCAATACAATGCTATAAAAGCAAAGTATCCTGACGCTTTATTATTGTTTCGTGTCGGTGATTTTTATGAAACCTTTGGGAGCGATGCGATAAAAGCTGCTGGTATATTAGGGATTATTTTAACTAAAAGAGGCGCAGGGAGTGAGACAGAAACAGAATTGGCAGGTTTTCCGCATCACTCATTAAATACGTATTTGCCTAAACTAGTAAAAGCAGGTGAGCGTGTGGCCATTTGTGATCAATTAGAAGATCCTAAACTAACAAAAAATATTGTAAAACGAGGCGTAACAGAGTTGGTTACGCCTGGAGTAGCACTAAATGATGAGGTGTTGCAATCTAAATCTAATAATTTTTTATGTTCGGTATATTTTGGAAAAAACACGATAGGTGTTGCTTTTCCGGATATTTCTACCGGCGAGTTTTTAACCTCACAAGGAAATCAAGAATACATAGATAAGCTTCTTCAAAATTTTAGTCCAAGCGAAATTTTAGTTTCAAAACAGAAACGCCTTAAGTTTAATGAATGCTTTGGTAAAGATTTCCACACCTTTAATCTAGAAGAGTGGGTCTATCATACAGATTATGCGAATGAAACCTTACTAAAACATTTCAACACAAAATCGCTTAAAGGCTTTGGAGTCGAAGACTTAAACGAAGGCATTATTGCTTCGGGATCTATTTTGCACTATTTAGGCGAAACACAACACAAAAAATTAGAACACATCACATCCATTTCAAGAATTGCTGAAGATGCATATGTGTGGATGGACCGTTTTACCATAAGAAACCTTGAGCTTTACAATTCGACAAATAATAATGCAGTCACACTACTAAATGTTATTGATAAAACCATTTCGCCAATGGGCGGCCGCTTATTAAAACGTTGGTTGGCGCTTCCGTTAAAAAATGTTGAAAAAATAAAACAACGTCATGAAGTGGTGTCTTTCTTAAAAGAAGAGAAAACAATACACGCGAAAATACAGAGTCACATCAAGTCTATTGGCGATATAGAGCGTTTGATTTCTAAGGTAGCAACAGGGAAGGTTTGTCCTAGAGAAGTCATTCAGCTTAAAAACTCATTAGAAGCCATTGTTCCAATAAAAACGTTAGCAACTAATTGTGATAACGAATCGCTAAAAATCATTGGTGATACGCTGCAGAGTTGCGATATATTACGTGAAAAAATAAAGACAACCTTAAATGAAGAAGCCCCAGTTAATGTTTTAAAAGGAAATACCATTGCGGTTGGTTTCTCTGAGGAGTTAGACGAATTAAGAGGCTTGTCTACCTCCGGAAAAAACTATTTGGACAAAATGCTACAGCGTGAAAGTGAGCGTACGGGAATTACGTCGCTTAAAATAGCCTCTAACAACGTGTTTGGTTATTATATTGAAGTGCGCAATACACATAAAGATAAGGTGCCTGAGGAATGGATTCGTAAGCAAACCCTTGTCAATGCAGAACGCTATATAACTGAAGAATTGAAAACCTATGAGTCTAAAATTTTAGGCGCCGAAGAACGTATTTTAGCTATAGAACAACAGTTGTTTGGTGATTTAGTGGTGTGGATGAACCAATATATCAAACCCGTGCAGCAAAATGCGAATCTCATTGGTCAATTAGATTGCCTTTGTGGTTTTTCCCAACTGGCCAACGACAATAATTATAGCTATCCAAACATTGATGATTCTTACGATTTAGAAATTAAAGAAGGCCGTCATCCCGTGATCGAGAAACAGCTGCCTCTTGGCGAGCAATATATTGCTAACGATGTTTTTTTAGATCGAGAACAGCAACAAATTATTATGATCACCGGGCCTAACATGTCCGGAAAGTCTGCTATCTTACGGCAAACAGCATTGATTGTTTTATTAGCTCAAATAGGAAGCTTTGTGCCAGCCAAAACAGCTAGAATTGGTTTGGTAGATAAAATTTTCACTAGAGTAGGGGCTAGTGATAACATTTCTATGGGAGAATCTACATTTATGGTAGAGATGAATGAGACCGCTTCCATTCTTAATAATATGTCAGAACGCAGTTTAGTGCTCTTAGATGAAATAGGAAGAGGAACGAGTACTTATGATGGTATTTCCATAGCATGGGCCATTAGTGAGTACCTGCATGAGCATCCAGCTAAAGCGAAAACATTATTTGCAACGCATTATCATGAACTTAATGAAATGACCGAGACCTTTTCAAGAATAAAGAATTTTAATGTGTCGGTTAAAGAATTAAAAGATAATGTGCTGTTTCTTAGAAAGCTGGTGGAAGGTGGTAGTGAACACAGTTTTGGTATTCATGTTGCTAAATTAGCAGGGATGCCTCAGCAAGTATTGCACCGCGCCAATAAGATTCTAAAAAAATTAGAGCAGTCGCATTCCAGCGAAGAACTTACAGATAAGGTAAAGTCTATAAAGGATGAAATGCAACTGAGTTTCTTTAATTTAGACGATCCGTTGTTAGAACAGATAAAGGAGGAGATACTTTTAACCGATATTGATACATTAACACCCATTGAGGCTCTTATGAAGCTAAATGAAATCAAACGTATGTTGGTGAAGACCAAAGCAGTAAAAAATTAATTTAATTATTTTTAAAAAACCCTTTGGTATTAGGAGAAAAGTTTTAAATTTGCAACCGCAATAGCAATATTGTTAGTTCATTTAAAAGACTGCGAAAGTAGCTCAGGGGTAGAGCATCACCTTGCCAAGGTGGGGGTCGCGGGTTCAAATCCCGTCTTTCGCTCTGAGATTTTTCTTAAAAATATTCCACGCTCGGGTGGTGGAATTGGTAGACACGTTGGACTTAAAATCCAATGTCCATTAGGACGTACGGGTTCAAGTCCCGTCCCGAGTACTAAAGCCTTTATCATTTTTGATAAAGGCTTTTTTTATACCCTTTTTTCATATAAATTTATCTGTTTCACTTTAAACCCCTAAAGGGGAAACCCTTACAAACGCTATAAAAATAAAAACCCACCAATAGCTAGCTTTTGGTGGGTTTTTGTTAAGGTTGTTTTTACTTAATTAACCGCAGGGCAATTACAGCTGTAACGTTCTTTTCTACAACCAAAGTTATAGCCTAACGTTATTTGATGAAAGCCACCGTTGTTAAAGACTACTGAATTAGCTTGATAACTATAGGTGTAAGCAAACATGAAGTTATTTAAGTCAACACCAAGAATGGGTGTAATGTATTGCAGTTTTTGACTATTAATGCCTGTTCCATCTAAAAACTCAGCGCCATCTAGACTTCTTCGGTAAGAGAGGCCTCCCCATAGTTTACCAAATTCTGTGGTTTTATATGCTTTTAGATTTGCATCAAAAGAAGCTTCCTTAGTGGCATCCCTGTACATAAACATAACAGAGGGTTCAAAGCTCCAATCATTACTATAATTACTGAAGGTGTTGCCTAAAGAAAACAAAACCGTTCTTAAGTTTTGATAACTCAAACCTTGTTCGTTAAAGTTTACACCGTCATTTTCTAGCAAATTTTTAACAGTCGCATGGGCATAAAAATTATATAGATGATATGAAAAACCAAAATCCACATTAAAATTAGTAGCCGATTGCTCGATACCCGAAATAAGTGGGTCGAAGCCATCCTCTAAGAATTTCGATTCATCCAATTTGTACTGTATAACTCCAACACTCAAACCAAAAGAGAGCATGTTTAAGTCGACTTCGTTTCTTGAAAACATAAGGTGATGGGCGTAGGTAGCATAGGCGCCAGTTTGAGAATGGTATCCGTTTTTATCAGAATAAACAATGCCTCCAATACCAGATTGAGACTCTCCTATGCGCCCATTAATACTCGCTGTCATTAGTGCAGGGGCATCCTCATCTCCAAACCATTGTTGACGACCAGTGATTCTAACTTTAGAACAATTGGCAACACCAGCCATAGATGGGTGAATTAAGTAATAGTTATCTGTTAAGTAATCTGAATAGACAGGAAGCCCTTCTTGTGCCTCTGCAACCCTACTATTCATTAATAAAGTAATTGTTAGTATGAATATTAATTTTAATCTCATAATTTTTTTAGGTGCAGATTCGCTTGATTTTAGTTCAAATAAATAGTAAACGCTATTCATAACGTGTTTTTATCAATAAATGATATCGAAGTCAAATATAGAACTTTCATTGATATTATTTAATGAACAAAAGTTAAAGCTACTAATAAGGCGAAAAGCTTTGCGTAAAATACACCCTATTTTTCAACACATTAGATTGGCCTTTAATCTTCAAATATATAGATATCTCTACTTTCTTTTAGTATTTTTGCATAAAATTTTTATTGCAAATGAATACGTTTAAAGTCACCATCCAGGAAACATCAAACCCTTCTATATTAAAATTCGAAATAAATCAGTTTATCACACAACATCAAAGTTTCGAATTTAATAATATTGATGAAGCAAAAGCATCACCATTAGCGCAACAATTATTCTACTTACCTTTTGTTAAGAAAGTTTATATTACTAGTAATTTTGTTGCAATCGAGCGGTTTAGTATTGTAGAATGGGTGGATGTCCAAGCTGAAGTAGGAAAACAAATTGAAGACTACCTCAATGCCGATGGCATTGTCATTAATCAGGATGAAGCGCCTAAAAAAGTGCCAGTAACGGTGTATGCTGAAAGTACGCCTAATCCCTCAGTAATGAAATTTGTAGCTAATAAAAAACTGGTGACAGCTACTTATGAGTTTGTTTCAATTGACGCTGCAAAGGCCTCACCTATGGCCACGGAGCTATTTCATTTTCCATTTGTAAAAAGTGTGTTTATTGATGAAAATTATATATCAGTCACCAAATATGACGTAGCAGATTGGAATGATATCACTAACGAGGTTCGCGAATTTATTAGATCATATATAGAAAATGGGAAAGAAATTATAGCTGTCAATGCTCCGAAACAATCGCTAAAACTGCTGAAAAGGTTGATGCACATTTTGAAACATTAGACGATACTTCAAAAGAAATAATCAATATTTTAGAGGAGTATGTAAAACCAGCTGTAGCCAGTGATGGTGGGAATATTGAATTCCAATCTTACGACGAAACTACTAAAACTGTTAAAGTTATTTTACAAGGGGCGTGTAGTGGTTGTCCATCATCGACCTTTACTTTGAAAAATGGAATAGAAAATATGTTAAAGGAAATGCTAGTAGGAAAAGTGAATACTGTAGAGGCTATTAATGGGTAGTTATAGCTTTTGGTTTAGAGAATATTAACAATCATTTGGCTATTTTAAGGTTCTCGAATTATCTAATTCTTTGTAACTTTGGTTCAGTATTAATCTTTAAAAACCAACAATTATGGCAGTATTAAAAGTAATAGAAGTGTTAGCGAATTCTGATAAAAGCTGGGAAGACGCTGCGAAAAAAGCAGTAAAACAAGCTTCAAAGAGCGTAAAGAACATACGATCAGTGTATTTAAAAGAACAGAGCGCTAGCGTAAGTAATGGGGAACTAACCGACTATAGGGTGAATGTGAAAATAACGTTTGAAGTGGATTAAATGGGATTCCTTTAATATATAAAAAACCATCTCTTGCAATAAGTAAGAGATGGTTTTTTTATTGCCTTTCTTAGTCTGTAGTAAACTTATCTCTTACGGCTAATCGTTAAACCGTCTCTAATAGGTAGTACTACGGTTTCAACCCGGTCATCTGCTTTTAAAAGTGTATTATAGGCCATAACAGCTTTTGTCATTTTATCTTTTGTATCAAGGGGCTCAATTACTTTGCCACTCCATAAAACGTTGTCTGATAAAATGATACCTCCTTTCTTTAATCGGTTAATAATTAAGTTGAAATAGTTGACGTAATTGTCTTTGTCGGCATCAATAAATACAAGATCAAAGGTTTTTTCAAGAGTTGGAATCACTTCTAATGCATGGCCTAAATGTTGAAAAATGCGTGCGCCATATTCAGATTTATCAAAAAAGTGGCGTTGAAAATCAAACAGCTCTTCGTTTATATCTATGGTGTCAATCGTACCGTTAGGCTTTAATCCTTCGGCTAAGCACAACGTGGAATAGCCTGTAAACGTTCCAATTTCTAGTATGTTTTCCGGGTGAATTAATTTCGAAATCATACTTAAAACACGCCCTTGGTAAGGTCCGCTAGACATTCGAGGTTGTAGTATTTTTTGAAACGTTTCTCGTGTCAATTGTTGCAGTAATTCGGGTTCACTTTCAGAATGTGCAACCACATACTGGTCTAGTGCTTCGCGTATAAAATGCATGGTGTATTTCCTTGTTTATTGCCTTATTAAACGACTATAAAGCCTCTTTTAATAAAGGCTTCATTGCAATCATGTCCTTAGTAAGTTAACCTAAAATCCGTTTTACTAATTTATCCTTTGCTGCCACATCATCTCCACATAGCCATTGAATCACATTGTCTTCCCAAATAGCATCACGTTCAATCTCTGTAATAATGTGGCGTTCCATCGCTAAATCGAGAATTTTACCAGGATAAGACGATTGTTTTTCACTTTCCATTTCTCCTAATGGATACGGATCATCTAAACCCATCAATACTTGTTTAGAGCCTTGATTTTTAATTAGTAATTGTAAACCACCAGTATCGTGAACTAAAGTGTCAAAAAAGATATTCTTATGTCCTACCGCTTTTCCGGGGTGGCTTTTACCCTCGAACAAATCGGGCCTGCCGTCAAAACCTTGAATACGACGTCCTAAATTTATTTGAGCGAGTTGACCGCCATGTGCGAAGCAGGTACGCATGTTAGGATACTTGTCTTGATAGCCATTTAGCGTTAAAAAATGATAGGCATCTGCACATTGTGCTAGCATCCGGATTAAATGAAAACGCCAAGAGGTGTTTTCCAGTTTTATAAACTTCTCGCCATCATAAGGGTGGATTTCTACGGCTAAGTTATATTTGTTTGCCAATTCAAAAATAGGTTCGTTTTCTTCATCAAAAATACAACGCCAGGTACCAATGGTGTCCATATAGTGGGTTGGTAAACACAGTAATTGTAGACCTAATTCTTCAACACAGCGCTCAATTTCCCAACAGGCACCGCGCACAAATCCCGGATGTACCACAAAGCCACAAGTAAATTTACTCGGGTTTTCACGCTGCACTTTAGCATTAAAATCATTTTGAAAACGCAACGCCTGTTTCATTTCCTCCACGCGCAACCCATTGCCATAAAGCTGAGATAAGTTCAAAACCACAGCATGATCAATGTTAAAACGCGCCATCCATTCCAGTTTCTCATCTAAAAAGAAACTAGAATCCGTTACCGGGCGACTCCAGTCCTTTTGAAGCATAAACTTTCGGTCTTTATCTACCCAAAAAATACCCTTGTCGTGCATGAATTGAGGGATTTCCTCAGGATACGGTAATAAATGTGAGTGCCCGTTTATTCTTAATTTTCTTTTAGTCATTTTTGTAGTTCCTATTAAAGCAGTATTCTAATTAATGGTCTTTTTATGTTTCTGCTCGGGGCATATGCAGTGTTAAGTGACAGATCTCATGATAAGCAGTGTTTTAACATCTAATAATGGCTTTATTCAATTTGTACTTTACTCGGTGGTTGCATCACTTCACCACAATTGGGACAATGGCGTTTGTCTTTGTCGCCGTAATATTTGTCGAAAATTTTAGGCATATCGGTTTCAATATTTTGAACGGTAAAGTCCTCTTCATACAGTTTAGTCGTACAGTTTTCACAAAACCAAAGCAGTGCATCTCGCATACCTTCGGGACGTTTATATTCTATCACTAAACCCACAGTATTGGCGCCACGTTGAGGTGAGTGCGGTACTTTTGGTGGTAATAAGTAAATATCACCTTCTCTTATATGCACATCTTTAGGGGTGCCGTTATCTATAATTTTTAATACAATATCACCCTCTACTTGATAGAAAAATTTCGGAGTTTCATTGTAATGGTAGTCTTTTCTATTGTTAGGACCACCAACGACCATGACGATGAAATCGCCATCTTTCCAAACCACTTTGTTGCCAACAGGTGGTTTTAAAAGGTGTCTGTTTTCTTCAATCCAAGCTTTAAAATTTAATGGAGATACTAAGTTGCTCATTTGATTTATTATTTGGGCGTTACCAAAACATGTTGAAAGACATGGTATTGGTCGGGGGATACGCTATATCTTTTTTGCAAGAAAAGCAAAAAAGGATGCCGCTACTATCCCTAACGCATAATTAAGGTACTAATATACAAAAAAGACCTGTCAGGATTTAGTACCTAAAATATAAATACTATAGCGATTTTGTACGTCCGCCATCCACAGGTAAATTAATACCATTAACATAGGCTGCACGAGCACTTGCCAAAAAGGTAATCGCATCAGCCAATTCCTCCTGGTTTTGCAAAGCGTTTCGCGGGAACGGACTGTTTCATCGCATTGGCGGCTTCTTCTTCAGTCGTTCCGGATTTAGCCGATTTGTTTTTTATAATTTCAGTCAGGCGTTCTGTACCTGTAGCACCAGGCAATACATTGTTTACAGTAATGCCAAATTGGCCTAGCTCATTCGCTAAAGTTTTACTCCAGTTCGCTACTGCTCCACGAATGGTGTTACTAACACCTAAACCATCTAGTGGTTGTTTTACAGAGGTAGAAATTACGTTTACAATACGCCCGTACCCTTGGTCTTTCATAAAGGGTACAACTGCTTGTGCTAACACATGATTACATTTTAAATGTTGCGTAAACGCGCTGTCAAACGCATCGATTTCAGCGGTAAAAACGGGCCCGCCTTTTGGGCCGCCCGTGTTATTTACTAAAATATGAAAGCCATGATGTTTTGAAATATAGTCTAAAACTTTAGTTTTTAACGCTTTTGGATTCGAGAAATCGGCAACAATATAATCATGGTTTCTATGTCCTGGCAATTCACTTAATACTTGCTTAAGTTTGTCTTCGTTTCTTGCAATTAATGTGATGTTTGTGCCTTCAGCAGCTAAAGCCATAGCTGTTGCTTTTCCTATTCCTGCTGTGCTTCCACAAACTAATGCGTATTTGTTGTTAAGTTGTAAGTCCATATTTTTTTATTTCTTCAGAGGCAGGTATTTTGTAATGCCTTTCTATTGTTTTTAACCGATTGCTACGCCCAAAGGCTCGCAATGACAGTTAATTTATATTATATATTTCAATGTATGAGATTCCCACGGTCTAAGGAGTTAATACTTTATACAAACATTTTTGGCTTCTGTAAAAAAGCGTAAGGCTTCAAAGCCACCTTCGCGACCAACACCACTCGCTTTAACACCACCAAACGGTGTACGTAAATCACGTAGCATCCAAGTGTTTACCCAAACAATACCTGCTTGTAACGCGTGACTCATTTTCATGGTACGTTTTAAATCGTTAGTCCACAAGGTTGCCGAGAGTCCGTACTTTACTTTATTAGCCATATGTAACACGTCTGTTTCTGTTTTAAAGGGCATCAAGGTTACTACGGGACCAAAAATTTCTTCTTGGTTCACGCGACAGTCATCAGTGGGTACCTCTATTACTGTAGGCTCCAAATAGTAGCCGTGCTCATAACCTTTTACCGTAACGGAGTTGCCTCCGCAAAGAATGGTTCCGTTTTCTTCTTGTGCAATGTTTATGTAGTCTTTTACTTTTTCTAAATGGGATTTTGATACTAAAGCACCAATATTAGTCGCTGGTTCAGAGGGGTGCCCCACCTTCAATGCTTTTACCCGTGTTACAAAATCTTTTTTGAAGCGTTCATAAATAGAGGCTTCAACAAAAATGCGACTGCCACACAAACAGATCTGACCTTGATTAGCAAAAGAGGACCGAACGGTGTTGTCCAACATGGTTTCATAATCACAATCAGCAAAAATGATGTTTGGGTTTTTTCCACCTAATTCTAAAGATAATTTTTTAAATAGTGGGGCAGCGACTCCGGCAATATGTGCACCAGTTGCTGTACCACCAGTAAACGAAATCGCTTTAATATCCTCATGCTCAATTATGGCTTGTCCTGTGGTCGTTCCCAAGCCGTGTACGATATTTAATACGCCTTTTGGTAAACCGGCTTCGTTGCATATTTCACCTAGTAAATAAGCGGTCATTGGTGTAACTTCACTAGGTTTAGCAACCACACAATTTCCTGCGGCAATGGCAGGCGCTATTTTCCAGGTAAATAAGTACAAGGGTAAGTTCCACGGTGAAATACAACCCACAACACCTATAGGCTGGCGTAAGGTGTAATTGATGGCTTGCATACCAACACTTTCATGACTTTCGCTAGCAAACTGAGTAATCGCGTTTCCAAAAAACCTGAAATTACTTGCTGAACGTGGAATATCTACCGTTTTAGCTAAGCCAATTGGTTTCCCGTTGTCTTTACTTTCGGCTACCGCTAATCGATCTAAATTTGCCTCTATTAATTCTGAAATTTTAATCAATAGTCTACTGCGCTCTTCCAAAGTGGTTTTTGACCAAGTAGGAAAAGCCGCTTTTGCAGCTTTGTAAGCAGATTCAACATCTTCTTTAGATGAATTTGGAATTTGACTATAAACAGTTCCATCGCTAGGATCATAATTGTCTATCCAATTGTTGTTAATTGGATTTTTAAATGCGCCGTTTATGTAGTTTTTAAGATTCATTATGGTTTTTTATAAGCCATGACTTTAATCTCTACTACCAAATCCGGATGTGGTAATTGGTGCACTGCAACCGTTGTTCTTGTCGGCCCCGTTTCTTTTTCAAAAAATTCGCTATAGGCTTTGTTGTAATCTGCAAAATCGTTCATGTTTACTAAAAAGGAGGTGACATCTACGACATCTTTTAGCGTAGCGCCTACTTTTGCTAAATTTCTTTCTATGTTTTTTAAAACTTCCTGAGTTTGGGTATAGGCGTTTAAACGTTTTGTGCCCATCTCATCGATAACATCAACTCCAGCAATGCTGTTGTCTCGGTTTTCTAGAACTGGTTCCTGATACAAATATAAAATCGCCGACTTGTTTTACGTGTGGATAGGCGCCTCTTGGTGTTACTATTTTTTCTGACATACTTTTTTAGTTGTTTACTTCTACGTATGTTTTTGTTCTCAATTAAAACGTCTACGATAGAAGTATGGTAATTATTACAAATTTAGAAGGGATTATTAGCCTATTGTTTTGGCTACATTATCATCGTCTAAAATGTTATTTGTTGCTGTTTTTACTTTATCTAAAAGGGCTTTTAAATGTGTTTTATCGTCTAAATGAGTTGTATCTATTTCATGATCTGCTAACATATTTAAAATGGCTTTATCTTGAGCTCTGCCTCGAAGCATGGCTTCTCGATAACCAATATGTTCATTAAAGGTTACTAATGAATATTTTGAAGAATAGTCCTTAGGAAATGCCTTTTCAAAAGCCATTTCTAATTTACGCTTTTCTTGAAAAATAGGATTGGCGGTATGTGCTTTCATTTCGTGAAAATTATCAATCGCTAAATCTGCAATAGCATCGGTATCTTTTTTTCTTGTTTTTTCATAGGCAGTAAACGTGGCTTCCCAATCCTCTAACTGTTGATCTAGCACCGCATCAAACTCAACAACAT
This sequence comes from Lacinutrix neustonica, assembly GCF_026625145.1. GTDB lineage: Bacteria > Bacteroidota > Bacteroidia > Flavobacteriales > Flavobacteriaceae > Lacinutrix > Lacinutrix neustonica. The sequence goes on along the minus strand of NZ_CP113088.1, from coordinate 1,705,285 downwards.
CTTCAAAAGAGGCATTCATGCCCTGTCCGTAAAACGGAACAATAGCGTGTGCCGAATCTCCCATTAATAGAGTGTTGCCTTTATAATGCCAGGGCGAACATTTTACGGTACCCAAAGGTGCTGTTGGGTTTTCAAAGAAATCGGCCACTAAATTGGGCATGAGTGCTAAAGCATCAGGAAATTCCTTTTCGAAAAATTCGGTAACCATCTCCGGAGTGGTTAAGTTATTAAAATTGTAGGCGCCTTCATCATAACTTAAAAACAATGTTACAGTAAAGCTGCCATCTAAATTTGGTAGTGCAATGACCATAAAGTCGCCTCTTGGCCATATGTGTAAGGCGTTTTTATAGGCTTTATAGTCACCCGTTTCCGTGGGAAGAATACTAAGTTCTTTATACCCATGGGTGAGATAATTTTGTGAAAAGCTAAATAAAAATTTCTTCCCTAAATAATAACTTTTACGCAAGGCAGAACCAGCGCCATCTGTTGCAATGATACAATCGGCGTCCTCAATAAATTCTTCTTTGGTGGTATAATCTTGAAAAAAGGCCGTGGTCTTTTCAAAATCTACAGACTTACATTTTTTATTGAAATGAATGGTGACATTGGCGTGTTTTTCTGCTTCATCTAACAATAAGGCATTAAGGCCTCCGCGCGAAATAGAATTGATATATTCCTGATCGCGCCCGCTGTAATTGGATAAAAAAGTATGTCCTTCTTTATCGTGAATCATGCGACCATTCATTGGAATACATAGGGCGTTTACTTGAGCTTCTAGACCCACTAATTTCATGGCTTTATTACCACGATCTGAAAAGGCTAAGTTTATGGAACGCCCCGCCGAAATATCTGTTTTGCGTAAATCAGGGCGCATTTCGTAAACCGCGACGTTGTAACCGCGTTGTCCTAAACGTAAAGCTAAAAGGGAACCGCATAGCCCAGCACCAATAATTAATATGTTTTGTTGTTTTTTCATATTATGAAATTGTCATTACGAGGTCTTCTCTATTAAAGAACCTTGGCAATCTGTTTGTTTTACCTCTTCGATATTTAAATACCTTAATCCCGTTTCGGGTATCATAAGGTTAATGATTTTATACTACTATAAAATGGTTTTCAATCGCTCTACCGTATTGTAAACATCTTGAAAAGAATTGTATAATGGTACGGGGGCACAACGAATCACATCTCGGTTCACGCCAATCACTAATCACACCAGCTTGAGTCAATTGATCATGTAAGCCTCTATCGGCATTTTTCACCTGAATGGACAATTGACACCCCCGTTCCTCCGGATGACTTGGTGTTATGATTTTGATATCAGGATTATCGAGTGCATGGATTAAAAATTCGAAATAACCGGTTAGTTTTTTCGATTTTTCGATTAAATTATCAAATCCGGCGGCTTTAAACACATCAATAGATGCGCGAATAGCAGCCATGGATAGTATAGGCGGGTTAGATAATTGCCAGCCTTCCGCCCCTGGTAATTGATCAAAGGCATCTCGCATTCTAAATCGGGTTTGTTTATTATGACTCCACCAACCTGTAAAACGATTTAAGTCTTTGTTGTTCGCATGGCGCTCATGCACAAAACAGCCGCTTAAACTACCAGGTCCGGAATTCATATACTTATAGGTGCACCATACGGCAAAATCGGCTCCAGAGTTATGTAAATCTAACGTCACATTCCCTGCACCATGTGCACAGTCAAAACCAACGACACAGCCTTTTTTGTGTCCTAATTCGGTAATGCGTTTTAAATCGAAAAACTGTCCCGTATAATAATTGACACCGCCTATCATTACCAAAGCAATGGTATCGCCTTGTGCTTCTAGAATGGTTTCTAAATCTTCATAATTTGCTAATTCTTCGCCTTCACGAGCTTTCCAAAGAATGAGCCCCTCGTGATCATCAAAGCCATGATGACGCAGTTGTGATTCTACGGCATATTTATCGCTTGGAAACGCATCGGCTTCAATTAAAATTTTATATCGCGTTGAAGTGGGTTTGTAAAACGATACCATCATGAAATGTAAATTAGCAGTCAAGGTGTTCATGACCACCACTTCAATAGGTTTTGCTCCAACAACTTCTGCCATGGTTTTTGTTAAAAACTCATGATAATGTAACCATGGGTTTTTACCTTCAGTATGACCTTCGACGCCTAAGTTGGCCCAATCTTCAAGTTCTTGATTAATATATTCTTTAGTGATTTTTGGTTGTAACCCAAGAGAATTTCCGCAGAGATAAATCAATTCATTTCCATTCTTATCTTTTGGAATATGAAACTGCGTTCTAAAAGGTGCTAATGGATCTACTTTATCTAATTGCTTTGCAAAGTCTCGGACCTGATTTGTAATTGGACACTTTCTATTGATTTTCGGTTTCCAACAAAAATAAGAATAATTAGTTTAGAAAGGGAGGCATAACGTGATTGCAATATTTACACTGATTTTGTATCTTTAGTAAAACGGAAAATTATGAGTAAAACAAAAGACTATAGTAATGGTGAGGTGACTGTAATTTGGAAGCCTGAGGCTTGTATACATTCCGGAATCTGTGTAAAAGGTCTTGGTGAAGTCTTTAAGCCAAAGGAGAAACCTTGGATTAAGATGGATGCGGCAACGACCGAGGCGATTATTAAACAAGTGAATGCGTGTCCATCCGGGGCACTAAGTTACAATAGGGATGGAGAAGCGGACCAAGCGACTGCGGTTTTAGACACTAAAGTTGAGGTGCGTGACAATGGGCCGTTATTAGTTTATGGAACATTGCAGGTGACTCATAAAGACGGCGGTCAAGAAACTAAAAATAAAACAACCGCCTTTTGCAGATGTGGTGCTTCCAAAAATAAGCCCTATTGTGATGGATCACATGTCGCTGCTAATTTTGAAGGTTAAGCCTATTGTTTTATTTTGAGTTTTCGGTTTTATTTGGTTGTAACAGAAACGTTGGTAAAGTTAAGGCTCCAATTCCCTTCGGCTTTTTTATGATCTAGGGCTAAATGAAGTCCGTTAAACGTCGTGTAATTTTCAAAGGTGTTTATCATAGTAGGTTCTTTCGCGTTGCCTTCTCTAAAAACCCATTCTTTAATAAGGTAATTATCGTCGTAGAAAATATCATAAGCATCACCAGGGGTATAGCCACCCTTGCCAACATACAGTAAAGTTGTTTTATTTAATTGCGTTTTACTAATGGGCGCTTCTGCTTTAATTGGGACCGTTAAAATGGTGCCATCATCCCAAGCCAATTGATACGGGAAAAGTAACGTGAATTTATCGTTTACAAAGGCACGATCGGCATTGATATTTGATTCTTCAATTTTTAATCTGTTATAGGCAATAGTATCTGTTTCAGTAACCATTTTAACATCAAAAGCCTTAGGGTTCCAAGTCCAAGAACGCTCAAAATGCATGGTGTCTTGGTCGACATTGAAAGTAAATTGAATCTGTTCAACATTTTTCCAGTGTTCAAAACCATGGGCGTTAGCTATTTTCTGCGCTAAAGGAAGTTCCTTTTCAACAGATTTAGTTTCAGACTTACAGGATGATAATATAATGAGGCTAATAAGTAGTAATCTATACATGCTATTACTTTTCTTTCAAAGCTAAGAAATATTAATTAGTTTTGAGTTAAACCAATCACAAATGAATGATCATTCGGAATTTTTTGAAGTGAATAAAGCGACGTGGAATGCTAAAGTTAAGGTGCATGCGACTAGTGAACTGTATGACATGGAGGCTTTTAAAAAAGGAAAGACTTCGTTAATGTCTTATGAGTTGAACGCTTTAGGGGATGTAAAGGGAAAGTCTTTGCTTCATTTGCAGTGCCATTTTGGTCAAGACACACTAAGTTGGAGTAGGTTAGGCGCCAAGGCGGTGGGCGTAGATCTAAGTGATGAGGGTATTAAATTAGCTAAAGTATTGAATCAAGAGCTAGAGCTTGATGCCCGCTTTATCTGTTGTAATGTACTTGATACTCCCGAATATATCAAAGAAACCTTCGATATCGTTTTCACAAGTTATGGTGTTATTGGTTGGCTACGGATTTAAAACCTTGGGGTAAGATGATTGCTAAAAAGTTAAAAAAAGGCGGGACCTTTTATATGGCAGAATTTCATCCCATAGTATGGATGTTTGATTACTTAGAGGGAACACCTATTATGAAATATGGCTATATGCAGGAGGACCCCATTTATGAAGAATATGAAGGCACTTATGCGAATACGGAAGCTAAAATGGTGAGTAAAGAGTATGGTTGGAACCATGGTTTAAGTGAGGTCATCAACGCATTAACTCAAGCGGGATTACATATAGAATATTTAAAGGAACATGACGAAAGTCCTTATAACGTATTGCCCGAACTAGAAAAAACCAATTCGGGGAATTATGTCACTAAGAATAAACTGTATCCACTTATTTTTGAAATAAAAGCCACAAAACCATAGCTTTTATTTTATGTGCAATGATACATTTTGCATAACAGGAAATACTAAAGGGAAACACCTTGTTTAAGTTGAAATGGAAGAAGCTTAATGGGCTTCTTTTAAAACAGAAGGCATTTTTGCCTGAAACCGTTTTAGTCTTGGAATAGACACATTTTGAATGTAACTATTCTCTCGGATGCAATTTTTCGTAATTTTGATGGTAGTTCTCAGCTACCCAAAATTTTTGAAACGGATACACTTCAGCGGCAACCGTTTTGTTCAGTTCCTTTTGCAAAGCCAATTTTTTATTTTCAATAATTTCTTGTTGTGCTTCATTTTGATAAAAAATAATCGATCGGTACTGTGAGCCTCTATCTGGACCTTGGCCATTAACCTGAGTAGGATTTTGAGAAGCAAAATACACATCAACTAAGGTTTCAAAACTAACAATTTCCGGGTCATAAATAATCTCTACAGCTTCGGCATGCCCCGTTCTTCCCGTGTTGCTAGCTTCGTAGGTTGGGTTTTTAGTATGACCACCAGCATACCCGCTAATGGATTCTTTTACCCCTTTCACACTCTCATAAATGGCTTCAACACACCGAAACAACCACTTGCAAAATAGGCTTTAGCCATGCCATTTTCTAAAGGGACCTCAATGGGTGTTGCTTTTGTTAAATCCGTTTGATTTTCAGAGGTATCGCTGTTTTGAGCTGAGTTTTTACAGTTAAAGAGTAAGGCGAACGACAGTAATACGAGTGTTTTTTTCATAATGTTTTTTTTCTTGGTCGTATAAATTAAGCGATCCTTAATTTAATTGGGTTTAAATTTATGTTAAAAAAAAAGCCTTCATAACATGAAGGCTTTAAATTTAATCTAAAATTGAAACTACAGTTTTTTAAACATTTTTTCCATTTTTTCTCTCTGTTCTTGAGCTAATAACTCATCTACTAAAATACGTCCTGAGTGTTCATCTGTAATGATTTTTTTACGCGAACCAATTTCCATCTGTACTTGTGGTGGAATGGTGAAATACGAACCTCCCGAAGCACCTCTTTCAATAGGCACAACTGCTAAGCCATTTTTCACATTAGTACGAATGCGATTGTAAGCTTTAACTAAACGCTCTTCAATCTTCTTTTTGTATTCTTCAGATTTGCTAATAAGTGCTTCTTCTTCTTTAGCTGTTTCGCTTAATATAGCATCTAATTCACTTTTTTTGAACTTTAAGTGACTTTCACGCTCTTTTGTGTGCTCCTTAGTTTTATCAATAACTTCTTTTTTCTGCTCGATTTGTGCTTTGAACTCTCTAATATGCTTCTCTGCCAATTCGATTTCAAGTTCTTGAAACTCGATTTCTTTAGTTAACGAATTAAATTCTCTGTTATTTCTAACATTCTTTTGTTGTTCGCTATACTTTTTAATTAGAGACTTTGCTTCTTCAATTAAGTTTTTCTTATCGCTTATTTGAGTGTCGATTGTTGCTAAGCTGTCTTGAAGTTTTTCTAATCTTGTATTTAATCCAGCAACTTCATCTTCTAAATCGCTTACCTCTAGTGGTAGTTCTCCGCGAACGCTTCTTATTTCGTCGATTCTAGAATCTATTAATTGTAGATCGTATAACGCTCTTAAGCGTTGTTCTACACTTACTTCTTTAGTCTTTGCCATACTTTAATAATACTTAACCGGATTGGTGTTTGTGTTCGATAAAATGATGGCAAAATTACTAATTTTTTTTGTAAGATGCGCTACTAAACCATTTTTTGTGAATTGCTCACTCTCATAGTGTCCAATATCTGCTAAAACGAGACTGTTCTCGGCCGAAAAGAAGTCATGATATTTCAAATCTGCAGTAATAAATATATCGGCTTTTAAGTTTTTGGCTGCGGCCATAGCAAAACTGCCGAGAACCACCCAACACGGCGACCTTTTTTATGGGCTTGCCTAATAATTTTGAATGGCGAATGATGGAGACCTTCATTTTATGTTTTAAAAAGTCAAAAAAATCGGTTTCAGATAGTGGTTGTTCTAATGTACCAATCATACCTATCCCTATATTTTGATTTTTATTTTCAAGAGTAATAATTTCATAAGCCACTTCTTCGTAAGAATGATTTTTAAATAGTGTTTCGATAACTTTTGCTTCTAAATGTTTTGGAAACGTGATGCTAATTTGTGTTTCCTTTTCCCGATGCGTGTCTCCTTTCTTACCTTTGGTAGGGTTTGACGCGTCGTTACCGTTATAGGTGCCCATACCGTCAACATTGAAACTACAATGACTGTAGTTTCCTATATTCCCCGCGCCAACATTAAAAATTGCTTGTCTGAGCACTTCGGCTTCAGCGCTTGGAACAAATGTGGTGAGTTTTTTTATGGTTTCGGCTTGTGGAAGTAATACCGCTCTGTCCACTAATCCCAATTGATCACAAATCATATCATTGACACCATTTGCATGGTTGTCTAAAGCCGTATGAATAGCATAAATGGCAATATCGTGTTTGATGGCTTTTTGTACGGTACGCTCCACATAAGTTTTACCAGTAAGTTTTGTTAAACCTTTAAAAATAATGGGGTGAAAGCTCACAATAAGATTACAGTTGTTTTCAATGGCTTCGTCCACAACCGCTTCTAGAGTGTCTAAAGTCACTAAAACACCTGTTAATTTAGATTTGTTGTCCCCTACTAAAAGCCCAACGTTGTCGAAATCTTCGGCATAGGCTAAAGGTGCAAAGTCTTCTAAATGATTGATAACATCTTGAATAATCATATATTTATAGGAATTGGTTATGATAAATGGTTTAACAAAGATAAAATTTTTACTTTCGTTATGTTTAAACCTTGTAAATGAAATTGATTAGACTTTTATTATTGCCTATTGTCCCTGTTTATTATTTGGTGACGTGGTTTCGCAACACACTATATGATGCTGGAATTAAAACCTCTAAATCGTATGATTTTCCTGTTGTTTGTGTAGGTAATTTAAGCACTGGAGGTACAGGAAAAACACCAATGGTTGAATATCTTATTAAATTATTGAAATCAGAGTTTAACTTGGCCACTTTAAGTCGTGGTTATGGCAGGAATACCAAGGGGTTTCTATTGGCCAATGACCAAATTTCTGCGAAGGAATTAGGTGACGAGCCTTTTCAGTTTTACAATGCATTTAAAGAAGAGATTTTGGTGGCTGTTGACGAAAACAGGCAAGAAGGTATTGACATTTTAAGAGCTTTAAAAAAGCAGCCGGATATTATTTTATTAGATGATGCTTTTCAGCATAGAAAAGTAAAAGCAGGGTTTAATATATTGCTTACAACTTATATGCAACCTTATTTTAATGACATTCTTCTACCCACTGGTAACCTTCGCGAATCTAGAACAGGAGCAAAGCGTGCTAATATTATAGTAGTAACCAAGTGCCCTAAGGACCTATCTGATTCTGAGAAAATTTCAATAAAGAAGCAAATTAAGGCCGAACCAAATCAACTTATATGTTTTAGTTCTATTGATTACTCATCGCACGTTATTGCTGAAGAAAAAACACGTCCCCTGCAGTCGCTTTCTAAATTTACTTTAGTGACAGGGATTGCCAATGCAACACCTTTATTAACGTATTTGACTGCAAAAAAACTTAAGTATAACCATTTGGAATTTAAGGATCATCACACATTCACTGTTAGTGATATACAGCGCATAAGTGAAAGTGAATTGATTGTAACCACAGAAAAGGATTACATGCGGCTAAAAGAAGCGGACCTTTTAAAAGGTAAATTGTATTACTTACCAATAGTGAGTGAAATAGATAAAGCGTCTGAATTTGATAAAAAAATAAAAGACTTTGTACGCGCTAATAAAAGGATTTAAGAAACAATAATAAGTGCATCGTATAATTTTTTCTCAAAATCTTCCTGTTTAAAAGGTTTAGAAATGATATCTGTAAATCCAGCCTCATCAAATTCTTGCATTTTATCTTCTATAGTGACCGCAGTTAATGCAAAAATATTAAGTTTTTTATCGAAGGTCCTTATTTGCCTGGTGGCTTCTATGCCGCTTATGCCAGGCATGTGAATATCCATTAAAACAACATCATAATGACCATTCTTTACTTTTTCAACTGCAGATTCTCCATTGTCAACCACTTCACAGTTTAAATTCATCTTATTTAAAATCTTTTTAGTAATCATTTGGTTGATTTTATTGTCTTCAACCACTAAGATTTTGATGTTATCTAAATCAACACTATTAATGTCTTTAAAGTAATTAGTCTTTACCTCTTTCACAAGCTCTTCTGTATATTGCATCGGTATTTCGAAGAAAAAAGTGGAGCCTTGTCCTAATTCGCTTTTCAGATAAATTTTACCCTTTAAGAGGTCTATTAATCCTTTTACGATAGACAATCCTAAACCCGTTCCACCATATTTTCTATTAATTTGTATTGAGCCTTGGGAAAAACTTTCAAACATGTGTTCTTGTTTTTCTTTGCTTATACCTATGCCATTGTCTTCCACTTCAAAACGGATGTTGTAAACCCCCGCATTCTCATCAATTTTCTTTGCACGAACCCAAATATCGCCGTCTTTGGTAAATTTAATAGAGTTTCCAATTAGGTTAATTAGTATTTGAGAGATTTTTAGTTGGTCGGCATTATAATTTAAAGGAAGAGCACTGTCATAATCCATATGTATTTTAATATTATTATCAGCAGCAGAATTATTTAATGCCGATATAACATTAGCGATTTTCTTTTTTAAATTAAAAATCTCGGGTTCAAGATCTACTTTATTGGCCTCAATTTTATTAATTTGAAGGATGTCATTGATAAAGGTTAGCAGATAGTCTCCTGAAAATTTAAGCGATTTTAAGTGTTGAATTTGTTCCGGTTTTGGATCCTCATCTAAGAGCATATTTGTTAAGCCAGTGACAGCATATAAGGGTGTTCTTAATTCGTGAGTAACCGTTGATAAAAAATTTGCTTTGGTTTTTGAAGCCAATTCTGCTTTTTCCTTAGAAATAATAAGCTCACTATTTTTTTTGTGTAATACATTATTAGATTTCAATCTAATGTTATTGTTTTTATAGAGCGATAAAGTTAAAAGTGATAAAATAGTAATTAAAGCAATACTTAAAATGGTTGTTAACTGATCGAATGGGCTAGCCTTAACTTTTTCCAAATCGGCCGTACCTTGCTTTTGATATTGTATTTGGTAGGTATCACTAAGCGCCCGTTTTCGCTCCGGAGAAAGCAACTGTTTTTTTACATTTAACAGTGAGTCTGATACCGTAATGTGACGTTTTAAATACTGGTTTGCTTTTAACAAATCACCTTTACCTTCATATAATTCACTTAATATTAAAGAACCATTATTTATAACATCACTAAAATTATATTGTATGGCAATGTCATAACCTTGATTAGCATATTTTAGGCCGTCTTCAATTTGATCATTTAAAGCCTCTACTTTACCGAGGTGTATTAAAGAAGAACTCAATATTTTTTGGAGTTGATAGCGTCTCGCAAGCGCAATAGATTTTTGAAAGGCTTCAGAAGCTTTTTCATAACTATTTAAGGCTAAATAAGCGATGCCTTTCTTTAATATGGCCTCTGCTTCATAGGTGTAAAGGTCTTCTTGATTGAAATACGTTTCAGCAGATTTATAATAATCTAAAGCTTGGTTATAGTCTTTACTACTCATATAAACATCGGCTAACACCTTATAGGTTTCAGCGATGTTTGCGTAGTCTTTTGCAAGACGTTGAACCTCAGTAGCTTTTATAAGGGATTTTATGGCTTCATTAGGTTCTTCTAAAATATATTGAAGTTTGCCAATTTTAGAATAGACTAATCCGATGCTTTTTTTATTATCAATTTCTAAGGCTTTTTCTAGTGTTATTTCTAAGTCACGTTGCGCTTGGTAATAATTTTGAGCGGCCAAGTTTTTTTGTGCAGAATTAATACCAGCATCTACCTGAGCTTGAAGTTCAGCACTTTTTTTTGTGATAAGTCTTGGCCATATAAAGGAAAGCTTAACAACAGAAATATAGCACATAGATAGTTGTAGTAAGAGGACATTGTAAAGATGTTTTACTAACAAATATAATTATTTACCCGATAAAGGTGCCGTTTTTTGCGATAAATTGATAATTAGGTCTACAAGTCGACTAGAGTAGCCTGTTTCATTGTCATACCAGCCTATTATTTTTATCATGTTGCCAATAACAGAGGTCATTTGAGAATCAAACACACAGGAGTGTGTATTGCCTACGATATCTATGGATACAATTGGGGCTTCGGTATACTCCAAGACGCCCTTATATTTGCCTTCTGATGCCTTTTTAAAAGCCGTATTTATCGATTCAATGGAAACCGCTGTTTTGACGTTAAAAGTAATGTCTGTTAGCGATCCATTTGCAACAGGTACACGAATCCCGCAGCCTCCAATAACATTTTCTAAATCGGAAAAATTTTTGTTAGCGCCTTGGCTGCTCCAGTTGTTGTTGGGACAATAGACTGTCCTGCTGCACGTGCTCGGCGTAAGTCGCGATGCGGTTGATCGTGTAAACTTTGATCTGTTGTGTAGGAATGAACGGTGGTGATATATGCTTGATTAATACCGCATAGCTCGTTAATAACAGCAATCATAGGCGCAGCATTATTTGTGGTGCATGATGCGTTAGAAATGAGCGTCTCAGTGCCGTCTAATGTGTCCTCATTAATACCTAAAACAATTGTTTTAATAATGTCGTCTTCTGGTGGGACACTTAAAATAACACGTTTTGCGCCATTTTTAATATGGGGATCTAAGGCTTGAGCTGTTTTAAACTTTCCGGTAGCTTCAATAACAAAATCTGGAGCAAAGGGTTTCCAATTAATATGCTCGGGACGGTTTTCATTTAAAAGAACCACTCTTCTCTGCTCAACTATAATATGGTTGTCGTCGTGGGAAATGTCTTTTTTAAAAATACCATGAATACTGTCATATTTTAATAAATGACTAAGGCTTCGGCATCAGCCAAGTCATTAATAGCAACAACCTCTATGTTTTCATGGTCTTGTATGAGTCGGAAAACCCGTCGCCCTATACGACCAAAACCGTTGATAGCAACAGTAATCATTTAATTTATATGTTTTTGGGCTTTGTAAGAGGAACGTACTAACGCACTGCTTTCCACATGACGGAAACCAAGTTCTAAACCAATGGTTTCATATTCTTTAAATTGATCTGGCATAATGAATTGCTTTACGGGTAAATGCTTTTTACTTGGCTGAAGATATTGGCCAATAGTCACCACATCTACATCATTTTCGCGCAAGTCATGAAGTGTTTGTATCACTTCTTCACGGGTTTCTCCTAAACCTAGCATAATGCCGAGACTTTGTTCGGCGTTGACCTTGTTGTTTTAAGTATTTTAAAACACCTAAACTACGTTCGTACTTTGCTTGAATTCTCACTTCACGTGTCAACCGTTTCACGGTTTCAATATTGTGAGAGACCACTTCGGTGCGACTTCAACAATGCGATCAATGTGTTTTTCTATGCCTTGAAAATCCTGGAATTAGTGTTTCTAATGTAGTTTCAGGATTCATGCGACGTACGGCTTTCACCGTTTCTGCCCACATAATACTTCCCATATCCTTTATATCATCGCGATCGACACTGGTTAAAACGGCATGCTTGATTTTCATGATTTTAATAGAACGTGCTACTTTTTACTGGTTCATCCCAATCAATGGTTTACGGTCTTCCGGTTTTAACACCGCAAAAACCACAGGAGCGCGTACAGATATTGCCTAGAATCATAAATGTGGCAGTTCCTTCGCCCCAGCACTCTCCCATGTTTGGGCAGCTTCCGAGATGCACAAATCGTATTTAAGTTATACTTATCTACCAAGCCGCGAAGTTCTGTGTATTTCTTACCTGTTGGTAGTTTTACACGTAACCATTTTGGTTTAGGTTGTCTTTGGGCTGGTAGGATTACTGATGCAGTTTCACTATTCATAGCAACAATTTAGATTGAAAGGCAAAGATACAAAGTATTCTATAAAGATGTGAGATACCGGAGGCTAAAACCAATCAAAAACAGGATGCCTAAAATACTTAATACATGTAGCACTTTTGATGGATGCCATGCTTTTGGAGTATGTTTTCCGCTAATGAGGATATAATTAATGATGGCATAAAACGGCGCGGTTATAAACGAAAGGACGGTGGCAATATTTATTAATTTGCCCATGTTTGACGCAAAATAAAAAAAGATAAAAATAGTGCCCGACGCTAACAATAACACCCAATAGAGATACCCTTTATTAAAAGTAGCCTGACTTAATAATTCTAGCGTTTTATGCATGGCTCTAGGTGAGGCGTCTAGTGTTGTTAATGTGGTACTAAACATGGTAGTAAAAGCAGCAATCCCTATAACGATATAAGTCCAGTGACCCAAACTGCTTGTATACATTTGGATTAATTGATTTGAAAAGAGACCTGCATTCTGACTAAAGGTGCTACCACTATGGTACATTACCAAATAGCCTAATAATAAAAAACAAATCCCTAGTAGGATGGTCGCGATAAAACCAATATTAAAATCCAATAAAGCGGACTTTGGTGTGTAATCTTTTTCGTCTGTTTTCTTTTCAATCGTCCAAAGGGAATGCCAAACAGAGATGTCTAATGGTGCAGGCATCCACCCCATAAAGGCAATTAAGAAGCCGATTTCTATGCTGTTTTCGGGTAGTATTTGAGTGAAGCTAACTCTTTTGTCAAAATCAAATAGTGCCATGCTAACAGCTATGAGGGTGCTAATAGTTAACGTGATGATAATGATTTTAATGAGCCGGTCCAAGACTTTGTATTTGCCAAAAAATAAAATGCTTAAACAGATTATCAATATAATAACGGTCCATAATTCTATGGAAATAAAATCTCCAAATAAGGTGGATGCTAAGCCAGCAGTAACTATTGTTACTGCAGTTTGAATGGTAAACATCGTCGCAAAAGTGAGTATAAAATAAGCGACTAAAACCCCTTTTCCTAGTTTGTTATACCCGTCTAATAGGCTTTCACCAGTTGCTGCTGCATAACGCGGGCCAAATTGAAAGAAAGGATATTTAAAAAGGTTAACGAGTAACAAGGCCCAAAGTAAACCTAAACCAAAATCTGCACCAGCACGCGTAGATTGTACTAAGTGAGAAACGCCAATAGCAGCCCCAGCAAATAAAAGACCAGGCCCCAGTTTTTTAATTGAAACCATGGTTATCTTTTAATGATCTCGGCTAATAGCTTTTTAGCACGCAGTAATTTAACTTTTACATTATTCATGGGCTCACCAAGTTCTTTGCTAATTTCGGTATAGCTTAATTCTTGAAAATACCGCAGATTAATAACTTCTTGATAATGGGGTTTAAGCTTTTTAATATCGCGTAACAGGGTCGCTAAATTTTGCTCTTTAATGAGTTTGTCCTCCGGAGAAGGAGATTCGTCAATAACTTGATAGACCGTATCATCGTCATGGTTAGTGATTTTTGAGTTGATGGAACTCTTTTCTTTTCGAAGTAAATCTATATGGATGTTTTTAGAGATGGTAATCAACCAAGTTTTAAAGGAATACTTCTCATCATACTTCTCTATTTTATCAAATGCTTTAGAGAAGGTTTGAATGGTAATGTCTTCGGCATCATTTTCGTTTTCTATACGTTTAAGTTGAAAGCCGTATACGTAATCCCAAAAATTATCTAACAAAAAGTTAAATGCTTTTTGATCATTTTTCTTTGCTTTTGCAATCGCTTCTTCTATTTCCAATAGTTAGGTTTTGAAATGAGATTTGTTATAAATATAGTTAATTGAAAACCAATTAAAAAAAGTTCTAAAACGGGAAGTAAAAACACTAAATCTGTTTCATTTAGTTTTTTTGCTGAAACGCCAACGACCAAAAGCTGTATGGTACATCTAAAAACAATAAGTAAAATCACAAATGGCCAATTAAAAAGAAAAATGAACAGTATTATGGATAGTACCCAAAACAATAATTGAGAACTGTAAAATAGGGCGAGTAACGCTTTGTGAGAAAACTTATATCTATGCGCTGTTGAAATGTGTCTGCGTTTTTGCCTAAACCAATTTTTAAAACTTAGCTTAGGCTGAGAAGTCGTGAAACTGTCCGGGGTAAAACAAACCGCAGTATTATCACTTGAGGCCACTTCATTAATAAAAAGATCATCATCACCTGAACGTACATCTATATGATTTATAAAACCATTTGCTTTAAAAAACTCATCACGATGGTAAGCTAGATTACGACCCACCCCCATAAAAGGTGTGCCAATTTGAGCAAACGAAAAATATTGAATCGCTGTCAAAACGGTTTCATAGCGAATAAGCTTGTTTAAAAAAGATTTTTTAATTTTATGATAAGCACCATAACCTAAAATCACTGTGTTTTCGGTTGAAAAGTGAGAAGCCATTTCACTAATCCATTGGTTTGAAACAGGCTCACAGTCTGCATCTGTAAATAATAATTGATTATGTGTAGCTGCTTTAATACCTAAAGTGAGCGCGTATTTTTTTTTGGCCCAAAAGGCTTCAACATTTTTTACATTAACAATTTTAATGTTTTTATGGTCTCTTGCAAACCCTTCAAAAACATCTAGAGTCTCGTCATGAGAGGCATCATTAATTAAGACGACTTCAAACTCCGGATATTCTTGGTTTAAAATGGAAGGCAGATATTTTTTAATATTGCCCGCTTCATTTTTTGCGCAAATAATAATTGAGACCGGAATATTTTTTTTTGATATAGATACAGGTTTACAAAAAGCAAAACTGCCAAAGATAATACCAAAATAAACCACTTGAATACCCACTACAACCACAAAGCAATAGTACAGAATTTCAAGTAAAAGCATATAAGGTTAAAGGTTAGGAGTGTTGCGGTTCGTTACAATTTTCGAACTGCTCCGGCGTTTTACCACAAAATCCACAAGCTTCCCCATCTTTGTTAATCATTGGGTTTTGGCTTGCACAAGTGCCAGCAAATTTACCGTCTTTTTTAGCCCATATTTTTATCGCTATTCCTGCAATGGCTAAGCCTAATAGTACTAATGTGATTAGAAGAAGTTTCACTAAAAATAATTTTTTAAATTAGTGTTGCAAAGATACTATTTTAATTTTACGTTTTCACTAATGCCACAAACATCAAGAATATTTATGGGATTCAAATTAAGAGATCATTGAGATTAAATTCCAAGATAAAAATAAAGCTCTACTGCATGAGGAGAGCTTTATTTAATATGATAAAGGTTTAGAACTCTTATTCTTTCAAGTTCAATTCAATCTCTGCCACAGGAGTTTCAGTAGACGTTGAAGGTAGTTTTCCTTTTCTTTCTATAGTAATGCTCAAACCTAAAGCATCCTCAGTGTAAGGAATTTGCTGTAAGCGCCTATCTCTTTCGCTTAAAATACCTAGATTAACCATTTTACCTTGCAAATCTGCCCAAATTTGATACACTTTGTCATCTGGTAAAATAGGTAAAGACACAACATCGAGCATCGATGTTTTTTCTTTTGGGTTAATGTATGCGACTGCCTTTAAGTTTTTAGCCCTACGATTCCCTTTTAGAATATACTTTTCAGTCTCCGGATTATTAAGCTGAGCAAATTGATCAGCTAAAGCATCAAGCTTTAAATTATTATTAGCAATATCGCTTCTTAGGTCATAAAGTTCCTCTACTATGGTTTGATTTTCATCTAGTAAAGAGTCGTTTTGAGTGTAGAGATAAAAGGATGTACTTGCAAATAATAAAGCGACAACGCTAGCCGCTATGCCATAACCAAACCACGATTTAAATGACGTAGTATTCATGGCAATCACAGGGGTGTCATCCAAACTAGAAAGGATGTTGCCTAAAAGATGCACGGGGGCTTCTTCTGCATTTGCGAAAGCAGATAATTCTAAATTATTTTGAAGTGTTTGGTACACCGCATCAACTTCAGGATATTTAGAAATATACTGTTCAACCTCAAGTGTTTCCTGAGGACTCGTTTGGCCTATTAAATATTTTTCTAATAAACCCGATTCTAAAAATGTATTACTATCAACAATCATTTTCATAATGTTAAGGGTTGTAAATTTTCTTCAATTCTCTTAAGCCTATTTTTAATCTTGACTTTATAGTTCCTAAGGGAATGTTTAATTCGTCACTCGCTTCTTGTTGTGTCATGCCTTCAAAAAAGAGTGCATTTATAACAATTTGATATTTTAAATCTAGACTACTTAGATGTTTTTTGATGTCTAAAGTATCTTGATTTAAACTATTGGTGGTCAGTTTATATACGTTTGAATCTTCAATTTGGATCTCCTTTTTTGTTTTATTGTTTAAAGAGCGTACTTTATCAATGGCCGAATTATAGAAAATGCGATACAACCAAGTAAACAGTTTTGCTTTTTCAGAATCATAACTTTTACTTTTTTTCCACACTTTCACAAACCCTTCCTGCAAAACGTCTTGTGCAGTGTCATCGTCATTAATCACTTTTTTTATGACACCTAAAAGGGCATCAGAATAGTTTTCATACAATAAGCCAATGGCTTTTTTGTCACCACTTTTTAATAAAACAACTATTTCTTCTTCTATAGAGAGACTCAATGGTATTGCTATTTGTTAGTTAGATTAACGTTGCTATGAAACAGGTATTGCAATTATAAAATATTTACCTCGGCTTCAATAGAAATATTAAATATACGATAAATTGTATTTTGTATCAATTTTGAAAGTGCTAATATGTCTTTCCCTTTTGCGCCACCATAGTTAACCAAAACGAGGGCCTGGTTTTTATGTACCCCATAATTACCAAAGGTCTTGCCTTTAAAACCTGCTTTTTCTATTAGCCATCCTGCAGGAACCTTTACTTCGTGTTCTGAAATAGGATAACTAGGAGCGTCAGGAAAGTTTTTTTGTAGTGCTTTAAATGCTTCAGAAGAAATGATGGGGTTTTTAAAAAAGCTGCCACTGTTCCCAATCACTTTTGGATTGGGTAACTTACTTTCCCGAATAGCAATCACGGCTTTAGAAATATCTTGAATGGTGGGCTTCTTAACCCCCATAAAATCCAGTTGCCCTTGTATGGCGCCATAATTTGTTCGTAAAGCATGTCTCTTTTTTGTTAATTTAAAAACGACACTAGTAATAATATACTTTCCTTTTGCTTGTTGCTTAAAAATTGAATTGCGATAACCAAAATTGCAGTCTAATTTGTTAAAAGTTTCTGTTTCTAGAGTGTCGACATTCAAGGCTTGGCAACTTATAAAATGGTCTTTTAACTCCATACCATATGCCCCAATATTTTGAATGGGAGCGGTACCCACGTTACCTGGAATGAGAGACATATTTTCGAGGCCACCAAAATCGTGATCCAAACACCATAAAACAAATTCATGCCAGTTTTCTCCAGCTTCAGCCTTAATTAAAACATGGCTGTCCTCTTGTGAAATAATAGTCTTTCCTTTTAAGTTTATATGTACAACAAGTGCCTCAACATTTTTAGTCAATAGCATATTACTCCCTCCACCAAGAATGAACTTCTTAGAGAAATCTTTCTGTTTAATTACTGAGATTAAATCGGAAACAGAAGCTACAGACACAAAATGGCTCGCCATGACATCGATACCAAAAGTATTATATGGTTTTAAAGATATGTTGTGTTGAATGTGCACTAATCCTTGTAAATTTTTAGGGCTTCTTTTAATATATGAACGGCTTTTACGAGGCTTTCTTTATTAAGTACGTATGCAATTCTAATTTGGTTCATTCCCACACCTGGAGTAGAATAAAAGCCTGCAGCTGGAGCGACCATAATAGTTTCTCCATTAACATCAAATTCTTCTAAAAGCCATTGCGCAAAAGCATCACTGTTTTTTATTGGCAATTGTGCAATGCAATAAAAAGCGCCTTTTGGGTTTCCAACTTTTACGCCTTCAATTTTATTTAGTTCTCTAATTAAAGTGTTTCTTCTATCTTCGTATTCTTCGATAACATCGTCAAAATAACTTTGTGGGGTGTCTAATGCAGCTTCGCTGGCAATTTGTGCTAAAGTTGGCGGACTCAATCTCGCCTGGGCAAACTTTAATGCTGTTTGTATGACTTCTTTATTTCTTGAAACCATGCAACCAATTCTTGCGCCACACATGCTATAACGTTTAGAAACAGAATCGATAACGATAGCATGTTCATCTAAGCTCTCTTCTTGAAGAATGGAGTAATGGATAGTACCGTCATATGCAAATTCCCGGTATACTTCATCAGCAATTAAAAATAAATCATGTTTTTTTACAATAGCTGCCAGTTTTTGTATTTCCTCTTTAGAATATAAATAACCAGTTGGGTTACCCGGATTACATATTAAAATGGCCTTGGTTCTTGGTGTGATTAATTTCTCGAATTCTTCTATAGGCGGTAAGGCAAAATTATCTTCTATTTTAGAAATTACAGGCACTACTTTAACACCGGAAGCAGTAGAGAAGCCATTGTAATTAGCATAAAATGGTTCAGGAATAATGACTTCGTCATCGACATCCATAACGCTACCAAAGGTAAACAGAAGAGCTTCGCTTCCTCCAGTTGTCACTATAATATCATCGTGTTTAACAGGGATGTCCTTCTTGGCATAATAATTAGCAATTTTCCGTCTGTAATCTTCAGAGCCTTCAGAGCGTGTATAAGCTAATATCTCCGGAGAATGAATTTTCACTGCGTCGAGAGCAATTTGTGGCGTTTTTATATCCGGTTGACCAATATTTAAATGATAAACGGTTTTCCCTTGTGTATAGGCTTTTTCTGCAAATGGCACTAATTTTCTTATTGGTGATTGTGGCATTGCTTGGCCTTTATTTGAAATTGATGGCATAAAATAAAATTTTGAAACACAAAGTTGCGAAAAAAAAGTCTAATGAGTGTCAATAAATTGTTTAACTTGATCCACAACGAAATGGGCAGGGTAAAACGTTTATCGTATTAACAAATGGTTATTAACTCTGTGGATAAAGGTACATGATGACAGTAAAAAGAGATAGTTTGGGAGAGATGACGTTTAGAGGTTTGTTTTGCTTTTTATTCGGTTTGTGCTGTTTAAGTTTTTCTAGTTACGGACAGGCAAAATACAATATAGACACAAAAAAAGGCGTTACAAAAATTGATTTCACATTAATTAACAATGTGGTTATTATTCCCGTTGAAGTCAATGGGGTAACCTTGTCTTTTCTGTTAGATACAGGGGTAAGGGTGCCCATTGTTTTTAATTTTATTAATTCTTCTGATTCTCTTAAAATTTTGAATTCTGAAACGATTTACCTAAAAGGATTGGGTAATGATGGTACTGTTCAAGCCTTAAAATCTTCACATAACACGTTCAAAATTGGAGAAGCTGTAAATGAAGATCAGGAATTTTATGTCATTTTTGATAAATCAGCCAATTTTGCACCAAAACTAGGGGTTCCTGTTCATGGTATTATAGGGTATGATTTTTTTAAGGATCTCGTTGTAGATATTAACTATTCAAAAAAACAAATTAAAGCGTATAACCCTGAAGATTATAAAGACAAAAGGTGTAGAAGCTGCGAAGGGTTTAATTTACAGTTTTATAATGGTAAGCCATATATCGATTTGATTACCAATATTGATTCAAAGGAAATTCCAGTAAAATTATTAATAGATTCTCGGTAGTAGTGATGCTGTTTGGCTTTTTAAAGATGACAGTTTAGGTTTGAGTATTGATAAAAAATATTTTGAAGATTTTTTAGGCTATGGATTAAGTGGAAACGTGCATGGAAAGCGTTCGAAAATAGATGAATTAAGGCTTAAGTCATTTACATTAAAAGACCCTAAAGTCGCCTTTCCTGATGATGATTATATTTCCGTTCTCAGGAAAATTGAAGGGCGTAATGGAAGCCTCGGTGGCGAGGTTCTAAAACGATTCAACCTGGTTTTTAAT
The DNA here is from genome assembly GCF_026625145.1 of Lacinutrix neustonica. Taxonomy (GTDB): domain Bacteria; phylum Bacteroidota; class Bacteroidia; order Flavobacteriales; family Flavobacteriaceae; genus Lacinutrix; species Lacinutrix neustonica. The sequence continues at coordinate 1,684,879 of NZ_CP113088.1, read as the reverse complement.
TATCAAAAAGCTAAAATAACACTTGAAAAGAATAGATATTTTAATGATGAATTTAGTTACAATAAGTGTGGCATAGAATTAGAAAATGATGGTATTCGATTAATCACAGAAATAGAAAGAGCATCTCAAGACATTGATGTTGAAAATAAAACGGTCAATGTAAGGGCGATTTATGTGTCAAAAAACATTTTAGTAGCTAAGAACACTTATATTATTACGCAAGTAACGCCAGGTTCTCCTGCAGAACGTGTTGGTTTAAAAAAAGGGGATCAACTTATTAAAATAAATGGTAGTGAGGCATCTAATTTTTCGTTAAAACAACTCATGGGGCGTTTTTTTGAAGAAGAAGGTACTAAGTTAAAACTTGAAGTGGAGCGCATAGGTATAAGAATACCGGTCATTTTAACCTTAGAATCACCCATAAAATAAAAAGCCGAAGCAATGGCTTCGGCTTTTTATTTTATGGGTGATAAAGATTTATTGCTCCATAACACTTTTATCTTTTTTTCTAAAACACTTGTTTTAGAAGGATCAATAACTTCTCCTTTAATCTTTAAGGCTACAGTTGGTGTTTCAGCATTAGATAAAACAGTAATTGTTTTTCTAATAGGCATCACACGCTTCGTGTCATATTTTACTTCAATCTCACCAGTCATTCCTGGTAGGATTGGGTTTTCCGGTTTTTTTGGCACAGTACAACCACAGCTTGAACTTACATTAGATATAATTAAAGGCGCATCGCCAGTGTTTTTAAACTCAAAAGTTCTAACGCCGTTAGCTCCTTTTTCAATAGTTCCGTAATCTATTGTGGTTTCTTTAAATTCAATTTTTGCCACCTTATCTTGAGCGCTAACTGAAAAGCTCATTAATCCGATAAATAATACTGCTATTAAATTTTTCATCATTTTCTGTTTTATTTGTTATGTAAACATAAACACTTTTAAGTTGTTCTGCAAAAATATTAGATGTAAAGCATACTCACAAATATAAGCACCCTTTTTAACGATAGATTAATACTGGTTATAATTTCACAGAAACATAAATATAAGTATTTTTGCTAATCAACATTCAAAAACTATTCCAAAGTATGAGCATTCCATCTAAATATGATGCAAAACAAGTAGAAAATAAGTGGTACGACTACTGGATGACCCATAATTATTTTCATTCAACACCAGATGAAAGAGAACCATATACTATTGTTATTCCTCCGCCAAACGTCACAGGAGTATTACATATGGGGCATATGTTGAACAATACCATTCAAGATGTTTTGATACGTAGGGCGCGTTTACAAGGAAAAAACGCTTGTTGGGTACCTGGAACAGATCACGCTTCTATTGCTACAGAAGCAAAAGTGGTCGCTAAATTAAAAGAACAGGGGATTGATAAAAACGATTTAACACGTGATGAATTTTTAGTTCATGCCTGGGAATGGACCGATGAATATGGAGGTGTTATTTTAGAACAACTTAAAAAATTGGGCTGTTCTTGCGATTGGGAGAGGACTAAATTCACAATGGATGACGACATGTCTGAAGCGGTCATTAAAGTGTTTGTCGATCTATACGAAAAAGGTTTAATTTACCGCGGTTACCGTATGGTGAATTGGGATCCGGAAGCCAAAACCACTTTGTCTGATGAAGAGGTTATTCACGAAGAACGTCAGGGTTTATTATACTATTTAAATTACAAGATTGAAGGTAGTGATGAGGTGTTAACCATTGCAACAACACGACCGGAAACCATTTTTGGAGATACTGCTATCTGTATTAATCCAACCGATGAACGCTTTGCACATTTAAAAGGGAAAAAAGCAATTGTTCCTATCTGCGGGAGAGTTATTCCAATTATAGAAGACGAGTATGTAGATATAGAATTTGGAACGGGTTGTTTAAAAGTAACTCCTGCCCATGATGAAAATGATAAGGGGTTAGGTGATAAGCACCAATTAGAAGTGATAGACATTTTTAATGAAGATGCGAGTTTAAATAGCTTCGGATTGCAATTTGAAGGTCAAGATCGTTTTGTGGCTAGAAAAAATGTAGCGGCACTATTAGAAGACACTGGTATTTTAGTGAAAACGGAAACACATACTAATAAAGTAGGTACATCAGAACGCACAAAAGCAGTGATAGAACCGAGATTAAGTGACCAGTGGTTCTTGAAAATGGAGGACTTAGCAAAACCGGCTATTGAAGCAGTGTTGGGAGAAGATTCTGAAATTAAATTATTTCCAAAGAAGTTTGAAAACACGTACAGGCATTGGATGGAGAACATTCGCGATTGGAATATTTCGCGTCAACTGCTTTGGGGGCAACAAATCCCTGCGTATTTCTATGGCGATGGCAAAGAAGATTTTGTTGTGGCAGAAAGTATAGAAGGTGCTGTGGAGAAAGCGAGAGTAGCAACTTCAAACACGGAACTTCAAGCTTCAGACTTGAAACAAGACACAGATGCACTAGATACCTGGTTCTCTTCTTGGTTGTGGCCAATGAGTGTTTTTGATGGTATTAGAAATCCTGAAAACGAAGACATAAAATACTATTACCCTACAAACGATTTGGTTACCGGTCCGAGATATTTTATTCTTTTGGGTGGCTCGTATGATTATTGCGGGTTATGAGTATAAAGACCAAAAACCATTTAATAATGTATACTTAACCGGATTGGTTCGCGATAAGCAACGCCGGAAGATGAGTAAAAGTTTAGGAAATTCGCCCGATGCTTTAAAACTGATTGAGGAATATACTGCAGATGGTGTTCGTGTAGGTTTATTATTAAGTAGTGCCGCAGGAAACGATTTAATGTTCGATGAAACCTTATGCCAGCAAGGTAAAGGCTTTGGAAATAAAATTTGGAATGCGTACCGCTTAGTCGATGGGTGGGAAGTAGATACCAAGTTAGAGCAACCGCACTCGAGTAAAATAGCTATTGAGTGGTACGAATCTAAATTTCAAAAGGCATTACTAGAAATAGAAGACCACTTTAGTAAATACCGCTTAAGCGATGCTTTAATGTCTATTTATAAATTGATTTATGATGATTTTTGCGGCTGGATGCTTGAAATGGTTAAGCCTGCTTACCAACAACCCATTGATGCAAAAACATTAAAAAGTGTGATTTCAATTTTTGAGGAAAACTTAAAAATAGTGCATCCGTTTATGCCATTCTTAACAGAAGATCTCTCGGCATTATATAGCTGAAAGAACACCAGAAGAAGCATTAATCGTTTCAAAATGGCGGAAGCTAAACCAATAAATGACCGTTTAATTTCTGAATTTGATTTTGCATCTGAAGTAATTTACGGTATCCGAAACATTAGAAAACAAAAGAACATAGCATTTAAAGATGCGATTGGTTTTTCGGTAATTAATAATGAAAAAGTGAGTACTTCTTTTGATGCCGTGATTGCTAAGCTAGGTAATTTAGAGACTATAGATTACGTTCAAGACGCTGTAGAAGGCGCATTGACTTTCAGAGTGAAGTCTAATGAGTACTTCATCCCAATGGAAGGGAGTATAGATGTTGAAGCTGAAATTAAAAAACTGTCTGAAGAATTAAGTTATACTGAAGGTTTCTTAAAATCGGTTAAAAAGAAACTCTCAAACGAGCGTTTTGTTGCAGGAGCACCGGAGCAGGTCATTGCCGGTGAACGTAAAAAAGAAGCAGATGCCTTGGCTAAGATTGAAACCTTGAAGAGTAGCTTGGATAGTTTGAAATAAAACATTAAAAGAAAATAATTTAAAGAGCCTTTTCAGATTTGAAAAGGCTCTTTATTTTTAATTTCCTTGTTATATGAAAGTTTTGCTGACTGATTTCTAATTACAGAATCTGAAATATAGACTGTCGTATACTCGCAGACTACTGCGCTAATAAACATTAGAAGAGGCTCTTTTTATAATCCTTCGGCTAGTACGTCTATTTAAATGCCGCTTGAGAAGAGTGACTGTGGGAGTCTTGCGATATTATTTTCGACCTAATAAGATGAGTCTGTCCAATCAGTAGGAATGAATGAACTTCATTGTAGTGAAGACCGCTTTGGCTTTTTTTCTTTATCTAATTTTTGGTATGGATACGTTTTCCGTAAGGCTTAGCTCCCTTTTTTTGATAGATGGACCAAAATATGTGGTGTCTGTTTATCTATGTTTTAGACTTTCTTCAAGATTATTTTATAATGGCCTTGCTGAAAAAAGAGCAAGGCCATTTACTTACAAGATTATAGGCATCTGCAATATGCAGATGGATTATTATCATCATTGCTTAAAAAGCAACCTTGACGAGGCGGGCAGCCATCATTTCCAGTTAGATAGCAATCGATGTTTGAATCTGTACATGGTCCTCCAGGGGGCCTTATTCCTCCTAATATTGTTTTTTGTTCAGCATTAGATAACGTTTTTCCTAAATTTTTTAAATGTTTCATAATAAAATGTTTATAAATTAAATAAGCTGTGATCATTAAAGACGCTCACAGTTTGCGTCTATTCCTCGCGAGAGCATATTTTTACTATTTAAAGATGTCTTTAATTTGATAAAAGAAACGTTCTGCTAGCCTTAAGTCTTCAGTAATAACTTCGGCATTGCCGCGCATTTCTTGTTTAAATTTTATTTCTTTATTATAGGAGGTTATTAAATGTTTTGGGAGTTCCACATCAATTAAATAAAAGCCTTTGTCATCTGGAATGGCGGAGATTTTATTAATAGTTCCCGTTAAAAAACCAAATTCAGTTTCCGGATAGTTTTCTATGCTTATATTTACTTTCTCGGCCTGTTTTTAATTTTCCTGAGTTTAAAATTGGCGTTTTTAATTTCGCGATATAGTCCAAATTTTTATTGGGGATGATGGTAAACACCAGATCACCAGCGGTAACCGTTTCATTCACAGTTTTAAAATTCATAAAAGAGACTTTTCCATTTAATTTAGAGGAGAGCACGTGGGTGTTTTCCCAATCTTTTATTGCAATTTTTAATTGATTGAAGGATTGTAAAACATTTTTTAAAAGTTTGATTTCTTCCCGGGTATTATTAATTTTATTGCCTTTTCTTGTGGTATTCGCATTACTTATAGATTCCCGTATTTGTGAAATGGAAGCCTCGAAACTCTTAAAATTTCGCTGGGCTTGCGCATATTCTATCTCATTGTTTTCATACTCCAATTTGGCGATGATTCCTTTTTTATAAAGCGTTTTGTTTCGTTCTAATTTGTTCTTTTTATAGGCCAGTTCAGCACGGTTGATTTCTAATTGCGATTTAGAATTGGCTAACCTTGTGTGCAATTCAGAGAGTGTTGTTTTGTTGGCTAAAGCTTCATTAGAAAAGGGTTGTAATTCTTTATTTAATACATATTGGATATAATTGTTTTCAAAAATGGCAAAATCATTATCTATGTTGCCTAAAAACAATAGTGGGATGTCATTAATTGGGAAGTAAAACGCTTGCGTGTTTGGTTTAATGGTATCTAAGATGCTCTTAAGCAAAAACACGTCTTTATAATTGGCAGTGTTCTCTAAAATGGCTAAAGGTGTATTTGGAGTGACTGTAGCATTGTCTTTAACTAATATAGCCTGAATGCGACTGGTTATTTTAGCATACTCTTTTTGAGGAGGGATTTTAGTGGTTACTAGGGCTTGTGCACTAATAACATCCGGATATTTAATAAAAAACGATAAGGCTAGAAATAGTACAATTAATAGTAAAAACACCAGATTACCATAGCGTATCATCCAATGCGGGACATAGGATAAGATATCTTGTACCTGCTCACTTCTTAATTCTATTTCTTCTAGTTTTTTTGACATTAACTTCCGAGTTCTAGTTGGTTTTTAACCTGATTATAATAATTGCCTTTTTTAGCGACGAGTTCTTTATGGCTCCCTTTTTCCACTATTTTCCCATCGTCTAAAACCACGATTTGATGTGCATTTTTAACCGTACTTAATCTATGGGCTATAACAACAACTGTTTTGTCTTGAAAAAAGGTGTCTAAGTTTTTCATAATGACCTTTTCGTTATTTGCGTCTAACGCACTGGTTGCTTCATCGAAAAACAAATAGTCCGGATTTTTATATACTGCCCTTGCAATAAATAAACGTTGTTTTTGTCCCGTACTTAATCCCGTACCTTCTGCGCCTATTTTAGTATTATAGCTCAGCGGCAAAGATTCTATATAGTCCCTAATATTTGCGACGTCTATGGCGTGAGCTAATCTTTCTTTATCCACAGTGTCTTCACCAATGGCTATATTATTAGCAATGGAATCATTAAAAATATAACCTTCTTGCATAACCACACCATAATGGTCGCGCCAAGATTTTTGTGAGATATTCTGTATGGACAATGTATTGAGTAAAATGTCTCCTTGATTGGGCTTATAGTATCCTAAAAGGAGTTTCATTAAGGTTGTTTTACCACTACCACTGGTGCCTACAATAGCTGTTGTTTTGTTTGCTGGAATGGTTAAATTCAAGGCTTTTAACACCTCAATATCCGATCCTGTATATTTAAAAGTTAAATTATTTATATGTATAGCGCCGCTTTTAGGGAGGTCTTTGATTTTATTTTGGGGATCTATTTCCTCATTATCCATATTGTGTATTTCGCTGAGACGGTCTAACGATATTTTAGCATCTTGTAACTCTCTAACAAAACTAATAAGCTGTTGTACAGGGGAGTTTAATTGACCCACGATGTAAGAAATGGCTAACATCATCCCTAAAGTAATTTCTCCATCTATGACTAATTTTGCAGATAATATGGTAATTAAAATATTTTTAAGTTCGTTGATGAAAGAAGAACCGACACTTTGTGTTTGCTCTAATGCTAAACTTTTTATAGACACTTTAAATAATCGAGCCTGTGTGTGCTCCCAAGCCCAACGTTTTTGTTTTTCGGCATTATGAAGTTTAATGTCTTGCATACCATTGATAAGCTCAATCACGGTACTTTGTTCCTGGCTTAGGGCAGAAAAGCGTTTGTAATCTAGAGTCGCACGCTTTTTAAGAAAAATCTTAATCCAAATAAAGTATAAAAGGCTTCCTATTAAGAAAATCCCAAAAATTTGTAAACTATAATAAACCAGTACAAAGCTAAACACTATAAAATTAACCATAGAAAACAACACGTTTAATGAGGATGTTGTTAAAATCTGTTCAATACGTTTATGATCGTTGATACGTTGTAGTAAATCTCCTGTCATTTTTATATCAAAATAGGAGATGGGCAGTAGCATTAATTTAATGAAGAAATCTGAGATTAATGAGATGTTAATTACGGTACTGATATGCAGTAGTATCCAGCTTCTAATAATTTCTATTCCTGTTCTACCAATAAACAAAGCAATTTGTGCAAATAGAATAAGGTAAATAAAGTTTAGATCTTGATTTTTTATTCCGACATCTACAACGCTTTGAGTTAAAAAGGGAACAACAAGTTGTAATAAACTAGCGGCTAGTAGACCAATACAAAGTTGGATAATAAACTTTTTATATTTAAAAAGATACTTCGATAAATACCGGAAGTTGAATTTTTGTTCATCATCTTCAACAAATTCATTGTCATAAAATTTTGGTGTGGGATCTAAAAGCAGTGCTACCCCTTCTTGAGTCGTTTCTTTAGCATTATTACCAATCCGTAATTTAAGAAACTCTTGTTTGGTATAGGTTATCAATCCATATCCAGGATCTGAGATATAGTAGCTGTCTTTTTTTATTTTGTAGAGCACAACATAATGGTTTTTATTCCAATGCAGAATACAGGGTAATGGTGCTTTTTGTAATTCTTCTAATGTCAATTTTACGCCTAAGGAACGAAACCCAATGGCTTCACTTGCATCGCTAAGATTGAGTAAGTTACTACCTTCCCTCGTAGTCTCGCTAATCGTTCTAATTTGAGTAATAGACAAACTCTTGCCATAATACTTAGCAACAATTTTTAAGCAGGTTGGCCCACAATCTTTCGATTCGGCTTGTTTATATGTTGGGAATTTTTTCAAAAATCGAGTATTGTTTTAATAATAGTAGTGAAATAAAAAGTTGAGTTTGATGATAAAAAAGAGCGCGCAAGTAATAGTTAACCGGTTCGCGCGCTTCGAAAATACAATAATTTTAAAGTAACAGTGGGGATTAGAGTTAGTCATTACAATGCGTTCCACCACCAAAAGGACTACTATTAAAAATAATAGGAATAATAATTCAAATTGGTCCATAATTATATTTTAAACGAAGATATTGAGTTTTGCTAAATTTAAAAGGAAAAGGAAAAGGAAAAGGAAAAGGAAAAGGAAAAGGGAAAGACCAGCTCTCCCTTTTCTACCTTCAATAAAAACATAATTAAAGACATACTCCATTCATACCTGCTCCAGCGCCTTCACCATATTGACAACGACAAGTGCTAGGATTAAAACATTTCCCTGGAGAACAGTTTACTGTTAAACCACCACAAGAACTGCCACCACCTGTGCCACCGCCCGTGCCACCATCATCGATTGGGTCAAAAGGCCCTGGTCCACATCCTATACAACCGCCATTAATCGTTTTTTGTTCGGCCGGAGTTAAAGCTTTTCCCAAATTTCTTAAATTCTTCATAAATAAAATAGTTTTAAATTATATTTGCCGTGAACATTTAAAGACACTCACAGTATGTGTCTATTCTTCGCGAGAGAAATAGTGTTCAAAATGCAAAGCCCTTTATACGAGGGCTTTGTCATTTTTATATATATTGTTCTAATTTTACGGTGTTACAATTATTATTGTTCACCCATTCTGAAAGTTCTTCAATAAAATAAATTAAATCTGTTCTATCATAAGCTTTTGGGTAAGACTTCCCATTTATCAATAATTCGGGGTAAAGTTTATCTTATGCGTCCGGCACCAATCTTTTTCTTCTTTCAAGAGTTGAATATAGGGTTCGGATTATTACAGTCATTCCATTTTGATAGCCATTTATCAGCTTTTGGCTCATTATATATGGAATGCATTGCTTCTAAACATTGTTTTTCTCCTTCTGTATGGTATATCTCTAGAAGTCTTGAGGTTATTCTTACCACGTCACTTTTCTCATTTTCTGTGCTCATATTAAACCGGATCCGCATTTTTACGTCGCGGGCGTATACTTTTAAAAGGTCTTCTACTAAATGATGTACAGATTTGCAATGTCCGCAGAATGGATTGGTAATGATTGTGATATTAAGATGGGCTTTCTTGTTTCCAAAAATTATTTCTGAAGGATTTAGTATACTAGTATCCACCGTTTCGTTTTTTTCTAAAAGGGTATTAAATAGTTCAAAGTTTCTTTTAAATTTTATAGATTCAATTTTCAGTTTATTAAAATCTTGCTCGTTCTTCAGTTTTAAAACAATAAAAACCCAAAAGCTTGTGGTTGCAATAAAACTGAATACTATTAGTAAAACACTTAGGGGGCTTATATTGGAAATAGAGATGTCAATAAAAGGGAATAGAGCGGCTTGTAGAATTAATATGGAAACCACTGTTAAACAAAGAATGCACCAACTCTTTGCAACAAAGGCTTGATAATATAAAGAGTAGATTATTGCAGGTATGGTTATAATACTTATTGTTATAATGGGATTGTATTCTATTTTTGCGATACTTAATAAAAACCATGCAAAACTTATAGCAGAGAAGTAAATAAAACTAATATCACTTAATTTAAAACTTTTAAGGAGGTAAGCTCCCTTGGAGTTTAATACCGTTTCGCAGTTTGTTGTTTTGCTTTCTTGAGAACAAATACTGTCTACTATTTTAGAATTTATGCCTAAGTCATACTGCACAATTAATAAACTAATTCCAACCCCAATGACAGAAAGCACGAAATGTATTATGTCAAAAGGATTTTTATTTGTTATAAAAAACAGGGTTATAAAAAGAAATAACAAAAATGAAACTAATATTTTGTTGTGGTTACTCTTTTTAATAGAAACATTATTTTCATCCTTTTCCACAGCGACCATAATTCCTGTAAATTCTAATAAGAATGTTTGTGCAGAAACCCTTTTAGATTTTTTACGATTAAAAACGAGGGTGTAGTTTACACCGTTATTATTAACAAGAACAAATACATGTCCCTCAGGTGTTTTTACTTGTGCCAAAAAGTGGTTTGGAAGTTGAAGTAATGTATTTTCATTTACAGGAACTTCAACGGCTAAATTTTCAATATTAAAATGTGATAAAACGCCAGTTATGGCATGTAAGCTGGGGTATGAAGGATGACTTTGTATTTGAAAATTTAATTCCTTAGAATCAATTTTTATTTTATTTTTTCGCAGTAATTGGTCTACAAGATAAATAAGTGAGTTTTTCAATTTATTAACGTTTATTCGTTAGTCTATTTTGATAGTTTTGGGAGAGTTAATATAAATTTTATTTAAATCTATAAAATAAATACTATGGTATAATATAAAAAATGTGATTATTGATATATTTATGTTAAAATTCAACTTTTCATTACGGTTTTTACCGTAATGAAGCATACTTATATCTTACGATGGTACTTTTTAGCAAATGATGTGGTTTAAAAAAGCACTTTTTTTCCTGTGACTTCATGAACTGGTAAATGCTACAGAGAAAAACAAGACTTTTTTTATTGAATATGAATGTGGAAACAAGGCATTAGCATGTTTAAAGCGTAATGGTGGTAATGCGTAAAACGCATACTTTTTAACATATTTAATTCATGATGTTAAATGTATTTAATAATAATACGATAATAATACATAGTATTAAGATTAATTAAATATTTAAATGATTAAATCATTACTAATAAATAATATATTTGACCCAATCTAACAAATACAATAACCTGATATGAAAAATTTAAAATATACACTTGGCATGTTAATTTTTTTAGGTTTAGCGGTGTCCTCTTGTGTGGATGAAGCCTCTAAAAAAGCCGAGGCAGAAGCACAACAAGCGGAAATGGAACTAAAAGCTGAAATGAGAAAAGACTCTATCGAAGCCGAGAAAACGGCGCGATTAGAAAGAGAAATGGTGGCTAATAATAGAACAACAATAAACGGAATTTCTTATGTACGCTCCATGGATAATGAAGTAAAAGCCTTGCAAATTAGTGGCTGGGACGGTTTTAATAGCCTATCTATAGAAATGAAAAAGTTGGAAGGGGCAGATATGATGACCATGAAATCTACCTTGACAAGTCTTGCAAAAACCATAGCGGCCGTAAAAACAACGCGACCGGAATGGATGATGACTGAAGAAATTTCTGAAGACATTAAGGACCTGGAAAAAGAATACAATGAATTCTTAAAAGAAAAAAATGCCAAAGAAAAAGAAGTTATTGAAAATATGGAAGAGATTAATGAAGCGTATGCCGATTTAGTTGAGGAGATTAATGAAACGTTCGATAAGTACGTTAAGATAAACCGTAAAGCGAATGAAGAGTATAACGAAGAGATGCAAGACGATGGAGATACAGATGATGCCATTGAAGAGTACAATGAAGAAATTAAAAAATTAGATAAAGTAGCAGACGACAGGAAGAAATAAGAACTTGTGGTTTATACACAATTAAAAACCTCGCATTTGCGAGGTTTTTTTATACTAGATATAGTTATCTAAAAATTAGACCGCTACTATGCTTATCTAGCATGCGTCTATCATATCCTCGCGAGAGCATGTTTTTACTATTTAAAGATGTCTTTAATTTGATAAAAGAAACGTTCTGCCAACCTTAAGTCTTCAGTAATGACTTCGGCATTGCCGCGCATTTCTTGTTTAAATTTTATTTCTTTATTATAGGAGGTTATTAAATGTTTTGGGAGTTCCACATCAATTAAATAAAAGCCTTTGTCATCTCGGAATGGCGGAGATTTTATTAATAGTTCCCGTTAAAAAACCAAATTCAGTTTCCGGATAGTTTTCTATGCTTATATTTACTTTCCGGCCTGTTTTTAATTTTCCTGAGTTTAAAATTGGCGTTTTTAATTTCGCGATATAGTCCAAATTTTTATTGGGGATGATGGTAAACACCAGATCACCAGCGGTAACCGTTTCATTCACAGTTTTAAAATTCATAAAAGAGACTTTTCCATTTAATTTAGAGGAGAGCACGTGGGTATTTTCCCAATCTTTTATTGCAATTTTTAATTGATTGAAGGATTGTAAAACATTTTTTAAAAGTTTGATTTCTTCCCGGGTATTATTAATTTTATTGCCTTTTCTTGTGGTATTCGCATTACTTATAGATTCCCGTATTTGTGAAATGGAAGCCTCGAAACTCTTAAAATTTCGCTGGGCTTGCGCATATTCTATCTCATTGTTTTCATACTCCAATTTGGCGATGATTCCTTTTTTATAAAGCGTTTTGTTTCGTTCTAATTTGTTCTTTTTATAGGCCAGTTCAGCACGATTGATTTCTAATTGCGATTTAGAATTGGCTAACCTTGTGTGCAATTCAGAGAGTGTTGTTTTGTTGGCTAAAGCTTCGTTAGAAAAGGGTTGTAATTCTTTATTTAATACATATTGGATATAATTGTTTTCAAAAATGGCAAAATCATTATCTATGTTGCCTAAAAACAATAGTGGGATGTCATTAATTGGGAAGTAAAACGCTTGCGTGTTTGGTCTAATGGTATCTAAGATGCTCTTAAGCAAAAACACGTCTTTATAATTGGCAGTGTTCTCTAAAATGGCTAAAGGTGTATTTGGAGTGACTATAGCATTGTCTTTAACTAATATGGCCTGAATGCGACTGGTTATTTTAGCATACTCTTTTTGAGGAGGGATTTTAGTGGTTACTAGGGCTTGTGCACTAATAACATCCGGATATTTAATAAAAAACGATAAGGCTAGAAATAGTACAATTAATAGTAAAAACACTAGATTACCATAGCGTATCATCCAATGCGGGACATAGGATAAAATATCTTGTACCTGCTCACTTCTTAATTCTATTTCTTCTAGTTTTTTTGACATTAGCTTCCGAGTTCTAGTTGGTTTTTAACCGGATTATAATAATTGCCTTTTTTTGCGACTAAGGTGTCGTGATTTCCTATTTCAACTATTTGTCCTTGATCTAAAACCACGATTTGATGTGCGTTTTTCACCGTACTTAATCGATGTGCAACAACAACCACGGTTCTATCTTTAAAAAAGGTGTCTAGATTTTCCATGATTACCTTTTCGTTATTAGCGTCTAGAGCGCTGGTTGCTTCATCAAAAAAGAGATATTTAGGGTTTTTATAAACGGCTCCGGCAATTAATAGGCGTTGTTTTTGACCCGTACTTAATCCCACACCCTCTGAACCTATTTTGGTGTTGTATGAAAGCGGCAAAGATTCTATATAGTTCTTAATATTTGCGACTTCTATGGCATGTGCTAATTTTTGTTTATCTATAGTGTCTTCTCCAATGGCTATATTATTAGCAATGGAATCATTAAAAATGAAGCCTTCCTGCATCACCACACCATAATTATCACGCCAAGTGGTTTGTGATAAGTGTTCAAAAGCGATAGTGTCTAAGTGTATTTCTCCGTTTCTAGGAGCATAAAATTTTAATAATAATTTTAGTAATGTTGTTTTACCACTGCCACTGGTTCCTACAATAGCTGTTGTTTTATTGGCAGGAATTAGTAAGCTTAAATCTTTTAATACATCAGTATCTGAACCGGTGTAATTAAAGTAAAGGTTTTTGATTTCAATATTTGCGTTTGAAGGAATGTCATGAACTTTGTTTTGTGGTTCTAATTCCTCGTCATCCATATTGTGAATTTCTCCTAAACGATCCAGTGAAATTCTAGCATCCTGTAATTCTCTAACAAAGCCAATAAGTTGTTGTACAGGGGAGTTTAATTGGCCAACGATGTAAGAAATTGCTAACATCATCCCTAAGGTGATTTCTCCGTCAATGACTAATTTAGCAGAAAGTACAGTAATAAGAATATTTTTAAGTTCATTGATGAAAGAAGACCCCACACCTTGAGCTTGTTCTAAGCCTAAACTTTTAACAGATACTTTAAATAGTTTTGCTTGTGTATGTTCCCAAGCCCAACGCTTTTGCTTTTCGGCATTGTGTAATTTAATGTCTTGCATGCCATTGATAAGCTCTATTACTTTACTTTGTTCTTGACTGGAAGCAGAAAACCTTTTGTAGTCTAATGCCGCTCTCTTTTTAAGAAAAATTTTAATCCGGAAAAAATAAAGGACACTACCTATGAGAAATACAGCAAAAATCTGTAGGTTGTAATACGCTAAAACAAAACTAAAGACGATGAAGTTCACCATAGAAAAAAGGACACTTAGTGAAGACGTGGTTAAAATCCTTTCAATACGACTGTGGTCGTTGATGCGTTGCATGATGTCTCCTGTCATTTTAGTATCGAAATAGGAGATAGGTAATTTCATTAACTTTATAAAAAAGTCTGAGATCAATGAGATATTTATTCGCGTACTAACATGTAATAATATCCAACTTCTAATAATTTCTATACCGGTTCTACCAAGAAATAAAGAGATTTGAGCAAAGAGTATTAAGTAGATGAAATTTAGATCTTGATTATTAATACCAACATCAACAATACTCTGTGTTAAAAAAGGAACCACTAGCTGCAGCAAACTCGCGGCAAGTAGGCCAATGCAGAGTTGAATAATAAACTTCTTGTATTTTATTATGTATTTTGATAGGTATGTGAAATTAAATTCAATTTTTTCACCCTCTTCCAATGCATTCGTGTAAAATGCTGGAGTAGTATCTAATAATAAGGCAATGCCTTCTTGAGTTGTTTCTTTGGCATTCTGTCCTATCCGAACTTAAGAAAGTCGTCTTTTTTATATTCCAATAACCCAAAGCCGGGATCTGAAATATAAAAAACGTCTTTTTTTATTTTATATAGTACAACATAATGGTCCTTATTCCAATGTAGAACAGTAGGTAGAGGAACTTTCTCAAGTTCTTTTAAATTCAATTTCACACCTAATGACCTAAAGCCAATAGTTTCGCTTGCATTACTTAAATTAAGCAAACTACTGCCTTCTCTTGTGGTTTCACTTATGGTTCTAAGTTGTGAAATTGACAAGCTTTTTCCATAATGTTTGGCAATAATTTTTAAGCAAGTAGGGCCGCAATCTTTGGATTCGGTTTGCTTGTATGTTGGGAATTTTTTCAAATTATTTTTGTAATAATTGCCAAAGAAAAAATTTCTTCTTTGGCAATTGTTAAATTAAAAAGCAACATAATGGCATTTAAGTCCATCGATTGTAGTTCTGCAACTCGGTGTCATTAAAGAACCATCTCGATTTTCTTTCATTGGGCAATCGTCTGCGCTTTGGCATTCGTCGACATAATTTGAACCTCCAAAAGTGCTTACGTATCCAGTATTTGCGGCTGGAGTAAAAATATAACCACCTTGAATGGTTTTTTGTTCCGCTTTAGATAAAGCTTGTCCTAAGTTTTTTAAATTTTTCATAATAAAATATTTGTAAATGGTATTACCAGTGAACATTTATAGACACTCACAGGCTGTGTCTGTTTTTCTTGAGATAATTGGCATCAAAAACGCGACCTTTGGTATAACGGCGGCCGATTTAATGATGTATATAGGGGTTCTTTTGGTTTTAAATTAATGGCTCTTCAAAGTCATTTTGAAGAACCATTAATGGGTTTTGACTTTATAGCTTATAAGCTGCCAAATGCTTCAGGTCTACCATCACACAATCCTTCATTATTTGTGTAAGGGTGGCATTTATTGTCATAATAGCCACAACACTGACCTGCAGGACATTGTGAGTGAACAGTGCAAAGTGGTTGAGGTCCATCGTCGCCACCTGGTGGTAACCAAGTGCCATCAGGTATTCCTCCGTAAATCATTTTTTGCTCAGCTTTTGATAAAGCATGTCCTAAATTTTTAAAATTTTTCATAATTAAAATAGTTGATAATTTAATTTGCCGTGAACAGTTAAAGACACTCACGGTTTGTGTCTCTTCCTCGCGAGAGAATAAGGTTGCAAAATGCAAAGCCCTTTTAATAAAGGGTTGCTGTTTTTATATAGTATTTTGTAGTTGATATGGCTGTGTGTTTACGCTACAGGCCTCGCTTAAATCCTCAATAAAATATTTTAAATCACTTCTATCATAGGCTTTAGGGAATGATTTACCATTAATTAAGATTTCCGGTGTGAAATTTATGTTCTTCTCAAAACACCATTCGTATTCGCCTTGTAGTATGTCTGCATAGATTTCAGCATTGTCGGCTGTCCCCCATTTGGTTAGCCAAGATTTTGCGTTGCCTTTATTATAAATGTCATGCATGGCTTCTAAACACTTTTGTTCACCTTTTGTATGGAATAGTTCTAGGAGTTTACTAGATACCAATACGCCATCACTTTCTAAATTACTAGTGTTTATATTGAATCTTACCGTAGCATTAAATAAAGTATGATATTGCTTTAAAATCGACTCAAGGATATTATGTACGCCTTTACAATGGCCGCAAAAAGGATTGGTTATAATTGTAATATTTAATGGTGCATTCTTGTTTCCTAATACGATTTCGGGAATAGTAGTTAATACGGTATCCACGGTTTCAGATTGTTGCAAAAGGGTGTTGAACACCTTAAAGTTTCTTTTAAACTTGCTGGATTTTATTTTTAGTTTTTCAAAAGCTTGCTCTTGTTTTAATTTTGTATTGATGAATAGCCAAATGGAAGCTGTTGTAATAACAGGAAGAACAACGAGTAGGCTCGATTTAAGATTTAATATTGAAAAATGGAAGTTGAAAATGAAAAAAAGCGACGCTTGAAGGGTTAAAACAGATGCTACGCCTAAGCACAAGACACACCAGTTTTTTGAAATGTTAACTTGATAGTATATAGAATACAAAACTACCGGTAAGCCCGCTAAGCCTATTAGATATAAGGAGCTTAAAGAGTTGTTTGTTAAGCTTAATAAAAGCGAGGCAAAACTAAGTGATATGAAATAGACAAGACTAACATCACTCAGTTTTACATTCTTATATAGCGTTGCGCCTTTTGAATTTAAAACCGCATTACAATTAGTGGTTTTACTTTCTTGGGAGCAAAAAGTATCTATAATTTTAGAGCTTAATCCTAAATCGTGCTGAATGATTAAATAGCTTATTCCAACACCTATTAATGATAACACAAAGTGAATGGACGCCATTAAACTTGGATTAGACATAAAAAATAGAAGGACAAATAAAGTCGTAGCAATACCAAATAATAATGGTTGCAGGTTTTTGGTATATGGTTTCTCTTTTGTCTCCGTCTCATCTTTTTCAACCCCAACTACAATACCCGTAAATTGATCTAGAAAAGTTTGTAATGACACTGTTTTGTTTTTTTTATTACTCACAATGATTTTATACTGTAAGCCCTTATTGATTACAAATGCGAAATGAAACTCGGTATCAATTTTGATTTGTGCTATAAAAGTTTTTGGAAGTTGAGATAAAATAGCTTCAGTTACAGGAACTTTAATGGCTGCATTCTCAATATCAAAATGGTTTAGAACGCCTGTTATAGCGTGTAAACTGGGATAGGATGGATGACTTCGTATTTGAAAGTCTAATTCTTTGCTATCAACGTTTATTTTATTGTTTTGAAGAAGCGATTGTACTAAAAAGGATAAAGTGTCTTTCAAAATAATTAAGAATTGGTTATTTTCTTAATTGTTCCTGAAGTCTAAGAGTTGTTACCCACGAATTTTATTTTTTTTATTATAAAAAATAGGATTGCTATAAAAAGAAGCGCTAAAGCTATGTAAAATAAGACATTGTATGATGTGTATATGGCCGTAGCATCTCCAATTAAAATCAAAGAAGACCAGTAATACGGAGAGACATCGCTTAGTGAGTGGGTATGGATGTAGTCTAATTTTGCTTGTCTAAGTGAGGAGCTTTTAGTCTTTCCCTCTTTAAGATAGCGATAAAAGTTGGTGGTGATTTCTGAATTAGACTTATCGTTAACATTCCATAGTGAAGACACAACACTATTGGCTCCGGAATAAAAGAAGCCTCTAGCCAAACTAAAGACGCCTTCACCGGCATTCATCTCTCCTAAAGAACTGTTGCACGCGTTCAACACGACTAGCTCGGCTTGGTTTTTTGTGGTATAGAGTTCGTTTAAGTATAGTTTTTCGTTTTTAAAAGCAATCCAAGGCGCAATGGAGTCGTTGGCATTCGCGTGAGTAGATAAATGAATGATTTTGTAATCCTTAGCTTTAGAAAAGAAATGCTCTTTGGTAGCCGAGTCGTCTAATAGCACCAAGCCATCTAATTGATTGCCTATAGTAGTAGTTTCAATCTTACTGCGAGGCAAGGTTTGTAAATGATCGTAATTAAAGGACTCCGGGGCAAAACCTATAAATGAATGTGGGGCATCCCGCTTTATGCTCTTATTAGAATTCAAGAAGGTTAAAGAATAGGCATAGGAGATTTCAAAATCTTCAATGAGGTATTTGTGATCTTTGTTTAAACTTTCAAAGGGTAAGTTTTGGAGTGTTTGATCAGGAATTATTAATAATTGGTCATTCTTTTTTAAAATTGAATCTATTTCAAAAGGGAATAATGTAGCGTAAAGATTTTTGGAGGTAGCTCGACATTCTTCAAGGTCAAAATTATTATTAAACGGTTTGGATATTAATTTTAAGTATTTATTTATGCTTAAACCTAGAGGTTCATTTGTACTAAGTTTCTTTAAAAGCGTTTTTTCTTTAGAAATAAATAAAACATAACTATTCTTTTCTCCTAATATATATTCAAGAATGACTCTGCCATCTGTTAAATTATTTTTCACTGTCTTAAGATTTATAAGATCTAAAGGTTGACTTAATTTATAATGCCCAGGGTATACTTTCTCTAATGTTTTAACAAAAGCTCTATATTTTATTTTTAAACTGTAATATTTGTCTTGTAACAAGGTATTACTGCTGATACTCATTTTATTTTCTAGAGCATATATTCTCTTTTTGAAATCTAAATCTTTTTGTAACACGCTTACAGGTACCACTGATCTATTTTGAGTGTTGTTTTTAACAATATTTTCTAATAGCAGGAGCGCTTTGTTTTTCTCTATGAAATAAAAAGCAGTATTTGGTTTTTCTAATTTATAACAAGCATCTACGCCAAGTGCATAGACTTGAGACGCTTCTTTTTGCCAAAATAGTTTAGATTCTTTTTCTGAACTCTCTAATCTCACAATGTCTAATAGTTTATCTATAACTATGATATTTTTGTAAGCAATGTTGAGCAGTTCTTTATTTTTTGAATGCGTAACATTCTCAAGAATATAACGGGCTTTCTCTTTTAAAATAAGAATAGTGAGTATCTTATTATTAGATAGTTTTAAAAGTTTCAAGTCAGGGGTAGAGGTGTATGACGTGTCTATTTCACTGGGTAGTGTTAATTGTAAGGCAGTGTTTAAACTCTTTAAGGCTTCGTGTAACTTATTTTTATTATTAAAGAAGTCGGCTCGATTTAAATATAGTTTCGCAAGATTAGTGTCCTCTTTTTTTGCGAAAGTTATGGCCTTATTTATGTAATAAAGTGCACTATCTTTTTTTTCTAAATTTAATAATTTAGCAATATTGTTTGAAGAGGCAACTATTCGCAAAGAGTCATTGTTTCCAATGGATGTTTTCAATGCTTTTAAGTGATAATATTTGCTTTTTTCAAAATTGTAAGTTGGACTAGGAGAACTGTAATATATACCATATTCATTAAGTAATGAATAGTAGTCACCAGGCTTTAAAGTAATAATATTACTCAGAGAATCTACTTTATTTAAAAGAATGGCATTTTCCTTTAAGGTTTCTTTACTTTCAATAACTTGATTTAGGGTTATGTTGTTTAAATAAATAAGAGGGAGCCTTTTTGTGCTTATCTGTTCGGGGCGTGCCAATCCTTTTCTAAAATAATTTTTGGCATGATAATAATCTCCTAATTTTTGATAATTTTTCGCGTTTTCACAATAGGCCCGGTAAGTTTTTTCATCAACGCTGAAACTATCAGTGACGAGATTGTAGGTATCTATGGATTTCGAATACTCTTCATTTTTAAAAAAAAACAGCCCTAAATTAAATAGGCTGTTTTTTTGCTTTTCAACGCTAAGGTGTTTTTTGTATTTTACTTCTTCTAGAGCATATTTAATAGCTTTAGGATAGTCCTTTTTAAAATAGTATTCATACGAAGCATCATGTGCAAGGTTGGCATATTCAGTTAATTTATTCTGATTGTACAAAACCCTTAATAAACTGTCATAAGAATTCAATGTTGTATTATTCAATTGTTGTGCAAAAGAGTTGCAAAAAAATAAAAAAATAAAGTAGATCACTATTTTTTTCAATATCCTAAATTTTAGTCTTATTAATTACAGCCCCCAATACTACTACATATATCAAAAGTAGTAATATCTGTGTCATCATTAATTGCGATATCTTTAGTTCCTCCTATAGGTACTCCTGAAGGTAAGGCTGGGCACGTTACTGTGGTGCTATAATAAATAGCACTATCTAAAGTCCATATTTCACGGTACTCTGAGACGGTTATATATCTTATAAGGCCTACACAATCAGCCCAACTTGCCCTTGTTGTTGCTTTTTGTGTTTCAGTAGCTCCATAATCATAGGTCACTATATACTTTATTGTTTGAATTGTATAGTCTTCTTCTTCTTCAATTGGATCTATTGGAATTTGCCATCCATCTCGGTCTGTTAGCCGATACAATGGATGTGTCTTCTAGGAGTCTTTTTTCTTCTTCAATGAAAGAGTTGTCATTCGAGCAATTGTAAAATAATGAGAAGCATAATCCTAATGCTAAAATTGTTTTTCTTGTTGTTATCATAGTTATTATTTATAGGTTTCTATATTTATGTATCGAAATAATTATATTTGTTACCCGTCAAATATAAAATTATATTACACTATTTGATGAAATACCAATCTGACTTAAAGCCTAATTACATTTAGAGACCCGAACAGCTTTTCTGTATTTACAAAAACTGTTTTCCAAATGTAAAATAGGTTGTTAGGCAAAATAAAGATGAATTGGGAGATGTTAATTTCATTTTCACAAAAAAGTAAGTTTCTTTTACTATTCGATTTTCTTTTTTTCATAAGTCTAAGCGTTGTTACTCACGATTTTTGAGTTTTTTTTATTAAAAAAAATAAAAGTATCAAAAATATTATACTGAAAGTTATGCAATACATCAAGGTGTATTGAGGATAAATGGACGTAGCATCACCAATTAAAATTAATGAAGACCAGTAATACGGAGAGACATCGCTTAGTGAGCGGGTATGGATGTAGTCTAACTTGGCTTGTCGTAACGCCGCGCTTTTAGTCTTGCCCTCTTTAAGATAGCGATAAAAGTTGGTGGTGATTTCTGAATTAGACTTATCGTTAACATTCCATAGTGAGGACACAACACTATTGGCTCCGAATAAAAGAAGCCTCTAGCCAAACTAAAGACGCCTTCACCGGCATTCATCTCTCCTAAAGAACTGTTACACGCGTTCAACATGACCAGCTCGGCTTGATTTTTTGTGGTATAGAGTTCGTTTAAGTATAGTTTTTCATTTTTGAAAGCAATCCAAGGCGCAATGGAGTCGTTGGCATTCGCGTGAGTAGATAAATGAATGATTTTGTAATCCTTAGCTTTAGAAAAGAAATGCTCTTTGGTAGCCGAGTCGTCTAATAGCACCAAACCATCTAATTGATTACCTATAGTAGTAGTTTCAATCTTACTGCGAGGCAAGGTTTGTAAATGATCGTAATTAAATGACTCGGCGCAAAACCTATAAATGACTGTGGGGCCTCTCGCTTTATGCTCTTATTAGAATTTAAGAAGGTCAAAGAATAGGCATAGGAGATTTCAAAGTCTTCAATGAGGTATTTGTCATTATTTTTTAGGCTTTCAAAAGGTAAATTTTGAAGGGTGTAGTCCGGGATGATGACTAATTTATTTTTTAGTATCGTGGGGTCTTTTATCGGTAATAATGTGTTGTAAAGATAATGAGCGGTTTTGTTATAGTTTTCAAGTTCTTCAGAAGTTTTTAAAGGGTGACGGATACGTTTTAAATACTCATTAATTTTGGTTTCCAAATTTTTGGTGTCACCTAAGTCTAATAACCTGGTGTTATCTTTAGTTATTATTAAAAGGAAACCGTGCTCTTTATTTATAATATATTCTAAAATGGTGGTGTGGTCGTCTAAGACCTCTTTAATAGAGGCTATGTTTTCAACGTGAATGTTTTGTTTGGCATTATAATATGCAGGATAACTTACTTCTAAGGATTTTATAAAGTTGTTATAGTCAATTTTTAGGCTATGGTACTCGTTTTTAAGTGCACTGCTTTCAGTAAGATTAAGTTGGTTTTCTAGCGCATAGATGCGTTTTTTGTACTCTTGTTCTTGCTGTAAAATAGCTGCAGGAAGGCTTGAATTTGTTTTGTTTTTAATATTCTCAAGTAGCAGCAGTGCCCTATTTTTTTCTATAAAATAGAAGGCCTCATTAGGTTTATTTAATTTATAACACGCTTTTACCCCTAGCATATAGATGTTTGATGCTGCTTCTTGCCGCAGCAGTTTAGAGTCGTTCTCTAAGCTTTCGATTCTTATAAAATCAATCATTCGATCTGCTAAGGAAATGCTTTGATAAGCCAGTTGCAGTAATTCTTGATTTTTTGATAATTCGTTATCTTCTAAAATGTATTTTGCTTTATTTTTTAAAGCTAGTGTTGAAAGCGATGGATGTTTAGAAGCCGTGAGTGTTTTAAAGCTTGGTGAAAACGTTATCGCACTGTCTGTTTTGGTAGGGAGTGTTAATTGTAATGCAGATTGCAATGTTTTTATGGCATTACCCGTATCATTTTTATTAAAATAATATTCAGCTTTATTAACATATAGCCTTGCAAGTGTCAAGTCCTCTTTAGCATATTTTATACCATTTGTGATATAATACAACGCACTATCCTTTTTTTCAATATTGTATAATACAGCCAAGTTATTAGAAGCTTTAAAAATCATTTCAGAGTTTTTATCTGCAGTGGCTTTTTTTAGAAATTTCGTAAAGTACTCTTGGCTTTTTTTAAAATCATAGTTCAATTCGTTTTTATAAAACAAACCATATTCGCTGTAGCGTTGATAGTTATTATGGTTACTAAATTGAGTAATATTATCTAATGAGTCTATTTTTTTTATAAGGTGGTTGTTTTCATTTAAACTTTGAGTAGTCCCTATTTTAGTGTTAATTGCAAAATAGTTTAAATATAAACGAACTAAACGAGTCGTTTTTATTATTTCGGGTGTGACAACCCTTTTTTATAATAATTTCTTGCTAAATAAAAATCGCCTAATTTGTCATAATTTCTTGCATTTTCACAATAGGCTCTATAGGTGAATTCGTCACTGCTAAAACTATCAATCACTTTGTTATAAGCGTCAATAGACTTCGAATATGCCTGATTTTTATAAAAAAACAGCCCGAGATTAAACAGGCTGTTTTTTTGTCTTTCTACTGGTAAATGTTTTTTGAATTTTACTTCTTTCAATGCGTATTTAAGCGCCTTTACAAAGTCACCTGCTTTTCCATATTTAACTGAAACATCATGCGCTAAAGTGGCATAATTTTTCAGTTCACTATTAATTTTATAAGCATTGAGTAAACTGTCAACGTTTTTATTTGACTGTTGTGAAGATGCTTTTAAAAAAAACAGAAGTAGTGATACCGTAATTAATAGCCTCAATAATAATTTGTTTTAAAATGATTATTCCAAACAAGGACTGCTAGTTGTGCTTACTTTTACTCTATTAAAATCCGGATCTTCTTCTGTACTGTCGCTTTTTGTTGTTACAAGAGGATCGCCAAAATTTGGTCCTTGTGGGCAACTCGTACAAGGTGACGGTATGGTGTCATCTTCATAAATGGCTTGATCTAGCGTCCAGATTTCTTTGTTGGTTTGACTGCCGCCACAGGTAACATAGCTCAGTAAACCTAGGTATGCTGTGTATCTCGTTCTTGCGTCCATCTTTTCCGTTGCTGTAATACCGTCTCTAAATTCAACGATTAAATCCATAGTTGGTACGACAAATTCAGGGTCTTCTCCAACCGGATTATCACCACCACCATTGAACCACTCTTCTGTTTTTCCTGCTTGCTCTGCCGATGTGTTTGATTTTATATCATCAGAAATCTCAGGATGAGCTGTTTGTGTTGGAGCTGTACTATCTGTTATAGATGCTTGCGTTCTTTTTGTTATTGTGGCACCTTCAGTCGCTTCAAGGAATGCGTCGTCATTAGAGCAACTATAAAAGAATGCGAGGCATAATCCTAGGGCTAAAATTGTTTTTCTTGTTGTTATCATTGTTATTGTATATAGGTTTATACTTTTATGTGTCGAAATAATTATATTTGTTACCCGGCCAAATATAAAATTATATTTTGCAAATCACTATACTATTCGATGAAAGACCAATCTACCTATCTTAAAGCACTACTAAATGATGATACTGAACAGATTCTGCATATTTATAAAAACTGTTTTCCTAATGTAAAACGATTTATTGTGCAAAATAATGGGGAGCAGGCAGATGCCGAGGACATTTTTCAAAAAGCGTTACTGCAATTAACCGTACGTTATCGCAAAGAGGCATTTGACATTACTTCTAGTTTTGAAGCCTATTTATTTACGGTTTGCAAGAATTTGTGGCGCAGGGAGTTAAATAAATCAAAACAAGAGGTAACAATTGATGGTGTTGTGGAACTAAAGAATGAAGCCCGTGAGATAGCCTTGTCATCATTGGAGCAAGAACGATGGGAGTTTTTTCAGGAAAAATTAGAATTAATTTCTGAAAATTGTAAGCAAATTTTAGACCGTTTTTTTAAGAAAATGGCTTATAAAGATATTGCTATAGAGTTAGAATATAATGATGAAAACGTTGTGAGACAGCGCGTTTTTAAATGTAAAAGTAAGCTAACCGAAATAATAAGACAGGATAATAGATTTAACGAATTAAAAGAAATATGAGTTTTTCAGAAGACATACTCCTACACATTGAGGATTACTTAAATGGTGACATGCCTGCTGAGCAAGTGATTGCATTTGAAAGCCGAGATAGCCCAAAACCCTGATCTTGCAGACCTTGTAAACATCAATAAAAAAATGCGCTTGCAATATGGTGAGGACGGCTGGGATTTTATTGATGAACATAAGAACAATGACGCGTTAGATGCATTAGAGACTTTATTGAAGTCTAAAGAGTTTCAGCATAAAAAAAAAGTTATTCAACGTGCTGGCGACCTCTATTTCAAGAACGAAAAATCTAAAGGCGTCTCTAATAAAAAGCCTCAATTATACTTTGCATTAGCCATTGCCGCCGCCCTAGTGCTCTTTTTTGGCATTTTATTTAAAGACAGTGGCTTAACCAGTACCGAGGTCTATAGCAACAACAGTAACTGGGATGAGTTACCTTCATTAGTATCCCGAGGTGAAACGAATGCCGTTCTATTGTCTAAAGGTGAAGATGCCTTTACAAACAAAGATTATCCATTAGCAGAAGCACGTTTTAGTGCTTACGTAGATACGAACAAAGAAGTCAGCATCACCGCCCTTTTATATTTAGGAGTTTCCCAGTTGGAACTTGAGAATTATACTTCCGCTTTAGAAAATTTTCAGAAAATAATTGATTCTAACACCTTAGATCACTCAAAAGGGTATTGGTATAAAGCCTTGGTTTATTTTAAAAAGGGTGACAAAGAGAATGCTATAAAAACCTTAGAAATTATAGCTACTAATCCTGAGTATTATAAGCATTCTAAAGCAAAAGAGATACTAGAAGCATTGCAGTAATGTCTAAAAAAACACTGTATTCCATACTAGCAGCATTGCTTTTAATCGCTGTTTATTCTTATAATCTCTACTCTGAAAAAGAAATAGAAAGAAAAATAATGGTTGAAGGCGCTTCAACCAAAACAAACACCAATGCATACTTTTTGCCAACAAGTACAACGGGGCAAATTATACATCATGAAGGCTATAGTTTAAGTTATAGTGAGCCACATGAACAGGCAGAATGGGTAGCTTATGAACTAAAGCAATCACATTTATCTCCAACTAATTTTCAACGGCCTTATTTTGAAGTGGATAGAGCGGTAAAAACGACAGCAGCCCATTGGCAGAATTATAAAAATTCGGGTTATGATCGTGGCCATTTATGTCCTGCGGCAGATAGAGCTTACAGCCAATTTGCTTTTAATGAAACTTTTTTAACGAGTAATATTAGTCCGCAAACTCATGAGTTTAACGCGGGTGTTTGGAATAGGCTAGAACAACAAGTGCGCGACTGGGCGTTGGAATACGATGGGGTGTTTGTGATTTCCGGTGGGATTTTAAAAGGCGATATGAAAACGATAGGCGATGAAAAAGTTTCGGTGCCAAACCAGTTTTACAAAGTGCTTATAGATCATAACTCTGGTCAACCGAAACTGCTTGCTTTTTTGATAAATCATCAAGAGTCTAATAAGTCTTTGAACAACTTCGTGGTGTCTGTAGATGCCGTGGAAGCACTAACAGGTATTGATTTTTTTCCGTAGTTAGAAGATGCTATTGAAAACAAATTAGAGGCCTCAGTGAACTATAGCGATTGGAATTTTAATTAAATACCTCCTTCTTTTTGTGTATGCGAAACATGGGGTTACTAAAACCCTAGTTTTTTGAGTATGGTGTCCCAACGTAATTTTCTAATAAATTGCCCTTCTTCTTCTGTAACTATAAAATCTATGTGGCTTTGCTTGGCATGAAGATAGCCTTTTAAGTCGTTGAAAACGGTGTTGATATTTCGGTTTTTAAACCCTTTTTTTAATGCTGAAATTAAGGTGATGGCTAGTCCGTATCTCATTTTATAAAACGCTTCACCTTGTAAATACCGACTCTTCTTATTGTAAGCATGTCCAGTTGGTTTTAAGTGTTTTACGTGTAAAGTAGAATCGGTTTTTATTTTCCACCCATGATATTGCGCTAATAGAACATCGATGGTATCCCAGCCAATACTGTGCTTTAATCCACCGATAGCTTCAAAACATGCTTTTCTATAAGCCTTAAATGGGCCCCGAACGTGATTTTTAGAAGCGACCGTTTCGTAAACCCAGGTGCCGTTTTTTTTAATAAAAGCTAATCCACCAGCAATACCAATGGTGTCATCTGCTTTAAACATAGCGATTAATCGTTCTATATAATTGTCTCGGTAGAATGATATCGGCATCAAACTTGCAAATAATGTCATAGTGATCATCTAAGGTTATTACGCCTTTATAAAAAGCATTAATGACTTTACTACCTGGAACATGCGCCGGAGATGATTTAATTTCTATGGAGTCTAGCCATTCATTTTCTGCAGTAAACCTATTAATTATAGTCTCGGGTTGCATCTGTAGAATGGTCATTTACTACCAAAACCTTATGCGGCAAAACGGTTTGTTGTGTTAAAGAGTCAAGCATTAAGCCAATGCTATTCGCTTCGTTATGTGCAGGAATGACGATGTAAATGTTCAAGGTTTAAAATTAAAGTTTAGAATTCAAAGTTAAACGATTTAATACAGAAAGGCCATCCAAATGAGAGGCGATGCTCTAGATAGAGGCGTATTATTCTTTAATTTTTTCTGCGTAAACAATATAATATCTCGGGGTAAACCATCTGAAAATAGGACGTAGCCCAATTTTTTTTGTTGGATTGGTCCATTTTTTAGAATCGATGATCTTCCAACCTGCTTTCTCTAATAACCAATCGAATTGCCAATCTTCAAATTCATGAAAATGGCGGTCCCATTTGTCGGTTTTACTCCGGTAAGCAGGAGAAAACCATAATCGCATGGGGATACTCGCGACTAGCTTATCTGCTTTTATAGATTTTAGAACCGTTAATGGAGACAATAGATGTTCAAAAATCTCGAAGGCCGTAACGACATCTGCATTAGAATTAACGATAGCGGAAGTATCGACATCCAAATCTTCACCGAAGTATTGGTCACTTTAAACCCAGCATCCGTCATGACTGCTGTAAATGGATTTACGACGCCTAAATCTAATATTTCGGCCTCTTTAGAAATGTGTTTTTCTAAAAACTCAAACGTAAGTTTGTATCTTTTGTGTGGAAATTTTCCTTCGTACAAGAACTGTTTTTTTAATGTTTGTAAACGATGGCATTAATATTCATGCCAGCACCAACGCTAGCAAAAATAATAACATCACCAGTATTTATTTCTTGATTGTCAAGCTTGCCTTTTAAAATCATATCGTACAGTGTAGGAACGGTTGCGACACTAGAATTCCCAAGCTTGTTAATGGTCATTGGCATGACGCCTTCCGGCATTGGCATGTTATGAAGTTTGTAAAAGCGTTTTACAATCGCTTCGTCCATTTTTTCATTGGCTTGATGAATCAATATTTTTTTGACATCCTGTATGGTATAACCACTTTTTTCTAAACACGCTTTTATAGCTAGCGGGACATTGGTGAGTGCGAATTCATAGATCTTGCGACCATACATTTTTATATAACGACGTTGGCTATCAATTTACTGGATGATTGGTCTCTCCAAAATAAATAAAATGCGCTTCGTCTAATGCAAAAGTTGCCGATTCGTGAGCGATAATTCCACCGTCTTGAGTCGTTTGTTCAACAATAACAGCTCCAGCGCCATCGCTATAAATCATAGAGTCTCTATCGTGTTTGTCTATGACACGCGATAGTGTTTCACTACCAATAACCAAACAACGTTTGGCGATACCAGATTTAATGAATGCATTGGCCTGTATAACGCCTTCTATCCAGCCAGGACAACCAAAAAGCAAGTCGTATCCAACACATTTTGGGTTTTTAATTTGTAACAAGTGTTTTACTCGAGAGGCTATGCTTGGTACGGTGTCACTTTGATCAGAGTTGTGTTTTACATCTCCATAATTATGGGCAACAATAATGTAATCAATTGTTTCTTTATCAATCTTAGCGTCAGCAATGGCTTTTTCTGCTGCGTAGGAGGCGATGTCAGAGTTTAATAGCTCAGATTTTATATAGCGCCTTTCTTGAATTCCAGTAATGGCTTTAAATTTTTCAATAATTACTTCATTGGGATGGTTTATGGTGGAGCCATCCGCATTTAAAAAATTATGACTGTAAAAGTCTTCATTCTTCTCAATACCTTTAGGAATGTAGCTTCCTGTTCCTGTAATTGTAATACTCATATAAAAAAAGAAATTGCCTTTAGTTATTTTATTTGCTAAGATAAGTAGTTAAAACTAAAGGCAATTTAATTGTTGATTTTTTTTACGATGTTCAAAAGCTGATTAAGCGTCCATATAGGCCTCAATTGGCGCACAAGTACATATTAAATTTCTATCACCAAAGGCATCGTCTACGCGACGAACTGTAGGCCAAAATTTATTGTCATGTACATAGGCTAAAGGGAATGCTGCTTTTTCACGAGAATAAGGTAACAGCCATTCATCGCTAGTGACCATAGCCATGGTATGAGGTGCATTTTTTAACGGATTATTTGTATCCTCTTTTGAAGCTTGAGCAATTTCTTTTCTAATGGAAATCATGGCATCACAAAAACGATCCATTTCTGTCTTGCTTTCACTTTCTGTAGGTTCAATCATCATGGTACCAGCTACAGGAAAGGATACTGTAGGGGAATGAAATCCATAATCCATTAAACGTTTTGCTATATCGACCACTTCAATGCCGTTTTCTTTAAACGGTCTACAATCGATAATCATTTCATGAGCGGCACGACCACGTTCTCCGAGTACAAGGTTTCAAAAGAGCCTTGTAAACGCTGTTTAATATAATTGGCATTTAAAATAGCGACTTCAGTAGATTTTTTAAGGCCTTTTACACCTAACATTCTAATGTAGCCGTATGAGATCAAGCAGGCTAAAGCAGAACCAAATGGCGCTGCAGAAATGGCTGTAATGGCTTGTTCTCCGCCTGTTTTAATTAAAGGGTTGCCTGGTAAAAAAGGAACCAACTGTTTTGCCACGCAAATAGGACCAACACCTGGACCACCACCTCCATGAGGAATAGCAAAGGTTTTGTGTAAGTTTAAATGGCAAACATCTGCTCCAATATTTCCAGGATTGGTTAACCCAACTTGAGCATTCATATTCGCGCCGTCCATGTATACTTGCCCACCATTATCATGAATCAATTGCGTGATGGTTTTAATTGCAGATTCGTAAACACCGTGAGTAGATGGATAAGTAACCATTAAAGCGGCTAAATTATCTTTATGTAATTCTGCTTTTTCTCTTAAATCGTCTACATCAATATTGCCATCATCGTTGGCTTTGGTAACAACCACTTTCATTCCAGCCATTACAGCACTTGCCGGATTGGTACCGTGGGCCGATGATGGAATTAAGCAAACGTTTCTATGATGATCACCACGAGATTCATGATACGCACGAATAACCATTAAACCAGCATATTCTCCTTGCGCGCCGAATTGGGTTGTAGGGAAGTTCCAGCAAAACCAGTAATTTCTGTTAATTGGTTTTCTAAAGCATGTAACACCTTATGATAGCCTTGAGCCTGTCCTACAGGTACAAAGGGATGAATGTTTCCCCAATTAGGAGAACTTAAGGGCAGCATTTCTGCGGCAGCATTTAATTTCATGGTACATGAACCTAAAGAAATCATGGAGTGGTTTAAGGATAAATCTTTACGTTCTAAAGATTTGATGTAACGCATCAATTCTGTTTCAGAATGGTAGGTATTAAAAACGTCTAATGTTAAAAATTCGGTTTGACGTTGCAGTGTTTCAGAAATGTTATTGGTTTCTGAAAGATTTTCTATACTGATGGTCTCTTTCCCTAAAGCTTCTTCGAAAATGGAAATAATTTGATTAACATCAGAGAGCGTGGTGGTTTCATTTACTGAAATGGTTACCGTTTCGTCATCAGGATAGTTGAAATTGACTTCTTCTTTTTCAGCGAACGCTTTAATAACCGGAGCATTGGTTTTCAATTGAATGGTATCGAAAAACGAGGTGTTGATTTGCTCAACACCCAATTTCACCAAAGCATTGGCTAGAGTGGAAGCGGTGTTGTGTACTTCGTTAGCGATAAATAACAAGCCTTTAGGACCGTGATACACCGCATACATACCAGCCATTACGGCTAATAAAACCTGTGCGGTACAAATATTAGAAGTCGCTTTATCTCTTTTTATGTGTTGCTCACGTGTTTGTAAAGCCATACGAAGCGCTCGATTGCCATTCATATCTTTGGTTACCCCAATAATACGTCCAGGAATATCACGTTTAAACGCTTCCCTTGTAGCAAAATATGCGGCATGTGGTCCGCCATAACCTAAAGGTATTCCAAAACGCTGTGTTGTACCAACAACCACATCGGCACCAAATTTCCCAGGAGCTTCCAGTTTTACTAAACTTAAAATATCGGCAGCGACAGCGACTTTTATTTGAGCCGCCTTGGCTTTAGCTATGAATGTTTTGATATCGCTAACTTGTCCGTTTTTTCCTGGGTATTGCAGAATGGCTCCAAAAAAATCAGAAGAAAAATCAAACGCCGTTTCATCACCAATGACCAACTCGATTCCAATAGGCGTAGCACGTGTTTGAAGTAATGATAAGGTTTGTGGCAAAATAGTTTCAGCGACAAAAAACCTATTTACATTAGCTTTCTTTTGTTCGCGTTCACGCACTGCAAATAACAAGCTCATCGCTTCTGCTGCTGCCGTACTTTCATCTAAAAGAGAGGCATTAGCAAGCTCCATTCCCGTTAAGTCGGTGATCATGGTCCGGAAATTTAGTAACGCTTCCGGACGGCCTTGTGCAATTTCTGCTTGATACGGGGTGTAAGCGGTGTACCAACCTGGGTTTTCTAACACATTACGCTGAATAACTGCAGGTAATATGGTAGGGTGGTAACCTAAACCAATATAGGTTTTGTATATTTTATTAAGTTTAGATAGTTCGTTTATGTGTGACGAATACTCAAATTCGCTCATGGCGACGTCTAAATTTAAATCTTTTTTTAAACGAATGTCGTCTCGGAATTGTTTCGTAAATAAGCTGTTCCATACTGTCTACACCAAGTGTTTTTAACATCTTGTTTTGGTCGCTCTCCTGAGGGCCAATGTGACGTAGTGCGAAAGACTTTGTATTCATAGTAGTTGTGTTGCTGTTAAATTTGCGCAAAAATACTGAAAACTTAAGGTAATATTTCCTAAAAAACTGAAAGTTTTTAACTAATGCACAGGGTTGTTAACAGTTTGATTAACTTTGTTTAATGCGCACGATTAAACAGCTTTTCGATTTTTATATTAACGCTAGTATACACGTTGCTTTAGCGGTATATGCACTGAGTTGGATTACCTTAAGGCACTTCAACATTTCTTATGATGAAACCGTGCTGTACTTTATATTTTATGCGACAATAACCGGTTATAATTTTGTAAAGTATTTTGGGATTGCAAAATTTCATCACAGAAGTTTGACCGACACCCTTAAAGTGATTCAGCTTTTTTCATTGCTATGTTTTCTTTTACTCTGTTATTATGCTGTTCAATTACCATTCAAGACTCTGACTTATATTGCAGGATTTGGGGTCATTACTCTTTTGTATGCCATACCGTTTATTCCCAAAAGGTTTTATTTAGATAGCCAGCAAAATTTACGTGATGTAAGCGGACTTAAAGTGTATGTGATTGCGTTGGTTTGGACAGGAGTTACGGTTTTCTTGCCCTTGATTAATAATGATTTTGAATGGAATACAGCGGTATATGTTACTGCTTTTCAACGGTTTGTTTTAGTGGTTGTATTAATGCTTCC
The DNA here is from genome assembly GCF_026625145.1 of Lacinutrix neustonica. Classification (GTDB taxonomy): domain Bacteria; phylum Bacteroidota; class Bacteroidia; order Flavobacteriales; family Flavobacteriaceae; genus Lacinutrix; species Lacinutrix neustonica. Next base: position 1,652,040 of record NZ_CP113088.1, on the reverse strand, counting down.
TTTTGAAATTCGAGATTTAAAATATGACAGTTTGAGATTGTCTACAATACCTCAAAAAATAGGGGTGAAGCGCACAAAAATAATCGGAGTAGTGTTATTAATGCTTTTCTTTTTTTCTGAATTTTTGAAAGATGAATTCATCGGGAGTCAACTTATAGAACGCCTCGTTGTCTTATTAGTGACCCTACTGTTTGTTCTTTTTTCAAATAAAGAAAGAAGTGCGTATTACAGTTCTTTTTTTGTAGAAGGTATACCTATTCTTTGGTTATTTATAGTCCTGCTTTGCGAGTTCCTTATTTAAAGTGTCTTGCATTTGTGCTTTGGCTTCACGGTTCTAGTGTAACCGGTTTACGTTTTATTAACCGTGTTAGTTTCGCATTGTTTTTGGCATATTTTCGGCAAGCAGCACAATATACGAGATGAATGTTTAATTTCATTTTACCCCATAATGTCGCTTCTTTATACTGCGCTTTATCACAGGTATGACTCGCTTCATCGCAGGAAAGAAATAATTTGTCACTCATTTTTTAAAACCAATTTTTTTCAAGGCAACCAGCCATAGCCGTTCGTGCTCTATGAATGATTACCCATAGGTTAGACGCTGTAATATTCAGTTCATTACAAATGGTTTCTGTATCGTAATTTAAAATGGTTTTCATTTCGAAAACTTGCGCTTGTTTTGTAGGTAACTTTTCTAAACAATTGTAAATCGCTAAACCTAATTCAGAATTTTCAATGTGGTCTTCTGCTGTTTTATCAAAGGGGTCTGCCACGCGTTCTTCTAGCCAATCGCCTTCACTTTCTGTAGCGCTATTGTAATGCATTCTTACCTCGGCTCTGCCTTTGTTAGAATTAATTTTGCGATAGTAGTCTATGATTTTTCGTTTTAATATGGAAATGAGCCAAGTGCGTTCACTGGCTTCCCCTTTAAAATTTTTCATGGCTCCTAAACCCGCCAAGAAGGTTTCAGACACCAAATCTTGCGCCATATCTCTATCACTAACACGGGACACGGTGTAATTAAATAAGTAATCTGAATACAAAGAAATCCACTGGTTGGGATCTATTTTGTGATCTGGCATTGGTTTGCAATTGTTTGCTCAAATGTAAAGAAAAAATGAATTGTTTTGATGCTATTTAAAATATATCATTAAAAACACACTAGCGAAATATAGCCATAACAGTGAGAAGATAATATGTATTATAGTTTCAAAGGTTTTTCCTTTCCGGAGTTTAGGCGAATAGACAAAAAACTGTACAAATAATCTCACGCTCCAAAAAACACCAAGACCGAATGTTATGGAGTGTCCTAGTTTCGTGTTTATAAGATCTAATGCAGAAGTAAAACAGAGTGCTCCAATAAGAAATAGCGTCAAAGCAATAAAGAAGGTGTGAACAGTCATTATTTGTCTGTTCACTAAGCTTATGGTTTTAAGCTCTACATTCCAATTAAAATATTTAGGGAATATTATGTGTGTTAAGGCTAAGCCCTATTGTAAAGCACCAATTATTTTTAAATGTATAAGCATGAGTAATTAAAATTATAGTTGATAAGTAAAGACAGACATGAAGGGTGTGAATTTAGTCTCTTTGGCCTTAGAAAACCCAGCGCTTTTAAATGCGTTGTTCCAGGTGTTTTTCGAGAAAAAATGAGTAACACCTACAGAGAAGGCTAAAAAATTTGGTAAATCTCGTAAATGTTCTACCATGATTACTTTTCCATTTGATGCGCAAACTCTTTTACATTCTTTTAGGAACTGAATTTTTTCCTCATTCGACCGTATTTCATGTGCAGTAGATAGCAGAAAAATAAGATCTACAGATTTTTCTTTTTGGGGAATAAGGAGGGTCGTTATAGCTTGTGTATTTGGGTAGGCTAGGCTCACTTTTCGAGCTCTTATTATAGCAGGTTCTGTGTGTTTTTTAGGGTTGTAAAAATCAAATACTTTTAAATTAGATTGTGGGAATTTGTTTTTAATAATAAAACTTGTTTCATCAAACCCTGCATTGATATTGAGTATTTTCCGGGTTTTATAATCTGATACTTCACAATATTGCAACCAGTTAAAATGATAATATCCGGAAAGATCATAGACATACGCAGAAACAATTAATGGCATGACGAGGCCATAAAGAAATGCAGTTAGAGTGATCCGAGAAAAGTGTGTGGGACCATTCGAAGTACATGTGACTTGTAATTATTAGGGCTAATATACTTACGCCTATAATGTAAAAATGCCTGTTAAAGCTTAAAATGTTTAAAACGCCTTGTCCTTTTTTTCTTTTTATGTCCATGGTTCTGTTTTGCCTTTTTTCCAGTAATAGGGTATGTTTTTTATTACAAATGCGTTTGCGAGAACAGGGGTTTTAAGCTGTAATGTATTTAAGAATTCAATATGGTAATGTACCACATGAATAGGTTCTCGGTTTCCAGTTATGTCTTACCCCTTCTATAATTAAAACGTGCTTTGTCTTTTCGTTATAAGTGAATGTGAATGGTAACGGACCTGCGAATCTTCTAGCTTCTTTCCAATCCTTGAATGGAGATTGTTCAGGTAGAGTCACGTTGTCTTTTTTTGTATTAATGGTTATTTTTAATTTTGAGTGTTCAGAAATGAGTTGCTTCGTCTTTTCATTTTCAATTTGAGCGACATCTGTCGTGGTATAATTATAGTGCGTAAAAAGATTGCCTAAATACTCCATTTTCTTCTTATTTGTTTCAGATTTTAAAATGTATAACCCTCTCAACCGTTTCCCTTCGGTATTAGTATACCGAACAAATATGCGATAGCCTACAAGAAAAAAAGCGTTACCCATAAACTTGGGGAATCCTTTTGGTCTTAAGTCTTTTGTTTGAACCATGGCAACAGCAACGAAAGCCCAGGTGTCTTGAAAAGTGTCTAAACTCAAACATTCGGAATGAGATGCTCTAATTGCTTTTTTGGTACCGCGAAAGTTAAAACCGTGGAGCTTTCAAAAAAGGCTTCTACTGCAAATGGATGATTTTTTAGAAAGGATACCATGGTTTTAATGAGGTCTGTTATGAAGGTTATTGAAATATACTATTATTATAAATAACAAAGCAAATACAGCATTTAGTTTCCCCCAAAGGAGTAAATCTGAAGCTAGTAAAAATTCGAGGATATTCATAGATGCTACAATAATAATTTGAGCGATGGCATTCCATTTTGACTGATAGCGAGATACTATCCATAGTGCCATGACTATCTCAGAGACTCCAATAATAATTGTAATCTCACGTGAATAATCTGTGTGCAATATACGGTTTACTATTGCTTCATGTCTAGGGCTCCAATGCAGCACTTTACAAAAAAGACCATTAATTAGCCACACGGCTGCGATACCTGTATTTATAATGTTATGCGTTTTTGAGGGTCTCATAGGTTTTGCGTTTTTTAGACATGATGTTATTCTATTTGGTGCAACTTATTAAATAGTACCCAAAGCTTTTCATATGTAATCCCGATAATAAGGCATAAAAGGATCCCTTAAGATTATGTAGACTTTCGCGTTTAAGTGATTGTAAGGTAAATATCTTTTTCAAAATAAAGCCTGTGATGGCAAACGGCACATGTAAAACAGATGGCGCAACCCTAAAGGAAACATCTTCCACTTTAATGTTTTTGAAACCTAAATTAGTAAGATCTTTTTTAACGGTTTCTATAGAGGCTAAACGCTCTAGACTCCAATGGGAACACAATTTCTTGTAGGCATATTTTGAGCCATAGCACAGCTTGGAGGTTTCCTTTTTTAAAAAAGCATCGGCAATAACAAAGCGGCCATTAGGTTTTAAAATGCGATAGGCTTCTTTAAAAGAGTGTTTGTCATGGCCGGAGTGACAAAAGCTTTCTATGGCTAATGCGCCGTCAAAAGTATTCGATTTAAAAGAGGTGTGGTTATAGTTTTCGAGTAAAATACTGCCTTTTAAATGTTTTAATAATGCATTTCCTTTTTGTACTTGAAATGGAGACAACGTAACGCCAAAAGTTGTGATGCCTTTTATTTTTTTTAAGGCATACCTCATGGTACCTCCAACACCACAGCCTAAATCGACAAGACTCGCTTTGTTCTTAGGTAAGTTTAAGCGTTTAAGCACCTGGTGGTTCATTTCATTGAGCATCGTGTTTCTTCTAAACGGGTTATTTAAAAAGGGTCTGTAATAGCCAAAATGCATATTTAAATCTTTACTCCGGAAGGCATAGTCTTCAGTAGCTTCGTTATAAAAGTCTACCATTTCTATGGTATTTTCTCTAGAATTTTCTTGATGATTTAGGGTTATTGACTCCATAATTTTATTAGGTTGTATCTATTAATGTGGTAAGTTTTGAACTTTCAGAAATAATTGAAAGAACAAATCAAATTTTTTTTATTTAAATAATTTTAGAACAGACTTGGTGAGCCAGTTTTGTTTTTGGTTTACTAATTTATTAATCATAACATCCATCGTTTCTGTTAATTCGTGTAGGGCTTTGGTTTGTTTAATGAGTTCTCGTGTTTTTTCGGTGCCATCCTCTTTAATGGTAGACACTTCATCTAAAATTTTAATAACGGGTTTGATTTCGCGACGACTGCGTTCTATGGCTATAATTCTAGCTAATTCTTGTACGTCTTTTTCTGTAGCAAAATATTCTTTACGTTCTCCAGGAACTAATATTTTTGTAACAATACCCCAATCCATCAATTGTCTCAAATTTGTACTGGTATTACCTCGAGAGATCTTAAGGTCTTCCATAATATCTTCCATAGACAAGGGTTTGGTCGATATAAAAAGTAAGGACTGGATTTGTGCCATGGCTTTATTAATCCCCCATAGGGAGCCTAAACTTCCCCAAGTACTAATGAATTTTTCTTTGGCTTCTTGATATTCCATACAGCGAAGATACTTAATTATTTTTAAACTTTCAGTAATTACTGAAAGTTTATTTTGTAAAAAAGCCATTCTAAGGATTACAAAGAGTCTCACAGAGATGCTAGTTGACCTTCAGAATGGCATTTTATATTCGTGGTTTATTCCTTTTTTATCAATCCTGCACGCTTCAGTAACGCTTCAGGTTGAGGTTCTTGACCTCTAAAACGTTTGTATAAAATCATAGGGTTTTCGGTTCCGCCTTGAGATAAGATGTGGTCTTTAAACTTATTGGCTACATCTTTATTAAAAAGCCCTTCTTGTTTAAAATAGTCAAAGGCATCTGCATCTAAAACTTCTGCCCATTTGTAACTGTAATACCCGGAAGAATAGCCGCCCTGGAAAATGTGCGCAAAAGCAGTACTCATACAACTGGTTGGAATATCTCGGATATAGCTCTGTGTCATTAAAGGCTTCCTTTTCATAGGTTTTTACGTCTGAAATATTTATTGGATTTGTACCGTGCCAAGCCATATCTAACAGCCCAAAACTTATTTGACGGAGCGTTTGCATGCCTTGTTGAAAGGTAGCAGACGCCTTAATTTTATCTATGAGCTCCATAGGGATGACCGCTCCAGTTTCGTAATGCGTGGCAAACAACTCTAAAGCTTCTTTTTCATAACACCAGTTTTCCATGATCTGACTAGGCAATTCTACAAAATCCCAATACACACTGGTACCGAGATAAACTTGGGTAGGTGGTGTTGGCTAACATCCCGTGTAAGGCATGGCCAAATTCATGAAACAGGGTGGTCACTTCATTAAAAGTTAGAAGTGACGGCTTTGTTTTAGTGGGTTTTGTAAAGTTGCATACGATCGAGACATGAGGTCTTTCGTTTTGAGCGTTTTGTATGGATTGTGATTTATAAGACGTCATCCAAGCGCCATTACGTTTGCCTTTTCTTGGAAAAAAATCAGCATAAAAAAGGGAAATAAAATCACCTGTATCGTTTGTTACTTTATAGGTTAAAACCTCCTCATGGTATTTATCGATATTGCTTATTTCTTCAAAATGTAAATTGAACAGTTTTTCTGCCACCATAAACGCACCGGCAATAACATTTTCTAATTTGAAATAAGGCTTTAATTGCTCATCATCCAGACTAAATAATTTTTGTTTTAACTTTTCAGAATAATACGCCGAATCCCATTTTTGTAGGGTATCAATGCCGTCTAAGTCTTTTGCGAAACGCTGTAACGTTTTAAATTCATTTTCGGCAGCAGGTTTTGCTTTTTCCAATAGCTCATTTAAAAACGTCTCTACTTTTTCAGGAGTTTCTGCCATGCGCTCTTCTAAAACAAAATGCGCATGCGTTTTATAACCTAACAATTGCGCTCGATTATAACGTAATTTTGCAATATCTAAAACATTTTGTTGATTATCTAAAGCGTCCCCCTTAAAGGCTTTGCTACCTGCTGCTTTAGAGAGTTCTTCTCTTAATTCACGATGATCGGCATAGGTCATGAAGGGAATATAACTCGGGTAGTCTAACGTGATTAACCAACCCGCTTTCTCCTTACTTTCTGCTAATTGTTTAGCGGCTTCTTTGGCACCGTCGGGTAAGCCGAGACAAGGCCTCTTCGTTGGTGATATGAAGTTCGTATTTGTTGGTTTCGGCTAAAATGTTTTCGCCGAAGGTGAGTTTTAATTTTGCTAATGTCTTGTCTATTTCGCGAAGTTTTATTTTATCACCCTCATTTAAGTTAGCGCCATTTCTAGAAAAACTTTTATATTTTTTATCTAATAATGTGGTTTGTTCTGCACTCAGGTTTAACTGGTCTTTTTGGTCATAAATAACTTTTACTCTTTTAAATAATGCTTCATTTAAAGTAATATCATTACCAAACTCTGACAGCAAAGGAGACACCTCCTGTGCTATTTTTTGTATCTCGTCGTTGGTTTCTGCAGAATTCAAATTAAAAAAGATACTGGTTACACGATTTAATTGCTGTCCAGTAAATTCTAAAGCTTCTATGGTGTTTTTAAAAGTTGGCGCTTCAGTATTATTAACAATGGTATCAATTTCCTCCTTTGTTTTTTGAATAAGTTCGGTAATGGCAGGCTTAAAGTCACTGTCTTGTATATGAACGAATGGTGCTGAAGTGTATTTCGTCGAAAAGTTTGTTGTTAATGTATTCATTTATAAGAATGTAATTTTTTTGTAAGTTAAATCTTTCAATAATTATTTTATCAAAATGCAATTATTATTTAGTTTAGCCCTGATTTTTACTCGAGTTGGTTACTCTTTAAAAATCATTGATTAATAGCGATGAAAAGCCTCAAATTTATTTGGGGCTTTTTTCATAATAGAATTACTCCATTTCTAAAGTCCATTATGTGTGTTCCGTTTTTCTCTAAAATTTTAATCACAGCATGAAAAGACACACTACTGATCGTTATTTAAAAAATCAGGCTAAGTTTTAAGATCTGACTAAAACGCCTTTCAATAAAGTGTCGTGGTCATTAGAAATTTAATAGACCACTCTTTTTTATGGTACTTAACGTTTAAGATTTTTTGCAGCGGCTTCCACTTTTATTTTTAAGCCTTCTTTGTAAACTAATATTTTGTCTAAAACACAAGTGTCGCTTGTACCAATAATTTGAGCGGCTAAAATACCAGCGTTTTTTGCGCCGTCTAGAGCTACCGTGGCCACTGGAACCCCACCAGGCATTTGTAAGATTGACAATATAGAATCCCAACCGTCTATAGAATTTCTGCTTTTTACAGGGACTCCAATAACAGGAAGCGGAGACATAGAAGCAACCATACCTGGTAAGTGTGCCGCACCACCTGCGCCTGCTATAATGACCCTAATGCCTCGTGTATGTGCGTTTTTACTATAATCGTATAATTTTTCAGGTGTTCTGTGAGCCGATACAATATCAACTTCTACTTCAATATCGAACCCTTTTAAAATATCAATCGCTTCTTGCATGATAGGAAGATCACTATCACTTCCCATGATTACGCCTACTTTACTCATATTTTTTTATTTACTTATCACTTTAATGGTATTCTTAACGTCCTCTGCAATTTGTCTTGCGGTATTTAAATCTTCATGGACAATCGTTACATGGCCCATTTTACGAAAAGGACGGGTTTGCTTTTTACCATAAATATGTGGTGTTACCCCTTCCATTTTCATGATCTCTGCAATATTTTCATAAATAACATCACCTGTATAGCCTTCGGCACCAACCAGATTAACCATAATGCCACCCACTTTGTTCTCTGTTTGACCTAAAGGTAAGTTTAAAATGGCACGGATGTGTTGTTCGAATTGAGAGGTGTAACTCGCTTCAATGGTTTGATGTCCTGAGTTATGTGGTCTAGGTGCAACTTCATTAATTAAAATGTCGTCGTTTTTAGTTTGAAATAATTCTACCGCTAATAATCCCACATGATTAAAAGCCTGAGAGACCTGTAAAGCGACCTCTTGTGCTTTTTTTGCGACTTCAGCCGAAATCCTGGCGGGACAGATAACATATTCCACTTGATTTGCTTCAGGATGGAATTCCATCTCTACCACGGGGTAGGTTTTTATTTCACCATTGAGGCTTCTTGCCACAATAACAGCCAATTCATTTTTAAAATCAATAAGCGCCTCAGCAATACATTCTCCTGGCGGTAATCCTTTTAAATCGGCTAAGGAGCGCACCACTTTAACCCCATTACCATCATACCCAAATTGTGCGCTTTTCCGGACAAAGGGAAATTCTAGTCCGCCGTTTAAAACAGCATCTTCTATTTCTGAAGCATAAGCAAAACGGGAAAAATTTGAAGTGGGAAGATTATGATCTAAGTAAAATAATTTCTGTTTCGCTTTATTTTGAATCACCCTTAAATTTCTTGAAGAGGGGTAGACTTTAATGCCTTCTTTTTCTAACTTTTCAAGGGCATCTACATTAACATTCTCAATTTCAAAGGTGAGTACATCTACTTGTTTTCCAAAATTATAAACCGTTTCAAAATCCATCAAATCACCTTTGGTGAATTGGTTACAAGCAATCCTACAAGGCGCTTCTTCATTAGCATCTAAGACATGCGTTGTAATATCAAATTTACGAGTAACGTTAAGCAGCATCTTGCCTAATTGACCACCACCTAAAATACCTAGTTTAAATTGTGAAGAAAAGTAATTCATCAGTACAGTTTGGTTTCGCACAAAAATACATTTTAAAATGAAAAGAATGCCATAAATTTCGTATGAAAATCGCTTATCGTTTAACAAATACGTATCTTTGCGACTTTCATAAAAATAAGCCATGATAAAGCTTCACGATAAATACTTTAAGCCTTTTATTTCGGAAGAAGAAATAGAAGATGTTGTTACGAGGATGGCAGCAGAAGTTGCGAATGACTTAGGTGACGAAATACCAGTGTTTGTTGGTATCTTAAACGGGTCGTTTATGTTGGTAAGCGATTTTGTAAAAAAATATCCCAAGCCATGTGAGGTCACTTTTATTAAACTAGCCTCTTATGAAGGGGTTAAGTCTACTGAGGATATTCAGAGATTAATTGGTTTAACACAAGACTTAAGTAATAGAACGGTAGTGATTCTAGAAGATATTATCGACACAGGAAAAACACTACACGAAGTCCATCGCATATTTAAAAATGAAAAAGTAAAGCAATTGCTTATTGCTACTTTGTTTTACAAGCCTGAAGCTTATAAAAAAGATTTTAAATTACATTATGTTGGAATAGAAATACCTGATAAATTTATTGTGGGTTACGGTTTAGACTACGATGGATTGGGACGTGATTTACCAGCAGTATATCAAATAAAAACAACACAACACATGACAAATTTAGTATTATTTGGTCCTCCAGGAGCAGGTAAAGGTACGCAAGCTAATTTTTTAAAGGAGAAGTATAATCTTGTACATATTTCTACAGGAGATGTTTTTAGATTTAATATAAAAAACGAAACGGCTTTAGGATTATTAGCGAAATCATTTATGGATAAAGGTCAGTTGGTGCCCGATCAAGTGACGATAGATATGTTAGAGGCAGAAGTGGAAAAAAATGCGGGTGCTAAAGGGTTTATATTTGATGGGTTTCCAAGAACCAATACTCAAGCTAAAGCGCTTGACCAATTAATGCAAAGGAAAGACTCTCAAATTAATGCCATGATCGCTTTAGAGGTTGCCGATGAAGTTTTGGTGGAACGCCTTTTAGAACGTGGGAAATCTAGTGGGAGAGCCGATGACGCCGATGAGACCATCATTAGAAATCGAATTAAAGAGTACTACACTAAAACAGCAATATTAAAAGACTATTATTCTGATCAAAACAAATATTTTGGTGTTGATGGTTTTGGTAGTATTGAAGCGATAACAAAACGCTTGTGCAGTACTATCGATAAATTATAATTCTTATATAATAAGAAATAACAAGTTAGGTTGTATTCATAAGATTGCAGCGCCCGATTTACTAAAAAATTAAAGATTTTCAATTCACAAGGCGTTGAAATATATAGGTGGGCAGTTTACTCCAATGAAATGAATACGCTTTAAATGAACAATATAAGTTTAATTAATAAATAGGAAATAATGACTGAAGGCAACTTCGTTGACTACGTAAAAATGCACGTATCTTCCGGAAAAGGAGGAAAAGGATCTACGCATTTACACCGTGAAAAATACATCACAAAAGGTGGTCCAGATGGTGGAGATGGAGGACGTGGAGGACACGTGATTTTGCGAGGTAACTCTAACCTTTGGACATTATTACATTTAAAATTTAAGCGTCATATTCGTGCGGGACATGGAGAACATGGTAGTAGTGGAAGAAGTTCGGAGCAGATGGTGAAGACATGTATGTGGATGTGCCATTAGGTACTGTGGTGCGTGATACAGAAACCAATGACATTCTTTTTGAAATCACAGAAGAAGGAGAAGAGCGTATTGTAGTAGAAGGCGGAAAAGGCGGTCGAGGAAATTGGCATTTTAAAACCTCTACGAATCAAACACCCCGTTACGCACAACCAGGTATTCCATTAGAAGAAAAAGATATCATTTTAGAGCTTAAAATTTTGGCCGATGTTGGTTTGGTAGGGTTTCCTAATGCAGGAAAGTCAACGCTGTTATCGGTACTTACTTCAGCAAAACCAAAAATTGCAGATTATGAGTTTACAACTTTAAAGCCTAATTTGGGTATTGTAAAATATCGTGAATTTCAAACCTTTGTGATGGCAGATATCCCTGGAATTATAGAAGGTGCTGCAGAAGGTAAAGGTCTTGGATATTACTTTTTAAGGCATATTGAACGTAATTCAATTTTATTGTTTTTAATTCCTGCAGATGCACCAGATATTAAAAAACAATACGATATTTTATTAGATGAGTTACGTCGTTACAATCCGAGAAATGTTGGATAAAGACCGATTAATTGCCGTTTCTAAGTGTGATATGCTGGACGATGAACTTAAGGCAGAACTAAGCGAACAATTAGACAACGAGCTACCTATTCCATATTTCTTAATATCATCTGTTGCGCAACAAGGCTTAACAGAATTGAAAGATGCACTTTGGAAGGCCTTAAATTAAAATGATCCTAATAGGTTTATAGAAAAAAAGCTCTTAATTTAATTAAGAGCTTTTTTCTTTTATAAATGGTGTAGCCCTAAGTTGAGCTAATGCCTTACTTTCTTTTTTTGGAGTCTTTAGACTTTGGAGCGGGGGCTTCTTTAATTCTTACGTAAACCAACTTAAAGCGCCCTTTTGCATTTTCACGTTTATCAATTTCAAAGGCGTTAATTGAACTTATTAAAGGGGTCAATTTTTGAAAGCCAAAATTTCCGGAATCAAAATTAGGTTGCTTTTTTTGTAACAGACTACCAACATCGCCTAAAAAGGCCCACCCATCATCATCTTCTAAATCTGATATGGTACTAGAGATTAATTTAATCACTTGCGGTGTGATTTTGTCAACCGTATTTTTTGAAGCGGTTATATTTTCATTAGATTCTAACGCATCATTTTGATTTTGGTTTTTAAGTATTTCAATATAAATAAACTTGTCGCAGGCTACAATAAAGGGGTTGGGTGTTTTCTTTTCTCCAATACCAAACACTTGCATTCCAGCTTCACGAAGCCTTGTTGCTAAACGTGTAAAATCACTATCACTAGAGACTAAACAAAAACCATTGACTTTTTCAGAATATAAGATGTCCATAGCATCAATAATCATCGCAGAATCTGTTGCATTTTTGCCTGTAGTGTAGCCATATTGTTGAATGGGTGTAATGGCGTTTTCAAGAAGTATGTTTTTCCATTTAGTGAGATGTGGCTTGGTCCAATCGCCATAAATTCTTTTGATGGTTGGATTCCCGTATTTAGCGATTTCCTCCATCATTTCTTTTAAATAGGCTGAGGGTATATTATCTCCATCAATTAACACTGCAAGTTTTAATTCCATAGTTATGTATTCGTTTATGTAAAATTACGATAAAGTAATTAAAATTCTAGATTCTGTTTAACTTTTAAAGATGATCCTCGAGAGTATTCAATAGTATTCATCTTAGTTAACTTCCCTTTCAATTAATCATAGGAAAAAGTTAAAATTAAGTTTGATGGCCTCAACCTCAATACTAATTGAGACAATTTTCGTTATTTTTATATAAAATTGAAACTATGAAAATGTTAAGAAACGTTCTGCTATTTCTTTGTATTGTATCATGTGCTCCTATCTATGTCACATATGATTATGAGAAATCCACCCAGTTTTCAGACTACAAGTCTTATAATTTCTATGATGACATGGAAACGGGTTTTACAGGCTTAGATGAAAAACGTTTTATCGCTGCTTTAGAAGCCAAATTGAATAGCATAGGATTAGAAAAATCGGAAACACCAGCATTTTTTAATCGATGTAAAAAGTAATGAATACCACGACAGTCAAAGAAATACTGTTGGTGTAGGATTGGGAGGCGGAAACCGAGGTGTTGGTGGAGGTATATCTGTTGGTATTCCCATGGGTCAAGCGAATGTAAGTAGAGAAATTGTAGTGGAATTTGTAGACGATTCTAAAGCGGGCGTCTTTTGGCTGGCAAAAAGCGAGAGTCGTTTTAATTCGAATGCAACACCCGAAAGTAGACAAGCGAAGATAGAAGCAATAGTGGAAAAGATTTTGAAAAGCTATCCACCTAAGAAATAAAATACAATTTTATCATTTTTCTAACAGTTTAAAACAAAGGGGATACTGCCCTGTTTCGTAACTTTGAGTATAACTGAAAAATGAAACGCTTATGAATACGCTTAATAATAAAGTTGCGCTAATAACAGGTGGAACAAAAGGGATAGGATTTGGTACGGCTCAAGCACTAATGGCGCAAGGGATTCATGTTGCTATTACTAGTCGGAGCACAGCAGATGCAGAGGCCGCCGCAAAGGCATTAAAAAACGCATGTGTTACGGACGCAAAAGCGCTTGGTATTATGGCTGATGTGCGGGATCTAGAAAGCCAACAGGATGCTGTAAAGCAGGTGGTGGATGCTTTCGGACAATTAGATATTGTTATTGCCAATGCAGGCTTAGGCCATTTTGGGAATATTGAGGACATCACCTCAAAGCAATGGCATGAAGTCATCGATACCAATTTAACGGGGGTATTTAATTCTATAAAGGCTAGTGTCGCTGCGTTGAAAAAAACGAAGGGTTATTTTATTACAATATCGAGTTTGGCTGGAACTAATTTTTTTGCAGGCGGTTCGGCGTACAACGCTAGTAAGTTTGGTGTTACGGGCTTTACCCAAGCCGTTATGTTAGATCTACGACAATATGATATAAAAGTGAGTACCATCATGCCGGGCTCTGTAGCTACCCATTTTAACGGCAATGATCCTAGCGATAAAGATGCCTGGAAAATTCAAATTGAAGATATTGGTGAATTGGTTGTTGACTTAATAAAAATGAATCCAAGAACGTTACCAAGTAAAATTGAAGTAAGACCAACATTACCACCCAGTAAGTAATCTATTAATGATGTTTAAATCATATAAAAGATCTTACAGGAATGAATAAAAAAAGCTGAAGTTATAGAACGACAGGTTCAACTTCAGCTTTTTTGTATCCTACTAATTCTTGCAGCGAATGCTATAAAGACCTATTCTACATTAATTCTTGTCCCTTCACTATGACTGCTAAACTCCGGTGCATACATGCTTTGAATCGTGGTAATACCATTACTCATATTCCCCGCATTATTCACGCGTAAATCATATTCAAAGACATACACACCTTTAGGTAAATAATCGAAAAAGAAATTGGTTGAGGCGTCTTTTGTCGCTTCATAATACCCCAAGCCGTCTTGATATTTATAACTAGATAATACATTTATAGGTTCTAATCCAGCAGCGCGCATGTCTTTCATGTGCACAAACTCCATAGCGCGATCACTTTGTAATTCTATACGTACTCTTATTAAATCGCCAACGTTAAGTTCTGTGTCTTTGGTAATATCTGTAATGACTTCACCTTTATCGGTATTTGTTTTTTTGAAGAGTTTTTTCTTTAATTTAAGTGGTGTTTCAGCTGAGGTGATTTTATCTAAATCCTCGAAATACTGCCAGTATAGACCGCCCCACGCAACACCATCACCTGTTTTTGTTATTTTTACTTCGGCCATTTACAGGGTTATTTCTGAGCCACTCCACGCTGTTTTGTAATAACCAGTTCCAGCTTCCACTTTTACAGCTTCTAGTTTTAAAGGGGCAATTTTTTGTCCGCCAATAACGACTTCTACCATTTCTGTCACAGATAACCAATCACTCCCTTGTAATAGTAAAGCATAAACGGCTTCGGTGGTCGCTTTGGTCGTTTTCCAGCTGTTGGTTTGCTTGTTTTTAAGTAACTGATTTTTAAATTATCGATGGTTTTCGTATCATTTTGAATTTCAGAAAAGGCCTCGATCATTAACGCTTGTGTTTCAATTGGTGCCTGATACCAATACCAAGAACTGGTGTTTTCTTTCCAGTACATGCCTAATTCGTCACTGGTAATGCTTGTCTCTTTTAAAGAGTTTAAAATTTTCTCAGAAGTCATGGTGTCATCCATTCTATGTGCCACCAAAGCCATCATCCCTTTTGAATAGAGGTTGCGTCTTAGCCAGTAGTTTTTAATTTGTGAATGGTAATAACTCATGATTTCTTTAACTTCTGTTGATGGCGTTTTCTCCGGAAAGAAGCTACGCATGTACATATAATGTAATTGTGTATAACTTAACCTATCCAAAGTTAAATCAGCTTCAGCGTCATATTTTCTAAGGTCTTTATATTCTTTAACGAATGCCGCATCTAAGTAGTTTAATGCCTTGTTGATCATTGCTGCTTCATTATCAGTCTCAATGACTTTTAGTTTTTGTAAATGCCCAAAGCCAGTAATAATATGTTGGGTGATATAACGGTTTTCGCTATAATTGCCAAACCATGACCAACCACCAGAATCCAGCTGATTGTTTTCTAGTTTCGTTTTAGCTCTCGACAGTTCGTTATTCATTTTATTCAAATCGAACAGTAAGGCGATACGTTTTTTCTGTTCGGTTTCATTTTGTGCATCTCGTAACCAAGGGGTTTCCTGAATTAAAATGGATTTTAATTCTTCGTTCTTTTCCAGGTTGCTAATAAGTGCGTCTTGAGACGCCCATTGATTAAAGACCTCTTGAATTCTTGGGTTGCTATTCGCAATATGGCTTGCCAATGCATTAGCATAGTAACGCGAAAAGGTTTGTTCGTTGCACTCATAAGGGTATTCCATTAAATAAGGTAGTGCTTGCACGGCATACCAAGCTGGATTACTCGTCATTTCTAGAGTAAGCTTATGGTTTTTAATTGTGGTTGAGGTATTTGTTTTTAATTTGTCTAAAGTGAACGTGCGTGTTTCATTACTTTTAACCCACATAGCTAGCGTTTCGGTGACTAACATACGATTGGTTAACACGGGTAATGCGTTTTGTTCACCATCGCTAAAATCACCAGATTTTGCTATTATTTTATATTGAATGGCAGACACCGCATCAGTAATATTTAGCCCCCAAGTGACTTGTGTGTTGCTTTTTGCATCGACACTGAAAACACGTTCGTTATTTGTGTTGGATAGTTTCGCGTCTATAGGTGCTCCTGTTAATGCATCAAACAACTGAAGTACGGCAACACCGGATAATGGGGTGTCAGTCAAATTCGCAATTTTTGTAGAGATTTTAATTTGGTCTCCTTGGCGCAAAAAACGGGGCACATTAGGTAAGACCATTAGCTCTTTTTGAGTCACAGTGGTTAAAGTCGTTGTTGCGTGTTCTAAGGTTTTAGTATGGGCTAATAATTGTAATTTCCATTTGGTCAACGCCTCAGGTGAGGTGAAACTAAAAGAGACATTTCCACTCGCGTCTGTTGCCAACTGTGGAAAGAAAAAGGCGCTTTCTTGAAGGTTCTTACGGATTTTGACGTTTGAGAAATCTGTTTTTTCAGTACCGTCAGATGAGATAGCATCAGCACCTTCTTCAGTTTCTTTGTCTGCATCAATGGCATTTGCTGTTGGAGCAGATACACTCATGGCCTCAACGGATACCTCTTCGAGCTGCATCTCGTCTTCAATAATTTCAATACCAGAAACCATTCCCTTTACTCTTTTCTTATAGTAATGGGATCCATAACCAAAAGATAGTCCAAACCAATTCAATTGGTCATAGCTTTGAGGACTGTAATAATTAGGCAGTATGTAATCTCTTTGCACACTAAAATGGCTTTGGCCAAAACTTCTATACGCGCTTTTTCGTAGCGAGGAACGATACGTGCCATGATAGATGGGATTGAATTCCCAGTTATGCGGCTTAAAAGCATCTAAAGAGGCATCATACATGCTTGCTAATACTTCAGCTGCCACTTTATCGCCCTTAGGCCCTTTAATTTTAAAGGTCCACGTTTCATCGGTGCCTGGTTTTAGTTTGTCTCTAAAGGTGACGGTTTCAATCTCTAAATCGGTTTTTGGGTAGGGCACGTTAATATGGATTGTGCTGCTCTGAAAACTATTGAACGCTGCAAAGCTGTAATGCACGGCAAAACCACCTAAGTCCTTATCTGTTACAGGTATTCTAATCGTTTTTTTATTGGCATTCAATACAATCACATAGGTATTGATAATGTCATGGTCTTTTTCTACTTCAACAGTAACCCAAAGGTCCTTAGCTGCCGAACTAAAAATAAGTTCAACGGTCTCATCACGCTCGTAAGTTTGTTTATTTGTGGTCACGCTAAATAATTGCTGGTCTGCTAAGGTGTTGTCTTTCGCACTATACAAGCGTGTTTTGGCTTCGTCTTTTACTAATTGTCCGAACTTATCTTTACTTTCAAGTACTACAATATATTCTCCCGATGCCCATTTTTTTATGTTTCCTAGCGCTATGGTCTTCGTCTCTTGGGTATCAAAGCTTTCATCAAAAACCAATTCACCTTTCTCCCATTGCTCTTGATCACTTTCAGTATCGTAGGCATCATGTGGAAACAGCTTTTTAAAGTCTGCTTTTTTTAGTTTTTTATAATCTCCAGCCGGCCATGGTCTTGGGCGTAACACATTTTCACGGAGCTCGTAATTTGTAAATTTTAATGTTGCCTTTTGCAGGTACAAATTCACCGTTTAGATTTTTAGTATCAATACTAATTTGGTGGTCTTTTTCTGTTTTGTCTAAACTGTTAGGAATAGAAAGGCTTGCTAACAACGCATGATAGCCCACATTGATAATGGTGGTAGCACTTTGAGTTTCCCCATTAAGATCAGTAACCTCTGCCGTGATTTCGTACTTAAAAATGGGTAAACTTTCCTTCTCAACCGTTTCGTCTCGGAATGGCTTTAAAGGTAATGGTGTAATTCCCAGTCGCATCTGTTAGTGTTTCTCCGTGTGTGATTTCTTGACCTTGATCTGTAGTTACTGGATGTCTCCAATAATACCAACGTGGATATTGTACATTTCGCTTCACACGATACACTACTTTAGCATCAGAAATTGAGGCGCCGGCATAGGCCAAAGCTTTTCCTGTTACAGTGACGCTGTCATTTACTTTAATACTCTCGGTAATAGGGTTGAAACTGGTCTCAAATTTTGGTCGCTTGTACTCTTCAACCGAAAAGGAGGCATAACCATTATAAATATTGTTGCCTTTTAAACGCAAGCTAAAGGTTCCTGTTAAACCATCACTAGGTAATATAAATTCACCTGCAACCGAGCCATAATCATTTGTTATTAAATCTATTGTCTTTATTTTCTCTCCGTTAACATTATATAAAGAGGCTGTTAATTGTTGGTTAGTAATCACTTGAGACGTTTCGTCCTTTGTTGATATCGCAATGCCTTTAAAATAAACGGTTTGTCCTGGTCTATAGATGCTTCGATCTGTAAATAAAAAGGTGTTATAGCTTACTGGCTCATCGCTGTATTTGTTGTTGTAATAACCATTGATGTACAAGTTTTCAAAGTAAGCCACCTCACTTTTATCTATGACCTTAATATTCACATGACGCCTGTCGTTTTTGGGTTTCGTTATGACCAACTTACCTCTCGGAATCGGTTGTTTTATTCACCGTTTCACGCACCTCATTATCGTAAGTGTACTCTAATCTTACTTTTGCATTTTCAATAGGCTTCCCATGAGTTCTATTTATGATTTGAAGGTGTTTTTTGTCTTCATAATCATATTCTAAAATGGCAATATTTGTGATTTGAACATTCGAAAAGGTTAAGAAATTTTGATCCAGATCATTGGTTATACCTGTTATCAAATAACGCCCATTCTCTAATGGCGGCATCACTATTTCGGTTCGGTGAAACTGATAGTCTTTTTCGTTGTTTAAAGCGGAGTCCCAGTTCTTACTAGCGGTTAAAGTTGCAATAAATGCTTCACGCTCTGCTTTTCTATAGATTTTAGCATATTTTTCATATTGCTTTTCAGTTAGTTTATAAACTGAAAGGCATACTTGGTCCAAATTTTTATGTGTCACTAAGAGTCTACCATGGGTTTGCACAGGAAGCAATGACTCTGTTAAAATACTCAAACTCGGATTAACAATTCGGGCTTTGAGTCCCTTACACTTATCTGCAGCGTTACTTTTTGGAAATTTTGAAATTACAGTATCGCATATCGCTAAAGCTTCTTTGTTTTTCCATTGCATTTCTATATGGGCTTCGGGCGAATAACTATTGGCTTGATTGGCATAAATAGTTGCTATTTCATAATCATATAAACCTGAAACTTCGTGTGAAGCAACACGAGCACTTTCTGCACTATAGGTGTCAATTAAAAGGGCTTCATTGTTCTGTATAATCAAATGTTCTTTAACATAATCCAAACGACTTATATTTACAGCCGCTAGAGCATGAGGGGTTTTATCCTTTAAATGAAATTTAATTAACGCTTGATAGAGTTTTAAAGCATTCAATTCTAAAGAGGACGTGTCTTTTGAGGCTAAGGTGAGCTTAGCAAATTCTTCAGATTTCGCAAGATACTTGGCATCATCAATTATAAATTTATAAGCTGGTTTAGTAATGGTGTTTTCGGTAGTGTTATAGAATAGAAGGGCGTTGTGTGCCAAAAAATCATATAGTGTAGGACGGTAAATTTTGGAATCTTTTTGTTCTTGAAGTAATGCACTATAAGCTTCTAGTTTAGTTTGCTGAAGAATTAATTTGTTTTCCAAAGAGTGTTCAAAATGCCTGTGTACTTCATCAAATAAGGTTTGTAAATCCCAAGTTCTAAAATCTTCAGGATCAACTTTTTCGTTTGTCGTACTACGGTTATAAAATTTCCAACGATTTTGCTGAAAGTATTGCCAGTAAAGTGTAGCTAAAATATTTTGTAATACGTTTTTAGTGGGCGCCGCGCTGTTTTTTATTTCAGTTTTAAAAGCATTAACGATATTGAGTTGAGCCGCTTCTTCTAAAGTGAGTATAAACTTGCTTTTAAAGAGGAGCGCTTTAATTTTTTGTGGCGCGTTATTTTCGTCTCCGGCTTTTGCCTCAATGGTTTCAACAAGTTTTAAAGCAGATTTTGGCAACCCCTTCATTTCAAAATTTTCAACCTCGGTCCATAATTTGGAATAGTTGTTGTTTTGGGAGAAAGAGGTATTGGCAAAAAGAACTATAATGAGTATCGTAAGGAATCTGTTCATTTTTTAATATTTATTTTTTTAAAGATAATGGTGTTCGTTTGCAATATTTTAAGACGTATTTTGTTTTCGTCATGTTTTATGAAGCAATATAGTTGGACTTGTTTTTTTACAAAAGACCAAATGCGCAAAAGCAACGTTTCATTGAGTAAACTAAGGTACTTTAAAAGTAAACCTTTTATTTTAGATTTTTTTTAATAGAATCATACCATTTTGAGGAACACTAACTTTAATTTCACATGATGTTTTTTATTTAAAATCAAAAATAATACCAATAGAATATTAATTTAGCACGAATAATTTTTATAATGCGAAAACTCATCCTTTTACTACTGTTGCCAGTTTTTTCTTTGGCCCAATCCATATATAGTGAAGCCGAAGGCTTAATTGAGCAAAAAAACTTTGTTGAAGCGGAACAAAAACTAGTGGTCTTTGTTAGTGAAAACCCTTCAGACTTAAAAGCCATTGAATTATTGGGTGATGCCTATGGCCACCGGAAAAAATGGGAAGAAGCAGGAGAGCAATATAAAACCCTAACAGAAGCTAAGCCTAATAGCGCAAATTATCATTATAAATACGGAGGGGCCTTAGGAATGAAAGCGTTGTCTGTTAACAAAATAACAGCATTAGGCATTATTGGTGATGTGAAATCGGCTTTTTTAAAATCGGCAGAATTAGATCCCAATCACATCGATACCCGTTGGGCTTTAGTAGAATTATACATGCAATTACCAGGGATTATTGGAGGTAGCAAGGCTAAAAGTTTAAAATATGCAGAAGAACTTTTTAATATTTCAAAAGTAGATGGGTATTTGGCAAAAGGCTATATCCATGAATATGATAATGAGCCTGAATTAGCAGAAAAATTTTATAAACTTGCGATAAAAGAAGGAGGTTCTTTGAACTGTTTTGATAAGCTCACTAAGCTTTATGAAAAAGAAGGAAAGGCCAATGAGGCTATAACAACTATAGAAGCGTCAAATGTGAAACACAATCGTAATGCGATGCATTATCAAATAGGTAAAGTATGTGCCGAATATAATGTGCAACTGGAAAAAGGGGAGCGCTGTTTAAAACAGTATATCTCACATTACAGTGCTAAAGATGGGGTACCTAAATCTTGGGCGTATTATCGTTTGGCACAAATATATAAACACAAGGCAAATAAAACGGAGGCGTTGCTGTGGATAGATAAAGCTATTGCCGACTTGCCAAAAATTGAGGCATTCAAAGACGAAAAAAAAGCGATAAATAATCTGTAATGGTTAGACGAGTACCTGCTTGCAGGGTGATAGCCTTTCCTGTAGATGCGGCGTGTTGGTTTTTAGTTTTCCTATTCGTGTTTTGCAAGTTACTATTAGAGCTGTGGCACAACGATTGCTGGACCTCCTCGTAGAAATCCAAAATCTCCATTAAAATTAGAAGTAACAATTCTTATATTTACACTTCATAAAACAACTCTATGAACGTACATTTTATAGCTATAGGAGGTAGTGCCATGCATAACCTCGCTTTAGCCTTACATAATAAAGGTTACCAAGTCACAGGTAGTGATGACACCATATTTGAACCTTCGAAATCACGCTTAGAAGCGAAAGGATTGTTGCCGTAACGGTTTGGCTGGTTTCCCGAAAAAATAACCGCTCATTTAGACGCCATAGTGCTGGGGATGCATGCTAAAGAAGACAATCCGAATTGTTAAAAGCACAGGAATTGGAGCTTAAAATTTACTCTTATCCTGAGTTTTTATATGAACAATCTAAACATAAGACCAGAGTAGTTATTGGTGGGAGTCATGGTAAAACAACGATAACTTCTATGATATTACATGTGATGCATTATCACGATCGCGACGTAGATTATATGGTTGGAGCACAATTGGAGGGGTTTGATGTCATGGTAAAATTAACCGAGGACAATGATTTTATTGTACTGGAAGGGGATGAGTATTTGAGTTCTCCAATAGATCGGAGACCCAAATTTCATTTATACAAACCAAATATTGCTTTATTAAGCGGTATAGCCTGGGATCACATTAATGTGTTTCCAACCTATGAAAACTATGTAGAGCAGTTTCGCCTTTTTGTAGATAGTATTGTAAACGGTGGAAGTATTAATTATAATGAAGAAGATGCTGAAGTGAAACGAGTCGTGGAAGCCTCTCTAAATCCCATACGTAAATTACCGTATACTACGCCAGAGTATACTGTAGAAAACGGGCAGACTTTGCTGGAAACGCCAGAAGGTGATGTGCCAATAGAAGTCTTTGGCAAACACAATTTGAATAATCTCGCTGGCGCCAAATGGATTTGTCAACATATGGGTATTGATGAAGATGATTTCTATGAAGCGATTGCAACCTTTAAAGGGGCAAGCAAACGTTTAGAGAAAATTGCCGAAAGCAAAAATAGCGTTGCTTATAAAGATTTCGCACACTCACCAAGCAAAGTGGAAGCCACAACAAATGCCGTGAAAGCACAATATGAAAACCGCTCACTCATTGCATGTTTAGAACTGCATACCTATAGTAGTCTCAATGCTGAATTTTTAAAAGAATACAAGGGGGCATTGGATGCTGCCGATGTAGCTGTAGTATTCTATTCGCCACACGCTGTAGAGATAAAAAAATTAGAAGAAGTTACACATGAACAAATAGCAACCGCTTTTGAGCGTGATGATTTAATAATTTACACCAATCCGGAAGCATTTAAACAGTTTCTTTTCTTACAAAATTTTGAGAATAAAGCCTTATTGTTAATGAGCTCCGGAAATTACGGCGGTTTAGATTTTGAGGCTTTAAAAGCGTTAATTGAGTAGTTTTTTGTTGATGTGTTTAACCTTTTAAGTGCATGACTTCAGAATAATCAATAAGGTGTTTATGAAAAAGAACGAAAATGAAACGGGAGGAGTAAAGAAGCCTTGGCCCACGAAAAAAGCGATGGAACAAGTCTATGCCATGAACCTATGGGGAGGCCATACTTCCGATTTTTATTCCGGTGATGGATCGCATAATCTTAAGATTGTAGAACCATACATTATCGTTTTAACTAACTTCTTAAAGTCTTTTAAAAGTCCTATGGTGGTGTGTGATTTAGGTTGTGGGGATTTTAATGTGGGAAAAGCATTAGTTAAGCATACAAAACACTATGTAGGGTTAGATATAGTACCGGACCTTATAGCACGCAATACAGAAAAATTTAAAGCAGAAAATTTAGAATTCCACTGTTTAGATATCGCAGGAGATGCGCTACCTATTGGAGATTGTGTAGTATTGCGCCAAGTCCTACAGCATTTGTCGAATGCTGAAATACAAAAGATATTACCTAAGTTAAGTGCATACAAGTATGTTATTATAACAGAACATCTTCCGAAGGAGATTTTACACCTAATAAAGATATTATTTCAGGGCAAGGCATTAGGCTAAAAAAGCACAGTGGTGTAAACCTGTTGGTATCTCCTTTTAACTTAAAGACAAAAGAAGAACAACAACTGTTGTCTATTAGTTTAAATGAAGGGAGAGGTGTTATAGTCACAACACTATATACACTCTTTTAAAATCTTACTATTTTATATTTCTTGTTTTAAACGAAAACAGTATCTAAAAAGGCCCTCACACGTTCTTGATTAGCACGAAGTAATTCGGCACGGGCATTTCTAATATCTTTAGGGTGCTTGTCTTGTGAGAGTTTAAATTTGCCTTCCCAATGGGTGATTGCTATTTCGAACAGTTTAATATAGTTGAGGTTAGCATCCAATCTAGGATTATCGGGCTCTAAAATATAGTTGTGATCAGGTGCTTCCAGGAATTCAGTCATGGTTATCAAACTCTGTTTTAAAGCGGCGTTACTTTCTATACGTTTCACAGTTCCTTTTAAATGCACTTTAATATAATTCCAAGTAGGTAACTGGGTTGAGGTGTATATACTTGGCGAAATATAACATTCTCGTCCGGAAAATATAATGGTAATATCGTGATTGTCCTTTAGTAACTCAGTTTGCGGATTATAAATATCGATATGCCCAATTAGTTTACCTGCTTCATAAATTAATGGTAAATGCGTGATTAGTGGTTGACCATCCTTTACAGAAATAACTGTAGCTAAAGGATAGGTTTTAATGACTTCAATCATGTGACTGATATCATTGTCCTGATGGTGTTTTGGTGGGTATTTCAAACGCCAAATTGTGTTAAGTGATGATTTAAATGTTTGTATTGCATTTGTCCCCACTGGTCTTTGGTTAATTTACCAAAAGCGGGATGCGGTTGCCAATTGGTTTTTTCTTTATGCTCGTGGAGTTCATTCAAAAGCGTCACTAGTTTTTGTTTTTCGGTATTAAAATCTTTGGTTTCGATTACTTGAAAACGTTTTGGTGTTGGCATATTTTTACGCCATGGTTTATCGTTATACATTGATTTCTTGAAGAGTAGATTAATAAGCCAGTTTGGTTTTAAACCATAATCTTCTTTCTCAAGTATAACGTTTAATGGAATTTGGCAGTGTGCCAACATTTGGCCTACCGTCATCTTTCCCCAATTAGGCTGCAAATTTTCGTTTAGATTGTCAACACGGTTAAGGATCTCTTGGTGCGTTTCAGGATTAAAAATGGATTGCATAACGAAATGATTAAAGAATGTGTCTGAAATTTACAATATTTTCTTAATAATAGGATGCATATGTAGAGTCTTTCAGCATTTAAAAGTGAAAACAAAAAAAAATATGTAGATTTATAAGATGACTAAAAAACCAGCGTCCTTTTCTATAAAAAACTGGTCACAAGACGATCAGCCCCGTGAAAAATTACTTTACAAGGGTAAAACGGCACTGAGCGATGCAGAATTGGTTGCCATATTAATAGGTTCAGGAAATCGAGAAGAGAGTGCCGTTGCGCTATGTCAGCGTATTTTAGCAAGTGTAGATAATAATTTGAGCGCCTTGGGCAGGTTGTCCATTAAACAGCTTATGGCATTTAAAGGTATTGGTGAAGCTAAAGCCATTACCATTATTGCTGCTTTAGAATTAGGGAGAAGGCGGCGTGGAGGAGAAGCATTACAACTAGAAAAAATCACATCTAGTGCTTCTGTTTTCGAACTTATGCAACCGCTTATTGGAGAGCTCCCTCACGAAGAATTTTGGATTGTATATTTAAATAATTCTAATAAAGTCATTCAAAAAAATCAATTGAGTAAAGGTGGTATTACAGGAACGCTAGTCGATGTGCGTTTGGCACTCAAAACAGCACTCGAAGTAGGAGCAGTAGGGATCTTGCTGGTTCATAATCATCCTTCGGCACTTTATTGCCAAGCCAGGCAGATAAAGCACTCACAACAAAGATGAAAACAGCCGCACAAAGTTTAGATATAAAAGTATTAGATCACATAATCGTCACAGAAACTGCTTATTTTAGCTTTGCAGACGAAAATTTAATGTAATGCTTCTAGTTTATACACATAAAATCACACCAAGGGTGAAGTACATTTTTAAACAAATTTGTACACGAATTATAGGTATACCTGTAAATTTCACCACAACGATTGAAGAATTTATAGCACATGATAGTTTAAAAATGTCTTACACAAGACAACCGCTGAGTCATGAAATTTTTATGCGTGCTAATGAGCTCCTGTTTGAGCAAGGGCTCGATGATTTAGATTTGAATGTGAGCGAATGGGAAGACACCAAGTGTTTTTTTGCTAATGGAGAATCTAGTGCTTTGCCCTTTGATATTTTTGCTGCTTCTTTTTATCTGTTAAGCAGATATGAAGAGTATTTACCACATGTTAAAGACGATTATGGACGCTTTACCGCAGAGGAAAGCTTAGCCTTTAATCATGGTTTTTTAAATCAGCCCGTGGTTGACATATGGGCTTTTAAATTTAGAAAGTTATTGAAAGCACATTACCCAGATTTTGTTTTTCCGAGCGGCAGTACAAAATCACGCCTGTAATAGATGTGCCAAGTGCTTATGCCTTTAAATTAAAAGGCATTATGCGAACTTTTGGTGGGACCATAAGAGATCTTTCGAGATTTAAATTAAAAAAAGTTTATCAACGTTATGTGGTGCTTTTTGGTTTGAAAAACGATCCATATGATACCTTTAAGTACATTATTAACAAGCAAAAACAAGTCGTTAATAAGTTTATATTCTTTTTCCTTATTGGAGATTTTTCCACGTACGACAAAAATATCAATGCACAAAAATCAGCTTTTCAGTCGTTGATTAAGCAAGTAGGAGACTATTCCGAATTGGATTGAAAGCCTCTTTTTTTGCATTGGAAAATAAGGCTATTTTAAAGGCAGAAAAAATAAGAATGGAGTCCATTACCAATCAGGAACTACAAGCTTCAAGGCATTCTTTTTCAAAATTAAACTTACCCGAATCGTATAGGAATTTAGTAGAATTAGAAATACCCGAAGACTATACCATGGGATACATTAAACATATAGGTTTTAGAGCAGGAACGTGTACACCCTTTTTCTATTACGATTTAGATTACGAAATTCAAACCCCTTTGCGCATAAACACTTATCACGTATTAGATTATGCACTATTAAAACACCAGTCTTTATTAGACAAAAAGATGATGTTGAATAGAGTGATTGATGAAGTAAAAAAAGTGAATGGTGAGTTTGTTTCTGTGTTCCATAATTATACCTTTGGAGCCGATGAGACCTGGCAAGGGTATAAAGAATTATTTAACATTATTTTAGACTCAGAAAATGAAGCATAGCATCACCGATATTTTTTTTGATCTTGACCATACACTCGGGATTTTGATAAAAATTCTGCACTAACTTTTGAGATTATTTTTAAGAAGAATGCTGTTGTCATTGATTTCGAATTATTTTCTAAAGCCTACCACCCCATCAATTTAAAGTACTGGAAGCTTTATGGTGCTGAAAAAGTTAGTAAAGCAAATTTACGATACGGAAGATTAAGAGAGACCTTTGATGTTTTAGATGTGAAAATTTCAGATAAAACCATTCATCAATTAGCGATTGACTACATTGATTATCTTACCACGCATAATCATGTTTTTGACGGAACTATAGAAATTTTAGAGTACTTAAAACCAAAGTACAAACTACATATTATTACTAACGGCTTTGAAGAGGTACAGCAGAGTAAATTGGAGAAAGCCAAAATCGCTCATTATTTTGAAACCATTACCAACTCAGAAATGGTGGGTGTAAAAAAGCCCAATCCTAAAATGTTTCATCATGCCCTGTCCCTTGCAAATATAGAAAAGGAACATGGTATCATGATTGGAGATAATCCGGAAGCAGATGTTTACGGTGCTTTAAATATAGGACTGGATGCAATTTGTTTTAATTACCATAAAGTGGAGATGGAAGATCATATAAAACAAATCGATCATCTCCTTGAATTAAAAAATTATTTATAATATTATGATTAAAAACATCACATGTACCGCTCTGTTTTTTATAACATTTTCAATGTTATTTGCTCAAAATGACTTAAATGAATATAAATATATTATAGTCCCAACTAAATTTGAGTTTCAAAATAATGAAAGTCAATATAATTTAAATGCCCAGTTAAAATTTCTATTTGAGAAAAATAATTTTAATACCCTTATGTCTAGCGAGGCATTACCTGAGGACCTTATTAACAATGGTTGTCTCTCCTTAAAAGCCAACCTTATAGACGAATCAAATTTGTTTAAAACCCGAATAAAAATCCAGCTAAAAAATTGTAGAGATGAGGTGGTATATACCTCTAATCAAGGAATGTCTCGAGAAAAAGCCTATAAAAAAGCGTATCAAGAAGCCATTCGTAGTGCTTTTGAATCTATTAAAACACTTAATTACAAGTATGTTCCAATTACGGATACAATAACTAGCGACATGCCGAGATGGGAACACTAAAACAGAAATTGAGAAACTAAAAGAAGAGATAAAAGATTTAAAAGCCGAAAAAAAATCAGAGGGAAGAAACGCTAAACTTATAGTGCTGACGGAAAGTGAAGACGAGGTTAAGGACTTAGAAAAACCGAGAGTGACCAATAAAGAAAATAAACGATTATTGGCAGAGCTCATACCTGGTAGTGTTTTTAATTATGAATTAAAAAATAATGAAGGAGAAACACAGTATACATTACTGTTTTCTCGGTAAAGAAGATGTTTTTATAGTAAAAAACGAGAACGCATTAATTTATAAAAAGAACAACGCCTGGATTATGGCGCAATTTGTGGAAAACAATTTGCAAACCAA
Organism: Lacinutrix neustonica; assembly: GCF_026625145.1. GTDB lineage: Bacteria > Bacteroidota > Bacteroidia > Flavobacteriales > Flavobacteriaceae > Lacinutrix > Lacinutrix neustonica. The sequence continues at coordinate 1,623,724 of NZ_CP113088.1, read as the reverse complement.
TGCCATTGATATTCAATTTTAATATCCGTACTTTTCTCTCCATCGTGCTTTTAAAAAATCACGTTGGGCCTTTTCTCTTGCATTATTACCTGGTTCATAAAACGTGGTATTGACAATTTCTTTGGGTAAAAATTCTTGAGAAATAAAGTTATTCTCATAATTATGAGAATATTTATAGTTTTCACCGTATCCTATTTCCTGCATTAATTTGGTTGGGGCATTTCTTATGGCTAATGGAACGGATAAGTCTCCTGTTTCTTTAACTAACTGTTGAGCATTTCCTATGGCCATGTACGCAGCATTACTCTTAGGCGAACAGGCTAAATAGGTCGCGCACTGACTTAAAATGATTCGGGACTCGGGTATCCAATGGTAGAAACCGCTTGAAATGTGGTGTTTGCCATAATTAATGCCGTAGGATTAGCATTACCAATATCTTCACTGGCTAGAATAAGCATACGTCGAGCAATGAATTTTACATCCTCACCACCTTCTACCATGCGTGCTAAGTAATAAACAGCTGCATTAGGGTCACTGCCGCGTATAGATTTAATAAAAGCAGAAACAATATCATAATGTTGTTCACCAGTCTTATCGTAACGTACGGTATTATTTTGAACTTTTTCTAAAACACTGCGGTTGGTGATCGTAATATGGTCACTTTCTTCAGCATTGATAATCAATTCGAAAATGTTGAGTAGTTTTCGAGCATCACCTCCGAGAAAGCCTTAATAAGGCATCGGTTTCTTTGAGTATAATCTTTTTTTTAGAGATTTCCTCGTCTGTTTCAATAGCACGCTTTAAAAGCACTTCTAAATCCTTTTTTTAAATGGGTTTAAAACATACACCTGACAACGTGACAACAAGGCTGGTATCACTTCAAAACTGGGGTTTTCGGTGGTAGCTCCAATTAAAGTAACCCATCCTTTTTCCACAGCCTGCAATAATGAATCTTGTTGCGATTTACTAAAACGATGGATTTCGTCAATAAAGAGTATGGGGTTTTTGGTCGTAAACAAACCACCGCTCTGTTTTGCTTTTTCAATAACTTCGCGAACGTCTTTTACTCCGGAACTTATCGCGCTCAAAGTATAAAAAGGTCGGCCTGAAGTTTCGGCAATAATGTTCGCTAATGTCGTTTTTCCTATGCCTGGCGGTCCCCAAAAAATCATCGACGGGATCAAGCCTTGAGCAATTTGCTTTGTTAGTGCGCCTTGTTTACCCACCAAATGGACCTGGCTCACATAATCGGCTAAAGTCTTCGGTCGCAATCTTTCGGCTAGAGGAATATTCATGGTGTAAAATTAAGCTTTTTAAAATTATGCTAAGATTTTTTTACGGGTTCTTAAAAAATAAACCATGTACCTTTTGTTAAGGTTGGAGGCCTTTTTTTACTGCCGCTTTCTTTTTTATAAAAAGTTTGCAAATGGAGTCCTGGTAGAGTTATGCTAATTGATTTTATTTTTACAGGCTGACATTCTAGCATAATAGAGATATTGGATTGTAAATTGCTATATTTAAAATCTATGAAAAGTCAGAATCCGAGAAACCTTCAAGTTCTCATTAGGAGCCATTACAAATCCCATACTTTTTGTATTATTAATCCGGCTGGTTTTTGTAGTAGAAAATCGTTTTGGCTTTCGCTTTAACAAATTTGGTGTTTATCCGCAAACAGTACAAGGTTTAAGAGGTGTTGTTTTGAGTCCGTTTATACATGCAGACATTAAGCATTTGTATTCTAATACCATTCCGTTGTTCGTTTTATCTTCAGCATTATTTTATTTTTATAGGCCGATTGCCTGGAAAGTAGTATTGTACGGTGTCTTACTATCTCGGTATTATTACATGGTGTATTGGTAGACCTTCTTATCATATTGGTGCTAGTGGCTTGATTTATGTCTTGTTTAGTTTTAATTTCTTTAAGGGGCTCTTTGCGAAACATTATAGATTAATGGCGTTATCATTGGTGGTTATTTTTATATATGGTAGTATGTTTATCTATGCGTTTCCTATAGATGAGCAAGTCTCTTGGGAAGGTCATACGGCGGGACTACTAACTGGATTTATTTTCGCGTTAATCTTCAAGAAGGAAATAGCAAAACCAAAAAAATATACTTGGGAAGAGCCAAATTATAACGAAGCAGACGATGAGTTTATGAAACACTTCGACGAAAACGGAAATTTTATTGAAACCTTAGATGAAGAGGAAGAAGCGTCTGAAGAAGCCCCTGATATAAATTACATATTTAAAGAAAATAAGGAGGAATTATAAACGTTGTCTAAGCGCTTCGTATAAAAAAGCACCACACGCAACAGAGACATTTAAGGATTCTATTTCTCCTAATAACGGTAGTTTTGCTTTGTCATCGACCAGCTTTAAAACCGAAGGGTTGATGCCACGACCTTCAGATCCTAGGATAATAGCACAAGGACCTTTAAAAGAGACATCGTAGAGGGTGTTTTCTGTTTTTTCAGTGGCAGCAATTACTTTTATGCCTGAAGCCTGCATATGAAACATGGCATCTTTTATATGGTCTACTTTACAAATTGGGACTTTAAAGACAGCGCCAGCACTTGTTTTAATGGTATCCCCATTTATGGGAGCGCCACCTTTCTTTTGAATAATGATGCCATTGACACCAGTACATTCAGCAGTACGAATGATAGCTCCAAAGTTTCTCACATCACTAAGTTGGTCCAATAAAAGGAATAGAGGAGTAGCCCCACTAGCTATCGTTTGTTCAACGAGAGCATCTAAGTCGTGAAAAGCAATAGGGGAAATCTGTGCGACGACACCTTGATGGTTGTTTTTTGTGAGGCGATTGAGTTTTTCAACTGGCACGTAAGAAGAATTAATACTATAACGTCTCAAAAGGGCTTCTAATTCCAAGAAAAGCTCGCCTTTCAGGCCTTTTTGTAAAAAAACCTTATCAATAGTCTTTTCCGCATGTATTGCTTCTATTACCGCTCGTAAACCAAAAATTTGTGTATTATTTTCCATTGCGACAAAGGTATAAAAAAAGCGGCTGATAAAAATCAGCCGCTTCATATATTAGTTAAGTTATTATTACTGCTTTATAATTTTCTTGGTCACAATACCTTCACTTGTATGAATTTTAAGCAAATAGAATCCGGAGACAAAAGCTTGTAGATCTAGGGTGTTTGCACTTCTAACGACACTTATACGTTGACCAAATAGGTTGAATATTTCAACCCTATGAATATCTTTTTCGTAATCCGAGAAATAAATCATTTACTACAGGGTTAGGATATAATTTGATTTCCACTGGGGTAACCACGTATTCTGTAGTACTCAAAACAGTGCAATTACTTAAATCGGGATTGCCTTCAATAGGTACTCTTGGGGTTAAATCTCGACCATTAAAAGCGGGATAATCCAAGGGAAATTTATGCGCTCTAAACACAAAATTTAAAGCAGGGGAATCCCCTTGATTGAGTACTCCTGTCGAGGTGTCGGGATTAACATATTCCCATACGGTATTTTTATTAGAATCAATTTCAAAAAAATAGCCGGAATCTCCATCACAGATTAAAGTGTTTCCATTCGGAAGACGTTGTCCACTGGATAATATGGCAGAAAAAAAGTCAGTCGGAGTGTCAGCTTCATAAGTCCATTCTATAGCACTAGGTGAAAAACCATTGAGTTCATCGTACGCATATATTCCTTGTCCAGTGGTTTCGGGATTAATAATAGCCAATGAAGAAATGGCACTGGAATTACCGTTATTAAAAATCATTATTTTTCCAGCATCTGTTAATCCATTAGGGATCCAATGTGGAAAATGTTGACTATCTAGTGTCGCATAAGTGCTTGTCTCATGGTCATAGGCTACAGGATTACCCCAGCGGTATAAAAAATCACCTCCTTTACCATAAATACCACCCTGACTAGAAGCGGCTTCAGCAGTGGAAGTGGAGTGGTCAATAATATAAACTTCACTTAGTTTTCTTGAACTTAAAATAATTTGATCTAAATTTTCATTGTATTGCATAGAATTGATATGCAACCAATTGGCAACAGGATTATTGTTGTTTAAGAAATTGATGTCTAAACGTTGCGGATTGTTAGCAACACTGCCGTAGTTATTTTTGGTAGCATCAAAATCTTGAATTAAATGATCTTTAATATTCCACTCCCAAACAATATTAGCTTGATTGGTTCCAATAGGTTGTAATTCTAATATTTGTTCGTTAAAAAGTTTGCCTTCTGAAATATTTGTCGCATCTCTGCCTTCTTCAATAGCATCAAAAATAGGGATGGTAGTGACAGCTAATATTAATATATTACCATTAGGTAAAGGGTAAATGTCATGATGTTGAGAAACTAAATCTGTAGAATAATTATAATCCCAAAGCAAGTTATTTTCCCAATCAAATAACTCAATTTTTCCTCCAACACCACCAAAAGTAATTTCCGAGTTATAAATTTTACCTGTTCTTAACAGGTTTCCGTTATTTAAGAGATAAACAGACGCTGCAGGCGTATAGGTACTTGTCCATTGATTAACCACCTCTCCACAATTATTTATCAAATAAGTTTCTGTGGAATTATTGGGGGAGAAAAGCGTTAAACCATTAAAAGCGTTGGTGTCATTTGTTATGGTACCAACAGTGTTTTGACTGTGTAGCGTTAGCGCCAAGAATAAAAAGATAAGGTAGAGCTGTTTCATTGTCTTATTTAAACAAAAAACCACCTAATTAAAGGTGGTTTTTAGATTATTACTAATTATAATAATAGTTTACTCTTAATTACAAGTATTAGTACCGTCAACGATTACGCCTTCCGCAGGAATAGGACCGTCTGTGTAAGTTGTTCCTGTTGGTGAAGTTAAAACATAAGAGTTTTCACTTTCCCATCCAGGACCATTACCAGTACCTCCACCGAAGTGTAAGTAATTGAGAATGCAGAACCATCTCCAATCGCTATGTCATCAAAGACAGTAGTTTCCGAAAGATTAACTTGTCCGTCATTATCTTGAGCTGCATATTCGGTAGAAGTACCATCAGCAGTTACAGTAATGAAACCACCATTCCAGCCGTCACCATAAGCATCTGTAGCTTCAAGTGTCCGGAAACAATATGTATAATCTTCAATAGTAACAGTGAAATTTTCCTCACTATGAATTACTTCATACGTGTCAGGTACTCCAACAACATCAATTGAAAACTCTGCAGTTTCAGTGCCTTCTGTTTGATCTAAATCTCTTAAAACAGATACAACTATTTGCGCTTGAGTAGCGTATGGCGGTACAACCGCATCAGCCGTCATATAATCTTCACCTGCAACAGCGTCACCACCAATTTGAGTGATTGTAAAACGTGTAGATGATTTAATTGGTTTGTCCATAGTGATATTCACCACTACTTCAGTCATCCCTAATTCAGTTGCAGCAGTAGAACCGATCTCATAGGATACTATAGGCTTAGCGTCTTCACTAATTATATCTGCTGGATCTGTGTTTTCACAGCCTACTACAGCAAGTGCAAGAAGAGAAAAACTAAGTAAATATTTTATTTTTTTCATTTTATTTTAAATTAAAAGTTAAACTATTGTCTCACATAAGTTGATGTCCATGCACCTGCCCAATTTGTTGTAAATGTTTGGGTGTGATTCATTGTTAAAGTACTTGTGATCGGATCCCAAGTACCCCCTTGGATATCTCCAATAGCTCCTGAGAAGTTCGCTGAACCAAATTGTAAGTTACCTGTTGGTAGAATATCACCACATAATTCAGTAATGTTAGCGAAGTTATCTAAACCAGGGTTTCCAGTACAACCATATCCTAAGAATCCACCGTCACCAATAGCTATAAACCAAGAACCATCTGCATTAGCTTCAATAGTTGTTGGCTTAGGAATCGCTCCATTAGCACAACCATCATTTGTTGCCAAATAATCACCTGATAAATCAGCAAAACATTGGTAAACAAAAGTTAATGTATTTGTCTTACTACTAGGAATCACATTTGGACCTGCTGTACTTGTCAATTCTAAAGTTAATACAGGGTTTACAGCTAAAGGTGCAATAATTCCATCTGTAATTACCGTGATAGGTAATGTAGCGATGTAGTTTTCACTTCTCTTTAGTGTAATGCTTGTCATTGGTAAAACATAGTTTACACCAGCAACTGCAGTGGTCTCAGAGGCCACTGGAGCAACGTTAACAACAACGTCTTCTGTCATTCCAGCTAAATTATTTGGTCCTTGTAATTCAACAACAACACCAAAAGTGTATTCTTGACCATCAGCAACTGCACTTAAATTTTGTGCAGAAGTTGAAAAGCTAACAAAGTTAGAGCCGTCGTTAAAAGTATCTGTTAATGCCTCGTCATCAAGTATACAAGATGTTGCCGAGAATGACACAAAAATTGTAAGTGCCAATATTTTTATAAAATTTTTCATTTTTCTTTTTGTTTAATTATTAATTATTGCATCCGAGAAGGTGTGACCATCTGTCGTAGCCGAACCAGATTGGGCAGGTACATTTGCACTGTTATTTGCAAATTCACTTGTTGGATATAATAAGTTAGTAGGATAAGTTGGTAAAAAAGCACCAGGAGGAAGTGGAACAAAAGAAGGGAAATCCGTTCTTACTCTGTCCATCCACGTATCAAATCCGTTAACAAAAGTTTGTGCTACCCATTTTTGAGTAATGATCGCTTCAATTTCACGACCTGCAGTTACTGCAGCATTCCAATTCACTAAAGGATTTGTACTAGACGCTTCATAATTGAAAGTATCTGTACCTCCTAATTCATCAATTGATTCTGAAATTGCAGCTCTGTATAAAGTTCCAGCATTTCCACCTAAATTAAATCTAAAAGCCGCTTCAGCTTGTAAAAATAAGGCTTCAGAAACAGTCATGATTTGAGCATCTTGAGAAGCAGAAACTAATAACCCAGGTCCTATTTCAGAAGTCACATCAGAGTTGTAAGCTGTTGCATATGTGTTTTGTGGTACTCCAAAGTAACCACCACCGGATGCAGCTTCTACAAACAATCTTGAAAGTCTAGGATCGTTAGTATTCTTAAGGAAATCAACATATACTTCACTACCTCTAAGGGCTAAGTGATCTTGAGTAGCAGGACCATCAGCAGGACCAAATCCATATCTAGCGTAAAAAGGACTTTGCTTCCCAGCTTCATCTATATAACCAGGATTTACCGCAACTGTAGAGGTAATGAAACCAATGCCATTGTTATACACTTCGTTGTACTTCGCTGTTAAATCTTCACTCGTATTAGATTGGCGTAACAACATCTTTAATTTAAGCGTGTTTGCATATCTTTTCCAAGCGTCCATGTCACCATCTAGCATAAGGTCTCCCGTTACTGCATTCGCGTCTACGGCGTTGTCAATAAGCGCTATGGCATTATTAAGTTCATCGTAAATAGCATCGTAAACAAATTTGTCATCATCATAAGCAGGTTGTGTGTTTTCTCCACGACCAAATGCTTCTGTATAGATAACATCACCATAAATATCTACTAAAGTAGAAAAGTGGTATGTTTTCATGATTTTTGCTATTGCTTTGTAGTAATCTAAACCATCACCTGCAACATTTTCAACAAATTCATAACTATTTAAAGCTCGGTATAAGTTCTATCCCGGATATTCACGGCATAGGTATCGTTTGTAATAAGATACTGTTGCTCCGGTTGATACCAAACTCTATCCCCTGCATCTGAAATTCCACCACCATAAATACCACCTAATAAGGTGAAATTGTTTCCAGCGTTATCGTGAAGGTGAGTTGCAGTATATACTTGAGCCGCAGCTAAAGTAAGATCTGGAGTAGATGTTGTTGGTTGATCTGTACTATCATTAACATCTAAAAACTCCTCGCTACATGATAAAGACATCATCAATACCATTAAAAGCGCTACATATTTTATATTTTTCATTTTCATTTTTCTTTAAAATTTAACATTTACTTTAAAACCATAAGTACCTGTTGGTGGTGCTTGAGCACTAGATCCAATTCCAGGAACTCCTGCATTTACAGAGAATTCGGATCAGTATAGATGTTTTCTGCTGGTGTCCATAAAAGAACATTGTTTGCAACAAAACCAAGTGAAACGGCATCAACTGCTGAGTCTTTTAAAAACTGGCTTGGTAGACTATAATCTAATGCAATTTCTCTTAATTTAATGGCACTTGCATCTACAACGTAATTCTCTTTAATTTCGTTGTAACTTGTTTGCCGAAGTTTCTTGTACCATCTGTAGTTGGTCTATCAGTATTCGCTACATACACTGGGTTAGCAGCTGTACCTGTATTATAAACAGAATTAGGGAATACGAAAGGTTGTCTGTCTGTAGACACACTTTGTTTTGTTAAACCTGCAAATTCTAATGCTTCAACTAAAGTGTTATAGAACACATGACCAGTCTTGTAATCAGCTACTGCAGATAAACTTAAGCCTTTGTATCTTAATTTTGTAGTTACACCCGCGATAAAATCTGGTACGGTTGTTCCTAAATTAATTAATTCTGAAGTTGGGCTAGGGTTACCATTCGCACCAACAATGACACGTCCTTGGGCATCTCTTTGATATCCTGGAGCATATAAACTTGGGTAAGCTTGACCAACTTCAGCAAAGATAAGAGCGGTTCCTGAAAAACCAGCAGCAACATTCGTACGTTGTTGACCACTATTTAAAGAAATAACTTCTGAATTAAGTGTTGTTACCGTTAAACCTAAATCCCATTGGAAGTTTTCTGTTTTAAGCGGTACTAAACCTAAATCAATTTCCCATCCTTTATTCTGGATTTCACCGACATTAGTTAAGAAACTCGTAGCCCCAGAGCGAGATGATGCTCCTACATTACTTATTTGATCTTCTGAATTAACAGTGAAATAATTCGCTCCTAAAGTTACTCTCCTTTTAAAGAACTCTACGTTAACACCTGCTTCAATCGAGGTTGAAAACTCGGACTTAGATTTGGATCAATAGCAACAGTACTAGGTCTTATTCCTACTGTTGTACCAAAAGGAAATTGAGATGAAGTAGAATTAGGTTCAGCTGTAGGATCACCTGGAGTAATAAATACTTCGTTGATTCTACCTATTTCTGCATCGTTACCCACTTTAGCATAACTGGCATTAAATTTTAAATAATCTAAGACACCTCCTTTTAAACTTGGAAATGCACTAGTCGCAACAAACGAAAGACCACCACTGTAATATCCGTAAGAGTTATTCTCTACAGGTAAAGTAGACGATGTATCTTGTCTATAAGTTCCTGTTAAGTATAAGAAATCTCTAAACCCTAAAGTTAAATCACCAAAATACGCCCACAATCTTTTTTGAGTTGTTCTTTCAGCACCTGTAAGTTCTCCAGATCTAACGCCAACATTAAAGATAGAATTCGTGTACAAGTTGTTTCCACCTATTCTTACTCTTTTTGATTTGAAGGCTTCAACGTGAGTACCAACAATTAATTTAGCAGAGAAATCATCGTTTATTTGCTTATCAAATGTTACAAATAAATCTGAGTTTAATCTAAAGTTATTATCAACACCATCAGCAACAGCATTAACCTCATCAGCAGGTCTTGTATACGTTAACGTTGGATCGTAAGTAAACGCTTCCTGAGTGTTTTTAAACGTACTGTTAAAAGTGGTTAGACCAACATTGTAAGCCGCAGTAATCCAATCATTCACTTGGTATTCTATATTAGCAATACCTTGTAGTCTGTTTGAGTTAGACGTATCTCTGTTTTGATCAATTACTTGGTACGGGTTTTTAAAATACGCGTTAAAATAATTGTTTGGATTCGCATACTTATCAGTTCTCCAATTCTTATAATCTGTTATTGGAATATGACCTGGTGTGTTTAAAAGTATTCTGTAAAAACTACCTGCACTTGGACTAGCTCCAGCGACATCTGTCTTGTCATCAACGTAAGAAACAGAAGTCATCGCTTTAAATTTGTCACCTTGTCTAGAGGCATTAAATCTAAAGTTGTTTCTAGAATACTCATCTTTTGGTGTTACACCAGTTCTGTCAATGTGTTGTGCAGAAAAGAAATAAGAAGATTTCTCATCACCACCACTTATAGACAATGCATTTTGAGTTGTTACACCTGTAGTAAAGAAATTTTTCTTGTTATCTTTAATAGGCGCATAAGGAAGTGCTTGAAAAGTACCGTCTGCTAATACAGGACCTACTCTACGGATTGAACCATCATATCTTGGCCCCCAACTTTCGTTTTCAATTGGATCATAGTCAAAAGTATTTGTAGACCCACTTCCGTATTGTGTTTGTAATTCGGAAAGAATTTAACATCTTCGAAAGTTACAGCAGAGTCAAATGAGAAATTAATTTTCCCATTGTCCTTACCTCTTTTTGTAGTAATAATTAACGCACCATTTGCACCTTTAGAACCATATAGGGTTACAGAAGAGGCACCTTTAAGAATGTTAATAGACTCGATGTCATTCGCATTTAAGTCATTAATTGACGTTTGTGCCGATGGAATACCATCAATAACGATTAAAGCCGCGTTGTCACCTGTTAGAGAAGCATACCCTCTTAATACGATACTAGAACTTGGATTAACACCATTGTCATTAAAGTTAATGTTTATACCGAAGCTTTACCTACAAGCCCTGTTACAACATTTACTGGAGCCGCTTGAGTTAAAGCATCTTGCTTAACTACAGTAGTTGCATAAGCTAACTCACTAGGTTTTCTCTTAATACCAAGAGCCGTAATTACAACTTCATCGATGGCCGCAACATCTAACTCTAGGCTGAAACTAATATTGTTTTCAGTTCCCACCGTTTTATTTACAGATTTGTAACCAATATACGAGTAGGTAAGTACATCGCCAGTATTTGCAGAAATTGAATATTTACCATCAAAATCTGTCTGAGTACCATCATTTGTACCTGCTACAATAACATTAACCCCAGGTAAAGGCAATCCGCTTTCATCGGAAACTGAACCTGAAATTGTTTTTTCTTGTGCAAACGTGAGTTGCACAACAAACGCTAGTAATAGCGTTAGAATTCCACTAAACTTTGTTTTCATTTTATATTTTATTTGAATTAGTCTTTGCCAAAAATCATAATAAAAAGTTAATTAACCAACTTTTTTTTCATAAATATTTCATTTGTTATTGATATTATCTAGATAAATCAGAGATTTTAATTTTTTATTAACAGCATGAAAATGAGATATTTTTTTTTAAAATCACTGGTCTTTGTATTCGTGATAATGTCATATAATTTTTTTAAAAAAATATAAATATCACTGCTTGAGTCTATTATAATATGCTAAATCTAATTCATGTGTGTTTGTTTATCTTGTTGTTTTTCTTAATGTTTAAATTGTTCTTTGTTAGAATTAGAGGGGCTTTAACACTATAGTTAAGGTTAAGTTGTTTTATTTAACAACTTAATAAATTTCTGTTATTAGTGTGGAATGTTATAATAGCTCTCATTTTAGGAATTGTTTAAGGTCTTTTTGTTCTTAAAGAGAGAGTAATGGGGTATGTGGGGGCGTCTATAATTTTTATGACGGGTAGTTGCTTTTCAAATTAACAATGATAAAGCCGGAGCATAAGGTGCTCGGCTTTAAGGTAATATAACAAGTGGAATGTTATTTTAGTTTTTGCTTTTCTTCAATAGACATTCGGTAAGTTTGAAGTTTACCTTGAGCTATTTCATTGTCATCACTGTCTGTCACCGTGTAAGTGGTTCCGCTTTTGTTTACCGTAAATGAAGTAATTGCATTACTGTTTCCATCAATTAAACCACCATCGTTAAGCGGAAAGAGGCTGGATAGGTTTACGGTTTGGTAAAACACTCCAGGCTTGATGAAATCTATAGAAACGGGGACATTACTATTGTCTGAAGAAGCGTTTCCATTATTCGTCCAAAAGCTAGCATCAACAATATAATCTCCATCTCGGATCACTTCCTAAGATGGTTAATTGTTCAGGGCAATCGCTGTAACTTGTTTGAATGTAACTTCCTCCATAAATTAATTCTAAATCTAAATCGAGACCAAAATCAATGTCGCATGGATCTTCACCACTTTCTAAGTAATCACCAGCCCAATTGAGTCTTGTAATTAATTCGTCGCTAACATAGTTTTCAATGTTAATAGTTACTATTTCATCAATTTTGGCTTCCAATAAACTGGTAGATGTTAATCTCAGTTTTACTACTTTCGTGTTATTTGGGATCAGATCTTGAATGGTTTCAATATTTATTTGCAACGTAGTACGCTCCGCAGGAAAGTTAGCAATATAACCTGAGCCGCCTTGATATCCATAGCCAAAGTAGCCGGATTCAAACCATGTATTGTAGGGTACTATAATATCTTCCAACGCTACCAAGTCATAAAAGCCTTCTCCAGTGGTCGCATCGCCATCGGTAGGCAAAGCAACAATTATTGGATTGCCCGCAGTGTCTAAAACATCTATTCTAATATTAATAGGATTAGAGACGGCATATTCAACATTAAGATCAAAAGTGGCGGTTTCTCCAGCGGTTACTGTAACCGCTTTATTGGCAATTGTAATGGTTGGTTTGCCTCTTCTTGGTATAGAATCGTCATTTTGACATGAGATTATACATAGTGCTAATAGCGCAACGCATGTATACTTGTATAATTTTGTATTTTTCATTTTTGTTTTGTTTTATAGTGGTGTGTATACTGAAACTCCATTTTCGCCATATCCTGTACAATACCATGACATTGTTATCACTCCAGTATTTTCATCAACGGCATTGACGCCATTAGGTAAGGGAATGACAGCTCCCCAGGGATCAACTTGATTGGTCCATGATATTTCTCCGCAATTTTCTGTAAAAACGACATCGAAACTTGTGTTGCCAGTATTATATGCTGAGGCATAAGGGCCGAGCTATATAGGCCTCCGGACATATCAAATACACTATAAACACCGCTGCTTACTTCAACGATTTCAATGTCCATCGTGTGGGGGTTGTAATTCGGTAGAAAATCATGATAGCCATAGGTCGTGGTGACGCTATACATACCTGCTATATCTGAGACGCAAATACCGTTTATGGTTATTTCTTTTGTCTCATATCCACTGGCAACAACACCATTGGAGGAACTTATTAAATTTAAGACTAGAATTTTTGGATTGTCCACATCGATATTGTCCGTGTATATATTAATGTTTAGCGTTCCAAAATCTCTATTTTCACGGTATGGTCATGGTTTGATTGGAATTTTCAAAATCAAAATCCGTTCCAGCTACAGCTGTGGAACTAGGGTCAATCTCATACGTGACATCAACACTAGGACTGTTAGCGAATCCTTGTCCTCCAAAAAACGAAACCGATTCACTGTGTATTTGTGTTTCTCCATTGGTTAAAAAGAAAGGGTTAGAGGTATTGTTCTTAAATCCAACGACATATGGCGTTGAAGCAAATGCTCCTTCTAATTCTTGTACGTCATCATCTACGAGGCATGACGAGAGCACTATAGCACTCATTAGGCTAAGGCTCAAAATTTTTAAACTTTTCATAATTTTATTTTTTTTAATTAACATCCCAAAATATATTCGTGTTAAATGCTGTTTCTACTGTTTGATTAAAACTGTTAACATTCTGTGAGTTTCCTGAATATTCAGAGGTAGGGTATAATAATCTTAAAGGTCTATTGGGTCTACTAGTAATGTCTCGGTAAAGGCATATTACTAGGGAAGCCAGTTACGGTGTATTCAATCCAGGTCTCAATACCATTTGTTCCCCCTAAATCAATCCATTTTTGTGTGATAATGGCTTCAAGTTTGTTGGAACTACCATCCCATCCAATCTTATCTACATTATTTGAATCGGTTAAATAAGTGCCTATGCTACTCCCTAATCTATCGAAAGAAGACTGAATAGCACTTTGAAATAAATTTTTAGCATTTCCCGAGGTTAACAAGCCTTTAAAAACAGCTTCAGATTGTAGAAATAGAGATTCTGAAGCGGTCATAATGTAGCCGTCTTGTTCCGGAGACATTAACAGTCCTGGCCCAATTCTAGAAGGTTGATCACCGCCACCTTGCGTATTGCCTTGTATACTGGTTTGGCCGCCACGTGTAGCGTATAACCGATCAAGTCTTGCATCTACAATGTTGGTGCTAGTACCATCTAAAAATTCAACTAAAAAAGTAGTAGGTCCTGCTCTTAAGTTTGAAAATGTTTGACTACCTGTTACACCAAATTGACCAGGGTCGTAACCAAAAGTTTCTACAAAAGGATTCATTCTATTACTTTGATCTACATAGCCCGGATTAATAGTGACATCGTCACCAACGGTTAAGAATGCTGCATTTGTTTGGTTAAGAAGCGCAAATTCGTCGTTTAAAAATGTTAACAAATGCGGGTCTGTTTGCGCGTAGTCGTACATTCTTAATAACATTCTCAGCTTAATAGAGTTGCCAAACTTGATCCATTGGCTAATATTTCCACCCATAATAACATCATTGGTGCCCATTGGAATTACGGAGTTAGCATCCGTGGTGTTCATTTGAATAATCGCATTATTAATTTGAGTAATTAAATCAACGTAAATCTCCTGTTGATTATCATAGCTAGGAAACAAATTAGCTCCTCTTTGATGAATTTCTGAGAAAGGAATGTCACCATATAAATCGACTAAATACTGGAAGTAAAAGGCTCTGTAAATTTTTGAGGCGCCTTTAAAATAATCGTAATTACCAGGATTACGGTTGTTAATAATTTGCGTTAAATTCCCAGTTACGGCCATTAAATTATCCCAAATGCCACTGTAAAAATCGGTTGATAGTTGGTATTGAAACTCTACAAAATAGGGTGCTTGAACTTGCTGGGCATTTCCGGACCAGGTAGCCACCATGGTATTGCCTAGCTCATTCATGGTGGTCATTAAAGTGGCGGCTGGAAGGGTTTGTGCTCCAGGAAGTATCACTTCAGGAGGAAGCTCGTCTATAACTACGCCGTTAGGGTCTTCATTAACTAATACGTCACTGCACGAAAAGGCAAGAGTCACTATAGTTAAAAACAATATTTTTATTAATTTATTTATCTTTTTCATTTTTTAGAAGTTAAGTTTTACATTCATTGAATAAAATCTTGTAGGTGGCGTTTGTCCATAACCTCCAATTCCAGATCCAATTTACGGGTCATTATAGCCTCTATTCTCTTTAGGTAATACCGTGAGTAAGTTTCTTCCACTCAATCCTATGGCTAATCCATTAATAAAGGTTTTATCAAGATATTTATTTGGTACCGTATAGCTTAAAGCGACTTCTCTTAATTTAAATGCCGTGGCATCTAAGATAAAATTTTCGTCTACTCCAGTAAAGTCATCACTTTGAATGAATGATTGGTACTCGGCATACTCGCTTGGCCCGCCATATGATGGCCCCGTTAACACATTCGTATTGCTTGTGCGAGATCCTTCGACTGTAGAGTTTGGAAAAACAAAGTAACCTCTTCCGTTTTCTGCAGTAATGAAACTACGCCCTTGACCTGTTAAGTTATTGTAGATGCCGGAGTAGAACACATGGCCGGTTCTAAAATCGGCAGTAGCACTCAACTTAAAGCCTTTGTAACTGAATTCTGTACCGAAATTTAAAATATAATCCGGAGTCGTTTTACCTAGTGTTTTTAAACCAGACATGGTTCTAGGCGAGCCATCTGCATTTATTACCACACGGCCCTCATTGTCTCTCTCGTATGCAGTTCCACGAATTAGAGGAAACTCTTCTCCTTGAACAGCATATATACCTGGAGAGCGAGCCTAAAACGTCTGAGTCCTCCGTAATTTTATTGGCAATTGTTTTTTGTGTGGCATAACCAAAATTTAAATTCCATCTAAAATCATCGGTTTTAATTGGGACTAGACCTAAATCAACTTCATAGGCATTTGTTTCTGTTTCTCCAACATTGATACCAGCACTAAACACGCTCGTCGCACTAGAAACAGAAGCACTAAGAATTTGATTGTCGTTAGTGTAAAATGAATAGCTACCATCCAAAGTTATCCTTGGAATACCATTTCTTTTTAATAATTCAATATTAAGATTGGCTTCATAAGTATTAATGAATTCGGGTTCAATATTATTATCAAAGGTAGAGGATGGAATTAAAAATGAATTGACACCACTTGGATAAGGAAAAGCGCCTGGTCTAAACCCTGTATCATAAAGATCGTGAGCATTTAAAGCAGAAATATTAGCCACTTTTACATAGCCACCGGAAAGT
Organism: Lacinutrix neustonica; assembly: GCF_026625145.1. GTDB lineage: Bacteria > Bacteroidota > Bacteroidia > Flavobacteriales > Flavobacteriaceae > Lacinutrix > Lacinutrix neustonica. Next base: position 1,607,480 of record NZ_CP113088.1, on the reverse strand, counting down.
TTTAGTTTGTTTAAAAAATCACTTTTCAGTTCGGGAATGCCGTCGTTGGAATAAATGCGACTCCAGTAGACCAATAAAAGAAGCCTATGTCTCCAATATCTCGGCCAGGAGATTGTAGCCTGCTGTCCCATTCTTGTCGTCCTGTAAGATTCAAGAAAAGATAATCTTTATAGCCTAAATCTATATTTGCAAAAATGGCTTGTTGTCTTTCTTTAGTGCTAAAATCTGAATCTATAGTGCCGCCGAGATATATTCTCTACGGTATATAAACCAGGAAGTGTTAATTGTCTTCCAAAAGTCGTTTGAGAGAAACTTTCAAAATCTGTTGCATTAAAACCGAGTAAGGATTTCAATTCGATATTTTCAGTTAGTTTGTAATTAAAATTGGTGATCACGTCTGTATACAGTCGTCTATCTCTTGTGCTTCGCACTCTTAAAGACGATTGTATATCTCTACCATCCCCTGTAACCGTATATGGTGACATATAGTCGTTATTATACCTGATGCTCTTACCGCTGTTAGTAACCACGTTACTTCTCACCAGGGCACTAATATTATCATTAAATTGATATGCAATTTCGCCGGAAAGATCTGTTCTAAAGTTTTCTGTATTCGCTCTTTGGTTCTTCGTTACCCAATATGGGCTATTTCCAAAAGCGGTCCAGTGATCACTATTGCTGCCGAGAGTTAAATTGGGTCACGTCTATGTCACTAGGTACTTGGGATAGTTGACCGTAAGCGCCTCCAAAGAGCTGGGTGCCATCATTATCAAATATAGCTGAAGTGACCTCTGTATCTTGATTGGTAAATCGAGCATTACCGAGATAACGACCACTTACCGAAAGTTTTTCCAGCACTTAATGCTAAAAAGTCTTTTTTAAATGCATCCTCGGGAATGATACCATCTGTTTTTCTTTTGTTCGCCGATAAAGAAAAGAAGCCCTCACTATCTCCGCCAGAAACAGACACCGTATTTTGCGTTGTTAATCCCGTATTAAAAAAATCTTTTATGTTGTCTTTTTTAAATTCATAGGCAGAATACCTAAAATCGTTAACGGTTGGGTAAGGCAAACCTGTTGGTTGTATTGAGCCATCGTATTCAGGTCCCCAAGAACCTTGATCGAAAGCATCTATTTCTCCCCAATACCCTTTACCATATCTGTCTTGAAGTTGTGGTAAGAAGGCAATATCTTCGAATGTTACGGTAGAAGAAAGGTTGACTACTAGTTTTCCGCCTTTCTTATTTCCTTTCTTGGTTGTCACCACGATGACACCGTTACCACCTCTTGATCCATATAGAGCGGCACCATTTGGGCCTTTAAGTACGTTAATAGCTTCAATAATTTCAGGATCTAAGTCTGATAAAATACCAGCAGTAGAAATAACATTATCAATCACGACCAAAGCTGCATTATCTCCGGATAGCGATCGAGTTCCTCTTAATAAAATTTCAGTGTTGGGGTTTACACCCGTATTCGTTGTATTAATTTGTAATCCGGAAACTTTACCAGCAAGCGCTTGAACAGCATCAGGATTATTCGCAGCTACAATTTCTTCAGCCTTTACATTTTCATAAGCCGTGGTAATTTCGTCCGGTTTCCTTTTAATACCAACTGCGGTGACTATGACTTCTTGAAGCGCTGAAACATCTATATCCATTGTAAAGCTAATGATATTTGCGTCTCCAACGGTCCGCTCTTCTTTAAGATAGCCTAAAAAAGTGTACTCTAATACATCTCCTACGTTGGCCTCAATGCTATAATTACCATCAAAATCAGATTGAGTTCCGACCCCCTCTCCTTGTATAATGATGTTAACTCCAGTCATTGGAAGGCCGGATTCATCTTTAATAGTACCGGATATTGATTTTTCTTGTGCAAAAGAAAATTGCACAATAAACGCTAGAAATAGCGTTAAGATTCCCCTAAACTTTGTTTTCATGTTTGTTTTTGTTTGAATTAGTCTGTGTTAAAAATCTTAAATAATTCTTTAAAAAACAACGTTTTGGTTGTGTTTATTTTGGCGTTTTTCTCTTTGTGATAAGTTTTTTTTAGTGAAACACTTAAAATAGTGCCGTTAAGCTTAGGTGGATTTTCGAGTTAGAAAATTTGAATTGTTGATTTTCTACTTTTCCATTTGCAAAATTAAATTTCAATAATCCTGCTTTTGTAAGAATTCCGAAGCCTAAACCAAAACCATAAAGACTTTCGTTTTGAGAGTTTATTTTGTTTTCTAGTGATGCAAAATCGATAACACTGTGCGCATAAATGGTATTACTTAAAAGATATCGATATTCCGTGTTTAATACGGCGTACTTGGTAGCGGTGAGGCTGTTTTCTGTAAACCCTCTGATGGAATTGATGCCACCAAATCTAAGGAGTTCATTTTCGAGATAATTTCCGAATTGAGTAACGATGCATTAGCACGTAGAAAGACGCTATTTTTTGCATTTAAAAAAAAGATGTGATGCGTATTTAAAAATAGTTTTGTTTGTTGGTTTTTATTATTTAATACCTCTCTATTGCCAAAACCAAATTCTAATTGCGCTAAGGTTTTGATTTGAAAAAGCTGTTTTTTATTATTTCTATGCTCATATTCATAGCGAGTGCTTAGAAAATTAGAGTTGTAATTGTTTATGCTAAGCATTGGGTTGTCTGTTAAAAGGTTGTTCGACTGTGTGTTGTCAACACCAAAATAAAATCGATGTCTTCTGTTTATCTGATAAAACAATTTGGCCTTTTGATTTACTGTGGTAAATGAGGAATCCTTTTTGAATATGTTTAATGCTGCTTCAACCCCAATAGGTGAGCCAAACAAATAGGGTAGGTTTAATTTAATTTCGAAAGTTTTCTCTTGATTCTCGTTCCCTTTATATAGCAGTTTTAAAGATTCTCCGTAATTAAAATTATTATTGAGTTCCGAGATCTAAATACCCATTAATTTCCAGTTTATTGGATTCTTCATTGGTGCTAAACCCTAAAAAGCCGTCAAAAGCATTGCTGTCTGCTTTTTCAATATACAAGTAGAGTTGGGTGGAGTCTTTTGTAAATAAGATCTCAGGGGCTTTTAATTGTTTTGCAAAACGTAAATTGTCTAAGCCTGCTATTTTTTGTTTTATAGTTTCTAGATTAAACGTTTGTGTGGGTTTTATTTTTAAGTAGCGTTTTAAAAAGGATTGAGGGAATTTGTCGTAGCCCTTGATTACGGTTTTATTTAGGTAGCGTTTCTCTTGACCTTCTGAGATAATGAGTTTAGCGATTAAGATTTTGTTGTCTCTCGGTTTTTATCTCAGAGAGTTTGATTTTTGAAAACGGATAGCCTTCGTTTGTGATTTGGGTATTGATAAAGTTTAAAACGCGTTCAGCCTCTGTAAAAGCAATACTAAAATGGTCATCAAAGGTTTTGCTGGTTATAAGATTTATAATCTTTTTACTTATTACTTTAGGGTTGTAATAAATATGTAGTGTGTCGTATTTGATGTTTAATTGAAAATTAAAAACAATAGCGCTGTCATTAACCTTGTCTTTACTTGTGAGTTTGCTTTCAATATAACCCAGCCTGAAGAGTCTTTTTTGTAGTATGTTAACTTCTTGAGTTATCGATGCATAATCGCTGTGTGTTTTTTTATAATCTAAAGAATCAATCGTTTTTGTCTCGACTTCTGTGGTTCCATTAATTGTTAGAGTTAAATTCTGCGCTTTTAATTCCGAAGAACAAACAGTAAAAAGAAAGATTAGGAAAGCGATTCGTTTTTGCACGAGTTGGATTTATTAATATGTAAAACTAACGGAAAAACAATTGATTTAATATAACTGAAAATTAAATTTTAAAAAACTATTGAAAATTAATTCGTTACGGTTTGAATTTATAAAATTAATTTCTACCTTTGCAGCCCTCTTAAAAGAGGTAAACAAATTTATATAGTATAGATATATGCCAACAATTTCACAATTAGTACGAAAAGGAAGAGCCAAAATAACCAAGAAGAGTAAATCGGCTGCTTTAAATTCGTGTCCTCAAAGAAGAGGAGTGTGCACGCGTGTATACACTACAACACCAAAGAAACCTAACTCTGCAATGCGTAAAGTAGCGCGTGTTAGATTGACAAATGGTAATGAAGTGAACGCTTACATTCCTGGAGAAGGACACAATTTACAAGAGCACTCGATAGTATTGGTTAGAGGTGGAAGGGTAAAAGATTTGCCAGGAGTTAGATACCACATTGTTCGTGGCGCTTTAGACACCGCAGGTGTAGAAGGAAGAACACAACGTAGATCTAAGTATGGTGCAAAACGCCCTAAGAAGTAATTTAAAACTTTAAGAAGAAGACATGAGAAAAAGAGCAGCGAAAAAAAGACCGCTTTTACCAGATCCACGCTTTAACGACCAGTTAGTAACTCGTTTTGTTAATATGATGATGTGGGACGGTAAAAAGTCAGTAGCTTTTAAAGTATTTTACGATGCTATTGATATCGTAGAGTCTAAAAAAACAGACGAAGAAAAAACAGCATTAGAGATATGGAAAGATGCCTTATCTAACGTTATGCCTCACGTAGAAGTGCGTAGTCGTAGAGTTGGTGGTGCTACATTTCAAATTCCTAATCCAATACGTGCAGATCGTAAGGTTTCTACGGCAATGAAATGGCTAATTAGCTATTCAAGAAAAAGAAACGAGAAGTCTATGGCGCAGCGTTTAGCCTCTGAGGTTTTAGCAGCAGCTAAGGAAGAAGGAGCGGCAGTTAAGAAAAGAGTAGATACTCATAAAATGGCTGAAGCAAACAAAGCATTCTCTCACTTTAGATTTTAATTAGAAATGGCAAGAGATTTAAAATTAACAAGAAATATTGGAATTGCTGCTCATATTGATGCTGGGAAAACAACAACAACAGAGCGTATTCTTTATTATACAGGAGTTTCACATAAAATTGGTGAGGTACACGATGGTGCTGCAACAATGGACTGGATGGAGCAAGAGCAAGAACGTGGTATTACTATTACTTCTGCTGCGACAACTTGTACATGGGTTTTTCCTAAAGAAAATGCACAGCCTACTGAAGATGCAAAGGATTATCACTTTAACATTATTGATACTCCAGGTCACGTTGATTTTACTGTAGAGGTAAATCGTTCGTTACGTGTATTAGATGGTTTGGTGTTTTTGTTTAGTGCAGTAGATGGTGTAGAGCCTCAGTCTGAGACTAACTGGAGACTTGCAGATAACTATAAAGTACCTAGAATTGGTTTCGTTAATAAAATGGACCGTCAGGGATCTGATTTTATGATGGTTTGTGGTCAAGTTAAAGAAATGTTAGGTTCTAATGCAGTGCCTATTGTTTTGAATATTGGTGATGAAGAAAACTTCAAAGGTATTGTAGACTTAGTAAAGAACAGAGCTATCGTATGGCATGAAGATACACAAGGGGCAACTTTTGATGTTATTGAAATTCCCGAGGAATTAAAAGCCGAAGCTAGAAAATATAGAGCTTTATTAATAGAAGAAGTAGCAAGTTACGATGAGAACTTATTAGAGAAGTTCATGGAGGATGAAGATTCTATTACAGAAGACGAAGTGCACGCTGCACTTAGAGCTGCTGTTATGGATATGGCTATCATTCCAATGATTTGTGGTTCTGCCTTTAAAAACAAAGGAGTACAGTTCTTATTAGATGCTGTATGTCGTTACCTGCCTTCTCCAATGGATAAGGAGGGTATCTTAGGGATGAACCCAAATACAGACAAACAAGAATTGCGTAAGCCAGATGTAAACGAACCGTTTGCAGCTTTAGCTTTTAAAATTGCTACAGATCCTTTTGTAGGACGTTTAGCTTTCTTTAGAGCGTATTCACGGACGTTTGGATGCAGGATCTTATGTGTTAAACAACCGTTCCGGTAAAAAAGAACGTATCTCACGTATTTATCAAATGCATGCGAATAAGCAAAATGCGATTGATTATATAGAAGCTGGAGATATTGGAGCTGCTGTTGGATTTAAATCTATCAAAACAGGAGATACGCTTTCAGATGAAAAGCATCCAATTATATTAGAATCTATGGATTTTCCAGATCCGGTAATTGGTATTGCGATTGAGCCTAAAACGAAAGCAGATGTTGACAAATTAGGTGTTGGTTTAGCGAAATTAGCAGAGGAAGATCCTACTTTTACAGTACGGTCAGACGAAGCTTCAGGACAGACTATTATTTCCGGAATGGGTGAGTTACACTTAGATATTATTGTTGATCGTTTGAAGCGTGAGTTCAAGGTTGAAGTAAACCAAGGGCAACCACAAGTAGAGTACAAAGAAGCGATTACTCAAAAAGCAGATCATAGAGAAGTTTATAAGAAACAATCTGGTGGTCGTGGTAAGTTTGCAGATATTGTATTTACAGTAGAGCCTGCAGATGAAGGCGTAACTGGTCTTCAGTTTGAATCTGTAATTAAAGGTGGTAACGTTCCAAAAGAATTTATACCTTCAATTGAAAAAGGATTCAAAATGGCCATGGTTAATGGACCTTTAGCAGGTTATGAAATTGACGCCATGAAAGTAACATTAAGAGATGGATCTTACCATGATGTGGATTCGGATCAGCTGTCTTTCGAACTAGCTGCAAAGTTAGGGTTTAAGGCTGCTGCAAAAGCTGCAAAAGCTGTTATTATGGAGCCAATCATGAAGCTAGAAGTTATTACTCCAGAAGAGAATATGGGTGATATCGTAGGTGATTTGAATAGAAGAAGAGGACAAATGAGTAGTATGGGTGATAGAGCTGGTGCAAAAACTGTAAAAGCAACTGTGCCATTATCAGAAATGTTTGGTTATGTAACCACATTAAGAACATTATCATCTGGTAGAGCAACATCTACTATGGAATTTTCACATTATGCAGAAACACCTTCAAACATATCTGAAGAAGTAATTAAAGCAGCTAAAGGCGTTGAATCGTAAATCTTAAGAAAATGAGTCAAAAAATCAGAATAAAATTAAAGTCTTACGATCACAACTTAGTAGATAAATCTGCTGATAAGATTGTAAAAACAGTAAAAAGTACAGGTGCTGTTGTTACTGGACCAATTCCATTACCAACGCACAAGAAGATTTTCACTGTATTACGTTCACCACACGTGAATAAGAAGTCTAGAGAACAATTTCAATTAAGCTCTTATAAGAGATTATTAGATATTTACTCTTCATCTTCTAAAACAATTGATGCTCTAATGAAATTAGAGTTACCAAGTGGGGTTGAAGTAGAGATAAAAGTTTAGTAATAAACTTACATGTCCTAAGCTGCGAGCGAAGGAAAAACGGTAAAAATACAATTCAGGGCTGAAACGTATTTTCGGCCTTGAATGTTTTTAATAAATAGTAATAACAAATAAATAATAATTATGTCCGGGTTAATTGGAAAGAAAATCGGTATGACCAGCATCTTCGATGAAAATGGAAAAAACATTCCATGTACAGTAATCGAAGCTGGACCATGTATCGTTACCCAAGTCAGAACTGAAGAAGTTGACGGCTATAAAGCTGTGCAACTTGGTTTCGATGACGCGACAGAAAAAAGTGCTACTAAAGCTGACTTAGGTCATGTTAAAAAGGCAGGAACTTCTGTAAAACGCAAAATCGTTGAATTTAAAGGTTTTGATGAGGAGTACAAATTAGGTGATGCAATCACTGTAGAGCACTTCAAAGAAGGTGAATTTATTGATGTTTCAGGAACATCAAAAGGAAAAGGATTTCAAGGGGTTGTAAAACGTCATGGTTTTGGAGGTGTAGGTCAAGCGACTCACGGTCAACATAATCGTTTAAGAGCACCAGGATCTATTGGAGCTGCATCGTATCCTGCACGTGTTTTCAAAGGAATGAAAATGGCAGGAAGAATGGGTGGAGACACTATAAAAGTTCAAAATTTAAGAGTTTTAAAAGTAGTTGCTGATAAGAATCTACTTGTGGTTAAAGGTTGTGTACCTGGCCATAAAAACGCTTATGTAATTATTAGAAAATAATGAAAGTAGCAGTTTTAGATATAAACGGAAAAGAAACAGGTAGAAAGGCAGACCTTTCTGACGGTGTTTTTGCTATTGAGCCTAATAATCATGCAGTGTACTTGGATGTTAAACAATATTTAGCAAACCAAAGACAGGGAACTCACAAATCGAAAGAAAGAGCTGAGATCACTGGGTCAACACGTAAGATTAAGAAGCAAAAAGGAACTGGTACGGCTAGAGCAGGTAGTATTAAGTCCGGAGTTTTTAGAGGGGGTGGACGTATGTTCGGACCAAGACCTAGAAACTACAGTTTCAAACTTAATAAAAGCCTGAAACGATTAGCTCGTAAATCAGCTTTTAGTATTAAAGCAAATGAGAACGCTATTGTGGTTTTAGAAGACTTCAATTTTGATGCTCCAAAAACCAAAAATTTCACAGCGGTTTTAAAGGCTTTAGACTTAGAAAACAAAAAGTCTCTCTTTGTGTTGGGTGCGTCGAATAATAATGTATATTTGTCGTCACGCAATTTAAAAGGCTCTGAAGTAGTAACCGCTTCAGAATTAAGTACTTACAAGATTTTAAATGCAAATCAGGTAATACTTTTAGAGGGTGCTTTAGAAGGAATTGAAACGAATTTAAGTAAATAAGAAACAGATGAATATCTTAATTAAACCTATAGTCACAGAAAAAGCAACTGCGAACAGTGAGTTAAACAACTGCTTTAGTTTCTTTGTGAACACGAAGGCGAACAAGGTAGAAATTAAAAAAGCGGTGGAAGCTGCTTATGGCGTTTCTGTTGAAAAAGTTCGTACTATAAATGTCCGTCCAGATCGAAAGACCAAGTTTACGAAAACTGGGATTCAACATGGTAAAACAAATGCAATGAAAAAAGCAATTGTACAACTGGCGGAAGGTGAGATAATTGATTTATACACTAACATGTAATTAAAGACAAATGTCAGTAAGAAAATTAAAACCAATCACACCAGGACAGCGATTTAGAGTAGTTAATGGATTTGACGCCATTTCTACTGATAAGCCGGAGAAAAGTTTATTAGCTCCGAAAAAACGTTCAGGTGGTAGAAACAGTCAAGGTCGTATGACAATGCGCTACATAGGTGGTGGTCATAAGAAAAGGTATCGTATAATTGATTTTAAAAGAACGAAAGCGGGGATTCCTGCTGAAGTGGCTTCAATACAATACGATCCAAACCGTACAGCGTTTATCGCTTTATTAAATTACCAAGATGGTGAGAAGACTTATATCATTGCTCAAAATGGTTTACAAGTTGGACAAACTGTTGTTTCAGGTGAAAATGCAGCTCCGTAAATTGGAAACGCAATGCCTTTAGCAAATATCCCATTAGGTACAATAATATCTTGTGTAGAGTTACGTCCAGGTCAAGGAGCTGTTATGGCTCGTAGTGCTGGTGCTTTCGCTCAATTAATGGCGAGAGACGGTAAGTTTGCAACTATCAAATTACCATCAGGTGAGACAAGATTAATCTTGGTAACTTGTATGGCTACCATTGGTGTCGTATCTAATTCAGATCACCAATTGTTAGTGTCAGGTAAAGCAGGTAGATCAAGATGGTTAGGTAGAAGACCAAGAACTAGACCAGTAGTAATGAACCCAGTCGATCACCCAATGGGTGGTGGTGAAGGTAAATCTTCCGGAGGACACCCACGTTCAAGAAACGGTATACCTGCTAAAGGATTTAGAACACGTTCTAAAACTAAAGCGAGTAATAATTATATTATCGAACGTAGAAAAAAATAAGACATGGCAAGATCATTAAAAAAAGGACCTTACGTTCATTATAAATTAGAGAGAAAAGTGGCTGTTAACGTTGAGAACAACAAAAAAACGGTAATCAAAACTTGGTCAAGAGCAAGTATGATTACTCCGCATTTTGTTGGACAAACAATCGCAGTACACAATGGCCGTCAATTTGTTCCAGTATATGTTACTGAAAACATGGTAGGTCATAAATTAGGAGAATTTTCACCAACAAGATCATTTAGAGGTCACGCTGGTGCTAAAAATAAAGGTAAAAAGTAGTAAGCTATGGGAAGTCGTAAAAAACAAATGGCAGACGCTATTAAGGAAGGTAAAAAGCAAGTAGCTTTTGCTAAACTTAATAACTGTCCTACATCACCGAGAAAAATGCGTTTAGTAGCCGATTTAGTAAGAGGTGAAAAGGTAGAAAAAGCACTTTACATTTTAAAGTTTAGTTCAAAAGAAGCATCAAAGCGTTTAGAAACGTTGTTAGTATCTGCAGTAGCAAACTGGCAAGCAAAAAACGAAGATGCGAGTATTGAAGAAGCTGGACTTTTTGTAAAGGAGATTAGAGTTGACGGAGGATCTATGTTAAAAAGATTACGTCCAGCACCTCAAGGTCGTGCGCACAGAATAAGAAAACGTTCAAACCACGTAACAATCGTAGTTGGAGCTAATAATAATACACAAAGCTAAGATAGATATGGGACAAAAGACAAATCCAATCGGAAATCGCTTAGGAATTATCAGAGGATGGGAATCTAACTGGTACGGAGGAAACGATTATGGTGATAAACTTGCCGAAGACGATAAGATTAGAAAATACGTTCATGCGCGTTTATCTAAAGCGAGTGTAAGTAGAGTAATCATTGAGAGAACTTTAAAACTTGTAACCGTTACTATCACTACTGCAAGACCTGGTATCATTATTGGGAAAGGTGGTCAAGAGGTAGACAAGTTAAAAGAGGAGCTTAAAAAGATTACTGGTAAAGAAGTTCAGATTAATATCTTTGAAATTAAAAGACCTGAACTTGACGCATTCTTAGTAGGAACAAGCATTGCTCGTCAAATTGAAAATAGAATTTCATACAGACGTGCTATTAAAATGGCTATTGCTGCTACAATGCGAATGAACGCTGAAGGAATTAAAGTTCAAATTAGTGGTCGTTTAAATGGAGCTGAAATGGCACGTTCTGAACACTACAAAGAAGGACGTATTCCTTTATCAACTTTTAGAGCCGATATTGATTATGCTTTAGTTGAGGCACACACTACTTATGGTAGATTAGGTGTTAAAGTATGGATCATGAAGGGTGAAGTATATGGTAAAAGAGAGCTTTCTCCTCTTGTTGGATTATCTAAGAAGCAAGGAAAAGGTGGACGTAGTGAAGGTGGAAATAATAAGAACCAATCTCGTCGTAGAAAGTAATTTTTTAAAGAACAGAAAAAATGTTACAGCCTAAAAGAACAAAATTTCGTAAAATGCAAAAAGGACGTATGAAAGGGAACTCGGGTAGAGGTCACTTACTTTCAAACGGTACCTTTGGAATAAAATCACTAGACACAGAGTTTTTAACTTCGCGTCAAATAGAAGCGGCACGTATTGCAGCTACTCGTTATATGAAAAGAGAAGGGCAACTTTGGATTAAAATATTTCCGAGACAAGCCTATTACAAAGAAACCTCTTGAAGTACGTATGGGTAAAGGTAAAGGTGCAGTAGAATATTGGGTAGCGGTAGTTAAACCAGGAAGAATTCTTTTTGAAATTGGTGGTGTACCCTTAGACGTAGCTAAAGAAGCTTTACGTTTAGCAGCACAAAAATTACCTGTGAAAACTAAGTTTTTAATCGCTAGAGATTACGAAGCATAATTTATTTGATATTATGAAACAATCAGAAATTAAAGAATTATCTGTAGCTGAGTTACAAGAGAAACTTGGTGAGACAAAAAAGAGTTATTCAGACCTAAAAATGGCACATGCAATATCTCCTTTAGATAACCCAATTCAATTGCGCTCTGTAAGAAGAGACGTAGCAAGATTGGCAACAGAATTAACTAAAAGAGAATTACAATAATTCTGCTTAATGATGGAAAAAAGAAACTTAAGAAAAGAACGTATAGGAGTTGTTACTAGTAACAAGATGCAAAAATCAATAGTTGTTGCAGAGGTTAAAAAAGTAAAACACCCTATGTACGGAAAGTTCGTGTTGAAAACGAAAAAATACGTTGCACACGACGAGACAAACGATTGTAACATTGGAGATACTGTAAAGATCATGGAAACAAGACCTTTAAGTAAATCGAAATGTTGGAGATTAGTTGAAATAATTGAAAGAGCGAAGTAATTATGGTACAACAAGAATCAAGACTAAAAGTAGCAGATAACACTGGAGCAAAAGAAGTATTAACAATACGTGTTCTAGGTGGTACTAAAAGAAGATACGCTTCTGTAGGTGACAAAATTGTTGTTACTGTAAAAGATGCCACTCCTAATGGAAACATTAAAAAAGGAGCGGTTTCTACAGCAGTTGTTGTACGTACTAAAAAAGAAGTAAGACGTCCGAGACGGATCTTATATTAGATTCGATGATAACGCCTGTGTCCTTTTAAATCCTACGGGAGAAATGAGAGGAACGCGTGTTTTTGGACCGGTTGCTAGAGAACTTCGTGATAAACAATTCATGAAAATTGTATCATTGGCACCGAAGTGCTTTAATTGATAAAAAAGATGACAAAGCTTAAAATAAAATCCGGAGATACTGTAAAGGTAATTGCTGGAGATCACAAAGGATCAGAAGGGAAAGTACAAAAAGTATTAACCGATAAGAACAAAGCGATCGTTGAGGGTGTAAACATGGTGAAGAAACATACTAAACCAAGTGCACAGAGCCCACAAGGAGGAATCGTAGAAAAAGAAGCTCCTATTCAAATATCAAACCTTTCTTTGTTAACTTCTAAAGGAGAAGCAACGCGAGTTGGATTTAGAATGGAAGGCGATAAGAAAGTGAGATTTTCTAAAAAATCTAATGAAGTAATATAGTTATGGCATATTCACCGAGACTTAAAGAAGAGTATAAAAGCAGAGTAATTGCAGCTCTTACAGAAGAATTTGGTTATAGTAATGTAATGCAAGTCCCTAAACTTAAAAAGATCGTAGTATCTAAAGGTGTAGGTGCAGCAGTTGCAGACAAAAAGTTAGTGGACCACGCAGTGGAAGAACTAACAACTATAACAGGACAACGCGCTATAGCAACGTTATCTAAAAAGGATGTTGCAACTTTCAAATTACGTAAAGGTATGCCCATTGGTGCTATGGTTACGTTAAGAGGCGAAAGAATGTATGAGTTTTTAGATCGTTTAGTAACTTCAGCTTTACCACGTGTAAGGGATTTTGGAGGAATTAAAGCTAAAGGATTTGACGGAAGAGGTAACTACAATTTAGGAGTTACTGAACAAATTATCTTTCCAGAGATTGATATTGATAAAATCAATAAAATCTCAGGAATGGATATTACATTTGTAACTTCTGCCGATACTGATAAGGAAGCAAAATCATTATTAACTGAATTAGGATTACCTTTTCAAAAAAACTAAGTTATGGCTAAAGAATCAATGAAAGCCCGCGAGGTGAAAAGAGCTAAAACAGTAGCTAAGTATGCCGAAAAACGTAAGGCTTTAAAAGAAGCTGGCGATTATGAAGCATTACAAAAGTTACCTAAAAACGCCTCTCCAGTAAGACAACATAACCGTTGTAAATTAACTGGAAGACCAAAAGGTTACATGCGTACGTTTGGTATTTCTCGTGTTATTTTCAGACAAATGGCTAACCAAGGGTTAATACCTGGAGTTAAAAAAGCAAGTTGGTAAAATTATAAATTGGTCTAAGGTTCGGAATAGTCCGAAAACCAAGTCCGCAATTCAATACATATGTATACAGATCCAATTGCAGATTTTCTTACTAGAATTAGAAACGCAGTGCGTGCTAATCACAGAGTAGTAGAGATTCCTGCATCAAATTTAAAAAAGGACATAACTAAAATATTATTCGATCAAGGGTATATTTTAAGTTATAAGTTCGATGATTCTACAGTACAAGGGACTATTAAAATAGCGCTTAAGTACAATAAAGAAACAAAAGAACCAGTCATTAGAAAATTACAAAGAATCAGTAAGCCTGGTTTACGTAAGTATTCTAGTTCAACCGAATTACCACGTATTCTTAATGGATTAGGTATTGCTATCGTTTCTACTTCTCACGGAGTAATGACAGGTAAGCAAGCCCAAAGAGAAAATGTTGGTGGTGAAGTCTTATGTTATGTTTACTAATCTAAAAGGGAGAAAGAGATGTCAAGAATAGGAAATAACCCAGTTGCAATTCCGAAGGAATTACAGTAGAAGTAAAAGATAACGTTATTACAGCAAAAGGAAAATTGGGAGAATTATCTCAAAATTACGATACTGTAGAAGTTAAAGTAGAAGAAGGTAATGTGTATGTAACACGTTCATCAGATTCTAAAGAACAGAAAGCAAAGCATGGTTTATACAGATCACTAGTCAATAATATGATTGAAGGTGTTTCAAAAGGATGGACTAAACAGCTTGAGCTAGTAGGAGTAGGATATAGAGCAAGTAACCAAGGTAACAAATTAGAGTTAGCTTTAGGTTTTTCTCACAACATTGTCATGAATATTGCACCGAAGTAACGGTGGAAACAGTATCAGATAAAGGTAAAAATCCAATCATTAAGTTAACCTCACACGACAAACAACTTGTTGGACAAGTAGCTGCGAAAATTCGTGGTTTTAGACCGCCGAGAGCCTTATAAAGGAAAAGGTATCAAGTTTGTAGGTGAAATACTAAGAAGAAAAGCTGGTAAATCAGCATAATAATTAAGTTATGGCGTTAACAAAGAACGAAAGAAGATTAAGAATCAAAAGCAGAATTCGTAAGGTAGTTTACGGTACAGAAGCACGACCTAGGTTAGCTGTTTATAGAAGTAATAAAGAGATTTATGCTCAGGTAGTTGATGATGTTACAGGTAAAACTTTAGCAGCAGCCTCTTCAAGAGATAAAGACATTAGTTCTGCAAAAGGTAATAAGTCTGAATTAGCTACATTAGTAGGAAAGTCAGTGGCCGAAAAAGCAATTAAAGCTGGAATAAGTACTATCGCTTTCGATAGAGGTGGATACTTATATCACGGAAGAGTAAAATCGTTAGCTGAAGGAGCTAGAGAAGCAGGACTTAAATTCTAAGAAATTATGTATCAAAAATACAAAAGCGCAGAGTTAGTAAAACCAAGTGGATTAGATCTTAAAGATCGTTTGATTGGTGTACAGAGAGTTACTAAGGTAACAAAAGGTGGTAGAGCATTTGGTTTTTCAGCAATCGTAGTGGTTGGTGATGAAGCAGGTGTTGTAGGACACGGTTTAGGAAAATCTAAAGATGTAGCGAGTGCAATTGCAAAAGCTATTGAAGATGCTAAAAAGAACCTAGTTCGAATTCCTATTATAAAAGGTACATTACCTCACGAACAAAAAGGTAAATTTGGTGGAGCAAGAGTAAACATCATTCCTGCAGCTCCTGGTACAGGAGTTATTGCTGGTGGAGCTGTAAGAACAGTTTTAGAAGCAGTTGGAGTGCACGATGTATTATCTAAGTCTCAAGGTTCATCAAACCCACATAACGTAGTTAAAGCAACTTTCGATGCATTATTGCAATTGAGAAGTGCACACACTATCGCTCGTGAGAGAGGTGTTTCATTGGAGAAAGTTTTTAACGGTTAATATTTACAGAAATGGCAAAAATAAAAGTAACAAAAGTTAAGAGCGCTATCAATCGTACTAAAAGACAAAAGTTAACATTACTAGCTTTAGGCTTAAAAAAGATTGGTCAGACTGTAGAGCACGAGAACACTCCTAATATTTTAGGAATGGTAAGAAAAGTTAATCACTTAGTTTCTGTTGAAGAAACTAAATAACAACATACTGAAAAATGGATTTAAGTAATTTAAAACCTGCGGAAGGTTCAGTTAAGAATCAAGGTAAAAGAATAGGTAGAGGACAAGGTTCGGAAAAGGTGGTACGGCAACCCGTGGTCACAAAGGAGCAAAATCTCGTTCCGGTTATTCTAAGAAAGTTGGTTTTGAAGGGGGTCAAATGCCGCTTCAAAGACGTGTGCCTAAGTTTGGTTTTACAAACATCAACCGTAAAGAGCACCAAGGGATCAACTTGGATACTTTACAACAATTAGTTGATGACAAGAAAATTAAAGACACATTAGATTTTGATACTATCGTTTCTTTAGGTTTAGCTGGTAAAAATGAACTGGTTAAAATCTTAGGAAGAGGAGAATTAAAAACAAAATTAAATGTAACTGCACATAAATTTACCGCTACAGCAAAAGCCGCTATTGAAGCAGCAGGAGGAGAAGCAGTAACTTTATAAGACCCATATAATAATATGAAATTTATAGATACGTTAAAAAATGTTTGGAAAATTGAGGAACTAAGAAACCGAATCATTTTTACATTAGGTTTGTTATTAGTATACCGATTTGGCGCTCAGGTAGTATTACCTGGTATTGATGCATCCCAATTAGGTAGTCTTCAGGATAGCACAGATGGTGGTATTTTAGGAATATTAAATGCCTTTACAGGAGGCGCATTTGCTAATGCTTCTGTTTTTGCTTTAGGTATTATGCCTTATATCTCTGCTTCTATTGTGGTTCAGTTAATGGGAATTGCGATTCCTTATTTACAAAAATTACAAAAGGAAGGTGCTAGTGGTCAAAAGAAAATCACCCAAATCACACGTTGGTTAACGATTGGTATTTGTTTAGTTCAAGCACCAGGATACTTAGCTAGTTTACAGCCTATGTTTGGAATTCCAAGCAGTGCATTTTTATTAGGACAAGGCGGCGTATTCTATTTCTCATCAATTGTTATTTTAGTAACAGGTTGTATCTTTGCCATGTGGTTAGGAGAGAAAATTACAGACAAGGGTATTGGTAATGGTATTTCATTACTTATTATGGTTGGAATTATAGCAACACTACCTAAGTCTTTCTTACAGAATATGAATGCTAGATTTACGAGTGGAAATGGTTTAATGATGATTTTGTTTGAAATCGTTATTTGGTTTGCTATCATCGCAGCATCGATACTATTAGTTATGGCAGTAAGAAAAATTGCTGTGCAGTATGCCGGACGTTCTGCTACTGGAGGGTACGAAAAGAATGTATTTGGAGGAGCTCGACAGTTCATTCCTTTAAAGCTTAATGCTTCGGGAGTGATGCCAATTATCTTTGCTCAGGCCATTATGTTCGTACCTGGATTAATAGGTGGAGCAGGCTTCATGAAAGACAGCTCAGCGGGATCATGGTTAGTAGCTAATTTTGGAGGAAACAGCATGTTTGGTTTGTGGTATAATATTGTGTTCGCTTTATTAATTATAGTATTTACATACTTTTATACAGCGATAACAGTGCCTACCAATAAAATGGCAGATGATTTAAAACGTAGTGGTGGTTTTATTCCTGGTATTCGTCCAGGTTCTGAAACTTCAGAATATTTGGATAAAATCATGTCACAAATTACACTGCCAGGATCTATATTCTTAGCTTTAATTGCAGTGTTTCCAGCAGTGGTATATCAGCTAATGGGCATTCAATCGGGATGGGCTCTGTTTTTTGGAGGAACATCACTTTTAATTATGGTTGGCGTAGCAATTGATACTATGCAACAAGTGAATTCTTACTTGTTAAATAGACACTATGACGGCTTGATGAAAACCGGTAAAAATAGAAAAGCAGTAGCGTAAGTTAAGAGTAGTTTAGAAATCAATAGATTGAAAAATCTTGGCAAGATGTTTGCTAATTGGTTACTAAAAAAATAGATATGGCAAAACAAGCAGCAATAGAACAAGACGGAACCATTATAGAAGCATTATCTAATGCTATGTTTCGTGTCGAATTAGAAAATGGTCACATTGTGACCGCACATATATCTGGTAAAATGCGTATGCATTATATTAAGTTGTTACCGGGTGATAAAGTAAAATTAGAAATGAGTCCTTACGATTTGACTAAGGCTCGAATAACCTATAGATACTAAACTTATGAAAGTAAGAGCATCAGTTAAAAAAAGAAGCGTAGATTGTAAAATCGTACGTAGAAAAGGCAGACTTTACGTCATTAACAAAAAGAATCCTAGATTCAAACAAAGACAAGGGTAATTATGGCAAGAATTGCAGGTGTAGACATACCGAAACAGAAAAGAGGAGTGATCTCATTAACTTATATCTACGGAGTAGGTAGAAGTAGAGCACAAGAAATTTTAGAATCAGCTAAGGTTGACGAAAACATCAAGGTACAAGATTGGACAGATGATCAAATAGGAGCAATCCGTGATGCTGTTGGAACTTTTACTATTGAAGGTGAGTTACGTTCTGAAACACAATTAAACATTAAGCGATTAATGGATATTGGATGTTACAGAGGGATTCGTCACAGAGCAGGTTTACCTTTAAGAGGTCAACGTACTAAAAATAACTCTAGAACGAGAAAAGGTAGAAGAAAAACGGTTGCTAACAAAAAGAAAGCAACTAAATAATAATTAGAAATTTGGTCTTTAGTCTTTAGACGTTGGAAGGAATCTGCTTGAAATTATAAAAGGTTTAGGATTCTAGCGACTATCAACTAATTACTTAGAACTATAGAAATATGGCAAAGACAAATACAAAAGCAGCTAAAAAACGTAAAGTTATAGTTGAATCTGTTGGGGAAGCGCACATCACGGCATCTTTCAACAACATCATTATTTCCTTGACTAACAAAAAAGGTGACGTTATTTCATGGTCATCTGCAGGTAAAATGGGATTTAGAGGTTCTAAAAAGAATACCCCTTACGCCGCTCAGTTATGTGCTGAAGATGCTTCAGGAGTAGCTAAAGAAGCTGGGTTAAAAAAAGTAAAAGTATACGTTAAAGGACCAGGAAACGGTAGAGAATCTGCTATCCGTTCTATTCACAATGCAGGGATTGAAGTAACAGAAATTATTGATGTTACACCACTACCACATAATGGATGTCGTCCTCCAAAACGTAGAAGAGTGTAATACTGTTGCAAGCAACACTATCACATGACGCATAACACTTAATTAATATCAGCTATATTTTATAGCTGATGTTAATTTTTTGTGTAAATTTGCAGACTGAAAAAAAATATTAACAAGTATCACCGAGAGATCAAAGATTATCGAAGGATAAGATTAAGACCTTAATTCATAATCACTCTCATAATAACAATTAGAAATGGCAAGATATACTGGTCCTAAAACTAAAATTGCTCGTAAATTTGGCGAGGCAATCTTTGGAGAAGATAAAGCTTTTGAAAAAAGAAATTATCCTCCAGGACAACACGGAAACGCAAGACGTCGTGGAAAAAAATCTGAATACGCAATCCAGTTAATGGAGAAGCAAAAGGCAAAATATACTTATGGTATATTAGAACGTCAATTCAGAAATATGTTTAAAAAAGCAACGGCAGCACCTGGTATTACTGGTGAAGTTTTGTTGCAATTATGTGAATCGCGTTTGGATAACGTAGTATTCAGAATGGGTATCGCACCATCTAGAAGCGGCGCTCGTCAATTAGTATCTCACAGACACATTACAGTAAATGGTGAATTGGTAAATATACCATCTTACCAATTAAATGCTGGTGATGTTGTAGCTGTAAGAGAAAAGTCAAAGTCACTTGATAGCATTGATAGATCTTTATCAAATTCAAGTAACGTTTTCGAATGGATTACATGGAACAGCGAGAAAAAAGAAGGAACTTACGTTTCTATTCCTGCAAGAATCCAAATCCCGGAAAACATCAACGAGCAGTTCATCGTCGAATTATACTCTAAATAATAAATTAATCACATTGGTATTTGGCCAAAGGATCTATTAGTGTTCTTCAAACTTTTAAATCGCGCAACCAAATAACAATTAAAACGAAGAAAAATATGGCAGTATTCAATTTTCAGAAGCCCGATAAGGTAATCATGATTGATTCGACTGATTTCGAAGGTAAATTCGAATTCAGACCCTTAGAACCAGGTTACGGACTAACAGTAGGAAATGCTCTTAGAAGAGTGTTGTTATCTTCTTTAGAAGGTTTTGCAATTACCTCTGTTAGAATAGAAGGCGTAGACCACGAATTTTCAACAATCGCTGGTGTAGTAGAAGATGTTACTGAAATTATTTTGAACTTAAAACAAATGCGTTTTAAGCGTCAAATAGAAGATGTAGATAACGAGTCTGTTTCTATTTCTATTTCAGGTCAAGATAAAATCACCGCAGGTGATTTTCAAAAATTCATTTCAGGATTTCAGGTATTAAATTCAGATTTAGTGATCTGTAACTTGGATCCAAAAGTGAATGTAACTATGGAAATTACCATTGAAAAAGGAAGAGGTTATGTTCCAGCAGAAGAAAATAAAAAAGCTTCAGCACCAATAGGAACCATCTTTACCGATTCAATTTACACGCCTATAAAAAATGTTAAGTATAGTATTGAGAACTACCGTGTAGAACAAAAGACGGATTACGAAAAATTAGTTTTCGAAATCCAATCTGATGGGTCAATCACGCCTCAAGATGCTTTAACTGAAGCGGCTAAAACATTAATTCACCACTTCATGTTATTCTCAGATGAGCGTATCACTTTAGAAGCTGATGAAATTGCACAAACTGAAACTTATGATGAAGAGTCACTTCACATGAGACAGTTACTTAAAACAAAGTTGGTAGATATGGATTTATCTGTACGTGCACTTAATTGTTTAAAAGCTGCTGAAGTAGATACATTAGGAGACTTAGTATCATTCAACAAAAACGATTTAATGAAATTCCGTAACTTCGGTAAGAAGTCTTTAACTGAGCTAGAAGAGCTTGTAAATGTTAAAGGATTAAACTTCGGGATGGACTTATCAAAATACAAACTAGATAAAGACTAATACATCATATTTTGCTCCTCAATAGTGAGTAGAGCAAGATGATGATTAAAACAAAATGTCATGAGACACGGAAAAAAAGTAAACCACTTAGGTAGACAAACTGCTCACAGAAAATCAATGTTAGCAAATATGGCTTGTTCTTTAATAGAACACAAGCGTATTAATACTACCGTTGCAAAAGCTAAAGCTTTAAAGGGATTCATTGAGCCAATGATAACAAAGTCTAAAGAAGACACGACACACAATAGACGTATCGTATTTTCAAGATTGCGTCAAAAAGAGGCGGTAACAGAATTGTTTAGAGATGTCGCTGCAAAAGTAGGGGATCGTCCAGGAGGTTATACACGTATTATCAAGTTAGGTAATCGTTTAGGTGATAACGCTGACATGGCAATGATTGAGTTAGTAGATTATAACGAAATCTACAATGCCGATAAGAAAGCTAAGAAAACAACGCGTAGAAGCCGTCGTGGTGGGAAACCAGCAGAGGCACCAGTTGTAGACACAAAATCGTCTAACGAAGAAGAAGAATAAATGTTAATAAGCATTTAATATAAAAAGGATAAACTATTTTAGTTTATCCTTTTTTTTATGCAATTTTGTCAAACTTTTCAACACAACACATGAAGTACCAAAAACTTAAAAAAGCATTAATCCTATTAGCAGACGGAACCATATTTCACGGAAAAGCAGTAGGTAGAGAAGGGAGTGCCTTTGGCGAGGTCTGTTTTAATACAGGCATGACGGGCTACCAGGAAATTTTTACAGATCCGTCGTATTATGGACAACTTATGGTCACTACCAATGCACACATAGGAAACTATGGCGTGAATGACGACGAGACAGAGTCCGATTCTATAAAAATTGCAGGATTAATTTGCAAGAACTTTAGTTATGAGTTTTCTCGTAGTGCCGCAGATGGATCATTAGAAGATTTTTTAAACAAAAACAACCTTTTAGCCATTTCAGATGTTGACACGCGAGCATTAGTGAGTTATATTCGTGATCATGGCGCCATGAATGCAGTTATCTCTACTGAAGTTGATAATATCGACGGTTTAAAAAAACAGTTAGCTGAAATACCAGATATGAATGGTTTAGAGTTGGCCTCTAAAGTATCAACGAAAGAGCCTTATTATGTTGGAGACGAACATGCGTCCATAAAAATTGCGGCATTAGACATTGGAATAAAAAAGAATATTCTTCGTAACCTTGTGAAGCGAGATGCGTATGTTAAGGTCTTTCCTTACAATGCTACATTCGAGGAGTTAAGTGCCTTCAAACCGGATGGCTACTTCTTGTCTAATGGACCAGGAGATCCTGAACCTTTAAAAGAAGCCCAAGCTTTAGCTAAAGAGATAATAAAAAGAAATCTACCCTTATTTGGGATTTGTTTAGGGCATCAAATTATAGCTTTGGCTAATGGTATTTCAACGTATAAAATGCATCATGGCCATAGAGGGATCAATCATCCAGTGAAAAATTTAATAACTGGAAAAGGAGAAATTACCTCTCAAAATCATGGGTTTGCCATTAATAGAGAAGAGACAGAAGCACATAGTGATTTAGAAATCACTCATGTGCATTTAAATGACAATACCGTTGCGGGTATTAAGATGAAGTCTAAAAATGTATTTTCTGTACAATATCATCCGGAGGCCAGTCCAGGACCACATGATTCCTCTTATTTATTTGATGAATTTATAAGGAACATTAAATCAAATTAATAACAAAAGGCAGTAAACCAATCGGTTTGTTGCCTTTTCTGTTTTACTAAAACGTTATCGCAAATATTATATTTAAAATCAATTTACAACCCAAAATTTAGCAGTAAATTTGATAGTATTAAAATTAAAAAACAACTTATGAGTATTATAATCAACGTACACGCAAGACAAATTTTCGATTCGAGAGGAAATCCAACGGTAGAAGTAGATGTAGAAACAGAAAATGGATACATGGGAAGAGCAGCGGTGCCATCGGGGGCGTCAACTGGAGAGCATGAAGCAGTAGAGTTACGTGATGGGGGTGATACATTTATGGGTAAAGGCGTGACTAAGGCCGTAGATAATGTTAATTCTATTCTAGCGGAAGAACTTTTAGGGGTGAATGTCTTCGAACAAAACTATATCGATACACTCATGTGTGAAATTGATGGTACACCAAACAAATCTAAGTTAGGCGCGAATGCCATATTGGGCGTGTCATTAGCGGTAGCTAAAGCGGCAGCGGCAGAACTAGGAATGCCATTATATAGATATGTTGGAGGGGTTAGTGCAAATACCTTACCAGTACCTATGATGAATATTATAAACGGCGGTTCTCACAGTGATGCACCAATTGCTTTTCAAGAATTTATGGTGATGCCGGTAAAGGCCAATAATTTTTCTCATGCCTTACAAATGGGAACAGAGATTTTTCATAATTTAAAGAAGGTGTTGCATGATCGCGGGTTAAGCACAGCGGTAGGTGATGAAGGTGGTTTTGCACCAACGTTGGACGGTACAGAAGATGCTTTAGATACTATTGCAGTTGCAGTAAAGAATGCAGGTTATACATTGGGAGACGATGTCATGATTGCCTTAGATTGTGCAGCAGCAGAATTTTATGTTAATGGTAAATATGATTACACCAAGTTTGAAGGTGATACAGGAAAGTTAAGAACAAGTAAAGAACAAGCCGATTATTTGGCAGAATTATCTCGTAATTATCCCATTATTTCTATTGAAGATGGTATGGATGAAAACGATTGGGAGGGGTGGAAATATTTAACAGAACAAATTGGAGATAAAGTACAGTTGGTTGGTGACGATTTATTTGTGACTAACGTAGAGCGTTTGTCTAAAGGTATCAAAAATGACATTGCTAACTCTATTTTAATTAAAGTAAACCAAATAGGGACATTAACAGAAACCATTGCAGCTGTAAACATGGCACATAATGCGGGGTATACCTCTGTAATGTCGCACCGATCTGGCGAGACTGAAGATTATACGATTGCCGATTTAGCCGTGGCATTAAACTGTGGACAAATAAAAACCGGTTCTGCTTCACGTAGTGATCGTATGGCAAAATACAATCAATTGTTACGTATAGAAGAGGAATTAGGGGCTGTGGCTTACTATCCTAAGGGAAAGGCATTTAAAGTCAAACAATGAGGCTGAAGGCCATATAATTTTAATAAAAACTCACTAGGCAACCCTAGTGAGTTTTTTTTGCGTTATTAAAATATGTCTCATATTATTTTCATTAAGAATTTTTACTATCAATTTCTGTTATAGCTCAAATGTTAAAACCTTTGTAAAAGGTCTTTATATATCGCTATAGTTTTCGTAAATTTACCCTCCCGAAAACAATAAAAAAATTCAATTATATATGTCAGATAAAGCTACACTTGAAGTTAATGGTAAAAAGCACGAGTTTCCATTAGTAGTAGGAACAGAAAATGAAGTAGGAATGGATATTAGCTCTTTAAGAGCAGTAACAGGAGGTGTTACTACTTTAGATCCAGGGTATAAAAATACAGGGTCATGCGAAAGTGCTATAACATTTTTAAATGGAGAAGAAGGTATTTTAAGATACAGAGGGTATTCTATTGAAGAATTAGCAGATAAAGCGTCTTTTCTTGAAGTTGCCTTTCTTTTAATTTTTGGAGAATTACCTAATCAAGAACAGCTTAGTAAGTTTGCACATGATATTAAAGAACAATCTGTTGTAGATGACGATATAAAGAAAATTTTGGATGCCTTTCCAAAATCGGCACACCCAATGGGCGTTTTGTCTTCTTTAACGAGTGCATTAACCGCTTTTAACCCATCATCAGTAAATGTAGATTCAGAAGAAGCTATGTATAAGACAGTGGTGAAAATCATGGGTAAATTTCCAGTACTTGTGGCCTGGACGATGCGTAAACAAAAAGGATTGCCATTAGATTATGGCGATAATTCTTTAGGATATGTTGAGAACGTTCTTAAAATGATGTTCAAAAAACCAAATGAAGAGTACACTCAAAATCCTATTCTAGTTAATGCTTTAGATAAATTATTAATCTTACATGCCGATCATGAACAAAACTGTTCTACCTCTACGGTGAGAATTGTTGGATCGTCTCATGCCGGTTTATTTGCCTCTCTTTCAGCGGGTATTTCAGCTCTATGGGGGCCTTTACACGGTGGTGCAAACCAAGCGGTGTTAGAAATGTTAGAAGCTATAAAAGAAGACGGTGGGGACACCAAAAAATTTATGGCAAAAGCCAAAGATAAAGAAGATCCATTCCGTTTAATGGGCTTTGGACACAGAGTCTATAAAAACTTTGATCCACGCGCAAAAATTATTAAAAAAGCAGCAGATGAAGTTTTAGCAGACTTAGGTGTAGAAGATCCTGTTTTGGATATCGCCAAAGGTTTAGCAGCAGAAGCTTTAAGTGACGATTATTTTGTGAAACGTAAGCTCTATCCAAACGTAGATTTCTATTCAGGTATTATATATAGATCTATGGGGATTCCTGTAGAAATGTTCACAGTAATGTTTGCCTTAGGACGTTTGCCAGGTTGGATCGCACAATGGAGAGAAATGCGTTTGCGAAAAGAACCCATTGGAAGACCAAGACAAATCTATATTGGGGAAACCCACAGACCATTTAAAGAAATTAGTAAACGCTAATATTTTTATATAAAATTGAAAAGCTTCATAATTTCTTATGAAGCTTTTTTTATATTTACACCATGCTAAAACTAAACGTAAAAAACGAGACCTCACGATTAAAAGCTGTTATACTAGGAACCGCTAAAAGTAATGGGCCTACTCCAAAAGAAACTGAAGCGTATGACCCTAAGTCATTAGAGCATATAAAAGCAGGTACCTATCCTTTAGAAAAAGATATGGTAGCAGAAATGGAAGCGGTGGCTAGCGTGTTTGATAAGTATCATGTCAAAGTCTATAGACCCGAAATCATTGAACATTGTAATCAGATTTTCACAAGAGATATTGGTTTTGTTATTGATGATGTGTTCGTTAAAGCAAATATTCTCCCAGATCGAGAGAATGAGCTCGATGCGATTCAATATATAATAGACCAGATAGATCCGGAAAAAGTAATTCGCCCGCCGGAAGAGGTTCATATTGAGGGTGGAGATGTTATTCTTTGGAATGATTATATCTTTATCGGGACTTACCGTGAAGCCGATTATCCAGATTATATTGTAGCGCGCACCAACATGCAGGGTGTGGCATTTATTGAAAAAGCATTCCCTCATAAAAAAGTGAAATCATTTAATTTGCGTAAGTCTCAAACCATCGCTCAAGACAATGCCTTACACTTAGATTGTTGTTTTCAGCCTATAGGGTCGAATAAAGCGATATTACATAAGGAAGGGTTTATCCAGGAAGAAGAATATGAATGGCTCTTAAACTACTTCGGAAAAGACAACTGTTTTATTATTTCCAAAGAAGAAATGTATCATATGAACAGCAATGTGTTTTCCATTTCTGAGGAGGTGATTGTTTCCGAAAAAAACTTTGTAAGATTAAACACTTGGTTACGTAAAGAAGGCTTTACCGTAGAGGAAGTTCCTTATGCAGAAATAGCAAAACAAGAAGGTTTACTGCGCTGTAGCACGCTGCCTTTAATTCGGGAGTAGATTTAGTCATATCGTTATTTCTCAACAGTAAAAAATCGCAATGTTTTGATATCAAAAACATCCATAGACCAAGTATATGAAACGGCTCGACTAGAGGAGGTTATTGGTGATTTTGTTCAGCTAAAAAAATCAGGAAGTAGTTTTAAGGGTTTGAGCCCCTTTAGTGAAGAGCGTACGCCAAGTTTTATGGTGTCGCCTGTGAAACAAATATGGAAAGATTTTAGTACAGGAAAGGGAGGTAACGTGGTTGCATTTTTAATGGAGCACGAGCATTTTACTTATCCTGAAGCCATAAAGTATCTTGCTAAAAAGTACAATATTGAAATTGAGGAAACCGAGCAATCTAACGAACAAAAAGAAGCACAAGATAAGCGGGAAAGTTTGTATTTAGTAAGCGAATTCGCTAGCCAATATTTTCAAAATATTTTACATAAAACAGATCCAGGTAAAGCGATTGGCTTAAGCTATTTCAAAGAACGTGGGTTTACAGAAGAGACCATAAAGAAATTTGATTTAGGATATTCGTTAGACCAATGGAGTGCGTTTACGGATGAAGCGATAAAAAAAGGCTACAAATTAGAATTTTTAGAAAGTACGGGCTTAACTATTGTAAAGGAGAACAAGCAATTTGACCGTTTCAAAGGGCGTGTAATGTTTCCCATACAAAGCATGAGTGGTCGCGTGTTAGGCTTTGGTGGTCGTATTTTAACCAACGATAAAAAAGCCGCTAAATACCTCAATTCTCCGGAGAGTGACCTCTATCATAAAAGTAAAGTACTTTATGGTATTTATCATGCAAAACAAAGCATAGCAAAAGAAGATAATTGCTACCTGGTTGAAGGTTATACAGATGTGATACAGTTTCATCAAACTGGAATACATAACGTGGTGTCCTCCTCCTGGAACCGCGTTGACCAGTGATCAAATTCGATTGATTAACCGACTTACTAAAAACATCACGGTACTTTTTGATGGGGATGCTGCTGGAATGCGCGCCTCTCTTCGTGGCATTGACTTAATTCTTGAGCAAGGCATGAACGTTAAAGTGTGTACCTTTCCGAAGGAGAGGACCCTGATAGTTTTGCTAAAACAAATATCTTAGAAGAACTGACGCATTATTTAAACGAGAATGCTAAGGATTTCATTCAATTTAAAGCGTCGGTTTTATACGAGGAATCTAAAAATGATCCAATTAAAAAGGCCGAAACGATAAGAGATATTATTAACAGTATTTCTAAAATACCGGACCGAATAAAAAAGGAAATTTACATCCAGGAATGTGCACGCATTATGGATATTCGTGAAGAGGTGCTTTTTAGTACTCGGCACAAATTAATAATAAAGAAGCTCAGGGTACACCAAAAACGTCGCAAAATCAGCCAAAAGCATTTGATGTAATTAAAAATCAAGAGCCTGTAAAAAAGGTCGATGTACAGTATGTTTTAGAACGTAAAATTATAGAAATCCTTTTGCTTTATGGTAATAGAACAGAGGAATTTGAAGATTTGGTTTTAAAAGAAAATGAGACCGGTGATTTGGTTTTAGAACCCGTTATTCATCAAACTAAGGTGTTTGAAAAAGTGTTTTTAGACCTACAAGATGATGAAATGGAGTTTTCGAACGAGCAATTTAAAAATCTATATTATAAAATTATTGAAACCTTAAATCAGAATCCGAATTTTCTTCAGAGGAGTTTATAAAAAATGTAGATGCAGAAGTAGGAAATCAAATCACTACCATTTTAATGGAAGATGAGCGCTATGAACTTTCAGATTGGAATCGTAAAGATATTTATCCTAAACCCAAGGATGAAACCATAGCACAGCTTGTAAGTGATACTATTTTAAGTTTACGTTGCCATTTAATAGATAAGAAAGTGATTGGCTTTCAACAACAAACCATGGCGATTAAAAACGAAGTTAATAAATCGATATTAGAGGAGGTTAAAGAGTATTCGGCCTAAAACGGTTGCTGTCTCGTAAACTTAATCGCGTCTTATAGGTGTAAAGAATTGGCTTGATTTACTAAATCTACTAAATTGGTGACATTGAGTTTTTTCATTAAACGCGCTCTATAAGTGCTCACTGTTTTTTCGTTGATATTTAATTCTTCAGCAATTTCCTTGTTTCTTCTTCCTGAAGCTAGAAGTTTTAGTACTTCCACTTCTCGGGTCGAGAGTTTTTTATAATAAGAGCCATTTTTTATGCCCTTAGAATTTATACTTAAGCGCTTATTTAACGTGTCGCTTAAATAAACTTTGTCGTCATTATAGACAGAAGTAATAGCGTTTTTCAGCGTTATAATGTCTGTAGTCTTCTGTACATAGCCATCAGCCCCCGCTTTGATAGCACTTACGGCATAGACGTCTTCG
The DNA here is from genome assembly GCF_026625145.1 of Lacinutrix neustonica. GTDB lineage: Bacteria > Bacteroidota > Bacteroidia > Flavobacteriales > Flavobacteriaceae > Lacinutrix > Lacinutrix neustonica. The sequence goes on along the minus strand of NZ_CP113088.1, from coordinate 1,578,706 downwards.
GGCTGCGCGCTAAAAATAATAACTTTAATATTCGGGTATTCTTGTTTTAAACGTCGCACAGCAGTAATGCCATTAAGTTTAGGCAAATCAATTTCTATTAAAATGAGATCGACACGATTTTCAGAAATGAAACTAAACAGTGTTTCACCATCAGAAACACTACCAATAAAATTTATTTCTTGAGTCGTGTTAAATATTAGCTCTAAACCTTTACTAATAATAGGATGCTGATCAACCACCAATAGTTTTATCATAATTAAATGTTTTGCTTTTGTTCAACTTAAACAAAAATGATAATAGATGTATTAAGGAGCTATATAAAGATAGTGTTTTTGTGTAAAATTATCAATATTTATTTGTATTCTTTAGGAATTTCGCAAATAGGAATGGCTTGCATTTTGTGTTTGTTCGAAGTATTATATCGCTTATATATTTTAAATACGTTTTTCTCGCGACCAGTGAAATCGTTTTCTGTTTTTCCAGCCTCATCCATTTGCATGGCCCATTCTAATTCGGGTAAGAAGCTCCTATTTGGTCCTCGTCACTACGAGCATCACCAAATAAGCCATCGCTTGGTGCTGCTTTCATTATCGAAGCAGAAACGTCTAGAAACGTACCAATTTTGTAAACTTCACTTTTTAGTAAATCTGCTATGGGACTCAAATCTACACCGCCATCACCATACTTTGTGTAAAATCCAACTCCAAAGTCTTCGACTTTGTTGCCAGTACCCGCGACCAATAAACCTAATAAGCCCGCGTGATAGTACAAAGTTGTCATGCGTAAACGCGCACGCGTATTGGCCAAGGCCATATCAACAATTTCTTTTTTGCCTGTAAGAGAAACTTCGGTTTTAAATTCCTCAAAGACAGGGGTTAAATCTGTTCGAGTATCACTTACATTGTTGAATTTTGATTTGAGTTGTGCTATGTGCTCTTGGGCACGTGAAACGTGGCTTTCTGCTTGATGAATTGGCATTTCAATACACAACACTTTCAAACCCGTTTGGGCACACAAAGTGGAGGTGACGGCAGAATCTATTCCACCGTAAATACCAATAACAAAACCATTAACATTGGCGTTAATGGCATACGCTTTTAACCAATTTACAATATGATTGACAACCTTTTCTGTTTGCATTTTATAAGAATTTTAAACAAAGAATAGTACCTTTGCAAAACAAAAATAGAGCAAACGCTTTAAGTATAAAAATGAATAGACCACTAACTAATATGTATAAATATATTTTTTTGATATTTTTGTTTTTAGCATTGACTTCTTGTAAAAATGATAGCACAGTGGAAGCAGAGATTGCCCAAATAGAGGTGCCTTTTAAAATAGAGCGTTTTGAAAGGGCTTTTGCCAAAACGACACCGAGATAAGCTTCATGATTTAAAACAAGCGTATCCGTTTATGTTTCCGAGAAAAGTATAAAGATTCCTTTTGGTTAGCACAAATGAAAGACACATTACAGCAAGAATTACAAACAGAAACACTAAATAAATTTCAAGACTTAAACACCGAGAAGCAGGAAATAGCATCTCTTTTTAAACATTTGAAATATTATTTTACAGCGTTTAATGTCCCTAGAGTGGTAACCACAACCTCCAATGTAGATTATAGAAATAAAGTCGTGGTAACCGATACTATTGTATTAGTGTCCTTAGACACTTATTTAGGAAGTGATCATCATTTTTATCAAGGGATCCAAGATTACATAAAATCTCATCTTGAACCTGGTCAACTTGTGGTCGATTTGGCTACTAAATATGGAGAGCGGTATACGCTTCAGCAAACACGAAAAACGCTATTAGACGAATTAATTTATGCAGGTAAGATTCTTTATTTTAAAGATAAGGTCATTCCTTTTAAAACAGATTTTGACAAAATCGGTTATACATCTGAACAGTTGGAATGGGCTAAGGCCAATGAAGAAGAGATTTGGCGTTACTTTGTAGATAAAGAATTATTGTTTAGTACAGATTCAAAACTGCCCAATCGTTTTATTAATCCAGCACCGTTTTCCAAATTCTATTTACAAGAAATAGATAATGAATCCCCTGGGGAAATTGGAAAATTTTTAGGATGGCAAATAGTGAGATCTTATATGGCAAATAATGAGGTTTCATTCGAACAAATGTTGGCAAAAGAGTCTAAAGAACTATTTGATAACGCAAAATATAAACCCGGAAAATAATGGCAAATATTACATCACAAATTACTTTAAATGTTGAGTTAGACGAAAACCGTGTTCCGAGAAAAGCTGCAATGGACCGCGCAAGATGGCGGCATTGATAAAGCCGAAGCAAAAGCAATGATGCTTTCGGTTTGGGATCATAAAGCCCAAGAATCTTTGCGTATTGATTTGTGGACTAAAGACATGCCTGTTGATGAGATGAAGGTGTTTTTTCATCAAACCTTAGTGGCTATGAGTGCTACTTTTAATCGTGCCACGCAGGATGAAAAAATGACTGCAACGATGAAAGATTTTTGCGATTATTTTGCCGAAAAATTAGAGTTAAAGAAATAAAAGAAGCATTAACCATCTTCCTTTTCAAGCTGTCTATTTATTTTTTCTATGGCATTCTCAATCGATTTTTCGGGTTCAATAATATTATATTCACCCCAAAATCTAGGGTCAGAAAAACCGAAGCTTTATCAACGAGTATACTATTAGGCCTTAAACGGTCTTTAGGGCTGCTCGTAAAAGTAGTTGTGTCTTGATTCCAGTCGGTAATGGCCATTTCACTTTGAAGTGTATAACGACTGTTGAATAATTTGTTCTCCCAGTTTACTTTAAAGGTCAATAATATATTACTATAGCCAAAATACCATTTGCCATTTTTAACTCTATAATTTATCCGATACGCTGCTTCTGTTGGATAGACTCTTGCTTTTCTTGGTTTCTTTCTAACAAATAATTTACTAGCGGCTTCTCGATCACTAACGTTTAAATTATAGGTTGCGCTCGTTAAAGCATAGGTTTCTGCATCAATAAATAGCTGACCATAATATAATGGCTCTGTTATTTCTTCTTTTTGTTTAAAGGCAACGACATAAATAAGATGATTATTTATTTGTGTTGAACGATTAAAGGTAAACTCATAATTACTTAAATTTTCTGCTGTGAAAATGTATTCTTGATATTTAATGATGTCTGTATATAAAGTGCTAAATGGACCACCTTGAAGTTTTAATGCAACAGTGTCTAAGCGTGAGTAAATGGTGTTTTTTCTTGCTTTCACAATGGAGATAGCATCTTTTTTGTTCGAGGTATAAGGTTGTTTATGAATTTTTAATACCGCCTCAGAGAGTGACGCATTTTTATTACGTTTTTTAATGGTTTCTCTATAGAAACTTGTCATGATTGCTTCTTGGTTTATGTAATTTTCTCCTTTTGATGCAAGTGTCCTTCTAACTAATGATTCAGCATCTTTAGGGGTGTTAATATCTACACGTGCTAAAACAGTGGCTGCCATAACCAATTTAATTTTTGTTTTATTAGTTTCAAATTCAGAGAGTGGTATCTCTTGACTTTTATATCCTAAAAAAGAAATTAATACAGATTTTGATACATGTTCATTAGGGACTTTTAATAAAAACTCACCATCAGCATTTGTGATCGTGCTGATGTTGGTGCCAACAACTAGTAGGTCAGCCAAAGCCAGTTCTTTGTTAGATTCAGAATCAACCACTTTTCCACGAAATTCTTTACTGTTTTGAGCGCATACAAATAGGGTACAAAGAATAAAAAATAAGCAAAAGAAAGAGAGGCGTTTATAGTAATGCACATTATTGGGAATAAAAGGTTTCATAGCTTTCTCTTTAAAATTAAATTACTTCAAATTACGTAAAATTAAAGATTTTACCTCTTCTTTTTGGTGTTAAATGTTTGAAGTTATATGTGTTTTTTGTTTAAATGTACTGAAAAAAAAGGATTCTAACAGATGTGTTAAATCAGTACTAAAATATAGAGATCGTATTTGAGATTTTAAAAAGACCGTATCTTTACCAAAAGAAGTTAAATTTTTTATGCCAACAGACAGTATTTCGTTTCAAGCCACGGGCTATTTCTCAAAATTAATAGCAGACTATTTAGCAGAGGCTGACGCGTTAAGCCCCCTTTACAACCGTTTTCCAAAACTTGAGAATTTTAAAATCCAAATGGAAGAAAAATCTTTGGAATTTTCAGAAGCATCCGAGAACCGTATTGTCAGAAACGCTGTTGTCTCAATATAAGAACCTTAATGCCTCTAGCATTACCCTAAATCACATTAAAAGTTTAAAAGATTCAAATACGTTTACAGTAACAACAGGGCATCAACTTAATTTATTTACAGGGCCCTTATATTTTTTACATAAAATAGTATCGACTATTAATTTGGCAACACAATTAAAGTCAAAGTACCCTAATTGTAATTTTGTTCCAATCTACTGGATGGCTACTGAAGATCATGATTTTGAAGAAATTAATTATTTTAATTTTAATGGTAAGAAACTACGGTGGAATCGCGAAGCAACAGGTGCTGTTGGAGAACTCGATACGGTGGGTTTAGACGCTGTTTATGATATTTTTTCTAAAGAATTAGGGATAGGAAAGAATGCCGAAACCCTTAAGGTGCTTTTTAAAAGCGCCTATGTAGGGCATAATAATTTGGCAGAGGCTACACGCTTTTTGGCTAATGAATTATTTGCAGATTATGGGTTAGTAGTATTGGAAGCTAATAATGCAGCCTTAAAAAGATTATTTATTCCACAGCTTAAGAAAGAATTAGTAGAGCAAGTATCCTTTAAGACCGTCTCTAAAACAAATGCCTTTATTGAAGATTTAAAAGGGGTGAATTATCCAATTCAAGTGAATCCACGAGAAATTAATCTCTTCTATTTATCTAATAATCTTCGAGAACGTATTGTTTATGAAAATAAGGTTTATAGAGTTTTAAACACTAAAATCGCTTGGTCGCAAAGTCAAATTTTAGATGAAGTTAACGCCTATCCGGAACGTTTCAGTCCTAACGTTATTCTAAGACCTTTGTACCAAGAAGTGATTTTGCCAAACTTATGTTATATAGGCGGCGGCGGCGAATTGGCCTATTGGTTTCAATTAAAGGCTAACTTTGAAGCCCACAATATAGTATTTCCTATGTTGTTGCTTCGTAACTCTGTTTTAATTAAAACAAAGCAACAAGCTGAAAAATTAGAAAAACTTGATATATCTAATGAAACTATTTTCTTAAAACGTGATGCTTTTATTAATAAACGCGTGCGTGCTATCTCGAATATTGACATTGATTTTTCGGAACAACTTGAACATTTAAAATCGCAGTTCCAAAAACTTTATAAACTTGCAACACATACAGATAAATCTTTTATTGGAGCTGTTGCTGCACAGGAGAAAAAGCAAATTAATGGATTAAAGCATCTAGAAAAGCGCTTGCTAACCGCTCAAAAAAGAAAACTTAAAGATCAAGTCGCGCGAATGACCGCCCTTCAAAATGAGTTGTTTCCTAATCAGACTTTGCAGGAACGACATAAAAATTTTTCAGAATTGTATTTAGAATTTGGAGACGTATTAATTGCCTCATTAATTCAAAATTTAGAGCCTTTAAAAGGCGAATTCACAATTTTAACATTGTAACTAAAGTTTGAGCATCGGTTTTTTACTGGCTTAATTAAAAACAGCAGGAGTGTCATGGTGTCAATAAGGCACGTGCCCACTTGAAATCCGGATGTTTTTTTGAGTAAAAATCACTGTTAATAAAACAATGGAAAATTCGCCATTTATAAATTAGTAATTATAAAATCAATTACTATTTTTGTGCATGCAACACGACAAGGTATTAATTTTAGATTTCGGATCGCAATACACACAGCTTATTGCGCGTAGAGTTAGAGAACTTAACATCTATTCCGAAATACATCCATTCAACAATCCTCCAAAAGACATAGACAGTTATAAAGCGGTAATCCTTTCGGGGAGTCCAATGTCTGTTAGATCAAAAGAGGCATTTCATCCGGAACTATCAGAAATTAGAGGTAAAAAACCTATGTTGGCGGTATGTTATGGGGCTCAATATTTAGCCCATTTTTCAGGAGGAGAAGTCGCCGAATCGAATACAAGAGAATACGGTAGAGCACACTTGAGTTATGTGAAAGACGATCCCTTTTTTAATGGGATTTCTAAAGGGAGTCAGGTTTGGATGAGTCACAGTGATACTATTAAATCTTTGCCTACAAAAGGAATGCTCTTAGCAAGTACACACGACGTGAAAAATGCCGCGTTTAAAATAGAAGGAGAAACAACCTACGCCATACAATTTCATCCCGAGGTTTATCATTCCACGGATGGCAAACAATTGCTTGAAAATTTTTTAATCAAAATAGCCCAAGTAAATCCAGATTGGACACCAGATAGTTTTGTAGACGAAACGGTAGAAGCCCTACAGAAAAAAATAGGAAAAGATAAAGTTGTTTTAGGTCTATCCGGCGGGGTAGATTCATCAGTTGCGGCGATGTTATTACATAAAGCTATTGGTGAAAATTTGTACTGTATTTTTGTCAATAACGGCTTGCTACGAAAGGACGAATTCACACAAGTCTTAGAACAATATAAGGGCATGGGTTTAAACGTGAAAGGGGTAGATGCTTCAACACGTTTTCTTGATGCTTTAGCAGGTAAAAGTGATCCGAACTTAAACGAAAAGCTATAGGTCGCGTGTTTATTGAGGTTTTCGATGATGAAGCACACCAAATACAAGACGTAAAATGGTTAGCGCAAGGCACCATTTATCCGGATGTTATAGAAAGTGTAAGTGCTACTGGTGGTCCAAGTGCGACTATAAAAAGTCACCATAATGTTGGCGGTTTACCGGATTTCATGAAGCTCAAAATCGTTGAGCCACTGAAAGCCTTATTTAAAGATGAGGTACGACGCGTCGGCGCCTCAATGGATATGGATAAGCAATTGTTGGGACGCCATCCTTTTCCAGGACCGGGTTTAGCTATTCGTATCCTTGGAGATATCACTGCAGAAAAAGTGCGCATTTTACAAGAAGTAGACGCCGTGTTTATTAATGGGCTTAAAGATGCTGGGCTTTACGATAAAGTATGGCAAGCCGGAGCTATTTTGCTTCCTGTGAATAGCGTTGGTGTTATGGGAGACGAAAGAACTTACGAAAAATGTGTGGCTTTGAGAGCTGTTGAAAGTACAGATGGCATGACCGCCGATTGGGTTAACTTACCTTATGAATTTCTACAAAAAACGAGTAACGATATTATAAATAAAGTCAAAGGTGTTAATCGTGTGGTGTACGATATTAGTAGTAAGCCCCCAGCAACTATTGAGTGGGAATAACCCCCCTTTAACATAAAAGAAGGGTATTTTGTTTGCATACTCATACCGTAATAGTGCTGCTACTTGGCGGTAGACAGGTTGCGGCTAATAGGTAAAGCTTTTAAGGTTTTTGAAATAAATTTTCTAGGCAATGCCTTATCTCTGTATAATGTTTTGAGGACATTTTCTTTTTGGAATGGTAATTGAATATTAAATAAAAACAGTAATTTGTCGTTCTATAGATAGAATTGCCAAACATAAATTTAAGCGTCCTGTTTTTCAGGAATAAAGCATTACATATTTTTAATGAAAAAAATAATAGTTATATTAAGTCTGTTCATTTGTTTCTCTTGCTCTTCAGTAAAAGCACAAAATTATAAGACACATAAAGTAAAAGAAGGAGAAACAGTAGAAAGTATTGCTAAGCAATATAACATGTCTACCAGCGACATCTATAAATTAAATCCGGATGCCCGAAGAAAACTACGCCCGAATGCTATTTTAATAATTCCGAAAGAAAGAACAACAGCGGGAACCACCACTACTATAGAAACACGCACAACGGAAACGACTCCGACAGTAACAAATGTTGCAGACTCTACTAAACAGGAGCAAACTGTAGAGAAAATATTTGAGCGTTATATCAATCATAGAGTGCATCGTAAAGAGACCTTATATGGTTTGTCTAAAACCTATAATGTGACGGAAGAGGACATTAAAAAACACAATAAATTTTTATATGCCAATAATTTAAAAAAAGGAGATAAATTAAAAATTCCGGTTTTTAAAAAAATCATAAGATTAGCGCCTGTAGAAGCTACTACCAAAACCTATGAGGTTAAACCAAAGGAGGGGAAATGGCGTATCGCTTATAAATATGGCATTTCGGTTGCAGAATTGGAAGCTTTAAACCCACAGCTGGATTCAATTTTACAGCCCGGTCAAATCATAAACATTCCTAATTTAGAAGCCGACCGCGTGAAAATGGTTGATGACCAATATAGCTACTATACCGTATTGCCAAAAGAAGGTTTTTATCGTTTAAAAATTAAAACGGGTATGGAGCAAGCTGAACTTGAGCAATTAAATCCAGGGTTAGCAGAATCCGGATTGAAAGTAGGAATGATATTGAAAGTAATTTACAACGAGGCTTTGAATACAGAAACTTCAGATGCTGTAATTGATGATCTGGATGAGATTGTAGATTTATCAAAAAAAGAGTTAGATCGCAGCTTGAAAAACATAGTGATAATGCTTCCTTTTAATACCAATAAAATGAAATCAGATGCGGTATTGGATATTAAGCAAAAAATACGAAGTGATAAAACATGGAGTATTACTTTAGATTTCTATTCGGAATGTTAATGGCATTTGATGAGTTGGAAAAGAAAGGGGTTAACTTAAATGTAAAGGTCTATGATACACAGTCCCGCGAGAATGAAGTCAATGCAATATTAAGGAATAATGATTTCACAGAAGCAGATGTCGTTATAGGACCACTTTTAGCACCAACTTTTAATGCCGCAGCAACTAACCTAGCGTATAAAAGTGTTCCTATGGTGTCGCCAGTGATTAAGAATGTAAATGTCGGGAACAATGTCTTTCAATCGAGACCATCAGACGAGATATTGAAGAATAAAATAATTGACTATGTAAAAAAAGATAGTACTTCCCATATCGTTGTCATTTCAGATTTAAAAAGGAAACCAATAAGCACTATGCTTAAAGAAAAGTTTGCTAATGCTAAACTGGTAAGTTCAAGGCTGGATAAAAAAACTCAAGAAGATGAATATTATATCTTAGAACAGGATTTAACCAGTGTGCTTAAGCCAGGGAATAATATGGTATTTTTAGAGACGGATCATCCTGGTTTTGTGTCTAATGTTGCCAGTATATTAAATGGTTTAAATAATGATGAAACGATGATTACATTAGTGACTACAAATCAAAACAAAGCTTTTGAAAACGAAGAAGTTTCTAATTATCACCTATCAAATTTACATTTTACCTACCCGTCCATTTCTAAAATTGTAAGTGAAGATTCTAATATTGATTTTGTAAAAAATTACAAAAAAGAATATCGTATTTCACCAAACTCGTATGCCATACGGGGGTACGATTTAACAATGGATGTGGTTCTTCGATTAGTGACTGCAGAGAGTTTGTTTTCTTCGGTAATGGAAACACCAATGACATCTTATATTGAGAATAAATTTGGGTATAAAAAGAAAATATTTGGAGGCTATTACAATAATAGCGTTTACATTGTGCGCTATAATGATTTAAAAATAGACGAGATTAAGCAATAATTTATTATATTGTTACCATTATTTAGCCCCCTAAATTATGTATAAATTAATACTTACGTTGGTATTCGCTGTCTGTTTCAGTAGTGACGTCTCATATTTTTCTTGGAATCAAGAACAAAAACTACAATGGGAAGATTTTAAAGGAGAAGCAAATCATAATATTGATGCAGTTGCCGTAACGGCTTCAGGAATTACCTTTAGTTATGGGATTCAAAAAAGCTCAACAAAAGGAATTGTAGGTTTTAAAACAGAAGCTTTTGCGCATTTCTATCCGAGCATTCTTGGTATAAGAAAGAATTAATTAACGATCATATTTTAGCGCATGAGCAGCTTCATTTTGATATTACAGAGCTAAATGTAAGGTACTTAAGAGAAAAAATAGAGCGGCTCAAAATATCTCCAACTGTTGCGCAAGAGTTGGATGGTTATCATGAAAAAGCGAATGCATCATTAGAAAAAATGCAAAAAAAATATGATACGGAAAGCCATTTCTCTATTAACAAAATAGGGCAGGCAAAATGGAAGAGCTTTGTAGAAAAGGAACTTTTACGGTTAGAAAGGTTTAAATCTTAATAATGCTTCAGCCGGATAGAGAATTTCTAATTAAATTAGCACACACCAAAATGCCTTATGGTAAATATAAAGATAGGGATCTTATAGATTTGCCTGAGTACTACGTGGTTTGGTATCACAGCAAAGGCTTCCCTAAAGGAAAATTGGGTGAAATGCTTGAAACGGTTTACACATTAAAGTTGAATGGACTAGAGCAAATAATTAAAAATATTAAGCGAAATTTTCCTAAGAAATAAAACTGAAAAGCCCCAACATTTCAACTTAAAATTGTAAATTTGCTCGCGTTTAACAACGCACAATGACAACTACAACAAAATACATATTTGTAACAGGAGGAGTGACCTCTTCACTTGGAAAAGGAATAATCGCAGCGTCCTTAGCGAAATTATTACAGGCCCAAGGTTACAGGACTACCATTCAAAAATTAGACCCATATATCAACGTCGACCCAGGGACCCTTAATCCTTACGAGCATGGAGAGTGCTACGTTACAGATGATGGGGCCGAAACCGATTTAGATTTAGGTCATTACGAGCGTTTTCTTAACGTGCCTACGAGTCAGGCCAATAATGTAACTACAGGGCGCATATACCAAAGCGTGATTGATAAAGAACGTCGTGGGGAGTTTTTAGGTAAAACCGTCCAAGTGATTCCTCATATAACTGATGAAATAAAATACCGCATTCAAATTTTAGGAAACTCCGGTGATTACGATATTGTAATTACAGAAATTGGTGGAACCGTTGGGGATATTGAATCACTGCCCTACATAGAAGCCGTGAGACAACTTAAATGGGACTTAGGAGAACATAATGCCTTGGTTATTCATTTAACATTGATCCCTTATCTTTCTGCAGCGGGAGAATTAAAAACAAAACCCACCCAGCACAGTGTTAAAACTTTAATGGAAAGTGGGGTGCAAGCCGATATTTTAGTGTGTAGAACGGAGCATGAATTACCTCAGGATATAAGAGAAAAATTAGCTCGTTTTTGTAATGTTACTCAAGAATCTGTCATTCAATCCATAGACGCTTCTACAATCTACGATGTGCCCAATTTAATGTTGGAGCAGGGCTTAGATAAGGTGGTTTTAAAGAAACTGGATTTAGAAAGTAACACACCAGATTTAGGGCGATGGAATGCCTTTTTAAAGTTACATAAAAATCCAAAATCGGAAGTTACAATAGGACTTATTGGCAAATATGTAGAACTTCAGGATTCTTATAAATCTATATTAGAGGCGTTTATTCATGCGGGAGCAGAAAATGAAGTGCGGGTGAATATAGAATCCATTCATTCCGAATATCTAAACGATGACAATATAAAACTTAAACTCTCTCATTTAGACGGTGTTCTAGTAGCGCCTGGCTTTGGTGAGCGGGGAATTGAAGGGAAAATTGCAGCAGTAAAATATGTGAGAGAACATAATATACCGTTTTTTGGCATTTGCTTAGGAATGCAAATGGCTGTTATTGAATTTTCACGAACGGTTTTAGGACTGAAAGACGCTAATTCAACCGAAATGGATGAAAATACCCCAGATCCTGTAATTGATTTAATGGAAGCACAAAAAACCATTACAGATAAAGGGGGTACTATGCGCTTGGGTGCTTGGGATTGTCAACTGGTAGCTGGTAGTATTGTAAAACAAGTTTATAATGCCGAAAGCATTAAAGAACGACACAGACACCGCTACGAATTTAATAGTAAGTATAAAGAAAGAATAGAAGCTGCTGGCATGATTGCTACGGGTTTTAATCCGGAAACCAATCTCGTAGAGATTATTGAAATCCCTAGCCACCCGTGGTTTGTGGGAGTCCAATATCATCCGGAGTACAAAAGCACAGTAGCCAATCCACACCCACTTTTTGTGGCATTTGTTAATGCAGCTCTCCAACACAATAAGAAGAACAAAGGTGTCACTATGACACAAAATAAATAAACGGATTGCTTTTTGAATAGTAAATCCACAGACCAAAAAAACAGCTCAAACCTGTAGGGTTTTTTAACCGGACAAGTTTTTGTGAAATAAATAATTAGATTACCGTCAAGGTTTATCTTGAGCACAGTCGAAAGACGATTATGATATGGAAGAAAAAAAATTAGATGTTAATTCAATTATAGGCTTCGTGCTTATTTTTGGGATTTTACTATTTATGTTATGGCAAAGTAAGCCATCTGAAGAAGAAATAGCAGCAGAAGAAAAAGCAAAACAAGAGCAATTAGATGCCCGTAATGCAAAAGAAACGACTAAAAAAGAAGCTACTAAGGTTGTGACAACTGAAGATTTTTCTAATGTAACTGTTTCAGATTCATTACAACAAATAGCATTTCAAAATAAACTAGGTGCTTTTGCTTATTCTGCGACCTTGCCTTCAGCTACAAACAAAGAAACCACTATTGATAATGGCGTACTAAAGTTAAAGTTCTCCAATAAAGGCGGGCATTTATCTGAAGTGAAATTAGATCAATTTGTAGATTTTGATTCGCTACCCATCTACCTAGTAAAAAATAAAAATGCGAGTTTTAACATCAATTTTGGAACTACAGACAGTCGCATTTTAAATACTGAAGATTTATACTTTCAACCATCCGTGTCAAAAAGTGGAGAAAACACGATAGTTTCTATGAAACTTAAGGTCTCTGAAACACAATTTTTAGAGTATTTATATGTCATCAAGCCAAATGATTATATGATAGATTTTTCTATCAAATCGCAAGGGTTGAGTGGTATAATAAACAGTTCTCAAGACATCAATTTAGATTGGACTCAAAAAACGATGCGTCATGATCAAAGTGTCTCTTACGAGAATCGTTATACGCGATTAACGTACCAACACGACGACGGTAATATTGATAAATTGGCTCAGGGAGGGGAAGATGAAGAGGTAGAAAAGGACGTGGAATGGTTATCTTTTAGACAGCATTTCTTTAGCTCAATTTTGGTGGCAGATAACAGGCCGTTTAAGTCAGTCGTTTTAGGTTCTAAAGATTTGGTTGAAGATGAAAAAGTGGATACACTTTTTACAAAACAATTTTCAGCAAAAACGGCTTTGGTGCTTAGCGGGAATGAGATTAATGAGAATTTAAAATTATACTACGGCCCGACCGATAGTAAAATTTTAAAAAAATATGATAAAAATTTAGAAGAAAGCATTCCCCTAGGTTGGGGGCTCTTTGGCTGGATAAATGAGTACTTGTTTATTCCGTTGTTTGGTTTTTTAAGCTCATTTCTACCCTTTGGTATTGCCATTATAGTTATGACGGTTTTAATCAAATTAGCCATGTCATTTGTACAGTACAAACAGTATTTGTCGCAAATGAAAATGAAAGTGCTTAAGCCGAACTAGATGCTATACGTGAGAAGCATAAAAACAATAAAATGAAGGCGCAGCAAGAAACAATGGCCTTGCAAAACAAAGCAGGAGCAAGTCCGTTAGCCGGTTGTTTACCAGCCTTAATTCAAATGCCTGTGTTTTATGCTTTGTTTATGTTTTTTCCAACAGCCTTTGCCTTAAGACAAAAAAGTTTCCTTTGGGCAGATGATTTGTCGTCTTACGATGAAGTTTTTAAACTCCCTGTAGATATTCCTATTTATGGTGATCACGTGAGTTTATTTCCAATTTTGGCTGCCATCGCTATTTTCTTTTATATGAAAATGACAACCGGTCAAAACTCTGCATCCATGGCACAACCCCAACAAGAAGGGATGCCCGATATGGCAAAAATGATGAAGTATATGATTTATTTTGCACCAATTATGATGATGGTATTCTTTAATAAGTACGCTTCGGATTGAGTTTGTACTATTTTATCTCTAATTTAATTAGTATTGGTATTCTCATTGTTATTAAAAATTATGTGCTAGACGAAGATAAAATTCATGCTAACATTCAAGTTCAAAAAGCGAAACCTAAAAAAGAAAATAAGTTTCAACGCAAAATGAAGGAGATGATGGAGCAGGCAGAGCAGCAAAAACAAAGTCAAAATAAAAACAAGAAATAAATAATAATCCATTAAAAAAAAGCTGCCACTTTATAAACTAATGTAGGCAGCTTTTTTTTATCCTAATCTAAGTATTGGAGCATCATTAAAACGCTTTTAAGGCTATTTAAGTATTATATTTAATATCCATTAGAAATCGAAGCCATTTAACAACTTAGTATACGCTTCAATTTTCCAGTGCGATGACAATGGAATAGATTTTGCTGTAGATGCTGCAGACGCATTACAATACAACACTTCAAATCACGTTTACTACTTATGAAACTAATTTACACCATTTTGTTGAGTCTATTTATAAGCTTCAGTTTTGCTCAGGACTTGAATCAGTTGGACTCCAACGGAGAGCGTCACGGTAATTGGAAAAAGAATTTCGAAGACACCAAAGTGCTACGGTATGAAGGTACATTTGATCATGGTAAGGAGGTTGGGACTTTTAAGTTTTATAAAAATATAAACGGTCAAGCCATATTAACGGCCACTAGAACTTTTAATTCAGATACTGATTTAGCACAAGTCAAATTTTATTCGTCCACGAAACATTTAATTAGTGAAGGACAAATGAGAGGTAAAACCTATGTTGGGCGTTGGGTCTATTATCACAACAAGTCAAAGCAAATTATGACTCAAGAGTTTTACAATAATAAGGGGGAATTGGAAGGAGAGAAGCGCACCTATTATTTAAGTGGTAAGATGGCTAAAAAAGAAAATTATGTAGGAGGCGTTTTAAATGGCGAATCCCGATCTTTTTCTGAAACAGAAAAACTAATCAGTGTTTTTAACTACACGAATAATGAATTACATGGTCCAGCTAAAATTTACGATACTAAAGGCGATTTACAAATGGAAGGTGTCTATCAAAAAGACCGAAGACATGGTCTTTGGAAATTTTACGAAAACGGAAAACTTAAGGAAGAAAAAGATTTAACAAGACGCAGCAATAATCCCGTTAAGAAAAGATTGTAACAAGAGTTGGTTACAGCTCAAAAAAAAAGCGCTTTGATATATTCAAAGCGCTTTCTTTGTATAAGGCTGTTTGCTATTAATCATCATAGAGAAGATATGCCTTATAAAAACATTATTATTCTAAAAGAACTTTATCGATGGCGTGAATCACTCCGTTAGAGGCTTGCACGTCGGTAGCAATAATATTACTCACTCTCATATTTGGATCTGTAAGGGTTGCTCCACCAGTGACATTCGCTGTTAAATCACCGCCTAAAGTTGCAATCATCATGCCATCAGATAATCCTGAGGCTTGTACATTTGCTCCAGCCACGACGTGTGTATTTAAGGTTGATTCCAAAGTAGCTGTTGGTATTGAGGCTAAATCGGCAAGCTTAATTCTGTTAATAAATCTGCGAAAGCAGCATTGGTTGGTGCAAAAACAGTAAAAGGAGCAGGGGCGGTGCCGTTCGCTGTGGATAACGTTGCAACATAAGTAAATGAAGCCTCTCTTGTTAAAGCAGCTACTAATGTTGAAAAATTAGGATCTGCGGTCGCAAAAGTAACCACTGTAGGTAACGTCACAACCGCATCAACAGCATGTACAATACCATTAGTGGCAACAATATCAGCTACGGCAACAGTAGAGATGCCATTAAACGTAACTCCGTTGGAGGTGTTATAGTAAAGGCTCATAGGGTTACTTCCTGCACCTGTTGCATTGGTGTTGGTATAACCAGCACCTCCAGCAACTAAATCAGAGGATGTTAAAAACGCGTTTATTGTATGATTAAATAATGTAGCCGTAAGTGCTGCGGTTGGTACGTCGTCTAAATCGGCATAACTGTTGTCCGATAAAAAGGTAGCAAAAGCATTATCTACAGGTGCTAAAACCGTGAGGGGATTTGTTTCTGTTGCTCCTGTAAGAGCTGAAAATACAGCCACTTGGTCGTTTCTCGGTTACTGCAGCTACTAAACTAGATAAGCTCGGGTTTGCAATAGCATGATCTACAATACTTGGCAACGTAATTACTTTATCTACAATGTGTACAATACCATTAGAGGCTGATACATCAGCAGTGGTAACTGTCGCTAAATCGTTGAATTTAACCCCACTTGAGGTGTTGTAATAAATACTTAGGTTTTGTCCTCCAGCGCCGTCGGCGAGCGTACTGGTATAACCGGAACCTGCACTAATAAGAGTACTTGAAGTCACCGTTCCGTAAATCACATGGTTTAAAAGGACTTGTGTTAAAGTTTCATCATCAATATCAGCTAAACTATTCCATGCAGGATTACTGTCTAAAAATTCTTCAAAGGCTGCATTGGTAGGAGCTAAAACAGTATAGGGTCCCGTTGCACTTAAAGTAGCTGTTAAATTTGCTTGAATAACGGCCTCTACTAAAATACTCAAATCTGCAGTAGCTTGCGCGGTTTCTACAATATTCAAAGAGGCGGTTGGAGGGTTAATAGGAGTCGAGCCGTCATCGTCATTGCTACATGACCATAAGACGAAGGTTGCTAACAATAGCATCGATAATTTTTGAATTGTTTTCATAATTTTTTTTTGTTTAATGGATTATTATTAATGTTTTACGAATTTATAAAAAGACTAAACAAAAAGAATTAAAATTTTGTTAAACCTTCCTGTAGATCTTCTAAACAAAATATACGTTCATTCTTATTGAATAGATTTTAATACTTGAACATTTTATTTGTGTTATCTTTGCAATCAGTTAAAAAAGAGATGAAAAAAAGAGTAATTGTCGGACTTAGTGGCGGAGTTGATTCTAGTGTTGCGGCCTATTTATTAAAGGCGCAAGGCTACGAGGTCATAGGACTTTTTATGAAAAACTGGCATGATGATTCTGTAACCATATCAGACGAATGTCCTTGGCTGGATGATAGTAATGATGCCATGTTAGTGGCAGAGAAGTTAGGAATTCCTTTTCAAACAGTGGATTTAAGTGAACAATATAGGGAGCGTATCGTAGATTACATGTTTAATGAATATGAAAAGGGCAGAACACCAAATCCGGATATATTATGTAATCGGGAGATAAAGTTTGATGTTTTTATGAAAATCGCTTTAGATCTTGGTGCCGATTATGTCGCCACAGGTCATTATTGTAGAAAAGGCATCCTAGATAGGGATGGAAACGAGGTCTTTCAGTTGTTGGCTGGAAAGGATAAAAATAAAGACCAGTCTTATTTTCTATGTCAATTATCACAAGCGCAATTGGCAAAAGCATTGTTTCCTATTGGCGAATTGCAAAAACCGGAGGTTCGAGCAATAGCTGCAAAAGCCGATTTAATTACCGCTGATAAAAAAGATTCTCAAGGGCTTTGTTTTATAGGAAAAGTAAGATTGCCCGATTTTCTTCAGCAACAGTTAAAACCTAAAGAGGGCGTTATTGTTGAAATTCCAAAGGAGCATTCACATTATAAAATAAGTCTAAATAATTTTGGTTCCAAGACCGAAGAGCTTCAGTATCTCTCTAGAAAAGCAGTGTATGCTATAGAAGATGGAGAGGTTGTAGGAAATCATCAAGGCGCACATTATTTCACCAAAGGACAACGTAAAGGACTTTCTGTTGGAGGAAAGGTAGAACCTCTTTTTGTTATAGATACAGATGTTGAAGAAAATGTGATTTATACGGGACAAGGTAAACAACACCCTGGATTATACAAAAAAGCACTATTTGTGACCCAAGATGAACTGCATTGGGTTCGACCAGACTTGGCATTGGAAGCTGGTGACACTCTAGAGGTTTTAGCACGAATTCGCTACCGGCAAGCTTTAGAAAAAGCGACTTTATACAAAACGGATTCCGGTATGTATGTAGAATTTGAAAATAGGCAATCTGCTATTACAGAAGGTCAATTTGTTGCCTGGTATTTAGAGGACGAATTGGTGGGTTCCGGTGTGATTTCTTAAAAAATTAAATATTAATCCCCAATATGCTGAGCCTGTCGAAGCATTTTTTAAACCAGTATATGCAAAATAAAATAACAACACTCTTTAATATAAAACACCCAATCATTCAAGCCGGGATGATTTGGAATAGTGGCTGGCGATTAGCTTCAGCAGCAAGCAATTCGGGAATTCTTGGACTTATTGGAGCTGGAAGTATGTATCCGGAAGTACTTCGCGCGCACATTCAAAAATGTAAAAAAGCCACCAGTTTGCCGTTTGGTGTTAACGTGCCAATGTTATATCCTAACATTCAAGAGATTATGGATATCATCGTTGAAGAAGGGGTGAAGATTGTATTTACCTCTGCAGGAAATCCTAAAACGTGGACTAAATGGTTACAAGATCAAGGCATTATTGTAGTGCATGTGGTGAGTAGTGTTAAGTTTGCCTTAAAAGCGCAGGAAGCCGGCGTGGATGCGGTAGTAGCAGAAGGCTTTGAAGCCGGCGGACATAATGGTCGCGATGAAACCACTACGCTTACTTTAATTCCTATGGTAAAAGAACAGCTGCAAATTCCGTTAATCGCTGCTGGAGGGATTGCGACAGGAAAAGCGATGTTGGCGTGTATGATTTTAGGCGCAGACGGCGTACAAGTGGGGAGCCGTTTTGTTGCCAGTGAAGAAAGTTCTGCACACCAAGCGTTTAAACAAGTTGTGGTGGATGCGAAAGAAGGTGATACGCAATTGACTTTAAAAGAATTGGCGCCCGTTAGGTTAGTAAAAAATAAATTTTATAACGATGTTCAAGAACTGTATAAAACGGCGCCTACACTAGAACAGCTTAAGGAATTTTTAGGTCGTGCTCGCGCTAAAAAAGGGATGTTTGAAGGAGATCTTGAAGAGGGTGAATTAGAAATTGGGCAAATTGCTGGGTTGATTCATGATATTAAGCCTGTGGCTGAGATTGTCAAGGAAATGATTGAAGAGTTTGAGACGGCTAAGGCAAGCGTTTCTATAATATAAATACCATCGCTATTTTTTCAAAATAGAATCTAAAGCAACCTTATACAGCCTACTCAGTCCGTTCTCATATTGAAAAAATTGGTTTTTAAGGGCGTCTATAGCAAGTGGTTTACTAAATACCGTTTTAGTATTATCCCGTTTACTAGTAAAGTAAAGGATGTTTTTTTTAACGTCAACAAAGGGGCAATATTCCATTTTTTCAGTATTCACTAAGGCACCAATATTTTGGGCTGGAGTCCAATCTGTTTCTGTTCTATAGCTCATATATAAATCGCCACTTCCCAATCCGTCTTTTCTGTTATAGCAGGTGTACAAAATATAGGATTCATCAGGGGAAATGAAGGCGTTAAACTCGTAACCTGTAGAGTTTATGTTTTCACTTAATACTTTTGGAGCGTTATATTTTCCATCACTAAATACGCTAACATAAATATCATCCTTACGCGCTAATTCTTTTTTATCTACAGTAAAATATAAATTCCCATTATCTGCCAATGCGGGGTAAAATTCATCATTTATTGTATTAATGGGACTTCCTATATTAATCGGCCCTGACCAAGGGTCTTTTAATGCTTTGCGCTCGACATACCGAGATATCAAAATCTTTAGTGTCATTTAAGGTGCTAATTAGAGGCCTATTTGAAGCATAGTAAAGTTTTAAGCCATCTTTCGAAAAGAAAGGTTCAATATCAAAAAATTGACCTGAAAAAGAAGCTACTTGTGGGGTACTCCACTTATTTCCGATTTTAGATAAAGTAATAATTGCCGATAAATTACCCATAACACTTTGTGCAGAGAACAGAATGTCTTCTCCATTGGGAGACACCGCAATATCTCGAACGTTAGGGAATTGTTTTACTATTTCCGGTATAAAAGCCTCAGGGGTGTGTTGCGAGAAACTAGAAAAAGGGAAAATTAAAAGCAATAAAAAACGTGTCATAATCTGATTAATTTATGGCAATATATGTTAGTTACTTGTAATTTTTAAAAAAGCTATGTTAAACTAAATCTAAAGGTTATTTTTGCCAAATGCTTCTATCCAACTATACTAAAGAATTTAAATACAATTGGCAACTGGCTGCACCAGTAATGTTAGGCATGCTCGGTCACACCTTTGTAAGCTTTGTAGATAACATCATGGTTGGTCAATTAGGCACCGCCCAATTAGCGGCCGTTTCTTTGGGTAATAGTTTTATGTTTATTGCCATGTCGTTGGGTATTGGGTTTAGTACCGCGATCACTCCTCCGGTGGCAGAAGCAGATGCGTCTCGGTAATTTTGCAGCAGGGAAATCAGCATTCAAACATGGCTTATTTTTATGTACTGTTTTAGGGGTTTTATTATTCTTGTTGGTCTTTTTAGCAAAGCCTTTAATGTATTTAATGAAACAGCCTGTTGAGGTGGTCGAATTGGCGATTCCTTATTTAAATTTTGTGGCGCTGTCTTTAATTCCTTTAATAGTTTTTCAGGGATTTAAACAGTTTAGTGATGGCTTGTCTATGACCAGGTACCCTATGTATGCTACTATTGTGGCCAACGTTATTAATGTTATCTTAAACTATGTGTTAATCTTTGGGAAATTTGGTTTTCCGAGTTAGGTATTGTTGGAGCCGCCTACGGAACACTGGTGTCTCGTGTCGTTATGTTATGGTATTTATGGTATCTTTTAAAGGGTAAAGCGCAATCGAAAGCCTTTGTGACCAACATTAAATTCTTTGTTTTAGATAAATTAATGTTGAGAAAAATTATCAATTTGGGTGCGCCAAGTGCTATGCAAATGTTTTTTGAAGTGGCTATTTTTACGGCAGCCATATGGTTGAGTGGTTTGCTTGGGAAAAACCCACAGGCAGCCAATCAAATCGCGTTGAATTTAAGTTCGATGACCTTTATGGTGGCCATGGGCTTAAGCGTTGCTTCCATGATTCGGGTGGGGAATCAAAAAGGATTAAAACAATATTTTGAATTACGTCGCATTGCCTTTTCACTATTTCTATTAGGCACTGTTTTTGCAATCGTTTTCGCCTTGATATTCTTAATTTTTCATGACTACTTGCCAAGAATCTATGTCGATTTTGATGATGCTATTAATTTTTCTGACAATATGGAAGTGATAAGTATTGCGTCACAACTGTTGTTGGCAGCGGCTATTTTTCAAATAAGCGATAGTATACAAGTGGTGGTTTTAGGGGCTTTAAGAGGGCTTCAGGATGTGAAGTTCCCTACACTTATTACCTTTATATCCTATTGGATGATAGGCTTCCCTATCAGTTGGTTTTTAGGTAAAGAAGACGCCTATGGTAGCTTTGGTATTTGGTTAGGCTTATTGGCCGGATTAACAAGTGCTTCCATTTTATTATTTATTCGATTCAATTATCTTACCAAAAAATTAATAGCCCAAGAAAACTAAATGCTAGTCATGGTTTGGTTATTAAGTTTGAAAAAGAACTCTTGGGTTTTGTCTACGTGCAACCTAACAAAAAACCTATATTTGTAAAAAAAAATAAAAAATGACACTTCCAAAATTTATATTAGGTGATAACACCGATTTTCCGGAGGCCATTTTCGTAATTCATACCGAATTCCCTATGTTTATTATAAATTTAGAGGATGATGAAGTGGAATGGTTAGAAGATTTTGATCAGCACGATCAAAAGGAGTTAGAGCTGGAAACTGAAAATTTAATTAAAGAAGCCACTGCTTTTTATGATCGTGAAGTCTCTCGCTATGATGAATAATGCATTAGAGATGTAAGCGGCACCCTTTTTTGTGTGTGCTAATGTGCAAAAAAGATAAAGCCTATAGTCTGCCCTTTAGATAACCCCCAAACAATAATAAATGTTAGAACAATTAATAGAAATAGATAAAGAGGTTTTCTTATTCCTGAATGGGTTAGGTAATGTGTATTGGGATGCCTTTTGGATGTTCTATACTGCAAAACTTCACTGGATTCCTTTGTATGCGGTTTTAGCATACTTGATGTACAAACGCTTAAACACGAAAATGTTTGTACTTACGTTGGTGGTTATTGTACTCATGATATCCTTTACAGATCAAGTTGCGAATTTATTTAAGCATGGTGTTATGCGGTTGAGGCCTTGTCATGATGCGAGTTTAATAGATAGTATGCGATTGGTGAAGTCTCGGTGTGGTGGGCAGTTTGGCTATTTTTCCGGACATGCAAGTAATTCTATGGCCGTGGCTATTTTTTCAGGGTTAATGCTTAAAGACAAATATAAGGGCTTGATATATGTTCTCATTATTTGGGCGGTTTGTATGGGGTATAGTCGGATTTATATTGGGGTCCATTTTCCCTTAGATGTATTGTCAGGTGCTATTTTTGGTGGGATGTCTGGTTTCGCCTTCTATAAATTAGATACGTATTTACAATCTCGATTTGCAGTGAAATAATTACTTCTTCGTAAGAATGTAAAACGTATTCAACAAGCGTTCGTTATATTGTTTTGAGCCTTGGCTCGCTTGATTTAAATTATAGATGCCCATGTCCTTGATGTGGTATTTTGAAGTTATCCTCTCTTTTTCTAATGGACTTATCACGTTGAACAGTATTCCGAAGGTGTTTTCTTTAGGAAATAAATAGCCAGTATCACCTCTTTGAATTGGAGTCACCATGTCTCCGTATTGCCAAACGCTTTCACGGAGCGACATAGTTAAGGGCATACAATTTGATGCCACGGAAATCATTTTCTTCTTTTAAGGTAGCTATAGATGTAAAGTCATCACTTAGAAACGCTTTTGAAAGTGGTAAACCAAAAATATAAAGTGATGCAAAAAAGAGGGCAGTTAATAGAAACACATTTTTAATCTTCTTTTTTATAGAGCTGAAATAATAAAATTAAGCCAATACTAATAGTCACTAATGAAAACAGCGCAAACGAAAACGTATACGCTTGTAATTCTGATTTAAAAATGAAGAAAATAGCTAGTGGTGCAGCCAAAGCGATAGTCCCAATCAATGCAAAATTAAAATAGACGGGAATGGTTTCTCGTTTGTCTTTCATAGTCTTGAAGGTTCTAAAAAGATATTCAATATAAAAACCAATATTAAAAGCTAAAGGGATGAGCACAGGCATTAAATAACGCGACTTTTTTGTTGGAATTAATGATAATAAAATCACAGCGATGATGGTCCATAAAAAGCTAAATTTATAGGCTTTCCAGTGACTGACCCGGCGTTTCATATAAGGATATAATAATGAAATAAATGCTGGAATGGTCCGAGATGCCACTTTGAACAAAGAAACTCCAATAGTAATAAATAGGTCCGGTATTATAACTGCCCCATTTGCCCGCTTCATCATTGGTAATCGATTCAAAGGTTATAGGATCTGCAAGTCTTACGTAAAGAAACCACCAGCCGCCAACAACTAATGCGATTAAAATAATGCTAATAAATGGAATTATTTTTTGCTTCACTTGTTTGTACTTAAAGGCAAAGCCATAAGCTATCAAAAAGGGTAATAGTAAGGCATAAAAAGCGATAGGGCCTTTTGATAATAGAGATAGGCCTATAAAAACACCTGCTAGAACCGTGTTTTTCCAAAGTATGGTTTTTGCTTTAAAAAGTTTGTATAGATGGTAAATAGCGATGAGCATAAAGCCATGTGTAAAAATATCCCAAGGGGCTTCTATAGTAATGAGAGAGACATATAGCGAGGTAATTAAAACGAGTGCATTAATTAGGCTTTGCGTTCTACTTTTTAAAATGCTTCTAGATAAATAGAACATAAAACAGGCCATAGCCATGACCATTAAAATAGCAGGTAAGCGCATTGCAAAGACGCTTTTTACGCCAAAAATAATCGCAGAGAGAGCAGAAAACCAAGTAGGTAATGGTGGTTTTTGATAGCGTGGTTCGCCATTCATTGTTGTTAATAGCCAATGATCATTAAGAACCATCTCACGAGCAGTTATAAAATTACGAGCTTCCATAATTGAGACTTGTATGGTGTCTAGATTTGGCAAGAGCATAATAGCTACAAATAAACAAATGGCAATTACAGGATAATTTTTAAGTGTTTTAAGCATTTTCTTTTCTTAATAATACAAGATTTCTAATATAAATGGTAGCCCCTAAAACATGCCCCACCAGTAATACCGGATCTTTTCTATACATGGCATACGCTAAAATAAGTAATGAGCCTACTAAACTTAAAGCCCAAAACCCAAAAGGTAAAGTCGAATTCTTATGCTTTTCTGAGTAGAGCCATTGATAAATAAAACGCAACGTAAATACGATTTGAGAGATAATACCTAACCAAAGGAGCCACGAGGGAATATTTTCATTTTTAAACAATAAATTAACATCAATCGTATTATTATTAAAATAAAAAACACTCACAAAAAAGGGCATTAATAGCAGTATCCATCGCATGCTGACATGAAATTTTTGCCATTGCTTTTGTAACTGTAAGTTTCTAATATAGATAAAATAAGTTAAGCCTTGCCCAAGCATGATGGCAAAATCATTTCGTAAATAACCATAGATGAAGAGTAAGAAAGAGGCAATTAAACTAAGCGACCAAAACAAAGTTGGGGTAACCACACGTTTCTGTTTTTCGCTGGACAACCATTGAATAATGAGTCGTGAAGAAAACAATATTTGAGCCAGGAAGCCAACGCTATATATTACCCAATCATTCATGAATCTTTTTTAGCGACTTCATAATTAATGTATTTTTTCTTCATCCATAAGTAAGCAAAGCAATCCATGAGTGGTCCAATAAGTCGGTTCCAAACACCAAATTTTGCCTGGCCTGCAAGACGTGGAAAATGCTGTACGGGAATCTGTTTTATTTTACCATGTTGTAGTAGAATCATAGCAGGTAAAAAGCGATGTAGCCCTTTAAACATAGGGATGCGCTTGGCGTATTCTGTTTTGATAACTTTTAACGGACAGCCCGTATCGTCCATACCATCGTGTGTAAAACTACGACGAATACCATTAGCGATTTTAGAGGACATGTTTTTTATAAAACTATCTTTTCTACTGGCACGAACGCCAGTCACCAAATCATTTTCTCCAATGTATTCTAATAATAAATTAAAATCGGAAGGGGCGGTTTGCAAATCACTATCAATGTAACCCACGAGTGCTGTTTCTGTATAGTCAAAACCTGCTTTAATAGCCGCACTTAACCCGCGATTTTCTTTAAAAAGTAAATATGAAAATTCGGATGTCGCGAACAGATACCTTCAATCAACTCCTGACTGTTATCCTTCGAGCCATCGTTTACAAACAAAATTTTAGTTGGTTTTGATGCTATTTTCATGTAGGCTAATAGTTCAGCTTCTACACGCAATAAATTGTCCTCTTCATTATAAACAGGAACCACAATAGTAAACTCGTAAGTCATAAATGCCAGTCAGATTGACTACAAATGTATTGTTTTTTTAATTATAGAAAATGAGTATCAAATAAAATATGTTTCTTTGTAGTGCGATACAACATTATATGAAGATATTAGTAACAGGAGCATCAGGTTTTATAGGGTCTCATGCTTGTGAACGATTAAAACAATTAGGTCACGACGTCATAGGTTTAGATAATTTTAATGATTATTATAGTTTAGAGTTAAAACAATTAAATGAAAAAGCGTTACAGGATAAAGGCATAACGGTTCTTAAGCAAGATTTAAGAGTGCGTTCGTTCGGGGAAGTATTGCCGGATGACATCAACTACATTTTTCATTTTGCGGCGCAACCTGGTATTTCGGCTGCTTCAACTTTTGAAGATTATTTTACCAATAATATTATTGCAACAAAAAATTTGATTGATTATGCCGTAACTCTTAAAGATTTTAAACTCTTTGTGAATATAGGAACCTCTTCAATTTATGGCTTAGAAGCCACTTTTCCTGAAACTACAGCGCCAAAACCAGCATCGCATTATGGTGTTACCAAATTGGCAGCTGAACAATTGGTGCTTCAAAAAAGCAGAGAAAACGTATTTGACGCTTGCTCATTGCGTTTGTATTCTGTGATAGGACCAAGAGAACGTCCTGAAAAAATGTATACCAAATTGATTGCTTGTGCTCACAATGATACCGAATTCCCATTGTACCAAGGCAGTGGCGCACATTTAAGAAGTTTCACCTATGTTGGGGATATTATTGATGGTATTGTTAGCGTGATAGGAAATGAGAGCAAAGTAAATGGCGAAATCATAAACCTGGGTACCGAGGTGGAGCACACCACACAAGAAGGAATTGAAGCGGTCGAGAAAGTGATTGGAAAGGCAATTAAAATAAACCCCGTCGCGGCAAGGACTGGTGATCAATGGCGAACCAAAGCTAATATTGATAAAGCGAAGAAGTTACTGAATTATAATCCGCAAACGACATTGTTAGAAAGTGTGAAAGCCCAGGTAGAATGGTATAGAGAAAATTTCATATAGAAGTGCTTTACACTTTAAAAATCTTATGCTTTATCGCATATACGACTAAGCCAATTCTGTTTTTTACTTCAAGTTTAGAGAACAAGGCGTCGCGATAGCCATCAATAGTTTTTGGGCTTAAAAACATTTTTTCTGCGATTTCTTTATAGGTTAACTCGGTGCATAAAAGTTTTAAAAATTCTAATTCTCGCTCTCTTAGTACGTTTTTAGACTTTTTATAATTTTCGCTTAATGTGTTTACCAAAATATCAGAAACGTCTTTGGTGTGATAATAACCATGATTAATCACTTCATTTAAAGCGGTTTCAAGAATACTTTTTTCTACATCCTTTAAAAGATAGCCTTTGGCACCTGCTCGAAGCATTTTGATTATAACCTCTTCATCTTCCTCAACTGAGAGGGCGATAACTTTTATCTTGGGATAATGTTCCTTCAAATATTGAGTGGTTTCAATACCATTCATTATGGGCATATTAACATCCATAAGAACAATATCAGGAATGTTCTCTAGAGTTTTTAATTTTGTCACTAACTCTTTACCGTTTTTACAAAGATAGAGTACCTTAAAACGCTCAAATGAATTCACAAGCACGCCAATAGCTTGTGAAAGCAGTACATGGTCTTCTACTATAACAACACGATTTTCGTTCATTTAAGTCCTGCTTTTAAGTGTGTAAGAAATATGTAATTGAGTCCCTTCATTTATAGTTGAATTTATTGATACTTTAGCATTAACCAACTGCGCTCTCTTTTTAATGTTTGTCAAGCCAATACCTTTGTTCTCCGGACGGTTTTTGTTAAACCCAGTACCATTGTCTTCTGCAAATACATTTAATTGCTCACCATTAAATATTATGGTTACTTTAAGATGTGTCGCTTTTGCATGCTTAATAGTATTTGAGAAAAATTCTTGAATCATTCTAAAAAAGACCACCTCTACTTCGTGATCAATACTGCGTTCCTCACCTTCAATGTGCAAGGAGGCTTGCAAATATTGTAGTCTGTTAAGACGTTCAATCTCTTGTTTTATTGCTGTCGCAAGTGTAATATTCTTAAGCGCTTCAGGGTTTATGGCTTTAGAGAGCGTTCGCAACTCTTTTAATCCTTTGTCTAAAGTTATGATAACTTCTTGATTATCACTAGAATTTTGGAGTTGAATTTTAGCCGGAGTTAACAATTGACCAATATTATCATGTAACTCCCAACTAATATTTCTAAAGGTCTCTTCTCTTATTTCTATCTGTGTTTTTGCAATCTCTCGATCAAATTGTTTCTCGGCCTCATTTTGTTTTAATAGCAGCTTATTCTTATGCTTTTGAAAAACAATAAAAAGCACTATTAATATGGTACATAAAAATACTAAAGTGAAAACCGCTACTAATATTGCTTGTCCTTCTTGCTGCATATAAAACCTATTATAAAACAAATATTCATTACAATACTTAAAATATATTCTGCTATCAATATATCTTCATAGTATGTTATGTTTTCCCAGTAATTTCTAACAATTCTCGTTGGGATTTTACCAACAAAATAAAGTAATAGCCCAATACTAATCCAAAATAATAGGTTTTTTGAAACGTAAAGAACTTTGTCTGTCTTTAAAACTTCTAAAAAATAAAAGGTAATACTTATTATAATAAAAACCGCGCCAATTATAAAAGGAATGGTTTGTATCTCTATGAGATAATTTTGCCATATTAAATTCAAGAAAAAACAAGCGATATACGTTATTGCAAAGGCTGTTATCCATTTCTTATGGATGTTTTCTTTTATATAAGTTCTAAACAGAGTAAATAAAAACGTAAAATTGATGAGGTGATATACATTATAGAGTAACGAGTTATTTCTTAGAATATAATTTTCATGTAAAAAGCGACATAGAAAACCATTTATCGTGGTGTACCATAATAAAAGCAAGAAGTATTTTAAAAACGTGTGCTTGTATTTATGGTAATATATAGTACCTAAAATAGCAGTTACTAGTTCAATATATTTAATGGACTTCCCAATGGTTGTAAATGATAGTTCTAATAGCATATCCTATTATTTAGGTGGAGGTGCTAAATCTCCTTCATTTAAAATGGTACTAGTGGTATTCTCGATCTTGAATGTGTTGAAGCTAAAAAGATTGAAACTGGCTTCTTGCTTACGTTGTTTTTGAAGAGTATAGTAGTTATTAATACGCTTTTTTTGATCTGAAGTATTTAAAACCAAATCCTTAAGTATGAAAAAATCACCTTTTATTGGGTTGTTCCGGCTGTAGGGCTCTATAGCAAAGGGGAGGTGATTTAAATTTGTGTATCTCGGAGTTTATACCAATATTTTCAACCGTTGGAACAAAAAACACGTTTTGCTGATTCGTATACTGTTTAGAAGTACGTCCATCGTATCTACCAAAATACACCCGAATACCGAGACACTTTTTCCGTGGGGTTTTCTTCTTGTATGGCGTCTATATAATTAATGTACTGTCTCATTTCATCTAGAGAAAACCATGAAAATACCGTGTCTTCAAAATGGGCATCATTGTATGTTTTTTGTAAGGCAGGGTTTATCACTTTAGTCTTAATTTCATTTTGAGCGTTATACATCGAGACTGCCTGCTCTACTGAGATTATTTGCTGGGGAGGTTTAGAATCATAATCTGGTTCTGTTGGTGCATTGTTGTCATCAACACAAGAAAAAGTCATTAACGTCATTAGAGATAATAACAAGATACTTACGAAATACAGTTTTTTCATCATTATGAGGGTTTTGGTTATCTACAAAGCTAAAGTATTTGTAAGCGTGATAAAAGAGTGTTTTCACCCTTTCTCAATCCCCATAACCTCCTTTTAATTCGGCTTATCACTATAACTATTATTGGGTAAATACTACATCCGTTTTTAGTGTTTTGGCTCTGTTTTTTTTACGGTTTTATCTCAATCATTTTAACGTGTAAAGCGATAACCGAAAAGTTTAAAAAAGAGTAGGTGTAAAATTAAAACCAAAACTAATGGCGACAGTTAACAACAAATATTGAGTATTAAAAAAGGAGCGAATACGAGTGATGTTATTGTCACTTATGATATTTGTTTCTCATTCTGTGAACGATTAGATGGTACTGTATTTATTGAATTGATAACATTAGAAGGTGATGATCTTATAACAGATAATCACTGTATTAAAGTCACCAAGGCTTGTGTGTCGCGTAAAATTGCTCGAAAAGTGAATAATAATGTTTTAGATGAAGACCCCAAAATACTTTAGATTCAACAATCAGATGAGGACTGTGTTAGAGTAGCATTAAAACCTTTTAAACCGTATGCAGCAACAAGAATTTCTAATATTGTAAATGCTTATTTTTAGTGAAGACCTAGCGAAAAAAAAGCTGTAAAAAGGGCTTCTGCGAGAGGTCTTTTTAATCTTTTATCCCGAGTAAATACTCGGCTGCCACAAAAGGGGTTGTCTCGTTATTTTCAACGAGATTTAATTGCTTTTCCAATTCTTTTTTAATGTTAATACGATTAAAGAACTCACTTTTTAGTCGGTCTTCAATGGTTTGTAAGAGCCAAAATTTATTTTGCTCATTGCGTTTTTTGTAGAAGTAGGAATTGTCTACTGTAAGCTTAAGGTAGTCTGAAATAATAGTATAAACCGCTTCCATCCCTTCCTTTTTTATAGCACTACAGGTGATTACTTTTGGTTGCCATTCCGACGCCTTTATGGGATACAAATGTAGGGCACGATTAAATTCTACTTTTGCCAGCTTGGCACTTTTTAAATTCTCGCCATCGGCTTTGTTAATGGCAATCATATCTGCCATTTCTATAATGCCCCGTTTTATACCTTGTAATTCATCTCCAGCTCCCGCCAATTTAAGGAGCAAAAAGAAATCTACCATACTATGTACCGCAGTTTCACTCTGCCCAACACCAACCGTTTCTATAATAATGGTATCAAATCCTGCTGCTTCACAGAGTATAATGGTTTCGCGCGTTTTTCGAGCCACACCGCCTAGGGATGTGCCGGAAGGTGACGGACGAATAAAGGCATTCTCGTTTTTAACCAAATCTTCCATTCGGGTTTTATCACCCAAAATGCTACCTTTTGTTATAGAACTACTAGGGTCGACAGCCAATACGGCGACCTTCTTTTCTATTCCGGTTAAATACGTGCCAAAGGCTTCAATAAAGGTGCTTTTTCCAACCCCAGGAACCCCCGTGATCCCAATGCGAACCGATTGATTAGCATGTGGTAAGCACTGTTTTATAATGGCATTTGCTTGTTCTAAATGTTTCGGGTTTTTGCTTTCTACTAGAGTAATGGCTTGGCTTAGTGCTGTCATGTTACCACTTAAAATGGCAGTCACTATTTCTTGAGTCGATTTTTGCTTTTTTCGGCGTGCTCTAATTTTTGAAATGGCATTGACATTGGTCATTTCACGGGGTGAAATACCTTCGTTTTCTTTTAATGCCGATGTGCTTGCTTTTCGAGTCAATATTTAAAATTTAAGTTTAAAGTTCCGTATTTAAAGTTTAAAATTCAAAGTTTAGCGGTAAAAGATTAAAATACATCATTTATTTAAACGCCTATTCCTCTTGAGTAAAAAATGAAAATCAGCTGCATTCGTATTGCTCCGCCTTATAAAAAAAATGAAATACTATTATAGTGCTGGTATGTTCTTATTTATAAGAACAACAAAAACACACCGGTACTAGAGTCTTATTTTAGTGGTACAACAACTTTTGCATGGTCCCAGGCCATAGTTAACGATAAATTATCAGTCGAATTGTCAAAAGCAATCGTAAATTGTTCCACAGGTTTATCTAATTTTTGTACTGGAGCCGTATAAGTAACAACATCAAAATCTGAAATTCGCATGGGTTTCATCGTCTCATCGACCCCCCATTTGTATTGCTTTGAATTAAACATCACTTGCCAAGTGGTGTCGTTTGGGATGGTCCAAAGGGTGTACTTGCCTTTGGGAAGTGAATCGTTTCCAATTTTTAAAGCTTTATTGGTTTCAAAAGTGGTTGCTTCATTGGCTCCCGTGCGCCACACTTGATTAAAAGGTACTAAAGCACCAAATACCTCACGGTTGCGTTTCGAAGGACGGTTGTAAAATACTTTCAAATCCAAATCATCAACAGTAAACACGACTGTTTTTTTTGGACTCTTACGTTGTTCAAATAGGCCCGTTTTAGTAAAATAAAGATAGCCCAAAAAGGTAACAGCGATAAACAATAAGAAAACGATAAATCGTTTCATAATTAATGTAATTTAGAGTTTATTTTAAAAGGTTAAAGATAATTTAATTGCTAGGGCTAGTCAATATATTAACGCAATTTTAAGCCAATTTCTTGTGGGATTTAGAAAAATAATGTCTTTTTTTTGTCACGCTAAGATTTAGGTGTCGTCTTTAGTATGAGCTTGTTTTTATTATTTAAGTGAAATGAAGACAGACTCAAAGAACAACAACCAAAAAACCAAAGAGTGAAAGTCGTTCAATCAAACATTATTGAATTGTGTAAACAGAACAATCGTAAAGCACAACTGCAATTGTATAACCAATATTGCGATGGCATGTATTGTGTTGCAAAGCGGTTTCTTAATCACACAGCAGAAGCCGAAGATGTTGTACAGGAGGCCTTTATTAAGGCGTTTTCAAAACTACACCAGTTTAAAGGCGATGTTACTTTTGGAGCTTGGTTAAAACGTATTGTTATTAATAAAAGTATCGATGTGCTCAAACTAAAAAAGCAGCGTTTAGTAGAGTTAGAAGAGGTGCACCTCAAAGTAGTAGATGCTTCAAATGATGACAAATGGTTAGTACACGACGATACCACTCTCGAGGAGATAAAAGCAGCCATTGATACGTTGCCGGAAAAGTACAAATACGTATTGCTGCTGTTTTTAATGGAAGGTTATGATCATCAGGAGATTTCTGACATTTTGAATATTACCGAAGTCGCTTCAAGAACACAACTCTCTAGAGGAAAGTTAAAATTACAACACGTATTAAAGCATAAAAGTTATGGCGAAAGATATTAGAGACTTATTTGATGCAGATAATAAACGGCCCAATGGCACCATGCCTAATAATCACGAAGCCCGTTTTTTATGTAAGCTTGATAACGCATTACCGCAAGAAAAGCAGGCTAAACTGAGTTGGATTAAAATAGCTGCAAGTATCGTAATACTCTTAGGCATCACTTTTGGAGCGTTTCATTATTTAAACAATCAAACACAAAGTGTTCAAGTGGTAGATGCCGGAGTGCCTGAAGATCAAACGAAAACTTTGGGAGACATCTCTCCGGATTTAAAAAAGGTTGAAGATTATTATGTGGCGCATATTAATTTAGAACTCTCAAAAATGAAACTCACGCCAGGAGAACAAAGAGTTATTTGATGGCTATATTTCACAATTGGAAAATTTGAAAAAAGAGTACAAAACGCTTTCTATAGAATTAACAAAGAATGGCCCGGATGAACTCACCGTAGATGCGCTCATAAACAATCTTAAATTTCGTTTAAACTTAATGTACCGTTTAAAAGAACAACTAAAACAATTGAATGCCATTAAGCCCTCTCAAAGTTAAGACAGTGCAAAACCTACTGAATCTGTTTTTAGAGGCACATCAAAAAACGAACAGTTTACTAAACCCGTTTTAGTAGCTGTAAAAAAAATCAAAAATCATGAAAACAAATATAAAATTATTACTACTTTTTTTGCTCGCAACCCTTGGCGTATCGGCACAACAAAAACTAAACAAAGCCACACAATCTATAAAAGCCAATCAAGGGGTGACTATCGATTTAAATGCCAGTCACACCAATATTGAAGTCGATACGTGGAATAAGGATTATGTTGAAGTGGAAGCCTATATTGAAAGTAAGAAGCTTACTCAAGACGAATTAAAAGCGTTTTTAGGCGATTGGGATCTGGACATCAGTGGGTCGGGTGATTATATTCGCATAGAATCAAAAGGCTCTCGAGGGCATTGGTCGAGCGATATGACTATCGATATTTTGGATAGCGAATCTTTAGAAGCCTTGTCCAACATAAATTTCGATATGGACTTGAATTTAAAACCTCTTTTAGAAGGTTTAAGCGGTCTAGAATCTTTAAAAAATTTACCGAAGCACTTAAGGTTTTACGTATTCCGGAATCTCCGAGATGGAAATTATAATATGGATTTTGATTTTGATAAATATCAAAAGGAAGGCGAGCAGTATTTAGACGCATGGAGTAAGAAGTACAGAACCGAATATGGTGAAGAGTATGAGCAAGAAATGCGCGATTGGGCCAAAAGCATCAAGCAATCTGATTTAGATCAATTTGAAAAGGAAATGGAAGCTTGGGGTGTGAAATTTGGTCAAGAATTTGAAAATGGTTTTGGTAAAGACTTTGAAAAAAGGATGGAAAAGTGGGGAGAAGCATTTGGTGAAAAGTTCGAAAAAGAATTTGCGCCGGCCATGGAGAAATGGGGTGAGGAATTTGGGAAAGCCTTTGAAGAAAAAATGGAAGCGGCCTTTGGGGAGAGCGATGCAAAAGGAAAAAAGGGAAAAAAGAAAGCACAGGATCTTATAAAAACTATAAAAATTAAAATGCCCAAAAAGGCAAAATTACAACTCAATGTGAGACATGGAGAATTAAAGATGGCAGCAATTATTCATAATGTACAGGCCAATCGGCACATGGGAAATTAACGGCGCAAACTATTGATGGAAGTAAAACTTCCATCAATGTGTCGTATAGCGATGTTGCAGTTGCCCAGTGGAATGCGGGCGCATTGAAATTAAAATATGTAGATCAGGCGTTTGTTGCTAATGTTCATGAATTAATTCTAAATGCGGTGTCTTCAAATGTTGCCATTGATAATTTAAAAGGGAACACAGTCATCGATGGCAGTTTTGGAGCATTGACTATTAACAATATTTTGCCAACATTCAATAATCTCAATATTGTATTAGAGAATAGTGATGCCCGATTAAAACTGCCTAAAACGGTAGATTATAAGCTGTTCTATAAAGGCAACCGCTCTACATTTAATAACGAAACCATTAGTAATAAAACCATAAATAATCTCCCAAATGTAACAAGTACGAATAATACCATTGTTATTAATGCAAAATTCAGCACTGTAATAACACAATAATCTACTATTTTTGGGTTTAAATTTTTTTTGAATGAACCCGGATGATTTTTCTTCTTTCTTAATGGCAATCACGCACCAAGACATTCAGGTTATTGATGCCATAATTCCTAAAAGCAGTTACATACCAATACGCCTTTCTGAGAGCAATTCAGACTTAGAAACCTTCGACATTGGGTCTTCTGAAGCTTGGGAAGTCTACATCACCAATTATCTCAAAACACACCATAAAAAGGTGGCCTTTGGAGGCTATCTTGAAAAACGCGGCATTTATAATCGCAGCGATTATTTCAACAATCAAAACCCGTAAACAGAACGCAATATCCATTTAGGCTTAGATTTATGGACCAACGCAGGAACGGCTGTTTTAGCTGCCTTTGATGGAGAAATTTATAGTTTTAAAGACAATACCAATTTTGGGGATTATGGTCCCACCATCATTTTAAAACATGCTATTAATACGATTGAGTTCTATACCTTATACGGGCATTTAAGTCGTGAATCGATTGCCAACTTGAATGTGGGCACCGTTTTAAAACAAGGAGAAACACTAGGTTATTTAGGGAAAGCTGAGGTTAATGGAGACTATGCACCTCATTTGCATTTTCAAATCATTAAAGATCTACAAGGTAATAGTGGTGACTATCCTGGGGTGTCTTCAAGTGGTGATTTAGAATTTTATAAAGACAACTGCCCAAACCCGGAGGTTGTTTTAGGTCTTGAATGGTAGCAGCAACAGGCTGCTTCTACACCACCAATAACCCAAAAGCATTCAATTTTAAAACAGGTTTTGAAAACCAAAATAATTCAAAATCTTCAAATTGCGATTCGTAATCCGTTTTTAATGCGGTATAGCTAAGGCCTTTGGTTGTTGAAGGGGTTAATTGCTTTAGCTGTTCTAAAAACCAGGTGCCTTCTGCTTTATTCAAAGTAATATGAAGCGTTTCAGTACTGTCATGAAAGGTCAATTCCAGTAATTCGTTAGTAAACCCTTTTTTAGTTTTTGTAATGCTTTTCACAATAGGTTGATGACCTATCCAAACGATTTTAGCGGAGGGCTTTATTTTAAAAGCGGTGGTGGTCTCTAAACAGTCTTCTATATAAAAAGGCGGGATGGTTGTTTGTGGAATATCAAAATCGAACCATTCCTGGAGGTCCATATCAAAACCAATCCCGTGCATAAAATTAAAAAGCGATTTTTTTAGCCCATAACTAAATTGGGAGTGATCGATACCTGTGCGGTCTGTAAAATCGATGTCATTGTTTGCAAACGAAATGCTTTTGTAATTCGGGGTAATCCCATACTCGGAAGGGTTTAAACCAATAGGACTATGTGCCGTTAATGCAAATTGGTGCCAAAAACCGGACTGAATGATGCCTAATTCAAACAATTGGCGCACCATTTCTAGACTATCAACAGTCTCTTGTAGTGTTTGTGACGGGTAACCATACATTAAATACGAATGTACCATGATGTCGGCTTCGGTAAAATAACGGGTTACTTGCGCCACCTGTTCTACAGTGACGCCCTTATCTATAAGTTTTAATAAACGGTCTGAGGCCACTTCTAATCCGCCGAGATACGGCAATACATCCGGATGCTTTTAGTAAGTGGCAAAGGTCTTTTGTGAAGTTTTTTTCGAATCTAATGTTGGTCCACCAGGTAACGGTAAGTTTCCGTTTTAAAATCTCGAGCGCTAAGGCTTTCATTAATGCGGGAGGGGCGGCTTCATCAACAAAATGGAATCCACGTTCACCCGTTTGCGCCATGAGTTGCTCCATGCGATCGACTAAAAGGGCCGCGGCAATAGGTTCGTAAATTTTAATATAATCTAAAGAAATATCACAAAAGGTACATTTCCCCCAATAACATCCATGGGCCATGGTGAGTTTGTTCCAACGTCCATCACTCCATAAACTGTGCATGGGGTTAGCAATTTCTATAACCGAAATATACCGATCCAATAACAAGTCATTATAATCTGGTGTGCCAACCTGTTGCTGTTTATAATCGGGCAGGGTGGCGTTGTTTTTATAGGTGACCACATCGTTCTCTAGAAGAAACGTTCTTTTAAAGGTTTTAGACGTTGGGTTTTGAATATGAGCGTTTAGCAGTTCGATTGGTAGTTCCCCATCATCTAAGGTTATAAAATCAAAGTATTCAAACACCCGTTGGTCTGTGACTGATCGTAGTTCTGTATTGGGAAAACCGCCTCCCATGGCTGTTTTTAAATCAGGATAATGCGCTTTAATGTATTGAGCACAACGAAAAGCAGCATATAAATTACCGGGAAACGGAACCGAAAAGCAAACCAGCTTTGGCTGTACTTGTTTTAAACAGCGCTCTAAAATACGAAGCGTAATGGCATCTATAAATGTAGGCTCGTTTTGCAACTGTTCATGGAGCTCATGAAAAGCATTGGCACTTTGCCCTAAACGTTCAGCATAGCGGCTAAACCCAAAATTTGGGTCGATACATTCAATAATGAAATCTGATAAATCTTCAAGGTATAAAGTAGCTAAGTGTTTGGCTTTATCTTGCATGCCCATTTCCCCAAAGGCCCAATCCATATCATCCAACTGATTAAAACGAGAGGCACGAGGTAAAAAATTACTGGTGCATATTTGCCTGGCTAGTGTTTGGTTTTTCCCTTGTAAAAAGGAAACAACAGCATCTAAAGGCGTTAAATAATCGTCTTTTAGGTTATATATGCGTTGAGCATTTTCAGAAACCACAGCATCCCTTTCCTTGGCGATATTAAAAAGGGTTTCAAACGTTTTTTTACTGAATAATTCCAAAATGACTTCAATACCTAAGTCCATTTGAAACGATGAAATGTTCTTAGTGTTCAAAAAGCCCTTTAAATAGGCCGTAGCGGGATAGGGCGTATTCAATTGTGTAAACGGCGGCGTAATGAGTAAAAGGTCTTTCAAAATAGTGGTTCAGAATTAAAGAACAAAGATAGCTGTATCCTATTAGGTTTTTAACCCTAGCGGGAATTTTTTAACGAACCATCACGTTTCGGAGTTCTAGAAAAACCATTAAAATTAGAGGAAACTGGTTATTTGCGCTCATTATTTAAAATGGCCGCTACCGCTTGCTGATATTTGTGAGGGTTCCCCGCTTTTTTTATGGCTTTATATGTTTTTTGCGGATTCGAAAACGACTGAGCAAAGAACTCCCAAAAGCCTAACATTTTCATTTTTATTGGGGTGGGGCCAGAGAGATACGCATCATATTGCGCATAAATGGTGTCATGAAAGGCTTTAAAAATATCCCAACGGTTGTCAGGGTATTCGGTAGTATTGTTTTTAATCATGCTTGGTAAAAAAGGATCGGCAATTAAACCTCGGCCAATCATAAAATGATCAATACTAGGGAAGCGGTCTTGTAGGATTTTAAACCCTGGAACACTGGTAATATCCCCATTATAATATAATTTGTGTTTCGTACTGGCGATGCATTTTTCAAAGGCTGTTAAGTCCACAGGGCCTTTATAGAGTTGCTTGCCAATTCCGGCGTGAATGGCAACGTTTTTAAGGGGGTATTGGTCTAAAATGGGTAAGGTTTCTAGAATTTCTTGGGCGTGCTCATAACCCATTCTCATTTTCATAGAGACCACAATATCGGTTTCATTATGCGCACGATGTAGAATGGCGTCTATTCGTGACGGATTACAAATTAAACCAGAACCCATTCCTGATTTTGTAACCATGGGATAGGGGCAGCCTAAATTCCAATTTAATTCTTTATAACCCAAACTTTGCACGTACTTAGCGACAAACAAAAACTCTTCAGCATCGTTGGTAATGACTTGCGGGATCACCTCTAAAGTAGCATTGTTTTCAGGCGCTAAATCAAGTTGATAGGACTGCTTAATTTTAAGGGTGCCATTTAAGCGAATGTAAGGCGCGTAAAAGGTGTCTATTCCTCCAAAATAATGATGAAAAGCATTACGGAATCTGAAATCGGTAAAGCCTTGTAAAGGAGACGAGAGTAAAGTGAAAGCCATTTAAAAATTAAGTTGCGCAAATATAGTTTTTATTCTTTATTCAAAATATAAAACAAAGGATCTAAAGCCTATTATTACATGAACGCGGCTATTGATTTGGCATTTGGTCTGTTTGCTTAATAGAAATTATATAAATCTCAGCGATTCATAGTTATTCAACATTTGGGAGCTTGTAGCTTTTGTAAGCCCCTAGGAGACCAAAAAGGGAAAGGGTTAAAATTACACCTTCTATAGAGATCAACGAAACAAGGGCACTTAAGCCTCCAGTTACCAACAAAATCAAACCAATGGTTGTATTACTTATCGCCACATAATCTGTTCGTTTATTGCCTGTTGCCATGTCAACGATGTAGGTTTTTCGTCCTAGTCTAACACCGCCATGTGCAATGCCTAATATAAAAAAGGCTACAGGATAAATCCATAGTATATGTTTTATAGTGTTAGAATACGTGATGATTAGAAAAGTAATAATCCCTAAAAAAGAGGCAATAAGTACGGCAATGGCCATGACATTTTTACTCGATTTATCTGAGAATTTACCCCAGATTGGAGCGCTAATAATGGAAGCAACGCCATTGGCGATAATAAATAAACCCAGTAGATAGGTGTCCTTGCCTATGTTGTTTTGAGCAAGAAGGATATAGTACGGAGCTGTTAATGCCGAACAGAGTAATAGGGAGCGCGCTACCACAAAATCTCTAAAAGGTTTGTCTTTTTTTAATAGATTGATTTTAGAGGAGAGGGTGGGTGTGTCTTTATCCGGTACCACAACTTCTCCAGGGAATTCTTTTATTCTTGAATAAATAATAGCAGCGATAAACCACATGGCAGCGGCAAAAAAAATAAGTGTGCTGTAGAAGGCAATCGTGGCTTCTGTTTTAGATTTATACAATAGAAAGAGCCCCACTGCCAAAACCAGCAGTCCGGAAACGGAAGCGGTATAACCTTTTAATCTTCCCCGTCCGGTTTTTGGAATGCTTTTTCCTAACACATCTTTCGACGAAATCGAGCAAATACTTCCGGACAGACTAAATAAAATGACAGCGACAATAATGAGTCCGCCGGCCTGTACCCCTTTATACTTTAAGGCAATAAAACCCATAGAGGCCACTGAGAGAAACTGTAAAAAAGAGCCCACAACCCAAATCCATTTTCTAATGGGTTTTTGACTCACATATTGTGAGAGTAGTATTTGAGGCAACATAGACCCCGACTCTCTTATGGGCACAATAAGACTGATGAGGTAAACTGGCGCATTAACGTAACTCATGAGCCAGGTCAATACGGTCTTTGGGTTACTTAACGTGTCTCCTAGTTTAGTAAATACGTTGCTAAAAATAATTAGAAAATAATTTTTAGCAACGTGCTCGCAAGCGTCATCTGTAATACCTTCACAAACGCGCGTGCCATTTTCGTTATTTAAATAATTATAAAGATTTTTCAATTAATACTTTAGTGTCTTTAGGGCGACTGTCTTATCAGTATTTAAAATTAATAATAAAAAATCCATTTAAGCGTTATTAGACTCATTATTTAGAAGCTTTTTTTAAAGACATCTTCTCCGCCAACCACTGGTAGTGTTAGATGCGTTTCATCTAAATCTACGGTAAGGGTTGTGCCGGGTTTTGGATGTAACGTAAATGCTTTGTCACTTGAAAAAATCACTAAACCTATTTGTTGTCCCGCTCTAATAATTTGGTCGTCTCGGCTGTAATTTAAAGGTTAACGTGTGAAACGTTCCAGATCTAATAGGCGTACTCTTGCTTAACGATTCATTATTTTGAGGATCCGCCCAACCGCGTGTGATAATATTATCGGTAATTAATTTGGAATCATTTTCCCATGGCAACGATACTAACCAAACCGATAGATTTACTGCTGGTTTATTGCTGGTTACACTAATGGTGATTTCACTTTCACCGAGAAGGTGTAAGTCTTTAGTTAAAATAGGTGTGGTATATAATAAACGGTTTTTAGAAGTTTTGGCTTTGGCGTGATCTTCACCGTGAAATAGAATAGTTGTCAATTAACGTTTCTGTTTTTTGACGACTCTTGTTTCTTCTTGTTAGCTCGCCCACTTCGTTGCCGCCTTTATTTAAATACAGTGTCACTGGTTGTGCTAATGGATTAGGATACGCACCATAAGCAGTAGGATTATCACGAGTGTCATTTTCTCTAACAATCCAGGCTTGCTTGTCATTTTCTACGCCATTTTGTTCACCATGTAAATATCTTGTAAACCAACGGTTCATCATGCGCATAGGTGGGGGGCCACCATGGCCGTTTTGGTGGTAATATATTTGTGTTGGTAAGCCTTGTTTTTTGGCTTGTTGATAGATGCGATTACTGTGCTCTCGGCATCACATTCCAATCATTAAAGCCATGCGACATTAATAACGCTGCCGTCATGTTTTCCATCTGATTTAAATAATCACGGCTAGCCCAAAAATCATTATAATCACCGGTAAGTCTATCCATACCATTCCGCATGTCATTATCGCGAATGGTCCTGTTGCTGTATGCGCGTTTGCTTTCATCGCCACTATGAATAAAATCATACAGTACATCTATATCTTCACCAAGATAACCCCCAGGCGAACGCACCAAGCCGTTAGATCTGTAATAGTGATAATACGAGGTATTAGGAGCAATTGGTATGATGGCTTCTAGGCCTTGAACGCCCGTTGTAGCAGCCGCTATAGGTAAGGTGCCGTTGTACGACGTTCCAGTCATGCCTACTTTTCCTGTGGTCCAGGTGGCATAAACTTCTTCATTTCCATCTCGGTGTGGTAAAGCCTTTGGCTCTGCCATTTAACCAATCGATCACTGCTTTTGGAGCTAAGGATTCATTGGGACCACCCACGGTTGGGCTACCTTGTGATAATCCAGTGCCCGGAGAAGAGGAATGCACTACAATATAACCGCGCGGGACCCACTCCTTAATTAGCGAATTAGAAATGATTGGGCGTTTTCCTGTACGTTTAACTTCAGGATGTGCACGAGCAATGGTTGAAGCTTCGCCAAGTTCATGTTCCACATTCCACATCATATTAGGGACATCCGGTGCGACACCGGAGTAATAAGGGCTGGTTTCGTAAACCACCGGGAGTTGTAAAGCTTCTGTAGCGGTTTGTAACGGTCTTGTGACTGAAACATGCATCCGGTCTCGGTTTAGCATCACCATCGGTGTTAAATGTCGTTTCTACCCAAAGATCATGCCTTATCCAATCTTCTCGGATTATTAAAGCCTTCAACAATTTGAGCTTCTCCATTTTCAAAAACAGGCACGGTTTGACCTTGTGTAATATAGAAGGTTCCAATACATAATAAGAGAACCAATAAACGGGATATTTGTTTAGCGTGTATCATAGGTTAGTAAAGATTTGTTATAACAACAAGTTAAAGAATTTTTTGCAAATTAATGCTAGAAAGGGGCTAATGATTTTTAAAATAAATTTACCGTAGTGAAAAAAACGCATTTTTATAGGGTGTTGGCGCCCAATAACTTAATTTAAGAGGTGGTGGCTTTTTAAAATTTAAGGGCTAATAAATAGCGCTGCCGTAAAGGGGTAAAGCCAGGGGGTAACAGGTGCTTTTTTGCAGACTGATGAATCCCCACAGGGTTTGTGCACAATAAAATAAAGGAATCAATACAGTACAAAAAGCAGCAGTCGCAAACTAAAAGAGGCTGTCTAAAAAGACGAGTTTATTGTCATATTGAGCCTGTCGAAATATTTTAACCTACTGGTAATCAATATTAGTTTCGACAAGCTCAACCTGACAAAGTAAATTTAAAAGTCTTTTTAGACAGCCTCTTTAATGTTATGCTGTTATTGAACAGAAAATTAGTCCATAGTTAAAATTAAGTCATCTTGTTTTACCATACTCCCTTCTTTTAAGGTCACCGCTTTTACTTTTCCCGATTTGAAGGCGGTTACTGTCGTTTCCATTTTCATGGCTTCGATAATAAATAGGGGATCGTTTTCTTTAATCTCTTGACCTCTTTTTACCAAGACTTTATATAAAGACCCCTGTAAAGGGGCGCCAATATGATTGGTATTT
The DNA here is from genome assembly GCF_026625145.1 of Lacinutrix neustonica. Taxonomy (GTDB): domain Bacteria; phylum Bacteroidota; class Bacteroidia; order Flavobacteriales; family Flavobacteriaceae; genus Lacinutrix; species Lacinutrix neustonica. Next base: position 1,535,976 of record NZ_CP113088.1, on the reverse strand, counting down.
TCTGTGTCAATTTTTGCGTTTTCTTCTTTAGTAATATTTAGCGATTTGTCTAGAACCTCTACAAATCTATTTTCGCCATTCACCTTAAAAAATACGGTGCGCAAACCGTCATCGTTAGGAATCCCAACTGAAAGTAATTTTACAATAATGGTTTTTCCAGGCTCTAATTCGATTAAGGTTTCTTCACGCGGCTTCATGCCATAAAAGAAATTCTGTGTGGGTATTAAGGCTAAATTACCGTAGTTTTTATAATTCTCATGTGCGGCTTCAAATACTTTAGGGTATAAGGTATAGGATAAGAAATCTTCCATCTCTATAGCCCGTGTAAAGCCTTTTTGGAATTTCTTTTTAAAGGCTGCAAATGCTTCATCAAAATCAATAGGGTCCAAATGTGCATTCGGTCTATCGGTGTACGGCTTTCTGTTTTTTAGAATTATTTTCTGAAGTTTCTTTGGGAAGCCGCCAACCGGTTGCCCTAAATCGCCTTGAAAGAAACTAATCACAGAGTCGGGAAACGAAATTTCCTCGCCTCGGGTCATGATATCTTCGGTCGTAAAGTTATTGGTGACCATAAAAATGGCCATATCACCAACGACTTTAGAGCTTGGGGTTACTTTTATTAAATTACCAAAGAGCGTATTCACTTGGGCATACATGGCTTTAACCTCTTCAAAACGATCGCCAAGGCCTAGTCCTATGGCTTGCGGACGCAAATTTGAATACTGTCCGCCAGGAATCTCATGATTAAAGACTTCTGCGGTACCAGCTTTTAATCCAGATTCAAAGGGGTAGTACAACTCGCGGGTGTCTTCCCGGAAATTAGAAAACTGGTTTAAGCTGGTCATGTCAAAATCATGGGCGCGTTCTTGGTATTTTATCATCTCAACCACCGCATTAAAATTGGGTTGAGACGTTAATCCGGATAATCCGCCAAGCGCCACATCAACCACATCAACACCCGCTTCAATCGCTTTTAAATAGGTCGCGGTTTGTAAGGATGAGGTATCATGCGTATGTAAATGAATTGGCACGTTTACCGTGTCTTTTAATGCGCCAACCAATTCTGTAGCCGCATAAGGTTTTAATAAGCCTGCCATGTCTTTTATGGCAATCATATGTGCCCCGGCATTCTCCAAATCTTTAGCCAGTTGCATGTAATACTTTAAGTCGTATTTGGTTTGGTTGACATCTAAAATATCGCCGGTGTAACTTATCGCACCTTCGGCAATACCACCTGTTTTATTGCGCACATAACTAATGCTTGGAGCCATGGCTTTTACCCAATTTAAAGAATCGAAAATTCTAAAAATATCCACACCATTTTCCCAAGATTTCTCTACAAAAGCTTCGATTAAATTATCGGGATAGGCTTTGTAACCCACGCCATTAGACCCGCGCAAGAGCATTTGGAATAAGATGTTGGGTACCGCTTTACGTAATTCTCTTAAGCGGGTCCACGGACTTTCGTGTAAGAAACGCAAGCACACATCAAAAGTAGCACCGCCCCAAACTTCCATACTAAAGGTATTGGGATGGTTTTTAGCAAAACTTTCAGCTACCTTGAGCATGTCGAAGGTTCGCATTCGGTGGCTAATAACGACTGGTGTGCATCACGCATGGTCGTATCTGTATACTGTATTTTTTTCTCGTCTTTTAACCAGGCACAAAATTGTTCGGCCCCAGCTCTGTGAGTAAATCTTTAGTCCCTTTTGGGTAGGTTTCAATCGTATTGTGTTTTGGGACTTTTGGTTTTCTAAACACTTTGGTCTCATCAATAAACTTCACATCGGGATTGCCATTAACAATCACTTCTGCTAAATACCCTACGGCTTTAGAGGTGCGGTCTTGCGAGAGTTTTATTTTGAATAGTGACGGGGTGTTCTGAATAAAATTCACCGTGACTTTACCTTCCTGAAAGGTCTCGTGCTGAATCACGTTTTGTAAAAAGTGAATGTTGGTGTTTACCCCTCGAATACGAAATTCTTTTAAGGCCCGCGTCATTTTTCTTATGGCACCATCTAAAGTTCTACCATGCGCAGAAACTTTTACTAGCATCGAATCGAAAAACGGACTCACCTTATACCCTTGATAAATACTCCCGGCATCTAAGCGAATGCCCATACCTGAAGCACTACGGTAGGTGGTTACTTTACCATAATCTGGTGTAAAATTATTGCCGGGATCCTCTGTTGTTAGTCGGCATTGCAAGGCAAACCCATAAGTGGCTAAAGACTCCTGTTCATATATTTTTATTTGTTGGTCTGAGAGTTTGTAGCCTCCAGCAATAAAGATTTGTGTTTTTACCAAATCGATACCCGTGACCATTTCGGTAACGGTATGCTCCACTTGAATACGGGGATTCACCTCGATAAAATAGATGTGGTCTTTTTCATCGACGAGAAACTCCACGGTACCAATGTTATTGTAATTCACTTCAGTAGCAATGTCTACCGCATATTTATAAAGGGCGTCTTTAACGCTTTGCGACACGTTAAAAGAGGGTGCAATCTCGACCACTTTTTGGTGACGGCGTTGTACCGAGCAATCCCGTTCGAATAGGTGACGTATATTGCCATGTTTATCGGCGACAATTTGTACTTCAATGTGTTTGGGGTTTTCGACATACTTTTCTAAAAACATGGTGTCGTCACCAAAGGCATTTAGCGATTCGTTTCGTGCAGAATCGAAGTTAGACTCGAGATCTTCAGCTGTTTTTATAATACGCATGCCACGGCCACCACCGCCAGGAGGCCGCTTTAAGCATTAGGGGGTAGCCAATGCTATTGGCTTCACTAATGGCTACTTTTAAAGAGGTGAGTTTCTTTTTATTACTTTCTATAATAGGCACGTTACATTTTACGGCTATTTTTTTAGCCATAATTTTATCACCCAAGGCATCCATAACCTCCGGATCTGGACCAATAAAAATAATGCCTTGAGCCGCACATTTTCTAGCAAATTCAGAGTTTTCAGATAAAAAACCGTAACCGGGATGAATGGCATCGACCTGTTTCGATTTGGCGAGGGCAATAATGGCATCGCTATCTAAATAAGGTTTTAGGGGTTGGTTGTCTTCACCAATTTGATAGGATTCATCGGCTTTATTACGGTGTTGTGAGTAACGGTCTTCGTAGGTGTAAATGGCAACCGTTGTAATGTTTAATTCCGTACAAGCTCTTAGTACTCTAATGGCAATCTCGCCTCTGTTGGCAACCGAATTTTTTTAATGTTCATTGTCGTTGTGCTGTGTTTTTGAATAATATCGGGTTTTTTAGCTATTTAATGGTGTAATTATGGGTGTTTTTTGTGTTTTTTTGAGATGGGTATAAGGTAATTTTTAATTGTGAAAAATACAATGCATGCATAGTATTTTTTTAAATGAAGTATAAACCGGTTACTCTGGGCTTCTGTATTTATAAAACACGACTAAAAAGACATGTAGCCATGAAAAAAGCGACTGGCTGGTTTTTAGCTATAATTGCTTAACTTAGACCCAAAATAAAACGAAACCCTATGGCACTAGTACCAATAGCATCAGAGTTAGCGACTTTCGAAATTTTATCAGACTGTGATTCCATTCCGTTTGAGGCGCAAGTGTATGCTGTAGTTATTAAACAAGTCGCTAATGCCGTAGATGAAGCGATTATTACGCTTGTAGATGGCGATGCTAATACAGGGGCCTTTCCTATAGCAGACGCAGCAACCTTTGAGGTAGGGAGCGGTATTGAGATCAGGTTAGGCTATAACTCTATAAATAAATCTGTTTTTAAAGGCAGGGTACAGCAACAAAAAATAAGCATTATTGGAGACATGGGGTCTTTCCTGCTGGTCACTTGCGCAGGAGATTTGGTGCGTGAACTGGATATAGATACTACCACCGCGCCTGTGTTACAGCTTACTTATGGAGAAGACGTGTACGACGCCGAGATAGCGACCAACAAAGAAGAGACCACCAGCGTAAAGGGTACGCTAAAAGTTATGGGTAGCAGTATCCCAGCGGTGAATGACCGGGTTGGGCTGCATGAATTTGGGAAACGCTTTAGTAAAACGAGTCTCGGTTACAGGGGTGTTACAGGATGTAACCAAAGGTTCTTGGTTGACTACAGTAACGGTGGTTTAAGAGCTAGCGTTCCTTTTTAAAAGGCATGGCTTGCAAAAAAGAGATTTTCGTAAATAGGCGAGGACTAGCCATTAATTATACACGGCATCCGGCTTTTTATTCAGTTCTTTTAAATATTCATCTGCAATATAAAATGCAAATTTTCTTAATTCAGAGGTTTTTAGTTCAAGATTTAGTCCAATATTTCCATTATGACTGTCCTGTATAATTACACCTGTCCATTTATTATCTTCACTAATCGATTCAATTCTTTGATGAGCGATTCCATTCGCATTCGGGTTAATAGATTTTTTAAATCATTGTTTTTATCACGTCTGTCAAAATGAAAGTTAGGTGAGTTTAATATAAATTGAATTTCTCGGAATATCATTTAAATCTTTATTCGTAAAATTTAGTTTTCTTAATCTGGCATTGTGTTGATGTGGTAAAACAATTAAACTCAATATTCCATTCATTAAAAGTGTCAAATTGTATTAACCTTTATATGATTGAATTAGTTCTTTTGTTCTGCGAATTAATTCTGTATCGTATTTGCCATTTGGAATTCCCATAATTTTAGTTTTATTGGTCAAAATATAATTGAAAATGACCGTTTGGTCTTGTCAATCGAAAAGTAATTTCATCTAATTTCCATTTCCTTCCTGTCCATTCTTCTTCTTTAAATTCTTCATCTTTAATCTGTCCCAAATTCTCAATATCATCTCCAAGTATTTCACATAATTGTTTATATAAATGTTGGATTTCCATAGAATAAACTCTGTGGTTGCTTGGGCCATTTTGACTTAAAAGGATAAGAGTTTCGCTTCCATCATTAGGAGTTAGCACCATAATTTTATTAAAAAAGCCGAAGAAAAAGAATGGAACATAATATGTCCGCAAAGTAGCAGTTTCCATTACTTCTTTATAAAAGTCAGCTGTTTTGATTATTTCAAAAGGTATTCTGAAATTTAAAACAACCTCTTTTATATCGAGATATTTTTGATAGTATTCTACAAATTCAGATGGTTTAAGAACTATTGTATTAATGCCTAATTTTTCATAAATCAATTTGGTTTTCTTGTATGATTTATTGTCATTTATGATATAGAAATTACAAATAGAAGCAAAGGCAGCGTGAAATGCATCTTCAGTAGTATTTTTAAATGTTTCTTTTCTTCCTTTTTTTATATTCACTTTGTCTTCTTGATAACCGTGCATATCAAGCAAGAGATATTCGTTTGTGATTTCGTTAAACCATTCAGGTGCATTTTTTGAATTATCTATAAATTGATTTGGATTAGCACCAACTTTTTTATACTTATCATCTATTATTTTATATGGATTTTTTGAGTCAAAGATTTTATCTCTATTAATTCCCATTCCTCCTTGAATAGTTTTTCTTAATTCTTGATATCCATCAGATTCATTAAGGTTTAAAATCATTTGGCTGAAACTTTTGAAAAAACCTTCCATAGTCAAATTTTCTTTTAGTCCAGGGAACATTTTATCCATTTGTTCAGCACTTTCAGGATTTTCAAATGCTTGTTTGAATGATTCTTCGAGTGGTATTGATTTAAGTAAATTTATCAGTGATTTCCCAAGACTTTTAGTAAATTCGTCTTGCTCGAAAATGTTCATTAAACCATCAAGGCTTAAATCGTTAAAGAGGTCTTTTTCTTCAATTCTTTGTTCAAAAAGTTCTTTCGGTGGATAAAAATCAAGTACAACATCTTTTCCTGTGTTCATTAGACACTTGTTTTTGGTAAGCTCGGAAATAAAGTTTAAATCTGATTCAATATATTCTCTTTGTGTGCTGATTTCTTTGAAGCTAGAAAATATATCTCCAATATGAGAAGTAGAAAAGGGGATAAATAATTTTTCATTGTCAAGAATTATTTCTTTCAGTTCGGTATGGTCGCCATTTTTTATTTGTGACAATACGTTCCAATCGAAATAAGTCTTTATCATATGAAATTATGTTGTTTTTTCAACTGTTCGTTAAGGGACATGCTTTACACAAGTTAAAGATTAGACCTTACACTAAATTAGTTTCTAACCTTGTTGATTTTTGTTTTTAAATTATTCATTCTTAAAAGCCAAATTAACGATTTGGCGGTGTTTGTACATAGCACTCACCTTTCTTAAACCTCTGATCCCCCTATTTGCTATCTGCTGTGTTCGGTAGCGTTTTTTTAAAACCTATGAAAAACTGTTCAAGCTCCATTTGCATAGAAACGATATAATCTGAGACGTTGTACAAAAAGGGGATGTCAACTTGTTGGTTTATTTCAGTTAAACCCTTTTTTGCTTTTGCAGTAACTTTCTTTCGTTCAATTTTTTTCGTTTTCCAATCTTTTTTAATAGTTGAATGTAACATCTGATTCCTTAGTTCCTCACATTTTGTCAATGCTTTTAATAATTCTTTTAAATATCCCATCTCATAATCTGGAAGTGAATTGAAGTGGTAAGTATCTTTCAAATGATAATACAATGAAGCAAATAGATTAATTTTGTTTCTAAATGCCAGTTCTGATGTTATTATTTGACCGATTTTCGCTTCAACTTGCGTCATTTGGATAATTCTCTTTTCAATTTCTTCTTCAAGTTCTTGAAAATTCAAAGAAATCAATCCAATAACAGCTGGCAATTCCTCTGGTGGTCCGGATCTATCTTCAAAACTCGTTGGGTCTTGATTATTCTCAAAATCGAATATTTCAGATATATATTTTTCTAGTATGTTCATAAATGCTACCTAACGTGTTTGTGTCTGATTTCGTTGCGTGTTTTAAGTGCCTAATTTAGCAAATACAAACAGAAGAGAAAATTCGCGAGAATTTACGTAAGCAAGCTTGAACCAGCAATTAATTTAGGTGTTAGGCATCCGGCTTTGTTCATAATTAAAGTAACATATCTTTTAATGAAATCAATTCTACTGTAACTATTCGTTCATTTTTTATTTGTTCGTCAGTTTTATAAACTTCTCCACTTGCAGTCAAATAAATAGAGTTTATTTCTTTTTTAAATTTTGATGAATTAAAAGTTCGGCCAGTTCCGATTGTTAAGGTAGCTGATTGAATAAAGAAATATTGTTCACTATCTTCTTTATTTTTTATTTGTTCTTGATATTTTTTTAACCTATTTATATCAAGAACTTCTTGTTTTGGAAATGCTTTTAAAACATCTGTTAGAGTTATTTCTACAACTTGGTCTTTCTTTGCTTCAAAACTTCCAATAACGTAAGAACCATTTGCAGACATACCTTTTGCGAGATAATCTTTGAAAAGTACTCCATCTTCAATATAATCATTTTCTAATACCGTTCCTGATTTAATTAATTGAACTGGCGTCAAAATTTTGTAAGTATTATTTCCTGTCTTTTTTACAATTTTTCCAGGAAGAGTAAATAAGTCATAAGTAGTTGCTGATAATCCTTTGTAAAAGTCTCTTTCGTAAAATGTTTTAGGTAATTTCCCGTTTAGAAATTCAAATTCTTCTGATTTTTCAACTTTGATTTCATTAGTCGTTCCGGATGCACCATCCAAAAATTCTGAAAGTTGTTTGTCTTTTGCATCAATGAATTTATCAACTTCTGCTGTTTCGATTGCGTATTGTTCTTGACTGAATTGATATTCCTGTATAATATCACGCTGTTCCTTGTTTTTTACTTCTAATTCAGAATATTGTTTTTTTGAGATACAAGAAGAAACTAATAAAAATAAAAGAATTAATTTGATAGAATTTTTCATATTTAATTGGTTTTGGTTGTTTGTTCCGGTTTTTCTTCAGCTTGTGCCTAACGTTTATGTGTTGGTTAGTTGCGTGGTTAAGCAACTAATTTAGTAAACAAATACGAACCCGAGAAAATTCCGAAGGAATTTTCTAAATAAGCACTTACCAAAGCAATTAATTATACATGGTGTTGTGTGTAGTGCTTATTTTTTTCGTCTTAGGTTATTCTTTGTTCTTAAAGACCTCTATTTCTTGTTTGAGATTATTGTTTTCCGCTTCAAGTTTATAAATATTGCTATCTAATTTTTCTTTATCTGAATTTAATTTGTTGATTTTAGTTTGTAGCTCAAATTCAGATTTAAGAAAGGAATTCTCTTTTATCGTTTTTCCAAGCCAAAATGAAAATCCTATAATACCAAATAACGTTGTAAAAAGACCTATTGTTTGCCCAATAGGTAAATTCTTAATCAATCCTAAAAGTTTGTTAAGTGTTATTTTGTTCAACTGAACTGTATTCTCTTTCAGTGACTTAATTTCAACGCTTTTTGCGTTTATATCTGAAAGTAATTCATTTCTGTCCTCTAAAATAGTATTAGAGCTTGAAACAACGTCCATCATTTGAGACTTAAGAGTTTTGTTTTCTTGCTCAAAATACCTCTCATTTTCTTCTACTATACTGTCTTGAATTTCGGTAAACTCAATAATTTGTTCAATATATGAATTAAGATATTTTCTTGCTTGAAGTTTACCTGTAGCTAATACACTAGCACTTAAATCCGTAAAAGATGAATTAAAATTTATTCCATCTATTTGTGTCCATTTAAAATCTAATCCGCCAAATATTTCTTTCAGATTATCTTCTGTTTTATGTTTCCATACTTTTGGGTCAAATCCGGGTTCATCAATTTCTTTTTTTCTTTTTTCAAGAATTTCAATAGCTTTTTCTTTTCTTACTTTTAATTGCATTCTTCAATATTATTGGTTTCGGTCGCATTACACACAACAATGATATATAGTTAACTAAAAAAATAACCTTAATTGTTTGTATTAATTTTAGTGCTTATCCACGCGCTATATTACCGGTTCAAAAGGGGGCATTTTTATGCTATGGTGCTTTGCTATAGCCCAAATGGCAGTGTCCTAATTAAAACTGTTTTTTTCAATGGTCGTATTTGCTATTCTTAATTAACGAAGCTACAGGATTATTCTTAACTATCCTATACGTAGAATTACGTAGTTTTTGTAAAGTTATAAACGTTAGTTAACAATTTATTACGGGTAACCGTAAGGGGGTGGGATAGGTGGGTTTTAACTAAAAGACGCCTTTCGAGAAAAGCGGGTTTTTCTGTTAGTTGCTTTAAGCCTTACTACTTGGAAAGGGGCAGACTGTGTGTAATAAGTTGTTAAAACAGGTTTTTGCCATGGCTAAATCAGGCTTACTATAGGATGATAGGTATAAAAGCGTGCTAGTGAAGACTTAATGAGATTTTAGTTGTTTTTTGTTAGGGTGCTTTGTTAAGTGTAGTTATTTTTCAAATTGTATTTCATCATCTTGATTTAAAATCGGTTGAAACCAATTATAGTAATTAAATACATTTTTTCTAATATTGTACAATAAATAAATTCCGACGACTAAAATTAGGCTATATATGACTGTGATGATTAAAACAATACTATAGTCAGAATCATACTCATACATATTATCTAATTCACGATATGAATTGAAAATCGTAAAGACGAACCAAATAATACCTGGTAGAAAAAAGCGACCATCAAATTTCCAAATATTGATTGTAATATAAATTGATAAAATCAGCGAGATAAAGACTTTTATATTAAAGGATACTATTAAATTCAATATTCCAATTAACTCCAATAGAATAAAGAATCCCCAAATAATTGAAAGAATTAAATGCGCTTTTTTGAATTTCAACTTTAATTCATAAGATGGTCTTGAGGCTAAAATTTTTCTTAATGACTCATCCTTGATTTTATCTTTGAATTGATTATACAGACTAGACTTTGAAGTTCCTTGATTAAGTTTTTCGGTTATTTCAGATTTTATTTCTTGTTCTGTCATGAAATTTTGGTCATAATTACACCTAACGATATTGTGTATGGTTTGTGGCGTGTCTCGGCACGAACCTTTCCAAATAAAAACTGGTTTTAGAAAATTCGAAGGATTTTCCAAGTGAGGGCAGACCAAGCCATAGCTTGAATGCCGTGTTGTGCATTCGGCTTTTTCGTTTTCTTTTTGCCTTTCTAATTCTCTTTAACAGAGTCATTTATTTTTACCTTAAAATCCTTCAATTTCATTTCATTTCCGTCAATGATATAAAATTTTGATTTTTTGAAAATAGTTGTAATTCCTCCGATACCAGCACCGACAAGACCGCCACCAATCAAACCTACCGCTGCTTTATCAGTTGCTGAAAAAGAAATAATTCCAGGGTCATCATCTCCACTTATTAATCCTAACAAAGCAAGTGAGCCTCCTCCAATTAAAGCACCTTTTGCAACATTATTACCACCGGAACGCTTAGTTTTTATTTTTCCTATTTTACTTAAAGGAACTGATATTGTTTTGCCTTTTAAATATAACTCTATTGATGTTTCAGATATTGACTTTATCGTTCCCTTATTTATTTTTTTACCGTCTAAATTATAAATTCGAATAAAAATATTGGTATCTACTATTTTATTTTGAGCACTAACATTGATTGATAAAACTAAGAATATTGTGAATATTAAATATTTCATAATAGTTTATATATAATTTTTTTGAATTTAGGGTATATTTTCTTGCTGATGCACAACAAAGAGTTATGATTACTATTAACTATATCCCTCTTATATTTATATGCGCATGTGCTTTAATGCAACCCAAATGGCAGTGTCTTTATTAAAACTGTTTTTTTAGCGTCCTATTTGCAATCCACTAAACTACAGGATTATTCTTACATAACCTATACGTAAAATTACGTAGTTTTCGTTGCGCGATAACCGTTGTCAATTATAATAGCGCATCCACAATACCGAGACACTAACAAAAAAACCATCTTAAAAAAGATGGTTTATATTTCACGACACTAAAAAAGTGCGGAAGCTAGGTGTGTTTTAATGAGGATTGCTTTTAGAACCTAAAACGTTAGATTAGGCACTGTTTGCCAAACCACTAGGGAAGGGTCTGTAGGCATAATACTGTAACACTTCTTCAAGGGCTAATTTTAGCGCTGTATTAATAGGAACAATGCGGTTACCCATATTAAAATCGATTTGAGACAATTGCATATAGTAGTCTGTAAACATAGGGACGTATAAGCCCTTGCCAATCGCATCTACAGTATCTTGGTAACTTTCTTTACGGTTGTCTTTTATTATTTTGCAAATGGCTAAGCGTTTTTGGCCGTATTTGTCGTTAGTGGCAGCATAACCAAAAAGCCTACAGATCAAGCCACGGTATTTATAGTTGCTACACTTCCCTAAAGTGCTGTCTACAACGTTTAGTGGCTGGTAGATGTGGCAAATGGAGTGCTTTGCTTTACTGTTTAGAATTTTCAGGGTCTTCTCTGCTTGGCCGTTTAAAAAGAGATGAAAGGCCCAGGGCAAAAACTCTAAAGGGGACGCTTCAACGGTGGGGTTGGTGCAGCAATTGCCACAGCCGAGATAAACAATGTAAAGTGGTTTTCTCTTGAAAACTGGCGATCTCTACATCAAGCTGCGCATACAGGCCTTCTACCAATCTCACTCTTCGCGCTATAGACATCTCGTTTTTTGTTGAAGGTACGCTATAATCTTGCCGTTTACTGGTTTTAAATGCTTATTCGTATGTATTAATAAAATGACAGATTATGGCTTAGTTTTTTTTCTGAAAAACTAAAACGAGCTAAGGAAAGTCATAAAAAAAACCACTTTGTGAGAACAAAGTGGTTTTAGTATTTGTATTAATGTAAACGTGCTAAACACTGTTGGATCACAGTGATAGACTTGTTTTTATTTAATCATTTCGTAGCTACGCTTAATAAACTCGCTCAATTCTTTTCCTTTTAAAAGCCCTTGAGATAAACGCGCTAAATCAATACTTTGCGTGATTAAACGTTCTTGCTTTTTCTTAGTTTTGGTTGCTAAAATCTCACCAACCAATTCAGAGTTTGTATTTACGACTAAATTGTACATGTCCGGCATGTGCCCCATACCAAACATACCACCGCCACCACCGAGACGCTTGCATGTCTTTCATACGGCGCATAAATTCACGGTTGTGTAATCATAAATGGTGCCGCTTCACTATCTTGAGGCTCCAATTGTACCATGAATTTCTCTGATGGAATTAATTCTTTTAATAACTCATCTAAAGCTTTCGTTTGCTCTTCGTCTAACTTAGAAATCGCAGTGTCGTCTTTTTTAATTAACTTATCAATCGCATCGGCATCGACACGGGCAAACGTGATGTTTTCTTTAGAACTTTCTAATTTTTGCATCAGGTGCGATACGATAGGCGAATCTAATAACAAGACTTCGTAACCTTTGGCTTTGGCCGCTTCAATGTAAGAATGTTGTTCATCTTTATTGCTGGCATATAAAATAACCATTTTACCGTCCTTATCGGTTTGGTTGGCTTTAATGGCATTTTCCAATTCTTCGTAGGTATAATACTTACCGTCTACAGTTGGATAAAGGGTAAAAGCGTCTGCTTTTTCAAAGAACTTATCTTCAGAAAGCATCCCGTATTCAATAACAATTTTAATGTCATCCCATTTCGCTTCAAAATCTTCACGGTTACTATTAAATAAGGATTTTAATTTATCGGCTACTTTACGGGTGATGTATGAAGAGATTTTCTTTACCGCACCATCTGCTTGTAAATACGAACGAGACACGTTTAATGGAATGTCTCGGCGAATCAATCACACCGCGCAACATCGTTAAGAATTCCGGTACAATCCCTTCTACATTATCTGTAACATACACCTGGTTTTGGTATAACTGAATTTTATCCTTTTGCATGCCCATATCTCGGAGACAGCTTTGGGAAATATAAAATACCAGTTAAGTTAAACGGATAATCTACATTTAAATGAATGTGAAATAAAGGCGCTTCAAATTGCGACGGATATAACTCTCTGTAAAAACTCTTATAGTTCTCATCTTCCAGTTCTGCGGGTTGCTTCGTCCACGCTGGATTTGGGTTATTGATGATGTTGTCTACCGTAATTTTCTTTTGCGGTTCCTTAGTTTCTTTGCCGTCTTTATCTGTAATAGTTGCTGGCTCATGCTCAGGATCATTAATCTCTTTTGTTCCAAATTTAATAGGAACAGGCATGAACTTGTTATACTTAGATAATAAGGCACCAATACGGGCTTCTTCTAAAAATTCTGTCGAATCTTCAGCAATATGTAAGATTATTTCTGTGCCACGTTCTGTTTTATCTGAAGCTTCTAAAGTAAATTCCGGCGAACCATCGCAAGTCCAATGTGCTGCTGGTTCATCTTTATGCGATTTAGTAATAAGCTCAACTTTTTCTGCAACCATAAAGGCAGAATAAAACCCTAAACCAAAATGACCGATGATACCGAGAATCTTTCGCGGAGTCTTTGTATTTATCTAAAAACTCTTCAGCACCAGAAAAAGCAATCTGGTTGATGTATTTTTCTACTTCTTCAGCAGTCATACCTAAACCTTGATCGATGATGTGCAGTTTTTTACCTGCTTTATCGATTTTAACTTCGATTATAGGGTTGCCATAATCAACTTTCGACTCACCAATACTGGTGAGGTGTTTTAATTTTAAAGTCGCATCTGTTGCATTACTTATAAGCTCACGTAAAAAGATTTCGTGATCACTGTACAAGAATTTTTTAATTAATGGGAAAATGTTTTCTACCGAAACATTAATATTTCCTTTTGCCATAATTTAATTTATTAAATATTCCCACGAAAGTGGGAAACTGTTTGTTGTTTATAATTCCCACGTAGGTGAGAATCTTAATTATTCTATCTAAATGATTAATTCATGAATTTACAAGTCAACAAAAATGCCAATTAATGAAAGGTGACAAGATGACATTGTTGGAAATGATAAAATCATTAAATTTGCCCTACCCAAATAAATAAAAAATGAAATACCTCTACTTTCTACTTATAGTAATTTTTACTTTTAATATTACTCAAGCACAAATTATTAATATACCGAGATGCTAATTTTAAGGATGCATTGATAAATGATAATGTTGCAGATATTGATGGGAATGGAATCCCCGATGGTGATATTGATATCAACGATGACGGCGAAATACAAGTCACAGAAGCATCTCAAATTACATGGTTAATTCTTACTAATAAAAATATATCCTCACTAGAAGGAATTCAATATTTTACCAATATTGAAAAGTTATGGTTGAATGATAATTTTTTAACCGATGTTGATTTAACTCAAAATATAAACCTTAAATATCTACTTATAAAGAACAATCAACTTATTAACTTAAATGTAGCTCAAAATACAAATTTAGAGCAACTAGTATGTGGCAACAATCAATTATCGACTCTAAATGTAAGCCAAAATGTACTCCTTAGCCAATTTGAGTGTAATAGTAATCAATTAACTCAATTAGATGTCACTCAAAATTTGAATCTTGAAATTTTAAACTGTTTTGGGAATGCGTTAACTAATGTTAATATAAGTCTAAATTCAAAGTTGAAGACTTTAAACTTGGCGAATAATCAAGTAACTAGTTTAGATGTTAGTCAAAATAATTTGCTTGAAGTCTTAAATTGTGCAACAAACCGAGATAGTTACGTTAAATTTAGGTTCAGGTTTAAATCTTCAAAGTCTATTTTGTGAAGGAAACTTGCTAACTAATTTAGATGCTAGTCAAAAACCAAACCTTCAAAATTTAAACTGTGTTTCTAATCAACTATCACTAATAAATGTGAGCCAAACACCTATGTTAGAGCATATGATTTGCAATAATAATTTGTTGGCGGTTTTAGATGTAAGTGAGAGCCCGAATTTAAATGTATTACATTGTGAAGATAACCAGATTGCACATTTGGATTTGAGTCAAAATATAAATCTTTTGGCATATGATAGTAATCCTAATCTTACAAAACTTAAATGTAAAAATAATCAAATGCAAACTTTGATTTTAAAGAATGGAATAAATAATATTCAGGCTTATGCTACTTTTTATAATTTTTTTGAAGGAAATGAAACATTAGTTTACATATGCGATGATGATGAGGACTTGTCAACCTTGGAATCCTTTATTTCTTCTTATTATCCTACTGCAACTACAACAGTTAATTCTTATTGTTCATTTAATCCTGGAGGTGAATTTTATACCATTTTAGGTAATAACACTTATGATTTAAATGGAGATGGTTGTGATGTTTCAGATTTAGATTTCCCTAATTTAAAATATAGTGTGACTAATGGAATTATCGACGAATCTATTTTTTCGAATACTAATGGGGACTACATTCTGCCAGTTCAAACAGGAATGCATACTATAACACCGTTATTAGAAAACACACCTTATTTTACAGTAGTTCCTTCTAGTATTACAGTAGATTTTCCAACTGATGCAAGTCCATATTCTCAAGATTTTTGTGTGACTCCGGATGGAGTGCATCCTGATTTAGAACTTATTATATTGCCTCTAGGGCAAGCTAGACCAGGTTTTGATATAAATTACGAGCTAGTATATAAAAACAAGGGGAATACCACGTTATCAGGTATTGTAGCTTTAGATTTTCAAGATGATTTTATGGATTTAATTACTGCTAATCCAATAGTAGATAGTCAAACTACTGATAACTTATCATGGAATTATAGTAGCTTACAGCCATTTGAAAGTAGAAGTATATATTTTACTATGAATATTAATACACCTACAGATACTACATTTCCGGTAAATGGTGATGATGTATTAGATTTTATTGCGACAATAATTCCAATTGCTGCAGATGAGACTCGAGAAGATAATGTATTTGAACTGAACCAAACAGTTGTAAATTCATATGATCCTAATGATAAAACCTGTTTAGAAGGCGCAACTATTACTCCGAGATAGAGTTGGAGACTATGTGCATTATATGATTCGTTTTGAAAATACAGGAACAGCAAGCGCAATTAATGTTGTTGTTAAAGATATTATAGATATAATTGAATTTGATATATCTACATTAATACCTTTAAAAGGGAGTCATAATTTTGTAACTAGAATTAGTAATAACAATACAGTGGAATTTATTTTTGAGAACATAAATTTACCAGAAGATGATGCCAATAATGATGGTTATGTAACTTTTAAAATAAAGACACAGCCAACATTAGTGTTAGGAGATACATTTAGTAATACTGCAGAAATCTATTTTGATTTTAATGCTCCAATAATTACCAATACTGCTGTAACCACTGTTGCTAATTCATTAAGTGTTTCAAACTATGAATTAGATTCTAGTATCAAGTTATATCCTAATCCTGTAGATGAAGAATTACACATAGAAAGTAAAAACATATTAGAAACTATTTCTGTTTATGATATTAATGGTAGAGTATTATATAATATAAATGTAGTAGAAAATCAGTTTAACGAAACACTTAATATAGATAAACTTACTAAAGGTGTTTATTTTGTTAGAGTTACATCCGCTCAAGGCGAGTTTGTAGAAAAAATTATAAAAGAATAAAGTTACTTCATTTAAATAGTTAAAAGCACTCTTCAAAAGAGTGCTTTTTTATTTTAATCTAAATTGTTAATTTGATAAAATCGGATAGATATTATGCACGCATAATGAATAACCCATATTATTTGATGGTTTATAGCTGAAATACTTAAATTGCGCGACTGTTTAAAGGACAATAGCTCCTTCCTGAAGATTCAGAATAAATAGCAGTAAATAACAATAAGACTTCCGCCTAAGTTTATCTTGAGAGAAGACGAAAGCTAGAAGCGAAAATAAAATTTTTCGATGTATAATTCAAAAATAATAGGCCTAGGCAAGTATGTGCCGGATAATGTAGTTACCAATGAAGATCTATCAAAAATGATGGATACTAATGATGCGTGGATTACAGAACGTACAGGTATAAAAGAACGCCGTTGGGCCGTTAAGGGTTCCGGAGATACTACAGCAACAATGGGTGTAAAAGCTGCTAAACAAGCCATTGAGCGCTCAGGAATAGATAAAGACGATATCGATTTTATCATTTTTGCAACCTTAAGTCCGAGACATGTATTTTCCTGGTCCTGGTGTACAAGTGCAGCACGCCTTAGATATAAAAACGGTTGGTGCCTTAGATGTGCGTAACCAATGCTCTGGATTCGTCTATGCGATTTCTGTTGCCGATAATTTTATTAAAACAGGCATGTATAAAAACATACTGGTAATTGGTAGCGAACTGCATTCACATGGCTTAGATAAAACCGATCGGGGACGTGGTGTTTCAGTCATTTTTGGAGATGGAGCAGGGGCTGCGGTATTAACGCGAGAAGACAATAATTCTAAAGGTATTTTATCGACGCATTTACATTCACAAGGCGAACATGCTGAAGAATTGGTGGTTAAGGCACCAGGTATGGGAACGCGCTGGGTAACCGATATTATTGCTGAGAACGATCCGGATGATGAAAGTTATTTCCCCCACATGAACGGACAATTTGTATTTAAAAATGCAGTCGTTCGTTTTAGCGAAGTTATTATGGAAGGACTCCTACAAAATAAATTAGGGAAGGAAGACATTGATATGTTAATTCCGCATCAGGCCAATTTACGGATTGCACAATTTATACAGAAGAAATTTGGACTGAGTGACGACCAGGTATTTAATAATATTATGCGCTATGGAAACACCACGGCAGCCTCTATACCTATAGCATTAACAGAAGCATGGGAAGAAGGAAAAATTAAAGAAGGCGATACCGTGGTATTAGCTGCTTTTGGTAGTGGTTTTACTTGGGGATCAGTCATCATTAAATGGTAACATTTCCGTAAAAAATCATTACAAAAATAGGATTAGAAATACAAAAAGCCCGAAACCATCTGTTTCGGACTTTTTTTGCTATTAATCATTAAACTTAACGGTGTACGATGCTTAATTGGAAGACTAATTCAAATGTAAGTGTTTCGTATTTTGTTAATATCTTACTATAAAGACGTTCGATTTTGGTTTTTATTACATTGATAATCAAAGTTTAACGCATTTTAACATTTCAAAACGGGTTTTAAAATAAAAATCCTGAAACGGATGGTTTCAGGATTTTTTCGCTATTAATCAAATAGGTATCTAATCAAGACGATTAGTATCTAACTGCTATAAAGATAGACTGTAAATATTACATAACTACTTGTTTTTCAGTATTTAGCAAATAATTAACGTGATAGGTGTCTTTTTATTAGGACTTATATTACAAAAGTAAAATTAAAATCAAAAACCCAAAGCCGATCAAACTTTGGGTTTTCTTATTTAGCAACCATACATTAACACTAACCATCAACTATTAACAGGTTGCCAAAACTAATTAGCGTCTTAAATATTTTTAGTGAGGCTTATAAAAATCCGCCACCAGATTTTTCATTATCATCTCTGTTTTTTCCGGATTTAGCACTGTATTTTTTGCCTCCAAATCTATAGGATAATCCTGCGAAAATGGTTTTGCTTTCCCAATTAAAAGCACCCGATTGTTTAAATGGATTATTACCATCAAAAGCAAACTCTTGTGTGTCTAGTACATCATTAAAGTTTAGACTAAAACTCCCTCTTCCATCGGCAAAACTTTGTCCGGCCCCCAAATTAACAAAGTACATGGGTTTCATGGTAAACTGAATCCCCTTGTTGGCACCTCTGTAAAACCCAAAAGCAGAGAGAGACAGGGTTTTGGTAACCTGGAAGTTGTTAAAGAGTTTGAAGTTCCATGCGACATTATCGACCGTGATTTTTTGAGTGATAATATCATCAACAGTTGCTGTTTCAATAGGCGCATTTAAAAGTTCTGTAATGCCGTTTTGAGTTTGTGCGTATAAATCAAAACTTCCATTTAAACGCCACCATTTTGTAGGTTTGTAATTGCTGGATAACTCAAAACCATAAGAAGAACTGTTGTTGAAATTGTCGAAGGTTAATATAATCCGGTTTAAGTTCGTGCGATCTACAAATACCGCTCTATTTATTTCATCCTCAATAATTCTATAAAAGACCCCAGCGGTAATGCTTCCATTTTCCAATTGACGTGTATAATTGGTCTCGAAAGAATTTGTGAATTGTGGTTGTAAACTTTGATTTCCAAAAGAGGAGATTAATGGCGTGCTCCATTCTCTAATGGGGTTCACTTGCCCAACACCTGGCCGGTCTACACGACGACTATAACTTAATTGATAGCTGTTTTTTTCTGAAGGTGAATACGTTAAAAAAGCAGAAGGATACCATTCAAAATAGTCATTGGTGAAAGGTATGTTTTCTCGGAGAAGCATCATTAAATAATTGAAGCGCATTAGAGGTTTCCTTTACCGTCTCAGCTCTGACTCCTATTTGATAGGTGAATTTCTTTAACTCCTTACCATAGGTGGCATAGGCAGAATAAATATCTCGTGTATAATTAAAATCTGTACTGGGCGTGGGTATGAATTCATCGCCATTATCTCGGTGTCATGTCTTGATTCGGGTTCGCGGAAAAGCCAGTAGAATTATAATTAATATCTGATGTAGAAAGCAAAGCTTGTACGCCTAATTCTAATTTAGTGTCATCAGATAATGGATTAATGTAATCTAAGTTAATCGTGGTTAATCCTCGCTCTGTATCTACAAAATCCAAATAATCTGTAGTTTGACTAGCACCAATAAAATTAAAATCGGCAGCTTCATCTTGTGTGAAATGACTACGGTCTATTTCCAACTCGATATTGTGGCCTTCCTTTGCAAAATCCAATTTATAATCAAAGTTGTACTGTTTGGATTCGTTAGTGTTGTCATTAAAAAAAAGTTGAGACTGATTAAACGCAGGGCTGTCATAGTATAATATGTTTGTAATACTATTGGTATCGCTTTCCGAGTTATTCCTGCTGGTAAACACAGAGATGGTATGGTTGTCGTTCAGATAAAAATCCAATCCAACTTTAAACACATGGTTTTTTGAATTGGATAGAAATTCGAATAATTGTTCAGAGTTGTCTTCGGGTCTAAAAATATACCCCTGGTTCAAGTTTTTATTTATATTATTACCGTAGTTACCATACAGGTTAAATTTTCCGTTGCGGTAATTCATGTCTATGCCACTATTAAATTTGGCATTCTCTTGGTAGGCCAATCCTAAATTAATATTTCCATTAAAGCCAATTTTTATATTTTTATGTAGAATAATATTGATGATCCCACTCATGCCTTCTGGATTGTATTTAGCGGAAGGGTTGGTGATTAACTCAACACTTTTTATAGACGTAGACGGAATTTGTTTTAATAATTGTGCGGCTGGTATATTTGAAAGTTTACCGTCCACCATAACGCGCACATTTTGATTGCCCCGTAGGCTAATGTCTCCCGTTTGCTGGTCTACACTTACCGATGGGAGGTTATTCATAATGTCGCTAGCCGTCGGTCCCGAAGTGGTTAAGTCTTTACCTATGGTAATTATTTTTCTATCTACTTTTTGTTGTATGGTAGAGATTTCGGCAGTAATTTCAACTTCATCTAAACCGGTGGCTTGTTCAAAAATTTTCACTTCGCCAAAGTCAATTTTAGTATTGTTTTTATCAATGGTAATGTCGCGACTTACTGTTTTGTAGCCTAGATATTCAATACTCACATGGCTCTGTCCTTCAGGGATGTCTGTCATATAAAAGGTACCGTCCTCTTTAGTGATGCCTCCAGTTATAATGGCTCCCTTTAAATCTCTTACAACAATATTTACATAAGGTAAGGGTGCGTTAAGTGTTCCGTCTAAGATGGTTCCAGTAATAATTCCTGACTTATAATTGGTGTGTTTTGCTACGGAGGTTTGTGCCTGCGATGCTGAAAAGAGTAGGAGCACGCAGCAGGTGATTAGATGTTTCATTGGATTGATTGATTGATTAATTTTCAACAGATATTGTTTGCTATTAAAATAAAGACGTCTAATTTTACAATCTGTTACTGCCGGTCACTGGCGTTAACACTTTTTTAACATTTATAACAAGAATATGGCTACAAATAAGAAGACTTTAGTACTCGGAGCATCTACAAAACCACACCGTTATTCTAATATAGCGATGCAAAAATTGACGGCTTACAAGCATGAGACAGTGGCTTTTGGAATGCGTGAAGGTGAAGCATACGGAGTGACTATCGATACAACGTTCAAGGATTATAAAAATTTAGATACGGTAACGCTTTATCTCAATCCAACACGTCAAAAAGACTATTATGAGTATATCGTGTCCTTACAGCCAAAACGGGTGATCTTTAATCCTGGTACTGAAAATCCTGAATTTTATGCTATTTTAAAAGAAAACAATATTGATTTTGAAGTCGCCTGCACCTTAGTGTTATTGTCTACAAATCAATATTAGTTTATTCATGAGATTTAGGACTGGCTTTTTTAGTCTTATAAAATAAAGGATCTAAGTGATCGGTTTCATTTGTTTTTCTTGAAATTAAAAAGAGGCCTATAAAAGTAAGAATACCATTGACTATCAAAATCTCGAAACCAAATTTATAGCCACTAAATAAGAGTTCAGAATATAGATTCATAAAGTAGGATACTAGAGGTGCGACAAGGGCAATAATCCATACATATTGATCTTTAATATGTTTTTTCGTTAATATCCCAAAGGCAAATAATCCTAGTAATGGGCCATAAGTATAACCCGCAGCTTTAAAGAGTTCCCGCGATGACAGACACATCGGTAAAGATGGTGTCGAAAATAACAATCACGATAACTAAAATAATGCTGAAGAGTACATGAATGCGCTTGCGTATTTTTTTCTCGGTCCTCCGCCGGTTTTTTGTCTAATTCGATAATATCAATACAGAAAGACGTGGTTAAGGAGGTTAAAGCAGAATCGGCACTAGAATAGGCGGCTGCAATTAATCCTAAAAGAAAAAAGGCAGAAGTGACTACGCCAATTTCAGGTAACATGGCAATAGCAGGAAACAGATCATCTTTTTTTGCTGTGATACCATTTTGTTCAGCATATTGCGTGAGCATTAAACCTAAGGCTAAAAATAAGAGGTTTACAAAAACCGAACAACAGCAAAGGAAATCATGTTTTTTTGAGCCTCTTTAATATTCTTACAGGTTAGGTTTTTTTGCATCATATCTTGATCTAAACCAGTCATTGTTATCGTTATAAAAATACCCGCTAAAAAGCTTTTCCGTAAATATTGCGCATTATTACCATCTTCAAAAAAGAAAACCTGACTTAATTTGCTATTAGTAACATTCGAATATATTTCAGAGATACCATCTAAATCTAAAGCAGACGCTAAAAACGAAATAGTGACCACCACAGAAATTAGCATGAATAACGTTTGAAGGGTGTCTGTAAAAATAATGGTTTTTATACCGCCCTTAAAGGTGTACAGCCAAATGAGTGCAATGGTGATAATAACGGTTATAGGGAACGGAATATCAAATTGGTCAAATATTAATAATTGCAAGACTTTAGCGACTAAGAATAAGCGAAACGCGGCCCCGACGGTTCGAGAAATAAGAAAAGCGATAGAACCTGTTTTATAACTGGTAGGTCCAAAACGGTCTCTTAAATAGGTGTAAATGGAGGTCAAGTTTAACCTATAATATAAGGGTAATAATACATATGCAATTATTAAATAGCCAACGAAGTAGCCTAAAACCACTTGGAAATAACCAAACTGTTTGGTTTCTACCGCTCCAGGAACTGAAATAAACGTGACTCGAGACAATGATGCTCCAATCATACCAAAAGCGACCAAATACCATGGGGCAGATTTATTGGCTTTAAAAAAAGCGGCATTGGTGTCTTCTTTTCCAGTGAAATAGGAGATTAAAATGAGCACACCAAAATAGGCGGATATTAAAAGTATAATTTGAATTGGAGACATCTGTTTTTGTTTTCAGTAGCCAAATTACGTAAAAAGTCTTCAGTTAACCGTTTCTAGTGTTTAGTTTTTTTATGCGTGTGTTTAATGAGCATGTTACATGATAAATGTTGTGCAGATGCAGAGAAGGAATCCTACAGCTATTTGTAGAGCCATTATGCAATATTAAATTTGATAGTATTAGTGTAATTAATGGCTAATGTTTAATTTCGCAGTTATGGAATTCTCTTCAAAACTTCTTGAAAATGCTGTGAATGAAATCTCGCAGTTGCCTGGTATAGGGAAGCGTACAGCATTGCGTTTGGCATTACATTTACTCAAGCAACCCAAAGAGCAAACAGCACATTTGGTACAAGCCTTATCGCATATGCGCGAAGATTTAAAATTTTGCAAATCCTGCCATAACATCAGTGATGTCGAGTTGTGCGAGATTTGTTCCAATCCGTTACGTACAGACGATATTGTTTGTGTGGTTGAAGACATTAGAGATGTTATGGCCATAGAAAACACAGCGTCACATAAAGGGTTGTATCATGTTTTAGGCGGAAAAATCAATCCCATGGAGGGGATCGGACCACACGATTTAAATATTGTAAGTCTCGTTGAAAAAGTAAAACGAGGTCATATTAAGGAACTTATTTTTGCATTAAGCTCAACGATGGAAGGCGATACTACTAATTTTTATATTTTTAAACAACTTAAGGGTTTGGAGATTAAAACGTCAACCATTGCCGGAGGCATTTCGGTGGGTGATGAGTTGGAATATGCCGATGAAATTACACTGGGACGTAGTATAATAAATAGAATCCCATTTGAAGGTTCATTAAAACAATAAGTGCCTTTGAAGCTATCTGTCATCATACTCAGTTATAACGTGCGCTACTTTTTAGAGTTGTGTTTGCAAAGTGTTGAAGGGGCAACACGGTTACTAGATGCCGAGATTATTGTAGTCGATAACCACTCTCAGGATGAGAGTTGCGACATGGTAAAAGCGCTGTTTCCAAAAGTAAAATTGATTGAAAACAAAGAGAATTTAGGATTTTCAAAAGGGAATAATATTGGCGTGGCAGAAGCGAAGGGCGAATACCTTTGCATATTAAATCCGGATACGGTAGTCGCAGAAGATGCGTTTAGAACCCTTTTAAAATTTGCCGACGCACAAAATAATGTAGGCATTATTGGCTGTCGATTAATAGATGGTAACGGTGGTTTTTTGCCGGAAAGTAAACGTAATATTCCTACAGTAACCGTCGCAGTCAATAAAATGCTACGAAAAACAAAAGACTATTATGCCGCGCATATACAAGAGACTGGTATTGGTCAGTCTGAGATACTTGTTGGAGCCTTTATGCTATTAAAGCAACAAGTGTATCATGAGGTTGGTGGGTTTGATGACGATTATTTTATGTACGGTGAGGATATCGATCTGTCTTATAAAGTATCTAAAGCAGGCTATAATAATTTATATTTTGGCAAGGTGACCACCATTCATTTTAAAGGAGAGAGCACGCTAAAAGACAAAATTTACGCTAAACGCTTTTATGGGGCGATGCAAATTTTTTATAAAAAACACTTTAAAAGGAATCTTTGGTTTGATACCTTGGTATGGTTCGGTATCCAGTTGGCTAAAATGTCACCTAAAAAAAGAATTAAAATCAAATTAAAATTTTCAAAATATGCGGTGGTTTCCGATATCGAAAATATCAAACTTAAGGAGACGTTAGAAAAACCAGTATCACTAGTTGCTCTTGAAACCCCAATTTCAAAGGAAACGCAATTAATATTTGATGCGAATGTGATTCCTTTTAAAGAGATGATCACTTATTTTTCCGAATCAGAAAAAAATAAAAACATTACATTTAAAATACTGCCAAAAAACGCTAATTTTATCCTCGGAAGTCATTCAGCGAAAAGCAGAGGGGAAGTGATAACCTTTTAAAAATCATTTTATTAAAAAACATAAAGGCAAAATAATATGGAATAGTTAAGTGAGTAGGCTATTTTTTATTAATTTTGCATTCTCAAAACACAAAAAGAGACTATTTTTATCAATATGGCAAGATTTGAACTAAAATTACCGAAAATGGGAGAAAGTGTTGCTGAGGCAACAATCACTTCATGGTTAAAAGAAGTTGGCGATACAATTGAAGCTGATGAAGCCGTTTTAGAAATTGCAACAGACAAGGTGGACAGCGAAGTCCCTAGCGAGGTGGATGGCATCTTAGTTGAAAAACGATTCAATGCCGATGATGTTGTACAAGTAGGGCAGGTTATTGCTGTTATAGAAACGGAAGGCGAAGCAGGTGCCTCTGCAGAAGCACCAAAAGCGCAGGACGTAGTTGAAGAGACTACAGCAGCCGTTGCTGAGGTGTCACAAACAGTGGTGGCAGCAAAAGAAGCGGCAGCGCCAATAAGTTCTAATGGAGACCGTTTTTACTCACCATTAGTTAAAAACATGGCGAAAGCTGAAGGTATAGCACAAGCTGAATTAGACCGCGTTCCTGGAACAGGAAAAGAAGGGCGTGTGACCAAGGCAGACATGCAGGACTATTTAAAATCTAGAGGAGCGCAACCCGCAAAAGCAGCTGGATTGGGTACAGCTATTGATCCTGCAAAAACACAAACGGCACCAAAATCAGAACCTAAAAAAGAGGCCGCACCAGTTGTTGCTAGCGGTGGTGACGAAATTATAGAAATGACCGAGAATGGGCAAACTCATTGCGCATCACATGGTAGAAAGTGTGCAAACGAGTGCTCACGTGCAGAGTTTTATAGAAGCCGATGTGACAAACATTTGGAACTGGAGAAAGAAAATGAAAGGGGAATTCATGAAGCGTGAAGGTGAAAATCTAACGTTTACACCCATCTTTATGGAAGCGGTAGCGAAAGCTTTACGTGATTTTCCGATGATGAACATTTCATTACAAGGCGACACTATTATAAAGAAGAAAAATATCAATTTAGGAATGGCTGCGGCATTACCGAGCGGTAATTTAATTGTTCCAGTGATTAAAAATGCAGACCAATTAAATCGGTAGGCATGACCAAGCAGGTTAATGATTTAGCAGCGCGTGCTAGAGATAATAAATTAAAACCAGACGATATTCAAGGAGGCACCTATACGGTAACAAATGTAGGGACCTTTGGCAGTATTATGGGTACCCCAATTATTAATCAGCCACAAGTAGGTATTTTGGCTTTAGGAGCTATTAGAAAGGTACCTGCAGTGATTGAAACACCGAGATGGAGATTTTATTGGGATACGTTACAAAATGTTCTTGTCACACTCTTACGATCATCGTGTGGTCAATGGGGCGTTAGGCGGGCAATTTGTAAAAGCCGTAAAAGATTATTTAGAGGCTTGGGATATGAATCGAGAGATCTAATTAATGCCCACCAAGGGTTGTCTCAGGGCGTTTTTAAACCATTAAAATGTAAAAAAGTAAAAGCACCGTTTTAAAACGGTGCTTTTTTGTTATTTCATATTGAAAATAAGTGAGGTGTATGGCTGGCAATCGTGTGGTCTTTTATTAAACTATTTGCTCCGTAATATTTTTTCCATTTTTCGGCCTTTCGCTAATTCATCAACTAATTTGTCTAAATACCTCACGTGTTTGGTCAAGGGATTTTCAATGGCTTCTATTCTATAGCCGCATATAACGCCATGAATGAGATGAGCATTGGGATTTAATGCCGCTCTTTGAAAGAAGGTTTCAAAGCTTGCTTTTTCAATAATGAGTTCTTGTATTTTGTTTTTGTCAAAGCCCGTAAGCCATTGAATGACTTCTTGCAATTCTTCTTGTGTTCTGCCTTTCTTTTCTACTTTCGAGATGTAGTGCGGGTATACTGAAGCAAATGTCATTTTTGCTATTCGGGCATTATGTTCAGGAGTTGTTTTCATGGTCTTACTAAACTGTTTTTTTTTTTTTTAGTCTACAGGCGTTCTTGAAGCCAAGGTTTTCGTAATGATAAAAGCGCTACAAAGCAGCTACAACGTCAAGGGGATGTTGTTTTAATCTGTGATTAAACTAAGTTCGTCTTTTTTCTTTAAAAAGTCAAATCAACACTTGCCTTAAAAGCCGCTTTTTGGAAGTACTGGGAGACGTAAGTAATAGTCCTTGTAAAAAACCAGTCAAACCTTACTGTCCTGCTGCGCGCACTGACAAAAAACAAAACAGGGCTTATTTGATTGGACCAAGTGCACTCTATAGAAGTGTTTTTGAGAAAAAAGGTTTTACAAACTAAAAGTACCAGAATACTTTTATATTTGCATAAATAGCACCTAAATATATGGAACTCAATCTTAGCAAACCCGTTTGTTTTTTCGATCTTGAAACGACAGGAATCAATATTACAAATGACCGCGTTGTAGAAATATCAATATTAAAAGTCTTTCCTAATGGAAATAAAGAAAGCAAAACCTGGTTGGTAAATCCGGAAATGCCCATTCCAGCAGAAACATCGGCGATTCATGGCATCACAGACGAGCGTGTGGCTAATGAGCCGACCTTTAAAGCATTGGCAAAAGACATTTATGCCATGATTAAAGACAGTGATTTGGCAGGGTTTAATTCTAACCGATTTGATATTCCACTACTCGCAGAAGAAATGTTACGAGCAGAGGTTGATTTTGATATGAAAGGGCGGGTGGCTATCGATGTGCAAACCATATTTCATAAAATGGAACAGCGCACCTTAAGTGCCGCCTATAAATTTTACTGCGATAAGGGTCCGGAAAATGCGCATAGTGCAGAAGCAGACACGCTAGCAACCTACGAAGTGCTTAAAGCACAATTGGAGCGTTATGACGAACTGGAAAACGATACTAAATTTTTGGCAGAATTTAGTTCACGTAAAAAGTTTGCCGATTTTGCAGGGTTTTTAATGTTTAATAAAGAAGGCGAAGAATGTTTTGCGTTTGGTAAACACAAAGGCAAAAAAGTAACCGAAGTCTTAGATAAAGAACCAGGATATTTTGGATGGCTTTTAAATGCCGACTTCCCGCTGTACACAAAAAAAGTGCTGACGGCGATAAAATTGCGCGCGTTTAATAATAAGATTTAAATAGACAATAAAACATAGAAATACGCAGTCGTTTTTATAGAAGTTTTATCTTACTTAAGATATCAGTCTAAATAAGTAAGAGTAAACTTTGCGGTAGCGTATTAGCGAGAAAATTGAACAACAACAACAACAACAACAACAAACCACAAGAGTAAGCAGTCTGTCATCTAACAGCTAAGTGGTCTATACTCTATAGTCTTAAAAAATGAAACTAATCTGCATAGGAAGAAATTACACAGCACACATTAAAGAACTAGAAAACGAAAAACCTACAGATCCTGTGGTGTTTTTAAAGCCGGACACGGCGATCCTTTTAAAAAAACAGCCCTTTTTTATACCGGAATTTTCAAATGACGTGCATCACGAAGTAGAGGTTTTGGTGAAAATTAATAGGGTAGGTAAGTATATTGATAAAAAATTTGCGCATAAATATTATGACGACATAGGACTCGGGATCGATTTTACGGCCCGCGATTTACAAGCGCAATTAAAAGCAAAAGGATTGCCTTGGGAAAAAGCAAAAGCCTTTGATGGAGCTGCAGTCATAGGCCAGTGGTTGCCAAAAAGTAATTTTGAATCTGTTGATGCCATCCGTTTTTCGTTAAAGAAGAATGAGGTTGTTGTGCAAGAGGGAAATACAAGTCATATGTTATGGAAAATTGATGAAATCATAGAATATGTGTCAAAATATTTTACTTTAAAGATAGGAGATGTTATCTTTACTGGAACGCCTGCAGGAGTTGGTAAGGTTGTTGCAAATGATAAACTTAAAGGATACATAGAAGATCAAGAACTATTTTCTATTACAGTAAAATAAATGGAAGTAAACTACAAACTACATAGATTGAGAGAGTTAGCAGATAATGACGAAGAGTTCATCATGGCGCTAGCAGAAACTTTTTTAGAAGAAGTCCCAGCAGATGCTATTGTTTTAAAAGAAGCAGTGACGTCTAAAGATTTCTTACAAACGTACCAAACGGCGCATAAAATGAAGCCCACAGTAGATGTCTTTGAATTGGGTGTTTTAGATAAACTCATAGAAGTTCAAGATTGGGGAAAACATGAGAAGGCCAGTGAAGACGTTACCGGACAGTTAACGGAGGTCTTAGAAGCTATCGACAAAGCAGCCACAGAAATTCGATCGGATTTCAATTTATAAACCACCATGCAAGCCGAAATTATTACCATTGGCGATGAAATTCTCATCGGACAAATAGTAGATACCAATTCAGCATATATAGGGAAAGCGCTCAACACCATAGGTGTTTCTGTCTATCAAATCACGTCCATACAAGATGACAAGCAGCATATACTTAAAGCTTTAGCTGAAGCTGAAGCCAATGCCGATATTATTATTATTACTGGTGGGTTAGGGCCAACAAAAGATGATATCACGAAGCACACGGTGGCCGAATATTTTAATGATACCTTAGTAAGAAATACTGCTGTAACAGAAAATATTGAACGGTTGTGGCGCGATTTTGTTAAAGTCCCCTTGCAACAAGTTAACTTAGATCAAGCATTGATACCTTCAAGAGCAAAAGTGTTAATGAATATGGTAGGTAGTGCGCCAGGCATGTGGTTAGAGAAAGGGCAAAAGGTGTTTATTTCTATGCCAGGGGTCCCTTTTGAAATGAAAGCGTTAATGGAGCAGGAAGTGCTTCCTAGGTTAAAACTAAAATTTAAACGCCCTTATATATTACATAAAACACTCCTCACCTATGGTAGGGGAGAAAGTACCATAGCCGCAACCATTGAAACATGGGAAAATGAATTGCCGGACTTTATAAAGTTGGCCTATTTACCAAGCTTAGGAAAAGTGAGATTAAGGCTGTCTGCAAGAGGGTTTGATGAGCAAGCGATTACGGTTGAAGTTGAAAAGCAAATCCAGGCGGTATTACCATTACTTGAAGACATCTTTGTAGGTTTTGAAGAGGAGGGCGATTTAGCCGTTTTAATAGGAAGACAATTAGTAAAGGCCAACAAAACATTAGCGGTTGCCGAAAGTTGTACTGGCGGAAAATTGGCAGAAACTTTTACCGAACATTCAGGAGCGTCCGCCTTTTTTAACGGCGGGGTAATCACCTATGCCACACAATCTAAAATAGACGTTTTGGGTGTCTCAAAAGCCATAATAAAAGAACATTCGGTGGTAAGTGCTCAGGTAGCAGAAGCCATGGCGCAAAAATGTTTGCAATTATTTAAGAGTGATTATGCGATAGCCACGACGGGTAATGCAGGACCTACAAAAGGCGATTCGGAAGCAGAAATTGGTACCGTATACATTGCTATAGCCATAAAAGACAAGGTTTTTTCAGAAAAATTTGCACTTGGAAATAACAGAACACGCGTGGTAAATAAAGCCGTAAATAAGGCTTTAGAACTCCTTCAAAAAGAAATTTTTAAAAATTGATAAAAAACAGATTGTCAATACTAAAACATTTCATATATTTGCACCTCGAATTTTAATAACACATTTAAAGTTATATATAATGTCAAGAGTTTGTGAACTTACAGGAAAGAAGGCAATGGTTGGAAACAACGTGTCTCACGCAATGAATAGAACTAAGCGTAGATTTAACGTAAACTTAATCAAGAAACGTTTCTTTATTGCTGAAGAAGACAAGTGGGTAACTTTAAAAGTATCTACATCAGCATTGAAGACAATCAATAAAATTGGTATCGTTGCTGCGTTAAAAGATGCAAGATCTAAAGGATTTTTAAAATAATAGCCACGGCATTTAAAGAATAAGATAATGGCAAAAAGAGGCAATAGAGTACAAGTAATATTAGAGTGCACAGAGCACAAGGAATCTGGACAACCAGGAACTTCACGTTATATTACAACAAAGAATAAAAAGAACACGCCAGATAGAATGGAGATAAAGAAATTTAATCCAATCTTGAAGAAAATGACTGTTCATAAAGAAATTAAATAAGAAAAGTAATGGCAAAGAAAACCGTAGCATCTTTACAGACATCGTCAAAGAGATTATCGAAAGCAATAAAAATGGTAAAGTCTCCAAAAACTGGGGCTTACATGTTTGTTGAATCAATTATGGCACCAGAATTCGTAGACGACTTTTTTAAAAAGAATTAAGTTTATAAATTCGTGTTTTGATTTTTAAAATACGTCATGGAATGAATTGCGCGTGAAGTGTAATTTTTTTCGTAAAATAAATAAAGCTGCCTTCTCTATAGAATGCAGCTTTTTTAATGTCATCATGTTTTGAAAGTATTATCATGTAAATAAATGTCTCCTACTTTTATAGTGGGCTTTTTTTTTGTGACAGCACAAACGCTTCAATATTTCCAAAATATTGCGTTTCTTTACGTAAGCAATGACAAAGTTGCAGTTTAAAATAAAAGGCGTGACTATTGCTACTCCTCTTCTGCATGTTAAGTCCCATGCTTAAGTTAATTACGAAGTGGCAGGAGCTCCAATTCTGAAAATTTGAGACGCCACCGTAAACGTAAACCGCCTAAAGGGGTCGGGTGACAACTAAACAAAAGAAAAAAATGAGTTTTTTTAAAAAAATATTCTCTTCAGAAAAAAAGGAAACCTTAGACAAAGGTTTAGAAAAAACAAGTGCAAGCTTTTTAGGTAAATTAAGTAAAGCTGTTGCTGGAAAAGCTAAAGTCGATGATGATGTATTAGATAACCTAGAAGAAGTATTGGTGTCTAGTGATGTTGGAGTAAATACGACTTTAAAAATTATTGGACGTATAGAAGAACGGGTCGCAAAAGATAAGTATCTAGGAACGGAAGAGCTCAACCAAATTTTGCGTGAAGAAATTGCTGGACTACTAAGCGAAACCAACTCAGGTGACGCTGTAGAATACACTATCCCAGTATTGCCAAAACAAGCAGATGGAACAAAAACACCTTATGTTTTAATGGTTGTTGGTGTTAATGGGGTTGGTAAAACAACAACCATTGGTAAGTTAGCGTATCAATTTAAAAAGAAAGGCTTAAACGTGGTGTTAGGAGCAGCAGATACGTTTCGGGCAGCAGCAATAGATCAATTACAGGTTTGGGCAGACAGGGTTGAGGTGCCTATGGTGCGTCAAGATATGGGGAGTGATCCTGCGAGTGTGGCATTTGATGCATTACAATCAGGAGTTACCCAGCAAGCCGATGTGATTATTATTGATACCGCAGGCCGTTTACACAATAAGGTGAATTTAATGAATGAATTAACCAAAGTAAAACGGGTGATGCAAAAAGTGATAGGCGAAGCACCACACGATGTGTTATTGGTTTTAGATGGTTCTACTGGACAAAATGCCTTTGAGCAAGCTAAGCAGTTTACAGCCGCTACTGAAGTGACGTCTTTGGCCGTTACAAAACTCGATGGCACCGCAAAAGGAGGCGTAGTTATTGGGATTAGTGATCAGTTTCAAATTCCAGTGAAATATATTGGTGTAGGCGAAGGGATTGAAGATTTACAAGTCTTTAATAAATATGAGTTCGTAGATTCTTTTTTTAAATAACACCTTTTACCAGGTTTGTTAGGGCTGCCTTTTTATTGCATTATTAGTTATGCACGCCATAGTTATACATATGCCCGAACTAGAAAAAAACATAGTGCGTTATCTCTAAAGCTTCTGTGATCTACTTCGTTTTTTAGGAGAATAACTTATGTCTTTATAGCGCTCTAATTCCGAAGCGTTTTATTTATTCTTTAAAAGCCACAATTTTCTGTTGGCAAGCATCTAAGAACCAAAATTTCAGTGATTATATAATTATCACTATATTTAATCTATTGATTTTATATTTCCGTTTTGTGGTTATGTATGTCAATTTATTCAACGCTTTAATCCTTATGGCTCATAACATTTACCACAATCTCGTCATTAGAGCTTCGAAAGAAGCCATCTTCAATGCGTTCACACAACCGGAACATTTAAATAATTGGTGGACATTAACAGCGTCTCGAGAACCAAAACTGGAAGCAGAGTACAATCTTAATTTTACAGAGCAGTATGATTGGTACGCCAAAGTGTTAGAAGTGGAACAAAATGAAGCCTTTTATTTAAAAATAACCAAAGCAGATGACGATTGGAATCCCACGACCTTTGGGTTTCAACTCACCACTATTGAAAAGGGGACACTTGTCGCTTTTTCACATACAGGATGGAAAGACGCTAACCATCATTTTAAACACACCTCTTTCTGTTGGGCACTTTTACTTAATGCCTTAAAAAACTATTTAGAGAAGGGGACAGTCATTCCTTTTAAAGCACGCGAATAACAAGTAATTATAAAAAAGACATAAAAAAGCACTTTAACCCTGAGCGGTTAAAGTGCTTTTTTATTTCACATTGTACTTTTTTCTATGGTAAGTTTGGCATCATCACACGATTAATAGCATGTACAACACCATTTTTGGCATTGGTGTCTGCTTTGATGACTCTAGACTTGTTGCCATTAATATCGGTAAGAATCACGTTTTTCCCTTCCAACGCTGCAACGAAATTTTGCCCCATGGCAGAGGTGATAATAAAATTATTATTGTTCTTCTTAATATTTTCTACTAGCTTATCTGCTTTTAAATTTCCCATGAAGACATGGTATCTTAATATTTTATCTAATTTCGACTTATTTTCAGCCTTTAATAAGTCTGCCACTGTGCCCTCAGGTAGTTTGTCAAAGGCTGCGTTTGTAGGCGCAAAGACTGTAAAGGCGTCATCTGCATTAAGTAGTGTTTCTAATCCAGCAGCTTTTGCAGCAGCAACAATTGTGGAAAAATCCTTACTACTTCCAGCGACATCTAAAACACTAACAGATACGTCGCTGTTTAAATCATTGTTCTTTAAATCTGTTTTGAAATCTTCGTTGGTGTCATTATAACTCAATGCTGTTGTATCTGTAACAGGCATGGTTGTTTCGTAATCGTATTCTACATCTTCATCTTCTACTTCCATGGTGGTCATGTTATCATCTGTTTTGTTTTTTTTATCTTCACCACATGAGGTTGTAATCATGGATAATATCAAAGCGGGTACTATTAAATATTTTATTTTCATAATATATTGGTTTTTATGTTCAATCATAAATTAATAATTATACGTGATTCTATCACTATTTTCGAGCTTTTGAGGTAATTAAAATAGGAAATAAGTTAGTATTTCCGGTGAGGCTACTTTTTCATACCTTAAAAAAATCATGTTAATGAATGGCAGCGTTTTAGATTGAAACTTTGTCATGCATAGAAGAAAAAAAATGTTATTAACGACTACTACTTTCGATTATTATAAGGATATAAGAAGTTAATTAAGAACCATATTAATTTTCTCCCATAAAACGTTATCAAAAGAGGATAGTCCAAAGGTTGCATTATCTGCCGCGTCTCCCATTCTAACAATCACAAGATTGTGACTGGGTACAACATAAATTTTCTGATCATTCTTGCCTAAAGCGCAAAACATATCTTCAGGGGCATTGGGTATCAATTCCCCTAAAAAACTGAGTTGCGTCTGTGGGAGCCGGTACGTAGATTTTCCGTTCAACCACCACATATAACCATACGCTTCATTATCATCTTGAGAGGCCGTCGTGGCATCTGCAATAAAGCCTTCAGAAACAATTGGTGTGTTTTCCCATTGTCCTTTGGCAGAAAGCATCAAACCAAAACGCGCCATGCTTCTTGTGTTACTCCAATATACATTTAAGTCACCTAAAAATATCCACGAGCCATTCATGCCAATTCTATCTCTAAGTTTGGTATTGAAATAATTAGTCCAAGTGGTATGGCTTGCTTGTGAAATAACGTCTTGCATTTTAACATAAGCATTGTGGTACGCCCAGCGTGTTCCAGCATCTGCAAGATATTGCAGATTTTCTCGGAGCTACCGAATCTCCTAATGTATCATCCGGACCTGAATTCATGGACAACAGATTTTTACATAAAATTAAAGCTTCTTTTCTCGGCGGTGCGCTTGTCCAACCATCACCAATATAGGTAGACACTTTATGGTCTATGTTTATTAGTCCTTCATCTTGAGCAATACCGTAAAGGGTTGTGGTTAAGGTTTTTCCAGCGCTTGCCCAATACCAGTTGGCTGTAGCGCTATGATTATTAAAATAGTGCTCCACGACTATACGGCCATTATGTAATATTATAAAACTCTTCGTGTTTTGTTGCTCTAAAAAAGTTAAAAGCGGCGTTAAATGGTTTGTGTTCCATCCCAAAGTTTCCGGCGCAGTCGTTTCCCAAATCTCACTGTTTAATGGGGGGAAGTAAACAGAGCTACCTTCTACATTTGTCGCATTTCGAACAATACCCTCATCGGAGGAACAACTTAAACCAATAACAAAAAGACATAGAAAAAGGCGGTGTACTACTGTTTTCATAGGGGCTGTTTTTTAAACTTGGACTACTAAAATAGTAAAAGGTTTAAACTAAATTGATTAAACGATAATCATAAAGGATTATGTATCTTTGCAATCCAAAATTGAGATATGCGTACAAAGTCACTTAAAAAGAACAAGATCAACGTGATAACATTAGGTTGTAGTAAGAATGTTTACGACAGCGAAGTGCTAATGGGACAACTAAAAGCCAGTGGGAAAGACGTTGTGCATGAAGAAGAGGGCAATATTGTGGTGATTAACACCTGTGGCTTTATTAATAATGCCAAAGAGGAAAGTGTGAATACGATTCTCGGAATACATGCAGAAGAAGGAAGATGGTGAGGTAGATAAGGTTTTTGTAACGGGTTGTCTTTCGGAGCGCTATAAACCAGATTTACAAAAGGAAATTCCAAATGTCGATCAGTATTTTGGAACAACAGAATTGCCTAGCCTTTTAAAGGCGTTAGGGGCAGATTATAAGCATGAATTAATTGGCGAACGTTTAACGACCACGCCTAAAAACTATGCTTATTTAAAAATTGCTGAAGGTTGTGACAGGCCTTGTAGTTTCTGCGCCATTCCATTGATGCGTGGAAAACATAAAAGTACGCCTATTGAAGATCTTGTAATTGAAGCGGAAAAATTAGCAGCTAATGGGGTGAAAGAATTGGTCTTAATAGCTCAAGATTTAACCTATTACGGATTAGATTTATATAAGAAAAGGAATTTAGCCGAGTTACTAGAAAACTTAGTCAAAGTGGATGGTATCGAGTGGATTCGTTTGCATTACGCCTTCCCAACAGGTTTTCCAATGGATGTCTTAGAGGTGATGAATCGTGAACCAAAAGTGTGTAATTATTTAGATATCCCTTTACAGCATATTAGTGACGATATTCTTAAAAGCATGCGCCGCGGTACAACAAAAGAAAAAACAACTAAATTACTTAAGGCGTTTAGAAAAGAGGTCCCGCACATGACCATTCGTACGACGTTAATTGTTGGTTATCCAGGAGAAACTGAAGAACACTATCAGGAGTTAAAAGAATGGGTTCGTGAGATGCGTTTTGAACGCTTGGGATGTTTTACCTATTCTCATGAGGAAAACACACATGCATTTAATCTAGTTGATGATGTTCCGAGAAGAGGTAAAGCAACAGCGTGCTAATGAGATTATGGAAATACAGTCGCAAATTTCATGGGAATTAAACCAGCACAAAATCGGACAAGAATATAAAGTGGTGATAGACAGAAAAGAAGGTGATTATTTTGTGGGTCGTACAGAATTTGACTCGCCGGATGTGGATAATGAAGTCTTAATTGAAGCCTCTAATACCTATTTAAAAACTGGAGAATTTACTACGGTAAAAATTACAGAGGCTGCCGATTTTGATTTGTACGGCGAAGTGGTGCCATCTTAAAGGTGGGCCAATGCTGGCTTTGTGGCTAGTGGTTTTTCAAGAACATTTAATGGATGTGGTTTTATTTAAATGAATTTAGATGAAAGTCATATCCATTCTTTAATATAAATTAAGACCTAAGGTGTCTTGATGTTTGGAGTCTCTAATGTTATCACATAACCATTAGCAAAACTTGAAAATTTGCTGTTCATGTTATAGTACGATACACCTCTCTTGTATCGGTTTTCTCTTACACTTATCATAGTAAAACAGAACCTTCCGGTTGTTTCTTGTAATGATTTTTTGATTGCGTTGTTTTGGCGGTACTTAAGACCGAAACCACAGAATTTTTAATCTTAATGACATGTT
The DNA here is from genome assembly GCF_026625145.1 of Lacinutrix neustonica. Classification (GTDB taxonomy): domain Bacteria; phylum Bacteroidota; class Bacteroidia; order Flavobacteriales; family Flavobacteriaceae; genus Lacinutrix; species Lacinutrix neustonica. The sequence continues at coordinate 1,498,904 of NZ_CP113088.1, read as the reverse complement.
TTATAGGGGTGCTAATAGGTTGATTATCACAATTTGTAATTTATTAATACAAAATCCCTAACTTTACCACAAACCAGCAATTAATTTTTAGAACATGAAAAACACCATATATCTGTTAGTATTCGTTTGTATATTTTCCTGTAAAGAAGACGTCCAAGAAACAGAAACCACGACCACCGAAACACCAAAATCAGAAATGCAGTCCAATTTAGATAAATATGTTAGTGTGAAACTAACCAGTGATTTAAGTGCGTTAAGCGATAAAGAAAAAGAAATGCTGCCGATTCTAATGGAAGCGGCAAATAAAATGAATGATTTGTTTTGGTATGAAGCCTATGGGGATTGTGATGCTTTACTCAATAGTATTTCTGATGAAACAACCAAGACCTATGTAAAAATAAACTATGGCCCTTGGGACAGATTAAACAATAACAAACCTTTTATTGATGGTGTAGGTGAAAAGCCCAAAGGCGCTAATTTTTATCCTAAAGACATGTCTAAAGAGGAGTTTGGCAGTGCTACTTTAGATAATAAATCCAGTATTTACAATTTTGTAAGACGCGATGGTGCGGGCAAATTATTCACTATTCCCTATTACAAAAAATTTGAAGTAGAAGTTAAACAGGTGTCCGATTTACTTTTAAAAGCGGCTGAACTTGCTGAAGACAAAGGGTTGAAAACCTATTTAGAACTTCGGGCGGCGGCTTTATTAAATGATGACTACCGAGAAAAGTGATTTGGCTTGGATGGATATGAAAACAAACACCTTAGATATCGTTATAGGCCCAATAGAAACCTACGAAGATCAATTGTTTGGAAACAAAGCGGCGCATGAAGGCTATGTGTTAATTAAAGACCAGGCATGGAGTAAAAAACTAGAAAAATTTAGCAGCTTTTTACCGGAGCTTCAACAAGGATTGCCTGTTGATGCAAAATACAAAAAAGAAACACCCGGAACAGATAGTGATTTAAATGCTTACGATGTAGTGTTTTATGCGGGCGATTGTAATGCGGGAAGTAAAACCATTGCTATAAACTTACCAAATGACGAGGAAGTTCAGCTTAAAAAAGGAACCGAGACGCTTGCAGCTAAAAAATGCGATGCAGGCTAAATTTGATAAAATCCTAATGCCTATTTCTCAGATTTTAATAGATGAAAGTCAAAGGCAACACATTACTTTTGATGCTTTTTTTGAAAACACGATGTTTCATGAAGTAGCACACGGTTTAGGCATAAAGAATACAATTAACGGGAAAGGAACCGTAAGAACGGCGCTTAAAGAATACGCCAGTGCTTTAGAAGAAGGTAAGGCCGATATTTTAGGCTTGTATATGGTGGAGCAACTCCATGAAAAAGGCGAATTAACCAATGATTTGAAAGATAATATGGTCACGTTTATGGCAGGTATTTTTAGATCGGTACGCTTTGGAGCCTCGAGTGCACACGGTAAGGCGAATATGATTCGTTTTAATTTCTTTAATCAAATGGGTGCATTTACCGGAAATAACGATGGTACCTATATTGTTAATTTTGAAAAAATGCAAAGCGCTATGGAAATGCTGTCACAAGTGATTTTAACCTATCAAGGGGATGGTGATTATGAGGGTGTTGCTAAATTTGTTGTGAATTACGGTGGTATTGCTAATGTCCTTCAAAAAGATTTAGAGCGTTTAAGTGAAGCTAATATACCTGTAGATGTAGTGTTTGAACAAGGGGCTTCCGTATTGGGATTATAGCCATTTGTTTCGTTTAAAAAGAACGGGTTAAGGTTGGCTCTTAAGTTTTACGAAATAGAAAATAGAGGACTGATTTTTATATTTGAGACCAATTCCTTGAGGTGTGTTTTAACCTATAAATCCAATATTTGGACGAGTTTTCTCACGTTTTTTTAGTCTAATGCGGTATAATTCAGAAGTTTGTTTTATTTTTATCATCTAACAACCTACGCATGTTAATCTATATCATAAGTATTTCTATACTATCCATAACTGTTTGTGGGATTATAAGTGTGTCTAGAACATTAACTAAAATCCGGGTCTCAAGAGAACAAGGTAGAAATATTGCTAAAAAAAATAGCTATTATAAATTTTTGGCAGCTACATTCTTAAATTTACCCTCTTAGTCTTTCTTTAGTTCCTATTGGTATACTACATTTATAATGAAGGTCTAGTTTTTAGATCCTTTTTGATGGTGCCACTTTCTGTACCATTTGTTTTTTAAGTAGCGGTTTAGTAATTGGCATCTAATAAAAAAAGGAACTACATTTCTGTAATTCCTTTTTAATACTATGTCTTGCAGAAAAACGTTCCGCATGAGGTCTACTTAACAAGTTCCACAAACAAACCGTCATCGGTTTTACTCACCTTAGCCACATTAAGTTTTGTTAAACCCTTTATGGTTTTATCCCATTTTTTATTACTTAAACCAGATTGGGTTTTTAAATCGTTTAAGTCAATAGGGGTCTGTTTCTTTAAAATGTCAAAGACTGCTTTTTCATCCTCGTTCATAGGTATTGCTTTTTTCTCTCGGGCGCATTTGCGGGAAGAACAATACTTCTTGAATGGATTGATTATTCGTTAAAAACATGATTAAGCGATCCATGCCAATCCCCATGCCGGAGGTTGGAGGCATGCCATATTCTAAAGCACGTAAAAAATCGTAATCTATAAATTCAGTCGCTTCGTCATCGCCTTTTTGAGCTAATTTTAACTGGTGCTCAAAACGTTCGCGTTGGTCTATGGGGTCATTCAATTCTGAATAGGCGTTTGCGATCTCTTTTCCGCAAACCATCAATTCAAAACGCTCCGTTAATTCAGGGTTCTCGCGATGTTCTTTGCATAATGGACTCATCTCTTTCGGGTAATCTGTAATAAAAGTAGGTTGGATGTAATTACCTTCGCATTTTTCGCCAAAGATTTCATCAATTAATTTGCCTTTCCCCATAGTATTATCCACAGCGATACCCATGCCTTTCGCTGCCATACGAATCTCTTCTTCTGTTTTTCCATTAATATCAAAACCGGTAAACTCTTTAATCGAGTCTGCCATGGTAATACGTTTGTATGGCGCTTTAAAGTTTATTTTGTGCTTGCCAAAAGTAGCTTCAGAGGTTCCGTTTACGGCAATCGCGCAATATTCTAAAAGACGCTCACAAAAATCCATCATCCAATTGTAGTCTTTATAGGCGACATAAATTTCCATGGCTGTAAATTCCGGATTATGCGTACGGTCCATACCTTCATTTCTAAAGTTTTTAGAAAACTCATAAACACCATCAAATCCACCAACGATTAAACGTTTTAAATACAACTCATTGGCAATACGCATATATAACGGCATATCTAAACTGTTATGGTGCGTAATAAAAGGACGTGCTGCTGCACCTCCAGGTATGGGTTGTAAAATGGGGGTTTCTACCTCAAAATAACCCGCGTCGTTAAAGAAATGACGCATGGCATTAAACAATTTGGTGCGTTTTACGAATACGTCTTTCACGTGTGGATTCACCGCTAAATCGGCATAACGTTGTCTGTAGCGCATTTCTCGGATCTACAAAAGCATCGTGTGCATTCCCTTCGGCATCTATTTTTGGTAATGGTAAGGGTTTTAAAGCTTTGCTTAATAATTTAAAGTCTTTAACCATCACTGTTTTTTCGCCAACCTTCGTGGTAAATAACTCGCCCTCAATACCAATAAAATCGCCTATATCTAAAAGCTTTTTATAGATGTTGTTATATTTGCTTTTATCTTCTCCTGTACAGATTTCATCTCTATTAAAATAGACCTGTATTCTACCATCGCTATCTTGTAATTCAGCAAAACTGGCATTACCTTGAATACGTCGAGACATTAATCGCCCAGCGATAACCACCTGTTTCCCTTCTTTAAAGTCCTGTTTGACCTGCTTAGAGGTTTCAGATACTGGAAATAAATCTGCTGGATAAGGGTTAATCCCTAACTCACGTAGTTTCGCGAGTTTTTCTCTTCGTACGAGCTCTTGCTCAGATAATTGTGACATAATACGTTTTCTGTAAAAAATTTGAAGCCACAAAGATAATGCTTTGTAACAAAATGCCACAGATTGCGTCCTATTTATACATCATCAATCAATTAAAATCAAATTATGAGTTTCTCGGAGAGTATTACTTTCAATTATTTGTCCGCCATTAGCCGTTTTAGATAAAGGTTGCGGCTCTATTATTATTACTTTTTTATTGTGGCTTTGCGGCTGGGTTCCAGGCGTTATTGCGGCATTAGTGATCTTAAACAATCCGAAGAACTAACCCTTAGTTTTCTTTATTATTTATCGTAATTTTGTGGTCTATGAATAAACAGATTGCATTACAAGATTTAGGATCTAAAGATTTTAAAGACACCTGGGATTATCAGGAAGAATTGTTTAAGGGGATTTTAGATACTAAAATTAAAAACAGGAGAGAAGCTGCCGGTTTAAAAACCAAGAATTACTTTTTGTTTGTAGAGCATCCACACGTCTATACCTTAGGCAAGAGTGGTGATGTTTCTAACTTATTATTAGACGAACAACAACTCACTGAAAAAGGGGCGACCTTTTATAAAATTAATAGAGGTGGTGACATTACCTATCATGGGCCTGGGCAAATTGTAGGGTATCCCATTCTAGATTTAGATAATTTTTTCACAGACATTCATAAATACCTTCGGTTTCCGGAAGAAATGATTATTCTCACGCTAGAAGAGTATGGCTTAAAAGCAGAGCGTTCTCCGGGAGAAACTGGAGTTTGGTTGGATGTGGGGACACCATTTGCTAGAAAAATTTGTGCGATGGGTGTTCGCGCCAGTCGTTGGGTAACCATGCATGGTTTTGCCTTAAACGTGAATGCAAATTTGGGATACTTCGACAATATTATTCCCTGTGGTATTCGCGGTAAAGCGGTAACCTCACTTCATGTGGAGTTAGGCAAAAAAACAGTAGACGAAGCAGAAGTTAAAACAAAGTTGCTGAAGCATTTTGCAATCCTTTTTGAAGCGGAATTTGTAAAATAGTTTACTAAAAATTATATTTTATTAACAATGAAGCATGCTCGTTAATTTTTTTACGCGGTTTTTCATGCTTTTAGGATTTTTTTAGTTTTTGGATAGCATTTGAAAATTTCAATACAGTCAAGAAAATCGGAAGGGATTCTAAAGAATAAAGGAAGGATTTAAAAATCCTTGATGTTATAAAGTATAAAAGAGGATAACAACACTTTTAATTACCCCCTTTAATAGATATTAATGGTGTTGTTTTAAATTGCCGATGCTCCTGTCTCTGCAACGGCATGATCGTTTTCAACAGAGCTTCCACTAACTCCAACAGCTCCAATAATGTCACCCGCAGCATTTTTAATGGGCACGCCACCCGGAAAAGTAATAAGGCCATGGTTTGAATGTTCGATACCAAATAATGGTTGCCCTGGTTGAGATAGTTCTCCTATTGATCCCGTATTCATGTCAAAAAAACGAGCGGTTTTAGCTTTTTTTATTGCGATGTCTAACGAGCCTAACCAAGCACCGTCCATGCGAACAAAAGCGACTAAATTTGCTCCTGCATCTACAACGGCAATATTCATTTTGGTATCAATGGCAATCGCTTTTTCTTTTGCTATTGTAATGATTTTTTCTGCTTGTACTAAAGTAATATTCATAATTTAATTGTTTTTATTATTATTTGCAGGTCGTTCTATTGGGGAAGCGTTTAGTCGATTCTGTTTTGACTTAAGTCCTTCAAGAACTTAACATATTCAAAAGACGGGTATGCTTTAGAAGTGCAATATATTACTAGCTATTTATTAAAGTCAAAAAAGCTTTATAGGACCTTTTTAACGATAAATATTAGAGCTTTAAAGTCGCATATTTAGACCGAATGAGCATAAAGACCCCATAGCCTAAAAGCCCTATGGTTATAATGATTAATGGAATTTTTCCGAATTCGCTGTTGATATAACCGAACACATCGGTTTTTCCTGATAATTGGGTGTTACTAGCAGTGATTGTAAGAAATCCCGCTAATAAAAAAACGAGGCCACGCATGGTGTACCCAAAACGCCCCCATTTGAGCAGTTTCGATTGAACATCAGGACTTAGATCGGTATTTTCTAAATCATCTTTATATTTTTTCGAGTAGGCCTGATATATTTCATAAATGCCTTTAGCGATGATGAGAAGACCAATAATCCACAATAAAAGGTCACTATTATATAGGCCGAAGCGTTACTACTTTTAGAAGATGCACTGGTTTGTGAGCCTAAAATTAATTGAATAGCATAAACACTAAGAAGGGCATAAATAATGCCGCTTGCTATGTAACTCACTCTGGTAATAATCCCTTTAATATCATTTTCTTTTTGTTCAGGATTAGCTAAGCCTTGATAAAATCTCCAAAAAACAAATCCTAATAATCCCAAGGCAATGATGGATAGTAAAACAACACTGTAATTTTGCTTAGCTAAATATTCTAAGGCATCTTTACTACCGTAATGCGCCCCACCGGCATTTATAGCAGAGAGCAAGGTTAGTATACTTAATAAAATATAAACAACGCCTTTTGAAGCGATGCCAAATCGGGAAAAGAGTTCTTTTTTACTAGACATAATTAGTGATATTTTCAAGCTAAAGATAAAAATTTCTTCTAATCAAGTTGACCTAATAGATTAATAAGCGTACTTAAAAACAGCTGTGTTTATATAAAGTTTATCCTTCTGCATTAAAAAACACTTTATAATAATACATTTTTTTATCTTCATCATAACCACGTTCAAGATGTTCGCTAGCCGCCTCGGGCGCGTCAATATCCAATTTTATTTGTATATGGGTATCTAGTTTTATGTCTGTTTTTATTTTCTTCTTTTCTTTAGAAACAACAGCTTCAGCTAAATCAAATTGGTTGCGTAAAACAAAATCGGCACCCGTCTCGTATTCCTTTTTAAAATCTTCAAACAATTGAATGTGCTTTTCTTCGGCAAACACCTCTTCTTTAAAACGTTCGATATTGACAATTTCATTTTCCTTAAAAAAATCAATAGTCTTAGCCAAAAAGATATTGCGTTCTTGCTCACCGTAACTTGGTTTCAAAATTTCGGTGGAAAACTCTTTACAAAGATCAATATAGTTGTGTGTGTGATTATTACTATCATCGGCATATTTTATATTCAAAAATTTGTCTAGCCAATATTGGGCATCGTAACTATTATTATCAACACTTAAAACAATACTGCCTTCCATATCGGTTTGATTTAAAATCAAACACCCTTTATCCACTTTTTTAGAACTGATTCCTTTTTGAACCAATACGTCATAACTATTATCTTCTAAATAGGTTTGAAAGAAGTTGATTTTGTTTTCAATTTTAAAAATCCCAATAGCATTGGTTACCATGTCTTTATATTCTATACCTTCAAAAACAGCAACTAACACATCGCCCGTTTTAATTTGAGCAGAATCTGATTGTTCGTATAAATGTTTTACAATGTTTTTTGAAGCTTCTACAAAGCCATCATCCTCATTAAAAATTTGTTTGGCGTAAGCATTAATCTCATTTAAATCTACATTGGCATGGTGATTAAAACGAAAACTTTGAACGACGCTTCCAAATGGACGCAAAAGAAAGGGCAGCATTAATTCGTAACTAGCTTCATCAAAATGCACTTCTTTATCAGAAAAAGCATTTTTGGTGTCGTTATGTTTATTACCAACTTTATGAATTATGAATTTTGAAATGCTCGCGCTTTTACGTGTAATCATCTTGAAAAAAATATTGAATTTTAAAATGCAATAGTAGGCATTTCAATAGAAAAACGAAATAAAAAAAACCGAAGAGTTTTGTCTTCGGTTTTTAAAAGTATTTCAGATAAAGTTAATACTCTAATCCAAAATAGTCCATCGCTTCCGCGTACGACATGCTACTTATATTTTTACTTGTTTTACCTGCGGGAGTACCAGCAACTAAAACAAAACGAAGTTTTAGACTTCCTTGAGTGAAATTAGCTTTTAATGTGACTTGACCAACTTCAATACGATCAATTTCTAAAATAATACTGCCTCCAGTACTTAAAGGAAGCACCTCCCAATAATCATTACCTGTTACGGTAACATAAGCGTAGACGATACCATTGTCATAAATGTCTTGTGTCAATTCGGAAGGGCAAATACAGTGTTGCCATTATTAATCGTTTGGTTTTCAAAAAGGACCGAAGTGACATTTGCATTTCCATTCGTACCGTTGGTTCCTGCAATCCCTTGCTCACCTGGCGGCCCTTGTTCTCCATCTTCCGGTGAACATGAAACGCTAAAAGCAACTAATAATGCCAATGTTAAATACTTCATTTTTAATACTAAATTTTTCATTGTTTTAATTTTAAGTGATTAATATGTTTATTCTTTTAATGGTCTTGGAAATGAAAAGTTAACAGTTTACTTTAAAAAAAATTGAGCAGTATTTTTGTTTGACTTAAGAAACCTAGGGTGCCGTTAATAATTCCTGTAACCATTAAATGTATTTACATAATTATTAATGGTTGCTTCATCGGTGGTGTTTCCATGTTCTAAAAGGACTGCACGTGCCCAGGCTCTATAACGACGAATAACTAGATCGTCTTGACCCTGTAAAGCAGGTGCGGAGTTATTATTGGTCAATCTACTCCAATCTCTTTGAACGTTATTAACTATTGGGCTGGCAAAACTACGTGAGACTTCTGCTGGAATCATTGTTCTTTCTCTTCGGCTTAACCTAATCATGTTATTACAATATACCCCTATGGCGTTTGCTAATGTCGTATCGTGACTATCTCGGCCTGCCAAAGTACGTTGGGATTCGGAAATCACATCATTAGTAAACCCAGTAAAATCCCTATGTAATTGTGTTAATTCCTGTCGTTGTATATCTGCTGTGTTTGCAATAACGGGTTCATCATCAAAAGTATGCATGTTAGGTGCGGTAAAGCGAATAAATTCGACATACCTTCTCTCGTCTCTAATAATCTCAGTGGCTAAACAAATGCGATCTCCGGATCTTGCACCCGCAGTTAAATAGTCATGGTGAATATCTCTTAAATCGGTTGTTCTGTCAATAACGCGCCCAATATGTGATGGGTCACTTCTTGAAATCATTGCCCTTCGAAGGTTGGACGAATTTGAGACTAAAGTTTCTCTAAACTCATCATAATTGCGTTTAAATGAGGTGCAGGTTTCAAAATGATTTGGCACGTGACTTGCTGGTGCATGACCAGAATTTGGCCTGTCATTTTCGAGGGTATTATTTTCTTCCGCAGCTGTGTAATTATTTTCTGTTTGGTTTCCACCTCCTTTTGAAATAGGTTCAGAGCCATGAGTATCGTTATTGTCATTATTCGGGTACATGGAGTCACTTTGGCTGCCTTTATGAGATGCTGGAGTTTCACGATCGGAATGATTATAATCGTCATAAGGGGGGTCGTTTATGGGTTCCTCATTTTGGTAGCTTGAACCCCCTTTTGAAGTAATGTTTCCGTAATTGTAGTGATCGTCATTACTGTAAGTATCATTAGTTGGCGTCCCATTTCCTTTCGATGGATACTCGTCATTGGAGTATGATCCGGAGGAATTACCGGAATTTTTGGAAGGGCCGGAGACGTCTTGGTTATCATCATATCTGTCACGACTATCATAATTATCGCCGAGAAGAAGGTCTGTCTTTTGTCGATGGCCCGCCATGAGATTGAGAGGAGTTTCTAGAGCCTTTTGAATGTCCATAAGTGTCATTGTTACCATCATACCGATCATCCTCATAATAGTTATCACTCGAAGAAGCAGTGCCTTTTGTAGATTGGTTACCGTTAGATCGCGAGGAATTTCCAGAATTTTTCACATTTCCGGAGGCATAATTAGGGTCATTATAATAATCATAATGCGAAGACGTATTACTTTTAGATGAATGGCGGCTATTTGAATTGGAATTAGAAGGGTTTCCCGTGTCTTTTGAGTTAGTAGTATTAGAATAATCATCGTCATGAGCATATGCTCTAGAAGACGTGCCCGCTTTTGAAGCGCTGGAATTACTAGAACCTCGGGAAGTTCTTCCTTTTGAACCGCTTGTTGAAGATGAGCGACTGCCGCTTCCCTTCGATTGTCCTGAATTGTTTCTGTTTTTTGCCATGATTTCTATGTTTTAGTTTATGTGTAATCTGCTTTTTTAATGGGATTAGGGAACGGTTTTATTGTTTTCGCAATGACTCCAATTAATTGGAAACTATTATCGTTTTCCGCTGGTTTTGGTATCCCTTCAAGTGGTATGTCAAATGTTAATGCTTTTGCAGCACTCGTTTTAAAATGAAAAACAACGGGTCTGTAGTCATCAAGAGCTACCTGCAGCGTATAATCCCGTTTACTGGTTAAAGTGGCTGTTAGTCTTTTGTTGGTATTTCCTATGCTAACTAATACTGGCTTATTTTGATAAAGAATCTTAACCGCTTCGGGTTAACAAAGAGCGTCTCCTCTGTAGTTTTGTCTTTAAATAGGAATGTGCAGTTGGTATTACTCAGAGCTAATGGAATATGTAGATTTGTTACCATGGGTGATGCCATATAAAAGAAAGGCGCCACTTTTGCTTTTTGAACGGTGTTCTTTGGTGTGCTAATTTTTACTTGAAGTTTGGGTGCTAAGTTGATAAACTGCTTTTGTTTTTTTGATATAATTTTGTTTAGAGGTTGTTGTTTTTGCTTGTCATGTAATTTTGAACCTACATTCATAACCACTTTGCGGTCTATATTCAGTCCTTTATTAACAGAGGAAAGCGTTACTGGATTTTTAGAGTACAACTGAGACAAATTCATTATAAAAGGGCCTATATTTAGTGGGGTGTTCTTAGCTGCTAAAGCTTTGTTATGTTGCGAATCTGGTTTCAGATTTAAATCTACTTTTCGTATAAAAATGAGTTTGCTGGATATTTTTGGAATATCAATCTCCTCTTTATTTAGTAAGTTGATGTCCCAAAAAGGAGAGTGGAGTATGGACTCATCAAACCAGTCTCTTGTCACATTCACGAAGAGCAGCTCAAATTGTATAGTATCGATATCAATTTTAGAAATCTCGGTGGCACCAAAAACAGTTTGATAGTCTGAAACATTCATGTTTTTAAACAACCTTTGAAGTTCGGCGTATTGATTTTAATCTTTGTCCATTCTAATTCATCCGATTTATATAATTTTTTGGGTGAGCAAAAGGAAGGAAAATAATCGGTGTGGTGTGTTTTTGGGAATAACAGGTGAGATTTTATTTTTGTTTGTTTATTTACAAACCTGTTAAACTCATCTTTAATCGTTTCCAAAATTTCTGATTCAATGTTTTGCTTAGAACCTTCTGCTTCCCATTTTTCATGAAGTGCTAAAAGATGCGCCTCTTTCAATTTTATCTCTAATTCTATAATCGTTTTGTTAGATGCTGTTAGGCTTTCTTTTAAAGCAGTCATGGCTTTCGTTAATCTGATATTTTGCTCAAAAAAAGAATAGTAAAGCGGTTTTTCAACTGAGTCAACACTCTCTAGAGCATCAAAGAATAGTGGATGCTCATAAAGCATGTCAATAGTCAATGTTTACGGGTCTAAATATTTAAGGTGGTCAATAATTAATTTATACGGGTTATATAATAGATCATTTTCGTTTCCGAGAGACCGCCCGGAAATTTTTTTCCCTTGGAATGGTGTTTGAAATTTGAGAAAAGGAATACAAATCATCATTATACTTTCTCGCAGATTCTCCCGATAAGGAGGCGGAGTTGGAATCTAAGAATAAGAAATCATCATTTGTAAACCCTGCCGAAAACGGTGAAAAAACAAGACTATAGTCTTCTTTCGTGGCTGTTTCGACATGGTTTGTAAAAAAATCTTCTTTTATTTTTTCAAAAATGGTGGCTAATTGTGACATGATCATTAAGCTTTTTAGTTATACCCAGTCTTCAATATTAGGTTTGGCGTCAGGCGATTTAGGAAGTATGTGGCATTTAAAACCAATTAGTTGCATGCCTTCGACACTTATGCCTTGCCCTTCTCTGTGTGCATTGATATCTAACTCCCGGTTGTTGTTTTTATATTTACCGGACACATTAAAAGGGCCCCAGCCAACACTAGTCTCTGCTGAGGTGTTCTCTACGTCATCAACAAAAGCACTATTGCTTTTAGAGAATTTTAAGTGTAAATCTTTAACAAATATGGCAGTAGTGGTATAGGCTGGGATCATACCGTTAGGCGGCGTTTCACCATCTGATACCATATTATCTTTGAATTCCGGATTATTTTTGTCAAAACGCCAATACTTACTTGTTAAATAGTTCGTGTTAAACCAAGGTCTCACAATGGGAACCTGACAAATTTTAAACTCTAGGCTAAAGTTTGACGTATCAATTTTTCGTTCTGTTTTTTGTTTTTCATGTCCAACGCCTCCTGAGGCTCCAAAGCCAAAGAAGCCTGCACGTGCAGAAACACTTCCTGATTCGGAATGAAATTTGTAGTTAGATTGAAAGTCACTACTAGAAAAACTAAATTTTGTCCAACCGTTATCGGTCTCGGCAAATCCTCCAGGGATTAAGGATGAGTAGTAAAAGTCAGATCCGGATGCAGGACCAGTAAGTCTTGCTTTTTCCATATCATCGATGTATTGTTGTTTTAATGTAACCATGCTTCGACCTTCCACTTGGGCTATAAAAGCAGCAATTTGATCATACTCCTCTTTAAAGCCATTGGTGATCCAGTCGTTTTTAGCCGCCATCACTTTACTTCTTAAAATGGAAGCATTAATGCTCCAGTAATGAACAGCAGCAGGGTCTTTAGCTGCAAGGGCATTAACACGATGCGCATTGTACTCTAGGGCGTGATTAAGGTAGTTTTGAAGCTTTTCGTTGTATTTTTTCACCAACATGGTTTCTTCTAAAATCTCTTCTTCCTCTTCGGTAACAATATTTTTTTTTATCTTTTTTTCTTGAAGTAAACTTCGTAAACGTTCTATTTTCTTTTTGGTTTTTTCATCCGGTTCGAAATTAGCAACCTGACTAAATTTTAAAATATGTCGGTAAGCTAGTGATAAGGTGTTTTCAGGATTCCAAACATTCATGGTGACATCCCCTTTAACACCACTTGTATCAGGAATCATATCGGCTAACCTTGCTAGATTTTCGGCTTGCATATATTTTCTCGTAACATCCTGAGCTAATAATTGTTGAATTTCTTCGGGTGTTTTTTCTCTAGGAAGTTCTCTTTGTTCACCGTCTTCTAAGGGCTCCGGTTACGGCGATCTATAAAGACCAGTAAAGCCTGTAGATAAAAATTCTAATTCTTCTTTTGGGAATGGGATGCCAACAGAGAGCCAGGCGAGATAATTATCGTCTGATTTTGGAGCAACTTCATCGCCATTAGTTAAAATGTCATAGAGTTTTCCTAAAACGGAGTTCATGAGTACTTCGGGAGTACTTCTCTTTCTGCTGATACTTCTGTTTGATTTGCCATGATTTCTATTTTTTTATGGTTTACGGATTATGCTTTATTTGCTAATAGGCTTTCCATTAGTTTTTTAGTTTCACTATTATAAATGCCTGTATTTTTTATATGGGGTGATGTCGATTGTAAGCGTTCTAAGGCTTGTTGTGTTTTTATTCCAAAAATACCGTCAGAAGTCCCCGGGTTATACCCCGTAACTTTAAGCGCATTTTGAATGGCAACAACATGAGATCCTCTAGAGCCTTTTTCTAAAGTGGAAGCAGGTAAACGCACTGCGGTTGTGTTGGTCAACCTTCTAAAAGAGAGTAATCGTGCAGCAGGATATGCAGAAATTGATACAGCATCTCCCTGATTACCACCTAAGACGTAAATTCTAGATTGATCTTTAGCATAACCTAAATAAATACCAACATGACCAAATTGAGAATTGATACTGTCTCTCCAAAAGACAACAACATCGCCAGGCTCCGGGTTTTGTGTTTCGAATCCCACATTTAGCCACGATCGGGCAGAAGCCGATTTTGAATGTTGTAACCCAGCTTGGATTGCGACCCAGTTCATGAACGTACTACACCATGCCGTTTCATCATCATTAATCCATGTGAATTTCGAATCTTGAGCATATTTAATAATACGTTGGTTGTGGCGAGGTCCCTTAATTTCTTTTATGCCAAACTCATTGATGGCCACTTGAAGTAAATTTTTCATTTTTCTAGGTGTTACAATTGAATGCTGTTTTTTAATTAATAGTTCTTAAATTGGAAAGGTTAACATTTACGAATAAAAAAAGCCGAAATTTTTTAAACTCCGACTTTTCAACAACTAACTAAAAATGAAAAAACTTAATTAGAGAAGTACAGGGGATTATTATTTTATTTGAGAAATGATATTTTAGACTAACTTAAGTTTTAATTAGAATAGTTGGTTAATAGCTTTACCGCTGACAATGAGTTCATTGTTTTCCGAATTGTTATCGTTGTTATGAACATTTCCATCTATTTGAATGTCTGGATCTAGGCTTAGTCTTAAAATGTATTCCGGTGGAAATTCTCCTTCTGCCGGAGACGCTGAATTCCATGGACGTGTATAGGAGACTTGCATTGTTTCACCGGTGCGAAGGGTTGTGAATTCTACTCTACCAATTTCAGTTCCTGGCTGGTCTGTTGGTGTACCTAGAGATCTTTCATACAAGAGTATGACTTGTTGGCCTTCAACGGATATAAAGTTGTCTGCCATATTTTTTACACGACCAGTAATGGTTGCAGTACCGTCAAATGCAATTGATGATGTTGGTGTTATCATAAATACGACGTCATCTGCCTGTAAATCTATTATTGGTGTTGGTTCCGGCGAATCATCTTCTGAAGGGCCACAGGATAATGAAACAATACTTAACGCAAATAGAAATAGTAGATTGAACGTTCTTTTTAAATCAGTAGTCCTGATTAAACGACCTTTTTTAATTGTTGGATGTTTCATAACTAATAGTATTTTGAAAATTTCTTTTAGAAGTAAGCTGTAAAACCTGCACTAAAAAAGATGGTATTTAAAATGGTTTTGTTATCACCATCACCTCCTTTAGGTTTTTGACTTTGATTTGTGTAGTTAATAGCAGGTTCAACAGAAATATGATCTCCAAAGAAAAAGGCATATCCAGCCGTACCACGAATGGCAAAAACACTGGATTCAATATCTCCTATAATAGTACTGGTTTTATTTGAGCCAAAACCTACGGTAGCTTCTGCAAATAAGCCATTGTCAAACATATATCCGGCAAATGGACCTACTGCTATTCCATCTGAGGTGACCTTTTCGTCAATACCTTCAAATTTAGTAGTACTGGTTCTTACCTCGATTTCTAATCCTGCAACAATATTATCAGTAATAAAATAACCAACTTTTGGTGTTGCTGTAATTTGAAAAGTACTCCCTACATCACTCGTAGTGCCTTCGAATTTTGCTTTTTCGCTGGTAGAAATAATACCAATACTACCATTGGCTAAAAAGTTGCCTTGTGCTCTTGGTGTAAAGCCATCTTGAGCAAAAGTTGAAAAAGTAATTACAGTGATTACTAAAGTTAACATTGATTTTAAATGTGTCATAATTATTTGGTTTAATAGTTTTTATAATGCTTTAATGGTTCTCTTATATAAAGGTTAACATATGTTTAAAAAAATTATAGTGTGAGGTTAGTTTTTACGATCACATGGTTACTATTACTATAATTGTAACCACTCACCCAAAAGTTGATGCCGTCGAAAGCGATGCCACTAATAGTGGTATCTTGTACCCTATAACTTGAAACTACCTGAAAATTAGGAGCAATTTGGCATTTGTGTACAAATTGCCCATCACAGACATATAGATGTCCATTTTGATAGTCCAAACCTTCGGGTTGAATCTCTAGAGCTATAGTGTGCTCAATAAGATGTGGGGACAATACATAATTATATAAATACAAGCTGGATTCATTACTACTAGCAACCCAAATTTTATCTGCGTCTTGAGATGCCGGACCTTTTATCCATGCACCAGTTTCAAGGGAGTCGAAAGCTAAATTGTTATTACTGTTGTAATAAGCATGGAAGTTATCAGATCCATTATTACTTTGAAATACATATCGTAAAGAACCATCATACTTTTCAATTTCTACAGCACGAGCACTGTTAGTAGTTGCTATTTGTCCAATTTCCTCAAAAGTTTCAGGATTAATTAATCCTATATGGTCAGAGGCATTTGTTTTGCCATATACAATTGCTGTTTTATCATAGGTGAAAGCGATATCTACATCTCCTTCCCAGGGCGCATTACCTTGAGAAAGAATATTTAGCGTTTCAACCCAATCAGAGCTATTTTGTCCGTTATCAATTTTTTGAAGTGTTTTAGTTGAAGTACTACTGGATAGTGTTAGCGTATTGCCATCAAGTACATAATTAAAGAGACCTGGACTTCCTTGCCCACCTGTACCATCAATAGTAACTTCACCATTTGAAATACTATAATTAGGACTATAAATCCCTTTAAAATTATCGTTGGTTTGTCTTAAAATATTGGCTGTGTTATCTGTATTGAAATAGATATACTTATCACTACCATATATAAAATCACCTGAGGTAATTTCCCATTGTCCAAGTAATGGGTTTAAAGTCTGGTTAGAACTATCGTCGTCTTTACTGCAATTAAAAATAGAAATAGAAATAATTAATAGTAGTATGGTTTTATAGAGTGTTTTCATTTTTTTAAAATTAGTTTCCAAATGTTTTATTTAAATCTGAATAGTCAATACCAGTAAACTGTAGATCTGAAATATGAATTAAAAAGTCCTCTGGATTTTTTAATATTTTTTTCTCATAACTGTTTTCCACTTTAAAATTAGCAGTGCCGAAGCTATTGTACCATTAGATATATCTATACTTCCGGATAATAATGTTTTTGGATTTTTTGTAATTGTTTCTTTCGTCGCATTGTAAAATGCGGTAATTGCCTTCTCTTCTTTATTAAGTCTTTTTATGTTTACCAATACTCTGTTAAGTGTATTGTTTTGCACATCATACTCTAGCTGTAAATGTTCACTTCCTTTTGTCATTTTTTTTTAAAAGTGATTGTTGCCATTTGTATTCCTGTTTTTTTATCCTTGTAAACAAGCCCTGAAGCTTTGGTGTAATACCAATCTTCACCATTTATTTTGCATAAGTAAGTGCCGTTTTTAGAGTCTTTAGCCGAAGCGCTTAGAGATGAGACAGAACGTTCAGGCGTAGTTTTTGAATCTGTTGCAGTTTCTTTATTACATGAATAAAGAAACAGTAATCCGAAAATGATTAGAAGTGCTTTCATTACATTATCTTTTTATAATCTGATGTATCTATAGAAAAACTTGTTTTTTCTAATGCAATACAACGCATGGTCATGTTTTTTGCTTTTCGTTTAGAAGTATCGGTAATATTCATTTCTAATGGTAGGCCATCTATCATCTTTAGCCACATCTGGTCTAAACCCTTTTTTACTTTTGTTTTTGCATAAAGTTTAGTAAATGTTACATTAGCTTCATTAGTTACCCAAATGGTACCATGCATATCCTTGCCTTTTACAGCGTATTCATTAGCTAAATACCCAAGCATAGTTTTAGTTCTTCCAGTTGGTGTTATTGAATAATCAGATTCTATAAATGCATCGTTTGCAACATCGTCAAATTTCATATCCATAGCCATTTGTGTTTTGTCGCCTTTATTTTCCATAAGCATATATAATGTACTCCTTGGCATATCTATAACTGTAAATAGCTTCTGTCTATCATCTGGCATCATAAACCCTAAATATTCTCCTTGATTGGTTAAAAAATAGTCAAGATCTGTTTTGCTTTTGCCATCATCAATTTGCATGGTATATTTATGGCTAAACTTATAGGTGTCCGCCGGGGCTACATTAGACATGCCAAATGATGAATTTTTCTGTTTTCCATTTTTAGTCTTATTGTTTTTGCTCCCATTATTAAAAGTAGAATCGAATGCCTTATTGGTTTCTTTTTCTGTTTTTTGTTCTGCTTTTTTTTCAAAGGTCTTTTCAGTTACTTTACTGATTTTTTTGCCTAGTTTTTTAAAAATTTGTGCATCGGCTTGTGTAGCAAAACATAGAGTTAAGATGAGTGCTATAGTCTTTAAATGTCTCATTTTATATTGTTTTTAATTGATTAATCGTCTGCTCTTTCAGCTTCGAGAATTTTTTTCTCAATGGCTTTACCTAAAGAGTCTTTTTGTTTTTGTGTCAACTCTTTAGCTTGTAAGTAATATTGATTTCTATATTCTATATTCTGTTTTCTGTTCTTCTGTTAAATCCGTTTTATTCAGCATTTCAAGAAAACCAGTTTTCTCTCCAGTGGCATTACCACCTAAGTTTGTTCCAAACGTTTGTGTTAAAATTTCGGCTCCCATATCTAGAAAGTTGTCTTTTGACACTTTAGACGAATCCGTAGTTTTTGTTTGAGCAGGAGAGACGGTTGAAATTGAGAGAGCACATACTAGAAGTGAAATCTTTATGGTCTTATTAATAAAACTTCTAATTGTTTTCTCGGAATTCTTGATTTTGTTTTAAAGCATTCATATTAAGAATTTTTAGTTGTTTCTACTTAATGTTTTTTAAAATGAAAAGGTTAACATTAATCTTCTGTAACACGCCATATTTTTCCTGTAGCAGTTCCACTTGAGATATAACCTCCAAAAACCCAAAGAGCATCATCATAGGATAATGTGGCATGTTTTGTTATGGGATTTAAGGGGTTTGTGCCATCATAATGTATCCAGTCTTCAAGATTTGACGAGGTATAAATAGAATTTGTGTAAACAGAAGTAGCAGTGCGACCGCCAACAACCCACACTTTATTGTTATAAACGGTTGCAGTGTGCCAATTCAAACCTGGAAAAATAGAAAGGTTTTGTGGAACCAAAGACCAATTACTTCCATTGGTGCTTTTCCATATTTCATTAAGTTTTTCTCCAGCAATAGTCTCACCACCTAAAACATACATAGTATTATCAAAAACAAATCCACCTTGATTAACACGGCCGTAAAAGGCATTATTGGTTTCTTCAATCCAGGTATTGCCATCCGTTGTGGATTGTACAAAAGTGTTTCCAGTAGCTAATGAACTTGCGATAACATACATTTTGCTATTAAAAGCCGGAGTTTGATGATAGGTGATTTCTCCAAAAGGTGCCGTTACAAAAGTGTTGGTCCAGTTAGATCCATCTGTTGTCCACCGAGATATCGCCATACCAATCACCTGCAGTATTCTCACCACCTATAAGCCAAAGTTTACCATTAAATACAGTTAAAGTATGGCCACAGCGTTCTCCAGTTAAATTACTAGCAACTGAAGCCCACGCCACACCATCGTCACTGTTCCGGACAGAGCTTGAATAATTATTTCCTATAGTATAGCTGTCATCACCACCAATAGCCCGAGACTTTACCATTAAACTCAATCATAGTTTTACAGGCAAAGTCACCCATTTGATCTTGATTGGTTTTTAAATCGAAAGTTAAGTCTAGGGTTTCGGTGGTAAGAATTTGTCTTCGCTATTATCACTTGAACATGAAAATGTAGCGGCAGCCACAAATAGTAATAGAAATTTTGAAATATACTTACCAATTAAAGTATTCATAATTAAAAGTTTTAACGTTTTAATCTTTATAACTTAAAATTGAAAAGGTTAATAGAAATAATATTTTTTATGTAAAAAAAGTTAATTTAGCTAGTTAAGTGTTAACCTTTTATCAACGCCCACTATTAAATGTTAAACCAAGCTGAAGACATCACACTAGAGGAATTAAAACAAGGCTCAGAACAGCACCTTCGTAAAGTGTATGAAGACAACAGAGACAAGTTTATAAATTTTGCTAAACGTTATAATTTACCTCAAGACGATGTTATTGATGTTTACCAGGATGCTTATGTTGCCTTTTACAACAACATCATGTCCGGAAAAATTGAAACAATGACAAGTAGTATTTCTACATATCTATTTAGTATTGGTAAGTATTTAATTTTTGACAAGATGAAAAAAAATAACAAAACCATTAGTTCAGATTACAATATGGATATTGTAAGAGATCAAGAAGATGTTATGGAAAACATCACAATTGATAACCAAGAGTTAACGCATGAGCAACAGTTATTGAAGACCCATTTCACAAGTTTAGGTAAGCAATGTCAAGAATTACTAAAGCTCTTTTATTATCGTGGATTTACCATTAAAGATATATTAGCACAAGGCAATTATAATAGTGAAAACGTGATTAAAAGTGCGAAATCACGTTGTCTAAAAACCCTAAAAGAACGAATTAATAGCAATTCCTAATGACTAACGACGATTTATTATATCATTATTTTTCTAATACCCTGACTGAAGCGCAAACACGTGAGTTTAATAAGCGTTTAGAAATGGATGTCCAATTTGCAGCGGCATTTGAATTTGAAAAGAATTTAAAACGCGCAATAATACAAGAGGCAAACACTAACTTAAAAACAAGGCTGAAAGGTTTCGAAAGGGATATTAAAAGCGAAGAGCAACGTAATAAAACCAAAGGTTTTCGTTGGAAAATTGTAGCATCCATTGTTTTTTTAGTAGGCGCGAGTTGGTTGGGCTACACTACTTTTTTTGGAGTAGATTATAATGAATTGTATGTTTCTAATTTTCAGGAGTATCCAAATACCGAGTTCGCAATAACAAGAAGCGATGCTATTGACTCACCAGAACGAAAAGCGTTTGTAGCCTATGAAGCGGAAGATTATGGAAATGCAATTAAGAATTTTGAAAGCATCCCTACAGTCGATTATAAGGCGT
Organism: Lacinutrix neustonica; assembly: GCF_026625145.1. Lineage (GTDB taxonomy): Bacteria > Bacteroidota > Bacteroidia > Flavobacteriales > Flavobacteriaceae > Lacinutrix > Lacinutrix neustonica. The sequence goes on along the minus strand of NZ_CP113088.1, from coordinate 1,478,083 downwards.
ATCACAAATTCTATATGGCTCAAGCCTATTTAAAGTTAGAAGAAATGGATAAGGCTAAATCATTATTAGAATCGATAGTCTTTGAAAACGAAAAATTTATTGGAGAATCACAATGGTATTTAGCGCTAATCGCTCTAAAAAAGAAGGATAAAAGGGAAGCCATTCAACAACTAAGAACGCTCACAGAGCATTATACTTATAACCAATCTAAAGCAGAAGCGCTACTTAAAGCATTGGACTAAGATTTTAGTTTTCTAAGGTAAAGGAACAATAGTAACAAAATTAACGCAAAACCTGATATTAATATAAAATAATAATGGGTGTGTATGGGTGACGAGTTTCCGAGACACTACGAAAGCAGACCAATAGTAAGGGTGTGAAAAACCATTCTCTTTATTTATGTTTATAAAGTCTAATTGTGCGTTTTTTAAAGCATTATTTTTGGTTTTTCTATTTGATAAATGTTGATAGAAGTCACCCATGAGCTGGGTTGAAGAAGCATCGTTAATTTTCCAAAGGGTACTCACAATACTGTTGGCGCCACTAAAATAAAACCCTCGAGCCAAGCTCATTAATCCTTCACCCCGATTTAATTTACCGATGCCACTTTCGCAAGCACTTAGTGTCACCAAATCGGCATTGAGTTGTAAATTATAGAGGTCGCGAACATGGAGTTTATTGGCACTGCGACCATTAGGAGCAAATGCCGAGATATGAAGATTCAGGAGTGGCGTCATCAAAAACGGCGTGAGTAGCCAAATGTAAAATACTATATCTTGAATTATTTTTGTTAAACTTTTCCGAGAGAGGCCCCTATGCCACTATAGAGATCACCACTAAAATGAGAAAGCACCTGTTGAGCTTCTTTTTTATTGTTTGGCAACGTGAGTAAGCTGCTATTTTTAAATGTGGGTGCAAACGCTAAGACATTGTTGTTATTCTGTTTTCGTTCTTGAAGTTGAAGCAATAGCGTCGCAGAATTCGCATAGGAAATCGCATAATCTTCAAGCAAATAATTGTAGTTGCTTTCATTTGTTGTTAAGGCTGAAAAAGGAATATAGTTTAGTAGACCATCTGGTAGAACAATAAGATTTTTTTTATTGCTGTATTGCAAATGTGACTCAAGAATTAATGAGTAGAGCTCAAAAGACTTGTCATGTAATATGCCTAAATCAGATTTTGGGTTGCTGAGTAATATATAAACTTCTTTAACAAGGTTTTCGATCGTTTCATTTAGTTGAACCTGAGTAAAATGTTTTTCAGTTTTTGTAATAGAAATCACAAAAAGGGACTCTTTTCCATAGAAATAGGAAAGTAATACATCGTCTTTACCCAAAAACAGTTGCATAGTTTCTATAGAAGCTACTTTGGAATTGTATTTTAAATCATAGTATGATTTATAGTTGTTTTCAATTGTTTCAACAATGTCGTTATATTCTTTTTTGACATTAAATAAATCATCCATCAAAACGTTGAGGTCTGTTTTAGACTTATCAATTTTTTTTTCGATGAAATTTATTTTGGTTTTTAATTGCTTTTCTTTGGTTAAAAGCGAATGCGGAACTGTTTTAAAAGTCGTCACTTTTGCACTTAATAACGCTTCGAGCAACAAAGTGCTTTTGCTTTTCTCTGAGATAAAGAACGCTTGATTAATAAAATTGAAGTCTTTGGTTTTTATATATAAATTGTACGCAGCTTTTAATCCGTTTTCAAAAATAGGATAGGCTTGATCGACTATAAAAAGTTTGTCCGTTTCTGTTTTAAAAGAAGGCTTTAGACTGTCTAATAGTGTTATAGCGCGATTTGCAGTTGCAAATGCCTCACTGTTATTTTTAAGCTTTAAGAGGACGTCCGTTTTGTCATTGTATAGTTTAAGTAATTCTGTTTTATTTACTGTCGAATTAATAGTTTTACTATCTGTAAGTTCATCTATAGCCAAGTTATAGGCTTGCAATGCTTTTTCAGGCTTGTTGAGTTCTGACAAAGTAAGTGCGATAGATCTATGAGATTGTGCTACTTCAAGATGTTTTTTAGTAGTCCATTTTTCTCTATAAAGATTTAGAACGACTTGCTGTTCTGTAAGCGCATCTTCATAATTACCTGCAGCTTTAAAGAGTTCGGCTTTTGCGTGATGATATCTTGGCTCATATGTATCGCCATCTTTTAAATGTGCTTTAATTAATTTTAAATAAAATGTTGCACTGTCTATTTGTTCTAGCTTAATGTGATTGCTAAAAATATTTTGGGCATCAGTTACTATACCGTTTTTCTTTCCGTTAGTTCGTAATTTATATTTTAAGGATGGTATAAAGTACGTGTTGGATTTCTCGTAATTAGCTTGGCGCTTGTAGAGCTCGCCTAGTAGGCTGTAATTAGCGAATAAATATTTTTTGTCGTTTGGTTTTAGATCTTCCAATAATCTTAGATTACGTTCAAAATAGACTTTGGATAATTCATATTTACCTTCGTCGCTGTACATTTTAGCCTTATAAATGTAGGCACTTGAGAGTAAGTCAATATTGCCAGGAGTAATGGTTTCAAGGCCGTTAGTTAAAATATTTTCTATAAGTGCATCAAAAGTGTCTTGCGCTAAGCCATAATCGTCTAACTGAAAATAATAAGTAGCACGATCATTTAAAAGGCAATTTTTATAGAATAGATAATCTGGATGTGTGCTAAAAAAAGTGTTTTGATGAACAAAAAGCATGTTCAACTCATCTAAGTTTTTACTAATAGTTTCTAAATCTAGTTCCTTTCTTGAATGATATGCAGCACTACGTATCGTATTAATATAATTTTCGGCTAAAGCTTTCCAATCTTTTTCAGCTCTAGCTAAAATTTTCACTTTATTAAAATAGTGATAAGCAGAATCTTTATTTGTCCAGGCGAATTCTCCTGCTTTTTGTTCCAAGAATTCTAGTGATTTTAAATTACTTTTTTGAGCACTAGAAAAATAAAAGCCAAAAGTTAAAATAAGGAATAGCTGCGTTTTTTTCATGAAAAAGCCTTTAGGAAATCTAAAGGCTAATATACAAATATTAGATTTTTATGGTCTTATGCCAGCAGGAATCGTATAAATTAAAGTAGTATTTTCATCCTCGCGGGTAATTTCTAATAGAATAGTCCCATTAATACCAGCTTCAAAATTGTAAGTATAATAGCTTAAGGCACCATTACTGTTAGGTAGCGTTTGCGGTTGTCCACTCACCAATGCGAGCGCTTCTAAATTCTCAGACAAAATTCTAAAGCTTGCATTTACACCTGCAGGCATTAATAAGAATCCTTCATTAGGGAAGCACAATTCGCCGACAATACTATCTCGGGCAAGGTGGAGGAGGTGGTAATACTCCAATACCAACAATTTCTATTAAGTTGTCTAGAAACTCGGTATAGCTGTTCAAATTGTCTTCAGCCTCTTGAATGCCAGCAGTGTTATTTGGGTCATTTTGTTGCAAATCGGCAAGTGTTTTAGCATAGAACTCTTGTGTAACTTCTGCTTCAAATAAATAGTTGGTTGCAGTAATTTCTATTGGTGGAGGAGTATCATCATCCGAGGCAGGACAAGCTAATAAGAGCAAACAAAAAGCAATTAATAGTGTTAATTTAGTTTTCATAATTTTTGTTTTAGTTATTGATCTATAACAATTAATAAGTACAAGTCAATAAAGTTAACATTTTTATAAATAAAATTTTACTATAATTTGTATCATTGGTTGTTGCACATAAAGATTTAATGCTTAAGGTTTTTTTGTTTAAAAACAAAATTAATTAATTTCATAGACTAAAATGGTGCTGTCATCGCCTCGTGTAACAAATTCTAAAGCAGGATCAGAGTCTATATTGTCTAAGTCTATTGGTGCATTTCCATACACTGGGAAGTTTGGTAGTAGTTTTGCTTGACTGTCATATAACAACACTTTTTGAGATTGTAATTCTGTGAGACTAACATAGATTTTATTATTAATATAAAAAAGTTTAGGCACTGTGTAACTCCCAAAATTAAGTTCTAATGCATTGTTTTTTATCTTTAATTTGTTGTCGTTTTGAGCGACAAGTGTCTTGCTTGTCGTCACTAGATTTGTGTTTTGCCCTAAAAGCGTGCTGCTGGTTACTTTGCCGTTGTCGTCTATTAGCATTAAATGACCATCTTGGGTGGTCGTTGCAAAACCATTGTCATACTCAAAAACTGGCTGATTTGAAAATGTAAGGTCTGTTTTTGGGGAAACCCTTGTTTTTCCTCGACGCGATAAAATATGCAATACTTCATTGGTTTTAATAATAATATAGTCCTTACTTGCTATACGTATATGTTGGGGCTGATGATTTATTATTCCTTTTGCAGAAGAAAATTTAAATCCTTGTACTGTTTTACCCTTTCCGTCGTATAGCAAGACCTGTTTGCCTTGCGTAACAAATAACCTGTAATTTTTCTTTTTATCGTAATCAAACACAGAAAGTGGTTGCGTAATTTTATCATTAAACAGTAAGGGGTACCCATCGACATCTTTCCCGTTTCTCGCGATTAAATATACGCGATGTGGTGTAGCGAAAGCCAATTGTAATCTGCCATTTTTGTAAATGTCGATTTGCTCAATTCTGCCTAAAACAGGTCCGTTAAGTTGTTTTTTCCAAAGGATATTACCTGTATTAGAAATTAAATACAGTTTATTATTAATGTCTTGTACTACAATTTCTTTTTGTTTAGTGCGATGATTAATAACAAATTGAGGATCATTTAATAATTTGACATCCAGTTTAATGTTTAATACTTCGGTAACCGTATTACTTTCCGTTCTTCCTTTATCTTTTTTTATTATGGCATTAAGATGTGCGTAATCGGTATCATATATAAATTGTAATGCAGATATTTTGTAGTTTTTAAGAGAAGCGTCGACGCTTGAGTTTAAATTTGTTTCTAACACGTTTTTAAGAACTTCAGGTCTCGGAAATCTGCAAAATGGAAGCATCTGTACTGAGATGTTCTGTAATGGCTTTGTAATAATCTCGTGAGCTTAAAGTGGTTTCATTTTGATAGTTAGCAATAATGTTTTCCGGACTTTCTTTGCTGTCTCCAAAAACGACAAATTGTTCAATAATACAATAATATTTTGCCTGGTCGTAAGTGATTAGGGGCTGAAATATCTCTGCAAAAAGTTTGGGTGTACTAAAATTAAAAATCTCAATCTGTCTATAGGTTTCTTCTCTGTTTTGCTCACTTATTAAAGCCTCTTTTGTAGAAATAATATCGATAGAATTTAGTACAATAGTTTTACTATTCGTTTGATGAATGAGACCAACTTCAACAATATTGTCAAAAAGAGTAGTAGGAATTATGGAGTCCTGTGTTTTTCTGAAAGCCTTTAACTGTGCATTGAAAACAGAAAAATCATCAAAAGTTAAACTCAAAAAGCCATCGCAGTTATTGGGAGCAATCTCTGCGAGTTGATTTTCATGAGGCGTGGTATTCTTAAAGATATTAATTAAACTGTCTGTCGAATCCTTTGCTTGAGTGACGCCGCTTAAGATAATTTGATCTTGAGACACCTCGGCATCAAAAGTGGTAAGATTTGTGAAGTTTTTAAAAGGAAGTGTTTCCGAATAGAATACTGTGTTTATAGCGTTTGATTGATGAGAATTTACTATAATTGAAAGTGTTTTTTCTTTATCTATGGTGCTAAAAGCAGAAGGTGTTTTTTTATTTTTTTTATTTTTGTTGCATAAGGTTTTTAATAAGTCTAAAGTTGAAGCAATAACGACGACACTATCTTTTACAGCGGCATAAGTGACTTCGTTGTTATAAGTGAATTTTCGAGCTTTTAGTTTGTCAATGGTTATACTTTCTTCTTTGTGATTAGGTAAAGTATTAATATTAAACAAATTAGGGACATTTTTAGTGCATAATGTAAACTGAAGACTGTCATTTCCATCCTTAATAAATGATAAAACAATGGGTTTAGTCGTGGACATAAAATCTAAAAAGGCTAATTTTCTAGAGAGGTGTATTGAAATATCAGTAGCCGTTAAATCGCTTATCAAATCATTGTTTTTCACATTGCTTTTAAGGGTTTCAATAGCGTTAATATTAAGTGTGATTTGTGCATTTTCAGGCACGAAATCATAAATTGAAATGTTGCTTTTGCGATTGTTGCAACTTAAAGTCGTAAATATAAAAAGGACAATTAGCCGGAAATGCTTCATTTGTATTTTGATCATTTTTAAAGAGAACCCAAAATTACAATTCTAATTTTAATTGTTCAGGTAATAACCTAAAGGTTTTTCTGTGGTATTTGGTAATACCATATTTTCTAATGGCGTCTCGATGTTCTTTTGTGGGATAACCTTTGTTCTGTTTCCAATTGTACATGGGAAATTCTTCATGAATTTGAGCCATATATGCATCTCGATAGGTTTTAGCTAAAACCGAAGCTGCGGCAATACTTAAATATTTGCTATCGCCTTTTACAATTGTTTTGTAAGTAATATTTCTAAGCGGTTTGAACCTGTTACCATCTACAATTATAAATTCCGGCGTAGGGACTAATTTTATTATCGAGCGTTGCATCGCTATAATGGATGCATTAAGTATGTTTACCGTATCTATTTCCGCTTCAAAAACGTGAGTAAAAGCAAATGAAACAGCTTCAGCTTCAATTATTGGTTTTAAAAATTCACGTTTTTTTTTAGAGAGTTGTTTAGAATCGTTTAAGAAGGTATTGTTGAAATCTTTTGGTAATAGAACAGCGGCAGCAGTAACAGGCCCAGCAAGACAGCCTCTGCCAGCTTCATCTGTGCCACATTCCAAATCAAAACCGGAGTAATTTAATTTTAGCATTTATATAATTCTTAACACGCTAAGCTAATAATAAATTGTAATATCGATGACAATTTAAAAATACTTAGAAATATTTTTCTTTAATAAGATATGGTGTCTGAAAGTTAAAAAAATAGAAAAGAAATGAATGCGCTAGGTCTTTTTTATTTTTATTGAACAGCCAAGATGCCTTTCTGTATATAAAATGAAAATCCTTATAGATATTTCATATTTTTACCACAGAATTCAGACACTTACCAAAGTAAGTTTTAAAAATAATAGTATTTAATGAATAAAGTAATCTTAGTTGTTTTTTTTATGTTTTTTGGTGTCCTAGCCTTAGCACAAACGCGACCAGTAAATAAGTCAGTAAATAAAGATGGCGATAATTATTCTGTAAAAACGGGGCAGCCTAATGACTCCACTAGAAGACGGTCCGCCAAGAGCACTAGTAATAAGAATATTAAAAACAGTGAGGCGAAAATTACGGATTATCTTATTATTTCCCATCTTAGTGATACCACTTATGTAGATACCACTTTAACCATTCAAAAGGAATACAAATACAATTATCTACGTAAAGATAATTTCAATTTAATTCCATTTTCTAACCTTGGTCAAAGTTATAATACGTTGAGTGAGGATTTTGAAAGCATGGCTTTAATGCCAAAGTTTGGAGCACGCGCAAAACATTTTAATTATATGGAAATTGAGGATATTAATTATTTTCATGTTCCTACACCGCTAACAGAACTTATGTATAAGAGTGCTTTTGAACAAGGACAGTTGTTGGATGCTTTGTTTACCACCAACACTTCAAAGCAACTCAATGTTTCAATTGCTTACAAAGGACTGCGTTCTCTTGGTAAATACCAAAACATACTTACCAGCACGGGAAATTTTAGATTTACAACAAGTTATGAAACTAAAAATCAACGGTATGTCGCTAATGCGCACTTTGTGGCTCAAGACTTGTTTAATGAGGAAAATGGTGGTATTAAAGATGATAATCTTCAGTTTTTCGAATCAGGAGATGAGGATTTTCTAGACCGAGGTGTTTTTGAAGTGAATTTCGATGATGCTGAAAATATCCTAAAGGGGAAACGATTTTATATAAATCATAAATATGTTTTTTTAAATAAAGCTGATTCAATTTCGCGAAACACTCTTAATATAACACATGTTATGGCATTGGAAGATAAGAGTTATATGTTTAAACAAGTACGACAGAATGACTTTTTTGGGGATAGCTTTAAATCATTAACACTTAGAGATAGAGTAACTTTAGAAGAGTTGCATAATCAACTCCAGCTTAATTATTCTAATAATATTGTTGGAGATTTACAGTTTAATGCCTCTCATTACAATTATAATTATGGCTATGATAAAATAGTGTTCTTAATTAACAGTATTATTCCTAATAGATTGAAAGGAGATGTGTTGGCAGTTGGTGGTCAATACAAAAAGCAAATCAAAGGATTTATTCTTAAAGGAGCTTTAGGAGTCAATGTTTCGGGGATTTCGAGGGGAATTTCATCAAAGCAGAAGCTAATTATGATATAAACAAAGATCTAAGCATTCAAGCAAAGCTAAATCACCATGCATCCGCTCCAAATTATAATGCGCAATTATATCAAAGTGATTACGTAAACTACAATTGGAAGAATGAGTTTAGTACGATTAAAACACAACAATTGGCCTTTGCTGTCAAGTCTAATAAGTATGTGAGCCTATCAGTAGACTTATCTACGATTAATGACTACGTCTATTTTGCAAAAGAGACTACAACAAATCTCGTTAAGCCTGTTCAAAACGATAAATCAATAACCTATCTAAGGGTAAAGGCAGAGAAAGAATTTAAATATGGTAATTTCAGACTGAATAACACGGTCATGTATCAAAATGTTCAAGATGAAAATCAGGTATTTAATGTGCCACAAGTAATTTCCAGAAATACGCTATACTATGCTAATCATGTGTTCAAAAAAGCGATGTACCTGCAAACAGGGATAACCTTTAATTATTTTACAGAATATAATATGAATGGTTACGATCCGTTATTATCCGAGTTTTATACACAAAACGATCAAAAACTAGGAGGGTTCCCAAGATTAGACTTTTTTGTGAATGCTAAAATCCGTCAAACAAGAATTTATCTTAAGGCAGAGCATTTTAATGCAGCCTTCACGGGTTATGATTATTATTCAGCACCCAATTATCCCTACCGGGATTTCACGATACGCTTTGGCGTTGTTTGGAACTTTTTTCTTTAAAAGCACATAAGTCTTAGGCGATCCCTAAGGGTTTGCTTTTCGCTATATTACTTTGTGCGAAAGTGCAAAAGGGTTGACGCTGCAATTCCGAAGGATTCACGATTTCTTTCTACAGAGTAGGGATGATTAATCCCTAATGCGGGCAAAAAGGGGCGTGTTAATAGCAAGAGGTTTTTTATTAGATTGTAATGGGGTCTGTTCTTTTTTAGTTTAGGGATTAAGGTGTTTTATAAAGCGCGATAAAAAGCGTGTATATATTAAGGACAAGGCGACAAAAAAAACGGATTATTTTTGTGGCTGTAAGTACCTAAAAATAAAGGGCTAAGAAGAGGGGGCGAAAAAAGATTAAAAAAAGGCAAAAAAAGTCATGGTTATCTCTAAAAAGGAATCTATATTTGCACCCGCTAAGCGAAACAGGTATACACTTGGGAAGTAAAGCAACGTTCATTAAAAGGCTTATAAAAAAAGATTTAAATTTTTACAATAATAAGCATTGAGATAACAAAAAAAGGTTGTAAGTTTGCAATCCGAAAAAACAGCAATGTTTTTTCAAAACGTTCAACAGAAATTTATTGAAATACGGATTAAAAAAAAGATTAATTTTTTTTTTCAAAAAGTATTGCGGGGTTAGAAATAAGTTATATATTTGCACCCGCTAAGCAATAAAGGTCTTAGAGAAACAGAAAAAAGTTCATACACATATTGAATTGACAGCGTAAGAAAGTTATTGGAAACGATAATTTTCAAACAAGAGAATAAGCCATTTTGAGTACTAAAATTAATTTCTTTGGTTGTTAAGCATATTAGTGGAAACACTTAAAAATTTAACGATGAAGAGTTTGATCCTGGCTCAGGATGAACGCTAGCGGCAGGCCTAACACATGCAAGTCGAGGGGTAACGGGGTGCTTGCACCGCCGACGACCGGCGCACGGGTGCGTAACGCGTATAGAATCTACCTTGTACTGAGGGATAGCCTTTGGAAACGAAGATTAACACCTCATGGTATGAAGCCTTGGCATCAAGATTTCATTAAAGATTACGGTACAAGATGACTATGCGTTCTATTAGCTAGATGGTAAGGTAACGGCTTACCATGGCCACGATAGATAGGGGCCCTGAGAGGGGGATCCCCCACACTGGTACTGAGACACGGACCGGACTCCTACGGGAGGCAGCAGTGAGGAATATTGGACAATGGAGGCAACTCTGATCCAGCCATGCCGCGTGCAGGATGACTGCCCTATGGGTTGTAAACTGCTTTTATACAGGAAGAAACACTCGGACGTGTCCGAGCTTGACGGTACTGTAAGAATAAGGATCGGCTAACTCCGTGCCAGCAGCCGCGGTAATACGGAGGATCCAAGCGTTATCCGGAATCATTGGGTTTAAAGGGTCCGTAGGTGGATAATTAAGTCAGAGGTGAAATCCTGCAGCTCAACTGTAGAATTGCCTTTGATACTGGTTATCTTGAGTTATTATGAAGTAGTTAGAATATGTA